>NZ_CP146350.1:6435676-8991014 GCF_037055355.1 Streptomyces sp. DG1A-41 | reverse complement strand
CGCGGACTCGACATCCCGCCCGGCGGCATTCCCTTCAACGGCCTCCGCGGACAGGTACACGCCGCATGCGGCACGGGAAAAACCATCATTGCTGCCGCGTCGGCAAAACGGCTTGTGCCCAAGGGGCGCATTCTTGTGCTGGTGCCGACGCTGGACCTGCTGGCGCAGACGGTGAAGGCGTGGCACGAGGCCGGGCACAAAGGGCCGGCCGTGGCGGCGTGTTCGCTCCAGGACGACCCCGAGCTGTGGAACCTCAAGGTGCGCTCCACCACCAACCCCGTGCAGCTGGCCCTGTGGCACGGCACGGGACCCGTGACCATCTACGCCACGTACGCGTCCCTGCCCGTCCTGGCGGAGGCCTTCGAGGGCGCCTACGGCCAGAAGCTTTCCCCGGTGGACCTCGCGTGCGTGGACGAGGCCCACAGGACAAGTGGGTCGATGGGGAAGGCGTGGGCGGACATCCACGACCAGACCGTCATCCCGGCATACCGGCGGCTGTACCTGACGGCCACGCCGCGGATCTGGGAGGAGCGGCCCAACCGGGAGGTTGCCGAGGGGGTACGTGACCCGCTGCCGCGGGAGATGGCGGCTTCCATGGACGACGAGAAGATCTTCGGGCCCGTGCTCTACAAGCTGTCGCTGGCATCGGCCGTCTCGCGTGGTCTTCTGGCTCGGTACCAGATCATCGTCCTGGAGCTCCAGGACCCGGTCCTCACGCCCGAGCGGCTCTATGGCGAGGACCGGTACACCGAGGAAGTCCGCGGGCAACGACTCGGGGCCCTCCAGGCCGCGCTCCTGCACACGATGGCGCAGCACGGGCTCCAGACGTGCATCACCTTCCACCACCGGACGATCGAGGCGCAGGCATACGCGGAGGGGCTTCAGCGGGTGGCTGCCAAGCTGCACGCTGACCAGCCGGAGAAGTACCCGAAGCGGATCTGGGCCAACTGGCTGTGCGGCGAGCACGCCCCGGAGCGCCTGGCGGGAGGTGTTGGGCTCGTTCGGGTCCACCGCGCAGCGGGCCGTGCTCTCCAACTGTCGCGTCCTGGGCGAGGGCGTCGACATCCGGGCCGTGGACTGTGTGGCCCTGCTGGACCCCAAGGGCGCGCCGCACGACATCGTCCAGGCCATCGGCCGGGCGCTGCGGCAAAAGCCCGGACAGGGAAAGCTCGCTTCTCTGATCGTGCCGGTATTTCTCCAGCCCGGAGAACAGCCCGAGGAAATGTTCACCTCGGGATCGTATCGGAATTTGGTGAAGGTATTGGAGGGTCTGCGGGCTCATGATGAAGAGGCGGTGGAATTGCTCGCTATTCCGCAGGAGCCGCAGAAGGACGTGGTGCAGCCGTCCGCCTTCATCGGCCCGGAGCCAGAGGAAGGCGAGGAAGAATCCCGCCTGCTGCTCCGCTTCGCCGCTCCCCGTGACCCGGTGATGGTCGCAAACTGGGTGTCGTTCAACGTGATCGACACCGAACGCCAGGACTGGGCACGCGGCTGGGCCGCGCTCAAGCGGTTCACCGAACGCGAGGGCCACGCCCGCGTCCCCTACGGCCACAAGGAGCCCCCCGGCCCGCACCCCCTTGGGCAATGGGTCGCCGAACAGCGAAGGGCCTACGGGACCGGGCAGATGACCGGCCAACGCGCCCGACGGCTGGAGAAACTCGGCATGGTGTGGAGCCTGGCGGATGAGCGGTTCCAGGAGAACCTGGAAGCGGCCCGCGCCTACTACGAGATGCACTGGACCCTGTGCGCACCGAGGTCGGCGACAGCGCTGGACAGGCCGGTGGGGCAATGGCTGTCCAACCTTCGGCGGCCCGGTGCTCTGGACGGTCACCCGGAGTGGGAGCAGGCGCTCAAGGAGCTCGACCCGGACTGGAACCCGGCGTGGCCGGCGGACTGGCAGCGCAACTACGCCGCGCTGCGGGAGCTACTGCGCGACGAGGACCAGGCCGACGTCCTACCCGGCGTCACCGTCCACGGGATGGACGTCGGACGGTTTGTCCAGAGGAACCGTCAGCACACGGTGTGGACCGGGCTCACGGACGAGCAACGCGAGCGCCTCGAGCAACTCGGCATCACCCCGCTGCCACCGGAGCAGGACACACCCGCCAAGGCCCCCAAGACGGCCTCTGGCACCTTCGAACGAAGCATCGCAGCCCTCGCCCAGTACAAAGCCCGCACGGGCTCCGCAGGGCCCATCAGCCGCTCCCACATCGAAGTCCTGCCCGATGGCACAGAGGTCCGACTAGGGGTGTTCCTGAGTAACAGCAAGAGCAGGCGCGCCAAGCTCACCCCCGACAAACTCCAGCAGCTGGCGGAGCTCGGGTTGGAGTGGGCGGCGGTGTAGCCGTGTGGAAGGCTGCATCAGGGGCCGTGCCGGACGCAGCCGGCACGGCCCCCCTGCGCGGTACGCGGCCTTGCCCGCGCGGTATGAGGCCGGGCGGGGCCGGCGCTCGGCTTCTGCCCGCAGGGACCGGTCTCCCGGCGCCGACTACTCGGCGACCGGGGGACAGTAGCGCCGCTTGTCGCTTGTCGCGGCGCAGGTCAGGGCCGGGGTCTCGCGCGGCGAACTGCCCGCGCTGTGCGGATGGCTGGGGAGCCTGCCGCTCCGGCCCCTGCTCAGGCTGCTCAAGGTCGCCGTAGCGCCACCCAAACGGTGCACCCACCGTGCGGTGGCCGGTGCCCTCTGCAGAAGGTGACTCATGACCAATGACCGCAGGGAAGGCAGCCGAACATGAGTGATGACTGGGACGCTTTGACCGTTGACCAAGCCATTGCCAGGCTGCAGCAGCTCAAGAATAAATACGGTGGATACAAGCCATTGCATATCCCTGCGGACCCCTCGACTGCTGACGGCGATGGCTCGTACCCGGCCTCGCAAATCGCGTACACCTACAACGGGATTACGGTCCTCTCCGGTCCTCCCGTCGAGGACGTTGAGCCCAGCGCTGAGTAGTGCTGTACAGAAAGTGCCGCTGAGCCCGCCGTCGTAGGTGACCCCGGGCGCACCGGACAGCAGAGCGCGGGACCGTGTGGCGTGGGGTTGCCGACGCCGCACGGCCCGATCAGACAACCGCAGTAGTGGGCGAGGACTGGGGCACCTGCAGCACGTCTCCGGGGGCGCCAGGCGAAGCGCTTCAGGTCCCAGGTAAAGGGGCCGACGTAGGCCTCGTCGAAGTCGTTGACGTTGAAGATCAGGCGGCCGTTGGCGTCCATGTACGTGCCGAAGTTCTCCGCGTGCAGGTCGCCGTGGATCCACACGCGCGAGGTGCGCTCGTCCAGGAACGGCCCGCCCCGCTTTTCTTGATCCAGATCGTGGTAGAAGAGGCACGCCGTGCCCCGGTAGAACGCGAAGGCCGAGGCCGCCATCTTCCGGAACTTCACGCGGAACGCGGCCGGGCCTGGCGGGAGGACCGGCAGGCCATGCAGGCCAAGCAGTCCGACGACGGAACACCCCCGCATCGGCGGGGAGGACGCTGTCTTCGCCCGGGTCGACTCGGTGGCGGGCGGAACACCCCCGCGTCGGCGGGGAGGACCCTTCCTGACCTGCACTTTAGGAGGGGCTTTGCATTTCCTTTACCTTTGGAGCAGCGGTCATGCGGATCAGGGTAAGGCCGTCGAAGTCGACGGGGATCCGGCGGCGGGTTCCTGCGGTGCGGATGGCGTAGCCCTGTTCTGTGGCGGCGGGGTGGACGAGGATGGCGGCGCCGTTGCCCACGACTTCGGTGACGGCGTGCCAGAGTTCATCGCGGACGCGGGCCGAGACGCTGCCGACGAAGATGCCGGGCACTACGTCGCTAATCCATCGGCTGAGGGCGCCGCGTAGGTGGTCGGGGACTGCGGTTGTGGCGATGACGACCATGGAGGGCATCAGGTGCCTCCGTTGGCGTAGTTGACGCCTGCTGGGAGGACTCCGGTTTTGGGGTCCCAGAGGTGGACCATCTGCACGTCATGCCGTTCGGAGCGTTCCTCGTCGGTGTCGTCGCCGGCTGTGGTCGCCTGGGTATGGGGCGGGGTCAGTAGGGACTGGACGTCCTGGACGATGCGGGGCAGGAGGCGTAGGAGTCGGAGGTTTTCGCGGAAGCGGCGGCGGGCTTCTTGTTCGGGGTTGTCGGAGTTGTGGAGGGCGAAGGCGAGGGGGAGTGTGATGTCGGCTTTGTAGAGGTCGGCAATGTCGTAGACGAAGGCGTGCTGGGTGCCGGTGTGGACGTAGCCGAGGGCTGGGAGAGTCCGAGGGCGAGCAGGGTGGCGTGGACGACGCCGTACAGGCAGGTGTTGGCTGCGGACAGGGCGAGGTTGACGGGGTCCTGGGTGTCCCATTGGTCGGGCCGGTAGTTGCGGCGGAAGCGTCCGATGCCGTGCTGCTGCGCGAGGATCTTGTAGAAGGCTTTCATGCGCTGGCCTTCCATGCCGCGGAGCTGGTCCAGGGTGATGGATTCGGGTAGGTCGGCGTCCTTGAAGCGCATTCGGTACATGCGGACGGCGACTTCGAGGCGGCGTGCTGGGTCGGCCCATGTTGCGACCTGTTGTTCGAGCCAGTGGGTGGTGAGGGAGTCGGGGAGGATGCCCGCGTAGGCGCGGACGCCGCCCGCTCCCACGCAGACGACGCTGGTGCCGTGGCGGGCGAGGGTGGCCAGGGCCGGGGTGGTGATGGACACGCCGGGGCCCAGGAGCAGGCAGGACAGGGCAGCGGTGGGGATGTAGACGAGGTCGGTGCGGTGTGCGTCGATCTGGATCTGCGCGCACACTCCGGTGTCGTCCTGTACCACCCGGACCATGTCCAAGTAGAGGAAGGACAGGGAGTCCGCGACGCGGGGAGCATGGCCAGGGTGGGTGCGGCGAGGCGTCTGCGCGCCTCACCGCCCTTTCGTGGCGGGCTCACGCGGTTGTTGCGGGGGCGAGGCTGAGCAGTCCCGCGCCGTACGGTTTGCACCGTCCGATGCCGTGGATGACGGCGTCTTCAAGGGCGTCGGGGTCGGTGACGGTGGCGGTGCCGTCGTAGCGGAGCAGGCTATGCCGCATGCCGGAGGCGTTTGGGGTGCGGGGCGGGCCTGCTCGATGCTGGTGGAGGTCAGGACGTGGAGGTCGAGGCCGGTTTCGGCGGCTCGGCGGAGCCACCACTGGTCGGCGTCGGCGCCACAGAGCGGCACGATCCGTCCCCGCTTGCCCTTCTCTTCCAGGGAGAGCCGCTCCCGTTTGGCGGGGTTGAGGACGATGCGGTAGCGGACGCCGAGCCCTTTGCGCAGTGCGGTGAACATCGGGGCGAGGCTCTTGACGTCGGCCTGGCCGTATCCGGTGGGCAGGCGTGCCGGGTCGAGTGTGGCGGCCTGGACGAGGAGGGTGCTGGAGGTGTCGGTCTCCTCCAGGCGGTACAGCAGCCCGGCCTGCTGTCGGGGGGCGTTGCCGAGGTTGTCGGGGACCATCCGCATGACGGTGCGGTGCATCTGGGTGGCGTCGCGCAGGTCCCGCTGCACGTCGCGGCTGTGCGGGTTGAGGCGGATGCGTGCGATCACCGGGTGGTCGTTCATGCGCTTTCCTCGAGGTGGGCGTAGTCGATCAGGCGCTGGCATCAGGGTCTGTGGGGGGCCTGCCAGGGAGCGGGGCACCGGTAGCCGGGTGCGGTGCAGGCGGCGGCCGGTGTGGCTGCGGCCGTGCTGGGCGAAGCTCACCGGTGCGTCGTTGACGTCGATGACGTCGACCGGCGCAGGTTCTCCCGGACTGCTGGGGGTGGTGGCTGTTCGAGGAGGAATTCCACGGGGATCGTCCCGGCTTCCGGCCCGTCGCCGTCCTTGGCTGGTGGTGCGGTGCGGCTGAGCGGCACCCGGGTGCGGAGTTCTTCCTCGGGGTCGTCGACGTGGCGGCGCAGGAGGAACGGCTCGTCGGGGACGCAGGAGCGGCGGCCCAGGTAGGGCGCCCAGTGCGGGCGGCTCAGGGCACCGGCGAGGCGCTCGACGGTCTCGTCGGCTGCGGTGACGGCGACGACGAACACCGCGTCGGACAGGTAGTGGCGTCGGGTGATGACGGCGGCGCCTTTGTTGCTGCCTCCGCTGGTAGCGGCGGTGCGGTCCTTGGGGAATCCGCCGCCGGCGGTGCGGTAGTCGACGAGCCGGACGCCCGGCCGGTCCACGCGCACGGTGAGCCGCAGCTCCTGGTAGCGGTCCAAGCTTGGCTGCGGCCGATTCCCTCGGCCGCGGCGAACATGCCGATGAGTGCGGAGCGGGTCGGGAAGGGCGCGGTGTCCCGCACGGGGGTGAACGCGGAGCGTTCACCCCAGGACTGCAGGGGGCCTGGCGAGGCGCAGCAGAAGCCCGCTCACTGCTGGTCCTGCCCGGCGGGCACGGCGGCCTCGACGGCGGCGTCGATCAGCTGGTCGAAGGAATCGTGGGCGGTGCCGAGCCCGGTGTAGGTCTCGGCGGGGTTGATGACGGTGTGGCCGTGGAAGCGGCGGTTGCGGTTGCCGGTGAGGCGGTTGATGTTGCCGGCGTAGGTGTCGAGGGCTTGGCGGGAGGGCTGGGAGAAGCCGCCTTGCGGGTCGCCGGTGACGGGGGTCTCGAAGGCTGCGGCCAGGGAGAGCGGTCGGTGTTCGCGCACGGCGAGGTAGGCCAGGTCCGGGACGGTGTGCGGGGCGGTGCTGTTCTTCTTGGCCTGGGGAAGGGAGAGCAGGAAGTGCTCGGCGAAGGAGCTGAGGACGGTGCGGACGGCCTTGACGTCGCCTTCGAGGTTCTTCAGCAGGTCGGCGACGTTGACGGTCGCGTACCGGTAGAAGACGCCGGCGCTGAACTCGGCGGTGTCGAGGTGGCCGCTGCCGGTTTCGGCCTCGCCCAGCCAGTCGTCGACGGCGGTGAAGTAGTCACGCTGCGGTTCGGCGGCGTGCGTGGTGAACGCGTGGGCGACCTGGGCCGCCCCGTCCACGTTGGCGTCCGGGAGCTCGGCGAGCATGCGGCCCAGCAGGCTGATGGAGGCGGTGCGCCGCTTGAGGATCTGCTCGATCAGGTGGGGCGGCAGGACCTGGCCGGGCTTCTTCTTGCCCTGGGCCACTTCCAGGGCCTGGCGGTGCTCGGCGCACACGGCGGCCAGTTCGTCGATGGCCGCCTCCGGCAGGAACAGCAGCACCGAGGTGTGGCCTGCCGCTTCCGTGCCGATGCCCTTCTTCCCGGCGCTCGCAGCGACCTGCGCTCCGGCGAACGCGGCCAGCTCGGCGGGCCAGTCGGCGTTCTGAAGGGCGTGCTGCACCTTCGCCGGAACCAGGCGGGTGCGGGCGGCCTTCTCCCCGAGGTCCTGCTCGACGCCGAGCCGGATGGCCCGCTTCCAGGACTGGCTGGAGACCCGGATGCGGGAGGCGTTGCCGTAGCGGACCTGCTTGGGGGAGCCGAGGTCGTCACGGTTGAGGTTGGCCGTCGGGCACCGACCGCAGGGCACTCAGGTCCAGGTAGAGAGTCATCGGTCGTTCTCCATAACGGAATCGAAGGGGGCGGGGTCGCTCGTGCCGGCGGCGGTGCGGAAGTAGCTTTCGAGCCAGCGGGTGGCGATGCGGTCGCGGCTGCGGTTCCACCAGGCGAGGTCCTCCAGGAGGACCGCCCAGTCGAGGGTGATGCCGCCGGACTGGAGCTGGCGGACAAGGGCGGGCAGGCCCGGGTGGATGGCGTCGCTGCTCTGGCGGGCCATCAGGTGAAGAGCGCTTTCGGCGGAGTTCGCCTTCATCACGCCCTTGGCGACGGCCTGGCCGAGCGAGGCACCCAGGTTGGAACGCTCGTACCAGGAGACGGACGCGCTGTCGTCGGGCGTGGTGTCGCGGGCCGAGCGGGGACGTGCGGCAATCAGTGAGGCCACCGCGTAGTACGCCCGCCGGACATCAACATGGTGCTGGTCGTCGTGGTCACGCAGCCACGGCACCAGATAGCGGTGCACGTAGTTGCACCGCTCCACCGGCAGCCCGAGCCCGCGCCGCAGGGCGGCACGAGTCTGCGTGGAGGCGCACACGCGGTGCACGTAGGCGACGAACCGGTCCGAGGGACGGGCACTTGAGGAGGTCGGCGGAGCAGGAGCCGCCGGCGCAGAATCGGTCATGAGACATCCCTGATGCGGGGAAAGGGTGGGGTGACAAAGCGCCTGCCGTGCCGCACGGACGCGGTCGGGCGGGTTCAGTCGGATACGGACGGCTGCAGCAGTGCCAGAAGGAGGCCGCGGGCGCGGTGACGGGCGCGCGCCACCCGGATGTCCGCACGGCTGGCCTGGCCGATGGCCTCATCCAGAGCGGCAAGGGCTGCGTCGACGAACGGCCTGTCCACCCGGCCTGTGGTGCGGCCGGGCTCGGTGAGCCGCCAGAACTGTGTCTCCGCGGCCTGCCAGTACCGCGTCAGCGCGGCACAAGCCCACGGGCCGGGCTTGCGGGCATCCAGCTTGATCTTGGCCTTCGGTGATGGGTCGACACTGCTGTCGGTGGCGATCTTCCAGGCGATCCTCGCAGCGAAGTCCAGCCGGTCACCGGCCTGCTCCGCAGCACTGTGACAGCGCTTGACGTAATAGGCCATCTCCGGATCGTTCTCCTCCTGCCACTGCAGGACCTGCGGACTCGTCGCCCGGAACCAGACACTGTCCTTTTGCTGCCCGTCCTGGTCGAAGCCGTAGGCGCGCACCCGCAGCCGCGGCAGCAGCCACCTGGGCAGGTGCTCCAGAGCCGGAGGGCGCCGGGCGTCCTGACGGCTGTCCTTCAGCAGCAGCGAGTCCAGATCCCGCCACAAGGCCCGCGCCCCGTCGGCCTCCCGCGGCTGGAAGTCGCCGTCCTTGCGCCGATCGAGGATCTGGTATGGGTCCTGCACCTTCTGCGGCAGCTCGTGCGTCGACCAGGTGAGGTAGGCATCCGTCACCGACCGGCCGCCCTCGGACGACACGAGCAGCGCGGCATGACGGAACCGGCCCGTCAGCATCCGGCCCGGCCACGTCACCGGCGGCAAAGCCTCCAGAGGGGCGCGGAGATCCTCCTCCCACGGGCACGCGTCCTCCGCCTCCCAGTCGACCTCAACCTGGGGGCTCGGCACGGCCAGCACCAGCGTGGTGAACAGCTCCGGCCCCCACGGAAAGTAGGAGACGGACTTGCGCAGCGGGGCCGCATCACCGCTGCCCGCACGCTCACCCGTGATCCGGCGGGGCGTGCACTGCCCGGACGGGCCGTAGTACAACTGCGCGATCAGATGCCAAGCCGCCTCGGCGGCCGGTACCGGCACGGGCGCGGTGTCGGTGAAATGCCCGAACAACACCGCCCCGTTGATGCCCGTGGGCCGTCCCATCACCAGCTTGTTCACCCCGGACGGGTTCGGCGACCCCTTCGCATCCACACACTCCGCCATCAGGCGGGGATCCTGCAGGAACGGCCGCTCGGGATGGAACAGGTCGAACCGGCCCACCAAATCCGTGCGGCCGAAGTAGGCGTCCACCGCCCGCGAATCGAACCGGCCAGCCTTCAGGACACGCTCCCGCAGATCGAACCAGTCGTCGATGTCTTCCGCGACGTCCGGATCATCCAGCCGGTCCCCGCCATCGGCGGCGATCCTCGCCGCGATCGGCGCCAGAATCCGCATCAAGCCCGCCGCCGCCGGCGGCACCGGGATCTCCACATCCTCGATCTCATGCGCCCGCTTGAACAACTCGCACAAGCCCACGCACGCCGACCCTCCGGTCAGCAGACGCACCGGAATCCACGGCTCGATCCGCAGGTCGAATCCCCCACTCACCGTCATCCCCTCCAACACCCTCAACCCAGACACGGGCAGGGCAAAGCCCCCCAGAGCCCTGCTCTGGCGCCGTCTGGGCATTCAAGCAGCCGCCACTGACAACGGGCCCGGACCTGGAGGTTTTCGGATCAAAGGCGGGCAGTGACTGGTATCAGCGGCGCACCAGACCGCAGTCCTTGTCCAGCCGCAGTGTCTTGCCGCCGACCTTCACCGCCTGGGCGCTTCCGCCCTGCACGGGCTGGTACAGCACACGCAGGTCTGCGAGCATCGGGTGCCGCGTCCACGACTTCGGTGGGGCGATGCTGTCGGGATCGGCGTCCCTGAGCCAGTCGGCGCGGACCGGGATGGTGCGGCGCATCACCTCCCGCACGGACGAGACCGGCATCGTGCCGTCCGCGGCGGACGCGCCGGCCTGGGGAAGCAGGTGCTCACCCTCCAGGTCCAGGGTTACGCGGCCGTCCTGGTGCACGTAGGCGCACAGCAGTCGCACCGAGTCGGCGCCGAGTCGGGTGGAGATCTCCCACTCGTCCTCTTCGCCGGGCAGATGATGCAGGTCGTGCAGCGCCGAGACGCTCCGCGCGCGCGGGACGGCGAGGAGGCCGGCGATGCTGCGTTCCGCGATGTCCTTGCCCTTGTGGGCCGCCCAAGCTTTGGTCTCGCTGGCGCCCGGGGTGTTCCAGTCGAAGTCCTCGTTGTCCCCGTGGACGGCTTCGACCAGGTCCTGTACGTCGCCCGGGATGGAGACGGTCCCGCCCTTGATCCGGGCGAGAGTGCGGGAGGTGGTGGAAAGGAGGTGCTCGGAGTACACCTCGCCCCACTGCGGGGGCGTCTTCCCGTCGCCCGCGATCGGGTCGAGCACCACCAGACGCGGCCCGCTCGCCCAGGCCGGGCGGCCGCGGCCGTCGGGGTAGCCGTGCCGGGACCAGTGGTTCTCGTGCCGCCAGCACCGCCCGGCCCGCTGCAGCAGCAGGGACAGCGGAGCGAGATCGCTGATGACGATGTCGGCATCAAGATCAAGCGACTGCTCGACGACCTGGGTGGCCACCACGATCCGGCGCCGCGGACGCGGACCGTTGCGGCCCAGCCCTTGCGTGACCTCCCTTGTGCGGGCTTCACGCACGTCGCCGGGGAAACGGGCGTGCAGCAGCTGCACGCTTCCGCCCTGTGCGTGGGAGCGCTCGTCGAAGCGTTCACGGAGCTTCAGGTAGGTGTTCTGCGCGTCCCCGACGGTGTTGCACACCACCAGGGCGGTGCCGCCCTCCTTCTCGATCGGTTTCAGGAGCCGTTCGATCACCGCCAGCCGGGCCCGGGCACCTCCACCGCCGTGGACGACCGGCTCCACCACGACATCCAGCTCCATGCCCCGCGCACGCACCTGCCCCTGCCGGCGGCGGGCGAGATCTGGGAAGCCCGTCCGCTCTCCCCGTCCACGTACAGCCACCCCGGATAGGGCGCCGGGAACGTCTGCTTGCTCAGGGCGCGCGTCTTGTGACCGGCGCCCTTCAGGTACTCCTTGATCAGCCGGTCACTGACCGACGCCGGCAACGTCGCCGACAACAGCACGACCGGAACGCCGTACGCCCCGAGCCAATTCAACAAGCGGCCCAGCAACACCTGCATGTAGGGGTCGTAGGCGTGGGCCTCATCGACGATGAACGTCTTGCCCGACAGGGCCAGCAACCGCAGCGCGTTGTGCCGCACCGGCAGCACCGCCATCAGGGCCTGGTCGATCGTGCCCACCGCGAACTGTGCGAGCAGCGGCCGCTTGGACCCGCGCAGCCACCGCTGCGGCCGCATGTCCGCCTCCGCCCGACCGCTGCCCTGGCCCACCTCGTCCCCGTCACACGTCAACACGCTCTGCGCCACCAGGTCCTCGTCGGCGTAAGCGCTGTTCAGCCAGGCCATACTGTGCACCAGCGTCAGCCCGGCCTCCTCGCCGGACTGACGCAGCAACGCCTGCGCGACCCGCCCGTGCATCTGATCGCTGGTGGCCATCGTCGGCAGCAAGAACGCATACCCCTGCGTACCGAACGCCTCGGACAAGATCCGCTCGGCCTCCAGAGCCGTCTCGCTCTTGCCGTCCCCCGGCGCCGCGGTGACGAGAAAGATGCCGCCACGACGCCCCTCGCCGACCGCCTGGCGCAGCTCGTCCATCACCGAGCGCTGCAACGGATTGGGCTCACCCTGAATGCCGTAGGCCTGTGCGAACTCCTTGCGCTGCAACCGCACGCGGGCCAGCCCAGCCTCAGCCAGCAGACCAGGAGCATCGCGCTTGGAACGCTGGAAATGATCCGCCAGCACCGGCTCCAGCCCCCGCTGCCGCTTTTGGAGGTAGTCCTCCTGGCTGACCAGCCAGTCGGCAAGAATGACCAGCCCCGTCACCAGCACCGCGGCCGGCGCCTTCAACACCCCCGGCGCCTGCGGTGTCCCCAGCAACCCGTGCACCGCGGCCGCGTGCGCCATCCGCTGCCGCGCCCAGGCCGCCCCACCCAAAAACGACGCAGCGATACCGTCCTCAAGGCGGTGAAAACGTCCGTGATGACCACCGACAACCTCGGCCAGCCGCTCCGCGACCTTCAGCTCCTCGTCACCGGCAAAACCCAGACCTGCCAGCACCTCTCTCACGCTCTGCGCGCCGGCCACGTCATGCCCGAACCGCTCCGCGGACATCTTCACCCGGTCACCGCCCAGCTCCGCACTGAGGTACTGGCTACCGCGCCTAGAACAGAACTGAAAGCCTGACACCTTGCCGACGTCATGCAGACCGGCACACAGCCCGACGACCGTCCTGGCACGGTCCACCTCGCCTGCCAGCCCCATCCCCTCAGCGATCCGCACACGCTGGCTCTCCGACAGGTAGGCATCCCACAAGTGCAGCGCCATCGCGGCAGCATCCAAAAGATGCCGGATCAGCGGATACGGCGCCAGCCCCGGATCCAACCCCCTCGACTTCCCCCACACCGACTCATCCGGCGCCCCCCACTCCCCCACCAACCCCGCCCCCTTGGCACTGCCGACCAGCCAGAAGAGCCTGCATTCAACCACCACCCACCGACAACAGCCCCGCCGCCCGGCCCTCGATACAGTGGCCCCATGCAGCCCCACCCCTCACGGCATCGCCCCCTCTCCCGTGCAAGGGAATGGCAAAGCCCCTCCTAAGCCGCAGGTCAGAAAGAGTCCTCCCCGCCGACGCGGGGGTGTTCCGTCGAGGAACGCTTGAGTGAAGGTGCCGACCGAGTCCTCCCCGCCGACGCGGGGGTGTTCCGCTCCTTGGCTAGTACTGCAACGGTGCTTGCCGTGACTGATGGCCAGGTTGGTCGTTGGTGTGTTCATGGGTGGGGACCTTGCTGATGTCAGGTTGTGGGCGGGTGAACTGGACGCTGTGCATGAGCGGTTCGTGCACCGTTTCAGCAGGTCGGAGCCGCGGGAGTCGGCACTGGCTTATATGCGGGGCCTGATCGCTCCGCTGCAGCGGAAGAACGGCTGGACGCTGGCGGAGGAAGCCGGCCACGCAGGCCCGGACCGTATCCACCGGATGCTGAACCGGATCGAGTGGGACGCGGATGAGGTGCTCGACGACGTGCGTCAGTACGTGGTCGAAAACCTCCACGACCAGGACGCCGTCCTGGTCGTGGACGACACGGGCTTCCTGAAGAAGGGGACGCGGTCGGCCGGGGTGCAGCGGCAGTACTCCGGCACCGCTGGGCGGACGGAGAACTGCCAGGTCGGCGTCTTCCTCGCATATGCAACCGACCGCGGGCGGACACTGATCGACCGGCGTCTGTATCTGCCCACCTCCTGGACCGACGACCGCGAAAGGTGCCGCCGGGCCGGCGTCGATGACGAGGTCGCCTTTGAGACCAAGGTGGCCATGGCGAAGGCGATGGTCCGCCGCGCCATGGCGGACAAGATGCCGTTTCGGTGGGTGACCGCGGATGCCGCCTACGGGTTCAGCAAAGGCTGGCGGTCGGAACTGGAGCGGGCGGACGTCTTCCACGTCATGGCCACCACCCGCCACGACACCGTGGTCACCCGCTGGGCGATCGACCATCCCGTCCACGACTTGTTCAACGGTCTTGCCCGGCAGAAATGGAAGCGTCGTTCCTGCGGCAGCGGGGCTCACGGCCTGCGGATCTACGACTGGGCACGCGTCGAGCTCCGGCCCTGGCACCGGCCCGACCGCCGCCACTGGGTCATCGCCCGCCGCAGCGTGAGCCGACCCGGGGAGATCTCTTACTACATCGCCTACTGCCCGGCCGAGACAACACTTGACGACCTGATCCGCATCGCGGGCAGCAGGTGGGCCATCGAGGAGTGCTTCCAGAGCGCGAAACAGGAATGCGGCCTGGACGACTACCAAGTCCGCCGCTACCCCGGCTGGCACCGACACATGACCCTGGCCATGGCCGCCCACGCCTGCCTGACCGTCCTGCGAGCCCGCGAGCTGGATGCCGGGAAAGCAGAAACGGATCCTCCCAGCTCATCCACCTCAGCCTCGCCGAGATACGACGGCTGATCACCCGCCTCACCGACCGCCGACCCGCCCCCGTCGAGCACATCCTGCACTGGTCGGCCTGGCGCCGAAGACGACAACACCAGGCCCGCACCAGCCACTACAAACGACGCGGACACAGCCCCAGACCTGGCCATCAGTCACGGCAAGCACCGTTGCAGTACTAATACTCCAGTCGCGTTTCTCCATTTGTGCTGGTCAGCGCCTGGGTTTCGAGTCTATTTGACTGACGCACCATCAGGGGGGCGGTGGTTCGTGACTCACCCGATCGAAGTGCGTGCGGCGCCGGTAGTGGCAGTGTCGAGCGGCGGCTTGGTGTCGTCGGCGCCAATGCGACCAGTGGAGCCGGCGCTGGGGTAGTTGCGGTCTGCCTGTCGGGACATGGGCAAGATCCAGGAGCCGTCGCACTTCTGCCACGGTGAGGGGAACGAGGCTGCCTGGACCGTTTCTGCGACCCCCTTTTCGAAGGCGTGGGCGGCCATCGCCGCGAGGAAGCAGTGCGCAAGCATGGCCAGCGTGATGTGCCGATACCAGCCGACGTAGCGGCAAACCTCGTACTCATCCAGGCCGCACTCGTTCTTCGCGGCCTGGAAGCACTCCTCGATGGCCCAGCGTGAGCCGGCCACGCGGACCAACCCGGCGACGGTCGTCCCGTGTGGTGCGAAGGCGAGGTAGTAGGCGATCTCCGCGGGGCGGGCCAGACTGCGGCGTGCCAGCACCCAGCGGTGGTGCATGAGTGCCTCGCCGTTCTCGTCGTCGACAGCGGGGAGCCTGGCTGCGGCCCAGTCGTAGACCCGTGGCCCCTTCGCTCCGTTCCCGCACGAGATCCGCTCCCAGGCGTCGTCTGGCGCGCCGGTCAGGACATGGTCGATGCGCCAGCTTCCCGCAGGTGTCTTGACCTGCTGCGACTTGGGGACGGCCAGCACATACCCCACACCGGCACCCTCCAGCACCCGCCGAAAGCCCCGTTCCTGCCCGTAGGCCGCATCAGCGTCACCCAGGCGACCGGCAGCGCTGAGTCGAGCGCGCGCAGCACCATCGCGCGCGCCAGTTCGGGCTTGGTCGCGAAGGGCCTGTCCTCGGGGATTCTCGCTGCCCGACACCGGTCCTGGTCGTCGGTCCAGGACTTGGGTAGATACAGCTCCCGGTCCACCAGGGCCCGCCCCTTGGCCGAGGCGTAGGCGGCGAACACGCCGATCTGGCAGTTCTCGGTGCGGCCGGCGGTCCCCGAATATTGGCGCTGCACCCCTGCCGAAACGGAGCCTTTCTTAATGAAGCCGGTGTCGTCGACGATCAGCACGCCGTCCGGCTGTCCGAGCCGCTCGGCCACGTAGTCCCGCAAGTCGTCGCGGATCTCGTCCGGATCCCACTGGCACCACGACAGCAGTCGCTGCAGGCCGTACGGAGTGGCATGGCCCACGTGCTCGGCGAGCTGCCAGCTGTTCTTCCGGCCGACCGGGCCAAGCAGGCCGCGCACGTAATCCCGCATCCGTTGCCGCGGCTCTACCCGCCCGAATCGCTTGCCCACCCGCAGCAGCAGGGACTCCAACTCACTGGCCCACAGACCCGCTTCAACATCCGACTCCATGACCGGCTCAACGCACCTCGATCGGGTGAGTCACGAACCACCACCCCCCTGATGGTGCGTCAGTCAAATAGACTCGAAACCCAGGCGCTGACCAGCACAAATGGAGAAACGCGACTGGAGTACTAGAGTCACGACCAGGCTCGACCGCCTCCAGGTCAGGGACCGCCCTCTTCCGCTTTCCGCTTCTCGTCGTGTCCCCGGGTCAAGCTCAACAGCAGCAGAGACATGATCGCCAGCACCATCAGCACGATTCCTACAACCACATCGATCACCTGGGCGCCGTCGAACACTTCCGTGTTCTGCCCGCCGATGGCCCACGGCGAACCGATCATCCATGCCCCGGCCACCAGCACCACCTGATCAGACCACTTGCCGGGGTAGCGGAAGAAGCGGGCGAGGGCGGTGAAGAATACAACCATCCCCACACCCAGCTCGTTGCGATGTGCGTCCTTTGCGGTGTCTGGGTAGCCCACGATCCATGGGGCCACGAACAGCACCACCGCGCTCAGGAGCATCAACAACCCGATGATGTGTTGCCTCTGCCCCCGCAGCAGAGACCGATCGGCAGAATTCCTCTTGGGCCGGGCAGTTCCCGGTTTGTGCGCTGTTGCCATGTCAGACACCTTTGCCCGGCCGAGTACCCCGATCGTCTCGTTCTGCTGCGGCCCCGAGCGACCCGCACCGCCAGGGGTACGCTCATGGCCCTGGTCGGGGTGGACACACTGCAGCTCGGGTACCACGCCCTCATGGACAAGGCGATCGGCGACTGAGGCCGGTGCCGGTGCGTGCCCCTTCGGGAAACGGGTACTCGCCAGGACATGATTCGGCACGCACTGTGGCAGGGGCTGCTCGCCGGTGCCGCTGGAGGCGCCGTGATGACGCTCGGCGAGAAGTTGGAGCAGGCCGTCACGGGCCGGCCGGACTCCCATGTGCCGGCCCGTGTTTTGCAGCGGCTGACCGGCCTGCCCGAGCGCCCCGGCACCCAGCCGCTCAAGGTCAACTGGTCCATGCACTTCGGCCAGGCCGCCCTCCTCGGCGTGCTGCGGTCGGTCATGGCCCAGGCCGGGCTGCGCGGACCGGTCGCCTCCGCCAAGTTCACTGTCGTCCGTCTCACTAACGACCAGATTCTGGAGAACGCGACCGGTGTGGGCGCCCCGCCTGAGACCTGGCCGCGTCGGGAACTCGTGGTGGACGTCCTGCACAAGGCCGTCTACGCATTCGTCACGGGCGCCGTCGCCGATGCCCTGGCAGCGCGCGGCGGCCCCGGTGCTGGACAGCGGCACGCCGCCCGGCGCCCCGGCCGCCGTGCGGACGCCGGCCCCTGCCCCGCCGGGACGCCCACGGGCGATGACCCGCCGGTCAGGAGCGCTTGCGCACCAGCACGGCGACCGCGGCGGAGACGAGCAGCCCGATCAGAGCGGCCAGAATCCTCCTGCCCCACGGGCCGGACACCCCGAGCCCTAGCCCGTCACGGAGCCGGTCGTAGAGGCTGAGCGGCACGCCCAGGACCGCGTTGCCCGGCGGGCGCCGCGGCACGACCGGGTGGGGATGGGTCGGCGCGCTGCGGCGCACCGTCTCCCACGCTGCACCGAGCCGCCGCAGCCGGCCGGCGTCCAGGGCCTCCTGCAGCCGCGGCAGGACGTGGTCCTCCTCGTCCCGGATGTCCTGCCGGATCAGGGCGAAGACCCGCCGCACTTTCTCCTCGCGCTCCGCTGTGCCGGGGTCCAGGCGCTCGATGTCGGTGACGAGGTCGTTGAATGATCTCCTGGTGCTCCTCCTCGACCCGGGAGGTCAGCTCCTCCCCGTCCGCCGCCGCACGCCGTACGGCCGGCCACAAGATGGTCTCCTCGGCGAAGGCGTGGCTGAAGACGAGCTGGACGACGTCCTTCAGGACCCGCTCCCGCTCCGCGCCGTCCGCCAGTGCCTGGTACCGGTCCATCAGCCGGTCCATCTCCGCATGATCATGGCGCTGGCGTGCCAGGACGCTGCCCGGGCCTCCCAGCTGGTCGACGCTCTGTGTCTCGATGGTCGTGGCCATGCCCGTCTTTTCCCACGGCGCCAGCGGCACACTGGGCGTCCGCCATGGCACCCGGGCCGGTGCCGCCATGCGCGGGTACCCCTTTTTCCGCAGGAGCCCTCACGTCACCCGGCCAGGCTGAAACCGCAGGCCAAGCGGGCGCGAGCGGTGGCCGGACCCCGGCCCAGCCGAAAGATCGCGAAGACTGAGCTGCGGCGCACCCTGCTCAAACGTCATGCCGCCATTACCTGCGCCCTCCTGGCCGGTAGGGCAGGCTTCAATACCGCTGCCTGCCTCGTGGGACGCTAGAGCACCCTCACCTCAGCGAGACCCACTGTGGGCGACAGTCTCTGCCGGGTGGGCGACGGGGCAAGGGTCAGGCAGGGCCGGGGCTCTGCCCGCGGGCTTCGTCGGCCACCTGCTGCCCGGACTCGCGGGCCTGCCCTGAGACCTGGCCTGCCTGGTCACGGGCCTCCTCCTTGGTGGTCTTCGCGGCCTGCGCGGCGGTGTCCTTCACCTCCTGGGCTGCCTGCTGGGCGGCCTCGGTGGCGTCCTGCTTCAGCTGCTGCGCGGACTCGACGGCTGCCTCCTTGACCGGCTCGAGCATTTCGCCGGCCTGCTCGGTGATCCGGGAGGCTGCCTGTTCCTCGGCCTGGGACGTCGGCAGGAGAGAGGCGGCCAGCAGTCCGGCGCCAAAGGCGATCAGCCCGGCCGCCAGCGGGTTGCCCTGCGTCTGTCGCACCGCCTGCTCCGGCGCCCGGCTCACCGCCTCACGGGCCTGTCCGGCCACCTCACCGACCTGACCGGCGGCCTGCCCGGCCGTCTGGCGTACCGTGTCCGCGGCACCGCCGGTGCCTTCTCTCACCGACTCCGTGGCCTGCACCGTACGATCCCGCGCCGTCACCGCCGATTCGGCGACAGTGCCCATGACGCGGTCACGAAGCCCCGACACCGCGCCTCGCATCCGCCGGGTGCGGCGGCGCACCATCTGCCTGGGGCGGGCGCGGTCGGCCAGCCGGTTGACGTTCTCCGACAGGCGTTCCCGGGTGGTGTCGATCTCGGACCTTATTTGGTCGGGTGCCGTGCCCATTGCGCGTCCTCCTTCAGGGTCTGCACGGTCTGTTCTGGTTTCGGGGACACCTCCCGCATCCGGGAGCGGCCCATCACGTACAGCACGGCAGCGATCACCGCCCACACGGCGGCGACGATCAGTGCCGCCCAGCCGGCGTCCATCACGTTGGCCAGACCGGAAACGGCCGCGAGCGACAAGAGGAGCGCCACCATGTATCCGCCGAACCCGGCACCCCCGTACATCCCGGCGGCCTTGCCCGCCTTGGCGCCCTCCTCGCGGATCTCCGTCTTCGCCAGCTCCACCTCCTGGCGGAACAGCGTCTGCAGATCCGACGTCACCGCCGACAGCAACTCGCCCGCCGAACGGTCTGGATCCGCCTCTGGCTGTCCACCGGCTCCCGGCGACTGCGGATAGATCGACGACATCTCACACCCCCGGATGAGCCGGATAACCGGACAGCTCCGGCGGCGGCACCGGCGTGCCCGCAGGCAGCATGCTGCTCTCCTCGCGCTCCAGCCCCGGTCGCCGAACGTCCTGAGACGGAGCCGTCGGGGCCTGCGCGCCCTTGGTGCCGGCCTTGGCCAGGCGGCCCACCACCAGACCGGCCAGCACCGCCCCGCCCAGGAACGCGCCCGGCCGGCGGCGCGCGAAGTTCTGCAGGTCGCCTACCAGGCCCTCCGCACCGTTCTTGTCCAGGTAGTCCGCCGCGCGGTGGCCCTGATCGGCTGCCTGGGACGCCAGGCTCCTGGCGGGCGAATCACCCGAGGCGTTCTCCGCCATACCCGCGAGGTCATCGGCCCACTGCCGCACCGTCCCGGCCAGCCGTTCCACCTGTCCCTGGCTCTCCCCCACCACGCGCTGCCTCAGGTCGCGTATCGCACCGCCTGCCTGCGCACGTGCTTCGCCCGCGACGGCCTTTGCCTGCTCGGCAGCAGTCCCGGCGACCTCGCCGGCCGCCTGCCCGGTCTGCGCCGCCACAGCCGACGTCTGCTCCTTCGCCTTCTGCCCCGTCTGCTGAACGCGACCGGCATCTTCACTCATGAGCCATTCCTCCTTCGGTGCTCCGAGGCGGCCGACGGCGTCGGCGCCTCGCTGATCCGGAGTCAGCGCCTCCGGATCAGCGTCCATGAGCGGGTACCCCACATATCCACACAGAACAGTCAAATAAGGCACGCGCGATCCGCTATGCCTTGGCCTCGCTGGTCGCGGCAGGTGGCCATGGCAAGGTTCGCGGTCAGCCCGGCCCAGCGACGCCAAACCCTCCATCGCCGCCCGCGTGGGCTCACTGAGTGGCTGGCTGAAGGTGCAGGTCACGCGGCACGCTTCGGATAGGTTCCCCGGGGTGAGGGGACAGTCGGAACTCTTCGTTTCGGGAGAAACTCATCGACGCCCTCGCCCGCACCGAGGCGCCACCGGTGGCCAAGGGCACGGTCAAGTGGTTCAACAGCGAGAAGGGCTTCGGCTTCATCGAGCAGGAGGGCAGCGGCCCCGACGTCTTCGCCCACTACTCCAACATCGCCAGCCAGGGCTACCGTGAGCTGCATGAAGGCCAGAAGGTGGAGTTCGACGTCACCCAGGGCCAAAAGGGCCCACAGGCGGAGAACATCCGTCCCGCCTGATCCCGCAGCCTCGGTAAGGTCCGGCTTTCCTTCGGGGGTCGGGCCTTTTCTCTGCGAACGATCCATTATGGCGGCGATCGGGACTGCTGCATGATCGGGTGACAGCGGGGTTTATGCAGCCAGAGCTGCGGGTGGGGTCATGATGGTCTCGTACTCGACGGGGGCCAATCGGCCCAGGCTTCGTTGCCGCCGGCGCCGGTGGTAGGTCCGCTCGATCCAGGCGACGATCGCGATCCGCAACTCCTGGCGGGTGGCCCAGACGCGGCGGTCGAGGACGTTCTTCTGCAGCAGTGCGAAGAAGCTCTCCATTGCGGCGTTGTCGCCGACGGCCCCGACCCGGCCCATTGGGCCGACCAAGCCATGCCAGGTGAGGACGGCGGCAACCTTGCCGGACCGGAATTGGGTGAGTTCAACCAGTCGTTGCAACACCGGGCTGTTGCAACGAGCGTAGCTGCTCTTCGAAGACCTCGGCTGGTGTCCGCCAGCCGAGGACCTTGCGGGGCCGGTTGTTGATCGCGATGGCGACGGCTTCGAGGTCCGTGGACGACCAACGGGAGAGATCAGTGCCCTTCGGGAAGTACTGACGCAGCAGTCCGTTGGTGTTCTCGTTTGTCGGTCGTTGCCAGGGCGAGTGCGGATCGGCGAAGAACACCATTGTCCCGGTATCGAGAGCGAACTGGGCATGACCGGAGAGTTCCTTCCCGCGGTCCCAGGTGAGGGTCTTGCGTAGCTGCTCGGGCAGCTGCGCCATCGACGTGGTGAGGGCCGCGTTCATCGCGATCGCGCCATAGCCCCCGAGCGAGGGGCCGTTCTTCACGGGCGGACTCTCGCCCCAGCCCTCGAGCCGAGGCAGGTGCACCAGGAGCGTGGAGCGGCTGCTGCGCTCGACAAGCGTGCCGATCGCGGAGCGGCCCGTCCCGATGATCAAATCGCCTTCCCAGTGGCCGGGGACCGCGCGGTCCCCGGCCTCGGCTGGGCGTTCACTGAGGATGACGTCCGCGGTGACATGCCCCTGCGGCTTGTTCTGCGACCGTGCACGGGGAACCCGCAGCGCCCGGCCGGTGCGCAGACACGTGACCAGTTCCCGCTTGAGCGCGCCACGGCCTTCGATGAACAGCGCCTGGTAGATCGCTTCGTGGCTGATGCGCATGGACTCATCATCGGGGAAGTCGACATGGAGCCGGTGCGAGATCTGCTCCGGGCTCCATGCCGTCGCCCAACGCCTGTCCTGCCGATGCGGCTTGTTCAGCCCTTTCCGGGGTCTCAGGCCCGGTGACGATCACGCCGTCGGGGCGGCGGACGCTGCCGGCGAGCCGCTCCTGCACGTACTCACGCAACCTGCCATCGCCTGCGAGCTTCGCGGTCTTCGGGCGCTTCGCAGCCTGCTGCGCTTTCCACTGCGCCACCAGAGCCCGGTAGACCGGTTTGCCGCCCCGGGTCGCCGCGTTGCGGCGCAGCTCGCGTGAGATCGTGCCCGCGTCGCGGCCGATCCTGCGAGCGATCTCGCGCACGCCGAACTCCTGGGCGCGCCGATAGCGCGATCTCCTCACGCTCAGCGAACGACAGATAGCGGCCGGTGGGCTCATCCAGGCTGATCGGCGGCATCCCGCCAGCGTGACGGAACCACCGGGTTCCGACCGGCCACGAAACGCCAACAGCGACCGCGGCCTCTGCCGTCGTCACTCCCGACGCGATCCGCCGCCAGAAGTGGCGCTGCACTGCACGAGACGGCTCCGGCCGACCCGGTGAACGCATCGGCGGTCGCATCGCCCGATCCGCCGCCCACTGCCGTCGCGCTCCCGCAGGCACCTCCGGCACCTTCTGCTCCTGGTCTCGTCCCATCGCATACCTCTTTGATCAAGGTGTTGCGACGACCAGTTGAATCCGCCTTGCGATCCACGGTCGGAGTGCACGATGCATCCCGCAGCGGGGCCACGGCGGGCAACGGCGGACTCCAGCGCGGCCACCGCAAGGCGGGACTTCATCCGGGCGTCGATGGAACAGCCCACGACGCGGCCGGAGTACACATCCTTGACCGCGCACAGATACAGCTTGCCCTCGCCGGTCGCGTGCTCGGTGATGTCCGTGAGCCACAACCGGTTCGGCCCGTCTGCGGTGAAGTTCCGCCGCAGACGGTCATCGTGGACCGGTGGCCCGGCTTTGGCATTCTTCCCGCGGCCCCTGCGTTTGCCGAAGGCGCTCCACCAGCCGTTGTCCCGGCAGATCCGCCAGGCGGTCCGCTCGGCCATCGCCTCACCGGCAGCGCGGGCCTCGTCGAGAAGGAAGCGGTGCCCGAACTCGGGATCGTCGCGGTGCGCATCGAACAGGGCGTTGGCCCGGTATGCCTGGGTAAGTTCGGCGTCGGTGGCAGGCCGGGCCAGCCACCGGTAGTAGGGCTGGCGGGCCAGCCCGAGCACCCGGCACGTCACCGCCACCGGCACCCGGTAAGGGGCATCGGCGGCGGCCAGCTCACGGACGAGCGGGTACATCATTTTGCCGGCAGGTTCGCCTGCGACAGATACGCCGCAGCCCTCCTGAGCACCTCGTTCTCCTGCTCCAGCAGCCGGATCCGTTTGCGGGCCTCGCGCAGCTCGGCCGACTCACCCGACGTCGTTGCGGGCCTGGCGCCCTCATCGGTCTCGGCGCGACGCAACCACTTCGACAACGTGATCGGGTGGACCCCGAAGTCGGCGGCGATCTGTTCCAGCGTGACGCCGGGCTCGATACCCAGCCCTCATGGGGCGCCGAAGCCGGCTCCCCGGACGGTGCCCGAGTCGGCGGAAGTCAGGCGCTGCGATCCGGATGGTTGTGATGACCGGTGGTCACCTTCGGGGCTCTTTACGGTCCCGCACAGTGCCGGACACGCCATTCCGTGGTGCAGTCGGGTCATGGCATCACCACCCGGCGACGACCAAGACGCCCCGGCGCCTCTCCGGATCCGCGAACGCCCATCCCGGCTGATCGACATCATGGTCGCTCTGCTGCTCTTGGTCGCGGACGCGGTCATCGTCGTTGCCGGCGCGTTGCTGTTCGTGATGGTCGGCATGGGCAGCACGTCGGCGAACTCCTCTCCGACCGCGCCTCGTGACGTCCCTGTCCTGACGTGGTTCGCCGTCTGGGGCTTTCCGGCTGTGGCGGCGGCCAGCGCCGTCGTGCACGCCCGCCTGAGGATGCCGGTCACCGCCGCTGTGCAAAGCCTGTTCACGCTCGCCTGCACGTTCCTGGCCGCAATCTGGACGCTAATGCTGCTGTCCTGACACTGATCATTCTTAGGCCTGGCGCGACGCGTGTTCGGTAACGACTACCACACTCTTCGGCAGCTTGCTCAAACGCCGATCTGGCGGGCCTGTCGGGCGTCATCGCCGCGGCTTCGGCTTCCTGGCGCCCTGGCCGCTCGCTGCGAGGGAGGGCGGATTCCCCGGAACCGCCCCTGATGCACCCCTAATGGAGCTCCTGACGATCGGGCCAGGACTGACGGTCCGTCAGGCTGACTCCATGCCGCCCGGGTAACCGCTCCCCCATGGGTGAGATCCTCAGCGCGGCCTACGCGTCCGACCCTGCCCGCCTGCAACGACGCCTTCCTCCTCGACGTACGCCTGTCCGCCGTACGGGCCCGGGAAGCCGCGCTCGAAAGGGCCCTTGCCCCACTCGAAGCTGAGCAGAACTCCCCGTCCACCGAATCAGCCTCAAACCGGACAACCCACCTCGAGCCGGACACCACCCACGTCGTCGTCGACGGCAGCAGCCGCCTCGCCGCTGCCCGCGAGGCCGGCCTCGACACGCTCAAGGTCATGGTCAGCGACGACCAGGGCACCACCCCCGAAGAGCTCCTCGAATCGGCCCTCGTCGCCAACATCCTGGTGGGGACGCCCGTTGCGGCAGCGACGGCCTGGCGGCGTGCGCTGACCGTGCGCACTCCCCCGCCGAACCGGCCGGAGCCCAGCTGGTCGGCCTTGCTCACGAGACCTCCCTTGCCAGGGCACGGTGATCGCTGTCGGGCCGCCGCGCTGCGTTCGGTCACGGTGGGGTGGGCTGGAGAGGGACGTCGGCGGAGGAGAGGTCGGGACGGGTCCTGTGGAGGCGTGCTGGGTGGCGCCACCGGCCACTGGCATCGCGGGCGACGTCGACGCCCACCTCGACCACCAGTTTGGGGTGCACGAGGGTCACCGTGAGCGTGTCCGTGGTGCCCCAGCCAGCGGAGAATGTCCAGCCCGTCCACGGATGCTCCGGACCGGCTGGGGTGAGGTGCCCGGCGATGGTGCTGCCGGCGGCGCGGGCGAGGGTGGTGCTGCGGCCGGTGTACTGCAGGCGCCCCTGGGCGTCGTATCTGCCGAGCAGGAGGCTGCGGGGTGAGGTGAGTGGGCCGGTGACTCCGCCGACGATCGCCTCGGTCGTCTCCCGTGTTTTGTACTTCAACCAGCCCCTGACCGAAGGCTGGTAGGAGCCGTCCAGGCGTTTGAAGACCACACCCTCTATTCCGACCGTTGCCCACGTGAGCCACTCCTTCACGGTGTCCGGGTCAATGGTCGACGGGCATAGAGCCCACGGCGCCGACAGGTGCTGGGCGGCGAAGACGGACTCGAGCGCGGCCCTGCGCCGCTGGTAGGGCCAGGCCGTGGTGTCCGTGCCGGACAGGCGGAGCAGGTCGAATGCGACGAAGTGGGCGGGGGCCTCATCGGCGGCCCGTGCCGCCCCGGCGCCGCGCCGCTGGAGCCGCTTCTGCAGCCGTTCGAAGGCGAGTCGGTTCTCCTCCCATACGACGAGCTCGCCGTCCAGCGCGGTCGCGTCCGGCAGCTGCGCGGCGCCGGCCACGATTTCCGGGAACGCGGGGCCCATCTCGGTGCCGCGTCTGGAGCGCAGCTCCACCTTTCCGGCGTCGACGGAGAGCAGGGCCCGGAATCCGTCCCACTTCGGTTATGCGCTGCTGAGCTGTCCGCGGGATATCGTCCGGCGCCATGTCGATCACTGGATGGCGGGTGCACTTCACTCGTCGAGCTGATGTGGCCGCGGGACGTGTCGCCGTTCATGCGGGAGTTCAGCGAGCTGTTTGCGGCCTCGATGAGCAACTGGACGAGTGGCGTGTGCCCGAGGGGCAGCCGTTCCTGATCAGGCCGGTCGGCATGTACGACGTCGAGTCGAACCGGTACTTTCTCGGTGTGGCCGGCGTCGTCGCCGTGGAACACACAGGCCGCGCACGCCCGGGATCTGCCTTCAGGGGGGCGGGGCGGACGTTCCCCGGACGACGAGACGGGGGGTGATGACTTGTTCCCCGGCGGGGATCTCCGCACCCTCCAGGCGTGCGACGGCCCGGCCGACGGCGAGCCCGGCGAGGCGTGCGATGTCCTGTCCGACGGTGGTGAGGTCGATGTGGGCCAGGCGGGCCAGATGGCTGTCGTCGAACCCGACGACGGAGATGTCTCCGGGGACCGCGACGCCGGAGCGGAGGAAGAGGTCGAGTACGCCGGTCGCGCAGCGGTCGTTGAAGGCCAGTACGGCGGTGGGGCGCGGGCGGGTGGCCGACAGGGTTCGGGCGGCCTCGGCGCCTTCCTCCTCAGTGAGACCGCCGGGGAGAATGCGGATGTATTCGCCCAGGCCGTGGCGGTTCATGGCGGTGCGGTAGCCGCGGCGCCGGTCGGCTGCGCCCGGTGCCCGGCCGCCGTCGATGTGGGCGATGTCGCGGTGGCCCAGAGCGACGAGGTGGTCCACCGCCTGGCCGGCTCCTCGTCGTCGGCGGTCCGTACGACCTCCAGGCCCGGGACGGACGGCCGCAGCCGGCGGGCCACGGAGACGACCGGCAGTTGCCCGGCGAGTTCCGCCAGCCGCGCGGCGGGGGCCTGCGGGCCGAGCAGGATCAGCGCCTCGCAGCGGTCGTCGAGCAGCGTCTCGACGGCGCGCTGCTCGCCGCGCCCGGCGGCCACGGCACTCAGCGCGATCTGGTACCCGGCCGGTTCGGCCGCCGCGTAGATGCCCTCCACCAGGTCGGAGTGGAACGGATGCTGGAGGCCGAACTGCACCCCGAGCAGATGGGAGCGGTGGCTGCGGAGCAGCCGGGCCCGGGCGTCGGGTCGGTAACCGATCTCCCGCGCGGCCTGAAGGACGCGCTCGCGGGTGGCCTCGCCGGCCCCTTCGCGCCGCGCATCACGATGGAGACCAGCGCCGTGGACACCCCTGCCCGTGACGCCACGTCGGCGAGCGTCGGTCGCTTTCCGTTGGGGACCGCTGAGGTCGCCGGCAACCTGTCCTCCCTGGTCGGAGTCGTCTCCTACGGAGTCGACTATAGAACGTTCTAGCTTTCACGGGCCACCGGAGCCTTGACAGGGGAGGGCGACAGCTGGCGTACTGCTGCTCCCCGGAGTTCTAGAACGTTCTAGTTCCTTGAACGTTCTAGTCAGAAGTCGCGGAGAGAGGTACGTGGCGATGTACACACTGGCGGCCTGCGCCGAGATGGTCTTCCTGGATCTGCCGATCGACGAGCGGGCACGGCGCATCCATGACGCCGGTTTCCAGGTCGAGATCTGGGACTGGACCCGGCACGACCTTGCCGCTCTGGCCCGGACCCCGGCCGACTTCTCCTCCATGACCGGTTACATCCGCGGCAGTCTGACCGACGAGGAGGGTGCGGCCGAACTCCTGAGCACCGCCGAGGAGTCGCTCAAGGCGGCCGAGCAACTGGGCTGCCCTCGCCTGAACCTGCACGGCACCGGACTGGATGGCCAGGGCCTGCCGGTGGTGCCGGTGACCGGTGAGGTCACCGGTGAGATGTGGATCGCCGCCCACCGCACGCTCACCCGCCTCGCCGAGCTGGGCGAGAGCGCCGGGGTCGTCTTCACCCTGGAGAACCTCAACACCGCCGTCGACCACCCCGGGGTTCCGTTCGCGACGGCCGCCGACACCCTGGCCCTGGTCGCGGCCGTGGACCGGCCCGGGCTGCGGATGAATCTGGACCTCTACCACGCCCAGATCGGCGAGGGGAATCTGATCGAGCTGGTCCGCAGGGCCCATGCCCTGGGCCTGATCGGCGAGATCCAGGTGGCCGACGTCCCCGGCCGCCGCGAACCCGGAACCGGGGAGATCAACTACCCCGCCGTCGCCCGCGCCCTGGCGGGCCTCGGCTACGAGGGCACGGTGGCGATGGAGGCGTGGGCCTCCGGCGACAGCGAGCTCGCTCTGGAGCGCTTCCGCTCCGCCTTCACCGTCTGACTGTCTCCACTGCCTGTACCTACCCTGACGACGACGTACGGAGCACCCGCATGACCACCCAGCAGCCTCTCGCCGTCGGCCTCCTCGGCGCCGGACGGATGGGTTCGTTCCACGCCGAGACCCTCGCCCACCGCCTCCCGGGCGTCCGGCTCGTCGCCATCGCCGACCCCACCCCGGGCGCCGCGCGGAGCCTGGGCGACCGGCTCGGCTGCGCCACCGCCTACACGGACATCGGTGAACTGCTCGCCGACCCGCACATCGACGCGGTGGTGATCGCCACCCCGGCCCGTACCCACGCCGACCTGGTCGAGGCGGCCGCCAAGGCGGGCAAGGCGGTCTACTGCGAGAAGCCGATGGCGGTCACCCTCGCCGAGGCCGACCGCGCCATGTCGGCCGCCGCGGATGCGGGCGTGCTCCTCCAGGTGGGCTTCAACCGCCGCTACGACGCGGGCTTCAGGGCCGCCCACGAGAAGATCGCCGCCGGCGCCATCGGCACACCGCAGCTGTTGCGCTCGCTCACCCGCGACCCCGCTCTGGCCGACCCGGCCCGCATACCGCCGTGGACGATCTTCCTGGAGACCCTCATCCATGACTTCGACGTCCTGCGCCACCTCAATCCCGGTGCCGAACCCGTCGAGGTCTTCGCCATGGCGGACGCCCTGATCCGCCCCGACTTCAAGGACCGCGGCCTGCTCGACACCGCCGTTGTCACCGTCCGCTTCGACAACGGCGCCCTCGCCACCGCCGAGGCCAGCTTCCAGGCCGTCTACGGCTACGACGTACGCGCCGAGGTCCTCGGCTCGGCTGGGATGCTCACCATGGGCGACGTCCGCCGCACCCACCTGACCGCATACGGCCCGGACGGCGTCGCCGCCGAGTGCGTCACCTACGACCAGCACCTCTTCCACGACGCCTATGTGGCCGAACTCGCCGACTTCACCGACAGCGTCCGCACCGAGCGCACCCCCTCCGCCACCGGAGAGGACGCACGCGCTGCCCTGGCCATCGCCCTCGCCGCCGTCCAGTCCGTCACCACCGGTGGTCCCGTCCGCGTCGACAAGCTCCAAGACCTGTGAAGCACGGGTCTTCGGCCGCAGCGCGGACCCCGGCGCCGTGTGACAAGTACGGGTGACGGCCAGGTCAGTCCAACATGCGACACCCCCGCTGCTCGAGTGCGGCGGGGGTGTCGGTGACTAGTGCTGGATTCCTCATTGGATGTACACATATCGGCGTCGTAGTTGGCGGGTGGGCGGGGCCGGCCGCCCCCAGATCCAGGGGCGGGCTCGGGCGTTGAGCTGGGCGGTGGCCACGGCTGTGGCCTGGGCGATGTCGTCGGGGTTGGCGAAGGACCGTCCGGCCAGGGCGGTCTTGCGGAAGATCCGCCACCAGCCTTCCTGCAGGTTCAGCCAGCACGCGCCGACCGGGATGAACGCGTGGCGGATCCGGGGGTGGTCCTCCAGCCAGGTCCGGGTGGACAGGCTGTTGTGAGAGGACAGGTTGTCGGTGACGATCCAGATCTCACCGGTCGGGTTGGCGTCCTCGACCAGTTGCAGGAACTGCTGGTAGAAGACGCTGTTGCGGGAGGAAGCCGCCATGGTGATCTGCTGGCCGTCCCGTACGCGTAAGGCTCCGTAGACCCAGGTCTTCTCCGGCCCGCGGCTAGCACCAGCTCCGACTTGCGCCGGCCCGGCCGCGGCTCATCCGCAAGTCCGGCCATCCGCCGGGCAGCAAACCGCGACCGCCACTTCCTCACCGTGTCCGCGGTTACCTTGAACTCCGCCGCCACACACGTATTCGGCTTCCCGTCCGCGCACGCCAAGACGATGCGTGCCCGCTCGACAAGACGGGGCGCCACCGCCCCGCCCGCCCAGCGCAGCAACTCGGCGCGCTCCTCATCGGACAGCACAACTTCGACGGCACGAGGACCCCGAGACATGAAAACAGGCTACAGACTTAAGCCCGAGATTTCGGGCGCACCACACTAGGGTGCTGCGATGGTCACAGCCCCTGCTGTTTCGGATTCCTACGCGCGGCACGTGCTGGCCCGTATGTCGGGCTTCTTCACCGACGAAGGCACGCCGTGGGCGCGCCGTCTGTGGGACGTAGGTTCCGTGCTCGCGCTCGAGGAACTCTGGGAGGCCGGCTCCTGGCAGGCTCAAGGGGTGCTCTCGCCGACCGCGTGCGACTGGCAGCGCAACGAGCTCAACGTTCTGATCGGCCCCGACCGCGGTCTCGGAGACCGGGACCTGCGCAAAGAACTCACTGGGCTGCTGAAGAACTCGCTGCCGGATCCCAGCCCTGCGCGACGCCGTCTCAAGGAGATCATCGGGCACGTCCGGGTCGGCTATCTGGAGCGGTGGGCGGCGGCGGTCAACGTTCCCGTCGAGGAGCGGGTCAAGCCGGAGCGGTACTCCCGCACGGTGGCCTCCCACCTCCTTGACCTGGGCTATAGCGCCAGCTACCTCAAGGCCTGGGCGAAAGATCTCTACGACACGCGCGCCACCACGGCGGACATGGCGGATAGTGCCGCCGGGCTCGCGCGGACGCCGGCCCGCTCGTACGAGGTGCTGGTGGCGCTGGAGAAGGTGCCCCAGCGGCAGCTCGCCGAGCCGCTGGAGCACTGGTACGACAAGGGCAAGGTCGTCGCCTGGCTGCGCGAACACGGCCACGCCACGGCGGGCGTCCGGCCGGGCGGCGGGTTCGTCTACCGGTTCACGGCGCTGGATCCGTTCGGCGCCGCCGAGCAGGCGCGCCAGATGGTGGAGCGGATGACCGCACGCTCCCAGTTCCTGCGGAAGGACCGCGGCGGGGTCGAGCCACTCCCCTATATCTGGGTCGCCGGTCACGCGCGGCCCATCCCGCTCGATCCCCCGGCGCGGGGCGCCGATGTTCTGACCCTGGTCAACGAGGGGCACCTCTACCAGGTCGCCGGCACCCGCAGCCGCATCGACGACGCCCTCGAACTCGCGGCCGCGGTCAACCGCGGCCCGATGGCCCCGGCCGTCGCCGGCGCGTGGGCCGCCGTCGAATCGCTGCTGATGCACCCGGACGACCCCAAGGGAGAACACGAGCGGTCCGGCAAGGCAGTGGCGGCCGACCGGATGGCGGCCATCATCGCCTGCTCGTGGCCCCGCGCCGAGCTCACAGCCCTCGCGCACCGCCACAAGCCCCGTACGAAGGACGACCTCGCCCGAGCCGTCACTGCGGGCGCCACGAATCAGGAACGCGCCCGCCTGGTCGCCGAGGCCCTGCACACGAGCGGTGCCTCCGCCCTGGACTTCACCGGCGCGTCCACGAAGTACAGCGACCGGCCGGCTGCCCAGCGCATGGCCGACCTGGTCCAGAACCCGCGCCCGGTGCTGGGGGACGTCGCCGGCGCCTTCCGGATCGCGCTGCGCAGGCTGTACCGCACGCGGAACATCGTCCTGCACGGCGGCGCCACCCAGGGCGTCGCCCTGGAGGCCTCGCTGCGCACCGCCGCACCGCTGGTCGGCGCGGGCCTGGACCGCATCGTGCACGCCGCGTACGCCGAAGACCTCGACCCCCTCGACCTCGCGGCCCGTGCCGAGTCGCCCTCAAACTCGTCAACGGCGAGACCGGGCTCTCCGTCGTCGACCTCCTCGAACCTGTCTGACCGGCAGGCACGCGTAGCGCAACGCCGTACGCCGCAGCCCACTTCGAGTGAGTGCCCCGGCCGAACCAGGGTGCGCGCTGTCTCGCAGCTCTACGATGCGCAGATGGCTTCCTACGCGAAGGACCCGCGCTGCACGGCCATGGCCGAGGCCCTGGTCCCGTTGCTACGCCGCTGTCCCGCCTCACCTTCACCGCAGGCGACCATGGTGGCGGGCATCATGCTGGCTTCGCATAGGCCTCCGCCAGTTTCTGCTTGTCGTCCTCGACCATGTTGGTGAGGATGATTTCAACTTCGAGTTCGGTGCCCGAAGGCGTAGGCTGCACCTTCGTAATGCTGTAACCAGCAAATGGCTCTGGACACAGCGCGAAAGAAGTGATTTCTCCGCCCTGGTAGCGGGGATCATCCTTGATCTGCGTCAATGCGGCCAGCATTTCATCAAGAGTCATGCTCGGAGGCGGTTCCACTTCGCTTCTCCCTTGCACTCATGCGGACAAGGTGTCCCTCGCGAGTGTCCTACACATGGGAATCTGCGGCACCCTGGAACGATGCGGGTGAGCCCGCAGAGCCGCCTCCACACCACGCGCAGGTTGGTAGGGGCCATGATGTCCGAGGTACAGGGGGGCCATACAGCGAACGGGTGACAGCCCGGTCGAGGGCGTATGGCCCTCGGATCACGCCGCAGTCATTCGTCTGGCTCGTGATCATTCAAGACCGCAGCGTTCCTGCGGCGCTCGGTTCGACCCATAGGGGAGAGGACCAGGCCATCTCGCCGTCGACCTGGATGGCCCGCAGGTAGTACGAGAGGAATCGGCGTCACGCGACTCCGAAGCCGGGCAGCAGCTCCTCCTGCGTGTACTTGCTTCTCGACCTATCTAACTAATAGGACTCCGTTAGGTCTTCCCGTCGGCCCTGTTCGGGAGCACGTTGGTTGGGTGGATGCACATGAAGTGAACCGTTTTCGAGCGAAGTTGGCGTTGTTCGTGGCGGATGTGTTCGCCTCGGTGCCTCGGAAGGACCAGCGGGCCAAGGGCGACTGCTATCTGCGCGGACTGATGCTGGACGGCCGCCGCAAGTCCATTCAGGCCATGGCCTCGCGATTACCGGACGGCAACGAGCAGAACCTGCAGCAGTTCGTGAACCAGTCCACGTGGGATCCGGTGCCGGTGCAGCGCCGGATCTGCGAACGGATGCTGCCCTGGCCGCCGGCCTCGGGCCGGAGGCATTCACCCCGCTCACGTGGCGGCACGGCTCGAGAGGGGATTTACGCTCCCGCTTCGCCGCCGTGCGCGTGCGGCCGGCCGGCAAAGCAGTCGAGCGCCCCATCAAAGCCGCGGCATCGGCCGAACAGGGCTGGTGGGACGGTGTCCTGCCCGACTGCTGGCTGCTGGTCGAATGGCCCGCCGGCGCGGAGGTGCCGACCGATTACTGGCTGTCCAACCTGCCGGCTGACACCCCGATCGCCGACCTGGTACGTCTGGCCAAGGTCCGCTGGCGCATCGAGCACGACTACCGCGAGCTCAAGCACGGCCTGGGCCTGGGCCACTTCGAGGGGCGTTCCTGGGCGGGCTGGCACCACCACGTCACCCTCGTTACCGCGGCCCATGCCTTCCTCACCGAACAGCGCCTGGCCCCAAAAGTGCCCGGGCCGGTCTCACCCTCTACCAAGTCCTCGACGCCCTCCAAAGCGTCCTGAGGTGCTGGACCGGCGTCTGCACCACCTGCCACCAACCCCTGCCCAGCGGGTCACACTCAAGGCCAAGATCGAGACAGACCTAACGGAGTCCTATTAGTGCTGGATTCCTCTTTCCGTGGGTATATGTGCTGGTGGCGGGGTGGTTCGGGTGCTCGGGGGCGGGTGCTGGACGGTGGTGTTACGGGCACGGCCAAGCCGTGATGAGGATGAGCGGGCAGTGGTGCGTCGGCTGTCGCGGGCCCGCAAGGCGCCGCGAGATGCGGTGATGCGGGCGCGGATGGTCGAGCTGAGCTGGGCCGGCTTGCGAGTTCCGGCGATCGCGGAGGAGCTGGACTGCGGCCAGAAGACGGTGCGGCGTTGGCTGCACCGCTTCAACCGCTCCGGGCTGGAGGGACTGGAGGATCTGGGCGGGCAGGGCCGCAAGCGGCGGATCACGGAGGCCGAGCGGTCCCGGATTATCGCCCTGGTCAAAGAGGTGCCGCCGGGGAGGCTGGAGGTGCAGCCCGGCGGGGACCTGTGGGCGGCCGACGAGTCGGGGCCGGCTGAGTGGACGCTGGACTCCCTGGCTGCTCAGGCCCGGCAGTTGGGCATCGAGGTCGGCCGCTCCCAGGTGCGCAGGATCCTGATCGCCGAGGGTGTGCGCTGGCGCCGCACCCGGTCCTGGACCCGTTCGAAGGACCCGGACTTCGCGGGAAAAGGACGCGGATCATCGGCCTCTACACCCAGCCGCCCGACGGCGCGACGGTCATCTGCGCCGACGAGCTGGGGCCGGTGATCCCGCGCACCTTCGCGCCCGCACCGGGCTGGTCACCGGACGGGCACCGCATCAAGTCCGAGCTCGACTACAGCCGCGGGCCGGAGAAGACCTGGGTCTACGGAGCCTTACGCGTACGGGACGGCCAGCAGATCACCATGGCGGCTTCCTCCCGCAACAGCGTCTTCTACCAGCAGTTCCTGCAACTGGTCGAGGACGCCAACCCGACCGGTGAGATCTGGATCGTCACCGACAACCTGTCCTCTCACAACAGCCTGTCCACCCGGACCTGGCTGGAGGACCACCCCCGGATCCGCCACGCGTTCATCCCGGTCGGCGCGTGCTGGCTGAACCTGCAGGAAGGCTGGTGGCGGATCTTCCGCAAGACCGCCCTGGCCGGACGGTCCTTCGCCAACCCCGACGACATCGCCCAGGCCACAGCCGTGGCCACCGCCCAGCTCAACGCCCGAGCCCGCCCCTGGATCTGGGGCGGCCTGCCCCGCCCACCCGCCAACTACGACGCCGATATGTGTACATCCAATGAGGAATCCAGCACTAGCTCCCGGGCGAGCCATGTGGTGTCACCATCGAAGCGTGATCGTCGTCCTCGATACCACTGTGCTCTCCTCGGACTTCACGTGCTCTGGCACTGCCTGACGTGTCCTGGCGCATGCCAGTAAGGCCTGGGGGCTGCAGATCCGCGTTCCCGAGGTGGCCGTCGCTGAACTCCCACGGCGCTGGTCCGAGGGCTCTCGAGCGGACGTCCACGGAGCATGCTCTCCCCGGTCACCCCGGGTGGCGGGGGCTGCCGTGACGGCATCGCGGCTGTTTCGTTTGACGCTCGTAAGCGCGTCACACTCGTCAAGGGGGCAGGGGATGCTGGGAGAGGCGCTGACGGCGTTGGCGGCGGCGGGCGGAACCGCCGTGGTGCAGGCCGCCGGGACCGATGGGTGGACTGTGTTCCGAACACGGGTGGCCATGCTGTTCGGTGGGGGAGACGGGCAGCGTGAGCGCGCCGAGGCGGAACGCCTCGACCGCACGGCCGCCGCCTTGGAGACGGCCGGCCCGGGAGAGGCCGAGCGGGTGCGGGTGCAGCAGGGGGCGTCCTGGCAGACCCGTATCGAGACGCTGCTCGAGGGACTGCCCGAGGAAGACCGCACACACGTCGCAGCGGAGTTGCGCGCCTTGGTGGAGGAGCAGGCCGGACGTACTCGGCAGGGCGCAGGTCCCGTCTCCGGGAACACCTTCCACGGCCCCACCGCCGTTCAGGTCGGCAGCGGAAACCGGCAGAACAACCACTTCGGGTCAGGGCCGGGAGCATGACGACATCTCACGAACGCAACGGTGGGGTGTCCGACAACACCTTCCACGCCGCCGCCGCGGCACAGAGCGGCGACCAGGGGATCCAGATCAACCAGTTCGCGAGGACACCCCGAGGCCCTCGCAGCAGAGTGCGGTTCTCGCTGGCGACGATCGCGGTGCTGCTGATCTTCGGCGGTGCGGGCGTGGCCCTTATCAAGATCGCGGATCGAGATACGCCCTCCGACCGGCCGGGGCAGTCGGCGCTCGCCCCGGCCGACGCGGTCTCCCGGTCGCCGTCCCCGCCGTCACCGTCACTTACGCCGGGCACCTCCCAGGCACCGGCCGCCCCTACGGCGTCCGCACCCCGTGCGAGCGGGCCGACACGGACGCCCCATGCCGAGGAAGCCGCTCCGCCGCGCGACGCGGTGTCCACACCCCCCGCCCCCGACGAGAAGCAACCCCGGGCGGACCGACGGGATGCGGCACCACGAAGGTTCCAGAACCAAACGAGCGGGCTGTGCCTCGCCATCCCCGAGGCCTCCACGCGCGACACGACCGCGGCGGTCCAATGGCGCTGCTCCACCAGTGCCAGCCAGCTCTGGGCGCTCCAACCCGTTCCGGGCGGCTACCGGTTGCGCAACATGGGGAGCGACAAGTGCCTGGTGGCCGACGGGAAGTACGGCGGCACCGTCAGCCAGCGGATGTGCGGCACCGCCGCCGACCAGGTCTGGGTACGAGACGACCTCGAACGGCTCAGGAATCCGCAGAGCGGCTGGTGCCTGGCCATCCCGTACGGCAGCACGAAGGAGCTCGAAAAGCCCATTCAATGGACGTGCACTGAGAACCTCGACCAACGATGGACCTGAGGAACGGGCGCGCCAGTCGATGGGCGGCAAGCTGATCTTCGCTCAGGAACACGTGCTGACGGCGTCGACTCGGGGGCCGGCGGTGCGATGCGGGACGTCCTCTTCGAACCTCGTGACGACGGAACGGTCCGGCTGTCACTGACGGAGCCGCATGAAGACGGGTTGGCTGTGTCAGTTTCCGGGGGAGTCGTTTCGTGAACCTTCCCCTTGATCGTGGACACCTGGAGACTGGGACGTGAGTTCCAGAGGAAGTAGTGCCAGGTGGGAAGTAGAAGCAACCGCAGCAGGCGGTACACGGAGGAGTTCAAACGGGACGCGGTCGCTCTCGTGCGTTCCTCCGGGAAGACCGTCACCGAGGTGGCCCGGCAGCTCGGGGTCAGTGCCGAGGGCCTGCGGAACTGGGTCAAGCAGGATGAGATCGACCGCGGGCAGGGGGCGCCGGGAGAGCTGACGACGGCCGAGCGTGAAGAGCTGCGCCGGCTGCGGAGGCTGGCCGCCGAGCAGGCGGAGACGATCGAGGTGCTGCGAAAAGCGGCGGTCTTCTTCGCGAAGGAGAGCGATCGATGAGCGAGGTGTACGCGTTCATCGAGGCGGAGAAGACCACCCACCATGTTGCTCTGCTGTGCCGGCTGCTGAAGGTGGCCCGCTCCTCCTTCTACGCATGGCTGGCCGGTGAGAAGACCAGGCGGGCGAAGCAGGCCGCGGACGATGTCCTGGCGCACGAGATCACCGTGCTGCACCTCGCCTCCCCCCGACCGGGAGCAGGGCGCGCAGCTGGAGGAGATGGCTCGCACGGGACGGGTCCGGGTCGACTACCGGGGCCTGAGCGTGGGCGAGTACCCGGCGGCCTGCTACCGGCAGGCGCGGCAGCTGTTCGTCATCGACGAGGATCTGGCGCCGTTGATGATCTACGCGGCCGGGCTGACCGGCCGGAACCCGGAAACCCTCAAGGAACTCCCTGCCGAACACCGGCTGTTGGAGGGCAGGGCGGTGGCGGTGACGGTCACCAAGCGCCGACGGGGCAAGGCCAACTCCCGCACCACCGTGCACTGGAGCGTGGACGGCGATCCGACCCGTCAGCTGAGGACGTCGGGCAGCTTCTACTTGCTTATGCACCGGATGATGGCCCGAAGCAGGGCGTTCTCCGGAACGACCTCGGTGTGGTCGATCTGGGCGGGCAATGGCCGAGGCGGCGTCCGGCACGCCTCGACGGGTGGCCACACGGGCCCGTTCGATGCCGAACTGGCCCGCAAGCTCCACCTCGGCCGCTGGGCGCGGCGGCACGGCCTGGTCGACGACAACGGCGCTCCGCTGCAGATGATGCTGACGCGGATCAAGAAGACCGTCGAGGCCCGCACGGCCAAGCAGGTCGGGGGGCATCTGCCGTCGGCCCGGCTGACGAACACGGCGGACACCTCCTTCGCCTACTACCTGCGGGGGGACCCGTTCGTCCGCGAGTGGGCTGCCGACGTGCTCACCGAGGCGATCACGGAGGCTGAGGGCAACGCCCGAGCGGTCGTCGCCCGGCTGGGCGGCGCAGACGTTGACGCTGTGCCGGATCGGGTGCGCACGCAGGCAGCCGCCGGTGAACTCGACACCCTGGCATCCGCGTGCGTGGACATCGAGCATGGCCCGGACGGGGGCCGATGCGAGGAGTCGTTCCTGACCTGCTTCCGCTGTCCGAATGCCCTGGTGATGGAGCGGCACCTACCCGCCCTGCTCGCCTTGGCCGAGGCCCTGCGCGAGGATCTCCAGCAGCGGGACGCCGAGCAGTGGACGGCCCGGCACGAGGTGATCTGGCAGATCCTGACCGGCGATATCCTGCCCCACTTCAGCCCGGCCCAGCGCGCCGCAGCACAGCAGACCCGACCCGTGCTGCGGCTCGATCTGCTGGACGGGCCGAAGGAGTTGCCGTGACGCACGTTGCCGAAACCGTCGCACACCCAGTGGCCGTACCGGGCGGCGCCCTGGTGCTGGCCGGGCGGCCCATCCGTCCCGAGGCCCGGCTGGAGGAGACCTCCCGGTACGCCGATGACGCGTGGTCGTTGACACCGGCGTGGCTGCGCGCCGACCGCAAGTCCCTCAGGCTCGACTTCGGCGCACTGCCGGCCGCGCTCATGGACACCGCCAAGCGCCTGTTCTACGCGTTGCTCATGCAGGACACCCCGTCCGGCGAGCAGCCGATTTCGATCTCCAGCACCCGTACCTACTTCAGCTGCGTGCGCCGCTTCCTGCTGTGGGCGCATGCCCGCGGACGCACTCTCGCGCAGGTGACGGGCGACGATCTGGACGCCTACCACCGGGAGTTGGTCGGGCTACGGCTGTCTATCAGCGGCGTGCTCCGCCATCGCCGCGCCGTACGGATGCTGTGGGCTTACCGCTCCCGCCTTCCCGATCACCTCGGACAGGACCCGCTGCGACGCCCGTCGTGGCAGGCATGGGCCCGCGCCAACCCGCGACGGCCCGGCGAGAACCTCACCGACCGCATCCCCGAGCACGTCATGGGGCCGCTGCTGACCTGGGCGCTGCGCTGGGTCGACGACTTCGCCGACGATGTACTCGCCGCCCGAGCCGAACGCGATGCCATCGACGCCCGCCCGCCCTCGGCGCCCGATCCGCTGTCGGCGCTGCGCAGCCTCCTGGACGACTTCCGCCGACGCCAACAGCCGCTTCCGGCTGCACCCGCATGGGTGGCGCCCGGGCGTCGCCGTCCCGAGGCGTTTGTGAACTTCCCGTACCTGGCGCGACTGGCGGGCTATCCACGCCACAGGTTCGACAAGGTCCGGCCCCGGCGGCTGATCGACGAGGCGGCCCGCGACCTCGGGGTGGACACCGATTCCCCGCTCGCCCACACCATGCAGGCCCGGCTGGACGGCCGCCCCTGGCTGGAACGGATCTCGTACTACGACGTCGCCCGCTTCGAACGGCTGCTGCACGTGTCCTGCTGGATCGTCATCGCCAACCTCTCCGGCATGCGTGTTCCGAGATCAAGCACCTGCAGCGCTGGAAGGTGGCGTGCGGGATGCCGAGGCGGCGCTCGACCGCGGTCACGGTCGGCCGCCGTCCGCTGATGGCCGCCTCCTCAAGGACGGTGTCGATGGCGGCCTTCACGGCGTCGGCGTCGGGCAGGGCGCGTTTCACGGGGCGGACTCCGGGGTGTGGCGGGTCAGGAACGCGGCCGTGACACGCTGCTGTTCCTGAAGGCGATGGCGGACGTAGGGGGCGAGACGCTCACCGTCGACCAGAGCCTCCTCCAGTTCGGTGAGGTGGCTGGTCAGGGCCTGGAGGTTGGCGGGCGTCAGGGCCGTGTTGCGGCAGGCCAGGGGCTGGCAGTCGGACATGACCGGCAGGTCGGCCGGGCTGGCCGGATTCCGGCACAGGGCGCGGTCGGGGTTGTAGACGCAGGTAAGGAACGTTCCCGGATACAGGTGCGGGTCGTGGCGGGCGAGGATGCGGCGCAGGCGGGCTTCGTCGGTGACGACCTGGCCCTCGAAGACGGTGTGGCGGGAGAACTCGGCCAGCCGGGCTTCGGCCTCGGCGCCGGCCGGACCGGTCAGCGCCGGGCGGTCAGGGTCCGCGCCCATCTGGGCGAGGAGTTGTCCGCGGGTGAGAGCTTCTTCGGCTTCGACTTCGTCGCGGAAGCCGGAGTCGCTGGTGCCAGCGTAGCCCTCGAACATCTGGATGCGCTGGTGGTGGTACTGGAGGGCACCGGCGATGGTGCCGCCGGGGCGGCGGGCGATGAACCAGGCCAGGGTGCGGCGGAACTGTCGGGTGGTCAGGTGCGGCAGCCGTCCCCGGTCGTCGGGGATCGCGTCCGGGCGTTCCCTCTGTGCACAGTAGGCGTTGATCCACGTCATCAGGGCTGTGATTGCGACGAAACCTCGATGCTGGAGCTGTACCGCACCGCCCTACACATACGCCGCGACAACCCCGCCCTCGGCGACGGCACCATGACCTGGCTCGACGCCCCCGCAGGAGTCCTCGCCTTCCACCGCGAACCGGGCTTCACCTGCGTGCTGAACCTCTCGGATGAGACGTACCGGCTGCCCGATCACACCACGATCCTGCTGGCCAGCGGCCCGATGGCGGACAGACTTCTGGAACCGGACCACGTGGTCTGGCTCAAGGCATAGCGGCCTCACCCGGGGGAACGCCCCCGCTCAATTCGCCAGGGCCTCTCCGGTGCCACTCCCCGCCGACCGGAGGGGCCCTGGCCCACATGGACAACGGACAGCTGCAAACCCTGTCCATAACTTCATTTCGTACCGCCAGCCCGTCCCGACCGGCAGGGTCGGGACGAGCTCGGCGAGTGCGACGTCGACGGGGAAGTCCACAACATCAGATTCCGGCCGCGGCGGCGCCCGTGCACGTGCAGCGGCGTTACCTGAGGAACGGCATCACCGCCTTCACGACGCAGTGCCTCCCAGGGCCGCTCGTCGTCGGGGCGGGCGGCGAGGGCCTCGGCGATCTGGCGGCCGGTCCCCTCCAGACCGACCAGGACCATGTCTTCCTTCGTTCCGAAGTACCGGAACAGGCTGGCGCGCGACAGCCCCGACTCGGCCGCGATCTGGTCAACGGTCGTCCGGTCGAAGCCTTGCTCGATGAAGAGCCGCAGTGCCACGTCGACCACTTCCGCATGCACGGTCGCGCGCATGCGCTCACGCAGTCCGGGCTTGGCCGCGGGGCGGGCGGGAGTACCGGCGGAGTCAGTCATGCGTGAAGGGTACACAGGAACTCACCTTGATACTCAGTCTCTGTTGGAGTTAGGATCTCGATCCAGTACTTCGTTTCGAACGGGAGTTTTCATGAGCAAGATCTGGTTCATCACCGGGTCGTCGCGCGGTTTCGGCCGCCAGTTCGTCGAGGCGGCCCTGGAGCGTGGCGACAAGGTCGCGGCCACCGCCCGCGACACCGACTCCCTCGCGGATCTGGTGGCCGCCCACGGTGAGGCGATCCTTCCGCTGAAGCTGGACGTCACCGACAAGGCCGCCGCCTTCAACGCCGTGCAGCGGGCGCACGAGCACTTCGGCCGCCTCGACGTCGTCGTCAACAACGCCGGCTACGGCCTGTTCGGCACGGTCGAGGAGCTGACGGAGCAGCAGGTCCGCGACCAGATGGAGACCAACTTCTTCGGCGCCCTGTGGGTCACCCAGGCCGCCCTGCCCCTCCTGCGGGCACAGGGCAGCGGCCACATCGTGCAGATCTCCAGCGTCGGCGGCGTCACCGCCTTCCCCAACCTCGGCGTCTACAACGCCTCCAAGTGGGCCCTGGAGGCACTGAGCGAGGCCCTTGCCCAGGAGGTCGCCGGCTTCGGCATCAAGGTCACGCTCGTCGAGCCGGGCGGCTTCGCCACCGACTGGGCCTGGCTCCTCCGCCACCTTCGCCGGGCAACTGCCCGCCTACGACGACCTGCGCGCGGCCGTCGCCGCCAGCTGGAGCGGGATCAAGGTCGGCGACCCCACCGCCGCCGGCCCGGCCCTGCTGACAATCGTCGACGCCGACAACCCGCCGCTGCGCGTCTTCTTCGGCACCGCACCGCTGGGCATGGTTCCCCATGTCTACGCCGAGCGCCTGAAGACCTGGGAGGACTGGGCCGACGTCTCCGCGCAGGCCCAGGGCGACCCTGCGTGAACCGAGCCCGGTAACACCGCGCAGGACCGGCGATGTCGCGGAGCCGGTCACCTCTCACCCACCACACTGAGAGACCGTCCGGCTCCCGGCTCCGGCCAATCCGCTGCCCCCTGCAGGCATCGCATCGCAGCCATCCTGCCGTCGCCATCGCCCGGCCCAGTTCCGGCTGACGCCGGCCGACGGCAGCTCCCCTGCGCCTGTGTCGTACGCACACGACCTACTTCATTCGACTTTAGGAGCCCGCCTTGACCCGCCGTTTCCTCTTCCTCCTCGGCAGCCACCGCAGCGACGGGAACACCGAGTTGCTCGCCCGCCGGGCCGCCGCGCAGTTGCCCGGTGACATCGAGCAGCAGTGGATCTCGCTCGCCGAGCATCCGCTCCCCGATTTCGACGACCTGCGGCACGGCGAGGGGTACCCGAACCGGCCCGAGCAGGGCAATCTCGCACTGCTCCTTGACGCCACCCTCGCCGCGACCGACATCGTGATCGCTTCGCCCGTGTACTGGTACTCGCTGTCCTCCCACACCAAGCGCTACCTGGACACCTGGACTTCCTGGATGGAGACCCCCGGCCTCGACTTCAGGACGGCCGTGGCCGGACGCACCCTGTGGGGCGTCACCACCTCCGCGGGCGACCTGCCGTGGCTCGCCGATCCGCTGGTCAGCACCATCAACAACTGGGCCGCGTTCATGAAGATGCGCTTCGGCGGGGTCCTGCGCGGCAACGGCACCGCGCCTGGCGATGTCCTGAAGGACACGGAGGTACTGGCGCGCGCGAAGACGTTCTTCGCACAGGAGCCGCCGCTCGCCCGCTTCCCAGAGGGTTACACACGAGCCGGATCCGACACGGAACCCGCCGCCTGACCTCGGGCGCGGCCGAAGCGCCGCCCGGCAGCCGCGTCTCGCCGGTTGTCAACGGAAAGCTGTACGGCGTCACCGTCGACAACCGGACCTCGCTGCTCGACCTGTTGCGCGAGCATCTCGGCCTGCCCAGCTCGAAGAAGGGCTCCAGCGCGGCTTCTGCACCCCGGGGCAGATCATGTCCGGCGTGGGCTGCCTCTCCTACACCAGAGTCTCCGACATGCGGGGCGCGCTCGACGCCGAACGCCGGGGCGGCCGTTACATCGCCGGCGGCACCACGCTCATCGACCTGATGCGCGAGACCGTCGAACGCCCCGGACGCAACAGAGCCCATCCTGCGGTCCGCAGCTCACACCATGTCAAGGAGTACGACGCTGTGTTCCCCCACGCGAAACTGCTGAGTGCTGGTGGCGCCTCACGCAACGCTTGCCGGGGCGCTGTCACGTTGTTGGGGACGTGGGTGTCTGACGGGGTGCCAGGGTGTGGCTGGCCCAGGCGTCAGCCTAGGCTCAAGCTGTGGTGGGCTGGCCGGCGGCACCTGTGATCTGGTCCCAGATCGCGAAGCGGTTGATCATCTCGGTGCGGTGTTCGGTGGCGTTCATCAGGTGCCGTCGGGGTCGGAAGTGGGGTGAGATGCCGCTGAACGCGGACAGGAACCGCTGGGCTGCGCCGGTGCCGCGGAAGCCTTTCATTGCCCGTTCGCGCTGCCTGGTTGGCTGGTGGCTGTTCTCCGCCCGGTTGTTCAGATACTTCGACTGCCGGTGCTCGACGGAGGGCATGACCTCGCGATGAGCCGCGCCGTAGGAGCGGAGCTTGTCGGTGACGACCACCCGCGGCACCGCACCGGTCCTCTTCATCAGCCTGCGGAAGAAACGCCTGGCCGCAGCCTTGTCCCGCCGGTTCTGCACCAGGATGTCCAGGACATTGCCGTCCTGGTCGACAGCCCGCCACAGGTACTTCTGTTCCCCATTGATCTTGATGAAGACTTCGTCCAGGTGCCACTTGTCCCCGGGCTGGGGCTGTCGGCGGCGCAGCGCGTTGGCATAGGACTGCCCGAACTTGGCGCACCAGCGGCGGATCGTCTCGTAGGAGACGACGATCCCGCGCTCGAGCATGAGCTCCTCGATCTCGCGGAACGACAGCGGGAAGCGGAAGTACAGCCACACACAGTGGGAGATGACCTCGACCGGATACCGATGCCCCTTGTACGACGGCGACACGGCCCCCACAGACAGTCCCCTCCAGCACAATCAACCAGAAGATCATCCCACCCGGCCAACCAACGTGACAGCGCCGAAACGGGCGGTCGGCAAGGACATTAGGGACAGCCGGGAGGGGCGGCCGGATCCGTGGAGGGCGGCGCGGCGGGAGCAGGCGCATCCGGTCCTGGACATGATTGGCACCGACGTCAAGGTCGCGGCCGTCCTGCTCAGCGTCCTTCTCATGCCCGCGTTGATCTTCCTCGTGCGCGAGAGCATGCCCTCCCCCCTCCGCCACCAGCGCGGCGACAAGCCTGAGGTACGGGAAGCCGGATGCGCCGGGGGGAACCAGAACAGCATCCCCACCTGCTTTCCCTACCAGCTGACCTGGCGGCTCCCGGCCTCTCGCACGACAAGCACCACGCTCGCCCTGGACTCCGACACCGACAAGCGGGACGTGACGGGCACGCTGCGGCTGGGCGAGGGCTGTGACGCAGCGGTGAAGTGGTCCCTCACGGCCGGCGAGCTCGACGTGGCGCATGGCGTCCTCACCGCCAGGGACAGCGAACGCGAGTTGTCCCGGTTCCTCGCCACCGATGCCATGACCATGGAGTTCCGTGCGGAACGCGCGGACACCGCTGGCTGTACGTCTGTGGTGGCGTGGGAGGACGCCACCCTGGAGTGAGAAGGGGCCGGAGGTTCCCACCGAACCTCCGGCCTCTTGGGCGCACTGACGAAGCCTGTCGTCGTCACCGCAGTCGTCGCGCTCGCGGTCGGCTATCTGCTCAGACGGCTGCGTCCGTGGCGGCGCCTGGGCGACCGGGCGGCCGATCAGGTCCGCTTCATCGGGGCGTGGGTGCGGGGCGGCGCCGGGTGGCAGGCCGTCGTCGTCCTGGTCCACGTCGTCACCGCGCGCACCAGCTGGCGCGTGATGTGGACCGCAGGGTCGTTAGGCCGGGTGACTCCATAGAGCCGGGCCCCGGGGATGTCCTGGCTGATCCCCCGGGGCCTGTGGTGTGTCCGACTCTGGATCAGATCTCTCCGGCCGCCGTGGCGGTGAGCCAGTTGGCGGCTTCGGCGTCGGTGAGAAGAAGCGCCTGCGTCTGGTGGGCGGTGCCGTCCTGGACGACGTGGAAGCGGCCCAAGTGCGTGCTGGGCTTCGGGGCGGGGCCGGCTATCGGGGCGAGCCGCTGCCAGGTGTTGGCGCTGACCCGCGCGAGGATCACGGTGGCGAACTGCTCGCGGGCGGCAGGGGTGAGACTGCCGTTGGCGACCCGGCCGTTGTGGAGGACGTGGATGCGGGCCTGGCGTCCTGCGTACAGGACGTCCTCGAGCGCGGTGAGGGCCGGGGACTTCTTCGGGTCTCCCTCCCGCCGGGAAGGTCTCCCAGTAGCGGGCGAGGTGCCGCAGGGTGTCGTCGGCCCGGTCGAAGACAACCATCAGGCGCGGCGAGGCCAGACCGCATCGCGCCCACAGGGCAAGGTGGAGGTGGGTGATGTCGCTGAAGCCGACCAAGGGTTTTGGGTCGCGCCGCAGGGCGTCGATGTCCAGGTCGTCGACGATGCGGTAGGCGCCTTTGCCGCCCCGGGTGGCAATCACCGCGCGGACTCCCGGGTCACCGAACGCGGAGTTCAGGTCGAAGACGCGATCCTCATCTCGGCCAGCCATCCCATTGGTCGAAGACGTGCTCGCCCAACTCGACCCGCAGCCCCCATGACGTCAGTAGCTCGACGCCACGGGCGACTCCCTCGCGGCTGGGTGGACTGGCTGGAGAGACGATCCGCACCCGATCCCCGGCCGTAACCGCGGCGATTGCACGGTCTGATGACTGTCGCAGTTGTCCATGCCGGGATCTTCCTACACTCGCCGAGCCGAAGGTGAGCCGTCTACATCAATCACTCACCGTCATCGCAGCCAGGCAGCCGTCAGCGAATACGCAACACCTGAACATGCGAGCTCACCAGTCCCGAGGCCGTACCCAAACAGGTGGTCGCCGTCTGCGAGCAGCATTACGCAGCTGTGACCGGACCAGCTCCGTGTAGGGGGGCAAGGAGCCTTCCCGGAAGCTCGTGGGCATCGCGCTGCAGACCGTTGAATCGAGGGGTGGCGCGTTGACCAAGCAGCTAATCTGACGTCCTCGGGGGACAGGGTGGTGCGGGTGGCGGGGGCCGTTCGGCGGTACAGGCGAGTGGTAGCCGGTGGGCTGCTACTCCTCAGTGTGCTGCTTGCACTGGTCACGGCACATGTGGAGTGGGTGCGGACCGCCGAGCGGGTGTATGAGTCCCCGCTGGTCGACGCGGATACGGACGGCGCGACCGTGTCAGACAACGAGGCGGAGACGGCACGGAGGTATCGCGAGCAGAAGCCGAGGGTCCGGACCGGGCATACAACGCTTCGGGTCCTGCCGACGCCCGGACCCAGCATCGCCCTATGGAAAGCCACTGGGAGCGTGGTCGCCGTGGATCGAGGTCCCCGACGACTTGGTGGCCGGGGCGAGGCCGGCGTAGGAGGCCAGGTGGGCGGCGGACGGGAACGAGCTGCCGTCGCCGATGGTGACCAGGAGGACTGCGGCGGTCCTGACGCCGACGCCGGGCATCGACGTCAGGACCTGGGAAAGAGGGTGGGCCTCCAGCAGGGCCTCGATCTGGGCCTCAAGGGCCCGGCGCTGGTCGTGGACGGCGGCCAGCGACTTCGCCAGCGAGGGCACGATCACATCGAGTGTGGCCGTGCCGGGAACGACGACGGTCTGTTCGTCGAGGGCGGTGAAGATGTCGTCGACGAGCCGGGTGGCCATGCGGGGCGCCTTGGGCCGGATGAGCTCGACGAGCTTGCGGCGGCCGGCCTTGCGCAGAGCGGCGGGGGATCCGTAGCGCTCCAGGAGCCAGGTGATGGCGGGGTGGTCCAGGCGGGGTCCCAGGACGCGTTCGAGGCTGGGGTGGAACTGGGTGAGCAGGCCGCGGATGCGGTTGGAGGTGCGGTTGGCCTCGCCGGCCAGGTCCTGGTCGAAGCCGGCCAGCAGGGTCAGTTCGGCGGTGATCTCGTCGGCCGGTCCGAGATGGCGCAGGGTGTGGGGCATGGTGCGGGCGGCGTCCGCGATGACGGCCGCGTCGCGGGCGTCGGTCTTGGCCTCGCCGGGGTAGAGGTCGGCGATCCGCCTCATCGCCAGGCCGGGAAGGTAGGCGACTGGGCAGCCCGCGTGGCGGGCAACGGTCAGTGGAAGGGCGCCGATGGAGGCGGGCTGGTCCACGATCACCAGGACGGTGCCGAACTTGGTCCTGAGTTTGTCGAAGACGGCCCGCAACTGGGGTTCTCCGTTCGGCAGCGGCTTGTCGAAGACCTTCTTCCCGGCCGGGGTGAGCCCGTGGCCGTGGTGGTTGCTCTTGCCGACGTCCAGGCCGAGGAAGACGCCCACCTGGTCGATGTCGATCACCGTGCCCCCACATGCGTCGATGCTGTGCCGGCCTCGTGGTCGGGGCCGTTCGCGCGCATCCACGTTATGCAGACCTGCCGCCTGCGGGTGGCCCGGCATTGCGCCGGACCGGACGGCGGTCGGACCTCTGATCAGGGTCTCCGACGGCACCCCTCGGGCCCGGTGACACCACCCCCCAGGTCATCCGATCGACAGGGGGCAACAGCCATGCCGGGCCCGGAGGCCAGCGGCCCTCTTGCAGGACCGTGAAGAAGATAACGGGGGGGGGACAGGTGGGGGTAGGTATCGCGTTCTCCGCTTCCAGCGGCGTGGGCGGCCCGGTCGGCGCCTCCGCCCGGCGTCCCCGGGGCCGACTCGCTCCGGCCGCCGGACCCGGTTCCGCAACGTCTCCGGGGTGACCCCCAGATCAGCGGCGACCGACCTGATCATCGCTTCCGGCCGCGACTCGTACAACGCGACCGCGTCCGCCTTGAACTCCGGCGGATAGTGCTTCATGACCACGGGACATCCGTTCTCCCGGACTCAAGATCCAAGTGTCTCGGGTGTCCAAGATCCGGGGTCAGGCCCCGTTGTCACCTGGCCCCTCCTTCAGACGCCATCCGCTTTCCGAACGTGATCGTTTGATTCGGGCTTGGTGGGCATGAACTCCGGCTGGCGGCGGGAGAGATGGGCGTGGTTCGTCCGTTCGTCTCGCTTGTGGAGGTGGCTGGTGCCGTCGGTGCTCGGTCTGCTGGAGACCCGGGAGAAGAAGGTCCGGGAAGAGGTCGCGCGGTTGCGGGAGGAGGCCGAGCGGGTGCAGGCCGCCCTCGGCGAGGCGGAACGCGCACTTCAGCGTCTTGCGGATGCCCGTGTGACGGTGGCCGAGGTGCTGGCCGAGCCTCCGCGTGCGGTCGTGGAGCCGGTGGGGAGCGCGGTGGCGGGGGCGGTGGTGCCGCGACGGGCCGAGGGGATGCCGGCGTCGGTCCTGCCCGCAGACTACCAGCGGATCATGTCCGTGCTGGAGTCGGCTGCGGGCCGGGAAGGAATGCGGTGCCAGCAGCTGGCCGCGGCCCTGGGCCTTCAGGCGGTTCCGGCGAAGGTCGAGGGGCTGCGGTCGAAGGCGAAACGCCTGGTGGAACGAGGGTGGGCGCTCCAGACGCGGCCGGGGGTGTTCACCCCGCTCGGGGCGCCTGGCTGAAGGCTGCGGGGCGGCCGGCCAGGCGGCTGCTCATGAGCATGGTCATGGACCACAGCACCATGGCCTCGTGCATGGCGGGCAGCGTCTCGTAGTCGCGCACCAGGCGACGCGAGCGCATCAGCCAGCTCAGCGTTCTTTCCACCACCCACCTGCGCGGCAGCACCACGAACCCCGTGGTGTCGTCGGAGCGTTTGACGATCTCGAGCGTGAGGTGGAGATTCTCGGCCGCCCAGTCGACCAGGCGCCCCGCATAGCCGCCGTCCGCCCAGACGAGCCGGACGGAGAAGTACAGCCTGCGCAGTCGTTCCAGCACAGGCACTGCGGCGTCCCGGTCCTGCACGTTCGCTGCGGTCACCGCGACGGCCAGGACCAGGCCGAGGCAGTCCACCACCAGGTGCCGTTTACGCCCGCCCACCCTTTTGTCGCCATCCCAGCCGGACGTGGAGCGCGGGATGTTCGCCGCTGCCCGCACTGACTGCGAGTCCACGACGGCGGCCGTCGGGTCCGGCGAACGGCCTTCCTGCTGACGCACCTTGTCGCGCAGCCGGTCGTGGAGCTCGGCGAGCAGACCTGTCACCTGCCAGCGGCGGGCGAACGCGTGCACCCGCCGGTACGGCGGGAAGTCACAGGGCAGGTTGACCCACTTCACGCCGTTGTCGACGACATAGCGGACCGCGTCCAGCATGACGCGGTGGCAAAAGCCCTCCGGCCGTCCGCCCCGCCCCTGAAGCCACGCGGGTACTGGCAGCAGCGGCCGGAGGATCTGCCACTCGGCCTCCGTCAGGTCGGAGCCGTAACACCGCACGCGGTCCGGTCCGTCCGCCGCGTTGCCGAACTTGTGCGCGAGACAGTCACACGCAGGAGACGGCGCGTTGGACTCCACGGACGCAAGCGCGACAGAATGCGGCAACAGGGCCTCCTGGTACTGCTCGGTTGGGATCGCAACCCCGAGCTACCAAGAGGCCCTGCCGCCATGCCCCGACCACCGAGAGATCACCCGAACAGGAACCCTGTTCGACTGACCAAGCCTGCCGAACGGTAAGCGGATGGCGTCTCAGCGCAGGCTGATTCTCGCCTCGACCGGCAGATGGTCGCTGCCGGTGGTGGGCAGCGGGCGGATGTGAGTGACGGCTGCCGAGCGGGCCATGACCTGATCGATGCGGGCCAACGGGAAGGCGGCGGGAAAGCTGAGGGCGAAGCCCCGTTCTGCCACGTTCATCCGTGAGGTCAGCGGGGCCAGCCCGCGGTCGTTGACCGTGCCGTTGAGGTCCCCTAGCAGGATCACTGTTTTCAACTGCTCGGCGGCGATGGTCTTGCCCAGCAGGCCGGCGCTCTCGTCGCGCCAGGAGGATGCGAGACCGCTCCCCCGGACACGGACCGAGGGCAGGTGCGCGACGTACGCCGCGATCTCGCCTTGCGGCGTATTGACCACGGTCCGCAGCCCGCGACTCCAGGGCTCCGCGATTCCCTGCGGCTTGATGTCCAGTAGCCGGGTATCGGTAAGCGGATGCTTCGACCACAGTCCGACGGTGCCCCGGACCCCGTGGTACGGGTAGTCCGCAGCGAGAATTTTCTCGTAGATCGGCAGCGCCGAAGGCACCAGCTCCTGCAGCGCGATTAGATCGGGCTTGGCGTCGGACAGGGCACGGGCTGTGCCCACCGGGTCGGTGCTCTCGTCGCTGACGTTGTGCTGCACCACGACCAGGTCGTACGGACCGGTTTTCGCCGCGGGTAGGAGCAGCCCGCCGAAGAGATATGTCCAGGCCGCCACGGGCAGGAGCAGGGCCGCCAGTGCGATGGCTGAACGGCGCAGCAGGGCCAGGCCGAGCAGCGCTACGACGGCGAGGCCGAACCACGGCAGGAATGTTTCCAGCAAACTGCCCAGGCGCACCCCGGTGTTGGGTACCGCCCGGTGCAGCGTCAGCAACCCGGCCGTCAGCACCGCGAAAACGGCCAGCACCCGCCCCTGCGTCCAAACCCACCGGCGTCTGCCGTCCCCTGCTCCGGTGTCACCCGGACGCCCCTGTCCAGTCCTGCGCCGCGCCCACCGGGGCACTGTTGCCTTTCCCGCCGACGTCGTACCGTTGACTGCCCTCTCCACATGGCTTCCCATCGCTCGGCTCATTGCCCAAGACGAATCGCCAGGTGAATCAGTTTCCGTTTCGCGTCAGCGCGTGCCCAGACTCCCGTTCGTGCTCCTGCAAGCTCAGGGTGACAAGTAGCGTGCTGATTCGGTGACAACCACCGTGCCTCTCCGCCGCAGAACGGCAGGTCAACGGCGGCCGGCACGGCCAGTTCGACCATGCCGACGAGGCCGCTGAAGGTCGCCGGGGTCTCGGTGACCGGGAAGCCGGCCTGTGTCCGCACCACACTGCGGGCACCCGTCGCAGCCGGCCACGTAGTCGGCGTCGAAGGTGCGCGTCCCCTCTCCGGTGAGGGCGGTGACCCGCACCGACCGCTCGTACGGCCGCACTCCGCAGACCGTGTGGTCCCGCAGGACGACGGCGCCGGCGTCCCGTGCCCGTGCCGCGAAGGTCTCCTCCAGCGCCGACTGGGGCACGCCGAGGATAGGCGGGCCCTCGGCCGCGGGGCCGAGATCCGCAGCAGGGGCCTGGCGAAGTGGAAGCCGGTCGAGCGCCGGTCGAGCGGGGCCTCGGGGTCGGCGCGGTCCGGCACGCTCAGGTAGCCGCGGCGCAGCAGTGTCTGCACGGTGCGGGCGTGCAGCATGCCGGCCCGGGGCACGTCCCGCGGCTCGGGCCGGGACTCCAGTACCACGGTGTGGACGTGGCGTTCGGCCAGGTCGGCGGCGAGTAGCATGCCGACGGGGCCGCCGCCCGCGACGAGCACCTGGGCCCGCTCTGCCGACGCTGTCATCATCGGCTCCTCACCTGGCGGAGCGCTCGGTCGCGGCGCCCGCGGCGGCGACGTCCGGGGGGTTCACCTCGACGGCCTCGACGGCCGTCGCCGGAGCCTCGGGAGCGGCCGGCCGGGCCACCGGTGCGCGGCGGCGCTCGACGGCGTCGACGGCGCTGCCGGCCAGGGCGGTGATCAGCGCCAAGCCGGCGAAGCCCATCGCCACCCAGCTCGGCGAGAGGTAACCGTGACCGGCGCTGATGGCCAGTCCGGCGGCCCACGGCCCGACCGCGTTGCCGATGTTGAACGCCGAGATGTTGCCGGCGCTGGCCAGGGTGGCCGCGCCCTTGGCCTCGTTCAGGACACGGGTCTGCAGGCCGGGGTTGATGAGGAATCCGGCCACGCCGAACACGATCAGCGTGACGGCCATGAGGACCTTGTTGTGCGCGGTGACGGAGAACGCCGCGAGGGAGACGCCGAGATCACCATGCCCACCCACAGGGTGCGCATCAGGTTCATGTCGGCGAACCGGCCGCCGAGGACGCTTCCGCACAGGGTGCCCACACCGAACAGGACGAGGAGTACGGGCACGACTCCCGCGGAGAAGACGGTGATGTCGGTCAGCAGCGGCGCGATGTAGGAGTAGCAGCCGAACAGCGCAACCTGGCTGAGCGCCGTGGTCGCGAGCCCCAGCCACACCCGGCCGCTACGGAAGGCCGCCAGCTCGCCGCGGACACTCGCCTCCTCGGCGGAACGGTGGGGCGGTACGAGCGTGATGACGCCGATCAGCCCGATCAGGGCCAGCCCGTTGACGACCCAGAACGGGGCCCTCCAGCCCCACTCCTGGCCGAGGAAGGCGCCGAGCGGCACGCCGGCGATGGTCGCGATGGTGAGTCCGCCGAACATGATCGCGATGGCGCTCGCCCGCTTCGACGGCGGGACCAGATCCGCGGCCACCACGGCTCCGATACCGAAGAACGCGCTCTGCGCGACCGCGGTCACCGCCCGGGCGACCAGCAGCACCTCGTAGGTCTGCGCGGTCGCCGCCATGACCTGGCCGGCGAGGAACACCACGAGAAGCACGACGAGCGTGGTCTTCTTCGGCAGCCGTGCCGAGAGCAGTGCCACCGCGGGCGCACCGACGGCGGCGCCCACGGCGAATGCCGAGATGAGGAGTCCGGCTGCGGGGATGGACACCCCGAAGGACTCGGCCAGCTCCGGGAGGAGGGCGGCGATCATGAATTCGGTCGTGCCCAGACTGAAGATCGTCAGTCCGAGTACGAAGAGGGCGATAGGCACAGCGAACGCTCCAAACGGGCGTGGCGGAAGGAGGAGCTCCCACGGGGCGCTGCGAAGGGCCACAGCAGGTGGTCGCACTCGGCGCTGGACGCCGGAACTGCGGTGACGACGCGCGATGACCGGGCGGAGACGGCCGCCTGGATGCGGCGGCCGGGGTGAGCGGCGGACCGTGTGGCGGGCTCGAAGGCCCGCGGAGTCCTCCAGCGATACGGCGGCCACGCTAATCATTCAGGGACGATCGGTCCAGTAAGCGAGCGACTTTCAGCCAGTTAGACGGTGGGCAAAAGCTGTCTATCGCATCGAACTTCGCAGGAAGTGGCCGAACGAGGGTCTGGCGAGCGTCCGCTTTTTTGACCGTTCGGTCCGTCGCTGCTTACGTTCGGGGCATGACGAGACAGCGCGGTTTCGCAGAGGACGAGGCCTTGCTCAAGATCATGCAGGTGTTCTGGACGAAGGGGTACGAGGCGACCTCGGTCTCGGATCTGTGCGAGGCGACCGGTCTGGGACGGGGTTCGCTCTACGCCGCCTTCGGGAGCAAACAGGAGGTGTACGAACGTTCGCTGCGCCGCTATGTCGACGTCACGAACCGGCGCCTGCGGGATCAGTTGTCCCGGCAGGTACCCATCCGCCAGGTCGTCCGCGACCTGCTGATGGAACGCGTCGAGGACTCGCTGTCGGCGCAGGACCGCCCCGGCTGCCTGCTGGTCGGAGCGATCGTCGAGCGGGCCGCGCACGACCCGACGGCGGCGCGCATCGCGCATGACGCGATGAGCGCGACGCAGGCCGCGTTCGCCTCGGCCCTGCACGCCGCCAGGGCGGCGGGCGAGATTCCCGGCGGGGCGGACGTGGCGAGCATCTCCGCGTTCTTCACCACGATGGTGCAGGGACTGCGCGTGATGAGCATCTCCGTCCCGGACCGGGGCCTGCTCACCTCGATCATCGACACCGCGCTGGAGGCACTGCCCGAGTGACGGGCACCGGCGCCGCATAGTCAACACACATCCGAGCGGGCACAGGCCGGCCCGCGGCCGACCCCTGCCCGCTCGGGATAGGAACGCATGTCTGCCAACGACGCCAAGGGCTGCATCATCCGGCGGTCCGAGTTCGTGTTCTCCTCCTTCGACGGGGGGCTGTCACCGAACCGGTGGAACCCGCCATGGGCGCCGAGCTGGTCAAGCTCAACGTCGTGGAGATCGCCCCGGGGGCCGTATGGCGGCCGGGGTGGGCCTTCGAGGAGGAGAACACCGTGGCCGTCCTCCAAGGGAGCCGGCATGGCGATGTCACGGGAGAAAGATTTCCGCTGGGCCGCGGCTCCTCGGTCTACTCGCCCACCGGGCGGACCCTGAACCGGCGGTCGACGACGGGGGCATGACGGCCTACGTCTGGCGCACCAAGCTCGACGGCGGCGAGACCCGGGCGGTCCAGCCCAAGCTCGCCGGAGCCCTCAGCGACGACGACGTCCAGCTGCGCGGTTTCTCGGGCATCGGCGAGGCCCCGACGGAGGGCGAGGGCGCGGTCATGAACTTCGTCTTCTGGCCCGGCCGGCAGCCCTCGCCTGTGCCTGCACTGCGGTGTGCAGCAGCCGGGACAGACCTTCGACGTGCACGTCCACCTGGACAGCGAGGAGGCGTTCATCGCCTTCCAGGGCGTCGGCCAGCTCTACATGTACGACCAGTGGAACGACGTCGAGCCCGGGGACGTGCTGTTCGCCCCGCCGGGGATCCCGCACGGTGCCCGCAAGGCGGCGACGGCCGGGACACGGCCGAGTTCATCACCTGCGGCGGTCCGACCCCCTTCGACCCCGCCCTGTACCGCGCCGCGGGCGTGTCCGCGGACGTAACCGCCGTCTGAGAAACCGACAGGAGAAGTCCCAGTGAACCTTCCCGACAGGCCGGGACACGCCCCGCGTACCCGGGGCCCGGTCCCGCACGGCCAGCTCGACCAGGTGGCCCCCACTCCGCTGCAGGAGGAACTCTGGCAGCGGATGCGGTCGCTGAGCGGGGTCCATCCGGCTCCCGCCCACGTCCCGTACCCGGAGGCGCGCGCGATCCACCTCGCGCCCGAGTTCGGGACCGGACCCGACGACGCGTTCATCCGCAACAGCCGGGAGTTCGCGCCCACCAGCACCCGCCCCAGGACGGGAGCGCGCACCTCACCCTGCCCGAGGAAACCAAGAAGCTGGTGACGGACGCCGGTTGGGGAATTCCGCACCCCATCCAGAACACCGAGCTGGTCTTCGGGCCGCGCGACCGTGACGAGATCGAGGTGGTCCGGCAGATCCTCCTCGCCTCCTACGACTACGCCCGGGGCCGCTGAGCCACGGGACCGACCGACTCCCGGGACGTCCCGGGACACCGACAGAAACGATTTTCAAGGAGTTCAACCGATGACGGTGAAGACAGCTGTGGTGACCGGCGCGAGCAAAGGCATCGGGCCGGCCGTGACCCGCGCACTGGAAGAGGACGGCTTCAAGGTCGTCGGCGCGGCCCGCACCATCACTCCGGAGCTGAAGGAGGCCGCGTCACTGACCGTCTCCGTCGACCTGGCCACGCCCGAGGGACCGGCCGAGCTCGTCAGGCAAGCGCAGGAGGGCCTGGGCCCCATCGACGTCCTCGTCAACAACGTCGGCGCCTTCTCGCCGAGGACCAGCGGCTTCGCCGCGATCGACGACGCGGAGTGGCAGAGCACGTTCGAGTTGAACTTCTTCGGCGTCGTGCGCACCATCCGGGCCGCGCTGCCGCAGCTCGTCGAACGGCAGGGCACCATCGTCAACGTCTCGTCCGCCCGCGCGCGCGGCCCCCAGCCGCCGACCGTGGACTACGGCGCCGCCAAGGCCGCCCTGACCAACCTGAGCAAGGCCCTTTCCATGGAACTCGGGCCGAAGGGCGTCCGGGTGAACACCGTCTCCCCCGGCCCGACCCGCACCCCGGCCTGGACCGACTCCGACGGCTTCGGTGCCGGCCTCGCAGCCGCCTCGGGCAAGGGCCTCGAGGAGTTCCTGGAGGGCTTCCCCGCCGCCGCGGGCCTGACCACCGGCCGGCTCACCGAGCCGGAGGAGGTCGCCGAGGTCGTGCGCGTGCTCGCCGGCGGACGCGCCCGCGCCCTCAACGGCGCCGACCTGGTCGTCGACGGCGGGCAGCTCAAGACCGTCTGATGCCCGAGTGAGCCTGGCCCGGTCGGGCCAGGCTCACTCGCGCGCGGGCACGCCTGCGGTCCGTGTGCGTCCGTACCCACTGTCATCAGCAGCGGCAGGGCCTGAGTCCGCGCCGGGGCCCCGGTCACGTACCCACGGTCCCGCGTGCAGCACTGGCTTCCCGTGGGCCGGCACAACAGCACACCGTCGGCCCCGGCAATGGCCCCGGTACCGGAGGCGTCGATGACCGCGCGGGCGAAGACGCGCTCCTCGCGGCCGTCGGCGGCGGTGAAGTGCACGACGAAGGGCTGGGCCTCGCGGTCGGCGTCGACGACGCGGCCGGGGCCGGTGCGGGAGACGCCGGTGACGGTGGCGCCGAAGCGGACACGCTCGCCCAGGGCATCGGCGAGCGGCTGCAGGTACTGCTCGGCCCAGTCGCCGCCTGAGGGGTACGTGTTCGCGTCGGGCTGGGTCCAGCCGGTGGGCGCCAGCCGCTTCTCGGCAGCCGGATCGGTGACCTCGCCCCAGGTGGAGAACAGCCGCACGTGTGACCACTCGCGCACTGCGGCTCCCGCGGACGCTCCGGCCTCAAGGACCAGCGGCTGAAGGCCGCGTTCGACGCCAGGCCGATCGGGCCGGTTCCGATGACCACGACAGGCATCTCGGTGGTGGTGGGCGCGTTCACCGCGACTCCTTTTTGCTTCGACATCCGTCGATGACTTGCGCCGCCAGCATGGCACCTGCTTCGATAAGCGTCAACATAGACAGTCATCGAATTGAGGGGTCTGGTTCATGGAGTACGTCGATGTCGCGGTCATCGGGGGCGGGCAGTCCGGGCTCGCCGCCGCACACGTCCTGCGCGAGCGAGGGCTGATGCCGGTGGTACTGGAGGCGTCCGGGCGGGCGGCCGGGTCGTGGCCTGGCTACTACAACAGCCTCACACTATTCTCACCCGCGAGGTTCAGCGCCCTGCCGGGCCTGGAGTTCGGCGGGGACGGGGACCGCTATCCGCACCGCGACGAGGTCGTGGACTACCTCACCCGCTACGCGGACCGGCTGGACACGGAGATCCGCACCCACGCCCGTGTCGAGAGCGTGGAGAGCGATGGCGCCGGCTTCATCCTGCACACCGCCGACGGCCGCCGCCTGGGCGCGGCCGGGATCGTCGCCGCGAGCGGCGCCTTCGGCAACCCGCTGCTGCCCGACCTGCCCGGCCAGCAGGGCTTCGCCGGCGAGGTGCTGCATGTCGCCGACTACCGCAACCCCGAGCCGTATGCGGACAAGCGGGTCGTGCTGGTAGGCGGCGGCAACTCCGCCGTCCAGGTCGGCTACGAACTGGCCAAGGTGGCCACCGTGACCCTGGCCACCCGCGCCCCGGTCCGCTTCCTGCCGCAGATCCGCGACGGCAGGGATCTGCACCACTGGCTGACAGCCACCGGCTTCGACCACCTGCCGCCACACTGGCTGCTCCACTACGTCGGCGGCACTCTCGTGCTCGACACCGGCGAGTACCAGGACGCCCTGGAGTCGGGGAGGCTTCAGCGGCGGCCGATGTTCACCGCCCTGGACGGCGACGCGGTGGTGTGGGACGACGGGAGCCGGGAGAAGGCCGACGTGGTCCTGCTCGCCACCGGATACCGGCCCCACCTCGACTACCTGGCCAAGCTCGGTGCGCTCGACGAACAGGGGGCGCCACTGCACGCGGGGGGCCTCTCCGTCACCCATCCCGGACTGGTCTACCTCGGCCTGGAGTTCCAGCGGTCCTTCGCCTCCAACACGCTGCGCGGCGTCGGCCGGGACGCCGCGTACGTGATCGGCTCGCTGGCCGCACACGTCCGCAAGGCCCCGGCCGCCGCCGGTCTGTAACCGCTGACCGGCGAGGGCGGCCCGTGATCGCACGCGGCTCCGCCCCTCGCCCACTGATTCGACATGTGTCAACATCGATGCATGTCGAATACGAAGGTGCTGCCGCCTCTGGAGCCGGAGACCGTGGCGCCGTGCTGCCCGCCGCTGACCGAGCGGCCGTTCACCGCCGAGGAGGCGGAGCGGACCGCGAAGATGTTCAAGGCGCTCGGCGACCCGGTGCGCCTGCGGCTGTTCTCGGCGGTCGCCTCACACCCCAGCGGAGAGGCATGCGTGTGCCACATCTCCGACGTCGGCGTCTCCCAGCCCACCGTCTCCCACCACCTGAAAAAGCTGAAGGAAGCCGGACTGCTCACCTCCGAGCGGCGCGGCACCTGGGTGTACTACCGGGTGGAGGCGTCCGTGCTGGCCGCGATGGGACAGTTGCTCACCGCCCGGTGAGCAACTGTCCCGGCGTGACGGCCAGCCGGGCTGCGCCTCGCCGGACCATCAGCGGGATACGAGCAGGCCGGCTGTCGCGAGGGTGTCCACATCGTTCGTCACAAAACGATCTTGGACACCCTCGTTCTTGTCTCCGCAAGCACCCCTTGGACCACACCACCAGGAGGAACCAGTGTCATACCCGCAACTGCTCACCCCTGAAGAGAAGCTCGCCGACGCGAAGAAGCTGTTGAGCCTCCCGCATATCGTCGTGATCTGCGGCTCCACCCGCTTCATGACCGAGATGACCGAGGCCGATCTGCGGGAGACCAAAGCCGGAAAGATTGTCGTCAAACCGGGCTGTGACATGAAGTCGCCGCACGAACTTTGGTCCGATCCTGTCGAGGCCGAGGCGCTGAAGGTCCGACTCGACGATCTGCACCGAGCGAAGATCCGGCTCGCTGATGAGGTGCTCGTAGTCGGCGACTACATCGGAGACAGCACCCGAGCCGAAATCGCCTACGCCCGGTCGCTGGGCAAGCCCGTGCGGTTCACGCACCCCGAAGTCGACCCTGACGCCTGACCGCCCGCTGCCACCTCCACCGCCAGATCCGCCCGCACGTACGCCCCCGCGAGCTCCGCCAAAAGCGCCTCCCCGGCCTCCGCACTGCGCCGTGAGTGCACGACGACCCGCATCCCGTCTGTCGCCAGCCTCCCCGATCCTCGACGTGGACCCGCTGACCAGGGCGATGGGCCGATCCGCTTGTTCAATCCTCATGCCGCGGATCCTGCCACGGTGACCGTTATGCCTGGGCCACCGCAGGAACACCCGAACAGGAACCCTGTTCGACAGACCAAGCCGGTTGACCGGAAAGCGGATCGCTTCTGAGGTAGCCCCGTCACCCCGGTCCCGGCACCGTGCAAGTCGTGCCCGAGGCCGCTGCACCGATGCCGCCATCTCTCACGAACTCTTCACAGACGCGCCGTATCAAGCGCAATGCTTCGTACTCGTTCAGGAACGTCCCTTACCCTCCCCCTCGTCGGACTTGGGGGCTGCGCCCCCTGGCGTCGTAGGAGGAGGGGGACGACTCCATGTACAGCGTCATCGTCGTACCACCGACGTGCAGCAGCGCGGACGGGCAGGTCAGGATCGCCGCGGGCGAACGGCTGACGTTCGGCAGGGCCGGGACGGACGGCGGACTCACCATCGACCACCAAGGGGTGCCCCGGGTCGCCGGCGAGATCACGGCACACCGGAACTTCTGGCTGCTGAGCAATCTCAGCGCGGACCAGACCTACGTCGTGGACAACCCGGAGGGTGCAGGCGAGCACATCAAGGTCGCGCCGGGCCGGCTGGACGCGCCCGTGCCGTTCGAGTTCTCCCGGGTGGTGCTGCCCGCCGCCGGCGACCTGCTCGCCTTCGATGTCTGGGCGCCGCGCCACGCCTTTCGCAGTGTCGAGCGCCACGGGCTCTCCGGGGCCCTGACCGCACCGGCGTTCGCCCTCGATCGCACCAAGCGGTACTTCGCGGTCCTGGCCGCGCTGTGCGAACCCCGCCTGCGTGGCGAGCCACACGCTCCGCTGCCCGCGGTCGAGCAACTGGTGGACCGGCTGCGGTCCGTGTGGCCCACGGTCAGCCGCTCCGCCGTGTACTGGAACATCGACTACCTCGCCGTCAAGCTGCGGCTGCGGCCCGCCCCGGACACCGCGGAGTCCGGTCTGCGCGTCAACGGCAAGAAGGAGTCGCTGGTGTCCCTGGCGCTCCGCTTCGATCTCATCCGGGAGGACGACCTCGCGGTGCTCGCCCCGGCCCCGAGCGAGGTAGTGCGATGAACAGGTCGTACGCCGTCCGCGTGCCGAAGGGCTACCGGTTGGGCTCCTGGGAGATCCGCGAGCCCCTGGCCTCCGGCGCGTTCGCCACCGTCTACGCGGCCAGACACACCGGTGGCGAAGACCCGGAACTCCCCCGCCAGGCGGCGCTGAAGTTCCTGCCCACCGGCACCCGCACCCCGCGCCAGTTACGTCACCTGCGCGAACTGGCCGAGCGCGAGGTGGAGTTGCTGGAGAGACTGCGCGCACCGCGCCTGATCCGGATGTACGACACGCTCACGGTCGACGACCCGCACCACCCCGAACTCGACGGCGCCACCGTCCTGGTACTGGAGCGCGCCGAGGGCTCCCTGGACGCCGTACTGGAGCACACGCCGAAGCCGGAGGCAGGGCCCGCGCTGCTCGCCCAGATCTGCGAGGGCCTGCACCAGCTGCATCAGGCGGGCTGGGTGCACGGGGACCTGAAGCCCGCCAACGTGCTGCTGATGAAGGACGGTTCGGTACGGCTCGCCGACTTCAACCTGGCCTCCGAGCTGCAGGGCACCCACGCCTACGCACCCGCGTTCGCCACCCCGGACTACACGCCGCCGGAGCTGCTCTGGCCCGAAATCGACGAGCGGGGCACCCGGATCCGCCCCTCCGCCGACATCTGGGCATTCGGCGTCATCGCGCACCTCGTCCTGACGGACTCCTTCCCGCTGCCGGGCGGCAGCACAGAGGCACGCACCGACGCGGCGACGCGCTACTCGGGCGGCGCCGAGGAGCTGCGGCTGTCCCCCGAACTCCCGGAGACCTGGCAGGAGATCGTCCGGGACTGCCTGGCCCCCACGCACAGCGAACGCGCCGCTCGTGTCCCCGACACCCGGGCACTCCTGCGCCGGGTGGAACAGGCCGCGGGCGCCTCCCGGTCGGCCCGGCTGCCACGTCTGCGGCCCCGGCGGTGGCGGCGCCCGGTGCTGGTCGCGGCGCTCCTCGTGGCCGCCGCCCTGGGCGCGACGACGGTGACATACGCCCTGCGCGATGACGCCCCCGCCGCCGCGGCGCCTCCCAGCTGCGAGAAGCCCGCGGTGTACGAAGACGAGCAGCACGGCCGCGGCTACACCGCGGGCTGGAACAGCACATGGGACTTCGTCATCGCCCAGGGCGACGGCGGCAGCCAGGTCCGTGAGGCCCAGTGCCTGCTCCGGTACCTGCACGGCATCACCGAAGTCGGCGAGGTGGACGGCGACTTCGGGCCGCTGACCCATGGGGCGGTCGTCACCTTCCAGAAGCGAACCGGGCTGGACGCGGACGGGATCGTGGGACCGACGACGTGGAGCGCGCTGCGCAAGGGCGGGGAGGTGTGATGCGCCGCTCTCGGTCATGCCGGTCACTGTGCCGCAGGTGTGAGGGCCGTGGACTTCGACAGGCCGCTGTGCTCCGCCATCGACTTCCGCGACCAGTGGGTGGCGTTCTTCGGGGGTCTCCTCCAGCGTCGTGACCACGACCGCTTCTATCTGATCCACGCTGATGGTGGGTGGCCGGCCCGGCCGGGGCTCGTCGACCAAGCCGCACGAGCTCCGCGCCCGAGAGGACCGGGCGGCAGGACGTCGTGGAGCGAACGGACGGCCGCCGCGCACAGCATCGCGTCCGTGAGTTCGAACAGCATGTCACCCCGCCGGGTCAGACACCTGTAGTAGTCGTCCCGGAAGTGTGACGTGAAGTCGAACGCGTCCCGTCGGGCATTCTGGTCCAGCACGCTCACCTCTGCGGCCTTCGTATGAACGTGATTCCGTGCCAGAACGCATGGTCATGCGAGGGCCGTCAGCGCGCCCGGCGAATCCCCCAACGAGTGAGCACGTACGAGGCGAGGTTCGAAGTCAGAAATTGGAAAACTATCTTACTGAGGTTTTCGTTAGTTCTGTGGGGTTGGCGGGTGGATGGTCAGGCCGGTGTGGGTGAGGAAGGACCATGGCAGATGCTGGCTCTGGTTGATGCGGCGGATGCCTTGTTCGGTGGCGTCGGCGACATCGGCGAGGTGGTTGCCGGCAAGGTTGGCGAGTTCGCGTTTCTTGAGCGATGACCACAGCAGTTCCACCGGGTTGAGCTCGGGAGCGTAAGCGGGTAATCGCTCGAGGGTGAGCCAGTTCTGTTCGGCGACCCAGGCGCGCATGGCCCGGCTCCAGTGGGCGGACAGGCCGTCCCAGACCAGGACCACCCGCTCTCCGCGATAGAACGCTTTGAGCTGTTTGAGGACCTCGATGAGAGCGGTGGTGTCGTAGCTGCCGGGCTTGAGGTGGAAACACAGACGGGGCCCGCGGTCGGGGTCGGTGGCGTGATAGCCGAGAGCCGCTGCCATCGAGGCGCGCTTCCAGTTGAGCCGATGCCGCAGGAGCGGAGTACGGCCGCGGGGTGCGTAAGTGCGGCGGATCTGAGGCAACAACGAGACGTCTGATTCGTCGAGGAACACGATCCAGGCACGTGTGTTCACCGCCCTTTTTTGCTACGCGGCCACTCGTGCGCGATCCAGCGGGCGATCTCAGACTCGTCCCGCTCCACCGCCCGACGTTCCGGGCGCTGCAGACTCCACCCCAGCCGACCGGTCAGCAGACGCCAGATCGATGCACGCGACAGAACCACCCCCGTCACCCGCTCGACGACCATGCCGACCCGCTCCAGCGTCCACAGATCGGCCTCGAAGCCGTGCGCCTGGGCGCCTTGCTCCAGCGCTGTCCGCACCCGCTCGACCTGGGCGTCGTCCAGCTTGGGCGGGCGACCGGTGGCCGGGCGTCGTCGCAAGGCGTCAGTGCCGGCCTTCTCCCACACCCGTTTCCACCGCCGCACACTCTCGTCGCTGACCCCCAGCATCAGTGCGATCTCGACATTCGAACGTTCTTGCTCGAACAACTCGGCCGCCCGTACACGCCGGGCCTCGGCCAACTGCGGTCGCGTCAAGGGAGGAACGGCAGGCCCGGAGACAACAGGCGAAGGCTTGAAAGACACGACAACAGACTCCCACCAACAAGCCCGCCACGCCCACAGAACTAACGAAAACCTCAGTAGGGGTCCTTTCAGAATGCTGGGTGTTTGCGGGCAAGGGTCATGCAGTGGGCGAGTTGGAGGAAGGCGTCATGCATGTCGTCGCGGGCTTCCCAGCGGGTCCGTAGGCGGCGTGGGCTGTGGAGCCAGGCGATGGCGGACTCGGCAACCCACCGCACCCGGCCCAGGCCCGAGCCATGTGGCTGTCCGCGCCGGGCGATCTTCGGGACGATGCCGCGCTCGCGCAGCTGGCGGCGGTAGATGTCGTGGTCGTAGCCACGGTCGGCATACACCGCCCGGGGCTTGCGCCGGGGCCTCCCGCGCTTGCCCCGCACCGGCGGCAGCCCGTCGAGAAGCGGTAGAAGCTGGGTGACGTCGTTACGGTGCCCGCCGGTGTGCGACACCCGCAGCGGAGTGCCATGCGCCTCTGTCAGGACGTGATGCTTCGAGCCCGGCCGTGCACGGTCAACCGGGCTCGGGCCGACTTTTGGGCTGCTTCGCCCCCGCTTGGCCTGCACGTGCGAGGCATCGACGGTGACGCGGGAGAAGTCCAGGCGGTCCGCCGCCCGCAACCGGTCCAGCAGCACCCGCTGGAGTTCCTCCCACACTCCGGCCTCCTGCCATTCGGCCAGCCGCCGCCAGCAGGTAGGCCCGGAACCGAACCCCAACTCCTGCGGCAGGTACTCCCATTGGATTCCGGTGTAGAGGACGAACAGCACACCCTGCAGCGTCTTGCGGTCATCGATCCGCTTGCGCCCCGGGTGCCGGAACCGCCGTTCATGCTTCGGCAGCAGCGGCTCGATCACCGCCCACAGCTCGTCACTGATCTCCCACGGCTTCCGCCGTGCCACGGGTCACCCCCACAAAGACGCAGTCACTTCCATCTCCACCGTGCCACAGGAAGATCATTCTGCAAGGACCCCTAACTCCCGATCATGGAAGATGCATCGATGACCAGTGAGAACGTGACCGATCCCAAGTCTTGTCGAGTCGGCAGAGGTGGTATCGGCGAAGGCCGTGGACGACCAGTTGATCAACGAACTGGTGCACCGGGCCCAGGCCGCCATCGGCTGCCCGTGCGCGTCTACACCACGCCGCGGCCGGGTTCCGGTCAGACGCCGCAGTACTGGCGCAGGTACGCGCCGGTCACGGAGGCGTCCGCCTTCAGCAGGTCGCTCGGGGTGCCGGTGAAGACGATCTCGCCCCCGTGCTTGCCGCCGTCCGGGCCGAGATCGACGACCCAGTCGGCCTGCCGGACCACATCGAGGTTGTGCTCGATGACCACGACGGTGTTGCCGCGGTCCACCAGCCGGTTCAGCAGCGCCACGAGGGTGTCGACGTCCGACATGTGCAGCCCGGTCGTCGGTTCGTCGAGGACATGGACGGCCCCGGTGCGGTGCAGGTGGCCGACCAGTTTCAGCCGCTGGCGTTCACCGCCGGACAGGGTGCTCAGCGGCTGCCCCAGGGTGAGATAGCCCAGGCCCACCTCCAGCATCCCGGCGAGCTTGTCGTGCACCTCGGGCTCGTGGAAGAAGGCGACGGCGTCCTCCGCGGGCATCTCCAGCACGTCCGCGATGGACTGTCCGCGCAGCGTGTGCGCCAGCACCTCGTCCTTGAACCGACTGCCGTCACAGGCCTCGCAGCGCGTGCGCACCGGGTCCATGTAGGCGAGCTCGGTGACGATCTCGCCGCGGCCCTTGCACTCGTCGCAGGCGCCTGCCGAATTGAAACTGAACTGGGAGGCCTGCGTCTTCGTCGCCTTGGCGAACAGCTTGCGGATCGGGTCCATGGCGTCGAGGTGACTGGCGGGCGTGGACCGCGAGGACGCCCTGATGGGCGACTGGTCCACGAAGACCGATTCGGGGTGGGCGGCCATGAAGGCCCCGGCCATCAGTGAGCTCTTGCCCGAGCCCGCCACCCCCGTCACCGCGGTGAGCGTGCCGGTGGGGATGCTCACGGAGACGTTCTTCAGGTTGTGCAGGGTGGCGTTCGCCACGCGCAGTTCACCGGCCGGCTCGCGCACCGGCTCCTTCACCCCGCCGATGGCGCGCAGCCCGGCGCCCGTCGGGGTGCCGGACTCCCGCAGGTCCTCGAAGGAACCCTCGAACACCACCTCACCGCCGTGCGCCCCGGCGCCGGGTCCCATGTCGACCACATGGTCGGCGATGGCGATCACGTCCGGGTCGTGCTCGACCACCAGGATGGTGTTCCCCTTGTCGCGCAGCTCGCGCAGCATGTCGTTGAGCCTGCCCACGTCACGCGGGTGCAGCCCGGTGCTCGGCTCGTCGAAGACGTAGGTCATCCCGATGAGGCTGCTGCTGAGGTGACGTACGGTCTTCAGGCGCTGCGCCTCGCCGCCGGACAGGGACGTGGTCGGGCGGTCCAGGGAGAGATAGCCCAGGCCGACCGTCTCGATCCGGCGCAGGGCGCTGACGACGCCCTCGGCGATGGCGCCGGTGACCGGGTCGCCGGCGGCTGCCAGGACCTCGATCAGGTCGCTGACCTCCATGCGCGTCCAGTCGGCGATGGTGTGGGGCCCGACCTTGGCCGCGAGGGCCGTCGGGTTGAGGCGTGCTCCCCGGCAGGCGCCGCACTCCCCCAGGGTGATGAACCGTTCGATGTTGGCCCGCCCGCGCTCACTCAGCGAGCTCAGGTCGCGCTTGAGGTTCGTACGGGTGAAACGCGCCACTACGCCCTCGTAGTTGAGAGTCGCCGTGCTGTTCGCCGTGCTCACCGTGACCTTGCCACCGCTGCCGTACAGCAGCAGGTGCCATTCGTCGTCGGTGTAGTCGGACAGGCGTTTGGCCGTGTCGAAGTGGCCCGAATTGGCGTATTGCTGCCAATCCATGCTCCCGACCTTGTGGGTGGGGAGCTGGATCGCGCCCTCGTCGAGCGATTTGGAGCGGTCGAGCATGCGGTCCACGTCGACGCGGCGCGCCTGGCCGAGGCCGTCGCACTCCGTGCACATCCCCTGCGGGTCGTTGAAGGAGTAGACGGACGGGGCGTTGCTTGGCGTGGCCAGGCGCGAGAAGAGGACCCTCACGCTGGAGTAGATGTCGGTCATGGTGCCCACCGTGGAGCGCGCGTTGCCGCCGACCGGCTTCTGGTCGACCACGACGGGCGAGGTGAGGCCGGCGATGACATCCGCGTGCGGGCGCTGGTACTTGGGCAGCTGGTTGCGGATGAACCAGCTGAACGTGCCGTTCAGCTGCCGCTGCGCCTCCACCGCGATGGTGTCGAACACCACGGAGGACTTGCCCGAGCCCGACACGCCCGTGAAGACGGTGATCTTGTTCTTGGGCAGTCGGAGAGAGACGTCCTTGAGGTTGTTCTCACGGGCACCGGTGATGACGATGTCGTCTTCTGTGTTTCGCATGCGACGGTGTACCGGAAGGCCTTTCAGTTCATCGGTCGGGACAGGGACGGTCGGAACGGGTTGAGGGCGCAGGCGCCGATCGCCGCGCGCCGTTCGGGGTCGGTGACCCCCAGCCCCTCGCGCGGGGCCAGGCACAGGACGCCGACCTTGCCGGTGTGCTGGTTGAGCTGCACCCGGCGGGCCGCCTCGCCGGCCTCGTCGAGGGTGTGCACCTCGGACAGCACCGGCACGAGCTTGCCGAGGTCGAACAGCCTGTTGCACTCGGCCTGTTCCATGAGGTTGGCGGCGTGGCTGCCGACGACGCGCTTGGAGTGCATCCACAGGTAGCGGTTGTCGAACTCGTGCCGGTAGCCGGTGCTGGACCCGCACGTGACGACGGTGCCGCCACGCCGCAGCACGAAGACGGAGAGCCCGAAGGTGGCCCGGCCGACGTAGTCGAAGACGACGGCGGGGTCCTCTCCGACGGCCTCGCGGATGGCGCGCCCGAGCCGCTTGCCCTGGGCGATGATCTCGTCGCCCGTCCCGCCGCCGCCCAGCCCGAGTTCCGTTCGGTCCAGGACCACGTCACAGCCGAGGGCCCGCACCGCGCGGGCCTTGCCGGGCGAGCCGACCACGGCGACGGGTATGCCGCCCGCCTGCTTGACCAGCTGCACCGCGAAAGCACCCAGGCCGCCTGCCGCGCCCCAGATCAGCACCACGTCGCCGAGTTTGATCCGGGCGCCCTTGTCGCCGATCAGCATCCGGTAGGAGGTGGCCGCGGTGAGCATCGAACTCCCGGCCTCCTCCCAGGTGAGGTGCCCCGGCTTCGGCAGCAGCTGACTCGCCTTCACCAAGGCGTAGTGGGCGAGGCCGCCGAAGTTGGTCTCGTACCCCCAGATGCGCTGGGCCGATCCCAGCATGGCGTCGCCGTGCGTCGCCGGTTCGTGGTCGTCGACCTGGACACAGCTGACCACCACGTGGTCGCCGGCGGACCAGCGGGCGACGGCCGCACCGGTGCGCACCACGACGCCCGCCGCGTCCGAGCCGACCACGTGGTAGGGCAGGTCGTGGCGCGCCGCGAACCCGCCCTGACGGCCGAGGCGCTGGAGGAAGCCGAAGGTCGGCAGTGGCTCGAACGTCGCCGACCAGACGGTGTTGTAGTTGATGGCGCTCGCCAACACGGCCACCAGCACCTCGTCCGGGGCCGGTTCGGGCAGGGGGACCTCTTCGACGCGGAGCGTCTTGCGTACGTCCTTGTCGTCGACGCCGGCGAAGACTCCGGTGTCCTCGGCCCGCAGGCAGGCGGCCCGGTAGCTCTTCGGCAGGGGGATGTTCCGCAGTTCCGCGGCCGGCGCGCCGGCCAGCACCGCGGCGCTCAGGTCGTCCACGGGCACCGCTCCTCTCGTTCCGCCGGATCGTTCGCCGCGCACGGCACGGTGGCGCGCCGGGATGTCATGCCGCCGGGACGCCGTCGCCGAGGTAGCGCTGCCGCTCGACGTACAGTTCGGAGCTGCTCTCGGCCAGTTGCCGAAGCTCCTCGACGTGCTCCCGGAAGCCCGGACGCGTGACCGCGGCCCGCAGGGCGGGGGTGTTCTCCCAGCGGGCGATGTTCACGTAGCGCTGGGGGTCGTCGACGTCCCGGGACAGGGTGTAGCCGAGAATGCCCGGCTGCGCCGTCATGAACTCGGCGACGCGGGCGAAGGCCTTCTCGAAGTCGTCCGGATCGCCGGAGACGGTGAACCTGTTGACGAACGTCACGCTTCCCGCGCGGTCGCCCGGAGCGGCCATGGTGGTCTCCTCGTGAAGTCGAAGAACTGAGGTCAGGACGGTGGTCAGTGTCGGGAGGCGGTCTCGAAATCCGGTCGAAGTCCGGCGGACAGGGCGTGCAGGCAGGCGACGAGGCTGCGGGCCTCCACGTTGAGGTAGTGGCTGTGGCACAGCAGCTCGGACAGCTGCGCCAGGATCACCCACCGGTATCCGGGCCTCGGGTCGTCGTGGTCCCCGCCGGTCTCGACGACCACGTACCGGTTGCGGGCCCTGAAGAAGCGCCCTCCCTCCTCGGCGAGGACGGTGTCGAAGCGGATCTGCTCCGGGCGGGCGGAGAGCACCTCGGCCAGGTACGGAGGCCGTGCGCCCTCCGGCAGCACGTCGTAGTTCGACGGCGTGCACTGCACGGTGGGGGCCAGTTCGGCGGTGTCGACGAACCCCGGCTGGGCCTTGGCCTGCACCAGCAGCTCCACGACACCCTCGCGTTGCCGCACGAGGAAGGCGCACAGGCCTTCGTCGCACGGTTCGATCAGGGGCTGGGACCAGCTGCGGACCTCCCGCCCCGACGCCGCGACGGTCACGCCCATCACGCTGAAGAAGGCGCCGTCCTCGTGCACGATCCTGCCGTCCACGCGCCGCCACCGGTCCACCTCCCGCAGGGGTATCGGGACGATGCGGTCCTCGCGCCCCGAGCGGAAACCGCTCAGCCAGCCGAGCAGTTCCCGGGTGGCCTGCTCATCGGTGGCCCCCGGCTCGCAGGACCGGATCAGGGCGGCCGTGAAGGGATCCGGGGCGGGTCCGCCGTACAGGTCCGAGAGGCCGGCGGTGGCGAACGGCAGGCAGGACAACACGGTGCGGGCGTCCATGTTCACCAGGTCGTCGACGGCCAGGAGCCGGTGCAGCTGCCCCAGGGTCAGCCAGCAGAAGCCGTCCAGCGTCTCGACGTCCTCCGTCACGAGCACCACCATGTTCCGGTTGCGCTTGCGGTAGAACCAGGCCCCCTGCTCGGACTGGCGGACGTCGGCCAGTACCTGGTGGCGGGAGGTGTCGAGGAAGTGGTCGAGGTAGGGCACGCGGTTGCCGCCGTGCACCCGGGTGAAGTTGCTGCGGGTCGCCTGCACGGTCGGTGACAGTTGCAGCCCGCCGGGGTTGCCCGGCTCGTTCTTGGCCTGCATCAGGAAGTGCAGGACGCCGTCGAACTCCTTGGCGAGGATGCCGAGGACGCCCACTTCCGGCTGGTCGAGGATGGGCTGCCGCCACCTGCTGACCGGCGCGCCCGGGACGTGCACCTCCAGCCCGGTCACGGCGTAGAACCGCCCGGACTCGTGGCGCAGGTCCCCGGTCGCCGGGTCGGTGCGCCAGCCGCTGAGCGCGTCGAGGGGTACCACCCCCACCTCCATGGCGAACCGCCGTCCGCAGTCGGTGAACCAATCGTGGAAGGCGTCCAGGTCCGCGAGGTGACCGGAGGTCGCCAGGGCGGATCGTGCGATCCGCAGGGACGGGGAGTCCCCGGGGGACTCCGGGCGGCGCGCGGCCGGCGGGACGGTTGCGGTCAAGGCGGACTCCCGAGTGCCTGATGGCCCGACAGGTCGCCCGCCACGGTGGCCACGGCTGCTCGACGATGCCCACAGCGTGGGTCGAACCCGCGCGCCTCCGGCCGGAGGGGGCCGGGCGGGCTGGGGATTCCCGCCCGGCCCTGTCCGGGGCGCGGTGCCGGCCGCGCGGCCCTGACGGCCGGCCTGCCGCCGGCATCGTTCGGCGCGCTGACCCGCGCCGTCGTCAGCCGCCGAAGGCGGCCGCGTTCTCCCGCACCCACTGGGCGAAGGTCCGGGCCGGCTTGCCGGTCACCTTCTCCACCGTCGGCAGCACCGTGTAACCGGCCTCCGGCGGGTTGGTGCGCATCGTGACGAAGAACTCGATGTCCCCGTCCGAGTAGCCCTGCTCGCGCCACTGCCCGACGATCTCGTCCTGGGACAGCTCGACGTAGCGCACCTCACGGCCGAGGACCTCGGCGATGACGCGCACCTTGTCCGGCGGCGTCAGCGCCTCGGGGCCGGTGAGCCAGTACTCCTGGCCGGCGTGGCCGTCCGAGGTCAGGGCGACGGCGGCGACCGCGGCGATGTCCGCCTCGTGCACCATGGCGCTCTTGGCCTCGGCGAACGCCTCGCGGACCACGCCCTCGGACTTGACCGACTCGGCCCACTCCAGCGCGTTGGACATGAACTCCACAGGCGAGAGGTGGGTCCACTCCAGGCCGCTGGCCTCGACCGCCTGCTCCAGCGGGCTCTTCTCCAGATCGCCCTTGAGCACCGTCACCCGGCGCACCCCGGCCTTGCGGGCCAGGTCGGCGATCTCCGTGCCGTTGGTGAGCGGGGAGAAGTCCTCGCCGCTGAAGCTGATCAGGTGCGCGGCGGTCACTCCGTCGAAGGCCTGGGCCAGGCTGGCGGTGTCCGCCAGGTTCCCGGCTACGGCCTCCGCGCCGGCCGGGAGGTCGGCCTTCTGCGGGTTGCGGGTCAGGGCGCGTACCTGGTGCCCGGAGGCGAGCAACTGCTCCACGAGGGGACGTCCGACATTGCCCGTGGCACCGGCTACAAGAATGGTCATGGGGGGTCTCCTTCCGTCGTGCGACCGACGTTAGGAGCATTCGCGGTCACCTATTGACCGCCATTGATGCGAAACTCTGGCCATGTTGGAAACCTCGGCCCGGCTGCTGCGTCTCCTGGGGCTGCTGCAGACGCAACGTGACTGGTCAGGGCAGGAATTGTCGGACCGGCTGGGTGTCAGCGCGCGGACCATCCGGCGCGACGTGGACAAGCTGCGCGCGCTGGGCTACCCGATCAACGCCATCGGCGGAGTGGGGGGCGGATACCAGCTGGGGGCCGGCGCGTCGCTGCCTCCGCTGCTCCTCGACGACGAGGAGGCGGTCGCCGTGGCGGTGGGGCTGCGGACAGCGGCGTCGGGCGCGGTCACGGGCATCGCGGAGACATCGGTCAGAGCGCTGGCGAAACTGGACCAGGTGCTGCCGTCCCGGCTGCGGCATCAGATCAACACGCTCGGCGCCGCCATGGTCACCATGCCCACTCCGGGCCGCACGATCGACGCCTCGGCGCTGAGCGCCATCGCCTCGGCCGTGCGGGACCGCGAACGGCTCCGGTTCGACTACATCTCCTACGAGGGGGAGCGAACGGTGCGCGACGTGGAGCCGTACCGGCTCGTCCACGACGCGCGGCGCTGGTATCTGTTCGCGTGGGACACCCAGCGGTCGGACTGGCGCAGGTTCCGGGTCGACCGGCTGGAGCTGCGGGTACCGACCGGCCCCCGGTTCAGCCCGCGGCCGCTGCCGACCGAGGACCTGGTGAGTTACCTGTCCACGGGGCGCACCACGGCCCAGTACCGCTACCGGGCCGTGCTGACCATGCGCGGCTCGGCGACGGAGGTGGCCGACGAGGTGCCGACGACGCTGGGCACGGTGGAGCCCATCGACGACGAGTCGTGCCTGCTGCGCATCGGATCGGACAGCCTGGACCACCTGGCGGTGTGGGTGGCCGCGTTCGGGTTCGACTTCGTGGTGCACGAACCGGACGAGCTGGTGGAGCGGCTCCGGACGCTCACCGGCCGGCTGCACCGGGCGGCCTGGCCCGAGAGCGACGAGTGGGCCAGGAGCGTCCGCGACCCGGCGGCCGAGGGGCGGCCTGCGTGAGGGCCGCCCCTCACGCGGCCGTCCTCGGTCAGGCGCGGGCCGGCACCGCGGCGGTGGCGCGGGCGCGTTCTGTCACCGCGTTCTCGGCCTCCCGCAGCGAGACGGCGGCCTTCTCGTGCTCGGCCGGGTCCTGGGAGGTGAACGGGGCGACGGTGTGCGAGGCCGTGATGATCTCCAGGTCGTAGCTGAGGACCTGGCCCAGCACGGTCCGCAGGTACGGCGCGCAGTGGTCCATCGCGTGGTCCGGGGAGGCGGGACCGTAGTCGCCGCCGTACGCCAGAACCACGGTGGCCGGCCGGCCCGCGAGCGGATTGGCGGACGGGTCGTAGGGCAGGGTGCGGCCCATCAGCAGGGACTGGTCGAGCCACGCCTTGAGGTGGGACGGCACGGCCCAGTTGTGCATGGGGGCGCTGATCAGTAGCGCGTCCGCGGACAGGATCTCCTCGACGAGTTCGTCGTGCAGCGCGGCGGCGGTGCGCTGGGCGTCGGTCTCGGGGGCGTTGAGGAGAGTGTGGACCCCGTCGGCGTCCAGGTGCGGCAGCGGGGTCGCCACGAGGTCCCGGTGGGTGATGTCCGCGTCGGACACTTCCTTGGCCCAGGTCTCCTGGAAGAGGCTCGCGAGCCGGCGGGAGACGGAGTAGGGCGAGGGCGAGGAGTCGATGTGCAGCAGGCGGGCCACAGGCCACCTCTCATGAGGATCGGTGAGCGCCCGGGTCCGGCGCTCGGCTGGACGCATGCTCCGGTGCGGCGCTCGAACCTGGTCGGAGCGTTGCTTGCGCCCCGCCTTCCCACCGGCTTCCTCACCCGCGCACGCCGACGAACAGCCCGCGGCCGGAGAGCACCCCCGGCACGTACTCGGGCCGAAGTCCGGCCAGGCGGAAGGCCTTCTCGTACTGGGCGCGGGTGAAGAGCATCGCCCGGTGGACCTCGGTGACGTGCCGGACGCCGCCGTCGGGCGAGGCGATCAGGTAGTGGACGCTCATCCGGGACGCGTCGCCGTCCCGGAGCGTGTGCGCGACCCGGGCGATGGTGGTGCCGTCGGAGTCGATGACGTCGCTGGAGACCCAGCGGTCGACGTAGGTCTCGGGGAACCACCACGGTTCGACGGCGACCACTCCCCCGGGCTCGACGTGCCGGGCGAAACACCGCAGCGCCTGCTGCAGTTCCTCCTGCGAGCCGACGTAGCCGATGGAGGCGAACAGGCAGGTGACGGCGTCGAAGGTGCGGCCCAGGTCGAAGGAGCGCATGTCGCCGGTGTGCAGCGGGACGCCGGGCAGGTCGGCCCGGGCGATCTCCAGCATGGACTCCGAGAGGTCGATCCCCTCGGCGTGGCCGAGCAGCTCGGTGAACGGCCCGAGGTGCCCGCCCGTGCCGCAGGCGACGTCCAGCACGCCGGCGGCCTCGGGCAGCCGCATGCGGATCTGTTCGGCGACGAGTTCCGCCTCCGCGGCGTAGTCCTTGCCCCGTGCGGTGTGCTGCGCGTGGTAGATCTTGGCCGAGTCGGCGCCGTACATGATTCCTCCGTGCCAGGCCGTGGAGTGTCCTTCTGACTCCCGGCAGACTTCCCGCTCCCCGTCGAGCGCCGCTGGAACCCGGCCGGGGCTTGAGCGAGTCGCGATCGAGAAGGTCCACGATGCCCTCGGCACGCCGTCGTCCATGGTGGGACAGGACCGCACGGGCACCGACCGGCGACGGCACAGGCAGCGGAAGGAAGGACACCATGTCCGCGAACGGCAGGGTCGTCGTGCTGGGCGGTACGGGTTTCCTCGGGCGGCATGTGTGCGCCGCCCTCGACGAACGGGGCCTTCAGGTCGTGGCCGTGGGCCGCAGGGCACCGGCCGACCTCCCGCCCTGGCGCTTCCTCGCCCTCGACCTGGTCACGGTGCCTGCGCGCGAACTCGCCCGCGAGCTGGGCGGGATCGGGGCCGGGGTCGTGGTCAACGCAGTGGGGAGCATCTGGGGGCGGCGGGACGACCAGATGTGGGAGGCCGCCGCGGTTCCGACGCTGCGCCTGCTGGACGCCCTGGAGACGCTGTCCGACCGGCCGCGGCTGGTTCATCTCGGTTCGGTGCTCGAGTACGGCAGGATGCGGGAGGGCAGTTCCACCACGGCGGTCACCGAGGCCCGGCCGACCGGCGCGTACGGCCGGGCGAAACTCGCCGCGACCCGGGCCGTGCTGGACCGGCTGCGCACCGGGGAACTGACCGGGATGGTGCTGCGGATCAGCAACATCGCCGGGCCGGGCAGCCCGGACGTGAGCCTGCTCGGGCAGGTGGCCGGGCAGCTCGCGCAGGCGCGTGGCGGTCCCGCGGTGATCCGGCTCGACCCGCTGCTGGCGCACCGCGACTACGTGGACGTCCGCGATGTCGCCGAGGCCGTGGTGGCCGCCGCGCTGTCCCCGCGGTCCGGGGAGCTGGTCGACATCGGCAGCGGCGAGAGTACCTCAGTCCGGTCGCTGGTCGGCCTTTTGATCGAGCGGAGTGGGTTGCCCGCCGTCGTGGAGGAGCACAGCGGGACGGGCAGACAGCACTCCACCGAGACCTGGTCGTGCGTGGACCCCGGTCCCGCGTGGCGGTCGCTCGGCTGGCGGCCGCGCAGGTCGCTCACCGAGGCGGTGGAGGCCTATTGGCGTGAGTTCACCGAGCGAGAAGACGTCGCGACGCGAAAAGGAGAGCCGTCGGCATGACGACTTATGTGTGGGACTACCTGCCGGAGTACGAGGCGGAGCGCGAGGACCTGCTGGACGCCGTCGACACGGTGTTCCGCTCCGGCAGGCTGGTCCTCGGGCCGAGCGTGGCGGGTTTCGAGCAGGAGTTCGCCGCCTATCACGGCACGGCCCACTGCACCGGCGTGGACAACGGCACCAACGCGGTCAAACTCGGCCTGCAGGCGCTGGGCGTGGGTCCCGGCGACGAGGTGATCACCGTGTCGAACACGGCGGCACCGACGGTGGTGGCCATCGACGGCGCGGGTGCCACCCCGGTCTTCGTCGACATCCGCGAGGACGACTTCCTGATGGACACGGACCAGGTCGCCGCCGCCGTCACCCCGCGCACCAAGGCGCTGCTGCCGGTGCACCTGTACGGGCAGTGCGTCGACATGGCGCCGCTGCGCGCGATCGCCGAGCGCCACGGGCTCGCGATCCTGGAGGACTGCGCGCAGGCGCACGGCGCCCGGCATCAGGGCGCACGCGCGGGCACCCTGGGGGATGCCGCCGCGTTCTCCTTCTATCCGACCAAGGTGCTGGGCGCCTACGGCGACGGCGGGGCGGTGCTCACCTCCGACCCGGACGTCGACGCGGCGCTGCGGCGGCTGCGCTACTACGGCATGGAGAAGACGTACTACGTGGTGCAGACGCCCGGGCACAACAGCCGCCTGGACGAGGTGCAGGCCGAGATCCTGCGCCGCAAGCTGCGCCGACTGGACGGTTACGTCGCGGGCCGCCGGGCGGTGGCCGAACGCTACCGCGAGGGGCTGGGCGATCTCGCCGGCCGGGGACTGCTTCTGCCGTCGGTGACCGAGGGGAACGACCACGTCTACTACGTCTACGTGGTGCGTCACCCCCGCCGGGACGCGATCATCGAGCACGTCAAGCGCCACGACATCGCCCTGAACATCAGCTATCCGTGGCCGGTGCACACCAACTCCGGCTTCCGGCACCTCGGTTGCGAGCGCGGCTCGCTGCCCGTGACCGAGCGGCTCGCCGACGAGATCTTTTCGTTGCCGATGTATCCCTCGCTGCCGGCCGGTCTGCAGGACAAGGTGATCTCGGCGGTGCGCGAGGCCGTGCTCAGCGTCTGACCCCCGCCGTGCGTGAACACGACGGTGCCCGCCCCTTCCAGGGCGGGCACCGTCGTGTCCGGCGGCTTCCGGGAGGGCCTCAGACGAGACCCTCGATCGCCTTGACCACCTCCGAGGGGCCGGCAGCCCGGCGATCTCGGTGGCGAGGTCGCGGGCGCGCCGCCGGTAGGAGGCGTCGGCCAGCATCTTGGAGATGTCCGCGGCGACTTCCTCGGGCGGCTCCTGGTGCGAGGCCAACGTGAGCGTGGCGCCGTACTCGTCGACCGGCCGCAGAGGGATCGCCGAGGCCAGGATCTCCGGCAGGACGAGCTGCGGCACCCCGGCGCTCAGCAGGGTCATCACGGTGACCCCGCCTCCGTGGTGCACCGCCAGGTCCAGTGTCGGCGCGATCACGTCCAGGGGGACGAAGCCGGCTTTGATCTCCGGGTAGGCCTCCCGGATCTGCCCGGCGAGCGGCTCGCCCGTGGCCACGACGACCTCGATGTCGCCGGCGTTCAGCAGCGGGTTGTCGAGCAGCGGCCGGAAGAAGTCCATGCCCAGCGCGGGGATGAAGGCGCTGCGCGAGCCGGAGGTGATGAGCACGCGGGGGCGGTCGCCCTTGGCGTACATCCAGGGCTCTAGCGGTATCTGGGGGTTGCCCGCGGTCCAGCGCATGGCCTGGGCGGGTTCGGCGTGGGCCGGGCGCACGCTGGGCGGTGTGATGTCGACGAAGAGCGCGGCGTCCGGGATCGCGTCGAGGCCGTACTCCTTCAGTTCGGGCCGCAGTTCGTCGGTCGCACCCTGCCAGTCGACGTCGGTGCGGTCGTAGATGGCCCAGGTGTGGCGGACCAGGGGCACGCCGAGGCGGTGGGCGACGAGCGGGCCGGCCAGGTTGTACTCGCCGCCGATCACCACGTCCGGCCGCCAGGCCTCGGCCAGTTCCCAGGTGCCCGCGAGGCCGGCCGCGGACAGCCGGGCGAAGCCGCGTCCCGCGAAGTCCATCTCGTGCGCCTCGCCCGTGGGCATGGGCAGCCAGTTGCCCTGCCGGTCCTTGAGCATGGCGTCGGCCATGCCCATGCCGGTCACACCGCGGGCGGGCAGACCGAGGCCGGTGATGAGGTCGAGGTTCTCCTCGGGTGCGGCCACGATGACCTCGTGGCCGGCCGTGCGGGCCGCGGAGGCGAGCGGCACGCTGGCGTGCACGGGCGCGGCACCTCCCCCGGCGACGAACAGGAATCGCATGCTTCTCCTTCGGATCGTCCGGGGGCCGCCGGTCACTGCGGATGCCGTGGCCGGCGGCCCGCCGTTCACTGGCTCACGGCCTTCTTGTAGCGCTGGACGGCCAGCGGCACGAAGATCGCGAGAATCAGCGCCACCCACAGGAACGAGGCGAGAACCGGGTTCTGCAGGGGCCACACTTCGGGTTCGGGCAGGCCCGCCGGGATGTTCCCGAACAGCTGCCGGCATGCCTCGACAACGGCCGAGACGGGGTTCCAGTCCGCGACCACGCGCAGGACGCTGGGCAGTCCCTCGCTGGGCACGAACGAGTTGGAGATGAAGGTGAGCGGCAGTAGGACCATGAGCATGGCGTTGCCGAGCACCTCGGGCGACTTCGCCGTCAGACCGATGGCCGCGGTGATCCAGGAGGCCGCGTAGGCGAAGAGGAACAGCAGCAGGAAGGCGATCGCCGCGTCGACGAAGCCGCCCCGGATCCGCCACCCCATCAACAGGCCGGTCACCGACATCAGCACGATGACGAGCAGGTTGTTGACGGCGTCGCCGTTGGTCCGGCCGACCAGCACCGCCGACTGCGAGATGGGCAGGGAGCGGAAGCGGTCGATCAGCCCCAGCTTCATGTCGTGGGCGATGCCGACCCCGGTGTTCGTGGCGGTGAGCAGCATCGTCTGGGTGAGGATGCCGATGACCATGAACTCGCGGTAGTTGGAGCCGTACACGTCGATCGCGCTGCCGAAGACGAAGCCGAAGAGCAGGGCGAAGGCGATCGGCGCGGCACTGGCGAACACCACGATGTCGGGGTTGCGCAGATTTTTGAGGATGTTGCGCTTGGTGAGGGTGATGCCGTCCTCGACGGCCTGGCTCAGGGAGCTCACTGGACTTCCTCCTTGGCACGGCCGGCGGTCTGCTGCTCGGCCGGCGACCGGTCGGTGAGGGCGAGGAACACCTCGTCCATGCTGGGCCTGCGCACGGTGGTGCCCACCAGCCGCACGGGCGAACGGTCCAGCAGCCGCACGCTGTTGACGAGGGCCTCCGGTCCGTCGGACACGGGGACGATGACCCGGTTGTTCTCCTCGTCGACGGACACCTCGCCGCCCTGGGCGAGGTCCTGCAGCAGTGAGCTGGCCGCGGCGGCGTCCGAGGCGCTGCCCACGGTGATCTCCAGGCGCTCTCCGCCCACCCGGTCCTTCAACTCGTCGGGGGTTCCCTCGGCGATGACCTTGCCCTGGTCCATCACTGTGATCCGGTCGGCCAGTTGGTCGGCCTCCTCCAGGTACTGCGTGGTGAGAAGCAGCGTGCTGCCGCCCCGCACCAGTTCGGCGATGACGTCCCACATGGCCATCCGGCTGCGCACGTCCAGGCCGGTCGTGGGTTCGTCCAGGAACAGCACCTGGGGTTTGGACACCACCGCACAGGCGAGGTCGACCCGGCGGCGCATACCGCCCGAGTAGCCCTTGACCGGTCGGTCGGCGTCATCGGTCAGGCCGAACCGCTCCAGCAGTTCGTCGGCCCGCTGCCTGCTCGCCGTGGCGCCCAGGTGGTACAGCCTGGCCACCATCTTCAGATTCTCCCGGGCGGTCAGGTCCTCGTCCACGGCCGCGTACTGACCCGACAGGCCGATCTTGCGGCGCAGTTCGGCGGCGTCGGTCAGCACGTCGAGGCCGGCCACCGTGGCCCGGCCCGCGTCCGGCCGGAGCAGGGTCGACAGCACCCTCACCGTCGTGGTCTTGCCCGAGCCGTTGGGGCCCAGCAGGCCGTGGACCGTGCCCTCCCGCACTGTCAGATCGAATCCGTCCAGTGCCGTGTTGGGGCCGAAACTCCTCCTCAGCCCCTCGGCGACGATCGCGTTCGTCATTGCTCCTCCCTCACCCGCATGGTGCGAGCTCGCATTGGTGCCCCGACGGCTCCGCCAAGGCGCTCACACCGTAGGGCCGATCGCGGACAGCTTTTGTCCGCCGTCGCCGGGTGCCTCGGGGAACCTCTGTCTTACGGCGGGATCGGGCGGTTGTCATTGTGGGCCCGGGACGCTGGACGGACGGTCGAATAGCACCTGATCCGCCGGTCCGCGGGTGCGGGATTCACAGAAAGCGCCATCGGCCGCCACGAGTAGGCATGCCTTATTCCTCTCAGGCAAACAAAAGGTAATACAACGCTAAAGCAGCAATTCCCGTTCCGGTTCCGGCCGACGGTGAAAGAAGCCCGAAACAAACCGTGGCCGGGGGAAAGCGCATGCCGGACCCGTCCGCAGTGCGGTTCGCCCCGCGACGGCCGCCGGAAGAGAGCGCCTGCCGCCTCCCGGGCAGGCCGGCGGGGTCGCGATCGAGGCGCAATCCAGGCGGTCCATAGCGCCGGGCTCCACGGTGTCGGCACCGCGTCACGGGCGCGGCGGCCGCCGCGCCGCCCCGTTCGTGGCCGGTTCCGTCCACCTCTTGCCGCATCAACGGTCCGCCAGGGACCGGGAAACGGATGACTGAACATGAGCCGGAGACTCGGTGTCCTCACCCTCGTGGGCGCGCTCGCCCTCGTGCCCCTCATGCCGTCGGCCGCAGGAGCCGCCGAGGTCCCCGCGGCGACCCGGACCGCTGCCGCCGCGCACTTCAAGGCCGCTCCCGTCGGCGTGTGGAACGGCACCGTGTCGTTCCCGGCCGGTCAGGTCGAGGCACGGATGCTGTTCCGGCCGAACGGCACTCTGTGCCTGATCGCCCCGCCCCCCGGGCCCGAAGGGGGCATCGAGGGGCAGGGGACCTGGAAGAGCACCGGCCGCAACACCTTCACCTTCCAGGTGAAGGAACGATTCTTCGACGGTGCGGGCAACACCACGGGCTATCTCCGGGCCAGCCACCGCGCCACGCTGCGCGGCAACCACTTCTCGACGGTGGGCGAAGGAGCGTTCTACGACGCGTCCGGACGCGAGGAGGACTCCTTCGCCGTCACGTCCGAGATGCGCCGCGAGAGCCGCTCGGACACCTGCTGAGCCGCTTGGGCACCGGTCAGGCCGCCGCGGGCCGGTCCCGGAGAAGGGTCCGGGACCGGGTGCGCAGCCGGCCGTCCGTGCGGACCAGGACGTCCGTCACGGCGTAGGTCGACTCGAACCGGACCTGGCCGTCCTTGTCCGTCAGCGTCACGAGGGATCCGTAGGCCACGGTCACGGAGCCGTCGTCGGCCAGTTCCATCCGGTAGTTGTCGTTCCAGTGCCGGACCACGACCTCCCGGTACCGGGGCAGGGCGGCGCGGGCGTGCTCCAGCAGCGCGCCCCTGCCCTCCAGCTTCTGCCCACGGTGGACGTGGTGCGTCACGCCGTCCTCCGTGAACGTCTCGGCGTACCCGTCGAGGTCGAGCGCGTCGAGCAGGGCCATCTGCCCCGCGTAGAAGCGCAGCACCTCCACGTACAGGTCCGTGCTCACCGCTGCCATCCGTTGCCCCCTGTCCTGGTCACCAGGTGTCCCGTCCCCGCCGGTTCGCTGACGGCGACGCCGCTCGTCTCCTCTCCGAAGCCCGCTCCGCGCGCCGCCACGGCCGGAACGGCCTCGGCACGCACCGGCCGGACCGGTGGTGGTGCTTCCAGGTCGAGCTCGGAGCGCAGCACCGCCCGCTGCAGCTTCTGCAGCCGGACCGAAGGCTCCACGCCCAGTTCGCGGTTGAGCGTCTGGCGTAGGTTCCGGAAGACCTCCAGTGCCTGCGACTGCCGCCCGGCCCGGTAGAGCGAGACCATGTGGTGGGCGCAGAGGTTCTCGTGCATCGGGTGCTTGGCGGTCAGCACGGTGAGTTCGCTGAGCACGGCGTTGTGCCGGCCGAGCCGTATGTCCGCACCGATCCGGCTGTCCAGGGCGATGAGCCGGCTCTCCTCGAGCCGGGCCACCTCGATGCTCAGGGGCATACCCACCCGCACGTCGGCGAGCGCATGCCCCTGCCACTGGCCCAGTGCCCTGCCCAGGTGACGCGAGGCGGCCTCGTAGTCACCGCGCTCGATCGCCCGGTTGCCGGCTTCCACCAGCTGTTCGTAGACCCACACGTCGACGTCCTCGGGTGCCACGTCGAGCAGGTAACCGTCGAAGCGGGTCACCAGGACGTCCTTGGCGCGGGTCGGGGCTCCGGCCGGCAGGGCCGAGTCGATCAGCCTGCGCAGCTGGAGTATGTAGGTCTGCAGCGTGGTCCGTACGCTCATCGGCGGGCGGTCGCCCCAGAGTTCCTCGATGAGAGCGGGCACGGACACGATGCGTCCGGCACTCAGAGCCAGCATGGCCAGAACTTGACGAGGCTTGGCGGCGGTTGGTGTCACCGATCGGCCGTTCAAGGTAGCGTTCAGCTCTCCCAGAAGGCGGATGCTCACGAATTCCCCCAGTAAAGTCGTGCAGTTCCACGGATGGTCAGACCGCGGGACGGTGCCGAGCACTTGCACGTTTGGCCACGTCCTGGCTCAAGACGCTGTAGGCGATGGATCAGGCAACCCCCCGTCATTACCTGTGGCAGCGACGACCGTCAGCCTATGTACGCCCTGTCAGCCGGTCAACAATCGACCCGGGCTAACAATGCACCACCGACGCTCGGATTCCTTCCAAAAACTGTCCTGGAATATTCATCAGCCAACTCGAATCTGACTCGATCGGACTGTCGCACGGCATCGGTTTGACATGTTCCGTGCAAATGAGGCAGGGCCCGCCCCTGTTCGTCAGAGTGCGGGCCCCACGTCGTGCGGACGCGTGCTCAGTAGTTGCCGAGTCCGCCGCAGACGTTGAGCGCCTGCGCGGTGATCGAGGCGGCGGAGTCGGTCACCAGGTAGCCGACCAGGCCCGCCACCTCCTCGGGGGTCGCGTAACGACCCAGCGGGATCTTGGCGTTGAAGCGGTCCAGCACCTCCTGCTCGGAGATGCCCCAGTGGGCCGCGTAGCCCTGCCGCACCCGGACGGCCATGGGCGTCTCGACGTAGCCGGGGCACACCGCGTTCACCGTGATGCCCCGCTGGGCCAGTTCGAAGCCCACGGACTTCGTGAAGCCGACGACACCGTGCTTGGACGCCGTGTACGGAGCCGCGTACATCACGCCCTGCTTGCCCGCGGTCGAGGCGATGTTGACGATGCGTCCCCACCCGGCGTCGAGCATGCCGCCGGCCCGCAGCACCTCCTGGGTCACCCGGAACACGCTGGTCAGATTGGTCTCCAGCACGTCCAGCCAGAGGTCCTCGTCGAGGTCGGCGATCTCTCCGCCGCCGCCGCGGCCGGCATTGTTGACGAGGATGTCGATCCGGCCGAACCGGTCGGTGGCGGCGGCCACCGCGGCGGCGATCTGCTCGCGCGAGGTGACGTCGCAGGACGTGCCGTCCGCTGCGCAGCCGGCGTCGCGCAGCTCCTCCACGACCTCGGCGACCTTCTTCCCCTCGCGCGCGCAGCCGAAGACGGCGACGCCCTGGCGGGTTAGCGTGCGGGCCGTGGCGAGCCCGATCCCGCTGCTGACGCCCGTGATGAAGGCGGTTCGCGCACTGGTCATGTTGTCTCCTTCTCGTCGGCTCGACGGCTCGTCGGCTCGTTCCGGCCGCCGGTCAGGCGGCGCAGTGCGGCAGGCCGCCGTTGAATTCGGCCATCTCCCTCAGCGAAGCGGCCACGTCGATGCGCTCACCGGGCGCCAGTCCGTCGAGTTCGGCGTAGGCGCGGTGCAGGTTGCCCACCAGGCGCTCGGCGTCGACGAGCGCGGCGAACGGCCCGGGGTCCGCGTGCTTGGCCGTCTCCAGTACGGTCCTGCGCTCCCGCTTGCCGTCTTCGGCCAGCCGCCGGAGCCAGCGCAGATACGCCTCGGTGGCGTCGAGGACCTCCGGGCCGCCCGCCGGGCCGTGCCCCGGTACGACGATCCGCGGGCCGAGCGCACGCAACTCGGCCAAAGCCCGCAGGGAGCCCTCGACGGAGCCCATCAGCACGTACGGGGTGACCCCCGACCAGGCAACGTCCCCGGTGAAGAGCACGCCGCGCCGGGGCACCCAGGCGACCACGTCGCTCGCCGTGTGCGCGGGGCCCACCCGGGACAGCTCGACGGTCAGCTCGCCCAGCCGCAGGGTGAGGCGGTCGGTGAACGTCACGTCCGGCAGGGTGAGTTGCGGGTCGCCCCAGTCGACGTCCGGCCAGATGCCGCACAGGGCGAGCCCCGCCTCCGCCATGTCGGAGCGGGTCTGTTCATGGGCGATGACGGTGGCGCGCGGCACGAACTGGTCGTTGCCGAAGACGTGGTCGCCGTGGAAGTGGGTGTTGACCACGGCGTCCGGGCCGCCGGGGGCGACCCCGTGCACCGCATCGCGCAGGCGGCGCGCCCGCGCCCGGGTGGCCGCCGTGTCGATCAGCACCGCCTGTCCGCCCGCCACGACGAGCCCCGCGTTGTTCAGGCACCACCCGCCGGGCAACTGCTCGTAGACATGGACGCCTTCGGCCAGTTCGCGCAGTGCGTGAGGCGCCGCCGTCCCGGCGGTCACCGTCAGACCACCTCCGAGAAGCGCTGCAGGGTCTCGCCGGGGCTCGGTCCGTCCAGGGCCTGGAAGATGCGCTCGGCGTCCGGGCCGTGCTTGTCCAGGCGGACGTGGGCGAGTTCGACCCGGGTGAGGCCGGAACCGGCCGGGGTGAAGACGACCTCGATCTCGCTGGCCCGCTCGTCGTCCGGCACCGACTGCCACCGGCCGTCCACCCGCCAGGTCAGGCGCAGCCCGTGCGGGGGGTTCCACTCGAGGACGGTGCCCCAGTCGACCTCGTTGCCCTCCACGTCCCACTCGTAGTAACGGCCGCCCACCTTCGGCTCCATGGCCAGACCCGCCCGGGGGTTGGTCAGCAGAACGTGCGTGGGCGGCCACCAGTCGGCCATTCGCTCGGTGAAGACCTCGAAGCAGCGCTGGGGGCCGGCCTTGACCTCGACCCACTTGCGTACGTCGGGAACAGAACCGTGCGGCATGAACTCTTCCTTCCGCCGGGTGCAGGAGTGTGCCGCCACCGTCATCGGATCAGCTCGACCTCGTGTGGAGCACGGCTCGAACCCCCGGCGCGTGGCGCGTTCCAACGCGCCTGGACCGTGAGTCGAGGACCGGGGCGCAGGCTGGCGGACGCGCACGGCCCGTCCGTCCCGAGTGGTGCCGCGAGCGGCACGTAGCGACACCGGCCCGCGCCATCCGACTCATCGTCACCGCGAAGGAGCCCCATGGCCCGAAGGGCAGTCATCACCGGAATCGGCGTCGTCGCGCCGGGAGGGATCGGAACCGAACCCTTCTGGCGGCTCCTCGTCGAGGGCAGGACGGCGACGCGTACGATCACCCAGTTCGACGCGAGCAAGCACCGCTGCCGCGTCGCGGCCGAGTGCGACTTCGATCCGCTCGCGCTCGGCATGACGCCGCAGGAGGTACGCCGCACCGACCGGGTCTCCCAGCTCGCCATGGTGGCGGCCGGCGAGGCCCTCGCCGACAGCGGTCTGGAGATCGACGGCGCGCTCGCCGAGCGCACCGGGGTGGCCCTGGGCAGCGCCGTGGGCGGCACCACCACCATGGAGCGGGAGTACTCCGTGCTCTCCGAGGGCGGCCGGGACTGGGTCGTGGACCCGTCGTTCGCGGTGCCCCATCTGTACGACTACTTCCTGCCGAGTTCCATCGCCTCCGAAGTCGCCCGCACCACGGGCGCTCTGGGACCGGCGGCCGTGGTGTCCACCGGCTGCACCTCCGGCATCGACTCCGTGGGCTACGCGGCGGAGCTGATCCGGGACGGCGAGGCCGATGTGATGGTCACCGGCGCGACCGACGCGCCGATCTCCCCCATCACCGTGACGTGCTTCGACGTCATCCGGGCCACGTCCGCGCGCAACGACGAACCGGCCACCGCCTGCCGCCCGTTCGACCGGACCCGCACGGGCCTGATCCTGGGCGAGGGGTCGGCCGTGCTGATCCTGGAGGAACTGGAACACGCCCGGCGGCGCGGCGCGACCGTCTACGCGGAGGTGTCCGGGTACGCCGCGCGCTGCAACGCGTACCACATGACCGGGCTCACGGCGGAGGGCCGGGAGATGTCCGAGGCCATCGACCTCGCCCTCGCCGAGGCCCGGGTCGACCCGAGCGCCGTGGATTACGTCAACGCCCACGGCTCCGGCACCAAGCAGAACGACCGTCACGAGACGGCCGCCGTGAAGCGCAGCCTCGGGCAACACGCCTACAACACGCCGATGAGCGGTATCAAGTCCATGATCGGCCACTCGCTCGGTGCGATCGGATCGCTGGAGATCGCGGCGTGCGCCCTGTCCATGCGCAACGGCGTGGTCGTCCCGACGGCCAATCTGCACGAACCGGATCCCGAGTGCGATCTGGACTACGTGCCGAACACCGCCCGGGAGAAGCGGCTGGACGCGGTGCTCACGGTGGGCAGTGGTTTCGGAGGTTTCCAGAGCGCGATGGTGCTCACGAGTCTGGAGCGGACCGCAGCATGACCAAGGACGTCGTTGTCACGGGTGCGGATGCCGCCGCACCGAACGGAGTCGGCCTGGAGACCTACTGGGCCGCCGCCCTCAAGGGAGTCTCGGCGATCGCGCCGATCAGCAGGTTCGACGCGACGGGCTATCCGGTGCGGCTGGCCGCCGAGGTGCCCCCGTCCGACGCGGAGCGCACCTTCCCCAGGAAGCTGCAGCCGCAGACCGACCGGCTCACCCAGTTGGCCATGCTGTGCGCGGACAACGCGCTGGCCGGTGCCGAGGTCGACCCCGCGGCGCTTCCGGAGTTCGGCGCCGGGGTCGCCGTCTCCAGTGCCAGCGGAGGACTGGAGTTCGGCCAGCGGCAGCTCCAGCACCTGTGGGGCACCGGCTGGGAGTCGGTCAGCCCGTACATGTCCTTCGCCTGGTACTACGCCGTCAACACCGGGCAGATCTCCATCCGCAACGCCCTGCGCGGTCCCAGCGGGGTGGTCGTCTCGGAGCAGGCGGGTGGCCTGGACTCGATCGCCTTCGCGCGCCGCAGGATCCGCCGCGGGACACCGCTCATGCTGGCCGGCGGATTCGACGGCGTACTGTGCCCGTACGGTGTCTCGACCGTCTCGGTGGCCACCGGGGTGAGCCGCGGCACCGACCCGGAGCGGGCCTGTCTGCCGTTCCACTCCTCGTCCTCCGGGTTCGTGCCCGGGGAGGGCGGGGCCGTGCTGGTGCTGGAGTCGCGGGCGGCCGCCGCCGAGCGCGGTGTCCCCGTGCTGGGCACGGTGGCCGGGCACGCCGCCGCCTTCGACCCGGACCCGGCGGGCTCGGGCGGTGACGGGCTGGCGCGGGCGGCGCGCGGCGCGCTGGCCGACGCCGGTCTGACGGCCGCCGACGTCGACGTCGTGTTCGCCGACGCCGCCGGCAGCCCCGACCTCGACCGGGCCGAGGCCGATGCGCTGACCGGGCTGTTCGGTGTGCGCGGGGTGCCGGTGAGCACCCCCAAGGCACTGGTGGGCCGACTGATGTCCGGCGGCTCGGCCCTGGACGCGGTCACCGCCCTGCTCAGCATCCGCGACGGGCTCCTCCCGCCCGTGCCGGGCATCGCGCCCGAGGAGGTCGATCCGCGTGTCGACCTGGTGGTCGGCGAGCCGCGCGGCCGGGAGGTCCGCACTGCACTGGTGCTGGCACGGGGGCACGGGGGCTTCGCCTCGGCGATGGTGATCACCGCACCCTGAGCGCGCACAGGCCCGGGGGCCCGGCTCACACGAGCCGGGCCCCCGGGCCTGTCGCCGGGACGGTGCCGGTCTCGCGCGCCCTCGAACGCGACCGCCGGGCGCGGGAAGCGGTAGGTCGAGGCCCCCGCCGCCCGGCGCGGTGGCCGTTGCGGCTCCGCCGCCCCGGCACACCGACGACCTTCGCGATGCGGCCCCGGCGCCGGGGTGTCCCGCGCCGCGGGCCGCCGTGGCCGGCGGCGCACTCGGCATGGCGACCGGGCCGCCCGGTGGCAACACTGCCCAGCCCCCGTGGAGGCACGGTGCCTCCGGCGGACCGGCGCCCGTGCCGGTCCGCCGGCCGGACGGGCGCGGACGCTGCCGGCGCGCGGTCAGCGCCGCTTGCCGGTCGGTACCACGTAGCGGGTGAAGAGCAACTCCCGGATCACGTCGTCCCCGCCCTCCACCAGGCCGACGTACCGCAGGTCGCGGACCAGCTTCCCGATCGGGTGCTCGTGGGTGTAGCCGAGTCCGCCGAACATCTCGGAGCCGATGGTCGCCACCTGCCATCCGGCCTGGCCGCAGTACATCTTCGCGGCCAGTGCGGAGCGCAGCGTGCCCACCCGGTAGAGGGCACCGGCGGGGTCGTCGCCGGCCAGGTAGCCGTCGAACTCCTCGGCGGCCGAGCGGCACTGGTTGCGCATCACGTCGATCAGCATCTCGATCTGGCCGAGCTTGCCGGCGAAGACCGCGTTGCGCGCGAGCGGGGCGCCGTGCACCCGTTTGGCCGCCGCGTACTCCATGGCCAGGTCGCGCACCCGGCGCGCCATGCCGATGGCGGTCGCGGCGATGAGGATGCGGCTGGCGTTGAGCCCGACCTCCAGCAGCCGCAGACCGTTTCCGGGCAGGCGGTTGGCCGCCGGTACGGCGCAGTCGCGCAGGGTGACCCGGTAGGTGGCCGAGCCGCGCATGCCGATCATGTTCCAGCGCTCGGCCGGCCCTACGCCCTCGGTGTGCCGGGGCACCAGGACCACGCCGAAGTCGGCGTCGTCCGCGGCGTCCCGGGCGACGACCAGCAGCAGGTCGGCGGCGTCGGTGTTGGTGGAGAAGTACTTGTCGCCGGTGACGACGACGCGGTCCCCGGCACGGCGGTAGGTCGTGCTGATGCGGGCGAGTTCGCTGCCCGCCTCCTCCTCACTGGCGAGGATCCCGAGCACGCCGCCGTCCCGGGCCAGGCGTTCCAGGTGCGGCCGGGTCAGGGCGTCGGCCCCGGCGAGCTGGAGCATAGTGGTGCCCAGCACGGACAGGAGGGAGCCGAAGGCGAAACCGGCGTCACCGTAAGACAGTTCGGACACGATGTCCACGCTGTCCCGCAGCGAGACCCCCGGGCCGCCGTACTCGGCCGGGATCCACCAGTTGGCCAGTCCGGCCTCCGCCAGGCGGACGGAGGCCGGTGTGGGAGCGGGCGGGAGGGTGTCGAAGTGGTCCGCCGCCGGCAGGACCTCGCTGTGCACGAAGGTCCGTACCCGGTCGAGGATGCCGGTGGCGGACGTCCCGGTGCCCGGGGACGCGAGGTGGGGGGAAGTGGTCACGGCCACGATCACGCGGCCCGTGTCAGGCGGCGGTTGAAGACGTCGAGGAAGTCCTTGGGGGTCTCCAGACCGGAGGCGTCGTCGTCCCCGAGCTTGATCCGGTAGTGCTGTTCCAGCGCGCTCGTCGTGGCGATGACGGCCAGCGAGTCGAAACCGAGGTCGGCGAGGGGGGCGTCGAGGATGTCGCCGGACAGGTCGATGCTCTCGTCCTCCCCGACGGCACGCAGCAGGAATCCCTTGAGTTCGTCGATCGTCAGCTCGGCCATGGTGCTCTCCTCGAGTGTCGTGTTCGGGTGGTGCGGGTCGGTCGGCTACGGGGCCGGTCAGTGGGCTTCGGCGAAGGCGCGGGCCCGGGCCAGCGTGGCCCGGCTGTTGGAGCCCAGCGAGTGCTGTACGGCGTCCCGTGCGGCCTGGAGGGAGGCGGGGGGCGCGGGGAGGGCGGCGATGCCCTCGGGGTCCAGGAGCACCTGGTGGCGGGCGGTCACCCGGACGGTGCCGTCGGCGGCGTCCTCGACCAGCCACTCACCGTTGTGGGCGCGTAGCACGGGCGGCAGCTTGGTCTGCTTGTAGACGATTTGCCGGTGCGGGACACAGACCCGCCCGGAAACGGTGGTGTGCACGGAGCCGTCCGGCGCCCGGGTGTCCATCTCCATGTACTGCAGGCCGGTGACGTTCTCCTTCAGGTCCAGCCGGACGACGTGCGGGATGCGGTCCGGCCATTTCGCCGCGTCGTAGAGGAAGTCGTAGACGTCACCGGCCTTGCCGGAGATCACCTCGGTGTCGGAGAAGTCCAGCAGCAAATCCCGCTCGGCGCCGGCCCGCTCGGCCGCCAGCCGCAGATGGGCGAGTTCCGAGGTGCTGTTGGTCTCGACGGCCTCGGTGATACGGGCCAGCGCGGACGGGTCGTCACCGACGGCCCGGTAGTGGTGGTCGAGGACCACGGTGCAGGCCTGGTCGCCGCGGGCGCGGACCTCCCACCGGCCGCCCATCTCGGCCACCGGGTCGGCCGGCCGCGTCTGGTCGAAGCGCACCGTGCGCGCGGCGGGGTCCAGGCGGCGCCGGGACTCCCAGGTGCGCACCTCGCCGTGTGCCACGGCCCAGATGCGGATGTGTTCGTCGCTGTCGTCGCCCCGCGTCCGCTCGGCGCGCACGGTGGGCGGGAAGTACAGCGGCCACAGACTCACGTCGGAGACCACGCGGTACACGGCGTCGGCCGGTGCCGCGATGTCGATCCGGTGCGTCACCTGCGTCGCCTCGGTGTCGCTCATGTCGGGCTCTCTCCTCACCGTCGGGGATCGTCGGGCGCCGTGGGGCGCGGTCCGGGGGCAGCCGCCCGCCGGTCCGGGCCGCGGGCGCGGTACGGCTGGGTCACGCGGTCGTCTCCGGTGCGCCTGGCCGTTCACCGGTCCGCGCGGCGGCCATGTACTCCGCGAGCGCCTCGGGCGTGGCGTTGTTCAGGACCGCCTCGGCCGGCATCCGCAGCCCGGTGGCCGCGTTGAGCCGGTTGCGCAGGTCCACGCTGAGCAGCGAGTCGAACCCGAGTTCCTTGAACGAGTCGGTCGGCGCGACCGGCACGGCCTCGGTGTAGCCGAGGACTTCGGCGGCCTGGGCGCACACCAGCTCCACGAGACCGCCCGCCGTGCGTCCCGTCGACGGAGCTGCCGGGCGGGCGGGACCGTCGGTCCCGGGGGCCGCGGCCTCGGCGAGCGGCGCATCCCCGGCGCGCGGGGACACGTCCCGCAGCGCGCGGAAGAGCGCGGCGGCGCGGCTGCCGGGGCGGACCCGGTCGGGCACGGGGCTGAAGACCGTCACGGCGGGCCGGGGGGACGCCAGGGCCTCGTCGAGCAGGCGCAGCGCGCTGCCGGTCGCCATGGGGGCGATGCCGATGGCGGCCAGGGCGGTCACGTCCATGTCGGTCAGGTGCGCCGTCATGCCGGTGCGGTCCTCCCACAGCCCCCAGGCCACTGAGGTCGCCGGCAGCCCCTCGGTCCGGCGGTGCTGGGCGAGTGCGTCGAGGAAGGCGTTGGCGGCCGCGTAGTTGGCCTGGCCCGGTCCGCCGATCACCCCCACCGCCGAGGAGAACAGGACGAACGCCGACAGGTCGAGGTCGCGGGTGAGTTCGTGCAGGTGCCAGGCGGCGTGCGCCTTGGGCGCCAGCACCGCCCGCAGGCGCGCCGGGGTCATCCGGCCGATCAGCCCGTCGTCGAGCACGCCGGCCGTGTGGAAGACGCTGCCCGGGGTGTGCTCCGCGATCACCTTGGCGAGCGCGTTCCGGTCGGTGACGTCGCAGGCCAGGACATGCGCGGTGGCGCCCAGTCCGGCGCATTTGGCCACCAGGGCGGCGGCGCCGGGCGCGTCGGGTCCGCGACGGCTGAGCAGGACGACCTCGCGGGCGCCGTGCGCCGTGACGAGATGGCGGGTCAGGACGGCGCCCAGGCCGTCGGCGCCGCCCGTGACGAGGACGGGCCGGCCGGTGTCGAGAACGCGGGGCATGCTGAGCGCGAGCTTCCCGTGCTGCTTGGCCCGGCTGAGCATCCGCAGCGGCCGCTGCCCTTCGCGGACGTCCCAGGTACGCAGCGGCAAATGGACCAGGGCACCGTCGCGGAACAGGGCAATCAGCTCGTCCAGCACCTCGCCGATCCGCTCGGGGGCGACGCCCAGGATATTGTACGCCCGGTACGTGACGCCCGGGTACTGCTCCTGGATCCGCACGGTGTCCCTGATGTCCGTCTTGCCCATCTCGGCGAACCGGCCGCCGGGGGCCAGTAGGCGCAGCGAGGCGTCGACGGCGCCGTGGGCGAGCGAGTTGAGGACCACGTCCACGCCCCGGCCGGCTGTCGCCGCCCGGAACTCGTGCTCGAAGTCCAGCGAGCGGGAGGACGCGATGTGCCCGTCGGGCACGCCCCACTCGCGCAGGATGCCGTGCTTCGCGGGCCCGGCGGTGGCGAACACGTCGGCGCCGAAGTGGCGGGCGAGCTGGAGGGCTGCGAGGCCGACGCCTCCGGTGGCCGTGTGGACGAGCACCGACTCGCCCGGCCGGACGGCGGCCACGTCCACCAGGCACTGGTAGGCGGTGATGAACACGATGGGGACGCTCGCGGCCTGGGCGTCGCTCCAGCCGTCGGGGACGCGCCGGACCATCCGTTCGTCGGCCACGGCGACCGGCCCGAGGGAGCGTTCGAAGACGCCGAACACCCGGTCCCCGACCGCGGTACGGGTGACCTCGGCGCCGACCTCCGTGACCACGCCGGCGCCCTCGCTGCCCATGGTCTTCTCGCTGGCGACCAGGCCCAGTCCCACGGCGATGTCCCGGAAGTTGAGGCCCGCCGCCCGTACCTCGATGCGGATCTCCCGGGGGCCGAGGCTCCGGGTGGCCTCCGGGTGCGGGACCAAGGCCAGGTTGTCCAGCGTGCCCTTGGCCGTGACGTCGAGCCGCCAGGCCTCGTGGCCCTGCGGGACGGGCAGCCTGCCGTCGCCCGGCGGCCTGAGCGCGGGGACGTACACCCGGCCCTGGCGGATCGCCGTCTCGGGCTCCTCCAGGGCGAGGGCCACGGGCAGGGCGGCCGCGGAGGCCGGGTCGTCGTCGATGTCGACCAACTGCAAGAGGCCCGGATGTTCGGCCTGCGCCGCCCTCACCAGGCCGCTGACGGCAGACGCGGCCAGGCCCGGGAGGGGTTCGTTCCCGGTGACGTCCAGCGCCCGGCGGGTCACCACGGCCAGACGGGCGGCGGTGAACCGGTCGTCGCCGAGCCACTTCTGGAGCAGGTCGGTGACCTCTCCCGTCAGTCGTTCCACGGTCGCGGGCAGCGGGGTCGCGGCCGCCTGCGGCACCTGCGGTTGGGCGACGAGAACGGACGGAACCGACGCGGGCACGGTCTCCAGGCCCGGGAAGTCGCGGGCGGCTCGCAGGCCGGGCGCGTCCAGGGTTGCCCAGTCGGTCAGCGGGGCCAGGTCGTCCACGGCCGCCCGTGCCCAGGTGAGTTCCAGGCTGGTGGCCCCGTCGTCGTGGCCGGTGGTTCCGGTCAGGGGCCGCAGGACGAGCGAGCCCACGATGGCGGCCGGCCTGCCCTGTTCGTCCGTGCAGAACACGGAGAGTCCTGTCTCGCCGGCCGTGACGCGCACCCTGAGCGTGCGTGCCGCGGAGGGCGGCAGGGTGACGTCGCGCCAGGTGAACGGGACGTCCAGGGTGTCGCCGGTGCCGAGCAGCGCGGCGTGCAGGGCCGCGTCGAGCAGGGCCGGATGGGCGGTGGCGTAGGTGCCGCCGGCCGCGTCCTGGCCGAGGGCCACCTCGGCGAACGTCTCGTGCCCGCGTACCCAGGCGCGCCGCAGGCCCCGGAGGGTGGGCCCGTAGTGATAGCCGCGCCGTGCCAACTGCTCGTACACCTCGTCCGGTTCGACCGGCCGGGCGTCCGCGGGCGGCCAAGGGGCGCTGTCGTGCCGGCCGTCGTGCGGTGCCGAGGGCATGCGGCCGGCGCCGCGAGCCCGGAGGGCGGGGTCGGGTCCGGCGGCCGCTGCCGCACGGGCGGCGGGGGCGAGGACGGCGGAGTCACGCCCGGGCCCGGGGGCCACGGCCGGGGGTGTGCCGTCGGCCGGGGCCAGGACCGCGGCGGCGTGTTCGGTCCAGGCTGTCCCGCCCGGGGCGCGGCCGTGCACCGTGGCCGTCCGACGGCCCGAGGCGTCGGCGGGCTCCAGCATCACCCGGATCTCCACCCCGCCCTGCCGGGGGACGGGCAGCGGCAGTCCGACGGTCAGTTCCTCGATCCGGGGCAGCCGGCGGCGGTTCCCGCCTCCGCGGCCAGGGAGAGCAGGGCGGTCGCCGGGACGAGCGCGGTGTCCCGTACGACGTGGTCGGTCAGCCAGGGGTGCCGCACCGGGTCGAAGGCCGCCGTCAGGACGGTCCGCCCGTCCGGCAGGGACACCGGCCGGCCGGCGAAGGCACCGGTCGCCCGGTCGGCCGGCGGCGCGGCGGTGACCCAGTACCTGCTGCGGCTGAAGACGAAGCCGGGGAGGTCGATCCGGCGGCCCACCGGCTGGACGGAGGAGAGGTCGGCCGGCACGCCGGAGACCTGTGCGGCGGCGGCCGAGGTGAGGAACTGGCCCAGCCCGGTCCCCCGGCGGATCGAGCCGATGACGGTGCCCCGCACACCCGCGGCGTCGAGGATGTCGGCCAGTCCCATGGTGAGGACCGGATGCGGGCTGATCTCCAGGAAGGTGCGGTGCCGGCGCGCGATGAGCCGCTCCACCGCCGTCTGGAACCGCACGGTGCCGCGCAGGTTGTCGTACCAGTAGGAGGCGTCCAGGACCTTGGCGTCGACGGCCTCGCCGGCCAGGGTGGAGTACACCGGTACGGCGGAGGGGCGCGGGAGGACGCCCGTCAGCTGTCGGGCGAGCGGTTCCCGGAGCACCTCGACGGCCTCGGTGTGGGAGGCGTAGTCGACGTCGATCCGCCGGGCGTCGACGCCCCGGCGCACGCAGTCGGCGAGCAGCGCCTCCAGCGCGGCCTGCGGCCCGGCGACGACGGTGGCCCTCGGCCCGTTGAGGGCGGCGATGCCGATGCCGCCGACGCCGTCCGCGGACCGGAGCAGGTCCCGGGTCTCGTCAGCGCCCAGCGGCAGGGAAACCATGCCGCCGGTGCCCGCGAGGGTGTGCAGGGCTTTGCTGCGCAGCGCGACGATCCGGCAGGCGTCGGCGAGGCTCAGCGCACCGGCCACGTGGGCGGCGGCGATCTCGCCCTGGGAGTGGCCGACGACGGCCGCGGGCCGGACGCCGACGCTCTCCCACAGCCGCGCCAGCGACACCATCACGGCGAACAGCGCGGGCTGCACCACGTCCACGCGCTCGAGCGCGTCTCCGCGCAGCGCGTCCCGCAGCTGCCATCCGCAGTAGGGCAGGAGCGCTTCGGCGCAGGCGGCCATGCTGTCCCGGAAGACCTCGGACTCCTCGCACAGCGCGACTCCCATATCCCGCCACTGCGAGCCCTGTCCGGGGAAGACGAAGACCGGGTCGGCCAGGTCGCGCCGGGCCTCGCCGCGGAGCACGGCCGGGGACCGGTAGGTGCCCGGCACGGCCGGGACGGTGTCGCCGCGGGCGAGCCGGTCGAGCCCGGCGGACAGGTCTTGTGCCGTGTCGCCGATGACGGCGGCGCGGTGGGCGAACCGGGTGCGGCCGCGCAGGACGTGGGCGACGTCCTCCGGTGCCGCGCCGGGGGCCCGCTTCAGGAAGCCGGCCAGTGCGGACGCCTGCTGGCGCAGCGACTCCGGGCTCGGCGCGGACAGCGGCCACACGAAGGGCCCTTCGGCCGTGCCGGTCCCGGTCGCTGCTTCGGCGTCGCCCTCTTCCAGGACGAGGTGGGCGTTGGTTCCGCTGATCCCGAAGGAGGACACGGCGGCCCGCCGGTGCCGTTCCCCGCGCGGCCAGGGCCGTTCCTCGGTGAGCAGGGCGAGCCCGCTGTTCTCCCAGTCCACGTGCGGGCTGGGAGAGTCGGCGTGGAGGGTCGGCGGGAGGATCCCGGCGCGCAGGGCCTGGACCATCTTGATCACGCCGCCGACCCCGGCGGCGGCCTGGGTGTGTCCCAGGTTCGATTTCAGGGAGCCCAGCCACAGCGGGGAGCCGCCGGTGCGCTCCCGGCCGTACGTCGCCGCCAGGGCCCGGGCCTCGATGGGGTCGCCGAGAGGGGTACCGGTGCCGTGCGCCTCGACGGCGTCGACGTCACCGGGGCGCAGACCGGCCGCGCGCAGGGCACGGTCGATGACGTCCTGCTGTGCCGTCATGTTCGGGGCGGTCAGGCCGTTGCTGGCGCCGTCCTGGTTGACGGCGCTTCCGCGAATCACGGCGAGGACCCGGTGGCCCCGGGCCACGGCGTCGGGCAGGCGTTCCAGGAGGAGCAGACCGGCGCCCTCGGACCACGCGGTGCCGTCGGCGCCGGCGGAGAAGGACTTGCACCGCCCGTCCGGGGCGAGGCCGCCCTGCCGGCTGAAGTCGATGAACATGCCCGGGGTGGGCATCACCGCGACCCCGCCGGCCAGGGCCATGTCGCACTCCCCCTGGCGCAGCGACTGCGCGGCCAGGTGCAGGGCGACCAGCGACGAGGAGCAGGCCGTGTCCACGGTGATGGCGGGGCCGCGCAGCCCGAACCAGTAGGCGATGCGGCCCGAGGCCACGCTCGGGGTGCTGCCGGTGATGCGGTAGCCGCCGGCGCCCTGGTTGTCCTCGTGCAGCCGTGGCCCGTACTCCTGTGCCATGGCGCCGACGAAGACCCCGACGTCGGCGCCGGCGAGCGACTCGCGTGCGAGCCCGGCCCGTTCGAAGGTCTCCCAGGCCACCTCGAGGAGCACGCGCTGCTGTGGGTCCATGCCGGCCGCCTCGCGCGGAGCGATGCCGAAGAATTTGGCGTCGAAGAGGTCCGCGTCATGCAGGAACCCGCCGTGCCCGGTGCTGGACGGCGCGGTTCCGCCGGCGGTGGTGGTCCCGCGGACCGCCGCGAGATCCCAGCCGCGGTTGCCGGGGAACTCGGTGATCGCGTCGCCCCGCGACGCCACGAGGTGCCACAGGTCTTCCGGGGTGGTGATGCCCCCGGGGTAGCGGCAGCCCATGGACACGATGGCGATCGCGTCCTGCTCGCCGTGCGGAGAAGCCGGTTCGCGGTTCATGGGTGCAACAGGCCTTTCATCGAGGTCTCGGGTGCGGCGGGTCCTTGGGACGGTTCAGGGGCGCCGTGCGGTGGTCCGTGGTCCGCCCGGGGCCGTTCAGAGCGGGGCGTCCGTGCGGAACGCCTCGATCAGCGAGGCGGGGGTGGGCCGGTCGAAGAGCAGCGTGGCCGGCAGGGAGCGGCCGGTGATCCGGGCCAGGGTGGTGCGCAGGGCCACGGCCATGCGGGAATCCAGTCCGAGCTCGCTGAAGGAGCGGTCCACGTCGAGGTCCGCGTCCGGGTCGAGTCCGAGCGTCTGGAGCGTGCAGCTCACCACCAGGTCGAAGGGGTCGCCATGCCATCGCGGGGCAGGCGCCTCCGCCGGCGGTGGCGTCGTCCCGAGCGCGGTGTCGAGCCAGTGGCGCCGCCGCTGGAACGGGTACAGCGGCAGGTCGACGTGCCGGCCCCGCCCGCCGAGCAGGGCCTCCCAGCGCACGGGCAGGCCGAACACATGGGCGGCGGCAGCCGTCTGGGCGACGCACGCGGTCTCGTCCCGTGTCTCCATGGGGGCGCTGAACCGCTCGGCGCCATGGCCTGCGGTCTCCGCGGCCAGCGTCGTCAGCGCCCTGCCCGGCCCGATCTCGACGAAGAAGCGGGCACCGAGCAGATGCGCCGTGCCGAGCGCGGGGCCGAACCGCACGGGGGCGCACACGTGGTGGACCCAGTACTCGGCATCGGCGAACCGGTCGGGCTCGATCACCTCACCGGTGACGGTGGAGACGACGGGCGGTCCGGTGGGGGCGTTCCAGGTGAGGCTCTCGGCGACGGACCGCAGCCGCTCCTGGACGGGGGCCATGAGCGGGGAGTGCCCGGCCACGGAGACCCGGAGGCGGCGGGTGCGGCGGCCCAGTCCCTCGAAGTGGGCGGCCGCCTTGAGCGTGGCCCCTTCCTCACCGGACAGGACGATGGACCGGGAGCCGTTGACGGCGGCGATACCGACGAGCCCCGGAGCGCGCTCCACCACCCCGCGGGCCTCGTCCTCCTCGGCCTGCACGGCCACCATGGCGCCGCCCGGCGGGAGTTCACCGATCAGCCGGGCCCGGTGGGCGACCAGGGCGGCCGCGTCCGGCAGAGACAGCACGCCCGTCAGGTGTGCCACCGCGATCTCGCCCAGTGAGTGGCCGACCAGCAGGTCCGGCACGAGGCCGAGGGACTCCAGCAGCCGGTGGAGGGCGACCTCGACCGCGAACAGGGCGGGCTGCGCGTGCTCGGACCGGTCCACGTCCTGCCGCTGCCACATGGCGTCGGCGAGGTCGGCGCCGAGGACCGGTTCCAGGTGGGCCCGCGCCTCGTCGAAGGCCTCGGCGAACACCGGGAACTCCTTATACAGCGCCTGCCCCATGCCAAGGCGTTGCGCGCCCTGCCCGGCGAACAGGAAGGCGGTACGGCCCTCGCCTCGCGGCCCCTGGACGATGCCCCGCTCCCCGTCGTCGGGAGAACCGTCCGCAAGCGCCCGCAGCCGCTGAGCGAGTTCGTCCCGGTCCGAGGCGATCACCCCCGCGCGGTGGCCGAAGGCGGTGCGGGCCGTCGCGGCCGTCCACGCCAGGTCGGCGAGCGCGACCTGCCGGCCGGTGTCGCCGACCGCGTCGGCGAGGTCCCGGGCCCGCGCGCGGACGACGGCCGTCGTCGGGCCGGACAGCACGACGGGCACGGCCGAGACGGACCCGGCCGGTGCCGCCGGTACGGCCGGTTCGGGTGCCTCGCCCAGCACCACATGGCAGTTGGTGCCGCCGAGACCGAAGGAGGAGACTCCGGCGATGCGCGGCGCGTCCCCCGCGGGCCAGTCGCGGCGCCGCTCGCAGACGCGCACGCGCAGGGCTTCCAGGTCGATGGCGGGGTTGGCGGTACGGAAGTTGAGGCTGGCCGGGAGCTCGCGGTGGAACAGGGCGAGCGCGGTCTTGATGAACCCGGCGATGCCGGCCGCCGCCTCCAGGTGCCCGATGTTGGTCTTGACCGAGCCGACCAGAAGTGGCCGGTCCCCAGGGCGTCCGTCGCCGAGGACACCGCCCAGCGCTGCGGCCTCGACCGGGTCGCCCAGAGCGGTCCCGGTGCCGTGCAGTTCGACGTAGTGCACGTCGGCGGGCGTGGTGCCGGCCTCGCGGCAGGCCACCGCGAGGACCTCGCGCTGCGCGGCCTCGCTGGGCGCGGTCAGCGCCGTCCGGTCCCCGTCGCTGTTCATCGCCCCGCCCAGCAGGGTGCAGTAGACGCGGTCGCCGTCCGCCCGGGCCCGGTCCAGGGGCTTGAGGACCACGACGCCCGCGCCCTCGCCCCGGACGATGCCGTCGGCCCGGGCGTCGAAGGTGTGGCAGCGTCCCCGGGGTGACAGGGCGCCCAGCGCCTCCACCACGTCGTCGCCCTCGGCGGTGAGGTTGAGCTGCACGCCGCCCACCACGGCCGCCGCGCACTCGCCCCGGCGCAGGGCGAGCACGGCCTGGTGCAGGGCGGCCAGGGACGAGGACTGGCCGGTGTCGACGACGAGGCTCGGGCCGGTGAAGCCGTAGAAGTGGGAGAGCCGGTTGGCCAGGAAGGTCCGGCCGGTGCCGGTCATCGTGTAGGTGGAGGGCGGGCCGGCCGCGGTGCGGCTGAGGAACGCGTACTCGTCGGAGCCGGCGCCGACGAACACGCCGACGGGCCCGGGCGACAGGTCGCGCGGGGGGGTGCGGGCGTCCTCCAGCGCGTGCCAGGTGAGTTCGAGGAGCAGCCGCTGCTGCGGGTCGAGCGTGGCGGCCTCCAGGGCGGGCACGCCGAAGAACTCCGCGTCGAACCGGTCGACGTCCGGCAGGTAGCCGCCGGGCCGGCGACCCGCGCGGGCGCCGGTGCCGGGGGCGATGGCGTCCTCACCGGCCAGCAGCAGCCGCCAGAACGCGGCGAGACCGTCCGCCCCGGGGAACCGGCACGCCATGCCCACCACCGCGACCGGCGCATGGTCCTGGTGAGGGCCGTGGTCGGCGCGGCGTGGCCGGGCGGCCCCGGCCTCCGGCCGTCCCTGCGGGGTCCGCGCGGTCCGCGGCCCCGGGTCCGTGTCGCGTGCGCGGCCGTGACTCATGGCTTCCTCCCGGTCTCGGCGGTCCTGGACGGGTGCGGGCCGGCCACGGCCCCGGCGGCTACGGCCGGTTCGGACAGCAGGCTCCGGGCCTCCTCCACGGACCGGACGTCGGCCTCGTCGCCGCGGCAGCGGTCGGGCAGGAGCGGCACGACGGCGCAGCGCTCCTGGGCCACCGCGCGCCGCCGCCGGGCGAGGGCGGACAGGTTGTTGCCGGGTCCCGCCTCTACGAGCAGGCACCCGGGATGCTCGTCGAGCACGGTCGTGAGGGTGGGAGCGAAGTGGACCGTCTCGGCCGGCTGCCGGGCCCAGAACTCCGGGTCGCGGGCCTGGTCCGGGGTGAGCGGGCCGCGGGTGTAGGCCGAGTAGAGGGGCAGGCGCGGCGGTGCCAGCGGCACGCCGCGCCAGGCGGGCAGCGAGGCCCGCACGGCGTCCTCGACGACGGGGCTGTGGAAGGCCTGGCGGGCCAGGACGTCCCGGCAGACCAGCCCGCGATCGGTGAGGATCCGCGCCGCGTCGTCCAGCGGTGCCCGCTCGCCCGCCAGCAGCAGCTGACGGGAGGCGTTCACCGCGGCCAGGTGCACGGCGGGACCCAGGAGGTCGGCGACCTCGTCGACCGAGGCGGCGACGGCGAGCATCCCGCCGGGCGGGGTGTCGGCGAACAGGGTCATGCGCTCGCGCATGAGCCGCATGCCGTCGGCGAACGTGAGCACCCCGGCCAGGGTCGCGGCGACCAGTTCTCCCACGCTGTGCCCGAACAGCGCCGTCGGCCGCACGCCCTGCTCCAGGAGCATGCGGCCCAGGGCGTGCCCGACGGCGTAGAGCAGGGGCTGCGCCACGGTCACGTCGTCGTACCCGGGCGTCGGTCCCGGCGCGAGCCACTGCCGCCGCAGGCGCGCGCCGTCCGGGCCGAGGAGCCGGAAGGCCTCGTCCATCCAGGCCGTGAACGTCGCGTCGTGCCCGTGGAGCCCGGCCGCCATCCTCGGGTGCTGCGCGCCCTGACCGGCGAACATCAGGACGACGGGCCGGGCTTGCCCTGCCGTGTCCGGCATCTCCACCCCTTTCCTCGTGTCGAGCAGACGGTCATCCCCGGGGGTCGAGGCGCACCGGAGGACCGTTCGAACCTCGGTGATCCGTCCCGGCTCGAGCCCGCTTCGACGCCGCGGGCCGACACTCCCCCTCGGCGGCGGGTCACCACCGCCGGTACGAGCGGCACGGGGAGGACTGTGGACATCGCGGACGTGTACGTGTCCGGGGTCGGCCTGCATCTGGCGCGGCGCATGCCCGTCGGCGAGGTCGTGGAATGGGGCATCGCCGACGCGCGGACGGTCCGGCGCTCGGGCATGCGCTCGGTGTGCGTCGGGGAGCGGTCGGGGCCCGAGATGGCGGTGCTGGCCGCGCGGGCCGCCCTGCGCGTATCCGGGAGCGATCCGTCCGGCATCGGTGTGGTGCTGCACGCCGGCACCTGGTTCCAAGGACACGACCTGTGGGCGCCGGCCTCCTATGTACAGCGCGAGGCGGTGGGCAACACCTGCCTGTCGCTGGAGGTGGGCCAGTTGTCCAACGGTGGCATGGCGGCGATGGAACTCGCCGTGGCCTGGCTGCGTTCCGGCACCGGCCCGCCGAGTGCGCTGATCACCACGGGGGACCGCTTCTGTCTGCCGGGCTTCGACCGGTGGCACACCGACCCCGGAACGGTCTGCGGCGACGGCGGGACCGCGCTCGTGCTGTCGCGGGCCGGCGGCTTCGCCCGGCTGCGCAGCCTGGTGACGGTGTCCGACCCGGCGCTGGAGGAGATGGGCCGCGACGGTGACGGCTTCGCCCCGGCCCCCTTGAGCGCGCGGGCGCCGATCAGCGTCGCGGCCTCCCGAGAGCGGCTGGTCAAGAAGGTGGGGCTGACCCGGTTGCTGGAGATGCTGCAGTCGGGCCAGCGGGCCGCGTTCGACCGCGCGCTGGACGAGGCGGGCACCAAGGCCGCCGACGTCGCCTGGTTCGTCCTGCCCAACCTCGGACGGCCCAAGATGGACGCGCAGTTCTTCCAGGTGCTGCACATCGACCCGGAGCGCACCACCTGGCACTGGGGCTCGGGGGTGGGGCACCTCGGCGCCGGCGATCCCTTCGCCGGTCTCGCCCGGCTGGCGGGCACCGGCGCCCTGCGGCCGGGGCAGTTCTGCGCGCTGATCAGCGCGGGCGGCGGCTTCGCCTGGTCGGTCGCCGTCCTGGAGGTGGTGGGCGAGCCACCGCCGTCGCCGCCCTTCGACGAGTGAGCCGCCGCCCACTTGCTCTCCGACCCGTTCCGCACGGGTCAGCCCCCGGATTCATCGACCGTCCTTCCACGCCGATTCCAGTGCCCGCCCCGAGGCTCGGAGCCGATCACCGCACGCCCCGCCGACACGGAGGCCTCCTGACGACATGACGACAAGTCACCTCTCCCCGGACGCCCTGAACGGGTTCCGCGGCCGGCGACCCACCTGGTCGCCCGCCCCCTCGGGCGACGGCAGCGAACAGTGCACCGTCGAGGTGCCGCTCGACTACGCCCGGCCCGACGGACCGCGCATCTCCCTGGCCCTCACCCGGATCCGGGCCGCGGACCCGGCCCGGCGCCGCGGCATCCTGCTGTCGCTCAACGGCGGCCCCGGAGGCTACTTCGGCCTGGGCCGCGGCTTCCCGGCGGTGCTGTCCCGCACCCGGCTGCCCGAAGCGTACGACCTCATCGGGTTCGACCCGCGGGGCACGGGCGCGTCCACGCCACTGACCAGCGAGATCATCCCACCCAAGGCGCCGTTCGACTCCCGGCTGCCCGACGCGGACTTCCCCCTGCTCGCCGAGGACGCCCGCATCCGCGAGGAGGGCAACCAGCGGCTGGGCGGGGAGGCGCGCCGGCACCACAACACCCGCAACGTCGCACGCGACATGGACGTGATCCGCCAGGTGCTGGGCGAGGAGAAGCTCAGCTTCGTCGGCTACACCTACGGCACCTACGTGGGCGCGGTCTACGGGGCCATGTTCCCCGAACGGCTCGACCGCTGCGTCCTCGACTCCTGCGTGCACCCGGACTGGTCCTGGCGGGAGCAGTTCATGGCGCAGGGCCGGGCCAGCCGGGCCAACGTCGAGGCCTGGGCGGCGTGGGCGGCCGAACGCGGCCGGGTCTTCGGCCTCGGCGGCAGTCGGGAGGCGGTGCTGGCGGCCGTCGAGGAGGCCGCGCGGAACATCGCGCGGCAGGCCGGCGTCCCCCTGCGCACCCTCTTCGACGGCGCCATGGGCTCGCGCTCGGCGAACCGCGCCCGCTGGGCCGAACTCGGCCATCTCGTTGCGGAGTTGCGCACCGGCGACGCGGCGGCAGCCTCGCGGTGGCTGTCCGACGAACGGGTCTGGCCTCCCGCCGAGACCGAGGGCACCACCCGCTGCGGGGTGCTGGACGCGGTCACCCTGGAGAAGGACTGGCCAGCGGACCCCGAGGTGTACTTCGAGGACATGCGCCACTTCCGCGAGCACTACCCCTACGGATACGGGATGCTGCGCGCCGCGCCGTGGGTCGGCGCCTTCCGTGCCTTCACCCCGCCGGAGCCGCCGGTGCGGCTGACCGGCGATGGCCTCGCCACGGGCCTGGTGGTGCACGCCGACGGCGACCCGACCGACCACTACGAGGGCGGTGCCGCGATGGCGGCACGGCTCGGCTACCGGCTGATCACCGTGGCCGACTCCGGCCAGCACGAGATCTACGGGCTCAACGGCAACCCCGCGGTGGACGCCCTGGTGGATGCCTACCTCGTCGACGGTGTCGTGCCCGAGGACACCGTGTGCGCCGGCACGGTGCTCCGCCCCGACCTCCCCTCCGACGGCACGCCCGGGGGCACCGGCCGCGCCTGACCCCGGACCGTGTCCGACAAGCGAAGGAAGAACCCATGGCACGCGCACTCGTCATCGGCGCAGGCATCGCCGGCACGGTCACGGCGATCGCACTGCAGAAGGCCGGCCTGGAGCCGGTCCTCTACGAGGCGTACGACCGTACCGCCGACGGCATCGGCAACTTCGTCAACATCGCGCCGAACGGGATCGACGCCCTGGACAGCATCGGGCTGGGCCATCTCGTGCGCGAGCGCGGCTTCGACACCCCCGGGATCGCGTTCTACAGCCACACCGGCCGGGCGCTGACCGGCGACGTTCGCACCGACCGGCTCGCCGCCGACGGACAGATCATCCAGACCATCGGGCGCTCGGACCTCTATGTGGCGCTGCGCGACGAGGCGGCGCAGCGGGGCATTCCCATCGAGTACGGGAAGCGGATCGTGGACGCCTCCACGGCGGGAAGCACGGTCCGCGCGGTCTTCGCGGACGAGTCGCAGGCCGAGGGCGACCTGCTCGTCGGCGCCGACGGACTGCGCTCGCAGGTGCGCCGCATCATCGACCCGGCTGCTCCCCTGCCGCGCTACCTCGGCGTGCTCAACGCGTTCGGCTGCGCGCGGAGCTTCCCGGCCGAGGGCCCGCCCGGGGTGATCCGGATGTTCTTCGGCAGGAAGAGCTTCTTCAGCTACACCAAGCACCCCAACGGCGACCTGTGGTGGTTCGCCAACCCGCCCTGCGCCGCGGAGCCCGACGGGGCGCAGCTGCGGGCCCTGCGGCGGGACTGGCGCCGCTATCTTCTGGAACTGTTCGCAGGCGACCGGACCCCGGCGGCGGCGATCATCGCGGCCACGCCCGATCCCGCACCGCCTTCCCCCACGTACGACCTGCCCCGCGCGCCGCACTGGTACCGGGACCGGCTCGTCGTGATCGGCGACGCGGCCCACGCCGTCTCGCCCACCGCGGGCCAGGGCTGCTCGGTCGCCATGGAGGACGCCGTGGTGCTGGCCAAGTGCCTGCGCGACGCGCCCGGCATCGACCGGGCCTTCGTGACCTACGAGTCGGTGCGGCGCAAGCGCGTCGAGGACATCGTGGCCCAGGGCAAATACAACAACGAGGGCAACATGCGCCGCGGCCCGGTCGGCCGCTTCCTGCGCAACTACTTCATCGCCCGGGCTTTCAGGAGCGCCGACGGCTCCGACCCGACCTGGATGAGCAGCCACCACATCGACTGGCACGCACCGGCGACCGCCGACGGCGGCGACGGGCGCGGACTGCGCACCTCGTCGTGACCCGTTCCGCACACGGAGGAGACACCTGATGACCAGCACCGCGGACGTCCCCGGCGCGCCGGGGACGTTCCCCTTCGTCCGTCCGGGCCCGTTCACCCCGCCCCCGCAGTACGCGGACATGGTGCGGCAGGGCGTCACCCCGGTCACCCTCGCCAACACCGGCCTGCGCGTCTGGACCGTCACCGGGCACGAGACCATCCGCCGACTGCTGACCGACCCGCGCACCAGCGCGTCGCGCAAGCACCCCGGTTTCCCGTTCTACTTCGTCGCACCGCCCGAGGCCCGCACGGAGACCTCCTTCATCGGCTACGACCCGCCCGAGCACACCGCCGCGCGCGGCAAGGCGGCCGCGGCGTTCACCTACCAGCGGGTGCAGAAACTGCGCCCGCGCATCCAGGAGATCGTCGACGAGCACATCGACCGGCTGCTGGCCCTGACGCCGCCGGTCGACTTCCACCGCTTGTTCTCCCTGTCGCTGCCCACGACGATCATCTGCGACATGCTGGGCATCCCCCAGGGCGATCACGACTTCATCATCGAGCACAGCAACAACATGTTCGGCATCCACAGCACTCCCAAGCAGCGGGTGGCGGCGATCGTGGAGGTCAACGCGTATGTCGAGAAGCTGGTCGAGATCCGGGAGAGCGAGCCGGGCCAGGACCTGACCAGCCACATCATCGCGGAGTACCGGGCGTCGGGCGAGGAGTACACCCGGCGGGACCTGGTCAACATGGTGCGGATGCTGATGAACGGCGGTCACGAGACCACCGCGAGCATGCTGTCCCTGGGCACGGCGTGCCTGCTGGATCACCCGGACCAGCTGGCGGACCTGCTGTCCGACCCGGAGACGCTGATCGGTCCGGCGACCGAGGAGCTGCTGCGGATGGTGACCATCGGGGACATCGGGGTGCCCCGGGTCGCCCTGGAGGACATCGAGATCGACGGCACGGTGATCCCGGCCGGCGACGGCATCCTGTGCCTGCTGCTGACCGCCAACAGGGACCCGGAGGTCTTCCCGGAGCCGGAGAAGCTGGACCTGCGCCGCGGCAGCCGCAAGCAGATGGGGTTCGGTCACGGGGCGCACCTGTGCATCGGCGCCGAACTGGCCCGGCTGGAGCTGCAGATCGCCTGGACGACCCTGTTCCGGCGCATCCCCACCCTGCGGCACGCCGTGCCTCTGGACGAGGTCCCCCGCAAGGAGGGCGCCATCGTCTACGGGGTCCGCGAACTGCCCGTCACATGGGACGCGTAGGAGGCGGCGGTATGCAGCAGGAGGCCTATGGCCCGGCCCTGGCCGAGATCTACGAACTCGTCTACGCCGCACGCGGCAAGGACTACGCCGCCGAGTCCGCCGAGGTGACCGCGCTGGTCCGGGACCGTCGGCCGGACGCCGAGTCGCTGCTCGACGTGGCCTGCGGAACCGGGGGGCATCTGGCGTTCTTCAAGGAGCACTTCGCGGCCGTGGAGGGGCTGGAGCTCTCCGAGCCCATGATCGCCCAGGCCGCGCGGCGGCTGCCCGGCATCCCGGTGCACCCGGGCGACATGCGCGACTTCACCCTCGGCCGCCGCTACGACGCCGTCAGCTGCATGTTCAGTTCCATCGGCTACACGCGGTCGGCGGACGAGCTGGACAGCACCCTGGCCAGTCTGGCGCGTCACCTCACCCCGGGCGGGGTGATCGTCCTGGAACCCTGGTACTTCCCGGAGGCGTTCCTGCCCGGCTACATCGCCGACGATCTGGTGCGCACCGAGGACCGCGTCACGGTGCGGGTCTCCCACTCCCAGCGGCACGGGGACGAGGTGCCGATCACCGTGCACTACATCGACGCGCAGAAGGACGCCGGTATCCGGCACTTCACGGACGTCCACCGCATGCGGCTCTACACCAGGGAGCAGTACGAGGCGGCCTTCGAGCGGGCCGGCTGCTCGGTGGAGTACGTCGGTCCGGGCCGGTTCAGCTGCGGCCTGTTCGTGGGCGTGCTGAAGTGACGCCGGGGCGCTGAGCGGACGGGACGGACGGCCCCCTCAGGCTTCTGCCTGGAGGGGGCCGTCCGCCGTCGCCGCGGACCACATGGCGCCGAGGGACTCGGCGAGGCCGATGCGCGGCCGCCAGCCGAGCAGCCGCCCGGCGAGCCGGATGTCGGCCCGGGTCCAGGCACCGCCGAGACCGGCGACGTCCTGGATCCGTTCGTCGAGGAGATCGGTGCCGTACCCGGCGGAAGTCACGAAGAGCCGTACGAGGGTGCGGATGTCGACGGCCTCGCCGCTGCCGATGTTGAGTGCCTGCCCGGTGGCCCGGGAGTGGACGGCCCTGACGACGGCGTCGGCGACGTCGCGGACGTCCACGAAGTCGCGGCGGGCCCCGGTGAGCACCACCGTCATGGGCTCGTCGGTGGCCAGGGCCCGGCGCAGCATGTCCACGAGCTTGCCGGGGAAGCTCGCCGGTGAGGGGTGGGGCCCGCAGACGTTGGACGCCCGCAGCACCAGCCCGTCGGCCGGGCCCGCGCGCACGGCGTCCAGGACGGCTCGCGACCCGGCGAGTTTCGTCCGCGCGTAGGCACCCGCGGGGCGCGGGGGCAGTCGCTCGTCGATGAGGGTTCCCGGCGGGACGTCCCCGTACTCGTGCAGGGTCCCGATGTGCACGACCCGGGAACGCCAGGGCAGTTCGCCCATGGCCGCGAGCAGCCGGTGCACCAGGGCGACGTTCACGGCTTCCAGGTCCTCGTCCGCCCGGGCCCAGCCGTCCGTCGCGTTCAGGGCGTCCGTCGCGTTGACGACCGCGTCGATCCGGTGGGTGCTCAGCAGCGCCGTGATGCGCTGCCGGCTCGCCTGCGCGAGGTCGAGTGGCTCGAAGGCGTGGGGGCGGGTGTGGGCGGCCGGCCCGCGGGCGACGACGAGGACGTCGTCGCCGCGGGCGGCCAGGGCGGCACGCACGTGCCGGCCCACCCAGCCCGTGCCGCCGAGGACGGCCACGCGCCGCCGTGTGTCCGCGGGCCGGCGCGGTGTGGTCATGCCGTCCTCCCCGTCCTGCGGGCGGCCGGCTGTCCGGCCGCCCGGTTCCCCTTCAGGCGCCGGCGACATGCCCGGCTACGAGTTCCTCCAGTACCGGGACGGTCGCCACCGGGGACGGCCGGCGGGCGATGTCCTCGGCCACGGTCCCGGCCTGCCGCGCGTGCGAGGGGTCGTCCAGCAACGCGCGGACGGCCTCCAGCATGGTCTCGGGCGACAGTTCGGCCGGCTGGATGCGCCGTACCGCCCCGAGGTCGGCGAGGCGGGCGATGGCGTCGAGCGGCTTGCCCCGGCCCGGCACGACGACCTGCGGAACGCCGTGGACGAGGCAGGCCATCATCGTGCCGGGGCCGCCGTGGTGGACGGCCGCGTCGCAGCCCGGCAGCACGGAGGTCAGCGACTGCCAGCCGGTGGCGATGACGCTGTCGGGCAGCGGGCCGAGCTGCTCCACGAGGTGGTCGGCCACGGCGACGACGAGGTCCACGTCCAGGTCGCCGAGCGAGCGGACGATCTGCCCGAGCATCGGCGCACCGCCGATCTGCGGCTGCACGGACCCCAGGGTGACCAGCAGCCGGGGGCGGGTGCGGGGGCGCAGCACCCACTCGGGCACGGTGCCCGGCTCGCCGTAGGGCACGTAGCGCAGCGGCGTGGTCCCGGGGGCCGCATTGCCCAGCAGGGGCGGGCAGTTGTCGAGGATCAGGGCGGGCTCGGGGAGCGCGTCGAGTCCGAGTTCCTTGAGTTCCGGGGCGAGTTCGTCCGCGATCCAGGGGTCGACGGGCAGGTCGCCGGGGCCGACGAGGTGCTTGACCCAGGGGATGCCGTGCCGGGCGGCTGCCGCCGCGGCGGCGGCGTACCCGTACGACTCGGCGACGACGAGGTCGGGGCGCCAGCGCTCGACGAGTTCCGCGGTGCCCTCCAGGGTGCGCGCGGCGAGCCGGCCGAAGCCGCGGCCGATGCCCTCGGCCATCTCCTCGTCGGTGTCAGGTACCTGGACGCGGCCGCCGTCGCGGTCCTTGGCCATCACCTCGCCCATGTCCAGCGGGCCGTAGACCGGTGCCATGGGCAGTCCGGAGCCGCGGACGGGGCCCTCGAAGCTCTCGGCGGCCGCCACGAGCACCTCGTGGCCTGCCGCGCGCAGCGCCCAAGCTAGGGGCACGATCGGGTAGTACAGCGGGTGAGCTGGGCCGGTGGCCACCAGTGTCTTCATGCCGGGGACCGTAGGAGCGCGGGCCGGAACGGCACTCGAATCCGGCTGGGACGGCACGGCCCCGTCGGTCAGGATCCGTCGCGCGGTGCCGTCAGGGCGTCCTCGATCTTCAGGCACTCCCCGTAGTCCGGCAGCAGTCCGGCGTCGCTCGCCCGGGCAAGGGTGGGGGCCACCCGGTCCCGTTCGGAGACGACCGGCCGGATGTCCTCGGGCAGCGGCAGGCCGAGCTGCGGGTCGAAGAAGGACAGCGCCAGTTCGTTGTCCGGGTCGTAGCCGAGGGAGAGCGTGTACGCCATGGCGGTGTCGTCCTGGAGCGCCACGAAGGCGTGTCCGACGCCGACCGGGAAGTACACGGCGCGGAAGTCCACCGGGTCCAGGACGACGGTGTCCCACCGGCCGAAGGTGGGCGAGCCCACGCGGAGGTCCACGACGATGTCGAGGGCCCTGCCCCGGACGCAGTACACGTACTTCGCCATGCCGGGCGGGGTGCGGGTGAAGTGCACGCCGCGCACGACACCGCGCCGCGAGAAGCTGCAGCTGGTCTGGGCCACCGGGAAGAGCGGGCGGCCGGTCGTCCGGAGGAACGCCTCCGACTGGAACGGCGACACGAACAGCCCCCGGTCGTCCCGGAAGACCTCCGGGGTGAAGACACACGCGCCGGCGACCTCGAGCTCTCTCGATTCCATGGCTGGGGACTGTGGCCCGGCCACCTCGAAGCGCGCTACAGGTCCGCTCCAGGCCGGTGGCCGATCGCGGTCAGTGGCTGACCGCGATCGGGGTTAGGTTCGCCGGACGGAGAACCGGCTCCCCGTCGCCGTGGTCGGCGTACGAGGCGAAAGGACACCATGGCAGAACGTCTCACCCGCCGGGCCCTCAACCGGGCGACCCTGGAACGCCAGTTGCTGACGCGGCGCACGGATCAGCCGGCCCCCGCGGTGATCGAGCGGCTCACCGGACTGCAGGCGCAGGATCCCGACCCGCCGTACATCGGGCTGTGGAGCAGGATCGAAGGCTTCCGGCTGGAGGAGCTGACGAAGCTGCTCGAGGAGCGTGCGGTGGTCCGCGCGACCCTGTTCCGGGGGACCCAGCACCTGGTCACGGCGGAGGACTACCTGTGGGTGCGTCCGCTGTTGCAGCCGATGCTGGACCGCTGGCAGAAGGCCGCCTTCGGCAAGCAGACGGCGTGCCTGGACCTGGCCGAGATCGCCGGCCTGGCCCGCTCGGCGCTCGCCGGCGGGGTGCTGACCCGGCCGGAGCTGGGCCGGCTGCTGACGGAGCGCTGGCCGGGACGCGACCCGGTGGCCCTGGCCCGCTCGGTGCAGGGCCTGCTCGCGATCGTGCATCCACCGCCGGACGGCACCTGGGGGCGCCGGGGCACGACACCGTTCGCCCTGGCCGAGGAGTGGCTGGGCCGGCCGCTCGCCCGGGACGCCTCCCCGCGGCAGCTCGTCCTGCGCCACCTCGCCGGGTTCGGCCCCGCCACCGTGAAGGACGTCCAGGCCTGGAGCGGCACGACGCGCCTGCGTGAGGTGGTCGAGGAGCTGCGGCCGGAGCTGCGGGTGTTCCGGGGCGAGGGCGGGGAGGAGCTGTTCGATCTTCCCGGCGCGCCGCTGCCCGACCCGGACACGGTGGTCCCGGTGCGGTTCCTGGCCGCGCTGGACAACGTGGTGCTCGGTCACGCGGACCGCTCGCGGCTGATGACCGACGACCAGCGCCGGCACGTCATCGTCGAGGCGGCGGTGCTCGTGGACGGCACCGTCCGCGCCCTGTGGGTGATCAAGCGGGAGGGGCGGGGCAAGGCGACGGCGGTCCTGACCGTGAAGTGCTTCTCCCCGCTGTCCCCGAGCGAGGAGGCGGAGGTGTCGGACGAGGCCGCCCGGCTGCTGCGCTTCGCGGCGGCGGACGCCGAACGGCACGACATCCGCTTCGTCCCGGTCGCCGGCGGCTGACGAGGCCGGCACCCGCCCGCTCCGGGGCGAGGACTTCGGAGCGGGCGGGGCCGGGTGCGGGGCGCCTCAGGACCCGGCCAGTTCCGTCGCGATGGCCCGCACGTACGCGCCGTACTCCGAGGGTCCGAGCCGGACGCCCAGCCGGTAGCAGTCGTCGCTGCCGATGTAACCCATGCGCAGGGCGACTTCCTCGACGCAGGCGATGCGCACGCCCTGCCGGGCCTCCAGCGTGCCCACGTACTGGCCGGCCTGGAGCAGCGACTCGGGCGTTCCGGTGTCGAGCCAGGCGAATCCCCGGCCCAGGTTGACGAGCCGGGCCGCGTTCCGTTCCAGGTACCAGCGGTTGACGTCGGTGATCTCCCGTTCGCCGCGCTCGGAGGGCCGGAGACCGCGCGCGACGTCGATCACCGAGTTGTCGTAGAAGTACAGTCCGGTGATGGCGGTGTTGGAACGGGGTTTCTCGGGTTTCTCCTCGATCGACAGGAGCCGTCCGTCGGCATCGACCTCCCCCACGCCGTACCGCTCGGGGTCGTTGACCGGGTATCCGAAGAGCACGCAGCCGCGCACGTCCCCGCTGTGCTCGGCCAGCACGGAGTAGAAGTGGTGGCCGTGGAAGATGTTGTCGCCGAGGATCAGCGCCACCGAGTCGGCGCCGATGTGGTCGGCGCCGATGACGAAGGCGTCGGGCAGGCCGGTGGGCCGGTGCTGCTCCCGGTAGGTGATCGACAGGCCGAGCTGGGACCCGTCGCCCAGCAGCCGCTGGAACTGCGGCAGGTCGACCGACGTGGAGATGACGAGGATGTCCCGGATGCCCGTGAGCATCAGCACGCTGAGCGGGTAGTAGATCATCGGCTTGTCACCGACCGGCAGCAGTTGTTTCGACACGGCGAGGGTCAGCGGCCTCAGCCGCGTTCCCGAACCGCCCGCCAGAATGATCCCCTTCACGGGTCTCCCGCCCTCCGCTCGCGGTGAATCGGTACGCCGCCCATTCGGTCACCCGGTATTCGAGAGCGCCTCGACGACCGCTCGACAGGAATTTGGTCCGGCCGGCCCGTCCTGGGAATGCCGACTGCGTCTAGCAGACGTCTAGTTCCTTTCGAGGAAGCCGTCCTAACGTGCCGCCATGACCACTTGCCGTGTCTGCCGGAGTTCCGTGACCGAGTTCTTCGATTTCGGTCGCCAGCCGCTGTCCGACGCCTTTCGCCGGCCCGAGGAGACGTCGGAGGAGTTCTTCTACCGACTCGCGGTCGGCGTCTGCGAGGAATGCGCCATGGTGCAGCTGATGGAAGAGGTCCCGCGGGAGCGGATGTTCCGCGAGGACTACCCCTACCGGTCGTCCATGTCGTCGGTCATGCGGGAGCACTTCACCGCGACCGCGCACCGCCTGCTGGAGACGGAGTGCCGCGGCGACGACCGGTTCGTGGTGGAGATCGGGTGCAACGACGGCGCCATGCTGCGGACCGTCGCCGGCAGCGGGGTCCGCCACCTCGGCGTCGACCCCTCGCGCGACGTGGTGGAACTGGCCGCCGCTCAGGGCGTGCGGGTGCGGTTCGACTTCTTCCAGGAGTCCACCGCGCGGGACATCAGGGCAGCGGACGGCCCGGCGGACGTCATCTACGCGGCCAACACCATGTGCCACATCCCCTACCTGGACTCGGTGTTCCGCGGCGTCGACGCGCTCCTGGCCACCGACGGCGTGTTCGTCTTCGAGGACCCTTACCTCGGCGACATCGTGGAGCGGGCCAGCTTCGACCAGATCTACGACGAGCACTTCTATCTGTTCTCCGCCTCGTCGGTGCGGGCCGCCGCCCGCCGGTTCGGTTTCGAGCTGGTCGACGTGGAGCGGCTGCCGGTGCACGGCGGCGAGGTGCGCTACACGCTGGCCCGGGCGGGCCGCCGCGAGCCGAGCGCGGCCGTGGCGGAACTGACCGCCGAGGAGGAGCGCCGGCAGCTCACGGACAGCACGATCCTGGAGCGTTTCGGCATGCAGGTGAAGCGGAACTGCGAGGAACTGACGGCGCTGCTGCACCGGCTGCGCGACGCCGGGCACACGGTCGCCGCGTACGGGGCCACCGCGAAGAGCGCGACGGTCACAAACTACTGCGGGATCGACCCCGATCTGATTCCCGCGATCTACGACTCGACCGTCGCGAAACAGGGCCGTCTCTCCCCCGGCGCGCACATTCCGGTCCGGCCGATCGAGGAGTTCTCCGCGCCGTACCCCGAATACGCCCTGCTCTTCGCATGGAATCACGCGGAGGAAATCATCGCCCGGGAGACGGATTTCCGGGACCAGGGCGGAAAGTGGATTCTCTACGTACCGGACGTCCGCATCGTCTGAAAGCGCGGTACTGCCATGACCAGAGTGCTCGTCACGGGCGGAGCGGGTTTCATCGGCTCCCACTACGTGCGTACGGTCCTCGGCCCCGGCGGTCCGGGCGATGTCACCGTCACCGTGCTGGACGCCCTCACCTACGCGGGCAACCAGGCGAATCTGGCGTCGGTGGCTGATCATCCGGGGCTGTCCTTCGTCCACGGGGACATCTGCGACCCCGAGCTGGTCGACGCGCTGATGCGCGCGCACGACCACGTGGTGCACTTCGCAGCCGAGTCCCACGTGGACCGGTCCATCGACAGCGCGGCGGAGTTCGTACGGACCAACGTGACGGGCACACAGGTGCTGCTGGACGCCGCGCTGCGCCATCGGGCCGGGACGTTCGTCCACATCTCCACCGACGAGGTCTACGGGTCCATCGACCAGGGCTCGTGGACCGAGGACTCCCCGGTACGGCCGAACAGTCCGTATGCCGCGTCCAAGGCGGCCGGTGACCTGCTTGCCCTCGCCCAGCACCGGACCCACGGCCTGGACGTCCGGATCACCCGCTGCTCCAACAACTACGGCCCGTACCAGTTCCCGGAGAAGCTGATCCCGCTGTTCGTCACCCGGCTGCTCGACGGCGGGCAGGCCCCGCTGTACGGCGACGGGGGCAACGTGCGGGACTGGCTGCACGTCGAGGACCACGTGCGGGCCGTGGAACTGGTCCGGACCCGGGGGCGCCCCGGCCGGGTCTACAACATCGGCGGCGGCACCCCGCTGGCCAACCGTGACCTGGTCGACCGACTCCTCCGGGCCTGCGGCGCCTCCTGGGACCAGGTCCGCCGGGTCGAGGACCGCAAGGGCCACGACCGGCGCTACAGCGTCGACCACGCCAGGATCACCCGGGAACTCGGCTACCGTCCGGCCGTCCCGCTGTCCACGGGACTGGCCGAGACGGTCGCCTGGTACCGCGCCCACCGCACGTGGTGGGCGCCGCTGCTGCGGCCCGTGTGAGCCACGGCCCCACGACCGCCTCCGCCTGGCGGCCGGTACCGCCCCCGCGCTGCGGGCAGTGACGGACCCCAGAGGCGTTTGTGCAGGTCAAGCCCCAGATATGGCTCTCACCCCTGTCCTGCTTTGGGGGGCCTTCATTCCATAGGCGGCGAATGACGGTCGCCAGGGCGGATGCTCGACCATCCGTCTCGTTCGCTTCCGTGCCTGGAAGTCCGTCTGGCTTGAAGTTGCCGTGGAATCGCCCGGGAACGACGGAACCGAGCCCTCCGCTCGCACATGATCACGCTACGCCGTGAGCGAGCGCAAGCCGTACCCCAGCGACCTGTCCGACGCCCGATGGGCCCTGATCAGCCGACGTTGACGGCCTGGAGAAAGGCCCGACTCGACCGCAGACCAACCGGACAGCCGGCCAAGGTCGATTTACGGGACGTCTTCAACGCGATCCTCTACGTGAACCGCACCGGAATCCCCTGGAAATACTTCCCGCACGACTTCCCGAACCACGGCACCGTTTACGCCTACTACGCCGCCTGGTGCGACGAGGGAATCTTCGCCCAGCTCAACTACGACCTGACCGGACTGGCGCGAGTGAAAGAGGGGCGCAAGCCCGAGCCGACCGCATCCGTGATCGACACCCAGAGCGTGAAGACTTCCACCAGCGTGCCCGTGACCAGCCAGGGAACGGACGCCGCGAAGAAGATCGTCGGCCGGAAGCGCGGCATCCTCACGGACACGATCGGCCTCATCCTCGCCGTGACCGCCACCGCCGCCGGCCTGTCGGAGAACGCCCTGGAAATCCGCCCCCTCGACCAGGCGAAGGAGACGTACCCGACCATCTCGAAGAGCTGGGTCGACACCGGCTCCAAGAAAGCCGTTGTCGAGCACGGCGCCACCCGCGGAATCGACGTCGAAGTCGTCAACCGGAATCTGGAGAGCCGCGGCCTTCAGGTCGCGAAAAGGCGCTGGGTGGTGGAACGGAGTATCGGTTGGATCATGATGCACCGCCGCCTCGCCCGCGACTACGAGACCCTCACCGCCAGCTCCGAGTCCATGATCCACATCGCCTCGATCGACAACCTCGCCAGACGTATAACGGACGAGATGACACCCACCTGGCAAGGAACGCACTAGGACGCAAACGGCAATCTGCTCACTTCAAACGCCCTCTCAGAGAACCCAACATCCCAGCTCACACACCATTAACCACACCAACTCAGAATCCGGGAGTCGCCGTCACCGAACTCCGTTCCCACCCCGCGAGGCACCGTACGATAGGCCATTCGAGCGGTATCCGACAAGCCATCCGAACATAGGAGGACCGTGCCCCACAAGGCGGCTTAGTCTGCCTTCGGTTCACCAGATGCCGTATCTGAGCAAGGAGTGAGCGATGAGCGACGCGAAAGAAGTGGGCAAGCCGAGGAGATCCCCGAAAGACGTCATTCGTCGTTTCAGTGAAGAAGTGGTCAACAAGGGAAACTTCGACGCACTCCCCCACCTCGTGCATGAGAACGTCCGCTTCGACACGTCAGCGACCGGCGTGAAGCCTGGCGTTGCCGGCGTCAAGGAGATTTTCTCGGCACTGCACAAGGGCTTCTCCAATGCCGCCTGTACCATCGAAGAGCTCATCGCCGAAGGGGAATTGGTCGCCGAGCGCTTCACCTTCACCGGCATCCACAGCGGTGAATTCCATGGAGTGCGTCCCACCGGCAAGCAGGTTTCCATGAGCGGGATGGCGATGTTCCGCGTCGTTGACGGCAAGATCGCAGAGCGCTGGGGTCTCGAGGATCAAATCGGGCTGCTGCGCCAACTCGAAGAACGAGCCTGACTTGGCGGTACGCACCCGGCGAGCCTGCGTGCAACGTGATCTGAGCGCCAAGCATGGCAAAAACTGCTCATCGACGACATCAGACCCCGCGACGCGAGTCCCCAAGGAGATCGATTCACCCGCGTGGGTGTGTGTCTTGGAAGGCGAGACACACGGCCACCGGAGACGGATTTCGGTACCTCTCCGGGTTCACAGCGGGATTCACTGTCATTGGGCACGGGGGGGATGGGGACCCAGACAAGTGCCCGATCCAGCATTATACAACAAGGCTAGGGCGGTGGGTCGCCGGTATGGTGCGTGCTGCCCGATGGGCGCAGATGGATTCATAGCCCCTCCGCCCGATATGACGCCCACTCGGTAGTTGTCTTGCGCCGTGATGTTCTGGGCAGCCTCACGAACGCCCGACGTTCAGCGGTCAGGCCCCCACTCTCCGGATACCTCACCCCACCGGCATCTCGCAGTGATCATGAACCGTCACCACCCCGGTTCGAACTACTAAGGTTTTCGGGTTGCTGTCGGCGTGTGGAGCCCCTTTACACTGGCCCGGCTCCTCTGCAGGCCCCACCCCACAATCTGAGTCGAATCAAGGCGTATGGCGGGAGTGGCGGCACTACACCCTGACTCAGCAGCTTGGCTAACTGGCCCTAACAAAGCCTTTGAACGTGTCGGTGAGTGATCAGGCAGACGGCAAGTCCGAGGAAGGCTTCGTGGATGTCGTCGCGTCGTTCCCACCGGATGCGCAAGCGGCGAAAGCCATGCAGCCAGGAGATCGTCCGCTCGACGACCCATCGGAAGGTGCCCAGACCGGTGCCGTGCGGCTGTCCCCGCTCGGCGATCGCGGGCCGGATCCCGCGTCGCCGTAGAAGACGGCGGTATTTGTCGTGGTCGTAGCCGCGGTCCGCGAAGAGCATGTCGGGCCGCCTGCGGGGCCGGCCGACAACTCCCGCCACTGCCGGAATCTTGTCCAGCAGGGGAAGGAGTTGAGTGACGTCGTTGCGGTTTCCGCCGGTCAAAGACACCGCGAGCGGGATCCCTTGGCCGTCGGTGATGATGTGGTGCTTGCTGCCCGGTCGTGCGCGGTCGACCGGGCTGGGACCGCTTTTGGGCCCCTGCGTGCGGCCCGGACGTGGGAGGAGTCGATCACCGCCCGCGACCAGTCCAGCTGGTTCTTCGACCGCAACTTGTTCAGCAGCAGTCGGTGCAGCTGGTCCCAGACGCCGGCCTCGTTCCAGGCCGCCAGGCGCCGCCAGCACGTCATGCCCGAGCCGAAGCCGAGCTCCTGGGGAAGGTACTCCCACTGGATGCCGGTATGCAGGACGAACAGGATCCCGCACAGGGCCTGCCGGTCGGGCACCCGTGGCCGTCCCTCCACCTGCTTCGGCGGTGGCTCGGGCAACAACGGCTCGATGAGCGACCACAGTTCGTCCGACACCATCCACGGCCGCGACTGACGCTTCCCCATGCCCACATCAACGAACGATCAAGCCGACAGTCACATGATCAACCAGCTTTTGTTAGAGCCAGTAAGGGCTGTCCCGTAAATGATCTTTGACGTGCTGGGATGGACTGGTGGTTTCTGCGTCATCCGGCAAGGACGAGGTTGTGCAGGCGGGCAATGCCGAGCATGGCGTGGTGGACGCCGTCGCCTTTCAGCCGGCAGTCGCGCAGGATCTTCCAGGTCTTCATGCGGGCGAGGGCGTGCTCCACGCGGGCGCGAACTTTGCGGTGGGAGGCGTTGTGCTCCTCCTTCCAGTCCGGGAGTTCGGTCTGGCCCTTCTCGCGGCGGTGCGGGATGACCAGGCCAGTGCCCCGGTAGCCGCCATCTGCGATGACCGTGGTCTTGCCGACGGCGCTATTCGCGCCGGACAGCTCCCACGCCTTGCAGTCGTTGCGGTTGCCTGCGACTGGTCGGCCGACCGCGACGACGAGCCGGGTGTCGGCATCGATGACGACCTGGTGGTTGGTGGAGTACCGGTAGTTCTTGGACTGCTCGGCGATGGCATGGTCGCGCGTGGGAACGAGGGTGCCGTCGACGATCAGCACGGTGTCCTTGCGGAACCGCTTGCGCTGCTGGAGCGCGAGCGCGGGCCCGAGATGGTCGATGATGCGGTCGGCCGCCGACTTGGACACCCCGAACAGCGGGGCCAGTTGGCGCAGAGTCAGGTTCGTGCGCCAGTACGCGGCTACCAGGAGCACACGGTCCTCCAGTGGCAGACTCCAGGGCCGACCCTTGCGCACCGGATCTGCACCCTCACGCCGGAGCGAGGTGATCAGCTTGCCGAATTGACGCGGGCTCAGCCCGGTGAACGGGGCTATCCAGGAGGGCTCCGACGCCGTGATCACACCAGACATCGCAAGATCATCTCACCCGTGACCAGCAGTTACGGGACAGCCCTTAACTCATCATCAGTCACAATGGGGCGCTCGACTCGCTGCCTGCCTGGTGGCGCAGATATCACTCGGGCAAGACGATCGCCGAAGTCGCGGACGAGCTGGGGATCAACGAGACCACGCTGGCCAGTTGGGTGTCCCGGGCCCGGCGGGCGGGGACCGCACCGGGCGGTGACAGCGACGAGCTCGAGCGGCTGCGGCGGGAGAACGCCCATCTCAAGCGGGACAACTAGGAACTGGCGAGGGAGCGTGATGTGCTCAAGCGCTGCATGGTCCTCTGGGTGAAGTAGTTGCGGCGGACCCGGCGTCCGTTGTCGGGGCGATCAGCGGCCTCAGGACCGAGCACGGCATTCCGCACCGCATCTCCTGTCGCGCACTGGGCGTGAGCGAGTCGTGGTTCCACAAGCAGCGCAACCGTCGGCCCACCTGCCGTGAGCTGCGCCGACAGCACCTGGTGGAGGCGGTGAGGGAGGAGTTCGCCAAGTCCGGCGGCACCTACGGCTCAGCGAAGATCCGGATCACCCCTGGTGCGGCAGGGATGGCGGGTGTCGGTGAACACCATCGCGAAGATCATGGCCGGGCCTGGCCTGGTCGCACGGAAGGTCCGCAGGCGGCGGGGCCTGACCCGGTTCGGCAGACGGCCGACCGCCCCGGACTTCGTGGAACGAGACTTCACCGCCGAGGCCCCCGATCTCGTCTGGGCAGGCGACATGACCGAAATCGAAACCGGGGAGGTGAACCTTCCCCTTGATCGTGGACACCTGGAGACTGGGACCTGAGGTTCCAGGGGAAGTAGCACCAGGTGGGAAGCAAGTACACGAAGCGGTACACCGAAGAGTTCAAGCGGGACGCGATCGCGCTCGTCGACTCCTCGGGCAAGACGGTCACGGCGGTCGCCAGGGAACTCGGCATCAGCTCCGAGTCCCTGCGCGGCTGGTACCGCAAGGCGAAGGCGGAGCAGGGCGAGGGCGCTCCCGGCGAATTGAGCAGTGCCGAGCGCGAGGAGCTCAAGCGGCTGCGGCGGGAGAACCGCGAGCAGCAGCAGACGATCGAGATCCTGAAAAAAGCGACCGCCTTCTTCGTGAAGGAGAACGACCGGTGAGCGAGTTGTGCCGGTTCATCCATGCGGAGAAGGCGAACTACCCGATCGTTCTGTTGTGCCGGGTGCTGCACGTCGCCCGCTCCTCCTACTACGCGTGGCGCGAGGGCGGGGCCGCCCGCCATGCCCGGCAGGCCGCCGACGACGCGCTCGCGCACGAGATCACGGTGCTGCACGTCGCCTCCCGCCGCACCTACGGTGTCCCGCGCATCCACGCCGAACTGCGGCGTCTGGGGCGGCGGGTGAACCGCAAGCGCATCGCCCGCGTGATGCGCGAGCGCGACATCCGAGGCGTCACCCGCCGCAAGCGCCGCTCGTTGACCCGGCCCGACAAGAAGGCGAAGCCGGCCCCTGACCTGATCGGCCGCGACTTCCACGCCGAGCGGCCCGGGATCAAGCTGGTCGGCGACATCACCTACCTGCCCACTGCCGAGGGCTGGCTCTACCTCGCCTGCTGGCTGGACCTGGCCACCCGCGAGGTCGTCGGTTATGCCATGGCTGATCACCACCGCGCAGAACTCGTCGTGGACGCCCTCGACATGGCCTACGGCCGAGGCGGCCTGGAGCCCGGCTGCGTGATCCACAGTGACCGCGGCAGCGAATACACCTCGACTCAGTTCTGCGACCGAATAAGGGAGTTGGGACTGCAGAACAGCTGCGGACGCACCGGATCTTGCTTCGACAACGCGGCCGCGGAGAGTTTCTGGGCCCTGCTCAAGGAAGAGACCGGAACCCGCATCTGGCCCGACCGGGCCACCGCCCGCGCCGAGGTCTTCACCTTCATCGAGACCTTCTACAACCGCCGCCGCCTGCGCAAGCACAAGACCTTCGGCTACCTCACCCCGGCCGAGACCAGACAGCGGCACCAACACGCCCTCGCGGCATAACCGACGAGTGTCCAAGATCACGGGAGAACTTCAGAGGGCAAGGTGTAGCCGGCCACGGTCACCGACCTGTTCTCGCGCCGCCTGCTGGGCTAGCGATGGGCCCGCATCACGATGCCGGCCTGGTGGTTGCCGCGCTGAGAATGGCTGCTGCCACCCGTGGCGGTGACGTGCGCGGTGTCATCTTCCACAGCGACCGCGGCAGCGGGTACACCTCACGGAAGTCCCGGCGGGCCTGCCGCCGCCTCGGCGTGGTCCAGTCGATGGGGCGGGTCGGCTCGTGCTTCGACAACGCCGTCAGCGAGGCGTTCAACAGCATGCTGAAGGTCGAGTACGTCCACCGGCGTGCCTTCGCCACCCGCACCGAAACGCGGATCAGGATCGCCACCTGGATCACCGGCTTCTACAACACACGGCGGCTACACAGCGTGTGCAACTTCGAAAGCCCGATCGACTACGAACGGGTCTCCACGATCCGAGGGGACTGACAGGAGCTGCACCCGCTCCGCACAGCTGCCTCAACGTGGCGGTCCATGTGTCGCGGTGGGACCTCACTTGCCTCGCGGCTCTCGCGCCGCTGAGGGGATGACCGGCCGCGGGCAGTCCACGAGGGCGTACTGCCAGACGGGGCGTCTCCTGCCGGACGACCGGTGCCGCGGCCGAGAGGCGCGGTTGCGATCTTTCCCGAGCCGTCTTTGAGTGGACGTACAGGCAGCCCCTGTGGGCCATCCGCCCCCGGCCCGGCCAGGACCACGGGTTTACGTCCGCGGAGGTGTCATGCAGGAGGCGCAGAGCAAGGCGCTGCGCAGGAACGCCTGGTGGTGGTTTCTGGCCGCCGGCGCCGCGGTGATCATCGTTTACGTCGTGGTCACCGCGCCCGTACGTCACCTGATCTCCCCCATGCTGGCGGCCTGCTCCACGGTGGCGATCCTGGTCGGCGTCCGGTGGCACCGGCCGCGCCCGAGCCGGTCCTGGTATCTGTTCGCTGCGGGCATGGGGCTGTTCACGGTGGCGGACGTCATCTTCGGCGCCTTCCTGTTCGCGGGCAGGCTGGTGCCCTTCCCCTCACCGGCCGACGTGCTGTATCTGGCGGCCTATCCGTGCTTCGCCGCCGGCCTGGTCAGCCTGATGGCGGCGTGGGGCAGGGGCGGACGTTGGGGGGCCGTGCTGGATGCGGGGATCATCACCCTGGGGATGTCCACCCTGGCGTGGGCGTTCATCGTCATGCCCTACCTGCGCGGTCATCTGTCGGCGCTGCCGCTGACGGTCTCCCTGGCCTATCCGCTGGCCGATCTGCTGCTGCTGGGCATGGCCGCCAGGCTGGTGCTCGTCGCGGGACTCCGCCTGCCGGCCCTCGGCCTGTTCACTGCGTGGGTGGTGGCCACGCTGGCCGCCGACGCCCCGTACTACTCCACGCTGGCCGCGACCGGCGCCCCGATCGGCGCCGATGTCTCCTATGCCCTGTGGATGGCCTCCTATCCGCTGCTCGGCGCGGGCGCCCTGCACCCGTCCATGGCCAGGACCACCCAGCTGGTGCCACGCCACCGGGAGCGGCTGTCCCGCGCCCGCATGACCGTCCTCACCCTGCCCGCACTCCTCGGTCCCGTCATGCTGATCGCAGACGTCGGCGGCGTGCGCGGGCAAGCCGCGCACACCATGGCCATCGCGAGCATCGTGGCCGCTTTGACCGTGTTGCTGGTCGTGCGCATCATGCTCCTGGCACGGTTCGCCGAGGCCCAGGCCGACCAGGCCAGCGCCCGGGCCCGTATAGCCGAGGACGCCTTGCGCCGGCAGACCTCGCTGCAGGAGCAGCTCACCCACCAGGCCTTCCACGACGCACTGACGGGTCTGGCCAACCGGCCACTGTTCTTCGAGCGGCTGGAGCACGCCCTCAGCCGCCCCGCGGCGCACCGGAACACTGTCCTGCTGCTGATCGACCTCGACGGTTTCAAGGACATCAACGACAGCCTCGGCCATCCGGCCGGTGACGAGCTGCTCGTCACCGTCGGCCACCGGCTCCTGGGCGCGGCCCGCCGCAGCGACACTGTCGCCCGCATGGGCGGGGACGAGTTCGCGGTCCTGGCCGAAGACCTCAAAGAGACCCCCGCCGAGACGTACGCCCAGCGGTTCCTGGACCGCTTCAAGGAGCCCTTCGCACTCTCTGGCCATCGCAGCGTCTTCGTCGCCGCCAGCATCGGCGTCGTCGCCATCACCGAACCGATCACGTTCCACGACGCAGTCCGCAACGCCGACATCGCCCTGTACGTGGCCAAAGAACGCGGCCGCGACCGCGCAGAGCTCTTTGAGCCCGCCATGAGCCTGGGACGCCAGAGCCGGGCCCGTATCGCCCAGGACCTTCGCTACGCACTGCCCCGCAACGAACTCGCCGTGCACTACCAGCCGGTCATCCACCTGCCCACCGGACAGGTCACCGGCGTGGAGGCCCTGCTGCGCTGGGAGCGGGGCGGGCGATCCCCCACCCCGCCCGAGGTGTTCGTGCCCGTCGCCGAGGAGACAGGCCTGATTCGCCCCATCGGCGCCTGGGTGCTGCGCGAAGCCTGCCGCCACGGCCGGAACTTGCACGACACCGTCCCGAAAGCCGAGGCGCTGAGCGTGGCCGTCAACGTCTCCGGCCGACAGCTCAAGGATCACCGGTTCCCCGACACCGTGCGGCAGATCCTGCACGAGACCGGGTTCCACCCGGCCTCCCTGGTGCTGGAGATCACCGAGAGCGCCCTTGTCACCGACGCCGAGACCACATCCCCCCACATCCGTGCACTGCGCGACCTCGGCGTACGCATCTCCATCGACGACTTCGGCACCGGATACTCCTCCCTGGCCTACCTGCGCGACCTGCCGGCCGACATCGTCAAAATCGACCAGAGCTTCGTCCTGCGAGAGGGCGGCGACGTCGACACGAGCCTCATCCAGGCCATCCTCCAGGTCGGACACGCACTCGACCTGGACGTGATCGCAGAGGGCATCGAAACCCCCCACCAAGCACAGCGGCTGCACTCACTCGGCTGCCCCCACGGCCAGGGCTTCTACTACTCCCCACCCCTGGCCCCCAAAGCACTGGAGGCCTACCTCACCACCCAAGCAATCCTCACACCCACCAGCCCACACCCATGACCACCGACACCACCCCGCGCACACACAAGGCGCCTTCGCCCCCTGGCCGCCGTCCACCGCCGGAAACCCCGCCGCAGCCGCGGCAGACGCCCGGTAGTCACCCCCTTCGCCCGCAACCGAAGGACCTGGACGGATCCACTCACTGAGCACATCGACGAACACGGTTTGTCACCCGGTGGGCGAAGGCAGACCAAGGGACCTGAACAGCGCCGCCTCGGAATCCCGCCTCTCCGCCAGTTGAGCGCGACCGGGGCGGGGCAGCGCGACGGCGCGCCACCGCGTAGCTGGTCCTGTTTTAGCGCCTGCTGCCAGGCACGGCCGGGGTTCGGCGTGAACGATGCGGGCGCCGGGCACGCCGACGCTGGCTCCCACCGCGGCGCCGTCGCCCGGCCGGACCCAGTACGCCTTGAACGCTCGCAGCAGCGCCGGCACGCCACCAGCGCCGACGAGGGAAGCGCACACCATCCTCACGAGCAATGCGTGTTCACGCCCTTCTCCGTCTGGGGTTCGGTGGCAGGCTTGGACGCCGGGCAGCGTCCCGCATCCGATCAAGAACCGCTACGCGGGCCGCGTGAAATCCCGCCTGCTACGGCACTGTCGCCCGGGTCTGGACCGTCTCTCGACTGCGCATGCCGCGCGGGCATCCTCTGGTGCGCTGTGTCGGTGTCCAAACGGCAGCGCGCACCGCACCCCTCAGCGGCACCGGTCGGCCGGCGCGTCCGGCCCTGGCCGGTGTCGTGCTTCGGATGCCGAGATCAGCATTCCCGAGGTGACGTCAGGCGTGCGTGGACGACGCATTCTTCGGCGAATGCCAGGGCTTTGAGGTGGTAGGCGCGGGCGGTCCAGCCGAGGCTGATGTTGTGGCCGGCGTGAGGCAGGCGATCAACTCCGATGCGCGGGGCGGCGGACAGCCACGCGGTCAGATCCGCGATCGCCTCATCGTCGTGGCGCCACCAGGCCTCATGCTCGGCGAAGGTCAGCCGGACGGGGACACGGACGCGCGGCAGGATCACAGCCGACAGCCGCGTCCAGCCCGCGACCGTGCCGACCTCATGCGCAGGCATCGGCGCCACCACCGGCTGGCTCACCTGGAATGTCTCCACTGGATACGAGCCCAGCGGCCCCCAGTTCAACCGCCGCAGTCCCAAACCCGCCTCGCAGCCGACGAGCCCGGGGTTCACCGCGAGCCTGCGGCCACACCCCGAGACGTCCACCCCCAGCAACTCCCGCCCGCCCCAGTCAGCGGCGGTGGCAAAGGCGACCTTGGCCCCGAAGGAATGTCCCAGCAGTAAGGTGCCGGCACCGGGTGCGTGGCGGGCAGTGAACGCGGCTATTGCGGCCCGCACGGTCGCGGCCTGCGCGGTCAGTCTCTGCCCCCGGGGAAGACGGGTGGCTGACGCACCGTAGCCGGGACGGTCCAGCGCCAGCACCGTATAACCCAAGCGAGCACCCAGCGTCAGCAAGGACACATCCGGGTGCGCCTGGCCATCGAAATAGCCGGCATTCATCCCCCCGCCGTGCAGCGCAACGATCACCGCACGCGCACAACCATCCGCGGGCTCACTCATCAAACCGGACAGCGTGACGCCGTCCGCATCGATCCTGACCGGCCGTACTCCCGGGGACAGCTGCCTGCCGTGCACGTCCGGTGCAGACGGTGTTCGGGCGCCGGCCTGCACCAGGGCATCACTCACGACACAGACCCCGACCGAACCAGGAACAGGCAAGCACCGAGACCGCCCTGCCAGCCGCACACAGCACGCCAATCCCTCCACAGTCATCCCGAGCCGAACCGAAGCCAAGGGCAGCGCCCCGCACCTCATCCTCCAAGCCGCACCCCACACCAGCCAGCCGAGCCAGCCACGCCGTCCCCCATCCGGGAAACACCACACACCCGCACGCCGGGCGGACGCCTATCGCTACACCACGCGGCGGGACAGCCCCGCGAGCAGGCCTCGACGTCGGCTACAGCCACCGAGGCGCACAGGTCCGCTCCTTCAACCCACCCGCCGAACGCGCACCCTCCGCCGGCCGACCGACGCCGCCATCCACAACAGCACGGCGCCTGCTGCGCCTGGCCAGAAGGCAGCCGAGATCAAGACCAAGCCCACGAGGGCCTCGACGCGGCGACCGCATGCCTTCCAGCGCAGGACTGCCTGCCGGGCACCGCGCTCCCCGTGTGACACATCGGCGCCGCAACGCGCTGTAGACAATGACCCGATCATGAGGGTCGAGGAGCCCGCCCTCTGTGGAGGGGGCAGCGGGCTCCAACGTGCAGGTGCAGACCGGTTCCCCCCCCCGTGACAGGTCTGCCCTGCACGCATGACGCGGCCGGGTCGCCCACCCGTGGCAGGGCACCCGGGAGTGGACGCGGTCCCCGGACCATTCCAGCGAAGCTGATATGACGGTCCCCATGAAATGTGCGGCCAGGCGTGTGATGGTGAGAGCCGGGGGCCCGCTGGGGTCATCTGCCTGGTCCGCTGGTTTTGTCTGGCGCGGATCCCCGGCGCCGCAGGTGGTTGCGGATGGCGCGGGAGGAGTACGCGCGGTCGGCCAGGACAACGAGTGGCCTGACCGGGCCGTTGCCCGGCAGGTAGACCGGATTCGCGAGGTCGCTCACGCTGCCGATCTGGTAACCGTTGGTGGCGAATTTGGTGGCCTTGCGTCAGTCGTCCTCTCCACCGGGAAGTGCCAGCCCAGTGCCGTCGAGAAGAAGGCCGCAGTGCCGGGCTGGTCGCGGGTTTTTAGGTCCATCCAGCAGAACCTGTTCACGGTGGCTCCCTGTCGTCCGGATGCCGGGGTATCGGGTGACCGGACGGCTTCTACGTCGCGGCTACCCGGTCCCGTGCCAGGCGCTCGCGCAGCGTGGCGGCAAATTCCTCGGCCCGCGCCAGCTGGGCACGGAGCTTGTCCACCTGCTCGGCGGCGCCCTGCTCATATCCGCGGACGCGTTCCAGCAGGGTCTCCCGCTCGTCCGCCGTCAGCTCCTCGCCGGAGTCGAGACGGTCGGTGACCTCCAGCAGATCGCGCATCTCGTCCAGGGTGAAACCGAGCGGCTTCATGCGGCGGATGACCATCAGACGGGCGACATCGGCCTCGGTGTAGAGGCGGAAGCCGCCCTGGGAGCGAGCGGAGGGGATGACCAGACCGGTCTCCTCGTAGTGCCGGATGGTCCGCAGCGACAGCTCGGTCCGTGCGGCAACCTCACCGATCTGCATGTGCTCGCTGCTCACTCGGGGGCCCTTCCTCATCTGTCGCCAAGGCCACAGGCGGCCGACGCCGATCTCTACCGTAACGTTAGGGTAGAGTAAGTGATCGTCGGGGTCGGCTCCATGCCGTCCCCGCTCCCATGGTGCGGGATGGATCGTTCCCGTGACCGTACGCCGTGTCGGGGCCGACGATGCCCCCGGCGAAGACCGATGCCTGCAGGAGAGAGCGTGCGCATGCCCATGACGCCCAGCGCCGCCCCTTGCCCGCCGTGATCCTTCGCCCACAAGCAGCCCCGCAGATTCCATCTCGGCCGCTGCTTCCTTCTGACTTCAGCCCGCCGTACGTGGGCTTCGCGGATGGCCGACCCGGCCTTCCTGCGCCTTCCCGCACGCCCGAGTGATGCCGGGCGTGCCCGAGCACGACAGGCACTTTTCTTGTCTACGTCCGCACTGTCCCCGGCTGCGCGGCTGCGCGGCCTGCGCCCTGACTGGCTGTCCGACCCGAAGATCTGGCGCACCGAGGTCCTGGCCGGTCTGGTGGTCGCGCTCGCGCTGATCCCCGAGGCGATCTCGTTTTCCATCATCGCCGGGGTCGACCCGGCGATCGGCCTGTTCGCGTCCTTCACCATGGCCGTGACCATCTCGATCGTCGGCGGTCGCCGCGCGATGATCTCGGCTGCGACCGGCGCCATCGCCCTGGTGATCGCTCCGCTGAACCGCGAGCACGGCCTGGGCTACCTGGTCGCCGCCGTCATCCTGGCCGGCGTCTTCCAGATCGTCCTCGGCACGCTCGGTGTCGCCAAGCTGATGCGGTTCGTGCCCCGCAGCGTGATGGTCGGCTTCGTCAACGCTCTCGCCATCCTGATCTTCATGGCCCAGGTGCCCGAGACGCACGACGTACCCTGGCCCGTCTACCCGCTCATCGCCGCCGGGCTGGCGCTCATGGTGTTCTTCCCGAAGGTCACCACAGTGATCCCGGCCCCGCTCGTGTCCATCGTCATCCTCACCGTGATCACGGTCGCCGCCGGCATCGCGGTGCCGACCGTGGGCGACAAGGGCGAGCTGCCCTCCTCCCTCCCCGTGCCCGGCCTGCCGGATGTGCCGTTCACGATGGACACGCTGACCACCATCGCTCCGTACGCGCTCGCGATGGCGCTGGTGGGTCTGATGGAGTCGCTGATGACGGCCAAGCTGGTCGACGACATCACCGACACGCACTCCTCCAAGACGCGAGAGTCGATCGGGCAGGGCATCGCCAACATCATCACCGGCTTCTTCGGCGGCATGGGCGGCTGCGCCATGATCGGCCAGACGATGATCAACGTGAAGGTGTCCGGCGCCCGCACCCGCCTGTCCACGTTCCTGGCGGGCTCTTTCCTGATGGTGCTGTGCATCGTCTTCGGGCCGGTCGTGTCCGACATCCCCATGGCCGCACTCGTCGCGGTGATGGTCATGGTGTCGTTCGCGACCTTCGACTGGCATTCCATCGCCCCGAAGACCCTCAAGCGGATGCCCGCCGGGGAGATCACGGTCATGGTCATCACCGTCGCATGCGTGGTCGCCACCGACAACCTCGCCATCGGCGTCGTCGCCGGCTCCGTCACCGCCATGGTCATCTTCACCAAGCGCGTCGCCCACCTCGCGAACGTCACCGCGGTCACCGACCCCGACGGCAGCAGCGTGGTCTACTCCGTGACCGGCGAACTGTTCTTCGCTTCCTCCAACGACCTCGTCGGCCAGTTCAACTACGCCACCGACCCCGACAAGGTCGTCATCGATCTGAGCGCCGCCCACATCTGGGACGCATCCTCCGTCGCCGCCCTCGACGCGATCGAGACCAAGTACGCCCAGCGCGGCAAGAGCGTCGAGATCATCGGCCTGAACAAGCCGAGCGCCCACATCCACGAAAAGCTCAGCGGCGAACTCACCGGCAGCCACTGACCGGCTGTCACCGCCCACGAGGGCCGCCGCGACCCAGCAGCGGCCACGGCGGCCCTCGCTGTGACGCTGCCGCCGACGGGACCGTGGGCGTACGAGATCAGCTCGTCATGAGGGTGCGTGAGTTTCGTACATGCGGACCGCGACGATCAGGCCGGAGGTGGCGGTGAGGGCGGCGACGACCCAGATCGCGGTGGTGATGCCGTAGGCGTCGGCGAGGATGCCGGCCAGCAGGGCGCCGACGGCGAAGCCGCCGTCGCGCCACAGGCGGTAGACACCGACGGCGCGAGCGCGCCAGGCTGGATGGGCGACATCGCCGATCACGGCGAGCAGCGTCGGGTAGACGAGTGCGGTGCCGATGCCGAGCAGGACCTGGGCGAGCGCCCAGGCGGGGAACGTGGTCGCGGCGGCGACGAGGCCAATGGCGGCGGCCTGGAGCAGCATGCCCGCGGTGATGAGGTGCTTGCGGCCGATGCGGTCGGACCACCAGCCGGTGAGCATCTGGCCCGCGCCCCAGACGGCCGGGTAGAGGGCTGCGAGGACGCCGATCTGGGCGACGGACAGGCCGTGCGCCGCGAAGAGTAGGGGGAAGATGCCCCAGGCGAGGGCGTCGTTGAGGTTGTTGACCATGCCGGCCTGGCTGGCGGCGGACAGCGCCTTGTCGGTGAAGCTGATGTGGCGCGCGATCTGCGCCGTGGACATGTCCGTGGTGGTCTGGGCGGGGTGGAGAGCTGCTTCGGCGCGGGCGTGGTCGCGGGTCTCGCGGACGGCGAGAGTTGACAGGGCCAGGGCGAGGACGAGGTAGGCGGCGCCGAGCAGGAAGGGCTCGGGGCGTAGTCCGGCGTGTTCGGCGATGGCGCCGGTGGCCATCGCGGTGACCGCGACCGCGCCGTAGCCGGCTGCTTCGTTGAAGCCCATGGCCAGTCCGCGGCGCTGAGGGCCGACCAGGTCGATCTTCATGATGACGGTGGTGGACCAGGTCAGGCCCTGGTTGACGCCGAGCAGAACATTGGCGGCGATGATCCAGCCCCAGGACGGGCCCCAGGCGAGCATCGCGGGCACGGGCAGGGCGATCAGCCATCCGGCGGTGAGGACCGGCTTGCGGCCGTAGCGGTCCGACCAGGTGCCCGCGAAGAAGTTGGTGATCGCCTTGGTGGCGCCGAAGGCCAGGATGTAGGTGAGGGCGGTGGTGTGGGCGGAGAGGTGGAAGACCTCGTCGGCGAGCAGGGGCAGGACGGTGCGTTCCTGGCCGAGCATGCCGCCGACCAGGGCGTTGACGAGGACGAGCAGGCTGAACTGAGCGAGGTTGGCGCGCAGTCCGAGGCGGATGCCGCCGTGGGCGGTCGTGGTCGTCACGCGCCACCCTGCAGCGCGTGTCCGGTGGCCTTGGCCCAGTCGTCCGGTCCGCCGGTGAGGACGGCGAGGCGGTGGCGGCCTGCGCGTTGCAGGAGGCTGGCGGCGGTCATCGCGCGTTCGCCGTGCCCGCAGTGCACCACGGCACCCGACGGGGCTTCGTCGGCGTGGGCGGCCAGTTCGCCGAGTTCGATGCCGATCGAGTCGGGGATGTGCCCGGCGCCGCGCTCGGCCTGCTGGCGGACGTCGAGGACGGGGCGATCGCCGACACGGTCGGCGGTGAGCAGTTCGACGGTCTCCTGCTCCCCGTCGTCAATCGTCCAGGCGTCCAAGGTCAGGTGGCCGGCCAGCCGCTCGTATCCGATCTTCAGGGCCTGCCAGGTGAGTTCGGCGAGGTCCTGACCGGGTGCGGTCACGAAGACGAGCGGGATGTCGTCGGGCAGGAGCCAGCCGAGCCAGGTGGCGAACTGGTCGCGCAGCGGGATCGAGACGGCGCCGGGGATGTGGCCCGCGGCGAAGTCCGGCAGCGGTCGTACGTCGACGATCTGCGCGCCTTGGCCGATCAGTTCGCGTACGGCGGTTGCGGACAGCGTGGGGAGCGAGGGGGCGGCGTCGAGAATCGAAGGGCCGCGCCGGTTGGTCTCGGCGAGGCGGTTGAAGTAGGCGGGGTAGGAGCCGAGGCTGCTGAGCAGGTCGCGGACGAACGTGTCCTCGTCCGGCGCGGCGAGCAGGGCGTTGGCCTGTTTCTGGGCGCCGATGGTCGTGGTGCGCTCGGCGCCTGGCGGAGCGGAGCAGTAGGAGCCGGCGCCGTGCGTGGGCCACACCGCGGCCGCATCCGGGAGTTCGGCCAGCCGCCGCAGTGAGCGGTACTGGGCGCGGGCAAGTTCCTCGGCACGCGCAGCGCCGAGGAGGTCGGTGCGGGCAGCGGAGCCGACGATCAGCGACCCACCTGTGAAGACTCCCAGCTCCCGAGCGCCGTCCAGGAGCAGGAAGGACAAGTGCTCATCGGTGTGGCCGGGCGTGGCCAGCGCGCGCAGGGTCAGCCCACCCAGGTCGGTCTCGTCCCCGTCGGCGAGCGAGGAGTGCGGGAAGGCACGATGTCCGGCTGCCGGGGCGAGCACGGTGGCGCCGTCGTCGGCGGCGAGCTGGAGGGCGCCGGTGAGGAAGTCGGCGTGCAGGTGGGTGTCGGCGGCGAAGGCCACGGTCAGCCCGCGCCGTTCGGCAACCTCCCGCAAAGCGCGCAGGTCGCGGCTCGCGTCCACCGCCAGCGCGCGGCCGTCACCGAGGTCGATGAGGTAGGCGCTGTTGCCCAGCCCGGCGTCGACCAGCGGTATCAGGTGGTCGTCGGCGAAGCCCATCGGGTCCTCCCAGGTTCGGATGCGAGAGGGCGTGTGGTCACGCCCCTTCCTATCTCCTACAATATTCCATGGATTTTTGGAGGATGTCATGACGGGAAACACCACGACCGGTACCAAAGCGCAGCTGTACGACGCGTTCGCGGCCAGCGGCAAGGCACTGGCCAGCGGAAAGCGCCTGGAACTGCTCGACCTGCTGGCCCAGGGCGAGCGGACGGTGGACGCGCTGGCCAGAGCGGCGGGGCTGAACCTGACGACGGCCTCGGCGCATCTGCAGACGCTCAAGCAGGCCGGGTTCGTCGCCACCCGCCGAGAGGGCGTGCGCATCCACTACCGGCTCGCGGGCGACGACGTCGCCCAGTTGTTCGCGCTGCTGCGCAAGGTCGCCGAGCGCCACCAGGTGGCCGTACCCGCGGCGCGGGACGCCTACCTCGGTGACGACGGCGCGGCGGAGGTCACCCACGAAGAGTTGCGCGCCCGCGAGGCGGCCGGGGATGTGGTGGTGCTGGACGTACGGCCAGTGGAGGAGTACCGGGCTGGGCACATCCCGGGCGCGGTGTCGATCCCGGTCGGGGAACTGGCCGACCGGATCGACGAGTTGCCTGAGGAGACAGAGATCGTCGTGTACTGCCGCGGTGAGTATTGCGTGCTCGCCTACGACGCGGTGCGGCTGCTGACCGACCGTGGACGGCGGGCGATCCGCCTGAACGACGGGATGCTGGAGTGGCGCCTGGCCGACTTGCCCGTCGACGCCGCGGACCTGGCATGACCGGCAGCGGCGTGCCCGCGCATCCGGGGTTTGCTGGCGGGCCGGTCTACCTGGACCACAACGCCACGCCCCCGGTGGATCCTCGGGTGGCCGAGTCGATGCTGCCGCACTTGACGGACTTCTTCGGCGCCCCCTCCAGCAGCCACCCGTACAGCGCCGAGCCCCGCCAGGCGCTGGCCGCGGCTCGCGCGTGGATCGCCGCCCTGATCGGGGCCCGCGCCGAGGAGATCGTGTTCACCGCCTCCGGATCTGAGGCCGACCTGCTGGCGCGGCGGCATCTGCCGCCGGGCAAAGAAGCACGAGGTCCAACTGCGGTTCACCCCCGGCCTGCGCTGGCGCAGGCCGCTGGGGCGGCCGATCCCTGCGTGAGACGGCATGGCCGGCTTGCCGGGCCATCCCGGTCACAATGCGCGTCCCAGCCACGAAGCCGTAGCCGGGGTCGTCGGCGCTGGCCAGGGCGGACAGGCTGAGGGTCACGTGGATCGGGGCGCCGTCCTGCCTCCTCAGCCCAGTTGCTCGGCCAGCCCGACGATGATGCCCTCCGGGCCACGGACGTAGCAGAGCAGATAACTGTCCTCGAACCGGGCAATCTCGCCGACCAGTTCGGCACCGTGAAGGCGCAGACGGGCAACGGTGTCCTCGATGTCGTCAACGGCGAACATGACGCGATGCGTGCCCACAACGTTGTGCGGCCGGTTGCGCGGCCCGGCACTGATCACCGCGGGACTGCGGTACTTCGCCAGCTCGAGCCGGCTGTGACCATCCGGAGTCCGGACCATCGCGATGTCACAACGGACACCGTCGAGCCCAGTGCACTGATCGGCTACCAGGCCCTCGACCTCCGCCCTGCCCTCCAGCTCCATACCGAGCTCCACGAAGAACGCGACCGCGGCATCCATGTCCTCCACGACGATGCCGACGTTGTCCATCCGCAAAATCGCCATCCCGGCTCCTCCTTCTTCCTCACGGCCGGTGGTGACCGCTGCTGCCCCTGGGACTGAGCCTGCGCCACCTTCTCGACATCCTCCGACCACCGAACCCCGAAAACCTCGGATCACGCTCAGCACCGCCACAGCAAACCCGCCAGCCAGGCACCACCACCGAGAGTGACTACGTCGCGGTAGCCGCTCCCATACAGACGATCAGCCACAGCACGCCCCCCTTCTATGCTCCCTCGGCGACTCGCAGCGCGCCTGAGCGCTGCGCCCCCCAATGATTCACCGCATCGGACCACCCTTGACGGGCGAAGCTCCCCATGCCGCTCACCCCCTGACCACACCCGTCCCGGCCCCACCGCCCGGCGCCGCGCGGCACCGACGCGAGCCGGAGACCGCGCCGAACGCCCGGCGGACCCGAGCATCCGCGGACCGGAATGCAGATCAGCGCTCGAAGAGCTACAGGAAGCAAGCTCCGGTACATCACCGTCCAGCCAAACCACGTCGCCGCCGCGCAGCAGCTGCTCATCGTCGCTGTCCATACGCACCGGCCTTCCAGCCGCCACCGACAACGCGGGTTGGCCCAAGGCGTCTTGGGCTCGTGCGTTGCCGGGGTGGCTCGCTGAGGTCAGGTCCCGAAGCGGGCGCATCAGCGGTCTTGGCCCCCCTCTGCGGGCCATCAGTCCAACAGATCCGGCGAGAGGGTGAAATCCCGGTCGTCGACGACGTCCTCACCGAGGCCGAGCTCGTCCCCGAACTCGAGGTAGCGCTCGTAACGGGCCTGGCTGATCGGCACGAAGTACCCCTTCAGAGCCCGCAGCAGCAGCCGGAACCCCAGGCCCGGATCGATGTCCACCGCCCGTTGCAGGGCCGGGACGACACCGTCGAGCGGGCTGTAGGCGTGGTGGGCCGTGGTCTGCTCCAGGGCAGGACCGACCGATCTGACCTCGGCGGCGACCGCCTCCTTCACCGCTTCGTCCACCACCGGCATGAAACGGCGGGGATGAAGAAGGGGTCGTCGCACCGGATCCTGTCGGTGCAGATGTCCGCGATCCGGCGCAACCACACCCGGCCGTCGATCCCGAGACGCTCCAGGTCGAATTCCCGGAGCGTCCCCGCCAGCCACAGGGTCTCGATGTCCTGGCTGGACAGGGTGAGTCCAGGAGCACGAGACAGTCCCGCAGAAGCTGGTGGGCGAAGCCCCGTCGAACTGGCCGGCAACGCTCGTGACGACGTCCAGGCCGGCAGCCTCGCTGTCGACCACGGGGCAGCGGATCCACTTGATGTCCGCTGAGCCCGATGTGGACTCCGAGGTGCCGGTGCGACTGCTCCATGTTCGTTTTCCTGCTTGAGGAGAGGCCGGGGTCCTACCCGGCCGGCTCGTGACCACCTCGTCGACAGCGGCACGGAGGACGACCAGCATCACACCCGCCCCACCCGGGTCGGTCGCTGAACTGCCCCCCGTCCGATCAGCGCAGTGGCCGGTGCACCAGCTCCTGACACCGACACGGATGCCCCGCCCACAGCGGCTTCGGCGGGGCCTGCTGCGATCACCGTCCAACGAACTCGTGCACGGTGGGGAGTTGATGCTCTGCGGAACGTGTGCGCTACATTTTGCCTCTCTTCAACCGCGATCACTCACGATCTCTACGACTCGGAGTCGGCAACCCCATGAGCGACATCGTCAACGGCCTCGGGCGGGCCACTGCATACGGCGGCCTGGGACTGGTCCTGTTGGTCCTCGGCATCGTCCTGGTCGACGTGCTGACGCCCGGGAAGCTCGGCCGACAGATCTGGGAACAGCGCAATCGCAACGCCGCCATGGTGCTCAGCTCCGCACTGCTCGGTATCGGTGGCATCGTGTTCACGTCCATCTGGACGACGTACGAGGACTTCGGCAAGGGACTGGTCTCGACCGCGGCGTTCGGGCTGCTGGGGCTGGTGATGATGGCCGTGGCGTTCCTGGTGGTGGACCTGATCACGCCGGGGCGCCTGGGTGCGACGCTGGTCGAGACAGAGCCTCACCCTGCGGTCTGGGTGACGGCGTCCTGCAACCTCGCGGTGTCCGCCATCGTTTCGGCCTCCATCGCCTGAATCGCTGTCCCTGAGAGGATGGCCCACCACCACAAACGCCGTGGAGGGTTCATGCTCCACGTTCGTCCTCACGATCGGCATCCTCCTCCTTTCGCAGCAGCCCCAGAGTCTGGACGAAGGGCCTGCGTGTGGCCCTGAAACAGATGCAGGGCTCCCCCCTCGAGACCATCGCCGAACCGCCTCGACGCAAGCCAGGCGAGCCGCTGTTACTCCTGGTACTGCGTCAGGTCGATGCCATGGACGACGAGGTCGTGGCCGTGGACCGGGTGCTGTGTGGTGCCTTCCGCCTGCATGCCAAGTTTGTCGAGTACGTTCGCGGAGGCCCTGTCGCCCGTACGGCATACGGCGGCCACGCGGTCGAGTCCGCGGTCCTGCAGCGCGAACTCCAGGGCGGCGTGCGCCGCTTCGGAGGCGTACCCCTGCCCCCAGAACACTCGCCCGAGTCGCCAGCTGATCACCACCTGGCCGGCGACCTCGGCCGGCGTGTCGGCCACGGACAGGCCGACGGCGCCCGCCAACTCACCGGATCCCAGGAGCTCGACCGCGAACATCCCGAATCCTTCCTCGTCCCACTCCTCTTCCCACGCCTCGATGTCCTGGGCAGTCTGTTCCGGAGAGCGCGGCCTGCCGTCGCCGACGCTCTGCATCACCACCGGATCGGCCTGGATCTCGGACAGGGGGACGAGGTCGTCGTCGAGCCATCGGCGCAGGACGAGACGGGGTGTGCGGATCTCGGTCATGGTCCCATCCTGCCGATGCGGCGGTGGGAGCGCGAACCGGGGAACCGCATCCCGGTGGTCAGTGGGGTCGGAGTGATCCCGCGAGCGCAACGCGAAGCCCAGCCGGGGCCGAGGCCCCCTCACACCGCCGGCCCTGGGGAGGCGCCCCGGGCCGCCTGTGCGCTGTCCTGGCGGCCCCGGGGGGCAGAGCGCCGGTTCTCCGAGGGTCCCCACTTCGGCGAGTCGTCGTCCCGCACGGGGCCGGCGTCCCACCGGGCCCGGCCGAGCAGGTGCTGGAGCCTGTCCGGGGTGGCGTCCCCGATGTGCTCGGCGATCGTCCGGCGGTTCATGCGCGGTAGGTTCGCCAGCAGCCCGAGCGCCCAGCTCGTGACCTCCGGGGCCCGCTCCTCGTCGGGTCACCGCCGGCTTCCGCCCCGCGAAGCGCATGGCGGCGAACGCCCCGAGGCACAGGGTGGCGACGACCAGGAGCAGTGCCTGATAGCCCGTCACCAGGGCGAGGTACTCGGTCACGCCCCCGGCCATCGCGCCCAGCAGGTTCGCGCCCCACGCGGCGGTCGGGTCCGGGGCGAGGGCGAGGCGGTCCGAGAAGATGAGGTCGGCGCAGAAGATGGGAGTGAAGGCCAGGGCGATGGCGGCGGCGAGCCGGGCGGCGAAGGGCAGGGACAGCACCGCGCTCGCGGGGACGAGCCAGACCACCGCGAGGGAGCCGAAGAGCAGCAGTTGCAGCATCGTTCGGTCGACCTTCCGCAGTCTGCGCCGGACCTTTACCGCCGCGAGGACGGCGACCAGGACTCCGAAGAAGACGAGGGCGTTGACCAGCCAGGTCGTACCGAAGTAGAGGGCGAAGCCGAGCACGTTCTTCGTTTCGAGCAGTATGAAGGCCGCACCCAGCAGGAACATGTCGGTGTAGCGGAGGGTGCTGCGGATGCGGACCCCGCTCAGGCACACCGACAGCAGCGTCACCAGCAGGATCGCGCCCAGGGCGCCCAGGTAGAGCGTGCGGATGCTTCGGTGCAGCAGGTACGGGAAGGGGTGGTCGTCGCTCGCGGCCGCCGGGACCGCGCCGCTGGGCTGCCAGGTCTTCGCGCGGGACTGGTCGGCGGGCGTCGTCCCGGCCACCAGCACGGCCGCGTTCCTCTTGAACGTCGTCATGCAGGGGGCGTGGCCGTAGACGTCGTCGAGGCTCCCTGCGAAGCGGTCGACCAGCCAGCTCTCGCGGTAGTAGTTGTACATGGCGAACGCGCCGTTCGGCGTCAGGTGGTCGCGCGGCCTCGCAGGCCTGCCGGGTGAACAGGTAGCTCTCCAGGCGCAGTTGCTCGCCGTTTCCGGCGCCGATGATCAGCACGCGCTTTGCGGGTTGCGGGGCGTCTGGTCGTACGCCTGGCGGCAGGGCGATTCCTCCCGCATCAGCACCGCTCGCGGTGCGGTGCTCTGGTGGGGGACGCCGTTGGCCGAGATGTACCAGGTCCGGGTGGTGGTCGGTGAGGGTTCACGACGCTTTACGGTGCCATCCTCGGTGAGGTGAGCCGAGGTGCCGTACCGCACCGCTGTGGGTCATTCGCGGGCGGCGTCGGTGCGTGCCGGCAGCGTCACATCCGGAACATCCCCTCGTCCGGCGGACGTGGCCCGCTCGCCCGCTGGGCGCGCCAGCATGGCGACGGTCGCGGAGAACAGCCACGGCAGCCTTTGTGCGACGGGCACGAGCGCTGCGCGGGCCGGGAGCGTCCGCGTCGCGCCGAGAAGCGCGTGCGTCAGCCAGCGGTAGCGCCGGGTGAGCCGCCGCCACTCGCGCTCGTAGGCCGCCAGGTCACCACTCGTGATGGCCCGCACCGCGGCGGGCGCCTGGGCGAGCGCCAGCGCGATGCCCTCACCGGTGAGCGCGTCGACATAACCGGCGGCGTCGCCCACGAGCAGTACCCGGCCGGCTGTGCGCGCGCTCGCGGCTTGGCGCAACGGGCCCGCCCCCCGTACCTGTCCCGCGCCGCGGGCCCCGGCCAGCCGCTCCCGCAACTCGGGGAAGGCGGCGAGGTGGTCGTCGAACGATCGGCGTGTGGTGGTGAGCACCGCGACGCCCACGAGGTCGTCGGCCACCGGCGTCACGTAGGCCTCCGCTTCGCGGGCCCAGTGCACCTCGACGTGGTCGCTCCAGGGGGCGAGCGCGTAGTGGCGCCGCAGCCCGTGCCGCGGAGGGGACCGGCGCGGCCGGTTCAGCCCGAGGGCGCGGCGGATGGGCGAGTGCAGGCCGTCGGCCGCTACGAGGTGGCCGGCGCGGGTGCCGTCGACCACCACCCCGTCCTGGTCCTGCTCGACGTGCCGCGCGGTGCGCTGCTCGACGCTTGCACCTGCTACCAGCACCGCCTCCCGCAGCAGCGCGTGCAGCGTCGTACGACGCACTCCGCGCCCCGTGCCCGCTCTGAAGCAGGCGTCGACCCGGCGGGGCCCGGCGACGTAGCGGATTCCTCGCAGAGAGCGCCCCGGCGGGTGCACCCCCAGCGCGGCCAACGCGGCGACGGCGCCCGGCATCAGGCCCTCGCCGCACGCCTTGTCGACGATGCCGGCACGCTGCTCCCAGACGGTGACGTCGAGCCCCGCGCGGACCGCGTGCAAGGCCGTGGCCAGGCCCGCGGGCCCCCCGCCGACGACCAGCAGATCCATGCGTGCCTCCTCAGGCCAGCCGTGTCAGGGCAGCGTCCTCGGCGCGGACGCGGGTGGCGAGCAGGAGCCCGTTGAGCGCGGTGAAGACGGCCGCCGTGATCCAGGCCGACTGCACGAGGGGAAGCGCGAGCCCCTCGACGACGACGGCGACGTAGTTCGGGTGCGTGATCCAGCGGTAGGGTCCGCCGGTCACTCGCGCGGCGCCGGGTACGACGATCACCCGGGTGTTCCACTGCCGGCCCAGCGTGGCGATGCACCACCAGCGCAGCCCCTGCGCGAACACGACGAGGGCGAGCATCGACCAGGCCGGCACCGGTACGACGTCCGGCCGGCGCACCCACACCTCGACGAGCGCGCCGACGAGCAGGCCGGTGTGCAGCACCACCATGAACGGATAGTGCCCCCGCCCGGACTCCACGCCGCCCCGCGCCAGACTCCAGGCGGCGTTGCGATGGGAGACGGCCAGCTCCGCGACCCGCTCCAGGCCGACGGCCAGCACCAGGACGGTGAACCATGCCTCGCTGCTCACCGTCCACCACCCGGGGCGCGAAGGAGTACGAGTTCGGAGCAGAAGCCCGGGCCCATGGCGAGCATGAGCCCGTAGGAGCCGGGCGGGGGCGGGCGGTCGGCGAGCGTGTCCGCCAGGACATGCAGTACCGAGGCGGAGGACAGGTTGCCGATCCGGCGCAGCGAGTCCCAGGTCACGCCCAGCGCGTCCCGCTCGACGCCGAGGGCGTCCTGCAATGCCTCGAGGACCTTGGGGCCGCCGGGGTGCGCGACGTACCAGTCGAGGTCGCGGCTGGTCAGCCCGTGCTCGGCGAGGAAGCCGCGGACGTCGTCGCCGACGTACCGGCGCACCAGGTCGGGAACCGCGGAGTCGAGGACGACTCGGAACCCGCCGGAGCCGACGTCCCAGCCCATCATGCGTTCGGAGTCGGGGTAGAGGCGGCTGCGCGAGGCGAGTACTTCGGGGGTGGCGGGGTCGTCGGTCCGCGCGAGGGGGTGCTCGCGGCCAACGGCGACCACGGCAGCGGCACCGTCGCCGAACAGGCCGCTCGCCACGGCGTTGGCGACCGAAGTGTCGTCGCGTTGGAGCGTGAGCGAGCACAACTCGACCGACATCAGCACCGCGACAGCGTCGGGACGGCCGCGCAGCAGGTCGTTCAGGCGGGCGATGCCGACCGCGCCGGCGACGCAGCCGAGGCCGACGAGGGGCAGGCGCACCACGTCGGGGCGCAGCCCGATCTCCGCCGCGACCCGGGCCTCCAGGGAGGGCACGGCCAGGCCGGTGACCGTGCAGGAGACGATGTAGTCGACGTCGGCCGGTGTGAGTCCGACGCTCTTGAGCGCGTCGACGACCGCGCGGCCGCCGAGTTCGACGCCGGCCCGGATGAAGACGTCGTTCGACTGGCCGAAGTCCTCGATCCGGCCGTACTCCTCCAGCGGCAGCACGGTGTGCCGGGTCTCGACGCACACGTTGCGGTGGAGCCGCTCGACGACGCCGCGATCGACCGTGTTCCCGACCAGGGTGGTGGTGAAGGACTCGGTGATCTCCTCCTGCCGGTGGCAGTGCTCGGGCAGGGTGCCGCGAACGCTGAGGACGCGCATGGTCATGCTGGCTCCTGGGATGGGGCGGTGGGCGCGAGGGACACCCGGCCGAGGCCGAGCGCCGCCTCAGCCGTGACGGTGAGCGCAAAGGTCGGGGCGGGAGTGCCGGGACGGTCGTGGCGCGAGGCGGGCCGGCGCTGGCCGGAGCGATGTCTGCCGGTGCCATCAGGCGGCCATCAGCAGCACGACGTCGAGCAGGGCGACGGTCGCCGCGGCACGGAAGGGAGCGCGCCCGTGGCCGAACCAGGTGAGCACCGCGAGGACGGTGACCAGCGCCAGGGCCGTCCACGCCCACACCGGCGGGAATCCGGCGGGACCTGTCACGGCGAGCACCGAGGCGGCGGTGAGCAGCACGGCGGCCAGGACACGCGAGGGGCGTTCGCCGATCCGGTGCGGCAGACCGCGGACACCGGTGGCTTCGTCGTCGGCAAGGTCGGGCAGCACGTTGAGCAGATGCGCTCCGACGCCGAGCGTGGCGCCGGCCGCGGTCATCCACCAGGGCGCCCAGTGAGGGGGCGAGGCGGCGAGGGTGATCACCGAGGGCAGCATTCCGAAGCCGCACGCGTACGGCACCCATGACCAGGGGGTCGCCTTGAGCCCGAAGTTGTAGGCGTGGCCGGCGCCGGTGGCGAGGACGACGTTGACCAGTGCGCTGCGCCAGCCGGCGATCGAGGACAGCACGAGGGAGGCGAGAGCGGCCATGACGAGGGCGCGTGCCACCCAGCGGGCCGGGAGGGAACCGACGGCCAACGGCTTGTCGGTGCGGCCCACGGCGCGATCGCGGGAGAGGTCGAGCAGGTCGTTGCCCCAGCCGATCGTGAGCTGGCCGGCGAACACCGCCGCGGTGACGGCGGCAGCGTCCAGCGGGTGCAGACCGCCGCGGAGCGTCAGCAGGCCCGTGATGGCGGTGACGGCCAGAGCGGGCCCGCCGTGGGCGGCGGCGAGCAGCGCGAGCGCATGCGGCGGTCCGGGGCACGCCGGGGCCGTGCCGGCGGTCACGGGCATCGCCCCACCGCGTCCGGCGCCCGACGGATCGCCTCACCGAGGGCGCGGGACACCGTGCGTGGGTGCAGCACGGCGCCTGTGCTGCTGCCTTCCGCTCCGTTTCCGGTCGTCCAGGACCACGGCCCGTCGTCAGCGGTGATCATGTTGCGCATGCAGCATCGGTCCCACGTTGCCCGCCTGCTCACACGGGGTGGTCCGGCATCCGGTGGAATAGGCGTGTCCGGAAGGACACGCCCTCGGATCCGTCCGCCAGCGGTCGTGCCGACCGGCGCGGCGTAGCCGAACCGGGCCCTTGACTCCACCGTGATCCCGCCCGTGGCGGCCCGCCTGCCGCAGTCGGCGCTTGCGCACCCGCGGCTGTCGGCGGGCCCCGGCCGCATCGTCGATCCTCGCGGCGACGTCGGCGCGGGCGTGCTTGCGGTCGCCTCGCCGATACCCGTGCATCGGGTCGCCGGTGACAACAACCGCCTAGCTCAACCGGACGGCGTGACCGAGGACCATACGCCGAACCACTGCTCGGCGCCGAACTCCTCGAACCGCTCCACCTCAGTGAACCCCAGCTTCGCCGCGAGGCGCATCGAGCGGTCGTTGGCGCTCTGGGTGCAGAGCACCACCGGCTCGCCGGGAAGCGCGCCGGTGAACCAGTCGAGTGCCGCCGCGCACGCCTCGGCAGCGTATCCGCATCCCCACGCCTCCGGCAGGAACATGTAGCCGAGCTCGGCCTCTCCGCCATCCGGACGGACGCGTCCCGGACGCTCCGCGTCACGCCGCTCGAGCGTGACCATGCCGATCATTACTCCGTCGAGATCGACCACGAACAGGCCAGGGCGCCTCCCGGGCACCTCAGGCACCGCACGTTCGAGCTCATCACGCGGTCGAGGGCCACCCAGGTACGCGCGCGCCTCCGGCGATGCGAACAGCTCGATGAACGCCGCACGGTCCCGGGCATCCGACTCGCGGAGCACGAGCCGTTCGGTCCGTATCGGGGCAGGTGGCCAGGCGACGGGTCCGAGCGCAGTCATGGCGGGCAACTTATCGCACGCCCGTGAGAGTGATCCGAAGGGCCGACATGTTGCTGTTCAGAAAGGGCAATGCCGCGTAGACGTCCGAAATTCATCCGCGCCGAGCGGTGGCGCCCCCAGCACTTGCACGGTCCGGCGCAGTGCCACCGTCTCCGGCAGGGCCCTCGACGCCGATTGGCCGGGCAGCCCGCGGCCTCGCAGGCAGCGGTGCGATGCGAGCACCGGCTGGTGCCGCAGGGTGGGTCGAAGCCGAGGGGGAGGACTGGGTAGTCGTGCGGCGCGGGTGACCAGGCGGCTCAAGGGCGTCCACTCCAGTGTGCCTCGCCGGTGGCCAGGGGGAGTTCGAGGCGGAGGCCGTTGAAGCGTTCGCGCAGGAGCCGGTCGTGCGTCACCACGGCCAGCGTGCCGGTGTAGTCGCCCAGTGCTGCCTCCATCTCCTCCAGCAAGGCGGGGGCCAGGTGGTTCGTCGGCTCGTCGAGCAGCAGATCCAGGGGCCGGCCGTCACGAGCCGGGCCAGTTCGAGCTTGCGGCGCTGCCCGACGGACAGCTCCCGCACGCGCCCGTGCCCCTGTGGCGGCGCAGGCGGCCTTCGAGCCAGGTCACGGCCCGTCGTCCGGATCGTAGGTCGGCTCGTCGAGCAGCAGCAGTTCGGGAGCGGAGGCCAGGGTCGCGGCGAGTGCGAGCGGGGAGCGCTGCCCTCCGGAGAGGGTGCCGAGCCGACGTGTGCGGTCCAGTGGCGCGTGCTCGCCGAGCCTGCCCAGCATCACTTCGACACGTCGATCCGCTCCGTACCCGCCCCGCGCCTCGAACTCGGCCAGCGCAGCGGCGTAGTCGTCGAACCCGGCGGGGCCTGCCGTGCCCAATTCCGCTTCCGCGGCGTGGATGCGGCGTTCCGGAGCGCGCAGTTCACGTAGCACATGGTCCACGGCGTCGCCCACACGCGCCGGATCAGGCAGATCGAGGTCTGGCCAAGGTGACCTGTGCCGCCCGGCGCTGTGACGGTCAGGTGGCCGTTGTCGGCCCGCTCCTGCCCCGCGAGCAGCCGCAGAAGCGTGGACTTCCCGGAGCCGTTGTCCCCCACGACCCCGGCCTTCTCGCCCGGCCGGACAGAGCAGGACACACGGTCCAGCACCATGCGGTCGCCATAGCGCTTGGTCACCTCGGCAAGAGTGAGTCGAGACCCGGTCGGAGGAGGAGCGGTGACGGTGGTGCTATCGACCGAGCCTCGGCGGCGCCAGAGCGTTCTTCGGTCACGTGGAGGGCCGATCGGCGCGCGTCTTGAGTGCGTCGTCCAGCAGTTGGAAAACCCTCTCTCCCGGCAAGGCCAGGGCGTGGGGCTGGTCCGGGTTCGGTGCCACGGCCGACATCACCGAACTACAGGCCACGATCAACCGCCTCGAACAGCCGCAGTAGAGGGCACGACCGTCACCGGGCAAGGCGTCGACGTGTCACTGCGCGACATCGCACGCAGGGCCGGTCCTGATGAATCCAGCGAGCACCGGCCCCGAGGGAACGCCGCCCCGGGCCCGTAGCCGAAGGAGTCGCGCATGCGGACCGGGGAACTCGGCCGCGCGGCTCTCCGACAGGGTAAGTCTCGGGCACGACCAGCCGTCTGGGACGTTTGCGGCAGCGAGAGGGACCGAAGAGGTGCTCATCAGCCGCTTTTGGCCACTCGTGCCAGAAGAGGCTGGCTCTGGCAGTGGCTCGTTCCCCCCACGCCCTCCCACAGCCGCACCCGGGCTGCCGGCGGATGGGCGCGACGGAATCCCGACCGGCGCGGCAGCGAAGGCACCCGCTCCCCCGCCAACGGCAAGTGCATCTGGACCAAAACCGTGCGTCCGCGGGCCGGTGGGATCAGGCCGTGGCGGCCCGCTCGATCAGGTCCGCGGCCGTACGCAGCCCGTCGCGCGCCCGAATCGTCTCACCGGCTTCGGTGAGGGTGCGCCGCAGGGTCATGTCGCCGAGCAACCGGTCGATCGCGCCGTGGAGTTGGGCGTCGGTGAAGCGGTAGGGGTCGAGCCGGACGCCGTAACCCAGTTCGGCCATGCGCTGGGCGTTGTCGTGCTGGTCCCAGAACAGGGGCAGCAGGATCATGGGCTTGCCGAAGTGGAGTGCCTCGGTGGTCGTGTTGTTGCCGCCGTGCGTGATGACGAGGTCGGCCAGAGGCAGGATCCGGGTCTGCGGCAGGAACTCCATACCCCACATGTTCGGCGGGAGCTCGATCTCGTCGTGCAGCGGGCCTTTGGAGACGATGTAGCGGTGTGGGGTGCGGGCGAGCGAGGCGATGACCCGGCGCATGAGGTCCACATCGGCCGAGCCGAGCGAGCCGAGGCTGAAGTAGATCAGCGCGCCACCGTCGACCAGGCCGGGTGGCAGCGCGGACTTCTCCTCCGTCTCGCGCACCGAGGAGTCCAGCCGGTGCCAGGTGGGGCCCAGCGGACGGGCGTCCGTGTAGTCGGCCGACTCGGGATAGACGTACAGGTTCAGATCGCCCTCGTGGATGAACTCCAGGTCGGGCAGCGGACGCGCGCCCTGCTCGGTCACCCAGGTGCTGAAGTCGCTCCACAGGGCCCGGTGGGTCCGGTCGTACGCGACGCGGAACTCGTCCCACCCGCTCCGGTCCCCGGCCGGATACCCGGAGAACGGCGGCGGAACGCGCTCGCCCTTCATCTCCAGCGGGTTGCAGGAGACGATCCGCACGAAGGGAACGCCCGCCGTGGTCAGCGCCGGGAAGCAGACGACGTTGTCCTCGACGATCACATCCGGCCGGACCCGGTCGATGATCTCCTTCAGCTGCGGCTCGCAGTACCGGGCGCCCGAGACCAGCTCCTCCCACACCGGCTTGATCCAGGTGCCCAGCTGCTCGATGGTCGGCTTCCGGAACTCGGGCGCGGTGTCGCGTATGAAGTCTTTCCAGAACTGACCCGCGTCCTGGGGCTGTTCGGGCGCCGGGGCCAGATCGATCAGCTCCTCCTCGAAGCCGAGCATCCCGAGGCGGCCCTTCCAGGACGCCTCCGCGGCGAACACCACACCGTGCCCCCGGCGGCGCAGGACGTCCCCGATTCCCACGCAGTTGTTCGTCGGCCCGTACGCGCTCTCCGGTGCGAAGAGGATGGTCAGGGGCCGTGACGGTCTTCCCGTAGGCGACAAGGCCAACTCCCATACGGCGACGGCGACTTCACAGTTTCGCACCGGGTTCGAACGCCGGGCAAGGCCGCCGGAACCGCCGAGAGCCCAGATACAGCGGTGTGTGCCGTATCACGCACTCCAAGGCGCTCAAGTTGCCTCCATCACAGCGGAAATGCCATGCAGCATCCATGCTCGAAACGGACACCAACTCCCGAAGTGGAGCCCATCGGCATCCTCTGGCCACAGAGCTAAAAAGTGACCCATGACATAGCACTTGTGACTTTTCCTCCGTAATCCCTTGTTCCCTCTTGGAAGGTGCCCGTTATGGCCGCTTACCTCTGCCCTCCTGCCGTGATACACGGCGAGCACTCCGTGAAGACCAGCCAGATCGTGGCAGAGGTGCGCCACCGGCACCCGCATGCGGCGTGGGCACCGCGGATCGACGGCATCGCGGCCAGTACGGGCATCGAGACCCGCGGGTGGATGCTGCCGCTGGAGACCGCCGTCGCGCCCGGCAACGGCAACGGCCTTCGGGCTGTCGGCATCGAGCCGGCCCAGGAGGCGCTGGCACGCGACGGGTTCACTAAGCGGGAGGTGGACCGCGTGATCGCCGCCCTCGAAACCGTACCCGCGCCGCAGACCATTCAGGAGCGCACCGCACCGGCCTGGGAGGCCGTACAGTCCTACGGGGAGCGTGCGGCGCGCGGGGCCTTGCAGATAGCCGGGCTGGACGCCGCGGACATCGACTGCCTGATCACCAGTCATTCCACCACCCCGGCGCTGCCGGGTCTGGACATGGCCCTGGCCGACAAGCTTCCGCTCCGCAACGACGTGATGATGCTGCCGGCCACGCAGTGGGCCTGTATCGCGGGGACCCGCTCCCTGGCGCTGGCGGCAGAACTCGTGGCCGCAGACCCCGACCGGGTGGTCCTGATCGTCATCGCGGAGGCGCTGAGCACGACCTACCAGCCCGCAGACGACACCCTCGAGTCTCTGATCGTCCGGTTGCTGTTCGCGGACACCGCGGTCGCCGCGGTGGTCACGGGCCGCCCGAGGCCCGAGTCGGTGCTGCGGCTGGACGCCGCCTGGCACCACACCCTGCCCGGCACCCAGGACCTGCACCGCCTGGAGACACGGGCGGACGGCACCCACTTCGTGATGGACCGGCGCGGACCGCGCGCCGTGCAGGAGACGGTCACCGCGATGTGGGAGTGGCTGCGGGTCCGCTACCAGGACGAACCCGACTCCTGGCACCCCGACGTCCTGCTCGCGCACCCCGGTGGGACCCGAGTGCTGGAGTACATGGAGCAAACGATGCCCGACGCGTGGCCGTCGGGGCTGCTGGACTACAGCAAGGACAGCTACTCCGGCGGCAACCGCGGAGGCGCCGCCGTGTTCGACATCCTGCGGCGGGCGCATGACGCCGGGCAGCTAAAGCCCGGCAATCGCGCCGTTCTGTACGCGGCGGCGCCGGGTCTCACCGCCACCGCCTTGGAAGGGCAGTGGCTGTAGAGCGAGGCCGCGCCCCGGTTTGCCGGCAATGGGCCGCCCGCATCACCGGTCACGTCGCCGGTATCGCTGAGGGCGCCGTCCGTACCGTCGGCGGTGACTGACGCGCACGCCGCACGCACCCCCGCCGCGCTCCCGTACGCGGGCCGCGTAGCCGCGCTACCTCGCGACCTCCGCCCAGACCACCTTCCCGGTGTCCGTCCACCGCACCCCCCACCGCGTGGTGAGCCCGTGCACGATGCGCAGGCCACGACCGCCGTCGGCGAGCAGGCCGCCCCGCCTCAGCCGCGGCCTGCCGTTGCCGGTGTCGCCCACCTCGCACAGCAGGCCGTCACCGGCCCTGATCAGCCGTACCGTGATGGGACCGGCGGCGAAGCGCACCGCGTTCGTGACCAGCTCGCTGACCAGCAGCACCACGTCGTCCCGGGTGTCGTCCCTGGTGCGCCATCGCCTCAGCAGCGCGGAGACCTGGGCGCGGGCACGGGCGGGGGTGTCGTCGCGGGCGGGCAGCCGCCAGGTCGAGGTGTCCCCCTTGCGGTAGCCGATCATCCGCGCGAGCAGCAGGGTGACATCGTCGCGCTGGCGCCCGGGCGCCAGCACCGAGACGACGTGCCGTGCGGCCTGCTGCAAGGCGTCCCAGGGGTGCACCGTGGACACGGCGTCCGCCAGCCTGCCGATGCCCTCGTCGATCGACACGGCCGGATCCTCCACCAGGCCGTCGGTGTAGAGGGCGAGCAGGGAACCCGGGGGTGCGTCGAACGTGTGCACGTCGAACGGCTCCCGCAGCGCGAACTCGGCGCCCAGGCCGGGATGAGGGCGGACCGCGAGCGGGCCCGCGTGCCCGTCCGGGGAGACCAGGACCGGGGGGAGGTGACCGGCGCTGGACAGCGCCACGTGGTGGCTGACCGGGTCGTAGAGGGCGATGCAGCAAGTCGACCCGAGGGCGCTGTAGCCGGCCGCCAGCCCGGAATCGGCGTCATCCAGCAGCGTCACGGTCTCGTCCAGGTGCTCCAGTACCTCGTCGGGCGCGAGCCCCGCGGACAGCAGGGCGCGGGCCTCCATACTCAGCTGGCCCATGGTTGCCGCGGCTCCCAGGCCATGCCCGACGACGTCACCGACCACCAGCGCTGTACGGCCGTCGGGCAGCGGGAAGCTGTTCACCCAGTCGCCGCCGACGCCCGCGCTGTCCGGCGTGGCCGGCTGATAGATGCTGGCGATCTGGATGGTGTCGCCGCCGGTCCGCGGCAAGAGCCGGCGCTGCAACGCCAGCACCTGCGTGTGCTCGCGCTGGTGCTGACGAGCCAGGTCGACGTGATGGGCGGTCCTGGCCACTAGTTCCTGGAGGTCGAACAGCTCGCTGTCGCGGAAGGGGCAGTCCGCCCGCCGCCAGACCTCCGCCACGCCCAGGACGACGGGCGGCGCGCCGTCCAGGACCAGTGGTATGCACGCCACACCCGCCGACCGGTCACCGGGCACCAGGGCATGCACGACTCGTGGACTGGCGAATACCCGCTCGACCGCCTCCCGGTCGGGTATGACGATGGTCTGCGGGACATCGTCCCGCAGGACCGCCTGCGCCAGCAGGCGACTCGCGTCGCCGGGAAGATCGTCGCCGGGAGTCACGTAGCCCTCGGGCCACGCCCGGTCCGGCACCAGGGCCGCCCGTCGCAGTCGGATACGCCCCTTCGCCGGCCCGCTGACTCCCTCGCCCGTCCACACGGCGAAGTCGAGGTCGACGGCGGCCACGTCTCCCCAGGCCAAAAGGGACTCAGCCAGCGACTGCGCGGTCTCGCCGATGTCCAGCGAGGTACCGATCGCGTTCTCGGCTGCGTAGAGGTGCAGCCTCCTCGCCATGGCGATCAGCGAGACGGTCAGGCCCTCCTCAGGCGGCGCGGCGGGCAGGATGCTCATCGAGACCACCAGCTCCGACCCGTCACGGCGCCGCAGGCGCTGGATCCGGGCCACGTGCGCCTCACCGGTCTCCACCACCTGCCGCAACCTCCGTGTGACCGTGCGTACGTCCCCGGGGGGCAGGAGTTCGACGAATGGCCTCCCGGCCACGGCGTCCAGACCCGTGAATACGGGGGCGTCCAGATTGCAGCGGGTGATGATCAGATCCCTGTCCAGGTTGACCGCGCCGAGGATCTGCTCCTGACGGCTGTCGGCCGGGTCGTCGAGTACGCGCCGGCGCGTGCTGCGGTCGCCCTGCGCGTCGGCGGGACCGGCGGCCGCTGCCGGTCCGCCGCGCGGGATGTAGCGCCCCAGGGCGCGGCTGACCAGGTCGAACGCCGAAGAGGACGAGGGGGAGGGTGTGGAGTCCATGCGGCTCTCTCAGCAGTCCCCGGCGCAGCGCCGGGGCAGTACTCGTACCCATGCGGCGGGCCCCGAGATCCCTGACCGCACACCTCATTGAATAACACCGGGGGCTGCTTCGCCCACATCAGCGGGGTCGACGACGACCGGAGCACCGGCTTTCTGCGGGTGCAAGCTCAGAGTTCAGAGTCTGCGCTCGATCTTCTTTTCCCGCATCAGTTTCCCCAGCTCTTCGTCCGAGAGCGGGTGAAGGGTGTTCAGGAGACGGCGCAGCCCGGGTTCGTCGAGGGTTTGGCTGGTCACCTCGACCTCCGCCTTCCGGTAGTGGCGGATGAGGGTGACGGCGTGCTCGCCACCGGGGAGGCCGCGGACCATGCGCATCTCACCGTGCGGGTCCACCGCGCAGGTCACGCCCTTGTCCAGGAGGTCGGGGCACCGGGGCGTCGGGGTGAACGGCGGGCGCACCGTGAGCGCCACGTACGCGAACACGTCCTGCCGGACACCGTGGTAGTCGACGCTGAAGTAGGCGGGGCCGGCCTCGGCACGGGACAGTTGCATCCCGGGCGGGGCAGCGCCCAGGTACAGCAGCTCCGCATGCTCCCGGTACCGCGCGATCTCCGCCGCCTGCCGGCGCTGCTGCGCCTGCGCCGGCCCGACGAAACCCCCGTAGACCACCGCGGCCGCCAGTATGGTCACCGCCCCCGGCCGCACCCACCGGTTCGGCACGAAGAACGCCGCGGCCACAGCGTACGGCGCCCCCGTCAGCGCGATCCGGGTACTGGCGCTGCCCAGGTCGACGTCCCCACCGTAGGCGGCCAGACCTGCCAGGACACCCAGCGTCCCGAGGACGAAGACCGACACAGCCCAGCCGAGCCGCTGCGGCACGGAGCCGCACAGCGGCACCACGGTCCGCGCCGGTGTGCCCGCCGTGAACAGCAGACCCACCGTCAGGGGCACGCCCAGCAGGAGCACCGGCACCGCCGCGCCTGCCCCACCGCCCCAGGCCGTCACCACCAGCCCGAAGCCGAGCATCGGCACCGCGGCTGCCATCACCGCCCAGACCAGGAAGAGGTGCAGGGCGGTCAGCGCCCGTCTGCCACTCGTCATGCCGGGGATCTTGTCAGCCACGGCCCAGGCGCACATGAGTACTCGTACTCAGCAACGAGCCGCTTTCGTTCGTTGCAGGGCGACGTCGCCGGGCTGCCGCTGGCCTGTGGCGATGAGCCGTTCGACGGCGTCGCGGAGCCGGGCGTCGGTGACCGCGCCCATCTCCGGCACCGCCACGAAGGAGTACGGCCGGCCGGGGATGAACTGTGAGGCTGTGCTGTCTTCGCCCCGCCTAGACGTGGCAGAACAGCCGCTCGGGAGAGCAGGGTGCGCCTCCGCTCGCCGTGGAGGATGCCCTGAACGATTGGTCCGGCCGTCGGTGTCTGCCAGGTTGCAGCCGAACGTTCTCGCCCGCGCGGTGACCTATCGCGAGGACACTCGCGCGTCGCCCGTCGGCCAAACGGCTTCAGTCCTCGCCCCTCCAACGAGGTACTGCCCAGGCCAGCACATAGCCGAAGCCGTTGACGGCCCAGTGCAGCGCCGCGGGCGCCAGCAGACTTCCGGACCGGCGCCGCAGCTCGCACAGGACGACCCCGGCTGCGGTGGTGGCGACGACGGCGGCCGCGACGGACAACGCGCTGCCTGTCGGTCCCGTGCCGAGGACCGCTGCGGCCGCGTTGGCCCGGCTCAGCCCGCGTGACGGAAGCACATGCCAGAGCCCGAACAGCGACGACGACACAGCCGTGGCCCACGCAGCACCACGCCGACGCCGCACCATGGCCCACAGGACACCGCGGAAGGCGACCTCCTCCAGCAGCACGGTGCCGACCGGCACCCGGACCAGCACCCGCCACAGCAGTTGCCCGAGGGACAGGCCCGCGGCGCGCTCGTCCTCGAACGCCTCCCTGGTGGCCGGCAGCGCAAGCCCGACCATGAAGACTGCAAGGACTGCGCCCACCAGGACCGATGCCCACCGCAGCCCTCGGTACACGGCAGCCGTGTCGAGCCCGAGATCGGCGCGGGTGAGGCCGTCCCACCGGGCGATCAGCAGCAGCGCGGCAGTCGCGACCACGCAGGTGGGTACGTAGGCGCCGGGCGCGAGCCAATTGTTGAGCAGGTTCGCGCTCACCAGGAGGGCGAGGACACAGAACATTCGCACAATGTCACCAGCATTCCGCGATCCACCCCAGGAGCCGGGATGACGGGACGAGCGCGCTACTACTGAGGAGTATTCCAGCCCAGGCGCTCGCGCCGAAGGTGCGCCCCCGGTGTGGGCTGGGGTGCAGTCTGCCCGCCGGCCTGGCATGACGGCCTGGGACAGCGGGCGGCAGCGGTCGTCCGTGCTCAGGTGGAGTGTGCTGGTGAACCCGCCGCGCGAGCGGCACAGGCTCTGCCAAGCGATCGCCATCGACGAGCGCAAGGATCAGGCGCCCAGCGTCGCCGGCCTCTGCCGCGTACTCGGCCGCATCCCTGGCCGTGGGACCGCAGCCTCCCCGCCAGGCCGAACGTCACTGGTCGCCGGAGCGGCGCGGTGCTGTCATGGGTAGGGAAGACGGCGTGGACGAGCCGGCAGGGGCGCGGAGGCCGGCGTGCCGCGTGTGGTCCGCCCGGGCGGACCGGCCGCGGCCGCCCCGTCGCACAGCGGAGGAGGTCGATGTCATGCTGTACCGCCGCACGGTCGGTGACGTGATGACCGAGGAGGTCGTGACCCTCCGCCCCGACACGCCGTTCCATGAGGCCGCCGCCCTGCTGGACGCGAACGACATCGTCGCGGCCCCGGTCGTCGACGACGACGGCGCTCCCGTCGGCGTCGTGTCCGCATCCGACGTGCTGCGGCACGAGACCGGCATGCCCGATCCGCAGGGTCAGGACGGGAACGACGAGCACGCCTGGGGCAAGGCCCGGGCTCGAACCGCGGGCGCGCTCATGAGCAGCCCCGTCTTCACCGCCCGTGCCGAGTGGACGATCCCCCGGGCCGCGCGGGAACTGCGCAGGCGGCACGTCAAGCAACTGCCGGTGGTCGGCGACGACGGGCTCCTCATCGGCATCGTCACCCGCAGCGACCTGCTCGACGCCTTCATCCGCTCCGACGCCGAGATCCGCGGCGAGGTCGAGCAGGACGTCCTGGGGCGCATCCTCGGCTTGGACAAGGGCACCGTCGCGGTCGAGGTCCGGGACGGGGTCGTCACCCTTCGGGGGCACCTTCCTGAATCGCGTCTGGTGCCGATGCTCGTGGGCCTCTGCCAGGGCGTCGACGGTGTCGTCGCCGTGGACGCTCACCTCGCCGCCGCCGGGGCGAGCTAACGCCGCGAAGCCCTGAACTGCTGGGTTCTCGAACCAGAAATCCGGCAGCGCACGTCACCCAACTCCCGGCCCTCCCAGGCCATCGGGCGTCCTTCAGCGACGAACGCAAGGGAGGGGGCCCGGCGCGAGGCCGCGCGGCCGGGCTCCGGTGCGCCGGGCTCCGCCTGCCCGCTCACCCGTGAGAGCTGGGCGGGACCGGCGGACGCGGAACTCCGTTGCTGTCGCGGGCGCATGAAGGCGGTGGCGGCAGCCGTGGCGAGAACCAGCCCTGACGCGACGCAGAAGGCGTTCCGGGCGCCGGCCGGCGCGGCGCTCTCCTGCGCGGGAGCCCCGGATGTGGTGGTGTGGAAGAAGGCGCTGCCGAGCAGGGCGACGACGATGGTGCCGCCGAGTCCCCACCTCGACCAGGTCGCCCGAACCCTGACCGGCCACCACGAACTCGCCTACGTGGCCGCGGCCACCGGCTCCATCAACCTGATCGCCGAGGCCCTGTGCCCCGACCCGACAGCGCTGCACGGCCATCTCATCGAGAAAGTCGGCGCCGTGGAAGCCGATGCGCAGCCTGGAGAGCCGCCCCCGTTCTGGGCGTGGTCAAGGCAATCGGCCCGCTCCCGCCCATGGCCCGGACCGGCGCGCGCCGCCGCGCCAGGACCCGTAACCCCGTCGGCGGGGTAGGCCGCGAACCGCTCAGCCGGCCAACTCAAGCTGTGGCCGGGGCCATTGTGCGCGGTGGCGGAGATCGGGCCGCGGATCACTGGAACGGGCCGGCCCGCATCACCGGAGTTGCCAGCGGCGACTTCAGGAGGCGGCCCGCCTCGTGGGTCTTCAGGAGCGGGCTGTCGTTCTGGCCAGTCCACGTACCGCTCTAGGTGTCGTCACCCGTTGGGACGAGTCCGAACTGCGTCGGCGTTCGCAGGCTGGTCGGCTGGTAGGGGTGCGGTTCGGTGCATGTCGTATCCGCGTCCTGGTCACGGTCCGCCCTGCCTGCACACCATCCGCGAGACCCCAAGAAGGAGCGCCATGCTTCCGCTCGAGGTGACTACGAGGATGGGCGAACGAGCCGTTCTCAAGGAATCAGCCGCTCAAGCGCTGGCGGAGAGCCTGCGTGGAGAACTGCTCCTTCCCGGCGATGACACGTACGACCGGGCCCGAAGAGTCTGGAACGGCATGATCGACCACCGGCCCGCACTGATCGCCCGCTGCGCCGGGAGCGCCGATGTCGCAACGGCCGTGACCTTCGCGCGTGAGCACGATCTGCTTGTTTCCGTACGTGGTGGCGGCCACAACATCGCGGGCAAAGCAGTGTGCGTGGGCGGCCTGGTGATCGATCTCTCACGGATGCGCCATGTCGCAGTCGATGCTGTCAACCGGACAGCCCGGGTGGAAGGTGGTGCCACGCTCGGCGAGCTGGACAGCGCCACACAGGTGTCGGGCCTGGCCACGACCACGGGCGTCGTCACGCATACCGGCGTCGCCGGCCTTACGCTCGGCGGCGGGGTGGGCCGGCTCGCGCGGACATACGGTCTCGCCTGCGACAACCTGCTGTCCGTCGACCTCGTTTCCGCCGATGGTCAGCCACGGAGAGCCAGCGCCACGGAGAACCCCGCCCTCTTCTGGGGCATGCGGGGGGCCGGCGCGAACTTCGGGGTCGCGACCTCCCTTGAGTTCCAACTCCACCCCGTGGGCCCGGAGGTACTCGGAGGCATCATCGTCCATCCCTTGGAACGCGCCAGGGAAGCCCTCGGTTTCTACTACGAATACTCACGTTCAGCCCCGGACGAGCTGACCGCCGACGCCTTTTTCCTGACCTCGCCTGACGGTAACCCGGTATTCGTCATCGCGGTCTTCTACGCCGGATCGATGGAGCGAGGTGAGCGCGTGCTGGAACCGCTCCGGCGTTTCGGCCCGCCCGTCGCCGACCAGGTGGGGCCGGTCCCGTACACGGAGCTGCAAGCCGCCGGTGACCCTTTCTTCCCCATCGGCCTCCACTACTACTGGAAGTCCCACTTCCTTGAGGAGATCACGGAGGATGCGATCGAGGCCACCGTGGACCACTTCGCCAGCGCTCCCTCTCCCCGTTCCCTCATCGTCTTCCAGCAGTACGGCGGCGCCGTCGGCCGCATCCCGGCCACGGAAACGGCCTTCCACCACCGGAACGCGCAGTACGACAACTTCGCCGCGTCGGTATGGACGGATCCGCAGGAACGCGAAGTGCACAAGGAATGGGCACGGCAGTGGTGGGACAGGATGAGCCGTTTCTCCGTCGGAGCCGAGTATGTGAACAACCTGGGAGATGAAGGCCAGGACCGGGTACGGGCTGCCTACGGCGACAACTACGACCGACTGGCGACCCTCAAGAACGAGTACGACCCCGACAATTTCTTCCGACTCAACGCGAACATCCCCCCGAGCGGCTGACGATGTCGACGCTGCGACTGCTGTCCGGGTGGCGGTGCCGTCGGCGAGGTCGCTGCCGTCAGGCCCTACTGATCTTTTCGTAAGGTCGGTGGGTGTGGTGGGCGGATGGTCAGGCCGGTATGGGCGAGGAATGACCATGGCAGTCGGGGGTTGGCCTTGATGCGGTGGATGCCTTGCTCGGTGGTGTCGGCGACATCGGCGAGGTGGTCGCCGGCGAGGTTGGCGAGTTCATGCTTCTTGAGCGAGGACCACAGCAGTTCCACCGGGTTCAGCTCGGGAGCGTAGGCGGGCAATCGTTCCAGGGTGAGCCAGTCCCGTTCGTCGGCCCAGGCCCGCATCGCCCGGCTCCAGTGGGCGGACAGGCCGTCCCAGACCAGGACCGCTCGCCCGCCGCGGTAGAACACCTTCCTCTGCTGAAGGACCTCGATGAGTCCGGCGGTGTCGTGGCTGCCGGGCTTGAGGCGGAAGCACAGGCGGGCCCCGCGGTCGGGGTCGGTGGAGTGGTAGCCCAAGGCCCCGGCCATTGACGCGCGCTTCCAGTTCAGGCGGTGCCGCAGGAGCGGAGTCCGTCCTCGGGGCGAGTAGGTGCGGCGGATCTGAGGGAGCAGAAAGACGCCTGTTTCGTCGAGGAAGACGATGCAGGCCCGTGTGTTCACGGCCCCCTTTTTGACGCGCGGCCACTCGTGCGCGATCCAGCGGGCGATCTCCGACTCGTTCCGCTCGACCGCCCGCCGCTCGGGCCCTTGCAGGCTCCATCCGAGCCGGCCGGTCAGCAGCCGCCACACCGACGCCCTCGACAACACCACCCCCGTCGCCCGGGTGACGACCGCGCCGACTCGTTCCAGGGTCCACAGATCGCCGCCGACGGGCTGCCCACGCTCGCCGACAAGGGCTACATCGGCGCCGGCATCGGCATTCACGTGCCCGTACGCCGCCCCAAAAGCCACGCGGAGACCGCCCTGGACCGAGGAACCCGCGCCGGGGTGCGCTGATCAGACACGTGAGGGCGCGCGGCGAGCGGACCGCGGCGGAACTGAAGGAACGCTGGCGAGCCCTCAAGCACGTCACCCTCAGCCCTAGCAGAATCGGCGACATAGCCCGCGCCGCACTCGTTCTCAATGGGCACTGGAAATGATCTTCACTGAGAAAACCTCAGTGGGCAGCCGCGCGGCAGCAGATGGGCTTTCAGACGGCTATCGTGAGGGGTGGTCGGGGCTGCCTCGGCTTCGCGGCGGGGGCGGGCTGGGCGGCGGGTCATGAGGGTGATGAAGGCCCAGTGGGTGTGGGCTTCGGCCTGGGACACCAGACGTAGGGCCGGCTCCCGGTGCACCTCGAAGCTCTGACTCACGGCCCATGGCAATGTCCAGTCCCTGCCGGCCAATCAGGCTCGGATCAGGGGTGCCGGGTACCGCCGGCAGCACGGGGGCACTGCCCCAGGCCGTGCGCAGCCGGTTCGTCTGACGCCTGGAGGGGAGTGGCCGTCTGGCGGGTTTCGGGGGACGGACTGTGGCCAGTTTGGCGGGGCTGGGGGATGTGCATGCGGATGCGGCCTTTGCCTGCTCTCTTGGCCGCGTACATGGCTTCATCGGCTTGGCGGAGGAGTTCGTCCGGTGTGACGCCCGGGAGGGCTAGTGTCATGCCGATGGAGGCCGAGACGAGCGCCTTGCTGCCTGCGATCTGGTATGGCCGTGTCAGGGCAGACAGGATTCGCTCGGCGACGTCTTTGGCACGTGAGGGGTGCGTCCCGGCCTCTCCCTCCAGGAGGGCGGCGAACTCGTCACCGCCGAGTCGGGCCACGGTGTCTTCAGCCCGTACGGATGCCTGGAGCCGACGAGCGGCGTGGATCAGGAGAGCGTCGCCCACCGCATGTCCAGCCGAGTCGTTGACAGCCTTGAAGCCGTCCAGGTCCATGAAGAGCACTGCGGGTGGGGCTGCGCGAGTGGTCCGCTTGCGCAGGGCATGCGCGACTCGGTCGGCGAACAGGGCCCGGTTGGGCAGTCCGGTGAGCGCGTCGTGGAAGGCCAGGTGCTCGAGTTGTTCCTGCTGGGTGACCCGGTCGGTCACATCGCGACTGCTGAAGATCATTCCCTCGCCGTGGTGGCTGACCGTCGACTCGACGTGGCGCCAACGTCCGTCGGCGTGGCGGACCCGGCAGGACACGCGGCGGCCCGGACCGCGGATGCCTGATGCGGCTTCCTGCCGCAGCGTCTCGACTGCTTGCATCAGCGGCGTCAGGTCGTCGGGGTGGCAGTACAGGGGCAGACGGGCACCCAGCAGGTCCTCAGGCCGGTAACCGAAGACGTGATGAGCGGCAGGACTGACGTAGCGCACGCGGCCGTCCAGGCTGACGATGGTGATCACGTCGCGGGTGCCGTCGACCATGGCGCGGTAAAGCGCCTCCCGGGTGATGGCTTCGCGAGTGATACGCAGGTGATCGGCGTGGATGATGCCCTGGCGGATACCGAGCGAGATGGGCAGCAAACCCGCCAGGACCAGCAGAACCATGTCGGTGCGGCCTCCGGCCATGGTGTGAGCTGTCAAGGCCAGGACGCAGACGGCCACGGGCACGAAAGCGGCCACGACCCCGACAACGGGCATGGTGCGCTGGTCGACGTCAACGACGCTGGTGCCTCCGGCCAGCCATGGGGCAAGGGCGATGAGGAGCAGGCCAGTGATCGAGCAGGCCGCTGCGCAAGGAATGCCGTACCAGGTGCCGGGGGCCGGCATGAGGATGCGCAGCACGTCGCTCGCGGACAACACGACGAGGGCCAGGACACCCACCGTTGTCGCAGTGCGCTCAGGACGCTTCAGCGAGTAGCGCAGTGCCACCAGAAGTCCAAAGACCAGGACGTCCGTCACAACGCGTGCCAGATCCTGCAAGGACCCGAAGGCATCGCCGCTTTGGTCGGCACGATTCAGCAGCAGCACCCACCCCAGTGTGAGCAGGGAGCCTGCGATCATCCATCCGTCCAGGACTCGCCGCAGCCAAACCAGCGTCGTGCCGCCGTCCGACACCGCGACGGCCAACCCGGCGACCCCCAGCACCAGACACAGTGTGATTCCGGTGGCCGCTAGCAGTTGGAGGACGAAGTGGAGGCCACCACCGAGTTTGCATCGAGAGGAAGGGAGCTGATTGACCACGAGGTGGTGAAGGCCACCCGCTGCCACAGACACCGCTAGGAGCGCAAGGCGAAGGCGGACCCTTCCGGCGGCCGTCCTGGCACGCCCAAGCAGCGACAGGGCGGCCAGACCATGCGCAGCCGGCACCCCGACGCCGACTGGGATGAACAGCGCCGCCGTCGAGCTCGCGCTCACCGCGGCGGCAAGCACGCATCCCAGCTCCAGAGCCTTGCCCCACCCACATGCCGCCGACGACCAGCCGATACGAACGGCGCGCAACGAGCCCCACCAACCGACCTGTCCCGGCCTCATGCGAACCCCCGACGGTCATCCGAGCCCAAAGAGGGCATGCACACCGTGTTCGTACTGCTCCTGCCGGATAAGAGCGTAGAAGAATGTCTACCGCCCACCCCCATGAAAAGCGGTAAGTTCACCTGAAAAACGGACGAGCTCCCAGAGGCTGACACCCTGACCCGCGCCGCTATCTCCACATCCCGAAGAATGGCGTGGCATGGGAGGCGTATGCGTTGCCGGAGGAGACATGAAAGGATCTCCGTCCCGACACCCAAGCACCGCGAACGCCGAGCACCCAGGCGGATTCGCCGACAGCGGACCCGATGCCGTCAACTGACCGCTTCAGCCCGCACGCAGCGCATAGGACAGACGTCAAGCAGCCACAGCCGGTCGTCCCCTGCACTCGCGTCCCCGGAGCGCCGTCATTTCCCATGGACATCGCATGCGCTCGCTTCTCTCAGCGCCTTCCCGACTGGTGGCCAAATGCTGCTGTCAGCAGTGCACGAAGCCACACAGACGGGTGGTCAGGACCAGACGGACGCCCCGGGCTTGACTGCGGCGGCAGCCGGGTCAGATCCCTCCGCTGGCAGACTGCGGTGATGCTGTCGCACGTCCCCGGCCCTACCACCGGGCCAGAAGGTGAGCCGTCCGCTGCCTCGCAGCCCAGGGGATCAAATCCGGGAACTGACCCACTCACGGGGCTGGAACGGGCGGTTCGCGGTCCTCGGTTCTTGCCGGGCATGGGCCGACTGCCCCAGATCCACCTCGGCGTGGGTCCCGGACGGTGCCGCGCATCTTCAAGCCGCCGTCGGCGCGGGTTCAGTGGCGGAGGGGCTGCTCTCGTCTCATGGCATCGGCCATCTGCCGGCGGGCGACAAACAGTGCCGTGTCCAGCTGGCGGGTGCCGGGGCGTCGCCCGGGCCGGGCGGAGGGCAGGTCAGCCGGCCAGAACCGCGTCACTCATGGGCGCGGAGCCGGAAGCGGCGTTCCTGGCGGCGTCCGCCTCGTTCACCCATCGCTCCAGCAGGGCCACGAACTCGGCCGATCTGACCTGCCAGTTCAGGCCGGACAGGGCAACCTCGCGACCCCGCCGGGCCGCGCCCACTCGCAGTGCCTGGTCGGCGCGCAGACGCCGCACGGCGTCCGCCGCGGCCGCCGGATCCTCGTACGGTACGACCAGTCCGCAGCCGTGCCGCTCGACCAGCTCCGACGCGAGCGGGGTGGGCGTGGTGACGACCGGCACACCGTGGGCCATGTACTCGACGACCTTGGTCGGGCGTGAGTGGCGGTAGTTGGGCTGGTCGTGAAGGAGGGAGAGGCCGGCCAGAGCGCCCGAAAGCCTGGCGAGTGCACGGTCGTTGGGCAGGAAACCGTACCAGCGCAGCACTCCTTCCCGGTCGGCCTGCGTGAGTACCTCTCGTACGTCCGCGTTCGCCTCGCCGATCACCTCGACCCGCACGGCAGGTCCCAGCAGCCGTGCCGTTTCGATCATGTCCAGTACGCCGCGCGGCCGCGACAGGCGCCCCAGATAGACGACGCGGTCGTCGCGGGGCTGCTCGGGCGGGAGAGGCGGTACGGTCGCGAAGTTCGGCACGACGGGGTGAACATGGCGGAAGCGGGCCTGGTACGCGTCCTCGGCCAGCAGGAGTCGCAGATGCCGCTCCGCCAGCCGTTCAGCGGCCCGCACTCCCAGCCGCAACGATGGCCGCAGCACTCCCGGCACCCAGCGCTTCATGACGAGCGCCGCTGCTGTGTCCTCGTGCACGTCCCACACCGTCACCGGAGCCCGCCCGCCATGCCGCCAGCGGCGCATCGCGCCGGGCAGAGCCAGCAGCAGTTCGGGGTCGTGCAGCAGCACCACGTCCGCCTCCGGCCCTCGCTCGGCCAGCAGATCGCCGGCCGCGTGCAGCGCCGCGCGGCGGTCGCGGCCGGCGGCCCGGGGGAGCTCCACGCCCTCGACGCCCGGCCGCGGCGTCACCCCGCATGCCGCGAACGGCGCGGCGTACATAACCTGGTGCCCGCGCTCCCGCAGGGCGGCGATCTGCCGGTGCAGGATCCGTGCATCCTCGGGGTGGTGCACGATGGTGGCGACGAGTACACGCATCGAAGAACCTCATAACTAGCCGTAAGTGGGGCCGTTGGGCCGGGTGGGATAGGTGGCGGTCTACAGAACTTCGACCCCGGGCTGGAAGATCCGGCCTCGGGTGTCGAACGGCAGGCGGGCCTCGTCGGCGAGCAAAGGCAGGTCGTAGGCCGAGTGGTCCTGCAGCAGGACCGTCAGGTCGTGATCGCGAACTGCCGCCATGAGGTCGGCACGCAGATCACCACGGTCCGCGCCCGGGCGAGACAGGCGTCGTCCGTGTACGCCCTGAATCCCGCCTCCCGCATCCGGCGGACGTCCTCGTCCGGCACGTCGTCGACATGGGAGCCGGCGTAGCCCCGCGACGACCCGCGGGTCCCGGTCGAGACCCACGACTCTCAGGTCGACGGAGGCCGCCTCGCGCACGAGCGGCAGTCCTACGTAACCGAGCCCGATCACCGCGAGCTCGACGCGGTCGTACCGTTCTTCCTCCGCTAGTTGTGCGCTCGATTCCCCGAGCGGTTCGGCCGGTGAGGACTGCATAGCGATTCACTCCGCCTCAAGGCAGGCCCTGCCGGACGGCAGGACGTGATGGACCAAAGGTGCAGGACGCTGGCTGGTGCCGCTGGGGGATCTGGGACTCAGACGCATCCGAGACTGCGGTACGCCTCACGGGTCGTGGCCGCGACGCGTTTCCAGGTGCGTTCGCGCGCGACCAGCTCGCGGGCGGCTGCTCCCCATTCATTTCGTCGCGTTTTACAGTAAAGAAGTCTTTCTAGAGAATCTGCCCAGACACGAGATGATTTATGATGAATTAGCAGGCCGCTCACGCCCGGCTCGACCAGTTCCCGCATGGCTGTGAGATCGCTGCTGACGACGGGAAGGCCGACCGCCATCGCCTCGACCGGCTTGAGGGGGGTCACCAGATGGCACACGCGCTCGTCGGTGCGTGGCAGTGCGAAGACGTCCAACGCGGCGTAGTAGTCGCGCACTTGGGAGTGTGGCACCCGACCGGCGAACAGAGCGATGCCGTCGTCGAGGCCCAGTCGGGCGGCCAGTCGTTGCAGTGCCGGGCGTTCGGGACCGTCGCCCACGATCAGCAGTCGCAGAGGGGCTCCCCGGCGCCGCAACTCGGCACCCGCACGGAGCAAAGTGCCGATGCCCTCGTGTGGCGTAAGGCTGCTGACAGTGCCGACGACCAGGTCGTCCGGGGCGATGCCGAGCCGGGCACGCAGCGGCGCGCCGTCCGGCAGCGGAGCCAGGAACGTTTCGTCCACCGCGTTCGGCGAGATGAGGACCCGCTCCTCGGGCACCCCTCGCGCTACGATCTCGGCCTTCATAGCCGCGCCCAGCGTCAGCACCAGATCGGCCTCACGCATGCAGTACGTCTCCAGCTCGCGCCGGGCGCGGTAGGTCTCGTCGTCCCGTGACCGTCCCGGGGCCTGGGTCAGCCAGGTCTCCTCCAGAAACCCACGTACTTCGTAGACCACGGGCAGCCCGTAGGTCTCGCGCAGGGCCAGCGCCACACGCCCGTTGCCGTGGTCGGTTGCCGCGTGCAGGACGCTGGGCCGCAGCCGCTCCACCAGACGGCCGGCCAGCTCGGCGTTGCGGGCCAGCACCGCGCCCTGCCCGTACGGCAGCATCAGCGGCAGCAGCCGGTGCTGGGGCACGTCGCCCACGATCTGCAGCGGTCGGGCGTCCAGCACCCCCTGCGCCACCGGGAACCCGATGCGTGTCACGACGTGTGGATCGAGCCCGGCCGCCCGCTGCGCCTCAACCAGCGCCTGGGTGCGCACGGTGTAGCCGGCGTGCTTGAACGGAAGCCCGTTGGTGACGAGATGGAGTACGCGGCCCGGCGCGGGCCGGACGGTTCGTCCGACGGGTTTGGGCATCCGCGCCGCGGACGGCGCCGCGGTCGGCCCGGCTGTCCGGGCGCGGACGGCGAGCCGCCGCTCCAGGCCCCGTAGCCGGTGCCGGACAGCCGCCGGCGACATCCGAACGCCGAGCAGTATCGCCCGAATGGGGTCGTGGCGCAACTCGGACCAAGCTACCGATACCGCAAGGATGAGCGCATGTGGGATACGACGGGACATGTCGCTACGGTAGGTCGACGGAGCGGAGGCCAACGGAAATGAACGGCCCTGTACTGCATGTCGTCGGCGCCCGGCCGAACTTCGTCAAGGCCGCACCGGTCATCGCCGCCCTGCGCACGGCCGGCTGCGGCCAGGTGCTCGTCCACACCGGGCAGCACTACGACGAACGCATGTCGGACATCTTCTTCCGCCAGCTCGGCTTGCCCGAACCGGACACCGACCTCGGTGTCGGCTCCGGCAGCCACGCGCGGCAGACGGCCGACCTGGTGGTCGCGCTGGAAGCCGAGCTGGCGGCCCGCGCGCCGGCCGTCGTCGTGGTCTACGGGGACGTCAACTCCACGCTGGCCGCCGCCCTCGTCGCCGCCAAGCTGCCGATCCCCATCGCCCATGTGGAGGCGGGCCTGCGCAGCTTCGACACGACGATGCCGGAGGAGGTCAACCGGCGTCTGGTCGACCAGCTCGCCGAGTTGCTCTTCGCCACCAGCCCCGAGGCCGTGGGCCACCTTTCCCGGGAGGGCGTCGACCCGGCCCGTGTCCACTTCGTCGGTAATCCGATGATCGACACCCTGCTCGGCCACCTGGATCGCTTCGACCCGGCCGCAGCCCGTGCCGCGCACGGCCTGCCCGAGCGCTACGGCGTGGTGACGCTGCACCGGCCCGCCAACGTCGACGACCCCCGGGCGGCCGAAGCCGCCGCCCGCGCCCTGGCCGAGGCCGCTGTCCACCTCGACCTCGCCGTACCGCTGCATCCGCGCGGCGGGGCGGCGCTGCGCGCGGCGGGCCTCGCGGACGCGCCCGGCCTCCACCTCCTCGAACCGCTCGGCTACGTGGAGTTCATGAGCCTGGTCCGCGGGGCAGCCGCCGTAATCACCGACTCGGGCGGAGTCCAGGAGGAGACCACCGTGCTGGGCGTACCCTGCCTGACCCTGCGCAGCACCACCGAGCGCCCGGTGACCGTCACCCACGGCACCAACCGGCTGGTGCGGCACGATGAGTTGGCGCCTGCGCTGCACAAAGTGCTGGTCGGCGCGGTGACGCAGCCTTCCGAGGGCCCGCCGCTGTGGGACGGAAAGGCCGGCCCCGCATCGCCCGGGTGCTCACCCACTGGCTGGAGCGTCATGGCTGACCCCACCACGACGGACGCCCTCGCCACGACGGACGCCCCCGCCGATGGCCGCACACGCGCCTACTGGAACACCCGCCACCGCGAACGTGACGACCTCGCCTCCGGCGGGCACATCGGCCTGGACCGCCCCGGCAACGAGATCTTCTACGCGCTGCGGCTCGGTGCCCTGCTCACCCTGATCGGCGACCTGTCGTCCCCTCCGTCCCCGCTGTTCGTGCTCGACGCGGGCTGCGGCAAAGGTCACTTCGCCCGGGCACTCGCGCGCTGCGGCCACCGCGTCGACGCCTTCGACACCAGCCCCGAGGCCATCGCGCACGCCCGCACCGAGGGCGGCGGCCCGCGCTACGCCGAAGCCTCGCTCACCGACTGGCGCAGCCCCTGGCTGTACGACGTCGTGCTGTGCGTGGACGTCCTCTTCCACGTCATGGACGACGCGCAGTGGTCAGCCGGCCTGCGCAACATCGCGTCGCTCGTGCGGACGACCGGCCGACTGATCATCGCCGACGAGGACGGGCAGGAACGCTCTCCGCTGGGCGACTACATCGTGCACCGGCCGACAGCCGCCTACCGCCGGGAACTCGAACCCCTAGGCCTGCGCCACACCCTGTTCAAGCCCTACGGGTTCCGCGAGAACCCGGTCGGCTTCCACGTCTTCACGAGGATCCGCTGATGCGCATCATCGATCTGCTCCATCCCCATCTGGACGGCGTCACCACCGTCGTGGACGCCACGGCGGACCGCGGTCTGCGCCTGGACCGCTATCTCCATCTTCCGCCGGACGTCGAGTTGAGCCACCACGAACAGCCCGTCGGCCCCGGGCAGTTGGTGCTGCTGTCGTACGGTCCCGATCCCCGGCTGCACGGTGACGAGGCGGCCTGCCTCACCGTACTGGAACGCATGCGCCCTGGAGGCAGAGGCCTGATTCTGTTCGGCCACCGTGGCTCCGACCTGCCCTACCACCGGCTGCTCGACCACCTGGTGACCCACCGCTGCCAGGTGCTGCGGGCCTCCGCACTCGGTTACACCCACCTACACGCGGGCGCGGCCATCGCCTGCACCAAGGAACTCCTGCCGCTCCACGACTGGTTCGGCCGTGCCGTCCCGTCGGACGGTTTCGCCACGGCGCTGCGGATGGCCGACGAGTACGTCCTCGCCGACTTCGTCTCCCGTTCCCTGCGTGACCGCACGCTCGACCTGGAGCGTACGGTCGAGGAGACCGCCCGTGCCCTGGACGCCGCCCGTGACGACGGCACGGCCGAGCGTCTGACCGACCTCACACGGGAGAAGGCGCAGCTGGATTCCGCACTGCGAGGCGCCCGGGACCGGGTCGCGCTACTGGAGGCGCGGGTGGCCATGCTGGAGGGTTCGACCGCGCTGCGGGTCGGGCGGGCGCTGGTCGCGGCGGCCCGGTCACCCGGACGCGGCATGGTACGGCTACCGGGAGAGTTGTACGGGCTGTGGAGCGGACGCGGCCGCGGCCACGGAACGACGGCCCGTCCGGTGCCACCGGCCCGGGGACCCGATGCCGTCGTGTCCGACGGCCGGCTCTACCTCGCCCACCGCGCCGTCTCGTCCACGCCCCGCGACCGACTGGTGATCGCGGGTGTGCTCAGCGACAGCACCGCCGAGGACTTCGCGACGGAAGCCGTCGTCAACCGGCTGCTGCCGCACGACGGACGGCTGCTCCTGGAGCGCACCGACCCGGACGCGCTCGTCGTGCAGCTCAGCGCCTGTCGCGATGCCGCCGGCCCGTGGTCGCTCGTGGGCACCGGACTGGTCCCCGACCTCGACCGCTGTATGGCCGAGCTCATCGGCCGGACCAGAGCCTCGGGGCGCAAGGCGGTGCTGTGGCGGGACGCCCCGGTGACAGGCGCACCGGGGCTCGCCCACCTCGCCTGGGACGCCGTCGTCGATGGCGATACCGGTGTACGGCTGTCCCGTCTGGACCCCGTCGCGGATGGCAGAGCACGGCTGTGGGAGGCGTTCCAACAGGACAGCACCCGTGTACGGCTGGCGCGGCTCGCCCGGCTGACCGGAGCCCCCGATCCGCTGGACGGGCGCCGCGTCGCCGTCCTGGCCGCGCCCCGGGACGAGACCGACGTCGCCCGCCTCACCGGCCAGGTACTCGGCCAGCTGCACCGGCCGGCCGAGGTGGTCGTGCCCGTCCAGGGGCTACCCGCGCTCGACGAACTCACCGCCGCGGGCGTCGCCGTCCACGCCGATGAACCCACCGCCCCGTGGGTCGCCGACTGGACCGACCTGTCCGAGGACCGCCCGGACACCCTGCTGCTCGACCTGATGTGCGCCCAGGAGTACTCGGGAGCGGACGCTGTGGGCCACACGCCGGCCGACGACGACTACGCCTTCGTACCGGAACTTCGGCCGGTCCTCGTCCGCCGGTCCCTGTTCCTGGCCGGCACGTCTGCGGACACCTGGTCACGCGAGGGATACCGGCTGTTCGCCGTAACCGGGAAGGAGAACGCGTGAACCGCACGCTCAAGGCGCTCGTCTACGGCGACGTCGACCTCAACGTCATCGACGGCTCCGCCGTGTGGGCCCAGTCGACGGTGCAGGCGCTGTCGCTGGCGGGCTGCCACACCCGGCTCCTGCTCAAGTCCCCCGTCCGCACCGAGCGGCTGATCGAACCGCTGGCGGGGCTGCCCGGCGTCACCGTGGTGCGCCCCTACGAGGAGCGGCTGCTGCCAACGCAGGGGGCGCGTTCCTCACTCTCGCCCGTGCAGGCCTCGCAACTGCTCGCACGGCTGGACCGTGACGAGCCCTGCGACCTCCTGGTGCTGCGTGGGCTGAGAGTGGTCACTCGTGTGGTCGCCGACGGCGCCTTCGACGGGCGCATCTGGGCCTATCTAACCGACGTCCCGCAGTCGGCCGCCGAGATGACCGAGGCGGCCCGCACGGACCTTGCCCGTGCCGCCGCGGCCTGCCGCCGAATCCTCTGCCAGACCGAGGAGCTGCGCTGCTTCCTGGAAGCATGGGTGCCGGAGGCCTGCGGCAAGAGCGTGCTCAGCCCGCCCGCCGTGCCTGTCCCCGGCTTCCCCCTGCCGGAGCGCTACAGTCCGCACGACCCGGTGCGGCTCGTCTACACGGGCAAATTCGCGCCGCGTTGGAACACGTTGCCCATGACGCGCCTGCCGTCGTTGCTCAGTGAACGGAACATCCGTGCCGAACTCCACACGGTTGGCGACAAGATCCACGACGACCGGGCCCGTCCGGAGTTCAAGGCCGAGATGGCCCAGGCGCTGCGCTCCGCACCCGGCGTCCACCACCACGGCGGCCAGCCCCGCGAGGAGGCTATGCGCATCGCCGCTGACTGCGACCTCGGCCTCGGCTGGAGGGATCCGATCCTTGATGCCAGCCTCGAACTCTCCACGAAGGTATTGGAGTTCGGGGTACTCGGTCTGCCCGTCGTCCTCAACCGCACGCCCGCGCACGAGACGCTGCTCGGCGGCGACTACCCGCTGTACGTGCCCGGGGGCGCCGCGCTCGACGACGCCGCCGAAGCCGTCGCGCTCGCTGTGCGCGAGCCCGAGGCCCGGCGGCTGGCGGCCGAACGCTGCCGGAAGGCCGCCGGGCGGCACACCCTTCAGGCCGCGGCGGACCGGTGGCGGGCGGACCTCGACCGCGTCTTTCCGTCCTTCCCCAAGCTCTCGGCTTCTCCCCGCTCTCGGCTTCGCTCGAGCGGGGGAACCCCCCTGGGCAGGGGGGACCTGCATCACCTGCCGTCGTCGCACGGCAACGGCCGGTGCGACTCGGTGTCGCCGGCCACGACCTGAAGTTCCTCACCCGGCTGCTCGACCACCTCCGCGCACTGCCCGGCCTCGACGTACGCGTCGACGTGTGGCCTGCGCTCGCCCGCCACGATCCGGCCGCGAGCAGGGAACTCGCCGACTGGGCCGACGTGGTGTTCGTTGAGTGGTGTGGACCGGCCGCCGTCTGGTACAGCCGCCACAAGCGGCGCGGCAGCCGCCTCGTAGTACGCCTGCATCGCTTCGAGCTGACCGGCCCGTGGCCGCGGCAGGTCGACATCGACGCGGTCGACCGGGTGGTGTGCGTCAGCCCGTGCTACGCCCGTCGCACCCGCGAGCACACCGGCTGGCCGGAGTCGAAGATCATGGTCATCCCGAACTGGGTCGACACCGCGCAACTCGACCGCCCCAAGGTGCCCGGCGCCGACTTCCGCCTCGGCATGATCGGCATTGTGCCCAGCCTCAAACGCCTCGACCTCGGCCTCGACGTCCTGGAGAAGCTGCGCGCCCGCGACCGGCGCTGGCACCTGTCGGTCAAGTCCAGGCCCCCGTGGGAGTACTGGTGGATCTGGAACAAGCCCGAGGAGCGTGCGCACTACGACGCCGTGCTGCGCCGCGTCCAAACCTCGCCGCTGCTCGAGGGGGCCGTCGTCTTCGACACCTTCGGGCCGGACGTACCGGGCTGGCTGCGCCGCATCGGGCATGTGCTGTCCACCAGCGACCTAGAGAGCTTCCACCTCGCCACGGCGGAAGGCATGGCCTCCCGTGCGGTACCGGCCCTGCTGCCCTGGGAGGGTGCGGACGAGATCTACGACCGGCGGTGGATCCATGAGACCCCGGAGGCGATGGCGGACGCCATCGCCGATCTGGGGCCGGACGAATGGCGGTCGGCCGGGGAGCTGGCCCGCACGCAGGTGCACGAGTTCTTCTCCCTGGAGCGGGTGGCCGGGGACTGGACGGAGCTGCTCCTGTCCGGATGATTCCCCGGAGCTGTGTGGCGCCTACTCCGCCGTCGGGTAGCCGGTTGGCGACCCGACAGCAGAGTGGGCGCTGGTCGTGGTGGGCGGGTAAACGGCGTCCGCACGGGCTGTGCCGGCCTTGCCCTCGGTGATCCGCGCGATGAGACGGCTGATGTTTCCAGCAGTACGCGCAGAAACCGACCATGGCGATCTTCGACTGCCGGCAGGCTTCACCCGTTTACCGAGTGGGCCTTCACCGCATCGTCCAGCTGTTGTGGGTGGGCTGAACCCGCTTCCCGCAGCCGGGAACGCAGCAGGTCGACCGCGAGAGGCGTGCCCAACAGCGCCGGCATCCACATCAGGAGCCACAAGCGGTCTCCCTGACTGGCGGTCGGGTGCGCCGCGGCGGTGGCGAGTCCCACCATACCGGCGGCCAGAGAGAGCACGCCGAGCACCGGCGAACACCGCAGGAAGCCCCAGCAGCCCAGTCCGAGCAGAAGCACGAACAACGGCTCAGCGGCTTGGTCACTCGCCCACTGGACCCAGTAGCTGACATTCAACCGCAGGAGTTGCGACAAGGGGTCGTCAACGGGCGGAGTACGGAAGTGGTGGGTGAAGATCTCCTGCAGGGTTTCCGAGGCACCAGGAAGTCGCAGCGCTTTCATCGCTGCGATGATTCCTATGGCGGCCGCTGCGCTCAGACCACCGAGCAGGGCGGCGCGGCCGCGAGATGTTCCATCCCCTGCGTTCCTTCGGATGAGGCACAGGCAGGCGGCTGCGGCAACCAGAGATACCGCGAGGACGAGTGCCGTGGAGTACTTGACCAGGGCGGTGGTGCCAAGAGCAGCGCACAGGAGGACAACGCCCGGTCGGCTGCGTCCTTGCAACAGCCACCACGCTCCCAGGAGGGCGGCCAGCACCCCTGCCGTGATCGCTCCCTCGGCCAGTGGCCGCATGGACCACCAGGCCGGGCGACTGCAGAGAAAGAGCACCTGTCCGGTGAGGGCGGCGAACAGAGAGGCTCTCGCCTGGCGAAGCAGCACTACCACCAGGAGCGATGTGCCTGCGGTGATCACCAGACTGGTCAGCCACATGCCGCGTGTGATGCCGAACCAGCCGATAGCCGGTGCTGTGAGCAAGGGGTATCCGGGTCGAGTGTCGAAGATACGTTCGTATCGGGGGTCCCTTGGGCCAAGGCCATTTGCATTGTCACGCTGACAGGACCGCGTTTGTGCGACTCGGCGGGCAGGGCTTGGCATCCCGCCGGGACGAAGTTGCCGCAGGTGCTCGCGCTGCTCGGCCTCGAGGGAGCAATACGCCTTTGTCGCCTCCCGCTGAGCTACGTCGCGAGGCTCGCCGAGGATCTGCATGCTGTGCCGGGCGTAGCGGTAAGAGTCGTTGGACAGCCCCCAATTGTGGTGGGCGGGCACTTGGAGGCAGGCGAAGACAACGATGACGACGGCCGAGAGAGCGTCGGCCGTGCGACGGCCCATCAGGCGTCGCCGGGCAGCACCTCGACCGCGCGAAAGCGCCCCTGCCTGACGGGCCGCTCGGGGCAGCCGGGCTTCAGCGGAGTCAGGCATTTGGGATGTGGCATGGGACATGTACACGCCGACCATGCTGTGGAGCAGGCATGCGGTCCTCCACGCCGACTCTCCGCCTTTCCCGCAGAACCACACGTTCGGCAGTGGCGGCCAGCGTCGCGGGAAGACAGCCATCACAGGGTCCACATACAGGCCCACCGCGCGCACTTCGTGGAGCTGGACCTGCCGGGCGTGACCCCGGAGTCATCGACCTCGATGTCGAGCGCAACGTCCTGACGGTGAAGGCCGAACGCAAGCCGACGTACGGCGACGACACCGACACGGTGATCACCGAGCGTCCCGCGGGGACGTTCAGCCGGCAGCTGTTCCTCGGCGAGACACTCGACACCGAGAAGATCGGAGCCTCCCACGACGCGGGCGTGCTGAAGCTGCGGATCCCGATCTCCGAGCAGGCCAAGCCCCGCAAGATCGCCGTCAGCGGCGGCGACCGCAAGGAGCGCAACGGCTGACGGATCAGCCGGGCTGTCCAGGCCCCGGGCTCCGGTCCGGGGCCCTGGCGCCGTCCGCGAGGAGTCCGATGGCCCGCTCGCGGCGAGGCACCCGGTGGGCAGGTGCGCGGCTACCGGGACGGCTGTTCCGGCTGGCCGCCGTCGGCGTCGAACACCTTGGCCCAGGTGGCCCCGCAGCGGCAGCGGGAGTGCTCGATCAGTTCTCCTTCTTTGGAGACGCTCAGCCCCTGGCTGAGTCGCACGTGCACGTGAATCGCCCATGAGGAGCCGCTTTCCCCCGTCCGTTGTGCAGCTCAGGGTGGGGGATCGTCGGTTTCGCTGGCTGCCATAGATCACACCATGTGGTGAGTCGACGCCTGGGCTGGCTTGACAAGGGTCGACTCAACTTTTATTTCAGGACTATGAGTAAGTAGAGATGAAAGCGCAGCTCGCAGGGGCGAGGAGGTGGCCGGGATGCGGACGCGGGCCCAGGGAGCGGACCTGTATGCGGTGCTGGGGGTGGAGCCCTCGGCGACGGCCGAGCTGATCACCTCCGCGTTCCGCGCCCGGGTGCGCGAGCTGCGCCCCGACACCCGTGTCGACGCGGCCAGCGGCGCACGGTTCGGCAAGGTGCGGGAGGCCTACGAGGCGCTGCGTGACCCGTCCCCGCTGTCCCTGGGCATCGAGACCAAGGGCGGCATCATGACCAAGCTCATCGAACGCAACACCACCATCCCCACCCGGCGTGCGGAGATCTTCACCACGGCCGAGGACAACCAGCCGTCGTTGACCGTGCAGGTCTACCAGGGCGAACGGGAGATCGCCGCGTACAACAAGAAGCTCGGCATGTTCGAGCTGACCGGCATCGCCCCGGCGCCGCGCGGCGTGCCGCAGATCGAGGTGGCCTTCGACATCGACGCCAACGGCATCATGCACGTCTCCGCCAAGGACCTGGCGACCGGCCGCGAGCAGAAGATGACCGTCACCGGCGGCTCGGCGCTGCCCGAGGACGACATCGACCGCATGGTCCGCGAGGCCGAGCAGCACGCCGAGGAGGACCGTCGGCGGCGCGAGGCGGCGGAGGCCCGCAACCAGGGCGAGCAGCTCGTGTACTCGACCGAGAAGCTCATCCAGGACAACGCGGACAAGATCCCGGCGGATGCGAGGAGCGAGACGGAGACGGCACTGGCAGAGCTGAAGGAGAAGCTGAAGGGAGAGGACACCGCGGCGATTCGGCAGGCGATCGACCGTCGGCACAGGCCGCGCAGAGGATCGGCACGGCGCTGTACGAGAAGTCGAGGGCCGAGCAGCCGACGGGTGCGGCCGGGGCGACCGCGGGCGGTGGTGCGGCCGGCGGCTCGTCCGACGATGATGTGGTGGACGCCGAGATCGTCGACGATGACAAGCCGGAGGCTGGCTGACGATGACCGGGAGCGGGCCGCAGTACACCGAGCTGGCGGAGCTGCGGCGCCTGGTGGAGGAACGGACCGCCGACCTGAAGCGGGTGAAGGCCGAGTACGACAACTACCGCAAACGGGTCCGGCGGGACCGCCTGGCCGTACGCGAGATTGCGGTGGCCAACGTGCTCCGGGCGCTGCTGCCCGTGCTGGACGCCGTGGACCGGGCGTGCGTGCACGAGCCGCTCACGCCTGGTCTGCGGGACATCGCCGACAGCCTGGCGGAGCAGCTCGGCTCGCTGGGCGTCACGTCGTTCGGCGAGGTAGGCGATCCGTTCGACCCCGCCTGCCACGACGCCCTGGCGCACCACCCGTCCCCCGACCAGGACCGCCTGGTCTGCTCGGCGATCCTCCGGCCCGGCTATCGGCTGGGCGACCACCTGCTGCGCCCGGCCCACGTGGAGGTCGCGGGGCCGGCTCCGCCCGCGAGGAACGCGCACGGGAGCGACCGAGGCGTACGCCCTTCCACCGCCGGCGGGGCGCCGCCCTTCCCCATCGCGCGCAGCTGACCGGGCACCGGGCCGCATCATGCGCGTCAGCGGAGACCGTCACGCAGGTCGCCTACCTGGGTACCGGGAATGAGGGCATCGCACCGATGCCGTCGACGCTCCGGCAAGCGGAGGTGACGAACGATGCAGTACCACGAGTACCTCGCCCGCGTACGCGAGCTCGGCGAATACCGCAGCCAGGAAGAAGCCGCGAAGGTCACCGAAGCCGTCTTGAGGGTGCTGGCCCAGAGGATCAGCCCCGGCGAGGTCGATGACCTCGCCTCCCAGCTGCCCGGACCGCTCGGGCAGACGCTGACCGCTGCCAAGCCGGAGCAGGCCGACAGCTTCGGGATCGACGAGTTCTACCGCAGGGTCGCCGAGCGCATCGGCGCCCGGCCGCGCACCGCCGAGTGGGACGCCAGCGCCGTCCTGACCGCCCTGGCCGACGCGATCAGCGGCGGCGAGCTGAACCAGCTTCTCAGTCAGCTCCCGTCCGGCTACGCCGTCCTGTTCGGCAAGGCCGATCTCGCCGGGTGACACACCCAGCCGGCCGGCGTGGCCCGAGCGCGCGCACGCCGGCCGACCTCTTCACGCCCGACGCGCCCTCCCCCAGCGTTTCGAGCAGCACCGGGAACAGCTTCGCCCCGGGCGCGAGCCGGTAGCCCCCGCCCACGCCGGGCAGCGTGTGCCGTCCGAGCTGTTCTTCGCTCGCGAGGGCTATGCCGTACCGGCCACCGGCTACAGGCCGGTCGGGCTGGGGCAGCTGCGCCAGGCAGCCGATGTCCACGGCATGTCCGAGCGGATCATGACGGCCTTTGCACGACGGCAGCCGGCTCTGAGCGACGTCTCGCCGCGTGGCGGCCGCGGTCGGCCGTTGCCGCACGTGCCGGTGAAACACCGGTGAAAACCCTGTGGAAGCGGTGTCAGTCGGGCCGCATATGCTGCACCGCACGATCACTCGGGATCAGGGGAGGGCGCGGCATGTTCGGCAAGCTGTTCGGCAGGGGTGCGGAGAGACCGGTGGCGGATCCGCATGCCCTGCCCGTTGCGCGCAGGCAGAAGAACGGGATGTACACGCTGCGTGCGCTCGGGGACGCGCGGGTGCTCGCGCTGGTGGAGGCGGCCGACGCGGGTGACTGGGAGGCGGTGAAGGCGGCGCTGGCCCCCTTCGATCTCGGCCGCGACCATCAAGTCCTCGGCGAGCTCGCCGATTTGGACGGCGTGCAGGACTGGATCGGAAAGGCGGCCGAGGAGGACAAGGAGCACCGGGCGACGGCGCTGCTGATATCCGGGACGCGCCACATCAGCTGGGGCTGGGAGGCGCGCACCGCCGAGCGTGCCGTGAACGTCACACAGGAGCAGTGGCGGGTCTTCCACGAACGGCTCCACATCGCCGAGGAGCAGCTGCTCGAGGCCGCCGAGCTGCGGCCGGAGTGGGTCACTCCGTGGCGCCGCCTCCTCACCTCCGGCCGCGGCATGTCGCTGGGCCGCGCCGTCAACGAGACCCGCCTCGACGCCGCACTGCGCCGCGACCCGCTGGACCCGGAGACCCACCTGGAGTGGGTGTCGCAGTTGCAGCCCCGCTGGGGCGGCGAGCCGGGCCAGGCCCTGGCGTTCGCCCAGGAGGCGGTCGCCCGCGCCCCGGAGGGGCACCGGCTCGGCTGCGTGATCGCCATGGCGTACATCGAGGAGTGGGTCGAGGCGGAGCGCGGGGACCACCTCGAAACCTCCGAGATCCAGGCGCAGTTGCGGGAAGCGGCCGACCGCAGCATCCTCCACCCCGCCTACGCGTACCGCCCGGGCTGGCAGCACGACTTCAACATGTTCGCCATGGCCCTGTCGCTGGCCGGTGAGCGCCACACGGTCCGGCGTGTCTTCCAGACGCTCGACGGCGCCTACACCAGCTGGCCCTGGACCTACTTCGCGGAGCCCGAGAAGCAGTTCGCCCGCCACCACCGCCGCGCCTGAGCGCACGCCGGCTCCGTTCCCGCCCGCCCTTTCTCCCACTCCGGACTGCCCGATGACTCTGCCCGACACCGCCGCGAACCCGGCCGGCGCCGACCGCACCTTCCAGGTGGATCTGCGCGGCCTCGTCGATCTCCTCTCCCATCACCTCTACTCCAGTCCCAAGGTCTACCTGCGTGAACTGATGCAGAACGCGGTGGACGCGCTCACCGCCCGGCACGCCCTCGACTCGGCCGCACCCGCCGACGCCCTGGGCATCCGCCTGTACGCCGACGGTTCGGTGGTACGCGTCGAGGACGACGGCGTCGGTCTCACCGAGGCCGACGTGCACACCTTCCTCGCCACGATCGGCCGCAGCAGCAAGCGTGCCGACCGTCTTGCCGAGCAACGCGGCGACTTCATCGGCCAGTTCGGCATCGGCCTGCTCTCCTGCTTCCTGGTCGCGGACGAGATCCACGTGCTGAGCCGCTCCGCCCGCACCCCCGAGGCCCCCGCCGTGGAGTGGCGGGGGCGCGGCGACGGCAGCTACACCGTCCGTACCCTGCCCGCCTCCGCCCGACCCCGGCCCGGCACCACCGTCACGCTGACGCCGCGCGCCGACGCGGGCGAGTGGACCCGGCCGGCGCAGGTGCACGCGCTGGCCCGGCACTTCGGCTCCCTGCTGCGCCACCCGGTGACCTTCGACGACGGCACAGGTGGTCCGGGTGGTCCGGGGGCGTCCGTCAACCCCGAGCCCGCGCCCTGGGCGCGTACGTACCCCACGCCGGGAACCCGTTCCCGCGCGCTGGCCGCGTACGGCGAGGACGTCTTCGGGTTCAAGCCGCTGGACACCATCGAGCTGGACCTGCCGGCCGTGGGCCTGAGGGGCATCGCGTGCGTGCTGCCCGAGACGGTGCCGGCCGGGCGCCGCCACGGCCACCGCGTGCACGTCAAGGGCATGCTGTTGTCCGAGCAGGCCGAGGAGCTCCTGCCCGAGTGGGCGTTCTTCGTGCGCTGCGTGGTCGACGCCGAGAGCCTGCGCCCGACGGCGTCCCGCGAGTCCCTCTACGAGGACGACACCCTCGCCGCCGTCCGCGACGCCCTCGCCGAGCGGCTGCGCGCCTGGATCGCCCGGGCCGCCGCCAGCGACCCGGACCTGCTGGCCCGCTTCCTCCAGGCCCACCACCTGGCCGTGAAGTCGCTCGCCGTGCACGACGACGAGATCCTGCGGATGCTGCTGCCCTGGCTGCCGTTCGAGACCACCGACGGGCACACCACCCTCGACGAGTTCGCGCGCACCCACCGCACCGTGCTCGTGACGTCGACCGTGGAGGAGTTCCGGCAGGTCGCGGCGATCGCCTCGGCCGCCGGGCTCGGCGTCGTCAACGGCGGCTACACCTACGACCGCGAACTGGTCCACCGGCTCCCCGAGATCCGGCCCGAGGCCAGTGTCGCCGACCTGGACCCGGCGACCCTCACCGCCCACCTCGATCCCGTCGACCGGGAGACGGAACTGGCCGCCGCGGCCTACCTCGCCCTGGCCCGCGACGCCCTCGCCGTCTTCGACTGCGATGTCGCGCTGCGCACCTTCCAGCCCGCCAACGCCCCCGCGCTCCTGGTCGACAGCCGCGAGGCCCGGCACGAGCGCACCCGCTCCCAGCTCGCCCGCGAGCAGGAGGGCGGCCTGTGGGGCGACATCCTCGGCGCCCTGCGCCAGGAGGCCCCGCGGGCCCAGCTGATTCTCAACCAGCTCAATCCGCTGGTCCGCGCCGCCGTCGCCATCGACGAGCCCGAGCTGGCCCGCACCAGCGCCGAAGCCCTCTACGGGCAGGCCGCGATGCTGTCCCGGCGCCCGCTCAGGCCCGCCGAATCGAGCCTCATCAACCGCTCCTTCCTCGACCTTCTCGCCCACGCCCTCCGCAAGGACAGCTGACGATGCCCACCGCACCCCATCCCCAGACCACGGACGAGCTGTACCAGGCGCTCCAGGAGAACGACCAGCGCCCCTACGGCCGCACCCGCACCGTCACCGCCGAGGAACTGGTCGACGCCGCCGAGCAGTTCGCGGAGCCCGTCCCGCTCATCCATGCTCTCCTCGAGCTTCAGGAGGCGTACACGTACGGCTCCGAACCCCGCAAGTCGCCCGTCGTCTTCGCCCGCCTGCTCACCCTCTTCGACGAGCAGCCCGACGTCTTCGACGAGCGCCTGCGTCACATGCTGTTCTGGCGGTTCAAGTGGGTGGCCCACGCCCTGCGCCAACTGCCCGAGATACCGCTGTCCAGCCTGCGCCAGTGGCTCACCGAGATGCGCGACCGGTACGAGAAGGCCGGCCTCGGCCTCCAGCCGTACTACGGACAGGCGTACCAGCTCGCCGCCCACGTCGGTGAGGACACCACCCTCGCCTACGAGCTGTGGGCGGCCCGCACCCGCACCCGGCTGAGCGACTGCGAGGCCTGCGAGATCTGCGAGCGCGCCCTGTACCACCTGGCGGCGGGCGACGACGAGCGGGCGCTGCGCACCTGGGAGCCCGTCCTGGCCGGGAAGGAGTCCTGCCGGGAGGAGCCGACCCGCTCCGTGTCGTACGTGCTGTTGCCCCTGCTGCGCACCGGCCGCACCGACCGGGCCCGCGAACTGCACCTGGCCGGCTACCGCGGCTGCCGCCGCAACCCCTCGATGTCCCAGGAGGTGGGCCGGCACCTGGAGTTCTGCGCGCTGACCGGCAACGAGGCACGCGGCCTGGAACTGCTGGCCGAGAACCGGAGCCTGTTCGACGAGGTCGACTCGCCGCTGGACCTGCTCGGCTTCCTCACCGGCGTGGAGGTCCTTCTCCAGCGCGTCGAGCTCCTCGGCCACGGCGAACTGCCGGCCGCCGGATATTCGGGCCGCGCCTGGACGGTGGCCGAACTGCGCACCGAGGTGCGGGGGCGCGCCGACGACCTCGCGGCCCGCTTCGACACCCGCAACGGCACCACGTCCCACGCCGACCGCCGCAGGGCCCGCCTCGACCGTGCCCCGCTCCTGGACGCGCTGGAACTGACCCTGCGCCCCCGCAGCCTCGACGACGTGGCTCCGGCCGGCCCCGTTGCCGCGCCCGCCGCCGTCCCGGAATCGCTGCCCGAACTCATCGCCCGGGCACGGGCGTTGAACGAGCAGGGGCACCCCGACGCACCGGCCTGCTGGGCCCGGCTGCGCACGCTCGTCGCCGCCCGTGACTACACCCACCCCGACGACCCGGCCGTGGGCACGCTCGTCCATCTGCGAGCGGATCTGCTGGCCGACGAGGCGAGCCGGGCCGGCGACAAGGACGACTTCGCCGTCTCCGCCGTCCTCTACGAGGAGGCCGCCGGCCTGTACGACGACGCCGGACTGCCGGGTCACGCGGCACTCGCCCGCGCCAGTGCCCTGCTCGCCTCCGCCGAGATCCCGGCGCAGGGCGCCGCCGACGCGGCCGAGGCGAAGGCCGCCGAGCTGACCACCGCCCACGCGTCCATCGTCCGTCTGCACGAGGAGACGCCCGGTCTCGCCCCGTACCAGGAGGCCCGCCTGCTGAGGCTGCGGGCGACCGCGCTCGGCCTGCGCCTCCAGATCACGGGGAGCGAGGAGCACGCCGCGCCGGTCCTCGCCGAGGTAGAGCTGCTGCACGCGTTCGCCACCCGGCACGACGTCGCCGGGCAGGTCTCCGGCGCCCTGCTGCTGCGGGCCAGTACGTACGCCATCTCCGGCGACCTGCCCGCCGCGGTCACCGAGATCGACGCCCTCCTCGACCGGCTGAAGGCGCACGGCCCGGCCTGGCACCTGCCCCGCACGCTCGGGCTGCGGGGCCGGCTCCAGCTCGGCCTCCAGGACGCGCGGGCCGCGCACGCGGATCTGACCGAAAGCCTGCGACTGGCCGCCGACTGGCCGGCCGACGCGGTCGACGCCGCCCGCCTCCACGGTGATCTGGCCCAGGCCTGTATGTTCCTGGGGCGTCCCGATGAGGCACTGCGGCACCTGACGCGCTCCGCGGAGCAGGACCTTCGCCACGGCAGCCGGACCGACGCGTTCTGCGCCTACAGCAACGCGGCCCAGCTGAGCCTCGACCTGGGCCGCGTCGAGGACAGCATCGCCCTGCTCGACTCCCTGCTGGCGGAACCGGACGTCGCCGCCGGAGAACTGGACGACCGGCTCGTCGCCCAACTGCGCCTGACCCGGGCCCGTGCGCTGCACGCGGGAGACGACCTCAGGGCCGCCACGGCGGAGTTCGTCGCGCTCGCGGCCGAGTCGGCCGGCTGGGACGACGACCCGGGAAGCCACGCCATGATCGCCGCGGAGACCGCCGTACTCCTCGGAGAGTCCGGCGAGTTCGGCCGGGCCCGCGAGGCCGCGGATCAGGCACTCGCCGCCCACGCCCGGGACCCGCGCTACGAGCAGCTCAGCAACTGCCTGCGCGAACTCGCCCGCCTCCAGGGCCAGCAGCAGGGCCCCGACGGTCTCGCCGACGCGCTCGCCTTCCTCGCCGACGCCGGCCGCGTCGCCGATGAGGCCCGCGCCGCCGGGTACGAGGCCCACGGCCGTTCCCTGGACTCGGCCTTGGCCTACGAGCACGGGCGGGTCAACGCGTACGCCGGTGAGTACGAGGACTCCCTGGCCGCCCTGGAGAAAACGCTCGCCCTGCTCGGCGAGCCGGGAGCGGAGCAGGACCACGCCGAGGAGTGGGCCGAGTGCGTCCGTCTCGCGGGTGCCGTGGAGGGCATCTACCTGGAGCGCCCCGCCCCCGCCCTCACCCGCCTCGACGCGGCGGTCTCCAGCCTCACCGCCCTGGGTCACACCGACCAGACCGAGCCGCTGACGTCCTTGGCGGCCCGGCTGCGCGACGAGAAGTGACACGGCGTCCCCGGTGCCGGGCGGGCAGTCGCCTCGGCGCCGGGGGTGCCGCCTGCTCCCCACCCCTGCCGGGGCAGATGTGCCCGTAATGCCATCAGGCCCGGTTGAGCCGGGCGGCGATTCCGTGGCCGATCAGCAAGTAGATGACCGCCGGGAGACCGTAATTGAGAACAACACGTAGGCTCTCCGTGTCCATCGTGAAAATGTCCTGTGCCCATCCGGACAGCCAGTCCGCCATTCCGTGGACGAACTCGACAAAGGGATTCCCCTGGTTCGCGTCGAGCAGGTAGAGCACGATCCACAGGCCCAGCAGTCCAGCCGCCACGTCGGCGATCGTGCAGGTGGCGAGGGCTACCCGCCGCGCGGTGGCCTGCTTGCGGGCCGGGCTGCCAGGCGTGGGCGGCTGGTCGTAGCTCTGGTATCCGGAAACCGGGTCGGTGTTGTTCACAAAAAATTCCAATCTCGCGCGTGCGATGTTTGCAGGGATCGCCCCGGGCAGTGAGATTCAGCCTTGGACTGGCCCGTTTCTGCCTACTTCTGCGTCGCGCGAGCACTGCCGTGTTACACCTCGATCTGCGGCAGCCTGAAATACGGTTCCTATCAGGGGTCCAGTTCCAGGAACTGGGAGCGTGCCCGGGACGCGCAGGGCGCGAAGAGCCCGTCGGCCTGTTCGTCCGGGGTGAGCACGTCGTCGCGGTGCTCGGGGTCGCCTGCCAGGACCCGTACGACGCACTCTCCGCAGATGCCCTGCCGGCAGGAGGACGGCGCGTCCACGCCGTTGTCCAGGAGGACGTCGAGTGCGCTGCGGTCGGCGGGGACGTGGTACTCGGCCCCGGTGGAGGCCAGCCCTACGGTGAAGCTTCCCGGTTCCGGGCCGCCTGGGTCCGGGGCGTCGGCGGTGAAGCGCTCCTTGCGCGGTGCGGCGGGCGGCCGGCCCATCGCCTCGGCCGTGTTCAGGACGTGGTCCATGAAGCCGCCGGGCCCGCACACGTAGACGGGTGTGTCCGGATCCGGTGCGCCCAGGGTCTGTTGGGCGTCGAGGAGCCGGCCCGGGTCGCCGTCGTCGAAGTGGAGGACGACTCGGGGGTGGTCCGCCAGCCCGGATGCGAACGCGGCGTCGGTGCGGCTGCGGGCGCAGTAGTGCAGCGTGTAGTCGCCGCCCTCGGCGTCGAGGTGGCGGGCCATGGCCAGCAGCGGCGTGATGCCGATGCCGCCGGTGAACAGCAGATGGCGGCGCGCGGGGGCGAGGGGGCGAGAGGGGAAGCGGTTGCGCGGTGCGGAGATCCGCAACGGTCGCCGGGCCGCAGGGCGTGCATCGCCCTTGAACCGCCCCGCGATTCGGGGGCGTTGAGTACCGCCAGGCGGTACCGCCCGCCGTCCAGGGGGCCGCACAGCGAGTACTGGCGGACCAGTCCGGACGCCTCGTCGAGCAGCACGTCGACGTGCGCGCCGGGGGTGTAGGGCGGGAGGTGCGTGCCGTCGGCCGCGGTGAGGTCGAACACAGCGATGCCGGGCGTGGCCGCCCTCCGGGAGACGACGACCACGTCGGTCCAGGTTGCTGCCGCCACGGTCACGTCCCGGCGGCGGCCGGGTCCGCCGCCGTTGCTCCCACGGACGCCGTGCCGGAACCGGTGGAAACGGTGAACACACCGGACTCGACGCGCCGGGCAGGCCCGTCGGCCCGGCTCACGCCCAGCGGGTCCTTGCCGGCCTCGACGCCGTCGACCATGGTGCGCAGCATCCGGCGCACCACGACCACGACGCGGTCCGAGGTGGCCGGCGTCTCCTCCGAGTGCAGGGTGATCGGCTCCTGGGAGCCCTGGGTCCCGATGTCGCTCGGGTACCTGTGGAGCTCGTCCTCGGCCATCTCCCAACGTCTTGCCGTTCTGCTCGGCGCCGCACGCCGCCGGGTTCGCACGCCTTGACTGAGATCGATCGACTGACGCAGACCGTGTCCGGAGCATGGGACAGCCCGATCGCCGACCAGGTCGCCGCGCAGCGGGGTTGCCCGGCCGGCACTGCCAGGTGTTGGCGCTCCAGTGCCTCACATGTGTTTGTGCTCCCCGGCAACGGCCGTCGGCGATGTCTGCGGTGCGTGCCCGACTCGTATCGCGGACCGAAGTCCCTGGCCGCGGTGGCTGAGCTGATGGCACGGCTCAGCGACGGCGGCTCGGCGGTGGTGCGGCCGGTCGCCGCCGCGTCCGGGGCACTGACCACGACCGCGGCGACGGGTCTCGGTGCCATGCACGCCATGGTGGTCGAACCGGCGCCCGGCGCGGAAGTCGACGTCAGCGAACTCACCGAATCACGAGCCTGGCACTGGGGCAGGCACTGGCCCGTCTGCACCGCGATGCCGCCGGGCTCGATGCCGGTCTGCCCGAAGCCTTCGGCGAACTTCCCGGTATCGGTGAACTGTTTGCCGATGACGCCGAGTTGGTCGAGGCGACGGCGAGGCTCGCCGACGCCATGAGCGAATTGCCGCGGGGCCAGGACCGTTGGGGTGTGGTGCACGGTGACTTCGAGCTGGACAGCATGGCCTGGGAGGAGGGCGGCCCGATCGCCTACGACTTCGACGAGGCCGCCCTCTCCTGGTACGCCGCCGACATCGCCTCTGCCGTGCGCGACCTGACCGACCACACCGGCCTGCCCGCGACCGAGCACCGGGCCCGGTTCGACGTCTTCCTCGACGGCTACCGCAGCGTGAGCCCTTACGACGATCAGGACTTGGGGCGCCTGCCGCTGTTCGCCGGCCTGCATGCCGCGGCTTCTCTCGTACGCATCACCCGCGCGCTGGGCGAACCCGCCCGGCAGGAACCGGAGTGGCTGCCCGAGCTGCGCGATGCTCTGACCGACATGGCCCGCGCACACCGGCGACTCGCGATCGACATCGGCCGGAACGTGGGCCGAGGGATCCGCTGGAGATGTTCGACGGCCGCTGCTACGACGGTTGAAGCACTCCTCGAACGAAGTCCGCGACCAGCGTCGCCACCGCTTCCGGAGCCTCCAGGTTCATGGGGTGAGTGGCGTCGATCCTGGTGACGCTGATCGTCGGCCGGGTGCGGGAGAGCGCGGCCAGTTCGTCGGAGACCTCTTGTGCGAACCGGGTGCTGAACTCGTCGAACCACTCCATGCCGGGCGCCGGCGGTACCCGTCGGCCGGCCTGCACCAGCAGCAGTGGGCCGTCGGCCCCGTCCAGCCATGTGGTGACACCGAGCGCGCCGACCCTGTGGAGTTCGTCCCGGATCTCCAGCGCCGCCGCCCGTTCCGGCAGCGTCTGCCACGTGCCGTCGGGCAAGGGGCGTGCGGCCGCGCGGGCAGCGGCCTCCGCACGGTCGGCGGGAATCCCGAGCCGGGCGGCGTGGCGGACCTTCTCCTCGATGTACTCGGGTGGCGCGATGGCCCCGGCCGACGCCAGCAGTGCCTCACTCACCCGGTCGGCGCCGGGGTACTCGCGTCCCCACCAGAAGCCGTCGAGATTCACGGCGGCACGGGCACGGGCATGATCCGGGTTCGCCCGGGCGTACTCGACCGCGACGATTCCGCCGAGGGAATGGCCCACCACGACGGCCTCCGGCACGCCCTGCGCGTCGAGCGTGTCCGCGATGTGCCGCACGACGGTGGGCATGTCCCAAGGGGAGATATCGGGCGAGCGCCCGTGGCCGGGGAGGTCGACGGCGAGGACGCGATGCCCGGCGGTGAGGAGGGTGGCGGCGGCGTCCCAGTCGGTGAGCGACCGTGAGAAACCGTGCAGCAGAACCAGTTGAGGGCCTTGGCCCCCAAAGTCATGGACATGTAGGAGTGTCATTGGGTTGCACTGTAGGAGGCACACAGCATTTCGAGCACCGGATTTAGTATCTCCGTCGAGCGCGGAGTTCATCAACCGGTCAGAGGTCGAATTCGAGGTGCTCCACGTCGGTGAACTCGACTTCCAGGCCGTGGGCGCGGCGGCCGTTGTCGCGGAAGTACACCTCGCCCAGTCCCTCGGCCGCGATGTCGCGCAGCTGTTGTTCCGTGCCGCCGGCTTCCTTGGTCTCGAAGAGGCGGGCGGCGTACCGCGGGGGCAGGGCGACGGTGAGATGGCGCAGCCGGGCGTCGTCGGTGGTGCCGGGGGCGGCGGTGTATCCGAACCGGGCGCGGGTGTCGATGACGATGCCGTCGGTGGTGGCTGCGGCTTGTCTGGCCTTGGCCCGGATCTGGGGCTGCCATCGCGCTGTGACCTCGCGCTCCATGCGCTGCGCGAGGTCGGGCCGGGGCTTTTTGATCTCGTCCTTCACATACCGTTCGACGGTGCGCTGGGTGATGCCGAGCAGCTCGGCCACGGGCCTGGTGCCCTTGAGCTGCCTGACCAGATAGCGCATCTGCGCGCCCGCGCTCTTGGGGATCGGGCGTGTGAACGCCTTCCGCAGCGCGGCGTCGAGACCGTCCCCGACCGTGTCCATCGGCTCGCTCCCCTATTCTCCGTCGTCCTTGGCGGTGACCTCACCGGTCTTGATGTAGCGGGCGAGGTTGAGGACCTGGCCGTGTTTCTCACGCACCGCTTCGGCCCACAGAGTGGTCTGGGTGCCCTCGTGCTTGACCATGCCCGGCGACACCCCGAGCCGGAAGCTGCCGGGCACCGTCTTGTCGTCGGCGTCGTACGGCAGGACGTGGAGCGGGCTGGGACCGTCGGCGGCGTAGACGGCGCAGTCCGACAGGACCGCCACCGGGTACCGGCCGGTGGCCACGGCCAGGTTGAGCATCTTGCGGTGCATGTTGATCCGGGCCCGGGAGATGACGGCGGCGCGGATGTCGGGCCGCCACGTCGGGCGGGAGAGGGCCGGCCAGGGCTGCCCGGGCTTCCAGCCACCGCCATGCGCCCGTTCGCGCAGCTTGCCGATGCCGCCCTTCACCGTGGACTTGATCGCGTCCAGCACGATCGCCATCTCCGGATCGCGCTGCTTGTAGCCGTCCATCGCCTTCAGGAACTCCGGTGTGCGCAGCTTCTCGCCCACGCCCAGGTCCGCCATGGTGTCGACGTACGCGTTGCGCAGCCGCTTGTACCAGCCGTCCAGGAACCTGCCCTTGTCCTCCCTCACCCAAGCCTCGGTCGGGGCGACGTCGTAGCCGAGCTCCATCGCGTACGCCACCGTCGGAGTCGCGTACCAGGCCGGGCCCTGCGGGCGCTCGCCGGTCGGCGTGAACGGGCTGGGCAGCAAGGCGCTCTCGAGCCGGCGCCACTGCTTGCCGACCAGGACGCGGGAGAGGTCGACGTGGGAGAGGTCGACCAGCCAGGCCCCGGGCAGTGTCGGGTCGAAGACGGGGCCGGTGACGTGCACGGGCGGCGTCGCCAGGCCGACGACGGCACCGTTGGCAGCGGCGCCGAAGGCGAGGTTGACGTCGATACCGACCAGGTGCCGCCGCATGCACTCGGCGTCGGTGAGCTCGCGCGCCCAGTCGTACGCCTCCTCGAACAGCATTTCGTCCGGGCCCCGCTGGTGGAAGCGGGGCAGGCCGGCGAGCAGCGGATGCCCGTCCGGGGCCTCGCAGGGTGCGCAGTCGATCGGGTGCTCGCCCAGCGAGCCGGGCCGGTGTTCCTTGCGCCGCTTCCCCGTGGCGTCCGCCTCGCTCGCCCGGGTCGGCGGGTTGAGGGCGGTCATCAGCTCCAGGCCGGTGACGGCGGTCGAGCCGCGCGGCGTCATCACGCGGGCCGCGTAGGTGCCCAGGACGCGGGCGAGTTCCGCCGGTTCGAGCTGCGCTGCGTGGCCCCAGGTACGGGCGTCGAGCGCGTTCCACGACGGGATGCACACCTGCACGCACTGGCGCTGACGGCCCTGGGCAGGGCGGTAGATCCGAGCCCACGGCCCGAAACCTCGCTTGGTCAGCTGCCAGTCGGCCCGGTCGAGTTGCTTGAGGATCTTGTGGCCGTCCGGGAGGCGCCCGGCGAGCCGCTCGGAGTCCGACAGCGTCACCGGGAGCCCGTACCGCTCGCACGCCGCCTCGGTGAGTACGACCAGCGGGTCGGCATCCTTGCCGGAGCCGTGCAGCCTGGCGGCCCCGAGCTGAGCCTCCTTCAGCGTCCACTCCACCAGCGCGGGGAGCGACTTGGCGGGCACGTCGAGGACGAGGCCGCCGATGCCGTACCCGGTCACCTGGGAGCTGTTGTCGGCGTCGACGACGAGCAGCGGGCCGTTCGCGAACCGCGGGTCGACGTCGGTCGTCGGGGGGGCCGCCGGGGCCGCCTTCCTCGTACCGGGACGGCGCGACGTCGATGTCGATGTCGATGTCGATGTCGATGTCGGCTTGGTCGTGGCCGCCGGGCGCGGCACGGCGGCAGGACCGCTGGGGCGGGGTGCCGCGCTCTCGGGAGCAGCCTCCGGGGCCGAGCCCGCGGCACCTGTGCGGGCTTCGGGCGGTTCGGCTGCCGACGGCGCCGGCGCGGCAGGGGCAGGGGCAGGGCCGGCAGGCGTCTCGGGAACCGACGTGTCCTGCGGGGGCACCGCGGCGTTGGTGGCCGGGTAGAGCTGGGCGAGCTGCTTCAGCAGGCGGGCGTATGCGTCACGCTCCGGCGGGCGGGGTTCGGTCTTGCCGACCTCCCAGCCGCTGACCGTCGCGCGCCGCACTTGCAGTGCGGCGGCCACCTCGTCCAGCGTCAGGCCGTGGGCCTGGCGCAGCCGCTTGCGCTCCGCCGGGGGCGGCAGCGGAGAGCGGGACGCGACCAGCGCGTCGACCGCGTCGAACAGCTCGGACATGGGCACCTCCTGCTACGCGCCACCCTAGCGTGACGCGTAGGTTTCGCGTACCAAACGCGTACATGCAGCGTGCTTGTGGCCGTCTTGGGCAGTATCGAGGCCTACGAAGAGTGTCTGCGCAGCGAGTTCAGGCCCGTGTCGTGCGTGATGCGGTCGATGGTCGCTGCGAGAGTGCTGTCGGCGAAACGATGACCGTCTCGACTCCGTCAGGCAGCAGATCGAGCGGCGGGTACCAGTCGCGCAGTCGTGTCTCGTCCACTTCGTCAGCGATCGGCTGGGTTGCCGCGCAGGACGACCAGCCGGGCCGCTTCGCCGAGCCCTTTCCCCCGGAGCCGTGGCAGCTGCGGGGCGACATGCTCGTCGGACTGTGGCTGGTACCGCGGCAGGAGCTGCCCGGTCGGCCGCTTCCCGCCGGGGTGCGACCGGTCAGGTTGGGGCGGCGGTGCGTCTTGGTGACGTTCTGGGTGGACTGCCGGCCCGGTGGCACGCCGGCCTACCGGGAGCTGCTGGTGGCCTTGGCGGTGCGTGACGTGCGGGGGCCGGCCGCATGTGCTGCGGAGGTGTGGGTGGACGACGAGCGCTCGCTCGTCGGCGGCAGGGCGTTGTGGGGCATTCCCAAGCAGCGTGGGGGCTTCGTCTTCGGGGGGGGGCACTACGCAGACATCACGCGTGCGCATGTCCATGGAGCAGGGCGAGCCCGTCGGGGACGCGGCGGGCCGTCCGTGATGGGCCTCCATTGGGATCTGCTGCCCTTGCCGGGACGCCTTCCGGTACGCAGCCGACTGGTGCAGCCGCATCCCGTGCACGGTGTGTGCGAGGTGCCGTTTGCACTGTCGGGCCGCCCCCTTCTGGGGCGAGCCCGGCTGGTGGCCGAGCCCGGCGGCCCGCTCGACTGTCTCCACGGCCGGAGAGCGCTGCTGGCGGCTTCCCTGCGCGGCTTCCGCATGACCCTCGGCAGCGCCGAGGGCAGGTCGCGGTGACGGACTCGTTCAGGGGCGGCGTCATCTGGTGAACGCCTCGCGTGCGGAGTGGCGTACGCAGGAGAGGGCTACCACGAAGGGCCAGACGGACTGGAGAGTCGTGACCGCGCGTTCGGCCACACCGGCGACGCCATGGAGATGCAACTCGAGCAGGAACCATCCCGCGCCCACCGCCATCACCGCGGTGGCTCCCAGGGAGGGTAAGGGCCGCAGGGCCCATGGGACGCTGTCGCCGGTTCGGATAGCCAGGACGGGCCAAGTCGCCAGGACGGTGAAGCCGATGGCGGCGACCGAGCCGTGGCTCAGGGAGCCGCCGCTGCTCGGCGCCGGGACCACGGCCACGACCAGGGCGGCCACTCCCCCGGCCGCCAGTGCCACCCGGCCGGGGACCGCGGCCGGGTGCAACCCCCAGGCGGTGAGCAGGTGACAGGCGCCCAGGGCGATGAACGCGCCGGTCATCACCCAGTAGCCCGAGCCTCCGGGGGCCGCCAGGACGCTGATGGTCTGAGCGGCCGGGTCGTAGGCGGAACCTTGCAGTGATGCCGCCACCATCCAGCCGATCATCAACACGGCAGGGGCGCACGCCGACGACAGCAAGACCCATTTCGGAACAGATCGCACCAGGACACCGTAAAACGGATCACTCACTCCTCTCGTCCCACTACCGCTGCATCGGGCGGGTCCGTCCGCTGGTTTCGCGGCACGATGGGTCCGTGCGCCGACGGCGCCCGTGGCGGTCCGGTGCTCTGCCCGCGGAAAGGTGATCGGTCATGGAGCTCACTCTGGTGGTGCTGATCATCATCGTGGGGCTGACGTTCGACTTCACCAACGGCTTCCACGACGCCGCGAACGCGATCGCCACCTCGATCTCCACCAGGGCCCTGACGCCACGCGCGGCGCTGACCATGGCCGCGGTGATGAACTTCTTCGGCGCCTTCCTCGGGACCGAGGTCGCCCAGACCGTCGGCAGCGGCATCATCGCCGCTCCCGAGGACGACTCGGGTCTGCTGCTGGTCATGTGCGCGCTCCTCGGGGCCATCGGGTGGAACGTGTTCACCTGGTGGCGGGGGCTGCCGACCTCGTCCTCGCACGCTCTGATCGGCGGGCTGGTCGGTGCCGCGCTCGCCGCCTCCGCCACCGTTCACTGGTCCGGGATCGTGGACAAGGTCGTCCTGCCGATGCTGCTCTCCCCGCTGGTCGGTGTGGCGCTCGGCTACACCCTGCACGTGACCATCCTGTGGCTGTTCCGCCGTTCGACGCCCCGGCGGACCATGCGCCGGTTCCGTATGGCACAGACCGTCTCCGCCGCCGCGATGGGGCTGGGGCACGGGTTGCAGGACGCGCAGAAGACCATGGGCGTCATCGTGCTCGCGCTGGTGACGGCGGGCTGGCAGGACGACTTCTCGGTTCCGGTGTGGGTCATCGCCGCCGTGGCGGCCGCCATGGCCGCCGGCACGTACAGCGGCGGGCGTCGCATCATCACCACCCTCGGCCGGCGCATCGTGCACCTCGATCCACCGCGCGGGTTCGCCGCCGAGACCGCTGCCGCGGCCGTCCTCTACACCACCGCGTTCCTGGTGAAGGCGCCGATCTCCACCACACAGACGATCACCGCGGCCATTCTGGGTGCCGGTGCCACCCGGCGCGCCTCGGCCGTACGCTGGCAAGTGGCCCGCACCATCGTCACCGCCTGGGTGCTCACGTTCTTCGGCGCCGGGGTTCCCGCCGCCGCGCTCTACCTCGTCCTGCACGCCATCACCGGTCTGTGATCCCAGCCCGGAGGCCCCACATGACCGCCTTCCCGCCGCAGCCGCCGAACCCGCCGACCCGGCAGTCCCCTGCCGGACCTCCGGACGGCCTCCCGGTGCCTGGGCGTTTCGCGCATCTGCACCCCGACGACGGTGCCTGCCTGATGGAGAGCGCCGCGTTGCTGGCCGGCGGCCGGTTCACCGACAGCCCGGCCGGTACACATCCGGTGCTCGCGGCTCTGGCCCGTGTGGTCAACGACAGCGTCGGTGACCACACCCGGCAGGCCCTGTGGCCGCTGGCCGCCGAGCTCGCCGACGCCCGGCCCGTGGAACGGGCGTATGCGCCGCGGCTCGTCGGCACGGTCGTGGACGCGGCGCGCGTGCTGCGTCCCGCGTCCCGACGCCTGGCGCGACACGGCCGTGCGTGCCGTCGGCGGGGCGAGCGGCTTGCGCACGTCCGTGCGGGCGGGCTGCCGGGGCGTGTCGCCGATCTGCTGTGGTGGCGCGGCCCGGGGCGGCGGTACCTCGAACACGCTCTTCGGGTGCTGTGCGCCGCACCCGACGCGGATCAGCGTCTTGCCCGGCTGCTGCGGAAGGCCGTGGCCGAAGCCCGGGGTGCCGTGTCCCGGGGCGGACGGGTGCCGGCTGGAGAGGGGCGCCGCAACCGGTAGGGGCGCGGGCCCGTCCTACAGGGCACCATGATCCCTCCAACTTTCGCCGACCTCCGGGCCGCGCCGGTTCGGCAGGCGCTCGACTTCGCCTGGACGCAGACCCGGGCGTGCGCGTTCGCCATCGCGCTGCTGTCCGGCGTGGCCGTGTCCGCCCTGCTGCCCGATCTTCCCGTCGCGCGCTACGACCTGCTGGTGGTCTACGGCGTGCTGCTCACGCTGGTGTTCTGGCTGCGCGGCTGGGAGAGCGGGCGGGACGTCGCCGTCATAACGGTCTGTCACGTCATCGGTCTGGCCTTCGAGCTGGTGAAGGTGTCGCTCGGTTCGTGGAGCTACCCGGAGCCGGGTGTGCTGAAGTTCGCCGGTGTTCCGCTGTACGGAGGGTTCCTCTACGCGGCGGTCGGCAGCTACGTGTGCCGGGCCTGGCGTCTGTTCGATCTGGCGCTCGTGCGCTACCGCCCGCGGGCGACGGCGGTGGTGGCCGCGGCCGTCTACGTCAACTTCTTCAGCCATCACTGGCTGCCCGACGCGCGCTGGGTGCTGGCCGGACTGCTGCTGGCCGTCACCGCGGGGACGTCGGTGTGTTTCACGGTGCGGGGTGTGCGCCGACGCATGCCGTTGGCGCTGTCGTTCGTCCTGATCGGGTTTTTCCTGTGGGTGGCGGAGAACCTCGCCACCTTCGTCGGCGCCTGGCGCTATCCGTTCCAGGAGCACGGTTGGGAGCCGGTGGGCGTGCAGAAGTTCGGCGCCTGGGCTTTGCTGATCAGCGTCACGTTCGTCCTGGCGGCGGTCGGGCGGCGCTCGGATCGCGAGGCGGAGCGGTCGGTGCGGTGACGGGTGCGGGGAGTGCGAGTCGTCGCCGAGGCCCCGGCCACGTATCATCCTATGGACCTGAATCGTGCGATTTGCCATCGAGGGTGGTCACCGACCGTGGCCATCCTCGCCGGAGTGATCAATGTCCCGCACCGGCACGACGGACGACGGCGACGAGCTGCTGACCAGGCTCGAGGCCCTGACGGCCCAGGCGCGCGCACAGGCCGAGATGCAGCGGTCGCGGGTCGAGCTGGCCATCGCGCTTCAGCGCGGCATGCTCCCGCGCGACCTGCCCGTCGCCCACCGGCTGCATCTCGCCGTGCGGTACGCGCCCGCATGCCAGGGGCTCAACGTGGGCGGCGACTGGTACGACGCGTTCACGCTGGGCGACGGCCGTATCGGGGTGTCCATCGGTGACGTCCAGGGACACAACATCGAGGCCGCCGCCTTCATGGGGCAGGTGCGGGCCGGACTGCGGGCCCTGGCCTCCGTCACCAGCGAGCCGGGCGAGGTCCTGGCCCGGACCAACGATCTGCTGGTGTCCCTGGGCTCCGATCTGTTCGCCACCTGCACCTTCATGCGGCTCGACCCGTGCGCCGGCGTGCTGGAGAGCGCGCGGGCCGGGCACCTGCCCTGCGTCTGGGCCACGGCCGACGGGAAGTCCGGCGTCACCGCGGACGAGGGCGGGCCGCCCCTGGGGATCCTGGCGGGGGTGCCGTATCCGGTGACCCGGTACGAGCTGACCACGGGTGGCGTGTTCGTGCTGCTCACGGACGGTGTCGTGGAGGGGCCCTCCCTGCCGCTCGAGGAGGGCCTCGACCAGGTGACGCGGCTCGCGGGGACCGCGGCGGTGGCGGGCATGGACGTGGACGCGCTCGCGGCCGCCCTCATCAAGGGTGCCGAGCGTGTGGGGCACGACGACGACGCCGCCGTGCTGGTGGTCGGCCTCGACGGGCCGGAGGCTCAGCCATAGGGCCGCAGGGCCCCCGCTCTCACCTCGCCGTCGCGGCGGCCTCGGTGTCTCATGGCTGCTGTGGTGGCTAGCCAGGATCTGCGTACGCCGGTCGTCGTCGCTCTCCAGACGCTGGCCGTCGCCGCCTGCTACTACGTCTCCGGGCAGCTGGGCCTGCTGCGGGAACTGGTCGTCGGTGGCTCGGTCGTCACCCCCATCTGGCCTCCCACCGGAGTCTCGGTCGCCTTCCTGCTGATCTTCGGGCTGCGCTGCTGGCCTGGGATCGCCCTGGGCGCCTTCCTCGTCATCCTGTCCCTCACATCGCCGAGCCCCTCGTCGTTCGGCGTCCTGGTGGGCAACACGGTCGCGCCCGTCGTGGGGTACCTGCTGCTGCGCCGGGCCGGTTTCCGCACCGATCTGGCGCGGCTGCGGGACGGTCTCGCCCTGGTGTTCCTGGGCGCGTTCACCGCCATGCTGATCAGTTCGACGGTGGGCGCCGGTCTTCTGCTCGTCACGGGCAAGCTCGACTGGGCGAGCTTCTGGGCCGTGTGGCTGGCCTGGTGGGTGGGTGACGCGATGGGTGTGCTGATCGTCGCCCCGGTGCTGCTCCTGCTGTCCCGCGTCCGCCCGCCGCTGCGCCTGGCGCGCTGGAAGGAGGCCACGGGCCTCGCGCTGATCATCTGCTGTGTCGTTCCGCTGGCCGCGCACAGCCCGGTCAGTCTGCTCTTCCTCGTCTATCCCCTGCTGATCTGGGCGGCTCTGCGCTTCCAGTTGGCCGGCAGCATGCTGTGCGCCCTGTTCGCGTCGATCACGGCGACGGTGGCGGCGACCGACCGGGCCGGACCGTTCGAGCGGCTGACCAGGGTGGAGGTGATGATCAAGCTCCAGGCGTTCAACGGGGCCATGGCCTTGACGGCCTTGATCCTGTCGGCCGTGATCACCGAGCAGATCAACACCCGGCGTTCGGTGGGGCGCGCGTGCCAGGAACTGGTCGAGGTCCTGGAGCACCTCACCGCGGGCGAGTCGGCGGACGGCCGGGCCCCACTCGAGGACGGCGGGCTCGGGCGGAGGCAGGACGAGTGACCGTACGCCTCCCACAGGCCCACCGGGCGGTCGTTACCCAGGCGTACCGTTGACGCCATGACCGATGTGGAGGTGCTGCAACTGCTGGTGTCGCCCGCGCACCGGCTGGCCGGGCGGCCGGCGGGCGGCCCCTCCCCCGGCCCGTCCGACGAGCTCGTCCCCCGGGTGGAGGTACGCCGCGGTCTGGGACTGGTCGGCGACCGCTACTACGCCCGGCCCGCCCACCGGAACGCGGCGGTGACCCTCATGGCCGCGGAGAACCTCCCGGCGGACGCCGACCTCCGGCACACCCGCCGCAACGTCCTGCTCAAGGGTGTCGACATCGACTCCTGCGTCGGATCGACGATCGCCCTCGACTGCGGCACCGGGCCGGTGGTGTTCGCCGTGACCCGGCCGGCCCGGCCCTGTGCCTGGATGGACGTGACCATAGGCCCCGGCGCACAGCGCGCCCTGCGCGGGCGGGGCGGTGTGCGGTGCACGCCGCTGAGCGACGGGGAGATCACGCTGGGCCCGGCGACGTTCCGCGTCGTCGCCGGACCCGACGATGCCGGGCCATGAGGCGCACCCCCGCGCCCGGTGTGTGTTCAGCCGGCCGCCGGGGCCGTGCGGATGGCGGCGATGTCGAGTTGCAGCCGCACCTTCTCGCTCACCATCGCGCCTCCCTCGGCCAGCCTGCTGTTGTACGTCAGGCCCCAGTCGGAGCGGTCGATGGTGGTGGTGCCGTCGAATCCGACCCTGTCGTATCCGAAGGGGTCGGTGACGTGCCCGATGTAGGTCATCTCCAGTACGACCGGCCGCGATATGCCTTTGATGGTGAGGTCGCCCGACATGCGATAGAGGTCGGCACCCGCCTGTTCCACCGCGGTACTGGTGAAACGCATTCGTGGATAGGTCGCGGCATCGAGGAAGTCACGGCCGACCAGGTGGGCGTCGCGTTGTTCCACCCCGGTGTCGACGCTGGCGGTGAACAGGGTGAGATCGGCCCGTGACCGGGCGGGGTTGCGCGCGTCGAAGTAGAGGCGGCTTTCGTACTCCAGGAAACAACCGCGCACGGTGGTCACCATGGCATGCCGGACGGAGAAGCCGATCCTGCTGTGAGCAGGGTCGACGACCCATTCGCCGGTGAGATTCACCAGGTCGGGGTCGGGCAGGACCGCGGTGGGGGAAGCCGGTGCGCCCGCGGGACGCTGTGGGGGGATCGGCGGCGTCTGCCGGCGGGACGGCACGACGCGGTTGAACAGGTTCATGATTCATCTAGGTACTTGAGTTTGGTTATCGCCGCAAGTCCCCTTCGCGATTACGGCCGTTGCGGACGAGCGCCTGACCTTTTTGCCGCCGCTTTGCACCGAATCCACACATGCCTGTCGCGCTGCACCGACGAAATGACCATCCGGGAGTCGAGGGTTTTTTATTTCGGGCATACCGGCGATTCGGCCGGTGTCACCTCGATCGCGAGGTCGTTGTCGACGGTGCAGCGGGGGCGCGAGGAGGATCCGCCCGCCGTGAGCGCCGGGTGGACGAGGACGTCCTTGCGGTCCGCCACGTCGTCGAGGAGCCGGCCGATCCGGATCGGCGGCGCGTCGGTGGTGGGCCGGACGAAGGCGTCCCAGATCCGGGCCGGGCCGGCCGCACCGCCCATCAGGTCCTCGGGGCCTGCGGAGGAGAAGTCTCTGCCGTCGTCGTCGATCCGGGGGCGGAGGTCCCGTACGGTGTCGCTCCCCCGCAGGCGCATCCGTACGGTGGCGTCCTCGTGGAGTTCGGCGCCGTGCAGGCGGGCCTCGACCGTCAGGGCCTCTTCCGTGACGTCGATGGTGCGGGCCTCCGCGTGGGCGGTGCGCCGCCAGGCCCTGAGTGCGAGGAAGCCGTCCTTCGTGACGCACGGGATTCTGACGGCGCCCGGAGAGGGCCGGTCGCGCAGGTGGCCGTCGACGAGGGCGCGCAGGTCTGCGAGGCCGGGGCGCAGCCGTTGTGCATCAGGAAAGAGATCTTCATGGTGGCGTAGACCTCGCCAACCACCGGACAGTTGTTCGCCGTTGTCACTCTGTGGCCCGGTCGGAGCGTGGGCACGGACCGGCCGGTTCCGGCGTGCTCTCGGACATAAGTGGTCTGGGCCATACCGGTTTGCCGCCGGGATGTGGATAGCTTGATGTGATTGCCCGCGGCAGCGTCGCGTCATCGGGTGCACCGTCGTCATCGATCTCCAGGAGACCCATGCGCCCCCGAATAACCTCCGTTCCGCGCCTCACGTCCCTTCCGCCCATGGCCCTGGCCGGTGGCGCGCTGGCCGTGGGCGTCGGCGGTCTGTATCTCGCCGGGCTGATGCTGACGGGCGGGGAGATCGACTCCGGTACGACGGTGCGCGGGGTGGAGATCGGGGGCCTGAGCCGTGCGGAGGCGGTGCGGAAGCTGGAGCGGCGGCTGGGGGCGGCCGGGGCGCGGGAGCTGTCCGTGAAGGTCGGTGACCGTACGGGCAGGGTCGATCCGCGGCGTGCCGGTCTCTCCTTCGACGTCGGGGAGACTGTCGACCGGGCGGCGCGCATCGGCGCCGATCCGTTCAGCGTGATCGGCGGGTTCTTCCGCTCGGGCGGTGAGATCGAGCCGGTCGTACGCCTCGACGAGGACAAGGCCCGGGCAGCCCTCGGCCGGCTGGCGAAGGGGCTCGACCAGAAGGTCCGGGACGGTGCCGTCGCCTTCGAGGACGGGCGGGTCGAGGAGGTCGTGCCGCGCACGGGGTACGCGCTGGACGTGGAAGACGCCGTGGGTTTGCTGCGCTCCTCCTTCCTACGCGGCGACACCCGCTCGGTCACGCCGCTGCCCGCCCGCGAGACCCGTCCGAAGGTCACGGCCGACGAGGTACGGCGGGCAGTGCGCACGTTCGCCGAGCCGGCCATGTCGGCGCCCGTCACGCTCACCGCGGCCGGCAAGCGGTTCACGGTCGGGCAGTTTGTGCTGGGCGAGCACCTGGCGATGCGGCCGGACGGCAGCGGAAGACTGAGACCGGAGCTGGACGCCAAGGGCCTGCGCGATGATCCCGCCGTGGCCGGTCCCCTGGACGACGTCACCACCACCGCCGAGAACGCCAGGCTGCGGCCGGACGGCGACAGGGCCGTGATCGCCGAGGACGCCAGGGTGGGCCAGAAGGTCACCGACAAGGCGCTGGGCAAGGCGGTGCTGCCGCTGCTCACCAGGTCGGGCGCTGCCCGCAGCGGCGAGGTGGCCGTGGACAGGATCCAGCCCGAGGTCACCCGCGCGAACGCCGCGGAGCTGGGGCTGACGGAGACGATGTCCTCCTTCACCGTCCACTTCGAACCGGCGGAGTACCGCACGAAGAACGTCGGCCGGGCCGTGGAACTCATCAACGGCTCCCTCGTCAGGCCGGACGAGACGTGGAGCTTCAACCGGACCGTCGGCGAGCGCACCGAGGCCAACGGCTTCGTCGAGGGCGTCATCATCCTCAACGACCGGTTCACGAAGGCGTCGGGCGGCGGTGTCTCGGCCGTGGCGACGACCGTGTACAACGCGCTGTTCTTCGCCGGGGTCAAGCCCGTGGAGCACGGCGCGCACTCCTTCTACATCGAGCGATACCCGGAGGGCCGCGAGGCGACGGTCGCCTGGGGCAGCCTGGACCTGAGGTTCACCAACGACTCCGGCAAGGCGATCTACATCCAGGCCGAGTCCACGGACACGTCCGTGACCGTCTCCTTCCTCGGCACCAGGAAGTACGACGAGATCAAGTCGGTCAAGGGCCCGCGCACCGAGGTGAAGAAGCCCGAGAAGAAGGTGAGCGACGACAAGGAGTGCGTGCCGCAGACGCCGCTCCAAGGGTTCGACGTCACGGTGGAGCGCGTCTTCTACAGCGACGGCCGGGAGGTGAAGCGCGAGCCGTTCCGGACGCACTACACGCCGCGTGACGAGATCGTGTGTGAGTGATCCACTCGCCGTTCGCCTTCCTGCGCAAATCTCCTTTTCGAACAGGGCGTTGACCCGCTCCCGGAGCGCCAGCACAATGAGCGCGCACTGAGTGAGAGCGCTCTCAAGGGAGATTCATGACTGGCAGACCAGGCCCGGCACTCAGCCGGCGTTCGCTCATCGGTGCCGGAATCGGCATCAGTGCTGCGGGGCTCACCGCCGTCGGCTCGGGGCAGGCCCTGGCAGCCGGTTCCTCCGCCGCGCGTCCCGCATCGGCCCCGGCCCAAGGGCACGCCTTTCTCGCCGCCGCCATGGACGCCTACCCCGACCACGGCAGTGTCCGCCTGACCCAGAGCTACACCGACCAGGCCGGCCTGTTCAGCACCGCGTTCACCTACGACAACGCCCTGGCGGTACTGGCCCACCTCGCGGCCCGGAGGCAGGAAAGCCTGGCCAGGGCAAGGGACTTGGGCGACGCCCTGCTCTACGCCCAGCTCCACGACCCGGCGTACGACGACGGCAGGCTCCGGCAGGCCTACAACGTCGGGCCGTACACCTTCTACGACGGCTCGCCGCAGCCCGACGGCTTCGTACGGGCGGACGGCACCGCCAACGTCGGTACGCAGTTCGGCTTCACCGGCACGGCGGTGGGCGACATGGCCTGGGCGGGCATCGCGCTGAGCGCCCTCGCCCGCCGTACCCGGGCGCGTCGTTTCCTCACCGGTGCCGTGCGGATCGGCGAGTGGATCGAGCGGACGGGCCGTACCGACGAACCGCTCGGCGGCTACAAGTTCGGCGTCGACGGGGCGAATCAGAAGCTGCCGTTCACGTCGACCGAGCACAACACCGACCTGGTGTGTCTCTTCGGCCGGCTCGCCCGGCTGACCGGCGACCGGGTGTGGCTTGAGCGGCGGGCGCGGGCCGAGGCCTTCGTACGCGGGATGTGGAAGCCGGCCGGGGGCTTCTTCTACACCGGCACCAACGACGGGGTGACCGTCAACAAGTCCCCGGTTCCGGAGGACACCCAGACCTGGACCCATCTGGCGCTCGGCTCCCGCACGGGTGGGTACGCCCGTTCGCTGGACTGGGCCGTCGCGGAGCTGGCCGTCGTGGATCACGCGGGCCGCAGGAACAGCACGGTGCCCGCGGGGCAGTCGTACGAAGGCGTCACCTTCAGTTCCGCGAGCCGCGTGGCGAACGAGGACGCGCCGATCGCACAGGGTCAGCCCAAGCCCGACCGCAACGGTGTGTGGTTCGAGGGGACGGCTCATCTCGCGCTGGCTCTGCGGGAGCGCGGGAAGCGTGGTGACGAGGCGCGTGCCCGGCGGCTGATCGCCTCGATCGAGCAGGCCCAGGACCTGCTGGGCGGCGGTCAGACCGTCGGCGGCAGGGCGCTGCCGGAGCGGGCGGGGGTGGTGTCCGCGAGCAGTCCGCTGGACACCGGGTTCGGCTTCGGCTACTATCCGTACCGGCACACGGGGGCGACGGCCTGGTACGTGATGGCGGCGGCGCGCTGCAATCCGCTGCGGGCGTGACAGGTCGGCCCGGCCCGCTGTGGCGTAGCCGGGCCGGGCCTCAACTGACGTGGTGGACCGCCTGGTTGGTCAGTTCGTAGCGGGCGCCGACGATCGCCAGCCGACCGGTGCTGATCTTGGCGGCGAGGTCGGGCTCCGCGGCCAGCCGGGAGCGGACGAGGCGGACGTTGGCGTCGACGGTGGCGTCGATCCGCGCGTCCCCTTCCGTGCTGTGGTCGATGGCCGGGCATATCTGGTCGGCCAGATACTGGATGTGGGCGGGCAGGCGCCCGCCGGACCGCTCCGCCTCGACCGCGGCCCGCACCGCGCCGCACGACTGGTGTCCGAGCACCACGACCAGCGGTATGCCCAGTTCCAGGACGCCGTAGGCGACGCTGCCGAGGACGGCCTCGTCCAGTACCTCGCCGGCGGTGCGTACGGTCATCAGGTCGCCCAGACCCTGGTCGAAGACCAGCTCCGGGGGCACGCGCGAGTCGATGCATCCGAGCACGACGGCGAAGGGGTGCTGGGCGGTGGTCAGCGTCCGCCGGATCGCGGGGGTTTCGTGCGGGTGGCGTTCGCGGAAGGCTCGCCAGCGGCGGTTGCCCGCGGCCAGTTCCGCGAGGGCTTCCTGCGGGGTACTGGGCCGGGTGCCGGCGGCGGGGGCGGGGGCGCTCGTGGCGGCGGTGGCCGGGCGGGCGGCTGCGAGGCCCGCGCCGAGGGCCGCGGCACCGGTCAGCGCGGTGCGCAGCAGAGTGCGGCGGACGGTGCCGCCTGTGGTCGGCCGTGGACCGGCGAAGGGGTGCGGTTCAGGGCCGGCGCCTCTGTGGGCGGTGGCAGATGAGTTCACGACCAGAACGTACGCCCGGATTCGGGGCCGATCTCGCTCCTTGCCGTTTCATGGTGAGAGTTGGGTAAGTGATGTTCTTACCTTGAATGGTTTTTGACGATCCCTCAGAAAAGACGCAGGACGCCCCGGGCCGGCCCGGGGCGTCCTGTCAGGCGGGTGCGATCAGACCAGGTCGAACCGGTCCAGGTTCATGACCTTGACCCACGCCGCGACGAAGTCGTTCACGAACTTCTCCTTCGCGTCGTCGCTCGCGTAGACCTCGGCGAGCGCCCGCAGCTCGGAGTTCGAGCCGAAGACCAGGTCGGCGCGGCTGCCGGCCCACTTGACCTCGCCGGTGGCGGCGTCGCGGCCCTCGAACGTGGTCTGGTCCTCCGAGGTCGCCTTCCACGTCGTGCCCAGGTCGAGCAGATTGACGAAGAAGTCGTTGGTCAGCGAGCCGGGCGTCTTCGTGAGCACGCCGAGCTGGGACTGCTGGTGGTTGGCGCCGAGGACGCGCAGGCCGCCGACCAGGACGGTCATCTCGGGGGCGCTCAGGGTGAGCAGGTTCGCCTTGTCGAGCAGCAGGTACTCGGCCGGCAGGCGGTTGCCCTTGCCGAGGTAGTTGCGGAACCCGTCGGCGGTCGGCTCGAGCGCCTCGAAGGACTCGACGTCGGTGTGCTCCTCCGTCGCGTCCACACGGCCCGCGGCGAAGGGGACCTCCACCTGGAAGCCGGCTTCCTTGGCGGCCTTCTCGACGGCGGCGGAGCCCCCGAGGACGATCAGGTCGGCCAGGGAGACCTTCTTGGCACCGGAGCCGGAGTTGAACTCCTGCTGGATGCCTTCCAGGACCCGCAGGACCTGGGCCAGCTCGTCGGGCTCGTTGACCTCCCAGCCACGCTGCGGCTCCAGGCGGATGCGGGCGCCGTTGGCACCGCCGCGCTTGTCGCTGCCGCGGAACGTGGACGCCGAGGCCCAGGCGGTGGACACCAGCTGCGAGACCGACAGACCCGACTCGAGGAGCTTGGTCTTGAGGGTCGCGATGTCCCCGGCGTCGATGGGCTCGCCCTCGGCCTCGGGCAGCGGGTCCTGCCACAGCAGGGTCTCCTCCGGGACCTCCGGGCCGAGGTACAGCGACTTCGGGCCCATGTCACGGTGGGTCAGCTTGAACCAGGCGCGGGCGAAGGCGTCCGCGAACAGGTCCGGGTTCTCGTAGAACCGGCGGGAGATCGGCTCGTAGATCGGGTCGAAGCGCAGCGCCAGGTCGGTGGTGAGCATCTTCGGGCGGTGCTTCTTCGAGGAGTCGTGCGCGTCCGGGACGATCTCCGGGGCGTCCTTCGCGACCCACTGGTGGGCGCCGGCCGGGCTCTGCTCGAGCTCGTACTCGAACTCGAAGAGGTTCTTGAAGAACCCGTTGCTCCACTGGGTGGGCGTGCTGGTCCAGGTGACCTCGAGGCCGGAGGTGATGGCGTCGCCGCCCTTGCCCGTGCCGTAGGTGCTGCGCCAGCCGAGACCCTGCTCCTCCATGGAGGCGGCCTCGGGGTCGGCGCCGACGTGGTCGGCCGGGCCCGCGCCGTGGGTCTTGCCGAAGGTGTGGCCACCGGCGATGAGGGCGACGGTCTCCTCGTCGTTCATCGCCATGCGGCGGAACGTCTCACGGATGTCGCGGGCCGCGGCGAGCGGGTCCGGGTTGCCGTTCGGGCCCTCGGGGTTGACGTAGATGAGGCCCATCTGGACCGCGCCGAGCGGGTTCTCCAGCTCGCGGTCGCCGGTGTAGCGCTTGTCGTCGAGCCAGTTGGTCTCGGGGCCCCAGTACACGTCCTCCTCGGGCTCCCAGACGTCCTCGCGGCCGCCGGCGAAGCCGAAGGTCTCGAAGCCCATCTGTTCCAGGGCGACGTTGCCGGTGAGGATCATGAGGTCGGCCCAGGAGATGCTCTGGCCGTACTTCTTCTTGACCGGCCACAGCAGACGGCGGGCCTTGTCGAGGTTGCCGTTGTCCGGCCAGCTGTTGAGCGGGGCGAAGCGCTGCTGGCCGGCGCCGGCGCCGCCGCGGCCGTCGCTGATGCGGTAGGTGCCCGCGCTGTGCCAGGCCATACGGATCATCAGGGGGCCGTAGTGGCCGAAGTCGGCCGGCCACCAGTCCTGCGAGGTGGCGAGCACCTCGGCGATGTCGCGTTTCACGGCCGCGAGGTCGAGAGCCTTGAACGCCTCGGCGTAGTCGAACTCCTCACCGAGGGGGTTGGCCACCTCGGGGTTCTTGGCAAGGATCTTCAGGTTGAGGCGCTCCGGCCACCACTGACGGTTGCCGCCACCCTGGGTGGGGTGCAGGGCGCGGCCGTGCGCCACGGGGCAGCCGCCGCTCGTCTCCTCCTGCTTCGGGTCGGTGACGATCGCGTCGTGGTTCTCAGTCATGGAAATCCTTCCGGACGGGGTGGATCGCGGTGCTCGGGTGGATCACGTGCTCAGGAACTGCGGGCGGTGGAACAGTCGGGGCACAGGCCCCAGTAGATGACCTCGGCCTCGTCGACGGCGAAGCCGCGGTCGTCGGACGCGGTCAGGCAGGGGGCGTGGCCGACCGCGCAGTCGACATCGGCGACGGCCCCGCAGGACCGGCACACGAGGTGGTGGTGGTTGTCGCCGACCCGTCCCTCGTAGAGGGCCGGGCTGCCGGGCGGTTCGAGGCGGCGCACGAGTCCGGCCGCGGTGAGTGCGTGGAGCCCCTCGTACACGGCTTGGACGGAGATGTGGCCGACGCGGCCGCGTACCTCGGCGGCGATCGCCTCGGCGCCGAGGTGGTCACCGTCCCGCACGGCCTCGAGCAGTGCGACACGGGCGGCCGTCACTCTCAGGCCGGCACCGCGCAGCTCCTCGGCGGTGGTCGGGTTCCGGGATGCGGTCATGGCGGACAACCTATCCGCACTAACACGAGCGATTCAAGAAAACGAATGGTTCAATTTTCGTGTCGCGCGGGTGCGGCTTGGTGTGGCGGCCTTTTGGGACACCGTGAGCTCCGTCACAACACCGATGATCGTGCTTCGGCGCGGTGGCGGGATGGTGTCAGCCGCGGCCGTGTCGCGCCAGCACCGCCCGTGCCGTTTCGGCCATGGCCTCGTCGACCATCCGGCCCTCGAAGGTGAGGGCGCGGTTCTGCTCGGCGAAGGTGCGCAGGCCCGTCGGGGCGGCGATGTCCGTCCACAGTCCGGTCACCGGGCAGCACGCGGGAACGCAGCGCCAAGGTCTCGGTGCCCTGCGGGCTCCAGCGGTAGCCGACGGCGCGTTCCACGTCGCCGCCGGGTGCGGTGAGGGCGCCGCCGTGTGCGACGCGGAGGGCCGCGGCGGCGATGTCGTAGGCGTCGTGAAGGGCGCGGGCCGCCTCCAGCAGCGGGACGAGGGCCGTGGAGCCGGTGGGCAGGTCGTGTTCGTGTTCGCACCAGCTGATGAGGCGGTCCGCGAGCCGTACGTCGGCGGCGGTGTGCACCGTGCGCGGTTCCGGCCACGCGTCCGCGCTCACCCGGGCCGACGTGCCGCCCGCCCCGACCTCGCCGGCACCCGGGGACCGCATCCGCGTGCGGTCCGGTGCGGTCCAGGTGCCCGACTGAGAACCGGCCCGCCCGCTTTGCGCGCGGTCGGTGTCGGCCCCGGCCGGCGAGTCGCCGTCGCCGTCCAGCGGTCCGTCGAGCAGGTCGTGACCCTGGCCGCGATCGTCGCAGCGGGCGGCGCGTACGTACCGCTGGACCTGGCGTACCCGGACGAACGGCTGGAGTACATCACCACGGGAACCGGCCCGCCCAAGGAGCACCGGCCCGCCTAACGACCGTCCGATGAGGTCAGGCGTTCGAGCTGGGCGGCGGCCGTCGCGGCGTTGCGATCGGCTTCGCGGACGCGGCGATCGGCCGTGCGTGCCCGTTCCCGGGCCGACCGCTCGGCGAAGCGGGCCTGTTGGTGCTCCTCCCTGGCTCGGGCCAGTTCCTCGGTGAGTTCCCCGACGCGCCGCTGGAGGCGGTCCACCTGCTGTGTCGCCTCCTGTGCGGCCCGGCCGGCGGCCGCCGCCTCGTCCTTCAGCGCCCGCAGCTCACGGTCGGCGGCCTCGGCGTCCCGCCGGGCCTGGGCCAGCCGTCGCCGCCGTTGCTCGTCGGCCTTGCGGTCCGGCCGGGAGGGGGCCGTCGCGGCGGAGGGGCGGCGCTGTGTCCCGGCGCTCTCCGTGACGACGCTCTCGGCGACGGCCGGGAAGCCGACGGCGGCACTGAGCGGCTTGGTCAGCCGGCCGCTCGCCCATGCCTGGGCGGCCTCGGGGTCGGCCAGGACGGCGTGCAGGGTGGTCTCGACCTCGCGCTGCACGCCTTCGCCGATCGGATGGCCGGCCTCCGCGGCGAGCTGCCGGACCTGAGCGGACAGGGCGCGGATCAGCGCGTGCTGCTGCCGGTTCAGTTCGCGCAGTTGTGTGCGGTCCAGGGCGCGGTGGGCGTGCCGCAAACCTTCGCCCAGGCGGAGCAGGGGTTCGACATCGCCGGGCCGGCTGCGGACCAGGAGATTGCTGGCCCAGGCGGCGAGGCTGGGTTTGCGCAACGCGCCGATCCGCTCGGCGAGTTCCCGGTCGCCGGCCGTGCGGGCGGCGGCCACGGCCGATGAGCGGGCGGCGGTGAACTCCTCCGGCCGCAGGGCGTACAACTCGTCGGCCACAGCGTCGAAGTCCATGAGCGTCCCTTTCGCGTGGGGGCTCTGTTCCGATCATCCCAGGCGATCCGGTGACGGGCTCGCGGAACTGGGCTTTTGGCGGCGGATGGCTCCGGGAGGCACCCCGTTCATGATCCAGAAATCGACGGTTTAACATATGAGCGCCGCCTAGCTCGAAAGATGGATCTGTGACTGTCAACGACGACTCGTTCACCAACTGGAAGAACCGCGAGGAGATCGCGGAGTCGATGATCCCGATCATCGGGAAGCTGCACCGGGAGCGGGACGTGACGGTCCTGCTGCACAGCCGCTCTCTGGTGAACAAGTCGGTGGTCAGCATCCTCAAGACCCACCGGTTCGCCCGGCAGATCGCCGGTGCGGAGCTCTCGGTCACCGAGACGCTGCCGTTCCTGAAGACCCTGGCCGAGCTCGACCTCGGGCCGTCCCAGATCGACATCGGCATGCTCGCAGCGACGTACCGCGAGGACGACCGCGGACTGTCGGTCGAGGAGTTCACCGCCGAGGCCGTCGCCGGTGCCACCGGAGCCAACAAGATCGAGCGCCGCGAGGGGCGCGACGTCGTCCTCTACGGGTTCGGCCGCATCGGCCGGCTCGTGGCCCGGCTGCTCATCGAGAAGGCCGGCTCGGGCAACGGTCTGCGCCTGCGGGCCATCGTCGTGCGCGGCGGAGGCGAGCAGGACATCGTCAAGCGCGCCTCGCTGCTGCGCCGCGACTCCATCCACGGCCAGTTCCAGGGCACGATCACCGTCGACGAGGCGACCAGCACGATCGTCGCCAACGGCAACGCGATCAAGGTGATCTACGCCAACGACCCGTCCGAGGTCGACTACACGGCGTACGGCATCAAGGACGCCATCCTCATCGACAACACCGGCAAGTGGCGCGACCGCGAGGGCCTGTCCACGCACCTGCGCCCGGGCATCGACAAGGTCGTGCTGACCGCGCCCGGCAAGGGCGACGTCCCGAACATCGTGCACGGCGTCAACCACGACACGATCAAGCCGGACGAGCGGATCCTGTCCTGCGCGTCCTGCACGACGAACGCGATCGTGCCGCCGCTGAAGGCGATGGACGACGAGTTCGGGGTCCAGCGCGGCCACGTGGAAACCGTCCACTCGTTCACCAACGACCAGAACCTGCTGGACAACTACCACAAGTCCGAGCGCCGGGGCCGCAGCGCGCCGCTCAACATGGTCATCACCGAGACGGGTGCCGCCTCCGCCGTCGCCAAGGCGCTGCCCGAGCTCAAGGCGAAGATCACCGGCAGCTCCATCCGGGTCCCCGTGCCGGACGTCTCCATCGCGATCCTCAACCTCCAGCTCGCGCGGGAAACCACCCGCCAGGAGGTTCTCGACTACCTGCGCGAGGTGTCCCTGACCTCGCCGCTGAAGCGCCAGATCGACTTCATCAGCGCCCCCGACGCGGTCTCCAGCGACTTCATCGGCTCGCGCCACGCCTCGATCGTCGATGCCGGCGCCACCAAGGTCGAGGGCGACAACGCCATCCTCTACCTCTGGTACGACAACGAGTTCGGCTACTCCTGCCAGGTCATCCGTGTCGTGCAGCACGTGTCCGGGGTGGAGTACCCGACGTACCCGGCTCCGGCGGTCTGAGCCCTGGGGACGACGCGGGACGTGTCCGGCTGGCACGCCCCGCGTTCCCATGCGTCAGGAGCGGGTCAGCTCGATCCGGTATTGCCGTGTCTGCGAGCCGTCCTCGCTGCTCACGGTCACGACGGCCACGCGTGATGTCTCCTCGCGGACCGTCACGCTCGCGTACGGGTCGCGCGGCGTGGCGGTGACCTTCGCCCGGTCCGGGCGGTCGGTCGTCACCCGGTAGCCGGTCCGGTCCGGGTCGAAGCCGCCGATCGCCACGCCGTCGACCTCGATCGACGCGGCGGCGGCGTCCGAGGAGGCGCCGGCTGTCCTGGCGAAGAGCTCGATCTCCCCGAGGGTGATGTAGCCGCCCGGCCGGGCCGTCATGACCACACGCACCCCGGTCACCGGGCCGGAGGCGCGCAGCGGGACGTCGGCGACGGGTGTGCCCTCGGTGCCGACGGGCACGGTGTCGCTCGCGTCGGTCCAGGTGCCGTCGGCCCCGCGCACCTGCACCTTGAGGGACTCCGCGAAGCTGACGTTGGTGCCGTCGCGGTGGAAGTGGGTCACCACCCGGGTCAGATCGCGCGCCTCGGGCAGGGTGAAGGTGATGGTGTCGGAGGGGTTCTTGGTGCCGGACCTCCAGTTCGACCAGGCCTTCTCGGACGTGTTGCCGTTGCGCAGACCCTCTGCGGAGTAGCCGCTCTCGGTGTAGGTCGCGCCGACCGTCACGCCCTCGTCGGGCGCGGCGTTCTTCTCCCCGGGTGCGGTGACCTGGACGCGTACCGTTGCCGCCGCCCCGGTACCGCCGGGGACGTGGGCGGTGCCGCGCAGGGTCACCACTCCGGCCTTGTCGAACGCGCCGTCGGGTGCGGGGTCCCAGGTGACCGGGAGTCCGGCGGTTCCGCCGTGCCGTCCGACGCCGGTGACGGTGGCGGGCAGGCCGGGCCGTCCGCCGGTGTAGGTCTTGGCGCGGGCCGGGAGGGTGGAGGCGATGGTGTCCACGGTGACGACCGCCTCGGCGCGGACGGTCCGTCCGAGGGCGTCGGTCGCCCTGCCCTTCACCCGTACGGTTCCGGGCTTGCTCCAGCGTGCCTCGGAGGGCAGCGTCCACCGCACGGGGAGAGCGCCCCGGGCGCCGTCCCGGAAGACGGGCGTCACGGTGCCGGGCAGTTCGGGCGCGCGGCCGGGGACGGTGAACGCCTCGGCGGGCTGGGTACGCAGCACCGTCTCGTCGGTCACGGCCCAGCGCTGGTTCGCGTTGGAGGTGGGGAGGAAGGCCGACACGCGGGCGCCGTCGGCCGTCGACTGTCCGACGACGTCGAGCAGTCGGCCCGTGGCGGCGTTGACGAAGGTCCAGGTGCCGTCCCCGGTGGTCGACATGATCCACTGCGCGGCCGGGGTGTCGGCGTCTTCGAGAACGGCCTCGTTGTCGCGTACGGCGAGGCGCCTGCCCGTCTCGGCGTTCACGAGGGCGTAGCGCTCACGGTTGCCTTCGCCACGGGTCAGCTGTTTCACGGACCACAGCTGGGACTTGGCAGCCGGGTCGGCCGTACGGACGACGACGCCGTTGCCGTCGGCGGACGGGGCCAGCAACTTGCCGCTCTGGGCTCCCTGGAGGCGGTAGACGTGACCGGGCTGGACGAGCGCGGCGTCCTCGGCGGTGCCGGACACGCCGTCGACGAGGAGGGTGGTGACCGACTTCGCCGGGACGGTCACGGTGGCCGAGTCGTCCTTCACCTTCACCGGTGTGCCGCGCACGAGCGCTCCGCCGGTGCTGGTCACCACGGGCGTGACGGTGGCGCCGGGGGTGACGCGCTTGAAGCGCGAGAGGTCCAGGGTGACGGCGCGCGGAGTGGTACCGCTGTTGACGTGTACGACGGTCGCCCCGCGGCCGGACCCGCGTACGGCGGCGACGCTGGAGGGGTCGTCGGCCTTGACGAAGTGGTCGCCGGGCCGGATGTGGTGGGTGAAGTTGCGCAGGGTGTGGAACTTGGTGTTGGCCTTGATCGGGCAGGTCTCCAGGGTGTCCTTCGCGGTGCAGTTGAACGGGATGTGGATGCTGCCCCAGTTCTTGCCGGCCTGCGCCTGCGGGATGGAGTCCTCGACGGGCTGCCACAACACCCAGGCGGACGGTTCCAGTTGCCGGATGTCCTCGACGACCCGGGTGGCGATGCCGAGGCCCGGTTCCATGCCGGTGAAGTCGGTGCCGGTCCCCCAGGTGCCCTCGACCTCGCTCATCCAGAACGGCTTGTCCGCGGCCTTGGCGCTGTCCCGGGCGCTGGTGCGCATGCCGGTGCCGTACGTGTGCACGTTGAGCTGGTCGACGGCGGCGCGGGCGGAGCTGTCGTAGGCGTTCCAGTTGCGCACGAAGGTGCTGGGGTTGGTCTCGTCCATCGCGGAGACCGTCGCGCGGGTTCTCGACTTCTCCAGTGCGCGGTGCAGGGCCAGGACGACCTTCTGCTGGAGCTCCGGACCGGCGTGCGCGCCCTCCTGGCGGCCTCCGGTGGGCTGCCCGTCGGGGCCGATCTGGGTGCCCCAGTAGTTGGTGTTGGGCTCGTTGAGCGGGGCGATGGTGTCGAACTTGATGCGGTGCTTCTTCTCCAGCTGCTCGGTCACCCTGACCAGGTAGGTGGCGAAGTCGTCGACGCGGTCGGCCCGTATCTGGTCGGTGTTGGCGTCGAAGCCGCCCGAGACGTAGCCGCTGACGGTCTGGAACCAGGGCGGGGAGTTGCTGAACGCCTCCCAGCGGGTCACCTTCTTCTTGACACGGTCCACCCACCAGCGCTGGCCCGGGTCGGCGGACCAGTCCCAGTGGTCGGGGTTGTCGGGGTTCCACCAGTCGGTGTCCTCCCTGGTGGTGCCCTCGGGGGCCTTCCAGAAGCCGTCCATGGTCGCGCCGACCTTCATGTAGTCCTTGCGGACGTCCGGGGCGTTGCCGCCGCCGATGTTGTAGCGCGCGAGGTTGAGGCGGAGGCCGTCCTCACCGAAGAGCATGTCGGCGAGCTTCTGCCGGATGGGTTCCGGGTAGCGGCCGGTGATGTTGGCGAACCAGACGAGGCTCGTCCCCCATCCTTCGAACTCCTGCTGCCGGTAGGACGGGTCGATCCGTACCGTGACCGCGCTGCCGGGCGGTTCGGCGGCAGCGGCAGGCGGCACGGCCAGGAGTCCCGCGCCGAGTGCAAGGGGGACGCTGACCGCCAGTGCACGAGCGAGGCGATGTCTGCTGGACATGGATTCCCTTCGAGAATGAACAGAACCGCGCAGAACCAATCGAGCTTCCCGAATGTTTTAGGACGGCAATCAACGCGTCAAGGGGTGCGACGAGTTGGGAACCGGCGCACACCCCTTGACGCGCTCCGCCTCGCCGACCCAATAATGACCGTCCACCCATCGTCCACATATCTAAACGACGTTCTCTGTTGTGTACGTGAGTGAACGCGGAGGCGCAGTGACCGGTTCAGGCTTATGCCGCAGTCGTCCGATCGTCGCCTCCCTCGCCGTCCTGCTCGCCGCCTCCGGCTGCTCGGTGGCCGGTGCCGACCCCATCGGCGGTGGCCCGGACACCCTGCGCATCGTCCTGCCCGAGGAACCGCCGACGCTCGAACCCTGTGACGCCTCACTGACCGCGACGGGCCGGGTGACACGAGCCAACATCACGGAGGCGCTCACCGAGCGCGAACCGTCCACCGGACGCCTGGAACCCGCCCTCGCCACCAAGTGGACCCGCGCTTCGGCGACTTCGTGGACGTTCACCCTCCGCAGGGGCGTCACCTTCCACGACGGCTCACCGTTCACGGCGGCCGCGGCCGCGTTCTCCGTCAAGCGCGCCACGGACTCGGGAATCGACTGCAACGTCGACGGCTACATCTTCGCCGACAGCGAGCTCACCGCCACGCCCGTCGACGACAGCACGCTCCGGGTCACCACGGCGAAGCCCGACCCGATCCTGCCGCTGCGCCTGTCCTTCGTCGAGATCGTGCCGACGAGCACCGACCCCGACTCCCGCGTGCGCGAACCGGTCGGTACGGGGCCCTACCGGATCGACGAGTGGAACCAGGGCCGTTATCTGCGGCTCAAGCGCTTCCCCGGCTACTGGGGCAAGGACCCCGACTTCGCCGCGGCCACCTATGTCTGGCGCGCCGAGGGCAGCGTGCGCGCGGCGATGGTGACGAACGACGAGGCGGATGTGGCGATCGGGCTCGCGCCGGAGGACGGGGCGGGCGACCGGGCCGTCGAGTTCGCCACCAACGAGGTCTCGTACCTGCGGATGGACGCCACCAAGCCGCCCCTGGACGACATCCGCATCCGGCGGGCCGTCAACTACGCCATCGACCGGGAGGGGCTCGTCACAGCGGTCTTCGCCGGCCGGCCCAGCGGGCTGCTCGTGTCGCGGGGCGTCACCGGCCACAACCCGCGCCTCCGGCCGTGGCCGTACGACCCGGAACGCGCCCGGAAACTCGTCGCCGAGGCCCGCGCTGACGGAGTCCGGACCGACACCACCCTCACCATCATCGGCCGCAACGGCATCTACCCGAAGGCCGCCGAGGCGATGGAGGTCGTCCAGGACGGCCTGATCAAGGCCGGGTTGAAGGTCAGGATCAAGATGCTCGACGTCAACGCCTGGCTGGAGTACCTGCTGCGCCCCTTCCCCGCCGGCGACACCGGCCCCACCCTGCTCCAGGCGCAACACGGGAACCAGGCGGGGGACGCCGCGTTCACCATGGGGCAGATCTACGGCAGCGAGGGCGCCCAGAGCAGCTACGGCACCGACGCGCTCGACACGCTCATCGAACAGGCCGAGCTCGCCTCGGGCGGGAAACGGCAGCAGGCGTTCGCGGACGCGTTCGCCCACCAGAACGACAAGGTCGTACGGGACGCCGTCCTGGCCAACATGACCGGCCTGCTGGCCCTCTCCCCCAAGGTCCGCTACCGGCCCGACCCGGCCACCAACGACGAGATGCGGCTCGCCGACATGCGCCGCGCGGACTGAGGGAGGACATCACGTGCTGACCCTGCTGCGCCGCCGCGCGGTCTCCAGCGTCGTCCCACTGCTCGTGGTGGTTCTCGGCGTGTTCTTCCTGGCCCGCCTCACCGGCGACCCGGCCAACCTGTATCTGCCGCTGAGCGCGACGCCGGAGATGCGGGCCGAGTTCACCGCCCGCAACGGTCTGGACGACCCGCTGATCAGCCAGTTCGGCGACTATCTCGCCCAGGTCGCCCACCTCGACTTCGGCGAGTCGTTGCGCACCGCCCAGCCGGCCGCCGAGGCCGTCCTGCGGGCCTTCCCCGCCACCCTCCAACTCGCCGGCTGGACAATGCTGCTCGCCGTCGTGGGCGCCGTGGTCATCGGCAGCCTGGCGGCCTACCGCCCGAACTCGGCGACCGACCGGATCGCGAGCTTCCTGTCCTCCACGGCGGCCAGCGTCCCCGACTTCTGGATCGCCATCATGGGCGTGCTGGTCTTCGCGGTCACGCTGGGCTGGCTGCCCACCTCCGGCACGAGCGGTGCGGCGGCGTGGGTGCTGCCCGTGGCCACGCTGCTGATCCGCCCGTTCGGCGTACTGGTCCAAGTGGTGCGGGGCGCCATGGTATCCGCGCTGTCCGCGCCGTACGTGAAGGTGGCGCGCGCCAAGGGCGCCTCCGAGCCCCGGGTGGTCTTCGGGCACGCCCTGCGCAACGCGGCCGCACCGGCGCTGACCGTCGCGGGTGATCTGGCCGTGGGGCTGGTCAACGGGGCCGTCGTCGTCGAGACGATCTTCGGCTGGCCCGGCATCGGCAAGCTCATGATCGACTCGGTGCTCCAGCGCGACTTCGCGGTGCTTCAGGCGGCGGTGCTCCTGACCGCTCTGGCGATCTTCGCCCTCAACATCCTGGTGGACCTCAGCCACGCGCTTCTCGACCCGCGGGTACGGCAGCGGGCGGCGGCATGAGCCAAGGACGGGACATGCTCCAGAAAGCCACACCCGAGGCGGGCGCTACGACCGTACGGCGCCGCCGGTGGTACGCCCTGCTGTTCCGGGACCGGTTCGCCTGCGCGGCGGCCCTCGTCCTGGTCCTGGTCGCGCTGTGCGCCGTCCTGGGACCGCTGCTGGCCGGTGACCTGGCGACCCGTCAGAACCTGCGCGCCCCGGGCCGGCCCCCGTTCAGTCTCGACCACGGCTGGGCCTTCGTCCTCGGCAGCGACTCCCTCGGCCGGCCCGTCGCCGCGCGGCTGCTGACCGCGGCCGGGACGACCCTGGCCGTGGCCGTGCCCGCCGTGCTGTGCTCGCTGGTCGTCGGCTCGGTGTGGGGCATGTGGGCGGGGTATCACGGCGGTTGGCGCGAGAACGTGTCGCTGCGCGTTGCCGATGTGATCCTCAGCTTCCCCTCCCTGCTGCTCGCCGTGGTCGTGCTGTACGTCTTCTCGCCGAGTGCGGCGAGCATCGTGCTGGTGCTGGCCGTCGCCCGCATCCCCGTGTATCTGCGCACGGCCCGGGCCGAGGCGGCGGAGTTGCGCAGCCGGCTGTTCGTGGACGCGGCCCGTACGTTCGGAACGGGCAGTTGGGCGGCCGTCCGGCGGCATGTCGCGCCGAGTGTGCTGCCGACGCTGCTCACCGTCGCCGCGCTCGACTTCTGCTTCGTGATGCTGGCCGAGTCGTCGCTGAGCTTCCTCGGCATCGGCATCCAACCGCCGGACGTCAGCTGGGGGTTGATGGTGGCCCAGGGGCGGCAGGAGTTGCAGAGCGCGTGGTGGATCGCGCTCTTCCCGGGGCTCGCGATCGTCCTCACGACCGTCTCGGCGACCGTTCTCGCCTCCTGGGCCCGGATGACGACCGACCCGGGGCAGCGGTGGCGGGAGGGCGTGCGGCGGAGTGGGTGGCGTGCTCGGTGGTCGCGCGGGGCGAGCGCGGGCTCGGCGACGCGCGGGGGTACGGTCGCCGAGCCGGGCACGACCACTGCTCCGGGCGGCAGCCGTCCCACCGGCTCCGAACGGCCCACGGCGGCCGACGTCCTGGTGGTGGACGACCTGTCCGTCGACGTCCACACCCCGGCCGGGCCCGTCCACGTCGTCCGCCGGGTCGGCTTCTCCGTGCGGTCGGGCGAGACGCTGGCACTGCTGGGCGAGTCGGGCTGCGGCAAGAGCATGACCGCACACGCCGTCGCGGGCCTGCTCGACCCGGTCGCGGAGGTGGTGGGCGGGCAGGTGCGCCTCGACGGCGAGGACCTGCTCGGTCTCGGAGCACGGGCCAGACGCCTGCTGGCCGGCCCCGGTGTGGCCATGGTCTTCCAGGACGCGCTCAGCGCGCTCAACCCCGTCCTCACGGTCGGCACCCAGCTCGCCGAGCCGTTCCGCATCCACGAGGGCGTGTCCCGGCGCGCGGCGAAGGCCAGGGCGGTGGAGCTGATGGAACGCGTGGGCATACCGGAGGCCCGCTCCCGGGCGGACGCCTATCCCCACCAGTTCTCGGGAGGGATGCGTCAGCGCCTGCTGATCGCGACGGCGGTCGCCCTGCGGCCGAGAATCCTGATCGCCGACGAGCCCACGACGGCACTGGACGTCACCGTGCAGGCGCAGATCATGGACCTCCTCGGCGAGTTGCGCGGCGAACAGCGGTCGGCCCTCGTCCTCATCACGCACGACCTCGGGCTCGCCGCCGAGCACGCGGACCGGGTCGCCGTCATGTACGCGGGGACGGTGGTGGAGACGGGACCGGTCGCCGAGGTGTTCGGCAAACCCCATCACCCGTACACACGGGGCCTGTTGGCGTCGGTGCCGGCCGAGCAGCACCGGGGCTCCCGGCTGAGTTCCATCCCGGGGAGCCCGCCGGACCCGGGTGCGGTGCCGGCCGGCTGTGCCTTCCGTACGCGCTGTCCCATGGCCCGCGAGCGTTGTGCCACCCACCGTCCGGCGCTGACCGGCACCGGGGCCGGCCGGGCCGCCGCCTGCCACTTCGGGAAGGAACTGGCCGATGCCTGAGCACGGGGCGCTGCTGGAGGCCACCGGCCTGGCCAAGAGCTTCACGGTCCGGCGGACCGTGCGGGGCGGCACCCGGCTGCGGGCGCTGGACGGGGTGGACCTGACCCTGGGGCGCGGGGAAACCCTGGGTCTCGTCGGCGAGTCCGGCTGCGGCAAGTCCACGCTGGCCAGGGTCCTCCTGCGGCTGGAGCGGCCCGACGCGGGAACCGTGCGGTACGAGGGAGTCGACCCCTTCACGCTGTCGGGTGCGGAGCTGCTCGCCTGGCGCCGGAAGGTGCAGATGGTGTTCCAGGACCCGTTCGGTTCGCTCAACCCCCGTCTGTGCGCGGCGGATCTGATCGGCGAGCCCTGGCTGACCCACCGCGGTCTCGTCCCCGCGTCGCAGCGGGCGGCCCGCGTGGCGGAGCTGCTGGAGAAGGTCGGCCTGCGCGCGTCGGACGCGAGCCGTCACCCGCACGAGTTCTCCGGAGGACAGCGGCAGCGGATCGGGATCGCCCGCGCGCTCGCACTGGAGCCGGAGGTGATCGTCTGCGACGAACCCGTCTCCGCGCTGGATCTGTCGGTGCAGGCGCAGGTGCTCAATCTCCTGTGCGACCTGCGGGACGAGCTGGGACTGTCGTACGTGTTCATCTCGCACGACCTGTCCGTGGTGCGGCACCTCGCCGGCCGGGTGGCCGTGATGTATCTGGGCAAGATCGTGGAGTCGGGCCCGACGGAGGAGGTCTACGAGCGGCCGCGCCACCCGTACACGGAGGCGCTGCTGTCGGCGGCCCCCTCTCCCGTTGCCGGCGGGGACGCGATCGCCAACGCATTCTGCTCACCGGTGACATCCCCTCACCGGCCGACCCGCCGTCCGGATGCCGGTTCCGGACCCGGTGCCGGCGGGTGCGGGACCTGTGCGCCGTGGCGGTTCCCGCGCCTCCGCCCGGTGCGCCGCGCCACGGTGCGGCGTGCCACTTCCCTCTGGAGGAGACACCCGCGGTCAGGGCTTGAGATGCGACTGGTGTGTCAAGGGACGGGGGACCACGAGGTCGCCGAAGGGTGCGTGAAGAGGGGCCCTGCCTCCGCGGCAGGACCCCTCTTCACGCGGCGCTCGTCAGTGCTTGAAAACGTCCTTGGCCTTCTCCTTGGCCTGCCGCGCATCGCCCTTCGACTGCTTCGTCCGGCCCTCGGTCTCCAGCCGCTCGTTACCCACCGCCCGGCCGACCGTCTCCTTGGCCTTTCCCTTGGCCTGCTCGGCTTTCGCCTTGGCCTTCTTCTCTCCAGCCACGATGTTCACTCCCAGCCGTGTCCGACGTCGGGGTCACGGTCCGGGTGGCCTCTGAGCGCCATTCCAAACATGCCGGGCGGGCCGGGCGTCAGGGGCCAGGCGCTCGGCGACTTCCTCGGCCTTGGCGGCGGCGTCCTGGTGGGCGCGCTCGCGGGAGGCCGCGAAGAGCGGCACCAGCCCGGCCAGCGCCGGGGTGTGCGGAGCCATGGTGAGCTCCGGGACGATGAAGTGGAGGTCCATGCCGAGGGCATCGGCAAGGACGGCCGTGAGGCAGTTCTGGACGGGGGATCCACGAAGCCTTGACCGGCGGCCGTCCGGTCCGTTCGGTTGGCTGACAGTCAGTGGCAGCACCCGTCGGCCGGCTGGGGACCGGACACCCTGTCCAAGCGGCAGAAGCAGGACGCCTGGATCGGGACGTCGGCCAGCGCGGTCGCCATCTTGAGCTGCTGGGCCACGAGAGCCGCCTCGGCGGTCTTGCCCGTCCGGAGCAGGCACTCGTGGAAGCCGTGCAGGGACCAGACGTTGCCGGGGTGCTGGAGGGGGCGGGGCAGGGTGGCGTCGAGGCCGAGGTCCGCGCGGTAGACCGCCTCGGCCTCCGTCACCCGGCCCTGTTCCAGCAGCAGGGCGCCGTAGGCGTGGCGGGTGGGCTGCATCCAGCCCCAGGGCTCGTCGTAAGGGAGGTTGTCGTCAAGATCGATGGACCGCTCCAGGGCGGCGAAGGCGAGGTCGTGGTTGCCCCTGCGGTATTCGAGCTCGCCGTCCAGCATGGCCGCCGCGACGGCGAGGATGTCGCGGCAGGTGTTGTTGAACAGCATCCGCGTCTCCGGCACCCGGCGCACCGCCGCGCGGAAGAGCTCGCGCTCGGCTTCCGCCCGTCCGACCTCCCCGGTGGCCGACAGGGCGACGCCCCGGGCGTAGTGCCGCATGGCGGTGGTCACCGAGTACAGCTCCGGGTCGGCGGGGGCCGGCAGGGCGAGGATGTCCGCCCAGCGGCCGAAGCGGATCAGCACGTGGACGCGCATGGCCAGGAAGCCTTCGAGCCAGTCCGCCATCGCAGGACTCTGCACGCGGAGCAGTTCTTCCGGGACGGCGGCTTCCAGCTGGGCGGCGGTGTCGAGGGCGACCTGTGCCTGACCGAGGAACATGGCCCCGTAGATCTTGAAGTGGTAGTTGTGCACCCGGTAGAGGGTGTAGAAGTTCATCCCGCCGGCCCGCCGGTGGAACTTCTCGTCGGCGGCGATCGCGGCGCTGTTGGCCGCGACCACCTGGCGGTAGTCCCCGCACAGGACGTCGAGGTGTGAGGGCATGTGGAGCAGGTGCCCGGCGTCGGGGACGATGCCGCGCAGCCGGTCGGCGACGGTGAGGGCCTGCTCCGGTGTCGGGGACATCTCCATCAGGTGGATGTACAGGTGCAGAACCCCGGGGTGCCGAGCGCCGGCGTCGGTCGCGAGCGCGCCTTCCAGTACGGCCCTGGCCTCCGCGGTCCGCGCGCCCTCGGCCGGCTGACCGGTGGTCAGGTCCCATAGCTGCCAGGGCGTGAGGTTCATCAGCGCGTCGGCATGCAGGGTGGCGATGTCCGGGTCGTCGGGCGCCAGTTCGTAGACCGCGCGCATCGCGTCCGCGTAGGGCTCGTTCCACACCGAGCAGTCCTCGACGGCCTCCGACTGCGGGTAGCGGGCCCGCAGCGCGCCGATCAGGGCCTGCTCGACCGGGGTGGTCCGGACGGCCTTCTCATGGGCCCGTTCCACGGCGGCGTGCGTACGCTCCACCGTCCGTGCCAGTTCCTCGCCGTCGAAGAATTCCCAGGGCTTGTTGTAGTTCGGGCCCAGCGCGTAGGCGATACCCCAATACGCCATCGCGCAGTCAGGATCGGCCTCGGCAGCCTTTTCGAAGCAGGCGACGGCCTCCTCGTGATGGAAGGCGTACGTCCACACCAGGCCGCGGTCGAACCAGAGTTGGGCCTCGGTGGAGGAGGTGGTGACGGGACGGCGGTGCGTGCCGAGGTCGTAATAGTCGCCCATGGGTTTCTCCTGGGAAAGCGGCCGAGCCGTGAGAATAGCGGTTGCGGACACGCCCTCGATCACAGATGAATGCTCGTATTTCCAGAATAGCGGGTTCGGTTTTCGATAGGGACGCCGACACTGCTTTCCCCGTACTGGATGCCGAGGCCCTCGTCCGGGCTCGACCGGAAGACGGCCGCGTCCTTCGAGCGGCTGTCAGCCGGGCCGCACTCGTGCGGCGGCCCTGGCGTTGCGGCACGGTGCATCTGCTGCCCGCCGCCGATCCCGATGGTTTCTGCTGGTTCGAGGAGCCGGGACGGGCATCTTTGAGAACATGACTGACTTCCCGAGCTTTCCGCCCGGCTTCGTGTTCGGGGCCGCGACCGCCTCGTACCAGATCGAGGGGGCAGTGCAGGAGGACGGACGCGGGCCGTCCATCTGGGACACCTACAGCCACACCCCCGGCCTGGTGGCGAACGGCGACACCGGTGACGTCGCCTGCGACCACTACCACCGCTATCCGCAGGATGTGGCACTGCTGCGGGAACTGGGCGTGGACTCCTACCGGTTCTCGATCGCCTGGCCACGCATCGTTCCCGAGGGATCCGGCCCGGTGAACCCCAAGGGGCTGGACTTCTACTCCCGGCTCGTCGACGAACTGCTGGCGGTCGGCATCGAGCCCGCCGCCACGCTCTACCACTGGGATCTGCCGCAGGCCCTGGAGGACGGTGGCGGGTGGCGGGTGCGGGAGACAGCCGAGCGGTTCGCCGAGTACGCGGCCGTCGTCGCCGGGCACCTGGGCGACCGGGTGCCGCGCTGGATCACCCTCAACGAGCCGTGGTGCAGCGCCTTCCTCGGCTACTCCGTCGGCCGGCACGCCCCGGGCGCCCGCGAGGGCCGGGGAGCGCTGGCCGCCGCCCATCACCTGCTGGTCGGGCATGGCCTGGCCGTACGGGCCTTGCGGACGGCCGGGGTACGCGAGGTGGGCGTCACCCTCAACCTCGACCGCAATCTGCCCGCCACCGACTCCCCCGCCGACCGGGCGGCCGTCACCCGTGCCGACACGCAGCACAACCTGGTGTGGACCGAGCCGATCCTGGCGGGCCGCTACCCGGCCACCGAGGAGGACACCTGGGGCGAGCTGCTCACCGGCCAGGACTTCCGGCGGGACGGCGACCTGGAGCTGATCTCCCAGCCACTGGACTTCCTCGGGATCAACTACTACCGGCCGATCGTCGTCACCGACGCCCCCTACCGAGAGAGCGACCCGGCGCAGCGGGTGGCAACCGACAACCGGTACGCGGAGGTACCCATGCCCGGCGCGCGTCGCACCGCCATGGACTGGGCCGTGGCGCCCCACACCTTCACCGATCTGCTCGTGGGACTCAAGGAGCGGTACGGCGATGCCCTGCCGCCCCTCCACATCACCGAGAACGGCTCGGCGGAGGACGACGAGGTGAGCCCCGACGGGGCCATCCACGACAGTGACCGGGTCGCCTATCTGCGCGACCATCTCACCGCGCTGCGGGCCGCGATGGACGTCGGCGTGGACGTGCGGGGCTACTACGTGTGGTCCCTCCTCGACAACTTCGAGTGGGCCTTCGGCTACGACAAGCGCTTCGGGATCGTCCGCGTCGACTACGCCACGCAGCAACGGACGCCGAAGGACAGCTACCACTGGTACCGGTCGATGATCGCCGCGCGGCGGCGGTGACGGCCCGGGTCAGACTCTGGTCAGCAGCTGCGGTGCCAGGATCTTGGTCAGCGGACTCCACCAGCCGACCGTGCTGACGGACCAGGGGCCTGGTGAGTTGGCCTGCCAGCCGTAGAGGTCCTTGGGGCCCGGGCGTTTGCGGTTCACCCGGCCCGCGGCCCGGCCCCGCACGCCCACGATGCGGCCCTCGCGCACCGCGATGTCCATCGCGTCACCGTTGGAGTGCAGCAGCGAGGCTGACTGCACCCACCGCTCCACGTCCTGCTCGGCGGTCCCGGCCCGCAGATGCGTGTCCGTCCGGGACGGCCAGCGTGCCGGGGTCGTACGGGGGACGCGCACCCCAAGGATCCGCGATCCGGTCGGTCCGAGGGGTCCACGGTCCCACCTCCCACAGGAGAACGTCCCCTGGCGAGCACCCCACCGTGACACCGAAGCCTCCGGTGACGCCGAGTAAACCAGAGGGGCACAGTGCGCACACTGCGTCGCGAGAGACGATCATCCGGTCGTTCGGTCGTGGGCACCTTCGCCACTGGGCTGGCAGCGGCCAACTCCCGCTCCCTAGGATGTACTTCCTGTCCAGCCAGTCCGTTGGCGCGGCACCACGCAGGGGGAACGATGCACTCCGGGAAACAGTTGTCCACCGAGATCGACGCGAACGTGCCGACGGCAGCGCGCATGTACGACTACTACCTGGGCGGCAAGGACAACTACGCGGCCGACCGTGCCGCGTGCGAGGAACTCGACAAGGTCGTGCCCAGCACGCGCCGTCTGGCACTGAACAACCGGCGCTTCCTCCAGCGGGTCGTGCGGACCCTCTCCGAGGACTACGGCATCCGGCAGTACCTCGACCACGGATCAGGCCTGCCGACGCAGGACAACGTGCACCAGGTCGCCCAGCGCGTCGCCCCCTCGACCCACGTGGTGTACGTGGACAACGACCCGATGGTGCTGGTCCACGGCCGTGCGCTGCTGGAGCAGGACGAGCGCACGAGCGTCATCCACGCGGACATGCGCGAGACCGACCTGATCTTCGACCACCCCGACACCAAGCGGCTGATCGACTTCTCCGAGCCGGTGTGCGTGCTCTTCAACTCGGTGTTCCACTGCATCCCGGACAGCGACACCGACGGGCCGCTCGCCGTGGCCCGCCGGGTGCGGGAGCGGCTCGCACCCGGCAGTTTCATGGTGATGTGCCAGCTGGTCAGCGAGGACCCCGAGGTCCGTGACTTCGTCACGGACTTTATGGACCAGGCGACCCAAGGGCACTGGGGCCGGGTGCGTGAGGAGAAGGACGTCGCCGCGTACTTCGAGGGTCTGGAGATCCTGGAGCCGGGGCTGGTGGAGGTGTCCACGTGGCGTCCGGACACCGAGGTGGCGCCCCGTCAGCTCACCCACGAGTGGATCGAGTTCGGCGGCGTGGGACGGGTTCCCCTGGAGAAGTGACTCAGGTGCGGAGAAGTGACTCAGGTGCCGCGCGCAGGACGCCCGTCGTCCCGCGCGCGGCATGTGCGCCTCAGGCGTAGCGCTGCTTCATCGTCGTACACAGCAGTTCCAGGGAGTCACGGGGCTTGAGCGCCTCGTCCGCGAGGCGGTCCAGCGCGATCCGGTACTCCTCCGTCTCGTCGAGGTCCTCGAGGAAGTTCGCGCTCTTGATGTGCTCCAGGTAGACCACGTCGGGGAGGTCGAGACCGCCGAAGCGCAAATACGTGACCGGGATGGCCGGCGCCGAGGCGTTCGTGACGTTCAGCGGGACGATCTGCAACGTCACGTTGGGGCGTTGGGCCATCTCGACGAGGTGCGCGAGCTGCTCCCGCATCACCTCGGTGCTGCCCAGGACGCGCAGCAGCACGGACTCGTCGATGACCGCCCACAACTGCGGGGCCTCCGGCCGGAACAGCAACTGCGCCCGGCGTCGGCGGAGTTCGACGCGTCGCTCCACCTCACCGGCCGGCGCGTTCGGCAGGCCCCGCTCCACCACGGCCTTGGTGTAGGCGGGTGTCTGCAACAGGCCGGGTACGTACTGGATCTCGAAGGTACGGATGGTGGCGGCGGCCTCCTGGAGGCCGACCAGCCGGTCGAACCACTCGGGCATCAGCCGCTTGTCGTACCGCTGCCACCAGCCGGGCTCGCCGGCACGCTGCAACAGCTTGAGCAGCACCGAGGCCTCGTAGTCGCCGGTGCCGTACAACCGGAGCAGCGCGCGGACGTCGTTCTCCGTCGGCGGGCGGCGGCCCTTGCCGGACTCGATGCGGGACAGCTTCGCGGCACTGAACCCGACAGCGCGCGCCGCCTGGTCCTGGGCGAGCCCGGCGTCCTCACGGAAGCCTGCCAGCTGCACACCGACCAGCATCTTCAGCAGAGTCGGCGCCGGCTCGGGCCTGTCCAGGTAGGGTTCCAGACGGGAGATGCGATGCGACGCGGCGGACATCCTGACTCCCAGCAGACCGGCACAAGGGCGATTTACACTATCGCACCCTGCCGGGCCTCCCCGCACCCCTCGGATAAGCCCACGGAAGTGGGGAGTTGGGCTCCACATCGCCATGCGGGCTTCACAGCAGGCGGTCCGTCACATCAGGTGGTCACAGCAGGTGGTCGAACTCGCCGTCCTTCGCCCCGGCCAGGAACGCCGCCACCTCCGCCGCGGTGTAGACGAGCGCGGGCCCGTCGGGGTCACGGGAGTTGCGCATCGCGATCCCGCCGTCGACGAGAGGGGCGACCTCGACGCAGTTGCCCTCGGCGTTGCTGTGCCGGCTCTTGATCCAGCAGGCGTCCAACGAGCTTGCCTGCACTCCGTTCTGCGCTGGTGGCACGGCGATCTCCTCGCTGTTCTCGTTCACGTCCCGGCTCGTGTACCGAACCGGGCTTGATTTTCACGCAATTTCTCGTGCAATTGCACGAGGGCGCCGTCAGCGTGGATAATAGCCGCGGCGTCAACCCCTGTGCTGGCGCCCCGTTCTGACCTCGCATCGGGGAGATGCCGTGTCATCATCCGCGCAGCACGTGCTCCGGCCGCCCAGTGAGGCTGCGGCACACGCAGGCGCACCCGGCACGAGCACCGGATTCCCGCCCGGCCCGCACACGGTGACGTCGTACGACGCGACGCCGTACGGGCCCCCGCCCCCGATGCCGGAGACGATGCCGCAGCCCTCCGGTGCCGTGTCCGCCTCGGCCGCCCTGCGCGTCGAGTGCAGCAGGGAAGGGTTCGCCCGCGCCCGGTCGTTCACCCGCGACACGCTGCACTTCTGGTCGCTCGACCACCGCTGCGACGACACGACGCTCGTCATCACCGAGCTCACCGCCAACGCCGCGACGCACGCGGCGCCGGTGACGCGGGGTGCGCCGGATATCCGGCTCGGATTTTTCCTGGGCCCCACCCACCTGCTGGTCACCGTCTCCGACCCCGACGACCACCCGCCCGTGTACGCGCCCGCCGGCTCCGCCCTGGAAGTGCACGGCAGGGGCCTGTGCATCGTCGACGCCCTGTCCGAGGAGTGGGGCTGGACCCCCTGCCCTCCGGCGGGCAAGACGGTCTGGGCCAGGTTGTCGACCTGTCCACCCATCTGACACGACTGCCGCGGAAAGGCCCCACGCCATGCGCAGCGCTTCGACGGAACACCCGGGCAGCGAGCGCCCACAGCGCCCCGACACCCCGTCCGGGGTGGCCAGGAACACGCCGCTCACGGCCCTGGACCGCGTGCCCTGGGGCGACATCCAGGACTCCACCGGTTCGGCGGCGGCCATTCCTCTCCTGCTCAACGGCATCGCCTGGGGCGACGCCGACACCGCCAGCTCAGCACTCGCCGACCTGCGGAAACGGATCTGCCAGTTCGGCTTCGTCGTGGAGCAGGCCACGGCCGCCACGGTTCCCTTCCTGTGGGAGCTGGCGAAGCTGCCGCAGGTGACCTGCCGCGCCCAGATCATCCAGTTGCTCAAGAACATCGCCGACGCCCGGCAGTGGGAGAGCACTGCCGCCGTCTATCCGAAGCTGCTGAACCGCCGGGAGAATCCGGTGGTATGGGAGCGTGCGGCGCGCCAGGCGGTGCGGGCCCGGCGCGGTGAGCTCGGCCGGCTGATGGCGGACGAGGACACGGAGATCGCCCGGGCCACGACCGAGCTCGCCCGCTCCCTGGCCACCTGAGACCGCGGGACTTCCCGGAGGGACCCCGGTCCGGGCCGGTTCCGGGGCCGGACACGGTGCGCGGCGGCCCGGAGCCGGGAGACGTGACGAAACGGTGAGGGCCCCCTGTCACCATGGGTGATGCCCCTCGCCTCGCGCGGCCGGGCAGTGTAGACATGGCACATGGTCCGACTCATGGGTCGATCCGGGACTCGATCGCCCCTGCGGCCCGGCGCTGCGCCGTCCGACCGGCAACGGCGGGAGGCGGGCCCGTCGCGGTGGAATCCGGTGGCGGGGCTGCGGTCGGTGCTGGGCGGACGCAGTGTCGCCGGACAGGTGTTCCTGCTCGTCGTGGTGATCGTGCTGCTGTTGGTGGTGGCGGCCGTGGTGGCGCTGGTCCTGCAAGTGCGACACGACACCACCCAGGAGGCCCGCAACCGTTCGCTCGCCGTTGCGGAGACCTTCGCCAACGCGCCGGGCACGATCGAGGCGCTGGAGTCCCCCGACCCCACGGCGGTGCTCCAGCCGCGTGCCGAGGCCGCCCGTGAGCAGTCGAAGGTCGACTTCATCGTCGTCATGAACACCGACGGGATCCGCTACACCCACCCCAAACCGGACCGCATCGGGAAGAAGTTCGTCGGGACGCTCGAGCCCGCGCTGGCCGGAAGGCCGGTGACCGAGCAGATCACCGGCACGATCGGCCCCCTCGTGCAGGCCGTGGTACCGGTGAAGGCTCCGGACGGCCAGGTCGTCGGCCTGGTGTCGGCCGGGATCACCACCGCCAAGGTCGGTGGCACCGCCGACCGTCAGCTGCCGCTCGTGCTGTCCGCCGCCGCGGTGGCGCTCGTCCTGGCGACGGCGGGCGCGGCGCTCGTGAGCAGGCGGCTGCTGCGCCAGACCCACGGGCTCGGGCCGCACGAGATGACGCGGATGTACGAACACCACGACGCCGTGCTGCACGCCGTCCGCGAGGGCGTGCTCATCGTCGACGACAGGGGCACCCTGGTGCTCGCCAACGACGAGGCGCACCGTCTGCTCGGACTGCCCGCCGACGCCGAGGGCCGGCACGTGCTCAGCCTGGGGCTCGACCCCGGCACCGCCGAGCTGCTGGCCTCCGGGCGCGTCGCCACGGACGAGGTGCACCTCGTCGGGGACCGGCTCCTCGCCGTGAACCAGCGCACCACGGACCGGGCCGGCGTCCCGCCCGGCAGTGTCGCCACGCTCCGCGACTCCACCGAGCTGCGTGCGCTGTCCGGCCGGGCCGAGGCCGCGCGGGAACGGCTCAACATGCTGTACGACGCCGGGGTGGGCATCGGGACGAGCCTGGACGTGACCCGTACGGCCGAGGAGCTGACCGAGCTGGCGGTGCCCCGGTTCGCCGATTTCGCCACCGTGGATCTGTTCGACGCGGTGCTGAGCGGCGGGCAGCCGGACGCGGCGGCCGCGCTCAGCCGTACGGCGCTGAGCGGGATCCGCAAGGACGCTCCTCTCTATTCCGTCGGCGAGCGGATCAGGTTCGTCGAGTCCTCTCCGCAGGGCCGCAGTCTCGACAACGGCCGGCCCGTCCTGGAACCCCGGCTGGGCAAGGCCGCCGGCTGGCAGGCACAGGATTTCGAGCGCTCCGCGCAGATCGTGGAGTACGGCATCCACTCCCTGATCACCGTGCCGCTTCGGGCCGGCTCCCTGGTGCTGGGCGTGGTCAGCTTCTGGCGCTACGAGAAGCCGGAGCCCTTCGACGCGGACGAGCTCGCCCTGGCGGAGGAGCTGGTCGCACGGGCCGCCGTCTCCATCGACAACGCGCGCCGCTACACCCGCGAGCACAGCATGGCGGTGACGCTCCAGCGCAGCCTGCTCCCCCGGAACCTGCCCGAACAGGACGCCCTGGAGATCGCCTACCGGTATCTGCCCGCGCAGGCCGGGGTGGGCGGCGACTGGTTCGACGTGCTGCCGCTGTCGGGGGCACGGGTCGCGCTCGTGGTCGGGGACGTCGTCGGCCACGGGCTGTACGCCGCGGCCACCATGGGGCGGCTGCGCACCGCGGTGCACAACTTCTCCGCCCTCGACCTCCCGCCCGACGAACTCATCACCCTGCTGGACGAGCTGGTCGGCCGTATCGACCAGGACGAGACGGAGGAGGAGGGCAGCGCCCCGGTCACCGGCGCGACCTGTCTGTACGCCGTGTACGACCCGGTCTCCCGGCGCTGCACCGTCGCACGGGCCGGGCATCCCCCGCCGGCGCTGATCCATCCCGACGGCAGTGTCGAGTTCGCCGACGTGCCCGCCGGTCCCCCACTCGGGCTCGGCGGTCTGCCGTTCGAGACGGCCGAGCTGGAGCTGGCGGAGGGCAGCCGGCTCGTCCTCTACACCGACGGGCTGGTCGAGGACCGGGAGCGGGACATCGACGTCGGCCTGGACATGCTGCGCGAGGCGCTGAGCCGGTCCGGCCAGTCCCCCGAGGCCACCTGCCGGACCGTCCTCGACTCGCGGCTCACGACCCGCTCCAGCGACGACATCGCCCTGATCGTCGCGCGCACCCGGGCGCTCGCCGCCGACCAGGTCTCCGAGTGGCCGGTGCCTGCCGACCCGGCGGCGGTGGGCGAGGTGCGGGCGGCGGTCAGCCGGCAGCTGGCCGAGTGGGGACTGGAGGAGCTGACGTTCACCACCGAGCTGATCCTGAGCGAGCTGGTCACCAACGCCCTCCGGTACGGCGGCGGTCCCATCCACGTCCGGGTGCTGCGCGATCGCAACCTGATCTGCGAGGTGTTCGACAGCAGCAGCACATCGCCGCATCTGCGGTACGCGACGATGACGGACGAGGGCGGGCGGGGGCTGTTCCTGGTCGCGCAGCTCGCCGACCGCTGGGGGACGCGGTATCTGCCCGCGGGGAAGGTGATCTGGGCGGAGCAGCCGTTGCCGTGAGCGGCCCGCGGCGCCGAGCCGCCGGGCGACGTGGGTCATAAGACCCTCTACGGTCGGTCATAAAGTCGCCTTATGAGCTCATAGACCGGACCCGCGTACCAACTTAGGCATGCCTCAGTTTAGGCTTCACGGCGAGATCGCTTGTCGCCGCTCGAAGGGAACCTGACCATGCCCCGCCCCCTGCGGGTAGCCATCGTCGGATCCGGCCCCGCCGGGATCTACGCCGCCGACGCCCTGCTCAAGTCCGAGGTGGCCGCCGAACCCGGCGTGTCCATCGACATCTTCGAGCGCATGCCGGCGCCGTTCGGCCTGATCCGTTACGGCGTCGCCCCCGACCACCCGCGGATCAAGGGCATCATCACCGCCCTGCACCAGGTCCTCGACAAGCCGCAGATCCGGCTCTTCGGCAACGTGGACTACGGCACCGACATCAGCCTGGACGACCTGCGCGCGTTCTACGACGGCGTGATCTTCGCCACCGGCGCGATGGCCGACCGGGCGCTGTCCGTCCCCGGCATCGAGCTCGACGGTTCGTACGGCGCCGCGGACTTCGTGTCCTGGTACGACGGCCACCCGGACGTGCCGCGCACCTGGCCGCTGGAGGCGGAGAAGGTCGCCGTGCTCGGCGTCGGCAACGTCGCGCTCGACATCGCGCGCGTCCTGGCCAAGACTGCGGACGAGCTGCTGCCGACGGAGATCCCGGCGAACGTCTACGAGGGCCTGAAGGCCAACCGGGCCAAGGAGATCCACGTGTTCGGCCGCCGCGGCCCGGCGCAGGCGAAGTTCAGCCCGATGGAGCTGCGGGAGCTGGACCACTCCCCCAACATCGAGGTCATCGTCGACCCCGAGGACATCGACTACGACGAGGGCTCGATCGCGACCCGGCGCGGCAACAAGCAGGCCGACATGGTCGCCAAGACCCTGGAGAACTGGGCGATCCGCGACGTCGGCGACCGGCCCCACAAGCTCTTCCTGCACTTCTTCGAGTCGCCGGTCGAGATCCTCGGCGAGGACGGCAAGGTCGTCGGGCTGCGCACCGAGCGCACGGAACTCGACGGCACGGGCAACGTCAAGGGCACCAGCACGTTCAAGACCTGGGACGTCAGCGCGGTCTACCGTGCGGTGGGCTACCTGTCCGACAAACTCCCCAAGCTGCCCTGGGACATCGACTCCGGCACCGTCCCCGACAAGGGCGGGCGGGTCTTGCAGGAGACCGGCGAGCACCTCCAGTCCACGTACGTCACCGGCTGGATCCGGCGCGGCCCGGTGGGCCTCATCGGGCACACCAAGGGCGACGCGAACGAGACGGTGGCCAATCTCCTGGACGACTACGCGAACGGCCGGCTGCACACGCCCGCCACCCCCGGCCCCGAGGCCGTGGACGCGTTCCTCGCCGAGCGGAACGTCCGCTTCACCACCTGGGAGGGCTGGTACAAGCTGGACGCCGCGGAGAAGGCGCTGGGCGAGCCCGAGGGGCGCGAGCGCGTGAAGATCGTCGAGCGTGAGGACATGCTGCGGGCGAGCGGCGCCTGACCTCACAAACACCCGTGGGCGGGTCCGGTGGCAATGTCACCGGACCCGCCCTTATGCGTGCTTGAACCGTGTACGATCCGGATGCTTCACCAAACCATCACATGGCCTTCACTACAAGGCCATTCAAGGGGGACGAACGTCCATGCGTATACGCCTTGTCGCCACCACGGCCGCCGCTGCCGGAGCCCTGGCCGCCCTGACGGCGGTTCCGGCCCAGGCCGCCGAGTACAACTCCGCGCTGAAGATCCGCGGGATCCAGTACGACGCTCCCGGGAGGGACTCCAACCGCTGCTCGACGGGGAACACCGACGAGGAGTACCTGACGATCAAGAACTACTCGCGGTCGACGACCGTGAACCTCAAGGGGTACGTGGTCAAGGACGCCGCGGGGAACAAGTTCACCTTCACCGCGAGCCATACCCTTCAGCCGGGTGACTACGTGAAGCTGCGCGGCGGCAACGGGACCGACTCCGACGCGAAGAACGTCGTCTACCGCGACAACTGCAACTTCATGTGGAACAACGACAAGGACACGATCTACGTGTACAAGCCGTCCGGCAGCTATGCCGACGTGCACTCGTACACCAAGAGCGGATCCGACAAGGACGGCAACGGGTACATCACGTTCCACGGCTGAGCCTCGGCTGCGCCTTTTGCCGGACCGGCAAAAGGCTTCGTGTGCGTCGCGGCGGGCGCTGGATGATCGGGTGGACCGAACGCCACTCTCCGGACCGCAGGAGGATCCATGTCGCAGACGTCCGCCGGCGACCGCACGCATCGCCTCGTCCCTTCACCGGCCGGCCGCGTCCATCTCGTCGAGCAGGGGGACGGACCGCTGGTCCTGCTGCTGCACGGGTTTCCCGAGTCCTGGTACGCGTGGCGTCATCAGCTGCCGGCCCTGGCCGCCGCGGGCTATCGCGCGGTGGCCGTCGACGTCCGCGGCTACGGGCGTTCGTCCCGGCCCGCGGCGGTGGACGCCTACCGGATGCTCGAACTGGTGGAGGACAACGCCGCCGTGGTGGAGGCGCTGGGCGAGCGGTCGGCGGTGGTCGTCGGGCACGACTGGGGTGCGACGATCGCCGCGACGTCCGCGCTGGTCCGGCCCGAGGTGTTCCGCGCGGTGGGGCTGCTGAGCGTGCCGTACACGCCGCCCGGCGGCCCCCGGCCCAGTGAGGTCTTCGCGCGGATGGGCGGCGACGAGGAGTTCTACGTCTCCTACTTCCAGCGGCCCGGCCGGGCCGAGGCGGAGATCGAGCCCGACGTACGCGGCTGGCTCGCGGGTTTCTACGCCGCCCTGTCCGCCGGCACGATGCCCGAAGCCGACCCTCACTTCGTCGCCCGCGGAGGGACGCTGCGCGACCGGTTCCCCGTCGGCCGGCTGCCGCACTGGCTGAGCGAGGCCGACCTCGACGTCTACGCCGGGGAGTTCGAACGCACGGGGATGACCGGCGCCCTGAACCGCTACCGGAACATGGACCGGGACTGGCAGGACCTGGCGGATTTCGCCGGCGCCCCCGTCACGCAGCCGTCGCTGTTCATCGGCGGCGGCCTGGACGCGTCCACGACCTGGCTGGCCGACGCGATCGAGGCGTACCCGGCCACCCTGCCCGGACTGACGGCTTCTCACATCCTCGACGGCTGCGGGCACTTCCTCCAGCAGGAACGCCCCGTGGAGACCAACCGGCTCCTGACGGACTGGCTCGCCGGCCTCCCCCGGTCCAGGTGATCGGGCCCGGCAGAGCGGGTGTCGTCCGCGCGTTGCGGCCGTCCGGCGGGCCGGGGCCCTCCGCGACGTCTCCGTGACGGAGGGCGCCCGTCCGGTGGTACCGGCTCAGACCTCCAGGTCTGTTTCGATCCGGCGGAGCTGGTGGCGTGCCATCGCCAGGTTCGCGCGGCTCGCGTCGAGCACGAGGTAGAGGAACAGTCCGCTGCCGCCGCGCCCCTTGAGCAGGCGGATGAGGTGGTACTGGGAGTTCAGGGTGATCAGGATGTCCTCGATCTCCTCCTTCAGGCCCAGGAGTTCCATGGTGCGCAGCTTGGCCCGTACGACATCGGTGTTGCCGGCGGCGGCGACTTCCAGGTTGAAGTCCTTGGTGCCGCCGAGGGTGCCGAGCGCCATGCCGCTGGTGTAGTCGACGAGTGCCACGGCCGTCGCTCCGTCGATGGAGCTCAGGCATTCCTTCAGCGCGGTCTCCGTGTTGGCCATGCGGGCGGTTCCTTTCGTTCGGTGTTTCTTCGGTCGGTCGGGACGTTCCGGAGGTCCGGGGGTTCAGATGCCGGTCTGCGGGCGCGGCTGGTGGGTGGGCCGCTGCGGGGTGCGTACCGGGAGGGTGCCGATGGGGCGGGCCGTGGCCGGGGGCGTCGACGCGAGGTGGTCGGCGGGCGCGGGGCGGTCGGCGTGGCGGCCGGTGCCCGGCCCGACGGGCGTGGCCACCAGGTCCGCGATCCTGGCGCCGCTGCGCCGGCCCTCCAGGTGGAGGCGGCCGACGTTGACGCGGTCCTCGGCGAGGAGCGTGAGGACGGCGGTCGCCCCGGCCGCGTAGGTGGCGACGTAGCCTGCGGAGCCGCGCACCAGCAGCTCGCGGAAGTCGCTGCGGGCGGCGGCATCGGTCATGCGGTGGGCGACGCCGAGGGCGGCGGCGGTGAGTGCCGCGAGTCCCTCCGGTTCGGTGCCCGGGACGTCGTGGGCGAGGACGAGTCCGTCGACGGTGGCCGCGAGCGAACCGGTCAGCCGGGGGATGCGGGTGCGGAGCCGACGCAGTTCGTCGAGGACGTCGGTCTCGACGGCCATGAGCAGTCTCCTTTCGGCACGCTGTCGTCGCGCGCGGATCACAGTGCCTCCAAGGCGTGCAGGAGCCGTCGCAGCAGTGCGGTGTCGGGCTCGTCCGGTGCCGTGGGACGAGGGGCGGGGCCCGGCTCGGCGGACACGGGGGCGGTGGCAGGAGCGGGGGCTTTGGGGACGACCAGCCCGGCGGCGGCCAGGCGGCGGAGTTCGACGAGGGTGTGGAAGGTGCGGCAGGCGAGGGCGGTGGCGATCTGCGCGGCGGTGCGGACGCCGTCGACCTGGGCGAGAGTGCGGCCGCGGCGGGCCGGCAGGGCCGCCGGGTCGCTGCCGGGCGCGCGGGCGAGCGGGGCGAGGTCGATGGCGGGATCGGGCCATATGCGGTGCAGCAGTTCGCGACGGCGTCTCGACTCGCGCAGGACGCTGTCGACCGGCACGGAACTGACCGCGCCGAGCCAGTGCGAGACCCCGGGGCGGAAGCGGAGCGCCGGTTTGTCGTGGGCGAGGACGAAGTACGCCGCGTCGAAGAGGGCGCCCAGGTGGCACAGTTCCAGCGCGCCGGCGGCGAGGTGGCCGCTGTCCACCAGTTGACGGCCGACGCGGCAACGGCGGCCGGCCTGGTCGATCGCCTCCCACCAGCCGTCCGGGGCGAGCGCCCCGCTGTGCGTGAGCAGATCGCCGACGTCGGGGGTGAGGGCGGACTCGACATGGACGACGTGTCCCGCGGCGAGGTAGACGATCCCCGCCTCGGTGGACAGAGCGCCGCTCGCGCCCTGTGCTGCGAGGGTGCCGAGCAGGGCCGAGGCCGGTTCGTCCGTGCGTGAGGTCAGGGCCGGTGTGATCACCCGAGCACCAGTCTGTCCGCCATCTCGGCCAGCCGGATGCGGGCCAGGGCGAGGTTGCCCTCGCCGCGGTCGAGCCATAAGTGCAGGAACACGGTGCTGTCGAAGGTCGTGGTGACGAACCTGAGCAGGTGGTACGAGTCGGTGTTGGTGATGATCAGGTCCTGCACGGGTGGTTCCTTGCCGGACGCTCCGCCCCCGTCGCCGCCGGCCGGGGCGAGCACGCCGCTCTCCGTGGCGAGGCGGGCGAGTTCGGCGGTCTCCGCGGCCGTCGCCTCCAGGTCGCCGCCCGGTGCGTCACCCACCGCGCCCAGGGCGAGACCGCTGATCCAGTCGACCACCGCCGCCCCTCGCGCACCGGGCAGCCGCATCGCCTCCAGCAGACTCTCGTCGATTCCGGGCACGCCGAATCCCCTCCCCTGCACGGCCGTTCCCGCGAACGTGAGCACGACACTACGGAAAGTACTCGGCCCAGGTGAAGGCTTTGGCATTTTCCAAAGGAATGTGCAGCGGACCGAGCGGGGGTGCGACGGGATCGAACCGAAGTGAACAGAACCCGTCCGGCCATGCTCCTGGCAGATTCCGGACGGCACCCACCCCCGGGGACTGTTCGCCCCCCTTGCACCCCGGCACTCAGGCGTAGCCTCTACGTTCTTCGGTATCGGAGAGACACTGACCAGCGGGACACAGCGGGGGCGGAACCTCTCGCTCACGGTGCTCATCCGAGGCGCCTCGCCCCCTCCGTGCCGTGCTCGCCGGTGGGTGTACGCCATGGACGCACCGGCTCGCCCCGCGCCGCTCGCGGCTCCCGAGGCCCTCGGTCCCCGTGCTCCGCGCCGATGAGGACGAAGGCCATCGTGACCCGTCGGGGAGTCGGCCCGCTGCTCCCGGTCGAAGGCGACGGGGTCGAACGCCGGCTCGGCCATCGCGGTGTCCGACGGGAGGGTCAGGATGATGAACCGCGTGCCGCCCGGTGCCGGGAGCAGTCCGCCTCCCGCTCCCACCGCCCGCGCGGGCAACCCGGTCGGCGCGCAAGGCGTCCTTCCTGGTGAGCGGGATGGATCTGCCCGCCTGCCCAGCATGCGACGGGGACGAGGATGAGTGACAAGGCCCGCAGGCTGTTCGAGGCGCTCGATCTCGACCAGGACGGGATGCTCACCCGGGAAGAGGTGATCGTCGCCCTGCGGACGAAGGGACCGTCCCTGGCCGCCTCGGGTGTTCTGCCGTTTTGGGGAGTGCAGGACGTCGACGCTTCGTCCGCGCTGTTCGACTCCGCCGACCAGAACGGGGATGCCGTACTGACCCTGGAGGAGTTCGCCGCGGTGGTGAACCGCCGGTTCGGCTGGAGCTGAGCATGGCGGTGATCGTGACCGACGGCCGGCTGCGCTACCTCCGTCTCGTCGGCTTCCGGGGTGGTCACGCGGGTGGGCGGCCGGTGATGGCCAGCAGGGTCGTCGTTCTGATCCGGTGCAGGTCCGGAAGCCGTTCACGGCCACTCCTGCCCAGATCACGGTGCTGACCAGGGGCCACCACAGACCCCACCCTGGCTCACCCCCGATGAGGCCGCTCATCCAGTTGCCCGCCCGGCCGACCGCGAGGAGGAGCGCCGCCCATCTCCCCCACTGCCAGGTCCGCATGGTTCCGCGAGCACGGGCTTCCCGGGGAGTCTGCCCGCCGCGCCCTCCATGACCGTCAGCGTTCAGGGCGCAGGTCACGGTTCTCGAACGCGCGCCGGACCGCGGCGCCCTCGTCTGCGACCAGTCCGGCGGCATCCGGCAGTTCCAGCGCGGTGGCGCAGTGCTCGCACACCATCGTCCCGCTCGCGGCCGGGTCGGCCGGCCTGCTCCCGCATGCCTTGCACATTCCCTCACCCTGGGCGCTGTCTCGTGTCCGCCGCTCTTCCATCAGGTGCCTTCCTTCTCACTGCGCGGGGTCGGAGTCCGGGTCGTCCTGAAGCCGGGTGCCCTGGAAGGCGTACGGCCTGTCCGGCCCGCAGGTCGCGGCGCGGCTGCGCGAACTGCTCATCACGACCCTGGATGGCCTCACAGCGGCTCGATGACGTTCTGCCGCAGGTGCCCGTAGATCACCGAGGTGCGTACGTCCGCGAGTTCCTGTCGCTCAGTCAGCTTGTCGAGGACCACCGAGTGCAGGTGGTCGGTGTCGCGGACCGCCACATGGATGAGGAAGTCGTCGGTGCCCGTCAGCACGAAGACCGAGATCACCTCAGGCATCCGCGCCACGAAGGCCTGGAACTGTTCGATGACCGCACGAGTCGGCGGCCGCACCCGCACGGCGATCATCGCCTGCAGTCCCCGGCCCATCGAGGCGAGGTCCACCTCGGCGTGGAATCCGAGCAGCACGCCGCGCTCGCGCAGGGAGCGCACCCGCTCCAGACAGGTGGAGGGGGCGATCCCCAACTCCTGTGCCAGGTCCCGGTTGGTACGCCGACCGTCTTGCTGCAGAAGCCGCAGCAACGCCGAATTAAGTTCGTCCATGTTCCGCCAAACTCCCGTTTTCCGAATCATATTCGGCAAGCATGCCATACAACCGTTGAATTGCTAGCGTGCGGACCATGACTCCGTACATGATTCGCCTTCCCATGCGGTCCGGGCGGAGTCGGGGAGTGCGACCGAAAGGGAGATCAGGGGTGGACGAGGGGAAAGCCAGGGGCTGGGCGATCTGTGCCGTGGTGGCGGCCGCGCTTTTCTGGAGCAGCTCATACGCGGTGACCAAACAGGTCCTGGCGGACGTCGGTCCGCTGAGCATCGGGGCCATCCGCTTCACGCTCGCCGCCGCCCTGCTCGGGATCATGGTGCGCATGCGACGCAAGCCGGTCGCGCGGCCGGATGCCCGCCAGCGGCGAATGATCCACCTGAGCGGCCTGCTCGGCATCACGGTCTACTTCGTGCTGGAGAACATCGGCGTCGAGCTGTCGACCGCATCGGATGCCTCTCTGATCGTGGCCACCTACCCACTGATGACCATGCTGCTCGAGCTTGTGGTCTTCCGGACCCGAATGCCGCTGCTCCGGGTCGGCGGTGTGCTGCTCGCCACCGTGGGCGCCTTCCTGGTCGTGCGCAACGGAGCGGAAGTCGGCGGCAGCGAGCGCTGGTTCGGCGATGTCCTGCTGCTGCTCGGCGGACTGGTGTGGGCCGGGTACAACGTGCTGGGCAAGTACGCGGGCCGCGGTCAGGACGCGATGACGCTCACCTACCACCAGACCGTGGCGGGCGCCGCCGGCTTTCTGCTCGCTTCGCTCCTGGAGGCCGGGGACTGGCAGGTACCGAACGGGTCGGCCTCGGCACTTCTCGCCTATCTGGCCGTGGCATGTTCCGTCGGCGGCTTCCTTCTCTACAACTACGGCCTGCGCCGAATGACCTCGAGTGTCGCGGTCAACATCCTCAACCTCGTACCGGTGTTCGGTGTGCTCGGTGCCGTGGTGATCAACGGAGAGACAGTCCGGCTCGGGCAGGCCTTGGGTGGCGCGATCATCATCGCCGGTGTGGCGCTGGGAGTCATCGAACGCCGAACGGCTTTCGAGCAAGCCGCGGTTCCCGAGCCGGCCGTGGTCGACGCGCGCAGCTGAAGGAGTCCGTCCTGGGGCAAGCCCAGCCCCGGAAAGACGACCAGGCTTCAACAGGAACCGTCCAGCGACCGCAAGACCATCGTCTTCACCGGTCCTGTGCTGCCCAAGTCGCCGGCAGCACAGGACCGGGACATGGGTGTTCTGGTGAAGCGCCTTGTCGTCGTCGCGGCACGACTGCGCGCCCTGCTCGCCAGGCCGGAAATCCTCCACCGCCGGGAGCTGACCACCGGCTGGTCGTCCCTTGCCATCGGCATCTCTGTCGCCGCCGTCGCCTGACACCGCTGAGCCCACCAGCGTCGACCGGCCGCCGTTCACGCCGACATCCGCGAACCCCTCCGGTGGCTGGGCCGCGGGCGGCTCCAGGCCGGCACGGTGGCGGCGCCCCACCGGTCGTCGGTCACGCGTGGCGTCAGGACGACACCGCCGAGCCAGGCGTCCGGCGCGGCGGCCGGAACAATGATGGTCCCGATCTTGGGAAGACGGTGGGAGTGATCTTCCCATCGGTCCCACAAGGGGGCATGTCGTGACCGCGCCTGTGCGTCGTACACCACCTGCGAACCGCCGACAGGGATTCGACCTTCGCTCAACCGCACTGTTCTTCGTCCTTCTCGCTGTGGTCGTGGGCGTCCTGGGGTTCGCGGCCCGCATGGTGGCCGGCGCTCTCGAGCGGCGTCCCGTCTGGGCGTTCGTCCTGGTCGTCGTGGGTGCCGCGGGCTTCCTTGGCCTGCGGCGCCGGTTGCATGTGGCGAGAGCGGCACGGCGGGCCGCGGCAGCGCTCGACGAGGCGGCGAGGGAGGCGGCCGACGAGCTGGAAGCTCCCGCGATTCCAGGTCCGCGGCCGGCCGTCGAGGTCGCTGTCGACTACGACGCCCTGACACCCGAGGAGTTCGAGGAGGCGATCGCCGCCCTCTGCGAACGCGACGGTTGCTCTGCCGTCGACGTCGTGGGAGGTGCCGGGGACCTGGGTGCCGATGTCGTGACCGTGGCCCCCGACGGGCGCCGGATCGTCATTCAGTGCAAGCACTACGACGACGCCCACCGGGTCGGTTCCCAGGACCTGCAGCGCTTCGGCGGCACCTGCTTCACCGTCCACGAGGCCGACGTCGCCGTACTGGTCACCACGAGCGAATTCACCGCGCCGGCGGTGGAGTACGCCGACCAGTGCCAGATCGTGTGCGTGGACCGGGAAGCGCTCCAGGCGTGGACGGACGGCACCGGTCCCCGGCCATGGGAGACCGCCCCGGGAGGCTGGGCAGCGAGGTGGGGAAAAACAGGTGCCGAGTCGTGAGCCGTGCGGCCAACATGCCTGAACTCTGAGCTGTCCTGTCCCTCCCGCTCGGGGTCGCTTGCTGCGTGCTGGGCAGCGGACGGGTGCCGTGGCCCTCAAGCCTGGGCTCCACCCGCTCAGCGGTTCGCCCTCCAACGCTGTTGGAGGCGTCGTGGTGGTCCCAGGAAAGTCCCCTTCACCGATCCGAGCGCCATCGCGGTTGACCACCGCACTCCCCAGGACCACGACGTCCACCGGCCTCAAGGCATCGACTTCGACAGCGGTAGGGACCGTTGCCACGACCCGGCTCGCCGCAGCTTCAAGCGGCGAGATGTCCAAGGCGCCAGGGTCGAGCAGATAGAACGGCTTGAGCGTGGCAAGCTTCGGCACCGCCGTGCAGACGAGCTTGCCGTCCTCCAGAGCGCGCGTGCCCGTACGGGAAGCTGTGCCTGGTCCGGCACCGCCCTGATGACCCTGGACTTCTTCCACGTGCTGCGTCGGCACGCGCCAGGATCTCAATTCCCGCGCGGCCCGGAAGACCTCAGCTTTGCTGCACCCCGCCCCGCCCCATGCGGCTACCGCCGCTGAGGAGGAGGAAGCCCTGAAGCCGACTGGAGGACCAGGGCCGCGACCCGCGTGAGTTCCCCGCCCGCTACGGCGTCAGTGGCACCCATGTGCTCGACGACGCCCGCAGGTGGCGGACTCCGGTGTGCCGCACGACTTCGACGATGACGGGCCCCACCTCGTCACGGGACCCATCGCCGTGGCCGGCGCCCGGCCCGGCGATCTGCTCGCCGTGACCGTCCTCGGCCTCACGCCCCGGGTTCCGTACGGCCTGGTCTCCGCACGGCACGGCTTCGGCGCACTCCCCGGCGAGATGCCGTCGCTGCCCGGTCCCGTATTCACCTTCGCGACCGCTCAGACGGGTCGCCGTGGCGCCTGGGGCCGGATGGCGGTGGACCCGGCGGACCCTTCCCGCGGCTCACTGCGCTTCCCGCTGCGGCCGTTCCTCGGCGTGATGGGCGTGGCGGTACCCGGGAACGAGCGGCCGCACTCGGTGCCACCCGAGCGTCACGGGGGCAACATCGACGTCTCCCTGCTCGGCGAGGGCACCACCCCGTTCCTCGCCGGTCACGGCCGCGTCGCCCCGTTAGCCGAGACGGACGACTGCCTTGTGCCGATCAAGACCGCCATCTGGCGACGGCGTACCTCAGCGCGGCAGGCGACTTCGCGGTCTCCCAGGTCGTCGACGGAGTGAAGGGCGTCCACAAAAGGATCCGCAAGTCCGACTTCCTCGAAGTCCGCCGACCGCGTTGACCGGCGGATGCGCCGATCGGGCAAGCGAGCAGGACCCGCCCCGATGCGGATGGTGGGCGGGCCCTGCTCGTGCGGACCATTGTCGGGACCGCGTGCCGGTGGGGCCACGAGTGTGATCCGCCGGTGTGCGCGCGGCGCGCACACCCCGTGCGCGCCGCGTGCCTCCGCGCATCCGGCACCACCCCCTGGCGCCGCCGGATGCGGCATCGCGCTGCTCCGTGTGTGACCCCGGGTTATGCCCGTCGGCCTGCGGCGACGATACTGGCAGGCGCACCTGCCCCCGTTCACAGTTGGACCCATGCCGACCTCCTCCACCGTCCGCCCCATGACTCCCGCCACGGTGTGGCTGGCTCGTGGCCGCCATGCCGACGGCGCCGCGGAAGACGTTCTCCGGCGCTCGCTGGAGCAGCGCAAGCGAAGTCGGGCCATCGACGACTTTCTGGAGTTGCCCGAGGCCGAGACCGAGACCGAGGCCGAGGCTGCCCCGGCGGAGCGGGTCTTCGAGGCCCGCTGGCGCGTGGACGAGACGGTGACCGTGCGGGCCCGGATCGGCGTGACGCCCGGGCCGGACGGCGGGCAGGAATGGATCCTGGTCGCGGAGGCCGAGCAGCCGTGGAACAACGACTGGCCGTCGCCCGCCGGGCTGTTCTGGCCAAAGGAGCCGGACGTCGCCTGGGACCGGGACGGCGCCGCGCTGCTGTCCCTGCGCAAGCTCAATCCGCTTCCCCACGACGACAAGGAGACGCGGCGCCTGTTCAGGAACGCGGTGCCCGGCGGGTGGCACATCCATGTGGTCGTCCACGAGGCGATGTCCACGGACGAGCGAGGCCGGGTGCCGGTGGCGCGGTGGCTCCCGCCGGGCCTGCGGCACCGTGTGGTGGAGCACCGGGCCGCGCCGCAGCAGCATCGCGGCCTCAACTGGGCCCTGCGCGATCAGGGGGTCCAGGTGCCTCGCGGCGGTGCCGTGGTGCTGCCCGGCACCCCGGCGCCGGACGGTTTCGAGGCCGAGGACTTCTCCGTCCGCGCGGTCTTCCTCGACGGCTCGGAGCCGACCGACCTCGTCGACGCGGTGACGCGGTACGCCGCGCTGCCGAGACCGCTGCCCGACGGCGCCGAGGACGCCCTCACCGCGTTGCGGGAGGACTGGCATCTGCTGACTCTCGAGGAGGAGCTGGAGCGCCAGCGCGGTCTGGTGGCCATGTACGCCGAGGCGCTCGAGGCCATGACGAAGTCCCGTGACCTGTACCGGGAGGCGGCCGAACGCGCCCACGAGGCCCTGGCCGCCTACCAGGAGTCCGCCGAGGCCGCTCCCGTGCGGCAGCAGCCCCCCGACACGCCCGTAGCGTCTCCGCTGCAACAGCTCACACGGACGTTCGAACGCCTGAAGAGTGCCCGGTCCCAGCGTCCCGCGGCCCCGTCCCGGGACGAGCGTTAGGGGCTCTTCGTGACGGGGCGCAGGTGTCAGTCGTGGTCTGGTGGATACGCGGTCCCCACGGCAGTACGGCCCGCCCGGGAAGGTCCTCCACGACATGGGCATCGACCAGCATCACTCGGAGACGACGCTCCGCGTCAACGGCAAGCCCCACACCCTGACCGTCGACCACCGGCGGGTCCTGCTGGACCTCCTGCGGGAGGATCTGGACCTGACGGGCGCCAAGAAGGGCTGCGACCACGGCCAGTGCGGCGCCTGCACGGTCCTGGTGGACGGGCGGCGCGTCAACAGCTGTCTGTTGTTCGCGGTCGCCCTGGACGGCTGTGAGGTCACCACGATCGAGGGCCTGTCCGGCGACGGCGACGAACCCCACCCCCTGCAACAGGCCTTCCTGGAGCGCGACGCCTTCCAGTGCGGCTACTGCACCCCGGGCCAGATCTGCTCCGCGGCCGGCATGCTCGCCGAGGCGGCGGCCGGTCACCCCTCGCACGTCACCGACCCGGCGGCGCCCCCGGCCGAGCCGGTGCCGCTGGACCGGGCGGAGATCCGGGAGCGGCTGAGCGGCAACCTGTGCCGGTGCGGTGCGTATCCGCGGATCGCCGAGGCCGTGGAGGACGTGATCCCGTGAAGGAGTTCGCCTACGTCCGCGCCGGGAGCCTCGAGGAGGCGACCTCCGCGTACGCCTCCCACGCCGGCGCCCGTTATCTCGGCGGCGGCACCAACCTCGTCGATCTGATGAAGCTCGGCGTCGAGCGACCCACCGCCCTCGTGGACGTCACCCGGCTGCCCTTGGACGAGGTGGAGGAGCTGCCGGACGGTGCGCTGCGGGTCGGGGCGATGGTTCGCAACAGCGACCTCGCGGCCCACCCCCTTGTTCGCGACCGGTACCCGGCACTGTCGCAGGCGGTGCTCGCGGGGGCGTCGGGGCAGTTGCGCAACGCGGCCACGACCGGCGGCAACCTGCTCCAGCGCACCCGGTGCCCGTACTTCCAGGACCTGTCGAAGCCGTGCAACAAGCGCCAGCCGGGCAGCGGCTGCGGCGCGCGGGACGGCGTCCACCGCGATCACGCGGTGCTCGGGCACTCCGCGCACTGCATCGCCACCCATCCGTCGGACCTGGCGGTGGCGCTGGCCGCTCTCGACGGGCGTGTCGAGCTGTACGGCCCCGAGGGCGCCCGGAGTGTCGCGGCGGCGGACTTCCACCGGCTGCCCGGGGACCGGCCGGAACAGGACACCGAGATCCGGCCCGGCGAGCTCGTCACCGGCGTGGTGCTGCCGACCGCCACGGCCGGGCTGCCGTCGGCGTACCGCAAGGCCCGCGACCGGGCCTCGTACGCCTTCGCGCTCGCGTCCGTCGCGGCCGTGCTGCGGGTGTCGGACGGTGTGGTCGCCGACGTGGGGCTCGCGTTCGGGGCGCTGGCGCACCGGCCGTGGCGGGCCCGGCGGGCGGAGGAGGCGCTGCTGGGCGCGGCTCCGACCGCCGCCGCGTTCGAGCACGCGGTGGACCTCGAACTGTCCGCGGCGCAGCCGCTGCGGGACAACGCCTACAAGGTGCCGCTGGCCCGGGGGATCGCCGTGGACGTGCTGTCCCGGCTCGCGGACGCGGCGGCGAGGAGGAGTTCATGACCGGCAGCGTGGGAGCCCCTGCCGAGCGCCGGGAGGGACGGGAGAAGGTCAGCGGCACCGCCCGCTACGCCGCCGAGTACCACTACCCCGGCCGGGCCCAGGCCTGGCCCGTGCCGGCGGCTGTCGGCCGGGGGCGGGTGACCGGCATCGACACGGCGGCCGCCCTGGCCGTACCCGGGGTGCTCGCCGTCCTCACCCACGAGAACGCGCCGCGGCTCGCCGAGCCGGACGATCCCACGCTCGCCGTGCTCCAGAACCCCCGGGTTCCGCACCGCGGCTGGTTCGTGGCCCTGGTGGTGGCCGAGACCCTGGAGGCGGCGCGGGCCGGTGCCGACGCGGTCCGCGTCGACTACGCCGCCGAGGAACACGACGTCACCCTCACCGCCTCGCACCCGGACGTGTACGTCCCCGATGAGGCAGGCGCCGAATATCCGGCCGTCCGCGAACGGGGCGACCCCGACGGGGCGTTCGGTTCCTCGGCCGTCCGGGTCGATGCCGCTTACCGGGTGCCGCCGTTGCACAACCATCCCATGGAGCCGCACGCCAGCACCGCCCGCTGGGAGGACGGCCGGCTCACCGTGCACACCTCCAGCCAGGGCGCCGGTGCCGTACGGGACGTACTCGCCGGGCTGTTCGGTATCCCCGAGGAGCAGATCGTCGTCACCGCCGAGCACGTCGGCGGCGGCTTCGGCTCCAAGGGCACGCCGCGTCCGGACGTCGTACTCGCCGCGATGGCGGCGCGGCAGACCGGGCGGGCGGTCACCGTGGCACTGCCCCGCCGGTACCTGCCCGCCGTCGTCGGGCATCGTGCTCCCACCCTGCACCGGCTGCGGCTCGGCGCCGACGCGGACGGGCGCCTCACCTCCCTCGTGCACGAGGTCACGACGCACACCTCCCGCATCAAGGAGTTCGTGGAGCAGGCGGCGGTGCCGGCGCGGGTGATGTACGCGGCCCCCCACAGCCGTACGGAGCACCGGGTCGCGGCGCTTGACGTGCCCTCGCCGTCGTGGATGCGGGCGCCGGGCGAGGCGCCGGGCATGTACGCGCTGGAGTCCGCCCTGGACGAGCTCGCCGCCGAGTTGGACATGGACCCGGTCGAGCTGCGCGTCCGCAACGAGCCGGACGTCGAACCCGACAGCGGCAAGCCGTTCAGCAGCAGGCACCTGGTCGAGTGCCTGCGCGAGGGCGCCCGCCGCTTCGAGTGGGCCGGACGCGACCCCCGGCCGGGCTCCCGCCGGGAAGGCCCCCTGCTGCTGGGGACGGGCGTGGCGGCCGCGACGTATCCCGCCATGGTGTCGCCCGCCACGGCGTCGGCCCACGCGCTGCCCGACGGGACGTTCGTGGTGCGGGTCAACGCCACGGACATCGGTACGGGGGCCCGGACCGTGCTCGCGCAGGTCGGCGCCGACGCCCTCGGCGTGCCGCTGGAACGGGTGCGGACCGAGGTCGGCAGCACCGAACTCCCGTCGGCGCCGCTGGCCGGCGGCTCGTCCGGCACCGCCTCCTGGGGCTGGGCGGTCCACGAGGCCTGTGCCCGGCTGGCAGGGCGGCTGGCCGAGCACCCGGGGCCGCTGCCCGAGCAGGGGCTCGACGCCCGCGCCGACACGGCGGGCACGGCGGACGCCGAGAGCGACTGGGCGCGGCACGCCTTCGGGGCACACTTCGCCGAGGTCGCCGTGGACACGGTCACCGGCGAGGTCCGGGTCGGCCGGCTGCTCGGGGTGTACGCCGCGGGGCGCATCCTCAACGCCCGTACCGCACGCTCCCAGTTCGTCGGCGGCATGACGATGGGCCTGGGCATGGCGCTGACCGAGGGCAGCACGATGGACGCCGCGTTCGGTGACTTCACGGAGTCGGATCTGGCGTCGTACCACGTGCCGGTGCACGCAGACGTCGCCGAGATCGAGGCGCACTGGCTGGACGAGGACGATCCCCGTCTCAACCCCATGGGCAGCAAGGGCATCGGGGAGATCGGCATCGTCGGGACGGCCGCGGCGATCGGCAACGCGGTCCACCACGCGACCGGCGTCCGCTTCCGTGAACTCCCCCTGACGCCCGACCGGGTGCTGGCCGGGCTGCTCGACCGCCGGGCGGCGAGCGACGCCCGGACGGGACCCGCTGCGGGCGGATCCGGTCCGGTGCGAGGCGCGTAGGCGTCACTCCGCCGTCTGGCGTGCCTCGGGCGCTGGCGCGGACGCCCACTGTCTGCGTGCGAGAGGCGCCACCATGCGGGAGGCCAGGGCGACGAGAGCAGTGCCGCGCACACGGCGTCCGCGGAGGCGAGCCACGGCGGGGCGCGCGCGAGGTCCACGGCCCGGGACAGGGAAGCCGACGGTAAGGAACTCCCGTACGCCTGGGCCACGGCCGGCACCGTGGGCACCACCGCCGCCCCGGCCGGCACGAGCGCGACGGGGCGCAGCGCCAGCAGCAGGGCCAGGACCGTGCACAGCACCGACAGGCCGAGGGCGAACGCGTGCAGCCACAGGGACGCTCCGCCGCGTTGCAGCGGGAAGTGGGCCACCGCGCGCAGGGCCAGTGCCAGGGCGGCGAGCCGGCCCGACCACGACACGGACCTGGCAAGCCGGTCCGTCGCACGGACGCGGTCCGCAGGGGCGGAGTCGAGCGTGCGGTGGGTTCCCCCGGCCGTGGCCGCACGGCCCGCACGGCCAAGCTCGTGTCCGCCTCGTCCGGGACCGGGGCGGTGGGCCGCGCGGCGGCCTGGCTCGTCCGGCCGGGCCCGGGGGCGGGATGGGCACCCGCGCTCCCCACCGGGCGGGGGCCGAGGGCGCCGGGCTCGGTGCTCGGCCTGGCCGGAAGGACCGCACGTCTCGTGCGAGCCGGCGGCGGGCTGCGTGCTCGTCTGCTCCACCTGGTACATGCCGGTGGTGACGGCTGTCTCGGCGGACGGCTGAGCGGACCCGTCCGGCTCGCCGAGTATCGCAGGTTCGTTCGAGCGGGGTGAAGAAGCCCAGGTGGTCATACCCGCCTCCATGGGAAGAGTGCGGGCGCTCCTGCGCCCCCGTCGTGTGACGAGCGTTACGCTGACCATTACCAGGCGCCCCGTCACACCGTGCCACTCGGGTGAGCCACCGGGACGACCGCCCGCACGCGCTGCGGCACGGAAAAATCCGCCGACGCGGTGACATGTCCGGTCCGGGCCGCAATACAGCCGCCCAAAACGGGAATCCAGGAAGGGACACCCCGTGTCGCGGCACGCCAGGAGGAGGGCAGCCCGTGGATACGACCACAACGGTGATCACCCTGGCCGCGGTTCTCGCGGCCATCGTCCTCGCGTTCGCCGCCGGCATCCTCGTGCGGCTGGTCAGAACCCGGCGCCAACTGCGGCGCGCGGGACTGCCCACGGGCCCGCGCTGGGTCTTCTGGGGCGCGGTCCTCTATTTCGTGCTGCCCGCCGACGTGCTGCCCGACCCGGTGTACCTGGACGACATCGGCGTCCTGCTGCTCGCTCTGCGCACCGTCCGCGGCTCCCTCGGCGAGCGGGAGCGCAGTACGACATACAGGCCGGACCGCAGGCCGGACCACCAACCGGCCCGATGACTACGGAAAGTAAGGAAACCAACCACCCGTTCGATTCGTATAAGTCTCTGGGAGCCGAAACGAGTCGGCGGACCGGGTGGCCGTGCCCCTGGATCCCCGGCTTGATCGGCGCAGCACCGACGAGGGAGAGACGATGCAACCGTTCGCGCTCAACTACGCGCGCCCGGCAGTGGAGTTGGAAGCTGCCATTCCGTACGTGTACGACGCCGGACAGCAGTTGAACGTGCTCCACGACGGCCGGGTGGCCGCCTCCGACTTCGCCCTGTTGAAAGAGGTCGGCACCACGACGTCCACCGCCGGCTCCAAGACGCACTTCGACGACTGACCGCGGGCCGCCGAAGATGACGGTACTGATCCTCACCTGCGAGGAGGATGTGACCGCGGACATGGTGGTCGTACACCTGAACGCGTCCGGGACTCCCGTGGTCCGCGTCGACCCCGCCGATCTGACCGGCGGTGTCGCGCTGTCCGGGGAGTACGTCCACGGGCGTTTCCGCGGTCATCTGTCCGCCGGGGAGCGCCTGGTGAGCATCGGGGGGCTGCGGTCGGTGTGGGTACGCCGGCCGGGCACCCCGGCCGGACGGGCGGCCCAGCCGTCCGGGTGGCTGACCGAGGAGGCCGACCAGGCGCTCTACGGCATGCTGCGGGGCTCGGACGCGCGCTGGATGAACCACCCCGACGCGGCCCGCCGGGCCCGGCACAAGCCCTGGCAGCTGCGTCTCGCCCAGCGGTGCGGCCTGCCCGTGCCGGCAACGCTGATCACGACCTTCCCGCGCGCCGCCCGCGAGTTCTCGGAGCGCTACCCGGACCTGGTGGTCAAGCCGGTGTCGGGCGCGCATCCGCAGGACCCGCCGCGGGCGGTGCCGACCAGCCGGGTCTCGCCGGACGCGGACTTCGCCGCGGTCGCGTTCGGGCCGACGCTGCTTCAGCGGCGGATCGCCAAGCGGGCCGACATCCGTCTCACCATGGTGGGCGATCGGATGCTGGCGGCCCGCAAGGCGACCGCCGCGGACGCGGACTCCGGCGAGGTCGACGTGCGGTTCGCCGCGCCGGGCGCGCCGTGGCGTCCGACCGACGTGCCGTCGTGCATCGCGCCGGGCGTCCGGGCCTATCTCCGGGAGGCCGAACTGGCGTACGGGGCCTTCGACTTCGTCGAGGACGCCGACGGGACCTGGTGGTTCCTGGAGTGCAATCAGTCGGGGCAGTTCGGGTTCGTCGAGGTGGAGACGGGTCAGCCGATCGCCCACACCATCGCCGAGTGGCTGGCCCGCCCCGTCCCCGAGCAGCCGTCGCGCGTCAACGGCGCGAGCAGGACGGCCTGTTGAGCACCGGGACCGGCCGTCCACCGGTCCCGGTTCACTGCGGCCGCGGCCCGGGCAGCATGGCCGTGCGCTGCCACCCGGCCCCCGGGGAGTGCGCTCGGTCGTAGCCGGGGGACTGTGCGGGCCTCATGACCAGCTCCAGTTCCCTGCTCACGCGTTCGGCCTCACGGCGAACCTGGGTGGGCACATCGCCGCACTCCGCGATGAGTCGGTCGTAGATGGGGGAATCCTGGAACACCCGTCAACGCGCCTTTCTGCTCGTCGGCCCCGTACGGGGGCGAGAGAGCCGAGTGTAGGCGGACGGGTGCCCCGGAGTGTGAATTACCCGGGTGGACTTGACGCAGACCGAACATCCGTGACATGCGGGCGGCCGGGGCTCAGGCTCCTGTCGTGGAGCCCGGCCGGACGATCATCAAAACGGTGACCGTCGCCCACAGGAGGTTGAAAATGCCGGTGAACATGGCGAGTTGAACGGTGTTGCGGTGCTCGACGGTCTGTTCGCCGTTCAGCCGGCCGAGGAGTTCCTCCTGGCGGGGCAGGACGAAGGCGACCAGGATGCCGGCGGCGGCGGCGGTCAGCGCGATGGACGTGACGAGCCATCCGCTGCCCAGGACGCCCATCGCGGCTCCGGTGGCGAACCCGAAGAGCGGGACGGTCAGTCCGATACCGGCGTAGACGCGGCAGATGCGGTGCAGCAGCGCGACCGTGCTCACCGCCGACGGGTCGGGGGCGTCGCCGCCCGCGGGGACGGCGCGGCGCGCCGCGGGCGGGAACATGCTGGCCGCGACGGTCACGGGACCGACGGCGACGATGGCGGCCAGCACATGCAGGGACAGCAAAATCTTGGTCACCGGGGCTCTTTCCATGATGCGGTCGACGGTGCCGGGCCCACGTTAGGGAGCTCGGGTGTGATCGCCCATGGGCTGAAACGACAGCTTCCAACGGATTCCCGCCAACTCCTGTGACCTGCCCTCTTGTGTCACGGGCCGGCGCATCGGCGGTTCGTGCGCCTGGCGGGAAGGCGCCTAAGGTGGCGGTCATGCACTCCGTGGCGATCCTGGTCCTCGATCGAGTGGTGCCGTTCGACATGGCGGCGCCCCAGCAGACGTTCGCCTGGACCCATATGCCGGACGGGCGGCCGGCCTACCGGGTCCGGCTGTGTGCCGAGACGCCGGAGGTGCGCGCGGACGGCGGTTTCACCCTGCGCGTCGACCGGGACCTTGAGGCGCTGGCGGAGGCCGACACGATCATCGTGCCCGGCTGCTCCCCCGAGGCCGCGCCGCCGTCCGAGCCTGTGCTGGCGGCCCTGCGGCAGGCCGCCGCGGCCGGTACCCGGATCGCGTCGGTGTGCGTGGGCGCCTTCGTGCTGGCGGAGGCGGGGCTGCTGGACGGGCTTCGCGCCACCACGCACTGGGTGGCCGCGGGCGAGCTGGCCCGCCGCTTCCCGCAGGTCGAGGTGGAGCCGGACGTGCTGTACGTCGACAACGGGCAGATCCTCACCTCGGCCGGTGCGGCCGCCGCGCTGGACCTGTGCCTGCACATGATCCGGCGGGACCTGGGGTCGGCCGTCGCGGCGAACATCGCTCGGATGTCGGTCATGCCGCTGGAACGGGAGGGCGGGCAGGCCCAGTTCATCGTGCACGAGCACCCGCCGGTGCCCCGGGGGTCGGCGCTGGAGCCGGTGCTGGAGTGGATCGAGGACAACCTCGCGCACGAAGTGACGCTCAGTGCGCTGGCGGAGCGCGCGGGGATGAGCGAGCGGACGTTCAGCCGCCGCTTCCGCGAGCAGACCGGCACCACACCGTTGCAGTGGCTGCTGCGGGCGCGGGTGCGGCGTGCCCAGTACCTGCTGGAGAACACCGACCACTCCGTGGAACGGATCGCGCGGCAGGCGGGGTTCGGCTCGCCGACGGCGTTCCGGGAGCGGTTCCGCAAGGTGGTGGGCACGACGCCGTACGCGTATCGCACGGCGTTCCACGGAAAGGCGAACGCCCCGGCGGCCCGCTCACAGGCCGCCGGGGCGATACCCGGTTCATGACCGGGCCCTACGAGATGTCAGCCGACCGGCGTCAGGCCGTTCTCCCCGTCCGCGTCCGCTTCCTCGGACCGCTCCTTGGTGAGCAGCAGGGCGTCGGCCCTGGCGATGGCGTCGGTGATGTCGGACGTTCCCATCATCACGCACAGCGTGTAGCTGACGTCCTCCAGCTCGCGTGCCGCCGTCGGCACGCGCCTCTCCGCCTGAGCGATCCTCAGCGACGCGTACCGCGTCAGCAACTCCCTGACGACCTTCCGGTCCGGTACGAGCACGTAGCGCCCCTCTCTCTGTTTTCGCTGCGTATGCCCGAACCACGCGAAAACATTCACACGTTTTTCTCGTCAGGGGCGGATTTGACGAGATCTGATCGTTTCTGAGGGGCTGTCAGGCGAGCTGCTCAGGCGGCGTCCAGCTCCGCCAGCTCCTGGGGCGTCAGGGTGAGGTCGGTGGCGGCGAGCGAGTCACGGATGGTCTCGGGGCGGCTGGCGCCCGGGATCGGGACGACCACGGGCGACTTGGCGAGCATCCACGCCAGGCACACTCGCTGCGGGCTCACGCCGTGCGCGTCGGCGATGCGGGCGAAGGGGGCGTGACCCGAGCCGAGTTCGCCCGCCTTCGAGATCCCGCCGAGGGGGCTCCAGGGCAGGAACGCGATGCCGAGTTCGTCGCACAGGTCCAGCTCCGGCTCGCTGGAGCGGAAGGCCGGGGAGAACTGGTTCTGCACGGAGACCAGGCGGCCGCCGAGGATCTCGTCGGCCAGCCGGATCTGCTCGGGGTTCGCGTTCGAGATGCCGGCCATGCGGATCTTGCCCTCGTCCAGCAGGTCCCGGATCGCGCCGACGGACTCGGCGTAGGGGACGCGCGGGTCGGGGCGGTGGAACTGGTAGAGCCCGATGGCCTCGACGCCGAGCCGGCGCAGGGAGGCCTCGCAGGCCTCCTTGAGGTGGCGGGGGCTGCCGTCGAGCGTCCAGCTGCCGTCGCCGGGGCGCAGATGGCCGCCCTTGGTGGCGACCAGGACGTCGCCGCCTCGGTCGTGGGAGGCGAGGGCCTTGGCTATCAGGGTCTCGTTGTGACCGACCTCGTCGGCGTCGCGGTGGTAGGCGTCCGCAGTGTCGATCAGGGTCACGCCGGCGTCGAGCGCGGCGTGGATGGTGGCGAGGGAGCGTTCCTCGTCGGGTCGTCCCTCGATGGACATGGGCATCGCGCCCAGGCCGATCGCGCTGACGTCGACATCACCGATGCGGCGGGTGTGCATGTGCTCGTGACCTCTTCCGGCTGTCGGGCGATGGTGCACTCCAGCGTGGACGCCCAGCGGCCCGAGGTCCAATAGAAGAAGGGGAACGCATTCAGCACTCGGGCAGCTGAATCGCGCCCTCCCCTTCGGCGTCCGGGGCGGCGGTCCCTTGTCACACGGGGATGAAACCCCGCTCCGGAGGACTCAATTCCCCCACACGGAACGGCGATCGGCACGGCGCTCCCCCGCCTCGCTGCCATATTCGAGAACCGCTTCGGAGGTGGTTGTGAGCACAGAGGTGACAGCACCCGGTCCGGGGGAATCGGCGACGCGCGCACCCGCGAGCACCGCGGAACGCGTCGCCGCCCTGGAGCGCCGTCGTGACCAGGCGGTGTCGCCGGGCGGGCCGCGCAGACGCGGGGAGTTCTCGGCCCGGGAGCGGATCGAGAGGCTCGTGGACAAGGACTCCTTCACGGAGACCGGCCTGTTCGTCCGGGCCCGGCCCGCCGGACACGATGCCCGCCGCCCCTACGGCGACGGGGTGATCACCGGGTACGGCACGGTCGACGGCCGCCCGGTGTGCGTGTTCGCCCAGGACTCCACGGTGTTCGGCGGCAGCATGGGCGAGGCCTTCGGCGAGAAGACCGTCGCGCTGATGGAGCTCGCCCTCAAGACCGGCTGCCCGGTGATCGGCCTCAACGACTCCGGCGGGGCCCGCATCCAGGAGGGTGTCGCCGCCCTCGCCCTCTACGCCGAGCTGGTGCGCCGCAACGTCAAGGCGTCCGGGGTGATCCCGCAGATCTCGGTCGTCCTGGGCCCGTGCGCGGGCGGCGCAGCGTACTCGCCGGCGATCACCGACTTCACGGTGATGGTGGACGGCGCCTCGCACATGTTCGTCACCGGCCCGGACGTCATCGAGACGGTCACCGGCGAACGCACCACGGCCGAGGAGCTGGGCGGCGCCCGCACCAGCAACACGGTCAACGGCAACGCCCACTTCCTGGCCGCCGACGAGGAGGACGCCCTCGACACCGTGCGCGACCTGCTGTCGTACCTCCCGGCCAACAACCTGGAACGGCCCCCGGAGTACGCCTCCGGGCACGCGCCGCCGGGGGCGCCGCTCGACGAGGTCGTCCCGGACCGGGTGGGCGAGGCCTACGACATGCGGGCGATCCTGCACGCGGTCGTCGACGACGGTGAACTGCTCCAGGTGCAGGAGCTGTTCGCGCCGAACATCATCTGCGCCCTGGCCCGGATCGAGGGCCGCTCGGTGGGCGTCGTCGCCAACCAGCCGCTGCACGCTGCCGGGGTTCTCGACATCGACGCCTCGGAGAAGGCGGCGCGGTTCGTGCGGTTCTGCGACGCGTTCGGCATCCCGCTGCTGACCTTCGCCGACGTGCCCGGGTATCTGTCCGGGGTACGGCAGGAGCAGGCCGGCATCATCCGGCGCGGCGCGAAGCTGCTGTACGCCTACGCCGAGGCGACCGTCCCCAAGGTCACGGTCGTGGTGCGCAAGGCCTACGGTGGCGGATACGCGGTGATGGGCTCCAAGCATCTGGGCGCCGACGTGAACCTCGCCTGGCCCACCGCCCGTATCGCCGTCATGGGTGCCGAGGGAGCCGTGGGCGTTCTGCACCGGCGTGAGCTCGCCGCGGCCGACGACCCCGAGGCGCTGCGAGCCCGCCTGCTCAGCGCGTACGAGCGCACCCACGGCACGCCCTATCTCGCCGCCGAGCGCGGCTATGTCGACGCCGTCATCGCGCCGCGCGAGACCCGGGAACAGATCTGCCGCGCGCTGCGCGCCCTGCGCGGCAAACGCGCGCCGATGCCGGAGCGCCGGCACGGCAACATCCCGCTGTGACCTCCCCGTTCGCGACCCGTAAGCCGATCCGTGCCATAGCCGATCCAGGCCGTACGCGATATGCGCCGTACGCCGATCCGCGCCGTGAGGAGCCCCGCCTGATGGACAGCCGCCGCCCCCCGCTCGCGCCCGTGTGCCCCACGCTGCCGGAGTACGTCCGGCACTGGGCCGAAACCACCCCGGACCGCAGGGCGTTCACCTTCGTCGAGCACCCGGCACCGCACTCGCGCGGCGTCCACCGCACCCTGACCTGGCGCCGCCTGGACGTACGGGTGCGGGCGCTGGCCGCGCGCCTCGCCGACCAGGCCGGGCCGGGGGACCGAATCGCGCTGCTGTGTCCGCAGGGCACGGAGTACGTGACCGCCTTCCTCGCGGCCCTGGCCGCCGGGCTGGTCGCCGTGCCGCTGTATCCGCCGGGCCTGTCCGGGCACGCGGACCGGCTCGCGGGTGTCCTGGCCGACGCGCGTCCCTCGGTCGTCGTGACCACGAGCCGCTGCCGGGACGAGGTGCGTGACCTCCTCGGCCCCGACGGGCCGCGGATCGTGGTGGCGGACCAGGTGGCCGACGAGGCCGCCCGCGACTGGCGGCCCGTCCCGACGGACGCCGAGGCGACCGCCTATCTCCAGTACACCTCCGGGTCGACCCGCGCCCCGGCGGGTGTGGAGATCAGCCACGGCAACGTCGTCGCCAACGCCCGCCAGGCGCTCACCGCCTACGGTGCCGACACCCGTCCGGTGACCTGCGTGGGCTGGCTGCCGCTCTACCACGACATGGGGCTGGTGCTCAGTGCCGCGGCCCCGGTGGTGCGCGGGGCGCTGTCGGTGCTCATGGACCCGGCCGCCTTCCTGCACGAGCCGGTGCGCTGGCTGCGGCTGCTCGCCGCGCATCCCAGCGCCGTGAGCGCCGCGCCCAACTTCGCCTACGACTACTGCGCCGCGAGCGTCTCCGAGGACCAGAAGGCGGGCCTGCGGCTGGACCGGGTGACCGCGCTGATCAACGGCAGCGAGCCGGTCCGGCCGGGCACGGCCGACCGTTTCCACGCCGCGTTCGCCGGGCAGGGCCTGGCACCGCAGACGCACTGCCCGTCGTACGGGCTGGCCGAGGCCACCGTGTTCGTCTGCGCGGCCCGGCCGGGTGAGCCGCTCAGCCGGTTCGCGCTGGACCGTGACGCCCTGGCCGCCGGGAAGGCCCTGCCGGCGCGGCCGGACGATCCCCGGGCGGTGCTGCTGGCGGGCTGTGGCACCCCGGCGGGCCAGCGGGTCCGTATCGCCGACCCGGTGACGCGGGCCCTGCTGTCGGAGGGCGAGGTCGGGGAGATCTGGGTGCAGGGGCCCAATGTCGGCCGGGGCTACTGGAGCCGGGGAGCGGAGGACGTCTTCGGCGCCGAGTTCGCGGACGCCGCGGCCGCTCCGGGCGGCTGGCTGCGGACGGGCGATCTGGGGACGGTGCTGGAGGGGCAGCTGGTCGTCACGGGGCGGCTGAAGGACCTGATCATCGTCGACGGCCGCAACCATTATCCGCAGGACGTCGAGGCGACGGCCCAGGAGGCGGACCCGGCGGTGCGCCGGGACCGGCTCGCGGCGTTCGCCGTGCCGGGCGGCGGCGGTGAGCGGGTGGTGATCGTGGCGGAGCACGCGCGGACCGCGCGCCTCGCCGAGCTCGACGTGCCGGCCGTGGTGCGGGCCGTGCGCGGTGCCGTGTCCGCCCGGCACGGGCTGCGGCTGGCCGACGTCGTCCTGGTGCCGCCGGGCACGGTGCCGCGTACCTCCAGCGGGAAGGTGTCGCGGGCGCTGACCCGGGCCCGGTATCTGGAGGGTGCGTACGGCGGGCAGGCCGGTGCGGCGACGGCGGGTGCCGCGGGATGAGGCCCCTCGACGAGGGCGCGCTGCGCCGCCTGATCGCCGAACGGGTGGCCGTCTGGTACGGCTCCTCTCCCGAGGACGTCCCCATGGACCGGCCGCTCGCCGACCTCGGCATGTCCTCGCGGGACGCGGTCGCCCTGGCCGGTGAGCTGTCCCGGGCGACGGGCCGCGAGCTGCCGACGACGCTGCTGTGGGAGACGCCCACCGGTCAGGCCCTGGTGGCGCGGCTGTGCGACGCGGAGGCCTCGGACGACTCGGGCGCCTCGGTCACCTCCCGAGCCAAGGCAGCGCCGTTGCCGCGAGCCGGACTGCCGCTCGGGACCGCCGAGCCGGTCGCCGTCGTCGGGGTCGGCTGCCGGCTGCCCGGCGGAGTGCACGGCCCGGACGGCTACTGGCGACTGATGAGCGAGGGCGTCGACGCGATCCGGAGCGTCCCGGAGGACCGCTGGCGCGACTTCACCGCCTTCCCGCCCGCCGACGCGCATCCGCACGGCGGCTATCTCGACGACATCGCCGGGTTCGACGCGGACTTCTTCCGCGTCACCCCGCGCGAGGCGGCGGTGATGGACCCCCAGCAGCGGATCCTGCTGGAGGTCGTCCACGAGGCACTCGACCACGCCGCCCTCCCGGCCGGGTCCCTGGCGGGCACCGCCACCGGGGTGTTCGTCGGGGTGTCGGCCCCCGAGTACGGGCAGCTCACAGGCGCCGATCCGGCCGCCGTCGATCCCTGGGCGCCCGCCGGTGGCGCCCTGAGCGTGACCGCCGGACGACTCGCCTACGTCCTGGACACGCGGGGGCCGAGCCTGGCCGTCGACACGGCCTGCTCGTCCTCGCTGGTCGCCGTGCACCACGCCTGTGTCAGCCTGCGCACGGGCGAGAGCGACACGGCGATCGCCGCCGGCGTCAACCTGCTGCTGTCGCCGGCCGTCACCGTCGCCTTCCGCAGAGCGGGCGCGCTCGCACCGGACGGGCGGTGCAAGCCGTTCTCGGCGGCGGCCGACGGCATCGGGCGCGGCGAGGGCTGCGCGGCCGTGATCCTGAAGCGGCTGTCCGACGCCGAGCGGGACGGCGACCGTGTGCTGGCCGTCATCCGGGCCACCGCCGTCAACTCCGACGGCCGCTCCAACGGCCTGATGGCGCCCAACCCGGCCGCTCAGCGGGCGCTGCTGGAGAGCGCGTACGCGCGGGCGGGGCTCGCCGCGGCGCAGGTCGACTACGTGGAGGCGCACGGCACCGGCACCCCGCTGGGCGACCCGATCGAGGCGGGCGCGCTCGGCGCGGTGCTCGGCGCGGGCCGCGACCCGGACCAGCCGCTGCTGCTGGGTTCGGTCAAGGGCAACCTGGGTCATCTGGAGTCGGCCGCGGGCATCGCGGGCCTGGTGAAGACCGTGCTGGCCCTGCACCACGACAGCATTCCGCCGTCCCTGCACTGCGCGGACGGCACGTCCCTCACCGATGAGCGGCTCAGGGTGGTGACCGAGCCGGAGCCCTGGCCCCGCTACGGCGGCACCGCCCTCGCGGGCGTCTCCGGGTTCGGCTTCGGCGGCACCAACGCCCATGTGGTGCTTGCGGAGGGACCGCCCGGCCTGGTCCCCGTACGGCAGGCCGAGGAGCCCGCCGCCCGTCTGTATGTGCTGTCCGACCTCGACGCCGGGCGCGTCCGCGACACGGCGGGCAGGCTCGCCGACTGGCTGCGCGAGAACACCGCACACCCCGCCGACGTGGCCCGGACCCTGGCCGGGCGCACCGGCCGCGGTCCCGTACGCGCCGCCGTGGTCGCCCGGGACCGCGCCCAACTCTTCGATGCGCTGCGCGCGTTGGCGGCGGGGCGGCCGGACGCGCGGGTGGTGACCGGTGACCGTGACCGGGTGGGGCACGGCACGGTGTGGGTCTTCTCCGGCTACGGCAGCCAGTGGCCGGGCATGGGCCGCCGGCTGCTGGCCGAGGAACCCGCGTTCGCCGCCGCCGTGCAGAAACTCGACCCGCAACTCGCCCCGGAGTGCGGCCTGTCCCTGTACGACCACCTGTCCTCCGGGGCCGGCCTCGACCGCCTGGACGTCGCCCAGCCCGTGCTGTTCGGGCTTCAGCTGGCACTCGCCGAGCTGTGGCGTTCGTACGGGGTCGAACCCGCGGCCGTGATCGGCCACTCCATGGGCGAGGTCGCGGCGGCGGTGTACGCGGGCGCGCTGGACGTGGCGGACGGGGCGCGTGTCATCGCCGTGCGGGCCCGGCTGCTGAGCGGGCTGAGCGGGGGCGCGATGGCCGTGGTGGACCTGGACGACGCCGAACTGGAGACCCTGGAGCGGGACTTCCCGGGTGTGCACGTCGCCGTGCACTCCTCGCCCCGGCAGAAGGTCGTCACGGGCGAGGAGACCGCGGTGGCCGGGCTGGTGCGCCGGCTGGAGAGGCAGGGCCGGGCGGCCCGGGTCATGCGGGTCGTCGGCGCCGGGCACTCGCCCCAGGTGGACCCGCTGCTGCCGGAGCTCGCCGCCGCGCTGTCCGGCATCCGGGGCAGGCGGCCGCGTGTCCCGGTGTACTCGACCGTCCTCGACGATCCGCGCGGTGGCTGCGTGTTCGACGCGGCCCACTGGGCGGCCAACCTCAGGCGGCCCGTCCGCCTGGACCGGGCGCTCGCGTCGGCCGCGGCCGACGGCCACACGGCGTTCGTCGAGATCTCGCCCCACCCGGTGCTGACGGGGGCCGTCGCCGACACCGTGCCCGGTGCCCTCGCCCTGGCCACCCTGCGCCGGGACGCCGACGGGGCGGAGGCGTTCGCCGGACAGTTGGGCGCCCTGTACGTGGCGGGCCAGCGGCTGCCCGTGCCGCCCGGCCGGGTCGTCGACCTGCCGGTGCCCCGGTGGCGGCACGTACGGCACTGGTGGACGGACGGCCGGGCCCGCACCGAGCCGGTGCCGGAGCCGGCGGAACCGCCCGCGGACGTGGCGGAGCCCTCGTCGGTCCTGGCCCGGCTGACCCACCACGTCGCCGCCGTCACCGGACACCCGGCCACCCGTGTCACGCCGGACACCGCCCTGGCCGACCTGGGCCTGGACTCGCTGATGGCCGTCCGTGTCCGCACGGCCGTGGAGCGCGAGTTCGGCATCGAACTCCCCCTGCGGGACCTGTTCGCCGCCGCCACCGTCGAGGACGCCGCCGCCCGGATCCAGCACGCCCTCCCCCGCGAGGACACCCCGCTGCGCCCGCTGCGCGCCACCGGTTCCCGGCCGCCGCTGTTCCTCGTCCACGCGGCCGGCGGCCCGGCCACCGTCTACCGGGCGCTCACCGAGCGGCTCGGGCAGGACCGGCCGGTGTACGGGCTGGAGCGGATCGAGGAGGCCCGGACCGTGGCGCAGAAGGCGCGCCGCTACGCCGAGGCGATCGCCGCCGCCCATCCCCACGGGCCCTGCCTGCTGGGCGGTTGGTCCTTCGGCGGCTTCGTCGCCCAGGAGACCGCGCGGCAGCTGACCGCCGCCGGACGGGACGTGCCGCTGGTCGTGCTCATCGACTCCGTACGCCCCCTTCCCCGGCCCGGCGTGACGCGCGCCGACCGGATCCGGGCGCATTTCGAGGGCTTCGCCGTCCATGTCGCCGACGCCTACGGCGCCCGGCTGGAGTTGCCGTACGACGAGCTCGTGGCCATGGACGACGACCGGGACCGCATCGACACCGTGCTGCGGGCGCTGCGCCAGGCGGCCGACGTGCCGCCCGCCGCGCTGGAGCACCAGCGCGACTCCTACCTGGACATGGGCATCGGGGAGGCGCACCGGCCCGGCCGCTACGACGAGCCGGTCGTCCTCTACCGGGCCACCGACCCCGCGCCCCACACCGTGCACGACCCGGCGTACGAACGGGACGACGAGGCGCTGGGCTGGGACGAGGTGTGCCCGCGCCTGGAGGTCGTGCCGGTGCCCGGTCACCATCTGTCGCTGCTCGATCCGCCGCACGTCGACGCGATCGCCGCCCACCTGAGCCGGGTGCTCGCCGAGCGGGCCCCCTGAACCAAAACCCTAGGAGCCGCCATGTCCGACCTGCCGCCGAAGCCCGCTGCCGGAGTGTCCCGGCGCACTGTCGCCAGAGCGACGGCCGCCGCCGGTCTCGCCGTCCTGTTCGGGGCCGCGAGCGGTACGGCCCGTGCCGGGGCCGCCACCCGGCTCGGGCCGCGCACGCTGGACGTGTCCTTGCCCTCCGCCGCGCTCGGCCGCAGCGCGCCGGTCCGGCTGATCCTGCCGTCGGACTTCGAGGCGCGGCCGGAGCGGACGTACCCCGTGCTGTATCTGCTGCACGGCGCCCACGACGACTACACGTCCTGGACCCGGGAGGCCGACATCGAGGCCTTCACCGAGGGCCGCGACCTGATCGTCGCGATGCCGGACGCGGGCCCCACCGGCATACCCAGCGTCTGGCGCGATGGCCCCGACTACGAGACGTTCCAGGTGAAGGAGGTGCCGGCGCTGCTCGCCCGGGACTACCGGGCCTCCGGCGTACGCGCGGTCGCCGGGGTCTCCACCGGCGGCTACGGCGCGATGGCCCACGCGGCCCGCCACCCCGGGGCGTTCAAGGCCGCGGCCTCCTACAGCGGTGTCCTCGACACCACCGCGCCCGGCGTTCCCGCCATCATGGACGCCATCGTGGCCCGCGAGAACCTGCCGGCCGCGTCCCTGTGGGGGCACCCGCTGCTGAACCTGCTGACCTGGCGGGACTTCAATCCGCGGGCCCGCGCCACGGGACTGCGCGGCACCGCCCTGTACGTCTCGCAGGGCAGCGGAGTGGGCGGCGGCAGCGGCGATCCGCTGCCCGGCGTGCTGGAGAGCGCCCTGTGGCCCTCGGCCCAGGGCTTCGCGCGCACGCTGTCCCTCCTGGGTATCCCGGCGACCACGCACCTCTACTCGGGAGGAGGACACGACTGGCCTTACTGGAAGCGGGAGTTCACCGCTTCGTGGCCGATGCTCGCCCAGGCCCTGGGCGTGCCGGAGTGACGGGGGTGCCGTCGGGGCACGGAACGGAGCGCAGGGGTCGTCCGTCCAACACAGGACTTCCCGCTCGTCCCAGCGGCAACAGCCCGCGGGTGAGCCGCTTCCGGCCGAAAGGAGTGCCCGTGATGGCTGTGCCCACCCCGCACGGCTTGCCGAACCGCCCTGATACGCCACCGGTGCCGCCCGATCTGGCGCAGCTGCTGCGCGCCCAGCTCGCGGCTGTCGCCGACCAGGTGGAGGAGGAGGTCCGCCGTGAGGTTCCCGAGTACGCGCGGCCCGCCGACGGGGCGTACGGCAGGAACCTGCGGGCCGGGGTGGTGCAGGCGCTGACCCTGTTCGTCGACCACATCGCCGACCCCAAGGACGACGGGGGCGCGATCGCGACGACGTACTACGAACTCGGGCGCGGTGAGGCCCTGGAGGGCCGCAGCCTGGACGCGTTGCAGTCCGCTCTGCGGGTCGGGGGGCTGCACGCCTGGCGGCTGATGGGTCGTACGGCGGAGGAACTCGGCCTGGACTCCACGGTCGTCGCGGCGCTCGGCGAGCTGGCGTTCCGGACCGTGCACGAGGTCGCCCAGGCGGCCGCGGCCGGCTATGCGGAGGCCCAGCTGCGCAGTTCGGACGAGCTGGAGCGGCGCCGCAAGCGGCTGCTCGACCTGCTGCTGGAGGACGGGCCGGTGGCGCTGGAGGCCGTGCAGGATCTGGCGCACAGCGCGCGCTGGGCGGTGCCCAGGACGGTCGCCGTGGTGGCGCTCGCGGCGGCGCCGGACCGGCAGGAGGAGGACCGGCCGCTGGCCGCGGCGGGCGCGCTGGTGGACATGGAGTCCCGGCCGCCGCGCATGCTGGTGCCCGACCCGGACGGCTCCGGCCGCTTCGGCCGGGCGTTCACACTCGCGCTGCGCGGCCGGCCCGCCGCGGTCGGCCCGACGGTCGCGGTCACCGACGCCGCGCAGTCTCTGCGCCTCGCCACTCGGGCGCTCGGGCTGATGGGACGCGGGATCCTCCCCCGCCAGGGCGTGGTGCGGTGCGCCGACCATCTGTCGACCCTGCTGCTGTACGGCGACGAGCCGCTGCTCGAACGGCTCCGGGAGCGGGTCCTCGCGCCGCTCGACACGGTCTCGGCCGGGCAGCGTGACCGGCTCGCCGAGACGCTGCTGGCGTGGCTGCTCAGCGGCAGCAACGTGCCCGACGTCGCCGTACGGCTGCACATCCACCCGCAGACGGTCCGCTACCGCCTGCGCCAGCTGGAGAAGCTGTTCGGTGATGCCCTGCACGATCCGGAAACCCGCCTCGACCTGATTCTCGCGCTGCGCGCGGAGTCACTGCGCACACCACAGAACTGAATGCCGGTACTCAATCGACGACAAAAAACCGCGGCGATTCCATAATCCAGTCCATAACACCTGGCCAAGGAAAGCGAATACGTTCGGGCCGTCCTTTTTCGCAGGCGCTCGATGCGCCTCACCTTCGGAGGATTCCCCCATGCGTATCCGTTTATGTCTCGCCGCGCTCTCGCTGGCCGGCGGGGCCGGACTTGCCACCCTCTCGGCTCCCCCGGCTGCGGCCGCGGCCTGCTCGGACGTCGAAGTCGTCGCGGCGCGCGGCACCTTCGAGCCGGGCACGCTCGGTTTCATCGTCGGTGACCCCGTGTATTCCGCACTGAAGAAGAAGGTGACGGGCAAAAGCCTGTCCAGCTACGCCGTGGACTACCCCGCCAACCTTTCCCTGACGTCTGCAGCGCAGGGCAACAGGGACCTGGTGAACCACGTGCAGAGCCAGGCCGCCGCCTGCCCGAATCAGCGGTTCGTTCTCGTCGGCTATTCGCAGGGCGCGAACGTCGTCGACAACTCGATCGGCATCAGCAGCGCGGGCGCGGTGGTCGGCAGCCCCATCGTGGCCACCCTGCCCGCGTCGGTCGAGCCTAAGGTCGCCGCGGTACTGCTGTTCGGCAACCCGATCCGGGCCATCGGCAAGAGCGTCACCGGCACGTACCAGAGCCGCACCCTGGACATCTGCGCCAAGGGTGACCCCGTCTGCGAGAGCGGCGGCGGCGACACCGGGGCACACCTGAGCTACCGCGACAACGCGGACGAAGCGGCGACGTTCGCCGCGGGCAGGCTCTGAGCCCCGGCAGCACACCGAAGGGCCCGGGAGGATCTCCTCCCGGGCCCCTTGCGCGTACTCGGAAGGTCAGCGCGGAGACTGCGCGAACCCGGCGAGGCTGGTGGAGACGACCTCGGGCCGTCCGTTGTTCTGGGTGGGCGCGGCGGTCAGTACGTCGAGGTGCTGGTAGCCGTCGGCGATCACGGGGTGGAGCTCGGCCGGGGCCCGGCCGGCCAGGAGTCCCTCACCGGCCAGGACGGTGAGCACCGGGTTGGCGGTGAGGCCTCCGGGGTGGACGACGAGCTTCTTCACCTGGGGCGAGCCGGACATCTCGATGTCGGTGACCAGCTTGGTCGGGAAGTACTGCTCGGTGAAGTCCAGCGGCTGCTCGGCCAGGCTGCGGGCCAGTTGCCGCACATCGGTGACCTCCTCGCCGGCGCCGGTGAACGGCGTGCCGTCGGCCGACTTGTAGCCGGGGTCGTCGGGGTCGCCGACGCGGTCGTAGTTGCGCCAGGTGTAGAGCGGTCCCTGCGGCCGGTCCGGGATGGCCTTGTACGCGGTGCCGTACAGCCCGGGCTGCCGCGCACCGCCGTTGGCCACGGGGAAGCTCTTGTCGGCGACCGGCCCGCCGTCGAAGAAGCCGACGCTGGTCTGGAGGAACGCCAGCGGCACGGAGTTGTCGTCCAGCAGCGCCCCGAGCACCGCGCCGTTGGTGAGCCGGAAGTCCTTCACGGCGGGCTTGCCGGTGAGGAAGGCGGCGGTGTCCTTGGAGAACAGGAAGCGGTGGGTGGTCTCGATGTTGAGGTTGGAGGGCAGGTAGCGCGGCAGGTCCGCCTCGGCGTCCGGGTCCTTGAGGGCGCCCATCCCCGCGATCCCGAGCAGGGTCATGGTCTCGGGGTTGAGCAGCACCGGCGCGGACAGCGTGCGGGGCAGCACCCCGCTGTCGAGCCCGGCCTGGATCACGCCGTAACCGAGGCCGATGTCGGGCAGGTTGGTGTCGTCCGGCAGGCTGCCGCGGAGGTCGGCCAGCGAGGTGGAGACGGTCGTGTCGAGGGCGAAGTAGCCGGCGCACTGGTTGTAGCCGGCGTCCGCCGTGGTGGCCCGGTCGCCGTCGAAGTCGGCGGCGGCGAAGTACCCGGTGATCACACCGCCCAGCGAGTGCCCACCGCACAGCACCTTTCGCTTGCGCTGCGCCTGGCCGGGCAACTCGGCGGCGAGCAGGTCGTACTGGTCGCGTACGGTCTGCTCGATCCCGAGCTTCGCCATCCATCCCAGTTCCGCGTTGCCGGCGAAGCCGCCGAAGGTCCGGCCGTCGACCTGCCTGCCGCGGTAGTAGTAGTCGACGGCGGTGTGCTGGTCGCCGGAGGCGATGCCGGTGCGGTCCTCCAGGCAGTTGGAGCGCCGGTCCAGCGCCCAGAACTCGATGTGCAGGCCCCGCTCGGCGGCTCGCGCCACGGTGTTGCGGGCCACGCTGTCGAACGCCCCGGCTCCTTCCAGGATGCCGGGCTGCGCGACGAGGATCCGGTCCGCGTCGGCCGCGGCGGCCGGACCGTCGGCGGAGCGGTAGCGCAGGTACGACAGCCAGTCGCAGGCGGCCGGACGCGGCCCGGCCGCCTTCGGCAGCGGCACCCTCACCCGCACCACCGACTCCGTCACCCCGGTCACCGGTGACGTCGACGCGACCGGCGTCTCGGTCCGCGCGCCGTCGGCCCGGGCACCCGGAGCGGCGGCCGTGAGCGTCCCGGCGGTCAGCAGCACCGCCAGTGCGGCACCGCGCCACTTCCCTCTTCTCGAAAGGTTCATGTCCATGCCATGGACGCTATGGCTGCGGCAGGGGAGCGCTCAGGGGGTGCTGATGAGAACTCAGTTTCCGGATCGCGCCTTGTCACCGGCGCACAGAGGCCCCTGCGCCTTGGGACTCGGAACCGGTGGGCCGGACCGGCGAACCCGGCCGACTCGTCCCGCTCAAGGCCCCCTGATGGGCCCGGCCGAGCTGCGAACCGGCGGTTTCGGGAGCATGGTGGGGCTATGGACGGTCAACCCCCTGTGGTCGTGCAGCCGCCCGCGTCGGACGGCGGACGGCTGGTGACCATCCACGGCGAGCGCATGGGCGTCGCCTACAGCCTCTTCGACGTGCTGGACCTGCTGCACCGCGAGGGCCTGCCCACCACCGACACGGCCGTCGACGACACCGAGCTGATCGAGTGGCGCGGCGGGGGCCCCTACGACTGGAACAACGGATCGTCCGACGAGGCCTGAGCCCTCGTGGGCCCCTTTCGCGAGGTCTCCTTTCCTGGGTCCTCTCACGTGCGAGGGTCACGTCTCAATGCGCTTCCGACACGGCCCCCGCTCCCCCGGCGCCAGCCGGGGGAGGCGGTCGCGGTGGGCGCAGCGCGGTTGACGGCGTCGACGGTCGTAGGGGCACACCGCGCCACCCCTGGCACCGCGCCGCTCGGCGAGCCGTTCTCGGTACCCGGCGTTACGCTGCGCGCACCTGACCCTCGGCCCCTTCAGGAGGTTCTCATGGTCTCGCGTCTCAACCCGTACCTGACCTTCAACGGCGACGCCCGGCAGGCGATGGAGTTCTACCAGGAGGTCTTCGGCGGCACCCTGACCCTCAACACCTACGGCGACTTCGGCCAGGCGGAGGCCCCGAACGCCGACAAGATCATGCACGGGATGCTGGAGACCCCCAGCGGCTTCACCCTGATGGGCGCCGACAACCCGCCGGGCATGGAGTCCGCGCCGGGCCAGCCCTTCTCGGTGAGCCTGAGCGGCGACGACGCCGAGCTGAGCGGCTACTGGGAGAGGCTGTCCGAGGGCGGCTCGGTGTCGGTACCGCTGGAGAAGCAGATGTGGGGCGACGTGTTCGGCATGTGCACGGACCGCTTCGGCGTCCCGTGGATGGTCAACATCAGCGCATCGGAGAGCTGAGCGGGACCGACCGGACGGTCAGGGACCTCCGCCCCGCGGGGCCGCCCGCACACACCGCGCACTGCCGGTGTGTGCGGGCGGCCCTGTTTTGCCGGAACGCCCTGTTTGTTGGAACGTCCTGACAAAGCTGTTGACATCACTCGAAGGCGCCCGCATAGTACCGGTCACTAGAGCGCGCTAGTGACGCGCTCCAGCTGCCTCCCCGGACCGGGCACGACCCGCTCTCCCCAGCACACCGAGGTGCACCCGACATGCGCAGACACCACAGATCCGCCGCCCTGACCACCGCCGTCCTCGTGGGCGCGCTGCTCGCCGCCGGCTGCTCCAGCGGCTCCGGCGGGAAGCGGTCCGAGACCGGCGGCACCGACGCCGCGGGCAAGGCCACCACCCCGAGGATGACCGTCGCCATGGTCACCCACGCGGCACCCGGCGACACCTTCTGGGACCTGATCCGCAAGGGCGCCCAGGCCGCTGCCGCGAAGGACAACATCAAGCTCGTCTACTCCAGCGACCCCGTCGCCGGAAACCAGGCCAACCTGGTGCAGAACGCCATCGACCAGAAGGTCGACGGCATCGCGCTCACCGCCGCCAAGCCCGACGCCATGAAGGCGGTCGTGGCCAAGGCCAAGGCGGCCGGCATCCCCGTCGTCGGCTTCAACTCCGGCCTGGACAACTGGAAGGAACTCGGCATGCTCGAGTACTTCGGCCAGGACGAGAACATCGCCGGCCAGGCATTCGGTGAGCGCCTCAACCAGCAGGGCGCCAAGCACGCCGTCTGTGTGATCCAGGAGCAGGGCCAGGTCGCGCTGGAAGCGCGCTGCGCCGGCCTGAAGAAGGGCTTCAAGGGCACGACGGAGAACGTCTACGTCAACGGCACCGACATGCCGTCCGTGAAGTCGACGCTGACCGCCAAGCTGCAGAAGGACTCCAGCATCGACCAGGTGGTCACCCTGGGCGCCCCGATCGCCCTGACGGCCGTGCAGTCGGTCAAGGACGCGGGGAGCAAGGCCAAGGTCGCCACCTTCGACCTCAACAAGGACCTCGTCGGCGCCATCCAGGGCGGCGACATCCAGTTCGCCGTCGACCAGCAGCCCTACCTCCAGGGCTACCTGGCCGTCGACGCGCTGTGGCTCTACAAGACGAACGGCAACGTCAGCGGCGGCGGCACCGCTCCCGTGCTCACCGGGCCGGCCTTCGTCACGAAGGACAACGTCGACAGTGTCGCCGAGTTCGCGAAGAAGGGAACGCGCTAGGGGGCGCCCTACGCCGGGGCGGGCCCGCTGGTCCCCCGCACCACCAGTCTGGGGTCCAGCACCGCCTCCCTCGGCGGCAGTTCCCCGTTCTCCAGCCGTTCGACGGCGAAGCGGACCGCGTGCTCGGCCATGAGGGACGCGTCCTGGCGGACGGTGGTCAGGCCGATCGGCATCAGGTGGGAAAGGTGGCTGTCGTCGTAGCCGACGACGGACAGGTCGCGCGGGACCTCGACGCCCGCCCGGGTCAGGGTCATCAGCAGCCCCATCGCGCAGCGGTCGTTGCCGGCGAGGACCGCCGTCGGCAGCGGCTGTCCGCTGTCGCGTTCGGCCAGCAGCAGCCGACCGGTCTCGATACCGGACTCCTCGGTGTGCTCACCGGGAAGCACCCGTGCCTGCGCCTGAAGCCCGTGGCGGCGCATCGCGGCACGGTAGGCACGCCGTCGCTCCGCCGAACCGGGACCGCGTCCGCCGTCGATGTGCACGATCCGGCGGTGCCCCAGCTCCACCAGGTGGTCCATGGCCTGCCGGACGCCCTTGCCCTCGGCGGAGTGCACGAAGTCGACATGGGCCTGGGGCACGCGGCGGCTGATCGAGACGGTGACCGTGCGCTCCCCGAGCTCGGCGAGGTAGGCGGGTTCGGCGTCCGGGCCGAGCAGGATCACCGCCTCGCAGCGGTGGCTGAGCAGCGCCTCGACCGCCTTGGCCTCGCTGCGGCCGTGGGTGGCCCCGGAGAGCAGGACGTCGTAGCCGAGCCGCTCGGCCTCGGGGTAGATGCCCGTGATGAGGTCCGTGTGGAAGGTCTGGTGCACGGTGAACATCACGCCGAGCGTGCGGCTGCGGCCACGGGCCAGCAGCCGGGCCGCGCTGTCGGGCCGGTAACCGATCTCGTCGGCCACGCGCAGGACCCGCTCCCGCGTCTCCCGGCTGGCCCCCGCCTGATTGCGGAAGATGATCGAGACGAGCGCGCGGGACACGCCCGCCTGCTCGGCGACGTCCGCCATCGTGGGCCGCTGCCTGCCCGATGCATCCACGTGTGAACCCACCCTCCGACGCCGACCACCTTACGGGGCGTCCCGCACGAGTCCGTGCGAGGTCCGTACGAGGACCCCGCAATCTCCCGGCAACAACCTATTGACATGACATTTGGACAGGGGCCATCGTACTCGAACTAGAGCGCGCTAGTAGAGCGCATCAGTTTCCGGCCCCCTTCCTCTCCCCGAAGGACTCTCACCATGGCAACGGCGCCAGCCCCGCTGCGTACGACCGTCGGCAACCTGTGCCTCGGCTCCGCCCCCGACTCCTGGGGCGTCTGGTTCCCCGAGGACGAGCACCAGGTGTCGTACACCCGTTTCCTCGACGAGCTGGTCCAGGCCGGGTACGAGTGGCTGGAGCTCGGCCCGTACGGCTACCTCCCCACCGACCCGCGGCGGCTGAAGGCCGAACTGGACGCCCGGGGGCTGAAGGTCTCCGGCGGTACCGCGTTCGGCGCGCTGCACCGGCCCGAGGCGTGGGACGAGATGCTCGCCCATGTCCGGCAGGTCGCCGCGCTGACCGCCGCCGCGGGGGCGCACCATCTCGTTTTCATCCCGCCGATGTACCGGGACGAGAAGACGGGCGCATTCACCGAGTCGCCCGAGCTGACCGCCGAGCAGTGGGCCGGGTTCGGCCGGGCCGCCGACCGGCTGGGCAAGCTGCTGCTGGAGGAGTACGACGTACGCCTGGTCGTCCATCCGCACGCCGACAGCCACATCCAGACGCAAGCGGAGATCGAGCGGCTGCTGAACGAATCCGACAGCCGGTACACGAACCTCTGCCTGGACACCGGGCATGTCGCGTACGGCGGTGGGGACAACCTCGATGTGATCCGCCGCTTCGGTGAGCGGGTCGGCTACGTGCACATCAAGCAGATGGACCCGGAGATCCTGGCGCAGGCCGCGGCCGAGGACCTGTCCTTCGGTGAGGCCGTGAAGCGCGGGGTGTGCGTGTCGCCGCCCGCCGGGGTGCCGAACCCGGCCGATGTGGTGGCCGAACTCGCCAAGCTCGACGCCGAGTTGTTCGTGATCGTCGAGCAGGACCTGTACCCGTGCGCTCCCGAGGTGCCGCTGCCGATCGCGGTCAGCACCCGTGAACACCTGGCCGGCTGCGGCCTGTCGGGTACCCGGCGCCCGAACATCGACAGGTAAGGAGCGGCCATGGCCGTCAGGGACGACACGACACCTGCCCCCATCCCCTCCCCCGCCACCGCCGTCGCGGACAACGCCCCTCCGGCGGTCAGGCGGCGGCTGAGGATGATCACCATCATCGCCACGTTCGGTGGTCTGCTCTTCGGCTACGACACCGGCGTCATCAACGGCGCTCTGCCCTACATGACCGACGACCTCGGCCTGACCCCGGTCACCGAGGGCATGGTCACCAGCTCGCTGCTGCTGGGTGCCGCGCTGGGCGCGGTGACCGGCGGCCGGTTGTCCGACGCGCGCGGCAGGCGGCGCAACATCCTGCTGCTGGCCGTGCTGTTCTTCGTCGGCGCGCTCGGCTGCACGCTCGCCCCCACGACCGAGGTGATGATCGTGGCGCGGTTCGTGCTCGGTCTCGCGGTCGGCGGCGCGTCGGTGACCGTGCCGGTGTATCTCGCGGAGGTGTCACCCGCCGAGCGACGGGGTGCTCTCGTCACCCGCAACGAGCTGATGATCGTCAGCGGTCAGCTGCTGGCCTTCACGTCCAACGCGATCATCGCCCAGGTCGGCGGCGAGTCCGGTGGCGTGTGGCGCTGGATGCTGGTCATCGCCACGCTGCCGGCCGTGGTGCTCTGGTTCGGCATGCTGGTGATGCCGGAGAGCCCGCGTTGGCTGGCCTCCCGGAGCCGCTTCGGGGAGGCCCTCGAAGTCCTCAGGCAGGTGCGGTCGCAGGCCCGGGCCGAGGCCGAGCTGAAGGAGGTGTCCGCGCTCGCCGTCAAGGACGAGCAGGCGAAGCTCGGCGGCTGGCAGGACATGAAGGGCACGCCGTGGGTGCGGAAACTGATGTTGGTCGGGTTCGGCATCGCGATCGTGCAGCAGATCACCGGCGTCAACACGATCATGTACTACGGCACGCAGATCCTCACCGACGCCGGTTTCGCCGCCGACAGCGCGCTGACGGCGAACATCGCCAACGGCGTGATCTCGGTGCTGGCCACCTTCGTCGGCATCTGGCTGCTGGGCCGGGTACCGCGCCGCCCGATGCTGATGACCGGTCAGGCCGGTACGACCGTCGCCCTGTTGCTGATCGGTGTCCTCTCCCTGGTGCTGCCCTCGGGTGACGCACGGGCGTTCGCGGTGCTCGCCATGACGGTCACGTTCCTCGCCTTCCAGCAAGGCGCGATCTCCCCGGTGACCTGGCTGATGCTGTCGGAGATCTTCCCGATGCGGATGCGCGGCTTCGGCATGGGGATCGCGGCCGTGGTGCTGTGGCTGACCAACTTCGTGATCGGACTAATCTTCCCGTCCCTGGTCTCCGGGATCGGGATCTCCAACACCTTCTTCCTGTTCGTGGGGGCGGGCGTGCTGTCCCTCACCTTCGTCAAGCTCTACGTCCCCGAGACCAAGGGCCGCACCCTCGAGACCCTCGAGGCCGAGCTCCGGACCCGCTTCTCCTGACCCTCCCTGTGAAGGAAACGACCATGACCGTACGTGTAGGCGTCATCGGCGCCGGAATGATCGGCCAGGACCACATCCGACGGCTCACCGAGGTCGTCACCGGGGCATCCGTCACGGCCGTGACCGACCTCGACGCCGGCCGCGCCGCCGAGGTGGCGGCCCGGGCCGGTGCCGCCGCGCTGCCCACCGGCGCGGATCTGATCGCCTCCCTGGACGTGGACGCCGTCCTCGTCACCTCCTGGGGTCCGACCCACGCCGAGCACGTCCTGGGCGCGATCGCGGCCGGCAAGCCGGTGTTCTGCGAGAAACCCCTGGCCACGACCGCCGAGGACTGTCTGCGGATCGTCGAGGCCGAGCGGGCGCACGGCCGCCGCCTGGTCCAGGTCGGCTTCATGCGCCGCTTCGACCCCGGCTACCGCCAGATGAAGGAGGTCCTGTCGTCCGGCTCGCTCGGGGCCCCGCTCATCGTGCACTGCGCCCACCGCAACCCGACCGTGCCGGAGTCGTACCACTCCGCCATGGCCGCCCAGGACACGGCCGTGCACGAGATCGACGTGCTGCGCTGGCTCCTCGACGACGAGATCGTCTCCGCGCAGGTGGTCACCCCCCGCGCCACGAGCAAGCGGTTCGCGCATCTGAAGGACCCGCAGATCATGGTCTTCGAGACGTCCGAGGGCGTCCGGATCGACCTGGAGGTCTTCGTCAACTGCCAGTACGGCTACGACATCCAGTGCGAGGTCGTCGGCGAGGACGGCCTGGTCCGCCTGCCCGACCCGGCGGCCGTCGGGATCCGCACCGCCGCCCGGCACGGCACGGGTGTGCTCCAGGACTGGAAGGACCGGTTCGCGGAGGCCTTCGACACCGAGTTCCGCGAGTGGGTCACCGCCGTGGCCGCCGGCACCGAGCCCACCGGCCCGTCCGCCTGGGACGGTTACGCCGCCACCGTCATCACCGACGCCGCCGTCCGGTCCCTGGAGACCGGCGGCGAAAGAGTCAGCGTCGACATGAAGCCCCGCCCCGCGTTCTACGGAGGCATCGCGTGAAGATCGCCCTCGACCCCTACATGTTCCGTGCCCTGCCGCTCGACGAGATGGTGCGCACGGTCGCCGAACTCGGCTACGAGTACATCGAGTTGTCGCCGCGCGCGGACTTCATGCCGTTCTTCCTGCACCCGCGTGCGGACGACGCGCGGGTGGCGGAGCTGAAGCAGTCACTGCGCCGGCACGGTGTGCGGCTGTCCTCGGTGCTGCCGCTGTACAAGTGGTCCTCGCCGGACGAGACCGAGCGGCAGGCCGCCGTCCGCTACTGGAAGCGGATGATCGAGATCACCGTCGAGCTCGAATGCCCGCTGATGAACTCGGAGTTCAACGGCCGACCCGAGCGCGCCGCCGAGAGCGAGGCCGCCTTCTGGCGCTCGCTGGAGGAACTGCTGCCGGTGTTCGAGCGCGAAGGCATCGCTCTGAACCTGGAGGCGCACCCGGACGACTTCTGCGAGGAGAACACTCCCGCCGTCGATCTCGTCCGCGCGATCAACAAGCCGTGGGTGAACTACCTGTACTGTGCCCCGCACTCGTTCCACCTCTCCGGGGCCTCAAAGGTCGGCGCCGACATCGCGGCGATGATGCGCTACGCCGGCGACAAGCTCCAGCACGTGCACATCGCGGATTCCTTCAACCACAAGGGCTCGTCCGGCCTGCGCTACATCCTCAACCCGCCGGGCACGCCGGCCCGTATCCACCAGCACCTCGACATCGGCCAGGGCGAGGTCGACTGGGACGCCTTCTTCGGCACGCTGCGCGAGCTGGGTTTCGACGGTGTCGCCACGTCCTGTGTCTTCGCCTGGGAGGAGCGGGCCCGGGAGTCGTCTGCGTTCATGCTGGACCGCATCCGCAAGGAGCTCCCCGCGTAAAACTTCCGGCCGGGGCCCGCACTGCGGGAGGGTCCCGGCCGGAGCCCCTGTCAGGAACTCGTGAGGACGACGAGCTGCCGGGTCGCCCGGGTCATCGCGACATAGTGGTCGACCGCTCCCTCGGTGCCGGTGCCGAAGTCCTGCGGGTCGACGAGGACGACCAGGTCGAACTCCAGCCCCTTCGACAGCTCCGGGGTCAGCGAACGGACCCGGGGCGAAGCCGGCCGGAACGCGGGATCGCCGATCACACAGGCGATCCCGTCCGCGTGGGCGGCGAGCCAGGTGTCGAGGACCGAGTGCAGCTCCGCGGCCGATCCGCGCGCGACGGGAACGCCACTGCTGCGGATCGAGACCGGCACGTTGGCGTCCGGCAGCGCGGCCCGGATGACCTGCTCGGCCTCCGCCATGACCTCCTCCGGCGTCCGGTAGTTGATGCTCAGCGAGGCCAGGTCGACCCGGTCGAACCCGACCCGCTCCAGCCGTTCCCGCCACGACTCCGTGAACCCGTGCCGGGCCTGGGCACGGTCCCCGACGATGGTGAAGCTGCGGGACGGGCAGCGCAGCAGCAGCATCTGCCACTCCGCGTCGGTCAGTTCCTGGGCCTCGTCCACGACGATGTGCACGAACGGGCCGGCGAGCCGTTCCGGGTCGGCGGTGGGCAGGGCGCTCTCGTCGACCAGGGAATTGCGCATGTCCTGCCCGTGCAGCATGACGAGCACGCCTTCGCCGTCGTCGTAGCTGTGGGCCTCCAGCAAATCGTCGATGACGTCGGCCATGCGCTCGCGCTGGGCGGCGACGGCGGCCTCCTGCCGGCGCTTGCGCCGTGAGGCCGCCGGGTCGCCGAGCCGCTGCCGTGCCGCGTCCAGCAGCGGCAGGTCGGAGACCGTCCAGGCCTGGGGTTCTCCGCGTTGCAGCGTGCGCACCTCGTCGCGGCTGAGCCAGGGAGCGCACATCCGCAGGTAGGCCGGCACCGACCAGAGGTCCCCGACGAGGTCGGTCGCTTCGAGGATCGGCCAGGCGCGGTCGAAGGCCGTGAGCAACTCCCGGTCCTGTGCGAGCGATGTGCGCAGCAGGGCCGCCGCGACCTCGCCCTCGTGCTTGTCCACGAGGATCGTGAGCAGTTCCTCCCAGACCTGGTCGCGGGCCTCGTTGTGCGGCGTGCCGGGTTCCGCCGCCTCGAACGCCACGGCCCAGTCGGCGGCGCTCAGGCGGATGTCGGACCAGTGGGTCGTGACCGTCATGGCCTCGGTGGGCGGTTCCTCGTAGAACCGGACGGCCTTCTCGATCGCCCGCACCATGTCCGCGGACGACTTCAGCCGGGCCACGTCCGGGTCGGTCTCCTCCCCCGCCGTCGCTCCCTCGTCGACGAGGTCCCGCAGGACGCAGGTCTGTACGCCCTCCTCGCCGAGGCTGGGCAGGACGTCGGAGACGTAGGACAGGTAGGGCCGGTGCGGGCCGACGAACAGCACGCCGCCCCGGCGGTGCTGCCCGAGGCGCGGATCGGAGTAGAGGAGGTAGGCGGCGCGGTGCAGGGCGACGACGGTCTTGCCGGTGCCCGGGCCGCCGTCGACGACGAGGGCGCCGCGGGAACCGGCGCGGATGATGGCGTCCTGGTCGGCCTGGATGGTGCCGAGCACGTCCCGCATCCGGGGCGAACGGTTGGTGCCCAGGCTGGCGATGAAGGCGGACTGGTCGTCGAGGGCGGCGTGCCCGTCGAAGGCGTCGGCGGTGAACACCTCGTCCCAGTAGTCGCTGACCCGGCCGCCGGTCCAGCGGTACCGGCGACGGCTGGCGAGCCCCATCGGGTTGGCGTGGGTGGCCCCGAAGAACGGCTCGGCCGCGGGGGATCGCCAGTCGACCAGCAGCCGGCGCCCCTCGCTGTCCGTGAGGCCGAGCCGTCCCACGTAGACGGGCTCGGAGCCGTCGGTGGCGACCATGTGCCCGAGGCACAGGTCGAGTCCGAAGCGGCGCAGTGCGCGCAGCCGCGCGGTGAGCCGGTGGATCTCGGCGTCCCTGTCCATCGCCTGCCGTCCCTTGCCGCCGGGCGCCTTGCGCTCGGCTTCGAGACGGTCGGACAGTTCGGCGATCGACTGCTCCAGGCAGTCGGCGATGGCGGCGAAGTGCCGCTCGTCCGCGGCGATCAGCGCCGGTGCGGCTTTGTGCGCGAGGCGGTCGGGAAGATCGAACGCGCTCATGGTCAGAGGGGTCACGTCATGCTCCCGTTTCCGCAGGTCCTGGGCTCAGGCCGGACAGTTTGCGGGAGACAGGGGGCCTTGCCGCAAGACCCCCTGTGTGTTATAGCTTGAGAGTGGCAAGGAGAGGACTCCTTGCCCTTCTTGTTTCGGTCGCCCGTTGTCCATGCCGGACGTGGCGTCAGCCGTCCATGTCGAACCGGGGTTTCCTCGGTCCGGGTGCGCTTGACCTCGAAGAAGCCCACAACCGTGGCCATCATCAGAAGGCCGTCCCAGAACGCCCGGCGCTCTCCCCGGTGGGAGCTGGGGAGACGACCGGCCCGAAGAAGCCCACCCGTTCGCCACCAGGCCCGGCGACGGACACCACCGGGGTACCGACGTCGCCACCGGCCAGGGCGACGGCCCGGGCGTGCGAGGACCGGATCGCCTCGTCGTACGCGGTGGACTCGGCGACCTCGGCGATCTCCTCCGGCAGCCCGGCATCCGCCAGGGCCGCCGTGAGGTTCCCCCAGTCACCGTGCAGGTGGAAGCGGGTGCCCATCGCCGTGAAGAGCTCACCGAGCGCCTGCCGGCCGAACCGCTCCTCCACCGCCGCGCACACGCGCACCGGCGCCCCCATGTAGTCTTCCCACTCGCCCTCGGGGTTGTCGTCCCGGTGCTCGTTGAGCACCGACAGACTCATCACCCGCCAGCGGACGGCCACCGGCCGCACCTTGGTCACCTCGACCATCCACCGCGAACTGATCCACGTGTACGGGCAGACGGGGTCGAACCAGAAGTCCACGGTCCGGACTTCGGACATCGCATCTCCGCACTCTCGATCGTCATGTCCCTTTAGGGTGATAAGCCTTGCAGAGGGCGGGCTGCCGGGATCTCTGCACGGTCAGACTGGAGGGGTTAGGAACGTGGGGACGCCGCGAAACAGGAAAGCAGACACCAACGCGGTACTACGTCACGCCAGAAAGTCCCAGCCCTCACCGAAGGAACCAGCGTCAGATCGCACGAGTGTGTTCCGCAGCAAGACCTTTTGGGCGGGAGTCGTCAGTGCCGTGGTGTCTGGCGCTGGCGTCGTTGTATGGCAATCCGGGTGGGGCTGGTTCCAGGAAGAGATCGCGGGCCCGCCAGAACTCAAGGTGTACGCAACGGATGTCCTCGGATGCGGTCCAAGATATTTTGATCAGCCGATCGGTTCACTACAGAAGCGCGCAACCGAAGTCAGGTCGAAGGGCGGCGTACATATACCGACCACGGACGACCCCGTAGTGCTTCACACCACGCTGCAAGGCGAGTCGGGGCAGGCCATCGTCGTGACCGGCGCCGAGGTGACGGTCCTCTCCAGTGAACCGCTGCCAGCGACAGGGTCGGTGATCGCCGATGAATGCGGGGGAGGTGTCGACGAGCGGGTGTTTGACGTTGATTTCAGCCAAAGCCCGGTGGCGGTTGAACCGCAGATACGTCGCACCGCGAACGGAACTACCGTGGGCCGCGACTTTCCATTCAAAGTGTCGTCCGGGGATCCCGAGCAGTTCACATTCGATCTCCAGAACATCGATCGTGACGTGAGGTTCGCTATTACGTTGAAATGGGTGTCGAACGGTGAGCCAGGAAGTACCAGGCTTGACAATGGAGGGCGAGGGTACCGAGTAATGGGAATGCCTGACAAAGTGTCTCGGTACCCACTCCGTAGCTTGTTTCCCGTCTCCCGGTAGCGGAACCGCCCGAGTCCGCCGGCAGGACTCCCCCGCGGCCGGTTCCGTGTGGCACGCTCTTCGGCGAGCGGCGGCCGAGGACGGCCGTCGGCTGTTCAGGGCACCGTGGAGAGGCGGCGGCATGCGGATAGGACTGCTCGGCACCGGCCCGTGGGCGCAGATGGCTCACGCCCCCGCACTGAGCCGGCACGACGAGTTCGACTTCGCCGGGGTGTGGGGACGCCGCCCCGAGGCGGCGAAGGAACTGGCCGAGCGGCACGGTGTCCGGGCGTACGACGATGTCGACGAGCTGTTCGCCGACGTGGACGCGGTCGCCGTGGCACTGCCTCCGGACGTGCAGGCCGGACTCGCCACGCGTGCGGCGCGGGCCGGGTGTCATCTGCTGCTCGACAAGCCTCTGGCGGCGACGGTGGAGCAGGGGCGGGCCGTGGTCGAGGCCGCCGAGGAGGCCGGGGTCGCCTCGGTCGTGTTCTTCACGGCCCGCTTCCAGCCCGAGCCGGAGGCGTGGATCACCGAGCAGGCGGCGGTTCCGGGCTGGTTCACGGGGCGGGCGCAGTGGCTCGGGGCGGTGTTCAGCAGCGAGAGCCCCTTCGCCACGCCGTGGCGGCGGGAGAAGGGCGCCCTGTGGGACGTCGGACCGCACGCCCTGTCCGTCCTGCTGCCGGTGCTCGGTGACGTGCGACGCGTGACGGCGGCGGCGTACGGCCCCGGGGACACGGCGCATGTCGTCCTCGACCACGCCGGTGGCGCGTCGAGCACCCTCACCCTGAGCCTGACGGCACCGCCCGCCGCGTCCGGTGCCGCCGTGGAACTCCTCGGGGAGGCCGGGGTCGCGGTCCTGCCGGAGAGCTCCGACGGAGCGGTCCCCGCCCTGAGGCGGGCCGCGGGCGCCCTGCTCGCCGCCGCCCGTACCGGCCGCCCGCACGCGTGCGACGCGGCGTTCGGCCTGCGGGTCACGGAGATCCTGACGGCGGCCGACGATCTGCTGAACGGCGGCGAACGCTAGGGGTGTCCGCTAGCCCTGGGGTACGGCCGGGTTCCTACGCCGGGTCGAAGTTGAGGCGTTCCCTCACCACCGGGTAACCGGCCTTGGCGAAGTTCGCGGCCATGGGGAAGTTGCCCTGGTCCGTGGCGGCGGCGATGAAGTCCGCGCCCTGATCGGCCAGGAAGTGCGTGCACTCGGCCAGCAGGTCGTAGGCGTAGCCGTGGCCCCGTTGGTCGGGGAGGACCCCGATGAAGCCGATGCACGGGCCGGAGGGATTGTGGGCCGGGATGTGGATGCCGGCCATCTCGCCCCGCGGTGTGTACGCGACCTGCCACCACTCGCGGGGCGAGGGGCACCAGTGGAAGAAGTCGATCTCCTCCTGGGCCGCCTGGTCGAGTCCGCCCCGCTCGATGGCCTTCAGCGCGTGGGCGTCCAGTGTGACGGAGTGGATGCGGCGCAGCGCGTCGAAGAACAGGGCGTCGTCCGGTTCGGCGCGGAACAGCAGACGCCCGGGCCGCGCGGGCAGACCGTGGTCGGGGGTCCACCGGTACAACAGGCGTTCCACCAGGAGCTCGTAGCCGGCCTTCCGTGCGGCGGTGCTGCGGGTCTCGGCCGCGGCGCGCAGGGCCGGGTCGTCGCGCCAGCCCGCGGGCAGGTTCAGTTCCAGTTCCACCTGCCAGGGGCCCGAGCGCAGGAGGGCGGCGCCCGCTTCCTCCTCGCCTTCCGCCACGTCGAACCAGTTGAGGTTGACGGGCTCGGTGTCGTCGGGGCCGCCCCACCAGGCGCCGCGGGCCACGACCCTGCCGTCGCGCAGGGCCACCCGCTTCCAGTCGGGGCGATGCCGAGTCAGCCGGTGGCCCTCACGGGCGCCCAGCGGATCGGGCAGGGTGTCGAAGAGATCGGCGTCGCTCGCGTCGAGCGCGCGGATGACCACATCGGTCACGGGATTCCTCCGGGATACATGCTGCGGAGAGCGCTCCCGGTCAGGTCAGTCGAGGCACGCCGGGACGAGGGGGCAGGGAGCGCTGGAACGGTGTGAACTGCATGAACTGCACGGCTCTGCCCTCCCTCCACGGGTCTCGGGGCGTGACGCCGAGACACTACGGGATCGCTGACGGACCGTCCATCGCTTTTCTGACACGGTGGTCGTTCACCCGTGACGTGCTGTTCGCGTCGAGCGGTGGAAACCGGCGCCCAGGATCGCGGCGCATGCCTTGGCGGCCGTCGCTCACGGCCGTCCGCGCGGGCCCGGAGTGCGGCGCCCGGTGGGGCGTAGCAGCGTGGTGGTGTGAACAGTGCGCGCGCCCGGCTGCCGCGCCGGGACAGGGAACGGGGTCGGGACCCGGACCGGCGGGGCTGGCTGCGCGGCTCACCGCCGCCGGTCTGGGCGCGGTTGCTGCCGTCCGTGCTGCTGGCGGGCGTGTGCACGGCGGAGCTGGTCAGTCCGGAGCCGCTCGACATCGGCTTCCTGCTGGGTGCGATCCCGCCGCTGGCCGTGCTGGCGCACGGGCCGCTCGTGACGGCGGTGCTCGGCGGGCTGGCGGTGGTCGTGCTGACGGTTCCGGTCTTCCGGCTGGACGACCCCGGCAGCACCGATCTGCTGACCGTGTGCTTCGTGGCGGCGCTGAGCGTGCTGCTGTCGTTCGTCCGCAGCAGCCGTGACGCCCAGCTGGTGACGGAACGGGCCGTCGCCGAGGCCGCGCAGCGTGCGGTCGTGCCGCCGCTGCCCGAAGAGGTCGGGCCGGTGCGGTGCGCGGGGCTGTACCGGGCCGCGCAGAGCGGGACGCTGGTCGGGGGCGACTTCTTCGACGTGCGGGCGGGTCCCTACGGCGTACGGGCGGTCATGGGCGATGTGCAGGGGCACGGGCTGTCGGCGGTCGCCACGGTCGCGTCGCTGCTGGGGGCGTTCCGGGAGGCGGTACTGGACCAGCCGGATCCGGAGGCGGTGGCGGCCCGGCTGGACCGCAGGCTGGCGGTGGACTCCGGGGGCGAGCCGCATGCCGAGTTGTTCGCGACGGCCGTGCTGCTGGACTTCTCCGCCGACGCGCGTGTGGTGCGGATCGTGGCGTGCGGGCAGGCCGGGCCGTTGCTGCTGCGGGGCGGCCGGGCCGTCGAGCTGGACGTCGAGCCGTGCACACCGCTGGGGCTGGGCCTCGCCGAGGCCACTGCGCCGAGGGTCGTCTCGGTACGGCTGCGGGCCGGTGACCTGCTGTTCCTCGCGTCCGACGGTGTCACCGAGGCCAGGGACGCCGACGGGGTCTTCTATCCCCTCGCCGAGCGGCTGCCGGGCCTCGCCGACGAGAGCCCGGCCGCGCTGGCCGAGCGGGTGTGGACCGACCTCGTCCGGTACTGCCCGGATGTGCGGGACGACGTCACGATGCTCGTGCTCGCGCCCCGTCCGCAGGTCGGGCCCTGACGGCGGCCGGCGGCGGCCCGCAGTGTTTCGCGAGCCGCCGCCGGCGTTGCCGTACGACCGTGTGTCAGTCCTTGATCGTGCACTCGTTGCCGACCGCCGGATTGAGCAGGCCGACCAGGTTGATCGTGTTGCCGCAGACGTTGGCGTCGATGTCGACGGGGAGCTGCACGACGTTGCCGGAGAGGACACCGGGGCTCTTGGTGGCGACGCCGACGGGGCCCGAGTCGGCGCTCGCCGTACCGGCGCAGGCCAGGAGGGCGGCGCAGGCCAGGGTGGGGGGTCAGTTGGCTTCCCGTGGGCTTCTGGTGGACTTCCAGCGGGGGCCTCGGCAGGGCTTCCGGCCGGCTCCCCGCTGGGGTTCCCGTGCGGTGGCCGGGGATCTCCGCGCGGTTTTCCGGCGACTTCCGCCCCCGGCGGGAGCTCTGGTCGGCCCCAGCGGGAGTTCCGGCAGGCTTGCGATGGGGCCGGGCTTACGGGGCCTGCCGTGGGGGTCCCGGCGCGGTGGCCGGACCTCGCCGCGCAGACTTCCGGCCGCCCCCGGCGAGGGCACGGCGGGGCTTCCGGCCGGGCTCCTGGTGGGCTTCCGATGGGCTCGGCCGGGACTCCGGCGGGATGCCAGCATGGGTTCCCGGCTGTGGCGGGGGTCTCCGCGCGGGAAGTTCCGGCCGGGCTGCCGGCCGCCCCCGGTGGGGCTTCCGGCCGGACTCCCGGCCGGCTTCCGGTGGGGTTCCCGTGTGGTGGTCGGGCCTCTCCGGATGCACGCTGGGCTCCTGCGTTGAATGGTGATATCGGACCCGTTTTTCAGCACCGGGGCCGCACCAGCGATCCGGACCCTAGGAGCAGAGAACATGTCGACGTCACAGCCCCACGCGTCCCGGCCGCCCGAGGACAGCGCCACCCCGGACCGCCTGCTCCACGCCCGCACCGGCACCGACGTGTCGCCGGAGGACCTCGTCCTCGCCTCGGGCAAGGACCTCACCCCGCACAACCTGGAATGGGCCAAGCGCAAGCTGGCGGCGGAGGGCCCGGCCGCGCTGGAGAAGCTGCTGCCGTAGCCCTTGCCCGCAGGGCGTCACGTCCTGTCGTCGTCCTCCGGCAGGTCGCTGTCGTCCTCCACGACGTGGACCGCCGCCTCCTCCGCACCGGCCGCGCCCCCGTCGATGCCGACGTCCGTCGCGACGGTCTCCTTGGTCGTGTCGGGATGGGCGCCCTCGTCCGGGGCGACCAGGCGGCCCGCACGGGCGGTGCCCGCCTCGGGGTCGACCGGTTCGCCGTCGCTGTCGGGGGTGTCGCCCACGCCGTCCCCGGTGGGCTCGGCGGACACGTCGGGGACCTCCTGGGAGAGGCGCTCGTCGAGTGTCTCGCCCTCGTGCTGCTCGGCGGCTGTGGTGCCGCGCTTGGTGACGCCGAGCGGCTTCTCCGGCGGGGAGTAGCCCTCGTCGAGGGTGTCGTCGTAGGTCCGTTCGTCGACGGCGTCCTGGAGGTCCAGCGGCGCGGCGTCCTCCTGCTCCTCGTTGCTCCCGGTGGGCTGGTACGCGTCGTCCGCCATCGGTTCGGGGCGCATCGGTTCCGTGCCCATCACTTCTGCCTCCCTGTCGCGCTGCGTCGACTCGTTCGTCTCATGTGCCCGTTCCGCGTTTCCCGTTACGCGGGCTCTAACCTCCGCGGATGCCGTCAGGTCAGGTCGCCCGTCCACTTCTCCTCGATGCGCCCGAACCTCCACACCAGCAGCGCCACCACCCAGGTGGCGACGAACAGGGCCACGACGACGTAACCGAGGACGTTGAGGTCGAGGCCGGAGATCCAGTCCCAGAAGGGGCCGTGCAGGCCGAGCCTCTCGGCGAGCAGGCCGAGGAGTTCGACGGTGCCGATGAGGAGGGCCACGGCGACGGACAGGCCGGTGATCGTGAGGTTGTAGTAGACCTTGCGGACCGGCTTGGAGAAGGCCCAGCCGTAGGCGAAGTTCATGAACGAGCCGTCGATGGTGTCGAGGAGGCACATCCCGGCGGCGAACAGGACCGGCAGGCACAGGATCGCGTACCAGGGCAGGCCGGAGGCGGCGCCGGAGCCGGCCAGGACGAGCAGGGCGATCTCGGTCGCGGTGTCGAAGCCGAGGCCGAAGAGGAGGCCCAGCGGGTACATCTGCCCGGGCTTGGAGACCGACTTCATGACACGGCCCAGGAGGCGGTTCATGAGGCCGCGGTTGTTCAGCTGCTCCTCCAGGGCGGCCTCGTCGTAGCGGCCCGAGCGCATGCCGCGGAACACCTTCCAGATGCCGGCGAGGATGACGAGGTTGACGGCCGCGATGATGTACAGGAACGTCCCGGAGACGGTCGTACCGATCAGGCCGGTGACGTCGTGCAGCGCGGAGCCGTCGTCGCGGACCGGTCCGGCCAGGGTCTTCACGCCGAGGGTGAGCAGGAAGGACAGGACGAAGACGACGCTGGAGTGGCCGAGGGAGAACCAGAAGCCGACCGACAGCGGCCGCTGCCCCTCGCCCATCAGCTTGCGGGTGGTGTTGTCGATGGCGGCGATGTGGTCGGCGTCGAAGGCGTGCCGCATGCCCAGCGTGTACGCGGTGACGCCGATGCCGACGCCGAAGGTCTGCGTGCCGATGGTGCGGTGCTCGGGGGCGACGATCGCGACGAGGGTGAACCAGCCGATCACGTGCAGGGCCACGATGACCGCGGCCATCCCCCCGACCCTGGTCCACTCCCGCCGCGTCATGGAGGTACGGACGCGGTGCCAGGCCGTGCGCTGGGCGGGGGCCGGGGCGGGGAGGGGAGGAGTGGAGTCAGGGGCGGCCGTCATCGGGGGGAAGGTCTTTCTGTCGGACGGACGGCTGCGGGAAACAGCCTCGTGCCATCCTCCGGCACCTGCAAGCCATGTGCAGTAAAGCCCGCGACAGGTCTTGTCCATGGAACCGAAAACTCCGCGGCGCCGGGCGCCCCGCGGCGAGGTGTCACACGGCGGCGTTGGATCCGTCCGGCCGGGTGCGGCGCTACTCGTCCATCTCGCGGCTGAGCTTCTCCGTCTCCGCCTCCGGCAGCCGCTCGAAGCCGTCCTCGGTGATGACGGACACGTTGGGATAGATGCGGCGGGTGATGTCCGGGCCGCCGGTCGCGGAGTCGTCGTCGGCAGCGTCGTACAGCGCCTGGAGCGCGGCCAGGGCCGCCTCGCGCCGGGCCATGCCGGGGCGGAACAGCTTCTTCAACGCGCCCCGGACGTACGGCGAGCCGGAGCCCTCGGCGTGGAAGCCGAACTTCTCGTAGCGGCCGCCGGCGACGTCGAAGCCGAAGTTGCGGCCCTGCCGGCCTTCGGGCGCCGCGGGGTCGTAGCCGGCGAGCAGCGGGACGACGGCGAGGCCCTGCATGCCTGGCCCAGGTTGCCCCGGATCATCGTGGCCAGCCGGGTCGCCTTCGCGGCGAGGGTCATGGGGATGCCCTCGACCTTCTCGAAGTGCGTCAGCTCGACCTGATAGAGCTTCACCAGGTCGATCGCGAGCCCGACGGAGCCGGCGAAGGCCACCGCGGTGTGGTCGTCGGCGGGGTGCACCTGCTCCAGGTCGCGCCGGGCGATCAGATTCCCCATCGTCGCCCGCCGGTCACCCGCGATCAGCACGCCGTCGCCGTAGGTGAGGGCCAGCACGGTGGTGCCGTGCGGGGCGCCCTCGGCGCGGACGCCGTCCGGGAGGATCCGGCGGGTGCTCAGCAGTTCGGGGCGGTGAGCCGCCAGGAACTCGGTGAAGGACGAGGAGCCCGGCGTGAAGAACTCCTCCCCCGGCCGGCCCTCGTGGTCGCTCCCCGCCATGGCGTTCCCCCCTCGTCCGTGACCGTCAACCGACTCCTACCTGAACGGGCCGGGCGGAAAACGGGCGTCGGGGCGGGAGTGCCGTGCGGCGTCAGGGGCCGGCCCGCTCTGGGGGCGGTGCGACGCGGACGTCCAGGTCCGAGACCCGGTGGACGGGCCAGCTGCGGGCGTAGCCCGGCGGTGTGCCGCCGGCCGGGGTGAGGTGGGCGACCGGGAGCCGCTGCGCGGTGCGCAGGATGGCCGCCGGCGTGGTGTTCTCGTTGTGGCCGGCGGTCGCGCCCGAGGAGCAGCCGGCGTAGTAGCCGATCGGGAGGGCCTCGTGGCCGGTGAGCAGGCAGGGCGGGCGGACGCCGAGACGGTGGAGCGCACCGGCCGTGCGGTCCCAGTCGCGGCGGCTCTCGGTGTTGCGGGCCACGGTGCGTTCCAGGACGGCGACCTGCACCGCCAGATGCCCGGCCAGGCCGAGCGCGACCAGGGCGGCGGCCACCGGGCGCCACTTCCCGCCCGGGGCCCTGACCAGGTGCCACAGGGCGTCGGCGACCGGGATCGCGAGCAGCGCGTAGGTCGGCTGGAGGAAGCGGGGCGCCGCGTAGCCGATCATGAACAGGTACGGGACGGCTGCCGTGGCGGCGCAGGCCAGCGGGACCAGGGTCCGTCCCAGGCGCCGGGCCCGGGCCGCGATCACGAGACCGAGGCCGGCCAGCACCGGCAGAACGAACCACCAGACGGTGACCAGGGGATGAGGCATCGAGCCGGTGCACGGCCGGCACAGGGCCCGTCCGCCCAGGCTGCGCAGCTGGTCGTCGACGGCGAACTGCCAGCCCAGTCCGCCCTGGATGCGGGAGGCCTCGGACAGCCGCTGCCCGAGGCCGCCGTGGCCGACGTAGGCCTCGATCACCCACTGGACGGCGCCGGCCGCCAGACCTGCCACGAGCACCAGGAGGAGCCGCCAGTGGTGGCGCACCAGCGTGAGGACGAGCAGCGGCACGGTCACCCAGACCGCGTCGGTGGGCCGCATCCACGCCATGAGGGCGGCGCCCACCGCGATGCCCCACAGCGCCGCCCGGGCGGAACGGTCCGCCCGGGCCCGCAGGAAGCAGCCCACGCTGATCAGGGCGCCGATCGCGACCCAGTAGTTGGGCATGGCCTGCGGACCGTAGAAGAGGGTCATCCACAAGGAGGCGAAGAGGGCGCCGCCGAGGACCAGGACCCGGGTCGGGAACAGGCCCCGCCAGGCGCGCAGGGCCAGGAACAGGGCGAGGCCGGAGAGCAGGGCGAGGTAGACGCGCAGCAGCGGGATCGACGACGACCAGGACGCGACGGGCGCCACGAGCAGGGAGACGCCCCGGGAGCGCGGGGCGCTGAAGAAGGCCGCCGGGGTGTGGGAGGTGACCTGGCTGACGTAGACGATCTCGTCCCAGCCGAGGCCGAGGACGGGCCGGACGAGGACGAGCTGCGCGAGGACGAAGACGGCGGCCACCGCGGCGAGAGGTCCGTCGACGCGTCTCCCGCGGGGAGAACCCGATGCGGCCGCCTGTTCGCGTCTTCGCATACGAACGAGAATGGCGTTGGCGCCGTCGGACATCGTCCACCCCTTACCCCTACGCGCGTAGGGCCGCTGCGACCTCCACGTCCGCAGGGCGAACATGGAAGTCCGATGATCGGAAAACACGGCCAAGCTAACCCGCGGGGTGCGGACGTGCAGAGCGGAATGCGGCCGAATGCCTGACGCGACCGGGGGGGTCAGCGGGCGTTCGGGGCGCGGTGCTGCGGCTGGCTCGGGGCCGGACGCCGGGTCGTCGGGGGAACGGGACGGGTGACGGGGGCGTCCTCACGCACCGTCACCTCGATGCCGTGGTGACGAATCGTCAGGGGCGGTCCCGAGCGCAGGGTGTACGTGGCCTGCCCGGCGGTCAGCTCCACCCGCAGGCACCGGCCGAGGAACCCGACCGAGAAGGCCAGCCGGCTGTACCTCTCGGGCAGGCGCGGCGCGAACCGCAGGCCGCCGTCGGCGCACCGCATGCCGCCGAACCCGGCGACCAGCGCCGTCCAGGTGCCGGCCAGCGAGGCGATGTGCAGTCCGTCGCGGGTGTTGTGCTCCAGGTCCCCGAGGTCCATCAGCGCGGCCTCGGCCGTGTAGGCGCAGGCCAGGTCCAGATGGCCGGTCCGGGCGGCCATGACGGCCTGGACGCAGGCCGACAGGGAGGAGTCCCGTACGGTCAGCGGCTCGTAGTAGGCGAAGTTGCGGGCGATCTGCTCCTCGTCGAAGTACTCCTCGAAGAAGCTGCCGCAGGTGTACATCGCCAGCACCAGGTCCGCCTGCTTGACGACCTGCTTGCGGTACAGGTCGAAGTACGGGAAGTGCAGCATCAGCGGGTACTGGTCCGGGCCGGTGCGGTCGAAGTCCCAGCGCTGGTAGCGGGTGAAGCCCGCGTGCTGTTCGTGCACGCCGAGCTCCTCGTTGCGGGGGACGTGCACGGCCTCGGCGGCGTCCCGCCAGGCGGCGCGCTCCTCCTCGTCGGCGCCGAGCCGGGCCGCCTCGTCGGGGTGGCGTTTGCAGGCGTCGGCGGCGGCCAGCAGGTTCGCCCGGGCCATCAGGTTGGTGTACGTGTTGTCGTCGGCGATCGCGCTGTACTCGTCCGGTCCGGTGACGCCGTCGATGTGGAAGACGCCCCGGTCGTCGTGGTGGCCGAGGGAGCGCCACAGGCGGGCGGTCTCCACCAGCAGTTCCACGCCGACCTCGCGTTCGAACTCCTCGTCGCCGGTGGCCGCCACGTACCGCACCACGGCGTCCGCTATGTCGGCGCCGACGTGGAAGGCGGCCGTGCCGGCCGGCCAGTACGCGGAGCCTTCCGAGCCCTCGATGGTGCGCCAGGGGAACGCGGCGCCGCGCAGGCCGAGCTGGGCCGCGCGCTCCCGGGCGGCGGGCAGGGTGTCGCGGCGCCAGCGCAGCGCCTCGGCGGCCGCGGCCGGCGCGGTGTGGGTCAGCAGCGGCAGCACGAACGCCTCGGTGTCCCAGAAGGCGTGGCCGTCGTAGCCGGAGCCGGTGAGTCCCTTGGCGGGGATGGCACGCTGTTCGGCGCGGGCGCCGGCCTGGAGGACGTGGAAGAGGGCGAAGCGGACGGCCTGCTGGATCTCCTCGTCGCCGTCGATCTCGACGTCGGCGCGCCCCCAGAAGTCGTCGAGGTAGGCCCGCTGGTCCTTCAGGAGCCCCCACCAGCCGCTGTGCGCGGCCGCCGCCAGCGCCGCCTCGACCTGGTCGCTCATCGCGGGCCGGGAGCGGGCGCCGGACCAGCCGTGCGCGACGAGCTTCTCCACCCGCAGCCGCTCCCCCGGCTCCAGGACGGAGGTGATGGTCAGCCGGGCCACATCCACGTTGCTCTCGCTGCTGGTCGTGGTCCGTTCCGGGCCGGTGACGAGGTGGTCGGCGGCCACGGCGACCCGCAGGCCGCTGCGCCGGGTGCGGTGGACCAGGCGCAGCCGGCTGCCCGAGGCGAGGTCCTCCTCCGGTTCCAGCGGCGACTTCAGCGCCCGTGCGGCACGCGGATCGCCGCCGTCCGGCCCGGGCAGGCTCTCGTTGGCGACGAGCTCCGACTGGACGACCACGCGGGTGCGGCTGTCGACGGGCTCCACCTCGTACGCCACGGCGGCGATCGCCCGCTGGGTCAGGGACACCAGCCGCGTGGAGCGCACCCGGACCGTCGAGCCGGCCGGGGAGGTCCACTCGCAGACCCGTTCCAGCACGCCGCGCCGCAGGTCCAGGGTCCGCTCATGGGTGACGAGGCGCCCGTAGCGCAGGTCGAACGGCTCGTCGTCGACCAGCAGGCGCAGCACCTTGCCGTTGGTGACGTTGATGGACGTCTGGCCGGACTCGGGGTAGCCGTAGCCGGCCTCGGCGTACGGCAGCGGGTGCAGTTCGTGGACGCCGTTGAGGTAGGAGCCGGGCAGACCGTGCGGTTCGCCCTCGTCGAGGTTGCCGCGCCAGCCGACGTGGCCGTTGGACAGGGCGAACACGGACTCGCTCTGTGCCAGGACGTCGAGGTTGAGCTCCGTCTCGCGCACCGTCCAGGGTTCGACGTTGAACGCCCGCTGTGTGATCACTGCGTGTCCCCCAGTTCGGCGAGGTCCTTCACCACGACGTCGGCGCCGTGTGCGTACAGCGCGTCGGTCTGTCCCACGCGGTCGACGCCGACGACGTATCCGAAGCGGCCCGCGCGGCCCGCGTCCATACCGGCCAGGGCATCTTCGAAGACGGCGGCTTCGGCCGGTTCGACGCCGAGGTCCTCGGCGGCGGCCAGGAACGTGTCGGGGTGCGGTTTGCCGGGCAGCTTGCGCTCGGCGGCGACCACGCCGTCGATCCGCACGTCGAAGAAGTGCTCGGCGCCGATCGAGCGCAGCACGTCCCGGCAGTTGGCGCTGGAGGAGACGATCGCGGTGCTCAGGCCATGGGCGCGGACCGCCTCGAGATAGCGCAGGCTGCCGTCGTAGGCCTCGACGCCGTCGGTGCGGATCTTCTCCAGGACCAGCTCGTTCTTGCGGTTGCCGAGGCCGTGCACGGTCTGCGCGCCGGGTGGGTCGTCGGGGTCGCCGTCGGGCAGGTCGATGCCGCGGGACGCGAGGAAGGTGCGCACGCCGTCGGCGCGTGGCCGGCCGTCGACGTACTCGTCGTAGTCGGACGCGTCGAACGGCCGGAAGTCCGCGCCGTCGCGCTCGCGCAGGAAGGCGTCGAACATCTCCTTCCAGGCGGCCGCGTGCACCACGGCCGTCTTGGTGACGACACCGTCGAGGTCGAAGAGGCAGGCGTGGATGTCTTCGGGGAGTCCGAGCTGCGTCATACAGGTCCGGTTCCCCGGCCGGCGATGTCCAGTGAGTGGCGCACGCCACACCGTTGGGGGCGCGAGGGGTGCGGGGGGCTCGGTGCCCGAGCCAGGACGCCGGTGACACACTCTGTTCTGTGCCACTCACATTCGACGACCTCGTCCAGCGTGCCCAGGCCCTGCCTCAGGGCAGCCGGCGCGCGATCCTCGGTATCGCCGGCAGCCCCGGTGCGGGCAAGTCGACGCTCGCCGGGCGGCTGGTGCGGGAACTGAACGGATCCGGCGACCCATGGGTGGCGCACGTCCCCATGGACGGTTTCCATCTCGCCGACGCCGAACTGGAGCGGCTCGGCCGCCGGGACCGCAAGGGCGCGCCCGACACGTTCGACGCGGCCGGGTACGCGGCGCTGCTGCGGCGGCTGCGGGAGGAGACGCACGGCGTCGTGTACGCGCCCGGCTTCGAACGCGTCCTGGAGCAGCCGATCGCGGGGGCGATCCCGGTGCCGCCGACGGCCCGGCTCGTCGTGACCGAGGGCAACTACCTCCTGCTGGACACCGGCGCCTGGGCCCGGGTCCGCTCCCGGCTCGACGAGGTGTGGTTCTGCGAACTCCCCGAGCCGGAGCGGCTGCGGCGACTGGTCGCCCGGCACGAGGAGTTCGGCAAGAGACACGAGGAGGCCGTGGCGTGGGTGAGGCGCTCGGACCAGCGCAACGCCGAACTGGTCGCCACGACCCGGGGCCGTGCCGACCTCGTCGTGCCGGAGTCCGCACTGCCGTGCGTGGACGCGCAGGCGTGAACGACCGGTGCGTCAGCGCCCGAGCGTGAGCTCCGGTTCCGCGTCCACGCCGCCCGCCGCGTCGCCGATCACGGCCGTGAACGCCTCGGTGCGGACCGCCAGGCCCGTTCCTTCGCGCTCGAACGTGGGCGTGAACGCGCTGTCGTCCCGGCCGTAGCGCACGGCGAAGACATGCAGGTCCTCGGGTGCGCCGGGGGCCGGTTCGGCTTCCAGGGCGGTCGAGGCGACCAGGTGGCGCCAGCCCTCGTCGGGGTTGCCGTAGCCGCGCGGGTCGGCGGCCAGGGCGAACGCGGCCTGCTCCTGGGTGGTGTCCGCGCGGGCGTCGAAGTGGTGCGGGTCGTCCGGGCTCGGGTGGGTCAGCCGCAGTGCGCCCGCCGATGTCACCCGGGGCTCCGAGGTCCGGCGTACCCGGTCGCCGTCGTCGGCGGCGTACGGCAGGCCGGCGAGCAGGTACGGCGTGCCCGGGAGCCGTTCGACGGCGACCGTCGTCCACAGGCTCGTGCCGTCGGTGACGTACAGGGACCGGACGTGGCGCAGGACGTGGTCGCGGCCGACGACCGGCTTGGTGACCAGCTTCGCGGTCAGCCCTTCGGCGGTCACGTCCCGGACGCGGACCTCGCCCATCGGGCGGCACAGCAGGAAGCCGTCGACGACCGGGCCGAAGCCGTGCTGGCGGTTGACCGCGGCCGGGAGGTAGTACGTGCCGGCCGCCTCGACCAGCGACGGGGTCATGCCGGTGTCGAAGGCCACCGACACCGAGCCCGCGCGCAGGTGGTGGCGGGCCGGAGCCGTCGAGGGGGTGCGGTGCCAGCGCGTGGTGTCCTGGATCTGCCAGACCAGCATCCACGCGAAGTGGCCGTCGACGCCGCCGTCCGCCTTGCGGGCGTGCCGGGCCCAGCGGCTGTCGCCCCGGTAGCGGCCCAGGTCGGAGCCGACGCGGGCGCTGAAGTAGCGCAGGCCCAGCACCGACTCGAAGGCGGAGTGCTGCTCGCTGTAGCGCGGGCCGCCGTTGTCGAAGCCGCCGCTGGTGAGGCGGGCGTCGATGTAGCGGGCGAGCGCGTCGCCGTCCTCGGCGAAGATCTCCTCGCCGCTGACCCGGTGGGCCTGGGCGAGGAAGGACAGGGAGATCGGGCCGTAGTTGTTGTCGTAGGCGCCGCCGTGCTCGGGCGGCAGGAGCGCGCCGCGGTCGGCGACCCGGTGGGCGCGGATCTCGTCCGCGTAGAGCCGCAGAGCTTCCCGCCGTACCGTGTCTCCCTCCGCGGGCGGCAGGTGCGGGGCCAGCATCAGGCCGCCGACGACGCAGCCGATGGCCTGGTTGCCGGCCTCCTGCGGGTTGAAGAAGGTGGCCTCGGTCAGCCAGCGCCAGTAGCCGTGCGCCACCTCCAGCAGTTCCGCGCGCTGTGCGTCGTCGACGAGGCCGTCCGCCAGGTCCAGCACGTTCACCGCCTGGAGCAGGGCCCACACCGTGCTCGGCCAGTCGCCGATGGGATGGGCGCCGGCCTCCAGGGTGTACCTGGCGTACGGCAGCCCACAGTCGCGCACCCGGAGGTTGGGGTAGCCCGGGTTGTCCTCGGTGTAGACCCGCTCCCTCAGGTGGAAGGCGAGACTGCGGCGGACCGCCTCCGGCAGGCGCGGGTCCTTGCCGCGCTGCCAGGCGAGGGCGAGCAGGGAGGTGACGCCGAGGGAGGTGTCGCCGATGTCGTCGGCGCAGTCGGGGTGTTCGAGGTTGCCCTCCGGCGTCATCCGGGCCAGGGCCTGCTCGGTGACGTCGGCGAGGACGGCGTCGTACGCCTCCGGGGTGTCCGGGAGGTCGTGCAACGGGCCGCGCTGGTGAGGGAGATGCACGGGTGGATCAGCCCTTCATGCCGGTGGTGGCCATGCCGTGGGTTGCCGGGATCACACGGGGGGTGCGGGCCCGGCCACCGACGGCGCCGGCCATCCCACGGACGAACTCGTGGTCGGGCGGGGTGGGCAAGGTCAGTCCTTCAGTCCGGCATTGATGTTGGCGTTCATGACATAACGCTGGAACACCAGGAAGACGACGATCAAAGGGATCATGGAGATGACCGATCCGCCGAGCACCACCGACCAGTTGATGTTCTGCGCCCCGACGAGGCTCTGGATGCCGATCTGCACGGTGAACTTCTCGGGGTCGTTGAGCATCAGCAGCGGCCAGATGTAGTCGTTCCACCGCCACTGGAACGACAGGATGGCGAGCGTCAGCATGATGGGCCGGGAGATCGGCACCATGATCCGCAGGAAGATCGACAGCTCACGCGCCCCGTCGATGCGGGCGGCCTCGATGAGCTCGTCGGGGACCGTCAGGAAGAACTGGCGGAACATGAAGCATCCGGTCGCGGTGAGCACGGCCGGGAGGATGATGCCGGCGAGCGAGTTGTAGAGGCCGAGGTCGCGGACCACCAGGAACTGCGGGGCGAGCATGACCTCGCCCGGCAGCATCGTGGTGGCCAGGATGCCGACGAAGAAGACCTTGAGCCACTTGTTGTCGTACTTGGCCAGCGCGTACCCCGTGCAACAGCTGACTCCCACCGTGAGGATCGTCGCGATCACGCACACGATGGTCGTGTTGACGAAGTACTGGGAGAAGTTGGCGCTGTCCCACGCCGTCTTGTAACCCGACAGGGTGGGGTCGTGCGGAAGCAGCGTCAGCGGAAGGGAGAACAGGTCTCCCGCCGGCTTGAAGGAGCTGAGGACGAACCACAGCACCGGCAGCCCGTAGACGGCCGCCAGGACCCACAGCAGTGTCGTCGCGGGCACCGCGCGCCGAAGGCCGCCACTGGCCGCGCCGCGGGGCCGCTTCTTGGGAACAGCCCGTGCGGGCTCGGCGTCGACCGGGCGTGGCATGTTTGTGGTTGTCATCGGTTCTCCACCCGCCGGTTGACGACCAGCTGAATGATCGCGACGGCCATCAGGATCAGCATGAGAACGAACGACGCGGCGCTCGCGTAGCCGATCTGGCCCGATTTGAAGCCGGTCTGGTAGATGTACTGGACAAGCAGGTTGTTCGACGTTCCGGGTCCGCCGTTGTTGAGGGAGGCGAACAGCGGGTATTCCTTCATCGCGTGGATCGTGTTGAGCAGGATGACGATGAAGGAAGTGGGCGCGATGCTCGGCAGCGTGATGCTGATGAACTGGCGCCACGGACCGGCGCCGTCGAGCGATGCCGCCTCGTAGTACGACACCGGTACGTTCTTGATCGCCGCGATGAACAGCAGCATCGAGAAGCCCGTCCACGCCCAGGATGCCGCCACCACCACGACCAGCAGCGACAGGTCCGCGTTCGACTGCCACGGAACGGCACTTCCGCCGAGCTTCTCGATGAGGTAGTTGACCAGTCCGAAGTTCTCACCGAACAGCCACCGCCACAGGACACCCACGACGATGGGCGACAGAAGCCAGGGGATGAAGAAGAAGACGCGGGCGACCGACACGCCCTTGGCGTGCTTGCTCACCAGCACGTTGGCGACGAGCAGCGAGAACACGAAGTTCAACGGGACGAAGAGCACGGTGTACAGCAGCGTCCGGGTCAGCGCGTCGAAGAAGGTGGAGTCCCCGAACAGGTGCTGGTAGTTGTCCAGTCCGACGAACTGGAACGCCCCCACGCCCGTGTAGTTCGTGAAGGAGTAGACGAGCCCGATCACCGCCGGCCAGACGAAGAACAGCGCGAAGAGCACCGCGTTGGCCGCGATGAGGACGAGCGGCGCAAGGGTGTACTTACTGCGGCTCCTGGGCGGGCTCGCGGACACGTCCGGGGCGCGTTTGGTCATCTTCCTGACTCCGTGCTGGTGGAATGGGTTCCTGTGGGCTCAGGCCATGAGCCCGGCATCGCGTGGAGGCCCGAGACCGGGCGGCGGTGTCTCGACCCCGCCGCCCGGGCCTGCCGGCCTGCGCTCAGCCGCCGACCTGCTGGTTGTCGCCGGCCACGATGTTGTCCAGCGCCTTGTCGACCGACTGCTGGCCGTTGATCGCCTTGCCGAGCTCCGTCTTGGTCGGGTCCTCGGTGAGGCTCTTGCCCTTCAGCACCCAGTTCGTCTGCGCGGTGTTGAAGTAGCCGGAGATCGGGGCGTACAGCGGGATCGACTCGTTGTACAGCTTGAACGCCGCCTGCGCCGCCTCGGACTTGAAGGGGTACTTCGGGTTCAGGCCGGTCTCGACGGGCAGGAAGCCGGACGCCTCGCACAGCGCCTGGTAGTGGGCCGGCTCGTACAGCCAGGACAGGAACTTCTCGGCGGCGGCGGCCGCGTCGCCGTTGTTGTTGAAGCCCACCGTCATGCCGCCGCTGTTGACGTCGCTGGCCTGCACCGGCTCGGCGGGAGTCGGGACGCTCGCCCAGTCGAACTTGTTGATGCTCTCCGCGAAGGCGGGCACCTGCCACACGCCGGACCAGTAGGCGACCACGTCACCGCTCTGGAACATGGCGGAGGGGTCGGCGCCGCTGGTCCACACCGACTTCGGCATGGTCTTGTCGTCGTTCATCTCGACGAAGCGCTTCACGGCCTTCCTGGTCGCGGCGTCCACCGAGAACTTGCCGGAGGAGTCCGCGTGGACGTACTTCCCTCCGAGCTCGTACACCATGGCGCGCAGCCGGGAGGGCGACTGGTCGAAGGTGAGGGAGTACTTGGCGCCGGTCTTCTCCCGGACCTTGTCCGCCGCCTTGATGAATTCGGTCCAGGTCCAGGTCTTCTGGGGCGAGGCCGGGACGGAGACGCCGGCCTTCTTGAACAGCGTCTCGTTGATGAACAGGCCGGACGCGGTGATGTCCGAGGGGATGGACAGCACCTTCCCGGACGAGTCCTTGGCGACGAAGTTGCCGTTGATCTTGTTGCTCTTGTTGTTGGCGATGGAGCTGAGGTCGATCAGCTTGTTCGCCCAGATCGGGTCCAGCTTCGGCACCGCCGCGACGTCGGGCAGGGAGTTCGCCTGCGCGGCGTTGCGCAGCTTCGCGTCGTAGCCGTCGTAGGGGATGTTGACGAGATTGACCTTGACGCCGGTTTCCTTCTTGTACTGCGCCACCATCTTCTTCCAGCCCGCGTCCTGCCCCGGAACCGTGGAGATCCAGAACGTCAGCGACTTGGAGGTCCCGCCCGAGCCGGATTCCGAGCCGCAGGCCGAGAGCAGGAGGGCACCTGCCGTGGCCACGGCAGCGAGGGGAACAACGCGGCGTATGCCGCCGCGGCCGAGCCGGCGGGAGCGCCGTACACCCAGACTGGTCATCTTCAGTCCCTTTTCGTCGTAGCGGAAGAAGCACGGCGCCAGCCGAGGCGGCACAGGTGCATTTTTTGCGGGGAGACTTCGCTTTCCGGGGGCACGGCCTCGCCCGGCCGCGTCGCCTTGACGGGTGGGGTCCCCGGCCATGACGGCCGACGTCGCACAAGCTCGCCCTCGTGCGGCTGCCGTACTTCGCGTACGGGCGGGAGGCTCACCCGGAGTCGGTGTCCCGACCGACTCAGAAAGCGCTTGTCCGGACATTGGCAGACCGGTGGCGCGCCCGTCAATGCTTCGCCCGCACCGCTCCGGTCACGGTTTGAATTCCATGCGCCACGGCCAGCCTGCTGGCGCCCGCCACCGTGCCGGTGTCCCCCACGACGCTGCTGACCACCTCGGTGGGCCAGCTCAGCCGGGCCAGCTCGGCCCGCACACCCGGCAGGAGCTGCGGATCCGCGCCGGTGCCGCCGCCCAGGACGATCAGCCCGGGGTCCAGTACGGCGGCGACGGCGGCGGCGAGCCGGCCCACGTCGGCGGCGTGCGAGGCGACCACGGCACCGGCCGTGGCATGCCCCTGCCCGGCGAGGGCGAGAAGCCGCTCGGCGGTGCGCGGGCAGGGCCCGTCACCGTCCTGCCAGGCCTCGGCCGCGCGGCGCAGCAGGGTGCGCGAGCCCATGCGCTGCTCCAGGCCCTCGTGGCGCGGGGCGCGGTCGTCGTCCCAGGGGTAGGGCAGCCGGGCCACCTCACCGGCGGCGCCGTTCGCGCCGCGCAGGACCCTGCCGCCGATGACGACGGCGAGACCGATGCCGACGCCGATGCGCAGGTAGCCGAAGGTGTCGCGGCCGACGGCGGCGCCCTCGTGGAGTTCGGCGAGGGCGGCGCAGTTGACGTTGTTCTCCAGGTGGACGGGGACGCTCTCGGGCAGCGCGACGGCCATGGCGTCGAAGGCGGGGCCGGCCTTGGCGGTCGCGGGGCGCTCCCCGGCGCCCTCCCGGTCCCGTGTGGGGACGTCACCGACGGCGACGACGACGGCCCGCAGCGGGGCCCCGGCGGGCAGCGCGTCGAGGACCTTGCGGACGGTGTCGGCCGCGTCCGGGCGGGAGCCGGTGCCCTCGGCGAGCAGGGTGCCGTCCAGGGCGCAGCCGCGCACCCGGGTCACGGCGGGTCCCAGGTCGACCGCGAGCACGGCGCCGGCGGCCGGGCCCAGACGGTAGATCGCGGCGCTGCGGCCGGTGCCGCCGGAGGCCCTGCCGGAGTGGGCAGCGAGCTCGACGGTCTCGAGTTCGGCCACGGCGGAGGAGACGGTCGGCTTGGAAAGGCCCGCACCGGCCGCCAGCTGGGGGCGGGTGGCCGTGCCCGCCCCGGCCAGTACGTCGAACACCACACGGGCACTCTCACTCAGGTGCATGGTCTCCCCAGGTCGTGCTGCGGCCGTGCAGGGCGGCGGCAAGGGTCGCGCGGCATCGGGATTCCGTGCCTCTTGACGCGCACCCTACTTCGTTAGTTAACTTCCTAACGAACTTCACGGTACTCGCCTGCCGTGGCCCGCAGAAGCCCGTCCCGGGGCATCCTTACCTCTTCAACTGGCGTGGTCCGACGCATGGTTCGCCTGCCGTCCGCCGTGACCGCGCAACGACGAAAGAGGACCCGTGCAGGACTCCACGCCTTACGTGATCGGTATCGACGTGGGCGGCACCAAGACGCATCTGCGTGCCCTCGCGGGCGACGGAAGCGTCGTCGACCGTGTCCGCAGCAGTGCGGGCTGGCGGCCGCACGAGCCCGGGGCCGCGGCCGACCGGCTGGCCGCGCTGGTCCGCGACGCCCTGCCGGACCACGCACGCCCGTCCGCGGTCGCCGTGGGCGGCCACGCCTGCGAGACGCCGCGGCAGTGCGCAGCCATCCGGACCGCGCTTCAGGAGCAGCTCGGGGTGCCCGCGCTGGTCGTGGGCGATGCCGAACTGCTCGTTCCCGCGGCCGGGCTGGACAAGGGTGTCGGCCTGGTCGCCGGTACCGGTTCGGTGGCGGTGGGGCGACTGCCCGGCGGCGGTCCGGTCCAGGTCGGGGGCTGGGGCGCGGTGCTCGGCGACGAGGGCGGCGCGGCCGGACTCGTCCGCGAGGCCGCGCGGGCCGTCTGGGCGGCGCACGATCGCGGCGAGGAGCCCGACGCGCTCGCGACCGGTCTCGTCTCGGCCTTCGGCGTGGCCGAGGTGCCCGCGCTCGGCGCCGCGCTGGAGGCCGCCACGGACGTCTCCGCCGCATGGGGCCGGCACTCCCCCGCGGTGTTCGCCGCCGCCGAGGCGGGCTCACCGCTCGCCCGGGCCGTGATCGCCGACGGAGGCCGGGCCCTCGCCGCGCTCGTCGTACGGCTCGCCGGGCGCGGGGTCGTGGTGGACGACGTGGTGGTGGCGGGCGGCACGGTCCTCGCCCAGCCCGCGCTGTACGAGGCGTTCGCCTCGGCGCTCGCCGAGTCCCTGCCAGCGGCCCGGCCGCAGCCTCTGCGCGTCCCGCCGGTCGAGGGCGCGGTGGCACTGGCCCGTTCGCTTCTGTGAGCCGGGCGGCCGCCGTTCACGTTCCGGACACCGGCTCGTGGCCGGACCCTCTCCGAAGGGTCACAAGGCGGCCGTAGATCTTCGCTCGTAACTCAGCGGGTGCCCCACAAGCCGTCACAGGCGCCACGAGTCGCACACGATCGCACGACCTTCCCCGGCCGCACGGCTGGAAGAACCCGTCGCAGAACTCAAGAGAGGCACACGCATGCCGTCACCAGCCGGTCCCCTGGCCACCGCGTCCGTCAACCGGCGGGGCTTCCTCAGGACGTCCCTGGGCGCCTCGGCCGGTCTGCTGGCCGCGCCCACCTTCGCCACGTGGCTCGCCGCCGCCGACGCGAAGGCCGCCACGGGCCCCGCCGCGTTCGTCGACGACTACACGTCGAACGTCCTGACGAACCAGACCCCCGAGACCAACGCGGTCATCCGGATCCTGGGCGGCATGTCCCAGGTGTGGAAGACCGGCGACGCCTGGGACACCGGCCGGGTCCTGGACCGCGAGGTGCTGCGCGCCAACATGCGCTACTGCGCCCGGGTCACGACATCCCGCACCGAGGCACAGGCCAAGGAGGCCTTCCTCTACGACCGCCAGCACCAGAGCTACGCCATGATCGGCGGGCTGGGTCCGCTCGCCGGCCTGTACAAGTCCGGCGCCAAGGCGGTCACGTCGATCACCACCGCCCCGGACGGCACGCCCCCGGGGAAGATCAGCGACACCCTGCCCGCCGATGCCCCGGCCGGGTCCGCGCTCGGCGCGGGCTCCCACGACTCGGAGCTCGGAAAGGTGGCCAAGCTGGTGGACACCGTGCGCGGGCCGTTCGCCTCGGGCAACCCGGCCAAGTTCGCCTTCCAGTACCCGCGTCCGTGGCGGATGAACGAGGACAGCGAGGTCGTCGACACCGGGAAGAAGGACGCCCTCGGCTACCCGGTGTACGACTCGGACGTGGTCGTGGCCCCGCAGCTGCTGCGGCAGCGCTCCGAGAACCCGGCGGAGGACGGCGGGTTCCCCAGCGGCCACACCAACGCTTTCCATCTGGCGGGTCTGGCCTACGCGTACGCGGTGCCGGAGCGTTTCCAGGAGCTGGTGACGCGGGCGTTCGAGCTCGGTCACACCCGGATCATGTCGGGCATGCACTCCACCGTCGACGTCATCGGCGGCCGGATCATGGCGACCGCCCTGACCGCGGCGACGCTGGCCGACCCGGCGAACGCGGAGCTCAAGGCGGCGGCCCGCGCCCAGGCCCTCGCCTACTTCACACAGAGGACCGGCACGACGGCGGACACGCTGTACGCCTACGCCCACTCGGACGCCGACGACGCCTACGCCGACCGCGCGGCCAACGCCCGGTCGGTCGGGCACCGGTTGACGTACGTCCTGCCCCGCCGCGGCCGCAAGGACCCGCTCACCGTGCCGAAGGGCGCGGAGGTCCTGCTGGAGACGCGACTGCCGTACCTGAGCGCGGACCAGCGCCGCGAGGTGCTGCGCACGACCGCGCTGCCCTCCGGCTACGTCCTGCTGGACGGCTTCGAACAGTGGGGCCGGCTGAACCTGTTCGCGGCGGCGGACGGGTACGGCGCCTTCGACACCGACGTCACGGTGACGCTGGACGCGGCGGCCGGGGGCTTCCACGCGGCCGACAGCTGGCGCAACGACATCGAGGGCGACGGCGGGCTGACCAAGCGCGGCACGGGCACGCTCACGCTGACCGGCCACAACCGCTACCACGGCGGGACCGTCGTCGAGGACGGCACGCTGGTCGCCGCCTCCGCGGGCGCCCTGGGGCAGGGCGACGTCCGGGTCACGGGCGGCACCCTGCGCGCGGAGAAGGTCCTGCGGGTGCGCGGCTCGTACGTCCAGGAGGGCGAGTCGACGCTGGAGCTGATGCTGCGCAAGAACCACGGCCCGGCCCTCACGGTGAGCCGGCGCGTGCTGCTGGGCCGGGGCAGCGTGCTGTCGCTGCGGCTGGACGCCGAGCGACCGCCGGTCGCGGGGACGACCGTCCCGGTCCTGTCGGCTCCGGCGCTGCGCGGCCGGTTCGACCGTGTCGAGCTGGACTCGACGACGCTGCGGGCCGTGCCCGTCCACACCTCTGACGGTCTGTCGGTGCGACTCGTCAAGCGGTGACGCCCCCGACGGCGGGGGCTGATGCAGAGTGGGTCCATGAGGGACCTCTGGATCGCTCCCGCCGTCCCGCGGCCGCTGTCGCTTCCGCCGCCGACACCGGCGGGGGCCGCGCGGCGGTCCGGCAGACGGTGGCCGCTGCCGCTCCTCGTGGCCGTGCTGCTCGCACAGATGGCCTTCGCCATGGTCACCACCGCCGTGCGGCAGACCCCGACGATCGACGAACCGGTGTACGTGGGCGCGGCCGCCGAGTACACGCACGAGCACCGGCTGCGCCACAACCCCGAGCACCCGCCGCTCGGCAAGCTCGTCATCGGCGCCGGGGTGGCCCTCGCCGATCCCCGTGTCGACCCGTCCTTCACCGGGGACCAGGGCGCGGTGGGGCGGCATCTGCTCTATGAGACGGGCAACGACCCCTGGCGGCTGATGCTGTGGGCCCGCCTCCCGGTGATCGCGCTCACGCTGCTGTTCGGGCTCGTCGTCTTCGCCTTCGCCCGTGAACTGGCCGGGACGGCGGGGGCGTTGGCCGCGCTCGCCCTGTACTGCTTCTCCCCCGACGTCATCGCCCACGGCTCGCTCGCCACGCTCGACGTGCCGGCCGCAGGATTCGTGCTGACGTCGGCGTGGCTTCTGTGGCGAGCGCGCCGCAGGCCCCGGCTGTACGTGCCGCTCGCCGGGGCGGCGCTGGGGGCGGCCCTGGCCACGAAGATGAGCACGCTTCCCGCCGTACCGGTGGTCATGGCCCTGGCCGCCGTGTCGGTGTGGCATGCGTCGGCAGGTGGCCGGGGTCGGGATGCGGGGCGGGTTCTGGTGCGGGCGGTCGTGGCCGCTGGAGTCGTGGCGCTGGCGGCGGTCGCGATCGTGTGGGCGACGTATCTGATGGTCGATCCGCGGCTGCGCTGGGCTCCGGAGCAGTATGTGCCCGCCGTGCGCGGGCTACGGGGGCTGCTGGTCGAGATGCTGCCGTTCCCGGAGGCGTACCGGGACGGGATGCGGGTCCAGTTCGGGCTGGAGAACCGGCCGTGGCAGGGCTTTCTGTTCGGCCGGTTGTACTCGGGCTCGCTCTGGTACTACCTGCCGGCCGCGCTGCTGGTCAAGACACCGCTCGGGATGCTCGCGCTGTGGGTCACCGGGGCCGTCGCCGTGGTCGCGGTACGCCGCCTGCGGCCGACCGCGCCCTATGTGCTGGCCGCGCCTGTGGTGCTGCTGGCGGCGGCCATGCAGGGGGCACGGGACTTGGGCACGCGGTACGCCCTCTTCCTGCCGGTGTTCCTCGCGGTGGCGGCCGGCTGCGTTCTCGTGGTGCGGCGGCGGTGGGTCTCCGTCGGGGTGGGGGCGCTGGTGGCGTTCGTCGCGGTCAGTTCGCTGCGCACGTACCCCTATTACGTGCCGTACTCCAACGAGGTGTTCGGCGGGCCGGGCAGGACGCGGGAGTTCCTGCACGACTCCAACGTGGACTGGGGGCAGGATCTGGGACGGCTCGCGGAGCGGCTGCGCGAGCGGTATCCGGGTGAGCGGGTGTGGCTGGTCTACAAGGGCAGTGGGGTGCCGTCCTTCTACGGCATCCGGGCCCGCGATCCGCGTGGGGTGCCGGTCGGTGACGTGCGGGGGCTGCTGGTGGTGTCGGACTCCGCGGCTGCGAAAGCGACCGGGCGGCTGGCCGAGTTGATCTGCAGCAGCCGCCCGGTCGACGATGTCGGGCACTCGATCACGGTCTATCGCCGTTGAGCGCCTTGGGGCGCTTCAGTGGGCCGCGTGGAAGAAGCCGTCCGTGCTTACGTGCTGCATGACGCGGCTGGCCACCCGATAACGGCCGTTGGGCACGTCGGGGCACTTCGCGACGTGTACCGCGAGCGGGCCCGCGAACTCGTAGCCCTTGCGTTCCGCGTGGCGGGACAGGCTGTCGGTGAGGGCCTGGCCCACGTTGGTGCCGTGGCGCGTCAGTTGGTCGTGCACCTCGTCGGCGAGTTCCACGTCGTAGGCGTTGGGGACCATGACCCGGCCCGCCCGGCACACCACGGCGTTGTCGTCGCACTCGTGGCGCAGGGCGTCGAGGACTTCGACCGGCTCCTTGTCGAGGACTCGCGCCCACAGGGCTTCCCATCGGCTTTCCAGTGTCTCCTCCAGCGCACTCAGTGCGCCCATGCGGTCTCACCTGCCGGAAGTGTCGTCGGTTCGGTTGCGGTGGCTGGGGGTGAGCTAACGCTCGTCATAGTCGTCGGGCCGCACCTCGGCCTCCTCCAGGGCCTCGCGCATCGTGCGGCCGGTCGCGCCCGGCGGCCGGGACTGGTTCTCGTCCTCGTGTTCCAGGACCTTGTCCGTGGTCTCCGTCTTCGGCCGGTTCTCCTCGGGGACGGTCATGACGATGGCTCCTCGTCCGTCGTGTCGGCATCTTCTGCCGCGGCGGGTTCCCGCCCGGCGGCCGGGTATCCGCCTGCCGGGCGCCTCATGTGCTGTGCGATGTGTTCATCTGGCCGATCAGGTGCCGGGGGTGCTCCGTCCCCGGGTTTCTCCTCTGCTGACACCCAGGCACGATCACCGGTGAACGGAATCTGGACCGACCCAGCCGGCGTTGGCCGGGACGTTCCCGAACCGCATTCGACGGTCCTGATTTCCTCGCCGTCGGGTGAAATGCATTTCCGGCGCCGCTTCGCCACCCGTTGGAGTTTTCCCTTGTCCGCCGACAGCACGACCACCGCCGCTCCCGAGCCGTCGGGCTCCGGTGCGTCCGGCGCCTCACCCGGCGGCCGGCATCCCGCGCCTACCTGCGTCAGGCCGTCCACCAGCTGAATCTGGCACTGCCGCCACAGCTGCGCCTGACCGTCGAACAGAACCGGTTGGCTCTCGCCGACGAGGTGGCGCAGGGGTTCCAGTCGCTGCTGTTCGAAGCCGACCCCGCCCAGGCACACCGGCTGGCCGGGCCGGGTAGCGCTCTCGGCGATCGAGGAGGTGCTCGCCCGCGACGAAGACGAGTACTTGCCGGACCGCAGCTCGGAGTGGGTGGAGGAGCGGCGATGGCCCTGTCCCGGCAAACAGCTGAAGCGCTCTCGTCTGCGGCCGAACTCGCCCTGCGGCTTCACCAGTACGGTGATGCCGCCCGCCTGGGCGACCAGGTGACCGCGATCGACCCGCTCCGCGAGGTGGCGTGGCGCGTACGGATGCGCGCGGCGAACGCGTTGGGCGACGACGACGGCGTCCTCACGGCGTTCCAGGGCTGTGAGGCGGCGCCGGCCCGGATCGACGCGTCGCCCTCGCCCAGCACGCGCGAACTGCTCAAGCAGCTACAGCGATGACGCAGCGTCGGCTCGCAGACCCCATGAGCAGGGAACCGTCCCAGACGGCGGTGAGCCGGAGGCTCGGGAACGGGCAGCCGGCGGTGACCGGGGAGCAGGAGGCCTGCGAGGGGTCCTGGCCCCGTGTCGGGCAGGTCGCCGGGCAGCCGGTCCTCCTGGTACCACATCGTGCCGCTGAACCGCCGAAGGCACTACGACATGGCCGGCGGTAACGGCGTCTCCCGCACGACGGTGCGGCGCCGGGGGCCGGCACCCGCCCTCGACCAGCACGAGCACGAGCACCCTCCACGGCGACCGCACCAGGCCCGCGACCAGCGACTTCAGGAGAACAACCTTCGGGAGGCGTGAGCTATGTTGAACGTCCCTCGGGAGACGAAGGAGGCGCACCGGTGCCATCGCCGCAGCAGGCACGCGCACAGGCATCCGCGATCACCTCGGGGAAGGCCGCCCCAGAAGCGGAAATCTCCCCGTCCGCCCAGCTCAGGGCACTCTTCGACCGGCCCCGGCTGTCCCCGGGCCAGCGGCGTATCGCCCAGTACCTGATCGAGAACATCACCGAGGCGGCGTTCCTGTCCATCACGGATCTCGCGGACCGGGTCGGCGTGAGCCAGCCCTCGGTGACGCGGTTCGCCTCGGCGGTCGGCTTCAGCGGCTACCCGGCGCTACGGGAGAAGCTCCAGTCGATCGCGCTCGGCACCCTCGCGGGCGGCGGCCCGGCCGAGGAGAACCGGGGCAACGAGCTCCAGGCGGCGGTCGACGCCGAGATCGAGAACCTGGAGAACCTGCGGCGGGACTTCGCCGACCCGAACCTGGTGATCGACATCGGCCGCAAGCTGTCGTCCTCGGCCCCGCTGACGGTCCTCGGCCTGCGCATCTCCGTCTCGCTGGCCGAGTACTTCGCCTACGCCGCCCGCCGGATCCACCCGGACGTACGGCTCGTGACGCGGGGCGGCAGTGTCGCCTACGACGCGCTGCTCCAGTCGCGCGAGGCGGGCGGCACCTGGGTGCTGGCGTTCTCCATGCCCCGGCACGCCCAGGAGACCCTGACGGCCGTCCGGGTCGCGCGGGGCGCCGGGCTCAAGGTCGCCCTGATCACCGACCTGGCGCTCGGGCCGCTCGCGGACGAGGCCGACGTCGCCTTCGCCACCGGGACCGGATCGCGCCTGGTCTTCGACTCCTACGCCGCCCCGGGCGTGATGTGCTCGGCGCTGCTCCAGGCCATGACGGACGCGGATCCGGAACGGACGCAGGCCCGGCTGGAGGAGTACGAACAGGTCGCCGACCAGCACCAGTTCTTCCTCCGGGACTGAGCGGCGCGCATAGGCAGGCATCAGAACCACGCAAGGGGACCATCCACAACAAAGCGCGCATGAATGTTTTCATGCGCCTTGCAAACCGGATGGCATATATAAATACTTCTCACGGATCGCGACCCGGCCGTTCCGGATCCGTTCCGCACCCGAGGACGCCGGCTCCTACCCGCTTCGGTGTCCCGGGTGTCCGTGGCGGCCCCGGTCATCCCCTAGGCCGGGGCCACCCCGACCCGTCGTCCACCCTCACGACGCCGCACACCCGGAAGCGATGATCATGCCCCTGACGTCCACGCGCATCAGCCCGGACTGGCCCTGCCAGGTCAAGACCCCCGGGAGCTACGACTGGGAGCGCTCGGCGGCCAAGTGGCTGCGCGAGCTGGTGCCCGCGCGCTACGCCGGCTACCCCGTGTTCATCCGCCACCCCGTCCTGCTCGCCCGGCACGCCCAGATCCAGGTCCAGCAGGAGATCAGGGTGGCCCGCACCGCCCTCCAGACCGCCCGCGCCGACCTGCCCGGACTGGGTCTGCACGAGGGCGTCATCGAGCACACGATCAAGCTGTACGCGGCCGAGGTCATGCATTTGCAGCACATCGCTCGCAGCGTCCGGGCGGTCACCCAGGCTCTGATGGAGGCCAACCGCCAGCCGTGACCTCGGGGCATGACCCGCGGCGTGCGTGGCACACGTGGGGGAATGAGCACCACCGAAGTCCGGCGCCGCGAGCCGGTGACCACGGTTCTGACCTGGCAAGTGCGTCCCGGCCGGGAGCGGCAGTTCGAGGAGTGGACGCACGGCATAACCCGTTGCGCCAGACAGTTCCCGGGCAACGAGGGCGTCTCCTGGCTCACGCCCGAGGACGGCCACCGCTACCACGCGGTGCTGCGCTGGTCCGACCAGCACCGGCTCGCCGCCTGGCTGGAGTCCGAGGAGCGCGCGCACTGGCACCGGCGGATCGAGGACATCGCCACCGAGGTCAGCAGCGAACGCCAGTCGACGACCGGGATGGAGACCTGGTTCAGCCTGCCCGGCACCACCGTGCAGGCCCCGCCCAGGTGGAAGATGGTCCTCACGACGTTCCTCGGCGCCTATCCGTTCACCCTGCTCATCCAGTGGCTGGTGACGCCGCACACCACCGGCTGGCCGCTGCCGCTGCGGGCCGCCGTGTTCCCGCTCGTACTGCTGCCGGTACTGACGTATCTCGTCATGCCGAGGCTCAGCCGACTGCTGCGCCTGTGGCTGTATCCGCGCGATGGCCGCTGACGGCGCGGGATGCTGATGTGACGGGTGTGGCCCCCGGGATGCGGGAGCGGCCGGTGCGCACAAGGCCACTTCGAACCGGCCCCGGTGTGCGATGCTCAACGCGTGACGAGCGAGCCCGTGACACCCGCGGAGTCCGGTGCCGCACCGGACCTGGTCGAACTGGCCAAGATCGTCGCCCGGCAGCGCGCCGAGCTGGACCGTCTGCGCGACCAGGCGGCGACGTCGGCTGTCGTGGAACGGGCCAAGGGCGCGGTGATGGCGCTGACCGGGTGTTCCGCGGACGCGGCGGACGAGCGGTTGCTCCAGCGGGCCAAGGCGGCGCGCCACACCCTGCTGGAAGAGTGCTGGATCACGCTCGGATCTCTGGCTCCCACGGCGCCCGGCCCGGGCGAGGCGACCGAGCCCGTCGGCACCGGCACACCCGGCTCCGGCTCCGATGCCCTGGTGGAGACGGCCGTGCCGGACGATGTCGCCGCCGCCCTGGCCCGCCTCGGGCAGGCCCTGGTCCGGGTGATGACACCGCACGACCTCGCCCGGTGTCTGCTGGAGCATCTCGCGCTCGACATGGCGGCGGACGCGGTCATGATCTACGCCCTACGGCCCGACGGCGGACTCGAACTGATCGGGCACGCCGGCATCGACGACCAGCTGGCCGCCCAGTGGAGCCAGGTGCCGCCGCTGAGCCGGATCGCGGCGCTGGACGCGCTGCGGACGGGCAAGCCGCGCTGGCTGGAGGACGTCGCCTCGGACGAGGGGCGGGACCTGCTGATCGGGGACCCGCCCGAGCGGTGGCTGTCGCGCGCCTGGCTGCCCGTGCCCGCCACGGGCCCGGCCGAGGTCTGCATCGGCGTGCTGCGCGGCCGCGCCGGGTCGTTCACGCCCCGCGACCGCGCTCATCTGCGGGGCGTCACCGGGCTGTGCGCGCTGGCTGCGCGCGTTCGACGCACAGCCCGAGCGGGCCGAGGACGCCCCCACGGACGCGGTGCAGGCGCTGTTCGCCGCGCTGCCGATCGCGGCGATGCTGCTCACCCCGCTGAGGTCCGCGTCGGGCGAGACCGAGGACTTCCGGGTGGAGGCCGCGACCACGCAGGCGGGTGACCTGCTGGGCAGGCCCGGTGAGGTGCCGGCCGGGCGGCGGCTGCTGGAGTTCCGGCCGGTCCTGGCACAGGAGCCGCTGTGGCAGGGCTGCCTGCACACGCTGACCACCGGGGAGCCGTACGAGAGCGAGCCGTTCGCGCACGAGGAGGTCGTGGCGGGCATCGCGGCGCTGTCCACGTACTCGGCGCGGGTGGCGCAGCTGGGCGACGCGCTGGTCGTCAGCTGGATCCGGCACGGCTCCTCCGACCGGCAGGAGCAGCGGCTGGCGGATCTCCAGCGGCTGGGCAACCTCGGCTGGGCGAACTGGAACCTGGCCACGCAGGAGGCCTCCTGGTCGACCCAGGTGTTCGCCATCTTCGGCCGGGAGCCCGCGCACGGCCCGGTGCGGCTCACCGGGATGGCGGAGCTCGCGCTGCCCGAGGACGCGCCCGCGTTCACCCGCGCCGTCCGCCTGCTCGTCCAGGAGGGGCGGGCGTTCGACCTGCCGTTCCGGGTCAGGACGAGCGGCGGCATCCGGCATCTGCGTCTCGTGGCCGAGGCCGTGGCCGACATGCACGGCACGCCCGTCGAGGTGCACGGTGTCGTCCAGGACATGACGGCCCGGCGGCGGGCGGAGCTGGCCCTCGTCGAGAGCGAGCAGGCGATCCTCACGCAGCACGACGTGCTCCAGGCCGAGCGGACCCTGGCGTCCCGGCTCCAGCACGCGCTGCTGCCGCTGGCCAACCGGCCGGTGCACCTGGCGGGACTGCGCGTCGAGGTCGCCTATCTGCCAGCCCAGTCGGGGGTGCTTGTCGGCGGTGACTGGTTCAGCGCGGTGGAACTGCCCGAGGGGGACGCGCTGCTGGTGGTCGGCGACGTCGCCGGGCACGGTGTCGGCGCCGTCGCCACGATGGCCCAGCTCCGCTTCACCGCGAAGGGCATGGTCATCACGGGATCGTCGCTGACCGGCGCGCTGGCCCGGCTGAACACGCTGCTGCTGCACTCCCGCGATTCCCACGCGACGGCCACGATGGTGCTGGCCCGGTACGACCCCCGGCGGCGCCGTCTGGTCTGGGCGCAGGCGGGGCACCCGCCGCCCCTGCTGCTGCGGGACGGCGAGGTGCGGTATCTGAGCCGTCCCAAAGGCATGCTGCTCGGCGCGACCACGACGCCGGTCTTCGAGGAGGCGGAGTGCCGTCTCGTCCCGGGCGACCGGCTCATCCTGTTCACCGACGGTCTGGTCGAGCACCCTCCGGAGAGCATCGACCGGGGCCTGGAACGTCTCGCCGATGCCGTGGCGGCCGCACACGCTGACGGATCAGGGTCACTGGGGCAGTTGCTCGCGCAGATGCTGCCGGACGAACGGCGGGACGACGTGTGCGTGGTGGACGTCCGGGTTCCGGGGGTGCGAGCGGCGTAGGCACGGCCCGTTCGCCGTTCCGCCCCGGGCGAGGGCCGGCTCAGTCGACCGGGTGGCCGGGCTCGATGGTGTGGGCGCCGGAGAGGCGCAGTAGCGGCTGGTCGTACGCCTCGTGTCCGCCCCACTCGACCGGGTCGAGGACGAAGCCGATGTGGCCGCCGCCGGCTCGCGTCACGATCCGGCCGACGAACCAGGCCGGCGCGTCCTCCAGCACGACGGCCCCGCCGTACGCCTCCCGCAGGCGGAGGCCCTCGAACTTGTCCGTCCGGTCGCCGGTCCGCCCGCCGAACAGCTCGGCGAGGCCGCGCTGTTCACGGGCGAGCAGGTGCACGGCGAGCACCTCGGCGTCCCGGGCCACCCGGAAGGTGTGGTTCAGCTCGGACAGCCACACCACGAACCGCACGGGCCGTATCGAGCACTGCGAAGCGAATCCGACCAGGCAGCCCGCCCGTTCACCGCCCGCGACGGCCGTGACCACACACATGTCGGGGTCCAGCCGCCCGGGCCACGCGACACCCATGGCCGGCGCCCCTGCCAGGCCGACGGGTGCCTACCTGCGGACGATGCCGCCGACGGACGCTACGGCTCGGCGCCGGGCCGACGGACGCCCGGGCGGTCCGGCAGCCGTGCCGCGCGCCGTCCGGCGGGTCGGTGCTGCCCAACATCGGGCCAGCCCACAACCGGGCGACCCGGCGGCCCGGCGGCAGGGGCGGGTCAGCCGGCCCCCGGTGCCGTGCGGGATTCCAGGGCGAGGCGGGTGTCGTCGCCGTAGACGCCGGTTTCGTCGCCGCGGATGCCGTACCAGAGCTGGAAGCGGGCGACCGCCGCGGTCAGGGTGAGGTCGTAGCGGCCGGTGGTGGAGCCGTCCCGGTAGACGTCCGGGATGCGCAGGAGGCGTTCCTGGAGTTCGGTCACCTCGGGGCCGGTGGCTCCCTCGCGGAGAGTGCCGGGGCCGTCGGGGTCGGCGGCGGGCGGCGTGGGTGTGGGGACAGGGGCGGCGGCGGACGTCGTGGGGCGGGGGGCGGGGGCCGCCTTGTCGGCCGTGTTCTCGCCGGGGAGCAGGAGGACGGCACCGCCGAAGCCGATCACCGCGGCCGCGACGACGGCCACCGCGACGGCGGTGCGGCGCAGTCCTGGTACGGGCCCGGCACGGCCGTCGCCGTTCTCGCGGGTGAGGGGCGGGAGTTCCTGCGTCAGGTCCTCGGAGCCGGACGGCGGACGGGGCAGTGCGACGGACTCGTAACCGCGGGATGCGTAACCGCCGGGCTGGTAGCCCCCGGACTCGTCGCCGCCCGGCGCGGAGCCGATCTCCTCGTGGTACTCCCGCATCAGTTCCGCGAGTGCGTCGGTGCGGCGGGGCCGCAGGACGCGGATGGGTTCGAGGGCCGGGCCGTCGTGCGCTGGCCGGTGCTCGGACGGTGTCGACACGTTGCTCTCCTTCCGTCCGGGCTCGGGGGCGCCCGTCTTCGGGGATCGTCCTGCCGCTAGATACGCGGCTGCCGCGCCGCGGGTTCAGAGGGAACTCGGTTCCTCCCCAGGAGTGCACCGAGTGCCATGCGTACCCTTCCGGGTGCTACGTTCCCGCTCATGAGCTCCGAGAAAGCCGGCCCCGGGACCGGAAAGCCGCCCATGCGGGACGCCCTGGTGGCGGCGGCCTTCCAGCTGTTCCTCGAGCGGGGTTACGAGCAGACCACCATCGACGACATCGTGGCGCTGGCCGGGGTCGGACGGCGCTCGTTCTTCCGCTACTTCCCGTCCAAGGAGGACGTGGTCTTCCCGGACCACGAGCGGTGCCTGGCCGACATGACGGCCTTCCTCGCGGCGGGCACCGACGACGAGGAACCCGTGCGGCGCGTCTGCGACGCGGCCCGGCTCGTGCTGCGGATGTACGCCGAGAACCCGACGTTCTCCGTGCAGCGTTACCGCCTCACCAAGCAGGTCCCGGGCCTGCGCGCCTACGAACTGTCGGTGGTGTGGCGCTACGAGCGCGCCCTCGCCGAGTATCTGCGCCGGCGTTTCGCGGCCCGCCGGGACGGCACCCTCCAGGCCGATGTGATCGCGGCGGCGGTGGTCGCGGCGCACAACAACGCGCTGCGCTCCTGGCTGCGTTCGGACGGGCAGGGCGAGGCGAGCGCCACGGTGGACCACGCGCTGGCGTACGTGCAGTCCGCGTTCGGCGGCACGCCGGTGCCTGAAGCCGGGGAGCAGCCCGAGGACGTGGTGGTCGTCGTCTCACGGCGCGGTGCGCCGTTGTGGCGGGTCGTGCAGGAGATCGAGTCGGCGCTGGGGCGGGGCTGAGGGACCACACATTGAGGGAACGGAGTGCCTTTACGAGTGGCACTGAGTGCCATACTCTGTACTGCGTGCGCGGTGGCACGGCGAACCGGGCACACCTGTGCGCGGGCGACCGTGCACACGGGATTCCGGCCGAGTGCAGGGAGTTGACCAGCGTGTACCACCGCTCAGGAAGCGTCGCTCAGCAGGCAGCCGGCTCCCCGACGGGTCTGCTCGATCCGAGGGGCCGCACCACGGAGGCCATCCTCTTCCAGCGCTGCACCTGGTGCGGCACCGCCATGTACCACCGGGTGCTGTGTCCGGTCTGCCGCGGCAGCGAGCTGCGGACGGAGCGCAGCGAGGGCACGGGCACCGTCCGCCACTCCACGGTGGTGCACCGCAACACCCCGGCGGCCCGCAACGTGTCCCTGATCGAGATGGCCGAGGGCTTCGTCGTGCGCGGCCGGGTCATGGGGCCGCCCATCGGCATCCACAGCGGGGACCGGGTGCGGCTGTCGACCGCCAAGGACCCGGTACGAGGCGAGCCGGTCTTCCAGCTGATCGACGAGCCGTACCGGGCCTGGACCTGACGGACGGTCCGGTCACCGGATCCCGGGGAGCAGATCGCCGGTCCGCACGGGCCGTCCCGTCCCGAAGCTCCGGTTGGCCGCGAGACCGACCGCCAGGGCGAGTGCCCCGTCGCGTTCGGTGGCCGTCGGGTGGGTCGCCGCCGCGGTGTCCGCCGGGCGGCTGGGCCGGCGGGGCCGAACAGCGCGTCGAGCATGCGCGGGTCGCCGCCGCCGTGGGCCTCGTGGGCGACCGCGAGCGGCACCTCCACCGGGGGCCGCCACAGCGGGCGCAGGGTGAGACGGGCGCCGCCCGCGTGCTCCGCCGCCGTGTCCCCGTGCAGGGCACCGGCTGCCGAGGTGACCCGGGTCAGCGGCGGCTGCCAGCGGCTCTCCTCCACCTCCAGTTCCAGCCGCCCCGCGCTGCCGTTGAACATCACCCGGTAGCCCTCCCACGGGGAGTAGGCGGTCAGGTGGTACGTCATCGTCGCGCCGCGCGCGTAGCGCACGAGGACGGACATGTCGTCCTCGATGGTGATCGGCCCGCCGAAGACGTTCCGGTCACGCAGGTAGCCGTCGTCGCGTTCGGCGTCCAGGTAGAGGGCGCGCAGGGTGTCGTCGGCCGCGAGGTCCAGGGCGAAGGGGTCGTCGGCGGCCCGGCCGGCGCCGTGGGCGCGGTCGTAGTCACGGCGCAGTCCGTGCCGCTCCCCGGCCTCGCGGCCGTAGAAGCCGAGCCGCCCGTAGCCGAAGGCCTCCCGGGGCTCGTCGTCGAGCCACCAGTTCACCAGGTCGAAGTGGTGCGAGGACTTGTGCACCATCAGGCCGCCGCTGTTGTGCTTCTCACGGTGCCAGCGGCGGAAGTAGTCGGCGCCGTGCCGTACGTCGAGCAGCCACTCGAAGTGAACCGACAGCACCTCGCCGACCGCGCCGTCGGCGAGCAGGGCGCGGACCTTCTCGTGCACGGGGTTGAAGCGGTAGTTGAAGGCGACGGTCAGGGAGTTGCCGGTCTCGCGGACGGTGTCGAGGATGCGCGCGCAGCGCTCGGCGTCGACGGTCATCGGTTTCTCGGTGACGACCCGGCAGCCCGCCTTCAGGGCCGGGACGATGTAGCGGTCGTGCTCGGCGTCGACGGTGGTGACGACGACCTCGTCGATGCCCTCCTCGGCGAGCAGGTCGGTGAAGCGGTCGGGCTCCCACGGGGTGGCGGCCGGCGCGCCGGTCTCGGCCAGCAGCCGGTTGTGGAAGGCCATCCGGGTCGGGCTGGGGTCGCACAGCGCGGCCACGAGGTGGCCGGGGCGTTCGGCGAGGCCCCGGGTGAACAGCTGGGCCCGGTGGCCCGTGCCGACGATGGCTGCGCGCAGGACGGGAGTTCGGCTCATGACAGGTGGTCTGTCCCGGCGACGGGCCGTCCACTCCCCCGGCGCCGAAAGCGCTTGCCGGCAACGCTTGCCGATCTCCCGGAAGCGCTGTGCCGAAGCCGGGGTCAGTGCGTGAGGGTGACGCGGATGCCCACGGTGCCGTCCAGACCCCGGCGCAGCCGGCTGCCGAGCAGCGTGAGCCGGCCGGTGAGGCCGTACTTGCGGGCGATCAGCCGCCGGTAGCGGGCGGTCGTGGCCTGGTCGCAGATCTCCGCCGTCGCGGGTACCTGCTCGCCGGTGGGGTTGCCGCGCAGGTCGCAGGAGCCGACCAGGACGTCGGCGCGGTTGCGGATCCGCTTCACCTTCCAGGAGCCGGCCGCTGTCCAGGCGCCGAGCGCGTTCCCGTCGCGCACCACCCAGACCGGGGTGGCGACCGGTGTGCCGTTCCTGCGGTAGCTGGTGATCAGCAGGTACTTGCCCGCGCCCAGTTCGTCGAGCGCACTGTCGTCCATGGCGGGCAGTGTACGACGCGTCCCGCGCGGCGTGCCCCCGGGTTTCAGTGCAGCGCGGCGGCCATTCTCCGCACCGCCTCCCCGATCACCCCGGGCGAGGTCGCCAGGTTGAGGCGGACGTGTCCGGCGCCGCCGGTGCCGAAGGGGAGGCCGGAGTTGAGGGCCACGCGGCCGCGGTGCAGGAAGACGTCCGCCGGGTCGTCGCCGAGACCGAGCGCGCGGCAGTCGAGCCAGGCGAGGTAGGTGGCGTCGCCCGGGCGGTAGCGGATCGCGGGCAGGTGCTCGGCCAGCAGGTCCGCGAGCAGCCGCCGGTTGGCGTCGAGGCCGGACAGCAGCGCGTCCAGCCAGGCGACGCCGTCGCGCAGGGCGGCGGTGTGGGCGATGATGCCGACGTGGCTCGGGCCGTGCCCGACCTCCTCGGGCATGCGGGCCAGGTCGGCACCGGCCCCGGGCCCGGCGATCGCGAGGGCGGCCTTGAGCCCGGCCAGGTTCCACGCCTTCGAGGCCGACATCAGCGACAGCCCGCGCTCGGCGCCCGGCACGCTCAGATACGGCACGAAATCCGTGCCGCCGACCACGAGCGGCGCGTGGATCTCGTCCGCGACGACGCGGAGGCCGTACCGCTCGGCGAGCGCGGCGACGGCGGACAGCTCCTCGGCCGTGTGGACGGTGCCGGTCGGGTTGTGCGGGCTGCACAGCAGATAGGCGGCCCGTCCGCCGCCCGCCACCGCCTGCCGGAAGGCCTCCGCCAGGGCACCGAGGTCGATGCGCCCGTCCGCCCCGAGCGGGGCCTCCACCACGCGCCGGTCCAGGTGCTCGACGAACGGGTAGAACGGCGGGTACACCGGCGGGTTCACGACCACCGCGTCGCCGTACCCGGTGACCAGTTTGAGCATCTCGACGACGCCCAGCATGACGTCGGGCACGATCGAGGTGCGCTCCACCGCGAGTCCGTCCCAGTTCCACCGCTTCTCGGCGAAGGCCGCCAGCGCCTGAGCGTAGGCCGTGCCGGCGGGGTAACCGGTGTCGCCGAGATCGAGGGCGTCGGTGACGGCGCGCACGACGGGCTCGGCGAGCGGCACGTCCATCTCGGCCACCCACAGGGGCAGTACGTCCTCGGGATAGGTGCGCCACTTCGTGCTCGTACGGCGGCGGAGACGGTCGAGAGTGAGGGCTTGCAGGGGATTAGGTTCACCGGACGTCTCGTGCGGGATCCTGGTCATGGGCACACGATAGGGGGCTGTGCAGTGAGCGGGAATCGTGAGGACGGGGAGCGGGCAGGGGCCGAGGGCCCGTTCCTGGAGATCGCCTGCGACGAGTCCGGGTCGGACGGCGAGAACCTCACCGGCGGGAACACGGACGTGTTCGCGCACGCCAGTATGTCGCTGTCCGTGGCGACGGCAGCGGCGGTCGTGCGGGAGATCCGGGACCGGATCCGCTCACCGGCCGAGGAGTACAAGGCGAACCACCTGCTGCGGGAGAAACACCGCGCGGTGCTGGAGTGGCTGCTCGCGCCGGACGGGCCGATCCACGGGCGGGCGCGGGTGCACCTCATGGAGAAGTCCTTCTTCGTGGTGGACCGGGTCGTCGGCCTGCTGCTGGGCGACCCGGGCGAGGCCGTGGCCCTGTTCCGCGGGGGCCGCCGGGCCTTCGGGGAGGACGGCTGGCGGGCGTTCCTGGAGGCGGCCAACCAGCTCCTGCGGGTCCGCAACAACGGGGAGCCGGGCGCCCCCGTGGAGGTCTTCTACGGCACGGTCGACACCCTGCGGCGCGACCTTCCGGACACGGACGCGACGGCGATCCTGGAGCGGCTGGCCGCGACCCGGCCCCGCGCGGTGTCCTATCGGTCGGCGTTCCTGGACGGACCGCCCCTGATCCCGGTGCTCAACCCGCTGCTCCCGGCGATCGTCCGGACGGCCGCGCTGTGGAGCGGCGACGGGCGGCCGGTCCGTCTGGTGCACGACCGGCAGAACATGCTCACGCCGGACCGCATCGCCTGGATCGAGGAGACGGCCCGGCAGGCGGGGATCGGCCTGGCCGGGGTGCGGCTGGTCGTCGCGCGCGAGGACGCGCGGGTGCAGGTGGCGGACTTCCTCGCCGGGATCGCCCGCAAGATCGCCTCCGACGAGCTGAACGGACGCGGGGACCCCGCGCTCACCGCCCTGCTGCGGCCCTACGTCGATCCGGCCTCGGTGTGGGGCGACGCCCGCAGCCGGGCCCTGCTCGCCGCCCCTGCGGAGCTCGGCCCCGACCTCCCCTGCCGTCGGCCGGCGGTGAAGAGATCACGCGCGCGCTGAACACGGCACGGCTGCGCCCCGTATGGGAAGAGGGCGCTCAACTCAAGGAGTCCCCCGCAGTGTTCACACCGTGATGTTCGGGTTCGGGAGCCATGCATGAGGCACGCACGACGACGGGTCGTCCGGCGAGTGACACGGCTGGCGGCCGTCGGCGGACTCCTCCTGGGAGGAGCGATGGTCACACGCGCCGTGGCAAGCGAGCCGCCCGCCCCATCGATCGGAGTCCCGTATGCCGCGCAGCCGGCCACGAGCACGGGCACCGACCTCGTGTCCCGGCTCGGCACCTCCCGTACGGCGGGCAGCTGGGTCGACTCCGCCGGCCGGCCCGTCGTCGCGGTCACGGACGAGAAGGCCGCCGACGAGGTCGAGCGCGCCGGTGCGCAGGCGAAGATGGTGCGCCACAGCATGAGCGACCTCAAGTCCGCCACCGCGACACTGCGTTCGGCACCCCGGGTGCCCGGCACCGCCTGGGCCCTGGACTACAAGAACAACGAGGTGGTGGTACGGGGCGACAGCACCGTCTCCGCCTCCGACTGGTCCCGGCTCACCGAGGTCGCGGAGGGCGTCGGCGGCTTCGTGCGCATGGAGCGCACCGAGGGCACGTTCACGACGCGGGTCAACGGCGCGCAGCCGATCCTGTCGACCGCCGGGCGCTGTTCGGCGGGCTTCAACGTGACCGACGGGAAGACCGACTACATCCTCACGGCCGGGCACTGCGGTCCCGACGGTTCCGTCTGGTTCGCCGACGACCGGGGCCGGGAACAGGTCGGCACGTCGCTCAGGGGGAGCTTCCCCGGCGACGACTACTCCCTGGTGAAGTACGACAGCGGTCGCGCGGGCGAGGGCGCGGACGTCGTGGCGGTCGGTGACGGCAAGGGCGTGCGGATCACGGGCGTGGCCGATCCGGAGGTCGGGCAGAAGATCTTCCGCAGCGGCAGCACGAGCGGGCTGCGCGAGGGGGAGGTGACCGCGCTGAACGCGACGGTCAACTACCCCGAGGGCACGGTCACCGGCCTCATCGAGACGAATGTGTGCGCCGAACCGGGCGACAGCGGCGGCCCGATGTTCGCCGACGGCATCGCACTCGGTGTGACGTCGGGCGGCAGCGGGGACTGCGCGGCGGGTGGTACGACGTTCTTCCAGCCGGTGACGAAGGCGCTGACCGAGCTGGGCGTCAAGCTGATCGTGGCCAAGCAGGCCGGTGGCGGCACCGGCGCCTCCCCCGCGCCGTCGGCCTCGCAGGGTGCCGCCTCGCCCGGCTCGTCGGCACCGGTCACGGGCGAGGACGTGTCGGGCCTGCTGACCCGCCTCACCGACCCGCGCAACGTGGGCCCCGGCCTGCTGGTCATCGCGGGCAGCATCGTCGCCCTGGTGGCGACCCGCTGGATCCGCGCGGAGCAGGACCGCAAGGCGTATCGGCAGTACTACTCGGCCACTTGGGGCTGAATCGGTACCGGGAGTACTGCTCGTGTCCTGGTCAGCCCAGTGTGAGCAGCACCGTCGCCACCCCCGCTCCCAGCAGCCCCAGCGCCTGGCGCCGGCTGATCCGCTCGTGCAGGAGGACGAGGCCGAGAATGACGGGCAGGGCCGGGTAGAGAGAGGCGAGGACGACGGCGACGGCCAGCAACTGGCGCTGTGCGGCGAGCAGATACAGCACGAGGCCGAGGGCCGCACCGGCCCCGATGAGCAGGGCCTGGACGCAGCGGCCCGGCGGCAGCTTCAGCCGGCGGGCGTGGCGGGCGGCGTCCGGCAGGAGGACGAGGACCGCGGCGACCCGGCCCGCGGCGACGGGCCACAGCCCGCTCGCGGGTCCGGCCTGGCCGAGGGCGAGGTACTGCACGGCCACGCCCACGCTGGCGAGCAGTCCGTCCGCCGCCCCCTTGCCCGCGCCGCCCCTGCCTCCGGAGACGAACCACAGCGCGGGCACGGTCACCGCGATGCCCAGCCAGGCCACGGCCCCCGGACGGTCGCCGAGCACGAGCACCCCGCACAGCACCGACAGCGCGACGCCCGTGACGGCGCTCACGGGCACCACAACACTCATCGCACCGCGGCTCAGCCCGCGATTGAGGAACCGCATGGCGACGCCGCTGCCGACGCCGGACAGCGCGCCCCACAGCAGATCGGCGGTGCGGACGGCATCGGCGGGCATGAGCGGCGCGGCGGCGCAGGCGAGCAGCAGCCCGCCGAGCTGGCCGAGGAAGGTGACGGCGGCGTGATGGATGTGCCGGGACAGCAGGCCGCCGGCGAAGTCGACGATGCCGTAGACGACGGCCGAGGAAAGCGCGAGAAGGGCACCCATTCGATCAGGGGTGCCCCGGGACGAGGGTCCGATGCGTCAGCGGACCTGGCTGACGCTCAGGCTGCCGACGCGGACTGCGGGGCCGCGGCGGCCCACTCCAGGACGAGCCGCTGGTATTCCTCGCGCTGCTCGACACTCAGTGTCCCGCCCGACCGGCGCCACAGGGCCCGGATCTCCTCGTTGACCTCGTCAGCCGTTCGCTGGGAAGAGGATTCAACAGTGGTGGACATGTTGTGAAGCATACGTCGCCGGAGGTGAAGACGATGTGAGTAATCATGAGTTAAACGGTCATTCCGGACAGTGTTGCTGATCACGTCCATCTCCCAGTAAACGTGAGCCTGTTCACGCTTCGGCCGACCCCAGCACCAGCACCTTGATGGCCAGGACGGCCGCGCCGCGCGCCCAGTCGTGAAAGTCGGACACCTTCGTCTCCAGGTCGACCGGGGCGGCCAGGGGGTGCCGGTTGTCACGGACGGTCTCCTCGACCGTCTTGCCGGCCACGTCCATCAGCCCGACCCCCTCCCCCGCGAGCAGGATCTTCTGCGGCATCACGAAGTTGGAGATCTGCGCGACGAGCGTGCCCAGGGCGCGTGCGGCCTCCTCGACGACCCGGGCGGGCATCGGGTCCCCGGCGGCGGCCGCCGCGAGGATCTCCTCGTACGTGCGGTCACGGCCGGTGGCGGCCCGGACCTGGTAGCGGATGTTGGGGATGGTCAGCAGCGAGACGGCACTGCCGCGCCGGCCGTCCGGGGTGAGCGGGCCGGTGGGGTCGACGATCCAGTGGCGGCCGAAGCCGCGGTCCTCCTCGGCGCAGGACACCCGCTTGCCGCCCAGGACGAGTCCGTAGCCGATGCCGGCGCCGATGGTGAGGACGACGAAGCGGTCCAGGCCGCGTCCGGCGCCGAACCAGGTCTCGGCCTCGACCAGGGCGGCGACGTCGTTCTCGACGACCACGGGCAGCCCGGTGCGCTCCTCGACGAGTTCGGCCAAGGGGACATCCCGCCACAGCAGGAAGGGGGACTCGCCGACGACGGCGCGGTCCTGGACGAACCCGCCGACCCCGATGCCGATCCCGGCGAGCCGGGGGTGGTCACGGGTCAGCTCGGCGGTCATCTCCCCGAGCGCATCGGCGACTTCGGCGGGGTCGTGGGTGGTGAGCGGACGGTCGTGGCGGGCGACGATGTCGCTTCTGAGCGTGGTGACGACGCCGTAGACCATGTCCTCGGTGATCTTGAAGCCGAGGAAGGACCAGGAGTCGGCGACGACGTCCAGCGGTGTCGAGGGGCGGCCCTGGCGGGCCTCCGCCGGCACTCCCGCCTCGGCCACCTCGACCAGCAGGCCCGACTCGATCAGCGGCTTGGTCAGCCGGGTGAGGCTGCCCGCCGACAGCCCCAGCCTGCGGGCGAGCTCGGTGCGCGACAGCGGGCCGTGCACGAGCACCTCGATCGCCACCGAGCGCTCCCCCGGGCTCAGCGGCGGCCAGCTGGCGATGCCTGCGGTCATGTCGCTCCGACTCCCCTCGCCTTTTTTTCGCGCTGAAACCAACATGACCACTCTAGGACGGTGATGGTTCCTGCGAAAAGATGTTTGCACCCCTCTTGACGCAGCAATTGTTTCGCGCCAAAAGTAAGTGCCGCCAGAGGACGAGCCGCCGCAGCGAGGGAGTCTCCCGATGACCATCGCCTCCAGCAGCCCTCCGTCGCGTCTGCCCACGGGCGGCGCAGCGGAGGCCCACAGCAAACCCATGACAGGACGGACCGAAGCGGGCGGGACCGGAGGTGACGGACGGCTGGCCGCGGTCTTCATCGCGCCGGCGCTGCTCGGCTTCCTGGTCTTCCTGCTCTGGCCGACGCTGCGGGGCATCTATCTGAGCTTCACCCGCTTCAACCTGCTGACACCGGCGGAGTGGGTGGGCCTGGACAACTACGTCCGCATGGTCAACGACCCCATCTTCTGGGACTCCTTGACGGTCACCGTCGAGTACGTCGTCATCAACATCGGCGTGCAGACGGTCGCGGCCCTCGCCATCGCCGTCCTGCTCCAGCGGCTGACGCAGTCGGCGATGCTGCGCGGCATCGTGCTCACGCCGTACCTGATGTCGAACGTCGTCGCCGGCCTGGTCTGGCTCTGGATCCTCGACACCCAGCTCGGCATCGGCAACGAGATCATCAGCGCCGTCGGCATCGACCGCATCCCGTTCCTCGCCGACGAGACCTGGGCGATCCCGACGATCGCGCTCATCAACGTGTGGCGGCACGTCGGGTACACCGCGCTGCTGCTGTTCGCCGGTCTCCAGGCGATCCCGAACGACATGTACGAGGCGGCCAGGGTGGACGGCGCGAGCGAGTGGCGGATGTTCTGGCGGATCACCATGCCGCTGCTGCGGCCGGTGCTCGCGGTCGTGCTGATCATGACGGTGATCGGGTCGTTCCAGGTGTTCGACACCGTGGCCGTGACCACCGCGGGTGGTCCGGCGAACGCGACCAACGTGCTCCAGTACTACATCTACGGCTCCGCCTTCGGGCGCTTCCAGTTCGGTTACGCCTCGGCCATGTCCGTCGCCCTGCTCATCGTGCTGAGCGCGATCACCATCCTCCAGTACCGGCTCACCCGGGCCGGCCGGACCGACCTCGGCTGACGGAAGGGAGACACCGACATGGCTGCCGTGACGACAACGACGCCGACGACCCTGCGACCGGTCCGGCGCAGGTTCTCCTTCGGGCGGGCCGCCGCCTGGACCGTGATGGGGCTGATCGTCCTCATCACCCTGCTGCCGTTCTACTGGATCCTGCGCACCGCGCTCTCCACCAACGCGGGACTCAACGCCGACCCGACCAACCCCCTGCCCGTGGACCTCACCACGAGCGGCTTCGAACGCGCCCTGGGCATGCAGTCGGCCGAGGAGGCCGTCGCACAGGGCGGCGCGGGCGGCGGGCTCGACTTCTGGCGCTACCTGCTCAACTCGGTGCTGGTCTCGACCCTGATCACCGGCTGTCAGCTCTTCTTCTCCGCGATGGCCGCGTACGCCTTCTCGCGGTTGCGCTGGCGCGGCCGGGACGCGGTTTTCGGGCTGTTCCTGGCCGGGATGATGGTGCCGACCATCTTCACACTGCTGCCGAACTTCGTGCTCATCAAGCAACTGCACCTGGTGGACACGCTCCTCGGCATCGCGCTGCCCACCATGTTCATGGCGCCGTTCGCCGTGTTCTTCCTGCGGCAGTTCTTCATGAACATCCCCCGGGAGGTCGAGGAGGCCGCGCTGCTGGACGGCGCCGGGAAGGTCAAGATCTTCTTCCGGGTGGTGCTGCCGATGGCGTCCACGCCGATCGTCACGCTGGGCGTGCTGACGTACATCACCTCCTGGAACGACTACTTCTGGCCGCTGATGGTCTCCTACAGCGACAGCTCGCGCGTGCTGACCGTGGCGCTGGCGATCTTCCGGGCGCAGACGCCGGCGACCGGCGTCGACTGGTCCGGGCTCATGGCGGCGACGCTGATCGCCGCGCTGCCGATGCTGGTGCTGTTCGCCTGCTTCGCGCGCCGCATCGTCAGCTCCATCGGCTTCACCGGGATCAAGTAAGGGGACTGAGATGCGAATTCGTCTGCGTACGCTCGTCGCGGCGACCGGAGCGCTGGCGCTGTCCCTGGTCAGCGGATGCGCGCAGCAGGGCGCCGCCGGATCCTCCGCCAACACGGTCACGTACTGGCTGTGGGACGCCAACCAGCTGCCCGCCTACCAGGCCTGTGCCAAGGGGTTCGAGAAGGAGAACCCCGGACTGAACGTCAAGATCACGCAGCTGGGCTGGAGCGACTACTGGACCAAGCTCACCGCCGGGTTCATCGCGGGCACCCAGCCGGACGTGTTCACCGACCACATCCAGAACTTCGGCCAGTACGCCGACCTGAAGGTCCTGGAACCGCTCGACGACCTCGGCATCGAGGACTCCGACTACCAGCCGGGTCTCGCCGCCAACTGGATCGGGAAGGACGGCCACCGGTACGGCGCTCCCAAGGACTGGGACACCGTCGCGCTGTTCTACAACTCGAAGATGACGAAGGACGCCGGTCTCACCGCCGAGCAGTTGAACAACCTGTCCTGGAACCCGAAGGACGGCGGCACCTTCGAGAAGGCCATCGCCCACCTCACGATCGACAGGAACGGCAAGCGGGGCGACGAGCCGGGCTTCGACAAGAACAACGTCAAGGTATACGGCCTGGCCACCAACGGCGGCGGCTTCGGCGACGGCCAGACCCAGTGGAGCAACTTCGCCGCCTCCGCCGGGTGGAGCTACCTGGACAAGCCGCGCTGGGGCACGAAGTACCAGTACGACAGCAAGACCTTCCAGTCGGTCATCAAGTGGTACTTCGGTCTGGCGCGGAAGGGCTACATGCCGCCGCTGTCCGACTACAACGTCCAGTCCAACCAGGCGAACACACAGGTCGCGGCGGGCAAGGCCGCCACCGCGTTCGACGGGGCCTGGATGATCTCGTCGTACGCGGGCTTCAAGGGCCGGGACATCAAGACCGCCCTGACGCCGGTCGGCCCGACCGGCAAGCGCGCCACCATGATGAACGGCCTCGCCGACTCCGTCACCAAGGCCTCCAAGAACAAGGAGGGCGCCAAGAAGTGGGTGGCGTATCTGGCCTCGGACGAGTGCCAGAAGGTCGTCGGCGGTTACGGCGTCGTCTTCCCCGCGACGAAGGCCGGGACCGAGGCCGCCGTCGCCGCGTACCGGAAGAAGGGCATCGACGTCTCGGCGTTCACCGAACCCGTGGCCGACAAGAAGAGCTTCCGGACGTTCTCGTACCCGATCGCCAGCTACTCGGCGGACATGACGGCGCTGATGTCGCCCGCGATGGAGGACATCTACGGCAACGGAAAGCCGGTCAGCAGCCTCGACGCGACCAACGAACAGATCAACCTGATCCTCTCGCAGTGATCCCCCGACCAGTGAAGGGCACCCCTCACATGACGTTCTCCATCGGCATCGTCGGCGCCGGACAGTTCTCGGGCCAGTTCGCCACGCTGTTCCAGGCCCATCCCGGCGTCAGCGACGTCTACGTCACCGATCTGCTGCCCGAGAGGGCCGAGCAACTCGCCGCAGCCCAGGGGCTGGCGGGCACCTTCCCGTCGTACCAGGCCATGCTGGAATCGGAGGACGTCGACGCCGTCGCGATCTTCACGCAGCGCTGGACGCACGGGCCGCTGGTACTCCAGGGTCTGGACGCCGGCAAGCACGTGTACTCCGCGGTCCCCATGGCGATCAGCACGGAGGAGATCGCGGCGATCATCGACGCGGTCAAGGCGACCGGGCTGACGTACATGATGGGCGAGACCAGCGAGTACAACCCGGCGACGGTCCACGCCCGCAACCAGATCGCCGAGGGCGCCTTCGGGCGGCTGTTCTACGCCGAGGGCGACTACGTCCACGACATGGACCTGGGGTTCTACGAGGCCTACCAGTACAGCGGCGGCGAGAACTGGAAGGCCACCGCCAGCTATCCCCCGCTGCTGTACCCGACGCACGCGGTCGGCGGGGTGCTGGGCGCCTGGAAGACCCACGCGGTCAGCGTGTCGGCGATCGGTGTCGTCGACGACCGGGGCGACGGGGTCTTCGACAAGGAGGTCAGTCAGTTCGGCAACGACTTCTCCAACGCCACCGCGCTGTTCGAGGTGGCGGGCGGCGGCTCGTTCCGTACGAACGAGTTCCGGCGGGTCGGCTACCCCTCGCACATACGGGAGTCGCGTTTCCGCTTCTTCGGCACCGAGGCGAGCATGGAACAGCTCGCCACGGTCGCCCTGTGGCAGGACAAGCAGGGGGTGAAGGACATCAGCGAACTGCTGGAGCCCAAGCCCACCATGTCGCCGGACGACCCGTCGCTCCAGCACATCGCGCCGGAGCTGCGGGCCGCCTTCACCTCCGGGTCGGCTCCCGTGCACGACCGTGCGCGGCTGCCCAGGGAGTTCGACAACCTCCACAACGGCCACGAGGGCAGCCACCACTTCCTGGTGGACGACTTCGTGACCGCCGTCAACACGCGCACCCTGCCGTCGGTGAACGCGTGGGTGGCCGCCCGCTACACCCTGCCGGGCATCATCGCGCACGAGTCGGCGCGGCAGGGTGGGATGCGGCTGGAGATCCCGGACTTCGGGGACGCGCCCCTGTAGGGCCAGCAGGGGCCCGTAGGGGCTCAGCGCGAGCCGGGTGCCTGGATCAGGTGCCCGGCTTGCGGCCGTAGACGAAGACGTCGTCGTTCTTCTTCAGCAGCGACCAGTACTTCTTGGCGTCGGTCTTGGTCATGTTGACGCAGCCGTGCGAGCCCGGCGGGTTCCACATGCTGACGCCGACCGAGTGGAAGGCCTGGCCGCCGTCGAAGAACTGGGCGTAGGGCATCGGCACGTCGTAGATGGACGAGACGTGGTCGATGTTGCGCCAGTAGATCTTCTTCAGGCCGGTGCGGGTCTCGTAGCCGTCACGGCCCGTGCGGACCGGGACGGGGCCGTAGACGAGCTTCTTGCCGTCCTGGATCCAGCTCAGCTGGAGGCTCAGGTTCACACAGGCGATCCGGCCCTTGTTGACCGGGCACTTGCCGTCCTTGTTGGGGTTCTTCCCGACGGCCTTCTGCTTCTGCATCAGGTCCATCACCCCCCAGGTGACGGGCCCGGCGTAGCCGGCGTTCGGGGAGATGCCGTGCTTGGTCTGGAAGGCGCGGATCGCCTTGCAGTCGGCGGCGGACTGCTTGCCGTCGACGGGGCGGCCGAGGAACTTCTCCACCTGCTTCTGGTACGGGCCGGTCTTCGCGGTGCAGCTCGCGGCCGCGGCCGGCGTGGCGCCGAGCACGAGCGTGAGCGGTGCCACCAGTCCGGTGATCCCGAGTACGACGGCACCCCGTCTGCGTACGTCCCCCATGGTTGGTCCTGCCCTTTCGCGGAAGTGGTCACATGGTCTGCGATCCCTGCCAGCTAGACGGGCGTACCGGGGGTCGGGTTGTGCGGGCTCTCCGCCTGGGACGAAACGGTGACATACCCCACCAGCCAGAGGTCCTGCGCCGTGCCGTGCAGGTACCGGTGGGCGGCGGCGTCCCGCCGGGCGGGACCGTCGGCCGCACGGAGGTGCCCGGCGAACTGCGAGGCCTGCGCATCGACCACCGTGGAAGGTGCTGCCGCCGGCGGCCCGTGGGCCGACCTCGTCAGTGCCGCAGTGCGTGGTGAAAGCCCGTGTTGACCGCCGTGAGGCCGCCGTCGACGACCAGCGTGGCGCCGGTGATCCAGGCGGCGTCGGGCGAGGCGAGGAAGGTGACGGCCGCGGCGATGTCCTCCGGTTCGCCGACCCGGCCCAGGGGGTGGAGCCGCCGTACCGCTTCGAGGTCCTCGTCGCGGCCCTCCCAGGCGGTGGTGCGCACGGTGCCCGGCGCCACGAGGTTGACGCGGACGCCGCGTGCCGCGGCGTGCCCGGCGAGAGTGCGGGTCAGGGAGACGAGGCCGGCCTTCGCGGCGCTGTAGGCGTGGTTGCCGAAGTCCTGAAGGCCGTTGACCGAGCCGATGGAGACGACGGCGCCTCGGCCGGAGGCCGCCAGGTGCGGCAGGGCGGCACGGCAGCAGCGGTACGCGCCGGTCAGGGTGACGTCGAGGTCGAGCGCCCACGACTCGTCCGGTTCGTCCTCGAAGCGGGGCGCGTCTGGCGAGCAGTGGGCGGCGCTGTTGACCAGCACGTCGAGGGAACCGAACGTGTCGACGGCGTGGGAGACGACCGCCTCGACCGCGCCCCGGTCGGCCACGTCGCACGCGCGCCCCTCGGCGGTCAAACCCTCGTCCCGCAGCGCCTGCGCGGTCCGTACGGCCTGGACCGGGTCCTGGTCGGCGATCAGGACCCGCGCTCCCTCCCGGGCGAACCGGCGGGCGGTGGAGGCGCCGATGCCGCGTGCCCCGCCGGTGACGAGGACCCCGTACCCCTCGAAGCGTGTGCTGTCCGTCATGGGCCGACCGTACTGCCCGGGCGGCGTCTCAGCGGTAGCCGGTCGCGTCGGCCGGCTTGCCCGCGTCCTGCACCTCGGCGAGGTAGCGCCAGGCGTCCGGGCGGCTGCCGTCCAGGTCGGTGGAGCCGCGCACCTGGGCGAGGCGGCCGCTGGAGGAGGACCGGCCATTCCAGCGCGCCAGACCCGGGTCGGCGGCCAGCGACGCCACCGCGAAAACCCTCATCATCGAATTCGCCCGTTACCTCGGCGTCCCCACCAGCACCCGTATGCTCACACACCTCGCCAGCGTGTCGCAGGGGCGGTGTGGGCGCATGCCGACGCCCGCCCCTTGGTTCAGAGGCGGGCGCGGTTGTCGCGGCTCAGCCGGCCTCCCGCTGCTCGCGGAGGTCGTGGACGGTCGCGGTGAGGGTTCCGTCTTGCTGTTCGTAGTGGGACAGGGCGAGGCCGAGGCCGAAGAAGGTGGGTGCCCATTCTCCGACGAAGATTCCCCACCGGTCGGCGCGGGCGAGATCTGCGTGGGCGCCGGGCTCGGCTTTGAGGCTGACCATCCAGGTGAAGACGGAGAACCCGATGCTGCCGAAAGCGGCCATGTAGGCGTGTTCGCTGCGGACGCCCATCTCGTGCATCTTCTTGATGATCATGATGCTCTCCCGATCACATGCCCGTGGAGCGGGTGGTGTCCTGATGGGACTGGCGTTCGCGGGTCTTCCGCCAAGGGATGAGGCCGGCCAGCCCAAGGAGGCCGAAGAGGCCCCACAGGCCCTCGTCGCCCCCGTCGTCCTTGGTGTCCTGGGCCTGGACGGTCGCGGTGGCGGTGTTCGTCTGCTCGGTGCTCTGGCTGAACGCTGCGCCTGCCGGGGCGAGCACGAGCAGGATGGCGATGAGTGCGGTGCCTGCGATTCTGCGCATTGCTGTCTCCTGTGGTCTCAGCAGTCGCTCTGGCACCATCCGGATGCCCGTTTCCTCCTTTCATAGACCTATTTTTTCGTCTATCTCGTAGTTTCTTGCTTGTCCCTTCAACATGCCGCACTTCCCGGACTGACCCAGCCTGGGGATGCTCGGGGTTACTGCGGAGGTCAGCCGTGCCCCGAACCGTTTGGAGCGGTGCCATCGGCTTCAGCCCCGCCGCCGTACCGATCCCTCGGAAGCTTCGGCATAACTGGTACTCAGCTTCGCCGGCGCGGTGTAAGGCCGGACGGGGCCGACGGACAAGCGGGGCCTTCGACTGCTCGGCACGGCGTAGCCATAGGCGTGCACGGCGTCGGCCTCCCAGCCCTCAACAGCTTGGATGGCGCCTTCCGTGGACGAGGGCGCCGACGGCGGGGTGCACGGCGTCGCAGGCCGAGCAGAGTTCCATCCACACGCGGCTCCTGCTCCAGCAGATTGCCGATGACGACCGACGGTGGCCCAGACGACGTCCGTACGTCAGCGCCTTGTGATCCGGGGCCGTGCCAGATGGCCGGGTCCCGGGTCGATGGCGAAAACGAGTCCGATTGCCGGCATGGGAAGATGGATAAGTGGCAGTCCTTCGACGGAACAATGTCCGCGTCATCGGGCCGGAAGCCGGCCCGACCCTCGTCCTCGCCCACGGCTTCGGCTGCGATCAGAACATGTGGCGCCTCGTGACGCCCACCTTGGCGCAACACTTCCGTGTCGTGCTGTTCGACTACGTCGGGTCCGGCCGCTCAGACCTTGGCGCCTGGCAGGAGGAGCGCTACGCCACTCTGGACGGCTACGCCCAGGACGTGGTGGACGTGTGCGAAAAGCTGGAGCTGCGGGACACCGTGTTCGTCGGCCACTCCGTCAGCGCCATGGTCGGCGTCCTGGCCGCCGCGGCAGCACCAGGCCGACTCGGCTCGCTCGTCATGGTCTGCCCCTCACCCTCCTACATCGACGAGGAGGGCTATCGCGGTGGTTTCAGCGCGGCAGACATCGACGAGCTGCTCGAGTCGCTGGAGGCCAACTACCTCGGCTGGTCCGCGACCATGGCCCCAGTCATCATGGGCAACCCGGACCGGCCGGACCTGGGTGAAGAGTTGACCAACAGCTTCTGCGCCACCGACCCGGACATCGCGCGCGTGTTCGCACGCACGACGTTCCTCTCTGACACCCGACAGGATCTGAAGAGCGTGACCGTCCCCACCCTGATCCTTGAATGCGAGCAGGACGTCATCGCACCCCGGGAGGTCGGAGCCTACGTCCACGCAGCCATTCCCGGCAGTCGTCTGGTCACCCTCGCCGCTACCGGCCACTGCCCGCAGCTGAGCGCACCCGAAGCCACCAGCCAGGCGATCATCGCGTTCGTGAGAGACCTGGCATGATGCGCCGCTCCGGCCCCTCTCCTCAGGCCAACGGCGAGGGGCAACCCCACGTCGACGCGGATGTCACCGCGTTGCTGGAGGACAGTACGGAGGAACTCTACGAGTCCGCTCCCTGCGGTTACCTGTCCACCCTCATGGACGGCACCATAGTCAAGATCAACAAGACGCTGCTGGACTGGCTCCGCCTCTCACGGGAGGAGGTCGTCGGCCGCAGGCACTTCAGCGACCTGCTGACCGTAGGAGGGCAGCTCTACCACGAGACCCACTACGCACCGCTGCTGCGCATGCAGGGGCAGGTCGGCGGTATCGCGCTGGACATGAAGGTCGCGGACGGCTCCCGGCTTCCGGTACTGATCACCTCGACGGTGAAGAGGGGTGCGGAAGACCGCCCCGTGCTGATCCGCACGACCGTCTTCGATGCCACCGACCGGCGCTCCTACGAGACCGAGCTGCTACGCGCCCGCCGCACGGCCGAGGAGGCCCGCCGCCAGGCGGAGGCCGACCGCGAGCAACTGCGCGAGGCCCTGGCCGTACTGCAACAGAGTCTGCTCCCGGCCAGTCTGCCGACGGTACCCGGTGTGGAAAGCGCCGCCTACTACCACACGGCCTCCTCGATGGAGCTGGGTGGTGACTTCTACGACCTGTTCCCCCTTGGCGACAAGCGCTTCGCCTTCTTTCTCGGCGACGTCTGCGGAAAGGGCCCGCGAGCCGCGGCCGTGACTTCCCTGGTGCGCTACACCCTGCGCACAGCGGCTCTGCACCATTCCGATCCCGAGGCCGTCCTGTCCACCCTCAACGCCGCGCTGCTCGAGCGCTACGCCGACGGGGACCCGCGCTACTGCACCGCCGTCTTCGGCATCCTGGAATCAGGAGGGGAGACCGTCACCGTCCGCCTGGCCTCCGGTGGCCACCCGCCGACGCTGATCCTGCGGGCGGACGGCCGGGCCGAGTACCTGCCGACGCCTGGTGGAGTGCTGATCGGCGCCTTCCCCCGAGCGTCCTTCACCACCGTCCGCACCGCCCTCCATCCCGGCGACACCCTGCTGCTCTACACCGACGGCCTGACCGAGGCACGCCCGGGCGAGAAGGGCGACCTGTACGGCTACGACGCGCTGCAGTCGTTCGCCACCGAGCTCGCCCCGGCGCACCCACGCTCCGTGATCGATGCCTTCGTCGGCCTGCTCACCGACTTCGGCGACGGGCTCGACGACGACACCGCCCTCCTCGCCCTCGGCCGTCCGCGTCCCTCTGACGCCGCCTGATGGCCTACTGCCCGCGGCTTGACGCACCCCGGCGCCTGACAACGCGGTGGATCGAAGCCGCCTTCAACACCATCGGCGCCGTGAACCCCGGGGCTCACGGCGGACGGGACAGACGCGGTGGGTTCGTGGCCCAGCGGACGGTCCGGGTCAGAGTCTGGCCGGTGGGGCGTACGGCGAATTCCTCGATGCCCGGCATCCGGGGCAGACACAGCATGCCTCGGGCCCAGGGCGGCAGCAGCGCGACGGCGTTCGCGGCCAGAACACCGTCCCGCAGAGCGCATCAGTTCGGCGTTCAGCCTCGAGGCCACGCCCGAAATCCTCCGACGGCCACGGCCGCGCGCACCGGTTGAGTGAGACGCAGCCACGCCGACGCCGCGTGCATGGTACGTCGATCACGCGGCGTCATGCTGCCGACTGCGAGGCGAGGAACGCGCCGTCCTCGGCGATGCCCGCGTTCGCCGCCCAGCGCCGAGGGGCGCCCGACGCCGGTTCGTTCCGTGCGTGCCGCGGCAGCCACTTGGTGGCGGCGGCTGGCTCGCGGCCGCGGTGTGTTCCTGTGGGCGTCAGGTCTTCCGTGCCGGCGGACGCGCGGTGTGGTCGGGGTGGCCGCGCGTACGGCGGTCCTCCTTCATCTGCGCCTCGTACAAGTGGTCCCGGCCGCGGGCCAGTTCCTGGACCGCGCTCGCCTCCAGCTGCTGGAAGGGCCGGTAGTAGGTGGCGTTGTAGGCCTCGACAATCTGGAACGTCCAGTGGCCAGGGATCACATTGCGCCCCAGGATCTCCGAGCGGACTCTCTTGGCCCACTCGGGGTGGCCGGCTTCGTTCAGCAACCGGACGGCGCGGTCCAGTTGCAGGTCGGCCGTTCCGGTCAGCTGGTGGAAGTCGTACAGCCGGCCTCTGGCCCGCTCGGTCGTCTCCAGCGCCTTGGACAGCGCTCCGAGGGCCTCGACGGTCCTGTCGTCGACCCCGGCGGGGCGCCCATTCCCGCAGTCGGGGCTTTGCGGCGTTCCCTCATACTCGTTCATAAGGTCTCCTTGCCCGGTGATGTGCGCGCCGACGGTGCGTGCAGTGCCGGCGGGGAAGCCATGCGCAGTCGGCCTGCCACCGGCAGAGGAAACGCCAGTTGGGCCGCGGCGCGAACGGGAGGGGAGTGCGAGATCACACGTCCCCGCGCCGGAGTCACGCACCTCCCGGCTACGGCCTTCGGGGAGGGCCGTGGGAATCGTGCGATCCCACTCTCGGAACGCGCAGACGCTGCTTGACGTGGCCGCTCGTCACACACTCGTCGGCGAAGATGTGCTCGCAGAGGGCACCGCCGCACTCCGCGTCGGCGGCGAAGCGGTGAGGGGACGGCGAACCTGGAAGCCGTGATGATGACTGCCCGCACCTGCTTCCGGATGTGCTCGCAGAACGCCCGCCGGATCACCTCACCGCGTGTCTGCGCCTCGGCGGCCACGGTCTGTGATGGAGCCACGCGCCCTGGCGGTCACGCGCCTTTCAGGGCTGCCAGGCGCGCTTCGATTTCGGTCGCGTCGCCGAGTCCGTCGAGCTGCTCGAACTGCGTGTCCAGGGAGGAGGCGGCGAGTTCTTCCTTGCCCATGGCCCGGGCCTCTTCGCGGCGTACCTTGTCCTCGAACCGGCTGAGTTCGCTTGTCGGGTCGAGTACGTCGATGCTTCTGACTGCGTCCAGCATGCGGTTTTGCGCCTCGGCGGACTTCGCCCGTGCCACCAGCTGGTCACGCTTGCCGTGCAGTTCGCCGAGTTTGAGCTGCATCTGGTCAAGACCGGTCTTGAGTTTGTCCACGACGGCCGTATTGGAGGCAATGGTCGGCTCGGCTGCCGTGGCCTCCCTTTCGGACTGCAGCTGCCTGCTCAGGGCCACCTTGGCCAGGGTGTCGAACCTGTCCGCGTCCACGGGGTCTCCCGCAGCGCGAAGTTCGTCCGCCTTCTTGCTGGCTGCGAGTGCCTTGCGACCCCACTCGGAGGCGGCTTCCTTGTCCTCCCGGTAGTCCTGCTGCATCAGGCGCAGGTTGCCGATGGTGGTGGCCACCGCCTGCTCCGCTTCCCTGATGTTGTTGGTGTAGTCGCGGATCAGCTGGTCCAGCATCAGCTGAGGATCTTCCGCCTGGTCGATAAGGGCGTTTATGTTGGCCCGGGCGAGCTGAGCGACCCGCCCAACGATGGTTTGTTTGGTCATGGCGCTTCTCCTTTGAACACGTGATGGGAGGAAAACGGGGTGGTGTCAGAAACGGCCGCCGCCCATCCGGGCGCGTGTTCCGCCACCTCCGAAACTGACCGGCCCGGCGCTGTAGCCACCGCCGAAGCCGCCGAGCAGGATCCCGCCGAGCATGGCCCCTGCCAGTCCGCTGCCGGTGCCTCCGACCGCATACACACCGGGCTCGATGGCGACACCAAAGCCCTCTACGTCCTCTTGGGCCAGCAGCAGGGCCTCCTGCGCCAGTGCATCGGCCTGTTGCGCCTCTGCCAGGGCACTGTGCGCGTCCGCCCCTTCGTCCCGGCGGGAGAAGGCCTCGGCCCGCTCCAGCCTGCGCTGCGCCTCTGCGAGCCGCGTGCGGGCCTCACTGCCCACGGCCCCCCTGTTCGTGATGATGTAGTCCACGGCCTCGCCGACGCTGGACTGCGCACTGAGTACCGTCCGCTCAAGCAGCGCAAGGGCGCGCCGTGCGCCCTGCTCGCTCTCCTGGATCCCGAGGAGGGCCTCGTCGAGCCCGGCATCGGCCTCCTCCACCCGGCGCAGCGCGTCGATGGGGTCGTACCGGCCGGTCTCCACGGCTCTGCGCACATCGGTCGCCACGGTCTCGGCGCGCGCGATCCGCCCCTGCAGAGCTGCAGTGGGAAGTTCCTTGGCTCCCTGCAGCAGGCCACGCGCCTCCGCCAGATCCGCGTCCGTCTCGGTCAGTGCGCCTGGCAGCGCGCCGGCCGCGTCCGCGAGTTCCTGTGCCCGCCGCTCGACGGCTTCGATCAACCGGTTGGCCTGTGCCACGGCCGCTTCTGCGGCCCGCACCTGGATCGCGGCCGCGCCGTTGTCGTTGCCTTCCACGGCCTGCCGGGCCCGTTGCAGGCTGTCCTGCGCGAACTGCAATCGGCTGCCCGCCTGCTCGACGTCACCGAGGACCGCTGCGATGGCCGAGGAGGCGTACCGCTCACGCATGACAGCCAGGGTGTCCTGGGCGCTGACCACTCGGCCGCTCGCGGTGTCGAAAGCGGCCTGGGCCGCGGCCAAGGCCTGAGGTGCATTGCGTTCGAAGCCACGCAACTGGTCGAAGTCCTCGGCCTTCTCGTCCAGCAGGCGATTGGCCTGCGCGCACCGAGCAAGAATCCCCTGAACCATCCGCAGGCGGGTCGAATCCTCCTCGGGGTAGGCGTCGTCGAGTTGCTGCCGCAGCCGGAACGCCGCAGTCAGCTCCCGCTTCGCCGCCTCCACCGCTTCGGTGAACGGCTGGGTCGCCTCCTCGCCGAACTGCGCCGCGGCGAAACCCAGTTCCTCCTGGCTGGTGCGCACCGCGTCGTCGGTTCGCACCAGAGCCTGGCGCGCCTGCGCGTCGAGATCCGCCAGCGACTCCGGGGACGGCCCGCCCCACGTCTCTTCGCCGCCACGCGGCGCGGCGGCCTTGCGCGACTTGCGTCTGATCAGGGCGAACGCGACCAGCACCACCGGAACGAGCACCACGAACAGGAAGAGCCAACTGCCTCCACCGACGCCCACCTGCTCGCCTTGACCCGGGTCCGCCTCTCCGGGCGTTACGGCCACTGTGGGCACGGGCTCGCCCGAGAGCACCGCGCCGTACCCTCGGGCCGCACCGATCGCCGCTCCCGCCCAGTCGTTCTGCCGCAGCGCCGGCGCGACGGCCGTTGCGTCGACCTCAGTCAGGTCCTGTCGCGTCAGCGGTGACCTTGCGTCCACAAAGTAGGAATACTGCCGGTCACCGGTGGCGACAGCGAGTAGCGCGTCGCTGGGGCCAAGCCCGTTCCTCGCGGCCGTCCCGGACGCCCACTCCTGTGCGGAGCGACCGGAGAAATCGCTCACGTACACCACGAACAGCTGAAGCTCGTGTTCGTCGGCCAGCCGGGCCAGCGCCCGGGCGACTTCAGGTTCCCGGTTGCCGAGTGCCCCGACCCGGTCCGTGATCTGCCCTTCCCGTGACAGGTCGACCGGAGCGTCGGCCAGAGCGGCGTTCGCCGCAGCCAGGGTGAGGCCGCCCGCCATCAGCAGCACGGTCAAGAGGATCCGCACGAAAGTGCGCATCCCCGCAGCGAACACGGTGGGCCGGGAGTCCTGACGGCTGCCCACCTCGGGTGGGAAGGAGTCAGCGCTGCCCGTCACTCCCTTCGCGTTCCGCTCCGACCTGCTCATCGCGCGTCCCCTTTCGCACGGACACTTCACCGGCCGCGTACCCGCTCCGTTTCCGCCGATTCATCACGAAAAGTCGCTAATCAGCTATCTGTCCGCCGTTTACTCAGAAGGCGCCCTGGGCAGGCGGATGTGTTCAGCCGACAACCAACTGCGCCCTCACCGCTGACGGCCGCCTTCGGGATCGCGCCGCGGGCGCACGCGCACCTGCCGGATGAGGCGCTCCGCCACCGAGCGGAACGCGGGATGGGCGCGCACGGAGGGGGCCTGCAAGGCCGAAGACGAGCCTGACGGGGCGCCAGTGGGAGTGACTCGCAGTCAACCTCCTCCCACGGCAAGGGGGGTGCCAGGTCAACCCGGGGAGCGGCTGGCAGTCGAGGGAGATACCCCAGCGACTGCTGGGCCAGGTGGCGCAGGCATCAGTACGGCACTGATCGCCCTTCTGCTCGCTCTGGGTCCGGCAGCGCGTGCGTTCAGCCAGGACACTGCCGAGCAGGCGAAACCGCCGGCCGCCACCGTGACGGTTCAGGTTCAGCAGAACCAGAACGATAAAGACGATGACGCGGGCATGTGGGGGCTCTTCGGCCTCCTCGGTCTGGCCGGTCTGATTCCGTGGCGCACGAGGCGCGATCACGACCACCAGGGCTACGGAGCCCACCACCCGGTCCACCGGCTCAGATGTCGCTGCCGAGGACATCGAGGCGGCCCTGCTCGTCGGCGATCTGGTCCACCAGGGCGCGGACTGTGCCGGGTCCAGGTGGTCGACGGGTACGGCGATGCCCTCCCGCCGGCCTCGGTGGCCAGGTCGGCGGTGTCCTCGATGGTCTCGGGCCGGTCGTACTCCGAGCGGCGGACGCGGGTGGTGCGGCCGGTGACGTAGACGGTGGCGACTGCCGCGCCGAGCTGCGCCGCGATGCCCCGTCCGGCGCCCCGGGTCGCCCCGGCGACCAGTGCGACCTTGCCCTTCAGCGGAGCTGACCTGTCCGACCTCCCGTGACCGTGGCTGCTTGTCACCTCCAGGGTGACGGGGAAGCCGGACATCTTCTGTCGCCTTTTGCGGGCGACACGCGGTCAGTGCCCTCGGGTGATCCACTCCTGAAGGTGCGGAGCCTCCGCGCCGATGGTCGTGGCGTCTCCGTGGCCGGTGAGGACTTTCGTCTCGGGCGGCAGGGTGAGGAGGCGGTCGCGGATCGAGTCGATGATCGTCGGGAAGTACGAGAAGGACCGGCCGGTGGCGCCGGGGCCGCCCTGGAAGAGCGTGTCCCCGGTGAAGACGGTGGCGAGCCCGGGGTCGTACAGGCACACCGCGCCGGGCGCGTGCCCCGGGGTGTGCAGGACCCGCAGGTCGGCGCCGCCGGCCTCGATCACCTGGCCGTCGACCAGCCAGGCGTCGGGCTCGCGGTCCGGGTGGGTCTGCTTCCACAGCGGCAGGTCGTCACGGTGCAGCCAGATGGTGGCTCCGGTGCGCTCGGCGAGGGCGGGGGCGGCGTCGATGTGGTCGTTGTGGGCATGGGTGCACACGATGGCCGTGAGCCGGCGGTCTCCGACGGCCTCGGCGATGGCGTCGGCGTCGTGGGCGGCGTCGATGACGACGGCCTCGTGGTCGTCGCCGACGATCCAGACGTTGTTGTCGACGTCCCAGGTGCCGCCGTCGAGGCTGAACTGGCCGGAGGTGACGAGGTGCTCGACGCGGGGGGCCATCACAGCACCACCACCGAGCGCAGCACGTCGCCGTGGTGCATCCGCTCGAACGCCTTCTCCACCTCGTCGAGCTGGATGGTCTCGGTGACGAACGCCCCGAGGTCCAGGCGGCCTTGCAGGTGCAGATCGATCAGCATGGGGAAGTCGCGGGAGGGCAGGCAGTCGCCGTACCACGACGACTTCAGCGCCCCGCCACGCCCGAACACGTCCAGCAGCGGCAGTTCGAGTTTCATCTCGGGGGTGGGCACGCCGACCAGGACGACCGTGCCGGCGAGGTCGCGGGCGTAGAAGGCCTGCTTGTACGTCTCCGGTCGGCCGACGGCCTCGATGACGACGTCGGCGCCGAAGCCGCCGGTGAGTTCGCGGATCGCCTCGACGGGGTCGCTCTCGCGGGAGTTGACCGTGTGGGTGGCGCCCATGGTGCGCGCCTTCTCCAGCTTCCGGTCGTCGATGTCGACGGCGATGATCTTCGCCGCTCCGGCGAGGTGCGAGCCGGCGATGGCGGCGTCGCCGACGCCTCCGCAGCCGATGACGGCGACCGTGTCGCCCCGGCCGACGTTCCCGGTGTTGATCGCGGCGCCGATGCCGGCCATCACGCCGCAGCCCAGCAGCCCGGCCACCTGCGGGACGACGGCCGGGTCGACCTTCGTGCACTGCCCGGCCGCGACCAGCGTCTTCTCGGCGAAGGCGCCGATGCCGAGGGCCGGGGAGAGTTCCTGGCCAGTCGAGGCGAGGGTCATCTTCCGCTCGGCGTTGTGGGTGTCGAAGCAGTACCAGGGCCGCCCGCGCAGACAGGCGCGGCATGTCCCGCACACCGCACGCCAGTTGAGGATCACGAAGTCACCGGGCTCGACGTCGGTGACACCGTCGCCGACCGCCTCGACCACGCCCGCGGCCTCGTGGCCGAGCAGGAAGGGGAAGTCGTCGCTGATGCCGCCCTGCTTGTAGTGCAGATCGGTGTGGCACACCCCGCAGGCCTGGACGCGCACGACCGCCTCCCCCGGGCCCGGATCGGGCACGACGATGGTCTCGATCCGTACCGGCTCGTCCTTGCCGGGTGCGACCACACCGCGTACTTCCTGCGCCATGCTGACTCCTTCGTCGGCCGGGATGCCTTCCTTTCCGACCCTACGCGCGACTGATCGGCAAGGGATCCGGATCGGCCACCCGCGGCGCCGTATCACCAGCTCACGCGCTGTCCGAAAACGCCGGGCACCGTACCTGCGGCCCCCGTAACCTGAACGCTCCGCCCGACGCCCGAGGAGCGACGTGAGCATCGCAGAGACCGAGACCGGTACACCCGCCTGGCGGCTGCTCCTCGGATACGTCCGGCCGCACCGCCGGTCCCTGCTCGCCGGTGCCGCGCTCTCGCTGGTCACCGGGGCGACCGGGCTGGTGCTGCCGCTGGTGGCGCGGGGTCTGATCGACGATTTGGCGCACGACCGGGCCATCACCGGCGCGCTGCTGGCGATGTCTGGCCTGGTCGTGACCAACGCGGCGGTCGGAGCGCTGGGTTCGTACGTGTTGCAGCGCACCGCCGAGTCGGTGGTGCTCGGCGCGCGGCGTGCCCTGTCGTCGTATCTGCTGAGGCTGCGGATCACGGCCGTGGACCGCAGCGAACCCGGGGACCTGATGGCCCGCATCACCTCGGACACCACCCTGCTGCGCGCGGTCACCACCGACTCGCTGGTCGGGCTGGGCACGGGCGGTCTCACGCTCGTCGCGACGGTGGTGATGATGGGTCTGGTGGACGCCGTGCTGCTGGGCGTCACGCTGGCCGTGATCCTGGGTGCGGGCGTGATCCTCGGCGTGATCGTGCCGCACATCAACAAGGCGAGCCGGCAGGCGCAGGACGCGGTGGGTGTCATCGGCGCCTCGCTGGAGCGGATCCTCGGCGCCCTGCGCACCGTGAAGGCGTCCGGTGCCGAGCACCGGGAGGAACGCACGCTGCACGCGGCGGCGCAGGAGTCGTGGCGACAGAGCGTGCGGGCCGCCAAGTGGTCGGCGGCCGCGGGCAACACGGCGGGGCTCGCCATGCAGATCGCCTTCATCACGGTGCTCGCGGTGGGCGGCGCGCGCGTGGCGACCGGCGCGATCGACGTGGGCACGCTGGTCGCGTTCCTGCTGTTCGTCTTCTACCTGATGTCGCCGATACAGCAGGTCGTCGGCGCCGTCACGCAGTACCAGACGGGCGCCGCGGCCCTCACCCGCATCCAGGAGGCGCTGCGGCTGCCCGCCGAGCCGGAGGCCGCCCCCGCCCCGCTCCCCTCCCCCGGCGAGCGGCCCGCCACCCTCGCCTTCGACGACGTCCGCTTCCGCTACGCCGACGACCTGCCGTACGTCCACCACGGCGTGACGTTCTCCGTGCCGGCGCAGGGCATGACGGCGTTCGTGGGCCCGTCCGGCGCCGGCAAGACCACCGTCTTCTCGCTGATCGAGCGGTTCTACGAGCCGGACTCCGGGGTGATCACGTTCGACGGGCGCGACCTCGCCGACTGGGAGCTGCCCCGACTGCGTGCCGCGATCGGCTACGTGGAGCAGGACGCGCCGGTCCTTTCGGGCTCCCTGCGGGACAACCTGCTGCTGGGCCATCCGGAGGCGGACGACGACGCCCTCGCACGGGTGCTGAAGACGACCCGTCTCGACGGCCTGGTCGCCCGGCTGCCGAACGGTCTCGACACGCTCGTCGGGCATCGTGGCACCAAGCTGTCGGGCGGTGAGCGGCAGCGTGTCGCCATCGCCCGCGCGCTGCTGCGCCGCCCCCGGCTGCTGCTGCTCGACGAGGCGACCTCGCAGCTGGACGCGGTCAACGAGGCGGCGCTGCGCGACACCGTCGCGGACGTGGCCCGTACGACGACGGTCCTGGTGGTGGCGCACCGGCTGTCCACGGTGACGATGGCCGACCGGATCGTGGTGATGGACGCGGGCCGGGTCCGGGCGGTCGGCACGCACCGCGAGCTCGTGACCGCCGATCCGCTCTACGCGGAGCTGGCTGCGACGCAGTTCCTGGCCGCGGAAGGCTGAGGCGGCGGGCGCGGATACGGGCGGGCGGTTCCGCTCACCCGTCAGGCCCAGTGGTCCGGCTCCGTTTGCCGAGCCCGCCGGACGGGAGGAGCCTCGACAGGAGAGGCCCCTCGCGGCCCGCTTCCGACCGGGTCGCGGCCCTTCGAAGGAGGTCATCATGGGAACCGCGGCAGAGCCCGCCTTCGACAGAGAGACACTGCGCCGGGGCTTGGAGGGACGCCCGGACCTTCTGCTCTCGCTCTACGCGGACGACGCGGAGTTCCGCATCGTCGACCGCACGACCCAGCCCAGCCACCCCAAGGTCCTGCACGGCCGGGACGAGATCAGCCGGATGCTGGAGGACGTCTACAGCCGCGACATGTCGCACAAGCTGGAGCGGTGCGTCGTCCAGGGCGACGAGGCCGCCTACAGCGAGAGCTGCGAGTACACGGACGGTGTGCGCGTCCTGTCCGAGTCCATGCTCTCGCTGCGGGACGGCAAGATCGCCGAGCAGACCCTGATCCAGGCCTGGGACGAGTAGGAGGAACACGCCGACGAGTCCCGTGGGGGCTCGGTCAGGGTGGGGCCGGGCCGTGACTGGCGCTGAGGGGAGCACCACCGGGGAGCGGCCCCGCGGAAGTCGATGCCGTGCGCCTGGGCGAACCGGAATGACCGGCCCAGGAGTGGATCATGTCGCAGGCACGGCTCATGGAGGGCACCTCGCTCGCCCGGCGGATTGCTGGAGGAGACCGGCAAACGGGCGGCCGGCCTCACCGAACGGATCGGCACGGCACCGTGCCTCGCGACGGTTCTGATCGGCGAGGACCCGGCGTCACGTACGTCCGGATGAAGCAGAAGGGCTGCCACACGGGTGGCGACGACCCGCAACACGGCCGCACCGTCCTTGCCCGCCAACGCGGTGAGCAGGCCGAACAGGTCGCGCGCGGCGACCTGTTCGGCGGCTGCGAGCTCCTCCAGCTGATCAACGAAGACGACGTGCCCCGCCCTCTCAGCACGGTCGAGGATGATGCCGCGCAGCTCGGTGGGCACATCACTGGCGGTCTCCAGGAGCCCGGCAGCTCCTCGGCCTTCACGAGCCGTCCGACCTCACCGAGCCGCGGCTCCAGGACCCCGATCAGACCCCGAGCCAGTACGGCGGCCGCCCGCCCGCCGGGCACGGGCCGCAGCTCGGACACGCTCATCCCCTCGGCCCGTATCCGGGGCAGCACCCCCGCCCACGGGGGAAGACTTCCCGCACCCCGAGGGCCCTCCGCGGCAGGGAGAGCCCCGCCCCCTCACCGACTTGCCGTCGAACCCCTCGGCCATCCCTTGTCTCGGCGTGCTCCGGTCCGTGGCAGTCGGCCGGCGAGAAGCCGACCTAGACGCCGTGCCTCAGACCGCCAGTGGGCAGCGTCAGAGGTGGGCGCGTGGCGCATCGCGGCACTTCGGCGTGTGCATGGCGTCGTCCGGCGGCGGGCAGTGTCTGAACCATGGCTACGGATGGTGGCGCTGCGCCCGGAGTTCAGGTCTGCTCTCTCAAGGTCGATACGCCGCAGCTGATCGCGCCGGGGACCGCGTACAAGATCGTCCGTTTCCCCTTCGGAGCGGCGGAGTCGACGGACCGATTCGCGATGCACCAGGCCGTCCAGCCGGACGGCTACGTGGTGAGTGACTGGGCGACAGACGACCGTAGCGGCCTGATCTGGCCGTCCCAAGCCGGCTGGGGCCACCTGCACGCGATGATCCAGTGGGAGGCCGCCAGCGGCACGGGCGGCTACAGCGAGCTGCGCGACCAGTACGTACGTGACCCGCTGGGCCTGACGCCCAATCCCAACGACACCACGGCGACCGAGCACCGCACGCCGACGCCCGGCGGCCAGTACTACGTCAAGAACCACGGCGTGTTCGTCGACCCGGGCACCCCGGTTGCGCTCCGAGTCACGCACAACGACGCCAACCCGCGTCTTGTGACCCTCGCCGAGTTCAAGCTCGTCATCCACCATGCCGCCTGACGAACTCGTGCATCATCGGCGGCCTGCGGTCGAGTTGGGGGGCGCCGAGACAAGCCCAAAACGGGCCACGGGATGATCTTGAAGCCCTGAGTGCCCGGATTCACCCACGTCGGCGGGCCGCAGGGCCGCGCTCGGCGACGTGCTGGTCGTATCTCTCCAGGGACGGACGGAGGCATGGCGGGAGCGGGCCGACAACATCGGCGTTGAGGTGCCGTCCTCCGCATCGTGCGTCGACGCACCGTGGCGTCCAGCAGCTCCATGTATGCGCGAGGCACGAGCCAGCCTGCTCGGCCAGGTGTTGTCATACCCCCGGTGTAGCGTCCAGGCGGAAAGTCCACCTCATGCTCTGTGGTTGACGGAGGCGCGCGGATGACGAGTACGACAGGCGAGCCCGTGGTGGTGTCCCGGCGCATCGAGGCCCCTGCGGGGAACATCTTCAGGATCCTGGCCGACCCCGGGCGGCACCCGGACCTCGACGGCTCGGGGATGCTGCGCGGTGGCGTCTCCGGCGCCGTGGTCACGGGCGTCGGGGACGTCTTCGTGATGCGGATGCACTACGCGCGCTTTGGCGACTACGAGATGAACAACCACGTCGTCGAGTACGAGCCGGACCGCCGTATCGGCTGGGAGCCGAGGCCCGGTCGCGGGCACCCCGACGCCACCGCATCCGGGGCCGCGTGGGGCCACCGGTGGATCTTCGACCTGCTCCCGGACGGGACTGGGGCGACGGTCGTGACGGAGATCTTCGACGGTTCGCGCATGCCGGAGGACAAACGCGCGGAAGTGGACAGCGGGCGCGCCTGGTGGCAGACGCAGATGACGAGCACCCTGGAACGCCTCGCTGAACTGTGCGCCGCCCGGTGAACGCCGAACTCGAGGCCCTCAGGAGCGCCCTTGACCGCCAGCGCGAACACGTCCTCGGGATCCTCGAAGGGCTCTCGGAGGAGGATCTGCGACGGGCGGTGCTGCCCAGCGGCTGGAACTGCCTGGCATTGCTGCGCCACCTCACCCTGGATGTCGAACGCTTCTGGTTCCCCGGGGTGATCGCGGGCGAGCCGGATGTGGCCGGACAGCTCGCGGCGGGCGCGGAGGCGCACTGGTACGTACCGGAGGGGATGAGCGCCGAGGAGGTCTTCGCCGACTACCGGGCGGCCATCGTGCGTGCGGACGGTGTGCTCGCCGCCGCTGCGCCCGAACAGAAGCCCGTCGCCTGGCCCGTGGAGATCTGGCCGACCTGGCGGCTGCCTGACGTGCGGCACATCCTGATCCACGTGCTCACCGAAGTTGCCTGCCACAGCGGCCACTTGGACGCGGCGCGCGAACTGATCGACGGCACTACCTGGCTGGGCGGCAGCCCCTACGCCGGCTAGTTCTGTGACCGGATTGGGTTCGCCGGGTTCTTCAGGATGGCGTGGGTTGGTGTTGCGCCAGGACAGGTAGACATGCAGGGCGCGGGTCTGTGCGGTGTGGTTGCGGTGGTTGGAGTTGGCGACGGTGGACTGCCGCAACGGCCCGAGGTGTGCCTCGGCGGGTGGCCCAGGACGCGCAGGTAGGGGTGCAACACAGTTGGACCCGGTTCTTCTTCGCCCAGCGCCTGATGGTGTCGCCCTTGCGGGCGGACAGGGTGTTCGCGGCTCTCTTCTTCCTGCGGTTGACGCCCCACAGGGTGTCTTCGCCGACCGAGTAGCCGTGCAAGTAGCGCACCCAGTGGGCGCGGTGGTAGGTCGCGGGATGCCGCTCGGGCCGACCGTGCCCCGCCCAGCGCGACCCGTTTCGCGGCGTCAGGCAAGATCAATGTCGGTGACTTTTGACCGGCTCGGCGGGCCTTTGCGTCCTCGTCGTTCTGTGGAGCCCGGCTGTCAGTGCCGGATGGAAGACTGCCGGGCATGATCGAACCGAACCCGAAAGCGGACCTTCTCCGGTATCTGCAAGAAGGGCGAGATGCGCTCTTATGGAAGCTCGATGGGCTCTCGGAATACGACATCCGCCGCCCCCTGACCCCCACTGGTACGAACCTGTTGGGGCTGGTCAAACACGTCGCCAGCGTGGAGCTGGGGTACTTCGGCGACACGTTTGGGCGGCCGTTCTTCGACGAGGAGCCGCCGCCCTGGTGGTATACGCAGGAGGCAGAACCCAACTCGGACATGTGGGCCACGACAGACGAGTCACGTGAAGACATCGTTGGGCTGTATCGCGACGCGTGGGAGCACTCCAACAGCACGATCGCGACGCTCACGCTTGACGCGATCGGCCACGTCCCGTGGTGGCCGGAAGAACGTCGAGAGGTGACGCTGCACCACATCCTGGTGCGCGTGATCTCCGATACTCAGCGGCACGCCGGCCACGCCGACATCGTGCGAGAACTCATCGACGGAGCCGTCGGGTATTTGCAGGGCAAGGACAACATGCCACCAGGTGATCAGGCTGAGTGGGAGGGCCACCGAAGCCGACTGGAGCGCGTGGCGCGGGAGGTCAACGGCTGATGTCGCTCTGCTGGCCGACCCCGCTGGCTCCGGGGTCGGTCATGCGGCGCCGCTCAACTGGCCGCGCTCTACTCGGCCAGGGCTTTGGGGGCGAGGCGGTAGGACTCGTTCCAGGAGGCACTCACGCCTCCTCTTCCGGTGCGGCTGCGCCTGCTGGAGCGGACAGCAGCCGCACTAGCCGTAGACCACCGACCACGGGCGCGGGGGCTCGTCCCCTTGCTCCGAGATGCCGTCACGCCGCATGTGCGCGGTGTGGTCGCGGGCCAGGACGCCGCGCGCGAGTTCCGCGAAACGGCCTGCGGCCGGGTGGGCTCGCCAGGCCTGGCCAGGCGCCACTGATACACAGGGTGAGAGGGCGGTCGGCCAGTGGCCGCCATGCGACGCGGGGTTCCTTGCGGGCCACCGGCCCCTGGTCGAAGGCGACTCCGTGCCCCGCCGTCACGAGGGCGAGCAGGAACTCGGGGTTGGACGCGTGCCGCAGGCGGCCGGGGACGAAGCCCTCGCTGCGGCACACGTCGAGGATCCGGTCGTACCAGCCGGGTGCGTGTGCCCGGGGGAAGATCACCAGGTCGTGGCCGGAGAGCTCGCCGAGCTGCACCTCCGGCAGCCGGGCAAGCGGCGACGTGCGAGGCAGGACGATTCCCAGGTCCAGCGAGATTTCGGGGCCGAGTTGCAGTTCGGTGGCGTCGACGGGGTGGTGCACGAGTCCGACGTCCAGCCCGCCGCAGGAGAGCAGCCGCAGTTGTTCCTCGGTGGTGACCTCCTGCAGGTCGACGGAGAGTTCCGGAGCGTGCTCCGCGCAGGCAGAGAGCAGCGCGGACAGCACTGCGGCAGTGGTGTCGGGCGGTACGCCCGCGCGGAGCGTGCCGAGGCCGCCATCGGCGGCGCGGCGGGCCAGCGTGCGCAGCCTCTCTTCCCGGTCGAGGAGTTCGTGAGCCTCCTCCAGCAGTGCCGCCCCGGCGGCGCTCAAGCGGACGCCGCGCTGCGAGCGGTCGAACAGCTCTGTACCGAGCTCCTTTTCCAGTTTGCGGATCGCCTGGCTGAGCGGCGGCTGCGCCATGCCCAGCCGCTCGGCTGCCCGGCTGAAGTGCAGCTCGTCGGCTACGGTGACGAACAGACGCAGGTGGCGTAAGAGATCCACGATCAAGGATCGTACGTGAGGGCGGCTGCGAGCGGGATGGATCAGCTGGTGGGCCGACTGCGATGCGAGGATCAGTACGCACCGATGGCAAGGGGGAAGCAGTGACAGAGGAGCGCATTCGGCAGGTTTTCGCGAGGGCTGGGGCCGAAGGGCAGCTGCACGCGATTCCCGTTCGCTTGCGCAAGACGGTCGCCGGGGAGGCCGGAGTGGAGCCGGGTGCCCGTGAGGTGGCCGTGGGTGCCGACGATCCTGTCGTGATCGCCTCGATCTTCAAAGTGCTGATGGTGCTGGAGTTCGCCCGGCAGGTCGTCGCCGGCCAGCTCGACCCGCGGGAGAGGGTGCGGGTGACCGCGGCAGACCGGCTCGGTGGCTGGGGGACCGCCGGCTGTCTGGATGACGTCGAGCTGTCGCTGCGCGACCTGGCCCACTTCGCGATGTCGGTCAGCGACAACTCGGCGGCCGACCTGTTGCTGGCCCGCGTGGGCCTGGACACCGTACGGCTGCTCGCGGAAGAACTCGGCCTGGAACGGACCCGGATCGCGGGCGGACCGCGAGAGCTGCTGGAGTCGATGCTCGCGGAGGTCGGGGCGCGTGACGAGCGGGAGTTCGCCGTGCGCTACCCGGCCTTGCCGGACGACCGCAAGAGGCGACTCGCCGTGCTGGACCCCCGCCACACCACGGCGAGCACACCCCGCGAGATCACCCGGTTGCTCCAGCTCATCTGGAGCGATGCCGCCGGGCCGCCGGAAGCCTGCGCGTTCGTACGGGACCTGATGAGCCGCCAGGTCTTCCGCCACCGACTGGTCTCGGGCTTCCCGGACGACGTCACGATCGCGGCCAAGACCGGAACCCTGCCAGGGCTGCACATGGAGGCGGGCGTCGTCCGCTACCCCGACGGCGAGTACTACGCGATCGCCGTCTTCGCCCGCACCCAGGACCTGGCCGCCTCCCGCACGACGGTGGACGCCGCCATAGGCAAGGCCGCCGGCATCGCGGTCGGCTTCCTCCGCGGCCACGGAGACGGCCGGTGACCAGGTCACATATGCGTTCGTGTATCACCAGGGCCTGACTCCGGTCTTGGACACGGCCGTTCACGCCCTGATCTCCTGACCTCATGACCCACGACACACATGTCACGGACAGATCAGATGTGTCCTCCGGCCGCAGGCTCAACCGTCGTTCAGTGCTGCGCGGTGCCGCGCTCGGTGCCGCCTCCCCGCTGATCCCGGCCACGGCCGGCACCGCGTCAGCCGCGGAGGCGGACGACAGCCGGAGCAGCGGCTCAGCCGCCGGTTCGACCTCGTTCCGCTGGCTCGGCACCGCCGGCTGGCGCATCGACGTCGGCGACCGGACCGTACTCTTCGATCCGTACCTCACCCGCTTCACCACCGGCCTGTACGAAGGCACCTTCGACCCTCGGACCCCGCTGCAGACCCGGCCAGAGGTCGTGGACGCGCACATCGGCCGCCCCGGACTCGTCCTGGTCAGCCACTCCCATTGGGACCACCTCGCCGACGTACCCCACATCGCCAAGACCACCGGCGCACGCGTCGTCGGCACCGAGACCACGTACCACCTGCTGGTCGCGCTGGGCGTCGACCCGGCGCAGATCTCCGTGGTGAAGGGCGGCGAGGTACTGGACTTCGACGGGATCACCGTCGAGGTCGTGCCGAGCCTGCACAGCCGCAACAAGAAGTGCTCCTACTTCGCCCCGGGCACGCTGAACGCCCCGCCCCCGACTGCCCCGCGCACCATCTCGGACCTGCCGGAGGGCGACACCCTCGCCTTCCAGGTGACTGCCGGTTACAGCGGCCCGTCGGCGTTCCTCATGGGTGCCAGCGACTTCGCCGAGCGGGCGGTGCGGGGCCTGCGCCCCGACCTCGCAATGATCGCCGTGCCCTCCAGCACCACCACACACCGCTACGTGCCCCGGCTGCTACGTGCGCTGGACCACCCTCGCGTGGCCGTGCCCGTCCACTGGGACAACTTCGAAGTACCCCTGAGCGCTTCTCCCGAACGAGACCCGGTGATGGATCTGGACGCGTTCGTCGCGCAGGTCGAAAAGGTATCCCCGGCAACGCGGGTCGTCGTCCCGGACTACCGCACGGTGTACGACGCCACCATGCGACCCACGAGAGCCTAAAGGGTGTTGCAGAAGGTGGCGTGATCAAGGCACTTCCCTGGTATGGCCGGGGTGTTGAGGCGGTCGTTGCCCTGGAGGTGGTCGGCGAGGGCCAGGGCGCAGCGAGGGTGCACGACCGAGACCAGGTAGAAGTCGTGGCCTCGCTCTGCGTGGGAGACCAGCCGCCAGTGCTGGTTGAGGCTGTCCGTGCGTTCCCGAAGGCTCACGGCAACACAATCCGGTAGGACCACGACCGACGCACAACGCACCCGTCACCAGGAAGCTGATCCACAGACACGCCCTACCGGTCACATCAGGGAGGAAGAAAACACCTTCGTACTCGGGATCGGCGGTGTTGGGAGGCGCGCTGCTGGTGTCGCTCCAGCGGGTGTCAGGCCTCGCCGGCGGCGGGATTCCTCAGGACCTCGATCAGGCTGGCGTAACTGTCCTGTCCGTGGCCGGCGGCGCTGGCCTTCTGCATGGCTGCCTTCAGGAGCTCAGGGAGCGCGTTGTCGATGCCACGGGCCGCGGCCGCGTGGATGAGATGGTCGATGGCCGCGATCTGCACGTCGACGGTGGCGTCGTCGCCCGGGTAGCGGCCGGCGTCCACCTGGGGCGCGTACGTGGTGAGGAAGCCCGCCACCGTGCTCAGCCAGCGGATCGCCACCGGGGTGAAGGCGGTGGCGGATGTCCGCCCGGGGCCCACCAGCGCGGTGCCGTGCAGCCAGCCGGTCATGGTGGACCACATCAGTCCGAGCAGGGCGGCGTCGTAGAGGGAGGCGAGGCCGGGGTCGGTGCCCAGGTGGAGCGGGTCGCCGAGAATCGCCAGGGTGGAGCGGTGGGCTTCGAAGACCTCCCGGGAGCCGCTGTAGAGGAACATCATGGCGGGGTCGCCGACGCCGGGCGGGGTGGTCATGATGGCGCCGTCGAGGTAGCCGGCCCCGTGGGAGTGGGCCCACTTGACGGCCTCGTGGGCCTGCTCGGGAGAGCCGGAGGTGAGGTTGACCAGGGTTCTGCCCGACAGCTCGGCGGCGGCCGGGTCGAGGACGGTGTACAGCGCCTCGTAGTCCAGCACGCAGGCGATGGTCAGGGGGGAGGCGGCGATCGCCTCCTGGGGTGTGCCGGCCAGGCGGGCGCCCCGGTCGACCAGGGAGCGGGCCTTGTCCGGGGAACGGTTCCAGACGGTGGTCGGGTGGCCCCGGTCCAGCAGCGTGGCGGCCAGGGCCGACCCCATCGAGCCCAGTCCGACGACGGTGACCGGCCGGTGTTCTGCGGTTGCGTTCATGCCCAACTCCTCTGAGCCCATTGAAAGGTGACGTGTGATCACGTACGGACACGTTCGCAGGGCATGTAGATCGGGAACAGTGACAGCGGTGACGGCCTCCACCAAATTCCTGCCATAGGCTGCGGAGCATGAGTGCCGGTTCTGTCGCCGTGGTCGTGACCGAGGAGATCGGGGTTCCCTCGTGGGATCTGTACGAACTGAGCATCCCGTGCACCGTGTTCGGCAAGCCGCAGCCCGATCTGGCCGATCCCTGGTACGACCTGCGGCTGTGCGGGACCGGGGCCGGGCCGGTGAAGGGGGACGGCGCGGCGGAGGGTCATGGCCTGAGCCTGCGCACCCGGTACGGCCTGGACGACCTGGTCGGTGCCGACACGGTCATCGTGCCCTCGGTGCCCGACCCGTGTGTCGAGGAGGGCAGGCCGCTGCCGCGGGAGCTGATCGAGGCCCTGCGCCGGGCTCATGACGCGGGCGCCCGCATGGTCTCCCTGTGCACCGGTGCCTTCGCGCTCGCCGAGGCGGGCCTGCTCGACGGACGGCGCGCCACCGCCCACTGGATGCACACCGGCCAGCTGGCCGAGCGCTACCCGAAGGTGCACGTCGACGCGTCGGTGCTGTACGTGGACGACGGAGACGTGCTCACCAGCGCGGGACTGACCGCCGGTCTCGACCTGTGTCTGCACCTGGTGCGGCGCGATCTCGGCGCGCACGTCGCCAACCAGCTGGCGCGCCGCATGGTGGTGCCCGCCCATCGGCCGGGCGGGCAGGCGCAGTTCATCGAGCTGCCCGTGCCGGCCGGCGACGACGAGGGGCTGGCGCCCGTCCTCGAATGGGCTCGGGCCCGTCTGGACCGGCCGCTGACCGTGGCCGACCTGGCGCGGCGGGCCGCGATGAGCCCGCGTACGTTCTACCGGCGGCTCCAGGCCGTCACCGGGACGACACCTCTCCAGTGGCTTCTCGACCAGCGGCTCGGTCGCGCCCGCTCCCTGCTGGAGTCGACCAACCTGCCGATCGAGAAGGTCGGGGAGCTGAGCGGCCTCGGCACGGCCAACAATCTCCGCCACCACTTCCTGAAGCACCTCGGGGTGTCGCCCGGCGACTACCGGCGGGCCTTTCCCGGGGCGCAAGCGGCCGGGCGTGGACGTATGAGGGTCTGAGTCACGTCTGCGGACTCCACCCAGGGGGCCGCAGGATCCCCAGCAGCTGCCGGACCAGTTCGTCGACGACCTCGTCCAGCGTCGCGTCGACCCAGCCGGCGCTCCAGTCGTGCAGCAGGCCGTTGACGCTGCCGATGAACCCCGTCGCCGCGAGGCGGTAGTCGCGGGGTGCCGCCTCCCCGCGTGCGGCGGCCGCCCGGGCCTCGGCGCAGATGAGGTCGATCCAGCCGGCCCGGCGGGCGAGGCGCTGCTCCTCCAGGCGCGGGCTGACGCCGATGATCTCGACGAAGGTGATGCGGATCCGGCGCGGGTCGGCGGCGACGTTCCCGGCGTAGGCACGGAAGATGGCGGTCGCGCGCTCGACGAGCGGCAGGTCCGCCGCACCGGCCGCTGCCTCCAGCACCGCCGCCTCGGCCCAGTCGTTGACCTGGAGGTGCAGCGCCGCGAGCACGTCCTCCAGGGTGCGGAACTCCTCGTAGAACTGACGCGTGGACAGCCCGGCCGCCTCGCTGAGCGCCGCGACGGTGGTGGCGCGGAAGCCGGGGGTGTCGCCGAACAGCTGGAGCGCGGCGTCCAGGAACCGCCGGCGCCGCTCGGCCTGCCGCTCCTCGGCGGTCTTGCCGCCGTAGCGGCCGGTCGGCGCTCTGAGTCTGCCCGGCACCGGCTCTCCCTTCATTCGTTCGAGCACCCTTCCTCGCTCGGACAGGATTTTGTCGTGCACGCGGTCTTGTGGAGAAGGCCGCCCTTCCTTACTTTGCAGTAAGTTCATTCTGAAAGCACGTGTGTTCAGATTCCTCACCCCACTCGCAGAGGAGGGATCAGCCATGCCCGTCTTCCGACGACGGCATCTGTGCTCCCTGACCGCCGCCCTCGCCCTCACCGCCGGCTTTCCCGCGGCCGCCGCCCACGCGGACGCCCCTGATGCCTCCGCCGCGCTGCGCCAGGTGCTGTTCGTGGGCAACAACTGGGACGGCACCGCCGATGTCATCAAGTCCACCGGCGACTTCGCGAGGATCGGCCGGATCAACGTCATCCCCGACAAGGACGAGCGGATGGCGGAGATCAACGCCGATCCGATCAGATGGATCGCCTTCATGACGATCCGCAACACCGTCGGCGAGGGACACGACCAGTTCGTCGACGACATGTACTCCACGCCGGACGGGAAGTCGGTGGTCGTCTCGCGGCCCAGCTTCGCCGACGTCGTCTCGATCGACCTCGCCTCCGGGCGGATCAACTGGCGCTTCCCGGTGTCCGGTTTCCGCTCCGACCACATGGCGGTCTCCCCCGACGGCGAGCGGGTCGCGGTCTCGGCCTCGACCGGCAACACCGTGCACGTCCTGGACATCGAGACCGGCAAGCAGCTCGGCAAGGCCGCCACCGGCGACAAGCCGCACGAGAACATCTTCACCCAGGACGGCAAGTACCTCTACAACATGTCGATCGGCGAGGTGAACACACAGACCGACGCGCCCTGGCTTGACTGGACGAAGGGCGACCGCCGCATCACCGTCATCGACGCGACCACGTACCAGCAGGTCAAGGTCATCGACATGCGCCCGCGCCTGGACGCCATCGGACTCAAGGACTATTCCGACGCGGTCCGGCCGGCGGTGTTCTCGCCGGACGAGTCGAAGCTGTACTTCCAGGTGTCGTTCTTCCACGGCTTCTTCGAGTACGACCTGGCCTCCGACAAGATCACCCGCACGAAGACCCTGCCGAAGAACCCGGCGACCAGCGACGACCGCACCACCTTCGTCAACGACTCGCGCCACCACGGCCTCTCGATGAGCCCGGACGGCAAGAAGCTGTGCGTCGCGGGGACCATGGACGACTACGCCACGGTCGTCGACCGCGGCACCCTCCAGGAGGGGCCGCTCGTCACCGCCGCCAAGCCCTACTGGGCCACGGTCAGCGGTGACGGCAAGAGGTGCGTCGTCTCCGAGAGCGGCTCCGACCAGGTCACGGCCATCGACTTCGCCACCGGGAAGAAGGTCGCGTCCGTGCCGGTCGGAGACCACCCGCAGCGCGTCCGGCTCGGTCATGTGGAGGCCGGCTGGACGACCCCGTCCGCTAGTTGACCTCCTTCGCCGCCCACGCCGCCAGCTCGGAGCGGGCCGCGTTCAGCAGATCCGCCGAGGGAGCCGTCGCCCCGTTGGTCACCAGCGCGTAGTGCAGGACGCCCGAGTCCGGCGCGGTGAGCAGCAGGCGGCGGCTTCCCGTGCCGCCGGGCTCCTGGGCCACACCGATCGGGGTCGTCGAGGTGTACGCGGGCGGGGCGTGGGCCGTGCCCAGGTCGGAGACGACCGTGGTGGACGCGGCCGGGAAGCTCGCCGGCAGGTGCAGTTCGGTGGGGGCCCGGCCGCCGTCCGAGCGCCACAGCAACAGCCCGTACTGTCCGGATCCCACCAACTGCCGCACGCTCGGCAAGGAGTTGGGCACCGGGTTCCAGGTCAGGGTCGTCGAGCCGTCCCGGGAGCGGTCCTCGTAGGTGAAGCCGACGGTCGTGCCGGCCGTGGCGCTCGGGTAGAGGCGGTCCAGGAGCCGGGCGTCCTGGCGCAGCACCGGCTTTCCCGTGTCGTCGAGGCGTACGGCGGACAGGTCCTCGTCGTTCCAGGCGTCACCGGCGGTGAGCACCTTGTCGGGGTTGCCGTTCATCAGCTCGCGGTGGCGGCCGTTGTAGATGTCCCACTGCCACTGCGATCCGGAGAGCACCGGCCCCGAGGCGGCCGGGTCGGACCACCAGTCGGCGCCCTTCAGGCGTGAGTCGAGCGCCTGGTACATCGCCTTCAGGACGGTGGGCGCCTTGTCGGAGACGTTGCCCGCCAGGGGATGCCCGAACTCGCTGACCACGGCGGCGGTCTGCGCGGCGGCGGCCCGGTCGCGGACCGCGCGGAAGTCGTTCGCGTACTGGCCGTCGGCCGCCTTGCCCCACATGAAGACGCCGGAGATGGCCTTCTGGTCGTAGAAGTGGGTGTTGAACACATAGCGCGGCCCGAGCTTTCCGGCGTCGAGCAGGCCGCCCTCCTGCTTCTGGAAGTCGAGGTTGGCGTTCCAGAAGAGGTTCGGCTCCACGAAGGCGGGCTTGTCGCGCCAGCCGGCCGCGTCCATGCGGGCCCGGAACTTCTCGTAGAACGGCCACAGCACGTCCTTCTCCCAGGCGCGGCTGGTCTGCCCGGAGTCGTAGACGCCCGCGTGCGGCTCGTTGTAGGGGTCGAAGCCGACGACGCCCTTGAACTGGTCGGCGTTCAGGTGCTGTTGGACGTACGCCATGGTCTTCTGGGCGGTGGCGAGGAAGGCGTCCTGCACACCGTGCGCGTTGTGCCAGAAGTCGTACGAGGCGCGTTTCACGGCCTCGTTCTGGGTGATGTTCTGCCCCCAGAAGAGGCAGATCCCGCACGACTCGTCGGGGTAGTCCCCGGCGTCCACCGCCCACTTGGGAGCGCCGTCGCCCGTGTACCAGCTGTCGGCGTCGAAGAGGTGCCGGGAGTAGAGGTCCTGGTGGAAGTCGGGGTAGACGCGGATGCCGGCGTCGAGGAAGGCCTTCATCTGGGCGGTGGCGGCGGCCAGATAGGCGGTGTCCACCTTGCCGCGCTCGGGTTCGGCGTAGGCCCAGGAGAGCAGGAAGCGGACGGTGTTGCCGCCGCCGAGGGCGCGCAGGGCGGTCGCCGACTTGCGTGCGTCAGCGACGGAGGCGAAGGGCAGGCCGTTGTTCTCCGCCAGTTTGGTCTCGCCGGAGACGTTGTAGCCGCGCAGGACGACCTCGCGGCCCGAGGCGTCGGTGAAGCGGCCGTTCTCGACGGTGACGGTCGGGTCGTCGAACCAGAGGGAGCCGGGAGGGGGCGCGGCGGTGGCGGGCGGGACGCCCGCCACCGACAGGGAGCCGAAGAGGACAGCCAGGACAACCAGCAGACGTACTCGGATAGTCGGCATGTCCACTACAGTCCGGTGATATCAGGACAGCGTCAACACCCCTGACTCTGGAGTAAGTTCCCTCTCGGCCAGCGTGTACACCTCAACCACCCACCCTTCGTGTCACGTTCAACAAGTACTCCTTCCTGTTCAGAGGGTTGTGGTCGGTGCGCGGGCGCCGCGGAATCGTGCCGCGCGTGACTGGCGCATAGTGGTCGAAGGCGCTCTCCAGTTCTCCCTCACCGCGGGTCAGCCCCGGCAGCAGTTGTCCGAGGGCGTGCACCCGGGCCGCCGGCACGGTGCCTTCGAGGACGCAGAGGTCGCCCCGGTTGCGCGTCGCCTCCGGTACGGCCGCGAGCCCGGCGAGGACCGGCAGCAGGGCGCCGAGGGTGTCGGCCGGGGCCTCGACACGGAAGCGGTGCATCGGCTCGTGGACCCGTGTCCCGGCCCGCCGCAGCGCCTTGATCAGCACCAGCGGGGTGACGCCGCGGAAGTCGGCCCCGGTGCTCGACATGCTCTTGTCGAAGCCCTGGTGGGCGTGGCTCTGGCGAGGTGAGTAGCCGCTGTGGGTCACGGTGACCGTGCAGTCGGTGACCTGCCAGCCGTACAGGCCCTGGTCGAGGGTCTCGCGCACGGTGTCCTCGACGGCCTTGAAGAAGGCGTACGGCATGGAGCCGAGCTCCACCTCCAGCCGGAAGGCGACGCCCGAGCCGACCGGCGCGGGATCGACGCGCAGGCCGACCGTCGCGAGGAACGGGTTCGGGTCCTTCTTGTTGAACTCCACGGCATGCCCGGTGCCGACGAGCCGTTCGACGCACAGCGGGGTGGTCTCGCGGAAGGTGACGTGGAGCCCGTACTCGTCGGCGAGGGTGGCCTGGACGACCTCCTTCTGCACCTCGCCGTAGAGGGAGACGGAAATCTCCTGCCGGCGTTCGTCGTGGCGCAGGCCGATCAGCGGGTCCTGTTCGGCGAGCTGGGTGAGCGCGAGGTGCAGTGCGCCTCGGTTCACACCGGGCCCCGGGACGACGACCGTCTCCAGAGTGGGCGGGGCGAAGAAGCGCTCGTACGCCTTGCGGGGTTCGCCGATCGCGTCGCCGATCCTGATGTCGGCAAGCCCCCGCAGCCGGGCGATCTGCCCGGCGGCGACGGCGTCCGCACGGGTGTCCGTGCCGTGGCCGAAGACGCTGATCGCGGTGATCCTGCCTTCGGCGCCGTCCGCCCCGAAGGGAATCCGGTCGCGGGTGCGCAGGGTGCCGGAGAAGATCCGGGCGTAGGCGACCTTCTCACCCGCCGGGCCCCGCTCGACCTTGAACACGGTTCCGGAGACCGGCCCGTCCGCGTCCCCGTCGGCGGCCGGCAGCAGCTCCTCGATGCCGGACAGGAGCGCGTCCACGCCCGCGCCCGTGGCGGCGGAACCGAAGTAGACCGGATGGACCAGGGCCTCCCGGGTCCGCGCGACGAGGGACCCGCGCAGGAGGGGGTCCGTGACGGTGCCCTCGACGTACGCGGACAGCAGGGCGTCGTCGTGGTCGGCCAGGACGTCGAGTGCGGCGGCCGGGCCGGGCCCGGGGGTGAAGCGGGCCGCGCGTGTGCCGAGGCCGGTGGCGGTTCCCATCGGCACGATCGCGGGTGTCAGGCGGGCCGAGATCGACCGCAGCACCTCCTCGTCCCGCGCCCCGCGCCGGTCGATCTTGTTGACGAAGAGCAGGGTCGGGATGCGCAGCCGCTGGAGCGTGCGCATCAGCACCCGTGTCTGCGCCTGCACCCCTTCGACGGCGGAGATCACGAGGACGGCGCCGTCCAGCACGCCGAGCACGCGCTCCACCTCGGCGATGAAGTCGGGGTGACCGGGTGTGTCGATGAGGTTGACCGTCACACCGTCGAGCGGGAACGAGACGACGGCGGACTTGATGGTGATGCCACGCTGCCGCTCCAGCGCGAGAGTGTCGGTACGGGTGTTCCCGTCGTCGACGCGGCCGACTTCGTCGATCACCCCGGCCGCGTGCAGCAGCCGCTCGGTCAGACTGGTCTTACCTGCGTCGACATGGGCGAGGATGCCGAGGTTGAGCACGTGCACGAAGCGTCATGTCCTTCGGAGAGAGAGCCGTTCCTGTCTGGGGGGACATGGACGCAGTGCGCATCTGAGGCTCCTCGGGACTCGGTGACGTCGTCGACCCGTGCAGTGCAGCAGACCGGGCCGGTGGGCCACAACGGAATTAACCGCCGGTCGGGTACCCGGTGGGCTCGTGTGGAAGGAGCCGCTCGTGCGTGACATCCTCCCGGTGCTCGGCCGCTGGTACGCGGCCGGGCTCCCGTTCGGCCTCGCGACGGTCGTCGAGGTCAGCCGCAGCGCGCCGCGCGACCCGGGCGCGGCGATGGCGGTGGGTCCTGACGAGGAGGTCGTGGGCAGCGTGTCCGGGGGCTGTGTCGAGGGTGCGGTGTTCGAGCTGGCGCAGGACGTCGTGGCGAGCGGCGAGGCCCGGCTGGAGACCTTCGGCTACAGCGACGAGAACGCCTTCGCCGTCGGCCTGACCTGCGGCGGTGAGATCACGCTCCTCGTACGTCCCGTCACGCCTGAGCTGGATCCCTCCTTCGGCGCGGTCGTGGACTGCGTCGCGGCCGGAGAGCCGGTGACCGTGGCGACGGTGACCGACGGCCCGGCGCGGCGCGGGGCGGCGCTCGCCGTCCGGCCGGACCGGGTGTCGGGCGCGCTGGGCGCGAGCGGCCTGGACGCGGCCGTCACCGCCGACGCGCGCGGCGAGCTCGCTCTCGGTGCCACCGGCCTGCGGCACTACGGTCCCGAGGGGCAGCGCCGCGAGGACTCCGTCAGCGTGTTCCTCCAGTCCTTCGCACCACCGCCGCGGATGCTGGTCTTCGGCGCGATCGACTACGCGGCGGCCGTCGCCCGCATCGGGGACTTCCTCGGCTACCGGGTCACGGTCTGTGACGCCCGCCCGGTCTTCACCACGCCCCGGCGCTTCCCCGAGGGCGTCGAGGTGGTCGCCGAGTGGCCGCACCGCTACCTGCGGGAGACGGACACCGACGAGCGCACGGTCGTCTGCGTCCTCACGCACGACCCCAAGTTCGACGTGCCGCTGCTCCAGGAGGCACTGCGCCGGCCCGCCGCCTACATCGGGGCGATGGGCAGCCGCCGTACCCACGCCGACCGGGCGAAACGGCTGGTGGAGGCCGGGCTCACCGAGCGGGAGCTGTCCCGGCTGCGCTCACCGGTCGGTCTCGACCTCGGGGCCCGGACGCCCGAGGAGGTGGCGGTGTCCGTCGCCGCCGAGATCGTCGCGCTGCGCTGGGGCGGCACCGGAGCCCCGCTCACCGCCACGGAGGGAGCGGTGCATCCGCCCCGCCCCCGGTGAGCCAGGGCCGCGAGCCGTCGTCGACGGGCCGCCGGCCCAGGCCGAGATCATCGGTGAGGTGGCGAGGTCCAGGCGGCCGGCCTCGACGTTGGCGAGGTGCCGCTCGATCTCCTCGTCCGTGGCGAGGCCCTCGGCGACGAGCTCGTCCCGCACCTGCCGGACGGTGGCCGCCTCGAGGACGTCGCACGCGGGCGAGGTGATCGGGAAGTAGGCGTCGGCCTCGACATCGACGAGGCCGGCCTCGCGCAGCAGTCGCGGCAGCCTGCGTCCGTAGGCCAGGTCGGCACCCCGCTGCCGCAGCAGCCGGCGGAAGCCGGTGCGCAGCCGGTTGGCCAGCTCCTGCTCGGGGCCGTACTCGTCGGGGCAGATCAGCGGCTGGAGCGCGGGGTCCGCGTCCTCGACCAGCAGCCGGCCGCCGGGACGCAACGCCTGGACCATGGTGCGCAGCGCGGCGTCGCGCTCGGCCACGTGGACGAGCACGAGTCGGGCGTGGACCAGGTCGAAGGGCCCGGCCGGTGGTTCGTCTCGGCCGATGGCGTGGCGGAGCACCTCGACCCCCTCGGTGGCGGCCGCCTCGGTCCAGGACACGTCGATGTCGGTGGCGAGCACGCGCCCGCGCGGCCCGACGCGCTCGCGGAGCCAGGCGGCGACGCTCGGCCCGCCGGCCCCGACCTCCCAGCACCGCCACCCGTCGGCGATCCCGACCGTCTCGAAGTGCCGGAACGTCGAGGCGTCGAAGAGAGCGGCCAGCGCGTCGAAGCGGGTACCGGCCTCGACCTGCCGGTTGTCCAGGAGGTATCCCTCGTCCCGCGCCATGCGCCGATCATGGCAGGGAGGTTCGTGCGGCGATCGCTCGGGCTAGCGGTGTGTGCGGGGCGGCAGCCGGTGCAGTTCCACGTCGGTGAGACGGCCGTCGGCGACGGTGGCGGTCATGTACGTGCAGTGGGGCTGGCGGCGGCGGTCCGTCGGGGAGCCCGGATTGAGCAGGCGCAGACCGGTGGGGGCCGTGGTGTCCCAGGGGATGTGGCTGTGGCCGAAGACCAGCACGTCCAGGTCGGGGAAGCGGGCGGCGCAGCGCTTCTCCCGGCCCTGGGCGGGGCCCGTCTCGTGGATCACGCCGAAACGTAGCCCGCCGAGCTCCACGTACGCCACCTCGGGCAGCCGGGCGCGCAGGTCCGGTCCGTCGTTGTTGCCGTACACGCCGACGAGCCTGCGGCAGCGGTCCTCCAGCAGGTCGAGGGTGGCCGTGTCGACCCAGTCACCGGCGTGGAACACGACGTCGGCGTGCGGGAGTTCGGCCAGCAGGGGGGCGGGAAGGACCTCGGCCCGCTTGGGCAGGTGAGTATCGGACATGAAAAGCAGGCGCACATCCTCACCCTAGAGGCTTCCCACCGCCCCACCCGGGAATCCGGTCGGCCTTCAAACAGACAGACCGCGCAGCTCAGTTGCACCGTGGCCGGAGATGATCACGGCCAGGTCTCGAAAGGTGAGGCGGCATCGCCGACCGGGTTAGCATCAGGCAACGCGCAGTACAACAGGACGTCTACGGCAAGCGACCCGAAGGGGCCCGGAAACCCGATGCCGGTCAAGGTCAGCGTCATCGTCCCCGTCTACAACCCGGGGATCTACATCGAGGACTGCATCGCCTCGCTCCAGAGGCAGTCGCTGCCTCCCGACGAGTACGAGGTGATCTTCGTCGACGACGGCTCGACCGACGGGACACCGGCCCGGCTCGACGCGCTCGCCGCCGAGGACTCCCGGATGAAGGTCATCCACCAGGAGAACTCCGGCTGGTCGGGCAAGCCCCGCAACGTCGGCATCGAGGCCTCCCGTGGCGAGTTCGTCATGTTCGTCGACAACGACGACTACCTGGGCGACGAGGCCCTGGAGCGGATGTACGACTACGGCGTGGCCAACGGCGCCGACGTCATCGTGGGCAAGATGGCCGGCAAGGGCCGCGGGGTGCCGGTGGAGCTGTTCCGCCGCAACCACCCGCGCGCCACCGTCGAGAACGCCCCGCTCATCGACAGCCTCACCCCGCACAAGATGGTCCGCCGCGCCTTCCTGGACCGCATCGGCCTGCGCTTCCCCGAGGGCAGAAGGCGCCTGGAGGACCACGTCTTCATCGCCGAGGCGTATCTGCGCGCGGAGAACGTCTCCGTGCTCAGCGACTACGTCTGCTACTACCACCTCCGGCGGGACGACAGCTCCAACGCCGGTTTCGAACGCTTCGATCCGGTCGGCTACTTCAAGAACCTCCGCGAGGCCCTCGACGTCGTCGAGCGGTACACCGAGCCAGGGCCGGTGCGCGACAAGCTCTTCCGGCGCTGGCTGCGCGTGGAGATGGTCGAGCGGCTGCGGGCCCGGCGCTTCCTGAAGCTGCCGGACGACTACCGCAGGGAGCTGTTCGCCGAGATCCACGAGGTCGTCGTCGAGCGGTTCGGGCCCGGCGTCGCGGCCGGGCTCCAGCCGACGCAGCAGGTCGTCGCCGCGCTGACCGCGGCCGACCGGTACGACGACGTCGTGTCCTTCGCCCAGTGGGAGGCCGGTGTCGCGCCCAAGGCGACACCCGGGCACGTGGAGTGGCGGGACGGCTCCCTCAGCGTCGGCTTCACGGCCGAGTACACGTCCGGCGGCGAGCCGATGACCCTCCCGGCCGACGCCGAGGCGACGCCGCTGAACGACGCCCCCAAGGACGTGTCGGAAGCGGTGGAGTGGGTGGCCTCGCAGACCGCCGCGCACTTCGGCCAGGCCACCGCGGACCTGCTGCTGCGGGAGCGGTCGAGTGCAGCGCAGTACTTCCAGCCCGTGCGGTTCACCCGCGAGACCGTGTCCGTCCGGGACGGCGGGGAGGTCCGGCTGGTGCTGCGGGCGACCGCCACCGTCGATCCTGCCGACCTGCCGAAGGACGGCGTCTGGGACGCGCTCGTCCGGGTCAAGCTGGGCGGCTGGACCAAGGAATGCCGGCTGGGCCCGGCGCCGCGGGCGAGCCGGCCCACGCCGGATGTGGGGGTCGTCGGGGGCCGTCCGGCACTGCCGTACTGGACGGAGCCCCACGGCAACCTCTCCCTGGAGCTCGGCGTGCGGGGCAGCCGGCTCGGGCTGGGCCGCGTGCAGCAGTCCGGCGTCACCGTCTCCGGTGACCGTATCCGTGCGGTGCTTCCGCTGCATGTCCCCGGCGACACGCAGGTGCGGCTGCGGTTCGTCTCCTCCCGGCAGATCTCCGAAGTGCCGGGCACGCTCTCCCCCACCGCGGACGGGGCGGGGGCGGTGCTGGCGGCGGCCCTGCCCGCCGAGAGCCTCTCGCGCGGTGTCTGGCGGATGGCCCTGTGCCTGGCCCCGGACGCCGCCCAGCCGCGCTACACCGGACTGCCGTTCGCGCTGCGCGCGGCAGGCGGGCGTGTGCAGGTGGCGCCCGTGCCCCGGCCCGGTGTCGCACTGCGGGTGGCACGGCGTGCGCGACGCGTGCTCGGTACCGTGCGCCGGAAGGTTTCCCGTACCAGGATCGGAGGACAGTGACGGCATGCGACCACTGGGGATAGAGGGCGCCTGGGTTCTGGAGCCCAAGATCTTCCCGGACGACCGGGGCAGCTTCCATGAGTGGTACCGGGGCGCGGAGTTCCGTGAGGCCACGGGCTACGACCTGTCCCTGGCCCAGGCCAACTGCTCGGTCTCCCGACGGGGCGTGCTGCGGGGTGTGCACTTCGCGGATGTGCCGCCCAGCCAGGCCAAGTACGTCACGTGTATGCGCGGCGCCGTCCTGGACGTGGTGATCGACATCCGCGTGGGCTCCCCCACCTACGGGCGGTGGGAGGCCGTACGGCTCGACGAGGACACCCGGCACGCGGTGTTCCTCGCGGAGGGGCTGGGACACGCGTTCATGGCCCTGACCGACGACGCGACGGTGGTGTACCTGTGCTCGGCGGGCTACGCCCCGGAACGCGAACACGGCCTCCACCCGCTCGACCCGGCCCTGGGCATCGAGTGGCCCGACGGCATCGAGCCGCTCCTCTCCCCCAAGGACGCACAGGCCCCGACCCTGGCCGAGGCGGAACGCCAGGGGTTGCTGCCGTCGTATGAGACCTGCCTGGCGTACTACGAGGAGCTGCGGGGGCGGCAGAAGGACGGCTGACGTCTTCTGCGGCACGCGGGGCTTTTCGGATCCGGGCGGGCCGCGCGATGCCGGAGGCTGACCCGGACCGTACGCGACACGTGCAGGGCTGGCGCCGCAGCGCGCCCGGACTGACTCGGACCACACGGGACGCGCACGGGGCCGGGCGCCGCAGCCCGCCCGGGACCATGCGATCCGGGGCACCGCAGCGCCCCAGGCCGGCCCGGACCAGGTGGGGCGCTGCGGTGCCGGGCACCCCAGCGCGCCCGAGACTCACCCGGACCACACGGAGCGCACGGAACCGAGTGCCGCAGCCCGCCCGAGACTCACCCGGACCACAGGGGCCCACGCGATACCGGCCGCCGCACCGCCCCAGGCTGGCCCAGACCAGGTCGAGCCCATGCGGGCCGGGCACCCCAGCCCGCCCGAGGCCGAGCCGGGGCCGTGTGGGGCGCGGGCGGGCCGGGCGTGCAGTGTGCGAGGCCGGCACCCGCCGCAGCCCGGAAAGGCTCACTCCCACCACACGCCGCAGGACCGGTTCCCCGCAGCGACCCCGACACACCGCAGCCGGACCAGCCGCGCAGCGCCCCCAGCACACGCAGGCCAACCCGCGCCGCGCCCCCGACACGCCGTGGAGCCGGTCCGTGCAGCGCCCTCCGACACGCCGGAGGGTGCGCGGGCGCGGCCGTGCTCGGCGTTCCAGGCCGGACCCGGTCGGTAGAGGGCTGCGCCGGGGAGGGGGCACGCCGACGATCCGCTGGGTGCGCCGCAGGCTCAGGTACCGGAGGCGCCCGAGTCCCAGACCGCCACATGCCGGAACGGCCGAGCCACGTCGGCCGGGCACGCCACGGGCCCAGGCGCACATGGCACCTGGGCCCGGATCCGAGGGACGCCGAGAAGCCCGGCGGCGGGGGGGTCAGCGGCTGACGCCCACCTGTTCCAGGGCCTTGCGCAGGGGCTCCCAGCCGATGGAGCGGGGCAGGCCGCGATTGCGGGCCTGGGTGAGGGGGCGCCAGAAGCCCGCTTCCAGGAGGGCCTCGGGGCGTACCGCACCGGCCCGTTCCAGGATCGCCTCGGGGACCTTCTGGGGGTCGGGGACCTTGTACTCGGCCATGATCTCGTCGTACTTGTCGTGCAGGACCCGGTTGTTCGGGTCGGCGCCGAAGACGACGAGCTGGCCGGTGGGCGCGGTGTCCACCTGGACCGTGACCAGGTCGGGGCGGTAGCGCGTCAGGACCTCGGTGATCTTGTAGACGTCGCCGGTCCAGGCGTTGGTGTGCCGGTCCCGGGCCGCCTCGTCGATGCTGCGCGGCAGCATGTCGTCGAGGACGATCACGCTGGACCAGTCCGAGTACTTCTCGACGTTCATGAAGTCGCGCAGTGCGAACTCGAACAGGTGCATGCCGTCGATGAACGACAGGTCCAGCGTCGTTTTGCGCCAGTAGCCGATCGGGCTGCGGCCGCGGCGCAGGTTGCGCAGCGGGTGACGGCCGCCCTTGAGGTGCTGGAGGGGGTTGTCGCGGGCGAAGAAGTCGTCGCTGGTGGCCTTCACCAGGTGGACGTCACACCTCAGCTCCGAGACCACCTTGAAGGCGGGGTCGATCGCGATGCTGGGGACGCGGGACAACGTCAGGCTGCGGCCGTCGTTGACGCCGATCTCCAGGTAGTTGCGATTGGCGCTGACCTTGTGCAGTTCCCGGAGGAACTCATGGCGTTTCACGAAGGGGACCTTCCTTGCGGATACGGGGCAGTGCTTCGTGCAGGGCGGAGCGCCAGTCGCGTGGCAGGGGCAGGCCGATCTCCTGCCACCGGCGGTGTGCGAGGGCGCTGTACGCCGGGCGGGGCGCGGGCCGGGGGAAGGCCGCGCTGCTGGTGGGGCGCACCCGGTCCGGGTCGGCGCCGACGAGGGAGAAGACCTCGCGGGCCAGCTCGTACCAGGTGGCCTCGCCGGAGTTGGTGGCGTGGAAGACGCCGTGCGCGTCCGGGCCGAGCCGCACGCCGAGGTCGGCGATCCGCTCGGCGACGTCCGCGCTCCACGTGGGCTGCCCGCGCTGGTCGTCGACGACGTCGACGGTGTCGCGGCGGGCTTCGAGACCGATCATGGTCCGCACGAAGTTAGCGCCGTGGACCCCGTAGAGCCAAGCCGTGCGCACGACCGCGCTCGCCCCGGGCAGCTCCTCCAGCACGGCCCGCTCCCCGGCCAGCTTGGTGCGGCCGTAGGCGGTGCGCGGGCCCGTCGGATGATCCTCCGGGTAGGGGGTCGCGCGGGCCTCGCCGGAGAAGACGTAGTCCGTGGAGACGTGGATGAGGCGGGAGCCGTGCGCGGCGCAGGCCCGGGCCAGCAGGCGGGGCCCGTCGCCGTTGATCTCCAGGGCGCGGCCCTCGTGGCTCTCGGCGTCGTCCACGGCCGTGTACGCGGCGCAGTTCACGACCAGGTCGGGCCGGTGGTCGCGCACCGCCGTGTCGACGGCCGCGGGCCGGGTGATGTCCAGGGCCGCCCGGTCCAGGCCCACGACCTCTTCGCCGCGCCGGGTGAGCTCCTCGACCACGTCATGGCCGAGCGTTCCGCCCGCCCCGGTGATCAGCCACCTCATGCGCGCCCCTGGGCGACGCGCTGCTTCAGAGGTTCCCACCAGGCACGGTTGTCGCGATACCAGGCGACGGTCTCGGCGAGGCCGGTGGTGAAGTCGTGGCGGGGGCGGTAGCCGAGTTCGTCGCGGGCCTTGGACCAGTCGACGGAGTAGCGCAGGTCGTGGCCCTTGCGGTCCTCGACGTACTCCACCCGGTCCCAGTCCGCGCCGCAGGCCTTCAGGAGCAGGCCGGTGAGTTCCTTGTTGGTGAGCTCGGTGCCGCCGCCGATGTTGTAGACCTCGCCGGGCCGGCCCTTGGTGCGGACGAGGTCGATGCCCTCGCAGTGGTCGTCCACGTGCAGCCAGTCGCGGACGTTGCGGCCCTCGCCGTACAGCGGCACCTTGTGACCGTCGAGGAGGTTGGTGACGAACAGCGGGATGACCTTCTCGGGGAACTGGTGCGGACCGTAGTTGTTGGAGCACCGGGTGACGCGCACGTCCAGGCCGTGGGTGCGGTGGTAGGCCAGGGCGAGCAGGTCGGAGGAGGCCTTGGAGGCCGAGTACGGGGAGTTGGGTTGCAGCGGGTGGTCCTCCGGCCACGAGCCGGTCTCGATGGAGCCGTAGACCTCGTCGGTGGAGACGTGCACGAAGGGGCCCACGCCGTGGCGCAGGGCGGCGTCCAGCAGGGTTTGGGTGCCCAGCACGTTGGTGCGGACGAAGTCGGCGGCGCCGGTGATCGAGCGGTCCACATGGGACTCGGCGGCGAAGTGCACGACCTGGTCCGCGTCGGCCGTGAGCTTGTCGACCAGTTCGGCGTCGCAGATGTCGCCCTGCACGAACTCCAGCCGGGGGTGGCCGAGCTCGAGGTTGTCGAGGGTGCCGGCGTAGGTGAGCTTGTCCAGCACGGTGATGCGCGGGGCGTCGGGCGCGTCCGAGGCGAGAGTTGCGCGGACGTAACGGGAGCCGATGAACCCGGCTGCACCGGTGACGAGGAGGTTCATGAAGTGATCTGCACCTTGCTGTGGTCTCCGAGGACGAAGCGGTGGGCACTGGGGACGCTGGGGGCCGGCGTCACCTCGACGTGCCGGCCTATCAGCGAGGCCTCGATCCGGCCGACGCCCTGGATCGAGGAGTCCCGCAGCACGATGGAGAACTCCAGTTCGCTGTCGGTGATCCGGCAGTTCTCCGCGACGGAGGTGAAGGGACCCACGTAGGAGTTGCTGATGACGGTGCCGGAGCCGATGACGGCGGGGCCGACGATGCGGGAGTTGACGATCCGCGCGCCCTCCTCCACCACCACTCGCCCGATGGTCTCCGACGCGGTGTCCACGTCGCCGTCGATCCGGCGGTCCATGCCCTCGAGAACCATGCGGTTCACCTCGAGCATGTCGCCGACGTTGCCGGTGTCCTTCCAGTAGCCCGTGATGACCGTGGAGCGCACGTCGGCGCGGGAGTCGATCAGGTGCTGGATGGCGTGGGTGATCTCCAGTTCGCCGCGCCAGGACGGTTCTATGGCGCGTACCGCTTCGTGGATCAGGGGGGTGAACAGGTAGACGCCGACCAGGGCCAGATCGCTCTTGGGCCGGTCGGGTTTCTCCTCCAGGCCGACGACCTGGCCGGAGGGGTCGAGTTCGGCGACACCGAAGGCGCGTGGGTCGGCCACGCGCGTGAGCAGGATCTGGGCGTCGGGCCGGTTGCTGCGGAACTCGTCGACGAGTCCGCTGATGCCGCCGACGATGAAGTTGTCGCCGAGGTACATCACGAAGTCGTCGTCGCCCAGGTAGTCCCGGGCGATCAGTACCGCGTGGGCCAGCCCCAGGGGCCGCTCCTGGGGGATGTAGGTGACCTTCAGGCCGAACTGCGACCCGTCACCCACCGCGTCCTCGATCTCCGCGGCCGTGTCCCCGACGATCATGCCCACGTCGGTGATGCCGGCCTCGGCGATCGACTCCAACCCGTAGAAGAGCACGGCCTTGTTGGCCACTGGCACCAGTTGCTTGGCCGACGTGTGTGTGATCGGCCTCAGTCTTGTTCCTGCGCCGCCGGACAGCACGAGAGCCTTCATTCGGTTCACCATAGTCGTGATCCGGCGGATGTGAACATCACTTCTTTTGGTTGTCGACGCGCGGAGTTAGGCGCGTCGTCACCGCGCGGCCTCCTGGGGAGCGGTCAGTCCTCGCCCCTCACGATGTTCCAGTCCGGCTCGGAGCGCGCGGTTCGGGTGGTGGCCCGGTCCTCCACGGCGGGGAGGCAGGTCCGCAGCGCGGCCTTTCCGCGCAGGCGGCGTGCCTTCGACCAGCCGGTCTCGGGCCGACGGACGACGGGCTTGTCACTGGTCTCCATGGACGTCACGACTCATCATCTTCCTTCTGCATCCGCTGCTGCTCGAGTCCCCATGAAGAAACCGAACAAACCCGGTTCGTGACGTCTCGTTCGGGTCCTGAACTCCCCCTCGCCTCAAGGCTGTTCCCGCACCGTACGATGGCCCCGCGCACCGTGCGGGCGCGGGACCGGCCGACCGGGTGCCGTCGTCACGTGTTGGGACGCGCGGCGCTGATGTCGCCCAGCGCCGAGTCCGGGTCGCGCTCCATGGCCATGTCGCCCAGGGAGACGATGCCCACGGGGTGGCCGCGGTCGACGACCGGGACACGGCGCACGGAGTGCTCGCGCATCAGCTCCACCGCGTGATCCAGGTCGTCGTCGGGGCCGACGGTGACCAGGTCGTCACTGCACGCGCCGGCCACGCTGGTCTGCTCCGGGTCAGCGCCTTGACTGATCGACCGGACCACCAGGTCACGGTCGGTGACCACGCCGCGCAGATCGTCGCCGTCCGTCACCAGGACGACGCCGAGGTCCTCGTCGCGCATGATGCGGGCCACCTCGGCGACGGAGGTCTGCGGCTCGACCGTGGCCGGATCGCTGGTCATGATGTCGCGGACATGCTGAGCCATGACGTTCCTCTTCCTTCGGCTCGGGTTCTCCGTCTTGCGCCGCCCGGGTACCCGGCGAACCCGCCCGGTCACCAGGTGATCCTGGCCGGTGTTCACCGCCCCGGCGCCAGCTCCGCCCACACCTGCTTGCCGCCGCTGACCGGCAGAGTCCCCCACGTCACCGACACGGCCTCGACGAGGAGGATGCCCCGGCCGCCCGTGGCCTCCCAGCCGAGGCCGGCGGCCGGACCGGGCTGCGCGGGGAGGCGTCGGCGACGGCGACGCGCAGGCGGTCGTTGATGAGCGTGAGGTCCATGCGGACCCGGCCGTCGGTGTGGACGAGGGCGTTGGTGACGAGTTCGGAGACGACGAGGAGGACGGCGTCGATGTCCTCGGTGACGCCCCAGGAGCGCAGGCTGCGCCGGGCGAAGCGGCGGGCGTGCCCGACCGCCTGCGGGACGCGCCACACCGTCCAGCTCTCCCGCAGCGGGCGCAGGTCCATGCCGTCGTAGCGCATGAGGAGCAGGGCGACGTCGTCGGTGCGCGGGGCGTTGCCGAGGAGGGCGTCGGCGACGAGCCCCAGGTCGGCGGGGGCGACCTCGGCCAGCCGCCGGCGAGGCGGTCCATGTCCTCGTCGATGTCGGTGCCGGGCGTCTCGACGAGGCCGTCCGTGACCAGGGCGACCACGGTGCCGGGCGGCAGCCGGAGCGGGCTCATGGGGAAGTCGGCCCGGGTGATCACCCCGAGGGGCGGGCCGCCCTCGGACTCCGCGATCTCGGTCCGGCCGTCCGGGTACCGCAGCACCGGGGGCAGGTGCCCGGCACGCACGCACCAGGCGGAGCCCTCCTCCAGGTCGATGTCGACATAGGCGCAGGTGGCGAAGAGGTCGCTCTCCATGTCCATGAGCAGTCGGTTGGCGTGCGCGACCACCACGTCGGGCGGGTGCCCTTCGACGGCGTAGGCGCGCAGGGCGGTGCGCATCTGACCCATGAGGGTGGCGGCGCCGGCGCTGTGCCCCTGGACGTCGCCGATGATCAGGGCGACGTGGTTGTCGGGCAGCGGGATGACGTCGTACCAGTCGCCGCCGAGTTCGAGTCCGGTCGTGCTGGGCAGGTAGCGGGCGACGGCCACCGCGCCCGGCAGCGGGGGCAGGCGGCGCGGCAGCAGCTGGCGCTGGAGCATGCCGACGAGTTCGTGTTCGGCGTCGAAGGCGCGGGCCCGTACCAGGGCCTGTCCGGCGAGGCCGGCGCAGGCGGTGAGCAGGGCGCGTTCGTCGGTGCCGACGTCGTGCGGGGCGTCCCAGCCGATCAGGCAGGCTCCGGCCAGGCGGTTCCCGGCGGGCAGCGGCAGGACGACGAGGCCGCCGGGGCCGACCTCGGCCAGGGCGCGTTCCAGGGGGCTGCCGGCGGGCCAGATCCGGGCCCGGCCCTCGCGCAGCGCGGCGGCGAGGGTGGGCATGGCGCGTACGGGCGCGTCGGGCCACTCGCCTCGCCACTCCGTGCGCCACAGCTCGGGCCAGACCTCGGGTTCGGGCGGGTCGAGGACGGTGACGACGAGCCGGTCGCTCTCCAGCTCGGCGAGGGCGATCCGGTCGGCCCGCAGCGGCCGGCGCAGGGCGGCGACCACGGCGTTGCCGACGTCGCGGACGGTGACGGCGGTGGCCAGCGCGGTGGCCAGGCGCTGGACGCGGGCCACGTCGGTGACGTCGGAGCGCAGCGTGGAGGCGTCGGCGACGGTCCCCACGAGCCGCGCCGGGTGGCCCTCGCCGCCGGGCAGGAGACGCCCGCTCAGCCGGAGCCACTTCGGCGGCCCGGTGGGCTGGAGCACGCGGAACTCCAGCTCCCGGTCGCCGATGGACATGTGGTCCGCCTCCACGACGGACATCAGCGAGGGCAGGTCCTCCGGCACGGTCAGGCCGAGCAGGGTCTCGACCCGGCCGTCGAACTCCACGGGGTCCAGGCCGAACAGGTCCAGCAGATGGCCGCCGACCCGGACGCGGCCGGTGTCCATGGCGAGGCTGAAGGCGCCCGGCGGGAGTTCACCGCCCTCGACGGGCACGGCCGGGGGCGTGAAGGCGACCGCCTCGGAGATGAGGTCCAGGCACGTGCGGTCGTCGGTGTCGAACCCGGTGGGGCGCTCGCTCACGGCGAGCAGGCAGCCGCCGCCGTTTCCGTGTACCGGCAGGGCGACCAGATGGAAGTCCCGGGACGGCATGCGCCGCGCCTGGGCGTGCTCGGCGAGTTCCGCCGGGCTCAGCGACACCGGCTGTCCGTCGCGGTGTGCCTCGGCGACCGGGGACCGCCCGGCGCGCGGGTAGCTGTCGCGCAGCCCGTACAGCGTTCTCGGCGCCCCGGCCGACTCCACGAGGAAGAGCAGCTCGCCGTCCTGGCCGGGGGTGTACAAGGCGACGAACGCGGCACCGGCGAAGACGAGCGCCTGTTCGAGGGCACGGTGCACCCGTTCGGGTGACTCCTGATCGGTCGCGATCACTTTGAGAGCGCCTTCGGCACGCAGCGTTCGCGTTCCGCGCTCTTGGGCGCCCTCACTGACCACGTTGGCCATTACAGCGCTTATGAGACACCTGCGCAGCCCCTGTGACCGTTCCGTGGAGCCGGACCGGCGCGGGCGCTCGAAAGCCACCGAACATGTCTTGACCCATGCGTTCCGCACGGTGTTCTCGTGACAGGCGTGACTGTCCGGGCCCGTCGCGTGGCTGGAAGGCTCGGTGCCCGTCACGGAGGGGGACGCATGGACAAGCGGTACGAGGTGTACGCGCTCGCCGACCGGCATTTCTACGAGACGCCGGACCGGCTGGCGCGGGGCGGGCAGGAGACCGCGCAGGGGGCGGCCGCGCACCTCTACGAGACGGCCCGCCGACCGGTACCCGAGGGGTGGGAGGCGGCGCGGATCGGCGACTGGCTGACGATGACGCCGCTCGGCCCGGACGGCGAGCCGCTCCCGGGGCCGGCGCAGGGCTGGAAGATCCATGCCTCGGCGACCCGGGTGAACGCGGAACGGATCGCCGGGATCGTGTGGGACTACTGCGTCGAGCGGCAAATCCCCTTCAAGTTCGTCCCGGGCCCGCACCTGCTGCACCTGCGCAACACCAAGTACGCGCCGCGCGACGGCAGCGGCAAGTTCGTCACCGTCTATCCGGCCGGCGAGGAGCAGCTGCACGACGTGCTGCGCGAGCTGGGCGCGCTGCTGGAGGGGTTCGAGGGGCCGTACATACTGACCGACCTGCGGTGGGGCGAAGGCCCGCTGTACGTCCGGTACGGCGCCTTCGCTCGCTCGTTCGTCGTGGACGACCGGGGCTCGCTGGTGCCGGCGGTGCGGGACGGCGAGGGGCGGCTGGTGCCGGACCGGCGGGCACCGTCCTTCCAGGTGCCCGAGTGGGCGACGCTGCCGGAGTTCCTCAGGCCTCATCTGGACGCGCGCAACAACACGACGACGGGCGACCTGCCGTACCGCATCGAGAAGGCGCTCCACTTCTCCAACGGCGGCGGTGTGTACGCGGGCACCGACACGCGCGACGGGCGCAAGGTCGTGCTCAAGGAGGGCCGGCCGCACGCGGGGCTCGCCTCGGACGGCGCCGACGCGATCGCCCGGCTGGAGCGGGAGAAGCGGGCGCTGGAGCAGGTCGCGGGCACGGGTGTGGTCCCACAGGTGCGCGACTGGTTCGAGCTCGGCGGTCACCGTTTCCTGGTGATGGACTTCCTTCAGGGCCGTCCGCTCAACTCGTTCTTCGCCGAGCGGCATCCGCTGCTCGCCCAGGATCCCGAGCCGGAGGCGATCGCCGCGTACACGGCGTGGGCGCTGCGTATCCACCGCAGGGTGGAGGAGGCCGTGGCGGCGGTGCACGCGCGCGGCATCGTCTTCAACGACCTGCACGTCTTCAACATCATGGTCGCGCCGGACGAGGAGTCGGTCTTCCTCCTCGACTTCGAGGCCGCGGCCCCGGTCGGGGAGAACGGCCGCCAGGTCGTCGCCCACCCGGGCTTCTTCGCGCCGCCGGACCGCCGCGGCGCCGAGGTCGACCGCTATGCGCTGGCCTGTCTGCGGCTGGCCCTGTTCCTGCCCGTGACCACGCTGTTCGTGGTCGACCGCGGCAAGGCTGCACATCTGGCCGAGGTGATCGCGGATCAGTTCCCGGACGTGCCGCGGGAGTTCCTCGACGAGGCGGTCGCGGAGATCACGCGGGAGGTGTCCGGCCGTACGGTGGCCGCCCCCTCCTCTCCGGTGGACTGCGGCGACTGGCCGTACAGCCGCGACTCGATGGTCAAGGCGATCCTCGCCTCGGCCACCCCGGAGCGCGACGACCGGCTCTTCCCGGGTGACGTCGCCCAGTTCTCCGACGGCGGCGGGCTCGGGATCGCCCACGGCGCGGCCGGAGTGCTGTACGCGCTGGACGCGATCGGCGCCGAGCGGTACGAGGAGGGCGAGCGCTGGCTGCTGGCCCGGACGGCACCGGCCCCGGTCGGCACGCCGCTCGGCCTGTACGACGGGCTCGCGGGCGTCGCCCTGGTCCTGGACCGGCTCGGGCACCGGCAGCGGGCGCTGGACCTGGTCGAGGGCATCCTCGCGGAGCGTTGGCAGAACCTCTCCTCCGACCTGCACGGCGGACTGGCCGGACTGGGCCTCGTCCTGGGCCACCTGGCACACACCACAGGGGAAGCGGTGCTGCGCGAGCGGGCCGACGAGGCCGCCCGGATCCTGCTGCGACGGCTCGCCGAGCCGCTTCCGGCCACACCCCGGCGGCGCGCCGGACTGCTGCGGGGCGCGACCGGTCCGGCGCTCCTGCTGCTGCGGCAGTACGAGTGGACCGGCCGGGCCGAATGGCTTCAGGCGGCGGCCGGGGCACTGCGCCGGGACCTGGAGTCCTGCGCGACCCGCGAGGGCGGTGCGCTGGAGGTCGACGAGGGCTGGCGGACCCTGCCCTACCTCGGCGACGGCAGCGCAGGAATCGGCATGGTTCTCGACGACCTCGTGGCCCACGCCCGGGAGACGGCCGGGGAGTTCGGGTCGGCCCGCTCCGGCGTGCTCACCGCCGCCACCTCACGCTTCTACGCGCAGCCCGGCCTGTTCCAGGGCCGCGCCGGAATGATCCTGCACCTCAGCCGCACGACCACGCCGGGCGCGACCGCGGACCGGCTGGCCGGGCAGATCGCCGGACTGGGCTGGTTCGCGATGGCGTACGAGGGCCAGCTCGCCTTCCCCGGCCACCAGATGATGCGGCTGTCCATGGACCTCGCCACCGGAACGGCGGGGTGCCTGCTGGCGCTCGGCGCAGCCCTCGACCCGGCGACCGACGCCCACCTGCCGTTCCTCCCGCCGCCGAGCCGGCGGCCCATATGAACGCGGCTCCGCGATCCGGCGGAGTCGTGACACCACCCCGTCCCCACGGATGACCACGGACGGACACCCAACGGAAGGACACACCATGGCACTTCTCGACCTCCAGACGATCGAGTCCGAGGAGCGGACGGACGGCGGCGGCGCCAGCACGGTGAGCCTGCTCTCCTGCATCAGCGCGGCGAGCGTCATGCTCTGCCTCTGACCGGCGTCCGCGTGACGGCTCCGGGCGGTCTTCTCCCTTCGGGGAGGGGCCGCCCTGGGTCCGTCCCGTCCCGCGAAAGGCCGCTATGACCACGCGTGGTGACGACGACCCGGCGACCGGACACGCCCGCGCGCTGCTGCGTACGGCCACCCGGTACAGCGGGGCCCGCTGCGTCGCCCTGTGCCTGGTGAGCACCGCCGCGACCGGTGCCGGGCTGCTGCTGCCGGCCGCGCTGGGCCGGGCTCTCGATCTGCTGCTGGCGCAGGCCCCGGCGACCCGCTGGGTACTGTACTGCGCCGCTCTCGTGCTGCTGCTCGCCCAGCTGGACGCGGCCCAGACCGTCCTGACCGGGACCGTCGACGCCCGCAGCACCGCGTGGCTGCGCCACCGGCTGACCGTGCACGTCCTGGGCGTCGGCCCGCGGGCGGCCGGCCGCTTCGGTTCCGGTGACCTCGTCGCGCGCCTGATCGGCAACGCCGCCGAGGCGGGGACCACTCCGGCGGCCCGTGCGGCACTGCTCGCCGCCCTCGCCGGTCCCGTCGGGGGTGTGGTCGCGCTCGGCCTGATCGACTGGCGGCTCGCGGCCGTCTTCCTCGCCGGGGCGCCCGTTCTGACGTTCCTGCTGCGTGCCGTGGCCCGTGACACCACGGAGAGCGCGACTCGTTACCAGCAAGCCCAAGGCCGGATCGCCGGCGCGCTGGCCGAGGCCGTCGAGGGTTTCCGCACAGTCCGGGCGGCGGGTACGGAGGGCCGGGAGACGGCCCGCGTGCTGCGGCCGCTGGCCGGCCTGTCCGAGGCCGGGCACCGCATGTGGCGGGTGCAGGGGCGTGCCGCCGCACAGGCGGTCGCCGTGGCACCGCTGCTCCAGCTCGGGGTCGTCGCCGTGGCCGGTGTGCTGCTGACCCGGGATCTGCTGTCGGTGGGCGAGGTGCTCGCGGCCTCGCGGTACGCGGTGCTCGCGACGGGCGTCGGCGTCCTGGTCGGCCGGCTCGCGGGCCTGGCCAGGGCCCGGGCGGCGGCTCGGCGCCTGGGCGAGATCCGGGCCGAGCCCGCCACCGCGTTCGGCGAACGGCGGCTGCCCGACGGGCCCGGGCGGCTGGAGGTGCGCGGCGTGACGGCCCGGCGCGGCGGACGCACCGTGCTCGACGGAGTGGACCTCGTCGTGCCGGGCGGCACGACCCTGGCCGTGGTCGGCCGGTCGGGCTCGGGCAAGTCGCTGCTCGCCGCGCTCGCCGGGCGGCTGGCCGACCCGGACGCGGGCGAAGTGCTCCTCGACGGGGTGCCGTTGCGCGAGCTGCCGCACGACGATCTGCGCCGCGCCGTCGGCTACGCCTTCGCCCGCCCGGCCCTCCTCGGCGGCACGGTCGGGCAGGCGATCGGCCTCGGCCTGGCATCCCCCTGCCCCGACCGCATCCGGGCGGCGGCCCGCACGGCCCTCGCGGACGACTTCGTCCGCCGCCTGCCCCACGGATACGACACGCCCGTCGCCGACGCCCCGCGCTCCGGCGGCGAGTCCCAACGGCTGGGCCTGGCCCGGGCGTTCGCGCACGGCGGTCGGCTGCTGATCCTCGACGACGCCCTCTCCAGCCTGGACACGGCGACGGAACGCCACATCACCGACGCCCTCCTCGGCGACGGACCGGGCACCACGCGGCTCCTGGTCGCCCACCGCAGCGCCACGGCCGCGTGCGCGGACGCGGTGGCCTGGCTCGACGAAGGCCGAGTGCGGGCGGTGGGGCGGCATGAGGAGCTGTGGCGGCTCGCGGAGTACCGGGCGGTGTTCGGGGAGGGGACGGACTCCGCGTATGCCGGGGCCGGGAGCGGAGCAGAGGCATGACGGACAGCCCCGTACGCGCCGAAAGTGACACGCCCCCGCCCGCGCGAGGCGGACTGCCCGCGCGAGGCCTGCGGTTCCTGCTGGCCCGGTGGCGGGTGCTGCTGCGGCTCACCGCCTGGTCGGTACTGGAGACCGGGCAGACCTTCCTCATCGGGTACGGGCCCGCCCGCGCCCTGGACGACGGGTTCCTGCGCGGACGGCCGGATGTCGGGCTGGCCTGGCTGGCGGTGGCCGGGCTCGGTGTCCTGGCCGGGGCGTACGGGACCGCGCGGGTGTACGCCGCCGTCGCCGCGCTGGTCGAACCGTTCCGGGACCGGCTCGTGGAGCGGGTCGTCGCCCGCGGGGTGCGGACGGGTGACGCGGGCTCGCTGTCCGGACTCACCCAGCAGGTGGAGATCGCGCGGGACACCTTCGCCGGGCTGGTCATGGTCTCCCGTTCCTTCGTGTTCACCGCCGCCGGTGCCCTGGCCGGGCTCATCACGCTCGCTCCGCCGCTCCTGCTGGTCGTCGGGCCGCCCCTGGCCGCAGGCGTGGCGCTGTTCGCGGCGACACTGCGGCCGCTCGCCCGGCGGCAGGAGGCGTTCCTCGTCGCCGACGAGGCCCTCGCGGGCCACCTGGGCACCATTTGCCCGGGCCTGCGGGACATCACGGCGACCGGCGCCGAGGCGCATATCGCCGCCGCCACCGGCGAACGGGTCGAGGCGGAATTCCGGGCGGCACGCTCCCTGGCCCACTGGGGCGTGCTGCGCGTGGCGTCCCTGGCGCTCGGCGGCCAGCTGCCGATCGTGCTGCTGCTCGCCACCGCCCCGTGGTTCCTGGCCCACGACGTCACCACGGGCGCCCTGGTCGGCGCTCTCGCCTACGTCGCCCAGTCCCTGCTGCCCGCCCTGCGCAACCTGATCCACGGCCTGGGCACCAGCGGCTCCCGCCTGACGGTGGTGCTGCGCAGGCTGGCCCCGACGGGTTCTGACGGGGCCGACGGGAGGCGGTCGGGGGTGGAACGGCAGTCCGGGGACACGACGAACGGGGGCGTGGGGCAGCGCCCCGCGGACACAAACCGGCGCAAGGGGCAGCACCCCGCTCCCGGCGCCCGCGCCGACAGGCCCCGCGGCGCGGCTCCGGGGTCGGTACGGGCCACCAACGGCACACTCCGCACGCACACGGTCGCCGGCCGGACCGCCCCCGCCGGCCACTCACCCGCCCCCTCTCCCCCGGCCCTTTCCCTCTCCTGCGTCACCTTCGCATACGGCCACGCCGGCACCCCCGTCGTCGACGAGCTCGACCTCACCCTCCAGGCCGGCTCGCACCTGGCCGTCGTCGGGCCCAGCGGGGCCGGCAAGTCCACGCTCACCGCACTCGTGGCCGGGCTGCTCACGCCGGACCGGGGCACCATCGCGGTGGGCGGGCACCCCGTGCCCGGGCCAAAGGCGGCCGCCGCGCGGGTGCTCGTCCCGCAGGAGGCGTACGTCTTCGGCGGCACGCTGGCCGAGAACCTCGCGTACCTGCGTCCGGACCCGGTGCCCGAAGAGGAACTGCTGGCCGCGTCCGAGGCGGTCGGCCTCGCCCCGCTGACCGACCGGCTCGGCGGCCTCGGCGCCCGGGTCGATCCGGCCGCCCTGTCGGCCGGCGAACGGCAACTGGTCGCGCTGACCCGGGCCTATCTGTCGTACGCCCCGCTCGCCCTGCTCGACGAGGCGACCTGCCATCTGGACGCCGGGACGGAGGAGCGCGCGGAGCGGGCCTTCGCCGCGCGGCCGGGCGGGACCCTGGTGGTCGTCGCCCACCGCATCAGCTCGGCCCGCCGCGCCGGCCGTGTGCTGGTCATGGACGGCCGGAGCACGGCCTGTGGCGGCCACGAGGAGCTGGTGCGGTCCTCGGCGCTGTACCGGGACCTCGTCGGCAGCTGGGCGCCCGCACCGTCCCGGCGGCGGTCACAGCCAGCCCTGTCCCTGCGAGATGCGGATCGCGTCGATGCGGTTGCGGGCCCCGGTCTTGCGGGTGATGGCCGCCATGTAGTTGCGCACGGTCCCGTGGGACAGGTGCAGGCTCCCGGCGATCTCCGCGATGGAGGCTCCCTCGGCGGCGAGGGATAACACGCTCAGCTCTCTGCGGGTCAGCGGCATCTCGGCCGCCTTGAGGAAGGCGAAGCCCAGCGAGTGGTTGACGAAACGTTCCCCCTCGGCGACCCGGCGGATCCCGCGCAGCAGGTTCTCCGGCGAGCCCTCCTTGTCGACGTAGCCGAGCGCTCCCGCCTCGGCGGCCCGTTTCAGCAGCCCGGGTCTGTTCGCAGTGGCGAGCACGAGCAAGCGCGGGCGCGTCCGGTCCGGTCCCGGCCGGCACAGCTCGCCCAGCGGAGGGATGCCGTAGGAGTCCGCGCACTCCAGGTCCGCCGCGCAGACGTCCGGCCGCACGGACGGCAGCAGGCCGGGCGCGCCGTGCCACGACGTGTCGTGCACCGCCAGATCGGACTCCCCCCGCAGCCACTCCGCCAGCACCGATCGCACCAGACACTCGTCGTGCACCAGAAGCACCCGGATCACTGCCACCCCTCGGCTCGCTGTACGTCCCGTCGTCGTGCGGAGCTCGTCGTGTTGAGCGCGTGACCCATTGTTCGCGAACGTGACCCTGCGTGGGCACGAAGAACCGGCCATCAGGGTGCGTGGGGGCGCACGCGCGGCGCCCGTACAACCGGCCACGCTTCGAGTTCGACGGCATGGGTCGCGACGGTCGGGGTATGCGGGCGCCGTTCAAACGGGGCCATAGGTGTGTGCCCGACGGTAACCAAGCCCTTCCCCGTGCCGCTCGTCGTGCGCGACGGGCCGCCAGGGAGGAGATTTGTTCCTGAACCCGGTCGCGCGGCCGTGCGAGGAGGTGGTCGGCGTGTCCGACGGGCAGTCGTCCGCGCAGGCGCCGGCAGCCGCCAGGACGCCGGTCGGCCGTCCCCTGCTGTCCCTGGCGCTGGCCTCGATGATGGACGAGGTGCACGCCCACTCCGGCGCGGTGTACCTGCTGGCGCGGGACCAGCCGGTGCTGGAGATGGCGGTGATGGCGGGGCTGCCCCGGGCGTTCGCGGCGCCCTGGGAGCGGGTGGGGCTGAGCGCGCCGATCCCGGTCGCCGACGCGGCGCGCGAGCGCGAGCTGGTGTGGGTCGGCGGCGAGGAGGAGATGGCCCGCCGCTATCCGCGGATCGCCGTGGTGCTGCCCTATCCGTTCGCCCTGGCCGCGGTGCCGGTCGCCACCGAGTCCACCGTGTACGGCGCGGTGTTCGTGACCTGGCCGGGCGGGCATCCGCCGGAACTGTCCGATCGGGAGCGCGAGCATCTGACCGCGGCCTGCGGCCGGCTGGCGGTCCGGCTGGAGCGGGCCGCCGAGCACAGCATCCCGCCGCACCCCGAGACCGATCTGGTCGCCTCGCCCCTGGTGGGCGGGGTGGCCGGCACGCTCGGCACCGTCGAGGCGGCCCGGATGGTGAGCCGGCTGCCGTACGGGCTGGTCTCGCTGGATCTGCACGGGCGGATCGGCTTCGTCAACGCGGCCGCGGCCGAGCTGCTGAACGTCCCGGTCAGCCGGCTGCTCGGCACGCAGCTGTGGGCGTCGGTGCCGTGGCTCAACGACCCGGTGTACGAGGACCGTTACCGGGCCGCGCTGATGAGCCAGCACAGCGCCTCGTTCGTGGCGCTGCGCCCGCCGGGCGAGTGGCTGTCGTTCCGGTTGTATCCGAGCACGACGGGCCTCAGCGTCCGGATCACAAGGGCCCGGGCCGTGGCGGAGATGAACCGGGCCGCCCCGCCGCGCGACGGGACGCCGACCCGGCTGGTCACCATCTCGCAGGTGCTCAACCTGGCCGGTGCGCTCACCGAGGCGGTCGGGGTGCAGGACGTGGTGCAACTGGTCGCGGACGAGATCGCCCCGGCCGTGGGCAGCCAGGCCCTGGTCGTGCTGGGCTCACGGGCGAACCGGCTGAGGGTGCTCGGGCATCGCGGGTACCCGGACGCGGCCGTGGTGGAACGGTTCGACGGGATGCCGCTGACCGAGCCGACCCCCGGCACGCAGGTGCTGCGGACGGGCGTGCCCGCCTTCTTCGAGTCGCAGGAAGAGCTGGAGCGCCTCTACCCGGCGCGGCTCGCGACGCCCGACGGGTTCGCGGCCTGGGCGTATCTGCCGCTGATCGCCCAGGGCCGGCCGGTGGGGACGTGCGTGCTCTCCTACACCGAGCCGCACCCCTTCCCGACGGAGGAACGGGCGGTGATGACGAGCCTGGCCGGGCTGATCGCCCAGGCGCTGGAGCGGGCGCTGCTCTACGACGCCAAGCACCGGCTCGCGCACGGCCTCCAGGAGGCGCTGCTGCCGCACTCGCTGCCGTCGCTGCCCGGCATCGAGGCGGCCGCCCGCTATGTGCCGGCCACGCAGGGCATGGACATCGGCGGCGACTTCTACGACCTGGTGCGCACCCAGGGGATGGCGGCGGCGGTGATCGGGGACGTGCAGGGCCACAACGTCACGGCGGCCGGGCTGATGGGGCAGGTCCGCACGGCGGTGCGCGCGTACACGGCCGTGGGCCAGGCGCCCGAGGAGGTCATGCGCAGCACCAACCGGCTGCTGCTCGACCTGGGTTCCGACCTGTTCGCCAGCTGTCTGTACCTGCGTCTCGACCCGGCGCACGGCCGGGCCGTGATGTCCCGGGCGGGTCATCCGCCGCCGCTGCTGAGACGTCCGGACGGGCGGGTGCGCGTCCTCGACCTGGCCGGCGGTCCGCTGCTGGGCATCGACGCCTCCGCGGTGTACCCGACGACGGAGGTCTCCTTCGCCCCCGGCGCCCTGCTCGTCCTCTACACCGACGGGCTGGTCGAGTCCCCCGGCACCGACTTCGAGGAGGCCCTCGCGGACCTGGGCCGCCGCCTGGCCGACGCCGGGGACCAGCCGCTGGACGAGCTGGCCGACAGCCTCGTTCGCCAGGAGCACCGCACGGACGGGGAGGAACGGCTCGACGACATCGCCCTGTTGCTGCTCAGGGCGGTCGGGTAGGGCGGAACCGGCGCCGTGCACGAGGACGGGCCGGTCCTCCCGCCGGAGGGCCGGCCCGGTCCACCGCCGGCCGGAACCACAGGTGAGGCCGGTCGGTGACCGGAAACGCCGGTGACCGGCCCGGTCCCGCCAGGAAGGGGGCGGAACCGGGCCGGCGGCGTCGGACCGGCTGCCGACGGTTTCAGGTCAGCGGGACTCGGTCAGACCGGAGTTGTCCTCGACACCCTGTCCCGCGTCGTGACCGGCGCCGGTTCCGGCGCCCGCGTCCTCGCCTCCGGCCTGCTCACCGGCACCGGCACCAGCGCCGGCCTCTTCACCGGCACCGGCTTCCTCGCCCGCACCCGCACCGGCCTCGCCGCCGGCTCCGGCCTCCTGACCGGCGCCCGCTTCCTCACCGGCACCGGCACCAGCACCAGCACCAGCACCAGCACCGGCGTCCTCGCCGGCACCGGCCTCTTCACCCGCGCCGCCGGCCGCGCCGCCCGCGCCCAGGGTCGCGCCGACCGCCTCCAGGGCGGTGGTGACCGGCTGGAAGAACGTCTCGCCGCCGACCGTGCAGTCGCCGCTGCCGCCCGAGGTCAGGCCGATCGCGAGACCGTCCTGTGTGAACAGCGAGCCGCCGCTGTCGCCGGGCTCGGCACAGACGTTGGTCTGGATGAGGCCGGTGACGGTGCCCTCGGGGTAGTTCACCGTGGCGTCGAGTCCGAGGACCTGGCCGTCGGCGAGCCCGGTGGTGCTGCCCATCCGGAAGACCTCCTGGCCGACGGTCGCCTCCGCGGCCTCGGTGATCTGGACGGTCTGGTCGCCGGTGTTGACCTCGCTGGGCGCCTCGGTCGCCGGGTCGTCGTACTTCACGAGTGCGAAGTCGCCGTCGCCGGGGAAGGTGGACTGGTCGACGGTGGCGATCGGCTGGCCGCCCTGCGTGTCCGACCACTCGTTGCCGCCGAGGGTGCAGTGACCGGCCGTCAGGAAGGCCGGCGAGCCGTCGCCCGCGGTGACGTTGAAGCCGAGGGAGCAGCGCGAGCCGCCCGCGAAGATGGCGTCACCGCCCGAGACGAACGGCTTGAAGGTGCCCGCGGACTTCTTGAGGGTCGCCATGCCGGAGCCGAGGCTCTGCACGGTGGACTCCAGTCTGTCCCACTTGGCGCCGGTGACGGTGCTGTCGGCCGTCACCAGGAGCTTGTTCGTGCGCGGGTCGATCGCCCACGAGGTGCCCGCGATGGTCGCGTCCGACTTCAGGGTCTGCGCTCCGCTCTGGAGCTCCGACCAGCTGTTGTCGACCTCGCGGACCTTCGCGCCGGCCGCCTTCGCCTGCACGATCACGTTGTTGTTGTCGCCCGGTACGACGTTGACGACGAGCTGCTGGCTGTCGCTGTCGTAGTAGGAGCCGCCGAACGCCTCACCGAGGAGCCCGGAGAGCTGCGAGGCGAGATCCGAGGCGTCGCCCGCCTTCAGGGTCTTCGGCGCGGCCGCCGTGTCGCCGGACGAACCGTCCTGCGACGCGTTGGCGTTGGGGAGCAGGATCGCGGCGGCGCCGAGCGCCACCACGCTGCCCGCCGCTATCGCGGCCTTGCGCTTCGGAATTCGCTTGTGACTCAAACTTCTCTCCTCCTGGGGAACGGAGTAGGTGCCGCCGTCCGGCAGCTCGGGGGCGCCTGGATGGCTGTTGGTACGCACGGGCTGTCCGGGGCGTTCAATTCCGTTTGCCGGTGACCCGTTCGCATCGCGGAACCAGCCAACTCCCGCCGCCCGGGCACCGACCGCACGGTCTGCTGCCGCCCTGGTCACAGCGGCACGCCGGGGAAGGCGAAGCGCGCCGACGCCACGCCCTCCATGGCCGGATGACGGCGTTTCAGCCGTGAAGCTCGTGACGACATACCGAACGAACACGATCCGTATCCGAATGGAAACGATCTGTTGCGATCATCGAGTTGAATCCCGCCTTCAGTGAATCTGCACATCGAATGCCCAACCCGGTCACCGAGTCGAGGGTTATCCGCGGGTCTGCCGCGTCGGTCACGCCTTTGGGGCGGGAGTGCCGGATTCGCCGCTCCGCGAAGCAAGGGGTCGGCTGAGCCGATGCCGTGACGCATGTGAAGGACTCGCCACCAAGGCGTGCACACACCTGCACGCTTCGGTGCGGCTGGGGCGCAAGTTGCCTGGTGGGACGCGTGGTTGATTGGAAGCCCGCGCCCGCAGCGTGCTTTGATCCATCGCACCGCGGGAGCCACGCAGGGCGCTCGGAAACGGGAGTCCGGCACTCGCGGTCGCGGCCGTCATCTGTCCCCAGAGGGGGCCGCTCCCCCTTGTGAGATATCCATACGAAGGGAAGTTCCATCATGAACTCCACCCCCCAGGTTGAGACCGTCGAGATCGCCGACGCCGAGCTCGACGCCGTCTCCGGCGGCCTGTCCGTGAACGCTGTGAACACCGTCACCGACACGGTCGACGGCATCGCTCCGGTTTCCGGCCTGGTCAACACGGCCGTCGGCACCGTCGAGGGTGTCACCGGCCTGAACACGGCCCCGGTCACCAACCTGGTCGCCGGTCTCTGATCGAGCCCCAGTGCCGTTGACTCCCGGAGCCGCAGCCGGCGGTTCCGGGATCTTCGGGTGCCGTAACAGCCTCTGTTACGGCCGTAAGAACCTCTTCTACGGGTGAGGGAAGTTCCTTGCAGTTCCGCCAACAGGCCCTCGCCAAGCTCCAGTCACCGGAGGAACTCGACCTTCCGGTGCGTTTCGCCCGCCCGCAGGGCTGGCTCGTGCTTTCGGTGACCGTGGTCGCGATGGCGGCCGCCTCGGTGTGGGCGGTGACCGGCTCGGTGACCTCCACCGTCAGCGCGCCCGCCATCCTCACGCACGGGCAGGGCAGCTACCTCCTCCAGAGCCCGGTCGCGGGCCAGGTGACCGCGGTGCTCGCGAAGCAGGGCGAGCGGTTGCCGGCCGACTCCCCCGTGCTCAAGGTCCGTACGTCCCAGGGCGAAACCGTCGTCCGCACGCTCGACGCGGGCCGTGTCTCCGCGCTCGCCGCGACCGTCGGGCAGATCATCCAGACCGGCGCGAACGTCGCCGCCGTCGAGAAGGTCGCCCACACCGAGGACGCCTTGTACGCGACGGTCTACGTCCCCGCCGAGAACGCCGCCTCGATCCCCGACGACGCCACCGTCGACCTGACCGTGCAGTCGGTGCCGACGCAGGAGTACGGCGTGCTGCGCGGCCATGTGAAGTCGGTGGACCGCTCGGCGCAGTCTCCGCAGCAGATCGCCGCGTTCCTCGGGGACAGCCAGCTGGGCGAGCAGTTCACGAAGAAGGGCAGGCCGGTGGCCGTGACGGTCCGGCTGGACAAGTCGTCCGCCACGAAGAGCGGTTACAAGTGGTCGTCCGCGGACGGGCCGCCGTTCAAGCTGACCTCCATGACGCTGGCCTCGGGGTCGATCCGGCTGGCCGACCAGCGTCCCGTCGACTGGCTGCTGCCGTGACCGCGACCGCACCGGACACCCGGGGCCGGCGCCGCGCCGCCCCGCCGAAGCGCAAGGTGCCCAAGGCCAGGGCGAAGACCGTCCGCACGCCCACCGTGCTCCAGATGGAAGCCGTCGAGTGCGGCGCCGCCTCCCTCGCGATGGTGCTCGGCCACTACGGCAAGCACGTCCCGCTGGAGGAGCTGCGCATCGCCTGCGGCGTCTCCCGCGACGGCTCGCGTGCCAGCAACCTCCTGAAGGCGGCCCGCAGTTACGGCCTGACCGCCAAGGGCATGCAGATGGACCTGGCCGCCCTCGCCGAGGTGAAGTCGCCGGCCATCCTGTTCTGGGAGTTCAACCACTACGTCGTCTACGACGGCATGGGCCGCCGCTTCGGCCGCCGTGGCGTCTACATCAACGACCCCGGCAAGGGCCGCCGCTTCGTCCCCATGGAGGACTTCGACGGCAGCTTCACCGGTGTCGTGCTGGTCGTGGAGCCCGGCGAGGACTTCACCCGGGGCGGCCGCAAGCCCGGCGTCCTGGGCGCCATGCCCGCCCGGCTGCGCGGCACCGCGGGCACGATGCCCGCCGCCGTGCTGGCGAGCCTGCTGCTGGTGGCGGTCGGCGCGGCGGTGCCCGCGCTGAGCCGCACCTACATCGACGAGTTCCTGATCGGGAACCAGACCTCGCTGCTGCCGACGCTGTTCACGGCGATGGCGGCGTGCGTGCTGCTCACGGTCGTGCTCACCTGGCTCCAGCAGGCCAACCTGCTGCGCGGCCGCATCATCTCCTCGACCCTCTCCAGCGCCCGCTTCCTGCGCCATCTGCTGCGGCTGCCGGTGACGTTCTTCTCCCAGCGCAGCCCGGCCGACCTGGTGCAGCGGCTCCAGTCCAACGACGCGGTCGCCGAGACGCTGTCCCGCGACCTCGCGGCGGCGGGCGTGGACGCGGTCGTCGTGGTCCTGTACGCGGTGCTGCTGTACACCTACGACCCGCAGCTGACGTTCGTCGGCATCGGCGTGGCGCTGCTGAACATCGTGGCCATGCGGGTCGTCATCCGGCTGCGCGCCACGCGCACGGCCAAGCTGCGCGCCGACACGGCCCGCCTCACCAACACCGCCTACACCGGTCTGCAGCTCATCGAGACGATGAAGGCGACCGGCGGCGAGGACGGCTACTTCCGCAAGTGGGCCGGGCAGCACGCCACCACGCTGGAGGAGCAGCAGCGGCTCGGGGTGCCGAGCGCCTGGCTGGGCGTGGTCGCGCCGACGCTCGCCACCCTCAACAGCGCGCTGATCCTCTGGATCGGCGGCATGCGGGCGGTCGAGGGCCATATCTCGGTCGGTCTGCTGGTCGCCTTCCAGGCCCTGGTCACCCGGTTCACCGCCCCGCTGACCCGGCTCAACGGCGTCGCCGGCCGCATCCAGGACTTCGCGGCCGACGTGGCGCGGCTGAAGGACGTGGAGAACTTCAAGGCCGATCCGCTCTACGGCCGCCCCGAGTCGGGCGAGTCGACGCGCCGCCTCCAGGGCCACGTCGAGCTGGAGAACATCACCTTCGGCTACAGCCCGCTCGACAAGCCCCTGCTCACCGGCTTCGACCTGACGGTCGGCCCCGGGCAGCAGGTCGCGCTGGTCGGCGGGTCCGGAAGCGGCAAGTCCACGGTGTCCAGGCTGATCTCCGGCCTGTACGCGCCGTGGGAGGGCGTGATCCGCATCGACGGACAGCGCATCGAGGACATCCCGCGCGGGGCGCTGGCCGCCTCCGTCTCCTTCGTCGACCAGGACGTGTTCCTCTTCGAGGGAACGGTCCGCGACAACGTGGCGCTGTGGGACCCGTCCATCCCGGACGAGGCGGTGGAGGACGCGCTGCGCGACGCGGCCTTGTACGACGTGATCGCGCGGCGTCCGGGCGGCATCCACAGCAAGGTCGAGCAGGACGGGCGCAACTTCTCCGGCGGGCAGCGCCAGCGCCTGGAGATCGCGCGGGCGCTGGTGCGCCGGCCGAGCATCCTGGTCCTCGACGAGGTGACGAGCGCGCTGGACGCGGAGACCGAGCTGGTCGTGATGGACAACCTGCGCAGGCGCGGCTGTGCCTGTGTGGTGATCGCGCACCGGCTCAGCACGGTCCGCGACAGCGACGAGATCGTCGTCCTGCAGCACGGCACGATCGTGGAGCGGGGACGGCACGAGGACCTGGTGGCGGGCGGCGGAGCGTACGCGGCACTGGTCAGGGAGCGGTGAGATGACGGCCGTTCAGGGACACGAGGGCGACCTCGTCCTCAACGCCTTCGGGCAGATGGGCTCGCGCATCGACTGCGCCGGGTTCAACCGCCTCGATCTGGAGGGCCCGCAGGTGCTGTGGCTGGTTGCGGCGGGTGCCGTCGACCTGTTCGCCGTGGACGCCGGCCAGCAGGGCCACTGGCACCACCTGGGCCGCCTGGAGGCGGGCTCGCTGGTGCTCGGACCCGTGGCGGGACCCCAGCACACCCTGGTGGCCCGCCCACTGCGGGACTGCGTGGTGCACCGCATCGGCCTGCGCGAGCTGTACCAGCCCGCCAACACCGCGACCTGGTCCTACGACGACTACGGCAACCCGCAGTACGTGCCGCCGACGACGAGCCCGCTGGAGTACGCCCTCGCCCTGGGTGTCGGCCGCAGCCTGTCGATCCTCTTCCAGGCGCCGATGGCCACCGAACGGGCCGCCGCGCCCACGGACGACGACGTGTTCTGGATGCAGGTGCCGCCGGGCAGCGTGCAGTACGGCTCGCTGTACGGCGCTGAGGCCGCGGCCGACCTGCTGATGGACCCGGCGCTGTGGCAGTCCATGGTCGACCAGCAGTACCGGCTGCTGACCACGCTGGACCGCTGGATCGAGCAGCTGGAGCGCACCCACGAGTCGCGCACGGCCGAGGGCATCAGGGCCGGTGAGGCGGTGCGCGCCCAGGCCGACCAGACGCTGCTCGCCTCGATCGGGAAGCGGTCGTCGAAGCGGACCACCGCGGCCGACGCCGACGCCACGTACGCGGCGTGCAAGCTCGTCGGGCAGGCGGCCGGGATCAGCCTCACCGAGCCCACCCAGAAGGGCACCGGCGGCGACCGCCTCGACCCGGTCGAGCAGGTCGCCCTGGCCTCCCGCGTCCGCACCCGGGCCGTGCGCCTGGACGGCCGCTGGTGGCGGGACAACGTCGGGCCGCTCGTCGGTCACCGGGCCCTGTCCGGCGCGCCGGTGGCGCTGCTGTGGCGGCGCGGCGGATATGTCGCCGTCCATCCGTCCACCGGCCGTGAGACGCCGGTCGAGAAGGCGAACGCCGACGAGTTCGAGCCGCGCGCGGTGATGTTCTACCGCCCGCTCCCCGAACGCGGGCTCAGTCCGCTGAGGCTGCTGCGGTTCTGCATGCAGGGCACGCGCCGCGACCTGACCGGACTGCTGCTCAGCGGGCTGGTCACGGTGGCGATCGGCGCCCTGGTGCCCATCGCCACCGGCAAGGTGCTCGGCGAGTTCGTGCCGAAGGCGCAGACGGACCTGATCGTGCAGGTGTGTCTGGCGGTGATGCTCAGCAGCGTCGTGGCGGCGGCCTTCATGCTGTTGCAGAACCTGACCATCCTGCGGCTGGAGGGCCGGGTCGAGGCCACGCTCCAGCCGGCCGTGTGGGACCGGCTGCTCAGGCTGCCGACGAGGTTCTTCACCGAGCGCTCCACCGGCGAACTGGCCAGCGCGGCCATGGGCATCAGCTCGATCCGCAGGCTGCTGGCGGGAGTCGGTCCGACGGTCGCCCAGTCGGTGACGGTCGGAGCGATGAACCTGGGGCTGCTGCTGTGGTTCAGCGTGCCGATGGCGATGGCCGCGATCGGCATGCTCGTGGTCGTCGCGGCCGTGTTCCTGGGGCTCGGGCTGTGGCAGGTGCGGTGGCAGCGGCGGCTGGTCGTGCTCTCCAACAAGCTGAACAACCAGGCCTTCCAGACGCTGCGCGGTCTGCCCAAGCTGCGGGTGGCCGCCGCCGAGAACTACGCGTACGCCGCGTGGGCGTCCCAGTTCGCGCGCAGTCGCGAGCTCCAGCAGAAGGCCGGCCGCATCAAGAACCTCACGTCGGTGCTGGGCGCGGTGTATCTGCCGCTGTGCACGCTGCTGATGTTCATGCTGCTGGCGGGACCGGCCCGGGGCTCGATGTCGGCGGCCGCGTTCCTCACCTTCAACACCTCGGTGACGATGGTGCTGACCTCGGTGACCCAGCTGACGGGCGCGTTCGTCTCGGCAGTGGCCGCGCTGCCGCTGTTCGAGGAGATCAAGCCGGTGCTGGACGCGACGCCCGAGGTGCGCACGGCGAACACGCGTCCGGGCCCGCTGACCGGGGCGCTCGAGGCGCGGCGGCTGTCCTTCCGCTACTCGGACGACGGTCCGCTGGTCCTGGACGACGTGTCGTTCGAGGTGCGACCGGGCGAGTTCGTCGCGGTCGTCGGCCCGAGCGGCTGCGGCAAGTCGACGCTGCTGCGCCTGCTGATCGGCTTCGACCGCCCGGTGTCTGGCAGCGTCCTCTACGACGGTCAGGATCTGGCCGCGCTCGACCAGTCGGCGGTGCGCCGCCAGTGCGGTGTGGTGCTCCAGCACGCGCAGCCGTTCACCGGCTCGATCCTGGACGTCATCTGCGGCACCGAGCCGTACACGCCGGAGGAGGCGATGGCGGCGGCCGAAATGGCCGGTCTCGCCGAGGACATCAAGCGGATGCCGATGGGCCTGCACACCATCGTCTCCGGCAGCGGCGCCGTCTCCGGCGGCCAGCGCCAGCGGCTGATGATCGCCCAGGCGCTGATCCGCCGGCCGCGCATCCTCTTCTTCGACGAGGCGACCAGCGCCCTCGACAACGAGACCCAGCGCACGGTCATCGAGAGCACCAAGGCCCTCAACGCCACCCGGATCGTCATCGCCCACCGGCTGTCGACCGTGATGGACGCCGACCGGGTCGTGGTGATGGAGGACGGCAAGGTCGTACAGCAGGGCCCGCCCGCCCAGCTGCTCGCCGACACCAGCGGCCGGCTGCACGAGCTGGTGCGGCGCCAGATGGCATGACACCGCGGCCCTCGGCCCGCCCGGTGGCGCGTCTTCGCCGTACTCCGGGGCCCTGACCGTTGGGCTCTCCCAGAAGTGGGTACCCACGGCCCATGCGAATCAGCGTGGTGGACGTGGGATCGAACACGGTCAGACTGGTCGTCGCGGACGCGGACGGCGGCGTACCGCTTCCGGTGCACACCGCCAAGTGGCGGCTCAGGCTGTCCGAGCAGGTCACACCGGGGGGACCCCTCCCGGAGCCGGCCGTCGAACAACTGGTGCACGCGGTCGCAGAGGCGAGCCGGACCGCGACCCGGTGGGGTGCGGCCGGCCCGCTGGCGTTCGCGACCGCCGTGGTGCGCAGCGCGCCGAACCGGCACGAGGTGCTGCACACCGTCCGGGCCCGTACCGGCGTGGACCTGTGCACCCTGCCGGGCGAGGTCGAGGCGGAGCTGACGTTTCTCGGGGCCCGGCGCTGGATGGGCTGGCGGTCGGGGCCGCTCGCCCTGCTCGACATCGGCGGCGGCTCGCTGGAAGTCGCCTTCGGGCGCGGTCGGTTGCCCGACTTCGTGGCATCGCTGCCGCTGGGCGCGGGGCGGCTCACCCACGAGTTCTTCAAGGACGAGGACCCGCCGTCGCCGGAGCGGGTGCGGGCGCTGCGCCGCAAGGTCCGCCACCAGCTGCGGGACGTCGCGGCGCGGATCCGCTGGGAGGGCCCGCGCACCGCGGTCGCCACCTCCCGCACCTTCCAGCAGCTGGGCCGGCTGTGCGGTACGGCACCCGGACGCCACGGCCCGTTCGTGGACCGGCAGTTGCACCGCGCGGCGCTACGGGAGGCGATCCCGCGGCTGGCCGCCCTGCCCGCCGCCGAGCGCGCGCAGCTGCCCGGCATCTCCGCGCCGCGTGCCGCGCAGAGCCTGGCCGGAGCGGTGGTCGGGCACACCGCGATGAAACTGACCGACCTCAGGTCCGTCACGGTCTGCCCCTGGGCGATCCGCGAGGGCGTGCTGCTGCGGCACATCGAGGACGGCCCGGCCTGGTGGGCGGAGGTAACCCGCCACAACGAGGAGGCGGCCCCGCCCGACCCGGTGCCGCTGCGCATCGCCACAGCCTCCACCTGATCGCCGGCAGACGACAACGGACGCACCGAACGCAGGAAGGAGACCCCCGTGTCCCAGGACAAGAACCACGACGGCTCCGACAAGAAGCCCGAGACGGCGCTGGAGGAGGTCCTGCGCGAGATCGAGGACGCCGAGAACCGCACCCAGGACTCCGCCGGGCAGCGGCGCCACCGGGGCGAGGCCGCAGAGGCCATCACCCCCAACACGCGCGCCCAGGAGGAGTCCCAGGGGGACTGAGAGGAGGGCCCGGGCGGCCCGGGCCCGGCCCCTTCCTGACATGCCGGAATGTCTTTCCACACGGGTGCTACGCGGGTAGGTGACCCCGGACGCCGACCGGGTACCCGGGGCATATGGAGCTCGACCGTGAAGGACCAGGACTGCCCACCCCGCGCGGCCCGCTGAGCAGGGGCGTCGAGGCATACCTGCGGGGCGCGGGCCGGCTGCCCCGGCTCGAGGACGTCGCCCGTGCCGCGGTGTACGGCGAGGACCTCCAGCTGGCGCTCTACCTGTGCTACGAGCTGCACTACCGCGGCTTCGCGGGAGTGTCCCCCGACCGCGAGTGGGACCCGGACCTGCTGCGCATCCGAGCGGCTCTGGAGCACCGCTTCCTGTCCGCCCTGCGCGCCGACGCCCGGGTCCACGACAGCGTGGACGAGGCGCTGGCGGACCTCCTGGTCGAGCCGGTCGACGGCACGGGCGTCACCCACTTCCTGCGCGACGAGGGCGAGCTGTGGCACCTGCGCGAGTACGCGGCCCAGCGCTCCCTGTACCACCTCAAGGAGGCGGACCCGCACGCCTGGGTGCTGCCGCGGCTGTGGGGCCGGGCGAAGGCGGCGATGGCGGCGGTGGAGTTCGACGAGTGGGGCGGCGGCCGCGCCGACCGTGTACATGCCCGGTTGTTCGCCGACCTGATGACGGATCTGGGCCTGGACACCACGTACGGCCGCTACCTCGACGCGACGTGTGCCGAGGCCCTGGTCACGGTGAACCTGATGTCCCTCTTCGGCCTGCACCGGGCCCTCAGGGGCGCCCTGGTCGGCCACTTCGCGACGGTCGAGATCACCTCGTCACCGGGGTCGCGGCGACTCGCCGAGGCGATGCGCCGCACCGGCGCAGGTCCGGCGGCCGAGCACTTCTACGACGAGCACGTCGAGGCCGACGCGGTCCACGAGCAGGTGGTGCGCCATGACGTCATCGGCGGCCTGCTGGAGGAGGAGCCGCACCTGGCCGCGGACGTCGTGTTCGGGATCGACGCCACCGAGTTCGTCGAGGACCGCTTCGGCGCCCGGCTGCTCGCCGACTGGCGCATGTCACGTTCATCCCTACATGAGCCGCTTGCCCAGGAAGTCGCCCATATCTCCTGAATGCCGGGGTACCCGAGCGCCGTGAACCCACTGGTACCCCCGGGCGTCTACGCCCCGCAGGAGGACACCGAGCTTCTGGCCGGTGCCCTGTTCGACGAGCCGTTGCCGCCGGGCGCAAAGGTCCTGGACGTCGGCACCGGCACCGGTGCCCTGGCCCTGGAGGCCGCGCGCCGAGGCTTGCGTGTGACCGCCGTGGACGTGTCGCGGAGGGCGGTGTGGGCCGCGCGCCTGAACGCCGTGCGGGCGGGGCTCCCGGTCCGTATCCGGCGCGGGAACCTCTTCGATCCGGTGCGCGGCGAGTGGTTCGACCTGATCCTGGCCAATCCGCCGTACGTGCCGGCGCCGGACGGTGACGGACGGCCGCGGGGCGCGGCCCGCGCCTGGGACGCGGGCGGGGACGGACGGCTGGTCGTGGACCGGATCTGCCGGGAGGCACCTGACCTGCTGCGTCCGGGCGGGGTGTTGCTGCTGGTGCAGTCCGCGCTGAGCGGCCCGGACCTGACCGTCGGGCAGCTGCGCTCGTCCGGCCTGAAGGCCGCGGTGACGCGCCGGCGGCGGATCGCGTTCGGCCCGGTGCTGCGCGGCCGGGAACGCTGGCTGCGGGAGCGGGGACTGCTGCCCGCCGCCGAGGACAAGGAAGAGCTGGTGGTCGTCCGTGCCGAACTCCCCGTCTGACCGGTCCGCGGCGCCGCGCCGCGTCACGGTCCAGCGCAAGGGCCCGCTGCTGGTGGAGGGCCCGGTGGAGGTGGAGCTGGAGGACGGCTCCGTCGTCACCTCGGACCGCTTCCGCGTGGCCCTGTGCACCTGCCGCCGCAGCCGCCGCTATCCGTGGTGCGACACGAGCCACCGCGACCGGGCCTGAGCCCGGTGGCGGTGGCCGGTGAGTCCAGGGGTCGGCGGGCGGCCCCACTCCGCCCGCCGGCCCCTTGTGCGAGATCGCAGGTCCCCGCGACAGCGGCTCGGCTCCCCAGCCTCGAACCGCTGTGCCTCACGGGAACAACGCGATCCCGGTCTCTCAGAACGCGAAGACGCCGGAACCGTAGGCGTTCTTCACGCACTCGTTGGAGAACGTGCGCTCGTAGGAGACCCTCTGGCCCTGCCAGACACCGTCGACGGTGACGACCACCGGGTCGTACTGCTTGGTGCACATCACGCCGTCCGTGGCGGTCAGGGCGTGGATGTCGCCGCCGACACCGCGCAGTTCCGCGCAGGCCGAGGCGGCGACCGGGTGCGTGCCGGAGTGCCTCGGAGCACAGGTCAGGGTGACCGCGCGTTCCGGAGTCGCGGCGGCCGCGCTCTCACCGTGGCCCACCGTGAGCACGAGGGCCGACGGGGCGTAGAGCGCGGTGGGGGCCTGACCCGGACTGGCGAGCGCGGCCCCGGAGAGGGGTCCGCAGACGGCGGTGGCCGTCAGGCCGAGGGTCATGGCCCAGCGCGCGGTGTTCCGCATTGTGTGCATCCTTCCGCTCGATGACAGGGTGTGCCGGCCCGTGCTCGGTCGGTGCCCGGGGCGGCGAGCGCGAGTCTGCCGAGTCCGCCGCCGAAACACACATCGACCCCACAGGTTTCAGTAACCTTGCGTATTGAATCAGTGGCGTGAAGTTACGGAACGCGCCTGCGTGAAGCCCGCAACCGCACGGCTCTCGGGGTCATGAAGCGGTCAGATGGCTAATTTCCGCGTGTTCGTTAATAGGCCTGAAACATTCCGATTCCGCTCTCGGCCGACTGCTTCGCGGCCCCTTGTGTTCATGCCCGAGGCGAGTAATCGTCATTACATGATTACGACAGAGCAGCGAGAGAAACTGCGCGGCTGGTTCGCCGGCCGTCTTCCCGACGACCTCTTCGAGGAACTGACCGAGATCACGGTCGACCGCGAGGAGATCACCGTGATCGGCCGCATCCCCGAACCCCGGCTGGCCGAGGACGCCCCGGCAGCCGAGCGGGAGGCGGCCCTGGAGAGCCGGGTGCAGGAATTCCGGGAACGTACGCGTGAGGACCGGATGGCCGTGGCCCGGGAGGCCGAGCACCGGTTCCGCCGGAAGGTGTCCTGGGGTGTGGAGTGCGGCGGGCGGCGGGCGCTCTTCACGCACGTGGCCGCGCCCGTCATGACGCGGCTGCGCCAGCCGGAGCGCCAGGTCCTCGACACCCTGATCGCCGGCGGCGTCGCCCGCAGCCGCAGCGACGCGCTGGCCTGGTGCGTGCGCCTGGTCCAGCGGCACACCGACGACTGGCTAGCGGAGTTGCGCGACTCCCTCGAGCACGTGCAGCGGGTCCGGGCCCAGGGGCCGGACGCCGAGCCGGATCACGCGCCGCACGCGGACGACGCAGACGACGAGGAGTGAAGCGGGGAGTGGAGGATTCGTCCACTGACAGCATCGGCGGTGAGTTCCGGGACGCCGCCGACGGACGGACCACCGAGGTGGTCAATCCCGCGACGGGCGAGGCGAACGCGGCGCGACGCTGCTGGTCGGCGCGTTGTCGATCGCCTTCGTCTTCGCGGGCCGGTTCGGGCTCGATTTCGTGGGTCCATCTCGGCCTTCGCCACGGTGATCATCACCTGCACCACGCCGTGGACGGTCGTGATGATGCTGGGCTACTGGACGCGGCGCGGCTGGTACGACCCGGAGGGGCTCCAGGTCTTCAACCGCCGTCAGCGCGGCTGCCGTTACTGGTTCGCGCACGGCTGGAACTGGCGGGGTACGACCGCCTGGTGGGTCTCGGCGCTGCTCGGCGTCCTCTTCACCAACACGCCCGGGCAGTTCGTCGGGCCGCTCGGCGATCCGGCGGGCGGCGTCGACATCGGTCTGCCCCTGTCACTGGTGGTGGCGGCGGTGCTGTTCCTGACGCTGCTGTGGCTGTTCCCCGAACCCCGGGCGGTGTACGGGTACGAGGACGCGCGGCTGGCCCGGACCGTCGAGGTGCCGGTGCCGCCGATCACCGGCCCGGCGCCGAGGGGGCGTTGTCAGACCCCCCGGCTAAGTTGCCGGCATGACCGATTTCGTACTGGTGGCAGGGTCGTGGCTCGGAGCGTGGGCGTGGGACGAGGTGGCCGCGGAACTGCGCGGCGCCGGGCATGACGTCCATCCGCTGACGTTGTCGGGCCTCGCGGAGAAGCAGGGTGTGCCGGCCGGGCAGCGGACGCACGTGCGGGACATCGTCGACGAGGTGGAGCGCCTCGGCCTGCGCGACGTCGTCCTCGTGGGGCACAGCTACGCGGGCATACCGGTCGGGCAGGCCGCCGAGCGGATCGGGGAGCGGCTGCGGCGCGTGGTGTTCGTCGACGCGAACGTGCCGGTGGACGGGGAGTCGTTCCTGTCGGGCTGCCCGAGCGACCACGTGCGGCAGTCGATCGCCGCGCACGACGGGTTCTGGCCGCCGCTCGGGGCGCCGGACTACGCGGGGCAGGGGCTGACGGACGAGCAGATCGCGCGGATCGTCGACGCGACCCCGCATCCGGGGGCCACGCTCACCGAATCGGCCGCGCTCTCCGGCCCCTTGGGCGAGCTCCCGGCGACCTATGTGAAGTGCCTCCTCGACGGGGACGAGCCGATGCCGGCGGTGGCCGAACTCCTCAAGAGCGACAGATGGGAGCTCGTGGAGCTGGACACCGGCCACTGGCCGATGTTCTCGCAGCCGCACGCACTCGCCCGCCTCCTGGAGGAGGCGGCAGGCCGCCCCTGATCCGCCGTCGCGCATACCGCTGGGTATCGTCGGCCGTCGACACGGTCTCGACGAGGAGACGGCGAGAGGCGGTTGCGTACGGTGGGCAGGCACTGGGCGGACTTCCAGTACGAGATCTATCTGAACGGGATGACGGGTGCCGTACCGCGGCTGCCCACCGATCCGGCCCGGCTGGAGGAGCTGACCGAGCAGCGGCTCGGGCCCGGCCCGGTCGGCTATGTGGCGGGCAGCGCGGGCAACGGCAGCACGGCCCGCGCCAACCGGGCGGCCCTGGAGCGTCGTCGGATCGTGCCGCGCATGCTGCGGGACGTGCACGAGAGGGACCTGTCGGTCGAGGTGCTGGGCCGTGCCCTGCCGGCCCCGCTGGCGCTGGCCCCGGTCGGCGTGCTGTCGATCATGCACCCGGACGCCGAGTCCGCGGCGGCCCGGGCCGCCGCGGCGCAGGGCGTGCCCTTCATCCTGTCGTCCGCGTCGAGCACGCCCATGGAGCAGGTCGCCGAGGCGATGGGCGACGCCGAGCGGTGGTTCCAGCTGTACTGGCCCAGGGACCCCGAGGTGGCCCGCAGTTTCCTGAACCGGGCGAGGGCGGCCGGGTTCAGCGTGCTCGTGGTCACCCTGGACACGCCGCTGCTCGCGTGGCGGCCGCGCGATCTCGACCAGGCGTATCTGCCGTTCCTGCACGGCGTCGGCACGGCCAACTGCTTCTCGGACCCGGCCTTCCAGGCAGGTCTGGCCAAACCGGTCCACGAGGATCCGAACGCGGCCGTGATGCACTTCGTCGGGATGTTCGCCGACCCGGCGAAGAGCTGGCCTGACCTGGCGTTCCTGCGGGAGAACTGGGACGGCCCGATCGTCCTCAAGGGCGTTCTGCACCCGGACGACGCCCGGCAGGCCGCGGAGGCGGGCATGGACGGCGTCGTCGTCTCCAACCACGGCGGGCGCCAGGTGGCCGGGGCTGTCGCGGCGGCCGACGCGCTGCCCCGCGTTGCGGAGGCGGTGGGCGACCGGCTCGCCGTCCTCTTCGACAGCGGCGTCCGCACCGGCGACGACATCTTCAAGGCACTCGCCCTCGGCGCCCGCGCGGTCCTCCTCGGCCGCCCGTACGTCTACGGTCTGGGCCTGGACGGCCGGCCGGGCGTCGAACACGTCATCCGCTGTCTGCTGGCCGAACTCGACCTCACCCTCGCCCTGTCGGGCCACGCCACGCCCGGCACGATCGGTCCGGCCGACCTCGTCGAGGACCCGGCGTGACAGGCGGGCCGCGCGACGCGTGCGCCGCGCAGCCCTGTGCTCACGCCGTCCGGCCGTGGGGCACGGTCACCTGCCGGGACGTCGGACCCTCCTGCTCCTCGATCGACAGGGAACCCGCCGTCGTCGGCACGGGCTCCGCCTGCCAGCGCTGTCCGTCGGAGCGGTCGCGGACCTTGACGACGATGTCGGCACCGGGGTCGTCGTTGGTGGAGGCGAGGGCGAGCTGCTCGTCCCAGCGGGGCAGCAACTCCCCTTGCACGGTGAGGTCGTAGCGCACGTCGTCGCCCCGCTCGTCGTCCTCCTCGGCGCAGGTGCCGAGGACGACGACGCCGGCGTCCTTGTGCGAGTCCAGGCACAGGCCGGGATCGGCGACGCTGCGCAGCAGCCCGTCCTCCTCGTACGTCCACTGCTGAGTCCACGACGCCGTCGAGCACTCCGCCAGCTTCGCCCCCGAGCCCTCCTTCGGCCGGTCCCGGACGTCGAGGCACAGGCCGGCGCTGGCGTTGCGCAGCCGCGTCACGCCCGGTGCCGTGGGAAGCCCGGCCGTCTCGGGCGGCGTCACGGACTCGGCGCCGTTGCCGCCGGCGGCGCTGCTGGAGCCGGCCGGGTCGGCCTGGCCGCCGTCGTAGGACGACGCGCTGATGATGAGCACGGTCGCCAGCACCCCGGCCGACACCGCGCCGACTCCCGAGAGCAGCGCCCGTGAGGAGCGCAGCGCTTCCGGGATGCGGGCGCCCGAAACCCGGCGGACCTGCATGGGGATCCGGGACAGCAGGCGGTGGCGCCCGCCCCCGGGCCGCCCGTCACCCCGTCCTGAGCCGCGCCGGCCCGCGCGTCCGCCCCGCGTGCCGTGAGAGGACCGGCCCGGGCGTGAGTCGAGGTAGCGCCGGACGCCCCAGCCGAGCACCGCCTCGGCGATCAACGGGCCCAGCCCGCCCTCGAAATGGCTCAGCTGCTCCGCCGCGTTCCGGCAATAGCGGCACTCCGCCAGATGATCCTGGACGTCGGGCAGCAGTGCGCCGCCCCGGCGGATCGGGACATCGAGGAGGCGGTTGTAGAAGCGGCAGTCCTGGGTCGGCGCGAGTTCGCGATGGGCATGTACACACCCCTCGCGGAATGTGTCACGCGCCTGTTCGAGTGCGGCCGACGCGATGTCGGTGTCCATGCCCAGCAGACCGGCCGGGACGCTTAAAGGATCGGCCTCGACCTCGACGTGCCAGAGCAAACAGCGCGCTGCTGCGGGAAGTGCCTGAAATGCCCGCTCCGCGAGGACGCGATTTTCGGGCGTCATGGACGTCGCCGCGCGCAGCCCGCGCCCTCCGGCCGGTTTCTGCAACGCCGGCAGTACGGCGGATATTCGATCGTCACCGGACCACTCCCGGACCGTGTCGCGCACGGTCACCAGAAGCGCCGGGCGCAGCGCGACGGCCGACTCGCCGAAGGCTAGGCGGTTCAGGGTCCGGTGGAAGGCGATTCCCGTGACCATCTCGGCGGCCTGCGCAGACGAGGCGAGACAGATGACCGCGTACTCGCGCACCGGCTGCCAGTGCCGCGCCATCAGCAGCGCGACGGAATGGGCGGCGACCTCGCCCTCCGGGCTGCCTCTCAGCGGAGCGGCGAGAGATTCATCGGATTCCCCGTGATCCCCGCCGGGCGGGGGATACGGAGGACGAGGGGGGTGGGGGGTGGGCACTGAGATGGTTCCTTCCCACGCGCATGTGACACACAGATGTCCTGCCGCCGAAAAAGGAGCCCGGTTGGTGCGTACCTTTTTGGGCGCGGCGCGGGAGGTGCGAATTCACCGCCGGCGAATCGGACCCGGTCTACAAAACGCGTGCGACACCTGGCCATTCCCCCCGCACGTGCGTTTCACTCTTGCACAACCCCCACACGGCCAACAAGGCGCCCGTGCAACATCAAGCCCATTGACAGAAAGTCAGAAACGGGAACGTATGCGCACTGGTCGCACCGGTTTTCGACCTTTTCAGATTTGCCAGGATCGCAGCCGGTCCGCCGCGCCGTAGACGTCGGTCGTGCCGGACATCAGGTCGCGGGCGAGGTCGACGAGGGCACCGTAGGGCGGGTCGATGCCGGCGCCGCTGACGAACATGTACGCCACGGCCGTCGCACACGCGAAGCGGGCGTTGGCCGACGGCAGCGGCCGGAGCACGGCGATGGTGTGCAGCAGCGCGGCGGCCCGCCAGGCCGCGTCGGAGTTCACCCCGAGGCGCGGCGGGTCGACGCGGTGCCGGGCGACGGCGGCGACCAGCGCGGAGAAGTCGTTGACGGTGGGCTGGTCCGGCAGGACCTCTTCGTGGCGCTGGAGCAGCCAGGGCACGTCGATGTGAATGACGGGTGCCATCGGTCAGGCGGCCCGCCCTTCGCCCTTGGTGGGCGGTTCGTCGTCGGGGAAGGCAGCGGCGAACTCGTCGGCGTGGGTCGCGAAGAACCTGCGGAAGGCCTCCGCGCCCTCCTGGAGGGCCCGGTGGCGGGCTATGTCGGCCGCGGCCGCCTCCCGCACCAGTGCCTTCATGGACGTACCGCGCTCCTTGGCGATCTGCCGCAGGTCCTCAAGCTCGCGGTCGCTGAACTCCACGTTGAGAGCTGGCATGCCTTCACGGTACCGCTCGGGTACTGACTCGTAAATATCCCCAGGTCAGAAGGCTGGCTCGACGGTACCGGCGGATGTACACCCGGGCCCTTTCCTGAGATCTGCATCACATCACACCGCGCGATGTCACATTCCGGGTCCCCGCGCGGCTCGCAGTAGTGAGCGCGTCTCTGGGAGGACCACGCATGACCGAGATCCCCGTACCCGGCACCGCCGCCCCGCTCGACGAGGCCACCGGGGTGTTCGTCGACCATCGCGAGCTGCTGTTCGGCGTCGTCTACAACATGCTCGGCAGTGTCGCCGACACCGAGGACGTCTTGCAGGAGACATGGCTGTCCTGGACGGCCCGCGGCGGGGGCGCTCCCCTGGCCGGCGTCGACAATCCCCGGGCCTATCTGGTCCGGGTGGCGGTCAACCACGCGCTGCGCCGCCGGGCCGTGATCAGCCGCAGACAGGAGACGTACGTGGGCTCCTGGCTGCCCGAACCCCTCGTCACCGACGAGGGAACCGACACGGCCGACGGTCCGGCGCTGCGCTCGGAGTCGGTGTCGCTGGCGATGCTGGTGGTCCTGGAGTCGCTGACCCCGCTGGAACGGGCCGTGTTCGTCCTGGGCGAGGTGTTCGGCTACCCGCACGCCGAGATAGCCGAGATCATCGACCGCTCCCCCGCCGCCGTACGGCAGTTGGCGCACCGGGCCCGGGAGCATGTGCACGCGCGGCGGCCTCGGTACGAGGCGCATCCGCGGGTGCGGCGGGAGGCGACCGAGCGGTTCGTGCGGGCGGCGCTCGGCGGGGACATCGCGGAGCTGATGGAGGTCCTCGCGCCGGACGTCACGGCGTGGACGGACGCCGGCGGCAAGCGCAAACCGGCGAGCCTGCGCCCGGTGCACGGCCGGGACAAGGTGGCCCGCCTGCTCACGTCCGGGCGGGGCGGCCCGAGCAATCCCGTGTTCCGCTACCGGCGCGTCAACGGCGACGACGCGGCGGTGCTGTTCGACGGCGACGCGCCCTACGCGGTCCTGGTCCTCGACCTCACCCCGGAGGGCGACCGGGTGCGCGGCATCTACGTCGTCGCCAACCCGGACAAGCTCGCCCACCTGCCCAGGGAGGCGGCGTGAGCGCCGGACGCGGTGAGCGGCTCGCGGACTGGTTCGACGGCAGGCTCGGCACTCACACGCTCGGCCGGAAGTACCTGCGCAAGGTGTTCCCCGACCACTGGTCCTTCCTGCTCGGCGAGATCTGCCTGTACAGCTTCGTGGTGCTGGTCCTCACCGGCGTGTATCTGACGCTGTTCTTCCATCCGTCGATGAACGAGGTGACGTACCAGGGGAGTTACACACCGCTGAACGGCGTGCGCATGTCCGAGGCGTACGCCTCGACGCTGGACATCAGCTTCGACGTGCGCGGCGGGCTGCTGATCCGGCAGCTGCACCACTGGGCGGCGCTGGTCTTCGTCGCCGGGATGCTGGCGCACATGATGCGGCACTTCTTCACGGGCTCGTTCCGCAAGCCGCGGGAGGTCAACTGGCTGTTCGGCTGGCTGCTGCTCTTCCTCTGCCTGTTCGAGGGCCTGTTCGGCTACTCGCTGCCCGACGACCTGCTGTCGGGCACGGGCCTGAGGTTCGTGCACGGCGCGCTGCTGTCCGTGCCGATCGTGGGGACGTACCTGGCGATGTTCCTGTTCGGCGGCGAGTTCCCCGGCGACGACATCGTGGCCCGCTTCTACTCGCTGCACGTCCTGCTGATCCCCGGAGTCATGGCCGCCCTGATCGTCGTCCATGTGCTGCTGGTCGTCTACCACAAGCACACCCAGTTCGCGGGCCCCGGGCGCACCGAACGCAATGTCGTGGGAGCGCCCTTCATGCCGGTGTACCTCGCGAAGGCGGGCGGCTTCTTCTTCCTGGTGTTCGGGGTGCTCACGCTGATGGCGGCGGTGGCGACGATCAACCCGGTGTGGTCGTACGGCCCCTACCGCGCCGACCAGGTGTCCACGGGCGCCCAGCCCGACTGGTATCTCGGCTTCGCCGAGGGACTGGTGCGGATCATGCCCGGCTGGGAGATCACGCTGTGGGGCCACACGCTGGTGCTGGGCGTGTTCATCCCGATCGCGGTGTTCCCGCTGCTGCTGCTCTTCATCGGCGTGTACCCGTTCCTGGAGGCCAGGCTCACGGGCGACAGGCACGAGCACCATCTGCTGGACCGGCCGCGCAACCGCCCGGTCCGCACGGCGATCGGGGCGGCCTGGATCAGCCTCTATCTCGTGCTGCTGGCGGGCGGCGGCAACGACATCGTGGCGACCCGCTTCCACCTGTCGATCAACACGGTGACCTGGGCGGTGCGGATCGCGATGTTCGTCGTCCCGGCGGTCGTCCTCGTCGTGACCCGGCGGATCTGCCTGGGGCTACAGCTCCGCGACCGGGAGCTGGTGCTGCACGGCCGGGCGACCGGTGTGATCAAGCGGCTGCCGCACGGCGAGTACGTCGAGGTGCACGAGCCGCTCGACCAGGCCCGGCTGCACACCCTGACCGCCCACGAACGGCCCGGGGAGCTCATGCTCAGGAGCGGGCCAGACAGAACTCCCGAACAGTCCGGTTGAACGGCTCCGGGGCCTCGATGTTACTGAGGTGCCCGGCGCCGGGCAGCACGACCAGGGTGGCCTCCGGGATCGCCCCCAGGAGGGGACGGGCGACGAGGTCGACCGGCGAGCGTGTGTCGAGCTCGCCCCACAGCAGCAGGGTCGGCACCGTGATCTCGGGCAGCAGGTCGCGATGGTCGGTCTCGGCCATGATGGTGAGCTCCGTCCGCATGCTCCGGGGCCGGGCGTCGGCGGACATCACGGACAGCAGGCGGACGGCTTCGGCCGATGGCCGCCCGGCGAACAGGCCGGGCATGGTCGGTGCGAACTCCTCGACCGGGACTGCGAGCATCCGCTCCGCCCCTTCGACCCGCGCCCTCACCTCCGCCGGGGGCAGCGAGCCCTTCCAGCCGGCGTAGGTGTCGACGAGGACGAGCGTCCGGACGAGCTCGGGGTGGTGCCGGTAGAGCTCCAGGACGACGGTCCCGCCCCAGGACAGGCCGGCGACATGGGCCGGGCCGAGGCCCACGTCCTCGATGACGGCCGCCAGACAGCGGGCGTAGTCGGCCAGCACGAAGGAGGGCGGTACGTCGGAGGAGCGGCCGGCCCGGGCTCGTCCCAGGCGATCACGGTGAACTCGTCGGCCAGGTCCGCGATCTGCGGACGCCACAGGCGGGCGTCGGTCGTGGCACCGTGCGCGAGCACCAGGGGCGGGCCCTGGCCCACCCGGTCGTAGGCGACCTCGAGGCCGGCTACCCGCACCGCGTGCATGGCACCAGGCTACGCGCGGGTGCCGGAGGCGTCCTGCCGGCGGACACCCCCGGCACCTCTGTGCGCTTGGCCGGTCAGGGGGTGTCCGGGAAGTCCCGTCGTCCGCCCGGAGGGCGGGCCCTGCGGCGTCCGGTGCGTGCTCTGGGGGGTACCCCCTGCTCGAAGAGCTATGAGGGAGTGCCGGTCGGACGCCCGCGTACTGGTCGTACGCGGGCGTCCGACCGGTGCGGCCAGAGGGCATGCCGGGCGTCGCAGGGCAGGCGGGACTTCGCGGACCCCCTCTACCCCTGGTCGGCCACGAAGGCGGCCATGCGGGTCAGGGCGGCGTTCCAGTTGATCGTGTGCTCGTTGGTCGACCAGGACTGGATGTCGTCGATGTAGCAGAACTGGCCGACGCAGCCCTGGAGTTTGCTCTGTGCGTAGGGGTCCTGGATGCTCGAGTTGGGCCCGCCCGAGAGGGTGCCCTTCGGCGGGTTCGGCAGGTTCGGATCGAGCTGGCGGGCGTACCAGCGGCTGTGCTGGTTCTGGGCGCTGACCTCGCCGTAACCGGTGACGTAGGAGATGTTCAGCGCGTTGCGGCCCAGGATGTAGTCCATGCTCTGGAGCGCGCCGTCGCGGTACTTCGAGGCGCCGGTGATGTCGTACGCGGTGGCGAGGACGACGGCGTTGTTGAGGATCTGGTGGGTGGAGCCCCAGTCGTACTTGTTGCCGTCGGGGGCGTACGGCATGCCGTAGGGCTGTGCCTTCAGCGTGGCCAGGTAGCGGTCGGCGCCCTTGACGACGGACCGGCGGACCTTGTCCCGGCCGGGCAGCTTGTTCGGCACCGTGGCGAGGTCGAGGCGGCCCGCCGCGCCCGTGCGGGCCCAGTCGAAGCCGAGCGGGCCGAAGAGGTCGGCCGTGTGGACCGGCGACTTCAGGACGTACTCCTCGAACCGCTTCTCCCCCGTGCTGAGGTACAGCTCGGCCGCCGCCCAGTAGAAGTCGTCGGTGACGTCGCGGTCGGGGTAGGCGCCGCCGCCGATGCCGTCGCTCTCGGAGGCGTAGCGGTCGGGGTGGGCGAGCGCCGCCGACCAGGCCTTGCGGGCGGCCGCCAGCGCCCTGTCGGCGAACGCCTTGTCGTGGGGCCGGTAGAGGCGGGCCGCCTGTGCCGCCGTGGCCGCGAGGTTCAGGGTGGCCGCGGTGGACGGCGGGTGCAGTTCGCGCTTCTGCGGGTCGTCACTGGGCAGCAGGGGCAGGCCGGTCCACTGCTCGTCGTGCACCTTGTGGTGGGCCATGCCGGCCAGCGGCTTCCCGTCGGGCACCTGCATCCTGAGCAGGAACTCCAGCTCCCAGCGGGCCTCGTCGAGGATGTCGGGGACCTTGTTGCCGCTCTCGGGGATGGCGAGTGTGCCGTCGCCGAGCTTGCCGGTGTCGCCGGTGCGGGCGTGCAGGGCGCGTTCGTGGGTGCTGAGCACCTCCCAGGTGGAGATGCCGCCGTTGACGACGTACTTGCCGTGGTCGCCGGCGTCGTACCAGCCGCCGCTGACGTCCAGGGTGTAGTCGCAGACTCCGGGCTGGCACGGCACGGCGGTGTCGCCCTTGTTGGGTGCCACGCCCACGTGCCCGGCCGGGCGGCCGTAGCCGGGCCGCAGGTCGTCGCGTATCGCGATGCCGCTGCGCTGGGTGTAGTAGTACTTCGCCGAGTCCAGCCGGAGCCGCTCGTAAGCGCTCGCGTCGATGTCGAAGGGGCGGCTGGTCTCGCCGTCGGCGACCAGCGTGAGGCCCGTGCCCTTCGTGCGGTACGCGCCGAAGTCGATCGAGTGGACGTTCTGCCCGGAAGAGGCGTCGACGCCCCGCGGCACGGTCGCGCCCCGGGCGACCACCGTCCCGCCGGAGGTCCTCAGCTCCCAGGGCAGTTTCGCCGTGGCGTCGGTGACCAGGGTGGCGTTCTTCGGCCCGGCGGGCAGGTAGGCGACCTGGTTGACACGGACCCGGGGCCCTGTGTCGGGCTCGTACGGCTCCGGCGCCACCCCGCCGAGCAGCGAGACGTCGTCCAGGCAGAAGCGCCACGGATCCGCGCTGCCGCCGAGCTGGAAGCCGACCTGGCCCTGGGTGGTGTCGACGGGCGAGGTGAAGGTGTAGGAGTAGGTGTCACCGGAGACGCTGAGCTGCGGCGACACCTCGTGGTAGGTGTCGTAGGGCGACACGGACAGGCCCACGATCGCCCGCACCGCGTGCCCGGCCGGCGTGCCGCTCGCGCTGAAGGAGAAGCGGTACGACTCCCCCTTCACGAGAGTGATGTCGTTCTGCCCGACGGCCGCGTCCCAGCGGTTGGTGGTGCCGCCGGGGACGTCGGCGCAGAGCCGGCCGCCGGACAGGCCCGCGGTGACGTTGCTGGTCGTCCACCAGGGTGCCGTGGTGGTGTCGAAGGTGCCGTTCCTGACCTGCTCGGTCTCTTCCGCCCCGGCCGGTGCGGAGGGCAGCGCGGTGAGCACGGTCGTCAGGAGGGCCGTCAGGGACAACAGGGCGGTTCTGCGTCGTTTCACGTCTGGGCTCCTCTGGGGAGGTGCGGGTGGCGCTCGAGCGTGGGAGCGCTCCCAGATGCGGATGCCCGCCATGGTTGTGGTTGATGTGACACTCCGTCAACGGTCCGGACAGGAATGGCTGTTGGCCAGCCCGCCCGGACCGTCGCGGCCGAGGACTCAGGCGGCCGGGGCCTCCAGCCGGCTGATGCGGAGGGCGCCCCGGGCCTCGTCGGGGTGGCGGCTCGTCATCGTGAGCCGGATCCGGGAGCCGCGGACGGCCTTGAAGGTGATCACGGTCGGGGCGTCGGAGGCGGTGGCCCAGTCGATCGCCGTGCCCTCCACGGCCCGCCATGCCCCGCCGTCCCACACCGCCACCTCGATCGCCGCGGGCAGGCTGTGCGTGGCGTCCACGGTGAAGGAGACGTCCACCCGGTCGAAGCCGCGGGTGCGTCCGTGGTCGACCGTGACCCAGTCCTCGGTGCGGGCGCCGTCGAAGGCGGGCAGCAGGGCCGTGGCCTGCTTGAAGAAGCCGTTGGACCAGCCGGTGGCCGGGTCGCCGTCGAGCATGGCGGCGGGCAGGGTGTCCGGACGGCCGGAGTAACTGGCGTCCGCGTGCGGGTAGTCGACGGGCGCCGGGTGCTCCGGCTCGAACACGGGCGGGGCGGTCACGGCCCGGTCCCCCGCCCGGGTGGCGCGTACGGTCGCCGTGCCGGCGCGCAGGCCGTCGGCGCGGGCGGTCACCTTCACCGTGCCCGCCTTCGTGCCGGAGCGGACGATGGCGAGGGTTTTGCCGTGGAAGGCGGTGCGGGTGCTCGCCTGGTAGCGCTCGGCGCTCTCCTGGCGGCCGTTGTCGAGCCCGGCGAGGGAGCCGCCCGCGACCTCGAAGGAGAGCAGGTGATCCGCGTCGGGCACCACCACACCGCGCCGGTCGACCACCTCGGCGGTCACGAAGACGAGCGAACGCCCGTCGGCGGCGAGGAACTCGCGGTCCGGCGTCAGGCGTATCGCGTGCGGGGCGCCGGCGGTGCGCAGCACGTCGGTGGCGACGGTCTTCCCGTTCCGCCGGGCGACCGCCTTCAACTCGCCTGGCTCGTAGGGCACTTGCCAGGTCAGATGGAGCTTGCCGGCACTGCCGTTCGGGCTGGTGTAGCTGCCGGGGTAGGGGCCGTCGGTGAAGTTCTTGTCGTCGCCGGTCGCCTCGGTCGTCTCCAGGTACGTGCGGCCGTCGACGGTCTTCTTGGTGTCGAACCGCCGTACGCCCAGGGACTTTCCGTTGAGGAACAGCTCGACGGTGTCGACGTTGGCGTACGCCCAGACCTCGACCGTGTCGCCCTCGGCGTGGTTCCAGGTCATCGGCAGCAGGTGGACCATCGGCTTCTCGGTCCACTGACTCTGGAACAGGTAATACATGTCCTTGGGGAAGCCCGCGGTGTCGACCGCGCCGAAGAAGGACGCCTTGACCGGGAAGACGTCGTACGGCGTGGGCTCGCCGATGTAGTCGATGCCCGACCACAGGAACTGCCCGGCGAACCACTTGCGGTCCCGGTCCTTCTTGTGGCCGTACTCACCGCTCATGGTCCAGGAGGCGAGATTGTTGTCGTAGGAGGAGGTCCCGCGCCTTCCGGGCGTGTGGTTCTCGCCGGTGTTGAGGTGTTCGGGCTCCTGGTACTCGCCCCGTGTCGAGGTCTCCGAGGAGGACTCGGACTCGAAGAGGAAGAGGTGCGGGTAGGCGGCGTGCAGCTGGTCCACCGACTTGGCGGTGTTGTAGTTGAGGCCGAGCCCGTCCAGCTTGGCCAGCATCAGGTCGGCCGCGGAGCCCTTGGCGGGGAGGCGGCGGTACTTGTCGGAGCCGATGATCAGCGGGCGGGTGTCGTCCGCGGCCCTGATCGCGGCGATGATCCGGTCGGCCATGGCGAGGCCGGCGGTGGAGGTGGAGTCGGGGACCTCGTTGCCGATGGACCACATCAGCACGGCGGGCGAGTTGCGGGCCGCCAGCACCATTTCGGTGGCGTCCTTCTCGCACCACTCGTCGAAGAACCGGCCGTAGTCGTACCGGTTCTTGCCGGTGCGCCAGCAGTCGAACGCCTCCACCAGCAGGACGACGCCCAGTTCCTCGCAGACCTGGATCACCTCGGGCGCGGGCGGGTTGTGGGAGGTGCGCAGGGCGTTGACGCCCATGGACCGCATGATCTCCATCTGACGGCGGACGGCGTCGATGCTGACGGCGGCGCCGAGCGCGCCCAGGTCGTGGTGGAGGTCGACGCCCTTGAGCTTGTGGTGGGTGCCGTTGAGGAAGAAGCCCTCGTCCGGGTCGAAGCGGAAGGTGCGGAAGCCGAAGGGCGTGCGGTAGGTGTCGGTGGTCCTGCCGCCCACGCGCAGTTGGGTGTGCAGGGTGTAGCGGCGCGGGGCCGCGATGTCCCACAGCTCGGGGCGCCGGACGGTGAGTTCGTGGGTCTCGGTCTTCTCGTCGGTGACGGCGACCGTGGAGGCGGTACGGGCGACCGTCCGGCCCTTCGGATCGACGATCCGGGAGACGACCTCGACGTCGGCGCCCGCGCCCGACGCGTTGACGACCGACGTGTCGATCCGTACGACGGCCCGTTCGGCGGAGATCTCGGGTGTGGTGACGCGGGTGCCCCAGCGGGCCACGTGCACCGGCTCGGTGATCACCAGGCGGGCCTCGCGGTAGATGCCGCTGCCCGAGTACCAGCGGCTGCTGGGGAGCCGGTTCTGGACCTTGACCGCGAGCACGTTCTCGGTGGTGCCGTCGGTGTGCACCAGGTCGGTCAGGTCGAGGGCGAAGCCGGTGTAACCGTAGGGGTGGCGGCCGGCCTCCTTGCCGTTGCAGTAGACGTGGGAGTCCATGTAGACGCCGTCGAACTCCACCGAGATCCGCCGGCCGGCGAGGGCGGGCGGCAGGGTGAAGGGCAGGCGGTACCAGCCGAGGCCGCCGGGGAGGAAGCCGGTGCCGCTGGTGGTGCCGTGTTCGGTGGTGGGGGTCTGCTCGATGCTCCAGTCGTGCGGGACGGCGACCTCGCGCCACCGGGAGTCGTCGTACCCGGGCAGGGCGGCGTCGGCATACGCGCCGGTCGGGTCGGTGATCCCGCCCTGGTTGACCAGCGCGAAGCGCCAGCCGTCGCGCAGGGCGACGGTGCGGCGGCCGGACGCGCCGCGCGTCTCCTCGGCGGCCCACGCCTGAGGGGCGCCCAGAAGTGTTCCGGCCGCGGGCGCGGCGGCGGAGGCGAGCAGGACCGATCTGCGCGTGACCGACATGACGGCTCTCTCTCATCAGGCCCAGAAGTACTCACAACTCATCGTGAACAAACAGATTCTGTCGAGGTGTCACACAGGGCCGTCAAGAGTGCGGCAGCGCCGTTCTGCCCCAGACGTCACATCGGCCGGAATCGCGCCTTGACCGTGCGGGCGGGCGGCACAGGGGTTGCCCGTCCATGCCGGGCGCCCACGGATTAGTCTGGAACTCAAGCGACCTCCCTGATCACTGTGAGTGTCCGTATGGAGTGGCGACGATGAGCCCGGACGAGCCGTTCGACGATGGCGTGGCCGCCCGTGCCGTCATCGCCGCCGACGGCACGCTCGCCGAGTGGAGCGAGGGCGCACACCATCTGCTGGGCCACACGGCCGCCGAGGTCCTGGGCCGCCCGGCCGCCGAGCTGCTGGCCGACGGAGCGGAGCCGCCGCCCGTGCCAGCCGACCCCCGCTGGAGCGGGACGCTCACCCTGCGTCACCGCGACGGGCACACGGTCTCCGCGTGGGTGGTCGCCCACCGCAGACCGCCGGACGGCCCGGAGGCGGCCGAGTGGCTCGCCGTGTCCCCGCCGGAGGCCCCCGGACCGGAGCTGCCGGACGACCCGCTGGTGCGGGCGGCCCTGACGCAGTCGCCCTGCGCCACGATGGTCTTCGACGAGCGGCTGCGGCTGCGCGGCGTCAACGACGCCATGGCGGATCTCCTGGGGCTGCCCGCCGACCGGCTGCGGGGCCTGCGGCCCACCGACATCGGCAGCCGGCCGCAGAACGCGGAGCTCGAGGAGTATCTGCGCCGCGTGCTGAGCACCGGCCGGCGGCAGGACATGCAGACGTACATGAAGGCCAGCGGCGAGAGCCGCGGTGCGCACGCCTGGCTGGCCCTGCTCGCACCGCTCACCGACGACTCGGGGCGGGTGCGGGGCGTGTGCGTGACGGCCCACGACTTCAGCGACCAGTACCGGTCACGGGAGCGGCTCCAGCTGGTCAACGAGGCGAGCGTGCGGATCGGCACCACCCTCGACGTCACCCGTACGGCCCAGGAGCTGGCGGACGTGTGCGTCCCGGCGCTCGCCGACTTCGTCAGCGTCGACCTGCTCGACGTACGGGAGCACGGCGGCGAGTCCGCCGGCCTGCCGGCCCCGCCGGTGAGCCTGCGCCGGGCCGCCCACCAGTCGGTCAACGCGGGCAGCCCCGAGGCCGTGGCCAAGCCGGGGCAGGTGGACGTCTATCCGGAGGGCTCCCCGCAGGCCGCCTCGCTCCTCGCAGGGCACACGGTCGTGGCCTCCCGAGCGGACGGCGGCGACCTCGAGAAGTGGCTGGCCTGGGACCCGGTCCGGTTCCGGCGGATCCGCGAGTACGGCGTCCACTCCACGATGTCCGTGCCGCTCCAGGCCAGGGGCTCGACCCTCGGGGTCGCGGTCTTCACCCGCTTCCGGCGCCCCGAGCCCTTCACCGAGGACGACGTACTGCTGGCCGAGGAGGTCACGGCCCGGGCCGCCGTCTGCATCGACAACGCCCGCCGCTACTCCCGCGAGCGCGAGACGACGCTCACCCTGCAACGCAGCCTGCTGCCCCGCACGCTGCCGCGCACCGCGGCGGTGGAGGCGGCCTCCCGCTACCTTCCCGCCACCCGCTCCGGCGTGGGCGGCGACTGGTTCGACGTGATCCCGCTGTCCGGGATGCGTGTGGCGATGGTCGTCGGGGACGTCGTCGGCCACGGCATCCAGGCCTCGGCCACCATGGGCCGGCTGCGCACCGCCGTCCGCACCCTCGCCGACATCGACCTGGCCCCCGACGAGCTGCTCACCCACCTCGACGACCTCGTCGTCCGGCTCTCCCAGGAGTCCGGCAGCGACGCCGCCACCGGGGAGGTCGGCGCGACCTGCCTGTACGCGGTGTACGACCCCGTGTCGCGGCGCTGCACCCTGGCCCGGGCCGGGCACCCGCAGCCCCTGCTGGTCCCGCCGGACGGGCCGGCCCGGCAGCTCGACCTGCCCTCCGGTCCCCCGCTCGGTGTCGGGGGGCTGCCGTTCGAGTCCGCCGAGGTGGAGCTGCGGGAGGGCAGTGTCCTGTCGTTCCACACGGACGGGCTGCTCGCGGGACGTGAGCGGGACGTCGACGCGAGTCACCGGATGCTGCGCGAGGCCCTGTCGGCCCCTTCCGACTCCCTGGACGAGACCTGCGACCGCGTGCTGCACGCCCTGCTCCCGCCGGGCGGCTCCGCCGACGACGTGGCCCTGCTGCTGGCCCGCACCCGCGGCCTGCCGTCCTCGCAGGTCGCGACCTGGGACATCCCCGCCGACCCGGCGCTGGTGGCCCCCATCCGCAAACAGGTCGTCGACCAGCTCGACCGCTGGGGGCTGATCGAGGCCACGTTCACCGCGGAACTGGTGGTGAGCGAGCTGGTCACCAACGCCATCCGCTACGGCGCCCCGCCCATCCGGCTGCGGCTGATCCACGACGCGTCCACGCTGATCTGCGAGGTGTCCGACGCCAATCACACGGCGCCGCACCTGCGCCGCGCCAAGACCTGGGACGAGGGCGGCCGCGGGCTGCTCCTGGTCGCCCAGCTCACCCAGCGCTGGGGCAGCAGGCACACCGCCGAGGGCAAGACGATCTGGGCGGAGCTGGAACTGCTCGACGCGATGTGACGAGATGTGAAGGGACGCGGTTTCCCGGTTGCGTCGGACACCCGAAGGGCATGGCCACAACGTCCCAGTCCGTACGCCGGGCGCTCATGCCCGCGAGTGCGGTCCGGCCCTCGGCACGCTGACCGCCTGTGGCAGCGAGCACCGCGCGGAGAGCGCCGCGCGGCAGTTGCCCGCCGCCGGAACCGGTACCCGCTGCCACACCTTCGAGCTGCGCGCCTGCGCCGGCCCGATGGATCCGGGGGCCGGGCAGCGGAACTTCCCGGTCGTGCTGACCAACGTCTCCTCGCGCACGTGCACCCTGCACGGCTGTCCGGGCACCGCGTTCGTGGACGCGTCCGGCCGGCAGCCGGGCCCCGGCCCCAAGCGCACCCCCGGCGAGCCCGCGACCGTGAAACTGGCGCCGGACGAGAGCGCCTGGGCCGGGCTGCGGTACGCCGCCCCCGACGTCAGTGGTGCCCGCACCGCGACTCCGGCGGCGCTGCTGGTGACTCCGCCGGACGGACGGAAGCCGCTGAAGGTGCGGTGGACGGCCGGTGTGCCGGTCGGCGGGAACGCGTCCTCGGTCTTCCTGACGGCGTTCGAGGCGGGCAGCGGGCCGTGCGGCCGGCAGGGCGGTCGTGGCTCTCTTACCCGCCCCTGTTTTCATGGGCGGGCACGACCTGATCACGTCGCGGAGGACGTCGCCCTGAACACCCTGCTCGCCGAAGTCCTGTCCGTGGCGCTGCTGGCCGCCGTGCTCCTGTGGGCCGTGCTCCGCCCGCGAGGGCTGCCCGAGGCGGTGCTGGCGGTTCCGGCCGCCGGGCTCGCGGTCGCCGTCGGAGTGATCCCGCCGGACCACGCGTGGGAGGAGATCCAGCGGCTGGGGCCCGTGGTCGGCTTCCTCGCGGCCGTGCTGGTGCTCGCCCACTTCTGTGACGTCGAGGGGCTGTTCACGGCGTGCGGGGCGTGGATGGCCCGCTGGGCGGCCGGGCGTCCCGCGCGGCTGCTGACCGCGGTGTTCGCGCTGGCTTCCGTCATCACGGCCGTGCTCAGTCTGGACGCCACCGTCGTCCTGCTGACACCGGTGGTGCTCGCCACCGCCACCCGGATGGGTGTCCAGGCCCGGCCGCACCTCTACGCGTGCGCCCATCTGTCGAACACCGCCTCGCTGCTGCTGCCGGTCTCCAACCTGACCAACCTGCTGGCCTTCACGGCGAGCGGGCTGAGCTTCACCCGGTTCGCGGCACTGATGGCGCTGCCCTGGCTGGTGGCGATCGGCGCCGAGTACCTGGTGTTCCGGCGCTTCTTCGACGACGAACTGGCCGCTCCTCTCCCCTCCCCCACCCCCGAACGGCCACCCGAGCTGCCGCTGTTCGCCCTGATCACCGTGGGCTGCACGCTCGCCGGGTTCGTCGTGGCCTCCGCCCTCGGGATCGCACCGGCGTGGGCCGCCCTGGCCGGTGCGCTCGTGCTGGCCGTGCGGGCGCTGCTGCGGCGGTCGGCCACCCCGCTGACGGTGCTGCGGTCCGCGGCACCGGCCTTCCTGGCGTTCGTGCTCGGCCTCGGCGTCGTCGTGCGGGCGGTCGTCGACCACGGGCTCGCCGACGCGCTCCACCGGGTGCTGCCCGACGGATCGGGCCTGCTCACGCTGCTGGGCGTGGCCGTGCTGGCCGCCGTCCTGGCGAACCTCATCAACAACCTGCCCGCGGTCCTGGTGCTGCTGCCGCTGACCGCGGGGGCCGGTCCCGGTGCCGTGCCGGCGGTGCTGCTCGGCGTGAACATCGGCCCCAACCTGACCTACGCCGGATCGCTGGCGACCCTGCTGTGGCGGCGGATCGTGCAGCAGCACGGACACCGGGTCGGGCTCGGGGAGTTCACCCGGCTCGGGCTGCTCGCGGTACCGGCCGCGCTGGTGCCGGCCGTGGTCGCGCTGTGGCTGTCGCTGCGCGTCGTCGGGGCCTGAGCGCGCGTCCGGTCAGCGGCGGCCGCCTCCGCCGCCACCGTAACCGCCGTCCCCGTAGCCGTAGCCCGGATAGCCGTAGCCGGGATAGCCGTTCTGGCCGTCCCCGTCGCAGGGGTAGCCGTAGTGGTAGCAGGCCGAGTCGGTGGGGGGCGCGCTGGTCGGCGTCGGCCGCGGTGCCGCCGACGGGGTTGCGGACGGGGTCGGTGTCGCCGTGGGCGTCTTGGAGGGCGTGGGAGTGGGTGTGGGCGTGGGGCGCGGCGCCGGGGCGGCGGCGTTCCAGTTGACGGCCTCCAACTGGAGGTCCGCCTTGGAGGTGTCGATCACCCAGCGCTGGAGCTCGTTGTCCGCCCGGGCCTTGAGGACCAGGGCTCCCGAGCCGTCGGTCGCGGCCGGAGCCAGGGCGAGGTCCTGGTTCCAGCGGGGCACCAGCGCGCCCTGGAGGGTGAAGTCGTAGCGGATGTTCTTGGTGTCCGGCTGGGACGCTCCCGTGCAGGGGGCCAGCCGCACCGAGTAGCCGAGTTGCGAGTCCAGGCACAGCTCGGGGTCGGCGCCGTTGCGCAGCAGGCCGTCGGTCTCGTACGTCCACTGCTGGGAGGCGGCCGAGGAGCAGGTGGTGAGCTCGGCCTCCGCGTCCTCGACGGCCTTGTTGCCCTCGATGCCGACGCACAGTCCCGAGGCGACGTTGTGCAGCCGGCCGCGCAGGGCGCCCTTCTCGGCGTCGCCCGCCCCGACCCAGGACGAGTCGCTCGTCGACTCGCCCGCACCTGAGCCGGGCGTCTCGGAGGGCCGTCCCGCACCGGCCCGGGAGGGACCCTCGCCGGAGTTGCCCAGGGACCACAGGGCCAGCGGGAGGACGACCAGGCCGCTGACGGTCAGGATGCTCACGGTGAGGTTGCGGCGGCGGGTGGAACGGCGGGCCGCCTTGTGGGCGGATCTGCGGGCCGCTGTGCGGGGGCCCTCGGCACGCGGTCCGGGGGTGGCTCCACTGGCCGGCGGGATGCCGGGCGGGGCGGGGAAGCCGTCGTGGGCGGGAGCCGGCGCTGCTTCCTCCGGCGCGGGGGCGGGTGGCGCGGCCGCCGTGCCGACCGGGTCGGTGAACGACTCCCCGGCCATGCCCGCGAGGACGACGGGGTCGGGGAAGGCCTCACCGGCCACACCCCCGGCGAGCGCGGTCTCCGCGGTGGCCGTCTGCGTGCCGGAACCCTGAGAGTGAGTCTGCGCGGCGCCGCTCGATCTGGCCTCCGCGTACTCCCGCCCGCCCCAGCCCAGCACCGCCTCGGCCAGGGCGAGGCCGAGCCCGTGGTTGAACCGGCCGAGCTGGTCCGCGGCGGCGGCGCAGTGCCCGCAGCCCTGGATATGCGCGCGTAGATCGGGGTCGACGTCGAGGGCGCCACGCCGGTACGTCACGTCGAGCAGGCGCAGATAGCGCCGGCACTCCTCGTCGGGCGCGAGTTCGCGGTGCACTTGGAGGCTCTCCTCGCGCAGCCGGTCACGGGCCCGGGCCAGTTCGACGCTGGCGCCCTCCGCGTCCAGGCCGAGCAACCCGGCGGGGACGGCGAGCGGTTCGGCCTCGACCTCGACGTGCCACAGCAGGCAGCGCGCGGACTGGGGCAGCCGCTGGAAGGCGCCGGCCAGCAGGCGCCGGTGCTGCTGCGGCAGCAGCCGGGCGGCCACCCGCTCCCCTTCCGCGGGCCCGGACAGCAGTTCCGGGTGAAGCATGTCGCGTCTGTGGTCGGTGGCCCACTCGGCCGCGACACGCCGTACGGTGACGAGCAGATGGGGCCGCCACGCGGAGGTGGGGCCGTTCTGGCGCAGGGTTTCGCCGAAGATCCGGGTGAACGCGGCGGTGGTGAGTATTCCGGCGGAACGCGGACCGTCGGTGCACAGCCGGGCGTAGGCGGAGGCCGCCTCCCAGTGCCGGTCCAGCAGTTCGCCGACGGGGTGAAGTGCGGGTGTCGCCCCTGTCCACTTCCTGAGCTCGGCGCTCAGTTGCTCGTCCGTCGCGCCGATCCTGCGGGCCGGACCCGGAAAATTCGACGGGCCTGCGTCGTTCACGGCTGCATTCCTCTCAAGGACATGCGGAATAAAAGTCCGTACCAAGGGGTATGCCGGCCCGGCGGCCTCGCGCATACGAAGAAAGGCGCGTTGTCCGGACGCCGACAAGGCACACCTTTGCACAGGTCAGCGAGAGGGAACAAGGGATCTCACGGTTTCGTCCATTGCGTACGCGGCAAGGACCTTTTGACAAAGCGTCAGTGTCTGGCGCGAAAGGGATTTCCGTTCTGTCCGCTCTGTTTTTTCGAGCGCGTTTTCGCCCGGCTCCGGACGTCGCCCGGAAACCATTGAACTGCCGGCTGCACAGCAGCTCACACCCCCGGGCGTTCCGGCGTGCCCTTTTCCGGATCTCCTCCCGGAACCAATGACCACGCCGCCGTTCAGTCCCGCGGACCGCCGTCAACGGCGTTCCGGTACGCCCCGGGAGGTGTCCCGTAGCGCTCGCGGAAGACGCGGTTGAAGTGGAACGGGCTGACGAAACCCGAGGCCGCGGCGACGCGTTCCACGGGCAGGTCGGTGGCCTCCAGCAGCCGGGCGGCGTGACGCAGCCGCGCCTCGCGCAGGGCCCGCATGGGCGACCGGCCGAGCTGCCGGCTGAACAGATGGGCGAAGCGGGACGGCGACAGGGAGACCTGCTCGGCCAGCGAGCGGACGGTGTGCGGGGCGCCCGGGTCGGCGTCGATCAGCGCCTGGGCCCGGTGGATCCGCGCGTCGAGGCCGGGACGGGGTGCCGTCGGCGGCCGGGCACCGGCGGTGGTGAGCAGGACGATCTCCTCCAGTGCGCACAGGGCCAGTTCGCGGGCGGCGCTGCCGTGCGCGACGGCGATCTGCCCGTCCGGGACCACCGCGGCGGGCGGTGCCCCGGCCCCGGCTGGCGGGCATCGGCGTGCATCCGCCGGAACGCCGCCTCGACACGGCCGTGCACTCCGCCCGGGACGGAGGTGACCACGTACACCCCGTCGCCCGCGTCGTACGGCCGCAGCCATCCGGCCCACGACGGGCGGGCCTGGCAGTGCGCCCACCAGAACCGCCAGCGCCGTGCGCCCGGGTCGACCGCGTAACCGTGCGGGGCCCCCGGGGCGAGTACGACCAGATGGCCCGCGCCGGCCGAGGTCTCCACCCCGCCCTGCCGGAGCCGTCCCCGGCCTGCCGTGGTCCAGGTGAAGAGCCAACTCGCGGCTCCCCGTGGGCGGTTGACGCCGTATCCGGGCGGCTGGTCGAAGTGGCCGAGCACGACCAGACCGGGCGGCGGTGCGGGGTCCCCGTCGGGCTCCTGCTCAGCAGTGCCGGGCAATCCGTCAGCACGCACGGACATCCCCCTCGGCGGCTCGGTGACCTAGCGTGTCGTGCCGGGGACCACTGACCGAGGAGTGCACTCATGACAGTCACGGGCAACGGCGCCGCCGGCGCTCCCATCCTGGACCCTGCCGCGCTCCGGCGGTACCGGGAGGGTTTCGAGGAGGACGGTTTCACAGTCGTGCGCGGGCTCTTCGGGGCCGACGAGACCGAGCGGCTGTGTGAGGAGTTCGCGGCGCTGCGTGCGGCCGGCCCGGTTCCCGGGCACTTCGAGCCGCGCGCGTCCGGCCCGGGCGCCGATCCGCTGCACGTCTGGCCGCGGGTGATGCACCCGCACGAGATCAACGACCTGGCTCGCGACGTCCTGCTGGACGCCCGGCTGCGGACGGTTCTGGAGGTGCTTCTCGGGGAGGAGGTCCTGGCCGCGCAGAGCATGTTCTACTTCAAGCCGCCGGGCGCCCGGGGGCAGGCGCTGCACCAGGACAACTTCTATCTGCGGGTGGAGCCGGGCACGTGTGTGGCGGCGTGGCTGGCCTGCGACGTGATCGACCGGGAGAACGGCGGGCTCGAGGTCGTGCCGGGCACGCACCGCATGGACCTGTTCTGTCCGCAGGAGGCGGATGCGGGGGTGTCCTTCGCCCGGGAGTACGTTCCGCCGCCGCCCGGCCTGGCCGCCGTGCCGGTGGACATGGAGCCGGGGGACGTTCTGTTCTTCAACGGCAGTCTGGTCCACGGGTCGCAGCCGAACCGGGCGGTGGATCGGTTCCGGCGGTCGTTCATCGGGCATTACGTGGGGCGGTCCGCGGAGCGGATCGGGGGGTTCTACCGGACGCTGACGATGAACGGGGCGAGGGTGGTGCTCCCGGAGAGTGAGGGAGCGGGGCCCTGCGGGACGGAGTTCGCGCCGCAGGGGCCCCACTGAGCGCAGGGCCGCTCCGGTTCCTCCAGCTCCTTGGTCGCTGAGCCGGAATTCCACGGCCGGGGCGAGCGGGCTCCAGGGCAGCAGGCCGACGCCCTGGTCACAGCCCCCAGATGACCGCCCGGCCTGGGAGCGGCCGGGGGTGAACGGGAGGACGCCGTGGCGGTACGACGGAGGACACTCAGGATCCTGAGCGGGGCGGCCGCGGCGTCCCTCGCTCTGGCCTCGACCGCCTGGAGCCGGCCGGTCCCGCTGCAGCCCGAGGCCCGGACCCCGGCACCGGCGGCGGCCGGGCGCGCGACGCTGTGCGCCACGGCGGGGGTCCTGCGCGGCCCGGACGGTGAGCGGGCCGCCGTCAGCCTGTGCGCGGGCAGCGGCACGCCGGTGATGGCGGTCCCGGCGCCCGCGACCTGCCGTCGCCCCGGGACGTCCGTCCGGTATGCCTGCCTCACGTCCGGCACCTGGACCGCGAGACGCGAGGGCGCGGCGGCCGTCTCCGGGACACTGCCCGGTTCGCAGCCGTACCCCGGCCCGGGGACGGACCACGTCACCGCCACCGTGCACGTCCGTTCCGAGCCGGCCGGTGGGGACCTGCGCGGCACGGTCCGGGCCACCCTCGCCTTGAGCGCGCCGTAGCCGAGGCCCACGCACCGCGTCGAGGTCGACCGGCGCACCCTGCGTACCGGCACCACGACCACGCTGACGTACCGCGTGTACCGCGACAGCGAACAGGGCGAGGACAGTGCGCGCTTCGGCTGATCGGCGAGGAGACGACGGGGGTGCGGATCAGCACGGCGGACGCCCGGTGCGTCGACCCGCTCGTCGGCAGCCATCCGCCGAAGGCCCGGCTGACGCACTCCGTGGACTGCGCGCTCACCGATCTCACGCCGGGGCGCCCGGCGACCGTGCGGGTGCGGGTCGCGCTGGCGTCGGCCTGTTCGACGGTGGTCTCGAAGCTGGGCTACTGGAGCCGCGCGGGCAGGCGCTGTACACCGGCGGCATGGTGGAGGGGCCCGCGGTCGGCTGCGACTGACCGTCAGTCGCGTTCGACCAGGTCCAGCGCCCGTTCCCAGCCGACCTCCGGCCGCCCGCCGTCCGCGTCCGGTTCTCCGGTGTACGGCTGCCCGAACCGTACGCCCATCCCCCGCAGCCGTACGAGACTGTCCCGGTAGGCGGGGTGGGAGGCCAGCGCGTCGGCCACGCACGGCAGGACGGCGATCGGCACACCGAGTCCCGCGACCTCGCACAGGGTGCCCAGAGCGAGGGTGTCGGCGATGCCGGCCGCCCACTTGTTGACGGTGTTGAAGGTGGCGGGCGCGACGACCACGGCGTCGGGTGCCGGGAACGGGCGCGGCTCGCCCGGCGTGCGCCAGGCGGACCGGATCGGCCGGCCCGTCCGGGCCTCGACGGCCGCGGTGTCGAAGAAGCCGTTCATGGCGACGGGCGTCGCGATGACACCGACCTCCCAGTCGCGCTCCTGCGCGGCGGTGATCAGTTTGCCGACGTCCGCGGCGATACCGGCGGCGCAGACGACGACGTAGAGGAAGGGCTTCCGGGCGGCCTGTTCGGTCATCCCGGAAACCCTAGCGACCCAGCCGGGCTCACCGGACGGGGAAGGTGGCTCCGTGCTCCGGCTCCGGCCGCGGGCCGAAGATGCGGCGCTCCCGCTCCTCGATCGGTACGTCGTTGATGCTCGCCTCGCGGCGGGTCATCAGGCCGTGCGCGTCGAACTCCCACAGTTCGTTGCCGTAGGAACGCCACCACCGGCCGTCGGTGTCCCGGCACTCGTACTGGAAGCGGACGGCGATGCGGTTGCCGTCGAAGGCCCACAGGTCCTTGCGCAGCGCGTACTCCTGCTCGCGCTGCCACTTCCGGGTCAGGAACTCGGCGATCTCCAAGCGGCCGGTGAGGAAGGTGTCGCGGTTGCGCCAGACGGAGTCCTCCGAATAGGCGAGGGCGACCTTGTGCGGATCGCGGGTGTTCCAGGCCTCCTCGGCGGCCTGGACCTTCTGCGCCGCGGTGTCCCGGGTGAAGGGCGGCAACGGTGGGCGGTCGGTCATGGGTCCTCCCCGGTCGACAGCGGAGAACGATCGTTCTCCGCAGCGGCTGCTACCGTAGGAGAACGCTCGTTCTCGCGTCAAGGGGTGGTCGTACGTGGACAGCGCAGTGGCCCGGGAGCGGGCGCTGGACGCCGCCGAGGAGCTGTTCTACGGGCGGGGTGTGCGGTCCGTCGGCATGGACGACGTCCGCGGCACGTCCGGGGTCTCGCTCAAGCGGCTCTACCAGCTGTTCCCGGCGAAGGAGCAGCTGGTGGAGGCGTATCTGGAGCGGCGTGACGCGCGCTGGCGCGGGCAACTGGCCGAGTACGTCGAGCAGTACGGGGAGCCGCGGGAGCGGATCCTGGCCGTGTTCGACTGGCTGGGCCGGTGGTTCGGCGAGCCGGGTTTCCGGGGCTGTGCGTGGATCAACGCGTACGGGGAGCTCGGCGCGACGTCCGCGCGCGTGGCCGGTCAGGTGCGCGCGCACAAGCGGGCTTTCCGGGACTACCTCGCCTCATTGGTCGACGCGGCGGGGCTGCCCGGCGCGCTGGCCGGGCAGCTGTTCCTGCTCGCCGAGGGTGCCATGGTCACGGCGGGTGTCACCAGGAGCGCCGAGCCCGCGGCCGAGGCGCGGGAGGCGGCCCGGCTGCTCCTGAGCGCCGTGTGAGGGACTGATCCGCCAGGTGTCAGCTCACCGTCTCGGAGACGGTGATGGCGCTCACCGGGCAGGCCCGGGCCGCCTCCCGCACCAGAGGGCTGCCGCCGCCGTCCTCCTGGCCGGGCAGCAGGGCGCTGTAGCCGTCGTCGTCCTGGGTGAACACGTCCGGGGCGGTGAGGGCGCACTGGCCCGCGCCGATGCAGACGTCCTTGTCGATGTCGATGTGCATGTGCGAAGCCTCTTACCAGATCACGGGGAGTTCCAGCATCCCCTGGATCGTGTCGCCCGGTTTGAAGGGGATCTCCTCGGCGGGAGCGGCCAGGCGCAGTGTGGGCAGCCGGTCGAAGAGGGTGTGCAGGGCGATCTCCAGTTCGGCGCGGGCGAGGTTCTGGCCGAGGCACTGGTGGATGCCGAAGCCGAAGGCGACGTGGTGCCGGGCCGGGCGGTTCCAGTCCAGCGTGTCCGGGTCCGGGTAGACCGTCTCGTCGCGGTTGATGACGGAGGTCGCGAAGACCACGCCGTCACCCTTGCGGATCGTCGTTCCGGCCACCTCGATGTCCTCGACGGCCAGGCGCAGCAGACCGTCGGCGATCGACAGCATCCGCATCAGCTCCTCGACCGCGGCCGGCAGCAGGCGCGGGTCGGCGCGCAACTCGGCGAGCCGCTCGGGGTGCTGGAGCAGGGTGTAGGTGCCGAGCGAGATCATGTTGGCGGTCGTCTCGTGGCCCGCGACCAGCAGGATCAGCGCCAGCGCGATCAGGCCCTCGCGGTCGAGCGCGCCCTCGCGCAGCTGCCGGTGGACCAGGTCGTCCAGCAGGCCGGTGCCGGGGTCCTGCCGCTTGCGGTCGATCAACTCGCCGAAGTACGCCTCCAGCCGGTCGCGGGCGTCCTCCACGTCGGAGGTCTCCGGGCCGCGCAGCAGCCGTCGTGACTGGGTCTCGAAGAAGTCGTGGTCGGCGTACGGGACGCCGAGCAGGGCGCATATCACCATGGACGGCACGGGCAGCGCGAAGGCGCTCACCAGGTCCGCGGGCGGGCCCTGGGCGATCATCGCGTCGAGCCGTTCGTCGACGATCCGCCGGATCCTCGGCCGGAGTTCGACGGCCCGTTTGAGGGTGAAGTCGCCGACGACCATCCGCCGCTGGGTGCGGTGCTCGGGGTCGTCGACGCCCAGCAGGGCCGTTCGGCGGTTCTTGATCCCGGCGAATCGCCGGGTCGGGGCGGGGAAGCCGGGCCGGCTGCGGTTGGAGGACAGGCGCGGGTCGGCCAGCAGCGCGCGGGCGGTCGCGTGTCCGCTGACCAGCCACGCCTCACGGCCGTCGAAGAGGGTGATACGGGTCAGGGGGCGCTCGCTGCGCAGCGGATCGTAGGCGGCGGGCGGCTGATAGGGGCAGGTCCGGCTCTGTGGGAAGGCGACGGGTGCGGTCGTGTCCGTCATGAAGACCTCGCAGACGAAGTGTGCGTCGTGCCGATCTTCATTAGATGCCCCAGGCACCTATAGGGCGACGCGAAGTTCGGCCAGATCGGCGGCGGCGGCAACATGGCCGAGGACTGCCGTCTTTCAGTTCGAACGCCGCGGTCGGGGGCCGGGGTGGGCGAGCTGGGCGCCGGAAGCGGAGGTGCGCCGACGCTGGTTCGAAAACCGGTTGTCGGTGGGACGGGACAGGGCCCAGGATCCAGCCATGCCTACGTTCGCCGTCCTTCCGCCGTTGTCCGCCGCCGCTCCTGCCGCGCGCCGACAGCAGCGGTCCGGCCGCCGTGGAGGGCCGACGCCGCCGCGGTCATGACGGCAGCGCTCGTCGCGGGGCTGCTCGCCGGGTACGGCATCGCCGTCCCCGTCGGCGCGGTCGGAACGTACCTGGTCTCCCTCACCGCCCGCACGTGCCTGCGCACCGGTGTATGCGCCGCGCTCGGCGTCGCGACCGCCGACGGGCTGTACGCCCTGGCGGCCACGCTCGGGGGCACGGCCCTGGCCGGCGCGCTGCGGCCGGTGCTCGGGCCGCTGCGGTGGGTCTGCGTCCTGGTGCTGCTCGCGCTGGCGGCGTGGGGCGCGGTCACCGCCGTGCGCGAGTACCGCGGGCACCGGCTCGCCGCGCGGACAGCCCCCGCTCACCCGGGTCCCGCCCGGGCCTACCTGGGGCTGCTCGGGATCACCCTGCTCAACCCCACCACGGTGATCTACTTCGCGGCACTCGTGCTCGGCTCCCAGGCGACGGGCCCGGCCTGCTCTGGAGCAGGGCGTCTTCGTGCTCGCCGCCTTCGCCGCCTCCGCGAGCTGGCAGGTGCTGCTCGCCGGGAGCGGAGCCCTGCTGGGGCGGGCGCTGACCGGTCACCGGGGCCGGCTGGCGACGGCGCTGGTGGCGAGCGGGGTGATGACCGTTCTGGCCGTGCGGATGGCGGTGGCGCCCGGGTGAGGTGCGCGACCCGGCCGGGATGCGTCGCGCTGCGGATGATTCGCGGACGGACCGGTGTTGAAGGCGGGTGCCAGTCAGCCGTGACCGACGATGGGACGGACGCCATGCCTCTTGAGGGCGAGTACGAACCCAGCCCGACGCAGTGGGTGCGCAAGCAGGTGGACCTGTACGAGAGCTCCGGCGGCACGGAGGGGACGACGCTCCAGGGCTCGAAGATGCCGGTGGTCGTCCTCACCTCACGGGGGGCCAGGAGCGGCAAGCTGCGCAAGACACCGGTGATGCGGGTGGAGCACGAGGGGCGTTACGCCGCGGTCGCCTCCCTCGGTGGCTCACCCAAGCACCCGGTCTGGTACTTCAACATCAAGGCCGATCCGCACGTGGAGCTCCAGGACGGCCCCGTGAAGCAGGACATGATCGCCCGTGAGGTCACCGGCCGGGAGAAGGCCGAGTGGTGGGAACGCGCCGTCGCGGCGTACCCGGCATACGCCGACTACCAGAAGAGGACGGACCGGGAGATACCGGTGTTCGTGCTGGAGCCGGCTGACGGCGGGTGAGTCCCCGGGGGCTTCGGGCGCGCCCCGGGGTGATTCCGGCCGGGCGGAGGTCAGCCCTCGGGTGGTCCGGCAGCGGTCCGCCGCCCAGGCGCCATGCCTCCGGCCGCAGGGGCGAAGCGGCCACCGCCTGTCCGCCGGCGGGCAGGAGGCGAAAGCGGCCACCGCCCGACCGCCGACGCCCGGGGCGTCGGGCGCGCCCGCACCCCGTAGTCGCTCCTTCGGGATCCGGCCGGAACGACGACTTCCCCGGCCCGCCGAAACAACGACACCCAAAGCGGGCCGCAGAAGCCGCATCCCTGTCCGGGGTGGTCGGCGAAAAACTTCTTTGGGGCGTTGCATGAACCGCCCGCGACGGGGCACGCGTGGGTCAGGCCCCGCCGCGTTCCCCCGTCGCGGCGGGGCTTTCTGCTGCCTCCCGCGCGTGACGGTCGGTGACGTCGAGGAAGATCTGGTCGGCCTCGGGGACCGTTCGGGCTATGGAGCGCTTGATGCGGACGGCGACGTCCTCGACACGCTCGCTGTCCAGGCCGGGCACGAGGTCGACGCGGGCGGCCACGAGGGCCGAGTCGAGGCCCGTCTTCATGGTGAACAGCGCCTCCACGCTGTCGATCTCGGGCTGTGCCCGCAGCAACTCCCGGATCCGCCCGCGCGCCTCCCGGTCGGCCGCCTCGCCGATCAGCTGGTCGCGGGCGTCACGGCCCAGCCTGTAGGCGACGTAGACCAGCAGCGCGCCGATCGCCAGGGAGGCGGACGCCTCCCACACCACCTGGCCCGTGGCCATGTGCAGCGCCATACCGGCGATGGCCAGCGTGACGCCGAGCACCGCGGTGCCGTCCTCGGCCACGACCGTGCGCAGGGCGGGATCGCGCAGCCCGGCGCCCCTGCCGCCCTGCCGGCGCACCTGGTACAGCGCCCGCAGCAGAGAGGCGCCCTCCGCGAGGAGGGCGATACCGAGCACGATCAGACCGGCGACATAGCCGCCGAGTTCCTCCTCCCCTCCGCTCGCCAGAGCCTCGAAGCCCTGGAAGAAGGAGAAGCACCCGCCCATGACGAAGATCCCGACGGCCGCGAGGAGCGACCAGAAGAACCGCTCCTTGCCGTAGCCGAAGGGGTGACGCCGGTCGGCGGGGCGGCGGCTGCGGCGCAGGGCCGCCAGTAAGAAAACCTCGTTCAGACTGTCGGCCACCGAGTGGGCCGCCTCCGACAGCAGTGCCGGCGATCCCGCGGCCAGGCCGCCGACCGCCTTGGCCGCCGCGATCACCAGGTTGGCGGCGAGCGCCACCAGCACGGTGACGCGTGTCCTCCGATCAGATCCTTCTGTACTCACCCACGCCGATTGCCCCGGTCGGCGGTGCTCACACCGTGCCGTCGGCGGAAAAAGGGGAACGCGTTCACCAGGGCACACGCACGACAAGCAGGCCACACGTACGCCGAAGGAGGTCATGCCCATGAGCCGCGACGACGGCGACGACGGCAACAGCGCCTACGGAAGGAGGTCGTTCAAGCGGTCCAAGGCGCATTTCACGGACCGGATCACCGCCGACGGCCGGGACGGCTGGCCGGTGGAGGCCGGCCGCTACCGTCTGGTCGTCAGCCGCGCCTGCCCGTGGGCGAGCCGGTCGCTGGTCTCACGGCGGCTGCTCGGCCTGGAGGACGCTCTCTCCCTGGCCGTCGCCGACCCGATCCAGGACGACCGCAGCTGGCGCTTCACACTGGACGAGGACGGCCGCGACCCGGTCCTCGGCATCCGCTGTCTGAGTGAGGCGTACGACCGCCGGGAGACGGACTACCCCGGTGGTGTCAGCGTGCCGGCCGTCGTGGACGTGCCCAGCGGGAAGCTGGTCACCAACGACTACCAGCAGCTGACGCTCGACCTCGCGACCGAATGGACGGCCCTGCACCGGGAGGGCGCGCCCGATCTGTATCCGCAGAAGCTGCGCGACGAGATCGACGAGGTGATGGCGGACGTCTACGAGGACGTCAACAACGGCGTGTACCGGGCCGGTTTCGCCACCGAGCAGAAGGAGTACGCGACCGCCTGCGCGGGCGTGTTCCGGCGGCTGGAGCTGCTCGCCGGGCGGCTGGAACGGCAACGGTACCTCGTCGGGGACACCATCACCGAGGCGGACATCCGGCTGTTCACCACGCTGGTCCGCTTCGACGCGGTCTACCACGGCCACTTCAAGTGCAACCACTGGAAGCTGACGGAGAACCGGGTGCTCTGGGGCTACGTCCGTGACCTGTACCAGACGCCCGGGTTCGGCGACACGGTCGACTTCGACCACATCAAGCGGCACTACTACCAGGTGCACACCGGCATCAACCCGACCCGCATCGTGCCCCTGGGCCCGGACCTGTCCGGCTGGCTCACCCCGCACCACCGTGAGGAGCTGGGCGGCCGGCCGTTCGGCGACGGCACCCCGCCCGGGCCGGTCCGCGCCGAGGAGCGGATCCCGGCCGCGCACACACCCTGACCACTTCCACCCACCCTCAGCTCTCAAGGAGATCCCCGTGGCCAAGAAGAAGAAGATGTCCCGCGCCTACCAGCCGCTCGGGTTCGTGCTCGGCTGGTCGGGCGGCTGGCTGGCCGGGCTCGCCTTCCGCAAGACGTGGATGGCGATCCGGCACGAGGAGGACGCGCCCGACGCGCTGGACAAGGACCGCGGCTGGGGCGAGGTCCTGCTGGCCGCCGCGATCCAGGGCGCCATCTTCGCCGTGGTGCGCAGCGCCGTGGACCGCGCGGGCGCCAAGGCGATCGAGCGTTCGACCGGCACGTGGCCGGCCGGCGAGAAGGGCGGCCGGGACTGACGCGGCCGGCACCTACGACGCGGCCCCGCCCGGCCCCGTGCCGGGCGGGGCCGGCTTGTGTACTCAGCCGTCCGATCCCGGTCGTCTGCCGCCTGCGCGACGTGCCGGTCCCCGAGTCCGCGCGGTGGCGCCGCCGGCCGGTACCGTCTTCGCCCGAGGAACCGGTCGGGTTCAGCCCTGCTTGGGTGCGGTCGGCGCGGTGCGGCGCAGGGTGAAGGAGTGGCCTGCCGGGTCGGCGTAGCCGCGCTCCTCCAGGGGGCCCGAGGCCTCCTTGGCCTCCAGCGGACGGCCGCCGAGGCTGATGACCCGGCGTTCCACCGCGTCGAGGTCGTCCACCACGAACTCCAGGTGCGCCTGGAGGGAGTTCTCGGGGCGCGGCCAGCTGGGCGGGGTCGCGTTGACGTCCCGGCGCAGGGCGATCCGGAAGCCGTCGGCGCTCTTGATCTCCACCCGGTTGGCCGTCGCGTCCGACTCCTCCCCCTCCAGCAGTTCCTTGTAGAACACGGCGAGCTTCTCGGGCTCGGCACAGTCGAGCACGAGGACCCCCGCTTTCACCAGTGCCATGTCTCCTCCGCAGGATCCCGGCCGCCGGACGTTCGTGCCCCGCGGCCCCGTACCTTGCGGATATCCCCGTCCGGCCGATTCAGTCGGCCGTCAGCCACCGTCCGTCGCGCATGAGTTCGCGGCCGTCCAGCTCGTCGGCCTCCCGCCAGGCCTGCACCCGCCGAGGCACGACGCGGAAGTAGAGGTACGGCGTGGCCAGCAGGCGGGGGTCGAACCCGGTTTTGGCGGCGAAGAGTTCGGCGTCCTGCTCGGTCAGCTCGCCGGGCTGGACGGTCTCGACGGTGCCCTCGACGAGCACGACGTCACGGGTCGGCCCGATGCCGACGCGGGTCCGGCCGGTCGCGGCGAGGTTCCGTCCGGTGGGGCTCGACGCGGGCGTGGCGAACAGGAGATACGAGCCGTTCCAGAGGAAGGACAGCGGGACGAGGTACGGAGTCCCCGACGTGCCGTCGGCCGTGGCGACCCAGGCGTCCACGTCGTGTTCCAGACGGTGCAGGGTGTCCTTCGTGCGCTGCTCAGCAGTGCGTACGGGTGCGGACGTCATCGTCGGTGCGCCTCCTGGAGAGTCGTTGGAACGGACTCCGACCAGTGTGGCGTTCCGAAGCGTCGAAGGCTCGGCGGACAAGCCGCTACCGGGTGAGGGACGAGGGAGTATACGCAGCTCATGTGCTTTGAGCAGTAACGGAGATCACGGCACGGTCACGGAATGGCTTATTCACGCCGTGGGCAGCCTCGTACCGCTTCTCGGTTCAACTTTCGGACTGCGAAGCCCAGTTCGAGTGCGCGGACGGTCACGGCACCGTCCGTTCGCAGGAGTGGGGGACTCTGCGGTCCGTCTCCCGAAAGGAAGCGCATGCCTCAGGACGTCCGGTTCGACCTCCCCTTCGACACCCCTGTCAGCTACCCACACGCCTCGGGCGAAGTAGCACGTCTCGGATCCGGTGGTCGCGCTACGCCTGACGGGCCGCGAGTGCTTCCTGATCAACACAGCTGAGGCGGCGATGCGGGTGCTCGCCTTGCAGCAGGAGTGCCGTCAACGCAGCAGTCGTGCCCCTCGCGGTCGTTCGTAACAGGAGCCAAAGCCGGTCGCGTGAGTCCGGCTGTCCGGCGAGACCGTCGCGGAAAGTACAGAAGTTTCCCGGACACGGCCGGTCAACGACCACGGTCGATCGATTCCGTTGCCAGGACCACAGCTTATTGGGAGACCGGTGTGAAATCTCGAGTCGCAGGTGCTGTTCCGAAGGCGTCCGCCGGCAGCTCGCTCCCGGCGCAGCCAAGCGCCCAGCTCCAGCCCACGGAGGCGGGGGACACCCTGGCCCGCCTCTTGGTGAAACACATCAATGGGAGCACGGAGCCGTACCGAAGGTCCCAGAACGCCGCTCAGCAGCGGCTGAACGCATTCGGCTCCCCCCACTCCAGCACCACGCTGCGTGTGGAGGGAGCCCTCCATCTGGCGCGGCCCGCGTTCCTCCCGCCCGACGAGGAGGGCTACGCCAGGTTGAGGCACCTCGACACCAGCCTGCGCCTGATCGAAGCAGCCTTCCCCCAAGTCAGCACCGACGTTGAGGTCTGCAGACTGACCTGCACGATGCTGGAAGGGGCCTGGAGGAGCCGGGCACTCACCCCGCCGCGCGAGGAAGAGCAGACAACCGTCTGCGCCTGCCCTCTGTGCCGTCGGCTGCCCACGCCCCCCGCACGCACGCTGGACGACTACCGTTGGCGGCAGAGCGCCGGTCGTCCCCTCGCCGTCAAGACCTGGCCATACCGCCGGGAACTCGACAGTGTCCTGACCGGTGGATGGTCCTGGACCCGGCAGATGAACGACCTCGAACGAGACCTCGGCCACCGCCACCGCTTCGAAAACGACATTCTCGTCTTCCACGAATACAAGCGCGTGATCGACACCATCGACACAACGCGCCTCACCCGACACGTCGAAGGCCGCCTGGCCGAGAATTTCAGCACCAACAGCGCACGGGCCCTGGTCTCCGGACTCTTCGCAGCCCACAAGCGATCCGTCGACGAGTACTGGCTCCAACAGCACGACGCGGGCAGCGTCATGCTCCCCCAGACCAACCCGCTCAACCAGAGCACCTACTCAGCCCTGCAGATGCTGGACTGCCTGTTCTGGCACGTCGCCCCCGACACCGAACTCTGGCAGGAAGAAAACCTCGCCTCCCTGCTGCTGTGCCGCGTCATCGACGACATGGCCGATGTACGAGCCGACGCCCTCACCGGCGAGATCAGCAACTTCTGGCTCGCCGAAATGCCCACCCACACCAAGGCGCTCTACGCTGCCTGCGCGATAGCCCTCGTCAAGTACGGCTGCATGCCCGAGGCCCACAGCCCGATGTGGAACACCTGGCTGATGACCACCACCATCGTCTGGATGGGGCTCACGGGCCGCCACGCCCTCTGGTTCGACGGCATCACCCAGGGCCTCCCCCCGGCCGAGGAGTGCCCGCTGTGCGACCTGCAGCCCAACCCATGCACCGGCATCCTCACCCACGGCACCACCCTCACCATCGCTCCGCGGCCCACCACACCGGCACTGAGCACCCGGACCGCCGAGCTGTCCGCACGCTGCCGAGCCCAGTCCCCCCGGACATGGCCTCTGTTCGACGCCGAGCTCCATGCCTTCGAAGCACTGCACGGCCCCTGGTACGGCAACACGGACAGCACATGGGAGATCTTGCGCCGCACCTACATCGCCGCCGTGGAGGCATCCAGCGCCGCACCATCGCCAGACCGCGCCCGTCGCGTCCAACAAGACGCCGGCGTAGTCGGATCCGAGAGGTTCCACACCCTGCACGACCCTCAGACCGGGAGGGAAGACACCGCACTGCTCGCCTACATGTTCGGCTGTGCCCACCCGCATTTCCTCTGGAACGCCACGGGATACCGTCCCACGGGCGTCGCAGGCGACTGGCTCGACGGCTGACGCCTCGATCCTGAAGGCTCGGGCCGCTGCTCGCACCCGTGGCGGTAACGGCCCAGCCTGTGCCCGGCCCCACCGCGGACACGGCAAAGGACGATGAAGTCCTCGGTGGCGGCGTAGCGGCCGGTGGTCCGCGCGTGTGAGCCACCTCCTGCACCCACGCACGGCGTTGCCCGGCCGGAAGCCGGCCGGGCAACGGTCTGCCTGCGTGGCCTAGACGGCGAACTCGACCGGCAGGCTGTCCAGCCGGGACTCCCAGGTGGAGGCGGTCGAGCTGAGTTCTTCCGGCGGCACAGCCAGGCGCAGGTCCGGCAGCCGGTGCAGCAGGACGTCCACGCCGATCTCGATGATGGACTGGCCGATGTTCTGCCCCGGGCACTCGTGCGGTCCGGCGCTGAACGCCAGGTGCGACTGGTTGCCCTGCACGGCGACGGCCGAGTCGGGCCGTACCTCCGGGTCGAGGTTGCCGGCGGCCAGGCCCAGGACGAGCAGTTCTCCCTCCTGGACGTGATGGCCTCCGAGCTCCAGGTCGGCGGTTGCGAACCGGCCCGGCAGCACGGACAGCGGCGGGGTGTCCCACATGACCTCTTCCACCACTGAGGAGATGTCCAGCTCCCCACTGACCAGACCGGACAGCCGGGCGGCGTCGGTGAGGACCCGTTGCAGGACTCGGGCCAGCAGGTTGCTGGTGGTGGTGTGCGCGGCGATCAGCACCAGGCGCAGATGGCTGACGACCTCGTCGTGGTCGAGGCCGGCGGGGTGCTCCAGCAGGGCCGTGGCGAAGTCGGAGCCCGGCTCGGCCCGCTTGCGCTCGGCGAGTTCCGCGAGGATCTGCATGATCCGGTCGTTGTGCTCGAGGGCGCCCTCACCGCCCTTGAAGACCTGGGCGCACGACTCGATCAGGCGTAGCCCGTCCGCCGCGGGAAGGCCCAGCATCCTGGTGAGCACGAGCATCGGCAGTTGCTCGGCGTAGTCGGCCACGAGGTCGGCGCGCCCGGCGTCGGCGAACGCGTCGATCTGCTTGTTCGCGAAGTGCGTGACGTGCCGCCGGATGCCCCGGACGGCCGCCGCCTGCAGCCCGTCAGTGACGGCGCCGCGCAGCCTGCGGTGCGGTTCGCCGTCCTGGGACACACAGTCGGGGCGCCAGCCGACCATCGGCATGATCGGCGAGGTCTCCTCGATCCGGCCCTCGCGCCAGTCCCGCCAGATCCGGGCGTCCCGGCTGTACTGGCGGGGGTTGTCGAGCACCCGCCGGTTGTCGCGGTAGCCGAGGACGAGCCAGGCCGGTACGTCGCCTTCGAGCAGCACCGGCGCGACGGAGCCGTGTTCCTTGCGCAGCCGCTCGTAGATGCCCGTGGGGTCGGTCGCGGCCTCCGGCCCGTACAGCCGGGTGAGTTCGGCCCCGTGGTGGGCGACGGGGCAGCCTCGCACAACCTGGAGGCCGTTGTCGGTCTGATCGTTCATCGGGGCTCCAGGGCCACGGCCGAGCGTTCCTTCAGGTGGTGGATGAGGGCGACGAGGACGTCACGGCTGGAGGCCCGGTCGCGGGCGTCGAAGGCCACGACCGGGGTGTGCTCGGGGATGTCCAGGGCGTCCCGGATCTCCTCGACCGGGTAGTTCCGGGAGTCGGGGAAGACGTTCAGCGCGACGACGAACGGGACGTCCTGCCGCTCCATCTCCTCGATCGCCCGGAAACTGGATTCCAGGCGGCGCGTGTCCACCAGGACGATCGCGCCGAGCGCCCCCTTGAACAGCCCGTTCCACAGGAACCAGAACCGTTCCTGGCCCGGCGTGCCGAAGAGGTAGAGCACCAGGCTCTCGTTGATGCCGATCTTGCCGAAGTCCAGGCTGACGGTGGTCTGCGTCTTGTCGGCGACGCCGATGAGATCGTCGACGTCGACGCTGGCCTGGGTGAGGGTCTCCTCGGTGGTGAGCGGCTTGATGTCGCTGACCGACCGGACCATGGTGGTCTTCCCGGTACCGAACCCGCCGGCGATCATCACCTTCACCGAGCGGGTGTCCCCGGCCGCCCGCCCTCCGGGTTGGTCAAAGCCTTTCAAGTCCACTGAGTACCTCCTCAAGGAGCGCGAGGTCGGGCCCGCGGCCGGCGTCGTGTGCCGGGATGGGGTCACGGGCTTCGACGCGACCTGCGTCCAGCAGGTCCGACAGCAGCACGGCGAGAATGTTGAAGGGCAGTCCGAGGTGGGCGCCGAGTTCGGCGACCGACAGCGGATCGCGGCAGCGGCGGAGGATCTCCTCGTGCTCGTGCTGCATGCCCGGTAACGGGGCGGCGCGGGCGACGACGAGAGTCGCCACGTCGAGGCTCGACGCCGAACCGCCCGGTCCGCTGCGCCCTCCGGTGAGGACGTAGTAGCGCTCGAGACCGGACGGGTCGGACGGCCTGCGGGGAGCACTCATCCAGAGTGCTCCTCCAGGCGCGGAGTGGTGCCGAGGAGCTCACCCATCCTGCGTGCCAGGTCCCTCATCTGGTGCCCGAGCAGGCCCTGGTCGAGGCCCTCCCTGGCGAGGACACCGAGGTACGTCTCCACACCGGCGCGGACGACGAAGAGGTGCCCGCCGTCGACCTCGATCATCGCGAGGCGCAGTTGCCCGGCGTACTTGGGGAACTGCTCGGCGACCGGCTGGGCCAGCGCCTGGAGGCCGGCCACCACGGCGGCGAAGCGGTCGACGTCGTCGGGGTCTTCGGCGCCGTAGGAGGTGATGGCCTTGCCGTCGCTGGAGGCCACCAGGGCGAAACTGATCTCCTGGATGCTTTCGACGAGATCGCGGAGCGCCCAGCTCACATCTGTTCCTTGCTGCGTCATGAGGACTAGTCGCTCTCTTCGGTGCGGTGCTCGGTGGACTCGCGTCCGGCGGTGGTGTCGCGGTCGTCGGCCGCGCGGGATGCCTCTTCGGCGTCGCGTCCGGCGGTGGCGAAGGCCGCGAGGCCGGAGAAGGAGGCGTCCGGCGGGACGGCGGAGACGGTGCTCCGGTCGGTCCCCTCGGCCTGCCGGGGCCCGTCCGTCTCGTTCCGCTTGTTGCGGCGCCGGGGCAGTCCGCCGGGGGTGGTCTCCACGCTTTGCGTCTGCGCCGCCGGTGCCGTCTCGCGGGCCGGGGCGGCCGCGGCGGGGCGGGCCTCCGGGGCGGGCGCGGCCTGGGCGGTCGCGGCCGCGGGCATCGGGCTGAAGTACTTGTGGGGAACCACGACCACCACGGAGGTGCCGAGCCACGGCGAGTCCGCGAAGGTGACACGGATGCCGTAGCGGCGGGCCAGGGCGCCGACGACGCGCAGACCGATGCTCGCGTCCTCGGTGATGCCGCCGAGGCCCGCGCCGGGCGCGGTGCCGGCCAGGGCGTGCTCGGCCTCGCGCTTCTTCTCCTCGCTCAGGCCCTTGCCGGAGTCCTGGATCTCGATGCCGACGCCGTTGGGGACCTCCTTGCCGGAGATGAGCACCGGCTCGGTGGGCGGCGAGTAGCGGGCCGCGTTGTCGAGGAGGTGGGCGAAGATCAGCGTGAGGTGGTCCACGAGGCCGCCGTCGACGCCGAGTTCGGGCAGGTGGCGCACCTGGACGCGGTGGAAGTCCTTGATCCGGCCGATGCCGCCACGCACCACGCTCAGCAGCCGCTGCGGTTCCTGCCACTGGCGTCCCGGACGGTCCGAGCCGCCGAGTACACCGATGCTCGCGGCGAGCGAGTCGGCGGGGCCGAGTGCCTGGTCGAGCTCCATCAGACCGCGGGCGACGGCCGGGAGCCTGCCGTGCTCGCCCTGCATCTCGTGGAGTCGGCCGCGGAGCTTGCTGGTCAGGACGTGGATGCGGTTGCCGATGCTGATCACGGCCTGCTCGGCGGTGGTCGAGCGGTCGAACTCCGCCTCGAGGCCGATCAGGGCCGTGCGCAGCAGCTTGCGCAGTTCGGCCTGGAGGTCGGCGCTGACCTTCGCGCACTGGTTGACGGTCGGCAGGACGTCGTCGATGGCCTCGCCGGAACGCAGCCTGGCCATGGCGTCGGGCAGTTGCTCGTCGGCGAGCCGGGCGACCGCGGCGAGCTGGTGGGACAACTGCTCCTGCCAGACCTCGGCCTGGTCGGCGAGCTGGGCCTCGTAGGACCTGGCCTGCTCGGTCAGCCGTTCCTCGTACGCCCGGGACTGGTCGGCGAGTTGCGACTCGTACGTGGCGCTCTGCTCGGCGAGGCGCCGTTCGTAGGCCGCGTTCTGCTCGGTGAGCTGGGACTCCAGGGTGACGCGCTCGGCGGAGAACTTCCGTTCCAGGCCCGCCACGTGCTGCTGCCACTGCTGGTTGTGTTCGGCCTGTGTGGCGCGGAAGGAACCCTCCGCGCGGCTCAGTTGGGCCCGGGTGCGCAGCAGCAGGCGTACGCACACGGCACCGGCCGCCGTCGCCGCGACACCGGCGACGGCCGTGGTTAGTCGCTCCGAGCTCATGAACGTGGCGGCAACCGTCCCGCCTCCCAAGCCCAGTGGCATCAACCACCAGCTGTACCAGGCGACAGGGGCCCGCGCCGCCGGTGGCGGAGTGGCGAGTTCCATCTGCATCCTTCGAAGCAACACGAACGAACAGGGGGGGGTGGACCGCACTCATGAGTACGCACCGCGAGTCGGCCGGACGCGATCGCCTCAACTCGCAGCGCCGATGGGAACCTTATCGGGTTTGAAGCCGAGAGGATCAAACTCATCCCCCGCCGGACGTGAGGGTTCTGTCACGCTCCGACAGAAAGCAACAGGTCGACAAATGGCTCTGCTGATATGTCCAGTTGGGCGGGCACCGGGACCTGCCCGGGTCAGCGGGTGGTCTGGAACGTGCGGCGGTACGCCTGCGGGGTCACCCCGATCGCCGCGTTCAGGTGCTGGCGCAGGGAGGCGCCGGTCGCGAAGCCGACCCGGCCCGCGATCTGGTCCACGGTGAGGTCGCTGGACTCCAGCAGATGCCGGGCCCGGGCCACCCGCTGCTGGATCAGCCAGCGGCCGGGGCTGAGTCCCACCTCGTCGTGGAAGCGGCGGGCGAAGGTGCGCAGGCTCATCCGGGCGTGGCCGGCGAGGTCGGCAAGGGTGAGCGGTTCACCGAGGCGCTCCAGGGCCCAGGAGCGGGTGGCCGCGGTGCTCGCGGCGCCCTGTTCGGGGACGGGCTGTTCGATGTACTGGGCCTGGCCGCCGTCCCGGAACGGCGGGACCACGCAGCGGCGGGCGACGGTGTTGGCCAGCCGACTGCCGTGGTCCTTGCGGACCAAGTGCAGGCAGATGTCCACGCCGGAGGCGGCTCCGGCGGAGGTGAGGATCGGATGGTCGTCGACGAACAGCACGTCCGGGTCGAGGTCGACGTGCGGGAACATGCGCCGGAAGCGGTCGGCGACCCGCCAGTGGGTGGTCGCCCTGCGCCCGTCGAGCAGTCCGGCGGCGGCCAGGACGAAGGCGCCGGTGCAGATGGAGACGATGCGCGTCCCGGGGCGGATGAGCGCGAGCGCGGCCAGGACCTTGTCGGGCACGTCGTCGCTCAGATGGGCCGGCGCGACGGGGGCGATCACCACGGTGTCGGCCGTGGCGAGGACTTCGGGGCCGTGTTCCACGGTGATGCCGAAGTCCGCCTCGGTGCGCACGGGTCCGCCGTCGACCGAGCAGGTCAGAACCTCGTACCGACCGTCGGCCGCGCCCAGGATCCGGCTGGGGATGCCCAGTTCGAACGGGTACACGCCGTCCAGGGCCAGGACCACCACTCGCTCACGCCGCATGGCACGATCCTATCGAAGGTTGGCAATCCTGCCATTGGCGGGCCGGGCGCGGGCGGGCACGCTGGATGACCATGAGCACTCAGAACACGATGCGAGCCATCAGCCAGGACGTCCTCGGCGGCCCCGAGGCCCTGAAGGAAGTGGAAGTCGAGCGCCCGGAACCCCGGCCGAACGAGGTGCTGGTCCGGGTGCGGGCCGCCGGGGTCAACCCGACCGACTGGAAGCACCGCGCCACGGGCGGTTTCCTGGGCGAGCCGCCCTTCGTCCTCGGCTGGGACGTCTCCGGGGTGGTGGAGGCGGTCGGTATCGGCGTCGCGGCGTTCGCGCCCGGTGACGAGGTCTTCGGCATGCTGCCGTATCCGTTCGGGCACGGCTCGCACGCCGAGTACGTGATCGCTCCGGTCCGCGCCCTCGCGCGCAAGCCGGCCGGGATCGACCACGTCCAGGCGGGCGCGCTCCCGCTGGTGTCGCTGACCGCCTGGCAGGCGCTGGTCGAGCACGCCGACCTGAAGCCCGGGCAGCGGGTGCTGATCCACGCCGCGGCGGGCGGGGTCGGGCACGTGGCGGTGCAGATCGCCAAGACGCGCGGCGCCCATGTGATCGGCACCGCGAGCGCGGGCAAGCACGAGTTCCTGCGGGAGATCGGCGTGGACGAGGCGGTGGACTACCGGGAGACGGACTTCACCGAGGCCGTGAAGGACGTCGACGTCGTCCTGGACACGATCGGCGGCGACAACGCCCTGCGCTCGCTGCGCGTGCTGCGCCCGGGTGGGGTCGTGGTGTCGATCCTGCCGGTGGGCTCGGACGACTTCTACCGGGAGGCCGAGCGGCTCGGTGTGCGAGCGGTCCGGATGCTGGTCGACGCCGACCGAACCGGCATGGAGACGATCGCGGAACTCGCCGGGACGGGCAGGCTCCGCGCCACGATCGCCGGAACCTTCCCGCTGGCCGCCGCAGCAGAGGCCCACGCCTCGGGCGACACGGGCCGGACGACGGGGAAGCTGGTGCTGGTGAACGACTGACCGGAACGGCCGGGCGGGCCCTTCCGGTCGGCCCGCCTGCCGTCCGGCCGCTCACGGCCGACCGTGCCGGGTCTCCCGGCCGGTGTCGGCGCCGGATCTTGTGGCGAGGCTGCACGGACCCGGCAGCGCCGGACGGCCCCTTCCGGTCGGCCCCGTCTGTCGTACGGCCGCTCACGGTCGGCCGCCTCGGACCCGCCAGCCGGCGGCGAGCGCCGGGCGAGCCCTTCCAGCAGGTCACCTGCCTACGGGCGCTCACGGTCGGCCGTAGGCCTGGTCTCCCGGCTGGTGGCGAGCGCCGGATGACTGGTGAGATGCCACGGCCTCGGCAGCGCCGGACCGCCGAGGCGGCAGAGCCGTGCAACAACCCGCGCACCAGTCGACGCTCCGCGGCCGGCCAGCTGCTCACCGGCAGGCCGTGCCGCGACCTCCCCGCCACCGGCGAACCCCGGGTCCAGTGGCGCGGCGCCACGGCCCCGGCAGCGCCGGACCGCCGAGGCGGCAGAGCCGTGCAACAACCCGCGCACCAGTCGACGCTCCGCGGCCGGCCAGCTGCTCACCGGCAGGCCGTGCCGCGACCTCCCCGCCACCGGCGAACCCCGGGTCCAGTGGCGAGGCGCCACGGCCCCGGCAGCGCCGGACCGCCGAGGCGGCAGAGCCGTGCAACAACCCGCGCACCGGACGACGCGCCCCAGCCGGCCAGCTGCTCACGACTGGCCGCGCCTGGCCCCTCGGCCGGTGGCGAACGCCGAAGGGCACCAGCGATGTGACACGGGCTCGGCGGCGCGGGACCGCCGGGCCCGCAGAGGCGTGCGACGGACGGTGTGCCGGATGGTGGTGGCCGGACGGTCGGCTCGGAGGTGGGTGGCGCCGGTCACCCGGCCCCACCGATCACAAGGCGCGACCGGCTGGCGGCGGCGCTGCGTCAGGCCACCGGGCCGCAGGTTACGACCGGTGGCCTGACGGGGTCTCGGCGGCCCGAGCCGTCAGCCGACCGACGGGCCCTCGGTCGGTCGTGTCAGAACGTCAGGACCGGCTTGATCGTCTTGCCCGACCTCATGTCCTGAACGGCCCGGTCGATGTCCTCGAAGGGATACGTGCCGATCAGGCGGTGCAGCGGGAGCCGGCCGTCCTTCACCAGGCGGACCAGGGCGGGGATCATCGCCTGGGTCTCGCTGTCGCCGAGGGTGAGGCCGACGATCCGCTTGCCGCCGAGCAGGCCGTTGACGTCCAGGGCGACCTCGGTGCCGAAGGGCGGGGCGCCGACCACGACCAGGGTGCCGCGGGCGGCGAGCGCGTCGACGCCCTGGCGCAGGACGCCGACGTTGCCCGTGGTCTCCACGACACCGTCCGCGCCCTGGCCGCCGGTGATCTCGGCGAGGGCCGGAACGAGGTCCGTCCCGCTCGTGTCGACGGTGTGCGTGGCGCCCAGTTCCCTGGCCAGCGAGAGGCGTTCGGCGATCCGGTCGACGGCGACGATCCGCGTGGCCGGGGTGAGGGCCGCCGCCATCACGGCCGACAGGCCGACCGCTCCGGCGCCCAGGACGACGACCGTGCTGCCGGTGTCCGGCTTCAGGACGTTCCAGACGGCACCCACACCGGTCTGCACGCCGCAGCCCAGCGGGGCGATGGACTCCAGCGGCACGTCCGGGTCGACCTTGACGAGACTGCGCTCGTCGGCGAGCGCCCGCTCGGCGAAGGAGGACTGGCCGAAGAAGTGGCCGCCCAGGGCCTCTCCCCCACGGCTGATGGTGCTCGTGCCGTCGGCCCGGCTGCCGCCGAGCAGGTTCAGCGGCAGCCAGGTCGCGCAGTACGCGGGGTGCCCGCCGCGGCAGTTGCGGCAGTCGCCGCAGGAGGTGAAGGAGAGCAGGACGTGGTCGCCGGGCGTGACGCCGGTGACGGCGGAGCCGACGGCCTCGACGACGCCCGCGCCCTCGTGGCCGAGGACCCCGGGCAGCGGGAAGGGCAGTCCGCCGCTCGCCACACCGAGGTCGGTGTGGCACAGGCCGGTGGCGACCATACGGACCAGCGCCTCGTGCGGGCCGGGTTCGTCGAGGACGACGTCGGAGAGAGTGAAGGGCGCTCCGCCGGACTCGACGACCGCGGCACGGGTGGTGGTGGGCATCGCAAGAGCTCCTTGACGGTGTCTCAGTCGAGCGAGACGACGACGGACTTGACCTTGGTGTAACCGGCGAGGGCCTCGGGCCCGTACTCGCGGCCGTAGCCGGAGTCCTTCACGCCGCCGAAGGGCACCGCCGGGTCGAGCATCGCCCAGTCGTTGACCCAGACGATGCCGGCCTGGAGCCGGTCGGCGACCCGGTGCGCCCGGGCGAGGTGGGTGGTCTGGATGCCCGAGGCCAGGCCGTAGGGGGTGGAGTTGGCGAGGGCGACGGCCTCGTCCTCGTCGTCGAAGGGCTGCACGGTGAGGACCGGGCCGAAGATCTCCTCCTGGATCACCCGGGAGTCGTTCGACAGGTCGGCGATGACGGTCGGCTTGTAGTAGTAGCCGCCGTCCAGGTCGAGCCGCTCGCCGCCGCAGACGACCCGGGCGCCCTCCTTGCGGGCCAGGGCGACGTACTCCTCGACCTTCTTCAGGTGCTTCTCGGCCGCCATCGGGCCGATGACCGTGGCCGGGTCGCGCGGGTCGCCGACCGGCACACCGGGTACGGCCTCGGCGAGGATGCCGAGCAGAGCGGGGTAGACCGAGCGGGCCACCAGCAGGCGCGGTCCGCCCATGCAGAACTGGCCGGTGTTGAAGACGAAGCCCTTGATGACCGCGCCCACCGCCTTCTCCAGGTCGGCGTCCTCGAAGACGATGTGGGCCGCGTTCCCGCCGAGCTCCATGGTGACGGGCTTGAGGGCCTCGCCGGCGACGCTCGCCACATGCCGGCCGATCGCGGTGGAGCCGGTGAAGGCGACCTTGTCGACACCGCGGTGGCGCAGCAGCGCCTCGCCGGCCACCGGTCCGCTGCCGGTCACGACGTTCACCACGCCGTCCGGTACACCCGCCTCCTGGAACAGCCGGGCCATGTACAGGGCGCTCAGCGGGGTCTCGTCGGCGGGCTTGTGGACGACGGTGTTGCCGGCCGCCAGCGCGGGGCCGAGCTTGCTGCCGGCGAGGATCAGCGGGAAGTTGAACGGAGTGATCGCGGCGACCACGCCGAGCGGCTCGCGCTTGGTGTAGGCGAGGGCGTTCATGGGGGTGTCGCGCAGGGCGCCGTCCTGGCTCTGCGCGAGGTTCGCGAAGTACTCGTAGTCGTTGGCCGCGTTCGTCACGTCGACCGCGCCGCACAGCGTGATCGGCTTGCCGACGTCGAGGCTCTCCAGTGCGGCGATCTCGTCGGCGTTCTCGCGGATCAGCTGGGCGACGCGGTGCAGCACCCGGCCCCGCTCGCGGCCGCTCAGACCGGACCAGGCGCCGTCGTCGTAGGCCTCGCGAGCGGCCCGTACGGCCGCGTCGACGTCGGCCGGGCCCGCCTCCGCGACGGTGGTGACGACCGTGCCCCGGGACGGGTCGACCACCTCGGTACGCGCCCCGTCGGCGGCCTCGCGCCACTGCCCCCCGATGAACAGCTGTCCGGGTTCCCTCTCGAACGTGGTCATCGCCACTCCTCAGCGTCGTCGCCAAGATTTCAACAAACAGGATTCCTGTTGGTTCGCAGTCTCTTTACAGACAGGTTTCCTGTCAATGCTCTAGCCTGCATCCATGCTGGACGCACAGATGACCAAGGCGCCCCCTTCCCTGCTCTACATGGTCAAGCAGGTGGAGCTCGTCGTGCGCTCCCATCTGGACGAGCTGGTCAGACCCTCCGGGATCACCGCTCTCCAGTACACCGCGCTGACCGTCCTGGAACGGCACGACGGACTGTCGGCGGCCCAGCTGGCGCGCGACTCCTTCGTCACCGCGCAGTCCATCGCCGACCTCGTCCGCTCCCTGGAGGGCCGCGGGCTGGTGCGCCGGGAGCGCAACCCCCGCAACCGCCGCGAGCTGCTGATCCTGCTCACCGACGCCGGCCGGGAGCTGCTCGCACGGCACGCCGGGCCCGTCCGGGAGCTGGAGGAGCGAATGGTGCGCGACCTCACGGCGCACCAGACCGAGCAGTTCCGCCAGGCCCTGACCAAGGCCTGGCACGCCCTGTCGTAACCCGGGATACACCCCGGGATCACGCCCGCACTCACGCCCGCGCACGCCCCGGCGCGAACCTCGGCCAACTCGGGCGCAATTCAGAGACATATGTCAATCGAACATGCTCAAATTCACTCGTTGGAGGGTAACTTGCAGGGCGGGGAACGGTTCTGAGGACCGCCGCCCCTCCCCACGCACGGAGCAGGCTGGAGGCGATCTCGTCGTGCGGCAGGAACCTGCACCGCTCACCCGGCATCTGCGCGTCCGCCAGGAACGAGGGCACACGGTGCTGGAGTTCCGTGGCGAGATCGACATCGCCGCGGCCACGCAGATCGCCCCGCACCTGGACCGGGAGACGAACCGCCGCGCCGCCCGGGTCGTGATCGACCTCAGCCGGATCGAGTTCTTCGACTGCTCGGGCCTGCGGCTGCTGTACCGGGCCAGGAGCCGGGTGCTCGACCGGGACGGGCAACTGCTCCTCGTCTGCGCCCACCCGTTGACGCTGCGCGTCCTGCGGATCACCGGCCTGGCCCGGGTGCTGCCCCCGCAGCCGACGCTGGACGCGGCCCTGGAGCAGCCGGAGGCGGCGTCCGGCCCGGTGTGATGCCCGAGTGCGCCCTTCAGTGCTTCCGCTGGCGTCCTCCATCCTCAACCGGCCGGTCTGGCACGGCTCGTGGCGGGCATCCGGACAGTAGGAAGGAGGGCCGTCGCATGACGACTCCCGTCAAGCGTCTCCCCAGGCGCGTGCCCGGCTGGGCCAAGGTGGTGGGCGCGCTCGTGCTGGTGCTCGTCGTGTTCTTCGCCGGGCTCCGGCTGAGCGTGATCCCGGGCCTGAAGGACCTGTTCGGCACCGAGACCCAGGACCGGTCCGGCCCCGCGCTGCTGAAGTCCATCCAGGACCTCAGCCGTTACGACGCCGCCTCCGGCAACTTCCAGGTCGTCGTGGACCTGGAGAAGGACGCCAAGTTCCTCCCCGACGCGATCCGCGGCACCCGCACCCTGTACGTGGGTGCGGGCACCGTCGACGCCTACGTCGACCTGGGCAAGGTCGGCGACGACGACGTGCAGGTCAACGGCGACCGCACGTCCGCCACGCTCCGGCTGCCCCACGCCCAACTGGGCAGGCCGGCCCTCGACCCCGACCGTTCCTACGCCGTCTCCAAGCAGCGGGGTCTCTTCGACCGCCTCGGCGACCTCTTCTCGGACAACCCCAACGGCGAACAGGCCGTGCAGAAACTCGCGGTACGGCACATCGGCGACGCGGCGAAGGAGAGCGAGCTGACGGCCCGCGCCGAGAGCAACACCACCGGCATGCTCGAAGGCCTGCTGCGATCCCTGGGCTTCAAGGAGGTGCGCGTCTCGTACGGGGGCTGAGGGACCCGGCGGGGCGCGGGAAACCGTGGCCGGGAACGGCCTGTGGTGGCATCGTCGGCGCGGCCGTGGGTAACCGCCTTTACCACTCGGGGTGTTGAAGACTGGAGGACAGAATGGCCGGTACAGCCTCACGTCTCCGTACGGCCGGCCCCGGCCGCGAGCGACGCCCGCTGCCGCTGCCCGTCCGGCTGCTGGCGACACTGTGCGCCTTCGCTTTCATGGTGGCCTTCGCCGTGGTGCTGGCCCGGCTGACCCTCCAGCCCTCGCCCGCGTCGGAGGCGCTGACCCACACCAATCTGCATCCGGGCCGTTCGCTCAAGGCCTATCTCGACCAGCCGGAACTGCGGGACGCCGTCCGCCAGATCGGCGGCAACATCCTGCTGGGCGTCCCCTTCGGCGTCCTCGTGCCCGTCGTAGCGCCGCGCACCCGCGGCATCCTGCGCGTGCTGCTGCTGACAGCCGTGGTGATGCTGCTGGTGGAGTTCGCCCAGGGCGCGCTGGTCACCGGCCGTGCCTTCGACATCGACGACGTCATCCTGAACACCGCGGGCGCGCTGGTCGGTTACCTGCTGCTGGGGCGCCGGCTGAGCCGCGCGGTCCATGCGCGCAGGCCCCGCGGCGGCCGGGCGGGGAAGAAGCCTGCTTCGGGGAAGTCCTAGGGCACGGTCCAATCCCTAGTGCACGGTCCAGGTGAACTTGTCGCCGCCGACCCAGCGGACCACGTCCGGATCGTCCAGGTCGTGGACCGTGATGCCGAACGCGGCGGCGGCCGCCAGGACGTCGGTGACGGCCTTGGCCTCCCCGACCACCTGGCCGTCGATCGCCACGATCCGGAACGGCGGTGTGCCCGGCTGCACCCCGAGCACCATGATCCGCGGGTGGGATATGTACGGGCTCGCGCTTTCGGTCATGCATCGAGCGTAGAGCGCATCCGGCGGTAGTGCGGAGTCAGGCACCGGGGGGCCGGGCCGGCGGGTCCGCTCAGGGGCGGCGCCAGTCGTCGCTCGTCAGGTGCGAGCCGGCCTGCGGGCCCATGCGGAGCATGCCGCCGTCGACGCTCCAGGACGCGCCGGTGACGTAGGAGGCGTCCGGGCCGGCGAGGAAGGCGATGACGGCGGCGACCTCGCGGGCGTCGCCGGGCCGTCCCAGCGGCACGCCGGGGCGGCTCTCGGTGTGCGGGTCGGTGTCCTCCTGCCCGGTCATGGGCGTGGAGATCTCGCCGGGTGCGACGGCGTTGACGGTGATGCGGTACTCCGCGAGTTCGAGCGCCATGACCTGGGTGAGCAGGCCGAGACCGCCCTTGGCGGCGCAGTACGGGGCGGCGCCCACGCGCGGCTGGTGCTCGTGGACGGACGTCACGTTGACGATCCGCCCCCCGTCGCCCTGCCGGATCATGTGCCGGGCCGCCTTCTGCCCGCACAGGAAGGGCCCGACGAGATCGACGTCGAGGACCTCGCGCACGTCGGACAGCTCCAGGTCCAGGAAGGGCGTCATGGTGCCGGTGCCGGCGTTGTTGACCAGCACGTCGATACGGCCGAGGCGTTCGCACAGCTCGTCGACGGCGTCGGCGGCCTCGGGCAGCCGCGTGAGGTCCATCCGGGCGACTTCGGCCCGCTGCCCGTGCGCCCGGACCTCCTCGGCCGTCTCCTCCGCTCCCTTGTGGTCGCTGTGCCAGGTGATGCCGACGTCCATGCCCGCCCGGGCCAGCCGTACGGCGGTGGCCCTGCCGATGCCGGAGTCGGAGCCGGTGATCACGGCGACCTTGCTGCGGGGCGCGGTGGGGGCGGACATGGCAGGCCTCCTCGTCGAGGATTCGGGACGAGGCATCGCAGTACCCGGGTGCGTACCGGGCAAACCGCGCGCCCGTCGTGCGGCCCGCCGGGCGCTGGGGAACCCTTGAGGTGGAGGTGGCGATGGATCCCGTCGAGGCACTGGACCGGATCGCCTTCCTGCTGGAGCGGTCCCTGGCGCCGACGTACCGCGTACGCGCCTTCCGTACCGCGTCCCGGGTGCTGAAGGAACTGGGCGAGGACGAGGTGCGCCGGCGGGCGGACGCCGGGTCGCTGGAGTCGCTCAAGGGGGTCGGTCCGAAGACCGCGCAGGTGGTGCGGGAGGCACTGGCCGGTGAGGTGCCCGGCTATCTGCGGAAACTGGAGGGCGAGGCGAAGGAGCCGCCGGCCGCGCGGGGCGGCGAACGGCTGCGGGCGCTGCTGCGCGGCGACTGCCATCTGCACTCCGACTGGTCGGACGGCGGCAGCCCGATCGAGGAGATGGGCCGGGCCGCGGCGGCGCTGGGGCACGAGTGGGCGGCGCTGACCGACCACTCGCCGCGCCTGACGGTGGCACGCGGGCTGTCGGCCGAGCGGCTGAGGGAGCAACTGGACGTGGTGGCGGAGCTGAACGGGACCTGGGCGCCGTTCCGGCTGCTGACCGGCATCGAGTGCGACATCCTCGAGGACGGCTCGCTCGACCAGGAGCCGGAGCTGCTGGAGCGGCTCGACGTCGTGGTGGTGTCGGTGCACTCCAAGCTGCGCATGGACGCCCGGTCGATGACCCGGCGGATGGTGGCCGCCGTTCGTGATCCGCACTCGGACGTGCTCGGGCACTGCACGGGGCGGCTGCTGACCGGGCGGGGGCGGCCCGAGTCGGAGTTCGACGCGGACGAGGTGTTCGCGGCGCTCGTGGAGACGGGCACGGCCCTGGAGATCAACAGCCGGCCGGAGCGGCTCGACCCGCCGCGACGGCTGCTGCGCCGGGCCGTGGACGCGGGTGTGCTGTTCTCCGTCGACACCGACGCGCACGCGCCGGGGCAGCTGGACTGGCAGATCAACGGGTGCGCGCGGGCGGAGGAGTGCGGTGTCCCGCCCGAGCGGGTGGTGACGACGTGGTCACTTGAAGAGGTGCTGGCCTGGACCCGTGAGCGGCGTGTGCCGTCCGGCGTGGCGAGCGGCTGAGGTGGTACCCGGCGGGCCGGAGAACAGGCCGGAGCGGAAGGGATCGCACATATGGCGAAGGCGGAACGGGCGGTCGTGTTCGACGTCGACGGCACGCTGGTCGACACCAACCATGTGCACGTCGTGACGTGGTGGGAGGCCTTCCGGCAGGCGGGCCACGACGTACCGATGCACGCCGTCCACCGGGCGGTGGGCCTGGCCTCCACCGACCTCGTCGCGCACCTGCTCGGCGAGGACCGGGACAGGGACCAGGACGCGGGGATCAGCGCCGCCCACAAGGCGCTGTACGGGCAGTACTTCGACCGGCTGACGGCGCTGCCGGGGGCGGGGGCGCTGCTGCGGCGGCTGCACCGGGACGGCTGGGCGGTGGTGCTGGCCAGCTCTGCCGGTGGCGCCGAGCTGAGCGCGCTGCGCCGGGCGATCGACGCGGACGACGCCATCACCGCCACGGCCGGCGCCGACGACGTGGACGCGGGCAAGCCGGCGCCCGAGCCCGTCGAGCACGCCCTGGACCTGGCCGGGGTGCCGGCGGAGCGGGCGGTCTTCGTCGGGGACACCGTGTGGGACATGCGGGCGGGCAGCCGCGCCGGGGTGCGCTGTGTGGGCGTCCTGTGCGGCGGCATCCCGCGCACCGACCTGGAGGGGTCCGGCGCGGACGCGATCTACGCCGACCCCGCGCACCTCCTGTCGTCCCTGCGGGACAGTCCGCTGGCATGAGCCGACGTGAAACCCTCGGTCACGCGGATACTCGCAGCGCATGACGCGTGTGACGAGCGTGGTTCGACGGGCGGCTCGCGCCTTCGGCCGCCGAAAGGACGAAGCGGCAACGGCGAGCGACACCCTCCCGACCGGGCGGCCCTGGGAGACGGCCCTCGACGAGACGACCGACAGCCGGACGGCCCAGGGGACGGCCTCCGACGAGACGACCGACAGCGAAACGGCCCAGGAGACGCGGCCCGGCGCCGCGACGCACAGCCCGTCGGCCCGAGAGGCACGGCCCGGCGCGGCGACCGCCAGCCCGTCGGAGCCGGAAATACGGCCCGGCGCAGCGAGCGGCAGCGCGGCGGACCGGTCCCGCAAGGTGATGGACAGTCGGGTCGCCGCCGATGCGCTGCGTGAGCGGATGGGTGATCTCGGGCAGGGGGTCCGCGCCACGCGGCCGCTGGACGCCGTGCGGCGGGAGGCGCGGAGGGTCGTGGAGGCCGTGCGGGCCGCCTGGCGTGGGCCGGGGCGGGAGCGGGACCTGGTCGTCCAGTCGTTGAAGGCCGCCGCGGCGGCGGTGATCGCCTGGCTGGTGGGCGGCGTCTGGATGGGAGACCCGCTGGCGCTGATGGCGCCGTGGGTCGCGCTGGTGCTGGTGCAGGCCACCGTCTACAGCTCACTCGTGCAGGGCGCGCGGCAGTTCGGGGCGATCTGCGTCGGCAGCGTGCTGGCCTCGGCGGCGCTGGCCCTCACCGGCGACACGACGGGCGCGCTCGCCCTGTCCGTACCGGTGCTGATGCTGCTCTCGAACTGGCCGCGCTTCGGCGACCAGGGCATCTACGCGGCGACCACGGCCCTGTTCACCCTCACCTCGGGCACGGTGAGCATGGCCGGCGTCGGGCACCGGGTGGGGCAGGCTGCGCTCGGTGCCGTCATCGGCGTAGCCGTCAACGCGCTCGTCCTCCCGCCGATCCATCTGCGGGACGTCCGGGAGAACCTGGCGACCCTCGCCCGGGAATCGGGCGACGTCCTGCGTTCCGTCGCCGCGGACCTGCGCGAGGGCGACTGGGACGCGCAGACCGCCGCCGGCTGGCTCAACGCCGCGGCGCGGCTGGACCACCGTCTGGACGCGTTGCGCTCGGCGCGCCGCTGGAGCCAGGAGAGCCTGCGCCTGACCGACGGCCCGCTGCGCGCCCTGCACCGCGTTCCGCACATGCCCCTGCCGCCGCCGGACGAGGACGAACGCCTCGGCCGTGTCACCGGGCACGTCACCGCCCTGACCCGGGCGCTGGCGGTGGCCGTGGACGACAGCCGCACGCCCGCCCCGCCCGAGGGCCCGGCCCTCCACTCGTACGCGGATCTGCTGGAGCTGATCGGGAACACCTGCGACACGGAGGCCGACCGCCTGCTCAACGGCAGCGCAGACCCCTGCCGGGACGACGAGGGGGAGCAGAGGATGCGGGAGCTGCACCGGTACTTGCAGGAAAGGCTGCGGGAGCACGCCGGGCTGGGAGCCGAGCACACGGCGGTGCTCGGCACACTGCTGCTCCAGGCCGAGAACCTGTGGGCCGAGATCCTTCCGGAGCAGGGGGAGCGGTGACCCACATCACCCGGCAGAGGCCCGAGTCCGGAACACCCGGAAGTAGTTCCCCGTTGAACAACACGTGGGTGCGGATGGGACCGTGTCCCGGGCCTCACCCGCCCGCCCCTTGAGCCGCCCCGGCCGTGATTCCCCCGTCCGGCCGGGGCTTTCCTCTGCCCACGTGCAATCGGCGCGACCCGGGTACTCGGTCATCCTCCGGAGGACGGTCACGGCCGAGAGGAGCGGATGGTGAGCAGCGGAACGGGCATGAGGATCGTCGTCACGGGCGCCACCGGCAACGTGGGCACCAGCGTGGTGCGCCTCCTCTCGGAGGATCCGGAGGTCGCCTCCGTGCTGGGCCTGGCCCGGCGGATCCCCGAGTGGTCGCCCCCGAAGACGGACTGGTCGGCGGTCGACCTGGCCTCCGAGAAGTCCGATGTGGCCGAGCACTTCCGCGGCGCCGACGCGATCGTCCATCTGGCCTGGGCGTTCCAGCCGACGCACGACCCGGCGGCGACCTGGCGCACCAATGTGCTCGGCAGCATGCGAGTGTTCGAGGCGGTGGCCGCCGCGGGGGTGCCGGCGCTGGTGCACGCCTCGTCGGTCGGCGCGTACTCGCCGGGTCCGAAGGACCGGGCGGTGGACGAGTCGTGGCCGACGCACGGCTGGCCGGACGCCGCGTACTGCCGCGAGAAGGCCTACCTGGAGCGCGCGCTGGACACGTTCGAGCGCGACCACCCCGAGACGCGGGTGGTGCGGATGCGACCCGCCTTCCTCTTCAAGCGGGAGTCCGCGAGCGAGCAGCGCCGGATCTTCGGCGGGCGTTTCCTGCCCGGCCCGCTGGCCCGTCCGGAGCTGCTGCCCTTCCTGCCCGACATCCCAGGGCTGCGGGTTCAGGCGCTGCACACGGACGACGCGGCGAACGCGTACCGGCTGGCCGTGCGCTCCGACGCCCGGGGCGCCTTCAATCTGGCGGCCGAGCCGCCGGTCGACGCGCAGGTGCTGGGGGAGATGCTCGGTGCGCGCCCGGTACGGCTGCCGCGCACCGCGGCCCGTTCGGCGATCGCCGCCGCCTGGGGCCTGCACCTGCTGCCCGCCTCCCCGCACCTGTTCGACGCGGTGCTGCGGCTGCCCCTGATGGACTGCACACGTGCGCGTGCGGAACTCGGCTGGCGGCCGGAGCGTACGGCGACGGAGGTGCTGGAGGAGTTCCTTCAGGGCCTTCAGCAGGGCGAGGGCGCACGGACGGAACCTATGCGGGGACGCAAGGTGGGCTGACCGCACGACCCACACGACCCTTGCCAGGACGACGACCGACCCCGCCAAGACGACCGATGGCCGCGGCCGGCCCCCACGGTCGGCTGCGGCCACCGGCGCTCACGCCGCCGGAGCGCCGAAGGGCGCTCAGGCGGAGGACTCGTCCGGCTCCGGATGCTCGGGGTGGACGGTTCCCGAGCGCGGTACTCCCTGCCGTCCCGTCCCCGCCTCGTCCGTGTCGGGGACGTCACGGGCGGGCTCATGGCCCTCGGCCTCGTCTTCGTCGTCCTTCTTCCGTTCCTTGCCGGTGCCCGTGAAGCGCGGGGCGACCTCCCACGGGTCCTCGCCGGCGTCGGCCTGCTGGTCCGGCATGTCCCGCGGCACGGGCTCACCGTTCTCGCCGGGTCCTTCGAGGCGGTGGTCGGTCACGGCGTGCTCCCTTCGCTGATCCGGGCGCCACGCGAGTACCTCCGCCGTGACCTGAGAAACCTCAGCGCGGCGCCGGAAGAGTTTCCTCGATCTCGTCCAGGGCCGCGACGAGTTCCGGAGCGACCCTGCCCTGCACCCAGCGCTCCTGTTCCTCGCCCACCTCGCGCGGAATCGTCTCGGTGAGCATGATCAGGTACAGGTAGGCGCGGTACAGGGCCAGCCGGAGGAGGGCCGGGGTGTCGAAGCGGGCCCGGCCGCCGGCCTCCCGGTAGCCCGCCAGGAACGCCTCGTCCCGCTTGATGTCGCCCAGCAGCGCCAGGGAGACGAAGTCGGCCAGGGGGTCGCCCCAGAACATGCGCTCCCCGTCGATGAGGCCGCCGATGCGGGCGTCGCCGGCGGAGCGGTCGACCAGGATGTTTCCCGGCCACAGGTCGAAGTGCACCAGGCACGGGACGGTGACCTCGTCGAGGGCGCCGTACGCGGACCGGGCGGTACGGGACACCGCGTCGACGGGGCGGGGCAGCCGCGCCCCGTAACGCCGGGCGTCGTCGAGGACGGCGTCGAACATCGTCGTGAACGCGGTCCGCCAGTCGGGGGCGAGCGGGCCGAGGGCGCCGGAGGGATAGCCGAAGCCGGGGCCCGTCACGCGGTGCAGCCGGGCCGTCTGGCCTCCCAGCTCCGTGCGCAGTGCGGTCTGTTCCGTGTCCGTGAGCGAGCCGTCCCAGGAGTGGCCCGGGCAGGCCGTCATCAGCAGGAAGTCGTCGCCCATGGACACCAGCCGCGGTGCGGGGACTCCGGCGTGCGCGGCCGAGTGGTAGAACTCGGCCTCCGAGACGAGGAGCCGGCGCTCGTGCCGGAGGCCGGGGGTGGCCGCCGCGGGCGGGACCTTCAGCACGTAGCGGGTGCCGTCGGTGAGGCGGAGTTCCTCGACGGTGTTGTACGTGCCGCCGGTCAGCGGGGTGAGATGGGCGAGGCTGCCGGGATCCATGCCCGTCGCCTCCAGGATGTGCCGGGCCCGTTCCCAGGAGTCCACCACCGTGCGCCCACCCCTTCCCTTCGCCTTCGGTCAGCCGGCCGCGTACACGTCCTCGACGTAACGCCCGTCCGCGACCAGCCCGTCGAGCCACCGCTCGGCGGCCGTCTCGTCGACGCCCGGCGTGTGCTTCAGGTACAGGGTACGGAACGCCTCCCGCACCCCGGGCGCCATCCGGGAACCGTCACCGCAGACGTACACCCGCGCTCCGGCGTCCAGCAGGGCCCAGACCTCCTCGGCCTCGGCGGCGATGCGGTGCTGCACGAACCGCACCTCGCCCTCGGGGGCCTCGCTGAAGGCGGGGCGGAGGGAGACGGCTCCGGCGGTCTCGGCGGCGCGCAGTTCGTCGGCGTGCAGGAAGTCTGCGTCGGGTGCGTCGCAGCCGAAGTAGCAGACGGCCGGAGCGAGTTCGGCGCCTGCCGCGCGGGCCGCCGTACGGTCCGCGACAACGCCGCGGAACGGGGCGAGGCCGGTGCCCGCCGCGACCATGACGACCGGCGCGGATCCGCCGGTGGCGTCGATGCGGAAGGCCTCCCGGCACGGCTGCACGCGCGCGTACACCGTGTCCCCGGGCTCGACGGTCGCCAGGTAGCCGGATCCGGTACCCCGGTAGACGCCCTTGCCCGAGCGGGCCGGTGCCTCCAGCAGCGACACCATCAGGTCGACGTGGCCCGGGTCGACGGCGGGCGAGGAGGAGATGGAGTAGTGGCGGGGGCGCAGCGGGGTGAGGAGGTCCAGCAGCTGCGGCCAGTCCACCGCGCCGCGCAGGGCCGGGTGGTCCTCGATGACCTCCACGAGGGTGCGCGGGTCGTCGGTGAGGGCGGCCAGGGCCACACGCTCCGGCGGGCACGGGTTGGCGGCGGCGAGCGCGGCCAGCTGACCGGGGCTCGGGCGCTCCTGCAACTCCACGTGGTGGGTGAGGAGTTGCCGTACCGTCACGGGGCGGTCGACGGCGATCGAGTCGCGGCGCGGGCGGGTGGCGCGGATGTCCAGGACGGTGTCGAGGTCGACGCCGAGCACGGCGGCGGCGCGGGCGACGAGGTCCGGGTGGTTGGCGGGCAGCACGGTGAGGTGGTCGGCCGTGCGGTAGGTGACGCCGTCCGGCAGCGCGAGGCGGACGAACCGCTTGCGGCGCGCGTAGCCGGGCGCGGTGAGGTCGCGGGCCTCGGTGACCCGCATGGGGACGAGCCCGTGCCGCTCGGCGAGGGCGTCCAGCGGGCCGCCGGTCAGGGCGCGGACCTCGTAGGCGGTGGTGGGCTCGGGGTCCGGGGCCGAGGCGTCCGGGTCGCCGTACCGCCCCAGGAGGGCGACGCGGAGGCCGGCCGTGAACTCCCGGACCGTGCCGGTGAGGTCGCCGGAGGCGTCGGCGGCGGCGCGGTCCAGCAGCCGGGTGGCGCCGGACTCTGCGAGCCGCTCGTCGATCCGGGTGGGGACGTGCTGGTAGGTGGCGGCCCAGTTGCGGTCGCCGACGCCGAGGACGGCGTACGTCACGCCGGACAGGTCGTGGGTCTCCTCCAGCCGGGCGGCGAAGGCGGTGGCGTCGTCGGTGGGGCGGCCGTTGTAGGAGGCGGCCGTGATGACGACGGGCCGGTCGGTGGGCAGGCCGCCTGCGTAGGCGTCCAGGGGTGCCATCTCGGTGTCGCAGCCTATCGTGGCGGCCTCGTCGGCGAGCTGGGCTGCGAAGTCTCGGCAGGTGCCGTAGTTGCTGCCGTGCAGGAAGAGGGCGGCGGTGCCGGGGCGGACGCGGGCGGGGAGGCCCTGCGGTTCGGCCGACCGGGAGTCCTGGACCGGGGCGGCGCCGGGCAGCGGCGGGTGGACGCGGTCGGCGGACGTGCGCGGGGTGAGCGTGAGAGTGAAGCCCTCGGGCTTGAGGGTGAGGGTCTCCTTGACGTGGAGCCGGTAGTCGGCGTGGTCGCTCAGCCGGTAGCGGTGGACGAGCATGGCCAGCAGCATGGTCGCCTCGTGCAGGGCGAACTGCCGTCCGATGCAGGCGCGTTCACCGGTGCCGAACGGCTTGAAGGCGTGCACCGGGCGCTCCGCCTCCGCCTCGGCCGTGAAGCGGGAGGGGTCGAACAGTCCGGGGTTGTCGCCCCAGACGGGCTGACGGTGCAGCATCGGCGTGAGGACCAGGGCGGACTGCCCGGCGCGCAGCGGGATGCGGCCGCCGAGCAGCGTGTCCTCGCGAGCCTCCCGGGCGAAAACGGCGGCCGTGGGCCACAGCCGGAGCGCCTCGTTGAGGACCTGGCGGGTGTAGGTGAGCCGGCCGATCTCGTCGTACGCCGGCTGGGTCGGTCTGGTCGCCCCACAGCTCGTCGGCCTCGCGCTGCACCAGCTGGAGCGCGGTCGGGTGCTTGGCGAGGTAGTACAGGGCGAAGGACATGGCGCCGGAGGTGGTCTCGTGGCCGGCGATGAGGAAGGTGATGACCTGGTTGCGGATGTTGGCGGCGTCGAGCGTGCTGCCGTCGGCGGGGTGCTCGGCGGTGAGCATGAGGCCGAGCAGGTCGTCGGCCTGGCTCTGGTCGGTGCCGGTGCGGGCGGCGATGACGTCGTCGACGACCTGGGCGAGGTAGGCGCAGTCGTCGCGGAAGGCCGCGTCCTGCGCCGAGTAGTCCCGGCCCGGGACGCGAGCGAGGCGGGTCATGCTCCACTCCAGGCAACGGACCATCGACTCGACGAAGGGGTGCGGTTCGGAGCGCTCGAAGGAGCCGAAGTCGTAGCCGAACCCGGCGAGTCCGATGGTGTCGAGCGTCATGCGGGTCATGTCGCCGGGCACGTCGACGGGCTGCCCGGCTCGGGCGTCGCGGTCCCAGGAGGCGATGAGCCTGCGGGCGACCTTCAGCATCACCGGGTGGTAGGTCCGCATCGAGCCCAGCGCGAAGGCGGGCATGAGGATGTCGTGCGCCTTGGCCCAGTTGGGCTCGTCGTTGTACGCGGTGAACAGGCCGTCGGCGGCGAACTCGCGGACGTTCTGCAGACCGGGCCCGATGTGCTTGGCGAACCGCTGCTCGTCCGAGAGCTCGGCCACGAGGTCCAGGTCGCTCACGAACAGGGTGTCGCGTCCGTACAGCCGCCGCACGAACACGGGCCCGTGCTCGCGCATCAGGTCCATGGCCTGCTGGACGGGCGTGTCGCCGGGTCCGGTGCCGGAGATGTCGGCGACGGGGACGCCGGGGAGGTCGTCTGCGGGCCGGGGGGTCTGTGCGGTGGGGCGCATGACGCGACAACTGCCTTTCGCGGTACGGAAGTACTGCGATCCAGCGTGATCCACGGGACCCGGCGGACGGCGCCGCGGCCCTACATGATCGTGTAGTACATGCAGACGCGTCGCCCTTGCGCGGGGGCGGCCCGGCGTGGCAGGAGATGCTCGTGAACCAGGCCCGGCAGGAGGCCGTGACATGGCGCAACCGCGCCCTGCTGCTCTTCGACCGGGTGGCGATGCCGGTCGCGGTGTGCGACGTGTACGGCGCGGTGCTGCTCGCCAATCCGGCGATGGCCGCGGAGTGCGGTACGACGCCGGGTCGGCTGCGCGGCCGTGACGTGCTGGACCTGTTCAGCCCGCGGGAGGCCACGCAGGTGGAGCGCATCGCCCAGGCCCTGCGACTGCGGCACCGCTCGCGCTACCAGGTGTCGGTGCGCTGGCGGGCACCGGGCGGCGCGGAGCGCTACGGGGAGCTGACGGCGGACCCGGTGAGCGACACGGTGGAGGACACGCCTGCGCTGCTGGTGATGCTCCGCGTGGACGGCGAAAGCGCCCCCTCCCCCGCCCCACCCGCCGGACCGGCCCGGGTCACTCCGATGGAGGCCCGCATCCTGGCCCTGCTGGCCGCCGGCGCCACCACGGCCCGGGCGGCCCGCGAGACCGGCCTCACCGCCGACGGCGTCACCTACCACCTGCGCCGCCTGTCCTCCCGCTGGCACGCCGCCAACCGCACCCAACTGGTGGCCCGCGCCTATGCGCTGGGGGTGCTCACGCCGGGAGTCTGGCCACCGGAGGCCCCGGCCGCGGAGTAGGCCGTGCCCGCTCCCTCCGGGGCTCCGAAGCGGGCGAGGGTGTGCCACACCATCTTCAGGTTTTGCGGTTCGTAGCGACCCGTCCGGGCGGCGTCGCCGATGGCCCGCGGGTCGACGAGGCCGTCCCGGGCGATCCTGGCACCCAGTTCCGCGTACTCCCGGCCGCGGTAGTCCGCGTGGCGCCGTAACCCGGCCACGGTGAGCCGGTAGCCGGGGTGCCACTCGAGGGGGCAGGGCAGGCGCCGGGCCGCGGCCTCGACCGGTGTGCCGCGGTCAGCCGGCGTCCAGCACCAGCGCCTCCACGTCCCGGGCGAGATCGACGCCTCCGTGCACGTGCGCCTCGATGTAGTCGTCGAGGGCGTCCCGCTCGTCCGCCTCGGCCGGCGCGATGAGCGACATCCCGGCCGCCACGCCGAAGTGGGACGGCTCGGCGGCGCTGTCGGGGTAGCAGAACGTGGCGCGGGGCAGGACGCCGGCGTTCAGCCGGAAGTGCGAGGAGCCGAAGCGAGGCGCTGCGCCGACCACCTGCCGGCGGAAGTTCAGGGCGCCGTACACGGGCCGCTCGTGGGCGTCCGCTTCGTCGTAGGCCCCGCCGAAGATACGGCTCTCCCAGCGCCACCGGTCACCGCCGGGGCGGGCCGTGAGGCCGCCGTTGCTGGTGCCGGTGACGAACTGCGAGTGGTAGGCGCCGTCCCGGGCGAACGCCACGAGGACGAGCACGTCGCCCGCCGGCCGGTCCGGGTGGAAGTTCAGCGTGATCCGCACCTCCGGATCGACGGCGGGCCCCGACGAGCCGCCCGCCACATGGCGCAGCGCCGCCCGTGCCCGCGCGGACGCGACCTCCGGGAAATTCACTGGCTCCCCCTCACCCATGTTTCTAACCTGGCCCCGAAACCTAGGGCCCCTAGGTTTCAGCCACGACGACCAGGAGCCCTCCCATGAGATCACTCACCGAGCAGGACATCCGCAACTCGTTTATCAACTGCTCCAAGGGAGAAGCCAAGCGCCTGGCCGTCCCCCGGGACCTCGCCGAGCGACCCTGGGACGATCTCGACTTTCTCGGGTGGCGGGATCCGGGGGCACCCGACCGGAGTTACCTGGTCGCCGAGCGCGAGGGGCGGCTCGTCGGGCTGGCGATGCGGTTCCAGGCCGCGCAGCGCGGCTTTCTGCATCGCAGCATGTGTTCGCTGTGCCTGACGACACACCCACGGGGCGGTGTGTCGCTGATGACCGCGCGGAAGGCGGGAGCGGCCGGACGCGAGGGGAACTCCGTCGGGGCGTACATGTGCACGGACCTCGCCTGCTCGCTGTACCTGCGCGGGAAGAAGGTGCCGGAGAGCGGGGGCCGCTTCGAGGAGAGCCTCACCCTGGAGGAGCAGATCGACCGGACCATGGGCCATTTGACCGCCTTTCTCGACAAGGTGTCCGCCTGACGGTCCTCGGTCGCCCGTGGTTTCCCCGGCACTAACGTCCTCTTCATCGGATGCGTTCGATACGCCGGGGAAGGGGAACAGCCCGAGGATGCGAGAGGTACGTGAGTGGACGGCGCACGCCAAACGGATCATGCACAAGCGCCGGGACCCCGCGGTCGTCCAGACGGTGCGGTCCGCGTTCGCGGCGACGATCGCCTACGTCATCGCGCTGCGGCTGAGCCCCGAGGCGGCACCGCTCACCGCTCCCCTGACGGCACTGCTGGTCGTCCAGGTGACCCTGTACGCCACGCTCACCAACGGCTTCCGGCGGGTGAACGCCGTGGTGACCGGCGTTCTCGTCGCCATCGCGTTCAGCCTGCTGGTGGGCCTGACCTGGTGGAGCCTGGCGCTGCTCCTCGTGGCCTCGCTGGTCGTGGGACGGCTGGTCCGGGTGGAGGAGTACGTACCCGAGGTCGCGATCAGCGCGATGCTGGTGCTCGGGGTCACCACCGTCGGGGACACCGCCTGGGCCCGGGTGGTGGAGACGCTGATCGGCGCGGTCGTCGGGCTCGGCTGCAATCTGCTGCTGGCTCCGCCGGTGTGGGTTGAGGAGGCGGGCGCGTCGATCGAGGGTCTGGCGCGCCGGCTGCGGCAGCTGATGCTGCGCATGGGCGAGGAGGCCGCCGGCCGTACACCCGCCGATCTCGCGGCGGAGCGGCTGCACGAGGCACGGCGCCTGGACCATGACATCGTCGAGGTGGACGCGGCGCTCCGGCAGGCGGAGGACAGCCTGCGGCTCAACCCGCGCGTGCGGGAGGGCCTGTTGCACCGGGTGGTGCTGCGCACCGGCCTGGACACTCTGGAGATCTGCACGGTCGTGCTGCGGGTGCTCGCGCGCTCCTTGACCGACCTCGCGAAAAGGCGCGAGCCGGAGCCGCTGTTCGAGGCCGAGACGGGCGCCGCGCTGGAGCAGCTGCTGTCCGAGATCGCCGACGCCGTGGTGAGTTTCGCGGTGCTGGTGACCACCCATCTCAGTACCAGCGCCGAGTCGGCGGAGGAACGTCTCGCCGCGGAGCTGCGCACCGCGGCGAGCACCCGGGACAAGCTGGCCCTGCTGCTGCGCGAGGAGGCCGGGCGCGAGACGCGGCACTGGCAGTTGCTCGGCGCCGTCCTGACGGAGGTCAACCGGATCCTGGACGAGCTCGACACCGAGCACCGCACCCGGCGCCTGCTCGAGGAACTGGACCGGGTCTCGCGGGAGCAGCGCGCGCGGATGCCCCGCCTGACGCGGCTGCGTGAGCGCCTCGGCGTTCAGGAGCAGATGTGGCGCAGCCGTACGGGGGTCGGCGGGCGTTCTCGGTGAGCGACCGCCTGGCGCGGATCGCGCCGCGCGCAACGCTCGGTGCCGTTGTTGCACCCGGTGGGTGATCCACGCCAAGGTGGCTGTCGCGGCGGGGACGAGTGACGACCTGAGGGGCGACATGGGTAGTGGTGGCTGGAGCAGGCGCCGGTTCGTCGGCACGCTGGCGTCAGGGGCCGCCGCGGCGGCGCTGCCCGCCTGTGACGACGCGCCCGCGCCCGCGACCCCGACGAGTCCGGCGGCCCCCGAGCCGAGCGTGAGCCCGTCCCGCGAGGCCCGGCGCCCCTCCGGCCCGCGCCCGCTCTACCTCGGCACCTACACCTCCGTCGCAGGCGGCGGCAAGGGAATCGGCCTGGCCACGTACGACGCGGCGACGGGCCGGATCACCGGCACCGGCACGCTCACCGGCGTCGGCGACCCGTCGTACCTCGCGATCCACCCGGACCGCCGGACGCTGTACGCGGTGAACGAGCGCGAGGACGGCGCCGTGACCGCCGTCCGGCTGTCCGACCGGAAGATCCTGGGCAGCCGGAGCACCGGCGGCGCCGCCCCGTGCCATCTGTCGGTTCATCCGGGCGGGCGCTGGCTGCTGAGCGCGGACTACGGCTCGGGCAGCGTGGCGGTGCATCCGATCGACGCCTCGGGCGCTCTCGGCGAGCGGACCGATCTCGTCCGGCACTCCCGTCCGGCGCCGGGGCCGGGTCAGGACGGTCCGCACGCCCACCAGTTCTTCACCAGCCCCGACGGCGGGCACGTCCTCGCGGTGGACCTGGGTACGGACACCGTCTACACGTACCAGCTCGACGAGAAGGCCGGCACGCTCACCGAGGTCGCGCAGGCGCGGACCCGGCCGGGCGCCGGCCCGCGCCATCTGACGTTCCACCCCGGCGGCCGGTACGCCTACCTCGCCAACGAGGTCGACAACACGGTGGCGGTCTGCTCGTACGACCCCGCCTCCGGCCGCGTCACGGTCGGCGAGGCGCAGTCCACGGGCACCGGTTCGGGCACCAACTACCCGGCGCAGATCCTGGTGACCGCGAACGGCCGTTACGCCTTTCTCGCCAACCGCGGCCACAACAGCCTCACGCGCTACGCCGTCGAGGCGGACGGTGCCCGGCTCAGGCTGCTGGACACCGTGCCGGTGGGCGGGGACTTCCCGCGCCAGATCGCCTTCTCGCCGGAGGGCACGCTGCTGTTCGCGGCGAACCAGAAGTCCGGCACCGTGACCGTCTTCCGAGTGGACGAGACGGACGGCGCGCTGCGGCGCGCCGGTGAACCGTTTCCGTCACCGGTCGCCGTCTGTGCGCTGCCACTGTAGGGCCCGCGGGCAGGACGCTGCGGTCGCCTGGCTGAGCAGGACGTGCATGCGCTCGGTGAGCTGCGCGACGTCGTCGGCGGGCGCGTGGAACGCCAGTCGTACGTCGCCGTGGGCGCGGGCGCGTTCGACGCGCAGCGTCAGTCCGTGCCGGTCGACGGCGAGCGGCTGGACGCGGACCGCGCCGTGCAGACTGTCGGAGTCGACGAGCCGGGTGAGCCGCTCGACCGCGTCCGCGTGGCAGTCGGCGAGGTGCGTCAGCAGCCGGGCCTCGGCCGTGGTGAGCGGATCGGGCGTCGCGGCGGCGAAGTCGTCCAGGTCGACGACCACGGCCCCGGACGACTGCCGCAGCACCACGCGCGTGGCCCGGAAGGCCAGCCGGTCCTCCTCGACGGTGAACCAGCCCGCGAGCCACAGCCGGGCGCGGATCCGGTCGCGCACGGGGACGGGGGCCACGTCGGCGAACTCCAGCACCGCGGACGGCTCGCCGCGGGGCGCGCAGATCGCGGCCCCGAGCAGGGCGCTGTCCTGCGGCACGGCCACCATCACCCGGCCGTCCTCGGTCACCGTGTGCGCGCCGACCAGCTCCTCCCGCGTGCCCTCCGCGGTCACCGAGCAGGACCACGCGGCGGCGAGCACCGAGCGCGCCCGCTCCGCCGCGGCAGGTGCCGCCGTCCAGCTGTGGCTGTCGTCACCCATCCCAGACCTCCTTAGGTAAGCCTTGCCTAACCTACCGAAGATCGGGGCGTGAGCCAACCGCGTCACGTGATCTTTACGAGGCCTTTCAGGGGGCGAGGACGCCCAGCAGGGCGCGGGCACACAGCTCGCGCACCTGCTCCCGGCTCAACTCCGTGCCCCGCAGCCACTCCAGACAGACGGACGTGGTGAACGCCAGCCAGCCGCGCACGGCGAGCCGCATCTCCGGCCGCCCTTCACAGGCCGGGCCGAACTCGGGATCGACGGCGAGCGCCGCGAGGATCTGCCGCTCCTGCGCGGCCAGGGCCCGCTGGTAGACCCGCCGCACCGCCTGATCCCCGGCCGCGTCGGCGCGATGGAAGGCGCGGTAGCCGTGGGCGTGGGTCTGAACGTACTCCAGGAACGTGTCGAGGCCGCCCGCGAGCTGGTCACGCACCGGGACGCCGGGCACCGCCGCGGACATGCGCAGAATCCGCTCGCTCTCACACTCGACGACCGCCGCGAAGAAGTCCCGCTTGGTCGGGAAGTAGTGGTACAGCAGCCCGCGCGACACCCCGGCGATCTCGGCGACCTGCTCGATCCACACGTCGTCGTACGGACTCTCCGAGAACAGCCGCGCGCCGACGGCCAGAAGCTGTTCCCGGCGCTCCTCGGTGCTGAGCCGGCGGCGCGTGCGCCCGCCCTGGTTCGCAGCCATGCCCGCACTTTACTTGACGCCGGTTCAACAACGGGACCAGACTGAACCGCTATTGAACCCACGTACAACACGTCGAACCCGCCGCTGGATCAAGGGAGATCGCGTCATGACGGAGGCGCCGATACGGGAAGGGCTGCCCAAGGGGTTCCGGGGAGCCGAGCTGGGCTGGCCGGAGCTGGACCGCATTCCGCACCCGCCGCGCCGGATCCCGCTGCTCGGTGACGTGGTGGGCGTGAACCGGCGCACTCCCCTCCAGGACTCGCTCCGGTACGCCCGCCAACTGGGTCCGGTCTTCCGGCGGAAGGCCTTCGGCAAGGAGTTCGTGTTCGTGTGGGGCGCCCGGCACGCGGCCGACCTCGCGGACGAGTCGCGGTTCGCCAAGCACGTGGGGCTGGGCATAGCGAACCTGCGGCCGGTGGCCGGGGACGGCCTGTTCACGGCGTACAACCACGAGCCCAACTGGCAGCTGGCGCACGACGTGCTCGCCCCGGGGTTCAGCCGCGAGGCCATGGCCGGTTACCACCCGATGATGCTGGCCGTCGCGCGGCAGCTGACGGCGCACTGGGACCGGGCGGCGGCGACGGGCCGGGCGGTGGACGTGCCGGGCGACATGACCAAGCTGACGCTGGAGACGATCGCGCGCACCGGCTTCGGCCATGATTTCGGGTCGTTCGAACGCTCCCGGCCGCATCCCTTCGTGACCGCGATGGTCGGCACGCTGACGTACGCGCAGCGGCTCAACACGGTGCCCTTCCCGCTGGCCCCGCTGCTGCTGCGGAGCGCGAGCCGTCGCAACGCGGCCGACATCGCCTACCTCAACCGCACGGTCGACGAGCTGGTCCGGGCCCGGCGCGCCGCCGGCCGCGGGGACGGGGACCTGCTCGACCGGATGCTGGAGACGGCCCACGCCCGGACCGGGGAACGGCTGGCGCCGGAGAACGTCCGCCGTCAGGTCATCACCTTCCTCGTCGCGGGCCACGAGACGACCTCGGGCGCGCTCTCCTTCGCGCTGCACTACCTCTCCCGCCACCCCGAGGTCGCGGCCCGGGCCCGCGCCGAGGTGGACCGTGTCTGGGGAGACACGGCGGAACCTGCCTACGAGCAGGTGGCCAGGCTGCGCTACGTCCGCCGGGTGCTGGACGAGTCACTGCGGCTGTGGCCCACCGCGCCCGCCTTCGCCCGGGAGGCGCGCGAGGACACGGTGCTGGCCGGGGAGCATCCCATGCGGCGCGGGGCGTGGGCGCTGGTGCTGACGCCGATGCTGCACCGGGACCCCGAGGTGTGGGGCGCGGACGCCGAGCGGTTCGACCCGGACCGCTTCGACACACAGGCCGTACGGTCCCGGGCCCCGCACGCCTTCAAGCCGTTCGGGACCGGGGCGCGAGCCTGCATCGGGCGCCAGTTCGCCCTGCACGAGGCGACGTTGGTACTCGGCCTGCTGCTGCGGCGCTACGAGATGCGGCCCGACCCGGCGTACCGGCTGCGGGTGACGGAACGGCTGACGCTGATGCCGGAGGGGCTACGGCTGCACCCGGAGCGCCGGACACCGGTGCGGGAGCCGGCCTCAGACCTGCGCCGTCCAGTGCCCGGGGCGGGTGACTGACGCGGGCAGCCGGGTCCCGGCACTCCCCCGGGCCGCGTTCAGCTGCGGCTGGGTGAGGAAGAACGCCCCGGTCAGATCGGCGTCCGTGAGGTCCGTGTCGCGCAGGTCGGCGCCGATCAGGTCCGCGCCCCGCAGATCCGCGCCGGTGAGGTCGGCGGCGATGAGGTAGGCGCCGCGGAGGTCGGCCCCGCACAGGTCGGCACCCTTGAGGCGGGCGCCCACGAGGTCCGCGCCCCGGCGGTTCTTCTTGCGGCCCTTGGTGCCGGCCCTGGCCAGCTCACTCGTCCTCAGCAGCAGGACGTTGACCTCCTGGCGGTGCGCCGCCACGTCCAGCCCGGCGAGTTCCTCGGGGGTCAGCCCGGTCAGTTCCTCGGTCTTCTCCAGGGCCCCCCGCAGATCGGCGTGGACGGGACGGGCCGCGGGCAGGGCTAGCGCCTCGGTCAGGTACCACAGCAGCTCGTGCAGCTGCCGGACGACCGGGAAGACGTCGAACATGCGGCGGGCGTGCTCCGGCGGCCCGGACCTCCAGTCCTGGCCGCCGAAGGTGATCTGCGAGACCTGCTGCCCGGCGCCGAAGCAGTCGTAGACCGTGCAGCCGGTGAACCCCTTCTGCCGCAGCCTGGCGTGGATGCCGCAGCGGTGGTCGCTCTGGAGGTTGCGGCAGGGGGTGCCGGCGTCCTTGTCGACCGCGAAGTCGGCGGAGGCCGTGAAGGGCAGGGCGACGCAGCACAGCCCGAAGCACCGCTCGCAGTCGCCGCGCAGTTCCGCCCGCGCGGCCTGGTGATCCCGCATGCCGTTCAGCATACGAAATGAGAACTCACCTGGTGGCCGCCGGTGTCACCCCGTGAGCCCGGGTGTCTCCAGGCGCTCCAGCCGCTGGGGGTCGGCCAGGATGTACATGGCGGTGATCCGGCCGTCGGCGATCGTGACCCCCATGACGGACCGCATGCGTCCCTCGGGCGCGTTGACGACCCCGACCGAGCCGCTGACCAGCACCAGCTCCGCGGACTGCGCGAACCGGGCGAACATCAGCGCCTGCTCGGCCACCGCCTTCGCCCCCTGGACGACCTTGGACACGGCCGCGCCGCGCACCAGGGCACCCGAGTCGGCCCGCAGCACCACATCCGGGTGCAGAAGCGCGAGCAGCGCCTCGAAGTCCCCGCCGCGCGAGGCCGCCAGGAAGGCGTCGAGGACCTCCTTCTGACGGCCGAGAACCGGCTCGGCCGCCGGGGTGGCGCCGCGCACCCGGCGCCGGGCGCGGTGGCTCGCCAGCTGCCGGGTCGCGGCCGGGCTGCGCTCCACGATCGGCGCGATGTCGTCGAACGGCACGGCGAACATGTCGTGCAGCACGGACGCGAGCCGCTCGGCCGGCTCCAGGTTCTCCAGGACGACGAGCAGGGCCAGACCGATCGCGTCGGCGTGCAGCACCTCCTGCTCCGGGTCGATGTGCGACAAGGGTCTGAGCACCGGGTCCGGGACGAAGGTGTCGTCGATCCCGCGCTCGCAGCAGGTCCAGGCATACCCGGCCGGTCACCGTGGTGAGCCAGCCGCCGAGGTTCTGGATGTCGTCCGCGTCGGTGCGGCTGAGCTTCAGCCAGGCCTCCTGGACAGCATGCGGTAGGCGACGGCCTCAGTCACCCCCGGTGATGCTCGAACCGGTCGGCCAGCTCCGCGCTGCCTGTCATCGTCTCCCCCGTCATCCGCGGTCATCTGCCGAACAGTTCGAGCGCCACCGCCGGCCTGCCCCGAACCGCTCCCCGGTGGCCTCGGCGTGCTGGGTGAGGAAGCCGCGGACGTATGTCTCCGGGTCCTCGTCGGTCAACGCCCGGATGTACGTGCGGTGTTCCAGCAGCGAGCGCACCGCGCGCTCCATGCCGGGCGCCGCGTCGACGGCGTGCGTGGGGGTGCTGGAACCGGCGACGGCGACCCAGCGCACGCCGTCCCACGGTTCGAGGCCCTGCTCGGTGAGCTCCGGGAAGATCCACCGGTTGCCGGCGTCGCCTGCCGCGTCGAGCGTGGCCCGGCCGACGGCCACGTGGTCCGGGGTGTTCCAGGCGACGCCGCCCCAGGTGTCCCGGTGGTTGAGCGTGATGACCAGCTCGGGCCGGTGCCGGCGGATCGCGGCGGCGATGTCGCGCCGCAGGGCGGTGCCGTACTCGATGACGCCGTCCTTGTGGTCGAGGAACTCCACGACCGACACGCCGACCACCGCCGCGCTCGCCCGCTGCTCCCGCTCCCGCAGCGGCCCGCACCGCTCTGGCTCCAGTGTGCCGATGCCCGCCTCTCCCCGGGTCGCCAGCACATAGGCGACCTCGCGGCCCTCGTCGGTCCAGGCCGCGATCGCCGCCGAGCAGCCGTACTCGAGGTCGTCGGGGTGGGCCACGACCGCGAGGGCACGCCGCCAGTCGCCGGGCATGGGCTGGAGTTGAGTGGTCGTCATGTCGGCAGACTAATCCGCGCCACCGGCATCACCACGCGTCCGGCACGGCGTCACGCCTCGTTGCGCGCCAGCGCCAGCAGCCGGTCGAGGACCCGTCCGCCGCCGGTCCGTACGCCGTCGTGCTCGTACTCGTCCGTGATCCAGGTGCGCAGGCCGCGGATCGTGCGGGCGGTCCGCAGGGAATGGGCCGTGTCGACGTACATGTCGTCGTGGTAGACGGCGGCGACGACCGGTACGTCGTTCGCGGCGAGGCGGGCCGGGGCGTACAGGGGCGTCCAGTCGGTACGGGCGGCGAGCAGGTCGGCGGTCTCGCGCAGGGGACGCAGCGCCGGGTCGCAGTCGAACATCCAGGGGTGGATCGACTCGCCGGTGAACAGCAGCGGTTCGTCGCCCGCGAGGGCCTTCGCGGCGTCGAACTGCGGGAACTCGGCGCGGACCCGCTCGGCCGACCAGGCGGTGGGAAGGGCGTCCTGGCCGTAGATCGACTCGTGGACGAGGGCGTACAGCGGATGGCGGGCGTAGGACAGCATGCCCTGCGCCTGCTCCTGGAACGCGTCGGAGAGCGTGAAGCCCTGCGGGGTGCGGACGAAGGCGTTCTCGAGGAGGTAGTGGAGGCGGTGGGTGCCGTCGCCGGTGCCGAGGACGATGCCGAGGGACTGGAAGGCCTCGACGGTGAGCCGGTAGCCGTTCGGCAGGACCACCTCGTGGTTCAGGAGGTGGTCGGCGATGCGGCGGGCGCGTTCGGCGTCCTGCGGGTAGCGGGCGTAGTGCGCGGTGACCTTGCGTTCGATGCGCGGGAAGGCGGCCCGGTAGACGTCGTCGGCGTGGGCGTCCAGGGAGGGCAGCCCGCCGGTGATCACGGCGGTGGCCAGGCCCTCGGGCGCGAGGGACAGGTAGGTGGTCAGGCAGAAGCCGCCGAAGCTCTGGCCGAGGACGGTCCAGGGGGCGCCGCCGGTGACCTGCGCGCGGATGGCCTCGCAGTCGCGGACGATCGAGTCGGCGCGGAAGCGGGTGAGGTAGTCGGCCTGTTCGGCGGGGCCGCCGCGCAGCGGGAGCGTTTGGCGGTTGGCGGGCGTGGAGTGGCCGGTGCCGCGCTGGTCGAGGAGGAGGACGCGGTACTCCTTCAGCGCGCGGCCGAGCCAGCCGGGCCTGCCGACGGAGCGGTCCGCGCCGAAGCCGGGCCCGCCCTGGAGGTAGAGCAGCCACGGCTGGTCCTGGTGCACCTTGTCGCTCGCGACGACCTCGCGGGCGTACAGCTCGATCGTCTCGCCGCCGGGGTGGTCGTGGTCGAGGGGGACGGTGAAGCGGCGGTCGGTGAGGACGACTCCGGGCTGGCGGTAGCTGAGGGTCAACAGGGCTCCCGGGACGGACGGATTTTCGGACCGCATCCCAGTTCATCACAGGGGACGTCCGCGAGTGAGCCCTTCGATCATGAAACCTTGCCGAACGGCGGTTCAGGCTCAGCGTGCGGACAGACTGGAGCGCCGGACCACCAGCTCGGGCTGGAGCACGACCCTCCGGTGCTCGTGCGGCCGGGCCGGGCCCTCCTCCTCCGTCTCCTCCAGGAGCAGGTCGGCCGCCATGGCGCCCATGGTGACGGCGGGCTGCCGTACCGAGGTGAGCGGGACGGCGGCGGCCGCAGCGAACTCGATGTCGTCGTAGCCGACGATGGCGAGGTCGTCCGGGACGTCGACGCCGGCCGCGTACATGGCCTGGAGGACACCGAGCGCGAGCAGGTCGTTGGCGCAGAACACGGCGGTCGGCCGGTCGGCGAGACCGAGCAGGCGGGCGCCGGCGTCCCGGCCCGCGGCGACGTCCAGCCGTTCGGTGGGCAGCTCGCGCAGCGCGTCGGGGCCGAGCCCGGCCTCGGCCAGCGCTTCGAGGGCGCCCGTGCGGCGGTCGCGGACCTGGTTGAGGCCGGGCGGGCCGCTGACGTAGGCGATGGAGCGGTGCCCGGCGTCGACGAGATGGCGTACGGCCAGGGCGCCGCCCGCGACGTCGTCGACGGAGACCGAGCACTCGGTGGCGCCCTCGGCGACCCGGTCGACCAGGACGAACGGGATGCCGTGCCGGCGGAACGCCTCGATGTTGCGGCCCGTGGCGTCGGCCGGGGTGAGCAGCACGCCGCGCACGCGCTGCTCGGCGAAGAGGGACAGGTACTCGGCCTCCTCGCCCGGATTCTGGGCGCTGTTGCAGACCATCACGCCGAGTCCGGCCTGGCGTGCGGCGCGTTCGGCGCCGCGGGCCACGTCGACGAAGAAGGGGTTGCCCATGTCGAGGACGAGCAGCCCCATGATGCGGCTGCGGCCCGCGCGCAGCTGGCGCGCGGACTCGCTGCGGACGTAGCCGAGCCGGTCTATCGCGGACAGCACGCGGGCCCGGGTCTCGGCCGCCACGGTGTCCGGGCGGTTGATCACGTTCGAGACCGTACCGACGGAGACTCCGGCGGCGCGGGCGACGTCCTTGATACCCACCGACTGGGCCATGCGGCAGGGACCTCCTGGTGAGATGAGGGGGCGGCGGCCGGAGCGGCGGCTTCACATTACCGGCATGCCGCCCCGGCGACCGGCTTCGGTCAGGCGGGCAGGCGGAAGTCGATCACGTGCAGCGCCGAGGGCGTCGTACCGCTGGACTTCTCCTGGTACATGAAGGACAGCACCCCGTCCTGCGCGACGCGTGTCTCGTCGATGACGACCTCGCCGAAGGCGTTGAGGCCGCTGCCGTCGAACAGGATCTTCCAGTCGGTGTATCCGGAGGCGGCGGAGGCCCCGGCTATGCGGCCGAAGGGGAAGATCGCGTACGCGTTGTCGTACTTGTCCAGGATCAGCTTGGTGCGCTGGCTGGAGTTGAGCGGGACCGGGATCTCGGTCTTCTGCCAGGTGCCGGAGGCGTTCCTGCGGACGTGGAAGGCGCGGCCGTTGCGCGTCCGGTCGGTGACGTAGTTGGTGGTGCACTGCCCGAAGCGGCCCGGGACGTAGGAGATGATCGCGTGCGGCCGGCCCGCGGAGTCGGTGAACTGGCTCTCCTGGTTCATCAGGGAGTGGTCCGGGTTGAGCGGGTCGACGACCAGGCCGGCGTTGTTCACGGACACCTTGTCGGAGCCGCCGGTGACACCGACGACAGTGCCCGCGTTGTTGCGCCAGGTGCGGCCGCGGTCGTCGGAGTAGACGTAGCCGGTGTCGTGGTTGGTGATGCCGCCGCTGCTGCACATCACGGCGCCGTTCTGCTCGCGCCAGGTGAAGAAGGAGTGCAGCCGGCCGCTGCGGTCGTAGTCGATGCCGTGCAGGTACATGTTGCGGGCGGTCGAGGAGCCGTGCTCGCTGGTGTACGTGCCGGTGGAGCTGGACCACTCGCCGAGGTTGGTCCACTTCGTGCCGTCGTACTCGGCGAGCGCGTTGCGGCCGTTGCCGGAGACGGCGACGCGGTAGCTCAGCTGGAGCCTGCCCTCCGGCGTGGAGATGAACTGCGGGTAGGTGAACTGCGAGGTCAGGGCCAAGCCGTCCAGGGTGGACTGGGGCGCGCCGAAGCGGCTGGCGGTCCAGCTCAGCCCGGCGGGGTTGTCCATGAGCCCGGCGACCGACTTGACGTAGGTGAAGCCGTCGCTGTGGGAATCCATGTTGAGGTGCAGCCGGCCGTCGGCCTTGGAGACGCCCATCGAGATGACGTTGTGGGAGTCGTTGTAGCGCAGGGTGTGCCCGACCTTCACGGTCGACCAGGTACTGGCGCCGAGGGCGCGGCGGCCGACGACGGCGTTGCGGTCGGCGGTGTACCAGACGGCGTACTGGTAGCCCTTGTAGGTCAGCAGGCCGTTCTTCTGGAACGCGTTGTTGTTGACCAGGCCGTCGTACGACACGAAAAAGATGGCCTGGTTGTCGAGCGTGGTGGTGCCGGTCCGGGTGACGGAGGGGCCGGGGTCGGCGGCCCGCGCGGTGCCGGAGGCGAGGGCGGGGGTCACCACCGCACCTGCGAGGGCGGCGGCCAGCAGCGTACGTCTGTGCATCTCATGAACTCCATTGTTCAGGCGAGGTGGAACACTTCCGTGAGCGGTTTCATGACCTCGTCGGGCCGGGCGCCGTCCAGCGACTCGAAGAACGGCGCCATCTCCGCCTGCCAGCGGGCGTTGACTTCGGTGGCTTCCATCCCGGCCAGGGCGGCTTCGAAGTCCTCGGTCTCCAAGTAGCCGACCAGCAGGCCGTCCTCGCGCAGGAAGAGCGAGTAGTTGTGCCAGCCGGTGTCCGAGAGTGCCTGGAGCATCTCGGGCCACACGGCGGCGTGCCGCTCGCGGTACTCGTCGAGGCGGTCCGCCCGGACCTTCAGCAGGAAGCACACGCGCTGCATCAACAGCCCTTTCGGTGATCGGAACGCGGTGGTCGGAACAGGTGATCAGAAGTTGAACTGGTCGATGTTCTTGGCGTCGAACACGGTCGGCTTGCCGAGGCTGATCACGCCGTCCTTGCCGATGGTGTACTCGCCCATGGAGCCGGCCTTGAAGGTCTCGCCCTCCTTGCCGGTGATCTGCCCGGAGGACAGGGCGACGGCGGTACGGGCGGCCAGCTCGCCGAGCTTGGCCGGGTCCCACAGCTCGAAGGCCTCGACGGTGCCGTTCTTGACGTACTTGCGCATGTCGTTCGGGGTGCCGAGGCCGGTCAGCTTGACCTTGCCCTTGTACTTGGAGCCCGACAGGTACTGGGCGGCGGCCTTGATGCCGACGGTGGTCGGGGAGATGATCCCCTTGAGGTTCGGGTACTCCTGGAGCAGGCCCTGGGTCTGCTGGAAGGACTGCTGGGCGTCGTCGTTGCCGTACGCGACCTTCACCAGCTTCATGTTCTTGTACTCGGGCTTCTTCAGCTCGTCCTTCATGAAGTCGATCCAGGTGTTCTGGTTCGTCGCGGTCTGCGCGGCGGACAGGATCGCGATCTCGCCCTTGTAGTCGATCTGCTTGGCGAGCAGCTGCACCTCGGTACGGCCCAGGTCCTCGGCGGAGGCCTGCGAGACGAAGGCGTTGCGGCAGTCGGGCGTGGTGTCGGAGTCGTAGGTGACGACCTTGATGCCGTTCTTCATGGCCTGCTTGAGCGCGGTGCACAGGGCGCCCGGGTCCTGCGCGGAGACGGCCATCGCGTCGACCTGCTGCTGAGTGAGCGTGTTGACGTAGGAGACCTGGCCGGAGGTGTCGGTCGCGCTGGACGGACCGACCTCCTTGTACTTGGAGCCCAGTTCGGCCAGGGCCTTCTCGCCGCCCTTGTCGGCGGTGGTGAAGTACGGGTTGTTGACCTGCTTGGGCAGGAACCCGACGGTCAGGCCCTTCTTCAGCTCGGCGTTCGGGTCGGCCTTGCCGGCGGTGGCGGCCGAACCGCCCTCGCTCTGCACGTCCTTCTTGGTGGTGCCGCCACCGCAGGCGGTGAGCGCCAGGGCGAGAGAGGTGGCGGTGGCGAGCGCCGCGCAGCTGCGGCGGAGAGTCGACTTACGCATGATGATGGTCCTTTACGAGGAAGGGCTGAGTTACGAGGTCGGAGTCGAGGCGGCTCTACGGCCCGCCCTCGCTACGGAGATCTGCCGTACGACCCGGGGGCCGAGCACGGACAGAACGAGCAGGACGCCGGTGACGACGATCTGGGACTGCGCGGAGACGTCCTGGAGGCTCATGACGTTCTGAAGCGCCCCCAGCAGGAACACCCCGGCGATGGCGCCGCCCAACGTTCCCTTGCCACCGTCGAAGTCGATGCCACCGAGCAACACCGCGGCCACAACCGACAGTTCAAGCCCCGTCGCGTTGTCGTACCGCGCACTCGCGTAGTGCAGCGCCCAGAAGATCCCGGTGAGCGAGGCCATCAGGCCGGTCACCGTGAACAGCAGCAGCTTCTGCCGCTTGACCCGGATCCCGGCGAAGCGCGCCGCCTCCTCACTCGCCCCGATCGCGAACAGCGACCGCCCGAACGGCGTGGCGTGCAGCGCGACCACCGCGATGGCGAGCAGGACGAGGAACGGCAGGAAGGCGTACGGGATGAACGTGTCCCCGATGCGCCCGGCCGCGAAGTCCAGGTACTGGGTGGGGAAGTCGGTCACCGCGTCGGAGCCGAGCACGATCTGCGCGATGCCCCGGTAGGCGGCCAGTGTGCCGATGGTGACGGCGAGGGACGGCAGACCGAGCCTGGTCACCAGCAGGCCGTTGATCAGTCCACACACGACACCCAGCAGCAGGCAGATCGGGATGATCGTCTCGATGGCCATGCCCTGGTTCCACAGGGCGCCCATCACGGCACCGGACAGGCCCGCAGTCGAGGCCACCGACAGGTCGATCTCGCCGGACACCACCAGCAGGGTCATCGGCAGGGCGATCAGCGCGATCGGCAGCGTGTTGCCGATCAGGAACGACAGGTTGAGCGCGTTGCCGAACCCGTCGACGAAGCCGAAGGAGAACAGCAGGACCACGATCAGCAGGGCGCCGACGACCGTGTCCCAGCGGACCGCTCGGCTCAGGGAGATGTCAGCCATGGCGGGCGTTCCTCTTCTTCAGTGCGGAGGCCACGCGCAGCGCGACGATCCGGTCGACCGCGATGGCGAGGATGAGCAGGATGCCGTTGATGGCGAGCACCCAGACGGAGCTGACGCCGAGGGCGGGCAGCACACTGTTGATCGAGGTCAGCAGCAGTGCGCCGAGGGCCGCGCCGTAGACGCTGCCGGAGCCGCCGGTGAAGACGACGCCGCCGACGACGACCGCGCTGACGACGGTCAGTTCGTAGCCGTTGCCGGTGCCGGAGTCGACGTTTCCGAACCGGGCGAGGTACATCGCGCCGGCGAGTCCGGCGAGGGCGCCGCAGAAGGTGTACGCGGCGAGGATCCGCTTGCGCACGGGGATGCCGGCGAGGCGGGCGGCCTCGGGGTTGGAGCCGAGCGCGTAGAGCTCGCGGCCGCTGGCGAAGTGCTTGAGGTAGTAGGCCGTCGCCACCAGCACCGCCAGCGCGATCAGCGCCAGATACGGCACCGCCGAGATGCCGCCGGAGCCGAAGTCGACGAAACCGCCGGGCAGATCGGCCGCGGTGATCTGGCGGGAGCCGACCCAGATGGAGTCGATGCCGCGGATGATGTAGAGCGTGCCGAGGGTGACGACGAGCGCGGGCACCTGGCCGAGGCTGACGAGCAGGCCGTTGAGCAGGCCGAAGCCGATGCCGAGCAGGACCGCCAGCGCGATGGCCACGACCGGGTTGCCGCCGCCCTGGAGATGGGTGCCGGCGGCGAAGGCGCTGATGCCGAGCGTGGATCCGACGGACAGGTCGACGTTGCGGGTGATGACGACGAGGGACTGGCCGGTGGCGACGAGCACGAGGATCGTCGCGTTCAGCAGCAGGTCCTTGATGCCCTGTTCGGAGAGGAACTGGCTGTTGCCGGCCTGGGTGACGGCGATCATCACCAGGAAGACGGCGAGGATGGCGAGTTCGCGCATCTTGAAGACGCGGTCGACGAGACGGGTGCCGCTCGACTTGGGCACGTCGGCCACAGGGGCTTCTTGGGGAGTGACGACCGTCATGCGGCGGCCCTCCCGGTGGCTGCGGCCATCACGGTTTCCTCGGTGGCGTCGGAGCGTGGGATCTCGGCGGTGAGGCGGCCCTCGTGCATCACCAGCACGCGGTCGGCCATGCCGAGGATCTCGGGCAGGTCGGAGGAGATCATCAGGACGGCCACGCCGTCGGCGGCCAGTTGCGACAGCAGCCGGTGCACCTCGGCCTTGGTGCCGACGTCGATGCCGCGGGTCGGCTCGTCGACGATCAGCACCTTGGGGCCGGTGGCGAGCCACTTGGCGAGCACGACCTTCTGCTGGTTGCCGCCGGACAGGGTGTTGACGGTGTCGGCGATCCGGGCGTACTTGACCTGGAGCTTGACGGCCCAGTCGAGGGAGCGGCTGCGCTCGGCGCCGCGGTCCATCAGGCCCGCCTTCACGGTCGTGCGCAGCCCGGTGAGCCCGATGTTCCGCTCGATGGACATGTCCATCACCAGGCCCTGGGCGCGCCGGTCCTCGGGGACCAGGGCGAGTCCGGCGGACATCGCGGTGGACGGGGCGCCGTTGACCAGGGCCTCGCCGTCCACGGTGACCTCGCCGGCGTCCCAGCGGTCGATGCCGAACACGGCCCGGGCGACCTCCGTGCGCCCGGCGCCTACGAGTCCGGCCAGGCCGACGATCTCGCCGTGCCGTACGTCGAAGGAGACGTCGGTGAACACGCCCTCGCGGGTCAGGCGGCGCACGCTCAGGGCGACCTCGCCCGGCTGCACGTCCTGCTTGGGGTACAGCTCGTCGAGGTCACGGCCGACCATGCGGCGCACCAGGTCGTCCTCGGTCATACCGTCCAGCGGCTCGCTGCCGACCCAGGCGCCGTCGCGCAGGGTGGTGACCCGCTGGCAGATCTCGAAGATCTCCTCCAGCCGGTGGGAGATGAACAGCACGGCGGCGCCCTGCTCGCGCAGGGTGCGTACGACGCCGAAGAGGCGGGCGACCTCGCTGCCGGTGAGCGCGGCGGTCGGCTCGTCCATGATCAGGACGCGGGCGTCGAAGGAGAGGGCCTTGGCGATCTCGACGATCTGCTGGTCGGCGATGGACAGGCCGCGGGCGGGCCTGTCGGGGTCGAGTTCGACTCCGAGGCGCTCCATGAGGGCGGCGGTCGCGTTGTGCGTGGCCCTGTGGTCGATCCGGCCGAGCGCGCGCCGGGGCTGGCGGCCCATGTAGATGTTCTCGGCGATCGACAGGTCGGGGAAGAGTGTGGGCTCCTGGTAGATCACGGCGATGCCCGCGTCGCGGGCGTCGCCGGGTCCGTGGAAGGCGACGGGCGCACCGTCGAGCAGCACCTGGCCGGCGTCCGGCCGGTGCACCCCGGCGAGCGTCTTGATGAGGGTCGACTTGCCGGCACCGTTCTCGCCGGCGAGGGCGTGCACCTCCCCGGGGAACAGCTCCAGGGAGACGTCCCGCAGTGCGCGGACCGCACCGAAGGACTTGGAGACGTCCCTCAGTGCCAGAACCGGGGCCGGACCCGTGGTGGACGGGTGGGTCATGGGGGCTCCTCGACGACGCCGGCGGGACGGCCCTCTCGACGTCGTGAAAGGTTTCAACTGGGTTGCCGGGACGTTAGGCGGGCCGCGCATGTCACGTCAATGGGTTCCGGTCGAAAAAGTTTCGAGGGCAGAAGATCACGCCCTGGTCACGGGAAACCGTGTTGACCGCAGGGGTTGACACCCCTTCGGGGGGCCCATAACTTCGCGTCCTGAATCGTTTCATTCCGTGGTCGTTACGACCCGATGCCTCAGGAGCCCTGACGTGACCGAGCTCGCCGCGGTGAAGGCCGCTCTCAAGACCCAGGCAGTCGAGACGCCGTCGTGGGCGTACGGGAACTCGGGCACGCGCTTCAAGGTGTTCGCGCAAGCGGGTGTGCCTCGCAATCCGTACGAGAAGCTGGACGACGCGGCGAAGGTGCACGAGTTCACGGGGGTCGCCCCGACGGTCGCCCTGCACATTCCGTGGGACAGGGTCGACGACTACGCGGCGCTGGCGAAGCATGCCGAGCAGCGTGGGGTGAAGCTCGGTGCGATCAACTCCAACACGTTCCAGGACGACGACTACAAGCTCGGGAGCATCTGCCACCCGGAGGCTGCTGTGCGCCGGAAGGCCGTCGACCATCTGCTGGAGTGTGTCGACATCATGGATGCGACCGGGTCCGGTGATCTGAAGCTGTGGTTCGCCGACGGGACGAACTATCCCGGGCAGGACGACATCCGGGCCCGGCAGGACCGGCTCGCGGAGGGGCTCGCGGAGGTCTACGAGCGGCTGGGCGACGAGCAGCGGATGCTGCTGGAGTACAAGTTCTTCGAGCCGGCGTTCTACTCGACCGATGTGCCGGACTGGGGCACGGCGTACGCCCACTGCCTGAAGCTGGGGTCGAAGGCTCAGGTCGTGGTCGACACGGGGCACCACGCGCCGGGGACCAACATCGAGTTCATCGTGGCGACGCTGCTCCGGGAGGGGAAGCTCGGGGGATTCGACTTCAACTCGCGGTTCTACGCGGATGACGACCTGATGGTGGGGGCCGCGGATCCCTTCCAGCTGTTCCGGATCATGTACGAGGTGATCCGTGGCGGCGGGTTCACCTCCGACGTCGCCTTCATGCTCGACCAGTGCCACAACATCGAGGCGAAGATCCCGGCGATCATCCGGTCGGTCATGAACGTGCAGGAGGCGACGGCGAAGGCACTCCTCGTCGACCGTGAGGCGCTGGGCGAGGCACAGAAGTCGGGTGACGTCCTCGGGGCGAACGCCGTGCTGATGGACGCGTACAACACCGACGTCCGCCCGCTCCTCGCCGAGGTGCGCGGGGAACTGGGTCTCGACCCGGACCCGATCGCCGCGTACCGACGTTCCGGGTGGGCGGAGAAGATCGTTGCCGAGCGGGTCGGTGGGGAGCAGGCGGGGTGGGGTGCGTAAGCGTCTGCCGAGATCTGTTGTCTGCGAGGCGGGCCGTGTGTGGCTGGTCGCGCCCCGCGGCGGAGCCGCTGATCAACACAGCCCCGCGCCCCCAGGAATCCCACCCTCCCCTCCGTTGAAAGGAACCGGTACCCATGACACTCCATCCCGAGGCCGCCGCCCTCCTGGCCCGTTCCCACCGGCTCGGCTCTGATCCCCGCAACACCAACTACGCGGGAGGCAACGCCTCCGCCAAAGGCACTGAGACCGACCCCGTCACCGGCGGCGATGTCGAGTTGATGTGGGTCAAGGGGTCCGGCGGTGATCTCGGCACGCTCACGGAGGCGGGGCTCGCCGTGCTCCGGCTGGACCGGATGCGGGCGCTCGTCGATGTCTATCCGGGCGTCGAGCGTGAGGACGAGATGGTCGCCGCGTTCGACTACTGCCTGCACGGGAAGGGCGGTGCGGCGCCGTCCATCGACACCGCCATGCACGGGCTCGTCGAGGCCGCGCATGTCGATCACCTCCACCCGGACTCCGGTATCGCGCTCGCCTGCGCCGCCGACGGGGAGAAGCTGACCGCCGAGTGTTTCGGGGACAGTGTCGTGTGGGTGCCGTGGCGGCGGCCCGGGTTCCAGCTGGGGCTGGACATCGCGGCCGTGAAGGAGGCCAATCCGCAGGCCATCGGGTGCATTCTCGGCGGGCACGGGATCACCGCCTGGGGTGACACGTCCGAGGAGTGCGAGCGGAACTCGCTGCACATCATCCGGACCGCGGAGAAGTTCCTCGCCGAGCGCGGCAAGGAGGAGCCCTTCGGGCCGGTGATCGAGGGGTACGCCGCGCTGAGTGCCGGGGAGCGCCGGGAGCGGGCCGCCGCGCTCGCGCCGTACGTCCGGGCCATCGCGTCCCAGGACCGGCCTCAGGTCGGGCACTTCAACGACTCCGAGGCCGTTCTCGACTTCCTCGCGAGCGCCGAGCATCCGCGGCTGGCCGCGCTGGGCACGTCCTGCCCGGACCACTTCCTGCGGACCAAGGTGCGGCCGCTTGTCCTCGACCTGCCGCCGGCCGCTCCGCTCGACGAGGCCATCGCCCGGCTGAAGGAGCTGCACGCGGAGTACCGCGAGGAGTACGCGGCGTACTACCAGCGGCACGCCCTGCCCGACTCCCCCGCCATGCGCGGCGCCGACCCGGCGATCGTGCTGGTCCCGGGCGTGGGCATGTTCAGCTTCGGCAAGGACAAGCAGACCGCCCGGGTGGCCGGCGAGTTCTACGTCAACGCCATCAACGTGATGCGCGGGGCGGAGGCCGTCTCCACGTACGCGCCCATCGAGGAGTCCGAGAAGTTCCGCATCGAGTACTGGGCCCTCGAGGAGGCCAAGCTCCAGCGGATGCCGAAGCCCAAGGCGCTCGCGACGCGGGTCGCGCTGGTGACCGGTGCCGGCAGCGGGATCGGGAAGGCCATCGCGCACCGGCTCGTGGCCGAGGGGGCGTGCGTGGTCGTCGCGGACCTCAACGGCGACAACGCCCAGGCCGTCGCCGACGAGCTGGGCGGTCCGGACAAGGCCGTCGCCGTGACCGTGGACGTCACGTCCGAAGAGCAGATCGCCGAGGCGTTCCGGGCGGCCGTGCTGGCCTTCGGCGGCGTCGATCTCGTCGTCAACAACGCCGGTATCTCGATCTCCAAGCCGCTGCTGGAGACCTCGGCCAAGGACTGGGACCTCCAGCACGACATCATGGCGCGCGGGTCCTTCCTCGTGTCGCGGGAAGCTGCGCGGGTGATGATCGCTCAGGGGCTGGGCGGCGACATCGTCTACATCGCCTCGAAGAACGCCGTGTTCGCCGGTCCGAACAACATCGCCTACTCGGCCACCAAGGCCGACCAGGCGCACCAGGTGCGGCTGCTCGCCGCCGAGCTGGGCGAGCACGGCATCCGCGTCAACGGGGTCAACCCCGATGGTGTCGTGCGCGGCTCCGGGATCTTCGCCGGTGGCTGGGGGGCCCAGCGGGCCGCCGTGTACGGGGTCGAGGAGGAGAAGCTCGGCGAGTTCTACGCCCAGCGGACCATCCTCAAGCGTGAGGTGCTCCCCGAGCATGTCGCGAACGCGGTCTTCGCCCTCACCGGTGGCGACCTGACCCACACCACCGGGCTGCACATCCCGGTCGACGCCGGCGTCGCGGCCGCCTTCCTGCGGTGAGCGCGGCCGTGAAATCGTACGCCGCGGTCGACCTCGGCGCGTCCAGCGGGCGCGTCATGGTCGGCCGCGTCGGCCCCGACAGCCTGGAGCTGACCGAGGCGCACCGGTTCCCGAACCGGCCCGTGCGGGTGCCCGAGGGGTTGCGCTGGGACGTCCTGGGTCTGTACGCGGGGGTGCTGGACGGGCTGAAGGCGGCCGGGCGGGTCGACTCCGTCGGGATCGACAGCTGGGCCGTGGACTACGGGCTGCTCGACGCGGACGGGGCGCTCCTCGGCAATCCCGTGCACTACCGGGACTCCCGGACGGAGGGGGTCGCGGAGAAGGTGTGGGCGACCGTCCCGGCGCAGGAGCTGTACGCCGCGACCGGATTGCAGTACGCGCCCTTCAACACCCTGTACCAGCTGACGGCGGCCCGGTCCTCGGCCCAGTTGTCCTCCGCCCGGCGGCTGTTGCTCATCCCCGACCTCCTGACGTTCTGGCTCACCGGCGAGCAGGGCACCGAGCTCACCAATGCCTCGACGACCCAGCTGATCGATCCCCGGACGCGCGACTGGTCGTACGACATCGCCTCGCGGCTGGGGATCGACCTGGGCCTGTTCGCGCCGCTGCGGCAGCCCGGTGACCCGGCGGGTGTGCTGCGGGACGCGGTGCTGGAGGAGACCGGGCTGACCGGTCCCGTGCCCGTGACGGCGGTCGGGTCGCACGACACCGCGTCGGCGGTGGCCGCCGTACCCGCCGGGCGTGAGCGGTTCGCATACATCTGCACCGGCACCTGGTCCCTGGCCGGTCTGGAGCTGGACGCGCCGGTGCTGACCGAGGAGAGCCGGGCGGCCAACTTCACCAACGAGCTGGGGCTGGACGGGACGGTCCGGTACCTGCGCAACATCATGGGGCTGTGGCTGCTCCAGGAGTGCGTGCGGGCCTGGGGCGACCCGGACCTGGGCGGGCTGCTGCTGGAGGCGTCCAAGGTGGAGGCGCTGCGGTCGGTCGTGGACGCGGGTGACGCGGCGTTCCTCGCGCCGGGGCGGATGCCGGAGCGGATCGCCGAGGCGTGCCGGGCCTCGGGGCAGCCCGTGCCCGAGTCGCCGGCCGAGGTGACGCGCTGCATCCTCGACTCCCTCGCCCTCGCCCACCGCAAGGCCGTCCAGGACGCGCAGCGGCTCGCCGGGCATCCGGTCGACGTGGTGCACGTGGTGGGCGGCGGAACGCGCAACGCGCTGCTGTGCCAGCTGACCGCCGACGCCTGCGGGCTGCCGGTGGTGGCGGGGCCGACCGAGGCGGCGGCACTGGGGAACGTGCTCGTGCAGGCGCGGGCCCACGGGCTGGTCGGCGACCTCGCGGGGATGCGGCGGCTGCTCGTCCGTACGCAGCCGCTCACCCGGTACGAGCCGCGCGGCGGGACCGAGCGGTGGCGCGCCGCGCAGGACCGGCTCGCCGGGGACTGACGGGGTCTCCCCCGGGTCCCGTCCCCGGACTACGCTGACTCATCCGATGACCGACCACAAGGAGCCGCGATGCGTGTCGCCCTGTTCCTGACCTGCGTCAACGACACGCTGTATCCGGACACCGGGCGCGCCGTGGTGAAACTGCTGACCAGGCTGGGCGTCGACGTCGACTTCCCGATGGCGCAGACCTGCTGCGGCCAGGCGCACTACAACACCGGATACCGTCACGAGGCCGAGCCGCTCGCCCGGCACTTCTCCGATGTCTTCGGCGAGTACGAGGCGATCGTGACGCCGTCCGGATCGTGCGGGGCGATGGTGCGGGAGCTGTATCCGCGGATGGGCGAGCGGGCCCGGGCGGAGGGGCGCGGGGACACCCTCGCCGCCACGCTGGCGCCGGTGGTGCCGAAGACGTACGAACTCACGGAGTTCCTGGTCGACGTGCTGGGCGTGACGGACGTCGGGGCGTACTACCCGCACAAGGTGACCTACCACCCGACCTGTCACGGCCTGCGCGGGCTGGGCCTCGGCGACCGGCCGGGGCGGCTGCTCCGGGCCGTGAAGAGACTGGAGCTGGTCGAGCTGCCGGGGGCCGACGAGTGCTGCGGGTTCGGCGGCACCTTCGCCCTGAAGAACGCCGACGTCTCGGCGGCGATGGGCACCGACAAGGTGCGCAACGCCGAGTCGACGGGCGCCGAGGTGCTGTGCGCGGCCGACAACTCGTGCCTGATGCACATCGGCGGGACGATGACCCGGCTGCGGGCCGGCATGCGGCCGGTGCACATCGCGGAGATCCTGGCGAGCACGGAGGGGGAACCGGCCGTATGAGCGGGACGTTCGTCGGGATGCCGGCGTTTCCGGAGGCCGCGCGGGAGGCCGTGGGCAACAAGACCCTGCGCGGCAATCTGCGGCACGCCACGCACACCATCCGCGCCAAGCGGGCCAAGGCCGTGTCGGAGGTGTCCGACTGGTCCGAGCTGCGCGAGGCGGGCAAGCGGATCAAGGACCACACGCTGCGCCATCTCGGCCGCTACCTCGAGCAGTTGGAGGAGTCGGTGACGGCGGCCGGTGGCATCGTCCACTGGGCCGCCGACGCGGACGAGGCCAACGAGATCGTCACCCAGCTGGTGAAGATGACCGGCGAGTCGGAGGTCGTCAAGGTCAAGTCGATGGCCACACAGGAGATCGGGCTCAACGAGGCGCTGGAGGCCGAGGGCATCCGCGCCTACGAAACCGATCTCGCCGAGCTGATCGTGCAGTTGGGCAAGGACCGTCCCTCGCACATCCTCGTCCCGGCCATCCACCGCAACCGCGGCGAGATCCGCGACATCTTCACCCGCGAGATGAGCGAGTGGGGCCGCCCCGCCCCCGAGGGCCTCACCGACACGCCCGCCGAACTCGCCGAAGCGGCCCGGCTGCACCTGCGGGAGAAGTTCCTGCGCGCCAAGGTCGGCATCTCCGGGGCCAACTTCATGGTCGCCGAGACGGGCACGCTGGTGGTCGTCGAGTCGGAGGGCAACGGCCGGATGTGCCTGACGCTGCCCGAGACGCTGATCTCGGTCGTCGGCATCGAGAAGATCGTGCCCACGTGGCGGGACCTGGAGGTGTTCCTCCAGACCCTTCCCCGCTCCTCGACGGCCGAGCGCATGAACCCGTACACGTCGACGTGGACCGGAACGACCGGCGGGGACGGTCCGAGCACGTTCCATCTGGTGCTGCTGGACAACGGCCGCACCGACACCCTCGCCGACGAGGTCGGCCGCCAGGCGCTGCGCTGCATCCGCTGCTCGGCGTGCCTCAACGTGTGCCCGGTCTACGAACGGGCCGGCGGCCACGCCTACGGCTCGGTGTACCCGGGCCCGATCGGCGCGATCCTCAGCCCTCAACTGCGGGGCACAGGCAGTGAGATCGATGCCTCGCTGCCGTACGCGTCCTCGCTGTGCGGCGCGTGCTACGAGGTGTGCCCGGTCGCCATCGACATCCCCGAGGTGCTGGTGCATCTGCGGGAACGGGTCGTGGAGGGCGGGGAGGTCACCCGCGAGGGCAACAGGGTGGTGCTGCGGCCGGCGAAGGGGCATGCCGCCGAGCGGGCCGCGATGCGCGCGGCACGCTGGGCGTTCACACACCCGGGCGCGCTGCGCACCGGCCAGCGCGCCGCCTCCCGGACCCGCCGCTTCCATCCCCGTACGCTGCCGGGCCCGGGCAAGGCGTGGAGCGGGACCCGGGATCTGCCGCCGGTGCCCGCCGAGCCGTTCCGGGACTGGTGGCAGCGGACGCGCGGCGGGAAGGGCGGGGCCGAGTGAACAGGGGTCGAGTGAACAGCAGGGAGCGGATCCTGGGCCGGGTGCGGCGCGCACTGGCGGACGTACCGCGGGACGACCTGCCGTACGAGCAGGCGGTTTCACGTGACTATGCGCGTGAGCACGGGGACCGGAGTGTGGAGGAGACCGTCGAACTGCTTGCCGAGAACCTGGCGGACTACCGGGCGATCGTGCACCGTACGGACGCCGAAGGGCTGGCCGGACTGATCGCGGGGCTGCTGGAGAAGCGCGGGTCGGCTTCACTGCTCGTGCCGCCCGGGCTGGACGAGGGGTGGCTGGCGGCGACCGGTGTGACGCGGGTGGCGGACCGGGCGCAGAGCACGCCGCACGAACTGGACCGGGTGGACAGCGTGGTGACGGCCTGTGCGGTCGCGATCGCGGAGACCGGGACGATCGTGCTGGACGGCTCGCCCGACCAGGGGCGGCGCCGGATCACCCTCGTCCCGGACCACCACATCTGTGTCGTGCGCGTCCCCGGGCAGGTCGTATCGTCCGTGCCGCAGGGTCTCGAACGCCTCGACCCGGCACGCCCGTTGACCTGGATCTCCGGGCCGTCGGCGACCAGTGACATCGAGCTGGACCGGGTCGAGGGGGTGCACGGGCCGCGCACGCTGGAGGTGATCCTGGTGGGCGACGCGTGACTCGGGGCAGGATCGAGTCGACGTAGCCGCCGTCGACGCGCAGGGCGCCTCCCGTGGTCGCAGACGCCTGGTCGGAGGCGAGGTAGACGACCGTGTCGGCGATCTCCTCCGGCTCGATCAGCCGCTGGAGCAGCGACTGCGGCCGGTGTTGTGCTGGGCCTCGTCCCAGGGCAGGTCGCGGTCGACGAAGGCTGGTAGACGAAGTCCTCGACGCCGCCGGTGTGGGTCGGTCCGGCGATGACGGAGTTCACCGTGACGCCGGTGCCGGCCGCCTGCCCGGCGAAGCCCCGGCTCACCGCGAGCAGGGCGGTCTTCGACATGCCGTAGTGGATCATCTCGGCGGGGATGACGACCGCCGAGTCGCTGGCGGTGTGCTGGACGCGCCCCCAGCCGCGTTCGGTCATGCCGGGCAGGACGAGACGGGTGAGGCGCACGGCGGCCAGGACGTGCACCTCGAAGTAGCGCCGCCACTGTTCGTCGCTGATCTCCAGGGGGTCCGCGGCCTCGAAGAGCCGAGGTTGTTGACGAGGACGTCCACCTGGCCCAGGGCGTCCAGCGCCTGCCGTGCCCCCTCTTCGGTCGTCACGTCGGCGGCTCGGTACCAGGTCGGCGTCGGGGCGCCTCGGCCTGCATCCGGTCCACGGCCGCCCGCACCCGCTGGGGCGAGCCGCTCGCCCGCAAGCTGGCGACCCGGCTCGCGGCCCGCCGCCGTCGCGCCTCCCGGGGCACGATCGACCCGCGGCGGACCCTGCTCGGTTCGCTGTCGACGGGCGGGGTGCCGATGAAGCCGGTGCTGCGCAGACGGCGTCCCGTCCGCCCCGAACTGGTACTGCTGTGCGATATGTCGGGCTCGGTGTCCGGTTTCCCGGACTTCGCGATGCTGCTGGTGCAGGCGCTGCACGACCAGTTCAGCAAGGTGCGGGTGTTCGCCTTCGTCAACCGGATCGACGAGGTCACCGGACTCCTCCGGCACGGCACGGCGGATCCGGAAGGGCTCAGTGCCCGTATCGAGGCGGAGGCCAGGCTCACGGGCTGGCACGGCAGCAGCGACTACGGCATGGCGCTGGGCGAGTTCGCGGAGCGCTACGGCGACGCGGTCGGCCCGCGCACGACCGTGTTCGTCCTCGGTGACGCCCGCACGAACCGGAGTGACCCGAACCTGCCGGCCGTGCGGCGCATCGCCGAACGGGCCCGCCGCGTCTACTGGTTGAACCCCGAGCAGCGTTCGCTCTGGGGCACGGGCGATTCCGCCGCGCCCCTCTATTGCCGAGCTGGTCGAGATGCACGAGTGCCGCACCGCCCGGCAGCTGAGCGCCCTGGTGGGGCGGCTGCTGCCGGTGTGATCAAGCGGACCTCGGGAAGATCACCCCGGTCGTCGAGCGGACGTATCCGCTGAGCGAGGCGGCCGAGGCGATCCGGTATCCGGATTTCGAGCACGCGCGGGCGAACGTCGTCCTCACGGCGTGACGGGCCGGTGCGGGCCGTCCGGAGCTACTCCTTCTTCGCGAACTCCCTCGCCGTCTGTCCCTGGAAGTCGTAGACCACGGCCTGCTCGTCGCCCACGACCCAGGCGTCGTGTCCGGGCGAGATGACGTAGACGTCGCCGGGGCCGACCTCTACCTCGCCTCCGTCGTCCATGCGGATGCGCATGCGGCCCTGGAGGACGTAGCCGTTGTGGTGCATCTGGCAGCTCTCGGTGCCCGCGATCGGGCCCACGGACTCGGACCAGCGCCAGCCGGGCTCGAACGTCGCCACGGCGAAGTCGAGATCCGTCATGTGGACGGCTTCCATGTGACCGCGGGGAAAATCACGTCGCTCGTCCGGCTTGTCGAGCGTCTTCACTTCCAACATGACGCGCTCCCTTCAGGCCGCGGTGCACCGCGGCCGGGGCCGGTCTCCCGGCGGCCCTGGACACCGCCGTCGGCGGCCGGCCTCCTACTCCTCAATCGTCCGCCCGTCCATCAGGGGCCGCCAACCGGGGGAACGCCCGCTCAGGCCCGACCTCCGCAGAGCTCGGCGAAGCGCTCGGCGTCGATGTTGCCGCCGGAGACGATGACGCCGACGCGGCGCGGGAGAGGGCCCGCGCGGCCCGTGAGCAGGGCGGCCAGGGGGGTGGCGCCGCTCGGCTCGACGACGATCTTCAGGCGTTCGAAGGCGAACCGCATAGCGTCCCGGATCTCGTCGTCAGTGACCAGGACGATGTCGTCGACGAGCCTCCGGTTGACGGAGAAGGTGAGTTCGCCGGGAGTGTGCAGGGCCTGTCCGTCGGCGATGGTGCGCGGCACCGGGATGCTGATGCGCCGGCCCGCCTCCAGCGAGCGCTTGGTGTCGTCCCCGGCCTCCGGTTCGATGCCGATCATCCGGATGTCCGGGTGCAGGCCCCTGGCCGCCGTGGCACTGCCGGCCATGAGCCCGCCGCCACCGACCGGCGTCAGCAGCGCCCCCAGTTCCCCGACTTCGTCGAGGAGTTCGAGTGCGGCCGTGCCCTGCCCGGCCATGATGTGCGGGTGCTCGTACGGCGGGATGACGGCGAGACCCCGCTCGGCGGCCAGGGCCTCGGCGATGGCGACGCGGTCGCCGGTGTAGCGGTCGTAGGTGACGATCTCGGCGCCGTAGCCGGCGGTGGCCGCCCGCTTGGACGGCGGGGCGTCCTCCGGCATGACGATCACGGCGGTGGTGCCGAGCTCGCGGGCGGCCAGGGCGACGGCCTGCGCGTGGTTGCCGGAGGAGTAGGCGGCGATGCCCCGGGACAGCTGGTCGGGGCCGAGACGGGAGGCGGCGTTGTAGGCGCCGCGGAACTTGAAGGCGCCGACACGCTGGAAGTTCTCGCACTTGAGGTGGATCTCGGCACCGGCGAGTGCGTCCAGGGTGCGGGAGCGCAGGACGGGCGTGCGGTGGGCGACGCCCTGGAGCCGGGCTGCGGCGTCCCGGACGTCGTCGAGGGTGACCGGTGGGGTGGTCGTCACGCTTGCCCTCCAGCGGAAGTGTCGGACGTCGTGTCGTGGGCGGCCCGGGCCTGGGAGAGGTAGTTGTAGGCGGAGGCGCGGGAGATGCCGAGCCGGGCGGCGACCTGCTCGACCGCGCCGCGCACAGCGAAGACACCGCGGGTGTCCAGCCCGCCGAACAGCTCCAGGCGTTCCGCCCGGTCGAGCTCCGCCCAGCTGCCGCGCTGTTTCGACTGGTGGGCGTCGACGAGGGCGTCGACCACGGAGTCGATGTCGTTGCCGAAGGTGGTGGTCGGCAGCTCCGCGGGGGCCGCGCCGATTCCAGCGAGGGTGCCGAGCAGACCGTGGACCTGGGTGACGGCGCTGACGTCCACGTTGACGCAGAGCGCGCCGAACACGGCTCCCGTGGAGTCCCGCAGCACCATCGTGGAGGACTTCACCAGCGTCCCGTTGCGGGTGCGGGTGACGTAGTTCAGTTCGTCGGCCGCCGCGTCGCCGCGAGCGAGGACGTGCATGCCGATCTCGCTCATCGCACCGCCCACCGTCCGCCCGGTCACCGATCCGGCCACGGCGACGACCGACTTCTCCGGGTTCCGGTAGTCGTGCAGCACGACTTCGCAGACCGGCCCGAAGGTCGCGGCGATCCCGTCGACGACCGGTGTCAGCGCGGCCAGGATCGCGTCCCGTTCCGCGGCCAGAGTCTCTCGCATGGAGCTAGACTATACGTCTAGCAGCTGGACCGCTAGTCCAGAGCCTTCGTCAATAATCGGCAATGGTTTTCACATGACTTCGGCCAGAACCCGCTCTTGACATTCATTGCCATCTAGCGTGGCGCCTGCCGGACAACCCCTCTGAACATCCGTCATGGAGGAGCCATGCCCCTGTCCACGTCCCGCCGCCTGGCGCTGCTGACCAGCGCGTCACTGGCCCTTCTCGCGGGCTGCGGCAGCTCGTCGGACTCCGCCGACGCCAAGAGCGCCTCGGCCAAGGTGCCCGTGGTCGCCTCCACGAACGTCTACGGCGACATCGTGCGCAGCATCGGCGCCGACAGGGTCGACGTCACCTCGGTCATCAGCGACCCCGACCAGGACCCGCACTCCTACGAGGCCGACACCCAGAACCAGCTGGCCCTGTCCAAGGCGAAGGTCGTCGTCGAGAACGGCGGCGGCTACGACGACTTCGTCGACCGCATGCTGAAGAGCGGCAACAACGACTCCGCCGAGGTGATCGACGCGGTGCGGGTGTCCGGCAGGACCGCGCCGAAGGGCGGCGAGCTGAACGAGCACGTCTGGTACGACTTCCCCACCATCGCCCGCGTCGCCGACCGCATATCCGCGGCCCTCGCCAAGGCCGACCCGGCCGACGCGGCCGCCTTCAGGAACAACGCCACCGCCTTCAAGGCCGAGCTCGCGCCCCTGGAGGCGAAGGAGGCACGGATCAAGAAGGAGCACGGCGGTGAGGCGGTGGCTATCACCGAGCCCGTGCCGCTGTACATGATCGAGGCGAGCGGCCTGGTGAACAGGACACCCGCGCAGTTCAGCGAGGCGATCGAGGAGGGCGACGACGTCTCGCCCCGGATCCTCCAGCAGAATCTGGCCCTGTTCAGCGGCAGGAAGGTCAAGGCACTCGTCTACAACGAGCAGACCTCCGGCCCGCAGACCGAGAAGACCGAGGCGGCGGCCAAGACGGCCGGCATCCCCGTCGTGCCCGTCACCGAGACCCTGCCGAAGGGCAAGGACTACCTCGGCTGGATGACCGCCAACGTCGACGCGCTCGCGAGCGCGCTGGCCAAGTGACCCCGGCGGTCCGGCAGGACGGCGCTCCTGTCGTCAGTCTGCGCGGCGCGGCCCTGTCCTACGGCGACCGCACGGTGTGGAGCGGTCTCGACCTCGACGTACGGCCCGGGGAGTTCCTGGCCGTACTGGGGCCGAACGGAGCGGGCAAGACCAGTTTCGTACGGGCGCTGCTGGGCCGTCGGCCGCTGTCCGCCGGGACGCTGACCGTCCTCGGCCGGTCCGCTCGCGAGGCCGCCCGGCACATCGGTTACGTCCCGCAACAGGCGGCGCTGTCCGCGCAGGCCCTGCTGCGCGCCCGGGACCTCGTGCGGTTCGGCATCGACGGGCACCGCTTCGGCCCGCGCCTGCGCACCGGCGCAATCCACCGCCGCGTGGACGAGATCCTCGAGTCGGTCGGGGCCTCGGCCTACGCCGGCGTCCCGCTCGGCATGCTGTCCGGCGGCGAACGGCAACGCGTGCGCATCGGGCAGGCCCTGGCGACCGACCCGCGCCTCCTGCTGTGCGACGAGCCGCTGCTGTCGCTCGACCTGAACCACCAGCGGGCCGTCACCGAGCTGATCGACGCCCGGCGCCGCTCCCACGGCACGGCGGTGGTCTTCGTGACACACGAGATCAACCCGGTGCTCGGGCTGGTCGACCGGGTGCTCTACCTGGCCCCCGGCGGCCACCGCGTCGGCACCCCGGACGAGGTGCTGACCTCCGAGTCGCTCTCCCGGCTCTACGGCACACAGGTCGACGTGGTGCGCGTGCGGGGCCGGGTCGTCGTCGCCGGGGCTCCCGACGAGCCGGCCGCGCCGCCGCACCATCCCGGGCAGGTTCACGAGACGGACGGAGTGCGCGCATGACGCTCGCCGACGGGGTCTGGCAGCAGATCTTCGACTTCACCGACTACGGCGAGCTGCTGACCCTGGTCCGCAACTCTCTCATCGCCGGCGTGGCACTCGGTCTCGTGGGCGGGCTGGCCGGGGTCTTCGTCCTGATGCGGGACCTGCCGTTCGCGGTGCACGGCATCAGCGAGCTGTCCTTCGCGGGCGCGTCGGCCGCGCTGCTGCTGGGCGCGAACATCGTGGTGGGCTCGATCGCCGGTTCGCTCCTCGCGGCCGGGGCCATCGGGGTGCTGGGGACACGGGCCCGGGACCGCAACTCGGTGATCGGCATCATCATGCCGTTCGGGCTGGGTCTCGGCGTGCTCTTCCTCGCCCTCTACAAGGGCCGGGCGGCCAACAAGTTCGGGCTGCTCACCGGTCAGATCGTTGCCGTGGACACCCCGCAGATGTCGTGGCTGCTCGGTACGTCCGTGCTGGTGCTGATCGCCCTGGCGGTGATGTGGCGTCCGCTCACCTTCGCCAGCACGGACCCGGACGTGGCCGAGGCACGCGGGGTGCCGGTGCGTACGCTGTCCTTCGCGTTCATGCTGGTGCTCGGGCTCGCGGTCGCCCTGTCGGTGCAGGTCGTCGGCGCGCTGCTGGTGCTCACGCTGGTCGTCACCCCGGCCGCGGCCGCCGCCCGCGTCACCGCGTCGCCGGTGCTGCTGCCCGTGCTGAGCGTGCTGTTCGCCGTGGCCTCGATCGAGGGCGGCATCCTGCTCGCGCTGGGCAGCAGCATCCCCATCAGCCCCTACGTCACGACGATCTCGTTCGGCATCTACGCGGTGTGCCGGGTGACCGGGAGGTACCGGACCCGGCGGTGGGGATCGCGGCGGACGGTGGTGCGGGCGGCGTGACTCGCTGATCGGCCACGGTCGCTACGGGGCCGTGGAATCCTGCGAGTCGAGGGCGATGGCTCCGGCGGGGCAGAGGCCGACGGCCATCCGGGCGGCGGCCTGGTGCTCGGGTGCCGGCGCGGGGTGCAGGAGCACCACCAGGCCTTCCTCATCGTCCTGGTCGAAGACCTCGGGAGCCGTCAGGGCGCACATGCCGGCGCCCGCGCAGCGGTCACGGTCGGCGCTGAGACGCAGCGGCTGTCGTGGGTCGCTCATGCGGCTACTCCTCGTCCCAGGTGACGGGCAGGCTGACCACGCCGTAGATGCTGGAGCGCTCGCGCAGCGGCACCTCCTGCGGCGGCACCGCGAGGCGCAGGGTGGGAAAGCGGGCGAAGAGCGCCCGGAACGCGACGGTCATCTCGACGCGGGCGAGCTGCTGGCCGAGGCACTGGTGGGCGCCGTGGCCGAAGGCCAGGTGTCCGGTGGCCTTGCGGTGGATGTCGAGCCGGTCGGGGTCGGGGAACCTGTGCGGGTCGCGGTTGGCGGCCTGCACGGAAACGGTCACCGTCTCGCCCGCCTTGATGAGCCGGCCCGCCACCTCGACGTCCTCGAGCGCTGCCCGCGGAATCGGATCGGCCACGCTGAGGTAGCGCAGCAGCTCCTCCACGGTCTGCTCGGCGAGGCCCGGGTCGGCGCGCAGGGCCTCGAGTTGGCCGGGATTGCTCAGCAGGGCGAAGGTGCCGAGGCCGAGCATGTTCGCGGTGGTGTCCAGCCCGGCGGCGAGCAGCAGTGCGCCGATTCCGGCCAGCTCCTCGTCGGTGAGGTCGGAGGTGGTCAGATCGCTGAGCAGGTCGTCGGTGGGCTCGGCGCGCTTGGCGAGGACCAGTTCGTTCAGGTACTGGAGCAACGCCGCATAGGCCTCGCCCTTGGCCTCCGCGTCCGCCGTCTGGTCGAAGACGGTCGCCACCTGGCTCTGGAAGCGCTCGCGACCGGCGTACGGCACGCCGAGGAGCTCGCAGATCATGAGCGCGGGCACGGGCTGTGCGAACGCCTCCACCAGGTCGGCCGTGGGTCCGGCCTGTTCCATGGCGTCCAGGCACTCGGTGGTTAACCGCTCGACACGCTCGGTGAGTTGACGCATGCGGCGGACGGTGAACTTGCCGGTGAGCAGGCGCCGGTAGCGGGTGTGTTCGGGGGCGTCGAGGCCGGTGAGGTCGCCGACCGGCGCCGGTGGCAGTTCCTGGGGCATCCCTGGCATCGGTACCGGCAGGTGCATGAGTTCGTAGCGCGAGCTGAAGCGCGGGTCGGCCAGGATCGCGCGGGCCGCGGCGTGTCCGGTGGCCAGCCAGCCGATGTGTCCGTCGGCGTAGCGCAGGCGGCGCAGCGGCTTGTCGCTCAGCGCGGTGAGTCCGGCGGGCGGGTCGAAGGGGCAGCCGGTATGCCGGTCGGTGGGCAGGGTGGGGGGCTCTTCGGCGGCGGTGGCGTCGGCGGCCGTCGGGTCGTACGACATGAGGTTCTCCTGCGATCGTCGGGCGGGTGGTGTGGATGGTGCGATGGGTGAAGTGGCCTGAAGTCAGGTGTGGTTACCGCTTGGCGCCGGTCTTGAAGGGGCGGCGCGCCCACAGGTGGCCGACCACGGTGAGCGCCACGCACCACGCGAGTCCGATGGCCGCGCCGGAGCCGATCCCGGTGCCGAGCAGAAGGTGGCGGCGGTCCTGCCCACGACGTCGGACAGGTCGAAGCGGCGCAGCAGGTTATTGGCCCGCCGTTTGCCTTCCCTCCGGTCGAGGTGGTGCAGGTCTGCCATGAGGAGCAGGTTCTCCTCGGCGGTCAGCAGATTGCCGACGGCCGAGAACTGGCCGGTGACGCCGATCGCGGAGCGCACCGCGTCGGCGGCCCGGGTCAGATGGCGGCCCGCGACCCAGGCCTCGCCCGCGTCGGCGTCGGCGTCGGCGTCGATGAGCGTGGAGAGGATCTCCACCGTGGTGGTCTTGCCGGCACCGTTGGGCCCGAGCAGGGCGAAGACGGCGCCTTCCGCGATGTTCAGGTCGACGCCGTCGAGCACGAGCTTGTCGCCGTAGGACTTGCGCAGTCCGGTGGCGGTGATGGCCGGTGCCGTCGTGTGCGTGGCGGTCGGCGCGGGGGTCCGGGTGGCAGTCATGCCGCTTTTCCTCTCCGGATGGGGAGTTGGGGGTACGCCCGGTCAGTCAGGCGCGGCGGATGATGATGTCGCCGGTCGAGGTCCGGCCGTACACCTCGACGGTCTCGTCGGAGTCCGCGGGGCCGGCGGCGGAGCCGAGCGCGTTGCGTACCGTGCCGTACTTGGTGTTCAGGTCGAGCCAGGCCGCGGTGCCCTCGTGGATGCCCACTTCGAGGTCGCCGACGGAGGTGCGAAGGTCGATCCGGCCGCGGGTGACGTCGCCGACGCGGATGCGGCCGTTGGAGCACATCGCCTCGACGCCGGCGCGGGCGACGCCGATCTCGATCCGGCCGTTGGCGGACTTGGCGTCGACGCTGCTGTGTGCGATGCCGACGGAGATCTCGCCGTTGGCCGCGTTGGTCTTCAGGCCTCCGGTCACCTCGCCGATCTCGGTCGCGCCGTTGGCGTTCTTGACGGTCGCCGCGCCGGCGACGGTGCCGATCTCGATACGGCCCGAGCCGATGACCTCGACGTCGCCGGTCGAGCGGGCCAGACGGATGTCGCCGAGGTCGGTCCTGAGGTTCGCGCCGGCCACCTCGTCGGCCTGGATGTCGCCGAGCGAGGTCTTGAGCGTGACGCCCCCGAATCGGCCCTCGCAGAAGAACCCGCCCAGGGCCGCCGTGGCCCGGACATCGGACCCCGCGGGCAGTTCGACGCTCACCTCGACGGCGCCCGGCTTGCCGAACAGGGCCCGCTTCCTGGGTGTCCTGACCGTGAGGCGGCCGCCCGAGAAGGTGACCTGGGTCTGCTGCACGGCACGTACGTCGTTGTCGTCGGAGCCGTTGCGCGGCAGCACTTCCACGACCGTGTCGGTGCGCTTGCCCGCGGTGATGCGGGCGGCCCCGGCGTCCAACTCGAGGATGGCGGAGATCGGTTCGGGGGTGTCGAAAGCAGGCATGACTGTCCCGTCCTCCTGGCTTGGGTGAGTGATTCCGCCGGTGGGGCGGGTGATGAGTCACGTCGGCGGGATCGGCGATCCGCCGGTGAGGGTGAGGCGGGCCGGCGGCCCTAGCGGACCCAGCCGGTGAAGCCCCGGCTGCCCGAGTCCTTGCCGCGGCCCTGCGGGCTCGTGCGCGCCCCGCCGTCGAGGGCGGTGGACACGGCCCGTACCAGCCAGGCGTTGACCGACAGGCCCTCCGCCGCCGCAGCGTCCTCGGCGCGGGCCTTGAGGTGGGCGGGGAGGCGGAAGTTGATCCGAGCCATGGCGCCGTCGTCGGCGTCCGCGGGCGGCGGGGGCGGCGCGGGGGCGGGGGCCGCGACCGGCTCCCGCACCTCACGGAACGGCTCGGGTGCCGGCGGCGGCGTCACCACGAACTCGGGGTCGAGTCCGCGCAGCCGCACGTCGACCGAGCCCGGCGCCAAGTCCCGCGTGACCTCGCCCATGGCGGCGGACAGTGCGTTGAGGAGGGTCAGGCGGGCGGCGGACTCCAGGGGTGCGGTGAGCCGCTCGGCGAGGGCACGAGCGTCGTCACCGCCGGCGTCCGCGGCGACGGCGAGCTCGTGCCGGAGGTTGTCGACGTAGGGCGTGAGGTCCATGGCGCCATGATGGCACATAAATGGCATCACGGCGAGCCAGATTGGCACTTTCTTGGCACGACGGGTGCCGGCCTGGCATTTCCTGCTTGATCTGGCGTGTCGTGGCGCCACATGACAGCGAGGTGGCTTGCAGCAGCGCCGTTGTGACGCCATGGTGGCGTCACGCACAGCGGGCCGCCGGTCGGCGGCGCTGTGAGGTGCAAGCTCAGCGTTCGAAGACCACGCGTCCGTCGAACACCGTGAGATCCACCTGGACCTTGGTGATGTCGTGCGGGTCGAGGCCGAGCAGCGGTCGGTCCAGGACGCACAGGTCGGCTGCCCTGCCCGGCTCGACGGTGCCCTTCCAGTCGTCGGCGAAGTCCTGCCAGGCCGGGGTGGCGGTATAGGCGCGCAGGGCGTCGGCGAGCGGCACGCACTGTTCGGGGCCGCTGGGGCGTCCGCTGGCCCTGGACTCGCGGAGCATCATCGAGGCCACGCCCTGTCGCCAGTCGGGTTCGGTGATCGGCGCGTCGGAGCTGGCGCAGACCCGTACTCCGGCGTCGAGCGCGGAGCGCACCGGCCACTGGCAGGCGGAGCGTTCGGGGCCCACGACCTCGTCCATCAGGTCGGAGACGGTCCACTTGATGGCGGGGTTCATGTTGACGCCGTAGCCGTGCGCGGCGAGCTTGGCCAGGCTGCCGGGGCTGACGAAGTCGCCGTGGATGACGTAGTGACGGGCGTCGGGGCGGGGCGCGGCCCGGTCGGCGGCGACGAAGGCGTCCACCACCGTGTCGATGGCGCGGTCGCCGGTGACGTGCACGCCGAGCTGGAAACCGGCCTCGTGGGCGACCCGGATCATCTCGCGCAGTTCGTCGGCCTGGAGCGCGGGGGTGTCGCCGTGGACGCACAGGGCGCCGTGACCGCCCTCCGGGTACGGCTCGTTCATCCAGGCCGTGCGGTTGGGCGGCACTCCGTCGCCGAAGATCTTGACGCCGATGGCCCGCAGCAGCCGGGGGTCGGCGGACTCGGGGCGGCGCAGTTCGGCCAGGCCCTCGCGGACGTCGGCGGCAGAGCCGCCCATGGGGGCGGGCAGCAGCAGGACGCTGACGCGCGCCCGGAGTTCACCGCTCGCCGCGAGGTCCGCGTACGCGGTCCAGTTGTCGGTGCTCAGGCCGCCGAAGAGGGTTCCGGCACCGCCGGGGCCGAGGCCGGGCTCGGTGTAGCTGGTGATGCCGCGGGAGTGCAGCTCGCGGATCACGCCCTGGATGGCCTGGCGGCGCTGGGCGAGCGTGGGGGCGGGCAGGGCGGCCTGGACGAGCCGCCCGGCGGCCTCGCGCAGGATGCCGGTCGGCCGGCCATCGGGGTCGTGGTCGATGACGCCGCCGGGCGGGGGCGTGGTGTCCGCGTCGATGCCGCAGCGGCGCAGCGCCTCGGAGTTGGCCCACACCATGTGCGAGGAGAAGTCGGTCAGGCAGACCGGGTGACCCGGCGCCACCGCGTCCAGGTCCCGGCGATGGGGGAAGCGGCCCGGGTCGGCGAGGCACTCGGCGAGGTAACCGGGGTCCCAGCCCAGGCCGACGATCCACTCTCCGTCCGGGACGTCCCGTGCCGCCCGGGCGACGGCCGCGGCGATGTCGGCGAGGGAACCCACCGCCGGATGGCCGACGTCGATGGCGAACGGCGGCTTCGTCATCCCGTAGGCGGCTCCGTGCAGATGCGAGTCGTTGATGCCGGGCAGCACGGTCCGGCCGCCCAGTTCGACGATCCGAGTGCCGGGACCGGCCAGGGCGCGCATCTCCGCGTCGCTGCCGACGGACAGAATGTCCCGGCCGCGTACGGCAACGCCTTCGGCGACGGTGAAGCCGGCGTCGACGGTGAGAACCTGGCCGCCGGTCAGGACGAGGGTGGGGGCGTTTTCGCTCATGGATGCGGTGTCGCTCACGGTGACCTCTTTTCAGGGGGAGGGTGGGTCAGCGCCCCGTGCGGGGTGCGAAGTACGCCAGGGCCGCGCCGGCCACCAGCGCGACGCCCTGGGCCATCTGCTGCCAGAACGTCGGCACGTTCAGCAGGGTCAGGCCGTTCTGAAGGCCGCCGAGGAAGAGCACGCCGAGCAGGACGCCGAAGATCGAGCCGGAGCCTCCGGTGAGGGCCACTCCGCCGACCAACACGGCGGTGAGCACGGCCAGCTCAAAACCGGACCCTGAGGTTCCGGCCACCACGCTGTCCAGTACCGACGCCTTGACAGCACCGGCCAGGGCGGCGGCCACGCCGGTGACGACGAACAGCGCGAACGGGGTGCGGCGGATCTGGATGCCGGAGAGGTGGGCGGCCTCCCGGTTGACGCCGATGGCGAAGACGTGCCGTCCGGCCGGGGTGAACGCGAGGAACAGCGCACCCGCCGCCAGCACCAGCGCGGCGATGACGACCGGCGCCGCGATCCCGGCGATCCGCGCCCCGCCGATCCAGGCGAACCCGGAGCCGAAGCCGCTCAGCGGCAGCGGGAACAACTGCTGTGCCAGACCTCGTACGGCGGTCAGCATGCCGAGGGTGACGATGAACGCGGACAGGCCGAAGTAGCAGCACAGGACGCCGTTCACCGCGCCGACCACCGCCCCGGCGGCGAGCGCCCCGAGCAGGGCGACGGCGGGCGACTGATGGTGCTGCCCGGCCAGCCAGCCCGCGACAAGACCGCCGAGGGCGAGCGTGGAGCCGACCGACAGGTCGAGGTATCCGCTGATGACGAGCAGGGCCAACGGGACGGCGACGATCGCGAGGGTGGCGGCGTCGGTGGCGATGCCGCCGAGGTTGGCGGGGTCGAGGAAGCTGCCCGTGGTCAGCTGGAAGACCAGCACCATCGCGACGAGCACGACGAGGAGCGGGTTGCGGCGTACGGTGGTCAGCCCGCCCGTGGCGATCAGACGCGGGCGCGTGAGGACGCGGTCGGCGGTGGTCATGCTGCTCCTTCGGCGGGCAGAGGGTCGGCGTCGTGGACCGCCGAGAGCAGGGCCTGTTCGGTGAGTCCGGCGCCGGAGAACTCGCCGACGATCCGTCCCCGGGCGACGATCAGGCAGCGGTCGGCGAGCGCCACGACCTCCTCGGGGTCGCTGGACGCGAACAGCACGGCGGTGCCGCGCTCGGCGGCGAGCCCGGACACCACCCGGTAGATCTCCTGACGGGCCCCCACGTCGACACCCTGGGTCGGCTCGTCCAGCAGCAGCACGTCCACGTGCCGGGCCTCGTTAATCCACCGGCCCAGCACGAGCTTCTGCTGGTTGCCCCCGGAGAACGCGCCCGCGGGCAGCCCGGGCCGGGCCGGGCGCAGCCCGACCGCCGTGGCCAGCGAGTCGAACACCCGCCGTTCGGCGCGCAGCGCCCGTACGTTGTACCGGGCCAGGGTCCGGACGGCCGGCAGCAGCGTGTTGTCCTGCGCGGACAGCGACGGGAACAGGCCCTGTGCGCGCCGGTCCGCCGGTACGAGGGCGATTCCGGCGCCGAGCGCGTCGGCCGGGCGGGCGGGGCTGACGGTGCGTTCGCCGACCCGGATGGTTCCGGCGGTGGCTCGGCGCCTGCCGTAGAGCGTCTCCAGGATGCGGGTGCGGCCTGAGCCGATGAGCCCGAACAGGCCGACGCGTTCGCCTTCGGCGACGGTGAGACCGACGGGCCCGAAGCCGGGGCCGCGCAGGGCTTCGACGACCAGCCGGGGCGGGGCCGGGGTGCGCGGCGGCTCCGGCGCGTCCGTGCCCGTGGCGTGTCGAGGCCCGTGCGCGACCTCCGTCGGCCTGCCCGCGATCGCCTCGACCAGGTCACGCCGTGTCTGTCCCGCCACCGTGGCCTGATGGGTCACCCGGCCGTCTCGCAGTACGGTCACCGCGTCCGCGAGCCGTTCCACCTCCGACAGCAGGTGGGTGACGTAGACGATGGCGAGGCCCTGCGTGCGGAGGTCCTCGACGCGTTCGGACAGGGCGTCGGTCTCGGCCCCGGACAGGGCCGCGGTCGGCTCGTCGAGGACCAGGACGGAGGCGCTGCGGCTGAGGGCCTTGGCGATCTCGACCAACTGCCGCTGGCCCCTGGGCAGATCGCCCACCCGGTCGCGCGGGGAACACCTGGCCGCGACCCGCTGAAGCAGCCCGGCGGCGACCTCCTCCTGGGCGCGCCGGTCGATGCGGCCGTACCGGGTCCACTCCTGGCCGAGGAAGATGTTCTCCGCCACGGTCAGAGCGTCGACCACACTCGGCGTCTGGAAGATGATCGCCACGCCGGCCGCGATCGACTCGCGCGGGGTGAGGCGGGTGTACGACGCGCCGCCCACCTCGATCGTGCCCGCGTCGGGCGGGTAGGCGCCGCCCAGGCACTTGATGAGGGTGGACTTGCCGGCGCCGTTGTGGCCGAGCAGGGCGTGCACCTGCCCGGCGGGCACGGTGAGGTCCACGCCGTCGAGGGCTCTGACGCCGCCGAAGGCCTTGGTCAGGCCGCTGATACGGAGGTTCGTGGTCGACATGGCGGCCGGGCCTAGGCGTTCTGGGCGAGCAGGGCGTCGATCTCGGCTGTGTCGGCGCGCTGGACGAGCGCGACCGGCACCTGGGCGCTGGGGTTCGCCTTTCCCGCGGCGACGGCGCGCGGCACGTCGACGATGGCGGCGGCGATGTCCTTCGGCGCGAGCGCGGCGGAGGCCCGGTAGAAGGTGCCCTGCTTGACGGCGAGGAGGGAGGGCCCGGAGCCGTCCTGGCCGCCGACGAACGTCTTGGCGTCGTCGGCGGCGCGGCCCGTCTGCTGGAGGGCCTTGAATCCGCCGTACGCGGCGGCGTCCGTGACGCCGAGGACGAGGTTGAGGTCGGGGTGCTTGGCGAGGACGGCCTTCGTCTTCGACAGGCCCGTGTCCGGGTCGATGGCCTGTTCCCGCGCCACCACGTCGACGCCGGGTGCCAGCCTGGTGAAGGCGTCGATCATGCCCTTGGTGCGTTCGCGGCCCAGCTCGATGGTGTTGTCGGTGAGGAAGGCGATCTTGCCCTTGCCGCCGAGGTGTTCCTCGGCCCACTTCGCCGCCGCCTCGCCGAGCAGGGTGCCGCCCTTGCGGAAGCTGAACTGGATGTCGGCGCTCTGGTGTTGCAGGGAGCCGCCGTAGGTGACCCAGATCAGTCCCGCGTCCAGGGCCGCCTTGGCGATGGGCTCGGCGGCCTCGAAGACCATGGGGAAGGAGACGATCGCCGGGACCTTGCGGGCGACCCAGGTGGTGAGGTTGCTCGCCTGTGTGTCGGCGCTGGCGTTGTCGCTGGTGGTGAGCAGCGAGATGCCGTGCTTCTTTGCCTGGGCGGTGGAGAGCTTCACCAGGGTGGAGTAGAGCGGGAGTTGGGTGAAGGGGTAGTCGAGTCCGATCTTCGTCAGGCGGGTGCCGCCGGAGGACGACGGTCTGGCCGAGGCGGACGCGTTCTGCGGTGCGGAGCATCCGGCGGCCGCCAGGGCGGTGGCGGCGGAGAGGGCGAGGAAGTGTCGGCGTGAGGCCGTGGACGGGGGTGGGGTCATGGCGGGGGCTCTCCGAGGGGCGGGCCCGGCTGGAGCGGGCGTCCGGGTGTGCCGAACAGGAAAGTCCCGCCGGGCCCGCCGCACCATCCGTACAAATACCGACTGCGAACGACAGCCGGCGGATCACGGGCCTCCCGCTCGACAACTCGGTGAACACCTTGTCGGACCCGGACCGACCCCCTATCGTTAGGCCCCAAACGACATCACGTCGGAGCCGCCCGGAGGCTCGCCATGCCCAGCCACCACCAGATCGCGGCAGCAGCGCGCATCGGCATGCTCACCCGCGAGCGCGACACCACGTCGGCCTCCGCGCAGGCCCTGCGCGAACTCGCCCGCGCCCTGCCGCTGGACGCGGCCACCCTGCTCACGATCGACCCGCTGACCGGCTCCCACGTCCAGGTCGCGAGCATCGGTTACACCGCCGCGGCCTCGCAGTCCCTGGCCGGTGAGTTCGTCGCGACGCCGTGGTACCGCAACGTCGTACGGCGGGAGCTGCCACCCTCCATCTCCGAGGACGCCGAGGACGCCGGGCCGCGCTTCCGGCACGGCTGGTTCTACGCCGAGCGGGTCCGCCCGGCCGGTTTCCGGGACGGCGTCACGGGAGCACTGCGGCACCGGAGCCGGCTGGTGGGCCTGGTCCACCTCTCCACCGAGAGCGCGGACGCCTACGACACCGACGCCCGCCGGCTCCTCGCCTCCGTCATGCCCGCCCTGGCCGCGCTCGCCGACCCGCTGGCCCACGCCGGTGACCTGCACGGTCTGGCAGCTCAGGACGCGGCGAGCCTGGTCACCGGCGACGGCGGGGTGATCGACCTGCCGGGCCGCGACCGGCCGCGGGTGCTGCGAGAGGAAGGCGGCTTCCGCGCGCTGCTCGACGCCTTCACCGGCTCGGGCGGCCGGCGGCTGCGCCTGCTGTGGCCGACCGGCGGCGACTGGCGGCGGGTCGTACTGCACCGGCACCCGGCGGGACCCGGCCTCGCGTCCGACGCGGTGCTGGTGCACGAGACGCCCACGGAGCTGCCGTACGGGCTGAGCCCCCGGGAGCTGGAAGTGCTCACCCGGGCGGCCACCGGGCAGACCAACCAGGCCATCGCACAAGCGCTGTTCCTGTCCCCGCGGACGGTGCACAGCCATGTCGAGCATCTGCTGCGCAAGACCGGCTGCGCCTCCCGCGCGCAGGCCACGGCGCTCGCGGTCCGGGACGGGCTGCTGCGGCCGGACCCGGATCACCTGGGACGGTTCGTCGAGCGGTGATCCGGGCCACGGCGGTCAGGAGGTCAGCGCCTCGACGCGCCGCATGACGTCCCGGCAGAACGCCCCGACCCCGTCGGGATCGTCGATGAACTGGTTCGGCTTGACACAGAAGGTGGTGAAGCCCTGCTCCAGTTGCTCCGGGAGCACGGCGAGCGCCGCGCCGAGGTCGGCCGGTGAGCGGTCGTCGGGGAAGACGGCCCGGGTGCCGCCGATCATCTCCAGGTCCGCAATGTCCCGCCCTGCCGCGGCCATCGCCTCCTTGAGCGCCTGGAGGTCCTCGGGCGAGGGCCGGCCGAGCGGGTGGAAGCCGTGGCCGTACCGCACGAGGCGGCGCAGGATGGGGCCGTGCAGCCGCTGTCCGCCGAACCAGAGCCGGGGGCCGTCCGGGCGGTGGGCCTTGGGCTCGAACCAGACGTCCTGGAAGGGGTAGTGCTGTCCGTCGTGGGAGATCGGGGACGGGCCCCAGGCCTTCGCCCAGATCTCCAGGTGCTCGTCGAGGAGCCGCCCCCGCCGGGCGAAGGGCACGCCGAGGGCGTCGTACTCGTCCTTGCTCCAGCTCACCGTCGGCTGCACGACGAGGCGCCCCTCGCTGATCAGGTCGAGGGTGCCGAGCTCGCGCGCGAGCAGCAGGGGGTGGCGCAGCGGGGCGAGGACGGCCGCGGCGGCCAGGCGCAGCCGGGAGGTGACGGAGGCGATGGCGGCGAGCAGCAGCAGGGAGTTGGGCCAGGGGGTGTACGGGTCCTGGTTGCCCGGGAGGGCGTAGTCGCGGGGGTTGCCCATGATGCCGGCGGCAGCCGCGTCGGGGCCGAGGACGATGTGCTCGCTGACCATGACCGCGTCGAAGCCGGCGTCCTCGGCCTCGCGGGCCCAGCGGACGGCGGCGGGCAGATCGGCCCGGCCGCCGGTCAGCGTCCAGTTCTCGCTGAGGACGAGAAGCATGCGGGGAGGGGTGGGCATGTCGGGTTTCCCTTCCATCTCCGTACGATTTGAGTCCGAACGACCGGACGGCGAGGATGGCCGCGCACTCAGCGCGACCGCCCGCGCATCACCGCCCGGGCGTGACGCGTCGCGACCAGACGAAGGAGCCGCCCGTGCCGGGCCACCGATCCATCACCGAAGCCGAGAAGCTCGCAGCGGCGAAGCTCGGCGGTTTTCCCATCCGCCGGGAGCAGATGGCGGCGGTGGCGAACATCTACCGGGCCGCGTCCGCAGTGCGGCAGCACCTGGAGAACTCGGTGCTGCGCGGTTCGGACCTGACCTGGACGGCCTTCGTGGTGCTGTGGGTGGTCTGGGTGTGGGGCGAGTCGGAGACCCGGCACGTGGCGGAGGAGGCGGGGATCTCCAAGGGCACGCTGACGGGTGTGGCGCGCACGCTGGAGTCGCGGGGGCTGTTGCGGCGGGCGGACCATCCGAGCGACGGGCGGCTGGTGCTGCTGAGCCTCACCGAGGAGGGCGACGCGTTCATGCGGCGGGTCTTCCCGGCGTTCAACGAGGAGGAGGCGTTCGTGACGGCCCGGCTCAGCGACGCGGAGTGCCGCACCCTCGCCGAGGGGCTGCGCAGTGTGGTGCTCCAGGTCGAGGAGCACGGCGAGGAGCGGCGGCAGTCCCTGCTGGGCGGCGCCGAGCCCGCGCCACGGCGCAGCGGACGGCGGCCCCGGGCCTGACTCCCGCGGCGGCCTCACCGGGCCGCGGCCCGGACGAGTGCGTCGAACAGGCCCTGTTGGGCGGGGTCCTCGTGGGCGGTGTCCTCCGGGTGCCACTGGACGGCGGTGAACCAGCCCTTGGCGCCCGCGAGTTCGAGGGCCTCGACGGTGCCGTCCGCCGCCCGGGCCGTGACGCGGAGGTCTGTGCCCAGGCGGTCGACGCGTTGGTGGTGATAACAGGACGCGTCGGTCTTCTCGTCGCCGGTGGACCGGGCGACGACCGAGCCGGATTCCAGGATGACGGGGTGCACGAGGTGCCGGTGCTCGCGTTCCGGGCCGCCCATGTCCTGCTCCAGGGTGCCGCCGAGGGCCACGTTGACGACCTGGAGGCCGCGGCAGACCGCGAGCAGGGGCAGGCCGGACTCCAGGGCGTGGCGGGCGACGTCGAGGTCGAAGGTGTCCTGGAGGGTGTCGACGTCGTAGACGGTGTCATGGGTGTCGACGGCGCCGTAGCAGGAGGGGGCGAGGTCGCCGCCGCCGGGGAGCAGGACGCCGTCGAAGCGGGCGAGGCGGGCCGCGGTGCCGCTGTCCGCCGGGTGGATGCCCGCCGGTTCGCCGCCGGCCCGCCAGACGGCCTCGATGAGGGCGCGGGCGTTGACCTCGGCGGCGTAGCGGAGGGCGGAGGTCCGCGCGGAGAACCGGGCGGGGATCGCGATCAGGGGCCTCACAACTGGATCCAGGTGGTCTTGAGCTCGGTGTACTTCTCCAGCGCGTGGACGGACTTGTCACGTCCGTTGCCCGACTGCTTCATGCCGCCGAAGGGCACGGTCAGGTCGCCCTCCTCGTAGCAGTTCACCCACACCGTCCCGGCCTTCAGCGCGCGGGAGACCCGGTGGGCGGTGGACAGGTCGGAGGTCCACAGGCCGGCTGCGAGGCCGTACTCGGTGGCGTTGGCCAGGCGAACCGCCTCGTCGAGGTCGTCGAAGGCGAGCACGGACAGGACGGGGCCGAAGATCTCCTCCCGGGCCAGTCGCGAGCCGGGGTGCACGCGGTCGAAGACGGTCGGCTCCAGATACGTCCCGCCCGTCTCGGCGAGCAGGCGCTCGCCGCCGGTGCGCAGCCGGGCGCCCTCCTCGACGCCATGACGGACGTGGTCGCGTACGCGGTCCAGGTGTGCCCGGCCGGCCAGCGCGCCCATCTCCGTCTCCGGGTCGAGAGGGTCGCCCACCTTCAGCTCCCGGGCCCGCCGGACCACGGCCTCGGTGATCCGCTCGGCGATCGAGGAGTGCACGAGCAGCCGCGAAGGCGCCGTGCACATCTCGCCCTGGTTGAAGAAGACGCCCCAGGCGGCCGTGGCGGCGGCCTGATCCAGGTCGGGGGCGTCGGGCAGGACGATGTTGGGCGACTTGCCGCCGAGTTCCAGCCAGACGCGCTTGAGGTTGGAATCGGCGGCGTAGCGCAGGAAGTGGCGTCCGACGGCGGTGGAGCCGGTGAACGCCAGGACGTCGACGCCGGGGTGGAGACCGAGGGCCCGGCCCGCGGTGGGGCCGTCGCCGGTGACGACGTTGAGCACGCCGGGCGGGATTCCGGCCTCGGTGGCGAGGCGGCCCAGGAGCAGGGCGGACAGCGGGGAGTTCTCCGAGGGCTTCAGCACGACCGTGCAGCCCGCGGCCAGTGCCGGGGCGATCTTCCAGCCGGCCAGGGTCAGCGGGAAGTTCCAGGGGACGACCGCCGCGACCACTCCGGCGGGTTCCCGGGTGACCAGGGCGAGGGCGTCCGGGGCGGTGTGCGGGGCGGAGTCGGTGAGCTTGTCCGCGAGCTGCCCGTACCAGCGGAAGGTGCTGATGACGGCGCGCAGTTCGATGCCGTGGGCGTCCGTGACCGGTTTGCCCATCTCCAGGCTCACGGTCAACGCCAGTTCCTCGCGCCGCTTTTCGAGCAGGTCGGCGAGGCGGAGCAGGGCCCGGCCGCGCTCGGCGGGTGCCAGACGCGGCCACGGGCCGGTGTCGAAGGCCCGCCGGGCGGCGGCGACGGCCGCGTCCACCTCGGCGGTGCCCGCGTCCGGGACCTCGGCGAGGACCCGGCCGTCACGCGGTGACACGACCGGGAACGTCGCCCCGCTTCCGGGCTCGTCGGCGCCGGCGATGTGGTGGGCGCCGGAGAGCTGGAACGCCTTGGCGCGGCGCAGCCACTCGTCGTGGGTGACGGCCGGCATGGAGGGCCTCCTTTGATCTCAAACGAAATGGGTACGGCTGTCCGCGGACGACGGCGCGCGCGGTCACCCGTCGGCGGCTGCGAGGGCCCTCCCCCGCACCCGTGCGGCGACGATGCCCAGCGCCATGACCACCGGGACGGACAGCGTGAGCCACAGAGCGGTGGCGCGTTCGCCGCCGATGAGGGTGGTGAAGTTGGCCAGGATGAGCCAGATCGCCCCCGCGATGCCGAGCGCGCCCAGGACGGGAGCGATGAGCGTGTTCCAGGGGTGGGCGTCGAGCCGCTCGCGGCGGAAGAAAGCGACGACGGACACCGAGGTCAGCAGGTACAGCAGCATCATCGCCAGGACGGCGACCCCGCTGAACCAGGAGAACAGCGTCAGCACCGGGTCCTTGCCCGCCAGCGCGAAGGGCACCACCAGCAGCACGGCCAGGACCGTCTGGACGCACCCGGCCGCCCAGGGGGCGTGACGGCGGTTGAGCCGGCACAGCCGCAGCGGCAGCAGGCGGTCGCGTCCGAGGGAGAACAGGTAGCGGTTGGCCGAGTTGTGGAAGGTGAGGATGCCGGCGAAGAGGGACGTGGCGAGCAGGACCGGCAGCACATCGCCGACCCAGCCGCCGAACTGCGCGGTGATGGGCGCGAAGACGAACCCGGCCCCGTCACCGCCCTCCAGGGCCTGGCCCGCGGCCGCGGTGGCCCGGGAGGCGCCGTAGGAGGAGATGAGCATCCAGGAGGTCAGGGCGAAGAAGCCGGTGACCACGACCACCGCGAGGTACGTGGCCCTCGGCACGGTCTTCCTGGGCTCGCGGGCCTCCTCGCCGTAGATGGCGGTGGCCTCGAAGCCGAACATGGACGCCACGGCGAACATCACGGCCACGCCCGGAGCGCCGTCCAGGGCGGCGGCCGGGGAGAAGCTGTCGGCGAGGCCGAGCCCCTCGGGTCCGCCGCCCTTGACGAGGGTGACCAGGGCGAAGACCGACAGGATGCTGAACTCCGCCAGGACGAGGACGGCCAGCACCTTGGCGCCCATCTCGACGCCGGCCGCACCGAGCGCCTGCACCACCGCCATGGTGGCCAGTGTCCAGACCCACCACGGCAGGTCGAGGCCTGCGTGGCTCGCGACCAGTCCGCTCACGATGGATCCGTAGAGCCCGTACATGGCGGCCTGGATGGTGCAGTACGCGAAGAGCGCGAGGCCCGCGCTGCCGGTGCCGGTGGTCCGGCCGAGGCCCTTGCCGATGTAGGTGTAGAAGGCGCCCGCGTCCACGACGTGGCGGCCCATGGCGACGAAGCCCACCGAGAACAGCAGGATCACCAACCCCGCCACCAGATAGGCGGCGGGCACTCCGGGCCCGTTGCCGAGCGCCACGGCGATGGGGGCGGCGCCGGCGATACCGGTCAGCGGGGCCTGGGCGGACAGGACGAAGAAGAGGATGCCCAGTACGCCGAGGGCGTTGGGCTTGAGCGTGCCTGCGGTGGGCGCGTCCGGTGCCGCCGTGTGCCGGGAGACCGTCTGACTGTCCACTCGGATCACCTGCCAGGGGGAGGAAGGATCGTTTCAGGCCAAACGAGTTGCCTCATCGTGGGACGGAACTATCCGTTTGGCAAGGGGTGAGGGACTACGATTTACGGGGCCGCGTGGCCGACGGAGTCAGGCCCCGCCGTCCTGCTTCTCGGCGAGCAGCCGCAGCACCGAGCGCAGTTCGTCGAGGGCGTCCTCGATGACCTCGCGTTCGCCGAAGACCAGCTGGTGCAGGACGAGTCCCTCCAGCGTGGCGAAGACCATGCGGGACAGGCCCTCGTCCACCGGGCCGGGCAGCATCTGGGTGAGCTCGCGCCGGGTCGCGTCGAAGTACTCGTCGTACAGCGACCGCAGGTGGGCCAGGAGCTCGGGGCGGCGCCGGGACTCCAGCAGCAGTTCGTACTGGAACGCCTGGAGGTCGGGACCGGACTCCACCATGTCCGTCAGACCCACCGAGAAGTCGGCGGCCCTGCCTGTGCCCGGTTCCAGGGCGCTGCTGCTCAGGGAGGACCGGATGGCGTGGGTGAGGGCCTCTTCGATCAGGGCGTCACGGGATCCGAAGTGGTGCACGACCAGCCCGTGGGTGACGCCGGCCTCCTCCGCGACCGCCCGGTAGGTGAGCCTGCGCAGCCCGCCCCGGGCCACCACGCGCACGGCGGCCTCCAGCAGGGCCTCGCGGCCCGTGCCGTAGTTCACGCGCTTGCGGGGGCGGCGCCCGGCGGGCTCGGTCATGCCCGTGACCCTACCCGGGGCGCCCCGCTCGGCGACGCGGCGGCCGGAGCCCGCGTCAGCGACGCGGCGGCCGGATGCCACGGAACTCCCAGTCGCCGCCGAGCGCGGTCGACAGCACCTCCTCCGACTCGGTGGGCTGTGCGCCCACGTCCGTACGGATGGCGGCCGGCCCGGTCACGATGTGGTTGGTGAGCCGCCCGAGCCCCTCGACCTCCACCTCCACGACGTCTCCCGGCTGGACGGGGCGGGAGTGGGCGGGCGTGCCGGACAGCAGGACGTCTCCCGGGTACAGCGTGATGGTGCGGGCGATGTCGGCGACGAGGTAGTGCATGTCCCACGTCATCTCGTCGGTCGAACCGTCCTGCACCACCTGCCCGTTGACATAGGTCCGCAGCCGCTTGCCGTGGAAGTCCCAGTCGGTGACCAGCCCGGGGCCGAGCGGGCAGAGGGTGTCGGAGCCCTTGACGCGGAGCATGGAGCCGGCGTCGGTGTCGCGGAAGTCGTGCAGTCCGTAGTCGTTGGCGACGGTGTCGCCGGCGAGGTACTCCCCCGCCTCGGCCGGCGAGATGTTCCGGGCGGTCTTCCCGATGACGATGGCGACCTCGCCCTCGTAGTTGAGCCACTTGCAGCCCTCGGGGCGGACGATCGCGCCCCGGTGGGCGTTGAGGGCGGAGACCGGCTTGTGGAAGTAGGTCGGCGTGTCAGGCAGGCCGATCCGGAACTCCTCCACCCGGCTGCGGTGGTTAAGGTGGACGGCGATGACCTTGGAGGGGACGACCGGCGGCAGGTGCCGGGCGTCGTCGGCCTTGACGCGGCGGCCGTCGCCGGCGACGAGTTCGTCACCGTCGACGGTGACCTGGACGGCGGCGCCGTCGAGGAGGATCCGGCGGTACTCAGGCATGGGCGGACTCCTGCGCGGGGGTGTGGTCTGCGGTCCAGCCGCCGGCCGGGCGGTCGAACCAGAGGTGGACCTGGCCGGTGCCGACGGAGTTCTCGTACTCGCCGTACTGCCGGGCCCGGGCGACGCAGTCCTGCTCGCCGAGGGCACCGGCCATCATCAGGTAGTGGAAGAACTTCGCCTCGGGCTTGACCCTCCAGAACTCGTCCATGGTGTCGAGGACCTTGTCGTGACGGCCCTCCTTGAACCAGGCGATGCGCTCCAGGTCGGCCTCGCGGGCCTCGGGCGTACGGATGTGCACCGGGTCGCTGGCCTCGTGGTCGCGCAGTTCGCGCAGCGGCCAGAAGGTGTGGGAGAGGGCGCCGGAGGCGATGAGGAGGACCCTGCGTCCGGGAGTGGCGGCGATACCGTCGGCAAGCGCCCGCCCGAGCCTGAGATGGTCCTCCATATCGCCGGTCTGGCAGACCCCGATGGTGACCCACCTCTTGTCGGGCAGCCCCTCACCCAGGTACTTCCAGAGGTTGATGGTGGCGTAGTAGACCGGCAGGTACGCGTCGTCGATCGGAGTGATCCACGTGCCGTGCTGGTCCGCGAACTTCGCAACGTTGTGGGCGAGTTCGGGGTCGCCCGGGAAGTCGTACGGCATCCGGCACATGCCGCGCGGCAGTTCCTCGGAGGTGAACAGCCCAGCGCGGCGCTCCTGCGCGGTCACGACGAACTCGACGGTGGTCGCCCAGTGCGAGTCGAGCACGACCACGGTGTCGTAGTCGTCGCGCTCGAAGACGTCCCTGCGGAGTTCCCGGAGCCCGGTGACGAGGGTGATCTCCTTGCCCTCGTTCAGCTCCAGCCGCTCCTGCTCGGGCAGCACGATGGTGGGGACGTGGGCGAGCAGCCCGGCCCCGGTGATCTCACCCATGGTCCTGGTTCCATCCCTTCGGGGCGGTGACGGTGTTCTTCAGGTCGCAGTAGAAGTCGAAGCTCCAGGTACCGCCCTCGCGTCCGACACCGGACTGCCGGGAGCCGCCGAACGGGGCCTGGAGGTCGCGGACGAAGAAGCAGTTGATCCAGACCGTGCCCGCGACGAGCCGGGCGCTGACCCGCTCGGCGCGCTCGCGGTCGCCGGTGGCGACGGTGGCGGCCAGCCCGAAACAGGTGTCGTTGGCGAGCCGGACGGCCTCGTCCTCGCCGGCGAAGGTCTGGAGGGTCAGTACCGGCCCGAAGACCTCCTCCTGCACGATCTCGGAGTCCTGGGCGACATCGGTGAGCAGGGTCGGCGCGTAGTACTGCCCGTCCTTGCGATGCCCCCCGATGACCGCCCGCGCCCCGGCCGCGACGGCCCGCTGCACAAAACCGTCGATCTTCTCCAGCTGGCGGGGATGGATGGTGGGCCCGATGTCGGTGGCCTCGTCGCGGGGATCGCCTTGCGCGAGGGCGGACGCCTTCTCCACGAACCGGCGGGTGAACTCCTCGGCGACCGGCTCCTCGACGAGCAGCCGGGTGCCCGCGAGGCACACCTGCCCGGCGTTGTCGTACTGCTCCACGGCGAGGTCGACGGCCAGGTCGAGATCGGCGTCGGCGAAGACCAGAAGGGGTGACTTGCCGCCGAGTTCGAGGCTCAGGGGCGTGAGGTTGGCGGCGGCCGAGGCAGCGATCCGCCGCGCCGTGGGCACCGACCCCGTGAAGCTGATGCGGCGCACGTCGGGGTGGGAGGTGAGGGCGTCACCGATCTCGGAGCCGTATCCCTGGACGACGTTGAGGACACCGGCCGGCAGCCCGGCCTCGGCCGCGATGTCGGCCAGCAGTGAAGCGGTCAGCGGGGACCACTCGGCGGGCTTGAGGACGACGGTGTTGCCGGCGGCGAGGGCGGGGGCGACCTTCCAGGTGGCCAGCATCAGGGGCGCGTTCCACGGCGTGATCAGCACGCAGGGCCCGGCCGGGTCCCAGCTGACGTGGTTGGTGTACCCCCGCGTCTCGAAGTCCTCGTGGTCGAGCCGGAGCAACCAGTCGGCGAAGAACCGGAAGTTGTGGGCGACGCGGGGCATGACGCCCCGCCGGTGCGACCGCAGCAGCGCACCGTTGTCGGTGGTCTCGACGATCGCCAGCTCCTCGATCCGCTTCTCGACGCCGTCGGCGATGGCGTGCAGGAGGCGGGCGCGCTCGGTGCGCGAGGTGGCGGCCCAGGCGGGGAAGGCGTCCCGGGCGGCGGCGACGGCGGCCTCGGCTTCGACTGGGCCGCCCCGGGCGATCTCGCCGAGGACGCTGGCGTCGATCGGAGAGTGGTCGGTGAAGGCATCGGCGGAGGCGACGCGCAGACCGCCGATCCAGTGCCGGGTGTCGACGGCAACGCCGGCGACGGTGATGGTGTCAGGCATGAGAAGAGTTCCATTCAAACGAGGAGAATCGCACTCACCTAGGGGCGCGGGGAACTGCGCGACCAACCACGACGAACCCGCATCCGCCTACCGGCGCTACTCGGCAGACGCTTCCGACGTACCGACTTCCAGCAGCCGCCCCCCGTCCCAGACCACCCCGACCTGCCGGTAGTACGCCGCGATCGGCTCCCGCACCTCCAGCCGGGCCAATTCCTCGGTCGGCGCCTCGAACAGCTCCAACTGCGCGTCTCCAACCCACGGTCGACCTCCTTCGAAGGAAGCCGCCCCGGACTCGATCAGCTCGTCGAGAGCCAGCCCCTTGCCCTCGATCGACGGCAGCCACCGGTGATGCGCCATGGGATGCGCATTGACGAACCCGCCGCTCTCAGAAGGCTCGCGCAGCGTCACCACAGCCTGCGCGATACGCCGGTCCGCAGCCGCCAGCGTCGCCCCGAACCGCGCCCCGGACTCGATCCGCGGAGCGGGCCCGTACGGATGCGGTCGCGTCTGGTGGATGGAGCCGAGCTTCTTCGGATACCCCTGATGCAGCCCCCGCGCGATCGCGAAGTCCTTGTCCACCCAGATGTAGACGCACCGAGAGTACGTCCGCCCCCGGAACCGGCACCGGACGACCGCGAACGCCTCCTTGTACTGCGCCCGCACCGGATCCAGCAGCTCCTCCCCCGATGCCGAGCACGACTGCCAGTCGGCCCAGATGAGAGCAACCGCACCGGGATCCTCGTCGGCCAACTCCAGCGGCTCGGGGAGCAGTTCACGCACCCGCTCGGGGTCCGTCCGGTACTCGACCGTCAACAGGTCACCGGAGTACCGCCAGGGCGGAGAGGGAATCAGCGACGACGCACCGGTCGCCGTCTTGGGGTGGAGGTAACCACGAAGACTGGTCACGCGAGGGCTCCTTACGCGGTGAGAGCGGGCTGCTTCAGCAGGTCGGCGCGGTACCGGGCGGCGGCACGGGCAGCGGAGGGCCCGCCGAGCGCGACGACACCGACCAGCCGTCCGTCGCGGTGGTAACCGACCAGCACGTCCCCTGAGGGGTCACCGTCGAGGACCCGGATGTCATCGAGCCCCAGGACCGGCGCACCGAAGGACTGCAACCGGAAGTCGTGCTGGTCGCTCCAGAAAGTGGGCAGTGGTGCGAAGGGCGCCAGGCCGGCGTCCCCACCGACCAGCACCTTCGCGGCGTGCTTGGCCGAGTCGGCCGGCACGGACCAGTGCTCGACCCGCCGCGGCACACCGTCGTAGCGGGCGTTCGGGAAGCGGGCGACATCGCCGACCGCGACGACTTCCGGCCGGCCTCCGACCCGCAGGTGCCGATCGGTGAGGGCCCCGTCGCTCAGATCCAGCCCGTTGCCGTCCAGCCACTCGGTGTTGGCGACCGAGCCCACGGACTCCACCACCACATCAGCGGGAAGCACGGACCCGTCGCTCAGCACGACACCGGTGACGCGGTCGTCCCCTTCGAATCCGGTCACGCCCGACCCCAGCACGAAGCAGACCCCGCGCTCCTCGTGCCGCGCGAGCAGCACACGCGCCAGCATCTCTCCGAGCGGCCCGACCATCGGCAACGGCAACGGATCGACGACGGTCACCTCGGCCGCGCCGAGCCCGACGGCCGTCGCGGCGACCTCGCAGCCGATGAACCCGGCGCCGACCACGACGACCCGCACCCCGGGCCGGGTCAGCTCGCCCCGCAGGATCTGGGCGTCGTCGATCGTCCGGACCGTGTGACGGCCCTCGACCGGCCCGGGGCAGCGCAGCCGCCGGGGCCGCATCCCGGTGGCGACGACTAGCCCGTCATAGGAGAGCACCGAGCCGTCGTGGATCTCGACGGCCCGCTCGGCGAGCCGGACCGCGGTGACCCTCGTGCCCAGCCGCCACTCCACGTCGGCCGCTGACGCCTTCGGCGTGAAGGCGAGCGACGCGAAGGACGCCTTGCCCGCGAGGACCTCCTTGGACAGCGGGGGCCGGTTGTACGGCCGGTGCGGCTCGTCGCCGATCACCGTGATGCCGCCGGTCCAGCCCGCGGCGCGCAGCTGCTCGGCAGCGCGGAGCCCGCCGAGGGAGGCGCCGGCGACGACGATGCGCCCGCGCATGTCAGTCCTCGATCCGGATGGCCTGGAGCGGGCAGACGTCCGCGGCCTCCTCGACCTCGTCGCGCAGGGCGTCGTCGGGGTCGGGGACGTAGGCCAGGCGGCCGTCGTCGTCCATTTGGAAGACGTCGGGGGCCGCGAAGACGCACTGGCCGTGGTCCTGGCACTGGTTCATGTCGACGACGACCTTCATGGCCGGTCCTCCTGGATGTGAGGGCGTCGAAGCGGGATGAGAGGGGCCCGGCCGGAAAGGGCCGGGCCCCGGCCAACGGGGTGCGGTAGACCGCACCCCGAACTCGTTTGGCTTCAAACAAGGTAGGCAGGGGCGGTGGTCTGGTCAATAGCTATCCGGATGGATAAATTCTTGCCCCGCCCTCTTGCGGCACCTCCCGCCCACCCCTAACGTTTGGCGTCAAACAAAGCCCCCGGGCGGTCCCTGGCTCCGCCGCGCCCGGCCGCTCGTTCCTCACGCCACCCGCCTCCCCCGCCCCTGGTCCCGGAGGTGTCCCGACGTCCGCCCGAGGAGACAACGGTGAGCGCTCACGACCTTGCAGAAGTCCGCCGCCACATGGAGCGGCTCGCCGCCGACGGCATCGACGTGGTCCGGGTGACCTATCCCGACCTCATCGGCACCGACCGGGCGCGTGACGTGCTGCTGGAGGAGCTGCCCCGGGCCTGTGAGCACGGTCTCGCGTTCTGCCGGGCCGTCTACCACACCAGCCCGCAGGGCGACGTGGTCCCGGTCAGCGGCGGGCTGGACGCGGGACTGCCGGACATCTGTGTCCGCCCGGACCTCGACACGCTGGTGCCGCTGCCCTGGGAGCCGGGGGTGGCCGCCTGTCTGGGGGAGGTCGTCGACCCGGCGACCGGCGCGCCGGCCCCCGAGTCGCCCCGCGACCTGCTGCGATCGATCCTCGCCCGGTGTGCCGAGCACGGGCTGCGGCCCGTCGTCGGGCCCGAGCTCGAGTACTTCCTGTGCGACCCGGACCCGTCGGGCGGCTGGCGCCGCTACGCTCCCGACCCCGGGGTCGTCTACACCGCCGGCCTGCGGGCCGACCCGGACAACCACCTGCTGCGCACCCTGCGCCACGTGCGCGATCTGAAGGTCGGGGCCATCAGCGGCAACCACGAGTTCGACGGCGGCCAGATCGAGATCAACCTGGCGCACTCCGACGCCGTCTCGGCCGCGGACCGCTCCTTCCGCTTCAAGGCCGCGATCAAGGAGCTGGCCCGCAAGGAGGGCCGCCTGGCCACCTTCATGGCCAAGCCCTTCAACGACGCGGGCGGCTCCGGCTTCCACCTCCACCTGTCCTGCGACGACGAGGACGGCCGCAACACCTTCGACGACCCGTCGGGCCCGTACGGCCTGTCCGCGACCGCCCGGCACGCCGTCGCCGGTGTCCTCGCCCACGCGCCCGCCCTCGCCGCGCTGCTCAACCCCACGATCAACTCCTACAAACGCTTCGGCCCGGACACCCTGGCGCCCTGGCTGATCGACTGGGGGCTGGACAACCGCAGCGCCATGGTGCGCATACCGCCCGAGCGCGGCTCCGGCGCCCGGCTCGAACTGCGGCTGGGCGACGCGAGCGCCAACCCCTATCTGGCGATCGCCGCGACAACGGCCGCCGCCCTGCTGGGCGTCCTGGCCGGCGAGGAGCCGCCCGCGCCGCTGGAGGGCTACGGCTACGACACCGCCCGGTCCGCCGTCCTGCCGCAGACCCTGTCCGCAGCGCTGGACGCGCTGGAGGCGGACACCGCCCTGACCGACCTGCTCGGCAAGGGCTTCACCTCGTCCTTCCTCTCCTACAAGCGCGACGAGGTCGAACGCTTCCACCGGCACGTCACCGACTGGGAGTTCACCGAGTACGCCTACCACCTGTGACACCGCCCGTGACGCCGAGGAGCCTGCCGATGACGACCGAGACCCTGCCCGACGCCGTGCGCGAGCCGCTGCCCCTGGCCGACGTGAACCTCGCCGACCTGGACCGCTTCACGGACGGCGTCACACCCTGGCGGATGTTCCACACCCTGCGCCACGAGGACCCGGTGCACTGGCAGCCCGAGGAGGCGCCCAACTCCGGTTTCTGGGCGGTGACCCGGCACCGGGACATCGTCCGGGTCGACCGCGACTCCGAGACCTTCACCTCCACGAAATTCGTCAACCTGGAAGAGGTCGACGACGACCAGATCAAGAAACGCGCCTCCATCCTCGAACTGGACGGGGTCCGGCACCGGGCGCTGCGCAGCCTGATCCAGCGGCAGTTCGGCGCGAGCGTGATCAGCGGTTACACCGACTTCCTGCGCGGCCTGACCGCCCGGACCCTCGACGCCGCCCTCGCCAAGGGCCGTCTCGACTTCGTGGCGGACGTCTCGGCGGACTTCCCGATCAACGTCCTCGCCCGGCTGCTGGACGTCCCCCCGGAGGACAACCAGAAGCTCATCGACTGGGGCAACCGCATCATCGGCCACACCGATCCCGACTACGCGGACGTCCTGCTGCACAGCGAGGAGAGCGAGCGGTACCGCGACCTGCCCTTCCGCTCCCCCGCGTCGCTGGAGGTCTTCGAGTACGGACGGGAACTGGCGCGGCAGCGACGCGGCGGCGACGGCACCGACCTGGTCTCCCGCCTGGTCAACACCACACCCCGCGACGGAGTCCCGCTCTCCCCGCAGGACTTCGACAACTACTTCCTGCTCCTGGTCGTCGCCGGCAACGAGACGACCCGCCACACCATCTCGCACTCCATGCTGGCCCTCATCCAGCACCCCGAACAGCTGGCCCGCCTCCAGGAGGACCCCTCCCTGATCCCGGTCGCGGTGGAGGAGTTCCTGCGCTGGGCCTCCCCCGTCTACCACTTCCGCCGTACCGCCACGCGCGACGTCGAACTGGGCGGCAAGCGGATCAGGGAGGGCGACAAGGTCGTGATGTGGTTCGCCTCCGGCAACCGCGACGAGGAGGTCTTCGGCAACCCGTACGACTTCGACGTCGCCCGCGCGGACAACGACCACGTCACCTTCGGCAAGGGCAGCCCCCATCTGTGCCTGGGCAACCTGCTCGCGCGCACCGAGATCCGCATCATGTTCGAGGAACTGATCCCACGCCTGGCGGACATCCGCCTGGCGGGCGACGTGCCGCGGGTGCGCTCCAACTTCGTCAACGGCATCAAGAAGCTGCCGGTCGAGGTCACGTTGGCCTGACGCGGCCCGCCCAGTCGCGCAGCAGCCGGATCGTCCGCTCGGCGTGCTCCTCGTGCAGGTAGTGCCCACTGTCCGGCCAGTGGTCGACGCGGGAGCCGGGCACGGTCAGGGTGCCCCGTTCCCAGGCTGCCGCCTCCGCCGAGGTCCAGACCGTGAGCGCGGGCTGGGCGCGGCGGCGCAGGTAGGGCGGTGCCGGGCCGGCCGCTGGCCTTCGGCGGGCCCGGCAAGACGCCGGACGAGGTGACGGCCGCGCCGGAGCTGGGCGTCGGGCGGTTCCACGTCGAGAGCGAGCACGAGCTGCGCGTCCTGGCCGAGCTGGCACGCCGCGTGGTGCCCCGGCGGCGGATCACGGTGCTGCCGCGCGTCAATCTGCCGGAGCCCGGCGGCTCACTGGCGGGGAGCTCGCCGGCGATGGGCGGGCGGTCGACGCCGTTCGGCGTGGACCCGGACCGGGCCGAGCCGGTGCTCCGGGCGCTCGCCGACGGGACCTACCCACAGCTCCAACTGCCTGCACGCCCACTTGGCGAGCGGGCTGGAAGCGGCCGAGCTGCTGGCGGTCGCGGGGAGCGTGGTCGGCTGGGCCACGGGACTCGGCGCGCCGATCGCGGAGGTGAACGTCGGGGGCGGCATGAGCGTCGACCACGCCGCCCCGGAGCGCCACTTCGACCGGGCCACCTACGGCGAGGCCTGGCCCGGCTCTCCGAGGCCCGTCCGGAGCTGACGCTGCGGATCGAGCACGGGCGGGCGCTCACCGCGTACTGCGGCTGGTACGCCACGGAGGTGCTGGACGTGAAGCACAGCCACGGCGAGGAGTTCGCCGTCCTGCGGGGCGGCACCCACCATCTGCGCACTCCGGCGACGAAGGGGCACGACCAGCCCTGCTCCGTCCTGCCGGTGGACACCTGGCCGCACCCCTGGCCCCGGCCGTCGGCGGAAGCGGCCGGGTGACCCTCGCGGGGCAGCTGTGCACACCGAAGGACGTGCTGGCCCTCAGGGCCGGGGACCGGGTGGTGTTCTCGCTGGCGGGTGCCTATGCGTGGAACATCTCGCACCACGACTGCCTGATGCATCCCCGGCCCGGGTTCCACTTCCTGCCGGACGACACCCCGGCTGCCTGAGCAGCTCGCACGCGGTCTGCGCCCGCCGGATGGACCCGGCGGGCGCAGAGGGCCGGGACACGTCAGGCCGCGGCCAGGGCGGGTGACGCGGCCGGCGCCGGGTGCTCCGCCTCGGCGAGGAGGGCCATGAGGGTGGCCCGGGCCCGGGCCACCCGGGAGCGGACGGTGCCGACCGGGCAGTCGCTCAGCTCGGCGGCCTCGGCGTACGGCAGGCCGAGCAACTGCGTGAGCACGAACGCCTCGCGCCGCTCGTCCGGCAGTGAGGCCAGCAGCTCCAGCAGCGCCACGCCGTCGTCGAAGCCGGGAAGGCCGCGCGGCTGGGCGAGTTCGGCCGCCAGCTCCCAGTCCGGCAGGTCGGCCCGGCGGGGACGTACGGCGGTGTACCGGAGGCTGTCGGCCACCGCACGCCGGGCGATCGCCAGCAGCCAGGCACGCGCCGAGGAGCGGCCCTCGAACCGGTGCAGACTGCCGAGCGCCCGCAGGAAGGTGTCCTGCGCCAGATCGTCCACGGACTGCGGATCGGCGCACAGGTGCGCGACGTAGCGGATCACGTCGCGGTGCAGGGCGCGCACGAAGTGGTCGACGGCGGCGGAGTCACCGCCTCGGGCGGCCAGCGCCCAGGCGGTTATCGACTCGTCGGCCGACGCCGGGGGCTCTCTTCTCTCGTGCGAAAGGGGCAGGGCAGGAGTGATCACCTGATGTCCTTCTCGGGATTCCGGGACCACGGGAGGGCCAGCACGCGGGCGTGTGCGATGCCGGGCGTGCGCGCGTGGCCGCGCGGTCCGGTGAGTGAGGGAGGGGCCGTACCCGTACCGCGCCTGGCGCCTGAGCGGGCACGGCTGCCCACAGACACGGCCCCCAGGGGTGTACGGACGTACGACCGGCACCGGGGCGCACAGGGGCTGCCCCGGGGCTTACCGGCTGCCGTCAGACGGCAGCGGTCCTCACGGGTGGCCCTCTGGAGGTGATCGCGTGGACGAGAAGGAGGAGGCGCGGCGCCCGGTCCGAGGACCACCGCCGTACGCGCACGGGCGGGGGCGGCGGCGCGGGCAGGGCGAACAGGAGCCGCAGCGGCGCGGCCAGCCAGCCGCCCACGGCACGCAGGAGCCGGAAGAGGGCCCGCTCCCCGTGCCCCAGCCACAGGCCACACAGCAGGGCGGCGAGCAGGTGAGCCGCGAGCATGCCGAGGGACGAATCACCGCCGGGGGCGTGTCCCGCGTGCCCCATGTGCGCCGACATGGACATGGGATCCGTGGGCCCCATGGCATGCCCCCATGACCCCATACCGCCGGCCCCCATGTCCATGGAGTCCATGCGCGGGGAGGGCGCGCCACCCGATGAGCCACGCAATGTGCCCGACGGCGTGAGCGAGAACGCCGAGTGCAGGGCCGTCTGGACGGCCACGGCGACGGCGACGACCAGCCGGAGTCCACGTTCGCGGCCCGCCAGGCACCAGCCCGCCACTCCCGTCACGGCCCAGCCGGCGAGCAGTGTCGTGAGGGGCACATGGTCGCCGGACATCATGACGTGCCCCAGGGCGGCGAGCACGACACAGACGGCCGCGAACACCGCGGCCCGTGTCGCGCGAGCACACCACCCAGCTGTCATGGCGCCTCATCCTCGCATCCGGCCCCGCTCCGTCACCCATGGGTACGGACATCGCCCGGGCCGGACACTCAATCCACGCCATGTGATCCAGACCACTCGCGAACGTCGCGTGCTCCTGACCGTCAGTCAGTGGTGGGCGTGGACGACGGCATGACCCTTGCCCCGGCCGATCATCCACTTGTTGATCGGGGCCGTGACCAGGAAGGCGACCACGAAGCCGCCCAGGAGCGCGGACCAGAACAGGCCGTCCGTCAGATGGGCGTCCATCGCGCCGGGGGTGAGGGCGATGATCGCGTTGTCCACGAATTCCATCACCGTGATCGAGACCGTGTCCGCGGCCAGGGCGATACGGATCGCCGACCTGAGGCCCAGGCCGGCCCGCAGGACCGCGAACAGGGTGAACGAGTAGCCGAAGAGGAACGCGAGCCCGATCGCCAGGACCATCGTGGGCAGGTTGTCCCACTCCAGCGCGGTGCCGATCACCATGCCGAGGATCTCGCCGATCGCACATCCGGTCAGACAGTGCAGCGTCGCCTTCACGGCGGTCCCCCAGGTCGCCGTCCCGTGGTGGCGCCCTTCGTGGTCATGAGTGGAGTGATCCATGTGATCCATGACTCGACTATATACCCCCCAGGGGTATCAGCGCCACAGGCGGCACGACGAGCGAGCGGTGCTTCGACGTGCCGTTCTAGAGTGCTCGTCATGACGACATCAGCCACGCCCGCCACACAGGCCTACCTCGCCGAATTGTTCTCCCTGCACGGCCGGACCGCGGTGGTCACGGGCGGCAGTTCCGGCATCGGCCGCGCCATCACCGGTGCCCTCGCGCGCGCCGGGGCGAGCGTGGTGGTCGTGGCACGCGGCGAGGCCGGGCTGACCGCGACGGTCGAGGAGCTGACGGCCGAGGGATGCCGCGCCGCCTGGGTCAGCGCGGACCTGAGCACGCGCGAGGGCGTGCGGACGGCCGCCGAGCGGGCCGTCGAGGCGTTCGGGGAACCCGACATCCTCGTCAACAGCGCCGGGATCAACGTGCGTCCGCCGATGGACGAGCTCACGGAGGACGTCTGGGACCTCACGATGGCCGTCAACCTGGACGCGCCGTTCCTGCTGGGCCAGCGCTTCGGCCCCGGCATGGCGGAGCGCGGTTACGGGCGGATCCTGCACATCAGCTCGCAGCAGGCGCACCGGGCGTTCGTCCAGAGCGGTGCCTACGGCGCCTCCAAGGGCGGCCTGGAGTCGCTGGCACGGTCCCAGGCCGAGGCGTGGTCGCCGCACGGCGTCACCTGCAACGTCCTGGTGCCGGGCTTCGTCATGACGCCGCTCAACGCGCGGCTGTCGGCGGATCCGGAGAAGGTGGCCGCCCTCGCCGCGCGCACACTGATCGGGCGGAACGGACTGGCCGGGGACTTCGCGGGAGCTGCGGTCTTCCTGGCGGGCCCGGCGTCCGCCTACATCACCGGGCAGGCGGTCTTCGTCGACGGCGGCATGTCGGTGCACTGACCCGTCGCCGGCGCCGCCCGCTCAGTGCCCGGAGGGGTCCTTCCGCCAGACGAAGACCTCCGTGCCCGGGCCACGTTCGGAGAACCGGCCCGCCGGAGACGCCTCCCGCAGCAGCCGGCGGAGGTCCTCTTCGAAGTCGTCCCGCTGTCCCTCGAAAAGATGCGGTGCCGAGAACGACATGGAGAACACCCAGGCGACGACATCGTCGAAGGTCCGCTCCAGCGCCTGCCCGCCGGGGACGACGAGACGCCGGGGGCCGGAGAACCCCGCGCGGGCGAACACCTCGGCCTCTCCGCCCGGTGTGCCCTGCGGCAGCACTCCGCGGCCCGCTCGCCGCACGGGCCCCAGGTACCGCTTGACCAGTGCGTCCACCGCCGCGTAGGGGACGGCCGGGTGCGGCTGGCCGTCGAGGGTGCGGTGTTTTGTCTTCAGGTCCGTGATGTGCACCAGGGCGCCGCCCGGCTGGAGCATGTCCCTGACGGTCGCCGCGACCAGGTCCTGGTCCATCCAGTGGAAGGACTGCGCGAAGGTGGCGACGGCGAACGTGCCGAGCCCCGCGGGCAGAGCCTCGGCGCGGGCCCGCACCCACCGGGCCTTCACCACTCCCCGGTCGGCGGCCCGGCGTCCGGCTTCGGCGATCATCCCGTGATCTGGGTCCACGCCGACGATCTCGCCGAACAGATGCGCGAGGCTCAGGGCGATGGTCCCGGGCCCGCAGCCCACATCGATGAGACGCCCCTGCCCGTCGGGCCGCAGTTCCTCGGCGAGCGCGTCCGCCAGCCCGGGTGCGTACGGCAGCCGCCCCCGCTCGTAGTAGGCGGCGGTCCCCGAGAACAACGTGTCGTCCCACTCCCAACCGGCCACCACTCCGCCCACCACCCTCACCACAAGAGCTCCGCGATCACCCGGCCGGGCGATGACCTCGATGATTCCACGGCCGGACAACCGGCCGGGGGCAGGCGGCCGTTGAGCCGCCGGCCGGGCAGCGGCCGAGGGGCGATTGTCAGTGCCCGGTGCCACGCTGGGCACACCGAATCTGCGGAAGGGAAGCATCACCATGATCACCACGGACTTCGCCCCCGGTTCCCCCTGCTGGCTCGACCTCGGCACTCCGGACGTCCGGGCCGCCGCGGCCTTCTACGGCGCCGTGCTCGGGTGGGACTACGAGTCCATGGGCGAGAGTGAGGACTTCGAGGGCGGCATGTTCCGGAAGGACGGCAAGACCGTCGCCGGTCTCGGCAAGCTCACGGAGGAGGGAGCGCGCTCGGCCTGGATGCTCTACTTCAGCGTCACCGACGCGGACGCCACGACGGAAGCCGTGCAGCAGGCGGGCGGCACGGTCCGGGTGGCACCGATGGATCTCGACGGCTGGGGCCGGATGGCGCAGTACAGCGACCCGCTGGGCGGCCAGTTCGCCGTCTGGCAGCCGGGGACGAACAAGGGCGTCGATCTGGTCGACCAGCCGGGCTCGCTGTCGTGGACCGAGCTGTACACGAGCGACGCGGCGGCCGCGAAGGAGTTCTACGGCGGCCTGTTCGGCTGGCGGTTCAGCGACATGCCGCTGCCCGGCGGCGGGGGCACGTACACCCTCATCACCCCCGAGGGACAGCCCGAGGAGCGCATGCACGGCGGCCTCATGGAGCTCGGCAAGGAGAACCTCTCGCTGGCGAACGGCCGGCCGTACTGGCACCCGGTCTTCGCCGTGGAGGACTGCGACGCCGCGGTGGCCCAGGTCGCCGAGAACGGCGGCAGCGTGCAGATGGGGCCCGAGGACGCGGAGGGCGTCGGCCGGCTGGCGGTCTGCCTCGACCCGGCGAACGCGGACTTCGTGGTGCTCACCCCCGCCGAGAGCTGAGCCCTGTCCTGCCCGGCAGCTCACGCGGGCGGCCACCCGGAGATCGCCGTGCCCGCCGAGACCCTCGCGCCGGCGTACGTCCCGGCCGGTGGGTCACCACCGGCGATGGCGGTCACCGGCGATGCGCCGGTCGCCGAGCGACTGCACCTCACGGGCGTTGACCTCGAAGAAGAGATCCCGGTGGTGCTCCAGCGCGGCGGCGGAGGCCTGCAACCGGATGTCCCAGGGGTCCTCGCACCGGCGGGCCGACTCCAGCAGCCGGTCCAGGGAGGCGTTGGCCTCGCCCGGGTGGACGAAAACGGCGAGCGCCGCGTACTCCTTGGCACCGGAACCGCCTCCGTCGCGTCCGTGGCCCCGACGGTCCGCGCGTACTTCAGGTGCTGTTCCACGGGGAACGCCACGCCCCCGACGGTGTGCTCGGACGGTGCGTGCCAGCGGACGTCCTCCAGGTGGTAGGTGTGATCGCCGACGCTCATCAGGCACTCCTGACCGGACGGCGGCTCGGCCGTCACCGTGCCCTCCTCTCCCCGGACACAGCCGGGCCGGTGCCGCTTCGGGCGACGGCGGACTGCGCGGGGGCGGTGAGGGACACGGGCGATCGTCTTCGGTCGGACGGGCGGACGCCGGGCAACGACGACCGCATCCCTTTCCCAGTGCCGCGCCCGGAACGCGCGGCGTCACCCGGACTGCTGAACTCCGGGCCGCACGGCCTTGACGCGCTACGGTCGCGCTGTGAACGACAGTCCCGACGCGGCGGCTCAGGAATCCGGCGGCGACTCGGCGGACGTCCTCGCGTTCGTCGATTGGCGACGGACCGGGCCGCCGCGATCGTCGCCGAAGACCCCGCCCGGAGCGCGCGCTTCATGGCGGACGAGTGGGATCGTCTCCGAGTCGGGGATCGACCCGAAGGAGAAGTTCCTCTCCCTCGTCGAGTCCGGGGACCTCACCCACTCGGCGATGGACCTGAGGACCCGCCCCAGGGTCCGCGTCTACGGCGACACGGCCCTGGTCACCGGGCGCGTGACGAACACGGCCCATTTCCGGGGCGAGCGGTACGACGCCGACGAGTGGACGACCGACGTGTTCGTGAAGCGGGACGGCCGCTGGCTGTGCGTGCTGAGCCACATCACACCGGCAACCCCCGACTGAGCCGCAAAATCCTCTTGCATATGATGCGCAAATGCGCGACTACATCATCAGGGAAGCCACGGCGGAGGATCTCGACGGGGCTCGGGTGGTGATGCTGGACGCGGTGTACCGCGACTTCGGGACGGGATACGTGCCGCGCTGGCACGCCGACATCATCGATCCCGCGCCGTTCTACGTCGTACCGCCGCGGCACACGCTCCTGGTCGCCGTGGACGAGCGGGACGGGACGGTGGCGGCCACGGCGGCACTGGACGCGCGCGGCCCGGCGCATCCGCCGAACCCGCGCTGGCTGGCCGAGCGCTTCCCGTCGGGCGAGACCGCACAGCTCCGGCGGGTGTACGTGCGTCCCGAGCACCGGCGGCGGGGGCTGGCCCGGCGGCTGGTGGAGGGTCTGCTGGACTTCGCGCGGGCCGACGGTGGTTACCGGTCCGTGTATCTGCACACGTATCCGCACTCGCCCGGGGCGATGGGCCTGTGGCGGACGCTGGGCAAGGTGGTGTGCGACGAGCGGGAGGAAGTGCCCGGCGGGGGCAGCGGCGCGGTGCACTTCGAGATCCCCTTCGCCTGAACGACACGGGCATGACGCTGAACACCTCGATCTCACCCCTGACCAAGGGCCTGGCCGCCCTGCGCGTCCTCGCGCGCGGCGGCGGCCCGACGCTGCTGTGGCGGGTCGTGCTCACGGCCGGCCTGGTGGGCGCGATCGGCCTGCTGCCGTGGCTGTCGCGCACCGACCCGGCGCTGACCGTGCTCAAGGCGCGCTCGGCGGACCGTGACCCGACACCCGAGACGCTGCGCGCCATCCGCGACCAACTCGGGCTGGACGACGGCCCGTCGGCCCTGCTGGGCCGCTGGCTGGGCGGGCTGCTGCACGGGGACGCGGGCACGTCCTGGGTCTCGGGCGCCCAGGTCCTGCCCTCCGTCACGCAGGCGCTCGGCGCGTCGTTGCTGCTGGTCTCCGGCGCCCTTGTCGTCGCCGCGGTCACGGCGACGGCCGTGTGCGCCCGGACGCTCCGGCTCGGCTCGCGGGGCCGGCTCGGCACGCGCGGTGCCGGCGGCACGGCGACCGCGGTGCTGGCCGCGCTGCCCGAGTTCCTCGTCGCCTCGGTGCTCGCCTCGGTGATCGGCGTGCAGCTGGGCTGGCTGCCGGCCCTGGGCTGGTACGGGCCGCAGTGGATGGTGCTGCCCTCGCTGGCCCTCGGCCTGCCCGCCGGCGCGGTGCTCGGGCGGCTGCTGGACGACCTGCTGCCCGGCGCGTTCGCCGAACCGTGGGCGCTGGCCGCCGCGGCACGCGGTGTGCCGCCGACGTCCGTGGTGCGGCAGGCGGTGCGCCGCTGTGTGCCCGGACTGCTGCCGAACCTGGGCCTGTTCGTGGTCGGTCTGACCGGCGGATCGGTCGCCGTCGAGCAGATCTTCGACATCCCCGGCCTGGGCCGGCTCACCCTGCACGCCGCTCTCGCCCAGGACCTGCCCGTCCTGCAGACCGGCACGCTCGCCCTCGTCCTGCTCGCGGCCGCCGCCGGCCTCCTCGCCCGGCTGACGGCCCGGCTGCTGATCGGGCCCGCGCTGCGCGACGGCGCCCTGTCCTCCCTGCACCGGCCCGCCCCGCCCGCGCCCCGCGCCCTGCCCCTGCTGTACGGGGCGCTGCTCACCGCGGTCATCGGCCTCGGCCTGCCGCGCGACGCGCTCGCCCTGGACACCCTCGCCCGGCTGCAAGCCCCCTCCCCGGCGCACCCGTTCGGGACGGACGCGCTGGGCCGGGACGTCCTCGCCCGTGTCGCCCACGGCGCGCTGAACACCCTGGGCACGGCACTCGCGGTGAGTGCCGCCGCCCTGGTCGCCGGGCTGCTGCTGGGGCTGCTGCCGCGGCTGTCCGGGCCGCTGGTCGACACCGTCAGTGCCGTACCGCCCGTCATGGCCGGGCTCCTCGTCACCGGCGTCACGGGCAGCAACCCCTGGACGCCCGCCCTCGCCGTCGGTCTCGTGGCCTGGTCCCCGCTGGCCGTCCACACGTCCTCCCTGCTGCGTCAGGAGCGGGCGACCACCCACCTGGCCGCCACCCGCGCCCTGGGCGCCGGACGCTGGTACCTGCTCCGGCACGAACTGCTGCCCGCCGTGCTGCCGCCGGTGACGCGGCACGCCCTGCTCCGGCTGCCCGGCGTCGCGCTGAGCCTCGCCGCGCTCGGCTTCCTCGGCCTGGGCGCACAGCCGCCGTCCCCGGAGTGGGGCCTGCTGCTCGCCGAGAACCAGCCGTACGCCGAGCGCGCCCCGTGGGCCGCTCTCTTCCCGGCCGCCGTACTCGCCCTGCTGGGAGCGCTCGCGGTGACGGCCGCCGGCGGCGTACGACTGCCCCGGCTCCGTGGGAGGGCCGACAGCCCGGCGGGGCCGCCCGGCGGCCGGGTCGTGCCGGCCCCGCGGCGGCAGGCGAACCGCCCCGACGCCCTCCTGACCTCCGTGTCCCCCTCACCGACGGAAGAACGATGACAGGCCTCATATCCCACGTCCTGGCCCGCCGGGCCACCCGTACCTCCGGCGACGAGACACCCGACGGCGGGACGCCCGAGGCCCCGCGCGAGAGCACCTGGCGGCTCTGGAAGGAGCTGTCCCCGCTGCTGCGGCTGCTGATCCTCACCCAGCTCGCCTTCAACATCGGCTTCTACGCCGTGCTGCCGTTCCTCGCCGAACACCTCGGCACCGCGATCGGCATGGCGGGCTGGCTTGTCGGCTTCGTCCTCGGCCTGCGCACCTTCAGCCAGCAGGGCCTGTTCGTGGTCGGCGGCTCGCTCGTCGACCGCTACGGCGTACGCCCGGTCGTACTGGCCGGCTGCGTGCTGCGGATCGCCGGGTTCGCATGGCTCGGGTACGCGGCGGCGAGCTGGGCCGTGATCGGCGCCGTGCTGGTGATCGGTTTCGCCGCCGCGCTGTTCTCGCCCGCCGTGGAGTCCGAGGTGGCCCGCCAGGCCGTGGTCTGGGAGGAGGACGGGCACGGCTCGCGCACCCGCGTCCTGGCGCTGTTCAGCGTGGCGGGCCAGATCGGGGCCTTCGCCGGACCGCTGCTCGGCGCGCTGTTGCTCGCCGTCGACTTCCGCACCGTGTGCCTCGCGGGTGCCGCGGTGTTCGTGCTCGTCCTCGCCGGGCACCTGTGGTTGATGCCGCAGCACATCCCCGGCAGGGTCCGCGTCCGGGAGCGGGGCGGGGCGCGCGTGCTGCTGCGCAACCGCCGTTTCCTGGCCCTGTGCTGCGCGTACGGCACGTACCTGCTGGCCTACAACCAGCTGTATCTGGCCCTGCCGGACGAGGTACAGCGCGCGGCGGGCTCCCAGGCTCCGCTGTCCTGGCTGTTCGCCCTGTCCTCGGTGCTGGTGGTGTTCGCTCAACTACCCGTGACGCGCTGGGTGGGCGACCGGCTCGACCTGCGCCGCTCCATGACCGCCGGGCTGCTGCTGATCGCATCCGGTTTCGCGGTGGTGGCCGCGGCGCGCCCCGCGGGCTGGACGGGTGCCGCCGGGCTGCTGCCGGCCGCGGGCTTCGTCGTGCTGCTCACCGTGGGGCAGATGCTGGTCGTGCCCGCCGCCCGCGCCTGGGTGCCCGACCTCGCCGCGGAGGGCCGGATCGGCCTCTACATGGGCGCCCTGTCGTCCGTCTCGGGCCTGATCGTCCTCGCCGGCAGCGCGGCCACCGGCTCCCTGCTCGACACGGACCTCCCGGCCGCGGTGCCCTGGCTGGTCCTCGCGGCCATACCCGCCCTGGCGGTGGCGCTGCTGCCGCGCCGGGAGAAGCGGGCGCGGCGGCCTGACAGCACGCCCGGGCGCTGAGACGAAGCCCCGGCAACCACGCGCGCCGCAGCATCACGCCGGCGGGCGACTTCTCCGCTCCCCCGATTTCCGGAGCCGTACCGTCCCGCGTCACCGCACCGGGGAACGGTGGTCACGCGGCGCCAGTATCCTGGGTCGGCTGCGGCACCCCCACCAACCCTCGCTCGGACGCGGGGAGTTACGGCCTGCGGCGAGGACCTTCCCACGAGCATAGGACGAGGACGAGTGCTGCTAGCGGGCCGCTACCGGCTGGATGTTGAGATCGGGCGCGGCGGAATGGGAGAGGTCTGGCGTGCGTACGACGAGACGCTCGCCAGAGCGGTGGCCGTCAAGCTGCTGCTGCCTCAGGACACGGACGCGACGGCGGCCTCCCGGTTCCGCCTGGAGGCCCAGACGGCCGGGCGTCTGAACCATCCCAACGTGGTCGGGGTCCTGGACTTCGGCGAGTACGACCACCGGCTGTACCTGGTGATGGAGCTGGTCGAGGGCGACAGCCTCGCCCGGGTGCTGTCCGTCTCCGGCGCGCTCCCGGCCGAGCGCGTGGCGGAACTCGCCGCGCAGGCCGCCGCCGGACTCGCCGCCGCGCACGAGCAGGGCATCGTGCACCGGGACGTCAAACCCGCCAACCTCCTGCTGGACGCGGGCGGCACGCTGAAGATCGGCGACTTCGGCATCGCGCGCTTCCTCGACGACCCGGGCGCCGCGCTCACCGCCACCGGCCAGATCGTCGGCACCGGCCTCTACCTCGCGCCCGAGCGCGCCCTGGGCCTGCCCGCGGGTCCCGCCTCCGACATGTACTCCCTGGGGTGCGTGCTCTACCAGCTCCTCAGCGGCCGACCGCCGTTCCAGGCCGACACCGCCGTCGCACTCCTCCACCAGCATCTCGACAACGCCCCCGTACCGCCCCGCGACCTCGGTGTCGCCGGTCTGCCGCCGGCCTTCGAGAGTTACCTCCTCGCCCTGCTCGCCAAGCAGCCCGATGACCGGCCCACGGCGCGGCAGGCCGCCGAGTGGTTCGCCGGCGGCGCCTGGCGGGGGCTGCCCGAGCCGCTGCCGGAGGCGGCGTCTCCGGTGCCGTCCTCCGGGCCGGGACCCTACGCGGCGACCGACACCGGCAGCACGGCCACGCACGCGCTGCCCACGGGGTCCCGCACCGCCCCGGGCGGGCGTTCACGTCGCGCCGCACCCCGCAACGGCCTCGGCGACCACCGGAGAACGGCCGCGGCGGTGGCCGCGGCGGCGCTCTTCCTCGCCGCGACGCTCGCCGGCATGCTGTGGTTCTCGCCCGACGACACCGCGACGGAGGGCACGGAGCCCGACGCGTCCCCGTCCGCGAGCAGCCCGGCCGCCACCTCGTCCCCCGACTCCACCGGCCACCTCGCGTCCGCCCCGGCGACCGCCACGACTCCAGCCGCCGGCACAGTGGCCGATGTCACCCCCTCCCCCACGGCACCCGACACCCCGACCCTCGCCGAACCGACGCCCAGCTCTACGAGCCCGACGCCGGAGGCGAGCAGCAGCCCACCGGAGAAGGCGGACAAGCCCAAGCAGGAACAGCCTCCGCGGTCCGGGGAGAACGGGGAGGACGAGGGCGACGAGGCCGACGACTGAGTCGTCCCGCCCCGGTGTGCGAGCGGTCGCCCCTTCACGCGCCCCCTCGCGCGCCCCCTCGGCTGGCTTGTCATGGCCCTTATCTCGGCATTACTGTCACCACGCCTTGGTGAACGGGAAATCCGGTGTGATGCCGGTGCGGCCCTCGCCACTGTGATCGGGAAGTCCGGCTCCAGCCCTCACGGGCAGCCACTGGGTCCTCACGGACCCGGGAAGGCGGAGCACGGGCGGTGGGACCCGTGAGCCAGGAGACCGGCCAAGGCGCGTCAACCATCCACGAGGTGCTGGAGAGGGTCTGCTGAGCCATGCACATTGCCGAGGGTTTCCTGCCTCCGGCGCACGCGGTCGCCTGGGGTGTCGCGTCTGCGCCGTTCGTCGTCCACGGAGTCCGGTCGCTCACCCGTGAGGTGCGCGAGCACCCCGAGAGCACCCTGCTCCTCGGCGCCTCCGGCGCCTTCACGTTCGTCCTGTCCGCTCTGAAACTGCCGTCCGTCACCGGCAGCTGCTCCCACCCCACCGGCACGGGCCTGGGAGCCATCCTGTTCCGGCCGCCCGTCATGGCGGTGCTGGGCACCATCACCCTGCTCTTCCAGGCACTGCTGCTCGCGCACGGCGGTCTGACCACGCTCGGCGCCAACGTCTTCTCCATGGCGATCGTCGGGCCCTGGGCGGGATACGCGGTGTACCGGCTGCTGCGGCGGTACGACGTGCCGCTGATGGTCGCCGTGTTCTTCGCGGCGTTCGTCGCCGACCTGTCCACCTACTGCGTCACCAGCGTGCAACTGGCGCTCGCGTTCCCCGACCCGGGCAGCGGGTTCCTGGGTGCGCTCGGCAAGTTCGGCTCCATCTTCGCCGTCACCCAGATCCCGCTCGCGGTGAGCGAGGGGCTGCTGACGGTGCTCGTGATGCGACTGCTGGTGCAGTCCAGCAAGGGCGAACTGACCCGGCTGGGTGTGCTCCTCGCCAAGAAGCAGTCCCCGAGCGAGACCGAGGCGGTGGCCCGATGAGCAGGAACACGAAGATCAACGTCCTGCTGCTGCTCGCCGTGGCCGCGCTCGCCGTGCTACCGCTGGCGCTGGGTCTCGGCGACCACAAGGAGGAGCCGTTCACGGGCGCCGACGGCGAGGCGGAGACCGCGATCACCGAGATCGAGCCGGACTACGAGCCCTGGTTCTCGCCCCTGTACGAACCGCCGTCCGGCGAGATCGAGTCGGCGCTGTTCTCCCTCCAGGCGGCCCTGGGCGCCGGCGTCCTCGCCTACTACTTCGGCCTGCACCGGGGCCGGCGGCAGGGTGAGCGGCGGGCGCGGGAGCGGGACAGCGAGAGCCCGGCGGCCGGCACCGCCGAGGAGTCCACGGCCGAAAGGGCCTGAGCCGCGTGCTGCCGATCGACGCGGCGGCGCACAGCAGTCGCTGGCGCCGCCGTCATCCCGTGGACAAGGCCGTGCTCGGGCTGGGGCTGACCCTGCTGGCGATCTCGCTGCCGCCCTGGCCGGGCGCTGCCCTGGTGCTGCTGACCTCCCTGGTGGTGCTGCTGGGCCCGGCGGGCGTGCCCTGGCACCGGCTGTGGCGGGCCTACCGGGTGCCGTTGGGTTTCTGCGTGACCGGCGCTCTGACGCTGCTCGTGCAGGTCGGCGGGCCGGAGGGCTTCGTGTCCCTGGCCGGTGACGGGCCGCTCCGGGCCGGGGAGTTGCTGCTGCGCACCTCGGCGGCCTCCCTGGGGGTGCTGCTGTTCGCGTTCACCACGCCCATGTCCGACCTGTTGCCGCGGCTGGTCCGGGCGGGGGTGCCCGCGCCGGTCGTCGACGTCGCGCTCGTGACGTACCGCATGAGCTTCCTGCTGCTGGACTCCGTGCGCCGGGTCCGTGACGCGCAGGCCGCCCGGCTCGGGCACACCACGCGGGCCGCCGCCTGGCGTTCGCTGGGCGGTCTCGCGGCCACCGCGTTCGTCCGCGCCTTCGACCGGGCGGTCCGCCTCCAGGCCGGTCTCGCCGGGCGCGGCTACGACGGCACCCTGCGCGTCCTGGTGCCCGAGGCCCGCGTCTCCGTCCGCTTCACGGCCGCCAGTTGCGCGCTCCTCGCGGCGCTGGCCGTCCTCACCTTCGTACTGGAAAGGCCGCTGACATGAACGAGCCCGCCCTCGTCGCCCTGCGGGGCGCGTCCTTCGCCTACGAGGACGGCCCGGCCGTGCTCAGCGGCCTCGACTTCGAGATCCGCGAGGGGCGCGCGCTCGCGCTGCTCGGCCGCAACGGCAGCGGCAAGACCACGCTGATGCGGCTCCTCAGCGGCGGACTGAAACCGGACGCGGGCCGGTTGACGGTCGTCGGGCAGCCGGTGACGTACGACCGCAAGGGCCTGACCCGGCTGCGCACGACCGTCCAGCTGGTGGTGCAGGACCCGGACGACCAGCTCTTCGCGGCGTCCGTCGAGCAGGACGTGTCGTTCGGGCCGCTGAACCTCGGCCTGGACGACACGCAGGTGCGGGCGCGGGTGGCGGAGGCGCTCGCCGCCCTGGACATCACCGCCCTGGCCGACCGGCCCACCCATCTGCTCTCCTACGGGCAGCGCAAACGCACCGCCATCGCGGGCGCGGTCGCCATGCGGCCCCGTGTCCTCGTCCTCGACGAGCCGACGGCCGGACTCGACCCCGACGGCCAGGAACGGCTCCTCACCACGCTCGACGGACTCCGTGCGGCAGGCACCACGGTGGTGATGGCCACTCACGACGTCGACCTCGCCCTGCGCTGGGCCGACGACGCGGCGCTCCTCACCCCGTCCGGAGTCCGCACCGGGCCCGCCCCCGAGGCACTGGCCCGCACCGATCTCCTCCGGGAGGCGGGACTGCGGCTGCCGTGGGGTGCCGCCGCGGCGGAACTCCTGCGCGCGCAGGGGTGGTTGACCGGTGCGGAGCCGGGGCCTCGTACGCCTGCCGAACTCGCCGCCCTCGCGACCGGACGGCTCGGGGCGTCCGGCGGCTGAAGGCCGACCCTCTTCGTCACCGGAGTCGGACCCGCCGTGGAGTGGGTGCGGTGCCGTCAGCCCAGGCCCGGCGGTGTCCAGTCGGCGTGCCGCAGGATGGTGCGGACGGTCGCGCGGGAGGGGGCCAGCCGGAGAGCGGTGTTCCGCACGGCGACGGCCAGCGGGTGCGTCAGTTGCTGCCCCATCCGGCCGGCCTGGCGGGCGACGCGTGCGACGGACTGGCTGCGCGGGCGGCGCTCGGCGTCGTAGCGGGCCAGCGCCACTGCGACGCTTGGCTCGGTGGCGAGTGCGGCGGCCAGTACGGCCGCGTCCTCCAGTGCCTGGCAGGCGCCCTGGCCGAGGTTCGGGGTCATGGCGTGGGCCGCGTCACCGAGCAGCGCGATCCGGCCCGCGGTGAAGGCGGGCAAGGGCGTCACCAGTTCGTGGATGTCGTGGTGCAGGACGGCGTCGGAGCGGGTCGCGGCCAGCAGCGCGGGGACCGGATCGTGCCAGGTGCCGAACCGTCGGCGCAGTTCGGCGAGCGTGTCCGTATGCCGTATCCCGGGTGGCGAGTTGAGCACCGCGTGCCACTCGGCCCGACCGTCGGCGAACGCGATGTGTCCGAACTCGGCGCCCCTCCCCCAGGTCAGTTCGAAGTCGGTGTCCAGCTCCACCGGGCGCTCGGTGAGGGCGCGCGACACGGTGGACCCGCTGTAGGCCGGGCCGGGGTGCTGAGGGAACAGCCGGGCGCGCAGCCGGCTGCCGACTCCGTCGGCGGCCACGACCAGATCCGCGTCCAGGACGGTGTTCCCGAGCGGTATCCGTACCCGGCCGGGGTCGGAGCGGTCGACGGACGTCACCTCGTCCCCGACCACCAGGCACTCGGCCGGCAGCGCCGCGCGCAGCAGGTGATGCAGGACGGCACGCGGGATGCCGAGGATCGGCGTGCCCAGCTCGCGCTCGAGGGCGGTCCCGTCCATCCGGGCCAGCCAGCGGCCGCCGGGGACACGGGTGCCCCCGGTGTACTGGGGCCGCGCGGCAGCGCGCACCGCCTCGCCGACGCCGAGGACGTCCAGGGCACGGATGCCGTTGGCGTGCAGGGAGATGCCCGCGCCCGCATCGGCCAGGACGGGGGCGCGTTCGACCACCGTCACCTCCCAGCCGATCAGGCGCAGACCGAGTGCGGCGGCCAGCCCGCCGATGCCTCCGCCCACCACCACCGCGCTGCCAGCCATATCGGCCCTCTCTCGTCCACCCCGCCACGATCCTTCTACAAATGTAGAAACAGCGTACCCCGAGTCTCTACAGGTGTAGAAAAGGGGGATGGCCACAGACCGACGTACCGTCCTCGCCGACGCGGCCATCGGCGTGCTCGCCGAGGCCGGCATCCGGGGACTGACCCATCGCGCGGTGGACCGGGCGGCGAACCTGCCGGCCGGCACCACGTCCGCCTACTACCGCACCCGCCAGGCACTGCTCACCGCACTGGTCCGGCGCCTTGTCGCCCTCGACCAGGCAGAACTCCAGGCGATCGGGGACCGGACGCCGGTGCCGCGGAATGCCGAGGAACTGGTGGCCGGGATCGCCGCCTTCGTCCAGCAGCGGCTCACGGGGGACGGACGGCGACGCTCCCTCGCGCGCTTCGCGTGCGCCATCGAGAGTGTGCACCATCCCGAACTGCGGGAGATCCTGGTGCCGCGCCAGAACACGGCGCGGCGAGCCGTACGCGACTTCCTGGCCGCGCAGGGCGTATCGGACGCCGAGGACCGCACGGTCACGCTGCTGACCTGTGTGGACGGATTGGTCTTCGACCGCCTGGTGGGGGGCGGATCCGTGTCGGACCAGGAGATCCGCGGACTGGTGGTGGCGGCGCTCCGAGAGCCCGCACCCGCCGGCACCGCCCGCGGCGGGAGGCGGCGGGGTGACGTCGGTCAGTCGACGTAGGACTGGAGCGTGCCGCGACGCCGGATGTCGAGCGTCGCGCAGTGGAACGAGCCACCGAACGGCGCGTAGTGGAGCAGGTCGCACGGGATCGGCTCGAAGCCCCACTTCTCCAGGGCGCGCAGCATGCCGGTGTGGTGCCGCTCCGCGATCACACGCCGCTCGTCGATCATGAGGACGTTCATGCTGAGCCACTTGCCGCACAGCGACGTGACCTTGAGCAGAACCTCGTCGATCGGGTCGGGCTCGGGGGCGATCAGGACGTCCCAGGAGCTCAGGACGCCCGGCAGCCGGTCGACGTCGATGTATTCGGGGTTGATCAGCACCTTTCCTGGCGCGAGCAGGACGAACGTCGTGTCGATGTGCATGGGCGTGCGGCAGCGGCTCTCGATCTCGTGGATGCGGTACTCCGGCCCGAGATGGCGGCGCAGCCAGTCGATGCCCATCCGGTTGGTGACGTTGCTGCGCGTGACGAACAGGTCCCGTCCGGCCCGGACGAAGTCCGCCGCGTCGAAGACGGGCTCGAACTCGGTGAGGATGTACCGCATGGGCTCGCCGTCCTTCGGGACCCGAAAGTCCGGATCGAACAGTTCGTCCGTGAGCTGCGGCCTGGGTGCCGCCGTCCAGCGCGCGCCGCGCCGGAAGTAGTCCTTGAGGAGCGGGCGGTAGGAGTGGGTCTCGAAGTACCGGCACGGCCAGGCCATCGGGGTTTCGATGATCTCGTCGCCGATCACGAGCATGCTGTCCCGCGGACAGGTGTTGCAGAAGCCCCGCGAGGTCCAGTCCGGGGTGCCGAAGCGGCGCCGGTGGTCGACCGCGTCCGGCCGCCTGACCGTGACGCCGAGGGACTCCAGCAGGGCGACGAACCCGTCGATCTCCTGCTGGGCCTGCTCGACGAGCAGGCGCGGATAGCGGAAGCCGGCGGCAAGGCCCTGCAACCGCCCGGCCCAGGGCGGTACGTTGCAGCTCACCACCGGGTGGTCGGAGGGGATCGCCGCTCCCTCGAGACGCCCGACGATGATCTCCTCCAGCGGGTCCCACTCGGTGTGCGAGTTGACCGGCGCGACGAGGCGCTCCGCGGCCTCGTCGGTCGCGGCCGGTGTCCCGGACCTCCCCGTGAGGGCCATGCTCACCACCTTCGGGTCGCAGGTTTCGGTGATGCACCGGATTTACCAGGTTACTCAACGTGGCGCGCCGACACGGTCTCCGTCAACAGTCGTGCGTGTCCGCCCGGGCGGTCCGGCCGTGCGCAAAACGCTTGTCCGCCCTCGCGGCACGGCACTACGTTGCCGATGTGGATCTCTTCTCACGCTCCTGGACGGCGTTGCGCGCGGCGGTCGCCGACCTGTCCGACGAGGACTTCGCCCGGCCGTCCGGCTGTACCGGCTGGCTGGTGCGGGACCTGGTGTGCCACCTGGTCATCGACGCGCAGGACGTCCTGATCACCCTCGCCACCCCCGCTGACGGGGAACCGACCCGGGACGCGCTGACCTACTGGGAGCTCTCCGACACGCCGCCGACCGGAGACGACCCGCTCGACGCGCTGACCGTCCGGCTGGCCGCCGCGTACGAGGAACCGCACCTGCTCAAGTTCCACCTGGACGATGTCGGCTCCGCCGCCGACCGTGCCGCGGCACTCGCCGACCCGGGTCTCAGGGTCGGCACCCGCGACGAGGTTCTCACCGTGGGCGACTACCTCTCCACGTACGTCATGGAGTGGACGCTGCACCACCTCGACCTGATCGCCCACCTCCCGGAGGCCGCGCAGCCGCCGGCGGTGGGGCTCGCCCGGTCCCGTGGGATGCTCGAGCGGATCGCCGGGAGCGCGTTCCCCCCGTCGTTCTCCGACCGGGACGCGCTACTGGTGGGCACCGGGCGGCGACCGCCGACCGACGTGGAGCGGGCCGGACTCGGCGAACTGGCCTCGAGGCTCCCGCTCTACCTGGGCTGAGCGGGCTACCAGCCCTCGCACGCCAGGTCCAGGAGCGCTTGCGGCTCCTGGACCTGGCGGACAGCGGTGACGTGCAGGGCCTGGCCGGCCGTGGTGTCAGTGCCGCGGGTCCGGTGAGCCGGCCGACGGCTTACGGCGGGTGGCGCTGCGGTACGTGGAGATGCCCAGCGCGAGGAGGCAATAGCTGAGGATCGCGCCCATCGAAGCCGTGGTGCCCCAGCCGTTCGCCGCGTAGAAGTCCGCCGGGTCGTTCCCGAAGAACGAGGACGGCACGAAGGCCACATTGACACCGGCCAGGACGTAGGCGGAGCGGCTGGTCCATAGCGCGGCAGCAGGTTCGTACGGGAGATGCCGAAGCCCACCACGACCAGGAACAGCGCCAGCAGCACACGACCGATCGACCCGTAGGGGATGTAGGTGCCGCTGACCGTGATGGTCGGATCGGTCGAACGGTCGGCGGCGATGACCGCGCCGGCTTCCAGCCCGCTGGGGACCAGGGTGACCGTCGCGTAGACCAGTCCGGTGGCGAAGGCCATCGAACCCACCCATGCACAGGCCGGGTTCACCCGCTTGACCAGCTCGCGGAAGGCCGTCACGAACACGATCAGGAACGCCGGCGAGAAGATCGCGAGCAGCGGCCTGGTGAGGACGTTCGAGTCCGGCGGCCGCCCTGATCGTCGAAGTACAGCGGTACTTCGACGATCAGGGCGGCCGCGGCGGCGAGGCCCGTCAGGCGCCTGGCGAAGGCCTCGGTCATGGGGTCCCCCGAAGTCCGGTGGGGACCGGTCGTCGGCCCGTTGCCGACGACTCACATGCTGTCGCCCCCGGCACGGCCCCTCCCTGGGCCTGGACACCCGATGCGATGGGGTCCTACCGACACCCCTGCCCCTCACGTCCTGAATGGCCCGCCCGGCTGCGCACCACCGCCCCGCCCCGCCCCGAGTCCGCCGACCGTGCCCCTTGGCGCTCCCTGCGCACCACCGCCCGGCCGGAAAACGCTTGGACTCCGCGGTCGCCGTCGCGGGACACTTCCGGACTCGACCCGAATCTCCACACATCCGTTGCGGCGATGGCCCCTGCCCGCACCAGCGCGTGGCGGGCGGCCACAGAACGACACAGGGGTGGGATGGAAACGCCTGAATCGCGGAGGGTTTTGCCGGGCAAACGCTCGGTACTTCTCGCACTTCGTTACTACGGACGGGAGTTGGCCCGGCTCCGTCGGCTGACGGCACCCGCGATGCTGCTCATGGCGCTGGGCAACATCGGCATCAACTACATCGCGCCGCTGATCGTCGCCAAGCTCGTCGGCGACATCGCAGACGACAGAGACCTCACGGTCGACTCGGCACTGCCGTACGTCCTCGGTTTCGCCGGGGTCCTGCTTCTCGCGGAGGGGCTGTGGCGCGTAGCGATGCACTGCCTCAACCGCCTCGACGCCCGCGGCATCGAGCACCTGTACGTGATCGGGCTGGACGAACTGTTCGCCAAGGACGCCGTGTTCTTCCACGACAACTTCGCCGGTTCGCTGACCAAGCGCGTCCTGAGCTTCGCCTCGCGCTTCGAGCAGTTCGTGGACACGCTGGCGTTCCAGATCGTGGGCAGCTTCGTGCCGCTGGCGTTCGGGGCGGTGGTGCTGTGGCGCTACGAACCCCTGCTCGTGGTCGGACTGCTGGTGATGATCGCGCTGACCGGGGTGCTGGTCGTGCCGCTCATCCGGCGCCGCCAGGCGCTGGTCGACCTGCGGGAGGAGGCGATCGCCCGGGTCGCGGGCCACGTCGCCGACAGTCTGATGAACATGGACACCGTGCGGGCGTTCGCCGCGGAGGAGCGCGAGGCCGCCGAGCACCGCTCCCGGGTCGCCACGTCACGCCGGCTCACGCTGCGGTCGTGGGACTACGGCAACCTCCGCATCGACACGCTGGTCGCGCCGCTGTTCGTGGTCACCAACGCGCTGGGCCTGCTGCTCGCGGTCACGCTCGCCGGGGGCGGGCACGGCGTGGAGGCGATCGTGGTCGCCTTCACCTACTACAGCAACGCGACACGGATCATGTTCGAGTTCAACCAGATCTACCGCCGGCTGGAGAGCTCGATGACGGAGGCCGCGCAGTTCACCGAGCTGCTCCTGACGCCTCCTACCGTGCTCGACCCGCCGTCGCCGGAACCGCTGCGGCCCCGGGCCGCCGACATCCGCTTCGAGAAGGTGACGTTCGCGCACCGGGGCGGCAAGCCGCTGTTCGAGGGTCTCGACCTGGAGGTGCCGAGCGGGGCGAGGGTCGGCCTGGTCGGCCGCTCCGGCGGCGGCAAGACCTCCCTCACCCGGCTGCTGTTGCGGATGACGGACATCGACGGCGGCCGCATTCTCGTGGGTGGTCAGGACATCAGCCGGCTGAGCCAGGCCGACCTGCGCAGCCAGATCGCCTACGTGCCGCAGGATCCGGCGATGTTCCACCGCACTCTGCGGGACAACATCGCGTTCGCCCGGCCGGACGCCACCGAGGCCGAGATCCGCCGGGCGGCCGAGGCGGCCCATGTCACGGAGTTCGCCGACGCGCTGCCGGACGGCTTCGACACCATGGTGGGCGAGCGCGGCGTGAAGCTGTCCGGCGGTCAGCGCCAGCGCGTCGCTCTCGCCCGGGCGATCCTGCGCGACGCGCCGATCCTGCTGCTCGACGAGGCGACCAGCGCCCTGGACTCGGAGAGCGAACTCCTCGTGCAGGAGGCACTGTGGCGGCTCATGGAGGGGCGGACCGCACTGGTGGTGGCGCACCGGCTGAGCACGGTCGCCGGCATGGACCAGCTCGTCGTCCTCGACCGCGGACGGATCGTCGAGCAGGGCACGCACCAGGAGTTGCTCGCGATCGGCGGTGCCTACGCGAAGCTGTGGCAGCACCAGTCGGGCGGTTTCCTCGACGACACCTCGGGGCGGGCCGAGGTGCTCTGAACACGGCGCGGCCCAGGTGCTCTGAACACGACGCGGGCCGAGACCGTCTCCTCGCCCGTGAGGAGACGGCCGTCGCCGGACCGGTACTAGGCAGGCCCAGCCTGCTGTGCACGAGTTGGGTGAAGTGGGTCAGGGTGCGGCCGCTGCCCATCAGCTCGGTGGCCGCGAGGCGGACGCCGAAGTGCTCGCCGGCGCGCAGGAGGAACTCGGTGCTCAGCAACGAGTCGAGGCCGAAGTCGGTCACGGTCCGGGCGGGGTCCAGCTCTTCGGGGTCGCTGTGCAGCACGGCGGCGAGCAGCCGGTCAGGGTGTGGGTGATCGCGGCCCGGGCCTCGTCGGTGTCATGGCGGCCAGTTCGCGCAGCGGTCCGCGCGGCCTTCCGGGCGGGGACCGGCGTCGGCCGGCACGAGGTCCGTGAAACGGGCGGTGGCCAGGGCGGACAGCAGTCGGCGGGCGCGGCTCCAGCGGTAGCGGCCGACGCCTGCCACGTCGGTGCCCGGCTGGAGCAGGCCGTCGGCGGTGGTGAGGGCTTCGGCGACGGTGAGGGGCTGCAAGCCCCGCTCGGCCATCGCGTCGCCGATGGCGTGCCGGGCGACGTAGCCGCTCTCGCCGATCGGGCCCCAGGCGAGGGCGGTGGCGGGGTGCCCCTGGGCGCGGCGGGCGCGGGCCTGGGCCTCCAGGTAGGCGGCCGGCCGCGTAGGGGGCCTGGCCGATGTTGCCGACGGCGGCGGCGATCGAGGAGTAGGTGACGAACAGGTCCAGGTCGTGGCCGGCGGTGAGGCGGTCGAGTTGGGCGGCGCCGTGTGCCTTGGGGCGAGGACGGCGCTGAACCGGTCGTCGGTGAGTTCGGACAGGGGCGCGTCGTAGAGGTGCATCGCGGCCTGCACGACGCCGCGCAGCCGGCGGCCGGTGACATCGACCGTCGACGACCCGGCGCAGCGCCGCCTCGTCGGTGACGTCGGCGGCGCAAGCGGAGGCGTGTACGCCCGCGCCGGCCAGGTCTTCGAGGAGGGCGGGCGCCTCGGGGGTGGCCTGGCCGCGGCGGGAGACCAGCGCCAGATGGCGGGCTCCCTGGTCGGCCAGCCACCGTGCGGTGTCGGCACCGCATCCCCTCAGCCCGCCGGTCACCAGGTAGGTGCCGTCGGCGTCCAGGGTGGCGGGGTGGGGTGCGGGACGAACCGGGCCGGGTTCGTCCAGCGCGGTCCCGTCGGCGGGATCGGGGGAGATCACGACCTTGCCGATGTGCCGGGAGTACTGGAGGACCTGGAAGGCTTCCTCCACCCGTGCGGCCGGGTAGACGGTGTGCGGCAACGGCCGGTACACGCCGCGCTCGATGAGCGACACGACGTCGGCGACGAGGCGGGAGCCGCGGTCGCGGTCGCGGTCCAGCAGTACCGAGTCGAGATTGAAGCCGATGAACGTCAGGCTGCGAGCTGGACGACACCCCACCCCTCGACGACCGACACCCCCGGGTGACCTCACTGCCAACCGATTGCCCGGGCTCGAACGCATCTCGGGTCGGCTGCTCCCGCGCGGGGTGCCGTCGCCGCTGACCCGATGCCGCCGGTACGGCGACTCGTGCACTCAGCCCAGTGCGGCGGTCTGCCCGGCCGCGAGTTCCACCGTCCGCTCGTGCCGGGTGCCGTCGCGGCCGGTCCAAAGGGTCGTCTCGGGCAGCAGCCGTCATCCGGCCTCCGGGACCAGGGGGACGCAGGCACGGACGTCCCTCCGCCACGCCTCCGTCAGAGCGGATCAACCATAGAGTCCGGAAAAATATCTCGCAAGATGTGTTAACAATGCCGACAACCTCTGCTAACAATGCTCTCCATCGGCGCACCTGCGCTCCTCCCGCTCCCCCGGCAGAACCGGCCAAGTGTCGCCACCCACCACTCCCTCGACGAGAGGACCTCAGCCATGCCAACAGCCAGATACACCGTCATCGCGGGCGCCGCCGCCATCACCCTGATGGCCACCGGATGCGCCGGTGCCGGAGGCAGCGGCAGCGCCGGCGGCGGCAAGAGCATCAACGTGCTGATGGTCGGCAACCCGCAGATGGAGGACATCGCGAAGCTGACCAAGGACACCTTCACGAAGGACACCGGCATCAAGGTGAACTTCACGGTCCTCCCCGAGAACGAACTGCGTGACAAGGTCACCCAGGACGTCGCCACCCAGGCCGGCCAGTACGACGTCGCCACCATCGGCGCCTACGAGGTACCCATCTGGGAGAAGAACGGCTGGCTGCACGAACTCGGCTCCTACGCCGACAAGGACGCGAGCTTCGACAAGGCCGACCTGCTCAAGCCGATGGTGCAGTCGCTGTCCGGCTCGGACGGCAAGCTGTATGCCCTGCCGTTCTACGGCGAGTCGTCCTTCCTCATGTACAACGAGGACGTCATGAAGGCGAAGGGCATCACCGTGCCCGAGCACCCGACGTGGCAGCAGATCGCCGACATCGCGGCCAAGGTCGACGGCGCCGAACCCGGCATGCGCGGCATCTGCCTGCGCGGTCTGGCCGGCTGGGGCGAGCTCGGCGCGCCGCTGACGAGTGTGGTCAACACCTTCGGCGGCACCTGGTTCACCAAGGACTGGAAGGCCCAGGTCAACAGCCCGGCGTTCAAGAAGGCGACCGACTTCTACGTCGACCTGGTCCGCAAGCACGGTGAGGCGGGTGCGGCGCAGGCCGGGTTCACCGAGTGCCTGAACGCCATGAGCCAGAAGAAGGTCGCGATGTGGTACGACGCGACCAGCGCGGCCGGGTCCCTGGAGGACCCCAGCTCCAGCAAGATCGCCGGTCATGTCGGCTACGCGTACGCCCCGACCGTGGAGACCAAGTCCAGTGGCTGGCTGTGGGCCTGGGCGTGGGCCATGCCCAAGACCACGAAGAACGCCGACGCGGCCTCGAAGTTCATGCTGTGGGCGTCCAGCAAGAAGTACGAGAAGTTGGTCGGCGGGAAACTCGGCTGGGCACGCGTCCCGGCCGGCAAGCGGGCCAGCACCTACGACATCCCCCAGTACCGCAAGGCCGCCGGGTCGTTCGGTGACATCACCCTGAAGTCCATCGAGGCGGCCGACCCGGCCAACCCGGGCGTCCAGCCGCGGCCGACGGTGGGCATCCAGTACGTGGCCATCCCCGAGTTCCAGGACCTTGGAACCAAGGTCACCCAGGAGATCTCCGCCGCCATCGCCGGCAAGACCAGTGTGGACAAGGCACTCGACGACGGCCAGAAGCTCGCCGAGGACGTCGCGAAGAACCACCAGAAGTAGCCCCTCGGTGCCCGGCCGGTCCCCTGGCCCCGGGCACCGCTTCCCCGGCCCCGGCCTCCCCCAAGTGCCTTCAGGGCCTGGGAGGTACCCCCATCCGGCAGAGGAACCTCCATGACCACGCTCACCGCTCCCCCCAGGACAGCACCACCACCCGCCCATGCGCGGAAGCCCTCGGGCACAGCCAAGTGGAAGCGCCGCATCCCACTGCTGCCCGCGCTGGTCTTCACCATCGTCGTCACGCAGCTGCCCTTCGTGGCCACACTCGTGATCTCCACCTTCCAGTGGAACATCCTCAGGCCGGGCGACCGACACTTCACCGGCCTGTCCAACTACGCGTTCGTCTTCACCGACGAGCGGCTGCGCGCGGCCGTCCTCAACACCGTCGTCCTCACCGCCTCGGTCGTCCTGCTCAGCGTGCTCCTCGGCCTCGGCCTGGCCATGCTGCTCGACCGCCGCTTCCCCGGCCGCGGCCTGGCACGCACCCTGCTCATCGCGCCGTTCCTCGTCATGCCGGTCGCGGCCTCGCTGCTGTGGAAGCACGCCATCTACAACCCCGACTACGGACTGCTCAACGGCACCCTCAACGCCGTCTACCGGTTCTTCGGCGCCGACCACGGTCCGACGGTCGACTGGGTGTCCTCGTACCCCATGCCGGCCGTGGTGGTCTCGCTGGTCTGGCAGTGGACCCCGTTCATGATGCTGATCATCCTGGCCGGTCTCCAGGCGCAGCCCGGTGACGTGCTGGAGGCGGCCCGCGTGGACGGAGCGTCGGCCCTGGCGACCTTCCGTCACATCACCCTGCCGCACCTGCGCCAGTACCTCGAACTGGGCATCCTGCTCGGCACGATCTACGTCGTGCAGACCTTCGACGCGGTCTACACCATCACCCAGGGCGGCCCGGGCTCGCAGACGACCAACCTGCCCTACGAGATCTACCTGACCATGTTCCGCAAGTACGAGTACGGCCAGGCAGCCGCCGCCGGAGTGGTCGTCGTCCTCGGGTCGATCGTGATCGCGACCTTCGCGCTGCGCACCATCGCGTCGCTGTTCCGCGAGGAGGTATCCCGATGACCGCCCGGCTCACCCCTCTGTGGACCTTCGTCGCCTGGCTCGCCACCATGGCCTTCTTCGCACCGGTGGCGTGGATGGTGCTCACCTCCTTCCACCAGGAGGCCGACGCGGCGACCAACCCGCCGACCCCGTTCGCCCCGCTCACCTTCGACCAGTACGAGCTGCTGTTCAGCCGGGACATCACCCCTTTCCTCCTCAACTCGGCAATGGCCAGCGTCCTTTCGACACTGCTCGTACTCGCCCTCGCGGTGCCGGCGGCCTACGCGCTGTCCATCAAGCCGGTTCAGAAATGGACCGACGTGATGTTCTTCTTCCTGTCCACCAAGTTCCTCCCCGCGATCGCGGCCCTGCTGCCGGTCTACCTGATCGTCAAGGACGCCGGGATGCTGGACAACGTCTGGACCCTGATCGTCCTCTACACCGCCATGAACCTGCCGATCGCGGTCTGGATGATGCGCTCCTTCCTCGCCGAAGTCCCCAAGGAAATCCTGGAGGCGGCCGAGGTCGACGGCGCGGGCCTGCTCACCGTGCTGTGGCGGGTCGTCGCACCGGTCGCCATGCCCGGACTCGCCGCCACCTCGCTGATCTGCTTCATCTTCAGCTGGAACGAGTTCATGTTCGCCGTCAACCTCACCGCCACCCAGGCCTCCACCGCACCCGTCTTCCTCGTCGGCTTCATCACCAACGAGGGCCTCTTCCTCGCCCGGCTGTGCGCGGCGGCCACGCTGGTCTCCCTGCCGGTCCTCATCGCCGGGTTCGCCGCACAGGACAAGCTGGTGCGCGGGCTGTCACTGGGGGCGGTGAAGTGAGACAGGCCATCGGGGCGCCGCACGCACTCCCGACCGCATCCGAAACGGAGCACCACCCCATGTCCCAGCAGATCCGCCGTGTCCTCGTCCGGTCGATCGACGACATCACCGTCGAGCGCATCCCCGCGCCGACCGCCGACGAGGGCGAACTCCTCGTCCGCACCTCCGTGGTGGGCGTCTGCGGCTCCGACACCCACGCGGCCCAGGGCCACCACCCGTTCATGCCGCTGCCCTACCACCCCGGACACGAGGCGGTCGGCGTCGTCGCGGCCACGGGCCCGGGCGTCGACGGATTCGCCCCGGGCGACCGGGTGGTGGTCGAGCCGAACCTCTTCTGCGGACGGTGCCCCCAGTGCCGTAGCGGCCGTTACAACATCTGCCGGGAACTGAGGGTCTTCGGCTGCCAGACCCCGGGCGCCATGACGGACCTGTTCACCATCCCCGCCGGCCGCGTCCACCGCGTCCCCGAGGGCATGACCGACATCGAGGCCGCCCTCGTCGAACCGCTGGCCACTCCGGTGCACGCCGTGGCCAAGGCAGGTGACCTCACCGGCCGTAGGGTCGTCGTCCTCGGCGCCGGGCCCATCGGTCTGCTCGTGCTCGCCGCCGCCCGGCATGCGGGCGCCGCCGCGATCGCCGTCACCGACCTGCTGCCGGGCAAGCGGGATCGCGCCCTGCGCCTGGGCGCCGACGCGGCCTTGCCCGCCGACGCCGCCGACCTCACCGAGCAGGTCGGTCAGGCCTTCGGCGGACCGGCCGACGTGGTCTTCGACTGTGTGGCCCGCGAACGGTCCATGGCCCAGGCCACCGACCTGGTCACCAAGGGCGGCCGGATCATCGTCGTCGGTGTCGGGGCCTCCGGAACCACCCCCGTACGCCTCGACCTGATCCAGGACCGCGAGATCAGTGTCGAGGGCACGCTGATGTACACGGCCGACGACTACCGGACCGCCATCGCCCTGATCTCCTCGGGCGTCGTCGACACCGGCGAGATCGTCACCGCCACGTTCCCCCTGGAGGAGGCGGCCAAGGCCTTCGCGGCCTCGCTCGCCCCGGAGCACGTCAAGGTGCTGGTCACCGTGGAAGCGCCGTAGTGACCGCCGGGAGCGGCCTGCTGCGCCGGGCGCAAGCAGGTGGGCGCCGGCGGGCGACGGCCCCCGGCTGCTCCCCGCCCGTGTGCGAGACTTCGAGGTCGAAACCCCGGGGCGCCGCCACGCACCCACGAGGCAGTCGCGGCCCGGCCCGCCACCAGCCGCGCGCCGGGCACAGGACGCGAAGGAGAGGGAGAGCCGCAGTGGCCACCAGGACTCGGTCGTCGCAGGCCGCGGTGGAGGAGCGGCGCCAGGCCGTCCTGCGCCATGTCGTGGAGCACGGCGAGACCCGCATCGACGAGCTCGCCGATCACTTCGGCGTCAGTCTGATGACGATGCACCGTGACCTCGACGACCTCGCTCAGCGTTCCCTGCTCCGCAAGGAACGCGGCCGGGCCGTCCCCTATCCGGCGGTCACCATGGAAACCGCGACCCGTTTCCGTGAAAGCACCGCCCTCTCGGCGAAGGCCGCTGTCTGCCGCGCCGCGATCGCCCGCATCAGGCCCGGCAGCACGGTCCTCATGGACGACTCCACCACCCTCTTCCCCCTGGCTCCCGCCCTCGCGGAACTCGACCGGATCACCGTCGTCACCAACTCGGTGGGCCTGGCACAGCGGCTCGGGTCCGCCCCCGGTGTGGAGGTCGCCCTGCTCGGCGGGCGGTATCACGGCGACTTCAACTCCTGCACCGGCCCCGAGGTCACCCGCGCCCTCTCCCGTATCCGCGCCGACCTCGCCCTGATGTCCGCCACCGCCGTCCTCTCCGGCCAGCTCTTCCACCCCCTGAGCGAGTACGTCGAGGTGAAGCTGGCCATGCTCGCCTCCGCCGAGCGGGCCCTGCTCCTCGTGGACCACTCGAAGTTCGGCAAGACCGCCACCCATGCGTACGGCACGGTGACCGACTACGACGCCGTCATCACCGACACCGGCACCCCCGAGACGGAGATCGCGGCCCTGAAGAGCCTCGGTGTGCCGGTCGAAACAGTCGACCCCGGAGACCACCCGCAGTGATACACACCCTGTTCGAAACCCCGAGCGCCTACCGCCCCACCGCCGCGCAGATGGCCGCTCCCGTCCCGGCGGTCGAGGCCGTCCTCTTCGATTTCAGCAACACGATCTTCCAGATGATCGACCTGAAGACGTGGCTGCGCCGGGTCGGCGCGGCCTGCGGCCGTACGGCCATGCTGGACGAGGACGGCGCCGTGCCCGGGATCGCACGGCAGTTGCGGGACGCCTTCCGACTGCCCGCCGTCGCGGCCCTCCAGGAGGGCCGCGACCTCTCCTCACACCAACACCGCCGCGCCATGCGGGGCTGGTGGGAGCATGTGGACTTCCTGCGAGGCGTCGAGGAAACGGCCTACCGGGAACTCACCGCCCCCGACGCCTGGCTGCCCTACGCCGACACCGAGCCCACACTCCGCGCGCTGCGCGCCCGCGGCCTGCGTGTCGGCATCGTCAGCGACTTCGCCTGGGACCTGCGGGTCCACCTGGCCCACGCCGGGCTGGAGGAGCTGGTCGACGTCTGCGTCATCTCCTACGAGCAGGGCCGCGAGAAGCCCGATCCACAGCTGTTCCTCAGAGCCTGTGCCGACCTCGGCGCCGACCCCCGCGCCACCCTCATGGTGGGCGACAACCCGGTTCGCGACGGCGCCGCCACCGCCTGCGGTCTGCGCGCCTACGTCCTCCCGGCCGAACAACGCACCGGCGACCGGGGCCTGGCCGAAGTCCTCCGGCTGGTGGCCTGACCCACGTGCGTGTGCCCTCAGGCGCGTGACGTGAGGATGCTGAGCGTGTTGGCGGCCACGATGGCCGCGATGGCGGCCAGCTCGGTCCAGCCGAGGTGCTGGCCGAGGACGATCCAGCCGACCAAGGCGGCCAGCACGGGGTTGACGCTCATGAAGAGCCCGAAGGTCTGGGCCGGGACGCGGCGCAGGGTGAGGAGGTCCGCCAGGTACGGGACGGCTGACGAGAGGACGCCGGCTGCGAGGGCGTACGCGGCGGACCCGGCGGTCGGCGGATGCTCGACGGCGAGGACGATCCCGACCGGCAGGAACATCAGCGCGGAGAGCCCTGCGGCGGCCGCCGATCCCTGCACTCCGGGGATGCGCCGGCCGACGGTGCGGTTGAGCAGGATGTACGACGCCCAGCAGACGGCGGCCAGCAGCCCCAGGCCCATTCCCAGGTAGTCGGCGGAGGGCTGCGGGCGCATCAGGGTGACGACGCCCGCCGCGGCGATCAGCGCACAGCACGCGTCCATCCGGCGGCGCGAGGCGGCGAGGGCGATGCTCAGGGGGCCGAGGAACTCCAGCGTCACCGCGAGGCCGAGGCCGATGCGGTCGATGGCGCTGTACAGGGACAGGTTCATCGTTGCGAACACCAGCGCCAGCAGCAGGACCGGCCACCACTGCCGCTTGGTGAAGGTGCGCAGCCGGGGCCGGTCGACGGCCATCAGGACGATCGCGGCCACGTACTGGCGTACGGCGACGACACCGACAGGTCCGAGGACGGGAAAGGCCAGGGAACCGATCGCGGCGCCGGTCTGATTGGACAGACCGCTGCCGACCATGGTGACGACACCGGCCAGGCGCTGACCAGGTCCGGCGGCGGACGCCGTGACGGACGGGTGCGCAGGTCCTGACGAGCGTGCGGGTGCTGTGGGCATGCCGTGATCTTCAGACGACACACGCCTTGCGCAAAATGCATCAGCGGCTCGATCTATACGCTTGAGTCATGGATGTGGAGCTGCGGCAGTTGCGCTGTCTCGTCGCGATCGTCGACGAGGGCAGTTTCACCGACGCCGCCATCGCTCTCGGCGTCTCCCAGGCCGCCGTGTCCCGCGCCCTGGCCTCGCTCGAACGCGCCCTCGGGGTACGGCTGCTGCGGCGGACCTCCCGTGAGGTGAGCCCGACCGCGACGGGGCTGCGCGTGTTGCAGCGCGCCCGCCGTGTGCTCGGCGAGGTGGACGATCTGGTGCGGGAGGCGACCTCGGGTCATGCCTGCCTGCGGATCGGTTACGCCTGGTCGGCTGTAGGCCGCCACACGCTGGCTTTTCAGCGCCGCTGGGCCGAGACACACCCCGAGACGGAGGTGCAGTTCGTGCGCGTCAACTCCGCCACCGCCGGGCTGGCGGAGGGGGCGTGCGACCTGGCCGTGGTGCGCAGGCCGCTGGACGACCGCCGCTTCGACTCCGCCATCGTGGGCCTGGAAAGGCGACTGTGTGCCATGGCGTCCGACGACCCCTTGGCCCGGCGCCGCTCCGTGCGACTCGCCGACATCGGCGGGCGTACGCTGCTGATCGACCGGAGGACGGGCACCACCACGACGCGGCTGTGGCCACCGGACTCCCGTCCGGCGACCAAGGACATCCACGACGTAGACGACTGGCTGACCGAAATCTCCATCGGCCGCTACGTGGGCATGACGGCCGAGTCGACCGCACACCAGTACCCGCGCCCCGGCATCGTCTACCGACCGGTGCGCGACGCCGAGCCGATCGCGGTGCGCCTCGCCTGGTGGCGGGACGAACCGCCTCCCACCACCCAGGCCGCGATCGAACTGCTCACGACGCTGTACGGCACGGGATGACCCGCCTGGGGAGCCGCCATGGTCAGCAACGCACCGCTGTCAGACCCGGGCCAGCTCCGCGGCGCCGAACGACACGTCGAAACGGTCGCACCAGATGCTCACGCTGCTGAAACTCGATGGATCGGCGTCACCGGGGAGGACGTAGTTCTGGCTTCCCTTGTTGCCTTTGAGCTTGCCGAGGCTGACGTACTTTCCGTCGTCGAAGACGTGCCACCCCGCCTTCCCCTGCTTGACCGGCGCGTCGGTCAGCCAGACGCGCAGGTCAGGCCCGTTGCTGGTGTTCAGGTTCTCCAGCCGGACGACATGGGAGCCGTCGGCCAGCCGTACGAGCTTCACCGTGCCCGAGGTCGCGTGCTCGTGGCTGATCAGCTCACCGCTCGCCAGCGTCTGCGGACCGGCGGCCGGGGATGCCGGCTCGGAGGGCTCTTCCGCAGGCGCCTTGACGGGAGGAGCGGAGGTCTCCGCGACCCCGGGCAGGGCCTCCTGAACGGTCTCGTCCTGCCACAGCTTCCACGGCTGGAACCAGTACAGCCCGAAGCCCGCTCCGCCGAACGCCACCACCAGCACCGCGATGACCAACGGCCCGGTCAGTACCTTGCGCACACGCCCCATCCCCGCTCGCCTCCTGAGAGTTCCCGTAGCCCTTCCGATTCAACGGCAACGGGCGGCCGCCTCCCACCCCTCAGCTGATGACGGAATCCTTACGTCGCGAGCCCTCAGCCTTCGTCCGCCCTGGTCAGGGCTTCCATGATCATGCGGGAGGCGAAGTCGCGGTCGTCGGTGATGCGGTTTATGTGCTCCGCGAGCAGGAAGGCGGTGGCTTCCAGGGGATTCATCTCGTCCATGGTCCAGTCTCCGTACTGCTTGCGCCACAGGCTGGGGCTCAGGCCGGTGCCCGCCGCGACGAGCAGTCCGGCCATGGTGGGGATGGCTTCGGGACGGACGCTCCTGGGCATCATGCGCATCGTGGCCACGAGGTTGGGCACCACGCACTCGATGACGTCCTTGCCGTGATCCTCGTAGGCCATCCGCAGCCACTGCATGAACATGTAGATGAGCGTGCACGCGCCGTCCAGCAGGTCATCGACCCCGCGGGGCCCCAGGGACACGGCGAACTGGTCGGTCAGCGCTTGTTGTTCGGCGTCGGTCTCGGACCTGCCGTCGTAGATGGCCTTGAGCCGAGAGTCGATCATCATGAGTGCTGCGCCCACATCTCCGGCGGGAGCGTGCTGGGGGTCGCAGGATGATGACACGGTGTTCCTCCTCAGCTGACCGAGGGCGGCGCGGCGTGTTCGTACAGTAGCCCGCCGATGACGGGAGGGTCTGACGAACTCCGATGAACGGCGCCGCGGGTGGCCCTCAACCAGCCGCGTCACCGGTGCGGAAGAGCGCGGGATGGGCAGAACGGCCGTTCGCGCCTACCGCATACGCCGCCCGGCGCCGCTTCCCCTGTCCGAGAAGGAGCTGTCCACCATCCGGACCCGGCTCTATCTGGTGCTCGGCAAGCGAAGCCTCCTGGTGCATCCGCAGCGGCAGGTGGAGCGTGTGCCGCCCATGATCCCCGGCGCTTGAGCCGAGATCATCTCCGGCACGGGCCATGGGCCGCAGATCGACCACGCGGCGGACATCAACCGCGGGATGCCGGAGTTCATGGCCTCCGTCGACTGACGACCGAAACGCGGCGGGACGCGGGCGTCGCCGTGCGGCGCGCTGCCCGTCCAGGCCGGTGAGGGCCCGGACGGGCAGCTTCGTGTGTCCGCGTGCCAGGTCAGACCAGCGGCCACAGGGCAGCGGTGAGGGCGAAGCCCGCGCATCCCATGACGGTCGTCAGGACGGTCCATGTGCGCAGCCCCGCCGCTACGTCGAGACCGGCGAGCTTGGTGAACATCCAGTACCCGGCGTCGTTGATGTGGGAGAGCGCGAGTGCTCCCCCGCCCACCGCCAGGACCACCAGCGACAGCTGACCGGTGGACAGGTCGGCGCGGTGCAGCAGGGGGTGGGGATGCCGGCGGCGGTGACGAGGGCGACGGTCGCCGACCCCTGGGCGGCGCGCAGGGCGAGGGAGGTGAGGAAGGCCATCAGCAGCACGGGCAGGCCGGTGCGCTCCAGGACGCCGGCGATCACGTCGCCGACGCCGCTGGCGACCAGGACCTTGCCGAAGACACCGCCCGCGCCCGCGACCAGGATCACCATTGCCGCGGGCGGCAGCGCGGAGCCCATGACCTCGGCGATGCGTGCGCGGTTATAGCCGCGACGAGCGCCCAGGAAGTACCGCACAGGGCGACGTCGTGAGCAGAGCCTCCATCGGGGCGCCCAGGACGGTGAGTACGGCTCGCAGGGCGGAGCCCTCGGTGAGGGTGTTCTGGCCGATGGTGCCGAGGAGGATCAGCAGGATCGGGGTGACGACCAGCGTCAGGACCATGCCGAAGGACGGCGGCCGCATGCCGGTGCCCGTGTCGGCGGGCTTGGTCAGCACCGCTGTGGCCTGCCCGCCGTCGCCCGGCGCTCCGCCGGCCGGCGTCCCGCCCGCTGCCCCCGCCGGGCCGGTCGTGCCCACGTCCGTGCTCGTCTCCCCGTACACCTCGGCGTACACCGCCGGGTCCATCGGGTACTCGCGGCGGGTGAGGCGACGGGATGCGAGATAACCGAGCAGGACGACGACGGCCGTGACGGGGATGCCCATCAGCAGCACCAGGCCCTGGCTGGCGCCGATCGCCTCGACGACCGCGACCGCGCCGGGGTGCGGCAGCAGGAAGGCTTGCACGGTGAGCATCGCGGCACCCATGGGCAGCGCGTAGACGAGCAGCGGCTTGCGGGAGGCGCGGGCGACCCCGTACGCCGGTGAACGCCTCTCCTTCATCTACCTGGAACGCTGCACGGTGCACAGCGGTGCCAACGCCATCACGGCCCAGGACGCGGAAGGGACCACCCACATCCCGTCGGCCACCATCGGCACTCTCCTCCTCGGCCCGGGAACCCGCGTCACCCACCAGGCCATGAGCGTGCTGGGCGAGACAGGCGCGGCCGTCTGCTGGGTCGGCGAACGCGGCGTGCGCTACTACGCGTCCGGCCGCGCGCCCTCAGCCGCTCCTCCGCTCTCATGGAGGCCCGGGCTCGGCAGTGGGCCAGCCCTCGCAGCCGACTTGCCGTGGCTCGCGACATGTACCGGCTGCGCTTCCCAGACGAGGACCCCGCCGGCCTCACTCGCCGCGAACTTCTCGGCCGCGAGGCCACCGCCTCGCCCGACGCCGCGTTCCTTGAGAACCTGGAGATCTTCGCCCGGTACGTACGCGACAACGGATCCCGCGCGCTCGCTCCCAGCGGCCGCCTGGAGAGCGAAGTGGACCGGCTCGCCGCCCGCACCCCGGGCTGCTCCGTCATCGTCGCCCGGCCCGACCGCCAGCTGGTCGCCCGGCTGGAAGAGTTCACCGCAGGGCGCTGACCCGGGCCACCCGACACAGCAGAAGGGGAGCCCTGCCCCGGCCACCGGTTCCGCGGCCACCGACGGGGGCCTACGACGGTCACCGCGGCGGGCCATACAACGCCACTCAGTCGCAGCCGGGGAGTTATCACGCGGTCGTCGTCCACCCTCATGACGGCACCTTGAAACGGCGAGCTGATCTGTCCGTACTTGCACGCTCGGACCGCCACGATCCGGCGGCCGCGCACACTGGCGGCCGACAGGGAGCCGCGGCACCGAGCTGGTCGACCAGGGCGGCGCGCCGCCTGTGGGTCGGACAGCGGCTGCCACACACGAGCACCGATCTTCATGTCGAGCCGCCGACGTGTCTGGGGTCTCGTTCAACTTCCGTGGAGGACGCACGCTGAGTGTTGGCTGATCACTGTGTGGCTCCACACAGCCGACGTGAACAGCTGCGCCCGAAACTGGCCGCGGTCGTACTGGTGCCCGCACGGCCGGTGAACACACATATGATCCACCTGACTGGGAGGGAATGTCGTGTCGAAGTCACCGCGGTCTGACGGGTCCGGGCATCAGAGGAAGCGCAGCGATGATGAAGAGGGGTGCTGCCTGGGAGCACTCGACACATACGTCGGGTGCAGCCGGTGCTGTCCTGCCGCGTGGCTGACGGTTCTGCTTCTCGCTGTCTTCCGCCCCACTGCGATCGCCGGATCAGGCGAGGACGGCGCAGCCCCACGGCCGGCGGGCCGCGTAGCCTCCGCGATGTACACCGCGGTTCGCCACTACCGCGTCGCGATCAGTCCTACCCAGCGAGCGTGCTGCGCGTACACCCCGACGTGCTCCACATATGCCGTACAAGCTTTGCACCAACACGGGGCACTTCATGGGGGGCGACTGATCCTGACCCGGTTGCTACGCTGCCGTCCACGGGCAGCCCGACGACGCGGCTTCCATGACCCGGTACCGAAATGAAGCCCCGTACCGCAGACCTCTGGCACCACTACGGCCGCACCCGCGCCGGCACCGACCGCGAGGTGCCCGCCGCGTTCTACTAAGGGCTTGCAGATAGGACTAACTAACAAAAGTGGTGGGCTTGACCTGGTCAAAGATCCGTGTCGTGCACGAGGCCGCTGGGTAGCGGGACGCGGTCAGCCGCGTAATCGCAAGCGATAAACCCGGCGACGTCGGCGATCAGGCCCGGGATAATGGTCGCCCATGGATGAGGTCAAAGTCGTCGTCGCCCATTCCGAGCGCGCGACTCTGCGCGTCGGCGACGTGTTCCTGAAGGTGGACGCCGATCAGGCGCGCATCGACGTCGAGGTCGAGGCGATGTCCCTCGCGCCGGTCCCGACCCCGGAGGTCCTGTGGCGCAAGCCGCCCGTGCTCGCGACCGCCGCACTCCCGGGCACGACGCTTGGGCGCCTCGGCGGGCCGTCGACCGGGTCGCCGGCGGCGTGGGCCGCGGCGGGCGCCGCCATCCGGAAGCTGCACGACGCGCCGCTGCCGCCCCGGCCGGGCCGGGCCGGCCGGAGCATCGACGAGTTGACGAAGGAGCTCACCGACGAGTGCGAGTTGCTCGTGACGAACGGCGTCCTGCCAGCCGACCTGGTCACCCGCAACCGCCAAGTCGCCGAGGCCGCGCTGCGGCCGTGGACTCCGGCGTTCACGCACGGCGACCTGCAGATCGCGCACGTCTTCGTCGACGGCGACGAGGTCACCGGCATCATCGACTGGTCCGAGGCGGGCCAGGGAGATGCCCTGTACGACCTCGCCACCTTCATACTCGGACACGAGGAACACCTCGAGGACGTCATCGCCGGCTACGGCACCGACATCGACCTCGACGTGATCCACGCGTGGTCGTCGTTGCGCAGCCTGCTGGCAGTTCGCTCGCTGATCGAGCAGGGCTTCGACCCCTTCGCGCCGGGCTGTGAGGTCGACGTGCTGAGATCCCGGATGTGAGGCCGCGCGGGCCCGACTGCCCGTATGCGTTCTGACGCGTCGAGCACGCCATCCCCTGGGGCGCATCGCCTGCCCTTACCCTCCACAAAGTGCGGTGCGCAGTCGTCGCCAGCAGATGACGGCGCAGCCGAGGGTGGAGAACGCGTGGTGGAGGTCGTCGCGGATCTCCCAGCGGATGCGCAGGCGGCGGAACCAGTGCAGCAGCGCAATCGTTCCTTCCACGACCCAGCGGTACACGCCCAGGCCGGAGCCGTGTCCGGTGCCGCGCCGGGCGAGGTGCGGGGTGATCTGGAACCGGCGGACCTTGCCCCGGTAGACCTCGTGGTCATAGCCGCGGTCGGCGTCCAGGTGCTTGGCGCGGCGCAGTGGCTGGCCGCGCTTGCCGCGGATCGGCGGGACGGCCTGGATCAGCGGGATCAGGCACGTCTGGCAGCACGCGCGCGTGGTCCCGGAGGGTTCCGCCTCTCTGGTGTGTTCACCCGACCGAGTAGGGCCCCGGCATGACGCCTGTACACAGTCCGGGATGGGCCAGGGCTGTGGCCCGGGCTGGGCAGATTGCTGCAGCGCATCAGCCCCAGCCGTGTGCACCGAGCGGCACTGGGACTTCGTCGGTATCCGCGGTGTCCTCGCCGTCGTCCTCCGGGTGTTCGCCCAGCAGACGGGCCGACCGAAGGCCAGGCCGGGGCCGCGACGAAGGCCCCGACCGGCTGACCGGTCGGGGTCCTGAAGTCCGCGAGGGCTACTTCGTGGCCGTCACCCGCAGTGGCGCGAGATCCGGGCTCGGCGCGGCCCCGGTGCCGCCGGACAACGGCTGCGCGGTCGTGGTCCGCGGCGCCACGCCCTTGTTGTACGGCGTGTAGACGTAGCGGGTGCCCACGCCGATCGCCGCACCGATCTTGGGGATGACGGAGGCGTCGACCGATCCCGAGCCGCCGAAGGCGGCCACGTGGTACATGCTCGACGACATCCGCATCAGGTACCGCTTGGTGTCGTACGACAGCGAGGTGACGTCGGTCCACAGCAGCGGGCCGTAGGTGGTCATCGCCGAGGACGCGGAGACACCGCCCCGCCAGCTCCCCACGGAGGCCACGGCGGCGTTCGACGGCAGCGACCACCACAGGTCGGCGAGCCGCATGGCGTTCGACTGCGGCGTAGAGCCGGCGACCCGGTAGTAGCTGTACGAGCCGGGCCAGTTCGGCATCTTCCCGGCCTTGTACGCCTTGGTCAGCGCCGACTCGGCGTCGGTGCCCACCGTGATGATCTTCGTCGTGCCGGGACTGTACTTGTTGAGGTACCCGTAGACCGACGCGGTCATGGTCGAACCGTCGGTCAGCAGGACGGTCGCGGTACCGGCGGAGCCCATGGAACCGGCGGCGGAACTCGCCGCGAGGGCGTTGTGGTAGTCGGTGCCGGTGGCGAGGAAGACGTACTTCGGCGTGCTGGTGATGGCCTTGGCCACGGCCACCGAGGTCGAGTAGCGCGAGACGTCGGACAGCCGCTTGGCCACGTACCCGAGCGAGGTCACCTTGGACGCCACCGCGCTGCTGAGGATCTTGGTGCCGCCGACCAGGTACACCGTCCTGCCCTTGGGCAGCATGCGCTTGAGCTCCGTCTGCACCGAGGAGTCCAGGCCCGTCCCGGAGGTCATCAGCACCGGCCCCCGCTTCTTGCCGGCCAGCGATGTCGCGGTGGTGGCGTAGGCCGCGTCGGACTTGCTGATGAGCACGGCCGCGTTCGCGTTCGGCAGGCCGGTTGCGCCGGCGCCGACTGTGTTCCAGGTCCACTTGGACGACGCGATGTTGGTGTCGTAGGTGTCGGAGCCGTAGACGCGGGAGATCGCGTTGTCCCTGAGCGGCTGCCAGGCCACGTCGGTGCCGGTGCCCTGGGGCACCTGCGTCTGCGTGCCCGTGCCGAGGTCGTGGATCCACACCTGGGGTCCGCTGGGGACGTCGGGGTCGCCGGAGACGAAAACGTCGTACGCGATCCGGTTGCCCTGCGGCGACCAGGCGGGCCGGTTGTGGTCCACGGCGTCCGTGGTGAGCTGGGTGAGCCCGGTGCGGTCGGTGTTGACCTTGAAGAGCTGCCTGTGACCGTCGACCGACCGTGTGAAGGCCACCGACCGGCCGTCCGGGGAGATGCTCGGGTCCTTCGCGTCGTCGGCCAGCTTGGTGAACGCCCCGGAGCGGCCGTTGTAGACCCAGACGGCCGGGGCGCCCGCGGTCCCGCAGCTCGTGCCCGTGCGTACGAAGGCCAGCATGCCGTTCACCGCGCCGCTGGGCTCGGAGTCGCAGCCGTCGACATCGGTGCCGAACAGGGCCTTCGGCGTGCGGGTGCCGTCGGCCGCGGTCAGCCGCAGCCTGCTGCTGGCCGTGAAGACGATGTCGCCGCCGCCGTACCAGAAGGTCGGATCGGCAGGATGCCAGCCACTGCCCGACGGCATGGCGATGTCGACGCCGGTGTCCTCGGAGTCGGCCCATGCCGTGCGGATGTGGTCGTCGTAGTGGTTCACGAAGGCGACCTGGCTGCCGTCGGCGGACCAGGCGCCCTGGTCTCCGGTCGGGTGGAACTGGGACCACGATGACCCGTCGGGACGGACGGACGCCATCTGGCCGCCGACGTCCGTGTAGAGCAGCTTCCCGTCGGTGGCCGGCCAGTTGCCGGGAACGGCGGCGGCCGACCCGGGAAGCGCGGCGACGAGGCCCGCCGCGAGCGCGGCGGCAGTGGTGAGCGCCGCGGATCTGCGGCGCGTACGCAGGTTCAATGTGCCCCCTCAGTGAATGGATGGCTGCCGATCCCCTCCCCCAAGGCGAATGGACGGCTTCACGTTCGTCCGCACGACAGCGGCGAAACAGTAGCCGCAGGTCACGACCGCTGTGAAGGCGGGGGCTCCGGGCATTGCTGGCCGAAGACCAAGCGGCCAAGACCTGCGGTCGGCCGGCGATGCGTGTCGCCACCTCGCTCCGCGGCTTCGGCTGACGTACGACGACGCCCTTTCGGAAGGAAGCGAGCCCACCGGTACCACCCCGAGGACATGAGTCTCACAATGTGGGCCGTCGGCTCATTTCGGTGGCCGTAGAGCATCCGGTCTGACACGGCAGCTTGGTTCGTGAAACGTTGTCGGCGTACTCGCGAAAGTACTCAGCCGCGTACAGATGAACGTACTTACTGATCTTTTCGTAAGTTCGGTGGGTGTGGTGGGCGGATGGTCAGGCCGGTATGGGCGAGGAATGACCATGGCAGTCGGGGGTTGGCGTTGATGCGGTGGATGCCTTGCTCGGTGGTGTCGGCGACATCGGCGAGGTGGTCGCCGGCGAGGTTGGCGAGTTCATGCTTCTTGAGCGAGGACCACAGCAGTTCCAGCGGGTTCAGCTCGGGAGCGTAGGCGGGTAATCGTTCCAGGGCGAGCCAGTCCCGTTCGTCGGCCCAGGCCCACATCGCCCGGCTCCAGTGGGCGGACAGGCCGTCCCAGACCAGGACCGCTCGCCCGCCGCGGTAGAACACCTTCCTCTGCTGAAGGACCTCGATGAGTCCGGCGGTGTCGTGGCTGCCGGGCTTGAGGCGGAAGCACAGGCGGGCCCCGCGGTCGGGGTCGGTGGAGTGGTAGCCCAAGGCCCCGGCCATTGACGCGCGTTTCCAGTTCAGGCGGTGCCGCAGGAGCGGAGTCCGTCCTCGGGGCGAGTAGGTGCGGCGGATCTGAGGGAGCAGAAAGACGCCTGTTTCGTCGAGGAAGACGATGCAGGCCCGTGTGTTCACGGCCCCCTTTTTGACGCGCGGCCACTCGTGCGCGATCCAGCGGGCGATCTCCGACTCGTTCCGCTCGACCGCCCGCAGCTCGGGCCGTTGCAGGCTCCATCCGAGCCGGCCGGTCAGCAGCCGCCACACCGACGCCCTCGACAACACCACCCCCGTCGCCCGGGTGACGACCGCGCCGACTCGTTCCAGGGTCCACGGGTCGGCCTCGAAACCATGAGCCCGGGCACCTTGCTCCAACGCGGCCCGGACCATCTCGACCTGGGCGTCGTCCAGCTTGGGTGGGCGTCCGGTAGCTGCCCGTCGCCGCAGAGCCGAAGCCACCGCCTTGCTCCCACACCCGCCGCCAACGCCGCACACTCTCGGCACACACCCCCACCGCCCTCGCGATCTCCGCATGCGAAACGCCGTCCTCGAACAACTCGACTGCCCGAACACGACGCGCCTGCGCCAACCGAGGCCGCGACAAAGGAGGAAGGGAGAAGCCGGCAACCGAAGGGGAAGGTTGACAAGCCACCCCGACAGCCTCCCACCCACACGCCCACCACACCCACCGAACTTACGAAAAGATCAGTAGGGTTCGTCCGGCGGATCGTGGGCCGAGCCAGGGCCGGACCGAGGCGAGGGCCGGCCAGTGCCCTAATCGTGTTGACCGCCCCGGCAGGCAGTGCTGGAGTCGGCACGTGGACAGCATCCCCGCCAACCGGCGGCTCTGGAACCAGATCAGCAGCGCCTACCAGCACGAGCACGACCCGCAAATCGGCGCCACACCCCGGCTGTGGGGCATGTACTCCATCCCCGACGCGCATCTGCACGCCCTGGGCGACGTCACCGGCAAGCGCGTCCTCGAACTCGGCTGCGGCGCCGGCCAGTGGTCCAGGGCGCTCGCCGCCGAGGGCGCCACCGTGGTCGGGCTCGACCTGTCCGAAGCCCAACTCGCCGCAGCGGCCAGCGCGATGGGAGCCGCCCGCTACCCGCTGGTGCAAGGCGCCGCCGAACAACTCCCCTTCGCCGCCGACAGCTTCGACCTGGTGTTCTGCGACTTCGGTGGGCTCAGCTGGGCGCCCCCGCACCTGGCCGTCCCGCAGGCCGCACGCGTCTTGGGCCGAGGCGGACGCCTGGTGTTCAACGTCGCCAGCCCGTGGTTCGAAGCTTGCTACGACGAAGCCGCCAGTCGCGTGACCACGACGCTGCAGCAGGACTACTTCGGGCTGAACACCATCGCCGAAGACGACGGCGCGACCAGCTATCAGCTCACCTACGGCGACTGGGTCAAGGTCCTGCGCGGCGCGGGTCTCATCATCGACGACCTTATCGAGCCGCGGCCCGAACTCGGAACACTTAACGGCTACAACGAAACCGACCCACCCGACTGGGCACACCGCTGGCCGGCGGAACTGCTCTGGGTAACCCACAAACCGTAAGTTCCGCCGCGTCGAGACGTGAAGGCATCCCCTCGCCGGACAGCACACCTAGCCTCCTCCGGCCCGGGCTCGAGGGCCCGTCAGAAGCGCGTGCTGAACGCACGCCTGGGCCCCACTCCGGCACCACGTCCCACTCGTGCGGCGTCAGGTCCGGCAGCAGCCGGTCCACCTCCAGCGGTTCGGCCCGTTCCCGTCGGTGCAGCGGACAGGTACGCAGGTGGGAGGCGAGTACCGGATGCGCCGATCCGTCACGTCCCGCCAGGAGCACCGAGCGGCCCGGTTACGAGCCCTGCTTGTCGGCGAAGCCGGTGAGTCAGGATCAACAGCGCGGCGTTGACCGCCCGTCCGGTGTCGGTGATTCCTTGTCGGGGAGGTGGTCCTGCGCCCACACGGCCAGGGCGGCCAAGGGGATGAGGAAGGCGGTGCCGTGCCGGGTGGCGAACATACCGGCGCCGATGCACAGCATCGTGGCGTAACTGCCGTAGTGATTGCGGTCCTTGAGCAGGCGCAGCGGCATCATCGGCTCCGAGACGCGCGACTGCAGGACCAGGAACACGGCCAGGAGTGCGACGGCCGCCCCGAAGGAGACGAGCGTGAGGCCGTCCGTCCAGCCGTGCTCGCCGCCGCGGGTGATGCCGTAGACCAGGGCGATCAGACCGCCGGTGCCGGTGATCGCGCCGGGGGCGTCCGGGGCGGCGTTCGGCTTCGACGAGAGTCCTGGTCCCGCCGAGGACGGCCAGGCCGATCGGGAGCCGACGTGCACCCTGGGTCGTCGTCGCCGGTTCGGCTCGGCCTCGTGGAACACCTCCCGGGTGACCGGTGCGACTTCTTCCTGGCCGAAGGGCACGCCGTGCGGCGGGAGACGGGCGCGGTCCGCTGCCGGCTGCGGTTCCGGCTGGGGTGACCCACGTCTCTGCCTCCGTCAGAGTCCCGTCAAGGGCGGGCGGGCCGCCGTCAGAGTCCCGTCAACGACGGCCGAATCCAGTCATGGGGGCGGTTTCCTCTTGACCGTCCCTTCCGGATCGAACCTCACTCCAGGAGTTCCCGATGGCCGATGTGGCCTTCGTCGTCGCCACGATCGCGGTGTTCGCGCTGGTGGCTCTCGTCGCCAAAGGGGTGACGAAGCTGTGACCGCCGAGAACATCGTCGGCCTGGTCGTGGCCGTCGCCCTGCTGGTTTATCTCGTCCTCGCCCTGATCTTCCCGGAGAGGTTCTGAGACAAGCGATGGGTCCCGTACTTGCCGGCGTGCTCCAGCTGCTGGCCCTGATGGCGGCGCTGGCGCTCGCCTACATCCCCCTCGGCACCTACATGGCCAGGGTCTACTCCGCCGACCGGCACTGGCGCGTCGAGAGATGGATCTACAAGGGCATAGGCGCCAACCCCGACACCGAGATGCGCTGGCCGGCTTATCTGCGCGGCGTGCTCGCCTTCTCGGTCGTCAGCGTCCTCTTCCTCTACCTCCTCCAGCGTCTCCAGGGCGTCCTGCCCGGTTCACTCGGCTTCTCCTCGATCACCCCGGCGCAGGCGTTCAACACCGCCGCGTCCTTCGTGACGAACACCAACTGGCAGTCGTACTACGGCGAGCAAACCATGGGGCACGTCGTGCAGACCGCCGGGCTGGCCGTGCAGAACTTCGTCTCCGCAGCTGTCGGCATGGCGGTCGCGGTCGCCCTCGTGCGCGGATTCGCCCGGTCGCGGGGCGGTGAGCTCGGCAACTTCTGGTCCGACCTGGTACGCGGTGTCACCCGCATCCTGCTGCCGGGGGCCGCGATCGCCGCGGTGGTGCTGGTGGGGTGCGGCGTCATCCAGAACTTCTCCGGCATCCACGAGGTCGGGCAGTTCATGGGCGGCTCGCAGCAGTGGAACGGCGGGGCGGTCGCCTCGCAGGAGGCCATCAAGGAGTTCGGCACGAACGGCGGCGGCTATTTCAACGCCAACAGCGCCCATCCCTTCGAGAACCCGACCCCGTTCACCAACCTGTTCGAGATCTTCCTGCTGCTGGTGATGCCGTTCGCCCTGACCCGGACGTTCGGTGTGATGGTCGGCAGCGTGAAGCAGGGCTACGCGATCCTCGCCACGATGGTCACCATCTGGGTCGGCTTCGTCGCCCTGATGATGTGGACCGAATTCGCCCACCACGAGGGGGCGTTGCAGATCGCGGGCGGGGCGATGGAGGGCAAGGAGGTCCGCTTCGGCGTCGGCTCCTCGTCGATCTTCGCCGTGTCGACGACGCTCACCTCGACGGGCGCGGTGGACTCCTTCCACTCCTCCTTCACCGGCCTCGGCGGCGGTATCACCATGCTCGGCATGATGCTGGGCGAGATCGCCCCCGGTGGTACCGGATCCGGCCTCTACGGCATGCTGATCATGGCGGTTATCGCGGTGTTCATCGCCGGCCTGATGGTCGGCCGCACGCCCGAGTACCTCGGCAAGAAGATCGGCACCCGCGAGATCAAGCTCGCCGCCTGCTACATCCTGATCACTCCGGCACTGGTTCTGATCTTCACGGCGGCCTCGATGGCCCTGCCGACCCCGCCGCACTCCATGCTCAACTCCGGGGCGCACGGGTTCTCCGAGGTGCTGTACGCCTTCACGTCCGCGTCGAACAACAACGGCTCGGCGTTCGCCGGTCTGAACGCGAACACCGACTGGTACAACACCATGACCGGACTCGCGATGCTCCTGGGCCGCTTCCTGCCGATGGTGTTCGTCCTGGCACTCGCGGGCTCGCTGGCCGAGCAGCAGCCGGTGCCCATGACCGCGGGCACCCTGCGCACGGAAAAGCCGCTGTTCACCGGACTGTTGGTGGGCGCGATCCTGATCATCACCGGTCTGACGTACTTCCCGGCCCTTGCCCTGGGCCCGCTCGCCGAGGGGCTGGCGGCATGACCACCGACACGCAGAGCCACGAGGACGCCATGTCCACTGCCACTCCGACCCTGGCGCCGCACAGCGACGTCCCCACCGCCCACAAGTCCCCCGAAAGCCGCGTCGGCGCGGGCTTTTTCGACCCCAAACAGCTGGTGAGGTCGCTGCCGGACGCCTTCCGCAAGCTCGACCCGCGGGTGCAGGTCAAGTCGCCCGTGATGTTCGTGGTGTGGATCGGGTCGGTGCTGACCACAGTCTTCTCCTTCAAGGACCCGGGTGACTGGTTCGGCTGGGCGATCAGCGCCTGGCTCTGGCTGACCGTTGTCTTCGCCAACCTGGCGGAGGCGGTGGCCGAGGGCCGCGGCAAGGCGCAAGCCGACACCCTGCGCAGGGCGAAGACCGACACGGTCGCCCGGCGTCTCGTCCAAGACCGTGAAGAGCGGGTCGCCGGCACGGAGTTGAAGGTCGGCGACCTGGTGGTGTGCGAGGCGGGCGACATCATCCCCGGCGACGGTGATGTCGTCGAAGGCGTCGCATCGGTGGACGAGTCAGCCATCACCGGAGAGTCGGCCCCGGTCATCCGTGAGTCCGGCGGCGACCGGTCCGCGGTCACCGGCGGCACCAAGGTCCTCTCCGACCGCATCGTGGTCAAGATCACGACCAAGCCGGGCGAGACCTTCATCGACCGGATGATCAACCTGGTCGAGGGCGCCGCCCGGCAGAAGACCCCCAACGAGGTCGCGCTGAACATCCTGCTGGCGTCGCTCACCCTCGTGTTCCTGCTCGCGGTGGCCACGCTGCCGCCGTTCGCGGACTACGCGGGCACGCACCTGACGATGGTCGTGCTGGTCGCACTGCTCGTCTGCCTGATCCCGACCACGATCGGCGCGCTGCTCTCCGCGATCGGCATCGCGGGTATGGACCGGCTGGTGCAGCGCAACGTGCTGGCCATGTCCGGCCGTGCGGTCGAGGCCGCCGGTGACGTCTCCACGCTGCTGCTGGACAAGACCGGCACCATCACCCTCGGCAACCGGCAGGCGGCGGAGTTCCTGCCGGTACGCGGTACGGCCGAAGCCGAGCTGGCGGACGCCGCCCAGCTGTCGTCGCTGGCCGACGAGACCCCGGAGGGCCGCTCCATCGTCGTACTCGCCAAGGAGAAGTACGGCCTGCGCGAACGCCACCAAGAGGAACTGGCCGGCGCCGAGTGGATCACCTTCACCGCCCAGACACGCATGTCCGGGGTCGACGTCGACGCCAAGAAGATCCGCAAGGGCGCGGCCGGTTCCGTCATCGCCTGGGTCGAGGAGCAGGGTGGTTCGGTCGCCGAGGATGCCGACGAGATCGCCGACCGAATCTCCGAGGCGGGCGGCACCCCGCTGCTCGTCGCCGTCCAGGACCAACAGGGCGCACGCGTGCTGGGCGTCATCCACCTCAAGGACGTCGTCAAGGACGGCATGCGCGAGCGGTTCGAGGAACTGCGCCGCATGGGCATCAAGACCGTCATGATCACCGGCGACAACCCGCTGACGGCCAAGGCGATCGCCGAGGAGGCCGGCGTCGACGACTTCCTCGCGGAGGCCACGCCCGAGGACAAGATGGCGCTGATCAAGCGGGAGCAGGCGGGCGGGAAGCTGGTCGCGATGACCGGCGACGGCACGAACGACGCCCCGGCTCTCGCGCAGGCGGACGTGGGCGTGGCGATGAACACGGGGACGTCGGCCGCCAAGGAGGCCGGCAACATGGTCGACCTGGACTCCAACCCGACCAAGCTCATCGAGATCGTCGAGATCGGCAAGCAACTTCTCATCACCAGGGGCGCGTTGACGACGTTCTCCATCGCCAACGACGTCGCGAAATACTTCGCGATCATCCCGGCGCTGTTCGCGGCCGTCTACCCGGGCCTGGACAAGCTCAACATCATGGCGCTGTCCTCGCCGGACTCCGCGATCCTGTCCGCGGTCGTCTTCAACGCGCTGATCATCATCGCGCTCGTGCCGCTCTCCCTGAAGGGTGTGCGGTACCGGCCGGTCAGCGCCGACAAGCTGCTGCGGCGCAACCTCGGCATCTACGGCCTCGGCGGACTGATCGCCCCCTTCATCGGCATCAAGCTCATCGACCTGCTCATCTCCCTCATCCCCGGGCTGTAATTCTCGAAAGGCGTGCTGATCGCCATGAGCAACTCCCTTACGAACACCGCCCGGTTGCTCGGAGCGGGCCTGCGCGCCCTGCTCGTGCTGACGCTGGTGACGGGCGTCGTCTACCCGCTGGTCATCACCGGCATCGCCCAGGGGCTGTTCCCTGACAAGGCGAACGGCTCCGAGATCAAGGCGGACGGCAAGGTCGTCGGCTCGTCCCTGATCGGGCAGTCGTACAACCTGCCGCTCAAGGAGGGACAGAAGGCCCCGGAGCCCGACCTGAAGTGGTTCCAGGGCCGCCCGACGGGCGGCCTGGGCACGAACAGCGTGAACACCCGGTACAAGCTGCTGCTGTCCGGCGCCACCAACCTCGCCGCCGACAACAAGGAGCTCATCAAGCAGGTGGAGGCAGCCAAGGCAGCGGTCGTCGAGGACAACTCCGTACCCGGCTACACGGTCAAGCCGTCGCAGGTGCCCGCCGACGCGGTCACCTCCTCCGCCTCCGGCCTGGACCCGGACATCTCACCGCGGTACGCCGACCTCCAGGTCCACCGCGTCGCCGCGCGGAACGGCCTCCCGGCCGCCGAGGTGCAGAAGATCGTGGACGAGCACACCGAGGGCCGTACGCTCGGCTTCATCGGCGAACCCCGTGTGAACGTCCTGGAACTGAACATCGCGCTCAAGGACCTCGTGGCCAAGAGCCGATGACGATGCGGCACAGGCGGGAGTCGGCGCCCCGGGAGCGATCCCCGGCCGGGCCGGCTCCGCCGTCCCGCAGCCGAGGAAGGCAACGGCAGCGCATCCCGCACCCGCGGCCCCCGTACGAGAAGGACCACGTACGAGAAGGACCACGTATGACAGGAAGGCACACACCCATGACCCGGGTGCTCGTGGTGGAGGACGACCCGCAGCTCATACGGGCCCTCGTGCTCAACCTGGAGGCACGGCGGTACGGAGTCGACGCCGCCCCCGACGGTGCCACCGCCCTGCGGCTGACCGCCGACCGGCAACCGGACGTGGTGATGCTCGACCTCGGCCTGCCCGACATGGACGGCGTCGACGTCATCAAGACCCTGCGCGGCCGGACCCGCGTCCCGATCCTCGTCCTCTCCGCCCGCCAGGCGTCCGACGAGAAGGTCGCCGCCCTGGACGCCGGCGCGGACGACTACATCACCAAACCGTTCAGCATGGACGAGCTCCTGGCCCGCCTGCGGGCCGCCGTCCGCCGCACCGAGGACACACCCCTCGCCCACGAGACGACCGTTGTCGAGACCGATGACTTCACCATCGACCTCCTCGCCAAGAAGGTCGTGCGCGGAGGCCGCGACGTCAGGCTCACCCCGACCGAGTGGCACCTGCTGGAGATCATGGTCACCAACCCCGGCCGCCTGGTCACGCAGAAGCACCTGCTCCGGGAGGTGTGGGGTGTCTCCCAGAGCAACAAGACCAACTACCTGCGCGTCTACATGGCCCAGCTGCGGCGCAAACTGGAGAAGGACCCCTCCCACCCCCGCTATCTGATCACCGAGCCCGGCATGGGCTACCGGTTCGAAGTCTGACGGAGCGACGAGGGACAGCCCGCCGCAAGAGTCGGGCAACCCCGGTTCCAGGGCGCTGAAAGCACCCTGAAACCGCGCTGAATGCGCCCTGCCGCAACCTCTGCGGCATGACGACAACGACATCGCCCTCACTCGCCATCGCGGCCAAGGGGCTGCGCAAGGCCTACGGGGACCTGACGGTGCTCGACGGTATCGATCTCGCTGTGCCGACCGGCACCGTCTTCTCCCTTCTCGGGCCGAACGGCGCCGGCAAGACCACCGCCGTGAAGATCCTGTCCACGCTCATCGCCGCCGACGGCGGCGAGCTGCACGTAGGCGGCCACGATCTGGCCGCCGACCCGCAGGCGGTGCGCGCCGCGATCGGTGTCACCGGGCAGTTCTCCGCCGTCGACGGCCTGATCACCGGCGAGGAGAACATGCTCCTCATGGCGGACCTGCACCACCTGTCCAAGCGCGAGGGGCCGCGGGTCGCCGCCGAACTGCTGGAACGCTTCGACCTCGTCGAGGCCGCCAAGAAGCCCGTCTCCACCTACTCCGGCGGCATGAAGCGCCGCCTCGACCTCGCCATGACCCTGGTCGGCGACCCGCGGATCATCTTCCTCGACGAACCCACCACCGGCCTCGACCCCCGCAGCCGCCACAACATGTGGCAGATCATCCGCGAACTCGTCACGGGCGGCGTCACCGTCTTCCTCACCACCCAGTACCTGGAGGAGGCCGACGAACTCGCCGACCGCATCGCCGTGCTCAACGACGGCAAGATCGCCGCCGAGGGCAGCGCCGAGGAACTGAAACGGCTCATCCCCGGCGGCCACGTGCGGCTGCGCTTCTCCGACCCGGCCGCCTACCAGAGCGCCGCCTCCGCGCTGCGCGAGGCCACCCGCGACGACGAGGCTCTGGCGCTGCACATCCCCAGCGACGGCAGCCAGCGCGAGCTGCGCTCCATCCTCGACTGGCTGGACTCCGCCGGAGTCGAGGCGGACGAGCTGACCGTGCACACCCCCGACCTCGACGACGTGTTCTTCGCCCTGACCAGTGGCACAACTCAGCCCGCCAAGGAGACCGTCCGATGAGCGCCCCCCTGGCCCCCACCCGCCCGACCCGGATCTCCCTCGCCGTCCGCGACTCGCACACGATGCTGCGCCGCAACCTCCTGCACGCGCTGCGCTACCCGTCCATGACCCTGAACCTGCTGCTCACGCCGATCATGCTCCTGCTGCTCTTCGTCTACGTCTTCGGAGGCGTGATGAGCGCGGGCATCGGTGGCGGCGGCGCCGACCGCTCCGAGTACATCGCCTACCTCGTCCCGGGCCTGTTGATGATGACCATCGGCTCCACCGTGATCGGGGCCGCGATCTCCGTCTCCATGGACATGACCGAGGGCCTCATCGCCCGCTTCCGCACGATGGCGGTCTACCGCGGGTCCGTGCTCGTCGGGCACGTCGTCGGCAGCGTGCTGCAGGTGCTCGCCAGCCTGGTCCTCGTCGGTGCCATCGCCGTGGCCATCGGCTTCCGGTCCACGGACGCCACGGCCCTGGAGTGGTTGGCGGCCTTCGGACTGATCGCGCTGTTCACCTTGGCGCTCACCTGGATCGCGGTCGGGATGGGCATGGCCAGCCCGACCCCCGAGGCGGCCAGCAACATGGCAACGCCGCTCATCCTCCTCCCGCTCATCTCCAGCGCCTTCGTCCCCATCGACGCGATCCCGGGCTGGTTCCAGCCGATCGCCGAGTACCAGCCGTTCACCCCGGCCATCGAGACCCTGCGCGGCCTGCTGCTCGGCACCGAGATCGGCAACAACGGGTGGCTCGCGATCGCCTGGTGCCTGGGCCTCACCGCGCTCGGCTACCGCTGGTCGACGGCGTTGTTCAACCGCGACCCGAAGTAACCGCCATGACAGCGCGGGCCGCCTCCCGCAGCTCGTCCCGCCCCAGGGCGGCGTACTCCGACACCGCGTCGGCGTACGCCGCCCTGTCGGCCTCCTCGGCCGCCTTCCGGGCGCGGTCCGCCGACATCGTCGGCTGGAACTCGCGCAGCACCCGCAGGCGTTCGGCCAGCGCGATCATCCGCACGGCACGGGCGTCGCCGGAGGCGATCCCCGCCATGCCGAGCGCGTGGAGCACCGTCCCGAACAGATGGAGATCCATGGGTGAGCCGGACGGACCGGAGAGCAGGGTCCGCAGCCCCTGCCGCAGCCGGTGGACCGGCTCCGTGACCAGCTCCAGGCGGCCGGCGTGCGCATGCGCCGTCACCGCCACCGACTGGATCTGCAGGGCCCACCGGTCGAGGAAGGGGTCGCCGCTGAGCATCGAGCCGAACTCGGCCACCTGCTCCGCGGCGCTGCGCCACAAGCCGAGCCCGACCTCGGTCAGTCCGCGGGCGAGCGCGATCTCGGCACGGCCGCCGAGGTCGGAGAAGTCGTCATCCTGCCGGGTGTTGTCACTCTCCGCCTGCCGCAGCCAGTACTCGGCCTCATCAGGGTCTCCGCGCTGCAGGCAGGCCAGGGCGAGGCCCCAGCGGACGCCGATGAAGTCGTGCTCGCCGCCGAGCCGCGGCAGCGCCTCGAGCACCGCCTTGAGGTACCCGTACGCGGCCTCACCCCGCTCCGTCTTCAAGCACAGCTCGCCCAGCCGGGCGTAGCCCATGACCTGAAGGAACGGATTGTCGACCGGCGCCAGCGCGATGATGATCCGGCGCGCCGAGTCGAGTGCGCGGTCGATGTCGTGCTCGTACTCCCAGACGTAGGTGGCGACGCACTCGGCGACGCCGGCGAGCAGCGGCTGCTCGCTGTCGCAGAGCCTGTGCAGCACTTCGTAGTCGGGAGGCAGCATCTCGGGGACCGCGCTCAGCACTGCCGCGGTGGCGCGCAGCAGCGTGTCCGGCGGGGCCGGGGGCAGGCGCCGGAGGGTGACGAGCTGGCGTACGGCGTGCGGGCCGTAGCCCATGAACAGGCTCGCCGTGCACATCACCGCGGCGGCGCGGGCGACTTCGACGTATTCGGGCTCGGGGCGGTAGTGCGACAGCGGCGGGCCGGTGTCCGCGGCGAGGGCGGTGAGGCGGGGGTAGTCGGAGCCGGTGGACCACAGGGCGGCGAGGACCGCGGTGAGGGCGGCGGTGGTGGGACCGTCCGTACGGGTCAGGGCGTGCCGCAGGGCCAGCACAAGGTTGTCCTGCTCGGCCCTGACCCGCTCCCGGGCGGCAATGGGACCTTCCCTGCCCGAGCGGAGCCGAGAGCTCGGGGAAGGTTCCGAGCCGAAGATCCAGTCGTGGTACGCGACCCCGAAGTCCCGCGCCCAGGCGAGGAACCGGCCGACGGCCTCCTCGTCCTCGCCCGCCTCCGCGCGCCGTGAGGCGCTGAACTCCCGTACGGTCTCCAGCATCCGGAACCGCACGCCGGCCGGGGTGTCGGAGACGGTGAGCAGCGACTGATCGGCCAACTGCTCGAGCAGAAACAGCGCGTCCTCGCCGAGCACATGCTCCGCCGCCTCGGCGGAGCAGCCGCCGGGAAAGACGGACAGTGTGCGCAGCGCCGCCCTGGCGTCCTCCCCGAGCAGGTTCCAGCTCCAGTCCACGACCGCGTGCAGCGTGCGGTGGCGCTCCGGCACGTCCCGCGCCCCGCCGCGCAGCAGCGCGAACCGGTCGCCGAGGCGGCGGGCGATCTCCGGCACCGAAAGGACCCGCACCCGCGCCGCGGCCAGCTCCACGGCGAGCGGTAGCCCGTCGAGGTGGCGGCACAGCCCGGCCACCGCGTCCGGCGGCAGCTCCACTCCGGGGCGGGCGGCCCGGGCCCGTTGGGCGAACAGTTCGACCGAGGTGTCGAGACCGAGCTCCGGCAGCGCGTACACCGCCTCCGAGCTGAGGCCGAGCGGGGCCCGGCTGGTGGCGAGCACCCGCAGGTCCTTCGAAGACGAGACCAGGGCCTGTACGAGGTCGGCGACGCCCCGGACGACCTGCTCGCAGTTGTCGAGGACCAGCAGCGCGGGCCCGGAGCCGAGCACGCCGAGGATGCCGGCCACCGGGTCGGCCGGGGCGTGGCCGCTCACGGCGCCGGCCCGCTCCCCCGCGCCGAGCGCGGAGCCCACCTCCGCGGCCACGTCGGCGTCGGCGGTGACGCCGGCGAGCGGCACGAAATGCACCAGGCGCTGCTCGGCCCGGCGGCTGACGGCGTGCGCGAGCCGGGTCTTGCCGAGGCCGCCGGGGCCGACGACGGTGACGGCGCGGGAGGCGCTCAGCAGTCGCTGTACCGCCGCGATGTCCTCGTCCCGGCCGAGAAGCGGGTTCGGCTCGTGCGGCACGCCGTGCCTGACCACGGGCGCCTCGCCGCGCAGCAGCTCCCGGTGTACGGCCTTGAGCCCGGCGCCCGGGTCCGTGCCGAGCTCGTCGCGGAGCTCACGGCGGTACGCCTCGTACCGCGTCAGCGCGGCGGACGGGCCCGCCGTAGCCGCCTCGCCGCGCAGCAGCTCGGCGAGCACCTCCTCGTCGCGCGGATGTGCCGAGGCTGCAGCAGCCAGCGGCCCGGCCGCCTCCGCGTGCCGCCCCAGCCGGGCGAGCGCGAGCGCCCGCGCGCGCACGAGCGCGCGGCGGACGGGGGCGCGCTCGGTGCGTAACGCGGCTACGGGGTCGTGGGGGTCGTAGGCCTCGTCAGGGGTGCCCTCCCACAGCGCGAGCCCGGCCTCGGCCGCGGCCAGCGATCCCACGTGGTCCCCGGCCCTGGCCCGGTCCGCGCTCGCGGCGGCGTGCAGCAGCAGGGCGGAGCTGTCGACTCGGTCCTCGGCGAGGGTGAGCCGGTATCCGGTCGGCGTGCCGGCGATGACGTCGGGACCCAATTGCGCCCGTGCCCTGGATATGAGGACCTGCACCGCCTTTGCCGGCCGCTCCGGCAATGCGTCCGGCCACAGCCCCGCCACGAGCCGTTCGGTGCTGCACCCCGTGCGGGGGTCGCCCGCGAGCAGCGCGAGGAGGGCGCGGAGCCGGGGCGCGGTGACCTCCTGTCCGCGATAGGCGACACGCGGCAGCAGGGTCAGGTCGGTGGTCACGCGTGCAGATTAGCCAAGTCGCCGGCCACCACGAGAGCGCACAGGGACAGCAGCAGGCGTCACCATCCAGATCGCGAGCTCCGTCCTGCCTCCGGCTACCAGCCGGCCCAGCCAGAGCACCTGGTCGGTCTCCATCAGGCGGGGCGCGGCGGTCTCCGCCAGACGCAGGAAGTAGCGGGCGTGCGCCTCGCACAGCGTGTTCTCCTCGTCCGCGTCGAGCCGTTCGGCCAGGTGACGCCGGATCGTGTCCAGCATCCGGTAGCGGGTCTGCCCGCCGATGTCGGCGACCTGCACCGGCGACTTGTCCACGAGGGCGGTCAGCAGGTCGACCACGTCCCGCTCCGCGCTCCGGCGCACACCTGCTCCACCGCGCCCAGCGTCGCCCCGGCGGGGAACACGGCCAGCCTGCGGGTCGGAGCCCGTTCCTCGGGGTGCGGCAGCTCCCGGCTCCAGTCGCCGACGGTGGCCGGCGTGCGGTGCCGGGGCGGGCGGCCGCGCCCGCCGTCCGACAGGATCCGCAGGTGGTCCTCGATCCGCTCGGCGACCTCGCGCGGAGACTGTGCGCGCAATCGTGCGGCGGCCAGTTCCAGCGCGAGGGGCAGGCCAGGCGCGCACGCGGGCGTAGACGTCCAGGGCGTCGACACCGCGGCCCACGGCGCGTAGCGCGTGCATCGGGCGGGCCTGCCACCGTTCGTCCGCCGCCGGCCAGGTGCTCCAGTTCCGGCAGGACCTCCGCTGCCCGGCCCAGCGCCAGGTCCGCGTCGATCCGGTCGGCGAGCGCGGCGCGGCGCAGTTCCCGCAGCCGTACCGTTGCGGCCTCGGTGAAGAGGGCGCCCTGAGCCTCCGTGAACTCCTCGCCGCGCCACAGGCTCAGCGCCTCGCGCAGCGTCCCCGTCGCGGGATCGACGAACTCACCGACGTCCCATCGGACTTCGTCTGGGTGACGCCGGGGCAGTCGGAGCGGCTGCCGCGGCACGGCTACTACCTGAACATGCAGGCACGCACGCTGCTGGCCGCACTGCGGTCGGTCGTCTGGTCCCCGCAGTTCGCGGGTCGTTGATTCGTATGGTGTGACCGGTCTGGGGACGTGCCGGGTCGGTGATGCGGCGTTGGGCGGGGTGTGTCGATGACGTCCCGGTCCCCGCGGTCACGGTCTGAGGTGCAGCCGTTCGGGTGAAGGAGTGCGGGTACGCGAACTCCCGGAGTCCTTCCTCGCCCTGCTTGCGCCCGTAACCGCTGTCGCCCCGGCCGCCGAAGGGACCCGGTCGGCGTACATCCGCCGGGGCTTGCGACGCGGGCGTCCCGGCAGGCCCCGGATCGGCGGGACGGCGTCCAGCAGCGGCAGGAGATGGGATGGAACATCGTGCCCCTGCCCAGCCCATGTCTGGCGTTGCATGTGCGGTCGCCGCTGATGGCACGGCCCGACGTCGCGTAGGTGATGCGCTTTCCTCCGCGATGATCCTGTTCATCATGAATAGACGCAGCTCACGGGGGCTGGCGTGAGTGGTGGACGGGATGCGCAGGCGCCCGGTCAGGTGGTTGTGGCGGTAGGCGGTGATCTCCGAGACGCGGCCGGGCCGGGCTGCCGGGTGAACCGCTCCGGGTCTCTCAAGCGCTGAAGCTTGGAAGGATGCGCTCATGCCTACGCAGGGGAAGTACCCGGAGGAGCTGATCGAGCGGCCGTGCGGTGGTGGCCGAGAAGCGACGGCAGACGCCGGGTCCGGGAAGCGTTGCGGCACTGAGTCAAGAAGGCGGACGGTGCTGCGGACCGGCAGGCCGTGGCCGCGGCGGCGGAGTCCGACGGGATCCGGCTTGTCGATGCCTGGTGAGCGGCAAGCCCGGTGAGGTAGACCATCGGCGGTGGCCGAGCAACAAACCGACACGCAAGGCAGCGACGCCGAGGTTGATGTCCACCGCCCACAACGCGTCCTCGGACAGTGCGAGTACGTCGCCGATTAGCTCCAGCAGCGCGGACTCGTATCTCAGCCCTTCAGCGCGGCGGCGATCGAGTCGGCGATCGGCGTGGTCGGGCGGCCTGTCAGCCGGGACAACTCGCCGCCGGCGGCGGCCATCTCGCCCTTTTCGATGGACGCCTCCACGCCGCCGAGGATCGCAGCGAGGGGCTCGGGCAGTCCGGCGTGCCCGGTCAGGATGCCGACATAGGTCTCGACGGAGACCGGGTTGTAGGCAATCTCCCTGCCGCTCTGCCGGCTCAGCTCGGCCGCGTACTCCGCGAAGCTCCAGGCGGTGTCGCCGTTCAGCTCGTACGTCGTGTTCTCGTGGCCCTCACCGGTCAGCACGGCGACGGCGGCAGCGGCGTAGTCGGCGCGGGAGGCGGAGGCGACACGGCCCTGGCCGGCGGCCTGGGTGACGGTGTTGGACTGCAGCACGGGGGCCAGCTGCTCGGTGTAGTTCTCGTTGTACCAGCCGTTGCGCAGCAGCACGTAGGGCAGTCCGGAGTCGAGGATCACCGCCTCCGTCGCCCGGGCATCGTCGGCGAGGGCGGCGGTCAGACTGCCGGCGGCGCTGGTGTAGGCGAGGAGGGCGACCCCGGCGGCCTTGGCCGCGTCGATGACCACCTTGTGCTGGCCTAGGCGGTCCCTGTGGAACTCACTGCTGGAGATCAGCAGCACCTTGTCGCCGGCGGAGAGAACGCCGTCGACGGTCTCGGGGGCGTTGTAGTCGGCGACCGCGATCCTCACACCCCGTGCCGCCAGGTCGGCGGCCCTCTGCTCGCTGTGGACGACGGCGGTGATCTGGTCGGAGGGAACCTTCTCCAGCAGGCCCCCGATGACGAGACGGCCGAGGTTTCCGGTCGCGCCGGTGACGACGATGCTCATGGGCTGAAATCTTCCGCTCTGTTAACTCTGATCTCTTCTTTCACTAACCATAGGAAGGGCACTAACTCTTCGGAAGTACCGGCTTTGACGTAAGGTACGGGCATGGAAGTAAGTGACACGACGTACGTGGACCGTGTGCGGATGGCCGAGGGTGACGGGGTGTGCCCGCAGCGCGTGACCATGGAGCACGTCACCAGCCGCTGGGGCACCCTGGCGCTGATCGCGCTGCTGGACCGCTCGTACCGCTTCAGCGAGCTACGCAGGGAGATCGGAAGAGTCAGCGAGAAGATGCTGACCCAGACCCTCCAGACCTTGGAGCGCGACGGCCTGGTCCACCGCGACGCCAAACCCGTGATCCCGCCCCGCGTGGATTACTCCCTCACGGAACTGGGCCGGGAGGCCGCTGAACAGATCCGTGGCCTCGCACTGTGGACGGAGCAGCGGCTGGCGGCGATCCAGAAGGCCCGCCAGGAGTACGACGCGGCGAAGCGTGATCCGAGCGAAAGGGCCGGCCGCTCCACCGACGCGAGGCCTCGCTCTGTTCGGGCGTAACACGAGCGAGCCGACTACCCGTTGACCGACTACCCGTTGACCGACTGACCGGCGATTGCGGGAAGCCGGAGTGGCGCCCGCCGCGCTGTCCGCCCGGCGGTGGCTTACTGACCAGAAGAAGAGGCACGGGCAAGAAGTCGGGTATAGCCTGAAATATCCCTATTGGTTGACATGCGTCGCTCATCGCACTGGAGGGGCTCATGACCTTCGTCCAGCTCATCGACTGCAAGACCAGCAATGTCGATCAACTCAACCGGCTGATGGACAGCTGGGTTGAGTCGACCCAGGGCAAGCGGACCGCCACACACTCGATCGTCGGGCGGGACCGGGCGGACTCCGCCCATGTCGTCGAGATCGTGGAGTTCCCGTCGTACGAGGAGGCGATGAAAAACTCCAACCTCCCCGAGACCAACCGCATCTTCGAGGAGCTTGTCGCCGCCTGCGAGGAGACGCCCACCTTCACGGACCTCGACGTCGTGCGGGACGAGCAGCTCAACAAGCTCGTCGTCCGCCGCTTCTTCGACGAGGTCATCAACGCCAGGAACCTCGACCTCGCCGACGAGCTGTGCACCGGCGACTACCGAGAACACGATCCTGCCCTCTCCTCCTACGACGTGGACCTCGCTCAGGCCAAGCGGGAGAACGGCGAGATCCTGGACGCCTTCAATCCCCGGCTCACCGTGGAGAGCATGATCGCCGAGGGAGACCTGGTGACCTGCCGGATCACTTTCGAGGGCCGGCACACCGGCACCTACCAGGGGCTGGAGCCCACCAACCGGGACGTCGCCGGGACCGGGCACGCCACGTTCCGCTGCCAGGGCGGCAAGATCGCCGAGAGCTGGTGGAACTGGGACGACCTCGGGCTGCTGCGGCAACTGGGCGCCCTGGAAGCCTGACCCATCCCAGAACCGCTGTCGTGAGGGCCGGCCGACCACCCCGCAACGGCGGTCTGGGCTTGCCCCGTACAGGCCCACGCACACCAGCGTCGTCAGGGCCAGGGCAAAGGGGTAGCCGAGGACCCAGTGCCGCTCCGGCATGTGGTCGAAGTTCATGCCGCAGACAGTGCCGATCAGGGTGGGCGCGGACAGGATCGTCGCCCACCCGGAGATCTTCTACTTGATCTGCCGAGCTCGGCAGCAGCTCGTCCATGTGCTCCACGCGGTCGACGAACTCGGTCCGCACCACAGCCCCCGTCTCGTCATCCGTCACGGAACTTCCGTACCACAGCGTTACTTGCCGCTCACGGCAGATCACGTGAAACGCGTCAGGAGGTGAGGAGGAGAGACGGCCGGCCCGCGCGCAGGAACTATGCCGCCCGATCCGTCGCGCGGGAGGCGAGCAGGGCGCGCACGGCCTGCACGGCTGCCTTGGTCAGGGAAGGGTCTGAGAGCCCTGCCGTGCGAGGGCGCTCCGACGGGCCGGTGGAACCGACGGGCACCCCCCGGTACGGGATGGGCCCGCCGGGATCCTGCCCGCCGGGGACGGCGAGCAGTGCGGCGCCGGTGGAGAGTCCGGCGGTGGTGGTGCGGAGCGGAGGACGGGGAGATCACCGTCAGGTGATCTCCGCGGCGTGCGTGGTCGCCGGCCAACTCCACCGGGGGCCGTTCACCTTCAGGGTGCCACTGCAGCTTCGGCCCGGGCCAGGGCGACTTCCAGTACGACCAGCAGCGCGTCGCGGACCGAGCCCGTCTTCCGTGCGTCGAAGACGAGCAGCGGAACGTGCTCGGTGATGTCCAGTGCCCACCGCACTTCGTCGAGGTCGTGCTCGACCTCCCCGTCGAAGGCGTTGACGGCGACCGCGAAGGGCACGTCCTTGTGCTCGAAGTAGTCCACCGCCGCGTAGCAGTCGTCCAGTCGGCGGGTGTCCACGATGACCAGACCGCCGAGGGCGCCCTCCACCAGGTCGTCCCACATGAAGCCGAACCGGTCCTGGCCCGGGGTGCCGAACAGGTACAGCTTGAGCGTCGGGTCGATGGTGATGCAGCCGAAGTCCATGGCGACCGTGGTGGTGGTCTTGCCCGGAGTGTGCGTGAGATCGTCCACTCCTGCCGCGACCTCGGTGATCGCGGCCTCCGTGGTGAGCGGCCGTATCTCGGAGATCGAGCCCACGGTCGTGGTCTTGCCGACACCGAAGCCGCCGGCGATGACCAGTTTGACCGGCGTCGGCGGCTGTTCAACTGGTGTCACGGAGTGTCCCCCGTGAGTCGGGGACGGCACGAAGACCATCGATAACCCTTCGCAGTACGGAGAGATCCTGGGCGGTCCCGGCGTTCGGCCGGTGGACCGCCAGATGCCCTGCGGCACGCAGGTCCTCGGCCAGCACGCGGACCACGTTGAGGTGCAGTCGCAGCCCGGCGGCCAGTTCCGCCACCGACTGCGGCCGCCGGCAGGCCGCGATGATGTCGTGATGTTCGAAGGTGAGCGAGTGCAGGACGGACAGCCCCGCCGAGGTCGACACGACCTGGGTCTCGACCGGGATCGGCAACGCCGCGCCGCCCCCCGACACCCGGCCTGCGGTCAGCAGGAACGGCCGGATCGCGGGGGCGCGGCCGGCGGCCGGGTCCGGCGAGCCCCCGGCGTGCCCAGCTGCCTCGTGTGGTGGTCCGCCGACTGCCATCACGATCCCTTTCCGAAGTGCCTGTACCCGTGCCCCGGGCGGGGGACGGTCAGCCGGCCGGGGCCGCGCCGACACTGTTCTTCAGCTCCAGCACCAGCTGGGGGGTGAGCGCGGCCCCGGCCCGGTTGGCGAAGAGAGTCATCTCGTAGGCGATGTTGCCCAGCTTCGCCTCCTTGGAGGTCACCACTCCCAGGACGGCGCCGCAGCCGATGGCCGACACCAGCACATGGCCGCCCTCCAGATCGATGATGACCTTGTTGAGGCCGCCGAGCCCATAGTTGCCGGAGGCGCCCGCGGCGAGACTCGTCAGGCCGGACACGATCGCGGCGAGCCGCTCGGAGTCGGCGTGCTCACGCAGCCGGGAAACGGCGATCAGCAGGCCGTCGGACGACACGGCGATGGCGTCGACCACACCGGCGGTCTCCGTGGCGAAGCGGTCGAGCAGCCAGGTGAAGTCGGCTGCGGCGGCTCGCAGATCGGTGGGTTCCGGCCGCTCGGAACTGTTGTCAGCTGTCGACGTGGTCACTGCCGGACTCCTTCTGGGATTGCTGGTGGTGCGATGATGCTGGTTTCGTCCGGGCGTGAGCACTGTCCTGCTCTGCCCTGCGTACGGCTGCCTCGAACTCGTCGAGTTCCGAGCGGACGGCCTCGGCGTCGGCGGGCTGCCGCACCGTCGGCGCTCCCCGGTCCGCCCGCGAAGAGGTCATGGCGAGTGTCGCGCCCCGTACCCGCCGCCGCAGCGGCCGTGAGTCCTGTGCGGCACGTTGTTCGCCCGAGTCGGCCGTCCGCTCCCCTCCGGCGTCCTCGGCGGTCCGTTCCGCGGTGGCCGGTTCCGCGCCAGTGCGCGCCGGGAGGCGCCGGGGAAGCGCGTCGTGCGACGAGGGGGCCGCCGACCGCTCGGTGACAACGGTGGCGGAGACCGGTACGCGCGACGGCGCGGGCACGGCGGCCTCCTGCCCGGTCCTCACCGGGAACGCCGCCACGGCTGCGATCGGGCCCGTGTCCACGGGCTCCTCGGGGTCCTCGGGGTCCTCGGGACTCATGGTCAGCAGGAGCGAGGCGGGGATCCAGACGGTTGCGGTGACCCCGCCGCCCGGCGTACGGCTCAGCGACACGCGCACTCCCCAACGCCGGGCAAGACTGCCGACCGCGAAGAGGCCGAGCACCCTGGTCGGCACGAGGTCGAGCCGCTCCCGGCGCACGAGCCGGGCGTTCTCCTCGGCGAGGCGCTCCGCGCTCATGCCGAGGCCGTGGTCGATGACCTCGATCAGCGCCCCGCCGTCCTCGGTGACGTCGGTCCCGGGGCGGACGGCCACCTCGACGGGGGTGTGGGAGGGCGAGAACGCGACCGCGTTCTCCAGCAGTTCGGCGAGCATCAGCGTCAGGTCACCGACGATGTCGGGCGCGACGGTGACCTCCGTCTCGGGCCGCAGAGACACCCGCTGATAGCCCTCGATCTGGCCGAGCGACGCCCTGATGACGTTTGCCAGGGGGGTCGGCCGGGCCTCGACACCGGTCTCCCGGATTCCGGCGAGCAGCATCAGGCTGTCGGCGTTGCGCTGGAGGCGTACGGCGATGTGGTCGATGCTGTACAGCCGTTCGAGCAGTTCGGGGTCGGTCTCCTCGCGTTCGACGGCGTCGATCAGCATGAGCTGACGCGTCGTCAGGTTGCTCACCCGCCGGCCGACGTTACCGAACATCTCGGCGACGTTGCGCCGGCTGAGCACCTGCCGCTCCAGCAGCTGGGCGGCGGTGACCTGAACCTGGTTGAACGCCTCGGCCAGTTCGCCGATCTCGTCACGGACCGGGACCGGGATCGACCGCGGCCGCAGCGGGGTACTGCCGGCGGACTCGTCGTCGGAGACCCGGGCGAGTTCCTCGCCCGCCACGTCGACCACCTCCTGGGCGGAGCGGGTCAGGCCCTCCAGGGGGCGCACGACCGAACGCCGGATCAGGACGCAGAAGGTCAGCCAGGCGGCGAAGCCGAGCAGGGTCAGACCAAGCAGGTAGACGGCGTTCCGCAGGGCATCCGCGGAGACGGCGTCGGACCGGGCGGCGGTCTGCTCGATCAGCGACCTGGTGATGCCGAGTCGGGCTTCGGACTGCCGGGTCCCGTCGGTGATCACCTTGCGGAGCTGCGCCGGCGTCTGGCCCTGCAAGGCACCGGGATCGATCTGGAGCTCCGCGAACCGGGCTTCGACACCGTGCTGTTCGGCGCTGCGCCGGATGCCGTCCATGCGCAGGACCTGCGCCGGTGTGGCGATGCGCTCGAACCGGTCCAACTGGTGGTCGTAGAGCTTGCGAGCGCCGACCGCCCGGCTGTACTCGGTGAGGGCGTTGGCGTCCCTGGTCTGGGCGGAGAACACGGCGCTCTCGAAGGCCGCGTGGGACGCGTCGGCGCGCAGCACCGTGTCCAGGAGTGTCACGACCGAGGACGACGAGGTTCCGGAGTAGCCCCCCAGGCCGATGCCGTCGATCAGGTACTCGACCGCGGAGGCGTACGCGGGGTCGATGTTGGCGGCGGGGACATAGCCACGTTCAAGCTTCTCGCGCAGGACACCGAGGCCGCGGATGTAGTCCAGCGCCTGCGCCTCCTCGGGCGGCAGGCCGGAGGCGAACGCCGCACGCACGGCGGCGACCTGCGCGTCGGTGCTCCGTTGCGCCCGACGGTAGTCGGTGGTCGGCGGCAGCGGGACTCCGGGGCGGGCCGAGTCGTACTGCACGGAGAGCAGGAGCGCCTGCCGGTGTTCGGCCTGTATGTCGTTGATGAGCTGTGCGACCTGTTCACTGTCGCGCACCAGGTCCGCGATCCGGCCCGCTTCCCGGGCATGCTGCACCTGGCCGTAGGCGCCGACGCCGAGCAGTACGCCGACGACCGCGATGGGCGCGATCACCAGGACGTTGAGCTTACGCCGGAAGGGCCACCGGTCGAGAACGGTCGCCACCCTGCGGCGAAACCGCGGAGTCCGGCGGGCATGCCTGGGCGGGTCCGGTGCGTGCGGCGGGTTCCCTGTGGTGGCGGACACCCGGGCCTCCTTCGACGTGTTGCTGAGCGGTGACGGGGACGTCGTGTTCACGGACCGCCGACCGGCCGGCACCGGACGTGACACTTTCGCGGCCTTCATCGCTGATAGGAACGAAGAGATCGCGCCAGGTGTCTGGAACCAGCTGGGCGAGAGTATCGCCTTTACCATGACATGACAAAGTTTGGGTCATAAAGAATCAATGACGGAATGTTTACGAAGTATCTCCCTGAGTGCAACGCTTCGCCCGATGAGGCGCTCGTCGTACTGCACACCGCTGATCGATCCACGGTGCCGGGTACGGACGTGACGCGGACCGACCGGTCGAACGCGCCCCTCGCCTCGGGCACTCGCTGCCTCCCCGGGCCACCCGGGCCACCGCCGGGCATCACCGCCCGCCGGCCTCGCGGGCCTCTCCTCCCGTCGCTGGCCTGAATCCTCACGACAGCGGCAACGCGCGGGAACCGTCGCCGACCCCACGCCCCGCCTCCCCGCCCAGCCCTGCCCTCTCTCGCACCGTGTTGGAGACCCCGTGCACCCCACCCGCAAGGCGGCCGTGACGGCCACCGCTCTCCTGGCCTCGGCCACCATCGCCCTCACCACCGGCTGCGAGAGCGCTTCCACCACCGACGGGTCCGCCGCCGCGTCCCCCAGCGGCTCGTCCAGACCCGGCTGCCCCACCGCCCTCGCCGAGGCCAAGCGGGCCGTCAAGACGGCCGAGGACGTCAACGCCCCCTGGTCCGGGCCGACCAGCGGGCCCCGGGCCGTCCCCGGCAAGACCATCGTCTACATCGCCCAGACGCTGACCAATCCCGGCGCGGCGGGCGTCGCCAAGGGCGTCCAGGAAGCCGCCGGCGTCATCGACTGGCGTGTCCGCACCCTCAACGGCCAGGGCACGCCCGCCGGGATCAAGGCCGCCTTCGCCGAGGCCCTGGCCCTCAAACCCGACGGCATCGTCATCGGCGGCTTCGATCCCACCTCCACCGCCGCACAGGTCGAGCAGGCGAACGCGGACGGCATCCCGCTGATCGGCTGGCACGCCGTCGCGGCTCCCGGCCCCAGCGAGAACCCGAAGCTGTTCAGCAACATCACCACCAGGGTCGAGGAGGTCGCGAAGATCAGCGCTGATTGGATCATCGCCCGGTCCAACGGTCGTGCGGGCGTCGTCCTGTTCACCGACGCCTCGATCCCCTTCGCCAAGCGCAAGTCGGATCTGATCAAGAAGGAACTCGCCACCTGCTCCGGCGTCGAGCTGCTGAGCTACGAGAACGTCCCCATCCCGCAGGCGGGCAGTCTCACCACCAAGAGGGTCTCCTCCCTGGCCTCCCGCTTCGGTGACAGGTGGACCCATTCCGCCGCCATCAACGACCTGTACTTCGACCACGCGGGCCCCGCCCTGCGTGCCGCTGGCAGGCAGGGCGAGGGCGCCCCGTTCAACATCGGGGCCGGTGACGGCGACCCCTCGGCCTTCCAGCGCATCAACAGCAAGGAGTTCCAGGCCGCCACCGTGCCCGAACCGCTGTCCGAACAGGGCTGGCAGATCATCGACGAGTTCAACCGTTCCTTCGCCGGCGAGCTGGCCAGCGGATACGTCGCCCCCGTCCATGTCACCACCGCCGCCAACAGCGGCGGCGCACTGTCCTGGGACTCCGAGGGCTACCGCGAGGCTTACCGCAGGATCTGGGAGAAGTAGACACGCAGCAGACCGGCGAACCGGCTGGACTCGCCGGAGCTCGCCGACGTATAAGCCGAAACGGCACGTACGCCTGCCCGGCCAACGCTGACATCCTCTTCGGAGTTGATCACCGCGTGACCGCACCCGACCGCAATGCCCCCGACCCGAACCGCGTCCTGCGCAGGGCCGGGCTGATCGGCTCCCTGCTGGTCGCCACGACGGCCGGCGTGCTGTGGCTCGGCGCCGATGTCGTCGGGACCAGGGAGTGCATGGACCATGCGTACGGCCTCGGGGTCGAAGGCGGCGGCTCCACCATGACCGAGAAGGGATGCGAGGTCACCGTACCGACCACCACCATGGGTCCGGTGACTGCTGCGCTGCCTACCCTCAACGAGCCGCTCGCGGCCACCACCCTGGTCGTGGGCATCGGCAGCGCCGTCCCGCCCGTGGTCCGCCTCTGGCTGTCAACGCGCCGCCCACGCTGACGGGCTCATAGGGTGGAGGGCACGCAAGGGCTGGGCTGGTCGGCTGTCGCTGACCAGCCCAGGCTGTGCTGACCGACGCCTTCCGCACACCGGCGCCCTCACAGCATTGCCGCACTACTGACGCAACAGGCGCTTGCCCGGCTCGCGCCGGTACCCACCAGCGTTCGTTCGAGTGCGCGTCGGCCCAGGTCAGTCCCTCTGTGCGCCCGTCGGCAGGGTGCGCAGCCGCATGGTGCTCGCCGAGCTGGTACCGAAGGCGTAGTCCAGCAGCTTGGCGGCGTCTGTGTAGCGGTACTGGTCGTTGAGGAGCACGCCGATGACCGTCTTCTCGTTGCGGGTCGCGGCGAAGACGAGGCAGGGGCCGGACGGCGTGTTGGTGCCCGTCTTCACCCCGATCGCGCCGCTGTACGAGCCGAGCAGCTGGTTGGTGTTGTACCAGGTGTACGTGCGCGTGCCACCGGTGCTGGTCGTCGCGTACTGCACGGTCTTCGGCTTCTTCACGATGCCCGCGAACGTCGAGTACTTCATCGCGCTGCGCGCGAGCTTGGCGAGGTCGCGCGGCGTCGTGTAGTTCGTGTTCTGCGTCGAGTTGCCGTCGAACGAGTCGAAGTGCGTGTTGGTCAGGCCGAGGGTGTCCGCCTTGGCGTTCATCTTGCTGATGAACGACTTGGTCCGCGCCGAGATGGTCGTACCGGTGCCGAAGGTGTCCGCGAGGGCCATCGCGGCGTCGCAGCCGGACGGCAGCAGCATCGCATGGAGCAGCTGGCGGATGGTGACCTTGTCGCCGGTCTTGAGATCCGCGGTGCTCGCGCCCTTGGCAGTGACGTAGTCCCGGTAAGCCTGCTTGATGGTGACCTTCCGGTCGAGGTTCAGGTCGGGGGTGCTCAGCACGACGCGAGCCGTCATGATCTTGGTGGTGCTCGCCATGGGCCGCTTGGTGTCGGCGTACTTGCTGTAGAGCGTGGAGCCCGTCGCGCTGTTGAGCATGAACGCGCCCTTGGCGCTGACCGAGGGCGCGGTCGCCGCCTGCGCGGGCGCGGTCACGGCGCCGCCCGCGAGCAGCGCGCCGGTGGCGCAGGCGACAGCTGCGGCTCTGCGGATACGTACGCCCTTGATGCCGGTTATCACTATGAACGCTCCGAGTGTGCCAAAGGCCAGATGGCATTTGCGAAATGCGGGGTGAGGCTCTACGGAGACTCACGGGGGACACCGAGGGTTGTACGGCGAGTGGAAGTAGTTCCGGGAGGCAGAGCGGCGCGCGCGGGCGTCGACCGACGTCGCCCGTCATGTGGTACGCGCTCGGGGACGCACCGCACACGTTCGACGCGCTCCAGCGCGTCGGTCAGCCCCAGGCCGTCACCGGCACGAACGAACTGTCCTGCCGGAACAGCTCCGTTCCGTTCGAGCGTTCCACGCGGAGCTGGTACGAGTAGTGGCGCAGGTAGTACCCGGGGTAGTTGTACGACTCGAAGCGGACGGAGCCGGATGCCGTGCCGGTCCGGAGGATGAACGTGGCGTCCTTGGCGAACGTGCTCGTGCCGTCGTTCGGGTCGAAGCGGGCGCGGAAGTCCCAGTGGCGCAGGTAGTTGCCGGCCGCGTCGCGGAAGGAGTAGCCACTGCCGTCGGCCAGGCCGGCGACGACCGTGAAGGTGGCGGCCTGCTTCTCGGCGGTGGTGCTGGAGCCGCTGACCACGGGCAGGTTGAGCAGCGAGGACTGCTGCTGCCAGTAGCGGGTCGAGTAGTTGGCCGACCGGAAGGAGCGGGTGGTGTTCCGGGGCAGGCTCGGGCCACCGGAGACCGTTTCCTTGACGACCGTGAAGTGCCGTGCCGTGCCGGAGATCCCGGGCAGTGCGGCCGGTGCCGTCCAGGTGGCGAAGGTGTCGTAGCTGTCGCTGTAGTAGTAGGTGCCGTCGCCGTAGCCGTCGAAGAAGATGCGCCAGCCGCCGTTGTCGAGCTGCACCAGCGCCGGGCCCTCGCGGTAGCTGCCCCAGCCCGCCCAGTCGCCCGTCCTGCGGATCGTGTACGGGCCGGTGAGGTTCGAGGCCGTGGCGTACTCGATGTACTTCGTCGTCTCGTTCTTCGGGAAGGCGTGGTACGTCGAGCCGATCTTGACGATGAACGTGTCGATGTGGTTGGCGCCGATGCCCGTGAGCGGTGCCGGTGAACTCCAGGCCGTCAGGGCGGAGTTGGTGGCCCTGAGCAGGTACGGCGTGAAGATCCACTGGTCGTTCGTGGTGGAGCAGGACACGATGACGCTGACGCTGCCGTCGCTGTCGACGAACCACTCGGGCGCCCAGGCGCGGGAGAGGTTCGCGACCGGGACGGTGTAGTCGTACAGGAACGTCCAGTTGACGCGGTCGGAGCTGCGGGCGAAGCCGATGGTCCTGCTGGTGTCCTGCCAGGTGCGTGTGGTGTAGGTGACGTAGTAGTAGCCGTCGGTGTGTCTGATGACGCTGGCGTCGCGGATCCGGCCCGCCGGCGGCGTGTACGCGGAGGAGCGCAGCAGCCGGAAGTCGGTGGCGTCGTCCGACTGGTAGACGTTGACCGTACCGTCGTTGCTGTTGAGGAACGGCACGATCGTGTACCGGGTGGCGAAGCCGTTCGGCGGCGCGGCGGCCAGGGCGCTGCCGAGCAGCCCGGGCACCTCGCCCAGCAGCACCGCCGAGGCGGGCAGGGCGGCCAGGGCGCGCAGCAGCGTGCGGCGGGACGGGGCGGCGGGGTGTGAGGTCACGGGCGGCTCTCCCTGAGACACAAGGGATCGATATACCGAACAAAGTTCGGCAATTCGATCAGACGTGGGGGAACAGAAAGTAGGGGCGAGGCAGACGGGCGTCAATGGTTTGAACAGGAGCGGATGAGCCAAGTGAGGAAGATGTGGCCGGTGGGTGAAGCCCCACTCCTGTCGTCGGCGTTCCACCACCGGCCATCGGACGTTACCGTTCGGTAGAGAGGTTGCTTCCGGAGGTGTCCGTATGACGCTCGACCGTGCCGCAGGCCTGACGGAGACCGCCCTTGCGCTGGCCGCCGGGGACGTGACGTCCCGGGCGCTGGTCGAGCGGGCGCTGGCGCGGATCGAGGCGACGCAGGGCAGCATCAACGCCTTCCGGATCGTCCGCGCCGAGGCGGCGCTCGCCGAGGCCGACGCCGCCGACCGGGAGCTGGCCGCCGGCGCGAGCAAGCCGCTGCTCGGGGTGCCCGTGGCCGTGAAGGACGACATGGACGTGGCCGGCGAGCCGACCGCCTTCGGCTGCTGCGGTCAGTTCCCGCCGGTCGCCGAGGACGGTGAGGCGGTGCGGCGGCTGCGCGCGGCCGGGGCCGTGATCGTCGGCAAGACCAACACCTGCGAGTTCGGGCAGTGGCCCTTCACCGAAGGGCCGGCTTTCGGCGCGACACGCAATCCGTGGAGTACGGCCCATACGCCCGGTGGTTCCTCGGGCGGCTCGGCCGCCGCGGTCGCCGCCGGTCTGGTGCCCGCCGCGCTCGGCTCGGACGGCGCCGGGTCGGTGCGGATCCCGGCCGCATGGACCCATCTGGTCGGCATCAAACCGCAGCGCGGCCGCGTCTCCACCTGGCCGCGCGGCGAGTCCTTCCAGGGCATCACCGTCAACGGCACCCTGGCCCGTACGGTCGCCGACGCGGCCCTGCTGCTGGACGCGGCGAGCGGCAACCACGCACAGGACCCGCACCGGCCCCCGGCCGTCGACGCCTCGGCGGCCGTCGGCCGCGACCCCGGGCGGCTGCGCATCGCGCTCGCCCTCAAGCCGCCGTTCACGGCCGTACCCGCCCGGCTCCGGCCCGAAGTCCGGACCCGGATCGTCGAACTCGCCGACCGGCTCGCGGCGTTGGGGCACACGGTCGAGGAGGCGGACCCGCCGTACGGGCAGATCGGGCTGACCTTCGTGCCGCGCGCGACGGCCGGGATCGCCGAGCGGGTGGCCGAGGCGCCCTTCCCCGCACTGCTGGACCGGCGCACCCTCGGCTCGGCCCGGCTGGGCCGGCTGCTCGGCGGGGCACCGCTGCGGGCGGCCCGGCGGGCGGAGACCGTCCTGCACCGCCGTATCGGCGGGTTCTTCACCACGTACGACGTCGTCCTCGCGCCCACCACCGCCGCTCCCCCGCCCCGGATCGGGGCCCTGCTGGAACTCAGCGGTTTCGCCACCGACCGGGCGATGATCGCCGCCTGCCCGTACGCCTGGCCGTGGAACGTGCTGGGCTGGCCGGGCGTCAATGTGCCCGCGGGCTTCACGGCGGACGGTCTGCCCGTCGGAGCCCAGTTGCTCGGCCCGGCGAACAGCGAACCGCTTCTGGTGCAGGTGGCCGCGCAGTTGGAGGCGGAGCTGCGCTGGCACGAGAAGTGGCCGGCGCCGCCGCTCGCGGAGCGTTCCGCTGCCGCCTGAGCGACCGTACGCGGTTCAGCGGGGTGGACGCCTCGACGGCCGGGCTCATGGGGCCAGCCTCTAGGGTGCCTGTCGTGACCGCATTTACGGATGAGAACGCCCCGGGCCGCTCCGGCCCCTCCGCCACCGTCCAGGCCGATCCGCGCGAGGTGGGCCGGGTGCGCACCGAGTACTCACCCGCGCACGACGGCGACCCCGACCCCGGCGAGATCGTCTGGACGTGGGTGCCCTTCGAGGAGAACGACGGGCGCGGCAAGGACCGCCCGGTGCTCGTGGTCGCCCGCGAGCCGGCCGGGACGTTTCTCGCCGTGCAGTTGTCCAGCAAGCGGCACGCCGGCGATCGCGAGTGGGTGCCGATCGGCAGCGGGCCGTGGGACCGGTCGGGCCGTGAGTCGTGGGTCGACGTGGACCGCGTCCTGCGCCTGCACGAGGACGGCATGCGCCGGGAGGCCTGCGCCCTGGACCGTATGCGGTTCAACCTCGTCAGGCACCGGCTGCGGGAGCGCTACGGCTGGAGCTGAAGACCTTCTCGAGGGCACCCCGTACCTGGCGTCCGGCGTCTGTACAGCGCCGAGGCCCGGCACAGGCCTCTTCCTGGGCCTGTACGCCGTTGAGGCAGCCGTCGCCGAGGACGGGGGTCCCCCGCGCGAGCGGAGCCGAGAGCTTGGGGGAGCGCCGAGGCGAAGTTCGATGCGGTTACCTTCGCGCCGAGCCGGCGGGCGGCCGCCTCGAGGCTGCTCTCGCCCGTGACCTCGACCAGCGTCTCCGTCACCCGGGTGGAGGACACCGGTACCGGTTCCGGACCGTACAGGCGCGTGCCCTCGCGCGCCTGCACGGAGGCTCGCCACGATCGGCACCTCGCGCCCGTCCGGCGCCCGGTAGGCCCCCGCTCGTCACGATCTGCTCGGTCTGCTGGGCGATACCGCGCAGGCACGCGCTCACGGCGCCACCCCCGTGTGCGCCGTGAGCGCGTGCCGCGCGGCCGATCTCGTCGTGCTCACGCAGGCATCGTGGGTGATGCCGGCCGCGCGCCGCAATGGAGTTTTCGCCACCGGAGAACACCGGGGAAAGCGCCGGGAAACGCCCGGTCGGCTTGGATGACCGCCCCGGAACGCCCCGGTTCGCCCCCTTGTGCCGAGCGACATGAGGGACTTGGGTGGGACGAGTGATCCCGGCCCGGGCCGCCGAAGAGCCCGGACCGATGGCATGGTGGAATCTCAGGAGGATCCCGACATGTCCGAATCGGTAGGTGGCTGTACCCGGCCACGCACCTCACTGTCCGAAGCCGAGGTCGAGGCACTCGTCCGCGGCATCTGTTTCAAGACCGGCCCGCCACGCCGCCTCGGGGTCGAGGTGGAATGGCTCGTCCACGAGCTGCACGCACCGCAGCTCCCCGTCACACCCGAACGACTCGACACGGCCTACGCCGCACTGCGGCCCCTGCCCCTGAGGTCGGCGCTCACCGTGGAGCCCGGCGGCCAGCTGGAGCTGAGCTCGCCCCCCGCCGCCTCCCTGACGGATGTCATCGCCACCGTCTCCGCCGACCTCGACGCCGTCCGCGCGGTCCTGCGCGAGAACGGCCTCACGCTGGTCGGCCTCGGCCACGATCCCTGGCACGAACCCCGCAGGTTCCTGCGCGAACCGCGCTACGACGCCATGGAGACCTGCCTCGACCGCACCGGCCCCTCCGGCCGCGCCATGATGTGCGCCTCAGCCTCCGTGCAGGTGTGCGTGGACGCCGGCCACGAGGAGCCGGGCCCCCTCGGCCATGTGCGGCGCTGGTGGCTCGCCCATCATCTGGGCCCGGTCCTGGTGGCCGCGTTCGCCAACTCCCCGCTCGCCGGTCACCGGCCGACCGGCTGGCTGTCCACCCGGCAGCTGATGTGGACCCGGATCGGCCCCGGCCGGGCGGGCGGACCGCCGCTGGACGCCGACCCGCGCGGCACCTGGGCCCGGCATGTGCTGGACTCCCCCGTGATGTGCGTACGCCGCGACGGCGGCCCCTGGGACGTCCCAAAGGGGCTCACCTTCCGGGAGTGGACCCGCACGGGCGCCCCCCGGCCGCCCACGCGGGAGGACCTCGACTACCACGTCACGACGCTGTTTCCGCCGGTCAGGCCGCGCGGCCATCTCGAACTGCGCATGATCGACGCGCAGCCGGGCGACGACGGCTGGATCGTGCCCCTGGCCGTGGCGGCGGCGCTGTTCGACGACCCGGAGGCCGCCGAGACCGCCTACCGGGCCGTGAAGCCTCTGGCCGAGCGGACGCTGGGGCTGCCCGCGCCGCACAACCCGCTGTGGACCGACGCGGCCCGGCGCGGCCTGGCCGACGCCGAGCTGCGGGAGGTGGCCGTCACGTGCTTCACGGCCGCGCTGGACGCCCTGCCCCGGCTCGGCGCCGCGCCCGAGATCACGGACGCCGTCACGGCCTACCTGGACCACTACGTCGTCCGGGGCCGCTGCCCCGCCGACGACCTGCTCGACCGACAGCGCGGCACGGACGGTCGCGCCGATGGGAAGGACCTGCGCCCATGACCGAGACCGGCCCCGCTGTCGACACGAACACCGCCGGCCCGGAGGTTCTCCGCGAGCGCGCGGTCGCCTCGCTGGTCGTCGCCCGCGACCGCACCACCCTGCTGACGAGCTGCGTCGAGGACCCCGACCTGACCGCGCAGCACTCGCCGCTGATGTCGCCGCTGGTGTGGGACCTGGCGCACATCGGCAACCAGGAGGAACAGTGGCTGCTGCGGGCCGTCGCCGGACACGAGGCGATACGGCCCGAGATCGACGGCCTCTACGACGCGTTCGAGCACCCGCGCGCCGAGCGACCGAAGCTGCCCCTGCTGTCGCCCGCCGAGGCACGCGCGTACGCGGCCGATGTGCGCGGCCGCGCGCTGGACGTGCTGGAGAAGGCCGCGTTCCACGGGACGCGGCTGACGGAGGCCGGGTTCGCCTTCGGGATGATCGCGCAGCACGAACAGCAGCACGACGAGACCATGCTGATCACCCATCAGCTCCGCAGGGGCCCGCAGGCCCTGACCGCCCCGGACCCGGAGCCGGTGCCGCTGTTCACCGGCCCGTCCGAAGTCCTCGTCCCGGGCGGCCCGTTCACGATGGGCACCTCCGACGAGCCGTGGGCCCTGGACAACGAACGGCCCGCGCACCGGCGCGACGTGGCGCCCTTCCGGATCGACACCACGCCGGTGACGAACGGCGCGTACCAGGCGTTCATCGAGGACGGCGGCTACGACGACCCGCGCTGGTGGACGGCGGACGGCTGGGCCCACATCCGCCGGAACTCCATCTCGGCCCCGCTCTTCTGGCGGCGGGACGGCAGCCAGTTTCTGCGGCGGCGCTTCGGCGTCACCGAGGTCGTCCCGCCCGACGAGCCGGTGCTGCACGTGTGCTGGTACGAGGCCGACGCCTACGCCCGCTGGGCGGGACGCCGGCTGCCCACGGAGGCCGAGTGGGAGAAGGCGGCCCGGTACGACCCGGCCGGCGACCGCTCCATGCGCTACCCGTGGGGCGACGCCGACCCGGGCCCGGAGCACGCCAACCTCGGCCAGCGGCATCTGCGTCCGGCGCCCGCCGGGAGCTACCCGGCCGGTGAGTCGCCGCTCGGCGTACGGCAGTTGATCGGCGACGTGTGGGAGTGGACGGCGAGCGACTTCCTGCCGTATCCAGGGTTCAGGGCGTTCCCGTACGAGGAGTACTCGGAGGTCTTCTTCGGGTCCGACCACAAGGTGCTGCGCGGCGGTTCGTTCGCCGTGGACGCGGTGGCCTGCCGGGGCACGTTCCGCAACTGGGACTACCCGATCCGGCGGCAGATCTTCTCCGGGTTCCGCACGGCCCGCTCGGAGGACGTCTGATGTGCCGTCATGTGGCGTACGTGGGACCGCAGGAGCCGCTCGGCCGGCTCCTCGTGGAGCCCCCGCACGGCCTGTACCGGCAGTCGTGGGCGCCCCGGCGGCAACGGTACGGGACGGTCAACGCCGACGGTTTTGGAGTGGGTTGGTACGCCGAGGGCGACCCGGTGCCGGCCCGTTACCGGCGGGCCGGGCCGATCTGGGCGGACCTGTCGTTCGCCGATCTCGCCCGGGTCGTACGGTCCACCGCGCTGCTCGCCGCGGTGCGGGACGCGACGCTGTCGGGCGCGGACGCGGAGGCCGCGGCGGCGCCGTTCGCCGCGGGGACCTGGCTGTTCAGCCACAACGGGGCGGTCAGGGGCTGGCCCGGTTCGCTCGCGGCGGTGTCCCGCAGTCTGCCGCCGGAGGACCTGCTGTCGCTGGAGGCCCGCAACGACTCGGCGCTCGTGTGGGCCCTGGTCCTGGCCCGGCTGAGGAGCGGCGACGAGCAGGGGCAGGCGCTGGCCGACACGGTCCTGGAGGTCGCCGTCGCGGCCCCCGGCTCCCGGCTCAACCTCCTGCTCACCGACGGCGACACCATCACCGCGACCGCCTGGGGCGACACCCTCTGGTATCTCACCCGGCCCGGCGGCGGCACCGTCGTGGCCTCAGAGCCCTACGACGACGATCCGCACTGGCAGGAGGTGCCCGACCGCACCCTGCTCGCGGCGAGCCGCACGGACGTGCTGCTCACGCCGCTGAAGGAGCCGACCGACGCCTTCGTGCCCGCACACCCCGAGGAGCCCCGTACGTGAGCCCGTTCCGCCTCACCCGCACGCTGCCCGAGGACGCCACGGACGCCGCGCTGCGCGCCGACGTCCACCGGGGTCTGACCGGCCGTCCCAAGACGCTGCCGCCGAAGTGGTTCTACGACGCGCACGGCAGCGACCTGTTCGAGAAGATCACCGCGCTGCCCGAGTACTACCCGACACGCGCCGAACGGGAGATCCTCCTCGCGCGCTCCGGCGACATCGCCGCGGCGGCCCGGGCCCGCACCCTGGTCGAGCTCGGCTCCGGTTCCTCCGAGAAGACGCGGCATCTGCTCGACGCCCTGACGGACCTGCACACCTACGTCCCCGTCGACGTCAGCGAGAGCGCCCTCACCCAGGCCGGGCAGGCGCTCGCCGCCGAGCGGCCGGGGTTCGACGTGCACGCGCTGATCGCCGACTTCACCGCGGAACTGACGCTGCCGGACACGCCGGGGCCCCGGCTGGTGGCGTTCCTCGGCGGCACGATCGGCAACCTGCTGCCCGCCGAGCGCGCCGCGTTCCTGGCGTCCGTTCGTGCCCTGCTGGCCCCGGGCGACGCCCTGCTGCTGGGCACGGACCTGGTCAAGGACGAGGAGGTGCTGGTCCGGGCGTACGACGACGCGGCAGGGGTCACGGCCGCGTTCAACAAGAACGTGCTCACCGTGATCAACCGTGAGCTCGGCGCCGACTTCGAGCCCGCGGCGTTCGACCACGTGGCCCTGTGGGACGCCGAGCACGAGTGGATCGAGATGCGGCTGCGCTCCCGTACGGCGCAGACCGTGAAGGTGCCGGCGCTCGGCCTCGCCGTCGACTTCGCGGCGGACGAGGAGCTGCGCACCGAGGTGTCGGCGAAGTTCCGGCAGGAGGGTGTGCGCACCGAACTGTCCGCGGCGGGGCTGGACCTGGCCCACTGGTGGACGGACGAGGCGGGCCGGTTCGCGCTGTCGCTGAGCGTGGTGCGCTGACACCGGTGAGTTCCACGCGGCGGCGAAGACGGCGGACGATGTCTCGCGCTTCGCCGCCGCGTGGGGCACGGTGGAGTGACGTGTGACACCCGTCACTGAAGAGGAGCAGCGGCATGTCGAACCACACCTACCGGGTCACGGAGATCGTCGGCACCTCCCCCGACGGCGTCGACCAGGCCATCCGCAACGGCATCGGCCGGGCATCGGCGACCCTGCGCAACCTGGACTGGTTCGAGGTGACGCAGGTGCGCGGCCAGCTCGAGAACGGGCAGATCGCACACTGGCAGGTGGGGCTGAAGGTGGGCTTCCGGCTGGAGGAGGCCGAGTAGTTGGCCGTCCTCCGAACGGCCTACTCAGTCCGGCAGGGGTGCCGAGGTGGAACGCCCCGGCTGCTTGCCCTCCGGCGGGTAGTCGCAGTCGATGCTGCTCACCTCCCGGTCGCCGTCCTCGGAGTCGACGATCGCCACGCCCGTGCAGGCCCTGCCGTGTTCGTCGGTCCAGGTGACGATCTCGCTCCGGTCGGGCTTCGCACAGCCGGTGAGCAGCACGGCGCCGACGAGCGCCGCCGCCGCGAGCGCACCCCTACGACTTCCCTTCATGGCATCCCCCGTATGTCCGCTGTCCGGCACGAGTGCGCCGGCACTGTCCTGGTTCTTGGCCAGGAGGTACCCGGGGGAGGTAAACATTCCGCCACAGCGCGCTGTCAGGTCCGCCCTTCCCGCTCCTGCGCCGCCTTCAGTTCGGCGGACCGGGCGGCCCAGTCGGCCCGTACGACGGTGAAGCCCGCGCGCCGGGCGTCCTCGCAGACCAGTTCGTCGTCGTCCACGAGGACACGGACCTCGCGCGTACGGGCGAGCCGCCGCAGGATGTCCAGCTTGGTGAACCGGGCGGGCCGGCGATCGGCGTCGCGCCGCATGTACACCCGCCCCTCGGGCAGTTCCTGCGCGGCGAGCCAGTCGAGCGTGTCACGCCGACAGCGCTCGGGCCGTCCCGTGAGGTAGACGATCTCGCACTCCCGCGCGCTCTCCTTGACCAGGGCGATGCCCTCCGGCAACGGCGGGTCCTGCGGCGCCGCCGAGAAGAAGCCGTCCCAGTCCCGCGGCCTGCGCTCCAGGAACCGCTGCCGGTGCGCGGTGTCGGCGAGCGTGTTGTCCAGGTCGAACACGGCCAGCGGGGCCTTGCTGCGGTCGTCATTCACGCTGCCACCCTAGGGCCGTCCGGCCGGTCGCGTCGTCCGCCCCGGGCAGGCCGACCGCGTGTGTGCCGGGGGACCCTCGATCCGCAGTCCGCAGTCCGCAGTCCGCAGTCCGCAGTCCGCAGCAACGGGGCCTGCCCATGGCCGACCCGAACTCCCGGGCGCGGTGGGGCGGCTGCACGACTCCCGGTCCGCGAGGACGCGAGGCCATGCCGGGAGCCCGCCCGTCGCCCCCGTCCCCAGCCCCAGCCCCAGCCCCCGAGAACGAGGCCGTGCTCATGGCCGGCCCGTCCCCCACCCCGTCGACGATGCCCGGCAATCTTGCTGCGTCTGCGTGCCCGTCCTCCCCGGCCTCCGCCCGCGCCCCATACCCCGGCAACCTTCACCCCCCGGGCGGCCACTGCTCTGCGACACCCACACAGGCACTGGCACAGGCAGGAGGCCGCATGCGGAACGCAGCGATCTGGTCGGCGGCGATGACGGGGGCCGCGCTGGCCATGGCGCTGGCCGGACCGGCTGGGCCGGCGGCAGCCGCGGGCGCGACCCTGGTCGTGGCGCCGAACGGGGACGACTCCGGTCCCGGCACGCTCGCCCGGCCGCTGAGGACCATCCAGCGGGCCGTGGACCTGGCGAGGCCCGGCGACACCATCAGCGTGCGCGGCGGGACGTACGCCCTCACCGACAACATCACCATCACCACCTCGGGAACCGCGTCCCAGCCCATCACCCTCGCGCCCCACCAGGGCGAGCGTGTGGTCGTCGACGGGGAGAGACTGCCCGCCAGCCACACCCCGGTCGGCGGCAGCATCCCGCGTGCCGAGCGCGGGGCGATCCACATGGAGGCGTCGCACTGGCGTATCTCGGGTCTGGAGATCGTCAACGGCCCGTACGGCGTGTACTGCGACGGCTGCAACGGCAATGTCTTCGCGCGCCTGAGCACGCACGACAACTACGAGTCCGGCTTCCAGCTCCAGGGAGCCTCCAGCGGCAACCAGATCCTGAACCTGGACAGTTACGGCAATCGCGACCCGCGCAAGAACGGCGAGAGCGCCGACGGCCTGGCGATCAAGGAGGGCAGCGGCTCGGGCAACGTGGTGCGCGGTGCCCGGCTGTGGAACAACGTCGACGACGGCTTCGACGCCTGGGAGTTCGCCTCCCCGGTGACGATCGAGAACACGGTCGTGTACGGCAACGGCTACAACCGCTGGGACTTCCCCGACTTCGCGGGCGACGGGAACGGCTTCAAGCTCGGCGGGGGCAGCCCGGCTCCGGCCGTGTCCCACACGGTCCGGGGCAGCGTCTCGTTCAAGAACGCCAAGCACGGCTTCACGGACAACGGCAACCCGGGCTCCCTCACCCTGAGCCGCAACTCCACGTACGGCAACGCCGGCACCGGCTTCGACGCCGACGTCTCGGGCGGGAGCGCCAGGCTCACCGGCAACCTCTCCGTCGCGGACCAGCGCCCGGCGGCCGTCGGGTCCGAAACCGTCGCCAGCGGCAACTCCTGGAACATCGGCGGCACTTGGAACGCGGCCTCGGTCCTGAGCACCGACCCGGCTCCGCTCGCCGGCTCGCGGGCGGCGGACGGCTCACTGCCGAAGGCGCGGGCGTTCCTCGTCCCCCGGTCCGGCACCGCCGTCGGCGCCCGCTTCTGACCAGGTCGGCCGGGCTGTCCGACGGCGCGGTGCGCTGTGAGACAGCCTGGCCGAAAAAATGGTCCGTACTATTCGCCGGCCGCCCTTTTCCCGCAGGCCGTCGCAGTATCGCCACCCTTCGACTGTGGCGTGAACGAGCCACGCCCAGCGGTCAATTGGCCCTCACAGTTGATGGCTCAAGCGCAGCACTGACATACTCCGCACTCAGCCTCGCCACCACCCGCGGCCGGGGCTGGTCGGGGATCTCCACACAGAACCCCGAGGCCGTCCGCGTGAATCCGAACAGCGAGTTTTTCGGTTTCACGAGACCCCCACAGAGCCCGCACCCCCACAGTGCGTCCGGCAATCCTCCACCCTGCCCGAAAGCCGGACGGGACCACTGACTCGAAGGGGTCGAGTGCGGGGCACGAAGCAGCGAAGAAGGTGCGCCTGTGCCCGAATTTCCACCGCGACGGGATGACACTCCCACATTCCCGCTTCCGCACATCGAACACGCTCCGCCGTCTCGTATATCCGACCATCCCGAATTCCACTCTCTGCGTCGCGCGCAGCGCCGGTTCGGCACCCGGGCGACGATCCTGTCCGTCGGCGGATTCCTGCTGTATGTGCTGTTGTCGAGTTTTGTGCCCGCGGTGATGAACCAGCCGCTGTTCGGCCACCTCACGATCGGACTCACCCTCGGCCTCGGGCAGTTCGTCATCATGGGTGTGACCGCGTGGTGCTACGTCCGGCACATGCGCACCCGGGTCGATCCGCTCGCCCGCGGCCTGAGGTCCCGGCAGCACGAGAACGACAACCGCCGCGCCCGTTCGGCGGTGCCGCCCCAAGGGGCCGGGCAGCAGCCCCTTGAGCACGGAACGAGGGGGTTCCGCACATGGTGACGAGCGCCGCCATCGACGACAGCAGCCTCCAGCTGACCTTCGTCCTGTTCCTGACCGTGGTCGTGATCACCCTGTTCACGGCGCTGCTGACGGCTCCCCAGCGCGACGAGATCAGCGAGTTCTACCTCGGCAACCGCGCCATGTCGCCGCTGCGCAACGGCCTCGCCATGTGCGGCGACTACCTGTCCGCCGCCACCCTGCTGGGCAGTACCGGACTGGTCGCGCTGACCGGGTACGACGGACTGATGTACCTCGGCGGCACCACCGTCGCCTGGATGATGGTGCTGCTGCTCATCGCCGAACCCCTGCACCGTACGGGCAAGTTCACCCTGGGCGACACGGTGGCGCTGCGCCTGCCCCGGCAGCAGCGGCCGGTACGGGTGGCACTGGCCGTCTGCGTCCTGGCCATCGCGACCCTCTACCTGGTGGCGCAACTGGTCGGCAGCGTCGCCCTGTTGACGCAGTTCACCGGGGCGCCGAGCGCCACCACCCGTACCCTGTGCGTGGCCGTGATCGGTACCTTCGTGATCCTCTACGCCTCCCTCGGCGGCATGCCCGGAGCGACGGTCATCCAGATCATCAAGGCCGTGATGCTGATCGTGGGCGTGCTGTTCACCGCGGGCTGGGTGCTGTACCGCTTCGACTGGAACCCCAACGCGCTGCTCGAAAGGGCGGCCGACCGCAGCGGAACGGGCCTGACCTTCCTCGAACCGGGGCTGCGCTACGGCGGCACCGTCAGCAACAAGCTGGACTTCCTCAGCCTCGAGCTGGCCATCGTCCTCGGTCTCGCCGCCCTTCCGCACGTGCTGATGCGGCTGCTCGCCCCGCGCACCAGCGGCGTCCTGCGCTCCTCCGTCCTGTGGGCCGTCGGCCTGGTCGGCGCGGTCTGCTTCGGGGCCGGCATCCTCGGCCTGGGCGCCACCGCGCTCCTCGGCCGGGACACCATCGAGAGCACGGACCGCACCGGCAACGCCTCCGTCCTGCTGCTCGCGCACGAGCTGGGCGGCAGTGTCCTCACCGCGCTGGTGACGTGCCTGGCGTATGTGACCCTGCTCGCCGTGGCGGTGGGCCTCACCCTGGCCGCGGCCTCGTCCCTCGCGCACGACCTGTACGGCGAGGTGATCCGCAAGGGCCGGGCGAGCGAGACGGAGGAGCTGGCCGTCGCCCGGCTGTCCGGGGCGGTCATCGGCATCCTCGGCATCCTGCTGGCCCTGGTCGCCTGGGGGGCGAACACCGCGACGCTCGCGTTCCTCGCCTTCGCCATCGCGGCGTCCGCGATCCTGCCGACGATCATCTACACCCTCTTCTGGCGGCGCTTCACGGCGAAGGGAGCGCTGCTCAGCCTCTACGGCGGTCTGCTCTGCTCCGTCCTGCTCGCCGTGTTCTCCCCCGTCGTCTCCTCCGCCCCGGCCTCGTTCTACCCCGAGGCCGACTTCGCCTGGTTCCCGCTCCAGAACCCCGGCATCGTCTCCATCCCGGTGGGCTTCCTGCTGGGCTGGCTCGGCACGGTGCTGGACAAGGGCCCGGCCGAGGACAGCACCGCACACGAGGAGTTCGAGGTGCGGATGCTCGTGGGCGCCGACGACTGACGCACCGGACCGGGACACCGGTGGCCGGGCACCGGGGACGCGAATTGTTAATGGGATCCATTTTCATGTAGCGTCCTCGGTGCCTGCCCACCGAGGAGGAGTCCCATGGCTGTCCCGAAGCGGAAGATGTCCCGCAGCAACACCCGTCACCGCCGCGCCCAGTGGAAGGCCGCCACGCCGACGCTGGTGCCGGTCACGATCGACGGCGTCCGTCACCTCGTACCGCAGAACCTGGTCAGGGCCTACGAGCGCGGGCTGCTGCGCCCCGAGGGCTGACACCGTGTCGTACGAACGGCTGCCCGTCACCGTGCTCTCCGGCTTCCTGGGGGCGGGCAAGACGACCCTGCTCAACCATGTCCTCGCCAATCGCGAGGGGCTGCGCGTCGCCGTCATCGTCAACGACATGAGCGAGGTCAACATCGACGCGGCCCTGGTGCGCGGCGGCGAGGCCGCCCTGTCGCGGACCGAGGAACGCCTGGTCGAGATGACCAACGGCTGCATCTGCTGCACCCTGCGCGACGACCTGCTGGAAGAGGTGGACCGGCTGGCCCGCGAGGGCCGGTTCGACCATCTCCTCATCGAGTCGTCCGGGATCTCGGAGCCGATGCCCGTCGCGGCCACCTTCGCCTTCGCCCGGGACGACGGCGCCACCCTCGACGACGTAGCCCTGCTGGACACCATGGTCACGGTCGTGGACGCGGCCAACTTCCTCGCCGAACTGGAGAGCGGCGACGACCTCGCCGAGCGGGGTCTGGCCCCGTACGAGGACGACGAGCGCACGGTCAGTGATCTCCTCGTCGACCAGGTCGAGTTCGCCGACGTCCTGGTCCTCAACAAGCTCGACCTGGTCGACGAGGAGACGGCGGCCCGGCTGCGGGCGGCCCTGACCCGGCTGAACCCGGTCGCCCGGCTGGTTCCGGCGACGCACGGCCGGGTGGACCTGCGCCAGGTGCTCGGCACGCGTCTCTTCGACCTGGAACGCGCCCAGCAGGCGCCGGGCTGGGTCCGGGAACTCAACGGCGACCACGTGCCCGAGACCGAGGAGTACGGCATCTCCTCCACCGTCTTCCGATCCGGATTCCCCTTCCACCCCGGGCGGTTGTGGACGTTCGTCACGGAGGATCTGGACGCCGGGTCGTACGGGCGGATCCTGCGCTCCAAGGGCTTCTTCACCCTGGCGAGCCGCCCGCACGTGACGGGCCTGTGGTCACAGGCCGGCTCCGTCGCCCGCTTCGAACCGTCCGCGGCCCGTGACAACGAGGCCCCGCACGCACAGGAGCTGGTGTTCATCGGGACAGGCCTGGACACCAAGGCCCTGCATGCCGCCCTGACCGGCTGCCTCGCGGCGCCCGGCGAAGCCCCTGCGGCCGACGACCCGTTCCCGTCCTGGGACACGTACGGCATCGACGAGGCGTGCGACCACGAGAACGTGGCGTAGCGGCCGACTCGGTGCCGGGAATGCCGCGGCCTCCCAGACGTTGAAGACCATGTGAGTTCCCTGATCGCCTCGACCCGTTTCTCCGTCCTCGACCGGTCCCGCACCCGCGAGGGGCACACGCATCCCGAGGCGCTGCGCGACACCGTGCGGCTGGCCGTGGAGCTGGAGGGGCTCGGGTACCACCGGCTGTGGGTCTCCGAGCATCACGGCGTTCCCGGGGTCGCCGGTTCCGCGCCGACCGTGCTGGCGGCCGCCGTCGCCGCCGCGACGCGGACGATCCGGGTGGGCACCGGCGGGGTGATGCTGCCCAACCACCGGCCGCTGGTCGTGGCCGAGCAGTTCGGGGTGCTGGAGTCGCTGTTCCCCGGGCGGATCGACATGGGTCTGGGACGGTCCGTCGGCTTCACGGACGGAGTCCGCAAGGCCCTGGGCCGTGACAAGGAGGACGCCGAGGACTTCGAGGCCCAGCTGCGGGAGCTGCTCGGCTGGTTCCGGGGCACCTCCCCCACCGGGGTGCACGCCCGTCCCGCCGAGGGCTTGACCGTGCCGCCGTTCGTCCTGGCCATGGGCGAGGGCGCCGGCATCGCGGCCCGCGCGGGCCTGCCCATGGTCATCGGCGACTTCCGGAACCGGGAGAAGATGCGGCGCGGCATCGACCACTACCGCGAGCACTTCCGCCCCTCGCCCTGGGCGAGCGAGCCGTACGTGGTCGTCTCCGGCACGGTCGCGGTGGCCGGCACCCCCGAGGAGGCCCGGCGACTGCTCGTCCCGGAGGCCTGGGCGATGGCGTACTCCCGCACGCACGGCACCTTCCCGCCCCTGCCGCCCGCCGAGCGCGTCGAGGCGCTCACCATGACCGGCAAGGAACGCGGCTTCTACGAGTCCGGCCTCACCGGCCACATCGCCGGCACCGAGGAGCAGGTCGCGCACGAGCTGGAGACGGTCCTGAAGGAGACGGGAGCGCAGGAGGTCCTGGTCACCACCAGCACGTACGACCGCGAGGCGCTGCTGGACTCCTACCGGCGGCTGGCCGCGATCACCGCCGGTTAGAGTCGTCTGCCCAAGGGCATCGACGTCGATCGCCGGCGAAGGTGGCGTGCTCGGCGGAGAGCCGGACTGCGCCGTATCCGGCACGCACGCTGTCCGGCTCTCGCTGAAGCAGATCAGGGCTTCTACGCCACCAGCACCGTGTGCGTCCACGCCGGGGCCGCCGTCTCCTGGGGTTGTGCGGAGTGGGCCAGTGCGCGGCGGTCGGGGCGGGTGCCCGGGGGGATGGGTGCGCGGACGTCGACCTCGGCGACCAGGTTGCGGGCAGTCGCGACTCGCCACAGGGAGGCGAGCAGGGTGTCGTCGCCGACGAACGCGGGGGCCGTGGTGGTGGTTCCGCCGGTGAGCCGGTAGCGGATCCGGACCGGCAGGACCGGCACCCCGGCGTCGAGGGCGGCCTGGAAGACGGCCCGGCGGAAGGTGCCCTGGGCCCGGCCGCACCAGGTGCTGCCCTCGGGGAAGGCCGCGACGGCGCCGCCCTCGCGCAGCGCCCGGGCGATACGGGCGACGGTGTCCGGGAGGGCCCTCAGCCGGTCCCGGTCGATGAACAGGGCGGCGCGGGCGGCCAGCGGCCCGGCGACGGGCCACCGCCGTACCTCGGTCTTGGCCAGCATCCGGGCGGGGCGTACGGCGGCGAGCAGTGGTATGTCCAGCCAGGAGATGTGGTTGGCGACCAGCAGCATCCCGCCGGTGGGGGCGGCGGCGCCGGTGATGCGGACCCGGACCCCTGCGGCCCGCACGATCCACCGGCACCAGCGCCGGATCAGGGACGCCGGTATGCGGGCGCCGAGCGGCGACAGCACGATCCCCGCGAGCAGCAGCAGGACGACCCCGGTGAGGCGCAGCACGGCACGCGCCACGGCCCGCGCCGTCACCGCCGCCGGCGCCTCGACACAGGCCTGCGGCGTGCAGGGCGCGGTGGGCAGCCAGGCACTCATCAGGCGGGGACGAGGGACAGGAAGTGCCGCAGGTAGCGCGGGTTGACCCCGCTCATGGGCAGCAGTACGTACAGGTCGGCGACGCCGAAGTCCGGGTCGTGGGCCGGTTCGCCGCACACCCAGGCGCCGAGGCGCAGGTAACCGCGCAGCAGGGCGGGCAGTTCGGCGCGGGCGGCGGGCGTGGGGCCCGGGACCCACGGCAGCAGCGGCCGGACGCGGTACTCCTGCGGGGAGAGGTGCTTGGCGCTCACCCGGTCCCAGGTGGCGGAGGCCAGGGCGCCGCCATCGGCGAGCGGGACGGAGCAGCAGCCGGCGAGCCACTCGTGGCCCCGGGAGACCATGTAGCGGGCGATGCCGGCCCAGATGAGGCTGATGACCGCGCCGTCGCGGTGGTCGGGGTGCACGCAGGAGCGGCCTACCTCGACGAGCTCCGGCCGGATCCCGGCGAGGGAGCTCAGGTCGAACTCGCTCTCGGAGTACAGCCGCCCGGCGACCGCCGCGCGCTCCGGCGGCAGCAGCCGGTAGGTGCCGACGACCTGGCCGGTCGTCTCCTCGCGGACGAGCAGGTGGTCGCAGTACGCGTCGAACGGGTCGACGTCCAGCCCGGGCTGCGAGCCGGTCAGCAGGGCGCCCAGCTCCCCGGCGAAGACGTCGTGCCGCAGCCGCTGCGCGGCACGCACGTCCTCCTCGGTCCGGGCGAGGGCGACGGTGTAGCGGGTGGGGGCCGTGGGCTGCGCGGGGCGGTCGACGGTCAGTACGCCGGTCATGGCTCTCTCCTGGTCACGGGCCGGGGGCGGCGAGCGGTGCCGCCGCCACTGTTGTGCCCATGCCGCCTGACCTTCGCGTGACCAGTGCCAGGAGCGCGGATGCCGGGAGGTTGAATGCCAGGCGCCCGGAAGGGCGAGACGGGGCCGGTGAGCACCAACCGGCCCCGCCCGTCCGCACCAGACGGCGAACGTTCTACCTGCCCGGCACTACCGCTTGCTCACCTTCCGCGTGGCCCGCAGCCACTCCTTGTTCATGCCGGTGATGGACATGAGCGGAATGCCCTTGGGACAGGCGGTGGCGCACTCTCCCGTGAGGGTGCATCCGCCGAACCCTTCCTCGTCCATCTGCGCCACCATGTCCAGCACCCGCGTCTCGCGCTCGGGCGCCCCCTGCGGCAGCACGTTCAAATGGTTGATCTTGGCGGACGTGAACAGCATCGCCGCACCGTTCGGGCACGCCGCGACACACGCACCGCATCCGATGCACTCGGCGTGTTCGAAGGCGAAGTCGGCGTCCGGCTTCGGCACCGGCGTGGCATGTGCTTCGGGAGCCGCACCCGTCGGCGCGGTGATGTACCCACCGGCCTGGATGATCCGGTCGAACGCCGAACGGTCGACGACCAAATCCTTGATCACCGGGAACGCGGACGCCCTCCACGGCTCGATGTCGATCGTGTCGCCGTCCTTGAACGACCGCATGTGCAGCTGACAGGTAGTGGTCCGCTCGGGCCCGTGCGCATCGCCGTTGATCACCAGCGAGCACGCGCCACAGATGCCCTCGCGGCAGTCGTGGTCGAAGGCGACTGGGTCCTCGCCCTTGAGGATGAGCTTCTCGTTGAGCGTGTCGAGCATCTCCAGGAACGACATGTCGGGCGAGATGCCGTCCACCTCGTACGTGGACATCGTGCCGTCGGCGTCGGCGTTCTTCTGCCGCCAGACGCGCAGGGTGAGCTTCATGCGTAGCTCCGCTGGGTGGGGTGGACGTACTCGAAGACCAGGTCTTCCTTGTGCAGGGTCGGAGCCTCGCCGGTGCCGTTGAACTCCCAGGCGGCCGCGTACGCGAACTCCTCGTCCTTGCGGGCGGCCTCGCCGTCGGGTGTCTGGGACTCCTCGCGGAAGTGGCCGCCGCAGGACTCGCTGCGGTGCAGCGCGTCGAGGCACATCAGCTCGGCCAGCTCCAGGTAGTCGACGACGCGGTTGGCCTTCTCCAGCGACTGGTTGAACTCCTCGCCGGTGCCGGGCACCTTGACGCGCCGCCAGAACTCCTCACGGATCTGCGGGATGCGCTCCAGCGCCTTGCGCAGTCCCGAGTCGGTGCGGGCCATGCCGCAGAACTCCCACATGAGCTCGCCGACCTCGCGGTGGAAGGAGTCGGGCGTGCGGTCGCCGTCGACGGACAGCAGCAGGTTGATCCGGTCCTCGGTCTCGGCCAGCACCTCCTGGACGACCGGGTGGCCGGCGTCGACCTGGTCCTTGTGCGGGCTGCGGGCGAGGTAGTCGTTGATGGTCGCCGGGAGCACGAAGTAGCCGTCGGCCAGCCCCTGCATCAGCGCGGAGGCGCCGAGCCGGTTGGCACCGTGGTCGGAGAAGTTGGCCTCCCCGATCGCGAACAGGCCGGGGATGGTGGTCTGGAGGTCGTAGTCGACCCACAGGCCGCCCATCGTGTAGTGCACGGCCGGGTAGATCCGCATGGGCACCCGGTACGGATCCTCGTCGGTGATCCGCTGGTACATGTCGAAGAGATTGCCGTACTTGGCCTCCACGGCCGCCCGGCCCATGCGCTTGATGGCGTCGGCGAAGTCGAGGTAGACGCCCTGTCCGCCGGGTCCGACGCCCCGCCCCTCGTCGCAGACGTTCTTCGCGGCGCGGGAGGCGATGTCACGCGGCACCAGGTTGCCGAAGGACGGGTAGACGCGCTCCAGGTAGTAGTCGCGCTCGTCCTCGGGGATCTCGTTCGGCGGGCGGTCGTCGCCCTTGGCCTTCGGCACCCAGATGCGGCCGTCGTTGCGCAGCGACTCGCTCATCAGCGTCAGCTTGGACTGGTGGTCGCCGGTGCGCGGGATGCAGGTGGGGTGGATCTGGGTGAAGCAGGGGTTGGCGAAGTAGGCGCCGCGCCGGTGCGCCCGCCAGATGGCGGTCGCGTTGGAGTTCATGGCGTTCGTCGACAGGTAGAAGACGTTGCCGTAGCCGCCGGTGGCGAGTACGACGGCGTCCGCGAAGTAGGTGTCGATCCTGCCGGTGACGAGGTCCCGGGCGACGATCCCGCGCGCCCGCCCGTCGACGACGATCAGGTCGAGCATTTCCGTACGCGGGTGCATCTCGACGTTCCCCGCGGCGATCTGCCGGCTGAGGGCCTGGTAGGCGCCGAGCAGCAGCTGCTGTCCCGTCTGGCCCCGGGCGTAGAAGGTCCGTGACACCTGGACGCCGCCGAAAGAGCGGGTGTCCAGCAGGCCGCCGTACTCGCGGGCGAACGGCACGCCCTGCGCCACGCACTGGTCGATGATCTCGACGGAGATCTGCGCGAGCCGGTGGACGTTGGACTCGCGGGCCCGGAAGTCGCCGCCCTTGACGGTGTCGTAGAACAGCCGGTGGATGGAGTCGCCGTCGTTGCGGTAGTTCTTCGCGGCGTTGATGCCGCCCTGCGCGGCGATGGAGTGGGCGCGGCGCGGGGAGTCCTGGTAGCAGAACTGGACGACGTGGTAGCCCTGTTCGGCGAGGGTGGCACCGGCGGAGCCGCCGGCGAGGCCGGTGCCGACGACGATGACGGTGTGCTTGCGCCGGTTGGCGGGGTTGACCAGTTTGGCCTCGAAGCGGCGCTTGTCCCAGCGCTCGTTGATGGGCCCGGACGGGGCCTTGGTGTCGACGACCGGCTCAGCGGTCGCGTAGTCGGCGTAGGAAGTCATCTTCAGCTCACCACTCCGGTCATGACGCCCACGGGGACGGCGATGAAACCGGCCGTGAGCAGCAGCGCGAGGGCATTGGCGACGGTCTTCAGGGCACGGTCGCGGGTGCGGCTGCCGGCGCCCAGGGTCTGGGCGGCGCTCCAGAAGCCGTGCCGGACGTGCAGGCCGAGCGCGAGCATCGCGACGATGTAGATGACGTTGCCGTACCAGGTGGAGAAGGTGTCCACGACGTTCTGGTACGGGTGGCCGGGCCGGAAGCCGGGGTGCACGGTGCCGGTCGTCAGGTCCAGGATGTGCCAGACGATGAACAGCCCGAGGATGATCCCGCCCCACCGCATGGTGCGCGTCGCGTAGCTCGCCCGCGGCCTCTTGTGCACGTACTTGCTGGGCCGGGCCCGGATGTCGCGACGGCTGAGCTGGTACGCGGACACGGCGTGGGCGACCACGGCGGCCACCAGCACGATCCGGACCAGCCACAGCGTCCACTCGTAGTGCATGAAGGGCTCGCCGACGGTGCGCAGCCAGTGGGCGTAGTGGTCGAACTCGCCGGCCCCGAAGAAGATCTTCAGGTTCCCGATCATGTGGACGACCAGGTACAGCAGCATGATCAGCCCGCTGACCGCCATCACGGTCTTCTTGCCGAGGGTGGAGTGCCACACGGTGCGTGCCATGGACGGCCGTCGGTCCGTCCGCGTTGCCAGAGCCATGGCACAGACGCTACGGACGCGGATCCGATCGGTCCAAGACATGGTGCGGCTTGATTCCATAGGCCGGGGCTATCGTACGAGCATGCAGTTCCACCAGCTCCAGTACTTCGTGGCCGTCGCCGAGACCCGGCACTTCACCCGGGCCGCCGATCTGGTCCACGTCGCGCAGCCGTCGCTGTCGCAGCAGATCAAGTCGCTGGAGCGGGAGCTGGGAGCGGACCTGTTCCTGCGGGCACGCGGCAACATCACGCTCACGGACGCCGGGGAGGCCCTGCTCCCCCTGGCGCGGCGCATCCTGGCGGACGCGGACACGGCCCGGCACGAGGTGCTGGAGCTGGTGCAGCTGCGGCGGGGGCGGGTGCGGCTCGGTGCCACGCCCAGCCTGTGCACGGGCCTGCTGCCGGATGTGCTGCGTGCCTTCCACGACCGCTATCCGGGCGTCCGGCTGCTGATCGAGGAGGGCGGTTCGCACGACCTGGTGCGGGAGCTGGCACGCGGCGCCCTGGATCTCGCCCTGGTGGTTCTCCCCCTGCCGACGCCGTCCCCGGCGCTGACCACGGTGGAGCTGCTGCGCGAGGACCTGGTCGTGGTCTCCTCCCCGGACGCGCCGGGGCCCGGCCGGGGCCGGCGCACCGTACGCATCGCCGACCTGGAGGGCGAGCGCCTGGTGATGTTCCGGCACGGCTACGACCTGCGTGAACTGACCGTGGCGGCGTGCCGCGCGGAAGGGTTCGAGCCGGACTTCGCGGTGGAGGGCGGAGAGATGGACGCGGTGCTGGGTTTTGTGCGGGCCGGGTTGGGGGTTGCCGTTGTACCGCGGATGGTGGCGGCGAGGTCGGGTCGTGGTCTGCGGGTGACTCCGCTGGCCAGACCCGGCCTCCACCGCACGATCGCGCTGGCGCACCGCAGCGATGTGGCTCCGCCTCGGGCTGCCCGGGAGTTGCAGCGGATGCTGCTTGAGCGGTGAGGAGCTCTTTGGGGAGCGCCGCTGTGTGCGAGTGCGCCGTGCGAGAGCCCGGGAGCGTTGTGGTTGCCCGCGCCCGCGCGGCGGAGCCGCATGTCGAGTACAGCCCCGCGCCCCTGGAGTCGGCTCAGCCCGTCGCGTCCGCCAGTGCCAGCTCGTGCAGCCTCTCCGGCGGGCCGGGGCGGGCGTAGTACCAGCCCTGGGCGGTGTCGCAGCCCAGGATCCGCAACTGCTCCGCCTGCGCGCCCGTCTCGACGCCCTCGACCGTCACCGCGAGATCCAGACTGTGGGCCAGCGAGACGATCCCCTCGACGATCTTGAGGTCGACGGGGTCGGCCGGGAACTGCTGCATGCTCTGGGTGAAGGAGCGGTCCAGCTTCAGGACGCTCACCGGCAGCCGGCGCAGGTTGGCGAGGTTGGAGTAACCGGTCCCGAAGTCGTCCAGGGCGATGTCGACACCCATCTCCGCCAGGCGCCGCAACGGCTTCAGCAGGTCGTCGTCCGCGCCGATCAGGGCGGACTCCGTGACCTCCAGGCACAGCGCGTCGGGTGCCACGCCCGTGCGCTCCAGGATGTCGACGGTGTCCTGGACCAGGCCGGGGTGGGTCAGCTGGCAGGGCGAGAGGTTGACGTTGATCCGCAGCGGGCCCACGGCCTCCGCGCCACCGTGCAGTTCCCGCCACTCGCGGGCCTGCCGCACCGCCTGTTCCAGGACCCACCGGCCCAGCGGCACGATCAGCCCCGTGTGTTCCGCGAGCGGGATGAACCGGTCCGGGCCGAGCACCCCGTGCTGCGGGTGCAGCCAGCGCACCAGGGCCTCCGCACCGCGCACACTGCCGTCGCCGAGATGGACCAGCGGCTGGTACTCGATGAAGAACTCGCCCCGCTCCAGGGCCGTCGGCAGCGCCGTGGTCAGCCCGTGCCGGGTGATGGCGCGGGCGTCCGCCTCCGGGTCGGCGAGCTCGAAGCGGTTGCCGCCCGCCGACTTGGCCCGGTACATGGTGATGTCGGCGCTGCGCAGCACCTCCGCCGGGCTGCGCTCCCCGGCCGGGCCCTCGACGATGCCGATGCTGCCGCGCACGGTCAGCTCCCGGCCGTCGACGCTGATCGGCGCGAGCAGGGCGTTCATGATGCGCGTGGCGAGCTCGTCGACCTCGCGCTGGGTGTCGGGGCCCGTGGTCAGTGCCACGAACTCGTCGCCGCCCAGCCGGGCGACCATCTCGCCGGGCGCGGTGGCGCAGGACTGGAGCCGGTCGGCGACCTCCACCAGCAGCCGGTCGCCGGCCGCGTGGCCGAGGCTGTCGTTGATGGTCTTGAAGCCGTCGAGGTCGAGGTAGCACAGCCCGAACCGCTGGCCCTTCCCGGCGCCCAGTGCCTTCTCCAGGCGCTCGAAGAAGAAGGTGCGGTTCGGCAGCCCGGTCAGCGCGTCGTGCGTGGCCTCGTAACGCAGCCTCAGATTGAGCAGCCGTCGCTCGGTGGTGTCCTCCATGAGCGCGAGCTGGTACTGCGGACTGCCGTCGGCGTCCCGCAGCAGAGAGACCGTCAGGTTGGTCCACAGGACCGTTCCGTCAGGGCGGTAGAACGCCTTCTCCACGTGGTAGTGCTCACGCTCGCCGCGCACGAGTTCGTCGTAGAGCCGCCAGGTCTGCGGCGCGTCGTCGGGGTGGGTCCACTCCATGACGTTGCGGCTGCGCATCGTCTGCTCGGAGACCCCGAACATGCGCAGCAGCGCGCCGTTGACCTGGAGGATGTTGCCCTCGAGGTCGGCCATGCCGATGCCTATGGCCGCGCCCTCGAAGACGGCGCGGAAGCGGGCCTCGGTCGCGTGCAGGGCCTGTGCCACCACACCCTGCGCCCGGAGGGCGGCCTGGGCGATGGCCTCCTGCTCGGCCAGGGTCCGCTCGCGCAGGGCCTGCGCGAAGCCGGCGGCCATCGCGTGCTGGAGGCGTGCGGAGCGCGCCCGCAGGCCCTCCTGGTCGCCGTCGCCGCCGCAGTACAGGACGAGGTAGGCGTCCACGCAGTCCAGCGTGCGGCTGAGCGCCTCCGGGTCGGTGCAGTGCGCGTCCACGAGAGCGGCGCCCACCGCCCTGCCCTCGTCGGCGTCGAAGGCCCGTGCCAGCAGCGCCTCGCTCAACCTCCGGGCCAGCGGAAGCAGTTCCTCCTCGAACTCCGGCCGGGTCGACGACGTCGAGGTCACCGGGAAGACGGCCCGGCTCCAGATCGTCGCGAACCGGCGCAGTCTGTCCTCCGGCCCGTCCGGTTCCGCGATCACGCCGTACGCCCCACGCCCGCGAAACCGGAGAACGCATACGGATCCTCGTCCTCCGGTGCGGTGTCGGGCCGCCAGCGCGGCATCGCCACCAGTCCGGGTTCCACCATGTCGTACCCCTTGAAGAACCGCGCGATCTCCTCGCGCGAGCGCATGATCAGCGGGTTGCGGATGTCCTGGTAGACGTTCACCGCGCCCCCGGCCCGCTCCGGCGGCAGCGGGATGCCCTCGTACGAGGCATGGGTGAGCACGAGCAGGCTGCCGGGCGCGAGCGCCTCGCCCAGCTCGGCCACCGCCCCGTACGGGTCGTCTTCGTCTTCCACGAAGTGCAGTATGGCAACGAGGAGCAGCGCCACTGGCTGATTCAGGTCGATCAGCCGCTCCACCTCGGGGCTGCGCAGGATCTCCTGGGGCTTGCGGAGGTCCGCGGCCACGATGTCCGCGTCGTCGTTGCACTGAAGGACCGCCTGGCTGTGCGCCACGGCCACCGGGTCGTGGTCGACGTACACCACGCGCGCGCCGGGGCGGGCGGCCTGGGCCACCTCGTGCACATTGCCGAAGGTGGGGATGCCGGAACCGATGTCCAGGAACTGGCTGATGCCCTGCTCGGCCGCATAGCGCACGGCGCGGCGCATGAACGCCCGGTTCGCCTGCATGATCTTGGGGAGTCCCGGCATGAACTCCATGGCCCTGCGGGCCGCTTCCCGGTCGACCTCGAAGTTGTGCGATCCGCCCAGGTAGTAGTCGTACATCCGGGAGACGCTGGGCACCGAGATGTCGATGCTCCGCGGGGCCCAGGCGGGACGCTCCATCTATCTCTCCAAGGCGTAGGCGATCCGGTGTTCGAGCAGAGGCTACTGATCGCCCGCCAATGGAGCGACCCGAAACGGAAAATGACCATCCGTTCCCGGTCACTGCCTGCGGCACGTGCCGAATTGATACCCGCGTGCATGCCCTTCGAACATACGACGAACAGTGTCCGAGCACGTCAAAACGGTCCGCCCCGCCGTGAGTCACGGAGGGGCGGACCGGGTCGGCTCCGTCGGGTGGAGGAGATGATCAACCCTGGGGGAGGTTTCCCTACTTCTCCGAGGCGCCGACCAGCTTCCCGTCGGGCCGCACGGCGTACCAGGTGCCGCCGACGCCCTGGCCGTTGGTGTCGCCGGGAGCCTTGTCACCGGCGAAGGTGTAGATCGGCGAGCAGTTGATCGTCTGCTGCTCGCCCTTGCCGTCGGTCCGGTCGAAGATCATGTAGCCCTTCTCCTGGATGCCCTTGGTGTCGGCGAAGTCGACGGGCTCCACGAGCGGCCACTTCTCCAGGCACTCGCCGGTGCAGTTGGAGACGGGCTTGGGCCAGGCCTCGTCCTTCTTGAACCGGTAGACGGTCATGCCGTTCTTGTCGACGACGATCTCGCCCAGCTTGGGATCGTTACGGGTGGACAGCCCGGGCAGCGCCTCGGTGCCCTCGCCGCCGGCCCCGCCCCCCTGCGCCTTCTTGCCGTCGGGGGCCAGCGCGTACCACTTCCCGCCCACGCCCTGGCCCTTGACGTCACCGGCGTTGACATCCTTGGCGTAGCGGTAGGCCGGCCAGCCGCCGACCGTCAGCTGCTTGGTGCCGTCGGCCCGGGTGACCGAGCCGAGAAGCGACTTGTCGATGCCCTCGCCGGCCTCCGCGTCGTCCGCGGGCACCGGCGGCCAGGTCTTGGCGCAGTCGCCGTCGCAGTTCGACTTGGGCGGCTGGTCGGTGTCCTGGTCGAACCGGTACAGGGTGAGCCCCAGGCTGTCGGTCACCACCTTGCCGACCTCCTCGGCGGTGGCGACGGACAGCTTGCCCGCAGGGTTCGACGGGCTGGAAGGGCTCGGCGCGGCCTGCTGGCCGCCCGCGGTGCCGCCCACTCCGTTCCCGGTGCCGATGCTTCCGTAGTCCCCGGGCGCTGCCGAGGCGCCCACGTTCTGGCTGGCCGCCGGTGGGCTGTCCTGACCGCACGCCGTCGTCAGCGCCAGGACCGCCGCGGCGCTCGCCACGAGTGAGGCGCTCCGCCAGGAGGTCTTCATCGTCAACTCCCCATAATCGCAAGGGTGTTGCAGCGCCCTGCTGCGCCGCCGCACGGCCATGAGTACGCACGGGAGGCGTGATGGTGTTCAACCACCGGCCAAATTTCTTTCCGGAACCCGTGACGGCCGCCGCTCGTCACGGCACACGGGTTCGCCTCGAAGGCTTGCGGGCGGCCGCCCATCAAACCTCCGGCACCCGGATATCCCTCTTTCGGGGCAATCCCCTTGCGCTCCGGCGCGTCCCTGCCGCACAAGGTTCATGATCTCCGTCGTGCATGGACCCCTATCGACGCAATCCGCCCTCGCCGCAAGGGCCTTGGCGGTGGCGACGCTGACCTGGGCACTCGTCGGCGCACCGGCCGGAGTGGCGGTGGCCGACGCCTGCGCGTACGCCTCGACGGGGCCGGACGGCACGGAGGCGGTGGCGATCGCCGGAAGCAGGACGACCTGGCCGACCAAGCCGCCGTGCCCTCCACCCACACCGACCCCCACGCCCACGCCCACACCGACGCCTCCGCCGACCCCGACGCCTCCGCCGCCGAAGCCGACTCCGTCACCGACTCCGACACCACCGCCGCCTTCACCCTCGCCCCCGCCCCCGAAACCGCCCCCCACGGCCAGACCGGAGCCGCCGGCTCCGTCTCCGCCGCCCGCTCCACGCCCGGCGGCGCCGCCCCGGCCGGCCCCCAGGCCCGTCCCTCCTCCACCCCCCGCCCCGGCACCGAAGCCGGTGCCGAAGCCGTCGGCGAAGCCCACCCCGCGTCCGTCCGCGACGCCCGTGCGTTACCCGCGGTACCGCGCCTCGCCACGGCCACGACCGGCGAGCAACACCCTGTCGCCGCTCACCTTCGTCCTGCTCGTCACCGTGCCCGCGGTGGTCGCCGTCGCCGCGCTGCGCCCGCGCTGATCCCTGAAGCTCTGGAGGCATCTCTTGCCGGAATGGCTCGTTCTCACCCTCGCGATGCTGGCCGCCTGTGCCGTGGTGGTCGTCATCACCCTCGTACGCCATCGCACGGCGTCCGACGACGAGGACCCCAGTGAGACCCCGGACGTCATCGAGTACATGACGATGTGGATCGGCGTCGTGTACGCCATCGTCCTGGGTCTGGCGATCGCCGGTGTCTGGGAGGGGCGCAGCGCCGCCCAGGACCACGTCCAGGCGGAGGCCACCGCGCTGCACGAGATCTCGGAGCGGGTCCGGGTCTACCCGGACGACGTACGCGACCGCATCCGGGACGACATCCATGCGTACGTGAGCCACGTCGTCACCACCGAGTGGGACACCATGGCCGACAAGGAACAGGTCACCGAGCGCGGCGGTGAGCTCTTCGAGCGCCTCCGCCAGGACGTCACCGACTACCAGCCGAAGACGGACTTCGAGGCCCAGGCCTACCAGCCGCTCCTCGACCAGGTGACCGCGGCCAGCCAGGCCCGGATCGCCCGGGCGGAGTCGACCGGGGAGACCATGCCGGGCGTGGTGTGGTTCGGGCTGATCATCGGAGCCGTGGTCACCATCGGGATGATCTTCGCCCTCCAGATCCGCAGAACGACACGTGAACTGGTCCTCGCCGGAGTGTTCTCGGCGCTGATCGCCTTCCTGCTGTTCCTGATCTGGGACTTCGACTCGCCCTACAGCAGGGGCGTGACCGCGTCGGCGGACCCGTTCCTGAACCTCTTCCCGGGTACCGGGGACTGACGGCACCCGCACCACGGAACCGGGCCGGGGGCGAGCGACACACCGTCGCCGTCCCCCGGCCCGTCAACGGAATTCCCCCAGGCGGCCCACACATGTACCCCATTCGCGCTACTGCGATCGCGCCACGGTGTGAGCATTCTTAGCGTTTCGGGCATCGAGGTGCATTTGTGACGTGAGCGGAACAGGTCCGCGGCTGCTCCTCGGGGACCCGGAGGTTTCACCATGCGCGCGATCTGCGTCGCTTCGGCCTCGGCCGTACTGCTGGGCGCCGGCGCCCTCACCTCCTGCGTGCCGGCCGACGCGGCCGGGCGGACCGATTTCGTCTTCGGCGTCGAGCCCTCCACCGTCGTGGCGGACGGCCAGGTCACGCTGCGGGTGGAGCGCAACAGAGCGTGCCGGGGGGAGGCGGCGGTCTTCTCACCGGTCTTCGACGTGGTCGTCATCCCGCCGGAGAAGCGGTCGGCGACGGCCAGGGTCGACTGGGACGCCAAGCCCGGCGCCGTGTACGACGTGGAGTTCGTCTGTGACGAGTCGAGCGGCACCGCGCGCCTGACCATCGCCGGCGGGCATCCGGCGCACCACCCGAAGCACCACCACCGCCACCCGTCGAAGGGCGTGCATGCCGGAGAGGGCGGCACCCTCGCCGGTTTCGACCTCAAGGAGATCGGCCTCGGCGCCGCCCTCATCGCCGGCGCGCTGGGCACGGCGTACCACTTCGCACGCCGCCGCACCGACGAGGACGCCGGCTGACCGGCCCGGCGCACCGCACCTGGCCCGGCACACCGCACAGGTCTTCGCCCCGGATCCCGCGAGGGATCCGGGGCGAAGACCGTTCACGTGCGAGGCGGCTCGTCACAAGGAGCGGGGAACGAGGCGTCAGACGCGCCGCTCGGCCCGGCGGCGCATCCAGAACACCCCGCCACCGACGAGTGCCGCTGCCACGAGCCCACCGCCGATGGCCATGTCGGTCGAGGTCGCACCGGTGGTGCTGCTGCCTCCGATACCGCCGCGGACACCGCCGATGACGGTGAAGGCCTGGGGCTTGGTCAGGCTCCTGCCGTCGCAGGTGACCGTGATGTCGTACGGCCCCGGGTGCGCGTTGTTCCTGATGGTGGCGGTGCCCCTCGCCGTCTCCTTGGCGCTGGAGACGGGCGAGAGCGTCGCCGGCCTCGTGAACGCGTTGGAAGTCGCCGTGCCGCCCTTGCGGCAGCCGTCGACCGTGATGGTCAGCTGGCCGCCGCGGGCGATCACGCTGGGCAGGGCGACGATGTTGCTGGGTGTCTCCCACGCGACGGCCGCGGGGGTGGAGAGGCCGAGGGCGGCGACCGCGGCGCCGGCGACCGCCAGGGCACGAGTGTTACGCATGTGAACCTCCGCGGAAGACGCCCCGGGACCCGTCCCCGGTCGATCGGCGAGAAAGCGCCTCCCAGAAAGACAGTCAGTTGCCTTGTCCCGAACCGCATTTCGGGAATGGTCCGTCCCGGTGAGAGAAGGCACCTCGGGAGAACCGCGCAACCGGATATCGCCGCAGGTCACGGACCATCGGAAAATTCCTCGCGGCGGCAACTCGGATGGCGCACCTCATGGCCCCGGAACCATCCGGAACCATCCGGAACCATCCGGAACCATCCGGAACCACCCCTGAACGACCGCTGACAGCCCTGGATCACCCCTGACAGCCCCGTTGGCCACCCGTTCGCTCCCGCCCCGTCGCCGCTTTCGCGCGCCGCGCTTAGCGTTCTGATATGCGCGAACGACACGGCGACGGCCGCGTCGAGAGGGGATGGCCCATGTCTGCGTCCGAGCTGGCCGAGGCGGAAGAGGAGGCGCGGCGGAAGAAGCGCGCCCCGTGGGGCGTGATAGCGCTGGTTCTGCTGACCGGCCTCGCGCTCATCCGGAATGGTTCGGGGGAATTCGACGAGGGCCCGCCGCAGCCGGCGACCGCGGCCGCGGCGGACAGCCGCGTGCCCGGGGACACCTTCGCCGGGGCCGTCAAGCCCCTCCCCTACGCCCTCCCGGACCGGGTCCGGATCCCGGCGATCCAGGTCGACGCGCCGATGATTCCCGTGGGCCTGGACGCGGACGGCTGGGTCGGCGCGCCGCCCCCGGAGGACCCGAACCTGGCCGGCTGGTTCACCGGTGCCGTCACCCCCGGCGAGAAGGGCACCGCGGTCGTCGTCGGCCATGTCGACAACCAGCAGGGCCCCGCCGTGTTCTACGGACTCGGGGCCCTGAAGAGGGGAAACCGCGTCGAGGTCGCCCGGCAGGACGGAAAGACCGTCGTGTTCGAGATCTACGGCGTCGAGGTGTTCCAGAAGGACAACTTCCCCGGCGACCGTGTCTACGCCTCCAAGGGCGTGGCGGAGCTGCGGGTCATCACCTGCGGCGGCGGTTTCTCCCAGCAGAACGGCTATGAGGGCAACGTCGTCGCCTTCGCCCGCCTGGTCGAGGTGCGCTGAGCGCTCCCGGCCGGGCGGTCGACGGCCCGACGGCATCTCTCACGCGTAGTGCCGCCGGGGCACGGTGACGTGGTAGCCGGAGTCCAGCAGTTCGGGCAGATAGCGCCGCAGGGCCCGCACGCTCTGCGAGCGGTCGCCCCCGGCGTCGTGCGAGAGCACCACGACACCGGGGGCGGCGCCGTTCTCGACCCGGTTGACGATGGAACGGGTGCCGGGGGTGGTCCAGTCGAGGGTGTCGAGCGTCCAGGCGAGGGGTTCCATGCCGAGTTCGGCGCCCAGTTGGAATGCGGCGCGGTTCCAGGCGCCGTAGGGGGCGCGGAACCACTCGGGGCGCTCTCCGTAGGCACCCTCGATGACGTCGCAGGTGCGTTCCATCTGGGAGCGGATCTGCCGGCGGGTGAGGCGGGTGAGCAGCGGGTGGGACCAGGTGTGGTTCCCGACGACATGGCCCTCGGCGGCCATCCGGGCCAGCAACTCCTTGCTGTCGGCGGCCCTCTCCCCGCACACGAAGAACATGGCGCGCACGTCGTACTCGGCCAGGGTGTCGAGAATGTCCGGGGTGTAGCGGGGGTCGGGGCCGTCGTCGAAGGTCAGCACCATGGTGCGGCCGCGTCCGGAGACGCGCAGCAGCGGTTCGCGGCGTACCAGCGTCCGGCGGGGGCAGCCTGCGGCGGGCCGAATCCGGTCAGGGGCTGGAGCCGGTACGCGGAAGAGCTGAGCGGGCGGCGGGCCTGGGACCCCGCGGCCGGGACGGACCCGGCGGGTCCGTCCCCGGTGACCGCCGTGAACACACCGGCCGTGGCGGCCGCTCCCACGGCGCCGGTGCCCGCGATCAACAGCCGGCGCCTGGTGAGCAACTGATCCTTCTTCATGACTCATCAGTCGCCCGGCGGAAGGCCGACGCACCTGAGCAACACCGATGCGGCCGCGTGCTTTCACCCGAACGGCCTACACAGAAAGGTCGGTGACGGTGCACCAGGGGGAACGGCAGGATCTCCCGGATCGTCAGCCCGGTGCGGCACGTGACCAGTCGGTCGCGTTTTTGTCGCCTCGGGATCGCCTGCCGCAGCGTCTGGACGGCGGCGGACGGGCACGCGGGCCGGTTCGGACAGGTCGGCGGGCTCGGTCCCGTCCCCTCCGGCGGGGCCGAGCGCCGCCAGTGACGGCGGCCCTCCGTGGTGGCGGGCCGCTGTCCGCCCTTCGAGTGCCCTGTTCCTCTTCCCCGCAACGTGCGAGGCGGCCTCCGCGTAGCGACACCAGCAGGCGGCGCAAGAGGCGGAGCACCGGTCCGGCGCCGACACGGGCGCCCTCCTCGGACACGGAACACCGGTGTCCTCTCGCGCTTCCGGCGATCCCGGCTCAGTGCCTGGCCTCCGGCCTTCGATGCCTCGCGGCGTGACGGAACAGCACTCTCATCAGTTCGAGCGGGGCACGGACGGGCCGAAGGTGATCGTGGCCGGGGTGGACGGCTCCGACTCGTCCCTGCGCGCCGCGGCCTACGCCGCCGGCCTGGCCCGGCGCCAGCACGCGCTGCTCGCCGTGGTGTACGTGCAGCCGGTGCTGGCGGCGGGCGCGGCGCTCGGGGCGCCGGTGGCCGAGACGACCGAGGAGATCGCCGAGGACCTGGTGGCGCAGATCCGGGACGCGGCCGAGCGGCTCAAGGGGATATTCGAGGTCCGCTGGGAGTTCCACACCTTCCGCGGCGACCCGTACAACGGCCTGGTGCAGGCGGCGGACGAACTCAAGGCGGACGCGGTGGTCGTGGGCGCGTCCGAGCAGGCGGGCCACCGGATCGTCGGATCGGTGGCGGTACGGCTGGTGAAGGCGGGGCGGTGGCCGGTGACGGCGGTGCCGTGACCGGCCCTGGACCCGCCTCTTCGACCGGGTGCGGGCCGATCCCGAGGCGGCGTCCCTCGTCGCGCACGACCTGAGCTACGCCGTGGCGCCGTGAGGCGGCGGGGACCGTGTGCGGTGTCTTCCGTCACCGGGGGAGCTGGGCCATCATGATCCGCCGTCAGCCGTTTGCCGATCACGAAGAGGTGAGGCGCGTGGCCGTGCTCCGGATGGGCCAAGGGATTCTCCGTCGCAAACCCATCGAGCGGATCGAGGAGACGGAAGTCGGCAAGGGCACCCAGCTGGAACGGTCCCTGGGGCTGTGGCAGCTGACCGCCATCGGGGTGGGCGGCATCATCGGCGCGGGCATCTTCACGCTCGCGGGAACCGTGGCCAACGGTACGGCGGGTCCGGCCGTGCTCGTCTCCTTCCTCATCGCGGGCGTCGCGAGTGCCGCGGCCGCCCTGTCCTACGCCGAGTTCGCCGGGCTCATCCCGAAGGCCGGTTCCGCCTACACCTACGGCTACGCGGTGCTCGGCGAGCTCGCGGGCTGGTTCATCGGCTGGGACCTGCTGCTGGAGTACACGGCGATCGTGGCCGTGGTCGCGATCGGCATCTCGGGCTACTTCAGCTTCCTGGTCGGCGAGATGGGCGCCGACCTGCCGAACTGGATGCTGGGCGCGCCCGGCACCGGCGACGGGCACAGAGTCGATCTGTTCGCGGCGCTGCTGTGCCTGCTCATCGCCTACCTGCTGACCCTCGGCATCAAGAACGCCGCCCGGTTCGAGACGGTCGTGGTGGTGCTGAAGGTCCTGGTCGTGCTGCTGGTGATCGCGGTCGGCGTGTTCCACATCGACACGGCGTACTACAACCCGTTCTTCCCGTACGGGGTCGGCGGGGCGTTCACGGGCGCGGCGACGGTGTTCTTCGCGGTCTTCGGCTACGACGCCATGTCGACGGCGGCCGAGGAGTCCAAGGACGCCCAGCGGCACATGCCGAAGGCGATCATCTACTCGCTCGTCATCTCGATGGTCCTGTACGTGGCGGCCTGCCTGGTGCTGACGGGCATGCAGGACTACAAGGACATCGACAAGGAAAGCGGCTTCTCGACGGCGTTCAAGTCGGTGGGGCTGAGCGGGCTCGCGGACGTCATCGCGGTGGGCGCGATCATCGGCATCCTCACGGTGATGTTCACGTTCATGCTCGGCGTGACCCGGGTGTGGTTCTCCATGTCCCGAGACGGGCTGCTGCCCAAGTGGTTCGCGAAGACCCACCCGACGCGGCACGTGCCCACCCGCGTCACCTGGATCGTCGGAGCCGCGTCGGCCGCCATCGCCGGGTTCCTGCCGATCGGCGAGGCGGCCGAGCTGACCAACATCGGCATCCTGCTGGCGTTCGTGGTGGTGTGCGCGGCGGTGATCGTGCTGCGCTACCGGCAGCCGGACCTGCCGCGCACGTTCCGTACGCCGTGGATGCCGGTCGTGCCGGCGGTGGGCATCGTCTTCTCGATCTGGCTCATCACCTTCCTCCAGTGGCAGACCTGGGCACGGTTCGCCGTCTGGTTCGCGCTGGGGCTCGTGATCTACTTCGCGTACTCCTACCGGCGCTCGGAACTGGCGCGGCGCTGACCGGCCGGCTTTCCGGGCCTACTCCCCCATCACCAGGCCGTCCCCGGCCGCGCCCCGGCTGAGCACGACGTCGCGGATGCGGTCGCGGACGGCCTGTACATCGGCACCCTGGGCGATGGCCCGGTTCAGGTTGACGACCCGGCCGGCGTCGGCGTCGAACAGCTGCGGGACGAACTCCGCCTTCGTCACCTCCCAGCGGCCGCCCGGGCGTGCGGGCGGGGCGAAGGTGAAGCGGCCGAGGGTCGACTGGTTGCCGCGCGGGTCCCGGGCGCCCTGGTGGTTGGTCATCTCGCCGGCGATCTGGTCGCCCATGCCGTAGATCACCCAGGTGCCGTTGACCTTCTCGTAGGCCTGCGGGACGTGGGCGTGGGTGCCGAGGATCAGGTCGATGTCGGGACGGCCCCCGCTGCGCGCGGCGGTGAGGCTCCGGGCCAGGGTCAGCTGCCGCTCGTCGGGGGCGTCCTGCCATTCGGTGCCCCAGTGCAGGGAGACCACGACGACGTCGGCGCCCGCCTCGCGCGCGGCCCGGGCGTCCGCGAGGACCTTGCCCTCGTCGATGAGGTTCACGGCCCAGGGCTGCCCGCCGGGGAGCGGGATGCCGTTGGTGCCGTAGGTATAGGCGAGGTGGGCGACATTCGCCGGGCCCGCCTGGAGGACCGTCACCGTGCGGGCCTCCTCCTCGGCGCGGGCCGAGCCGGCGTGCCGTACGCCCACGCGGTCGAGGGTGTCGAGGGTGCGGCGGATGCCGTCGGCGCCGTCGTCCAGGGTGTGGTTGGAGGCGGTGGAGCAGCCGTCGTAGCCGGTGGCGGCGAGGGCCCGGGCGACCTCGGGCGGGGACTTGAAGGTGGGATAGCCGGTGTAGTCGCCGTCCGCCCCGTAGACGGTCTCCATGTGGCACAGGGCCACGTCGGCGCGGGAGACGACGGAGCGGATCCCGGCGAGCATCGGCCGGAAGTCGTAGCCGGTGCCGCCGGCGTCGAAGCGGGCCCGGTCGATGACCGTGCTGTGCGGGAGGACGTCGCCGGAGGCGACCAGTGTGAAGCCGCGGGGTCCGGCCACGGACGGTGCCGGGCGTCCGGGGCCGGCCGGTTCATGGTTGCGGGCCTGGCAGGCGGCACCCGCGACGAGGGCGACGGTCAGGGCCAGGGCCACCTGTCGACTGCGTGCGATCATGCATTCACCCCACTGTGGGCGTTGTGGTCGTATTTACGCACAAACAGGAAAGAAGGATCACAGCGCCCCATACGGCTCCGACACGCTCATTAGCCCGTCCGGCGCGCGCCGGGCGGGCGGCCGTGACCGTTCGTCGAACCGTTCGTCGACGCGATCGACCGTCCGTCGCACAGGCGTGTACGTGGCCTGTCCCCCCGGCTGGGCCTGCGGTGGCATACGGCCATGACGGCCGGATCCACTCTCACCAACGGGACGACCGCCGAGCACGAGCTCGCCGCACTGCAGCGGGAGCACGGCCGGCCCTCTTCGCGCTCCTGCTCCGGCTCTGCGACGGCGACCGGCAGCGCGCGGAGGACCTGGTCCAGGAGACGCTGGTGCGTGCCTGGCAGCACCCGGAGGCGCTGCGCGCCGACGACTTCGAGTCCGTACGGCCCTGGCTGATGACCGTCGCGCGGCGGCTCGCCATCGACGCCCGGCGAGCCCGGCAGGCGCGTCCGGCCGAGGTCGGCGACGCGGTGCTGGAGAACGCCCGGGTCATCTCCGACCACGCCGAACAGGCCGCGGCGATGCTCGACGTCCGCCAGGCTGTGAAGACACTCACTCCGGAACACCGTGAAGTCCTGGTGCTCGTGTACTTCCAGGGGGCGAGTGTGGCGGAGGCCGCGGCGACTCTCGGCATCCCGCCCGGTACCGTGAAGTCCCGCGCGTACTACGCGCTGCGTGCCCTGCGCCGGGTGCTTCCGGGATACGCCACCGACCTGCACTGAAACCCATGGCTGAGTCAAACCTCCGTAAAGCGCCTTGCTGAGGACCCCGGTTGAGTAATCGGCTGTTCCCATCCGTGTTCCGGATGGGGCCGTCAGCGCCCCGGGGCCCGGTGTCGGGCGACGCGCACGTACCGGAGGAAGGCAGGAAGGGATGCTGCACAGAAGTGACGAGGGCACGGACGGCGCCGGCGGTGAACTGACCGTCCCCATGGCGTGGTTGTACGCCGAGTACATCGCCGACGAGCTGCTGCGGACCGGCGATCTGATGCCGCCGACGTCCTTCGAGTTCCGCGCGGGGCGGGACGCCCTGGCGCTGACCGTCTTCCTCTCCGACACCGAGGGGGAGCTGTCCGGCATCCGGGTCGTCACACAGCTGGAGACGTGGCTGTCACTGACGGCGTACGACCAGCCGTGGCAGGAGTGGGTGCGCGAGCGGCTGGCGGAGCTCGCGGCCGGGGCCGCGGAGTCGGGCCGGCCCGCGCCGGACCTGGCCCTGGCGGAGGAGGCCTGGCGCTGGCTCCAGGAGACGGAGCTGCTCGCGCCCGACCTGAACGCGGTACCGGGCGGCGCTCCGGTGTTCGGGGAGGACGAGGGGCCGAAGGTCTGGACGCCCGCCTGGCAGCTCGGACTGCCGCTGGGACACCTCGCCATCCATCTTTTTTAGATTTCTGCGGCCCCGGACCAATCCGCGGGCCGGAGCGCTCCGAATCCTTCGGTTGCGATTGTGTCACCGGCTTGAGTGATTCCGCTGCCTGGTCCGTACCGGTGGGAGCAAGGAGTAACCCCACCCGCACCCAACGGCACGAGGATTCGGCATGAGGTCCCTGGAAAGGCATCGCGACGTCGGCGCCTACGCGCTCGGCGTGCTGGACGAGGCGGAGGCCTTCCGCTTCGAGGACCACCTCATGGAGTGCCCTCGGTGCGCCGCAGAGGTGACGGAATTCGGCCCGACGACACGGCAGTTGATGCTGTACCGGCGGGCGACGCCACGGTTCGTGCACCCGACGGCGAAGCCCGGGCCGCGCATGCTGGACCGGCTGCTGGCCGAGGTGGCGACGCGGCGCCGGGCCGGACGCAGACGCATGCTGTTCGCCCTGGCCGCGTCGGTGGTGTTCGCCGTGTCGGTACCCGGGGTCGCGATGATGGCCGGGGGCAGCGACGAGGGGCCCCTGACGGTCGCGGCGACCGACGCGCGGACAGGGGTGTGGGCCCAGGTCACGACGGAGGACGAGGCCTCGGGCAGCCAGGTCGAGCTGAAGGTGAAGGACGCGGCGGGTCCCCGCGCCTGCCACCTGGTGATCGTCGGCCACGACGGCACGGAGGAGACCGCGACCAGCTGGCACGGGTCCGGCCACGACGCCCAGCCCAACACGATGATGGCCAGCTCGTCCATGCATCCGGCGGAGATCGCCCGCTACGAGATCCGCTCGACAGCCGGGGAGGTCCTGGTCAGACTCCAGCCGCGCTGACCATCCGTCCGCCCCTGTCGCCGGGCGCTCCCCGCGCCCCGGTGTGAGACTGCTGGACGAACGCACGCGGGACGCCCCGGTTGCCCGCGGTCCCGGCGAGGGGAGACGAGGTGGCGACGGCAGAGAGCGGCGACGGTCGCCTGGAGGAGTTCCTCGCCGATCCGGAGAACGCGACGCTGGACCTGACCACCGCGGCGGCCCGCTGCACCAAGGCCCTGGGGCTCCAGCACTCCGTGGTCCATCTCGTCGACATCCAGCAGCGCCGGCTCGTCCCGCTCTCGGACGTCGCCCCGCCCCTGCTCGTCGACGACTCGCTCGCCGGCTGGACCTACCGCACCCAGTCCCTGCGCGTGGAGGAGTCCGAGTCGGGCGGCATGACGGTCTGGGTCCCCCTCGTGGACGGAGCGGAACGCCTCGGCGTCCTCGCCGTGCACGCGCCCTCGCTGACGCCGGCCGTCCTGCGCCGCGGCAGGGCCCTCGCCACGCTGCTCGCCATGATGATCACGTCCACCCGGGCGTACCAGGACTCCTTCGTCCGGCGGACGCGCACGAACCCGATGCGCCTGCCCGCCGAGATGCTGCGGGCCTTCCTGCCGCCCCGCACGATCGGCACCGCGCACGTCGTGTCCACGGCCGTGCTGGAGCCGGCCTACGAGATCGGCGGCGACGCCTTCGACCACTCCCTAACGGAGACGACCCTGCACGCCACGGTCCTCGACGCCATGGGACACGACCTGGCCTCCGGGCTGACCACGGCCGTGTCGCTGGCCGCCTGCCGCAACGCCCGGCGGACCGGGGCGGACCTGCCCGAGCTCGTGGAGTGCGTCGACGACGCGCTGGCGCGCTGGCTGCCCGACCAGTTCTGCACGGGTGTCCTGGCCCAGCTGGACCTGGCCTCAGGGTTGCTGCGGTGGAGCAACTGCGGGCATCCCACCCCGCTGCTCATTCGCGATCAGCGGCTGCTCGTCGACGCCATGCGGCGCGAGCCGGATCCGCCGATGGGGCTGCCCTCGCTGCTCGCCGGGCGGCAGCGGCAGACGCACGAGATCGCGCTTCAGCCGGGCGACCGGGTACTGATGTACACCGACGGGGTCACCGAGGCCAGGGGGTCCGACGGCACGGAGTTCGGACTGGAGCAGTTCGCCGACTACATCATCCGGGCGTCGGCCGCGGGCGAGCTGGCGCCCGAGACGCTGCGGCGCCTCATCCACTCCATCCTCGACTCGTCCCGCAGCCGGCTGCGGGACGACGCGACCATCCTCATGTTCGAGTGGTCGCGCCCGCCCCGCTGAGGGCCGGCACGGGTCACTTCAGCAGCCGGGACAGCCTGCGGTCCGCCAGCGGTTTGCCGCCCGTCTGGCAGGTCGGGCAGTACTGGAGCGAGGAGTCGCTGAAGGACACCTCGCGGATGGTGTCACCGCACACCGGGCAGGGCTCGCCGGTGCGGCCGTGCACGCGCAGGCCGCTCTTCTTCTCGGCCTTCAGCCGGCCGGCCGCCACGCCCCGGGAGCGCTCGACCGCCTCGGTGAGCGTGTCGCGCAGGGCCGCGTACAGCCGTTCGGTCTCCGCCTCGCTCAGGGACGCGGCCAGCTTGAAGGGCGACATCTTCGCCGCGTGCAGGATCTCGTCACTGTAGGCGTTGCCCACGCCCGCGATCAGGCTCTGGTCGCGCAACGCGCCCTTGAGCTGGCGCCGTTCACCGGCCAGCAGTTCCGTGAAGCGCCGCTCGTCGAAGTCGTCGGCCAGCGGGTCCGGGCCGAGCCGGGCGATGCCCTGGACCTCCCGCGGGTCCCCCACGACGTAGACGGCGAGCCGCTTCTGGGTGCCGGCCTCGGTCAGGTCGAACCCGGCGCCGGTCTCCAGGGCCACACGCAGCGCGAGGGGACCCTTGCCGGGGCGGGGCGGGCCGTCGGGGAGGCGGTCCTTCCAGTGCAGCCAGCCGGCGCGGGCCAGGTGCGTCACGAAGTGCGGGCCGTCCGCGGTCCCGACGTCGAGGAACTTGCCGTACCGGCGTACGGCGGCGACCTCGTGGCCCTCCAGCGCGGACAGGGGCGGGTCGTACGTCTTCAGGACGCTGATCGCGACGGGCAGCACCCGTACGATCTCGTGGCCGACGAGGTGCTCGGTGAGGAAGTCCTTGAGCGCCTCGACCTCGGGGAGTTCCGGCATAGGTCCAGAGTGCCACGTGGGATCAGTCGGGGTCGGGCACCACGAACTCGCACCACACGGCCTTGCCGCCGCCGCGCGCCTCCACGCCCCACACGTCGGTGAGCAGCTCGACCAGCAGCAGGCCCCGCCCGGAGACGCCCGACTCGCCCGCCTCGCGGCGGCGCGGCAGGGCGCTGGAGGAGTCCTCGACCTCGACGCGCAGCCGGTGCTCGGCGCCGGTGAGGGCCCGCAGGGTGACGATGGCGGAGCCCTCGGTGTGCATCAGGGCGTTGGTGATCAGCTCGTCGGCGACCAGTTCGATCTCGTCGGCGCGGTCCCGGGCTCCCCAGACCCCGGCCGCGGTGCGGATCATGTGCCGGGCATCGGCCAGGGCCGCCGGATCGCCGGGGGCGACGTGCCGCTGGAGCAGACGGCCGGACTGCGGGCCTTCCGGGCCGCGCCGGCGCAGCAGGAGCAGCGCCACGTCGTCGTCGCCGCCGCGCTCGGCGGCCACGTCGATGAGCCGGTCGGCGAGGTCCCGTACGTCGTCGGGGCCGGTCTCGACGAGCGCGGTGAGGGTGCGCATGCCGTCGTCGAGGTCGGCGCCGGGCTGCTCCACCAGGCCATCGGTGCACAGCAGCAGCGTCTCGCCCGGGTCCAGCTCCACGGTGCCCACCGGGTATTCGAGGCGGCCGAACTCGGCGGACAGGCCGAGCGGCAGCCCGCCCGGGACGGTGACGCGGCGGCAGGAGCCGTCGGTGCGCCGCACGAGCGGATCGATGTGGCCGGCCCGGACCATCTGGAGCACGCCGGTGGACAGGTCGGCCTCCGCGTAGAGGCACGTCGCGGAGCGGTCGGTGTCGAGTTCGTGCAGGAAGACGGAGGCGCGGGCCATCACGGTCGCCGGGGTGTGCCCCTCGGCGGCGTAGGCGCGCAGCACGATGCGCAACTGGCCCATCACGGCCGCCGCGTGCGTGTCGTGGCCCTGGACGTCACCGATGACGGCGCCGACCCGGCCGCCGGGCAGCGGGATCAGGTCGTACCAGTCGCCGCCGATGTCGCGCCCGACGGAGCCCCCGATGGTGGCGGCGCGGTAGCGGACGGCGATGTCGGCGCCGGGCACGCTCGGGATGGTCCGGGGCAGCATGGCCTGCTGGAGGCCCTGCGCGAGGTCCATCTCCTGCTCGTAGAACATGGCCCGCTGGAGGCTCTGCGCGATGCTGCTGCCGAGGGCGACGAGGATGTTGCGCTCCTCGGGGGTGAAGCCGCGCCGGTCGCTGTAGAGCAGGCCCATCGCGCCGATCGGCCGTGCCTGGACGATGAGCGGCAGATAGGCGGCCGACGTGATGTTCAGGCCGGTGATGTGCGGCCAGAGGATCGGGTAGCGCTCGGCGAACTCCTCCGGCGACTCGATGAAGCAGGGGGCGAGGGTCCGTACGGCCTCGCTCATCGGGTAGGGCTCGTCGATCCGCGTGATGCGGGTGCCGGGCACGAAGCTGTCCGAGGGTCCCTCGGCCACCAGGCGGATACGGCCGGCCTTGACCAGGCCCATGACGAGGCTGGTGGCGCCCAGGTGGGTGAGGCCGTGGGTGTCCTTGAGGACGTCGATGACGTCCTGGACGGTGCGGGCGTGGGCGAGGGCGGCCGTGGTGAGTTCGACGACGCTGGTCTGCCGGCGGCGGGCCTCGTCCTGGGCGGCCTGGTCGCTGCGGGCCTCGCTCTCGGCGAGTTCCCGGGTGGCGTCCCGGACGATGCCGATGATGCGGCGGGGCCGTCCGGTGTCGTCGCGCCGGATGTAGCCCTGGGTGTGGGTCCAGCGCATGGAGCCGTCGCGGCACCGGATGCGGAAGTAGGCGCCGTAGTTCTCGCTGCCGTCCTTGAGGGCCTGGGTGACCGCGGTGTCCAGGCGCCGGGCCTCGCCGGGCGGGACGCGCTGGGAGAGGGTCTCGGGGTGGTCGTCGTACTCGTCGGGGCGCACGTCGAAGATCTCGTGGGCCTGGGCGTCCATCTGCATCAGGCCGGTGTCCAGATCCCAGTCGAAGGTGCCCATCCGGTTGAGCGCGAGGATCGCGTCCGGATGGGCGGGCCAGTCGTCCGGGAGTGACAGGGCGCTCGCTCCCCGATCAGCCATGGGCCCACCTTGCCAGGATTCGTCCGACTCTTCGACCGGATGTGTGCTGAGTTTACGGGCCGCTCCGCCGGACCGGCCCTCAGTTACCGAAGACGTCCGTGGGGCTGCCGAGGATGCTGTCGGCGGCCGGATCGTCGGGAATCAGCCCGGCTCCGTCGGGCGGATCGGGGCTGTCCGGCACGGTGTCGGGGCCGGCCTCGTCGAGGCCGCCGGGGTCTTCGGGGGACGGTTCGCCGGGCAGCGGGCCGGTGTCGTCGGCCGGTGGGGTGTCCGTGACGGCGGCCGGGGGGGCTCATGTCACTCGGGGAGCTCACGTCCCAGGGGGAGGCGCTGTCCAGGTCCGGGGAGACGGCGGGCTCGCGCGGGGCGAGGGGCGGCGGCTCGGACGGCACCGACGCCGGTGCCGACGGGTCCGTCGCCCAGACCGGTGGCGGCAGGGCCCGGTCGCGGCGTACGTCGTGGCCGGTGCGCCGTTCGATCCAGGTGCGGGTGGTGACGTCGACGATCGTGAAGCCGGCGATGGCCTGCGGGGCGGGGGCCACGACGATGACCTGGCCGGGCCGGTAGCCGGGCCAAGGGGTGCCCTTGACGGCCGGCGTGCCGCGCATCGCCACCGGCGGGCGGAGCGGGTTGCCGCAGGCGCACCGGACGCGCGGCACGCCCCGGTCGTCGACCAGGACCGCGGTGCCCGCCTGGAGTACGGCCTGGTAGCCGACGGCCCGGCCGGCCCGGAAGCCGTGGTTGGTGACGCGGGTGTCCGCGCGCAGCACGACCGGGGTCAGTCCGCGCAGATGGTCCGGGACGGAAACCGCGGAGACGCCCGTGACCCGGGCGAAGGCGCGCGTCCTGGCCCGGTCGCGGGTGAGGTGGCCGATCTGCCGGGCGACGTCGCAGCTGCCGGTCCGCTCGATGCCGCCGTACAGGCCGGGCGCCCCGCCGGAGAGCGAGCGCAGGCCGCTCAGTGCGGCGGAGACCGGGACGGCGCCTCCCGGGCGGGCCGTCTCCGGCGTTCGGGGGGTGGGGGACGGGGTAGGCGTCGTGGTGGCCGTGGAGTCCGTGAAGGGGTTCGGCCCCTGGGCCGCGGCCGATTGGAGGAAGAGTGTCCCGCCGGCGCCCGCGGCGTCGCCCTCGCCGTCGCCGTCGCCACCGCAGCCCGAGAGGAAGAGCACCGCGGAGAGCGCGCAGGCCGTGACGAAGGTCCCGGTCGGTGTCCGCACCTCACCCTCCAGCTCGCTTCGTCACATATGAGGTAATTAGTCACTATTGTTTGCTTCACTCACTCGGGTTACGCAACCGGAGCGGTGGTACACGGAGCGTGACACCAGGATCCGGCGACGCACTGGGAGGAGCGCACGGCCGTGGACTGGTTCACCGCGTCCGACTACTGGCTGAGCCGGCTGGTCTTCCAGCGGGCGCTGGCCGCCGTGTACCTGGTCGCGTTCCTGACGGCGGCGTTGCAGTTCCGCCCGCTGATCGGGCAGCGCGGCATGCTGCCGGTGCCGGGGTTCGTCGAGAGGGTGCCGTTCAAGCGGGCGCCGAGCCTGTTCCAGCTGCACTACTCGGACCGCTTCTTCTCCGTCTGCGCGCGGGCGGGCTGCGCGGTGTCGGCGGCGCTGCTGGCCGGGCTGGACTCGCTGCTGCCCCTGTGGGGCGGCATGCTGCTGTGGCTGGTGCCGTGGGTGCTGTACCTGTCGATCGTCAACGTCGGGCAGACCTGGTACTCGTTCGGCTGGGAGTCGCTGCTGCTGGAGGTCGGCTTCCTCGCCGTGTTCCTCGGCAACGACGAGGTGGCGCCGCCCGTCGTCGTGCTGTTCCTGCTGCGGTGGATCCTGTTCCGTGTGGAGTTCGGCGCGGGGCTGATCAAGATGCGGGGCGACGAGTGCTGGCGGAAGCTGACGTGCCTGGACCACCATCACGAGACGCAGCCGATGCCCGGCCCGCTGAGCTGGTTCTTCCACCATCTGCCCAGGCCCCTGCACCGGGTCGAGGTGGCCGCGAACCACGTCACCCAACTCGTGGTGCCGTTCCTGCTGTTCGCCCCGCAGCCGGTCGCGACGGCCGCCGCCGCACTGATGATCGTCACCCAGCTGTGGCTGGTGCTGTCGGGCAACTTCGCCTGGCTGAACTGGATCACCATCGTGCTGGCCCTGTCGGCGGTGCGGTTCCCGAGCGATCCGCCGTCGGTGCCCGACGCGCCGCTCTGGTACGTGGTCGTGGTCCTCGCGGTCGCCGCGCTGCTGGTGGGGCTCAGCTACCACCCGGTCCGCAACATGATCTCCCGCCGCCAGGTGATGAACCGCTCCTTCGACCCGCTCCATCTGGTCAACACCTACGGCGCGTTCGGCAGCGTCAGCCGGGTCCGCTACGAGGTGGTCGTCGAGGGCACGGCCGACGACGTACCGCGTGAGGACTCGGACTGGCGGGAGTACGAGTTCAAGGGCAAGCCCGGTGACCCCCGGCACTGGCCGCGCCAGTTCGCGCCGTACCACCTGCGGCTCGACTGGCTGATGTGGTTCGCGGCGCTCTCCCCCGCCTACGCCGGGTCCTGGTTCGGCGCGCTGGTGGAGCGGCTGCTGGAGAACGACCGCGACACGCTGAAGCTGCTGCGCCGCTCGCCGTTCCCGCCGGACGAGCCCCCGCGGTACGTGCGCGCCCGCCTGTTCCGCTACCGCTACACGACGTGGCGCGAGCTGATTGAGACGGGCGCGTGCTGGGAGCGGACGTACGTACGGGAGTACCTGCCGCCGACGCGGCTGGCGGAGACCGTTCAGAGGTCGTAGACGCGGGTGGCGGTGGCCCCGAAGATTCGGGCGTGCTCCGTCGGGCCGGTCAGCCGGCGTGCCGCGTCGAGCACGTCGCCGTAGGTCGCCGCGAGGGTGCACACCGGCCAGTCCGAGCCGAACATCAGGCGGTCCGGGCCGAAGGCCTCCAGCACCGTGCCGGCGTACGGGCGCAGGTCGTCGATCGTCCAGGACGCGAGGTCGGCTTCGGTGACCATGCCGGAGACCTTGCAGACGGTGTTGGGCTGCGCGGCGAGGGCGCGGAGGTCGGACGCCCAGGGTTCGAGGGCCCCGGAGGCGATGGGCGGCTTGCCCGAATGGTCGAGGACGAAGGTGAGTTGGGGCAGACCGGCGGCCGCTTCGGTGCAGGCCGGGAGCTGGTGGGGCAGTACGACCAGGTCGTAGACCAGCCCCGCGTCGGCCACGGCGGTCAGGCCGCGGCGTACGTCCGGACGCAGCAGCCACTCGGGATCCGGCTCGCCCTGGACCTGGTGCCGGATGCCCTTGAGGTACCGCCCGCCGGGCAGTTCCCGCAGCCGGGCCAGCTCGTCGGCCACGTCGGGGCGGGTGAGGTCGGTCCAGCCGACGATCCCGGCGATCAGCTCGTGCCCTGCGGCCAGGGCCAGGAACTCCGGGGTCTCCTCGGGTACGGTGACGGTCTGGACGAGGACGGTGCGGTCGACGCCCGCCGCGCGAGCCTCGACCACGAGATCCTCCACCGTGAAATCGCGCCGGATCGGGCTGCCTTCGGCGATCCAGTCCTGGTCCCGCACGGACAGGTCCCAGACGTGGTGGTGGGCGTCGACCACGGTCATGACGGCAGCTCCCAGACGACGGGCAGGCCGGCGTCCGCGCCCTCGCCGGAGTAGTCGTGCACGACGTCCAGCAGTTCGGCCATGCGGGCCTGCCAGGCGACGTTGACCGGCAGTTTCTCCAACTCGGCGAGGAGGCGGGCGTAGTCCTCGCACTCCAGGACGTGGAACAGGTCGGTGCCGCTGCGCCAGATCGTCCAGGAGGTGGCACCGGCCGCGCGGATGGCGTCGGTGAGTTCCCCGGGCACCTCCCGGTGGACGGCCTCGTAGTCGGCGATGCGGTCGGCGCGGACCTTGGTGTGCAGGGCGATTCTCATGACGGCTCCTTCGCCGGCGCCTCGGACGGTTCCTCGCCGGGCACGGGGGCGTCGGCGGGCAGCAGGCCCTTGGCGCGCAGCTCCTGCCAGAAGGCGGCGGGCACGCGGGCGGCGAACTGGTGGGCGCAGTCGCGGACTTCGTGTGCCGAGCGGGCTCCGACGAGGACGCTCGCGACGGCCGGGTGGGCGGCGCAGAAAGCCAGGGCGGCGGCGCGCAGCGTGGTGCCGTGGCGGTGGGCGACGGACTTCAGACGCAGCGCCCGCTGGACCAGGTCGGAGGGTGCGACGGTGTAGTTGTACCTCGCGCCCGGCTGCGGGTTCGCCAGCAGGCCGGAGTTGAAGGCGCCGCCGATGACGACGGACGTGCCGCGTTCCTGGGCGGCGGGCAGCAGGCCGGTGAGGGCGCTCTGGTCCAGCAGGGTGTAGCGGCCTGCGCACAGCACCACGTCGACGTCGGTGTCGCGGACGAAGCGGGTGAGCATCTCCGCCTGGTTCATCCCGGCGCCTATCGCCCCGACCACGCCCTCCGAGCGGCACTTCTCCAGCGCCGGGTAGCCCTCGCGGAAGGCCCACTCTGCGTGCTCGTCCGGGTCGTGGAGGTAGACGATGTCGACCCGGTCGAGGCCGAGGCGTTCCAGACTGGCCTCCAGGGTGCGGCGGACGCCGTCGGCGCTGAAGTCCCAGACGCGGCGATGGGCGGCCGGCACGGCGAAGCCGCCCGCCAGGTCGTCGCCGGTGCCGTCGGTGGGCTCCAGGCGGCGGCCCACCTTGGTGGAGACGGTGTACCGGTCGCGGGGGTGGCCGCGCAGGGCGGCGCCGAGGCGGCGTTCGGACAGGCCGAGGCCGTAGTGCGGGGCGGTGTCGAAGTAGCGGATGCCCCGCTGCCAGGCGGCCTCCACGGCCTCGTGGGCCTGCTCCTCGCCGACCTCGGTGTACAGGTTGCCGATCGCGGCCGCGCCGAAGGACAGGGCGCTGACCTCGACGCCACTGCCGCCGAGCCGGTTCACCGGGTCACCGGGCGCAGCCGCAGGCCCTGCATGCCGCCATCGACGGCGAGCGAGGTGCCCGTGGTGGCGCCGGACAGGGGGCTCGCCAGGTAGGCGATGGCGCCCGCGACCTCGCCGGCGCCGACCAGGCGGCCGGTGGGCTGGCGGGCCTCCAGGGCGGCGCGTTCGGCGGCCGGGTCGGGTGCCGCGTCGAGAAGGCGGCCGACCCACGGTGTGTCGACCGTGCCCGGGTTGACGCAGTTGACGCGGATGCCCTCGCGGACGTGGTCGGCTGCCATGGCGAGGGTCAGCGCGTACACGGCGCCCTTGGTGGCGCTGTACAGGGCGCGTTGCGGCAGGCCCGCGGTGGCGGCGATGGAGCAGGTGTTGACGATCGCCGCGTGCGCGGAGGCGCGCAGGTGGGGCAGGCAGGCGCGGGCGGTGCGGACCATGCCGACGACGTTGACGTCGTAGACGCGGTGCCAGTCGTCGTCGGAGTTGTCCTCCACGGTGCCCTGGGCGCCGATGCCCGCGTTGTTGACCAGGACGTCCAGCCCGTCGAGGTCGGCGACCGCGGCCGCCACGGCCTCGCGCACGGACGCGTCGTCGGTGACGTCCGCGCGGTAGGCCAGCAGCGGCTTGTCGACCGACGATGGGTCCAGATCGAGGACGGCGACCTGGGCGCCGCGGTCGGCCAGGAGTTCCGCGGCGGCCCGGCCGATGCCGGAGGCGCCGCCCGTCACCAGGGCCCTGATGCCCTCGAAGTCGCTCATGCAGCCCGACCTTTCTTCTGTTTGTCGAGGTCGGCGGCCCAGAACTCGCCGCCCGGGTAGGTGTACCGCGCCAGCGACTCGGGCCGCATGGCGGCCGAGAAGCCCGGCGCGGTGGGTGCCGTGTAATGACCTTCGCGGATGACCACCGGGTCGAGGAAGTGGTCGTGCAGGTGGTCGACGTATTCGATGACGCGGTCCTCGGTGGTTCCGGTGAGGGCCACGTAGTCGAACATCGACAGGTGCTGGACCAGTTCGCACAGGCCGACGCCGCCCGCGTGCGGGCAGACCGGGACGCCGAACTTGGCCGAGAGCAGCAGGATCGCGAGGTTCTCGGGGACGCCGCCGACCCGGGCCGCGTCGATCTGGACGACGTCCAGCGCGCCGGCCTGGAGGAGCTGTTTGAAGACGATCCGGTTGTGCACGTGCTCGCCGGTGGCGACCTTCACGGGGGCGACGGCCCGGCGGATCGCCGCGTGGCCGAGGATGTCGTCGGGGCTGGTGGGCTCCTCGATCCAGTACGGACCGAACTCGGCCAGGGCCTTGGTCCAGCGGATCGCCTCGTCGACGTCCCAGCGCTGGTTGGCGTCGACGGCCATACGGACGTCCGGGCCGATGACCGAACGGGCCACGCGGCAGCGGCGGATGTCGTCGTCGAGGTCGGCGCCGACCTTGAGCTTGATCTGCCGGAAGCCGTCGGCGACGGCCCGGTCCGCGAGCCGCGTGAGTTTCTCGTCGTCGTAGCCGAGCCAGCCGGGCGAGGTGGTGTAGGCCGGGTAGCCGCGCTCCAGCAGCCGGGCCGTGCGTTCCTCTGCGCCCTGTCTGCCCCTGCGCAGGAGGGTCAGGGCCTCCTCGGGGGTGAGGGCGTCGGTGAGGTAGCGGAAGTCGACTTGTCGGACCAGCCATTCGGGCTCGGCCTGGGCGAGCAGCCGCCACAGGGGCAGCCCGGCGCGCTTGGCGGCCAGGTCCCACACGGCGTTGACGACCGCGCCGATCGCCATGTGCATCACGCCCTTCTCGGGGCCGAGCCAGCGCAATTGGCTGTCGCCGATCAGGTCGCGGTTCAGGGTGGACGGGTCGGCGCACAGGTCGTCGACGGAGCGGCCGGTCAGGTGTCCGCGCAGCGCGTCGATCGCGGCGACCTGCACCTCGTTGCCCCGCCCGATGGTGAAGGCGAATCCGTGCCCCTCGTGCCCGTCGGCCGCGTCCGTGCGCACGACGACGTAGGCCGCCGAGTAGTCGGGGTCCGGGTTCATCGCGTCGGAGCCGTCGAGCTCGCGCGAGGTGGGGAAGCGGATGTCGTGGGTGTCGACCGCGATGATGCGGGCGGGCGTCGAGGACACAGAGGGCCTTTCGGGTCGGTTGCGGAGGCGGGCGGGTCAGTCCTGGGCGCGGCCCGTGGTGACGCACGCGGCGAGCACGAGACAGGCGCCGACGGCCAGGGTCACCGCACCGGCGATCCGGGATCTGTTCCGCTTGCGCACGGTGCTTCCGGGCATCCGAGGGCGCTCCCATCGACCGGTGTTCCAGAAGATGCCCGCATACTTATCAGACCACTCCCGCACCAGAACACCCCGCAACGCCATTTTTTCGCGCTTCTTGCGCGTAGTGGTCCGACCACATCGCCGATTAGACTGCGCCGCAGCCGGTGATCGGAGGAATGGCGTGGACGACGAGACAGCTCCGCAGAAGGGCACCGTGACGCAGCGCGCCATCGAGCGGATCAAGGCGATGATCGGCGAGGGCCTGCTGGAGCCGGGCCAGCGACTGCCGACCGAACGCGATCTGGCCGCCCAGCTCGGCATCTCCCGCAGTTCGATGCGGGAGGCGATCCGCGCGCTCACGGTGCTGGGCGTGCTGGAGGCCCGGCACGGGTCGGGCATCTACGTGACGCAGCTGGAGGCCGGCGACCTGCTGGAGACCTTCGGCGTCGTGGCGGACCTGTCGCGCGGCCCGCGTCTGGTGGAACTGCTGGAGATCCGGCGGATCCTGGAGTCGACGGCGACCGCGCTGGCCGCCGCCCGGATCACCGCGGACCAGCTGGCCGAGGTCGAGAAGCACCTGGCGGCGATGAACGCCACGGACGATCCGGAGGAGATCCTCGCCCACGACCTGGCTTTCCACCGTGAGATCGCGGCGGCCGCGGGCAACGAGACCATGGCCGCGATCCTGGAGGGCCTGTCGTCGCGGACGTTCCGCGCCCGTGTCTGGCGCGGCTACCAGGAGGAGGGCGCCTTCGCCCGCACCCGCCGCGAACACGCCGCGATCCACCGCGCCCTGGTTGCCCACGACCCGGAGGCGGCCCGCGCGGCGGCGGCCGCGCACGTGGGCGAGGTGGAGGAGTGGCTCCGGGCACAGCTCGTGCCGTAGGCCCGGGGCTTCGTCCCCCCGGGCCCACGGCCCGTCGTCCGACCAGCGCTACCGCTACACGAACTGACCGGGCTGGTAGTCGCCCGCCGGCTGCTGAAGGATGACGTTCAGCCGGTTCGCCGTGTTCATGAAGGCGATCAGGGTCACCAGGGCGACGAGCTGGTCCTCGTCGTAGTGCTTGGCGGCCCGCTCCCACACCTCGTCGGACACCCCGCCGGCTCCGTCCGCGATACGGGTCCCCTGCTCGGCCAGCTCGAGTGCGGCGCGCTCGGCCTCGGTGTAGACCGTGGCCTCCCGCCAGGCGGCGACCAGGTTGATGCGTACGGAAGTCTCACCCGCCGCCGCGGCCTCCTTGGTGTGCATGTCGATGCAGACCGCGCAGCCGTTGATCTGGCTCACCCGGAGCGAGACCAGCTCCCGGGTGGCGGCCGGCAGCGGTGAGTCCACGACCAGCCGGCCCAGGGACATGAACTGCTTGATGACCTTGCCGGCGCTCGGGATGGCGAAGACGTCCAGACGCGCGTTCATGGTGAGCTCCTCTGTCGTTGTCGATTGCTTACGCCCCTATGAGTCGGTGGCTCGGCCCGATGTGACATCGAGGAATGTGACGTGCGTCTCCCACCACCCCGCGCCACCCGCCATCCACGCCGCAGCCGGGACGTCACCACTCGAAGCGTCACCAACGTCCCCGGACAGCACACCAGGGGCGGATCCAGGAACCGGGAGCCCACGACCGGTCGCCCAGGCATGCCAGAGCGTCGGTGGAGCCATGCTTGGGACCAGTTCTTACACTGCCCGGATCTCGTCGGCCCCAGTGGCGCAGCCGCCGCGCCACGGAATCACGTCACCCGGCCTCGACGTGCGCCCCCGGCCGGTGCACAGTTCTCCTACGTACTCGCCAGTAGTCCGTCCCTCCACACCGAGGAGCCTCTGTGACCACCTGGGCCGGCCGCACCGCCGCCGAGATATCCGCCGCCGTACGCGAGAAGCGGGTCACCCCACGCGAGGTGGTCGCCGAGCACCTCGCGCGGATCGAGCGGCTCGACGGCCGCGTCGGAGCCTTCCGCACGGTGCGCGCCGAGGCGGCGCCGGCCGAGGCCGACGAGGTGGCCGCACGCGGCGACTTCGACCGTCTGCCGCTGGCCGGGGTGCCCGTGGCCGTCAAGGACAACCTCGCCGTGCGCGGCGAGTCCACCCGTGTCGGCTCGGCCGCGACACCGGACACCCCGGCCGATCGGGACCATGTGACGGTGGCCCGGCTGCGGGCGGCCGGCGCAGTGGTCGTGGGGCTGACGAACGTGCCCGAACTGTGTGTCTTCGGCACGACGGACGGCGTGCTGGGCACCGCCCGCAACCCCTGGGACTCGACGCGCTCGGCAGGTGGCTCGTCGGGCGGCAGTGCCGCCGCGGTCGCCGCCGGGATGGTGCCGATCGCCCTCGGCAACGACGGCATGGGTTCCCTGCGCATACCGGCCGCCAACTGCGGCCTCGTCACCATCAAGCCGGGCCGCGGAGTGGTCCCGACGGGTGCCGGGGACAGCGGCTGGTTCGGATTGTCGGAGAACGGACCGCTCGCCACGACCGTCGAGGACGCCCGCCTGATGCTCTCGGTGCTCGCGGGCGACGAACCCGCCCTCCGCTCCGAGCCCGGCCCCTTCAGGATCGCCGTGTCGCTGCGCAGTCCGCTGGCCGGCGTCACCATCAGCCGGCCGTACACGACGGCCGCGCGGGAGGCGGCCGGGGTGCTGATGAAGGCGGGCCACCAGGTCAGGCGCGCCGATCCGCCCTACCCGATGTCGCTCGCCACGACCGCACTGGCCCACTGGACGGCGGGCACCGCCGCGGACGCCCAGCATCTGGACCCGCGTCTGCTGACCCGGCGCACCCGGGTCCACGCGAGACTCGGCCGGCCCTTCATGGGCCGGGTGCGCTCCGGGGCGGCCCGGGAGCAGCTGCGCCGGCGGCTGGAGCCGTTCTTCGCCGAGTACGACGTGCTGCTCACGCCCGCGCTCGCCCGCCGCTCCCCGAAGGCCGCGCCCTGGCACGAGCGGGGCTGGCTGAGCAACGTCCTGGCCAACACCAACTACTCGCCCCTGACGCCCCCGTGGAACCTGACCGGCTGGCCCGCCATGTCGGTCCCCTGCGGAACCCTCCCCTCTGGCGCCCCGTGTGCCGTGCAGCTGGTGGGCCGCCCCGGCACGGAGTACCAACTCATGGGACTGGCCCAGCAGTTGCAGGAACGTAACCCGTGGCGGCGTACGGCGCCGATGAACTAGAGTCGGCCGGGTGACTGCCGGGTCGGCCGTAGGCCATGCACGAGTGAGGCGCCCGGCCTCTGCGTGAGCGCGGCGGGGGTGACCCCGCCGGGGCCCGCCCGAGAGCCGGAGAGGGCACGAGCCCCGCCTCCCGTCTCCGTGTTTCCTCATCCCCTCGCGCCCGCTGCGGCGCTTCACCACGGATCCCGAGACCCGGAGACCATTCACACCCATGTCCCACGCACAGCACGCACCCGAACTGCCGGCCACCGTCGCCCACCTCGACCACACCGTCGTCTTCGCCTCGCACCGCCAGCTGTCGGCGGAGTTCCTGGCGGCAGTCCTGGGCCTGAAGGTCGGCGCCCCCTTCGGGCCGTTCCTGCCCGTCGACCTGGGCAACGGCGTGACCCTCGACTACTACGAGAAGACCGACGAGCCGATCCAGTCGCAGCACTACGCGTTCCTCGTGCCCGAGGAGCAGTTCGACACCATGATCGCCCGGCTGGAGGCGCTGGGGGTCACCTACCACGCCGACCCGAGCCACACCGAGCCCGGCCGGGTCAACGACCTCTTCGGGGGCCGCGGCGCGTACTTCGCCGACCCGGACGGCCACAACATGGAGATCATGACGCGGCCGTACGTGCGTCCCTGACGGCCGTCCGGGGGACGGTCCTTCCGACCACACAGTGGTGCCGGCCATGCACCGATGTCCTGATGCTCTAGAGCGCCCGGTACATGATGTGCAGTCCCACGAGGCCGTGCCGGGGGTGCTCGAACGCGTCGGGCACCGTACCGAGGATCGTGAAGCCGAGGGAGGTCCACAGCTTCACGGCCGGGTTGGTCTCGACGACGGCGTTGAACACCATGCCGCGGTAGCCGGCTGCCCTGGCCTCGGTCAGGAGATGTTCGGCGAGGGCACGGCCGTAGCCCCGGCCGCCCTGGTCCGGGTCGACCATGAACCCGGCGTTGGCGATGCGGGCGGCGGCGCCGCCGTAGTTGGGGGTGAGGTAGGCGGAGGCCACGATGCTGCCGCTGTCGTCCTCGACGACGTAGACGCGTTTCGCCGGATCCATCCACAGGACCCGGGCCTCGTCCTCGGAGGTGCCCGGGTCCCATGCGTAGGTCTCGCCCGCGGCGACGATGCGGTGCCAGAACGGCCAGATGCGCGGCCAGTCGTCAGCCGTTGCTTCCCTGATCAGCATGGGCGCGAGTCTGGCACGCCCATGCGCTCGGCGAACGCGGAGGGGTCGACGCCCCGTCAGTCGACGCTGGGCAGGATGTGGGGCTCGGCGAGGTCCTCCTCGTAGCCCGCGAGGCGGATCGGGGCCGAACGGGCCCACACGTCGAGGCTGCCGAGCTCGTCGGACCGGTGGCCCTTACGCTCGGTGCGTTCCTTGGGGCGTTGCTCGCGATTCGTCTTCTCCGGTGTCACCGCGCACTCCTTATGTGTCGGTCACCCTCGGGACGTGCGCGCCGGTCCTGCTCTGCGCCGGACGCCCGCTCGGGTCTGATGCCAAATGCAGTTCGGACGCGGTGGCGCCGGTAACTCGCGGGAGCGCAGGCCGTGGTGTACCGGCTTGTCCCATGACGGACCGTGGGTGTGGGTCCCGTCCTGCTGCCCGTCCGCCTCAGACTAACCAAATGAGCGACCCCCCGCTCGATGGGGCTGAAAACAAGCGGTAACGATCGCGCGTCATCCCGTGTTCAACTCGGGTTTACGCACCGATTTAGCAGCGGAAGGACGTTTTGCGGATCACCCGAACGATGTAAGCCCGCACCGGCGGTTTCCAGACGGTTGCGCAGTTCAAGTGCCGTTGGCCGAGTCGAAAGCTCCCCATGATCTGCTGCCGTACGGCAACGGCTGTCTCGCAGGAGGACTGACGCATGGAGCTGCGCAGCGTCGAGGAGCTGATGGATCTGCTGTACGCCTGCCGGGGCACCAGGGTCACCCCGGACATCGACCGCCCGCCGGTCGACCTGCACGATCACGCGCTGCGGACCGCCGCGCTGCTGCGACGGGGCCGTCCGGCCGACAAGGAACTGCAAGTGGCGGGTCTGGTGCAGCCCGTAGGCGTGCTGTTGTGGCCCGGCGACCCGGCCGGGCGCGCGGACCACGCGGCCGACGTGGTGCGTGCCCTGCTCGGCGAGCGGGTTTCCCACCTCGTACGCCACTGCCCCTGCCCGGACGCCGCGGCCGACGAGGCCCTCCTCGCCCTGCGCCAGGCGACCGAGGAGGGCCGTACGGCCGGCTTCGACGCCGGGGTCCTGGAGGACTGGCGCACGGTGCTGGAACTGCTCGCGGCCCGCAACTCCCGCCGCCTCGGGGCCGTCGACTGACGGACTGTGCGTCACCGCGCGCGACGCCCCGCGGTACGGCGCACCGCCCGGGAACCGGGCGGCATCGGGCTCAACGGCAGCGTCGCCGGCCCCGGCCGTCCCCGGCGCCTGACGAAGCCGGCCCTTCTCGAGTCCGGCCGCCTCGACGTCCGCCCCGACGTCGGGCTACGGCACGAGCAAGGCAGCACTCCTCCACGTGACCCGGCAACTCGCGGGCGAGCTTCTGTGGCTCGCCCCCAACGCGGCGGAGTGGGTGACGGGAGCCGACGCGACAAGCCGCACTCGACCCGGCGCCAACCGGGAAGCCCCTACCACTTCCCCGGCGTGTAGTCCTTCAGAAAGACCCCGTACAGATCCTCCCCCGCCTCACCCCGCACGATCGGGTCGTACACACGGGCCGCACCGTCGACCAGATCGAGCGGCGCGTGGAATCCGGCCTCCGCGAGCCGCAGCTTGTCGTAGTGAGGCCGCTCATCCGTGATCCACCCCGTGTCGACCGAGGTCATCAGGATCCCGTCGGTCTGGAACATCTCCTGCGCACTGGTCCGCGTCACCATGTTCATCGCGGCCTTGGCGGCGTTCGTGTTCGGATGTCCCGCACCCTTGTAGCCACGGCCGAAGACGCCCTCCATCGCCGAGACGTTCACGACGTACGCCCGTCCGCTCGCCGCCTTCTTCGCGGCCTCGGCCATGACCGGGCGGAGCCGGCTGATCAGGATGAACGGCGCCGTGTAGTTGCACAGCTGAGTCTCCAGCAGCTCCACCGGGGAGATCTGCTCGATCGTCTGCACCCAGGTGTTGCTGTCGACGACGTCGGGGACCAGCCCGCCCGCGTCGATCGCCGTGCCGTCGAGGTGCCGTTCGACGCTGGCGTTGCCCGCGACCAGGGCGAGGTCGGCGACCTGCTGGGCGTCGAGACCGCTGGTGCCGCCGAGGGGCAGCGCGGCCAGGCCGTCGACCGCGCCGGAGTTGAAGGCGCCGATGACGTGGTGGGCGGGGAGCTCACCGGCGGGCAGCGGGGCGCTCTCGCCCTCGACCAGCGCGGCGTAGGCGGAGGGCAGCCGGCGTACGGTCTGGGTCGCGTTGTTGACGAGGATGTCGAGCGGGCCCGCCTCGGCGACCTGCTCCGCGAGGGCCACGGCCTGGGCCGGGTCGCGCAGGTCGATGCCGACGACCTCCAGGCGGTGGATCCAGTCCGCCGAGTCGTCCATCGCCTTGAAGCGGCGGATGGCGTCCTTCGGGAAGCGCGTGGTGATCGTGGTGTGCGCGCCGTCGCGCAGCAGCCTGAGCGCGATGTACATGCCGATCTTGGCCCGGCCGCCGGTGAGCAGGGCGCGCTTGCCGGTGAGGTCGGCGCGGACGTCGCGCTTGGCGCGGTTCACCCGGGCGCAGTCGGGACAGAGCTGGTGGTAGAAGTAGTCGACTTCCACGTACCGGGTCTTGCAGGTGTAGCAGGAGCGCGGGCGCTGGAGTATCCCCGCGATCCTGCCCTCCTCGGTGGCCGACGACGGCAGGAGGCCCTCGGTCTCGTCGTCGATGCGCTGGGCGGAGCCGGTCGCCGTGGCCTCCGTGACCGCCTTGTCGTGGGCGGTCTTGGCGGCCCGGCGCTCCTGGCGGCGGCGCTGCTTGACCGTGCGGTACACGCCCGCGGTGGCCCGGCGCACGGCGACGGCGTCCGGGTGGTCGATCTCCAGCTTGTCGAGTTCCTCGAGCACGCTGAGGCAGACGGCCAGCCGCTCCGGGTCGATGCCGGGTCCGTACGAGAGCCCGCTCGCCTCGTCCATGGCCTGCGGGCCGTCCTCTGTCACCGTCATCGCCGCTGTCGTTTCCCTGCTCTGCCGTGGCGGCGCGCCGGTCGCGCCCGCTTTCGAACGGCGGATTTTACGCCAGCGGCGGGCCGCACCGCCAAACCCGCGCTATTCAGGGCCGGCAGGCCGTGATCAAATCGCGCACCTCCTCCGAGACGGCCGCCGCGAGCCGGTCGAGGTCCGGCACGGCCCTGCCGTCGGCGACGAGCCCGTAGTGGACGCTCCCCCGGTACGTCGAGACCGCCACCGCCACGGAGTGGCCGGGGGCCAGCGGGGCGAACGGGAAGACGGCGGTGAGCGGGTTGCCGCCGAGCCTCAGGCCGAGGCTGGGCAGGGGCACGCTGGTCACCAGGATGTCGAACCAGAGCCGGGCCGCCTGTCCGACCAGGGGTCCGCCCAGCCGGTGGGCGAGGGCCGGGACGTGGTCGGCGAGCAGGGCGACGGCGCCCGCGCCCCGGTTGGGGCCGGCGTCCTTGTTGCGGTCCATGGCGGTACGGACCGTGGCGAGGCGGGCCAGCGGGTCCGGATCGTGCACCGGAAGCCGTATCAGGTAACCGGAGAGCCGGTTGCCCTGCGGGTACGCGGTGCGCGGACGGCGGTTGGAGACGGGGATCAGGGCGCGGGGCGCGACGTCCTCGCTGCCGTCGCCGCGCTCGTCGAGCCAGCGGCGCAGCGCGCCCGCGACGACGGCGATCAGTACGTCGTTGACGGTGCCGCCGACGGTCTTGCGGACGCGGTGCACGTCGTCGAGGTCGAGCAGCACTCCGGCGGTGCGGCGGGTGCCGCTCGACTCGCAGGTGAGCGCGGGGGTGGAGCGCACGTCGAGGGAGGAGCGGGCGACGGAGGTGCCGATGTCCAGGGCCCGGCCCACGTCGGACAGGGCGCCGCGCACCATCCCCGGCAGCTCGCGCACGTCCGGCAGCAGGCCGCGCGGGGCCGGCGGGGCGGGGCCGGGGTGCGGGCATGTCCATCGGGTCCATGACGCCCGCGGCGAGAGTCAGCGCCCGCAGGCCGTCGGCCAGGGCGTGGTGGAACTTGAACAGCACCGCGAAGGAGACCCCGTCCTCGCCGGGCAGCACATGGGCTTCCCACGGCGGCCGGCCACGCTCCAGCGGACGCCCCATGGCCGGCCCGCGACCGTGTGGAAGTCGGCGGTCGGGGCGTGCAGCCGCACATGGTTCAGGGCATCGAAGTCCGGGTCCGGTTCGCGGGCGGCGCCGCCGAAGGCGAGCGGCCGGCGCAGCGCGGAGGGCAGCGGCTGCCACACGTCGCGGATCCGCATCCGCAGTCCGGGCACGCCGGCGGCGCGGACCGCGAGCAGGTCGGCCGCGTGGGCGCCGGCGGCGGGCGAGTGGGCCGAGAAGATCCCGAGCGCGCCGAGGTGCATCGGGTGGTCCGCGGACTCGATGTTCCAGAACGCCAGGTCGAGAGGAGCGAGCAGGTCAGCAGTCAAGGGCTTGCCTCGCGTCGACGACGGGTGGGCCAGCAGTCAATCGCCCCCAGCCGATTACGGTCAAGTACGATCAGGCTACGTACAGTTAACACCAAATTAAGTCCCGCCCCGGCGAGAGGGGCGGGACTTATGGTGCATGTGCGGCCAGTTCAGCACGGGTTGCGGCGCCGGGCACCCCGTGGGAGTCACCCGGGAGGCGTCATCGCGGCCGCTCTCGTCAGGTGACCAGCTGCCCCTTCCCGAGGGCGATGACGCCGCCCTTGGACACCGTGTACAGCTCCGCGTCGCGCTCCGGGTTGACGCCGATCGTCGCGCCCGGCGGCACTTCGACGTTCTTGTCGAGGACGGCGCCGCGCACCACCGCGCCCCGGCCGATGTGCACGTTGTCGTGCAGCACCGACCCCTGCACGACGGCCCCCGGGTCGACCACCACGCCCGGCGACAGCACGGACCGCGTGACCTGTCCGCGGATGAGACAGCCGGCGCTGATGATGGACTCGCTGGCGATGCCCCCGGCGTTGAAGCGGGCCGGCGAGAGCTGGTACGAGTGCGTGTAGATGGGCCAGCTGCGGTTGTACAGGTTGAAGGCCGGGCGCTCGGCGATCAGATCCATATGGGCCTCGTAGTAGGCGTCCAGCGTGCCGACGTCCCGCCAGTAGCCCTGGTCGCGGGTGGTCTCGCCGGGCACGTGGTTGGCGCTGAAGTCGTACAGCGCGGCCTCGCCCCGGTCGGTGAGCTGGGGCAGGATCGAGCCGCCCATGTCGTGCACGGAGTGCTCGTCCTCCGCGTCCCGCTGGAGCGCCTCGATGAGGGCCTTCGTGGTGAAGATGTAGTTGCCCATGGAGGCGAAGACCATCTCGGGATCGTCCACCAGGCCGGGCGGGTCCGCCGGCTTCTCCAGGAAGCGCTCCACCGTCTGCCCGTCCGAGCCCGGAGTGATCACGCCGAACGCCGAGGACTCGCTGCGCGGCACCCGGATCCCGGCCACCGTGACGCCCGCTCCGCTGTCGATGTGCTGGGCGAGCATCTGGCGCGGGTCCATGCGGTAGACGTGGTCGGCGCCGAAGACGGCGACGTACTCGGGGCGCTCGTCGTAGATCAGGTTCAGCGACTGGAGGATCGCGTCGGCGCTGCCCAGGTACCAGCGCGGGCCCAGGCGCTGCTGGGCGGGCACGGGTGTGACGTAGTTGCCGAGCAGGCTGGACATCCGCCAGGTGGTGGTGATGTGCCGGTCCAGCGAGTGCGACTTGTACTGCGTCAGGACGCAGATGCGCAGGACGTCGGCGTTCACGAGGTTGGACAGGACGAAGTCGACCAGGCGGTAGGTGCCGCCGAAGGTGACCGCGGGTTTCGCACGGTCCGCGGTCAGGGGCATCAGACGCTTGCCCTCGCCGCCCGCCAGCACGATTCCCAGAACCGAAGGACCACCACGACGCATGGCCGCTCCCCTCACGCCGATTTCCGGATGCCTGCCCCTGAGCAGCCCGTACTAAGCCTGTTTCAGGATCTCCTCGTAGAGCCGGACCGTGCGGCGGGCCACCGCGTCCCAACCGAACTCGCCGACCGCGCGTTCCCGCCCGGCCTCGCCCATCCGCCGGGCGGCCTCCGGGTCGCCCAGTACGGAGTCCATGGCCCGGGCGAGACCCGCCTCGAAGCCGTCGCCGGCCGGGACGAGCAGGCCCGTCCTGCCGTCGTCCACGACCTCGGGTATCCCGCCGACCGCCGAGGCGACCACGGGCGTGCCGCAGGCCATCGCCTCCAGGTTCACGATGCCGAGCGGCTCGTACACCGAAGGGCAGACGAACAGGGCGGCGTGCGTGAGGAGCTGGATCACCTCCGGGCGCGGCAGCATCCTCGGGATCCAGAACACGCCGTCGCGGACTCGGCTCAGCTCCCCGAACAGCTCGCGGAACTCCTGGTCGATCTCCGGCGTGTCCGGTGCGCCCGCACACAGCACGACCTGCGCGGCCGGGTCGATGTCGCGCACCGCGCGCAGCAGGTGGGGCACGCCCTTCTGGCGGGTGATGCGGCCGACGAACAGCACGTACGGGCGGGAGCGGTCGAGGCCGATCCGGTCCAGGGCGTCCGTGCCGTGGTCGGGCCGGTACAGGCTCGTGTCGATGCCGTTGTGCACGACGTGCACCTTGTCCTGGTCCAGGGCCGGGTAGCAGCCGAGGATGTCCTCGCGCATGGCGGCGGAGACGGCGATCACCGCGTCGGCGGCCTCGATCGCGGTGCGCTCGGCCCAGCTCGACAGCTCGTAGCCGCCGCCGAGCTGCTCGGCCTTCCAGGGGCGCAGCGGTTCCAGGGAGTGCGCGGTCATCACGTGCGGGATGCCGTACAGGAGCTTGGCGAGGTGGCCGCCGAGGTTGGCGTACCAGGTGTGGGAGTGGACCAGCTCGCGGCCTTCGAGGGCGGCGGCCATGGCCAGGTCGACGGAGAAGGTGCGCAGCGCGTCGTTGGCGCCGTCGAGGGTGGACCAGGGCCGGTGGCGCACCACGCCGTCGGCGCGGCCCTCGCCCCAGCAGTGCACGTCCAGGTCGACCAGCGGTCTGAGCTCCCGGGCGAGGAACTCCACGTGGACGCCTGCACCGCCGTACACATCCGGCGGGTACTCCCGGGTCAGCAGTCCGACGCGCACCCGCAACTCCCTGCTCTCAGCGGCCGTTCCCTTTCATGGTCACCCAGATGGGGCGTGTGGGGAAGAGCGAGGCGGCCGTGTGAAGCAACAGTCACCGCAGAGGCCCCCGCCGGGCACCCGGTAGTACAGACAGCAGCTGCGGCGCCGGAAGGCCGTGCCGGTGAGGGTTCCGGCACCTGCGAGCAGGGGGTGCGCGAGGAGTTCCGCGGCCAGGGAACGGGACCGGGAGGCGGTGTCCGTACGGCCGTGCCGCCGGGCCCAGCGGTCGAGTTCCCGGGCGGCGCCCGCCAGCGCGGAGGCGGCGTTGCCCCGCAGCAGGCCCGGGGCGAGGCGGTAGTGGGCGCGCAGGGCCTCGGAGAGAGGTTGGAGGTGGCCGTGCAGGACGGTGTCCGCGACGGTCGGCGCGTCCCCGGAGAGCAGCCGTACGTCCGAGAGCCACAGGTCGTCAGGGGCGGCGGCGTCGGCGTCCCAGTGCAGCAGCCGGGCGTCGAGGTCGGGGACACGGCCGTAGAGTGCGGCGCAGCCGAGCGCCACGGACCACAGGCGGGCCGCGAGCCCCAGGTGGGCCACGGACGCCGCGACGCGCCACTCCGGGGCTCGTAGGGCGTCCGCGACTTTGCTGACGCGAAAAATCAGGGGATTTCGGCATACATCCGGTGACGCGGCGGCGTAGGCCTGTGCGAGAGTGGGGAGAGGCCCCGCCGCCGCTTCTCCCGTGCGCAGCACGAAGTAGCCGCCGAGCGGGCGGAGCGCGGCAAGGCCGGGGTCGAGGTTCACGAAGAGCAGTAGTACCAAGGCCCCTAAGGGATGCGCCCCGGTGACCCCCGACCGGGCCGCCCACCCTGGGGATGATGGGGTTCCCCGCGTACTCCATCGGCAGTAGGACCCAATGAGTGCTCAGGGACGACGACGGGAAGACCCGGACACGGCAGGGTGTTGGTCATGAAAGCCGACCTTTCGCCGCGCCGGGCCGAGCGCCCCCGCCTGACGCAGAGGAGCAGCCGATGAGCGCCCTCGCGTTGTCCGTCCTGCTATCCCTCGTCTCCGCGGTCGCCTACGCGGGCGGGGCGATCGTGCAGGAGCGGGTCGCGGCGTCCTCGCCGGGCGAGCAGTACGCGCCGCTGCGTCGGCCGGGCTGGTGGGCGGCGGTCGCGCTCAACGGCCTCGGCGGACTGCTGCACGTGGCGGCGCTGGCGTACGGACCGCTCAGCCTGGTGCAGCCGCTCGGCGCGCTGACCATCGTGGTGGCCCTGCCGATGGCGGCGCTGTTCGTCGGCCGCAAGGCGGGTGCCACGGCGTGGCGGGGCGCGATCATGGCGACGGTGGGGCTCGCCGGTCTGCTGTCCCTGGTCGCCGCTTCCGACGCGCGGTCGCTGGACACGGCGCAGCGGGTGGCCGTGGCCGTGGTCACCGCGGGTGTGGTCGTGGCGCTGATGATCGCCGGCCGGGCCGCGCACCGGCACCCGGCGGTCCGCAGCATGCTGCTGGCGACCGCCTCCGGTATCGCGTTCGGCATGTCCTCGGTGTTCACCAAGACCGTCGCGGTCGACTGGACCGGCGGTGTGTCGGCGGCGGACGTGCCGTCCCTCGCCGTGATCGGCGTCCTCGCCACGGCCGGCATGCTGCTGTCGCAGGCCTCCTACCGGGGCGCCGGCCTCGCCGCACCGCTGGCCACGTTGACGGTCGTGAACCCGGTGGTGGCGGCCGCCGTCGGCATCACGATGTTCGGCGAAACCTTCCGCTACGGCACGACGGGCACGGCGCTCGCCCTGAGCTGCGGCGTGGTGGCGGCGGGCGGCCTGATCCTGCTGACGACGGAGCGGCTTACTCACACCCAGCCGGAGAGCGAGGGGACGGGGCTGGAGGTCGCCGGGACGGGGCTGGTCCCCGCGGACACGGGCCTCGGGGCGACGGGGATGCTGCCCGGGCCCTCCGCGGAGTCGGCCGGGAGCGTGCGGGGTCTGCTGGAGACGGTGGGTGCGGAGTCCGGACGCGCGGGTGCCTTGAGGGAGGCGCTGGGTGCCGAACCCGGACGCGCGGGCGCCTTGTCCCGGATCGTGGGCGGCCCGCCCGGAAGCGGAGGCAAGCTCCCCAGGGCGGCGGACGCGCCGCTGCAACAGACGGTGGACGCGCCGCCGCCCGTTGCCGTGGGCGCGCTGCCCAAGGCGCTGGGCGCCGGGGCTGGTAAGCGTGGCCCAGCCGGTCGGGAGGCGTCAGGGGATCCGGTGTGCGTGCCTGCGGTTCCCGTTTCCGTTGCCGTCGCCGGTGAACGCGAGGTCGACCGGGAGGTCGCGTACGAGAGCGGGGAACCGTCGGTGAACTCCGAGGAACGCCCGCTCTCCTACGCCGCCTTCTACGGCATCCCGTACGTGCCGATGCCCACCGTGGACCGGCACCGCACGCGCATCAGATCCTGACGCCGCCGGCCCTCAGGTACGCTATGGGGTCGACGTCCGTGCCGAAACCGGGCCCCGTCCGCACCTCGAAGTGCAGATGCGGGCCCGTGCTGTTTCCGGTGGAACCGGAGCGGCCGATGCGCTGGCCCGCGCTCACCGTCTGCCCGTCCCGCACGGAGATGGCCGACAGGTGGGCGTACTGGCTGTAGCGGCCGTCGGCGTGCCGGATCACGACCTGGTAGCCGTACGAGCCGCCCCACCCCGCGCTGACGACGCTGCCCGAAGCGACCGACTTGACGGACGTGCCCGTGGGCACGGGGAAGTCGACGCCGGTGTGGTAGCCCTTCGACCAGGACGAGCCCGCCTTGCGGTAGGGCGTCCCGAGGGAGGCGGTGACGGGGGCGACGAGGCCCTGCCGGGTGGCCGTGGACCGTGCGGCGCGCTCCTTGCTCTCGTCCTTGGACCGGTCCCTGGCACGCTCCTCGGCACGGTCCGGGGACGGCTTCTTCGATGACGGCTTCTGCGCCGGCTTCTTCGTCGACGGCTTGGCCGACGGGGCCCGCTCGGGCCCGGGACGCGTCTTCGTGGCGCTCTCGCCGCGCAGCGCGAGCCGCTGGCCGGGCACGATCAGGTCGGGGTCGCCCCCTATGGCCGAGCGGTTGGCGGCGTACAGACCTCGCCAGCCGCCCCGCACGTCGCGCTCCTGCGCGATACCGGAGAGCGTGTCGCCCCGCACGACCGTGTACATCTCGGCGCTGCCCGCCCGGGACTGCGGGGTGGACTGCGGCCGCACGTCCTCGATGGAGGTCTTGGGCCTCTGCTTCCGGTCTGCTTTCTCGCCCTTCCTCGTGCTCTCGGCGGCCGGCCGGATGTCGGGCTCGGCTCCGCCCCGGGTCAAGCCGGCGCGGACCGAACACACCGGCCAGGCGCCAGGGCCCTGCCCGTCGAGCACCTTCTCGGCGACGGCGATCTGCTGGTCCTTGCTGGCCAGGTCCGCGCGCGCCGCGTAGGCCCGGCCGCCGTACGCCTCCCAGGTGGACTGGGTGAACTGGAGTCCGCCGTAGAAGCCGTTGCCGGTGTTGATGTTCCAGTCGTTGCTCGACTCGCAGGCGGCGACCTTGTTCCAGGTGTCCACGTCCGCCGCCTGGGCGGTGCCGGCGCCCATGAACGGGAGCGCCATGCCCGCGCCGCCCGCCGTGACGGTGAGTGAGGCGCGGTTGATCCTGTTCGGCTGATACCGGCGATGCCGGCCGCGTACGGCCATCGAGAGCCCCCCTAGACATGCGTCAGGAGGGGCAAAAGTAAGCGCTGCGAACCGGCCAGGACAAGGCGGCTATCGGCCGCCCGGTTGCCCAAATGGCCGGGATGAGGCCCCTGTTGCGCGACGTGCGCCACGGCGGTGCACCGTGTACATCACCCGGTACGCACGTGCCGCGCGCGCGGGGACGCATACGTCGGGTGAGTGCGACGGGGGCTGTTGTGCGTATCTGCCTGCGCGACGTCGTACGACCCGCGCGTGCGGGCGCAGTAGCGGCACGTCAGGATGGTCGACGGGGGCATGCTGGTGGACACCGTCCGCAGCAGCGATACCGAGGTCTTTAGGAGCCAACCGAATGAGCAGTACAGCGCAGATCGGCGTCACGGGTCTCGCGGTCATGGGCCGCAACCTCGCGCGCAACTTCGCCCGCAACGGCTACACGGTGGCGGTGCACAACCGGACGCCCGCGCGCACGCGCGCCCTGGTCGAGGAGTTCGGTGGTGAGGGGGAGTTCGTCGCGTGCGAGAGCGCCAAGGAGTTCGTGGCCGCGCTGGAGCGGCCGCGGCGGCTGGTCGTGATGGTGAAGGCCGGTGAGCCGACGGACGCTGTGATCCAGGAGTTCGCGCCGCTGCTGGAGCCCGGCGACATGATCATCGACGGCGGCAACGCGCACTTCGCGGACACCCGGCGCCGGGAGCGCGACCTGAGCGAGCAGGGCATCCACTTCGTCGGCATGGGCGTGTCCGGCGGCGAGGAGGGCGCCCTCAACGGACCGAGCATCATGCCGGGCGGCCCGAAGGAGTCGTACGACTCGCTGGGCCCGATGCTTGAGAAGATCTCGGCGAAGGCGGCCGACGGTTCGCCGTGCGTCTCGCACGTCGGTCCGGACGGGGCCGGGCACTTCGTGAAGATGGTGCACAACGGCATCGAGTACGCGGACATGCAGCTCATCGGCGAGGCGTACCAGCTGCTGCGCGACGTCGCCGGCTACTCCCCCGCCCAGATCGCGGACATCTTCCGCACCTGGAACCAGGGCCGCCTCGACTCGTACCTGATCGAGATCACGGCCGAGGTGCTCTCGCACGTGGACGCGGAGACGGGCAAGCCGTTCGTGGACGTGGTGGTGGACCAGGCCGAGCAGAAGGGCACCGGCCGCTGGACCGTGCAGATCGCGCTCGACCTGGGTGTGCCGGTGTCCGGCATCGCCGAGGCGGTCTTCGCCCGTTCGCTGTCCGGCCACGCGCAGCTGCGGGAGGCCTCGCGCGGGCTGGCCGGACCGAAGGCGCAGCCGATGGGCGAGGCGGAGGCCCGGGCCTTCGCCGACCGGGTCGAGCAGGCGCTGTACGCGTCGAAGATCGTGTCGTACACGCAGGGCTTCCACGAGATCGACGCGGCCCGCGGCGAGTACGGCTGGGACATCGACCTCGGTGCGGTGTCCGCGCTGTGGCGGGGCGGCTGCATCATCCGCGCGGCCTTCCTGGACCGGATCCGCGCGGCCTACGACACCCGGCCGGACCTGCCGAGCCTGCTGTCGGACGCGACGTTCGCGCAGGAGATCGGGGACGCCCAGGACGACTGGCGCGAAGTGCTGATCGCCGCGACCCGCCAGGGCGTGCCGACGCCCGGCTTCGCCGCGGCGCTCGCCTACTACGACGCCCTGCGCGCGGAGCGGCTGCCGGCGGCGCTGACGCAGGGGCAGCGGGACTACTTCGGTGCGCACACCTACCGGAGGGTGGACCGGGGCGGGTCGTTCCACACGCTGTGGGGCGGGGACCGCTCGGAGGTCTCCGCGTAGGCGCTTCGCGCTGATGGACCGGCACGGGGCCGGTGGACGGCTGCATTGGCCGTCCACCGGCCCCGTGCCGTTGCCGGTTCTCTCGCCGGTTCTCATGCCGCCGTTCAGGACAGCGGCGGGCCCGGCTCGGGGTTCGGTACGGGTTCCGGTCCCGGCGGGATCGGGGACGGGTCGGGTCCCGGCACCGGGTCGGGGCCCGGGGGTGGGGTCGGCTCCGGGCCCGGGGGTGGGGTCGGAGCCGGGCCCGGCGGCGGGGTCGGTGCCGGGGGCGGCGGGGTCGGCTCCGGGCCCGGCGGAGGCTGCGGGTTCGGCACCGGATCGGGGTGCGGCTCCGGGCCCGGCGTCGGTCCCGGCTGCACGGGGTCGGGATACGGATTCGTCATGAGGTCCTCCAGCCAGTCGCTCGGCTCCGGCTCTGGACTACTCCCACGCCTACCCGTCGACTGCCTCCCCAGTCACCCCCGCGCGGGACGGGGAGGGGCCAGGTGGGGGTAATGGGGTCGGGGTCAGGGTCGGACACCGCATGTCCCGGCTCGGGATCAGAAGCGGCCGGGGTGTTCGGTCAGCCAGTCCTTCGCCGCTGTCAGCAGTGCCTCGTCAGCCGGTGGAGCCTCGTCGGGATGGCGCTCGGACCACTTGACGACGTAGGGGCAGAGCGGGGCGACGGCGCTGTGCTCGCGGCCGGCGATGCCGTAGAGCTCTCGGGCCAGCGCGCCCGCGATGCCCTGGCCCTCGTGGGCCGGTTCGACGATCGTGTGCACCGGCACGAGCGCGCGTTCGGGACTGTCGAGGGCGAAGTACTCGATGCGGCCGACGACTTCACCGCCGGACACCGCCTCCAGGCGGCCCGCCGCCCGGTCGTCGCGGATCTCCAGGTCCCTCATGGACACACTCCTGTCCCCTGTACGTCGGTCAGGCCCGGACGGCCTGCGGGCTGCGCTGCTGGTCCGAGCCCGGTACCGGCTCGGACGGGTCGGCGCCGAGGGCCACGACCCGGTTGTCGCCGTCCACGTGCACGACCCGGGGGGTGAGTGCCCGCGCCTCGGCGTCCGTCACCTGGGCGTAGCTGATGATGATCACGAGGTCGCCGGGGTGGACGAGATGGGCGGCGGCCCCGTTGATCCCGACGACACCGGACCCTCGCTCGCCCTCGATCACGTACGTCTCCAGCCGGGCGCCGTTGGTGATGTCCACGATGTGCACGAGCTCGCCGGGCAGCAGGTCGGCGGCGTCGAGCAGGTCGGCGTCGATGGTCACCGATCCCACGTAGTGCAGGTCGGCCTGGGTGACGGTGGCTCGGTGGATCTTGGACTTGAACATAGTACGCAACATCGCAACACTCCCACAAGTAGGCTCCCTGCCTGCGTTTTTGCAGGTCAAGGGCTGTTTCCACACCCTACAACGAGTCGCATGTTCGGGCAGCTGTCCCCAGGTTCTTCAGGACTCATGCTGACCACTTGCTCACTTTTCTGACGCCTCGTCAGGCTGCCGGGGGAGGGCTTCGCCCACTCTCGTGGACCCCACCGTGGCGACGGCCCAAGCCTACGCAGCACCCCCCGAACGACGTCCGTGATCACCGTCACGCGAACGGTCTGGACGGTAAGCAGGAGCGAAGGCGCTCGACCGGAAGTCGGACCACGCGCCGCCATGGGTCAGCTGGCCCAGGCCCCTCGTTTCCCGCCTCAAAGAAGGAGCACCCACAGTTCCATGAATCTGAGTGGCCGAAGCAGCGCGGCAACATAGCGGCGGATCGCCGGTTAGCCAAACCGGCGATTCTCACGACCATGGCTGTGGCTCGTCCTGTGACTCTTGACGGTGGCACAGGGCGGGTGTCAGGACGTTTGGAATTCGGCCAGAACAGAGCGCGAGCCGCTGCAGCGATCAGGCTCAGGCCAGCCTCAAGGAGCATCTTGCCCGTGGAACCGCAGTCGCACCCCGACCAGACCCGCACCGATATCGACTCGTCGCGCAGGCGTCGTAGCGTCGAGCCCGTCCTTATGGACACTTCTGAGGTCGCTGCGATGCTCGATATGTCCACGAGCTGGGTCTATAGGGAGGCATCGAAACTGGGCTTGAAGGGCTACAAGCTCGGCCGAGGCAGGAACGCCAAGGTCCTGTACAAGAGGGCCGAGATCTTCAAGTGAAGTTTCCCCGTGATCTTGGACACTCGTCGGTTATGCCGCGAGGGCGTGTTGGTGCCGCTGTCTGGTCTCGGCCGGGGTGAGGTAGCCGAAGGTCTTGTGCTTGCGCAGGCGGCGGCGGTTGTAGAAGGTCTCGATGAAGGTGAAGACCTCGGCGCGGGCGGTGGCCCGGTCGGGCCAGATGCGGGTGCCGATCTCTTCCTTGAGCAGGGCCCAGAAACTCTCCGCGGCCGCGTTGTCGAAGCAAGATCCGGTGCGTCCGCAACTGTTCTGCAGTCCCAACTCCCCTATTCGGTCGCAGAACTGAGTCGAGGTGTATTCGCTGCCGCGGTCACTGTGGATCACGCAGCCGGGCTCCAGGCCGCCTCGGCCGTAGGCCATGTCGAGGGCGTCCACGACGAGTTCTGCGCGGTGGTGATCAGCCATGGCATAACCGACGACCTCGCGGGTGGCCAGGTCCAGCCAGCAGGCGAGGTAGAGCCAGCCCTCGGCAGTGGGCAGGTAGGTGATGTCGCCGACCAGCTTGATCCCGGGCCGCTCGGCGTGGAAGTCGCGGCCGATCAGGTCAGGGGCCGGCTTCGCCTTCTTGTCGGGCCGGGTCAACGAGCGGCGCTTGCGCCGGGTGACGCCTCGGATGTCGCGCTCGCGCATCACGCGGGCGATGCGCTTGCGGTTCACCCGCCGCCCCAGACGCCGCAGTTCGGCGTGGATGCGCGGGACACCGTAGGTGCGGCGGGAGGCGACGTGCAGCACCGTGATCTCGTGCGCGAGCGCGTCGTCGGCGGCCTGCCGGGCATGGCGGGCGGCCCCGCCCTCGCGCCACGCGTAGTAGGAGGAGCGGGCGACGTGCAGCACCCGGCACAACAGAACGATCGGGTAGTTCGCCTTCTCCGCATGGATGAACCGGCACAACTCGCTCACCGGTCGTTCTCCTTCACGAAGAAGGCGGTCGCTTTTTTCAGGATCTCGATCGTCTGCTGCTGCTCGCGGTTCTCCCGCCGCAGCCGCTTGAGCTCCTCGCGCTCGGCACTGCTCAATTCGCCGGGAGCGCCCTCGCCCTGCTCCGCCTTCGCCTTGCGGTACCAGCCGCGCAGGGACTCGGAGCTGATGCCGAGTTCCCTGGCGACCGCCGTGACCGTCTTGCCCGAGGAGTCGACGAGCGCGATCGCGTCCCGCTTGAACTCTTCGGTGTACCGCTTCGTGTACTTGCTTCCCACCTGGTGCTACTTCCCCTGGAACCTCAGGTCCCAGTCTCCAGGTGTCCACGATCAAGGGGAAGGTTCACGCGACTCCTCCCCCTCATGAATGAGGGGCTTCTCGCTACGCCGGGGAGGCGTCGTGACGGACCAGCCCATGCCGATCGTGAACTCGTCTGGTGCCAACTGCCCGGCCTGGATGCACGCCTGCGCCTGCCTGCCTGGTTCCGTACCCTGACGGATGTTCTCCCGGAACGGGTCTCCCGTGGAGATGTGCGGCAGTTGACCGCTAGCAGGCATGCGCGGCTCTGATCTCGTCGTTGAGGGCCGGGACGACTCGAAGAGGTCGCCGACGACGCCGTCGTCGACGAGGTCGAAGATCGGGGCCTCGGCGTCCTTGTTGATCGCCACGATCGTCTTCGAGGTCTGCATACCGGCGCCGTGCTGGATCGCGCCGGAGATGCCGTTGGCAATGTACAGCTGCGGGGAAACGCTCTTGCCGGTCTGGCCGACCTGGTTGGTGTGCGGGTACCAGTCGGCGTCGACCGCGGCACGCGAGGCACCGACAGCGGCACCGAGGGAGTCGGCGAGCGCCTCGATGATCGCGAAGTTCTCCGAGCCGTTGACGCCACGGCCACCTGGAGGGCGTCGACCTTCGGCACGACCGGGTAGTCGGCGTAGTCGGCGGCCTCGTGCGTGAGGACCTCGACCGCGCCGTGCTCGGCGAGCGCGGCGGCGGTGTCACCGGCGCCCTTGCCCAGCGCGACGGCGACCGGCTCGCCGATGCGGCGGGCCAGGGTGGGCGACTTGGCGGCGCCGTGGTCCGGCCCACAGCGGGTCGGACCAGGGCACCGCCGTGTCCGCGTCGTTGCTCTGCGGGCGGGCGGGTACGCCGGAGAGAGGGCGTGATTTGTTCGTGGTGTGTGCTCAGCGGGACGTGGTGATGTGTGTGGCGCTGAACCGCCGGCTGCACGGTCGGGGGGATACCGTTACGCCAAGGAGGCCAGGTCGCGGAACGGCGCAGAACCGCTGGCGTTGGCGGCGGCGCGTGGCACGTCGACAGCGGCCGAGTCACCGACCCCTGAAACCGCACCAAAGACCACTGCCCGCCGGCATCGCACTGAACGGTGTCGCTAGTCCTCGATCACCAGCCCCTTCGACGCGAGAAGCGGGGCGAGGTTGCACATCTCGACGACGGTTTTGCCCGTCCGGTAGGCAGCAATGTACCCGGCCTCGGCATCGACTCGTTCCTGCGACGCGGTGACCACCTCCGCGGCGTCCTCGCGGCGAATGACGACCACGCCGTCGGCGTCGGCCCGCATCACGTCTCCGGGGCGGACGAGTACGCCGCCGATGGTGACCGGCTCGCACATCGGTCCGACAGTCTCCTTGACCGTGCCCTTGATGGAGACACTGCGGGAGAAGACGGGGAATCCCAGGGCGCGCAGGTCCTCGGTGTCCCGGACGCCCGTGTCGGTGATCAGGCCGCCGAGCCCCTTGGCCTGGCAGGCGTTGGCGAGGACGTCCCCGAAAGAACCCGCCTCCTCGTAGGCGCCGGCGGACACGACCACGACATCGCCGGGGCGAGCGTAAGCGATGGCGGTCTGCAGCATCAGGTTGTCGCGGGGTGCGCACTGGACCGTGAAGGCGGGGCCGCACAGGGACATGCGGTGGTCGACCGGCTTGATGGCCGAGTCCAGCGCCCCGAGCCGGCCCTGCGCCTCGTGGATGGTGGCCGACGAGAAGGCACGCAGCTGCTCGACCAGCGCGGCGTCAGGCCGCTCGAACTTCGTGCTGACGCGGATCATGATGACCTTTCAGGCGGAGGGGCTTTCAGACGGAGGGAGCGGAGGACAGCTCGGCGCATGCGGCCGCGATGCGCGCGCATGCCTCGGTGAGGACGTCCGCTGACGTGGCGAAGGAGATGCGGAAGTAGCCGGTCGCGCCGTAGGCGGCTCCGTGGATCACCGCTACCTGCCGGCTGTCGAGCAGGTGGCGGGCGAAGTCCTCGTCGTTCTGGATCCGGCTTCCCGACGGTGTGAACTGCCCTATGACATGACGGCAGTTCACCAGGAGGTAGAAGCCCCCGTCGGGCACGGTGCAGCTGAGCTTCGGAACGTCGTTGATGAGCTTCACCGTGGCGTCGCGGCGTTCGCGGTAGACGCGCACGGTGTCCCTGACGAAGTCCTGCGGTCCTGTGAGCGCGGCGGCAGCGGCGGCCTGGCTCACGGAGGAGGGGCAGGAGGACGTCTGTGACTGCAGGGTGTTGATCGCGGTCACCAGATCCGCCGGGCCAACCCCGTACCCGAGGCGCCAGCCTGTCATCGCGTACGTCTTGGAGACGCCGTTGGTGAGGAACACCCGCTCGGCCAGCTGGGGTTCGACAGCAGCCAGTGACGGGGCGGCCTCCTCTCGGTACCAGATCTCGTCGTAGATCTCGTCCGTGAGGACGCTCACCCGTGGATGGTCCAGCAACACCTGGGCCAGCGCGCGCAGTTCGGCAGGGGTGTAGGCGGATCCGGTCGGGTTGCCTGGCGTGTTGAGCACGACCCAGCGCGTTTGTGCGGTGATCGCTGCCCCCAGGCGCTCCGGAGTCAGCTTGAAGCCGTCCGCCTCAGGGCAGTCGACGACGACCGGTGTGCCGTCGTTCGCGCGGACCATGTCCGGATAGGACACCCAGTACGGGGCGGGGACGATGACCTCGTCCCCTTCGTCCAGGGTGGCCATCAGGGCGAGGAAGATGACCTGCTTGGCTCCGCCGCCGACCGTGATCTGCGCGTCGGTGCACTCCAGCGCGTGGCGCTCGCGGAGTTTCCCGGCGATGGCCGAGCGCAGTCGCGGCGTGCCGTTCACGGGGGTGTACTTGGTTGCGCCCGCCTCGATCGCCTCGATCGCGGCGGCCTTGACGTGATCGGGGGTGTCGAAGTCGGGCTCGCCGACGGTCAGGTCGTAGATGGTGAGGCCCTGGCTCTTGAGTTCGCGTACGCGCTGGGCGGCCGCCGTGCTGGGCGAGGGCTTGATACGGCGTACGCGCTCCGCGGTGTCCATGGCTCAGCCCTCTCGGCGCTCGAAGTTGAGGCCGCCGGGGACCTGGAAGGTGGGCAGGATCTCGATGTGGCCGAGGTTGACGTGCCGGGGCGCGTCGACGGCGAACTCGATGGAGTCGGCGATGTCCTCGGGCTTGAGGGACTCGTAGCCGTCGTAGAACTGCCGCTGGGCCTCCTCCATGTCGCCGAGCAGGCGGCCGAAGATCTCGGTCTCCACGCGCCCCGGGCAGATCTCGGTGACGCGGACCCGGCGGCCGTAACCGTCGACCCGCAGCTGGCGGGAGAGGGTGTGCACGGCCGCCTTGGTGGCGTGGTAGATCGTGTTGCCGCCGAAGTTGTAGACGCCGGCGATGGAGCTGATGTTGACGATGTGGCCGAGGTCGCGCTCGACCATGCCGGGCATGAGCAGGCGCACCAGGTGCAGAACGGCCTGGATGTTGACGGCGACCTGCTCGTCGACGGCGAACTCGTCAGCGGTCAGGATGTTGCCGGTGCGCGAGACGCCCGCGTTGTTGACGAGAACGTCGATCTCCAGGCCGTCCAGTGCGGCGGTGAGCGCCTCGGTGTCGGTGATGTCGACGGCGTGCGGGATGCAACCGGTGTCGCGGGCGAGGGCGTCGAGCCGCTCGGCGTTGCGCGCCACCGCGTGAACCTCGAGGCCGCGCTTGGCGAGTCGCTCGACGACCACGGCTCCGATGCCGGTCGACGCTCCGGTGACGAGGGCCGTCCTGTAGTCGGAGATGGGCATGCTGCTGTGCTCCTTGGGAGTGAGGGGCGTGCGGGTGCGTGGGTCTGTCAGGCGTCGCGCAGGGGCAGGTGGGCGCGGTCCTTCACCCGGGACACGGCGATGAGCGTGCCGAGGGCGGTGACGACGGCGTAGAAGGCCGGCATGTTGACGTTGCCCGTGCGGGCGATGAGGTAGGTCATCAGCAGCGGGGCCGTGCCGCCGAAGAGCGCGGAGGAGACGTTGTAGCCCAGGCCGTAGGCGGAGTAGCGCACGCGGGTGGGGAACAGTTCGACGAGCAGGATGTGGATGACGCCAGTGTGCCCGGCGAACACGACGGCCATGACACAGGCGCCAACGACGGCGAGGGCGAGGTTGCCGGTGCCGATCAGCAGGTAACAGGGGACGCCGACGACGGCCATGGCGATCGCCGAGCCGGCGATGACCTTCTTGCGCCCGATCCGGTCGGAGAGACGGCCCATGTAGGGAATGGCGATACAGATCGCGACCAGGCTGGAGGCGGTGACGAGCAGCCCCTGGACCTTGCCGAAGTCGAGCTCGCTGCTCATGAAGGTGGGCATGTAGCTGAACAGGACGTAGTACCCGGAGCCGTTCATCAGGGGGATGAACAGGGCCAGCAGCATGGCGCGGCGGTGCTCGGCGGAGGCGAACGCCTCCTTCAGGGGGTTCTTGGACAGGCCGCCCTTCTCCTTCAGGCGCGTGAAGTTGGGCGTGTCACTGATGCGCTTGCGGATGTAGATGCCGGTGATGCCGAGCGGGACGGCGAGCAGGAACGGTATGCGCCAGCCCCAGGACTCCATGCGTTCGGTGCCGAGCCCGCTGGTCATGGCGGCGGCGACCAGCGTGCCGGTGAGCAGGGAGAGGAAGGAGGCGATCTGCGCGTAGCTGGTGTAGAGGCCGCGCTTGCCCTCCGGGGCGTGCTCGGCAAGGAAGCTCATCGCGCCCGACGCCTCGCCGCCGACGGAGAAACCCTGGGCGACGCGCAGCAGGATCAGCAGGACCGGCGCCGCGATGCCGATGCTCGCGTGGGTGGGCAGGAGGCCGATGGCCGCGGTGGCGACGCTGATGAGCAGGATGACGAAGACCAGCATCCGCTGGCGTCCGATGCGGTCGCCGAGGTGGCCGCAGATGACGGCGCCGAGGGGGCGGAAGAAGAAGGAGACGGCGTAGCCGAGGAAGACGAGCTGGATGGCGTTCTCGGAGTTGGGGAAGAAGACGGCGGCGAGCGTTCCGGCCATGAAGCCGAAGATGCCGTTGTCGTAGAGCTCGGCGAAGATGCCGACGCATCCCGCGAGGGTGACCTTCCGGGCTGTTCTGGCATCGACGGTGTTGGGGACGGGGACTGGCTGAGCGGCCATGGTGGTCATGGCGTCTCCTGTCTTGCGGCGGGCTGGGGACGAGGGGCGATCGGCTCCGTGCGGGCGGGCGAAGGGGGCGGCTGGGCGGCGGTGGGGATCGAGGGTCAGCCAGCACCGGGGGCGCGGATGCGCAGGGCGTCGAAGGCTGTGCGGACGCGGGTTCGCAGCGCGTCGACGGCGTGGCGCTGGACGCGGTGAGCGGTGACCGCTTCGTCGAGGGTGCGATGGCGGAAGCGGATGGTCTGCCCGGGGCGCACCTGCCCCAGGGCGGACAGACCGGTGGCGGTGACCACGGCCAGGACGGGGTAGCCGGCCGTGACGCCACGGCCGCGGTGCAGCACGAGGAGTTCGTCCCCCGCCGGCACTTCGACGGCGCCGATGGGGACGCCGCGTGAGAGGACCTCGCCCGTGGTGACGCGGCGGGGCACGTCGCCCTGCAGGCGCAGGCCGATGTGGTTGCTGCGCGGGCTGACGGTGAAGGGGGCGTCGAACAGTCGGCTGCCCGTGTCTCCGAATTCGGCCCGGTCAGGGCCGTCGGTGACGTCGATCGTCCAGGTGGTGGGGAACGGGAGGACGGGGGCGTTCAGGCGGAACAGCGGGATCCGTGAGAAGGGGTGGTCGATGGGCGGGCAGGTCGCGCGCAGCACAAGTTCGTCACCGTCACGCAGGGCGGGGCCGAATCCCAGGATGGTGTCGGGAGCGCAGCTGCCCTGAAGGTAGTCGGCTTCGAACGAGCCGAGCACAGCCAGGTAGACGCGCAGTCCCTGACGAATGCCGCTGACGCGGAGCATCTCGCCTGCGCGCACGGAGATGGGTTCCCACTGCGGGCGGACGCCGCCCTCGACGGTCACGTCGGCGGGCGCGCCGGTCACCGCGACGAGGATGTCCCCGGAGGGAACGCACGCGAAGTCGAGTGCCGTGATCTCCAGCAGCGGGGCGCGTTCGTCGTTGCCGCACAGGACGTTGGCGACGCGCGCCGAGTGCTGGTCGACGGCTCCGCCGGCGGGCAGACCGTAGCGAGAGCGGCCGACCCGGCCGAGGTCCTGCACGGTCACGATGCCGGCGGTGCGGATCGTGAGGGTGTCAGCCATGACAGGCCGCCAGGGGCGTGCCGGCGTAGTCGTCCCACTCGTCGGGCGTGATGGGGACGAAGCGGAAGGTGTCCCCGGGCCGGTAGGCGGTGATCGGGTCACTGTGCAGGTCGAGCACGCGCACGGGGGTGCGCCCGAGGAGCGGCCAGCCGCCGGGCGAGGGCATCGGGCAGATGACCGCCTGCCGGCCGGCGACGGCGACCGAGCCGGGATCGACGCGGGTGCGGGGGGACGCCAGCCGCGGCACCGGTTTCGGGAAGGGCGGGCCGTCCGTCATCGGTGCCCCCGCGGGCGCGCCGAGGCAGCGTACGGTGAGGTCGGTCCCGGAGTGGAGGGCGATGACCTCGCTCTCGGTCAGGTCGAGTTGCCGGGCGACGTCGGGCAGGTCGGGCCCGTACTCGCCGCCGTAGACGGCGGGTACGACGAAGCGTCGTGGCGGTACCGTCGGTGCGGGGTGCGGCCCGAGGCGGGCGGCCTCGTGCGCCACGATGCGCCGGAGGGTGTCGTGGTCGGTGCGGGTGCAGTCGAACTCCACGAGGAGGGCGTCGTAGGTGGGCACCACGTCGTGGACTCCGGTGAGCCGTACGGCGTCCAGGGCGTCGGCCAGGGCGTGGACGAGCCGCCAGGCGGCTTCGGCGTCCAGGCCCACGGCCCTGGCGGTCAGGGCGGAGTCACCGCAGTCCGCGATCGTGAGGTTGCCGTTCATGTCAGGCGCCCGTCCCGCTCAGCACCTTGTCGAGAGAGGTGATCTCGACACCGGCGGCGAGGAGTTCCCCGCGGATGCGGCCGGCCAGCGCGATCGCCCCGGGGCTGTCCCCGTGCAGCAGGACGGTGTCGCAGACGACCGGGATGTCCTTGCCGTCGACGCTGCGAATGACCCCTTCGGTAACCATGCGCAGTGTCCGCCGGGCCACCTCGTCGGGGTCGTGGATCACCGCTCCGGGCTCGGAGCGGGGGACGAGGGTCCCATCGTCGCGGTACGCGCGGTCGGCGATGCCGACGATGCCCACGCGCAGTCCGCGGGCGCGGGCGGCGTCGGCGAGCTCACCGTCCTGCGCGAGGACGATCAGCGACTCGTCCAGGGAGGCGACGGCTTCCACGACGGCACGGGCGTAGTCGGCGCGTACGGCTACCAGGTTGCCCAGGCGTCCGTGCGGGGCGACGTGCTGGACCCGGGTACCGTGCGCGACGGCGAACCCCTGGAGGGCACCGATCTGGTACAGCACGTCCGTGCGGACCTCCTCGGGCGTGAGATCCATCGCGCGGCGGCCGAAGCCGACCAGGTCGGGAAAGCTCGGGTGAGCGCCCACGGCCACCCGCTTCTCCACGCAGGTCCGGACGGTGGCGTCCATGATGCGCGGATCGCCCGCATGGAACCCGCAGGCTACGTTGGCGGACGTCAGCATTTCCAGGAGGGCTGCGTCGTCGCCCATCGTGTAGGCGCCGAATCCCTCGCCGAGATCGGCGACGAGGTCAACCATGGGGGTCATGACGTCCTCCGGGAAAGAATGTGAGGAAGGAGATGCCATCACGTCTTCGCGATATCCCGATTAAGATCCGCGCTCTCGGACACAAAGACGAAGGTCGCGAGCAGAAAGAATTCCTGGGAGCCGATTCCTTCGACTTTCGTCGGGCGGCTCCGGGCTGGATGTTCCGCTCAACTTAAGCCCATGCTCGCCTGACCGCCAATATGCGTTCGATCTGGCGTTATCGCGGATGGTTATGACCTGCCTCACACCCCGGGCCCTCCTGGGGCTGTGCTCACGGGTGGCCGCTCCCTACGATGAGGCTCCGCTCCCCGTGGAAGGCCCCGCATGGACACCAGGCGTCTGTATTCGTTCATCAAGATCATTGACGCGGGGAGCATCACGCGCGCGGCCGACATCCTGCACATCGCGCAGCCCGCGCTCAGCCAGCAGTTGTCCGCGCTGGAGGCGCAGTTCGGGCAGCAGCTGTTGATCCGCAGCAAACGCGGCGTCGCCCCGACCGAGGCGGGCCGGGCGCTGTACCGGCACGCCCAGCTGATCCTCAGGCAGGTGGACCTCGCGCACGCCGCCGTGGAGGTCTCCGGCCGGGCTCCCGCCGGCAGCGTGTCGGTGGGCCTCGCGCCGTACAGCCTGGGGGCGGCCCTCGCGCTGCCGCTCCTGAAGAGTGTGCGCAAGCGCTACCCGGACATCCTGCTGCACATCAACGAGAACTTCGGCGGCGTGATCAGCGAGGCCATCATGACCGGCCGGATGGACATGGCATTCATCTACGGGGCCGGCCCGCTGCGGGGCGTGCAGTTCGAGCCCGTGCGCACGGAGGACCTGTTCCTGATCGGCGCATCCGGCGCGACGGCCCCGCCGGGACAGGGTGAGGTCAGCCTGGAGGAACTCAACAGCGTGCCGCTGCTGCTCCCAAGCCGCATCCACACGATCCGGCAGGTGGTGGACGCCGCCTTCCAGCAGGCGTCGCTCCGGCCCCACGTGGTGGGCGAGGTCGAATCCGCGCTGACACTCGTCAACGCCGTGGACGCGGACCTCGGCGCCACCGTCCTGCCCTGGTCGGCGGCGCGCGCCATCCTCGACGTCCGCTCCCTGTCCGTGCGCCGCATCGTGGATCCCGTCATCCAGGTCAAACTGTCCGTGGTGACGTCGGACAACCAGCCTCTTTCGGAACCTGCCCTGGCGGTGCACGATCTGTTCCTCGAACTGATCACCACCTTTGACGGCTCCCCCGGCGGGGATAAGGATCACCAATAGCGTCACGCAAATCCGCTATTTGTTTCCGGTGATCGCCCCGGCTAGCGTCTTTCAGAACTAGTGCCATACAGAACCAGCGTCTTACAGACCCCGGTTCTTTGGACACCAGCCGCCGGTCGGCAAATGCACGGCTCGTCACTGGAGAATAGATGAAAAAGCGTGTCCTCATCACCCGTGAAAACCTGCCCGGCCGCGGCCTGGACCGTCTGTCCGGGGCGGCGGAGGTGGTGGCCTGGCCTGGGACCGTAAAGCCCGGGCCCGCCGACCTCGCCACGCCGGCCGCCGGGGTGAGTGGCGTTCTGGCCCTGGGCAACGATCCGGTGGACGGTGCGCTGATGGACGCGGCGGGCCCCTCGCTGCGGGTCATAGCGCTGGCGAGCATGGGTTTCGACAATGTCGACCGGTCCGCCGCCGCCGAGCGGGGCATCGTCGTCACCCACACCCCGCGCGTGCTCGCGGAGACCACCGCCGATCTCACCTTCGCCCTCATCCTCGCCGCCCGCCGTCGGATCGGCGCCGCCGAAGCGAGCCTGGCCTCGGGCTCCTGGGAGCTGTTCCGGATGCACGACTACCTCGGTCTGGACATCCACGGAGCCACGCTCGGCCTGGTCGGCTACGGTCAGATCGGCCGCGCGGTGGCCCGCCGGGCCCACGGCTTCGGCATGCGCGTGCTCCACCACGACCCCTACGCGCCCGACGACGACCTGTCGGCCTCGGTGGATCTGACCACGCTGCTGGCCGAGTCCGACGTAGTCTCGCTGCACGTGCCGCTCACCGAGGAGACGCGGCACCTGATCTCCGGCCGCGAACTGGCCGCGATGAAGCCCACGGCCACACTGGTCAGTACCTCGCGCGGCGGTGTCGTCGACGAGGAGGCCCTGCTGCACGCCGTCCGCGAGGGTCGGCTGCACTCCGCCGGACTCGATGTCTTCGAACGCGAGCCGATGGGAACGGACTTGTCACCGCTGGTCTCCGAGCCCCACGTGGTCACGCTGCCCCACATCGGCTCGGCCACCGAGGCCACCCGAGCCGCCATGGTCGACCTGGCCGTCGACAACATCCTCGACGTCCTCTCCGAACGCCCCGCCCGAACCCCCCTCCCCGGCAGCCTGGCGGTGCCAGGCACCCCGGCCGGCACCGCCGGAGCGCTCGCATGAGCCACCCCCTGTTCGACATCACCGGAAACACGGCCCTGGTCACCGGCTCCAGCCGCGGCATCGGCAAGGCGCTGGCCAAGGGTCTGCTGGAAGCCGGCTGCGCGGTCGTCCTCAACGGACGCGACACCACCGCCCTGCAAGCGACCGCTGCGGAACTCGCGGACTCCTTCGGGGACCGGGTACGGACCGCCGCCTTCGACGTGACGGACTCGGCAGCCGTCACTACGGCCATCGCCCGCATCGAGGAGGAGACCGGGCCGATCGACATCCTGGTGAACAACACCGGAGTCCAACACCGCAGTCCCCTCCTGGAGTTCACCGACGCCGACTGGCACCGTCTCCTCGACACCAACCTCACCAGCGCCTTCCTCGTGGGACGCGAGGTCGCGCGACGCATGGCGCCCCGAGGCCACGGCAAGATAGTCAACATCTGCTCGCTCCAGAGTGAAGCGGTCCGGCCCGGTATCGCCGCCTACTCCGCCACCAAGGGCGGCCTGAAGATGCTCACCAAGGGCATGTGCGCCGACCTGGGCCCCCTGGGCATCCAGGTCAACGGCATCGGCCCCGGCTACTTCGCCACCGAACTCACCTCGGCCCTGGTGGATGACGAGCAATTCAGCGCCTGGGTCCGCAGACGCACACCGGCCGGCCGCTGGGGCGGCGTCGCCGACCTCGTGGGCGCCCTGATCTTCCTGGCCTCCCCCGCCTCCGACTTCGTGGGCGGCCAAGTGCTCTACGTCGACGGTGGCATGCTCTCCGTCCTGTGACGGACGCCGCAACGGAAGGAACCCCACCATGCAAGCCTGCGTCGTCCACACGGCAGGAGACCTGCGGGTCGAGCACCGCTCCCCCACCCAGCCCGGCCCCGGCCAGGTGACCGTCGCCGTCACCCTCGGCGGCATCTGCGGATCAGACCTGCACTACTACGGCCACGGCCGGGTCGGCGACTTCACCGTCCAGGAGCCGATGGTGCTCGGCCACGAGGTCGTCGGCCACGTCGCCGCCCTGGGAGCCGACACCGAGGGACCGGCCGTAGGAACCCCGGTGGCAGTCCACCCCGCCACACCGTGCGACCGCTGCCGCGACTGCTCGGCCGGCCACCGCAACATCTGCGCCGAGACCCGCTACCTCGGCAGCGCCGCCCGCACGCCCCACGTCCAGGGCGGCTTCGCCCAACTCGTCACCGTGCCCGCGGCGCAGATCCGCCCGCTGCCGCCAGAGCTCGGCCTGCACCGCGCCGTCCTGGCCGAGCCCCTGTCGGTGGCCCTGCACGCCGTGCACCGGGCCGGTGACGTGACCGGCAAGCGCGTCCTGGTCACCGGAGCAGGGCCGATCGGCTGCCTGGTCACCGCCGTTCTGCGCCACAAGGGCGCAGCCGAGGTCGTCGTGAGCGACCTCCTCGACACCCCCCTGCGCATCGCCACCGCGTCCGGGGCCACCGCCACGGTACGGGCGGACGCCACCGACGACGGCGGGTGGACGGACCCGTTCGACATCGCCGTCGAGGCGTCCGGAGCGCCGGCGGGGCTACGAAGCTGTGTCGAACGAGTGCGGCGCGGGGGCACCGTCGTACTCCTCGGTCTGCTGCCGCCCGGCGAGGTGCCCCTGCTGGGCAACATCGCCGTCACCCGCGAACTGGAGCTTCGGGGCGCCTTCCGCTTCGACTCCGAGTTCGACGAAGCGATCGACCTGCTGGCCCGGGGTCTGCCCGTCGGCGCGATCGTGACGCACACCTTCCCACTCGCCGAGGCGCACGCCGCCTTCGACATCGCCCATGACCGGGCCGTGGCCTCCAAGGTCCTGCTGGACCTGACTCGCGCCTGACGGAGGACTCGGTCACAGCATCGATTGAGTCCTGTCGTCATGTCCCACCAGCGAGAGACAGGACGTGGTTATCCGAGGTGGCGTCAGGTAAAGGCGGCTGCCGCAAGCTCTCCTCCGTCTCGCACCGTTCGCGCGTCTGTACCGGGCCCGACGCTACCTTTTCCTCGCCGGCATCGCCCGCCTGTAGCACGTTCAGGCAGGCCCTCAGGAAAGGCGGTGTGGGCGGTGGCTGCGTATGGCCAGCGCCCGGGAACCGGTGCTGCAGATGCTTCAGCTCGTCGGCCTGGACCAGGTCATCCTCAGCCATCCCACCGTCGAGCAGGGCCATGACGGCCTGATCCACTTCATTCCCTCGTGTCAGCTGTCCTAGCGCTTCCACCGGTGTTACCCCGCCTCCAGGGCATCCCGCTCGCATGACCGCCGCTGCACGGCCACCTCCAGCTCCCGCCCCACCGACGGCGGCAGCTCCTGCCCCAGCGCCCAGCCGATCACCATCTCAGCCACCGTATGCAGCTTCGTGGTGGTGCGCTGGGACACCTCACGCAGCACCTCGAACCCGGCCTCCGGCACGAGCCGCTGAATCGCGACGAGGACACCGATGGCCTGATCCACCGTCACATGCGAGCCGACAGCATGCCGCAGCTGCGCGTTCTCCTGCTCCAGGCGGGCGACCGCAGCGCCGTCACGTACGCCGTCGGGCGAGGACCGCGGCACACGGGAGGTCGTCATGGGCTGGTCTCCATACAGAGGGAAAGGCTCACCTTTGGAGCGCTGAAGCCCCGGCCAGCCTGTTCACGTCAGCGCGCGGGCGAAGACGTCGCGCTGGGCGTGGGTGAAGGCTTGTTCCCGCTGGCTCCACGCGATGCGGTCGCCGATCACCTCGGGAGTGGCCGGCTGCCGCTCGGGGGACGCCAACAGCTCCGCCCAGAATCTCGCGTTGCGTGATTGGCGTTCGAGGATGCAGTCGACCACGACGCTGCGCTGGATGCTGTCCAGGCCGTACGCGTCGGTCAGGACGCGGACCTGCGCCGCTTGGCCCTCCACCGGCAACGTCTGCTTCGACGAGATGCACCAGGTCCACGCCATGTATTACCGCGGCAGTATGAGGTGTCTCAAAGATCGTGAGGTTATGCGTACACCTCATGTGTCTCATCTCATCTGCCGGAAGGAGGCGGATGTCCGACATGGGGACAGCCACAACGGAGACTGTGGTGGCCACCCACCGCACCTCGTCAGGATTGGCCGTGCTGCCAGACATCGATGCAGGTGGAGTCCTGCATCGTGCGGAAGTCCGGGAAAGACAGCGGTTCATCCTGGGCCCTGATGGCTCTTACGACGTGCACCTGAACCAGTTTCTGCGAGACCTGCCCAGTTGGGGTGTGAGATCGAAGAATGGACAGGATGCCTACTGCTCGGACCTGACCGTCGTCTGCCGCTTCCTACACGAGGCCCGGGGCGGGAAGACGATCTGGCAGATGGACCAGGCGGATCTTCGGGCCTTCAAGAGCGCTCGCCTGTTCGGCCAAGATCCGGACGATCGGATCGCGTACTCCACCTGGCAGCGGTTCTTGGCGGCTCTGGAGAAGTGGGTGCGCTGGGCCCTGGACGCGGAACTGCTCGCGGCCGAGCCGTTTCGATACGTCGACAAGGTGGTGATGACGCCGAACGGCCCGAAGCAGGTGCGAGTGAACGAGGAGTCGGAGCCGGGCAAGAGCAAGGTGCCCATCTCGTTCCTGCCCTACGAGGACTTCCTGCTCTGGCGGGACGTGGGGCTGCGGGGCTTCCTTCCGAACGGCGACCGCGACCGCACGTGGCGAGGACGCAATGGCGAGCGCAACGGGCTGTTCGCCGATCTGCTGGTCTGCACCGGTATGCGGTTGGTGGAGGCGTCGTCCCTGCTGCTATCGGAGATCCCGCTGCTGGCCCCGGCCCGCGGGGACTTCCACTTGTCGAAGGCGGTCACCAAGAGGAACAAGCCGCGGACGGTCTACGCACGGCTTCGGGTACTGCGCGACGTGCACCACTACGTCACCATCGAGCGCGACGAACTGGTCCAGCGCATGAGGCTGACAGGTGCCTACGACGCGAAGACGGACTCGTGGCACGTCCTGCGTTCCAACCGGCACGCACTGGTCGTGGACGGCCAGAGACGGGCTTGGACCTACTCCGACATCGACTACGACGACCGTCTGCGGCTGGTGTCGGTCGACGCCGACGGCCGGGCGCTGGGACCGCTATGGCTGTGGCTGGGTGAGGACGGATCACCGCTGAAGAGCTCGACGTGGCAGTCGGCGTTCCGGCGGGCGAACGAGCGCTGCGCGCGCTTCGGCCTCGACTTCGACGTCCACCCCCACACGCTCCGGCACACGTTCGCCGTGCACATGCTCGGCCTGCTTCTGCGTCAGACCGTGCGCGCGCTGGGCATGCAGGAGGACCGGCGGTTCACGCTCGCCCAGACGGGGGACGGTCCAGCGGAGGAGCCGCCCATCGCATCGAGGCGGCATTCGACCGCATCCGAGCCGAGTTGGGCGACCTGCCGGGGACGGTGGCCAGCCCCGAGCGGGTCCGGACCATGCTTCGGCATCTAACCCGCACTCTGCATCCCGGGGTCCTCAACGATTGCTTCCACCATGCCGAGACTGCGGTATGCGAGAAGCGCTCACCCGGCCTGGGCCGTCCTCTGCCCATGCTGAACATGTGCCTGACCTGCCCGAACTCTCGCCGTTCGTCAGTCCATCTGCCCAAACTCCACCAGACCCGCGAGCAAGCCCTTCAGGAGTTCGGCGACACCACCGGCCTGCCGCCGCACCAGGCGACGGCGATCAGCGAGTTCGTCAGCACCCTCGACACGCTGATCAACGAACTCGCCGAGACGGGAGCGGCCCGGTGACCAGCACACCCATGACAGCTCAGACCGTATTCGCCCAACTCACCCGAGACCGGGACCTGGCCGACATCGACCGGGAGATCATGAGGGCCTTCGAACGGCTGCTGGACGGCCGCCCCGAGATCACCGACGGCTCGCTGAAGGTGGTGAACCTCGCCGCCGAGGCCGGGGTGTCCCGGGCCTCGTACTACCGTTCCCCGGTCGCGGCGGCCATCAAGGAGATTCTGGAGGCCCCGGATCTCAAGCGCCCAGAGGTCGACGACCTCAAGGCCGAGGTCACCAGGCTCAGGAAGGAGATGCGCGAGTTGCGCCGGGAGAAGGCCGAAGAGGTGCGCGAGCTGAAGGACATGGTGGCCACCTACGCCAACCAGATCCAGGTCCTCACCCTTCGCAACGTCGAACTGGAGGCGGACTCGGAAGCACTTCGAGCGCACATCGCTGGAACTCCGGGCAACGTCAGCCCGCTCCCATAACTCGCCCGCATTCGCCGCTCTGGATGATCAATTCCGAGGGATGCCTGCGGAGGGTGTGGGGTGGGCGGCGGCCGAAGCCACCGCGTTGACGGTCAGGCGGCGGGCTGCCGGCCGTGGTTGTCGAGGTGGCGGCGGGCGGTCAGGCGTCGGGGTCGACTTCGGGGTGCGTGAACCGCACGGGCTTGCCCAGCGACCGGGCGTAGGCGATTTCGGCTCGGGTGCTGTCTCCGATGTAGTCGCCGACTACGAGCACCTCATCAGCGAGCCGGATCTTCGCTCGGTGCAGATCGTCGAGTCGGACCTTCAGCGCCTCGGCCTCGACAGGATAGGACCAGAGTTTGTGCGGCGCCTTCATGTCACAGCCCGGTTTGACGACGATCTTTCCGGCTTTGGTCTCCCGCAGATCGGCCTCGGTCATCTCGGTCAAGAAGCGGGTGGAGCCGCAGATCGCGACGATACGCGGGAGGCTCAACAGCTTCTTCGCGTCGGCGAGCTTCTCCTCGGGGGTGAGCAGTTGCGGGTATGACACTGGTTCCTCCTGATGGTGTGGTCCAAGGGGTGCCTGCGGAGACGAGAACGAGGGTGTCCAAGATCGTTTTTGTGTACAGCGGGCTAGTGACGGAGTCCGTTATGCCCGCTGAACAGTACGAACGCTGGTTCCGGTGCTGGCAGCCTCGCACAGAACGGATATCCGTCCCTGGCAGGTCGGCTGTCGGCTATGGTGAAGGCATGTGCTGCCCCATGACTACCCGGACCGCCGCTTAGCGGCGGTACCCGAGGTTGCTGTAACCGCGGCCTCATTACTGCCCCCTGCCGGGGCCAGTGCCAAGACGTACCGCCGGATCAGTGTCCTGCCGGCAGCCACTCGCTTATTTCTGTGCTGCCGGGCCATCCTGCCTGATCAGGGGAGTCATGTCTCAGCCGCAGCGTTTCCATTCACAGTACGAAAACCCATTCCCATGCCCGAATGCAGCCGGGCCCCTCGTCACGCAGGACCCGCGTGTCGCCACCCTGTTCCTGATGGTCGGGCTCCCCGGAGCCGGGAAAACCACCCAGGCCAAAGAGCTCGCCGCAACGCACCGGGCGCTGCGGCTGACCCCAGATCACTGGATGATCCCGCTGTTTGGCGATTCGATGGCCGACGGCAAGCGTTGGGTGCTCGAAGGGCGGCTCATCTCGGTCGCTCTGCAGGCGCTGCGGCTGGGGACCAGCGTCGTGCTCGACTATGGGCTGTGGGGCCGCGATGAACGGTCGGCACTGCGCTGGCTGGCACGGTCGGCCGGGGCAGCATGCCAGGTGGTCTACGTGCCCGTGGACAAGGACGTCCAGCTCGCCCGCATCGCGCATCGTCAGGCGACGACACCGCATCAGACGTTTCCGATGAGCGAGGCCGACGTAGACCAATGGCGGGAGCAGTTCCAGGTGCCTGACGCCGCCGAACTCGATGGCGGCGAGATTCTCAGCCCGCCGGCGGGCTGGCCGGGCTGGTCGGAGTGGGCGGTAGACCACTGGCCCTCGTGCACCGACAGCTAGGTGTTGCGGGTCAGGACGTTGGTGACGGCGCATAGTGGTGGGCAAGATCGGTGGCGAGGTCGCGGAGGTGAGCCCTGGCTTCGGTGGGGCCGTGCACAGTGATGGCGCTCCCGAACGGCAGTAGTGCTCGCACGTCCTCCAGATGCAGGAAGCGGATCGTTACCTTGCGGCCAGTGGCGGATTCTTCATGGTCGTCCCGGACGAGTCGTAGGCCAAAGATCCGTTGCGCTCGCTCGATCTGGGTCTGGTCGATGGTGGCGCTGACCTCGATCGCGTGGTTGTGTTCCCATTGCTCGATGAGCGCTGCAGCGACGGTGGCCAGGGTCTGGTTCTCGCGGATCCGTCGTGGCTGGTCGACTTCTTTCCACGTCGTGATCCGTTCGAGTCGGTACATCCGTGGCACTCGGGCACAGTCGGCGACGAGGTACCAGATGCCGGCCTTGGCGAACAGCCCGTAGGGATCCACGACCAGGTCGCGTGGGCATGGCTCGCGTGGGCTGTCGTACTCGATCCGTAGCCGGCGACCTCGCCGCACTGCGCCGACCAGCGAAGCCGGAGTCGTGCCGAAAGCTCGTGCCTGACGCCAGGGACGGCTGTCCACGTGCACTACGTCGGTGAGCGGCAGGAGCTCATGAACTCGACGTGGCTGTGTAGCGACGATCTTGGAGAGCGCGCGCCGGCTTTCGACCGATGCGTTGAGCTCCGCACGTTGCTTCTCATCCAGCCCAGTGAGCGACAGATGATCACGCTCGCCCGGTGTGAGTCGCGTGAGATCGAGTCCGGATCCGGGCAGCATGATCACGCCTCCGAGGCGGCCCCGGTGTGCGGTCACCGGCAGACCGGCGTCGCGGAGCCAGTTCAGATCCCGGGTGATGGTTCGAAGGGACACCCCGAGCGCTGAGGCGAGTTCCTGTGTGGTCACGGCATCCCTCGATTTGAGGAGCAGCATCAGGGTGAAGAAGCGGTCTGGGGTCACACACCAATTTATTCAGGAATTGCGACACGATGCGGCGCATATCCCGGTCAGGCTGGTGGATGCGTACCTACCACCTGTGAGAAGGAACAACCATGACCACATCCGTCGTGTCCATCGTCTACGTGAACGACGCTCCCGCCGCAGCTCGTTTCTACGGCGACCTCCTCGGCATGAGCCCCTCGTTCGAGACTTTGGGATACATCACCTTCGACCTCGGGCCAGGCGCTGACCTCGGTCTGTGGTCTGGCCAGTTCGAGGATCTGTCACCGGACGTCCCGCGCACCAGTGAGGTTTGCCTGGCCATCGACGGTGGACCCGACGAGCTCAACGCGACCTTCAAGCAGTGGAAGTCCAACGGTGTCACGATCCTGCGCGAGCCTCATGATGCGGGGTTCGGGCTGACCTTCCTCGCAGCCGATCCTGACGGGAACCGTATCCGCGTCGCACCGAAGGGCTGAAAGGCCGCAATGCGGCAGGCGCGCACGATAGGTGTCGCGCCTGCCGTCGTCTGACTTCGAGAGGACGACGAGTGCCCCGCGCGAATGCGCCCCTGAGCGTCGAGGGCCGTAGGCGGCTCGGGAAGCGGTGCCAGACACGTCCCATCGCCCACGTCGCCGCTGAGATGGCTTTGACCGTGAAAACCATTGGTGCCCGGCTTGCTCCGCTGATGGACTGACGTCCTACCGTGAGTCTGCCGCGTGACGGAGGTAGTGGTTGTGACAGGCTATGACGTGCTTGCCGAGGTGTACGAATGGCTCATCTCGGATGCAAAGTTGCCTCCAGCCGAGTTCGCTGCGTCGTTCGACGACGTCCTCAATCTCCTGCCGTCGAACGCTCACGTCCTCGACTGTTCGTGCGGAACCGGACAGTTGGCGGTTGGCCTCGCCGGTCGTGGCATGCAGGTTGTCGCAACTGACGCCAGCGAGGCGATGGTTCGTCGGACTGCAGAGTTGTCTGAGGAGTTCGGGGCATCCGTCCGGGCCGTACGGGCGAACTGGGAAGAGTTGCCCGACCATTTCCAGGACAACACGTTCGACATGGTGTTCTGCGTTGGCAACTCGCTTCACCATGCTGCGGGCGCGACAGGCAGGGGTGCTGCTCTGGAGTCGATGTCACGGCTTCTGCGCCCCGGCGGGCGCTTGGTACTCACATCCCGCACTTGGGAACTCGTGAGGGCCAGAGGTTCCCGGCTGGAGATCAGTGACCGACTCGTCCGCCGGAACGGTCGCGATGCCGTCGTGGTCTACCGCTGGGAGATTGCGCCGCATTGGGAGGAGGAGCACCACATCGAGATTGCGATCGCGCAAGTTGATGCGACCGGGTTGGTTCTTGTCCGCTCGGAACTGCTGTCCTGCTGGCCCTACCGGTACGAGGAGCTCGAAGTCGAGCTGCACCGGGTCGGACTCCAAACGGAACTGAGCACGTTCGATCTTGAGGCCGAGAACTACATGGTGGTCGCGAGCAAGGTATAAACACCGGACTCTCAGTCCCTGGCCGGACCGCGCGGTTGCTCGCAGGACGCTTGCGCCCTCTCATCGGTGCGGGTTCAAGTGGTCAACGCAACGCCTCGGACGAGGAGTGCTCGTCGATCAGACGGCGGTAGATCCGGGGTGACGGTGTGGCGCTGTTTCCTGGTCGCGTCCAGATCAATGAGCAGGATCTCGTCGATCAGCAGCGTGAACGGATCCAGCTTCGACGGCCGCGCCGAAGCGATTGTCGTGCGTGGCTGCGGCCAAGCCGAGGTCAGGGCCTTGTTGACCGTGCTCCAGGTGACGCCGTACTTGCACTGCAACGCCCGGTTCGACATGCCATCGCGGGAGCCGCGCCGCAGCGCGGCGTACAACTCGGCCTTCGACTGGCCAGGCGGCATCGGGGGTGCTCCTTTACTGAGCACATCCAGCTTGGCACCGCAACCCCGATGGTGACGTCAGATTCGCGAACATCTTTCTGGGCCATCACCTGGTGCCGTCAGCTTTCACGAACAACTGACGTCACCAACTACCGACAGAACCACTGAGATGGGCATCTCTCGCGCATGCGCCAGCAAGTGGGTAAATCGCTGGCGGCTACAGGGTGATGCGGGATTGCAAGACCGGCCGTCGAGTCCGCACCGGAGTCCGAACGCGACTCCAGCATGGGTCATCGAGCAGATCGAGTCCTGGCGCCGCGAGCACAAGTGGTCCGCGCAACGGATCACTGACGAACTTGTGAGTATCGGCGCACGGTGGACCCGACCTGCAGATGGGTTGGGTCCACCGAAGCTTCTGGCGCAGGGCAGCTGGCTCGCCAGCCAATCACTGAGACACAGAACACTGGGACACATGTTCCGCTTGCATAACAAATACCCGAAATCCTCCAGGGGACTGCCGGGAGCTGCTGTGTCGAAGTCGATGAAGGCGACCGGTGCGCCATCGCGGAACACGACGTTGTTCGGTCCTGCATCGTGATGACACACCACTGAACAACGGCCGGCCAGCGCGCTCCCGCGGGTCGCATCATGCAGGGAACGGAGCAGGACTCCAGCGGCCGCAACCTGCTCGTTGGACCAGGTCTGGAAGCGGCTGGGGACATCACCGGCGATGCAACTGAGCACGTCCCTTCCGTCGACCTGCCCCAGATAGCGGGGCACACCGTCGAAGTGCTTCTCCTCCAGAAGCCGCAGGAGGGCCGCGACGAACTTCGAGGAGGAATTCACGGGCCTGCGCACGGTGTCGCCCACCTGAACGACATCCTGGGTCATCCGGCCACCGCTCAGCGCCGTCCCGCCACTGGATGTGTCAGCCACGACAGCAAACAGCCCTTCCCGCCCCGGTCTGGTCGCCGACCGGCAGCAACCGCAACGTCGGTCATGCTAGCCGCAGGAGTCAACCCGGCGCACAGGATGTCGCCTCTGCGACGGAAGCCCTCCAGGGGAAGCCAGGTGTACTCCAGCGGGAAGCCGCCCCCTATCCCCTCCAAGGGTATTTCCGCAGGTCATCAGCCAACCAAGCCTGTGCCACAAGCAGACCAGGAACCTGCTGGGTCCGTAGAGGCGCCGGAATCAGGCCGCGTCCCAGAGGCCGGCGTCCAGGATGCGGGCGGCCTTGGTGATGCTGCCGGGCATCAGGTGCCGGTAGGTCCGATAGGTCTCCTCGATGGATTTGTGGCCCATCCATTCCGCCACGTCTGTGATCGGTATCCCGTGGCCGAGGGCGTTCGAGGCGAAGTAGTGGCGGAAGCTGTACATGCCCACACCGTCCTACGCGGGGAGGTCCTTGCAGAGCTTCTGCACACGGCGGCGTTCCATCGGTTCCGTGTAGTAGCCGCTCGGGCCGCGCAGGAGATAGCCCTTCTGCGTGGTGCCGTGCTTCTCCTCAAACCGCTCCATCGCTTCCCGTACCGAGCGTGGCAAGGGGACCTCCCGGAACTCCCCCGCTTTGCGGTGCTTCAGCTTCGCCGGCTTGTGCGTGTTGGAGTGGATCTGCTCGCGCACCCGGTAGACGTCATCCGCCGCAACGTTGTTGATGTTGACTGCCCTGGCTTCCCCGTTTCGCAAGCCGCAGCCCACCATCATGACGATGTCAAGCGCGAGATACTCGTCGGCGGCAGTCAGTGCCTTCTTCACGTAGGCGAGGGGCGGGATGACCACCTTCTGACGGACGTACTCCGGCTCTTGGACCCCCTTCAAAGGGTCGTCCGCCATGGCCCCCTTGCCATAGGCGTCCCGCAAGATCGTCTTCAGAGTGCGGAAGATGTTCACCTGGTTTCCGCGGCCCACCCCATCGGCCTCCAACTCGTCCAGGAAACGCTCGACCACGATCGGCGTGACGGAGTTCAGCTTTCTTGATCCGAGACGGGGGACGATGTGCACGTTGATGGAGCTGTCGACGTGCCAGCCCGTGGAGTACTCCGTCATCCTCCGTTGCCGCGGCCGCCACTGCTTCGCGTATTCCGCGACCGTCTGCTGACCGAGTTCCCGGCGGGCCTCGGCAACGGACGGCGCCGTCTTCTTCTTCTCCGCATAGATCTGCGTAAGACGCTCGATCGCGTCATCCTGCGTGTCGTGGCCGGCCTCTTCACGCTGCTTGCCGAGAGCATCTCTGAACCGAATCATGTACGGGTGCGGGCAACGGGTCGGCCTGGAACAACCGCACTCCTTGAAGAACGACCCCATCCCACGAGCGAGTTGTCGAGCCACGTATCAAGCCTTCCGAGCAGGGCGTCAGGCGGGGCAGCAGATACCTGCCGCGAGTGCAGGTCAGCAAGCCGGAAGCCACCAGGCCGATGCTGACCGTTTGCTGACCTGGAGGCGGCGATCAGAGCTCCGAGAGCACGCGGACCGGCTCTCGCTCCGTCAACTGTCCCACGTAGTGGATTCCGACGTCCCACTCTCCCAGCCGCGCCGCCGGTAGGCGTGGGTGTAGCCGCCCGCGGTGTAGTGCTGCTCGAACACCGCCACCCGTCGGCCCTGGCGCGCCAGGCATACCGCGGTGGTCAGCCCGCCGGCCCGGACCCGACCACCGCCGCGTCGTACTCGTCCGTCACCCCGCCCGCCGCCAACGGCCGACCCACCAACACGCGACCCGTCACATCCACCACCTTCGCCGCAGCTCTACAGGCCCCGCCCAGTCACGCCACTGCATCGCTGCGGGCCACGACCTGCGGCTGACCCAGGAGACCGAAGCGGCACAGAAGTTGTGAGCGTCCGCCAGTCCCGTTACGGGCGTGGCGGCAGTCCGACGGTGCTGCCCGCGGTGACCGTCCGGCGCATATCCGCGCGTTGACCGACTCGACCACCTCCGAAGCACCCACAGCGTCGGTCCCCCAGTTTGAGGGCCGGGTCTCCGCAGCCGGTCATGAGAGGCGCGGGAGGTTCCGAGACTCGTGACACGGGATAGAACGCCTGATGCCGGCCAGTCCCCTGAAGCGTCCGTGGCTCTCAGGCGAGGACGACTGGCTCGCCGCTCAGCGCCACACCGGCTTGGCGCTTTAAATGCGGGTCGAGCACCTGGCGTGGCCCATGCGGTTGCCCGCCGGCCGGTGCATCGCATCGATCGGCCTTGACTATGCGGTCGTCCGCCAGACGGCCCGAGGGAGAACCCGCGCCCTTACCGGTGAGCTGCCGATGAACGCAACCGTCAGGGAACCTCCACTGGCTGACCCGTCGCCGACTCACCCGACGGCCCATCAGGTCGACGGCATCCTCCCAGTCCTTCATAACCTGCTCCGAGGAGCCGCAAGGACCTTCTTGACGGTGATGGCGTCCTGTTGCCACGGGCAGACGCCGCTCGCCTACGCCGGCTCCGCAGGTGGCGTTCTGTGGGACCTGCCCCGGCTGCTCTCCTCAGCCTCGCGAGAATCCTGTGGTCTTTCCCGAGCAAAGCGCGCGGTCGCTCGGGACATCAGGGTGCGGTAGCAGACCTTCCCGCTGGGGCCGAGGGGCATCTCGTCCAGGACCAGGAGACGTTCGGGATGTTTCCGGCGGGCCAGGCCACGGTCTCCCAAGTGGGTCGTGAGGTCTGACAGATTGGGAACGGGTGTGCCCGGGGCCGGGCGGACGCAGGCGCACAGCCGTTCCCCGAGGTTCGGGTCGGGCACCGGAACGCAGACCGCCTCGGCCACCGCTGGATGGGTGCCCAGTTCGCGTTCGACCTCGGCGAGACTGATGTTGAGCCCCCCGCGCACAGCGATGCGTTTGAGCCGGCCCAGGACGTGCAGCCTTCCGCGCTCGTCCAGCAGACCGAGGTCGCCCGAGCGCACCCAGCCGTCGGAGGTGCGGTAACGGCTGTCCAGTTCAGGTGCGTTGACGTAGCACAGCGGCGTCATGGGGCCCAGGGTCTCGATCTGACCCGTCCGCCCGGTGGGTAGCGGCGTGCCGTCGGGTCCGGTGATCCGGATGCGGGCCACCGCGGGGTCCGGGGTGCCGACGCTGTCGCCCGGCGGGTGGCTTTCTCCGGCCGTGTGGCAGTTCACGCCGTCAGACGAGCCGTAGACGGTCACCACCGGTCGGCCGAACCGTTCGCGGCATGCCTGGGCGGTGGCCGCCGGCAGAGTGGCGCCGCTGGAGACGACGGCACGCAACGACGACGTGTCCTCGTCCGGCCGCGCCGGGAGGTCGGTGATGCGCCGGAGCATCGTGGGCACCGCGAAGAGGTGGGTCGGACGATGCTCGGCGACCATCCGCAGCGCTCCGGCGGGGTCGAAGGCCGACTGCACGATGAGGGTGCCGCCGAGGGCGGCGAGGGTGACCGGTGTGCCCAAAGATCCGAAGGAAGAGGCCAGCGGGACGAGGACCAGGTGGCGGGGCGGCAGCATGGTGTCGGCGTGCAGGCTCCGGACGTACCGCGCACGGCCGCCGGCCAGGGCGTGATGGCTGTAGGCGACCATCTTCGGCTCGGCTTCGGAGCCGGACGACACCAGGATGCGGGCGGGTCCGTACGTGTCAGCCTGCTGCGGCCGCCGGCAATGCCGGGCCGGGGTGGGCGGGGAGTTCAGTCCGTGCGTCCGTCCGTCGCCCGGGCCGGGGGTGAACACGGTGCGCAGGTGCGGAAGATCCTCGACGGCCTGTGCCCGGCGGGCCGATGCGAGGACGGCGCCGCGGGCCCGCGAGCGGGCGAGCAAGGCCCGGACGTCCCGGTCGTCGCCGCCCGGGGGGATCGGGAGGGCCACCGAGCCGATCGCGTAGATGGCGAGTTCTGCGGCCACGGCGTCGCGTCCGTTGGGCAGCAGGAGCGCCACCACGTCTGCCTCTCCCAGGTCCGCCTGGGCGAACAGGGCGGCGATCCGGCGGACTTCGACGTCCAGCGCCGCGTAGGACAGCACTCCGGCGTCGTCCACCAGCGCCTGGCGGTCCGGGTGTTCGCGGACGCGGTCGGTGAACAGTGCGTAGAGGTCGGTGTCCGGGCACAAGCCCGCCGTCACCCAGGCACGTCGTTGGGCGCGGGGCACCAGATCCGGGAAGCGCACTCCGGCACGTGAGGTCCACACCGGCTGCCCGGCCCGGCTCGCGGGTGGGGCGGTACGGTGCCGGGTCGCGGGGGCGGCCGTCATGCGAACTCCCAGGGAGCGTAGGGGCGTGCCTGGCCGGTGAACGGATCAGGTGGTGCGACGGCCGCCCGGAAGGCCGGGTCGCGGGCCAGAGCCGTCAGGTGGGTGAGTACGGGAGTCGCGGTCAGACCGGCCTCGGCCAGTCGTGCCGTCCACTCTTCGGTGGTGCGGCGGGCGAAGCGGGCCGCGAGGTCCTCGGCGGCCATGGGGCCGGCCCCGTCCAGCAGGCGGAGCACCGCCTCGGGGCACGCCCGGGCCTCGGGGCCCAGGTACAGATGGCCGTCCGCTGTGCGCAGCGGCCGGTCCCGTGCCGTCCAGCGGGGCCGGTGGGCGGGACGGGGGACGAGAGCGGCCGCGGAGACAAGGGAGGAGTCGACGCGGCTGCCCCGGCCGGTCGCCTCCCGAGCAGCCAGCGCGGCCAGCACCCCCTGGGCGCACACCAGCCCGCCGAGCACGTCGGTGAGGGTCATCAGGGAGGGGGCCGGGGGCTGGTCCGCCGGCCGTACCGCCGCGGCGAGCCCGCTGTGCACCTGGGCTAGGTAGTCGGTGCCCAGGGGCGGCCGGTCGCCGAAGGCGTCCCCGAAGCCGGATGCCCAGGCGTACACCAGGGCGGGGTGGCCGGGCAGCAGGTTGGACGCGTCCAGGCCGAGCCGCGCGGCTTTTCCGGGGGCCCAGTTGTGAAGGAAGACGTCGGCCTCGGCGGCCAGCGCGCGGACCGTGTCCCGACCCGGCGCGGTGGTGAGGTCGGCCTCGACCACCGGCTTGTCCGCGTTGAGAGCCGAGAACCGGGCCGAGCAGTCTCCCGCCAGCGGAGGGAGCCAGCGCATCGGGTCACCGCCGGGCGGTTCGATCCGGACCACCTCGGCACCCAGCATCCGCAGGACGTGCCCGGCGAGCGGGCCCTGCACCCTGCGGGTGGACTCCACCACCCGCAGGCCCGTCAGCGGCAGGACGGCACCGGAGACCGGGACGGCCGGGCGTGGGCCGGGCACGGCGGTCTCCGGGTGCGCCCGGACCTTGGGGAACGGCGCCGGTCCCGGAGTGAGGCACCAAGGTGCCGGGCGGACGGCGGGAGCCGGGTCGGAGCCGACCGTGAGGAGACTGACGCCGGTATGGTGCGCGGCGGCCCGCAACTGGGCCAGCGTGCGGCGGCGGGCGGCCTGCCTCAGTTCGTCGGGCAACGGGCAGACGGCGGTGGCGAACCGCTGCTGGAAGGGCAGCCAGCCCCGGCCTGCGGGCGCGGGGGCCACGCCGAGCAGGTCCCAGAACTCCCGCCACGCCAGGGGATCGAGGGTCTCGACCTCCACGCGGGCGTCGTCGGACGTCTCCAGGGTCGCCAGGCCGTCTGGCTGGGGTACGTCGGATGGGGCCGCCGGCACATCCGGCTCGGGCGCACCGGAGTCGGCACGGGCCGTCTCGGCGGCGAGGTACTGGCCGACCGCCAGCAGCGCCCCCTGCGCCACCGAGGTCCGCACCTCGCGCAGGTCCAGCCCGCGGGCCCGCGCGATGCGGAGAGCGGTGACGCCCTGGGCGGCGAGCAGCCCCGCCACCACCGAGGCGTAGTCGACAGCCAGCGGGAGCGGCCCGCCAGTCGCCCGGCCATGGACGTGCATGAGACCGCAGGCGGCCTGTACGGCTCGCTCGTCCGGCAGGTCAGCGTCGACTGGACCCGCCCAGTCGACGGTGTACCGCACCGTTTCCCGGCCTGGGCCGGTCGTATCCCGCGGGCCCGGCACGGTGTGCCGCAGAAGCCGGTCGGCGATCGTGGCCGCGACGGCCGGCCGGGCCGCGGCGCGCAGGCGCGGTGTCACGCTCGCTCCCGGCCGGGCCGGCGGCCCTGCACCGAGTACAGGACGCTGGATGCGGCGCGGAAGTTCGGGTCCTGCATCAGCCGTCCCACCCGGTCCAGGTCCTCCTGGGTCATGCCCCGTTCCCTCAGCCGGTCCCGGAGATTGCGAGTGTGGTTCAACTGGAGTCCGAGGCCGGGGTCCTGGGCGTGCCGTACGCCGATGTGGAGGTGGACGTCAATGGCGGTCAGCCCCGCCGCCCGCAGTGCCGCCGGCACCTTCCGTCCCCAGTGCGGATCGCCGCCCGCGGCGCGCAGCGCGGCTGTCTTGGCCCGCAGGAACCGGACATAGAGCGCCTCGGCCTCCGCGTCCGGGGTCAGCAGCGGTGGCTCGTAGGAGGCGTCGATCTCGTCGATCTGCAGCAGGCCGCCGGGTTTGAGAGCGCGCACCAGCTTGTGCAGGACGGCGTCGCGGGTGGGCAGGTGCTGCAGGACCAGGCGGGCCACCACCAGGTCGTAGGCCGCATCCGGAAGCGGGTCGCGGGCCACGTCGAGGGCGGCGACCTCCAGGTCCGGGCCGGGTGCCAGGTCGCGCGGGTCGAGGTCGGTGGCGAGCACCGAGCCACCCGGTGCCACCCGGCCCGCCAGCCAGCGCGCGATGCTGCCGCCGCCGGCGCCGACCTCCAGGCAGTGCCAGCCCGGGCCGACACCGGCGGCGGCCAGGCGGGGCAGGGTCACCGGGTCGTAGGCGGCGGCCAGGCAGCGGTGCTGGTCGCGGCTGTGCGTGGTGCCGTTGCCGAAGACCGCATGGGTGCCCTCCCGGGCGGGGGCGGGCTGGGACACGGTGTGGTTCCTCTCGTCAAACCGCGGCCCGGACAGGCGCGGTGTCGTCATGTACGGCCCGGACAGACCCCGCGGCCGACGCCGACGGGCTCGATGCCACCGCCATGCACCCTGCGGGGCGGACGCGCACCCGGGCGGAAGACCGACCGTGCCACGGCGAGACTCCTCTCGCCGTGGCACGGCCCGTGCAGCCCGGCGCCGTCGAACGGCGGCCCGGACAGCCCGGCGTCGTCGTACGACGGCCCGGTCACGTCCACCGGCCGGTGCCGGCGGGTGCGATGCCGGTGAGCTGCCGTGCCAGAGTTGAGCGGCGAACCTTGCCGGTGCCGGTGCGGGGCACCGCGTCCCAGGTGAGGACGGCCGGGTCTTGCAGCGCCGGCAGTCCGTGCGTGGCCTGTTTCCAGGCGTCCGGGTCCAGTCGGCCGTCGGCGGTGACCACGACGGGCAGAGGAACGCCGTCCGGGGCGCCGAGGATCACGCATTCAAGGACCTGCGGCAGCCGCTGCTCCAGTACGTCCTCGGTCCACAGGCAGCTCATACCGGGCAGGGTGTCGGCGGCGCGGTCCAGGATGCTGACGCTGCCGTCGCGGTGGTGGACGCCCATGTCGCCAGTGGACCACCAGTCGCCGACGCGTTTGGCGTCCCAGCGGTCCTGTTCGCCGATGTATCCCAGGGCGAGGGCGGGGGTGCGGACGAGGAGCAGGCCGGGATGGCCGCGCGGTACCGGGCGCAGCGTGTCCGGGTCCACCGCGCGCAGCCGGGTCCGGCCCGGCACGGGACGGCCGAGCCGGCGCGCCGTGGTCGCCGCGTCCGGTGCGAGCGCGGAGCGCCGCGTGTGGAAGCGGAAGGTCAGCGGTCCGGTCTCGGTCTGGCCCCAGCCCTGCATCCACAGCGGGCGGGTGCGGCGGCTGGCGGTCAGGTACGCGCGCAGGGCCGGCGGGTGCACGGCGTCGTAGGTGCTGATGTAGAGGCGGACGTGCCGGAAGGGGTTGTCCAGCCGGGTGGTGAGCGGCCGCAGCCGGATGTAGGAGGCGGGCAGGGCCTCGACGACGCTGGGCGGGTGGGCCCGCAGGAGCGGGTCTGCGGCCTCCGGGTCGTTACCGGTGAGGATCAGGATCCCGGCGGGCGCGAGCGACACGACGACGGCCGTCCAGCAGAAGGTGCGTCCGTGTCCGTACGCGCTGGCGTTGGCAAGGACGTCGTCCGGGCGGATGCCGATGCCCGGATAGCGCACCGCTTCGAAGCGGGCCAGCTTGTGCACGAGTGTCCGCGTGGAGTGAACCACCAGCTTGGGCACGCCGGTCGTCCCCGAGGTGTGATGGATGACCAGCGGTTCGTCGTCGTGGCGCCGCACCGGTACGCAGGGGCGGGACGCGTCCAGCGCGGCCAGGTGGGCCGCGCCAGGCGCGGCGGAGTCGACGGTGAGGACGATCCGGGCCGGTTCGCCGGCGGCGGTGTCCCGGCAGCGGGCCAGCACCGCAGCGGTGGTGACCAGCGCGGCGGGCCGCAGCCGCTCCAGCAGGGTGACGAGGTTCGCGGTGTCGAGGCGGGCGGACAACAGCGCGGGTACGGCGCCGAGGCGGACCGCGGCGCAGGCGAGCAGGTCGTAGTCCCAGTGGTTGTCCTTCACGATCGCCACGCGGTCCCCGGGCCCGACCCCCGCGTCGGCGAGGCGGGCCGCGGTGGCACGGACCAGGCCGGCGAGTTCGGGGACGGTCCACCGGGTGCCGGCCCGGGGGGCGATGTCGAAGGGCCGGTCCAGGTGGACCACGGTCCGGGCGCCGCCTGCCGCCGCCTCGTCGAACAGGGTGCCCATGTCATGCGGTCGCACGGATTTCCTCCGCTCGGTCGGGGCCGGCCGGGATGATCCGTCCGAGCCTGCTCAGGACGCGGGACGCGGCCAGCGCGCCCGCCCGGACGGCTCCTTCGGAGGCGGGCCGCAGCATGAGCCAGTCGCCGGCGTACTCCACGGCGCGCGCCGGCCGGGACAGGAAGCCGGCGCGTACGCGCAGGGTCTGGGGTGTGGCTTCCGGCAGGCCATGGCGGAAGGCGTGCACGAGACGGTGGCGGCAGGCGTCGCCGATACCCGGGACATAGCGTTCCGCCGCGCGGACGAGGAGTTCGGCGGCCTCGTCGGGAGGAGCGTCCAGCAACGCGCGGACTCGGCGTGGAGCGGCCACGAGGGTGACCAGGCCCCGGCCGGCGGGAACCCGGCCGGGGTCCTTGACGTGGTCGACGACGACGCCGGAGAGCACGTCCTCCTCGGCGGCCGGGGTGAGCAGGATGTGCACCGGCCGACGGGCGGCTGGGGCGAGAGGGCGGTCCAGCAGGCAGCTGACCTTCATCATGGGCGTGAAGGTGCAGGAGGTGAGGAACGGCTGCTCGTCGGCGGGGACGTCCGGGCGGAGGGCCGCCGCGACGGGTGCCGGTACGGCGAGCACGGCGGCCCGCGCGGTGACCTGCCCGTCGTCGAACCGCAGTACGGCGTGCCCGCCCGCGTCGGTCACCTCGCGTACGGCGCGGTCGGTGACGACCTCGGCGCCGGAGGCAAGGCGGCGGGCCAGGAAGTCCATGCCGTCGCGGTAGGTCCGCCAGGCGGCGGGTGAACCGGCCTCCAGCAGCAGGCTGACCATGGGGGCGGCCGTCGACCGGGCGGTGTCCCAGCCGAAGAAGCAGCCGGCGACCGGCTGGAAGAGGTAGTCGTGCAGGTCGCGGTGGTAGCGGGCGGCCATCTCCCGCACGGTGGCGGCGCCCAGCGGGCTGTGTTCGGGACGGTCACCGTCGAATGCGGCGCGGCGGCGGCCGGTCCAGGCGGAGAAGGCGGCCAGGTCGAGCCGCGCCCGGTGGGACAGGCCCGCTCCGGTGACCACGGCCGTGCTCTCGCCGACGCCCAGGTGGGCGCGTCCGCCGCGCCAGACGGCGACCGCGCCGCCGACCCGGGGCACGTCCGCGGGAGTGACGCGCAGCCGGCGCAGCAGCTCCCAGGTCGCACGGTAACCGCGGGACGAGACCTGCTCGGCGCCCGTGTCCACCGTCCAGCCCTCCTGGCGGATGCTGCGCATCCGGCCGCCGACCTCCGGCAGTTGCTCGTACACCCGGACGGCCAGCCCGGCGCGGCGCAGTTCGTGGGCGGCGGTCAGGCCGGCGATGCCCGCGCCGACGACGGCGACGTCGAGATCGGGCTTCATGCGGCGGCTCCCGTTCCGACGACGACGTTGGCCACGGTCATCAGCACCACGCTCAGCCGGTGCACCGCGAAGCCCGTCCGGCGGGCGGTCATGATGTCGCCGCGGACGAACCCGGTCAGGTACTGACGGGCTCGCAGCGCGGTCGCCGGCAGCATCAACAGCACGAACCACCAGGGAGCCACCCCGGTGGCCGAGGCGACCGCGCCGATGAGGAACTCGGCGACCGACAGGGCGCCGATGAAGACGGCGTTGCCCCGCTCGGAGACCAGGGCGGCCACGGTCGGACGGCCTACGGCCCGGTCGCCGGCCACGTCGTTGGTGTTGGAGTAGACCCCGAACATCAGCGGCCCGAACCCGAACAGCACCGCCTGCACCATCAGGAAACCGGAGAAGCCCCCCGTCACCAGGCCGTACGGAACGATCACCAGCACGGCACCGAGGGCGACCAGGAACACCTCCTGGAAACCGTGGTAACTGATCTTCAGCCCGTACGAGTACTGCAGCGACACCACGAACAGCGCGCCCGCCGTCACCAGCGCCCACAGCGGGTGGTGCGGCGCGAGCGCGGCGGCGCCCGCCCAGAGCACCGCCCCGGCCGCCGCGCAGGCCCAGGCGAAGCGCAGCGCCTGGGGTACCGTCAGTGCCCCGGCGACCAGGGGTTTGCGTGCCTTGCTGCGCAGCGGGTTGTCGGGACCGTAGTTGGCGAGGTCGCTGCCGTCCCGGAACCCGGTGACGTCGTCCAGGGCGACCATCGCCATGAGGACCGCGACTTCGCCGGCCAGGAACACCGCCATCACCAGTGCCTGCCGGGCGGTGAAGGCGTCGGCCGGGAACAGCGCGGCGGTCAGGGCGAGGAAGATGCCGAGGTAGTAGTCGTACACGTCCAGCTTGCCGAGCCGCGCGTAGGCGCGCAGCCGACTGTGGCCGTGGGCGGTCGCGGCGGGACGGCCGGCCGCGATGCTGTCCGTCATGGGTGACCTCTTGAGGGGTGTCTGCGTCCGAAGGGGGGTGCCGCTCGCCCGGGCAGCGCGATGGGCAAGGCGTGCGGTCGGGGGTCAACGGTGTCCGAGGCGGGCGGTCGCCAGTCAGCTGCGCTCGGTGGCGAAGGCGCACACGAGGTCGGCGACGTGCTCGACCTGTGCGTCGGTCAGCAGGTGGTGCACCGGAAGGGCGAGATGGCGGCGGGCGGCCTGTTCGGCGCGCGGCCAGCGGGCACCGGGCGGCGCGTAGGGGGCGAAGGCACGGTGGGCGGGCAGGGGGCACGGATAGTAGACGTGCGTGGCCACCCCCCACTCGGCCAGGTGGGCGCCGAGGGCCTCCCGGTCCTCGGCCAGGACCGTGTACACGTAGAAGCACCGGCCGTCCCGGCCGGGCGGCGGCGGGACCACACCGTGGCCGGCCAGCGGCGTGAAGCGCTCGGTGTAGTACGCGGCGATCTCCGCCCGTCGCGCCAGCCGCGCCGGGAAACCGGAGTAGCGGTACGTCTGGAAGGCGGCCTGGATCTCGTCGAAGCGGCTGTTGAGCCCGAAGGTGTGGTGGACGAACCGGCGACCGGCGTACTGGCCGTGGTTGCGCAACATCCGCACTTTCTCGCCCAGTACCGGGTCCCGGGTGACGACCACGCCGCCCTCGCCGGGCATGCCACAGGTCTTGACCTGCACGAAGGAGTAGAGCCCCGCGTCGCCCCACAGCCCGGCCGGGACGCCCTGCAGCACGCCGCCCTGGGCGACCGCCGAGTCCTCCAGCAGGCGCAGTCCGTGCCGCCGGGCCAGTTCCGCGAAGCGTGGCATGTCGGCCATGACGGAGAACATGTGGGCCGGCATCACCGCCTTGGTCCGCTCGGTGACGAGCCGCTCCGCCTCGTCCGGGTCCATGGTCATGGTGTCCGGCCGGATGTCGGCGAAGACCGGTGTGGCCCCGACATCGACCACCGAGGCGGCCAGGGGCGCGCAGCCGAACGCCGGAACGATCACCTCGTCACCGGGACCTGCGTCCATGGCCCGCAGCACCAGCGAGAGCGCCGACGTGCCACTGGAGCAGGCGACCACGTCGGCGGCCCCCAGGTCCTCGCGCAGCAGGTCCTCGAAGGCGGCGGTGCGCCTGCCCAGGATGAACCGCTGCTCCGGGTCGAGGCCCACCTCGCGTACCAGCTCGATCAGTGCGGGGCGGTCGGCTTCGAAGAGGGCGGGAGGGAAGAACGGGACGGCGGTAGGGAGCGATGCGGTCATGCGGTCGTCCTCGTTCCGGCGAGGAAGGAGCGGATGGTGTCGCAGACGCGGTCCAGGTCGTCGGATCCGAGATCGGGGTGGAAGGGCAGGGCGACGGCGTGCCGGGCCGCCGCCTCGGCGTGGGGGAACTCGCCCTGCCGGTGGCCCAGGTGCGCGAAGGCGGGCTGGTGGGGCAGGGGCACCGGGTAGTAGACCTCCGTGCCGATGGCGTGCCGAGCGAGGTGGTCGACGAGGGCGTCCCGGTGCTCGGTCTCGATCAGGTAGACGTAGTACACGTCGCGGTCGTCCGGTGTTCCGGCGGTGGTCCGCGGCAGGCGGATGATCCCCGGCGCGTCCCGCAGACGGGCGGTGTACGCGTCCGCCAGTTCCGCCCGGCGCGCGATGTGCTCCTCCAGGAGGGACAGCTTGGCGAGCAGGACGGCCGCCTGGATGTCGTCCATCTTGCTGTTCGCGCCGGGCAGGGCGCTTTCGGTGGAGATGGCCGGGAAGTTGTTCAGCGTTCGGCCCGGCCTGCCGTGGTGGCGCAGCGCCGCGACGGTGGCCGCCACCTCCGGGTCGTCGGTGAGCACGGCTCCCGCGTCGCCGAGCGCGCCGAGCGTCTTGGAGGGGAAGAAGGACAGGACGCCGCCGACCCCGTGCAGGCCCGCGTGCACTCCGTGCCGGTGCATGCCGATCGCTTCGGCGCTGTCCTCGACGACTGTCAGGCCGTGCAGCCGGGCGACGGCGGTGACGGCCGCCATGTCGGCCATCGTGTGGAACAGATGCACCGGCATCACGAACCGGCTCCGCGGAGTGACGGCCGCCTTCAGCGCCGCGGGGTCGATCGCGTGCGTCTCCGGATCGATGTCGACGAACTGCGGTGTCCCGCCTGCCAGTACTACGGCAGATGCGGTGGCGAAGAACGAGTACGCCGGCACCAGGACACCGTCGCCGGGGCGCACTCCGCAGGCGCGCAGCAGCAACACCAGCGCGTCTGTGCCACTGTTGACGCCGATCACATGCCGGGCGCCGGTGTAGTCCGCAAGCGCCGCCTCGAGCTGCCCGACCTGTTTCCCGTGGGAGAACTTGCCACTGTGGAAAACGTCGTCCAACGCCTTTTCGATGGAAGGCCACAGTCGTTCGAAAGTCGCAGCCTGAGAGAAGAAGGGAATTCGATCGGCCGTTCCCGGCGCAGTCGGTAATGCACCCCCGGCGCGCGCCGGAATCTGTCCACTGGAAGGCAATCTCTCACCTGTCTCCGTCGTGTCAGCGGAATGCCCACGCTAATCGGACTTCATGTCGACGTGAGAAAGGAAAGGATCATCTTCACACGTTCTGGGGAACGGCGTTCCGGACGTCTTGACCATGGCTGCACGAGGCCGCAACAGTGATGCGGCGCACCGGAGTTGTGCGTGGCGCAGCGAATTGCACGCGCCCGTTTCCTTCCCGTTCCCCTCTCAGGAGGCCCTGTGCTGCAGCCCCTCGTGGTCGGGCTCGGCCGGTCCGGATCAGGACTGCATCTGAACACGCTCGGCAGTCTGGCCCGGCGAACCGCGGCCACGGGAGATCCGCTCGTCGCCCTGCCCGCGGTCGGCTGCGACCCGCGCGCCGACAGTCTGCGGCTCCTGGGCACGCCCGGCGAGGTCACGGCCGTCACCACGCTGGAACAGGCCCTGCAGTACGTGGACCCCGCCACCGCGGTGGTCCACGTGTGCACACCGCCCCGGCTGCGCTACGACCTCCTCGCGGAGCTGGCCGGACACGGCTTCCGCCGAATGATCGTGGAGAAACCCCTCGCCGCGTCCACGGACGAACTCGACGCCCTGATCCGGCTGCGTCAGGAGGCCGGGCTCGATCTCGTGACCGTCGCCCACTGGATCACCTCCCGGCTCGCCGGCCGGTTACGCCGGCTGGTGGGCGGCGGACGGCTCGGCTCCCTGCGCCGTATCACCGTCGACCAGCACAAGCCCCGCTTCCTGCGGTCCCTGGCGACCGAAGGGCATCCGTCCGCCCTGGACGTGGAGATCCCTCATTCCCTGGCGCTCGCGCTCGATCTGGCCGGACCGGCCGAACTCCGCGCCGCGCACTGCTGGGACCTGCGCTGCGAGGACCGCGGACTGCCCCGCCTGGGCGGCGCGCACGTCGAACTGGATCACCGTTCGGGCGTGGTGACGCTGCTGCGCTCCGACCTCGGCGCACCCGTCCGGCAACGCAGCGTCGTCTGCGAGTTCGAAGGCGGGACGGCCACGGCCCACTTCCCACTCAGCGAGGACGACGACCACGCGCAGTTGGTCGTCGCCCCCTTCGACCGCGGTGCGACGGCCCCGCCGACCGGCGTCCTCGACGCGGACGGAGTGCCCGGGATCGGACACCACGTCTTCCGGGACGACGCCCTGACCGACTTCCTGGACGACGCCTACCACGGCTTCTCCTCCGGCGCCGGGGACATCGGGAACTTCCCGCTCGCCTGCGCGACCGCCCGGCTGCTGTGCGCGGCCCGGGAGCACTGCGCCGTCACACCGCGCGCCGGCGCCGGGAGCCGCTGACATGTCCCGGCACTGCACCGCCGGATCCAGCGTCCGGGGGTTCGGGCCGCTCACCGGCATCGGCGACGAGGCGGCACCCGGCACCGACGGGCAACTGGCAGCGCTGCGAAGGCTTGGCTGGAACGCCATCGAACTGCGCACGGTCGACGGCACAGCCCTCGCCGACCTCTCCCCGGCCGCCTTCGGCACGCTGGCCCGGCGGCTCGCGGACGAAGGCGTCACCGTGACCGCCGTCGCCTCCCGGATCGGCAACTGGTCCCGTCCCGTCACCGGTGACCTCGGCCAGGACCTGGCGGAACTCGACGTCCTGGCCGAGCGCTGCGCCACCCTCGGCTGCCGTCTGGTGCGGATCATGTCGTACCCCAACGACGGTCTGGCGGAGACCGAGTGGGCCGACCGCGTCCTGGCCCGCACGGCCGTCCTGGCGGACCGCGCCGAGCGCGCGGGCCTGGTGCTGGTGCACGAGAACTGCGCGGGCTGGGCCGGGAACCGGGCCGACCGCGCGCTACGACTGCTGCGCGCCGCGAACAGCCCCGCCCTGCGGTTGCTGTTCGACACCGGCAACGGCGTCCCGTACGGCTACCGCGCCCCGGACATGCTCCGCGACCTCGCCCCGTACGTCGTCCACGTCCACATCAAGGACGCCGTCCGCACCCCGGACGGCGTCACCGCCTACACCCTGCCCGGCGAGGGTGAGGCCGGGGTGGTGGAATGCCTGGAACTGCTGGCCGCCCACGGCTACACCGGAGCACTGTCCCTCGAACCCCATCTCGCGGTTCGCCCCCACGAGGGGCTGGCCCGGGCCGGTGAGGACGCCGCAGACCTGTTCGTCCGGGCCGGACAGGCGCTCGCCGGGCTGCTGGACGCCGGACAGCCCGTCACCGGCCCGCTGGACGGCCCGGTGTGAGCGACCTCTTCACCGGTCGGCACCGAAAGTTACTGCTGGACCTGCTGCGCCTGCCGAGCGTCAACCCCCTGGAGGCCGGCCCAGACGATCCGCCGTCGCGGCTGCCCGAGATCCTCCAGCGGTACGCGACGGCCGCCGCCGACATGGGGTTCCGCACCGTCCGCCTCGCCAGTCCGCCCGCCGCCTGCCTTCACGGCCCGGGGGTGCCGTCCACGGTCCGCGCCGCCGCCCGCGATCCGCGCTTCCTCGCGGACCAGCCCAGTCTGCTGCTGCGGCTGGGACCCGAGCGTCCCCGTGCGCACACCGTGATGTTCAACGTCCACCTGGACACCGTCGCCGGGCACACCCTGCCCGCCTTCAACGGCGTGCGGTTCACCGGCCGTGGCGCGGTCGATGCCAAGGGACCCGCCGTGGCCCTTCTCGCCGGGCTGCGGGCCGCCGCGTCCCACCCCGCCGTCGGACGGGACGTCACCGTCCTGCTCCAGGCCGTCGCCGGGGAGGAGGGCGGCGCCCTGGGCACGTACGGCACCCGCCCGCTGCTGGAGGCCGGGCATCACGGCCGCCTCAACGTGTTCTGCGAGCCGACCGGGCTGCGCGCGCTGCCTCGGGCCACTGCCGCGATGACCGCGCGGATCACCGTCGCGGGCGAGGACGCGGTGGACGACCATCCGGACGCCGGACACAACGCCACCGTGCTGATGGGATTCCTGGCCCAGCACCTCGCCGCCCGCCTGGACGGGGCCGTACCCGGTACGCGGGTGTGCGTCGCCGGACTGCACACCGGCCGTACGCACAACCGCGTCCACGGCACCGGCACGCTGCTGCTGAACCTGTCATACCGCCGCACTGCCGACGGCGACCGCCTGAAGACCGAGGTCACCCGGCACGTCGCCGACGGCCTGCACCGCTTCACCGAACTCTTCGCCCATACCCGCGAGTTCGCCCGCACGGCGCGGGACGCGGCACGGATCACCCGGCTCGGCTGGGACAAAGAGGGCCTGCCCGCCCTGGACGACTCCGACCCGTGGGCCGAGGAACTCCTGGCCCGCGCGGGAGCCCGGCCAGCGGCAGGCGACCCCGGCTTCACGTGCGACGCCATCTGGGCGGCCGGTCTGGACGACGCCTTCACCACCGTCCTCGGACCCGGCTGTCTCGCCGCCAACCGCGCCCACGCGCCCGGTGAGTTCGTCGACCTCGCCGACCTGGAGGAGTTCGCCGGCGTGGTCCGCCGACTCGTCACGTTCTTCGCCGAAGCGGTGCCGGCGGCGTCAGCGCAGCGACCTCCATAGAGCACCGCACCCCCAGCCGAATGACCTACGAAGACAACTGGCCCGCCCCGTAAGGAATCCCGTATGACGGCACCCACCGCCCCGCGAGCGGCGGTCGAGCGCACAACCGTCCTCGTCGACCACGCGGAACTGCATGCCTCGCTCACCGGCCTCTTCGCCGGCCACGGCATCCCTGATGCGCGGGCCCGGCTCGCCGCGGACGCGCTGTGTCACGGCGACCTGACCGGGCTCGAATCGCACGGCGTGTTCAACCTCACCCGGCTCTACCTGCCGTTGCTGGAGTCCGGCCGCTGCGACCCCCGCGCCGTACCAGAGGCCCTCACCGACCTGGGCGCCTGCGTGGCCGTCGACGCTCGACGCGCCCTGGGCCTGTGGGCCGCGGCCGAGGCCATGGACGACGCCGTGGCACAGGCCGGCACGGGGTCGGGCTGGTGTCGGTGCGTGGGGCGACCCACTTCGGGTGCGCCGGCTTCCACGCCGCACGCGCCGCGCGCGCCGGGATGATCGGCGTGGTCGCGAGCAACTGTGGCGGCCAGCGCATCGCACGGCCCCCGGGCGGCGCGGTGGCGATGCTCGGCACCAACCCGCTGAGCGTCGCCGCGCCGGCCCTCGACGGACACCCGTTCCTGCTGGACATGAGCACCACCGTCGCGCCCACCGGGCGGGTCCGCGTCGCCGCCCGCCGCGGCGTCCCCGTGCCCGAGGGGTGGCTGGAGGACGCGGCGGGCGACCCGGTGACCGACCCGTCCGCCTTCGACCGCGGCGAGGCCTTCCTGCGCTGGCTGGGCGGCACGGCCGAGACCGGCGTCCACAAGGGCTACGGGCTCGGCATCGCCGTGGAACTGCTGGCCGCCGTGGTGTCCGGCGCGGCCGTGGGGCCCGCGCCCGCCGCGCTGGAAGGCGACGGCCGGCCGCACGGCAGCGACGACGGCATCGGTTTCTTCCTCCTCGCGATCGCCCCGGAGGTGCTGCGCCCGGGCGCGGACGTGGCCGCCGCGACCCGGTCCCTGTTCGGCGCACTCGTCGACTGCCCACCGGTACCCGGCGGCGAGCCGGTGCGCTATCCGGGCTGGTGGGAGGCGGAACTCGCCACCGAGCGCCGCCGCCACGGCATCCCCCTGCCTCCGCACCTCCATGCGGAGCTGACCGCCCTCGGTCTCCTCGGCGGTCCCGGGAGCCCGCGATGACCGGGCCCTTGCGGCTCGGCGTCGTAGGTCTCGGCGCCATCTCCCCCTACTACCTGGCCGCCGCGGAACGGCTGCCCGAGTGGCGGCTGACCGCCGTGTGCGACGCCCGCGCCCAGACCCTGGAGCAGTTCCCCGGCCCGGTGGCACGCTTCAGCGACCATCGCACGCTGCTGGACCGGGCACGACCGGACGCCCTCGTCGTGGCCGTGCCCAACGATGTCCACCTGCCTCTGTGCCGGGACGCCCTGGCCGTCGGCGTCCCCGTCTGTGTCGAGAAGCCCCTCGCCCTGACCGCGGCCGAGGGGTCCTTGCTGGTGGATCTGGCGCGACGCTACGGAGTCCCGCTGATGACGGCGTTCCACCGCCGCTACAACGACGCCGTCCGCGCACTGGCGCGCCGGACGACGCGCCGGGAGATCCGCTCCGTCCGGGTGCGCTATCTGGAGCGCATCGAGGAGCATCTCGGCGGCGAGGACTGGTACCTGGACCCGGCCCGCTGCGGCGGCGGCTGCGTGGCGGACAACGGCCCCAACGCCCTCGACCTGGTGCGGCTCCTGCTCGGTGAACTCGCCGTCACCGGCTGCGAAGTCCACCGCGACGGCTCCGGCGTCGACCGTCAGGCGCTGATCCGCCTGCGTGGCCGTACGGGAACCACGGCCTCGGTCGAGCTGGACTGGTCGTACCCGGGAGAACGCAAGGACATCGAGGTGGAGCTGGCCGGCGGAGAGGTGCTGCACGCCGACATGCTGGCCGGACACACCGGCTTCAAGGCGTCGCTGTGGCACGAGTACGAGGCGGTCCTCACCGAGTTCGCCGCGCTGGTCCGTACCGGTGCCCCGGCCGGCCCGGGGGCGCACGGCGGCCTGGCCGCGCTGGAACTGGTGGAGGCGGCCTACCGCTGTGCCCGGCCCACGTTGGATGCGACGGCAGCGGAGGCGGACCGGTGAATCAGGCAGAGGACGGCCCGAAGCGAGTGGTGCGCGGATCACTGGTCAAGGTGCTCGTGCACCGCCGTACGGACCGCGGCATGCGGCTGGAGGAGCACGCGGCACGCTGTGTACGCCGGGGCGAGGTGCACGAACTGGTCACCACCGACCAGTGGGACCCGCGCCCAGGCGCCCGGATCGACCGGGTGGGTTTCCTGGGGTTCGCCGAGCTGTTGTGCGGCGGTGTGATCGACCGGGGTGACCTGGTGCGGATCGGGGACACGGCGGTCGGCACGGTGCTCGGCTTCGACGCCTGCCACCTACCGAACCACTACAACATCCTGATCCACACGACGCGTCCGGTCAGCGGCCGGGGCCTGGGCCTGCGTCCCGAGACCGTCGTCACGTTCGTCCAGGGCCGGGCCGGGGACCACGGCACGGTTCCCGCGCCGCCCGGTACCTGAAGGGCGATCCCGGATGGCGCCGACCCGCTGAACGGGCGGCGCCATCCGGTGGCCGTGGAACCCGGGTGGTCGCCCACCCGGGTCACAGCTGCCGCTCCGGCAGGTCAGCCGAGCAGCTCGACCTCCAGCTGGCCGAAGTGGAAGTCGCGGATGGTTTGCAGCAGTTCGTCCTCGGACAGCCTTCCGTCGCCGTTCCTGTCCACCTTCTGGAAGATTTCCCCGGCCTGGGAGGCCGGCACGCCGACGGCGGACAGCCAGGCCTGGAACTCACGGGCGTCGATCTCGCCGTCGTGGTTGTCGTCGCACAGGCGGACCAGCGCCTTCACGATGGGAGAGAGCGCGCGGTTGAAGCTCGCCTCCCCCTCCTTGAACAGCATCTCCCCCGTGGCGTCGAGGAACTGCTCCCGGCTGATGGCGCCACCGGCCGGGACGCCGGCCTTCTGGGCCAGGTGCTGGTACAGCCCCTGGAAGGCGCTGTGGAGCTCCTGCACTTCCGGGGAGTCGGCGCTCTTGCCGAGGTTCTGGGCGATCCGGGCGGCCTCGCCCTGGAAGTCGCTCGCCTCCAGGACTCCGTTGCCGTCGGTGTCCCACTTCTCGAAGCGCTTTGCCAGGCGGTCGTTGGCGACAGCGGTGCTCATGTGTCTCTCCATGTCTCGGACGGAGTCCGATGGTCTCGGGTGGTGTCGGATGGATGACGGACCGCGGCACCTGGGCAGGGCCGCGACCGCGCAGGGCGGTACCGCTGCGCGGGCTCTGGGGCCGACGACGGCCGGCAGGAGGAGACGCCGGCTCAGGCCGGCGCGAGGGGATCAGAGAAGGGTGACCCGTCCGCCCACGGCCTTGCCGCGGGTGTCGAGCAGGGCACAGCGGGCCTGGCCCAGTGCTTCCCTCGCGTAGCAGGCGTGATCCTGCAACAGGATCGCCACATCGGCCTGGGCCATGGCGTCCCGAAGGTTCTCGGTACGCGGCAGAGACCGGCCGCCGACAGTGAACTCGGCTATGTACGGGTCGTGGTAGTACACCTCGGCACCGGCGGCGAGCAGTCCCGCCGCCACCGGGCGCGCCGGTGTCTCCCGGACGTCGGCCACATCCGCTTTGTAGGTGATGCCGAGGAGCAGGGCCCGTGCCCCCTCAGGGCGGCCCCGGACGTCGGTGAGCAGGGCCAGCGCTCGGTCCACGACATGGTTCGGCATACGGCCGAGGACCTCGTGGGCGGCTGCCAGCGTGCGGAAGGCGAAGCCCTGGGATTCGGCCCGCGCGGCGAGATAACGGGGGTCGACGGGAACGCAGTGCCCGCCGACGCCGGGTCCGGGTCTGAAGGATGCGAAGCCGAAAGGCTTGGACGCGGCGCAGTGCAGCACGTCCCACACGTCGATGCCGGTCTCGTGGCAGAACAGTGCCACTTCGTCGACCAGCGCCATGTTGACGTACCGGTAGCTGTTTTCCAGGAGTTTGGCCATCTCCGCCTCCCGTGTGCCGCGGGCGACGACGAGGTGGTCCACGAACAGGGAGTAGAACGCGACGGCGTACTTGGCGCACAGAGCGCTGCAACCGCTCACGACCTTCGGCGTGTTGCGGATGGTCCACGTCTCGTTGCCTGGGTCGATGCGCTGCGGCGAATACGACAGGTGGAAGTCCCCGCCCGCCTGCAGCCCGCTGCCGTGCTCCAGCAGCGGCCGCACGACGTCCTCCGTGGTGCCGGGATAGCTGGTGGACTCCAGGACGACGAGCATGCCGGGGCGCAGCCGGGCGGCGACGACCCGGGCTGCGTCCTCGACCGCGGACAGGTCGGGTAAGCCCTCCGGTGTGAGTCCGGTCGGCACACAGATCACCACGGTCTGCGCGCCGTCCAGGACCGCTGGGTCGGTCGTGGCATGAAAGCCCGCGTCCAGCATGACCGCGACCTCGGCGTCTAAGACGCCGCCGACATGGGAGCGGCCTGCGGCGAGTCCCGACACCACCGTGCCGGACACGTCGTACCCCACGGTCGCCAGACCTGCCGAGACCGCGGCTCTGGAGAGCGGAAGCCCGACATGCCCCAGCCCGATGACGACGAGATCGGTGGCCATGTGCGTACGTTCTCCTGAGTGTGTGGGGGGGTGAACGGGAACAGCGGTGGCTCAGGCGGAGAAACTGCCGCTGCCGGGCGCCACGTGCGAGCCGTATCCGGGCTCCACGGTGAGGCCGGGGGTCAGGCAGAACGGGTCGGCGTAGACGGTGACCGGACGATCGGTGTGGTTTGTCAGCACATGCGCGTCGGGCGGAAGCTTCTGGCACCCGTGCGGATCGCGATAGACAGTCAGCGGCGTCACTTCCGTACCGAACACCACAACGTCGCCCTGCTCCGCCGCGGCAGCGGTACCGGTGGCGGCGCTTGCCGCGAGCAGCGCACCGGCGGCGGCGAGCATGAAGACACGGGCGCAGCGCATGAATTGGTCCTTTCGGCAGCGTGTTGTCGAAATGATTCTTTTCAGGAGATGCACCTATTAAGCACGAGCCCACCCCGATGCGCTCGAACCAGTGATGCCGTCAAGTGGAGTTGACGCCTCGGTCGGTGATCCGCGTCCCGTCGGTATCGGACGCGGGACGGGGCCGGGCACGGGTTCGCCATCGCGGCAGGAAAGCCGTCCCGGCTCAGGCGATCTCTCGTCGACTGCTGACCAGCGGCCACACGGGGAAGATCGTGGCGCCCGCGGCAGCGTTGTCTGCGAACCCCGGTACGCCGCAACGGCCTTCACCGGTGCGGCAGCACTCACCGGTGCCCCGGGCGGAATTGCCAGGCCTGGCCCCTTGAGTACTCCGTCACTGCGAATGCTGACCTCTTGCTGACCAGGACGCGGAGATCACGGCACTGACCTGCACAAACACACAAAGGCTAGATCTTGTTGAACTTGGTGCGCAGCATTGAGTGCTCCTAGAGGTGGCTCCCTGCCTGCTCACTACAGGTCAAAGGCGTTGGGGAGTGTACAACGGCAGGCCTTGCGGCAAGGAGGTCGAGCACTGTCGCGGCGACGGCGTTCCCGTCCGGCTCGTCGGAATCGACGACGACGTAACGGAGACGGGTCACCGTTACGGGGAAAGGTGGCGGCGCGTGAACCGGCGGGTGCGGCGTGGGGCAGAACCTCTCCGCTAGCGTGGGCCTCAGGACACTGCGGCGAAGGGACGAACCCATGCGGGTGGGAGTGCTGACCGGAGGCCGTGACTGCCCTGGTCTCAACGCCGTCATCCGCGGCATCGTCCGCAAGGGAGTGCAGGAGTACGGCTACGAGTTCGTCGGCCTCCGGGACGGCTGGCTCGGTGCGTTGCAGGGCGACACGGTCCCGCTCGACATCCCAGCGGTGCGCGGCATCCTGCCCCGCGGCGGCACCATCCTCGGCTCCTCGCGCACCGATCCGTTCAGGCAGGAGGACGGTGCCCGCCGCATCATGGACACCCTCGACATGCGGGAGATCGACGGGCTCGTCGTGATCGGCGGCGCGGACACCCTGGGCGTGGCCGCTCGCCTGTGGGAGGAACACGGCGTGCCGTGCGTCGGCGTACCCAAGACGATCGACAACGACGTGTCCGCCACGGACCGCACCCTCGGCTTCGACACCGCGGTCAACACCGCCACGGCGGCGATCGACCGACTGCACACCACCGCCGAGTCGCACATGCGCGTGCTCGTCGTCGAGGTGATGGGGCGCGACGCCGGCTGGATCGCGGTCCACTCGGGCCTGGCCGGCGGCGCGAACGTCATCCTCATCCCCGAGCAGCCCTTCGACCTCGACCAGGTGTGCGCCTGGGTGACGTCCCGCTTCCGGGCCTCGTACGCCCCGATCGTGGTCATCGCCGAGGGGGCCCGGCCGAAGGAGGGCCACCTGGTGCTCAGAACCGACTCGCCGGCCACTCCCGGGCCGGTGCACCTCTCCGGCGTCGGCGAGTGGCTCGCCATGGAAATCGAGAAACGCACCGGCAAGGAGGCCCGTACGACGGTCCTCGGGCACGTGCAGCGCGGCGGCTCGCCCAGCCCCTTCGACCGCTGGCTCGCCACCCGCTTCGGCCTGCACGCCATCGACCGCGTGCACGAAGGCGACTTCGGCACGATGGTCGCCCTGCGCGGCACCGACATCGTCCGCGTCCCGATCGCACAGGCCACGTCCCGGCTGAAGACGGTGGACCCGAGGCTGTACGCCGAGGTGGGGGTGTTCTTCGGCTGAGCCGGCCCACAGGGCGACGCCGGACTCGCCCGCCAGGAGCGTCAACACCCGGGATTTTTCATTAGGTTAGGCTAAGCTAAGCAGCACTCGTGAGTTCGGATCCGTGCGGTGTGTCATCTGGGGAGGGAACCGCCGTGGGCTTGCCGACCATCGACTCGTACCCGATGCCGGATCGTTCCTGCCTCCCCCGCACGCGCGTCTCCTGGAGGATCGATCCGGCACGCGCCGCGTTGCTGGTCCACGACATGCAGAACCACTTCGTCGGGGCGTTCCCGGCGGGGCGCCCGCCGGTGGTGGAGCTCGTCGACAACATCGTGGCGCTGCGCGAACTCGCCGACGCGCTGGGCCTGCCGGTCGTCTTCAGCGCGGAGCCGGCCGGTCAGCCGCCGGGCACGCGGGGTCTGGTCGCCGACATGTGGGGGCCGGGCATCGGGGACGAGCCGGATGCGGCCGCGATCATCGCGCCCCTCAGGCCCCGCCCCGGCGAGCACCTGCTGGCCAATGTGCGGCACAACGCCTTCCTGCGCAGCCATCTCGGCAGACTGCTGCGCTCCAAGGGCCGCGACCAGCTGATCATCTGCGGGGTGCACGCCCACCTCGGCGTCCTGCTGACGGCGGCGGACGCCTTCATGAACGACATCCAGCCGTTCGTCGTCGCCGACGCGGTGGCCGACATCTCCGCCGAGGAACACTCCCTGGCCCTTCGATGGGCCGCGCGCAGCGGCGTGGTCTGTACGACGGACTCCCTGCTGCGCGGCCTGCTCCTCCACAAGGAGCGGCGGAACGCGTGACGACGCCCCCCTGTCCGCCCGAAGTCCCGGGCCTGCCATGAACGGAGTGACTCCGTGAGCGTGACCCGAGCCGACCAGGTCGCGACCCGCTCCCCAGAGGAACTCCACCCGCCGGACGAGCTCAGGGGCAGCACGGTCGTCGTCAAGTACGGCGGCCACGCCATGGTGGACCCCGGCCGCCAGCAGGCGTTCGCCCACGACGTCGTGGAGCTGTGGCGCTCGGGCCTGCGCCCGGTCGTCGTGCACGGCGGCGGACCGCAGATCAGCGCGATGCTCGACCGCCTCGGCCTGGAGACCCGTTTCGAGGCGGGCCTCAGGGTCACCACCCCGGAGACCATGGATGTGGTGCGCATGGTGCTGACCGGGCGGGTCCAGCGGGAGCTGGTCGGCCACATCAACGCCCATGGCCCCCTCGCCGTGGGGATGACGGGCGAGGACGCGCACACGATGACGGCCGTACGGCGGCCGGTCTGGGTGGACGGCCGGGCGGTGGACATCGGTCTGGTCGGCGATGTCGTCGACGTGAACCCGCGCGCGGTGCGCACACTCCTGGAGCAGGGGCACATCCCCGTGGTCTCCCCCGTGGCCCGCGGTGAGGACGCTCAGGTCTACAACGTGAACGCCGATCTGGCGGCGTCGGCCCTGGCCGTGGCCCTCGACGCCGCCCGTCTGGTGGTGCTCACCGACGTGGCGGGACTGTACGCCGACTGGCCGCACAGCACCGAGGTGATCGAGCGCCTGACAGCCGGGGAACTGTCCGCGCTGCTGCCGGGGCTGGCGGCCGGGATGCTGCCGAAGATGGAGGGCTGCCTGCGGGCCGTCCGCGGCGGGGTGTGCAGGGCGCACGTGCTCGACGGCCGTGTGCCGCACGCACTGCTGCGGGGCGTGCTCGGCCGGAACAGTCCCGGCACGACGGTGTTTCCGGAGCAGGGCCCGGGCGCCGGGGCGAGCTCCGCCTGAGGGGCCGACGCCGTCACAGGGTTCGCGCGAGAACGCGCGCGTTGCGGCGCGGGTCCAGGGACGTCACCCAGGCCGGAGGTGCGAGGCACACGCCGGCCGGGGCGAAACCGTGCCCCAGGAAGAGGCTGCCACTGCCGACCGTCGCGGTGAACAAGGAGCCCACCGACTGGGCGCGCGCCCTGGCCGGCACGGCACGCAGCAGCCGGCCTCCCAGTCCGCCGCCCTGCCGGTGCCGGGCCACGCAGAGGGTGTAGAACGCCCGCGGGACCGCGGCTTCCCTCCGCGTCGACCGTGTGTACGCGCAGGGCCAGGCAGCCCTCCAAGGCGCCGTCGGGTCCCTCGGCCGCGAGGAAGTCGGCGGCGTGGGCGGCTTAGAGAGAGACGGGGCGCCCGCGTAACGCCCCCGAGTGCACGAAGGGTTGGGACAGGACGGCGAGTGCGGCGGCGTCTTCGGGGCGGGCGGGGCGTACGACGGAGGTCGCTGTGAGAATGGCGCGCGGCAACGGCGCTGCGGTGCGCGGCTGACCGTGCTCAATGCTTCCCTCTTCCGCTCTCGGGTCCGCCGTCGCGTCGATCGCGACCGTCGACGTACGTCGCCACCACCTCGATGTCGCCGATGCGGGAGGTGTCGACGCGCCGCGGGTCGTCGCCGAGCACGACCAGGTCGGCGCGCTTGCCCGGGGAGAGGCTGCCGACGCTGTCCTCCCAGTGGCAGGCGTAGGCCCCGGCGACGGTGTAGGCGCGCAGCGCCTCGTCCACGGTGATGCCCTCGTCCGGGCCGATCACCTGGCCGGATTCGGAGGCGCGCTCGACCATGAACTGCACGGCCCGCAGCGGGGATCCGTCGGTGACCGGCCGGTCGGAGCTGCCGACGAGGGTGATGCCGTGGTCCAGGAATCCCTTGCCCCGGTACAGCCACGGCGCCCGCTCCTCACCCATGATCGCCGCGTAGTCGTCGCCGAAGTAGCGCAGGAAGTTGGGCTGGACGACCGCGCTCACGCCGAGCCGCGCGAAGCGCGAGAGCTGGTCGGGGCGGATGAGGCCCGCGTGTTCGATGCGGTGCCGGACGCCGTGGCGCGGGCGAAGGCGCTGGGCCTGTTCCAGCCCGTCGAGGGCGATGCCGGCCGCGCGGTCGCCGATGGCGTGCACGGCGAGCTGCCAGCCGGCGAGATGACCGGCCACGATCGTCTCGGTGAGCGTCTCCGGGTCGTCCTGCAACTGGCCCGTGTGGTCCAGCCCTTGGTACGGGCTGCTCAGCGCGGCGGTACGGGCCATCATGCCGCCGTCGGTGTAGATCTTCAGGGCGCCGACGGAGAGCCAGTCGTCGCCGAAGCCCGTGCGCAGGCCGAGGTCGAGGGCCCTGGGGATGCCGTCGGACTCGTGCGCGGCGACGGGCCGCAGCCGGTCAGCGGCGACCATGAGCTGTACCCGTAGCGGCAACAGGCCCTTGTCACGGGCGAGTTGGTAGGCACCGAGTTCGACCGGGCTGTGGCCGAAGAGGGTGCCGCCGATGCCGGCCTCGGCGCAGGCGGTGACGCCTTCGGAGACGCAGGTCCGGGCGGCGCGTCCGATCGCCTCGGCGAGTTCCTCCTGGGAGTACGGCAGGCGCAGTGCGCGGGCGGCGCCCATCGCGCCCTCGGCGAGGAAGCCGTTCTCGTGCGGGACACCGGCGGGGAGCAGGTCCAGGACGGCGGTGTTGACGACGCAGCCGTGCCCGGAGTCGTGCAGCACGAACACCTTGTGGCCGTGGCTCGCCCGGTCCAGCTCGGCGGCGGTCAGATGGCGGCCCAGGGGCCGCTGGTCGTAGCCGGCGATGCTCACCCAGGCGCCGGGCGATCGCGTCCGGAGGGCGGCTTGCTCCACGACGGCCAGCACGTCGTCGATCCGAGTGCGGCCCGCGATGCTCGGCGTGTTCTGCTTGAAGCCGGTCCAGGCCAGGTGCACATGGGCGTCGATGAACCCGGGCAGCACGGTGGCGCCCTGAAGGTCGATCACCTCCCGTGCGGGCAACGAGGTCACGGCCTCGTCCAGGCCGACGATCCGGCCTTTCCAGATGCCCAGGTCGTGGGCGACGGGGTGGGCCGGATCCATGGTGACGAAACGGGCGTTCGTCAGTCTGGTGCAGAGCATCGAGTGTCAGGCGTCCATGGACTCGGCGAGCGAACGGGGGCGCAGATCCGTCCAGTTGGCCTCGACGTACTCCAGGCAGGCCTCCCGGGTGTTCTCCTCGAAGGCGATCGTCCAGCCCCCGGGCACGGCCGCGAAGGACGGCCAGAGCGAGTGCTGTCCCTCCTCGTTCACCAGGACGAGGAAACGGCCGTCGGCGTCGTCGAAGGGGTTGGTGCTCATATGCCGGTGCCTCCTATGGAAATTAGGTTAGGCTCGCCTAATCGCAAGTGAGCTTAGCCTTCTCGCTTCCCGCTCCACAAGGAGACGTTCCATGAGGTTGGTGGGGCACGACACGTTCGCCGCGTTCGGACTGCCCGGCACACCCGGCACCGACGCGTTCTGGGCGGCCGCGCGGACACCCGCGTCGATACCCGACGGCGACGGCTGGGTGACCCTCTTCCTGTGGCGTGGGTCCGATGCGGCGAGCATCGACTTCGAGAGCTGGTCCGAGCCGGTGCAGCTGGGCCGGTTCGGCGATACGGACTGCTGGTACGCCGAGGTGCGCATGCCCGCGCGGTTGCGGGTGACGTACCAGTTCCGCGTGGGCGAGGACGTGTACGCCGATCCGTTCAACCCGGTCGGGGCGGGCGGTGACCGGTCCATCGCCGCGACGCCGGACGCGCCGGCCCAGCCGCACTGGCCCGCTGTCGGCGCCGACGACGTGCTGCCCCTCCCCCGCGCCCGGATCCGCTGGGCGAGTGAACGGCTGGGCGGGCGGCGGACCGTGCGTGTCCATCCTGCGGGCGGTGGCGGGCCGGTGGTCCTGCTGCTCGACGGGGACGACTGGCTGTATCTGCACCCGGCCATGACCGCGTTCGACTCGGCGGTCGCCGGGGGTGAGACGCCGCCGGTCACCCTTGTCTTCCTGCCGGCCACGGACAGGGAGGCCGAGTTCGCGTGCCGGCCGGAGCTGTGGGAGGCGGTACGGGACGAACTGCTGCCGCTGGTGGCGGAGTCGGGGGTGAATGCCGAGCCCGACCGGCTGGTGGTCGCCGGGCAGAGCCTCGGTGGGCTGAGCGCGATGTACGCGGCGCTGGAGTTTCCGGAACTGGTGTCGCGTGTGGCGTGTCAGTCGGGGTCGTTCTGGTGGACGTCCGATGCTATGGGGGCGGCGGACCCGTTGGCGGGTCCGGTGGGTGGTGCGATCGCCGCGCGGCTGCGGGAGGGGGCGGATCTGTCGGGGCTGCGGGTCGCGTTCGATGTGGGGGAGCATGAAACGCGGATGCTGCCGCATGGTGAGGCGGTGGAGGCCTTGGCCGGGCAGGCCGGGGCGACCGTGCGGATTTCGCGGTCGGCCTCCGGCCATGATCGGGCGGGGTGGAGACATGCACTGGTCAGGGATGTCGGCTGGGCGTTGGGGGCAGGGTAGTCGTCTGCGGGGCGGTGGGGGCTGGTCGCGCCCGCGCGGCGGAGCCGCACATCGAGTCAGCCCCGCGCCCCTTATCGCGCCACCGCCGAGCAGTAGTTCTCGTCCGTCGCCAGTAGGTTCCGGTGCGTGTCCTCGGCCGTGACGACGCCGTCGTCCAGGACGAGGACCCGGTCGGCGGCGTCCAGGAGGGCCGGGCTGCTGGTGAGGACGATGGTGGTGCGGCCCCGGCGCAGCTTCGCGACGTTGCGTGCGATGAGCTGTTCCGTGACCGCGTCGACGGCCGTCGTCGGATCGTGCAGCACGAGGACGGCGCTGTCGGCGGCCAGTGCGCGGGCCAGGGAGAGCCGTTGGCGCTGTCCCCCGGAAAGGTTCGCGCCGCGGTCGCGGACGCCGTAGTCGAGGCCTTCGCGGTGGAGGGCGACGACGTCGGTCAGCATGGACGCCTCGACGGCCTCGGGGAGCGTGCGGCTGGTGCCCGACGGGTCGATGTTCGAGCGGAGCGTTCCCGCGAAGATCTCCGCGTCGCAGGGGTTCACCAGCATGTGCTCGCGGACCGCCTCGACCGACAGGTCCGCGAGGTCCTGCCCGCCGATCCGCACCGTTCCCTCGTACGCGCCGGGCGGGACGTTCAGGGCCAGGATCGACGCGAGGTCGGCCGCCGCGCGCGGCTGGTAGGCGGCGATCGCCACGAACTCCCCTGCGGACACCTGGAACTTCAGCTTGCGCAGGGTTCCGTACCGGACGCAGTCGATCTCCACGTCCGCGCTCTCGGCCGGGCGTTCGGACCCCGGCGTCATCACGGGTGGCGCGGTCAGCACCAGCGCCATGCGCTCGGCCGAGGCGCGCGCCATCATCACGTACTTGGGCATCTCCGAGAACAGCTTGAGCGGTTCCATGATGAACTGCGCCAGGCCCACGGCCATGACGAGTTCGCCGATGCTGATCCGGCCGTCGAACGCCAGCCAGCCCGCCATCAGCGTCACAGCGCCGGCGAGGACCGCGTTGAGGGCCAGCGCGGTGCCCGCGTAGGCGCCGTTCACCTTGGCGACGGTGATCGCCTGGGCCTTCGCCTCCGTGCTGACCTTCCGATAGGAGCGGAACGCCGCGTGGTTGCCGCCGAAGCCGTGCAGCGGGCGCAGGCCGGTGATCAGGTCGGCGACCTTCGCGCCCGCCCGCGCCACCCGGGCCTGCTGTTCCTGGGTGCTGGTGCCGATCCGCTTGGACAGCACGCTCAGGCACGACAGGATCGCGACGGTTCCCACGATCACCAGCAGGCCGAGCCGGATGTCGGCCAGGCCCAGCGCGACCGCCGCGACGACCACCGCGACCAGCGAGCTGACCAGCAGCGGCACCACCTCGATGATGTCGGCGGTCTGGTCGGCGTCCTCGGTGGCGATGGTCAGCACCTCGCCGGACTTGAGGTCCACGTCCCTGGCCACCGGCTGGAGCCCGCAGGCGGCGACCTTCACGCGCCAGCGGTGCGCCTCCGTCGTGTTGGCCTTCTGAAGGATGCGCATCCCGAACCGCCACGACAGCGACACGGTCGTGATGATCACGGCCAGTACGGCGATCGAGAGGCCGAGCGCGCCGAGGCTGCGATCACGCATCGTGTGCTCGACGATCAGGCCGAGCGCGATGGGGAAGGCCGTCTCGCCCGCCTGGTACATGCCCATGAGGGCGGTGCCGCCGGCCATGGCGCCGACGTTGCGGCGCAGTGCGGTGCGGAGGATGTCGGACCCCGAGCGGGGCCGCTGCGTGTCAGGAGTTGTCATCGAGGTGGCGGGCAATCGCTTCCGGGGTGCGCAGGGTGAACAGATCACGGATCGTGATCACGGGACCGTACTCGCGGCGGAGCAGCCCGATCAGCCGCACCGCCAGCATGGAGTGTCCTCCGAGGGACACGAAGTCGCTCACCGCGCTCACCTCGTCGTCGTCCAGGTCCAGTGCCTCGGCGAAGTACTCGCACACCACGGTCTCGGTCTCGGTCTCGGGTCCCCGCTCCCCCACCGTGGTCAGGGCGCCCAGCGGCTTGGCCTCCGGCAGCGCCTTGGTGTCAGCCTTCCCGTTCACCGTCAGCGGGATGCTGTCGACCTGGGCGTAGTGGGTGGGGCGCAGGAAGTCCGGCAGTCCGGCGCCCACGTCGGCGGCCACCGTCGCCAACTCCGCTCCGTCCAGCACCAGATAGGCGGCCAGCCGGTACGAGCCGTCGACCTGCGGGTCGGGCTGGGCGACCGCGGCGACGAACCGCACCGCCGGGTGTGCCGCGAACGCGGCTTCCGCCTCGCCGAGTTCGACGCGGTGCCCGCGGATCTTGACCTGCTGATCGGTGCGTCCCAGGTACATCAGGTTGCCGTCGGGCCGGCGGACCACCAGGTCCCCGGTGCGGTACATGCGCTCGCCGGGTTCCCCGAAGGGGCAGGCGACGAAGCGGTGCGCGGTCTGGGCGGGCTGCCCGAGGTAGCCGCGCGCGATGCCGATGCCCGACACGTACAGCTCACCGGGGACGCCGTCCGGCAGGGGGCGCAGCCACGGGTCCAGGACGTACACGTCGGTGTTGTCGATCGCCACGCCCACCACGGGGTCCTGGCACTCGAAGGTGCCGATGCCGAGGGTGTTGATGGTGTACTCGGTGGGCCCGTAGAGGTTGTAGCCGACCGTTCCGCCGGTCTCGGAGAGCCGCTGCCACAGTGTCGGGGTGACGGCCTCGCCGCCGAGCAGCACCAGCGGCGGCCGGCGTTCGGGGTGGTCGAGCAGGCCCTCGGCCACCAGCTGCTGTGCGTAGGTCGGGGTGACGTTGACGACGTCGATCGCGTGTTCCAGGCAGTACTCGACCAGCCGGGGCGCGTCGCGGCGCAACTCCTCGTCGCAGACGTGCACTTCATGCCCGTCGGCGAGCCACAGCAGCTCCTCCCATGACATGTCGAACGCGAAGGACACGGTGTGTGCGATCCGGAAGATCCGGTGGCCGTGCTCCGCCAGCACCGGCTCGAAGATCCGGCGCTGGTGGTTGATCAGCATGTTGGTGAGTCCGGCGTACTCGGTCACCACGCCCTTGGGCTTGCCGGTCGATCCCGAGGTGTAGATCGTGTAGGCGGGATGCCGCAGGCGGTCCGGGTCGTCAGGTGCGAACGTCACGTACGGCTCGGCCTCGGGCAGCGGGCGGTCCAGCTCGACCAGGTCGCCGTCCAGCGAGGCCAGCCGCGGCGACACCGCGCTCACGGTGAGGATCACCTCCGGGCGGGCGTCCTCGACGATCGCGGCGATCCGCTCGTCCGGGTGGTCCAGTTCCAGCGGCACGTACGCGGCGCCGACCCGCAGCACGGCGAACAGCGCCACGATCGAGTCGAGGGAGCGCGGGATCGCGAGACCCACGTTCGTCTCGGGGCCGATGCCCCGCCGGGCGAGCACACCCGCCACCGCGCGGCTGCGGTCCCGGAGTTCGGCGAACGTCATCCTCGAACCGTGGGCGACGAGCGCGACCCGCTCCGGCGCGCGGTCCGCCGCCTGGTCGAACCGGTCGACGACGGTGTCCGTGCCGACGTCCGTGCGTTCGCACCGCGAGGGCGCCGGCCCCAGACCCCGCAACGCACCCACCGGGCCGGACGATGGGGCCAGGTCCTCCAGCACGCGCAGGTAGTCGCCGAGGAGGCGACGGGCGTTCCCGGTGTCCTGGTCGCGGTACTCCAGCTTGACGGTGAGCCGGTCGCCGGGCGTGACGACCCAGGTGAACGGATAGTGGGTGGAGTCGTCGGCCTGCACAGAGGTGATGCCGTGCCGGGCGTTCATCTCGGCGAACGCGTCCATGTCCAGGAAGTTCTGGAGCACGAACAGGTTGTCGAACAGGGTGCCGTGCCCACTGGCCCGCTGGATCTCGCCGAGCCCCAGGTGCTCGTGCTCCATCGCCTCGACCCTGGCGGCCTGCACGGCCGAGAGGTAGTCGCGGACCGTGTCGTCCGGCCGGGGCCGCGTCCACATGGGCACGGTGTTGAGCAGCACGCCCACGATGTCGGACAGTCCCTCGCCCTCCCGGCCGGAGACGGTCACGCCGAACACGGCGTCACTGCGGCCCGTGCGGGCGCCGAGGAGAAGGCCGAAGGCTCCGGTCAGCACGGAGTTCAGGGTGACGCCGTGCGTCCGGGCCGCTTCCCGCAGCAGGTCGGACTGCTCGGCGGACAGCGTGTGCACGAGCGCGCGCGGCAGGTCGGCCGAGAAGGACGGCGCCGGTCCGGCGAGCAGTGTGGGGCCGGGGAGGCCGGCGAGGTGCTCCGCCCAGAAACGTTCCGAGGCGGTGGAGTCCTTGGCGGCGAGCGCCCGGGCGTAGTCCTCGAAGCTCGGTGTGGCCGGGACCGCGTCGAGGGGCTCGCCCGCGACGGCGGCCTCGTAGGCGTCGAACAGGTCCCGCAGCATGATCTCGCGGGACCAGCCGTCCCACAGCAGCAGGTGGTAGCTGAGCAGCAGGCCGTCGCGGTCGTCGGGCAGGCGCACCACTGTCAGCCGGATCAGCGGTGGCTCGCCCGGGTCGAACCCCGTGTCGCGGTCCCGGGCCCGCAGGGCGTCGACCTCGGCGTCCGTCGACAGCTCGATCGTGCGGACGTCGACCCGCCGGCCGGCCTTGAGTACCTGGACCGGGTTGCCGTCGGAGTCGGTCGTGAAGCCGGCGCCCACGACCGGGTGCCGGGTGATCACGTACGCCATCGCCTCGGCCAGCGCGCCGGTGTCCAGGCGCCGGTCGAACGTGAACCAGCTCTGCGCCACGTAGTGCCCGGCCGCGCCCGCCATCTGGGCCTGGAAGAACAGGCCCCGCTGGAGCGGGGTGACCGGTGCGGTGCGCTCGGCCCTGGTGGCGGCGTCCGCGATGCGCTGGAGTGCGCCGCGCCAGTGCTCGGTGAACTCGTCGGGGACGCCCTCGGCGAGAGTGAAGGCCGTGTGCAGGCTTCCGGTGGCCTCGTCGAGCCAGGCGTTGACCTCGACGGCGTACGGGCTGCCCTGGTCGCCGCCGGTGAGGTGCACCGCCTGGGACTCGCTGCCCCGGCCTAGGTAGTTGAACAGCACCTGGGGACGGGCGGTGTTGAGCAGTGGGGCCGTCTGCGGGTTGAGATACCTGAGCTGTCCGTAGGCGACGTGGGCGCGCTCGTCCGGCTGGCGTTCGGCGACTTCGCGTGCGGCTGCGACGGGGTCGGTGTGCGCGGTGAGCCGTACGGGCGCGATGGAGGTGAACCAGCCGACCGTACGGGTGTAGTCGTGCTGTTCGAGCACCGGGCCCCGGCCGTGCCGCTCCAGGTCGATCGCGAGGTCGGTGGGCGAGGGCTGGATGTGGGTCAGCGCGGTGCGCAGGGCTCCGCACAGCAACTCGGTGAGGCCGATGCCGAGTGCCGCGGGGGCGGTGCGTGTCAGGCGGTCGCTCGTTTCGGGCGGGAGTACGACCGTGGTCTCCCGCAGTCCCTCGACGGCGGGGAGCAGCGGGGGCGCCTGGAGCGTGGTGAGCCAGTGCCCGAGGCCGTCGATCGCCTGGGCGGACCCGAGGGCCAGTGCTTCGGCGTACTCGGCGTACGACGTCGTCGGTGCGGCCAGGGCCTCCCCGCGCAGGGCGGCGGCCAGGTCGTCCAGCAGGATCAGCCAGGACACCGAGTCGACGGCGAGGTGGTGCACGGTGACGACCAGGGTCCGGCTCGCCTCCAGCCACGCGAAGGCGATGACGTCCCCGGCCTCGGGGTCGAGCCGCCCGGCGGCCTCGTTCGCGACGGCCGTCGCGTCGGTGGTGTCCGGGCGCAGGACGGTGATGTCGCGGGCGGGTTCGGTGCGGAGGGTCCACACTCCGTGTTGGGTGTGGAGCCGCAGGCGCAGGGTCGGGTGTGCGGCGACTACGGCGTTGGCCGCGCGCTGGGCGTCCGCGAAGCCGGTCCCTTCGGGTGCCTGGAGGGTCCTGGCCTGGGCGAAGCGGGTGAGGGAGCCGCCGAGTCCGCGCTGCCGGAGGATGATCGGCGTGGGGCTGAGCGGGCCGTCCTCGCGGTGGGTGGAAACGGCCGCCTGAGGTGTGCTCGTCGCCAGGTGCTCGGCGAGCGCGCGGGGGGTCTTGTGCAGGAACACGTCCCGGGGGGCTATGGGCAGGCCGAGTGCCCGGGCACGGTTGACGACCGTGATGGCGATGATGCTGTCGCCTCCGGCGTGGAAGAAGTCGGTGTCGGCGGTCACGTCCGAGCCGGGCAGCGTCTCTGTGAAGATCTTGGTGAGTGCGGCCATCGCGGTGGTTTCGTCCGCGGGTGCGTCGTGGCTTGTCGCGCCCCGCGGCGGAGCCGCACATTGAGACAGCCCCGCGCCCCTGAGGGCGCGTTCCACCAGTGCCTTCCGATCCAGCTTGCCGTTCACCGTCAGAGGCAGTGCTTCAACCGGCATCACCCGGCCCGGGACCATGTGCCCGGGCAGCTTCGCGGCCAGTTGCTCGGCGAAGTCCCCCGGCACCCGGCCCACCACGTGCGCCACCAGGTGATCACCGCTGTCCGCCACCGTCACGGCCACGTCGATCACGCCGTCGAGTTCCCGGATCGCGGACTCCACCTCGCCCAGCTCGACGCGGAAGCCCTTGAGCTGGACCTGGTCGTCGGCGCGGCCGACGAACTCCAGCTCGCCGTCGAGGGTGCGGCGGGCGAGGTCACCCGTGTGGTACATGCGGGAGCCGTCCCCGGCGAAGGGGTTCGCCACGAACCGGCCCGCGGTGAGCCCGGGCCTGCCCAGGTAGCCGAGGGACACCTGGTCGCCGGCGACGTAGATGGCGCCCACCCGGCCCGGCGGCACCGGCCGGAGCCGGTCGTCGAGAAGGTAGGTGACCAGGCCGGGGATCGGACCGCCGATCGGGCTGACCCAGTCGCCCGGGCCGAAGTCCTCGTCCGTCAGCACCCGGTGGGTGACGTGCACGGTGGTCTCTGTGATGCCGTACATGTTGACCAGCTCGGGCGAGCCGGTGCCGTGCCGTTCGACCCAGCCGCGCAGCCGCCCGAGGTCCAGCGCCTCACCGCCGAAGATGATGCGGCGCAGGGCGGGCAGGGGCTCGCCGGCGTGCCGGTCGGCCTCGATGAACTGGTAGAAGGCGGACGGCGTCTGGTTGAGCACGGTCACCCCGCGCTCGCGGACCAGCCGGTGGAAGTCGACCGGGGAACGGGTGAGCCCGTACTCCGGCACCAGCAGCTCACCGCCGTATGCCAGCGCGCCCCACAACTCCCAGACCGCGAAGTCGAAGGAGAAGGAGTGGAACTGGACCCAGACGTCGTGCGGGCCGAAGTCCATGTCGGGCCGGGTGTGGGCGAGCAGCGTCACCACGCTGGAGTGCGGGACGACGACGCCCTTGGGGCGGCCGGTCGATCCGGACGTGTAGATCACGTATGCGGGGTCGTGCCAACTGGCCCCGGGACCGGGCTCGGTGGTGGCCTGCGGCAGCTCGTCGTCCTGCACGAGCACGCGGGCCTGCACGCCCGTCCGGGCCAGGAGTTCCGTGAAGCGGTCGCGCTGCTCGCTGTCCACGAGGACGACCCGAGGCGCGGCGTCGGCGAGGATGTACTCGAGCCGTTCGTCCGGGTACGCCAGGTCCAGCGGTACGTACGCGCCGCCCGCTGCGACGATCGCGACCAGGGCGACGACCTGCTCGACGGACCGCGGGACGGCGACGGCGACCCGCCGGCCGGGGCCGACACCGGCCGCGCGCAGAGCCGAGGCCAACTGCTCCTTGGCCTCCGTCAGTTCGCCGTACGTCAGGGACCGGGTGCCGCCGTCGAGCCGGCACTGGGTGACGGCGGTGGCGGCCGGGTCGCGTCGCGCGGCGGCGTCGAACAGGGCGCCCAGGGTCGTCGGAGTGATGTGTGCGGGACGCCGGTCGCCCTCGGACGCCAGGTCGTCGACCAGGGTGTCCGGCCGGGTGAGCAGGGCGGTGAGGGTCGAGGTGAACGTGCGCAGGATCGACTGGGCGGTCGTCTCCCGCAGCAGTTCGCCGTCGTAGATCAGGTTGAAGCGCGGGCGGCCGTCGAGTGCGCGTTCCACCACCAGGGTCAACGGGTAGTGCGGTGCGCCCTCGTTGACGAGATCGGTGACGACCAGCGTGTCGCCGGGCCGCCGCAGTCCGTCCACGTCGGTCGCGACGTCGAACACCACCAGGGTGTCGAACAGGGAGCCGGCATCGGCCTGACGGCCGATCCTGGCCAGCGAGACGTGCTGGTGCGGCATGACCGCGCCCTGGTGTTCCCGCACCGAGGCGAGCAGGTCCCGCGCGGTGGTGGGACCGGTCCAACGGGCGCGTACGGGGATCGTGTTGATGAACAGACCCACCATGTCCTCGATGCCGGGCACGTCCGCGTCGCGGCCGGACACCGTTGAGCCGAACACCACGTCCCTGCCGTGCAGGATGCCGCCCAGCGTCACCGCCCAGGCGCTGTGCACGGCCACGCTCAGCGGCACGCCGGCCGACCGGGCGGCCGCGTCGATGTCGTGCTCCGGCCGCACGGCGGTGTCGGCGAACCGGTCGGACGGGGTGTGTCCCTCGGCGACCAGCGACGGGCCGGGCAGGTCCGCGAGCTGCTCGCGCCACACCCGGTCGCTCTCGTCGGCGTCACGCCCGGCGAGCCGGCGTACGTAGTCGGAGAAGCCGCCGACCGGGTAGACGGTCCCCGGCGCGTGGTACTCGGCGAGCAGTGCGCGGAGCATCGGCGGCACCGACCAGCCGTCGGCGATGATGTGGTGCACGGTCTGGACGAGGACGTTCCGGCCGGGACCCGAGCGGATGAGGGTGTACCGCGTCAACGGGCCCGTCGCCAGGTCGAATCCGGCGCGGCGGTCCCGCTCGGCCAGGTCGCGTATCTCGGCGTCGTTGATGCCGGGGCGGTCCAGGGTGGTGAAGGGCGCCTCGACGCCGCTGACCAGTACGGAGACCACCCGGCCGTCGGCGAGGGCCACGAACCGGGCGGCCAGGTTCGGGTACAGCGTGAGCAGCCGGGTGGCCGCCGCCGCGAGCCGGTCGGTGTCCACCTCGCCGTTCAGGGTGAGGAGTTGCTGTTCGACGTAGGCGCCGGCCGAGTCGTCGTCGAAGACGGAGTGGAAGTACAGGCCCTCCTGCAACGGCGTGAGCGGCAGGATGTCCCGCAGGGCCGGACCGTCCAGGGCGTCGACGTCGGCCTGTGTCAGCGGCACCAGGGCGAAGTCACTGGGCGAGTGGCCGCCCTGCGGGTCGAGTGCGGCCAGTCCGGCCAGGGCGTCCCGGAAGTACTCGCCGATGGTCGCGATGTCCTCGTCGGTGAACATGCCGTCGGGCCAGGAGATGGTGGTGACCAGGTCATACTCGCCGGTCGGGGCCGGTTCGGCGATCGCGTTGAACTCCAGGGCTCGCGGCAGCCGCATCCGGGGGTCACGCTTTTCCCCCAACTGGCCGGTGGCTTGGGCGAGTTGCCAGTCACCGGGGTCGCCAGCGGCGAAGCGGCCGAGGTAGTTGAAGAGCACCTGCGGTGCGGGCGCGTCGAACTCGGTGTCGGTCAGGTACCGCAGGGCACCGTAGGAGACGCCGTTGTCCGGCACCCGGGCGAGGTCTTCCTTGACCGCCTTGAGGGCGGCGGTCAGGTAGTCGGGTGCGGTGAAGTCGGCCGCCGTGCCGGGGTCGACGGTCACCGGGAAGAGGGTGGTGAACCAGCCGACGGTCCGCGACAGCTCGGGCTCGAAGCCGGCGGAGGCCGCCACGAACTGTCCTTCGCGGCCGTGGCCTTCCAGTTCGATGTGCGCGAAGGTCTGGTCCTGTCCCAGGTCGCGGCGCCACCGGGCGAGCGCGACGGCGAGCCCGGTCAGCAGGACGTCGTTGACGCCAGCGTGGAACTTCGCGGGGGTCTCGCCCAGGATCGCGGCCGTGACCTCCGGGCCGGCCGAGACGGTCCGCAGTCGCTCCGTCGCGACGGTGTCGGCCTCGGACAGCGGGCGCCTGCCCAGCGGCCGGTCCCCTCCCGGCAGGGGGCGCCAGTAGTAGGAACTGTCCGCGTCGAAGGCCGCGCGCTCCAGCAGTTGCGTCCAGCGCCGGAAGGACGTGCCCACCGGGGGCAGCTCGATCGGGGTACCGGAGGTGAACTGCCGCCAGGCCGTGGCCAGGTCGTCCATCAGGATCCGCCAGGACACGCCGTCGATCACCACGTGATGGGCTACCAGGACCAGTTGCCCTGCCGCGCGTCGCCAGACGGCTCGCAGCATCACCCCGTGGTCGGGGTCCAGGGCGTCGGTGGCGAGTGCGACGCACGCATCGAGCGGCCGGTCGCTCTCCTGCCACCCGGCGAGAGTCCCGTCCGGCTCGAGGATGTCGAAGCTCCAGCGGTCCGCGCGCACCAGCCTGGCGCGCAGCATGTCGTGCCTGCGGACCACGGCGGTGAGGATCTCGTCGAGAGCGCCGGCGGTCAGGTCCGGCGGGGTGTTGAGCACGACCGACTGCACGAAGCCGTCGATCGCGTCCGTGGTCTCGCCGAGCCACTGCACGATGGGCGATCCCACGACGGAACCGGTCGCGACATCGCGGTGGTCGACCGTGGAGACGTCCTCCCGGCTCGCGACCGAGGCCAGGGCCCCGACGGTGCCATGGGTGAAGATCTGCCGTGCCGTGACGTAGAGGCCCGCGTCGCGCAGCGCTGTCAGCAGCGAGATCGCCAGGATGCTGTCGCCGCCGAGCTGGAAGAAGTCCTGGTCGACGCCGACCTCTTCGAGTCGCAGCACGGACGCGACGGCCGCGCAGACCGCGCGCTCGTTTTCGGTGGTGGGCCGCAGAAGCGTGCCCGTGCCGATCGTGGGCTCCGGCAGGGCGTTGCGGTCGAGCTTGCCGTTGGCGGTGAGCGGGAACCGAGTCATCACGACGATGTGGGCGGGCACCATGTACTCGACCATGTGCTCGGCGGCCCACGCCTTGACCTCGTCCGCCCTCAGGTCCTCGCTTCCGGCGGCCGGGATGACGTAGCCCACCAGGTAGGTGCCGCCCGCCGCGTTCTTCCGGGCGACGACGCAGGTGTGCCGTACGCGGGGGTGCTCGGCGAGGCCGACCTCGACGTCCTCGATCTCCAGCCTCATACCGCGGATCTTGATCTGGTTGTCGGCGCGGCCGAGGAAGTCCAGCGATCCGTCCGGGGCGAAGCGGGCGAGGTCACCGGTGCGGTAGAGCCGGGAACCGTCGTTCGCGAAGGGGTTGGCGACGAACCGGGAGGCCGTCAGACCGGGCGCGTTGACGTAGCCGCGCCCCAGGAGGAACCCGCCCACGTACAGTTCGCCGCCGACCCCGACGGGGACCGGGCGCAATTCCTCGTCGAGGACGTACAGTTCGGTGTTGGGGTTGGCCTTGCCGATGGAGGTCGACAGCCGTTCCGCCGCTCCCCGGTAGATGACGTGCGAGACGCCGATGGTCGTCTCGGCGGGGCCGTAGCCGTGGTACATGGGGATGTCGAGCTTGGTGCGGAACCGCTCGTACAGCTCCGGGGTCAGCACCTCGCCGCCGCACCACACGTGCCTGAGGCTGTCCAGGCGGCCGGAGTCGCCGGCGATCTCCAGCAGGACGTCCAGCATGGACGACACCAGGTAGGTGAAGGTGACGCGCTGCTCGGCGATCACGCTCAGCAGATGGTGGGGGTCGCGTTCGCCGCCGGGTCGCAGCACCACGAGGCGGGCGCCGGACACCAGCGGCAGGAATATCTCGTTGATGGAGATGTCGAAGGACAACGGCGCCTTGAACAGCGAGGCGTCGTCGTGGCCGAAGCCCAGGATCTCGTTCACCTGCCACAGCAGGCGCTCGCTGATCGCCTCGTGCCGGATCATGGCGCCCTTGGGCCGTCCGGTCGAGCCCGACGTGAAGATCACGTAGGCGAGGGCGTCGCCGTGGACGGTGACGCCGGTCCCCTCGGTGGGGTGGGAGCCGTAGCGCCAGTCGTCGAGGTCGACGGCCACGGCCGGAGGTTCGGCCGGGTCGTGCTCGCCCGAGTCGTTGAGCTGTACGACGACCCGGGCGTCCTCGATGACGACGGCCCGGCGCGCGGCGGGCCACTGCGGATCGAGCGGTACGAAGGCGCAGCCCGCCTGGAGCACGGCGAGGAGCCCGATGACCATGTCGGCGGAGCGGCGCAGCGAGATGCCGACGACCTGTTCGTGGCCGAGGCCGCGTTCGATCAAGTGGTGGGCCAGTTGACTGGCGTGTTCAGCTGCTTGACGGTAGGTCAGCGATCGGTGCTCGTCGACGACGGCGACGGCGTCCGGCCTGGTCCGTGCCTGTTCGCGGAACATCTCGACGATGGCCGGGCGGATCCGGTCGGCCTCGGTGTCGTTCCAGCGGGCCAGGACGTCCAGCCTCGCGGCCACGCTGGACGGACCGATGGTGCCGAGGGGCCGGTCCGGGAAGTCGGCCAGATCGTCCAGCGCGAGCTGCGCGTCGGCCGGCGCGACACCGTCGGGGACGGTGATGCTGCGGCCGTCCGCGCCGACCTCCCAGTCACCGGGCCCGGCCCCGCCGTTGTCGACCCAGCCGAGGACGTCGGCGAACAGGGTGCCGGGGGTGAGGTCGATGCCGTCGGGACTCCGGCCCGTCGTCCAGTACGACAGCCCGATGGCGCACGCTTCGGTGATGGTCCTGTCGGAGTGGTCGCCGGTCCGGCGGCGTACCTCGGCCAGGCGTGCCGGAGAAAGCCGTACGAGACGAGCGCTCGGTTCCATCATCGAAGACTCAGCACCCTTTCAAGGAAACCAACGTAAGCGCAGCCTGACTTAGGCTTGCCTAACTGCCCTCGCGCCATGCCTGCCACAGTCGCGCGTACCGGCCGCCCAGAGTCACCAACTCGTCGTGCGTGCCCTGCTCGACGACGCGGCCCGCGTCCAGCACGGCGATCCGGTCCGCCGCCATCGCCTGGGTCAGCCGGTGCGCCACGAAAAGGGTGGTCCGGCCCGCGCACGCGGCCAGGACCGCGCGCTCCAGCTCGGCGGCGCCCTCGCTGCCGGCCTCCGCGGTGGACTCGTCGAGCACCACCACGGGCGAGCGGGCCAGCACCAGCCGCGCCAGGGCGATCTGGGCGACCTTGGTGACGTCCAGGCGCTCACCGCCCTCGCCGACCCTGGTGTTCAGCCCGTCGGGCAGCGCATCGGCCCAGGCGTCGGCGCCGACCGTGCGCAGCGCGTCCATCAGCTCGGCGTCGGTCGCCCCGGGCGCGGACAGCCGCAGGTCGTCGGCGAGCGGGCCGGAGAACACGTGCGTCTCCTGCGTCAGAATGCTGACCAACGCCCGCGCCCCGGCCTCGTCCAGACCCGCCAGGTCCGTCGCGCCGATGCGCACCGACCCGGACTCGGGCGTCCCGATGCCCGCGATCAGCGCGGCCAGGGTCGTCTTGCCCGCACCCGTCGCTCCCACCAGCGCGAGCGAAGCCCCGGCCGGAATCGTCAGATCGACGTCCTTCAGCACCGGTGCCTCGGCGCCCGGGTAACGGAACGTCAGTCCCCGCACCGTCACCGGCACCGGCTCGGCGTCCGCCGGCGCGACGGCCGGGTCCCCCACCAGCCGGCCCTCACCGGCCTCACCCAGCACGCCGACCAGCCGGGTCAGGCTCGCACCCGACTTCTGCGCCTCGTCGAAGGTGAACATGATGAGGCCCAGCGGCCCGAACAGCCGGTGGAACAGCAGCGGGGCCGCCGACACCTCGCCCAGGCTGGCGGCGTCGGCCTCCAGCAGGGCGTATCCCACCACGATGATCAGGACCAGCCCGATGAACTCGGCGCGGTTCTCCCGGCCGACGAACCGGCCGAAGAACCGGAACACCTCGATACCGAGGTCGCGCACCCGCCAGGACTCGCTGGTGACCTTCTCGCGGAAGTCGCCCTCCAGCCGGTACGCGCGGACGATGTCGATCCCGTTCAGACCGCTGATCAACGCCTGGGCACGGTCGGCCTGGGCCACCCGCTGCTTCCGGTAGAGCGGGGCGGAGCGGGGGAGGTACCAGCGCAGGGCCAGCGCGTACGCGGGCAGCGCGCAGGCGCCCGCCAGTCCGAGCCGCCAGTCCAGCCCGAACATGCCGAACGTGGCGATGGTGACCAGCACTCCGGCCGAGAACACCGTGGGGATGGCCGTACGGATGCCCTTGGAGATGACGGCCACGTCGTCGCCGACCCGGGAGAGCACGTCTCCCCGGCCGACCTGTTCGACGCGGGCGCTCGGCATGCCCAGCACCGCCCGGACGGCCCCTTCCCGCAGCCGTGCGAGCAGGTCGGCGCCCAGCCGGCCGATCAGGTAGGTCGACACCGCGGTGGCCGCCGCGCCGAGCAGCGCGGCGGCCCCGATCAACACCCCGATGGTGACCAGGATCGAGCGCGACTCCCCCTGGACCACGCCGTCGACCACGCGGCCGAGGAGCAGGACCGGGAGCACCTGGAGCGCCGCGCCGGCCACCGTGGTGAGCACGGTGGCCGCTGACAGCCACGGCGCCTCGCGGCAGTGCGCCGCGACCCATCGGGTGGCCTCGCGCCCGGTCGCCGTGTGCAGCGTCGCCGGGGCGGGGCGGGTGACGGTCGCGCTCACACCGCGACCCGGGCGGGAAGGGGACAGGGCATGGTGACCGGCATCGCTACTCGGCCACCGACTTCGCGAGCTCGTCCACGGCGTACGGCATGGACAGCAGGGTGCCCTGGGAGATGGCGGCGCCGACCGCCGGGCCCTCGCTGTCCAGCAGGTAGGACACGTTGCCCTTCTTCACGGCCTCCAGGTTGGCGAACAGCTTGAACTTCTTCAGGGCTGCCGTGTCGGCCTTGTCGTTGATCACGAAGATGCGGTCGACGTCGACCAGGTCGATGCGCTCGGGCGAGAGCTTGGTGTAGAAGCTGCCGTCCGCGACCTTGTCGATCTCGGTCTGGTACGTGAAGCCGATGCCCGTCACGAGCCGGCCGCGCACGTCGGTGGAGGTGAACGGCGCCACCGAGTTCTCGTACCAGGACAGGACGACGGCGGTCTGGTTCGCGAGTTCGGGGTGCGCCTTCTTGGCGGTGTCGAGCCTGCCCTGGATGTCCTGCACCATCTTCTCGCCCTCCTCGGCCTTGCCGAGCGCCTTGGCGATGTGCACGGCGTTGTCCTGCCAGGGGGCGCTGAACGGCTCCTTCTCGGCCTTGGTGCGGGCCACCGTCGGCGCGATCTTGGAGAGCTTGTCGTAGCCGGCCTGGTCGATCTCGGAGTAGACCGCGATGATCAAGTCCGGGCGCAGGGCGGCGATCTTCTCGTAGTTGGGGCCGGAGTCACCGTTCTTCATGATGACCTCGGGCTTGGTGTCGCCCCACTTGTCCTTCACCCAGGGCCACTGGGTGTTGATGTCGGGGCTCTGGCCGGCCGGGTTCGGGTACTGGTCGGTCATGCCGACCGGCTTGATGCCGAACGCCAGGACGGTCTGGTCGTCGGTGTAGCCGACGGTGACGACCCGCTTCGGGGCCTCGGTGACCTTCGTGGTGCCGAACGCGTGCTCCACGGTGACCGGGAAGGCGCCGGCCGCGGCGGTCGAGGTGGAGTCGCTGCCCTTGTCCGCCGAGTCCGACTCGGAGCCGCACCCCGCGAGGAGGCCGACGCCGAGCGTCGCGGCGGAGAGCAGCGCCGCGACCCGACGCCATGGCGTCCTGCGCGTCGTTCTGTGGAGGAGCATCCGTCAATCCCCTTGCTTTCCGCACTGTCCGGTCCGCCCCCGGTAAGGGCAGGCAAACCGTATCGCAAGGCAGTAAGGCAAGCCTAGCCTTACTTACGTAACTTTCTGACGAACTAGTCGAGTTGGACGTGCGTGCGACCGATCGGGACGATCAGCGGCCGGTCGCCCACCGGGTCTTCGATGACCTTGGCGTGCAGTCCGAACGCCTCGTGCAGCAGCTCGGCGGTCAGCACGTCACGGGGATGCCCCTGGGCCAGGATCGACCCCGCCCGCATCACGATGAGGTTGTCGCTGTAGCGCGCGGCCAGGTTGAGGTCGTGCAGCACCATCACCACGGTGCATCCCGACTCGTGCAGGTCGTCGACCAGATCGAGCACGTCCATCGCGTGCGCCAGGTCGAGGTAGGTGGTCGGCTCGTCCAGCAGCAGCAGATCGGTGCCCTGGGCCAGGGTCATCGAAATCCAGACGCGCTGCCGCTGGCCGCCGGACAGCGCGTCGACCGGGCGGTCGGCCAGGTCGGACACCCCGGTCATGGCCAGGGCGCGTGCCACGACGTCGGCGTCGTCCGAGGACCACTGCCGCAGCCAGCTCTGGTGCGGATGGCGGCCCCTGGCGACCAGGTCGGCCACCGTCAGGCCCTCGGGCGCGACCGGCGCCTGCGGCAGCAGGCCGAGTTTCCTCGCCACGTCCCGCGTCCTGAGCCGGGCGATGTCGTCACCGTCCAGCACGACCGTCCCCTTGGACGGCTTCAGCAGCCGGGACAGGGTCCTCAACAGGGTCGATTTTCCACAGCCGTTGGGGCCGATGATGGTGGTGATGACCCCGGGGGGTATCGCCACGTCGAGATCGTCGATGACGGTCCGGGCGCCGTATCCGACCGTGACGCCCCTGGCTGCCAGCCGTGAGGCGTGATCGGACTCGGACTCGACCCCGGTGACGGACTGAGTGACCACAAGGCCCCCTTACTTAGGCTCGCCTGACTTAGTATCAGCTATCTGCGGTTCGCCCGTACCAGCAGATAGACGAGGAAGGGGCCGCCGATCGCCGCGGTGACCACGCCGACCGGGAGACTGACGGGCAGTGCCGTGCGGGCGACCAGGTCCGAGCCGGTCAGCAGCAGCGCACCGAACAGCGCGGAGGCCACCAGGGGCGGCGTCGGGCATCTCGCCAGACGCATCGCCACCTGCGGGGCCACCAGCGCCACGAAGGGGACCGGACCGGCCGCGCTCACCGCCACGCCGGCCAGCAGCACGGCGCACAGGAGGAGGACCGCCCGCACGGCCGAGTAACGGACCCCCAGGCCCGCGGCGACGTCGTCACCGAGGTGCATCGGCTTGAACTGGAACGCGGCGCCCGCCACGACGACCAGGAGGACGAGCGTGCCCCAGACGGCCACCTGGACCTCGTCCCACGACCGGTCGTCCAGCGAGCCGACCAGCCAGGCCTGGGCCTTGGCGACGTCCCTGATGTCGGCCGAGACCAGCAGCCAGGTCGTGAGGGCCTCCATCACGGCACTCACCGAGATGCCGATGAGGATGAGCCGGAGGCCGTCGATCCCGCGCCGCCAGGCGAGGAAGTACACCAGCAGGCCCGTGCCGAGGCCGCCCAGGAGCGCCGCCGCCGACAGGCCGACGGAGTCGACGACCGCCGCGGCCGTCCCGCCCGACACCGTCACCAGGAACACCGCGACCGCGCCGGCGCCGTTGGTGATGCCCAGGACGTCCGGACTGGCCAGCGGATTGCGGGCGATGGACTGCGTGAGCGCACCGGACACCCCCAGCGCGACGCCCACGACGACCCCGGCCAGGGCCCGCGGCATCCGCAGATCCATGATCACGAACTCGTCGACCTGCTCGCCCCGGCCGACGATCGTGGCGATCACCCGGGGCAGCCCGATGGGGAAGTCCCCGACGCCGATGGACAGGCAGAACACCAGGAACGTCGCCGCCGCGAGCAGCAGCGAGACGCACACGATCCACGGCCGCCACACGAACGACACCTGGCCGAGCCGCACGCCCGGCGTCACCGACGGCTTCACGTCCGGCTTCACGTCTGTCCTGTTCATGCGTTCTTGAACTTTCCGCGCCACACCAGAGCCGCGAAGAACGGGGCGCCCAGCAGAGCGACGACGACGCCCGCGTCCAGCTCGCTCGGCCGCACCACCAGGCGGCCCGCGATGTCGCAGACCAGAAGGACGATGGCACCGAGCAGACCCGCGTACGGCACCAGCCAGCGGTAGTCGGGCCCGGTCAGATACCGGGCCACGTGGGCCACCATGAGCCCGAGGAACGCGATGGGCCCGCACGCGGCCGTCGCGGCGCCCGCCAGCAGGGTGATGGCGGTGATGCCGATGGTCCGGCTCAGCGCGATGTTCACCCCGAGCCCGCGCGCCACGTCGTCGCCCAGATTGAGCAGATTGAGGGCCGGCAGCGTGATCAGTGCCAGCACCAGTCCGGCCGCGATGAACCCGGTCACCGGCCAGATGACGCCGAACCCCACTCCGGCCACGGACCCCGCGTTCCAGAACCGCAGCGCGTTCAGCGACTTCTGGTCCGACAGCGCGACCGCCGTGGTCATCGCCGCGAGGAACACCGTGACTCCCTGCCCGGCCAGGGCGAGCGTCAACGGGTTGCCGGCACCGCGGCCGATGCTCGCAAGACCGAACACCACGACACCGGCGACCGCCGCCCCCAGGAACGCGAACCAGATGTACTGGAACGGGTCGGAGAGCCCGAACACGGCGATCACCGTCACCACGGCGAACGAGGCGCCGGAGTTCACGCCCAGCAGGCCGGTGTCGGCGATCGGGTTGCGCGTGTACCCCTGGATCAGCGCCCCGCCGACCCCCAGGGCGACGCCCGCCACGATCGCGAGCACCGTCCGGGGTACCCGCACGGTCTCCACGATGAGCCTGGTCTCGGTGAGCCGCTGGTCGGACTCCGGTGCCGCGAACAGCCCGTGCCACACCTCGCCGGGGCTCAAGGCGCGCGCACCGACGGCCAACGACACCGCCCCCGCGGCCACGAGGACCAGGGCCAGCGCGCCCAGGCCCACAACTCTCCGCCGCCGGGCCCCAGTTGTGGTCCGGGACGCGGGGCGCTGCACTGCGATCGTGCCCATGTCGACGTACGTCATCCCTTTGATCGGTGCTGCCGTGTCTGCCGGGTGGGCCCACCCGGTGAGGCGCGGCGATGTGACGGCGGAACCGGTGGGTGGACTAGCGCGCGGCGCCGGTTCCGTCGGCGACCGTCCGGGCCTCGTCGGAAGCGGACTTGCGGCCCCTGTCGAGGAGCGAGTCCAGGATCTCGCCGACCCTGATGGCGGTGTTGGACAGCAGCGACGAGGTGATGCCGTGCGTGTGCTCGGTGCCGCCCTGAAGGTAGATGCCGCAGTGCAGGCCGGGCTCCGACGCGATGCGGTAGTCGCGCTCGACGCGGACACGGCCCTCGTCGTCACGGAGACAGCGGTCGGCCACCTCGCCGAGCAGACCGACGGGGTCGGCAGGGCTGTAGCCGGTGGCGAACACCACGACGTCGGCGTCCAGGAGGGTCTCCTCGCCGGTGACGAGGGACGTGACGGTGGCACTGACCTTGTCCGGCGTCTCGGTGACACCGGTGAGCCGGGAAACGTTGAGGAAACGCAGGCGCTCGGCACCGAGGACCTTCTCCCGGTACATCTGCCGGTACAGGTCGTCGATCAGGTCGATGTCCACCACGGAGTAGTTGGTGTTGCCGTGGTAGTCCATCAGTCGGCGTTTGACGTCCTTGGGCGCGGCGAAGAACTCGTCGACGGCCTCGGGGTCGAAGATCCGGTTGGCGAAGGCGCTGTCGTCGGCGGGGCTGTAGCCGTAGCGGGAGAAGACCGCGCAGACCTCGGCCTCGGGGAAGCGGCGGTGCAGGTAGGCGACGTTCTCGGCGGCGCTCTGACCGGCACCCACGACGACGAACCGGGAGGGCGAGGTGCCCTCCAACGCGTCGATCCTCGCCAGCAGTTCGGAGTTGTGCCAGACGCGGTCGCCGCGCTCCACGCCCTTTGGCATGAGGGGGCGCAGACCGGTGCCGAGGACGAGGTTACGGGCCCGGTGGACCTCGAGGCCCTCCCCCGAACGGACCGTCACGTCCAGGTACTTGACGGCGCCGTCACGCAGGACGGGCATGACGCCGACGACCTCGTGGCCGTAGGAGACCATGCCGTCGACCTGGCCCGCGGCCCACTCGAAGTAGTCGTGGAACTCCACCCGCAGCGGGAAGAGGTTTTTGTGGTTGATGAAGTCGATCAGCCGTCCCTTGCTCTTGAGGTAGCACAGGAAGCTGTACTCGCTGGCGGGGTTCCGGAGCGTCACCAGGTCCTTGAGGAAGGACACCTGCATGGTCGCGTCGTCGATGAGCATGCCTCGGTGCCAGCCGAAGCGCGGCTGCTGCTCGAAGAAGTGAGCGCGGACCGCTTCCTCCCCGCCGACGCGTGCGTTGTGCTCGCTGAGCGCGATCGCCATGGCCACGTTGGACGGCCCGAAGCCGATGCCTATGAGGTCGTGGATCAAAGGGGCGTCGCCAGGACGAGCCTGTGCCATGTCACTCCCATCGTGCGGTGCGGCGGCCCTTCTGGGCGGACAGCCGTCGGTCGAGCATCGGGAAGTACGGACGTCGGGCACGCCGAGGAGGCACCGCCCAAAACTTAGGTAAGGCTAAGCTCATCCTGTGAAGCTGTCCATAGACAAAAGGGACGCACGAGAGCCGGCAAGTCGTCAACACATGTGCAAACAGGCCCCGTTGACCACTTAGGTAAGGCTTGCTTTACTGGCCACGGCCATTCCCTGCTTCGAGGAGGAACCCCATGCGGGTCGTCATGTTCGGTTACCAGACCTGGGGGCACCGCACCCTCCAAGCCCTCCTGGACTCCGAGCACGACGTGGTCCTGGTCGTGACGCACCCCAAGAGCGAGCACGCGTACGAGAAGATCTGGAGCGACTCGGTCGCCGACCTCGCCGAGAAGAACGGCGTGCCGGTCGTGATCCGCAACCGCCCTGACGACGACGAGCTGTTCGAGCGCCTCAAGGAGGCCGACCCGGACATCATCGTGGCCAACAACTGGCGTACGTGGATCCCCCCGCGCATCTTCGACCTGCCGCGCCACGGCACGCTGAACGTGCACGACTCACTGCTGCCGAAGTACGCCGGTTTCTCCCCGCTGATCTGGGCGCTGATCAACGGAGAACCCGAAGTGGGCGTCACCGCGCACATGATGAACGACGAACTCGACGCCGGTGACATCGTGCGGCAGGAGGCGGTGGCGGTCGGGCCGACGGACACGGCGACCGACCTGTTCCACAAAACCGTCGACCTCATCGCCCCCGTCACCATCGGCGCGCTCGACCTCATCGCCTCCGGGCAGACGGAGTTCACCCAGCAGGACCGCTCCCAGGCCAGCTTCTTCCACAAGCGGTCCATCGAGGACAGCCGCATCGACTGGACCTGGCCGGCCGAAGACCTGGAGCGCCTGGTCCGCGCCCAGTCCGAGCCGTACCCCAGCGCGTTCACCTTCCACAAGGGCAGGCGACTCGAGGTCCTGGCCGCCGTCGTGTCCGAGGGGCGGTACGGCGGTACACCCGGGCGCATCTTCTACCGCGAGGGCGAGGGTGTGGTGATCGTCGCCGGAGCCGACGCCCGCACCGGCCGCAACCACGGCCTGGCCATCACGCGCGTACGGACCGAGGACGGCCGGGAGCTGCCCGCGACGGAGTACTTCACCGCCATGGGCGGCTACCTGACCAACCAGCCCTGACCAAGGGCCGACTGTGAAACTTCTGTGCAGCGCGTGAGGCTTTAAGTTTCAACATTCCCTTTCCCGGCGGCGGCTGCGACACTTGAGCCCCATGGGGGCAGTACATGACGTCAAGTCGAACCACCGGGACGACAGTTGGCCTACCACGACACCTACCACCGGACCGCCGGCGCATTCCTGAGCCCCGTCCTCGGCTGGGTCCTGGCTCTCACCGGGGCCGTGGTGCTCCCTCTGACCGCCGCCACGGCCGCCGGCCCTGAATCGGAACGGTGGCGCGACCAGAGCCCGGGCCTGTACACGGTGGAGATCGCGGAGGAAACGGCGGAGAAGCCGGGCGCCTCGACACCGAATGACCGAGGCGGCTCCGTCGCGACGGTCTCCAGCCCGGCCCCCGCGCCTTCCCCCTTGCCGGCGCCCGACCCTCAGCAGGGCAACGGCCCGCCCTAGACAGCGGGTCACGCCCGCCAGGCGTAGCGCCGTTCGGGCCGGCCGGCGACGCCGTAGCGCAGGGACACCTCCGCGCTGCCGGTGCCGTGGAAGTACTCCAGGTAGCGGCGGGCGCTCACGCGGGACACGCCGGTCAACGCGGCGCACTCGGAGGCCGACAGGGTGCCGTCCGCCTCGCGCAGGGCCCGCTCGACGAGTTCGGCGGTCTCCACGCTCATGCCCTTGGGCAGCGCGGGGGCCGGTGCGGCAACGCCCGCTCCGGCCAGCACCCGGTCGATGTCGGCCTGGCCTCGTACCACCGCCGTGAGCAGCCGGCCCCGCTGGGCGGCGTAGCGCTCCAGGCGGGGGCGCAGATCCTCGAAGTCGAAAGGTTTCAGGAGGTAGTCGACGACGCCCTGCCGGACGGCGCCGCGGACGGTGTCGGCCTCCTGCGCGGCGCTGATGACCATGACGTCGCAGTCGTGGCCGGCCGTACGCAGCCGCGGGATGACGTCGAGGCCGAAGAGGTCGGGGAGATACAGGTCGAGCAGGACGAGGTCGGGGCGCAGTTCGTCCACGGCCTCGATCGCCTGTCCGCCGGTGTGGGCCACGCCGACGACACGGAACGGCTCGACGCGTTCGACGAACGCGCGGTGGACCCGGGCCACCATGAAGTCGTCGTCGACCACGAGGACGTCGATCGTGCCCGCCTTGTCGCGCGTGCCGGCCTTGTCGTGCGTTCCGGTCATGCCGTGCGTTCCGGTCATGCCGTGCGTTCCGGTGATGTCGTGCCTTCCGGTCATGGGGCGGCTCCTTCCGCCACCGCTTCGGGGAGGTGGCTGACGGTCATGCGTGCGGTGAACACGGCCCCGTCGGGGGTGTTGGCCACCGAGATCTCTCCCCCGTGCCGTTCGCAGACCAGCTTGGTCAGGGCCAGTCCGATGCCGCGCTCGCCCTCCCGCGCGGCCTTGGTGGTGAAGCCGTGGGAGAACACCTCGCGGGCCAGTTCGGGAGCCACGCCCGGCCCCGAGTCGCGGACCGCGATCTCCACGCTGGAGGCGTCCTGCCGCAGCGCCACCTCCACCCAGGCGTCGTCCCGGGCGTCGGCCGCGTCGACGGCGTTGTCCACCAGGTTGCCCACCACGGTCGCCACGTCGGCGGCGTCCTCCGGGGCCAGCCGCTCCAGCGCGGTGTCGTCCGAGATGCGCAGACTGACCTTCCGTTCGGCCGCGAGGGACGCCTTCGCCATCAGCAGCGCGGCCACCGCCGTGTCCCGGACGCGGCGGCTGAGGGTGACGTCCAGGGACTGGCGGCGCTGGTTCAACGCGCGGATGTAGCGCACCACTTCGTCCTGCTCGCCGATCTGGATCAGCCCGGAGATGGTGTGCAGCTGGTTGGCGAACTCGTGCGCCTGCGCCCGCAGCAGCTCCGAGGAGCTGCGGAAGGAGCCGATCTCCCGCTCCAGCCGGGCGAGTTCCGTGCGGTCGCGCAGGGTGGTGACCGAGCCCAGGAGCCGGCCGTCCTTGGTGACGGTCATCCGGTTCATCACCAGGACCCGGCCGTGGCGGACGACGACCTCGTCCCGCTTGCCGGCGGCGGTGCCGGCCAGCACGTCCCGCAGCCGTCCGTCGATGCCGAGGCCGTCCAGGCTCTGGCCGACGCAGTCCTCGGGCAGGTCGAGCAGGCGGCGGCCCATGTCGTTGACGAGGGTGAGCCGGTGCTGCGGGTCCAGGGCGATCACGCCCTCGGCGATCCCGTAGAGCATCGCCTCCCGGTGCTCGGCGAGTCCCGCGATCTCGCCCGGCTCCAGTCCGAGGGTCTGCCGCTTCACCCGCCGCGCGAGCAGCCAGGAGCCGGCCACGCCGAGCCCGCTGGCGATGCCCAGATAGGCGAGCAGGTACGAGGATGCGCCGTTGAGCCGCTGCCAGACGGTCGGATCGGCCTCGCCGATCATCACCGTGCCGAGGATGCGGCCGAGGTTCTCCTCCGTCGCCCCGAGGACGGGCACCTGGGCGGCCAGCTCGCGGTTGCCGTCCAGCGTCAGCTGCCCCGACCACCCCCGCGCCTGGTCGGTGGTCTGCCCGAGGGGCAGCCGCTCGCCGATCACCGTGGGGTTCGTGGAGCTGACGATCCGGCCGGAGGCGTCGGCCACCGTCACCGAGGTCACTCCGGACTGCGCCTGGGTCGCGAGCACGAGCGGCGCGAGGGTCTCGCCGGGCGCGGGACGCACCAGCTGGCTGCGCACCAGGGGGTTGGCGGCCAGCTGCTCGGCCAGCGCGCTCACGCGGCGCCCCTCGACGCGGTTGAAGGTGGCCTGCGACTGGGCGAGCGAGACCGCGGCGACCGCCAGCAGCACCACCACGACGATGGCGAGCTGGAGCACCAGCATCTCGCCCGCGAGCGAATGGCGACGAAAGGTGGCGACCACAATGAACTCAATCTTCAATGCCGACACAGGTGGGGCGGCTCGTGTGCCGAGTCGCACAATCATGACGCCGGCCAGGGAAAACCGGAAGTGAGGTGTCATGAGACGTCCCGCACGCGCCTTACTCGGTGCCTTCTTTGCCCTGGCCCTGCTGGCGGCCGGCGTGTGCGGTGGGTGGCCGGGCGACGGACCCGCGCGGGACCTGCGGCTCATGGTGCCCAACACCCCCGGCGGCGGCTACGACACCACGGCCCGTACCGCGGCCCGGGTCATGGAGGAGACGGGCATCGCCTCGGACGTGCAGGTGTTCAACCTGCCCGGCGCCGGCGGCACGGTGGGCCTGAAGCGCCTCGCCGACGAAAGGGGCAACGGCGATCTCGCCCTGCAGATGGGCCTCGGAGTCGTGGGCGCCGCGCACGCGGCGGGGTCGAAGGTGACCGTCACCGAGACCACCCCGATCGCACGCCTCGTCGAGGAGGCCGGCGCGATCGTCGTCCGGCAGGACTCGCCGTACCGGACGATCGGCGCGCTGGTGGACGCCTGGCGCAAGGCCCCCGGGAGCCTCGGGGTGGGCGGCGGCTCCTCCGTGGGCGGCCCCGACCATCTGCTGCCGATGCGGCTGGCGCAGACGGTCGGCATCGACCCGAGGAAGGTCGCGTACGTGCCGTACGACGGTGGGGGCGGTGAGCTGCTGCCCGCGCTGCTGGACGGCAGGGTCGACGTGGCCACCAGCGGGTTCGGCGAGTTCCTCGACCAGATCCGCGCCGGCCGGCTGCGGGTCCTGGCCGTCAGCGGCGAGCGGCCGGTCGGTGTGCTGCCGGGTGTCCCGACCCTGAAGTCCTCGGGGATCGACCTGGTCTTCGCCAACTGGCGGGGCATCGTGGCTCCGCCGGGCATCAGCGACGCCGACCGGCGGCGCTGGGTCGAGGCGCTGACGGAGCTGCACGACTCCCGCCAGTGGCGGGCCGAGCTGCGCCGGCACGGCTGGAGAGACGTGTTCGCCACCGGCCGTGCGTTCGAGTCCTACCTGGCCCGGCAGGACGAACAGGTCGCCGGTCTCGTCCGCCGGCTCGGGCGGCGGTGACGTCAGGAGGCGTTCGCGCTGGGTCCGATGCCCCGCAACTCCCGGACGGTGCCGCCGAGTTTCGCGCGGAGGGATTCGAACATCTCCGGCTTGGCGCTGACCACCCACCGCATGCCGACGAGGTACGTACCCCCGTAGACGCCGGCCGACTCCAGCCAGGTCTCCTTGAGCTTCTCCTCGGGGAAGGTGGTGATGAGGTAGTCACCCTGCTTCGTGTGGCACACGCCCTCGCGCAGCTCGTCCGCCTCGGTGCGGATCTTCACTTTGCAGCCGGTCAGGCCGGCGATCACCTCCACCTTCGCCGGCGCGACGACTCCGGCGGCGGGAGCGGCGGACCCGCTCGGCGTCGCCGTCCCGCCACGCGCGGCCGGCCGGTCGTCGTCACCGCCGCCGCAGGCGGCGACCAGAGGGAGCACGACCAGCGCGGCGGCGCGCAGCCGGCGGGCGCGGGACAGGGCCGGCGGCTGGATCGTGCGTGCGGTTGTTGCTGGGACACGTCGTTTCTCCGGATGCGAACCGTTCTGCCCTCGCGGGCGGGCAGGAGTACTCGTCAGGGATACGGATGCGCACCGGGAGCCGTTCACCCAGGCCGGGGCGTCGGCGCTCTACGCGGCCGCCCTCTCCACGACCGGGCTCTCCGTCCCGCCGAACTGGGTCCGGTACAGCTCCGCGTACCGCTCCCCCGCCGCCAGGAGTTCCTCGTGCGTGCCGCGTTCCACGATCCGGCCGGCCTCGACGACCAGGATCTGGTCGGCTGTCCGGACCGTGGAGAGCCGGTGGGCGATCACGACCGCCGTCCTGCCGTCGAGGGCTTCGGCGAGGGCCTCCTGGACGGCGGCCTCGGAGGTGTTGTCGAGGTGCGCGGTGGCCTCGTCGAGGATGACGACGCGCTGACGGGCCAGCAGCAGCCGGGCAATGGTCATGCGCTGGCGTTCCCCGCCGGACAGGCGGTAGCCGCGTTCGCCGACCACCGTGTCGAGACCGTCGGGCAGGGACCGTACGAGGTCGTCGAGGCGGGCCCGGCGCAGGGCGTCCCACAGGTCGCTCTCCGTGGCCGTGGGGCGGGCCAGGAGGAGGTTGGCGCGGACGGTGTCGTGGAAGAGGTGCCCGTCCTGGGTGACCATGCCGAGGGTCTCCCGCAGGGACCGCGCGCTCAGGTCGCGGACGTCGACGCCGCCGACGCGTACGGCGCCCTCGTCGACGTCGTACAGGCGCGGCAGCAGCCCCGCGACGGTCGACTTACCCGCGCCGGAGGAGCCGACGAGCGCCACGGTCTGCCCCGGTTCGGCGCGGAAGGAGATGCCGCGCAGGACCTCGTCGCCGCCCCGCCTGTCGAGCGTGGCGACCTCCTCCAGGGAGGCCAGGGAGACCTTGTCGGCGGCGGGGTAGCCGAAGCGGACGTCGTCGAACTCGACCGCCACGGGCCCGTCGGGCACCCGGCGCGCGTCCGGCTTCTCCCCGATGAGCGGCTGCAGGTCGAGCACCTCGAAGACCCTCTCGAAGCTGACCAGGGCGCTCATCACCTCGACCCGCGCCCCGGCGAGCGCGGTCAGCGGCGCGTACAGCCGGGTCAGGAGCAGAGCCAGCGACACGACCGCGCCGGGCTCCAGCGTGCCGCGCAGGGCGAGGGCCCCGCCGAGGCCGTAGACCAGGGCCAGGGCGAGGGCGGAGACCAGGGTGAGGGCGGTGATGAACGCGGCCTGGGCGGTCGCCGTCCGGACGCCGATGTCCGCGACCCGGCGGGCGCGTTCGGCGAACTCCGCCGACTCCTCCTCCGGGCGCCCGAAGAGCTTCACCAGGGTGGCGCCGGGTGCGGAGAAGCGCTCGGTCATGCGGGTGCCCATGGCCGCGTTGAGCGTCGCAGCCTCCCGCTGCATCCGGGCCATACGGCTGCCCATGCGCCGGGCCGGAATCACGAACACCGGCAGCAGCACCAGCGCGAGCAGGGTGATCTGCCAGGACAGCGTGAGCATCACGGCGAGCGTGAGCAGCAGCGTGACGAGGTTGCTGACCACTCCGGACAGGGTGTTGCTGAACGCGCGCTGGGCACCGATGACGTCGTTGTTGAGCCGGGAGACGAGGGCGCCCGTACGGGTGCGTGTGAAGAACGCGACCGGCATCCGCTGCACATGGTCGAAGACGGCGGTCCGCAGATCGAGGATGAGGTGCTCGCCGAGCGTCGCCGACAGCCTCCGGCCGAGGATGCCGAGGGCCGCCTCAGCCACCGCGATCAGCGCGATGAGCAGGGACAGGCGTACGACGGTGCCCTCGGTGCCGCCCGAGACGATCGCGTCGACGACACTCCCGGCCAGGACGGGGGTCGCCACGGCGAGCAGGGCGGTCCCCACGCCGAGCAGGACGAAGAGGGCGATGCGGCGCCGGTGCGGGCGGGCGAACGCGCCGATGCGGCGCAGAGTGGCGAGGGCCAAGGGGCGGCGCTCCTCCTGGGCGTTCATGACGCTGTGCAGTTGTGTCCACGCTGTGGTCTCCATACTCATGGGAAGGAACGTAGAACCTCAAGCATTCTTGAGGTCAAGGCGCTCGCGCATCGCGCCCGACATCCCGCACAATCGGGCCGAACCCCCCTCGCTCCCCGTTCCTCCGCAAAGGTCCCCGCCCCCGCCAGGGTCCCCGATCCCCCCGCAAAGGCCCCGATGACGATCTCCTCCCAGCCGCTCCCCGCACGTAAGACGCCGTCCGCACGTCCGCAACCCGCCGTTGGCGGGACGTGGGAAGCCTCAGCGGACGTGACAGCGGTACAACTCCCCGAACTCCGCCCGGGACGGCTCCCCCGTCGCGTCCCGGTCCGCCGGCTGCGCCAGATCCTGTGTCTGCTGCCGCTCCTGCTGGTCGCAGTGGTCGCGGTGCGGCACCGGTCGGTGCTCGCCGAGGGCTTCGCGCATCTGGGCAACGCCGAGTGGCCGTGGCTGCTGGCCGCGGCCGGCGTGACCTGTCTGACCTGGGTCGCCGCCGCCTGCACCCGGCAGGGCGCGGTCGTCGAGCGGCTGCCCCGACGGCGGCTGCTCGCCACGCAGTTCGCGGCGGGCGCGGCCAACCACCTGCTGCCGACCGGTCTGGGCGCGAGCGCGGTCAACCTGAGGTTCATGACGGTGTGCGGGCTGCCGCTCGCCCGCTCCTCGGCGGCCCTCGCGCTGTATCTGCTGGCGGAGAGCATCGGCCGGGTGGCCCTGCTCGGTGCCCTGCTCATCGCGTTCCCCGACGCGCTGCGGCTCGGCACGTTGGTTCCCCAGACGGCGTTCGGCCCGCTGCTGGCCGGTGCCGGAGTGGTGCTCGTCATCGCGGTGGCCGTGCCGGTCCTGGTCCGTCGGGTGCGCTCGGCCGTGGTGTCCTTCCTGCGGACGGCGCTAGGCGAGGCCCGCTCGGTGCACACCCGCCCGGCCCGGGCCCTGGCGCTGTGGGGCGGGTCCTTCGCCTTTCCCGCTCTCCAGGCGACCGTGCTGGTGCTGGTGGGCGAGGCGATGGGGCTGGACGTGCCGCCCGCGCACATGGCGGTGGCCTACCTGGCGGCGACGGTCGCCGTGGCGCTGGTGCCCACCCCGGGCGGGATCGGCTCGGTGGAGGCGGCGCTGGTCATGGCGCTGGTGGCGGCGGGCGGCCCGGCCGCGGTGGCCACGGCCGCGGTGCTGGCCTTCCGGGTCATCACGGTCTGGCTGCCGCTGCTGCCGGGCGCGCTGACGCTGGGGGCGCTGGTACGCCTGAAGGTGATCTGACCGGCCGACAGGCCCCCGAGTGCCCGGGCGCAACTCCCCCGGCTTGGCCCGTTCCCCGGTACGAAACCCCGTGCGGGATGCGGCAGGATGAACGGTCGTGCCGACCGCAGGCCAGGGTGGTCGCACGCGATCGAACATCCCGCAGGACGAACAGGTGACGACGTGACGAAACTTCACATCCGGCGGCCGGCAACGGCGTTCGCCGCAGTTCTTCTTCCCGGAGGTGACAGGTGAACCGGGCGCTCACCGCGGACGATCTGGTCTTCGCCGGCATCGCCCTGGCGTCGGGCCTGCTGGCGGCCTTCGCGCTGCGCATGCTGCTGCGCTGGCTGGGCGGGCACGCCGACCGCACCCGCTGGAGCGGGGACGACGTCATCGTGCACGCGCTGCGGGCCGTGCTGCCGTGGGCCGCGGTGGTGGGCGGCGCGGCGGGCGCGGCGGCGGTGCTGCCGCTGAGCCGGACGGTGCAGCACCACACCAACCAGGTGCTGACGGTGCTGCTCATCTTCGTGGCGACGGTGTCGGCGGCGCGGGTGGTGGCCGGCCTGGTACGCACGGTCACCCAGTCCCGTTCCGGTGTCGCCGGATCGGCCACGATCTTCGTCAACATCACCCGGATCCTGGTCCTGGCGATCGGCTTCCTGGTGGTGCTCCAGACGCTGGGCATCTCCATAGCCCCGCTGCTCACCGCCCTGGGCGTCGGCGGTCTGGCGGTCGCGCTGGCGCTCCAGGACACCCTCGCCAACCTCTTCGCGGGCATCCACATCCTCGCTTCCAAGACCGTCCAGCCCGGTGACTACATCCAGCTCAGCAGCGGTGAGGAGGGCTACGTCGAGGACATCAACTGGCGGCAGACGACGATCCGCAACCTGTCCAACAACCTCGTCGTGCTCCCCAACGGTCAGCTGGCACAGGCCAACATGACCAACTTCATGCGGCCGGAGGAGCAGCTGACCATCCTGGTCCAGGTCGGGGTGGCCTACGACAGCGATCTGGAGCACGTGGAGCGGGTGACCAACGAGGTCATCGCCGAGACGATGACCGAGGTCGAGGGCGCCGTGCCGGACCACGAGCCGATCATCCGGTTCCACACCTTCGGCGACTCCCGCATCGGCTTCACCGTCATCCTGGGCGTCGGCGAGTTCAGCGACCAGTACCGGATCAAACACGAGTTCATCAAGCGCCTCCACAAGCGCTACCGCGCGGAGGGCATCCGCATTCCCGCCCCGGCCCGGACGGTGGCGCTCCAGCAGGGCGGGGTCGTCATCCCCCAGCAGCGGACCGGCGAACTCGAGCCGGGCGACATGGCCTCCGCCCGGCTCGACTGAGGCCAGTTCTCCGCGGCGCCCGTCCCACCGGCTGTGCGGCCTGGCCAGGGACGGGCCGTTCAGTCCGGGCGGGCGGGCATGCGCGGCGTCTTCCGTGCCGTCGCCGTACCGCTCCAGGACCGCGAGATCGTGGCGGTGAAGACCGTCTCGCCGAGCGACAGCGCGACCGGCCGTTGATCACATGGTCGCCGAACGTGATCCGCACCACCTCTGTGGCGAGCGGCTGCGGCACGTGTCCGCGGTCCGGTCCCCGGTCGGCCGCTCGGTGCACACGGCCGCCCGCCGGCACGCCCCGCAGCCCGCCGGGCACGGTGAGGCGGAAGGCCTCGCGCGGTCCGGCTGTGCAGGCCACGCACACCGTGACTCCGTGCTTTCGCGGGGCGCGTACGCGCCGAGGTGATCCGCGGCTTCCCGGTCACCTGCCCGAAGGCGGCCGGGCGGCCGCCGACGAGTGTCTCCGGGACGCGTCCGTCTTCCCGGGGCCCTGCGGCGTGGCCGGGCAGAGCCGCCGCCAGGCCGGTGAGGGCGGTCGCCGGGGCCGTCACTCCGCTGCGATCTCCCATCGTCCGCTTCGCTCGGACGGTTGCCGGGTGCCTGGGTCCCGGAAACTGGGCGCGGACCCCTGTCGAGACGAGGTCGAGCACGAGATATCTTGATGTCGAGCAATGTTGCAGACGTGGAGCGGAGCACCCGGTGACTGACTCGACCATCATCTATACGCACACTGACGAGGCCCCGGCCCTGGCAACGTATTCCTTCCTGCCGGTGGTCCAGGCGTACGCCTCGCAGGCGGGTGTCGCCGTCGAGACCCGCGACATCTCGCTGGCCGGGCGCATCATCGCCCTGTTCCCCGAGTACCTGACCGAGGACCAGCGCATCCCGGACGCCCTCGCGGAGCTCGGCGAGCTGGCCAAGACCCCCGCCGCCAACATCATCAAGCTGCCGAACATCTCGGCGTCGATTCCGCAGCTCAAGGCCGCGATCGCCGAGCTCCAGGGCCAGGGCTACGCGCTGCCGGACTACCCGGACGACCCGAAGACCGACGAGGAGCGCGAGATCCGCGCCCGTTACGACAAGGTCAAGGGCTCCGCCGTGAACCCGGTCCTGCGTGAGGGCAACTCGGACCGCCGTGCCCCCGCGTCGGTCAAGAACTACGCCAAGTCCCACCCGCACCGCATGGGTGCCTGGTCCGCCGACTCCAAGACGGACGTGGCGACCATGGGCCAGAACGACTTCCGCTCCACCGAGAAGTCCGTGGTGATCGCCGAGGACGGCGCGCTGCGCATCGAGCTCGTCGGCGACGACGGCACCACCACCGTGCTGCGCGAGTCCGTACCCGTCCAGAAGGGCGAGGTCGTCGACGCCTCCGTGATGCGGGTCGCCGCGCTGCGCGAGTTCCTGACCGAGCAGGTCGCCGAGGCCAAGGCCGAAGGTGTGCTGTTCTCGGTGCACCTGAAGGCGACGATGATGAAGGTCTCCGACCCGATCGTCTTCGGCCACGTGGTGCGCGCCTTCTTCCCGAAGACGTTCGCGAAGTACGGCGACAAGCTCGCCGCGGCCGGCCTGACTCCGAACGACGGTCTGGGCGGCATCTACAAGGGCCTGGACGCCCTGCCCGAGGGCGCCGAGATCAAGGCCTCCTTCGACGCCGAGCTCAGCGAGGGCCCGGAGCTGGCGATGGTCGACTCCGACAAGGGCATCACCAACCTGCACGTGCCCTCCGACGTCATCATCGACGCCTCCATGCCGGCCATGATCCGCAGCTCCGGCCACATGTGGGGCCCGGACGGGCAGGAGCACGACGCCCTGGCGGTCATCCCGGACTCCTCCTACGCGGGCGTCTACCAGGCCGTGATCGAGGACTGCAAGGCCAACGGCGCCTTCGACCCGTCCACCATGGGCACGGTGCCGAACGTCGGCCTCATGGCGCAGAAGGCCGAGGAGTACGGCAGCCACGACAAGACCTTCGAGATCGCCACCACGGGCACGGTCCGCCTGGTCGACCAGAACGGCACCGCGCTCATCGAGCAGTCCGTCTCGGCCGGTGACATCTTCCGCGCCTGCCAGACCAAGGACGCGCCGATCAGGGACTGGGTGAAGCTGGCCGTCACCCGCGCCCGCGCCACCGGCGACCCGGCGGTGTTCTGGCTGGACGAGACCCGTGCGCATGACGCCAACCTGATCGCCAAGGTCGAGCAGTACCTGCCGGAGCACGACACCGAGGGCCTGGACATCCGGATCCTGAACCCGGTCGAGGCCACGAAGCTGTCGGTGGAGCGCATCCGCCGCGGCGAGAACACCATCTCCGTCACCGGCAACGTCCTGCGCGACTACCTGACCGACCTGTTCCCGATCCTGGAGCTGGGCACCAGCGCCAAGATGCTGTCGGTCGTCCCGCTGATGGCGGGTGGCGGCCTGTTCGAGACGGGTGCGGGCGGCTCGGCGCCGAAGCACGTGCAGCAGCTGGTCAAGGAGAACTACCTGCGCTGGGACTCCCTGGGTGAGTTCTTCGCCCTCGTGCCGTCCCTCGAGCAGTTCGCCAAGGTGACGGGCAACGCCCGCGCCCAGGTCCTGGCCGACACCCTCGACCGCGCCACGGCGACCTTCCTCAACGAGGACAAGTCCCCGACCCGGCGCGTCGGCGGCATCGACAACCGCGGCAGCCACTTCTACCTGTCCCTGTACTGGGCACAGGAGCTGGCCCGGCAGACCGAGGACGCGGACCTGGCGAAGGCCTTCACGCCGATCGCCGAGACGCTCGCCGCCAACGAGCAGAAGATCGTCGACGAGCTGATCGCCGCCCAGGGCAAGCCGGTCGACATCGGCGGCTACTACCAGCCCGACCCGGCGAAGGCCGCCGAGGTCATGCGTCCGTCCGCCACGTGGAACGAGGCGCTGGCGTCCCTGAGCTGACGCCCCGGGCCCATCGGCCCCTCCGCTCCGCCCCGGCCGGCGCACCGCCCGGCCGGGGCGGAGTTGTGTTCGAAGAGGCCCGGGCTTTCGTGCGAAGCCCCTGACACCGCCCTGTGGAGCCACCGCGTGACCGACGACCTCCGGTCCTTCGACGTCCTGCCCGGCGCCGGGCACTCCCCCGTGATCCTGCATGTCCCGCATTCGGCGCGGGAGATACCGCCGTCCGTACGGGCGGGCATCGCGCTGGGCGACGACGAGCTCGCGCGGGAGCTGGACCACATCACCGACGCGCACACGGCTCAGATCGCCGAGGCGGCGGCCGGGGCGGCCGGCGTCGTCCCGTGGCGGTTCGTCAACCGGCTGTCGCGGCTCGTCGTCGACCCCGAGCGCTTCCCCGACGAACGGGAGGAGATGCGGGTCGTCGGCATGGGCGCGGTCTACACCCGGACCACGCACGGCGCCGTGCTGCGGTCCGAGGACATCGAGGCCGGGCCGCTCGTCCAGCGGTACTTCCTGCCGTACGCGCGGGCGATGACGCGGGCCGTGGCGGACCGGCTTGCGGCCACCGGGCGGGCCGTGATCATCGACGTGCACTCCTATCCCCGTGCCCGGCTGCCGTACGAGCTGCACGGGGAGGGGCCCCGGCCGCCGGTGTGTCTCGGCACCGACTCCTTCCACACGCCTCCCGGGCTGCTGGACGCCGCGCGGCAGGCGTTCGGGGAGACGGAGCTCGACAGCCCGTTCAGCGGGGCCTACGTGCCGCTGGAGTTCCACGGGAGCGACCCGCGGGTCGAGGCGCTCATGGTGGAGATCCGCCGGGACACCTACATGACCGAGCCGGGCGGCCCCGCCGGTCCCGGTCTCGAGCGGCTCGCCGCGGCGCTGGCCCGCCTGGTCGACGCCGTGTCCGGCTGACCGCCACCGGCTGGGGCACAACGGAGGAGACCACGGTTCGACCCGGTCCTCGCGGAGCTGATGCGCGAGGGGCCGCTGCCCGTATCCAACTGCCGTACGGTGAGGGACAGTCGTGGCTGGCCACCCGCCACGACGACGTGAAGGCGGTCACCAACGATCCACGGTTCAGCCGTGCGGAGGTGACCGGGCGTCAAGTGACACGGATGGCCCCGCACTTCAAGCCGTGGCCCGGCTCTCTCGCCTTCGCCGACCAGCCCGACCACAACCGGCTGCGCAAGGCCGTCGCCGGCGCCTTCACCGCAGGCGTGCACTGCTGGACCCGGCAGATCATCTCCACGTCGGGCAGGGCCGAGGCCGCCGACCGGGCCAAGAACAGCCTGTACGAGTGGATCCTGCAGACCATCCGCTCCCGGGCGGACGTCGACCTGAACGGGCACCGCATCCACGCGGGCGACCCCGTCTGCGTACCCCCAGCCTCCACCTGGCCTTCGGCATCGGACCGCACTACTGCACCGGTGCCGTCCTCGCCCGTCTCCAGACGGAGATCCTCGTCGAGCCCCTGCCGGCCAGACTGCCCGGGCTACGGCTCGCCGTCCCCGCCGACCAGGTCGCCTGGCGGCGGAAGACGGCCAGACTGCCCGGGCTACGGCTCGCCGTCCCCGCCGACCAGGTCGCCTGGCGGCGGAAGACGATGATCCGGGGACCGAGGACGCTGCCTGCGCCTGGTGACTCCTGGCCTACGCCCGCAGCCACTCCGTCACCACCACGTCCCCGCCCGTCCGCAGCCGCAGGGCGAACGGGCCCGACGGCGGTGCGTCGGCGGTGAAGCGGCCCAGGTCGTCGGCCGTGAGCGAGGGGCCGGGGCGCGGTCCGCCCAGGACCTCGACCCTGGCCGGCTGCGGCGGCAGCACCTGACCCATCAGCCCGTGTGCGGTCACCTCGACGTCGACGGTCACCTCGCCCGCCCGGAAGGTCAGCATCCGGGGCGGGTCGCCGGCTCCCCGGACCGGGAGGGCGTCGACCAGCGAGTCGAAGATGAGCTCCGCGACGCGGGCGTCCAGGTCGTGCAGCGCGTAGGCGTCGACGGCGATCTGCTGGAGCTCCGCCGGCACGGGGTCCAGTACGGCGGCGGCCTGCCGGAGCTCCTCCTCCAGCAGCGCGGCGTCGAACTCCTGGTCGTCCCGGCCGTCCTCGTCGGACACGTCGTCGTTCATGTCGCTCATACCGCCCCCCGCGCTTCGAGCCGGGCCCGCAGGCGCCGCAGACAGCGCTGGCGCAGCGGCCCGATGCTGCCCACCGCGATGCCGAGCGCGGCGGACACGTCCTGGTAGCTGGGCGGCGGCGTGGCCATCAGCACCCGCAGCAACTGCCGGCACCGCTCGCCCAGTTCCTCGAACTCCTGCCACAGCCGCCGTACCCGTTCGCTCTGGGCGGCGGCCTCCTCGGCGTCGAGCAGCGACTGTTCCGGCGTGCCGTCCTCGCTGACCCGGTCCAGGAGCTGTGGATCGTCCGTCAGGGTCAGCCGTTGCGAGCTCCGGATGACCTTCAGGCACTCGTGGCGCGCGGTGCTCGCCAGCCACGCGCCCGCCTTGCCGGGTTCCCGGATCCGCCCGAGGTGCTGGGCGAAGCGGAACCACGCGGTCTGGTACACCTCGTGGGCGTCCGCGTCGGACAGCCGATGGGCCCGCACCACGGACCACACCAGGGGGCTCAGCCCCTCCACGAGCGCCTTCCAGGCCGCCGCGTCGCCGTCGGCGGCGGCCTGGACGAGCGCGCCGGCATCAGTACGGTCCACGGCAGCCCCACCCCTCGAGTACGGCACGCCATCGTACGCCGTGGAGGGGGCGGTTCCGGCCCTCACAGGCCGGGGCCGAGACGCACGACCGGGACGGGGCGCCAGGTGGGCGGGCGCAGCGCGGGTACGTGCGCCCCGCGCACTTCCGCGACCCCGGTGCCGGGGGCGAGCAGGTGCCTCCGGGCCGCGCGCGGGTCGGTCTCCTTGTGCGCCGTCATGTGGGCGGCGACCAGGCCCGCGGTCACCGGGGTGGCGAAGGAGGTGCCGCTCCACTGCGCGTACCCCTCGAACATCACCTGGTCCGGCTTGGCGGAGGCGTTCTCGTCGCTCAGCACGCCGGTGTGGCGGGGGTGCCGGCAGGTGCAGCCGTAGGTGAAGCCGTAGCGGCAGGCGTCGTACGTGGAGTGCTGGTAGATGTACGGGACGGGCGTCTCGAAGCCGGTGAGGGCGCTGGTGAGGCGCTCGCCGGGGGCGTAGACCTTCACCCAGGGGCCGTGGTTGGTGAAGCAGGCGCCGGACTCGCCGTCGCTGCGCAGCGCGCCGACCGACAGCACGGAGTCCTCCCAGCCGGGCTGGTCGGCGTAGGCGGCGGGCCAGAAGGGTGTGGCGCTGCCGTTGTTGCCGGCGGCGGCGACCAGCAGGGTGCGCTGCTCGCGCAGTTCCCGCATGAAGTTCTCCACGCCGAGCAGGCCGTCGGTACGGCCGTTGGAGGTGCCTGCGGAGAGGCTGAGGACGTCGGGCCAGCCGCCGGCGTCGACGGCCTCGAAGAGCTTCTCGCCGAACTCCGACTCCAGGATGGCGCCCGCGTCGTTGAGGCTGCCGCGCACGGTGATGTCGGTGTTGGGCGCGACGGCGGCGACGAGCCCGGCGATGAACGTGCCGTGCCCGACGTACTGCTGGAGGATCCCCTGCTCGTCGCACTCCTGAACCTGGGCGTCGCCGTCGGTGTGGGCGAGGAGCGCGCAGGAGCGGTAGTCGTGCGTGAGGCCGGTGTCGACGACGAGGACGCCGACGGCGGTGTCCGGGTCGTACGCCGTGTCCGCGGCCGCCGGGTTGGGCGGCTCGCTCACCGGGACGGGTACGGGTTCGTCGCCGGGGCAGGCGTTGACCGCGATATGCACCACGTGGTTGCGGGCGGCCATCCGGTGCCCGGCCCGGGCCTCGCGTTCGCCTACGGCCCGCAGCGCCTGCGCGACGGCACGGTCGGCTCCCGGGCTCCCCTCGCCGGGGTCGCCGACCCGGATCCGGGTGACGCCACTGCGGTTGGTGTGCGAGCCCGCCCGGCGGACCTGGTCCTGGTCGAGGTCGGGTGCCGCCGTGAAGTGCGCCCGTACGGTGTCCTCGACGATGCGGGCCTCCTCGCCGTCGCGGACGAGGACGACGCCCTTCTCGTACATGAACTCGGCCGAGTCGTCCGGTCCCATCGCGAGGGGAACGTCGGGCATCGAACGCTGGATCTGGTCGAACTGCTCGTGGAATCGCTGAGGTGCCATGCGGGTCCTCCCACTGGGCGACGGCGTCGGTCGGTGCGGCAAGCGGTCGTCGGTACTCGTCGACAAGAGCCGCCGGGCGGTCTTTTGATACAGCGCCGACCCTGTGTGGTGCGGTTCCGGGACCACTACCATCCGAGGAGTGACAGCGGCGGGAAGCGACGCGGTGCAGGAACTGCTGCCGATGGTGTTCGCCGACCCGGGCGAGGCTCTCGCGAGGGCCCGGGCGCTGCTCGACGCCGATCCCTCCCCGCTGGAAGCGTCCATCGCGCATCAGGTGATCGGCATCTGGCAGCGCGACTTCGGTGATCTGCGGCTCGCTCTGCACCATCTGCGGCGGGCCCGGGAGTGCGCGGCGCGGGCGGACTCGGCCGACCGGGAGGCGGACGTGCTGGCCACCCTGGGCGTGGCCCTGGTGCACGCGGGCCGTACCCGGGAGGGCCTGGCGGCGTTCGAGCGGGGGGTTGCCCGGGGCGGCGGGCACACGCGGGCGCGGGTGCTGTACCGGCGGGCGTACGTGTGGTGGGTGCTCGGTCACCATCGCGAGGCGCTGGAGGACGTACGCCGGGCGATTCCCGTGCTGCGCCAGGTGGAGGACGTGATCTGGACGGCGCGGGCGCTGACCCTGCGGGCGACCGTGCATCTGGCGCTGGGGGCGGTGGAGCGGGCCGAGGCGGACTTCACCGCGGCCGAGGCGCTGTGGGACACCACGGGCCAGGAACACGACAAGGCCGACGCGGTGGAGAGCCGGGGGCTCGCCGCGTTCCGGTCCGGTGACGTGCCGGCGGCGCTGCGACTGCTCGACGAGGCGGAGGAACGGTACGCCCGGTTGGGCACGCCGACATTCATGCTGAACATCCGGCGCTGTGAGGTGCTGATGGCGGCCGGGCTGGCTCCCGAGGCGCTGGCCGAGGCGGACGCGGCGATCGGGAAGCTGGAGGGGATCGGCGGGCAGTCCACGCGCAAGGCGGAGCTGCTGCTGGCCGCCGCGCGGGCCGCGCGGCTGGCCGGGGAACCGCACACCGCGATCGCCCGTGCCGCCCTGGCGGTACGGCTGTTCGCCGGGCAGCGGCGCACCTGGTGGGAGACGCACGCCCGGCTGGTGCTGATCGAGGCGCGGCACGCGGCCGGTCGCGGCTCAGGGCGGCTGGTCGCCGACGCCGCGGCGGTGGCCGAGAAACTGGCCGCCTTCGGTGCGCCCGCCGCGCCGGAGGCGTCGCTGCTGGCGGGCCGGATCGCGCTGGACCTGGGCTGGACGGCGGACGCGGAACGGCATCTGGCCGTCGCCGCCCGCAGCAGACGGGGCGGCCCGCCGCTGGCGCGGATGACGGGCTGGGCGGCGCAGGCGCTGCGGGCCAGGGCCGCCGGGTCCACCCGGGGCGTCCTGGAGGCGTGCCGGCGCGGCCTGGACGTGCTCGACGACCACCGGATGACGCTGGGCGCCTCGGAGCTGCGGGCGCGTGCCACCGAGCAGGGCGCGGAGCTGGCCGCGTTGGCCGGGCGGGCCAGCCTCGTCTCGGGCGGCCCGCGGCGGCTGCTGGTGTGGAGCGAGCGCTGGCGGGCCACCGTGCTGTCCACCCCGCCGACCCGGCCGCCCGCCGACCCGGAGCTGCTCAGCGGCATGACCGCCTTCCGTGAGATCGCCTCCCGCGCGGAGGCCGCCCGGATGGAGGGCCGGCCGGTTCCGGCACTGGAGCGTGAGCAGCGGCGCCTGGAGCGGCAGATCCGCTCCCGGACGCTGCACATGCGCGGCGAGGCCCCCGGGGACGGCGGCCGTTTCGACGTCGGCCGGCTGCTGGAGCGGCTGGGCGACGAGGTACGGCTGGTGGAACTCGCCGTGCTCGACGGACGGGTGCAGGTGCTGCTGTGCGGGCAGGGGCGGGTGCGCCGGTTCGAGGCCGGGCTGCTGGCCGAGGCGGAGACCGAGGCCGAGCACGTACAGGCGGGGCTGCGGCGGCTGGCGCACCCCGGGGCAGAGGCGCGGCTTCCGGTGGTGGAGGCCGCGGGGCGGCGGCTGGAGGAACTGCTGCTCGGACCGGCCGCGGCGCACCTGGGCGGCGGCCCGGTGGTGATCGTGCCGCCGGGGCGGCTGCACCGGGTGCCGTGGGCGCTGCTGCCGTCGCTGCGGGAACGGGTGCTCAGCGTGTCGCCGTCGGCGGGCAGTTGGCTGCGGGCCCGGGAGACCGCGCCGCCGCCGGACGGCCGCCATGTGCTGGTCCGCGGCCCGGGCCTGGCCACGGGCGGCGCCGAGGTGCCCGAACTGGCCGGCCGGTACGCCTGTGCGACGGTCCTGGAGGACGACGAGGCGCGGGTGCCGCGCGTGCTGGAGGAACTGGACGGGGCCGCGCTGGCGCACATCGCCGCGCACGGCACGTTCCGCGCGGACAGCCCGCTGTTCTCCTCCCTGCGGATGGCCGACGGGCCGATCGTCGTGCACGACTTCGAGCGTCTGGACCGCAGCCCCTACCGGATCATCCTGTCCTGCTGCGACACCGCCCTCCTCGCATCCGTCGGCGCCGACGAACTGCTCGGTCTGGTCACCGCGCTGCTGCCGCTCGGCACGGCCGGGGTGGTGGCGTGCAGCGCGCCCGTCAACGACGCCGCGGTGGTGCCGCTGATGCTCGCGCTGCACAAGGGACTCGGGGCCGGCCTGTCCCTGGCGGAGGCCTTGCGCGACGCCCGGGCCGCCCTGCCGGGCGACGCGCTGCACCAGGCCACGGGCTGGGCGTTCTCGGCGTTCGGGGCGGCCTGACCCGTCCCCTGTTCGGGTCAGGCCGCCGGTCTTGAGAGCGGCCCCTGGGCCGGCTGGGCCTCCGGGACTTCCGTCAGCCAGGGCAGGGCGCCGCGGTCACTCGCGCCGAGCCGGGCGTAGGCGCTGTACAGGTGGTTGCCGACGGTCCGGACCGACAGGGTGAGGCGTTCGGCGATCTGCCGGTTGCTCAGGCCCGCCGCCGCGAGCGTGACGATCTGCCGTTGCCGGGCGGTGAGTTCGCCGAGGACCAGCCCGGACAGGGCGGGTGTGCGGGCGCCCTGGCAGCGCCGGGCCAGCGCGACGGCCCGGGTACGGGAGCGCCGGGCGGCGCTCGGATCGCCGTGGGCGCGCACGGCCTGCGCGTGCGCCTCCGCGGCGAACAGCGTGAAACCGCGCCGCTCCAGTTCCTCGGCCACCTCGTCCAGGGCCGGTCCGTCGGCACGGGTGAGCGCGTCGGCGTGCCGGGCGAAGACGCCGGTCAGCCGGTCGATGACCTTCTCGGGGGCGCCGAGACGGACGGCGTCGTAGGGGTCGGTGAGGGCTTCGAAGTCCAGCTCCCTGCTGTCCATGGGTGCGCAGGCGCGGGCGAGTTCCTCCCGGCACGACGGGTCCCCGGGATCGCCCCTCAGCCCCTCCCTAGCCCAGGCCGCCGCTTCCCTCACCTCCCCTCGCAACCGGGCGAACCGGGCGCGTACGGCGGCGTACCGGCCGGGCAGCGGGCGGCTCTCCGCGACCAGCCACTCCCCGACCGGCGTGGGCGTCGCCCGTACGTCGTCCTTGTCGATCCGGCGGGCCAGTGCGGCCGCCTCGGTGTCGAGGGCGGCGGCGTACGCGTCCTGCGTCCGGGACAGCCGGCGCGCCCGCAGCCGGCCCGCCGCGGCCCTGAGCACCGGGCCGTGGAGGGGGTGGGCGAGCCGGACGCCGCCCAGGTCGTCGACCTCGATCAGGCCGTCGGACTCCAGGACTTCGAGGGCCCCGAGGTCCAGCTCGTCGAGCGTCGGCGGCAGAGGTTCGGCGAAGGCGAGGCGGTCGAGGGTCTCCCGTTCGAGCGGGCAGGTGCGGCCGAGGACATGGGCGGTGCGTTCGCGGACGGCCGTGGTCAGCGGCACCGGGCCCCGCCATGCCCGTTCGCCGGTGCCCGGCACGCAGGTCAGCAGTCCGCGGACGGCCCCCAGCAGATCGCGCAGCAGCCGCAGGTCGCCCCGGCTCAGGCGCCGCAACCGGTTGACGGTGAGCGGTTCGAGAGGGCCGGCCGCGGCGGTGAGCAGCTGCGCGGTCTCCTCCTCGGGCAGCCGTTCCAGGGCGAGGCGCGGCAGGAGCTCGCCGGTCCACAACCGGGAGATCGCGCCCGGCACCGGGGTGCCGTCCGTGGTGACGACCAGCAGACGGGTGCGGCCGTGCACGGCGAGCTGGTGGACCAGGGCGGCGGAGGCGTCGTCGAGCAGATGGGCGTCGTCCACGACCAACGTCCGTACGCCCGACAGGAGCTGGACCGCGCGGTGCAGGGTGACCGACTCGGGCAGGAGAGGGGCGAACGCCGCGAAGGGGATGGCCCGGCTCTCGGGCGTACCCGCAGCACGGGCGCAGTCGGTGCCGCGGATCGCCTCGGTGACGAGGCGGGTCTTGCCGCGGCCCGCCGGGCCCGTCACCACGATGCCGCGGCGTCCGCCGGCCAGGGACCGGCGGACCAGCTCCAGTTCGTCCTCCCGCCCGGCGAACGGCCAGGGCAGCTCCAGCGTCGTCGCGTCCCGTTCGTAAGTCGTCACACAGGCATGAGCGCGGCTACTCACTTCTGATACAGGGCGACTTGAGTAGCCCCCGACTCAGGCGCCCGGGACCGGCCGCGGGGCAGGCTGTGGCCATGACCGCACGCTACTGCTCGCTGGCACAGGCGCCGGCGCCCTCCTACGCACCGGGGCTGGCGGCCGAGCGGCTGAGCGCGCTCGCGAGCGGGCGGCGGATGTGGGTCAACGGCACGGTTCTGCACTACTGCTTCTTCGACCGTGACGCCGACGCGTCCGTCATCCCCGTGCCGGGGACGGGGATGACGCGACGGGTGCCGTGGGCCGGCGCCAAGGAGCAGCGGGACGTGGTACGCGAGTGCTTCGAGGAGTGGCAGGACCTGGGCATCGGGATCTGCTTCGCCGAGGTCGACGACCGCTCGGAGGCCGAACTGCGCATCGGGTTCCAGCTCGGTGCCGGCTCCTGGTCGGCGGTGGGACGGGACGCGCTGCCGGCCGGGCGGCACGAGCGCACCATGAACTTCGGCTGGGACCTGACCGCGTCCGGGGAGCGCGGGACGGCCCTGCACCAGATCGGGCACGCGCTCGGCATGCTGCACGAACACCAGAGCCCGTTCGCCGGCATCCACTGGGACGACGAGGCCGTCTACGCCGAACTGGCGGGCCCGCCGAACCACTGGAGCCGGGAGCGGACGCACTACAACATCCTGCGCAAGCTCGACCCGGACGAGGCCAACGGCTCCGTCTGGGACCCTCAGTCGATCATGGAGTATCCGTTCTCGTCGGGGCTGGTCCTGGAGCCGGAGCACTACCGCGCGGGTCTGAACCCGCCCGGCACCCTGTCCGCCGCCGACAAGGAGTTCGCGCTCCGCTGGTATCCGCCGGCGGATCCTGCGGGACCGCCCGCGCTGGTGCCGTTCCGCTCGGCACCGCTCGGTCTCGGCCCCGGCGAGCAGGCCGACTTCGTCGTCGACCCGCCGGAGACCCGTACCTACACGCTGGGCACCTTCGGCGACAGCGACGCCGTCGTCGTGGTCTTCGAGGAGCGGGACGGGGAACCCCGCTACCTCGCCGGGCAGGACGACGGAGGAACTGAGCACAACGCCACGATCAGCGCCCGGCTCGTCAAGGGCCGCCGCTACTTCGTCCGCGTACGCCTGTACTCCGCCTGGGGTTCCGGCGAGACGGCGGTGATGTGCTGGTGACGGCACGGATCCGCCGCGCGGACATCTGAGCCACTGTCCGGCGCCGGGGGAAGGTCGAGGACGTCGCCTCATCGGGGGGTGGGTGACGTCCTCGACCACGCCATGCGGCGTCGACCACGCCATGGGCCCTGAACTGCCGGGTGCGGCCCGCCGCCGCGTGCGCCGCCACCCCTCGCGCTGCGGCCCTGGCCGCCGAGCACCGGGCTCCGCGGGAACGACCGAGAGGCCGCACCGGAAAGCTCCGGCACGGCCTCTGGCTGCTGCCTCACACGTCGGGACGACAGGATTTGAACCTGCGACCCCTTGACCCCCAGTCAAGTGCGCTACCAAGCTGCGCCACGTCCCGATGCGGGCTCGCGCGGGTGAACCGCGTGATCGCGCAGGTCAACCCTACCGCATCCGCACACCGGGCCCTCGTGGGTGTCGAGCGGCGCGTGAGCGGCGGGGTGCGGAGGGAGGGGCGCGTACGCGTCGAGGGGTTGCTCGCCGGGCTGCACGGATCCCTCGTCACATCCTGCGCGCCGACGGCCGAGATGCGCCCCGGTCCAGCCGACGAGGCCCGCCGTCGACACGGCGACGGCGACGACGGCCCACCAGGGCAGTTCCGCCTTGGTCGCGTGTCCGGCGCAGGACGCGAGGGCGAGAAGCCCCGTGACGGCGCCTCCCGTCGCTTCGACTCGCCGGACACGCCGGTCCCGCGCCTCTTCCACCCGTTGCTCCCCTTCGCCCTAGGATGCCCGCAAGCCTCAACTCGTGGGCATATGCCGCAAACAATACGCTAAGTCGATGGGCACACTTGACCAGGGCATAGAGGTCGAGACGGACACCACGGTCCACTCCCCCGCTCAGTGGGCGCCGATGAGCGCCCGCCCGGCACTCTCCCCCGCCGCCCGGCGCGCGCCGCGTAGGGCGGCGAGGCCGATGAAGACCATGGAGCACACGCCCGCCAGCGCGAAGGCGGTGAAGCCCCAGTCGCCCTTGTTCGCGGCGAGCAACTGCCCCCCGAGCCACGGCCCGAAGACGGCCCCGAACCGGCCCATGCCCGAGGTCCAGCCGACGGCGGTGGCGCGGCTGTCCGGGGCCGAGCGGAGGGAGACGGTCGCGTAGATCATGGTCTGGGCGCTGTTGAGGAAGATTCCGGTGAGGAAGACGACCGTGAAGGTCAGCGCGAGCGGCATGCGGACGCTGAGCAGGAACACGCCGGCGGCGGTCAGCGCGAACCAGATCGCCGAGATGCGCGGGGCGCCGAACCGGTCGGAGGCGCGGCCCGCCACCAGCATGCCCACGATGCCGCCGAGGTTGAACAGGACCACGAAGGTGAGCGCGGAGCCGAGTTCGTAGCCCTCGCCCCGCATCAGGGTGGGCAGCCAGGTGGCGACGCCGTAGACGAGGAGCAGGCCGCCGAAGGACGCCAGCCAGTAGAGCAGAGTCTGGAGCCACTCGCCGCCGCGGAACAGGCCGGCCGGGAAGTCCAGCGGGAAGGAGAGGGCGGGGCACCCGGCGTCTTCGCGGCGGGGAGTTCGACGTCGTAGCGGCTCGCCAGGGCGTGCGCCTCGTCGCTGCGGCCCTGGGCGAGCAGGAAGCTGAGCGACTCGGGCAGGAACGTCGCGAGCACCGGCACGAAGAGCAGCGGGGTCACGCAGATCCAGAAGGCGGCGCGCCAGCCGAGCGGTTCGACGACCCAGAGGGCCACGTAGGCGGAGAGGATGCCGCCGGCGTGGTGGGCCGTCATCAGCAGGCCGATGGTGAGGGCGCCGCGGCCGCGCGGGGCGTAGTCGGAGACCATGCTGATCGCGGTGGGCAGCAGACCGCCGAGGCCGACGCCGGCCAGGGTGCGACCGAGGCCGAACACCGTGACGCCGTTCGCAACCGCACACAGGCCGGAGGCCAGCGAGAAGAGGGTGACGCAGCCGACCGTCAGCTTCTTGCGGCCGATCCGGTCGGCGACCGTGCCCGCGGCGAGGGCACCGACCAGCATGCCGAAGGTGGCGTAGCTACCGAGGTCACCGGCCTGCGCCGAGGTGATGCCGAGCGCCCGCTCCGCCAGCATGTGGGGCAGCACCGAGCCGTAGACGAACATGTCGAGGCCGTCGAAGAGGACGGCCAGCCAGCACAGGGCCACGACCAGGAAAGCGAGTTTGCCACCGCGATCGTCTGTGGAGGGGGAAAACGACATCGTTGATCACCTCTCGTGCGTGTGCCGCTCAGGCGACCGGCGGTGTCCCGTGCATGTGGAAGGACTCGATGGTCTTCAGCCCCCAGGCCTGGCCCTTGGCCCGCTCCGCCTCGGTCCAGGTGATCAGCGGCCAGTCGGGCGCCAGCACCAGGCGGGTGAGCGGGTTGCACAGCTCCACGCGGTTGCCGCCCGGCTCGTAGACGTACAGGAAGAACGTCTGCTGGATGGCGTGCTTGTGCGGGCCCGTCTCGATGAACACACCGGTGTCGATGGCGAGATCGGCCGCCCGCAGGATGTCCTCGCGAGTGTCGGTGGCGAAGGCGATGTGGTGCAGCCGCCCCGTCGAGCCGGTCCGGTCCTCGGTGTAGACGACGTCGTACGACTTGTCGGTGAAGGTCAGCCAACGGGCCGCGATCCGGCCGGAGTCGAGCCGGATCTGCTCGGTCGGCCGGGCGCCGAGGACGTGTTGCTGGAACTCGGCGTTGGCGAGCACGTCGGAGGCGAGGAAGTTGACGTGGTCCAGCCGCCGTACGCCGACTCCCCGGTTGGGCTTGGCCTGCGGCTGGTTCTTCAGCGCCGGTTTCAGCTCGTCGGGGGCCCGGTAGTACTCGCTCTCCCAGTACAGGGCGTGTTCGTGGCCGTCCGGGTCGGTGGTGACGTAGAGCTTGCCGAGGCCGGGCTCGTCCTCGGTCCAGTGACCGGAGCCGCCGGCCTCCTCGATCGCCCGCACCCGGCGGTGCAGTGCCTCCTCACCGGAGGCGCGCAGGGCGAGCCGGCCGAGGCCCGGCTGTTCGCGGGCGGTGAGGACGAGGCTGTGGTGCTCGTAGTCGTCGTATGTCCGCAGGTAGACCGTGCCGCTGTCCTGGCCGCTGACGGTGAGGCCCAGGTAGTCGGTGAAGAAGGTGACGCTGGCGTCCAGGTCGGGGGTGAAGAGCTGGGTGTGGCCGAGGTGGGCGATGTCGCCCAAGGGTGGGGTCATCGGGGGTCCTTGAGGGGCTGGGCAGGGCGGGGGAAGACCGTGCCGTCGAAGATCTTGCGGGCCGTGCGCACCACGGCCGTACGGCGGGCCACGGGTCTGCCCGCGGCATCGGTGCCGATGCCGCACTCGATGTCCAGGTGTCCGGTGGGATGTTCGACGCGCACCCGGTCGCTCCCGGTGGGCAGATGCGCGAGGTCCGCGCCGACGCCGCCCTCGATGCGCAGCCCGGCGGCGACCCCGGCCGCGCCGAGCACGCCGATCGAGGTGTGGCAGCGTACGGGGATGAAGGTGCGGGTGGTGATCGCGCCGCCGTTCCGTGGCGGGGCCAGCAACGTCAGCTTGGGCACGGTGGTGTCCGCCACGTCGCCGAGCCCCATGTGGCGGCCCGCCTCGAGCCGGATCGCGTGCAGCCGGTCGGTGAGGGCGGTGTTCCCTTCCAGGGCCTCGGGCGTCTCGTGGCCGCCGACGCCGAGGGAGGCGGCCGCCATCAGCACGGTCGGCATGCCGTTGTCCACGCAGGTGACGGGGATGCCGTCGATTTCGTCCCGGACGTTCCCGGTGGGGAGCAACACCCCGTCTCCGGGCGAGAATTCGACGGTCACCGGGGCGGCGGTGCCGGGGACGCCGGCGATCTCGGTGTCCCCCGTGTAGTCCACCCGGCCGCCCGGGGTGGCGAAGGTCGCCGTCGCGAGGTCGCCCGAGTCGACCATGCGGATACGGACGGCCGTCCGCTCCTCCCCCGCCGGGACCAGCCCTCGCTCGACGGCGAACGGGCCGACTCCGGCGAGGATGTTGCCGCACTTCTGACGGTCAGTCACCACGGACTCGGCGACCGCCACTTGGAGGAAGAGGTAGTCGACGTCGGCGCGCGGGTCGGTGGAGGGCGACACGACGGCGACCTTGCTGGTGAGCGGGTGCCCGCCGCCCAGGCCGTCGATCTGCCGTTCGTCCGGGCTGCCCATGACGCGCAGCAGGAGCGCGTCGCGGGCGTCCGGGTCGGCGGGCAGGTCCTCGGCGAGGAAGTAGGCGCCCTTGGAGGTGCCGCCGCGCATCAGCATGCAGCGCACGGTCACGACGGCTCCCCCGACCGCAGATGGTCCTCATAGGAGGTGCAGGTCACGCCGAGCTGAGCGAGCTTCTCGCGCAATCCATAGCGGTCCAGGCTCAGTTGGCCGTCCAGGAACGCGGCGCGGCCGGCGGCCTCCTTGCGCTCGCGGGCTTCGGCGGCCTCGGCCGTCCGCCGGGCCCGCTCGCGGGGAACGACCACGACGCCGTCGTCGTCGGCGAGGATCACGTCTCCCGGGCGGATCACCTGGCCGCCGATCGCGATCGGTACGTTGACCGAGCCGCCGGTGGCCTTGACCGTGCCCTGCGCGGACACGGCGGCGGCCCAGGCGGGGAAGCCCAGCGCGCGCAGTTCGGCGGTGTCGCGGATGCCGGCGTTGATGACGAGGCCGCGCACGCCCCGCTGCCGGAGCGCGGTGGCGAACAGTTCGCCGAACATGCCGTCGGTGGAGGGCGAGGTGGTGGTCACCACCAGGACGTCGCCCTCGCCGCACTGCTCGACGGCGGCGTGGATCATGAGGTTGTCACCGGGCCGGCTGAGCACGGTGACGGCGGTGCCGGCGATCCGGGTGTCCTGCTGGATGGGGCGCAGGCCCGGACCGAGCAGGCCGGTGCGGCCCATGGCCTCGTGCACGGTGGCGACGGAGTGGCCGGCGAGGGCCTCGACGTCCTCGCCGTGCGCCTTCGGCGGGCCGGTGACGATGACGCCGCTCATGCCAGCTCCTTCGCGACCTGCGGGTAGGGGCGCATGTACGCCTCGGCCATGGCCCTGTGGGGCAGGCCGAGGTTGGGGCCCGCGTTGCGCTTGAGCTGGGCGCCGCGGCGGACGGCGAGGTCGGTGTAGTAGTCCCACAGGTGCCGCTGGGCGGCGAGGCACTCCATGGCCTTGCGTTTGGTCTCCCAGACCTCGGTGATGTCGAGCAGCACCTCGGGGCGGAAGCCGCTCATCTCGGGCTGGTGCGGCTCGAAGTAGAAGACGGGCGGGGCTCCGATGATCTCGCCCGGGCCGGGGTAGCCGATGGCCTGGGCGAGCACCCTGGCCTCCAGGGCCATGCGGTGGGCGGCCGGGTGATCGCCGTTGTACGGGTCGTCCACCGGGTGGGTGAGCACCACGTCGGGCTGCGTCTCCCGGTAGACCGCGACCAGTTGGTCGGTCAGCTCGGGGGTGACGAGGAGCGGGTAGTCGCCGGCGTCGAAGAAGCGGACCTTTGCGCCGAGCGTGGCGGCGGCCTGCTCGGCCTCCTCTCGGCGTATCGCCTTGATCTCCGCCAGCTTCTTCCCCGCGCGCCACGCCTTCGCGGACTCGCCGCGCTCGCCGAAGGTCAGGCACGCGATGGTGACCCGCTCGCCGCGGGAGGCGGCCAGGGCGATGGCGCCGCCGGCTCGCCACACGAAGTCGCCCGCGTGCGCGGTCACGACGAGTGTGGAGCGTGGTGGGGTGGGGGCGGGCGCGTTGCCATGCGTCATGCTGCATCTCCTTGCCGGACAGGGGCACGCCCGCCTCGCGCGTGGGTCAGTCGCGCAGCGCCTCGATCACACTGCCGAGGTGGGCGCGGACGGCCTCCTCGGCCGCCTGCGGATCCCTGGCCCCGATCGCCTCGATCATGGCCAGGTGCTCCTTCAGGGATTGCTGGGGGCGCCCCGGGCGCAGCGCCAGCCGGAAGCGGTGGCGTACCAGTTGGGCGTTGAGCCGCTCCAGCAGTTCCACGGCCGTCCGCTGGCCGGAGAACTCCCGGATGCGGGCGTGCAGTTCGTGGTTGAGGTCCGAGTACGTGACCGGCTCGCCGTCGGCCACGGCCTTGGTCATCGCCGTGCCGAGGGCGGTGAGTTCGGCCAGTTGCTCGTCGCTCGCCGCCACGGCCGCCTTCGCCGCGCACAGCCCTTCCAGCACCATGCGGCACTCGGTGATGGCGACCGCCTCCTCCACGGTCACCACCCTCACCCGCGAACCGCGGTTGCGAATCCGCTCGACCAGGCCCTGGGCCTCCAGATCGATCAGTGCCGCCCGGATGCTGGCCCTCGTCACACCGAACTGCTCGGCGAGCTCGTTCTCCACCAGCCGCTGCGCCGGTGCCATCTCGCCCCGCAGGATCGCCTGCCGCAGCTGCGCGATCGCGTGCTGTTTGGCCTGCTCTCCGGTGCCCGGACGGGCTTGAGTCGGCATGCGTTGCCCTCCCTGAATGAGTGCCTGTCGAACGTAAATCTAGCCAGCCGAGATTGTCAACAATTTCGTGCACCACATTGTTGGACACGAGTGGGCGTGCGCGAGCGGAGCGTCGCAGAGCGTGCGGGACTACGACGGCCGCGCCGTCGTCCCCCGGATCTCCAGCGTCGGTGTCGCCAGATGGACCCGCCCCTCTCCCCCGGGCCGTTCGAAGCGGTCGAGGAGGAAGCGGGCGGCGCGGCGGCCGACCTCGTGGCCGGCGTTGTCGACGGTGGTGAGCCACAGGTGGCGCAGGCGGGAGATGCTGGTGTTGTCGTAGCCGACGACGGACACGTCGTGCGGGACGCGCAGGCCCAGTTCCTCCGCCGCCGAAAGGGCGCCGACGCAGGTGATGTCGTTCACGGCGAAGACGGCGGTGGGGCGGTCGGGGCTGCTGAGGAGGCGGACGGTGGCGCGGTAGCCGCCCTCCTCGGTCATGTCGACGGCTTCGACGACGGCCCGGTCCGCCAGGCCGTGCGCCCGCATCGTCACCTCGAAGCTGCGGCGGCGCAGTTCCCCGACGGCTCCGTAACCCGCGAGGTGCGCGATGCGGCTGTGGCCGAGGCCGATGAGGTGCTCGGTGACCAGCCGGGCGCCCTGCTCGTCGTCGCCGGCGACCTGGTCCACCCCGGGCGGCACGGGCTCGCGGGCGCCCGCCAGGACGACCGGCATCCGCTCGGCGACCACGCCGAGGGCCGCCGGGTCGGGCAGGGTGCCGACCACGACCAGGCCGTCGACGCGGAGGTCCAGGAGCGGATCGGCCGGGTCCTGGCCGGTGCGGCGGTTGAGGCGGGCGTCGGCGAGCAGCATGTGCAGGCCGTTCGCGTGCAGGAGGGAGTTCAGGCCGTCGAGGAGGTCGACGAACCAGGGGTTGCGCAGGTCGTTCAGGAGGACGCCCACCGTGCGGGTGCGCTGCTCGCTGAGGCTGCGCGCGGCGGCGTTGGGCCGGTAGCCGAGCTCCTGGGCGGCGCGCAGCACGGCCTCCCGCTTCTCGGGGCGCACCTGGTCGGAGCCGCGCAGCACCAGGGACACCAGCGACTTGGACACGCCGGCCCGTTCGGCAACGTCGCGGATCGTCGGCGGTCTCATGAGATGGACCGTTCCATGGGAGTCGGCGCCCTGTCAAAGGGCGAGGAAAAGGGTTGACAGCTGCGGGAAAGCGCGCCCAGGGTGGGCTGGACAGGTTCTGGAACGGTCCAAAGAGGGGCTCTCATGGTGGACACGCTCGGCGTCGCCGTCGTCGGATTCGGCTGGATGGGGCGCGTGCACACCCAGGCGTACGCGCGCGTGCGGCACCACTATCCGCAGCTGCCCCTCGTCCCGGAGCTGATCACGGTCGCCGAGGAGGTGCCGGGCCGGGCGGAGGAGGCCGCCGCGCAGTTCGGGTTCGCGTCGACGACGCGTGACTGGCGCGAGGTGGCCGCCGACCCCCGGGTGAAGGCGGTCAGCATCACCGCGCCGAACTTCCTGCACCGCGAGATCGGCGTCGCCATGGCCGAGGCGGGCAAGCACATCTGGATCGAGAAGCCGGTGGGTCTGACCGCCGAGGACGCCCGCGCGGTGGCGGACGCGGCGGCCGAGGCGGGTGTGCAGGGCACCGTCGGCTTCAACTACCGCAACGCGCCCGCCGTCGAGGCGGCCCGCGAGCTGATCGCCTCGGGGGAGATCGGCGCGGTCACGCATGTCCGCATCCGGCTGTTCAGCGACTACGCGGCCCATCCCGAGGGCGCGCTGACGTGGCGGTACGAGCGGGAGCGGGGCGGCAGCGGCGTACTGGGCGACCTGGCCTCGCACGGTGCCGACCTGGCCCGGTTCCTGCTCGGCGACATCACGTCCCTGACGGCCGACACGGCGATCTTCCTGCCGCAGCGGGCCCGTCCGACCGTGGCGACAGCGGGCCACAGCCGCGCCTCCGGCGGCGAACTCGGCCCGGTCGAGAACGAGGACTACGTCAGCTGCCTGCTGCGCTTCGCCTCGGGGGCGCGTGGTGTGCTGGAGGCCTGCCGGGTCTCGGTCGGCGAGCAGAACAACTACGGCTTCGAGGTGCACGGCACCAAGGGCGCGGTGTTCTGGGACTTCCGCCGCATGAACGAGCTGGGGATCAGCCGCGGCACGACCTACCAGGACCAGGCCGTCACAACGGTGTACGTCGGCCCGGGTCATGGCGAGTTCGCCGCGTTCCAGCCCGGCGCGGCGAACGCCATGGGGTACGACGACCTGAAGGTCATCGAGGCGTACCGCTTCCTCCGGTCGGTCGCCGACGTCACTCCGCACGGGGCGACACTCGCGGACGCCGTGCACAGTGCGGCCGCGCTGGACGCGATGGCGCGGTCGGCGGCGAGCGGCGCCTGGGCGGAAGTGGCCGTGGGGGCCTGACGCTTCAGCCCGCCTTCTCGAGGCGGCGGCCCAGGACGAACCTCACCGGGACGAGGACGAGCCACAGCCACATGGCCGGGGCGCCGGCCACCAGGGCCAGCGGGACGGTCACGGCGAACACCACCACCAGCGTGACGCTCTCCAGGAGGTAGGGCGTACTGCTGGTGTCGGAGCGGGTGCCGTCGCGCAGCCACGGGCGCTTCGCCAGGACGGCGGCCAGCGCCAGATGGCAGGCGCCGAGCGCTGCGACCGCCGCCGCGTAGACGGCGACCGACACGGGCACGTCGCCGTACTCCGCGAGCAGCCTGGTCGGGAAAGGGACCAGGGCCGCGACCCCCAAGCCGGTGAGGGACAGGATGATCACGTGTCCGTCCACCTCCCGTACGTCACGGAAGATCCTGCGGTGATCGCGCCAGAAGCTGCCGAGCACCGCGACGCTGAGCGCGTAGGCACCGAGGTCCGGGAGCAGCCGGTGCAATGCTTCGTGATACCCGTCCGCGTCCAGGCCGCGCGGGACGTAGAGGTCCAGGACCAGCAGCGTGATGGCGATGGCGAAAACGCCGTCGGCGAGGGTCAGCAACCGGTCAGGCCCGCCGTCCGGGCGCGAGGTCCACATGAGGACGACGGTAGGGGCCGTGGCGCACGGCGCTCCGGATACACGCCGGGGTGCCGCACCCGGAACCGCCCCGGCTCACGCGGCCGTCACCTGCGGCGGCATGTTGTACGGCGTCACCACCTGGATCGCCGACGGCAGCGACGGCCCGGCCGGCGGCAGTGCGCCGTGTGCCCGCATGACCGTGTGGCAGGCCTCGCGCACGTCCTGGCGCAGGTCGTGGTGGAGCACGGCGGACAGGCGGTGCCCGCGCAGCAGCCGGGTGTTGTCGTGGTCGAGGTCGTGCGCGACGAACACGGCGCACTCGCGGCCGAGATCGTCGAAGGCCCTCAGCGTGGCGATGTTGCCGCCGCCGATCGAGTACACCGCCCGGATGTCCGGGTCGCGTTCCAGCGCGGCCCGGACGAGGTCGTACTGGGTGGCGTCCAGCCCCTGCCCCTCGGCGATCTCGACCAGCGTGCGCTCGGGATGCCGGGCCCGCATGGCGCTGCGGAAGCCCATCTCACGCTCCTCCTCGTTGCGGAAGAAACCGCTGCTGAGGCTGGTCAGGATGTTGCCCGGGCGCTCCCCCAGCCACTGGCCCATCAGATACGCGGCCGTCGCGCCCGCCGCCCGGTCGTCGATGCCGACGTAGGCGAGCCGGGCGCTGGCGGGCAGGTCGGTCACCAGGGTCACGACCGGGATGCCGACGGCTTCGAGACGGCCGACGGCGGCGGTGACCTCGGGGACGTCCGGGGCCTTGAGAATCACGCCCTGCGAGCCGCGCCGGGCGATCCGGTCCAGGGTCCGCACGAGTTCCCCGACCGGGCCGGTCTCGCGGAAGTGGAAGCGGGAGCGCAGCACCGCCGGGTGCAGGGACGGCAGCTCGGCCTCCAGGGCGGCACGGATCGCGGTGGTGAAACGCTCGGGCGCCTGCATGACGATGTCGACCATGAACGTCCGGCCGACGAGCCGGACCTGCGTGCGCTGCCGGTCCAGGTCGGCTATCGCCCGGTGCACCTCCTGCGCGGTGCTCTCCCGGACCCCGCCCCGGCCGTTGAGGACCCGGTCGACCGTCGCCTCGCTCAGGCCCGCCTGACGTGCGATCTCCCGGATCGGGAACGGGTGGCCCATGCGCCGGCTCCTTGAGGGGTTTTTGATGGCTGCCTGCTGGTTGTTCGAGGGGTTTGTACTGACAAGAATGACAGGGATCCGTCGCTCCGTGACCCCGAAGGGACGACGATGTCCTTCACTTCCGTACACCCCCGCGTCTGGCTGTCCGAGCAGGACTGCGATCTCGACGCGCTCCGCGCGCTGGTCGAACGGGCGACGGACCCCGCCGACTATCCGCACGCCTCGGCCGTGGAGCGGAACGTGCCGGTCTACGACACCGGTCTGCTCGAAGGCGACCGGGTCGTCCAGGCCGAGCTGGTGCGCGCGCTCGCCGACGGGCCCGGCATCGTCGTCTTCCGCGGTGCCTTTCCCGACCCGGGGGTCGTGGACCGGGCCACCGCCGTGTTCGACGCCCTGATCGCCGAGCAGCGCGCCTCGGGCGCGACGGCCGGTGACCACTTCGCCAAGCCGGGCGCCAACGACCGGGTGTGGAACGCCCTGGAGAAGGCGGCCCTGTACGACGCGGAGGCGTTCGCCGACTACTACGCCAACGACGTCCTCGCCCTCGTGGCGACGGCCTGGCTGGGTCCCGGCTACCAGGTCACCTCGCAGCTCAACGTGGTCAACCCGGGCGGCGCCGCCCAGACCGCGCACCGCGACTACCATCTGGGCTTCCTGTCCGACGAGGTCGCCGCCGCCTATCCCGGGCACGTGCACCGCCTCTCCCCCGTGCTGACCCTCCAGGGCGCGGTCGCGCACTGCGACATGCCGGTGGAGTCCGGGCCGACGATGTACCTGCCGCACTCGCAGAAGTACGAGCCGGGCTATCTCGCCTGGCGGCGCCCGGAGTTCCGGGCGTACTTCGAGGCCCACCAGGTGCAGCTGCCGCTCGCGAAGGGCGACGCGGTCTTCTTCAACCCGGCCCTCTTCCACGCCGCCGGCACCAACCGCTCGGCGGACATCCGGCGCATGGCCAACCTGGTGCAGGTGTCGTCCGCGTTCGGGCGCGCGATGGAGACGGTGGACCGGGAGGCCGTGGCGAACGCGGTGTACCCCGTGCTGCTGAAGCGGAAGGCCGAGGGCGCGAGCGACGCGTGGCTGGCCAACGTCATCGCGGCGAGCGCCGAGGGCTACCCCTTCCCCACCAACCTCGACAGCGACCCGCCGGTCGACGGCCTGGCCCCGCCCTCGCAGGCGGAGATCGTACGGCGGGCCCTGCATGAGGAGTGGACGCCGGAGGCGCTCCGTGCGGAGCTGCGGGCCGGTACCGAACGACGAGAGAGCTGAGGAACCTCGTGGGACTTCTCGACGACAAGATCGTCCTGGTCAACGGCGGCAGTCAGGGTGTCGGCGCCGCCATCGCGCGGGCCGCCGTCCGCGAGGGGGCGGTCGTGGCCGTCACCGGGCGGCGTCCCGAACCCGGCGAGGCCCTGGTGGAGGAGCTGACCGCCGCGGGCGGCAAGGCCCTGTACGTCCGGGCCGACCTGTCGGACGCCGGGCAGGCGAAGGCCTCCGTGGCCCGGGTCGTGGAGACGTACGGCCGCGTCGACTGCCTCGTGAACTCCGCCGGGCTGACCTCCCGGGGGACGCTGCTGGACACCACGCCCGAGCTGTTCGACCAGCACATCGCGATCAACCTCAAGGGGCCGTTCTTCGCCATGCAGGCGGCGGTCGCGGACATGGTCGCGCGTCAGGCACCCGGCACGATCGTCAACATCATCACCTCGTCGGCGCACGGCGGGCAGCCGTTCCTGGCGCCGTACGTCGCCGCGAAGGCGGGCCTGGTCGGCCTGACCCGCAACGCCGCGCACGCGCACCGGTGGGACCGGGTCCGGATCAACGGGCTGAACATCGGCTGGACCGCGACGGAGGGGGAGGACGCGACGCAGCGGGTGTTCCACGGCGCCGGGGACGACTGGCGTGAAGAGGCCGCCGCGAAGTTGCCGATGGGCAAGTTGGGCCAGCCGGATGAGATCGCCGACTTTGTTGTGTTCCTGCTGTCGGAGCGGTCCGGGGTGGTCACCGGGTCGGTTATCGATTGGGACCAGAACGTGTTGGGCGGACTCGACTGAGGATGTGCCGCGTTGTGTCGTCCGTCGTGTGCGGCGCCGTTGTGGCTGGTCGCGCAGTTCCCCGCGCCCCTGAGGGCGTAGCACCACCCCCTGTTTACGACTAGGAGCAATACCCATGCGTATCGGAATCCTCGGCCTCGGCCGCATCGGCGCCTTTCATGCCGAGACCCTGTCCGGGCTCGACGCCGTCGAGTCCCTCGTCGTCACCGATCCGTTCGCGGACGCCGCCAAGGCCGCCGCCGAGCGGTTCGGCGCCGACGTCGTGGACTCGCCCGAGGCCCTGCTGGCCGCCGGCGTGGACGGCATCGTCGTCGCGGCCGCGACGGACGCCCACCCCGCGCTGATCCTCGCCGGGGTCGAGGCCGGCATCCCCGTCTTCTGCGAGAAGCCCGTCGCCAGGACCATGAGCGAGGGCGTCGAGGTGCTGAAGGCCGTCCAGGGCAGGGACGTGCCGATCCAGATCGGCTACAACCGCCGCTTCGACACCGGTTTCGTCAACGCCCGCGCGGCCGTGCGGAGCGGCGAGCTCGGCGCGCTGCACACGGTCCGCTCGACCACGCTCGACCCGGCGCCGCCGCCCGCCGCGTACATCGCCGCCTCCGGCGGCATCTTCCGCGACTGCTCGGTGCACGACTTCGACATCATCCGCTGGGTGACCGGCCGTGAGGTGACCGAGGTGTACGCCGTGGGCGGCAACCGCGGTGCCGACTTCATCAAGGAGGCCGGTGACGCCGACACCACCGGCGCGATCCTCACCCTGGACGACGGCACGATCGCCGTGGTGTCCAACTCCCGCCACAACGCCCGTGGTTACGACGTCCGCATGGAAATCCACGGCTTTACGGACTCCATCGCCGTCGGCCTGGAGGACAAGCTGCCGCTGCGCTCGGTCGAGCCGGGCGTGACCTTCCCGGCGGGCACCCCTCACGACTTCTTCATGGACCGCTTCACCGAGGCCTACCGCGCCGAACTGACCGCGTTCACCGAGGTCGTCGCCGGCACCCGCCCCTCCCCCTGCACGATCGAGGACGCCCTGGAGGCGGGCTGGATCGCCGAGGCGTGCACCCTGTCGCTGCACGAGCACCGTCCCGTGACGATCGAGGAGGTACGGCAGGCATGAGCGAGAAGGGCCGGGAACCCCTGCGCATAGGTGTGCTGGGAGCCGCGCGGATCACCGGGCGCTCCCTGACCGACCCGGCCCGGGCGACCGGCCACCGCCTCGTCGCGGTGGCCGCCCGCGACCGCGCCCGAGCCGAGGCGTTCGCCGCCGAGCACGGAGTGGAGCGGGTGGCGGGTTCGTACGCCGAGCTGGTGGCCGATCCCGAGGTCGACGTCGTCTACAACCCGCTCGCCAACGGTCTGCACGGCCCGTGGAACCTGGCCGCCCTCGCGGCGGGCAAGCACGTGCTGTCGGAGAAGCCGTCGGCGAGCAACGCGCGGGAGGCGGCGGAGGTGCGGGAGGCCGCCGGGAAGGCCGGGACGGTCTTCATGGAGGCCTTCCACTACCTCTTCCACCCGGTCACCCGCCGCCTGCACGAGCTGCTGGACTCGGGTGAACTCGGCGAACTGCGGCACGTGGAGGCGATGGTCGCCATCGCCGCCCCGCCGGACGCCGACCCACGCTGGTCGCTGCGGCTGGCCGGCGGCGCCCTGATGGACCTGGGCTGCTACGGCCTGCACGCACTGCGCATGCTCGCCCCCTGGGCGGGCGGCGCACCGCGCCTTGCCGGGGCCCGGGGCGGGGAGCGCGCGGGCGCACCCGGGGTCGACGAGTGGCTGGACGCCGACCTGGAGTTCCCCGGCGGTGCGACCGGCTCCGCCCGCTGTCACATGGCGTACGACGGGCTGGACATGAGCATCCAGATCACCGGCTCGCGGGGTGAGGCGACGGCCCTGAACTTCGTGCTGCCCCAGATGGACGACCGGATCGTGGTGCGCACCCCGGAGGGCGAACGCACGGAACGCCTCGGGACGCGCTCGTCGTACACGTACCAGCTGGAGGCGTTCGCCGCCCGGGTGCGAGACGGTGCGCCGCTGCCGCTGGACGCCGACGACGCGGTGACGACGATGGCGCTCATCGACGACTGCTACCGCGCGGCCGGGTTCGAGCCCCGGCCCCGCACCAGGATCTGAGGCACCCGCTGAGCGGGCCGGGGGCGCACCCCCGGCCCGCTCACGCGTACAGCGCGGGCTTCCCGACCAGTTCGACCTCGACCCGGCCGCCGTCCTCCAGCGCCCGTACCCCCGCCTCGCACACCGCGGCGGCGGCGTAGCCGTCCCAGACGCCGGGGCCGGTGACCTCGCCGCGGCGGGTGGCGTCGACCCAGGTCTGGATCTGACGGTCGTAGGCCGTCTCGAAGCGTTCGGTGAAGTCCTGGGCGATGGTGCCGCCCCAGCGGCCGGCCATGTTGGTGACCAGGGCGTGGCCGTCGCCGATGCGGGCGGTGCCGCGTTCGCAGACCACCTCGGCCTGCACCTGGTAGCCGAAGCCGCAGTTGACGAAGATCTCCACGTCACACAGGGCGCCGCCGTCGGTCTCGAAGACGACGAACTGCGGATCGCGCAGTCCGTCGGGGGCGTTGGCGGACGGGGCGGGGCGCAGCACCGTGACCGCCGTGATCTCGTGCCCCAGCAGCCAGCGGGTCACGTCCGCCTCGTGGGCGACGGAGTCGCTGATGAGCATGGAGCTGGTGAAGAAGGGCGGGCTGGCCACGTTGCGGTGCCGGTTGTGGAGCATCAGCGGGCGGCCCAGCTGGCCGGTTGCCAGCAGGGCCTTCAGCTTCGCGTACTCGGGGTCGTAGCGGCGCATGAAGCCGACCTGGACACGGCGGTGGCCGAGGCGCAGTTCGGCTTCGAGGACGCGCAGTGCGGAGGCCGCGTCGGGGGTGAGCGGCTTCTCGCACAGGACGGGCAGGTCGCGCTCGAAGGCCGCGAGCAGGGTGGCCTCGTGGGCCGGACCCGGGGAGGCGATCAGGACGGCGTCGACGTCGGCCGCCGCCAGTGCGGCGGCCGGGTCGGTGTGGGCGGTACAGCCGTCGACACGGGCTGCGACGGCCTTCGCGCGCTCCGCGTCGACGTCCGCGACGGCGACCACCCGTGCTCCGCTGATGACTTCGTGGAGGCGGCGCACATGGTCGGCGCCCATTCTTCCGGTACCGATGACCGCGACTCCCAGGGTGGCGCGCTCAGTCATGGCCGTCCTTTCGGATCGTCAGGCGCCGCAGGACCTCAGGAACTTGCGGGTGCGCACCGCGATCGGCAGCGGCTTGTCCGGCTCGCAGGGGTACATGTCCTGCTCGACGATGGCGAACAGGTCCACACCCAGCTTCTGGGCGGCTGTGAGAACCGGACCCAGTTCGGGCACGCCGGCGGGCGGTTCGCACATGACTCCGCGCGCCACGGCGGGGCCGAACGGGACCTCGTTCTTGACCACGTCGGCGAGGATCTCCGGATCGACCTGCTTGAGGTGCAGATAGCCGATGCGCTCGCCGTACGTCTCGATCAGCTTGACGCTGTCGCCGCCGCAGTAGGCGTAGTGCCCGGTGTCCAGGCAGAGGTTGACCGCGTCGGAGTCGGTGGAGTCGAGGAACTGCTCCACGTGCTCCTCGGTGTCGATGTGGGTGTCGGCGTGCGGGTGGACGACGATGTCCAGGCCGTACCTGTCCTTCACCTCGCGGCCGAGGCGCTCCATGCCCGTGGTGAGGTTGCGCCACTGCTCGGTGGTGAGCTCCGGGGGCTCCAGGATCTCGGCGGTCTTGTCGTCCCGCCAGAAGGACGGGATGACCACCAGGTGCCCCGCGTCCATGGCCTGGGTGAGGGCGGCGACCCGGCTGACCTGCTCCCAGGTGGAGTCCCACTCGGAGGGACCGCGGTGAAGGCCGCAGAAGATCGTGCCGGCGGAGACCTTCAGGTTCCGCTTGGTCACCTCGTCGGTGAGCCGGGCCGGGTCGGTCGGCAGGTAGCCGTACGGGCCGAGTTCGATCCAGGAGTAGCCGGCCTCGGCGACCTCGTCCAGGAAGCGTTCCCAGGGCACCTGCTGGGGGTCGTCGGGGAACCAGACGCCCCAGGAGTCGGGGGCGGAGCCGACCCGGATGCGGTCGAGCGCGAGTGCCATGTCAGGACTTTCCTTCCGAAGACGTGGCTACGGGGGCGGTGAGGTCTCCCGCCTCGGGGAGCTCCTCGACGTCGACGCCGCGGACCTGCGCCAACTCGTGCTTGAGGGAGGCCAGTTCGGTGCCGCCGGCCATGTGGTTGGTCAGCTCTTCCAGGCTGACCTCGCTGCGGGAGGCGGACAGTTCCATGGTGCCCAGGCGCAGCACGCTGAAGTGGTCGCCGACCATGTAGGCGTGGTGCGGGTTGTGGGTGATGAAGATGACGCCGAGGCCCTTCTCGCGGGCGGCGGCGATGTACTTCAGCACTACACCGGACTGCTTCACGCCGAGGGCGGCGGTCGGCTCGTCCAGGATGAGGACGCGGGCGCCGAAGTAGACGGCGCGGGCGATCGCGACGCACTGGCGCTGGCCGCCGGAGAGCGTGCCGATGGGCTGCTCCATGTCGTCGAGGACGATTCCCATGGCGCGCAGTTCCTCGTCGGCGGTCTTCTTCATCCGCTCGATGTCGAGACGGCGGAACGGCCAGGGTCCCTTGGTCATCTCGGAGCCGAGGAAGAAGTTGCGCCACACCGGCATCAGCGGGACGACGGCGAGGTCCTGGTAGACCGTGGCGATGCCCTTGTCGAGGGCCTCGCGCGGGGTGGAGAAGCGCACCGGTTCGCCGTCGACGAGGAACTCGCCCTCGGTGTGCTGGTGCAGACCCGAGATGATCTTGATGAGGGTGGACTTGCCGGCGCCGTTGTCGCCGAGGACGCAGGTGACCTGGTTGGGGAAGACCTTCAGGTCGACGCCGTGCAGGGCGCGGATGTTGCCGTAGGACTTGCCGGCGCCGCGGAGTTCGACGAGGGGTCGGTCCTTCGCGGGCGGCGTGTCCTGAAGGACGGCGCCGTGGGTGCCGGTTTCGTTGCTGGTCATTGCGGTCACCTCCGGGTCGCCGTGCGCTGGACCCACAGATTGATGAGGACGGCGCCGAGGAGCATCACGCCGAGGAAGGCCTTGAACCAGTCCGGGTTCCAGCCGGCGTAGACGATGCCCTGCTGCACCATGCCGAACATGAAGGCGCCGAAGACCGGGCCGATCGCGGAGCCGTAGCCACCGGTCAGCAGACAGCCGCCGATGACGGCCGCGGCGATGTAGATGAGCTCCTGGCCCACGCCCTCGCCGGACTGCACGGTGTTGAAGGAGAACAGCTGGTGCATGCCGACGAACCAGGCGCCGAAGCCGACCAGCATGAACAGGGAGATCTTGGTGAACGTCACCGGGACACCGACGGCCCGGGCGGAGTGCTTGTTGCCGCCGACCGCGAAGATCCAGTTGCCGTACTTGGTGCGCAGCAGCACCCAGGTGGCCAGGGCCGCGAAGACCAGCCACCACACCACCGTGATCTTGACGTTGACCCCGCCGACGGTGAACGACGACGCGAAGATCTTCTGCGCCTGGGTGAAGCCGTCCATGTCGCTGATGTCGTCGGTGGCGACGTTGCCGGTGACCAGCTTGGTCACGGCCAGGTTCACACCCTGGAGGATCAGGAAGGTGCCGAGGGTGACCAGGAAGCTGGGCAGTCCCGTCTTGACCAGCAGCCAGCCGTTGAACGCCCCGATGGCGAGCGACACCAGGAGGGCGACGATCACGCCGACCCAGACGTTCATGGTCAGCTGGTAGCTGAGCATGGACGCGGTCAGCGCCGACGTGATCACGGCGACACCGGCCGACAGGTCGAACTCACCGCCGATCATCAGCAGGGCCACGGGCAGCGCCATGATCCCGATGGTCGACGACTGGTACAGGATGTTGGCCATCGAGCTGCCGTCGCGCACCGGCGGCGCGGCGAACAGGAAGAACACGAGCACGGCGACGGCGCCGAGGAAGACGCCGACCTCGGGCCTGGCCAGCAGCCGCAGCGCCAGCGGGCGCTGCCGCGTCCGGCCGTCGGACTGCTTGGGGCCGGGGCCGGCGGTGTCTCCACCGCCGGCGCAGCCTGTTGGGTCATGCTCATCACCGGGTGCCCTTCGCGGCGAACTCCCCGATCTTGTCGACGTTGGACTTGTCGACGAAGGCCGGGCCGGTCAGCACGGGCTGCTCGCCGCCGCCGCTGTAGTTGCCGTTGTTCTTGTAGAGCCACAGGCCGTCTACGGCCAGGTAGCCCTGGAGGTAGGGCTGCTGGTCGACGGCGAACTGGATGGAGTCGTTCTTGATGGCCTTGATGAGGTCCTTGTTGAGGTCGAAGGTGGCGACCTTCGCCTTGCTGCCGGCGTCGGAGACCGACTGCACCGCGGTCAGCGCGAAGGGGGCGCCGAGCGTGACGACGTAGTCGATGGACGGGTCCTGCTTGAGCTTGGCGGTGATCGTCGACTTCACGGCCGGCATGTCGGTTCCGTTGACGTTCTGGGGGTCGACCTTGCCGTCGAAGGTCTTCGCCACGCCGTCGCAGCGCTGGGTGAGGCCGACGTTGCCCTGCTCCTGCATGACGCAGAGGACGTTCTTGGCACCGACCTCGTTGAGCTTCTTGCCGAAGGCCTCGCCGGCGACGGACTCGTCCTGGCCGAAGAACTCCAGCAGGTTGAGCTTCTTCCAGTCGCTCAGGCCGGAGTTGAGGCCGACGACGGGTATGCCGGCCTTCTCCGCCTTGCCGATGACGCCCTTGAGGGCGTCCGGCTTGGCGAGGGTGACGGCGATGCCGTCGACCTTCTGGTCGATCGCGTTCTGGACCAGGTTGGCCTGGTTGCCCGCGTTCGGGTCGGCGGAGTAGATGAGCTTGATGTTGTCCTTGGCGGCGGCGGCCTCGGCACCCTTGCGCACGGTGTCCCAGAAGGTGTCACCGGGTGCCTGGTGGGTGACCAGGGCGACGGTCATGCGCGGCGTGGTCGCCTTGCCGGCGGAGGCGTTGGCAGCGCCTTCCTCCGACTTCTTGCCCCCGGAACTGCTGGAGCAGCCGGCGAGGGTCAGGGCCGCTGCCGCGGCAACTGCTACGACCGGCGCGATCCTGCGGGAGCGGGGGTGGGAAGAGCGGTCCATCTTTCCTGGCACCTCACTGTGCTACTGCGGGGGAAAGGGGAGGGATCACGAGGGATCCGTGGTCCCGGAGCCTTACGGAGTCCGGATCATGATGCCGCAAACAGACTGTTGCGATGCCACGGGATCCAAGTCCTTGCCGCGCCCGCTGTCAATACTTTGTTAAGACATCATTTCACAAGCAGGTCCGAATGTAAGTACAAACTATTGACAGGGCCGCCCTCCGCCACCTACACCTGTGACAGCGGCAGGCCCCAGGTCATCCAAGCCCCACGGTGTCAGGGCGGCCCCGGACCCGCATCCCCAGCTTCCCGAGGAGGTCGCGCATGGCCGAGCCAGCCCAGTATTTCGACTTGATCACGATGGGCCGCATCGGGGTCGACCTCTATCCCCTCCAGACCGGCGTCCCGCTGCCCCAGGTGGAGACGTTCGGGAAATTCCTGGGAGGTTCGGCGGCCAATGTGGCGGTCGCCGCGGCGCGCCTCGGACGCCGTACGGCGGTCATCACCCGGACCGGCAACGACCCCTTCGGCGCCTACCTGCACCAGGAACTGAAGTCCTTCGGGGTCGACGACCGCTGGGTCACCCCGGTCGACGCGTACCCGACCCCGATCACGTTCTGCGAGATCTTCCCGCCGGACGACTTCCCGCTGTACTTCTACCGCCGCCCCAAGGCCCCCGACCTGGAGATCCACACCGACGAGCTGGACTTCTTCGCGATCCGCGGGGCCCGGATCTTCTGGATCACCGGCACCGGCCTGAGCGAGGAGCCGAGCCGCTCCGCCACGCTCGCCGCCCTCAAGGCGCGCGACAAGTCGGGCATCACCGTCTTCGACCTCGACTGGCGCCCGATGTTCTGGGCCGACCCCGAGGAGGCCCGCCCGTACTACCGGGAGGCGCTGAGCCACGCCACCGTCGCGGTCGGCAACCTCGACGAGTGCGAGATCGCCACCGGCGTGCGCGAGCCGCAGGCCTGCGCCGACGCGCTGCTGGAGGCGGGCGTGGAACTGGCCGTCGTCAAGCAGGGCCCCAAGGGCGTCCTGGCCGTGCACCGCGACGGCACCCGGGCCGAGGTACCGCCGGTGCCGGTCGAGGTCGTCAACGGCCTGGGCGCGGGCGACGCCTTCGGCGGCTCCCTCTGCCACGGCCTCCTCGCCGGCTGGGACCTGGAGAAGACCATGCGGCACGCCAACGCCGCCGGCGCCCTCGTCGCCTCACGCCTCGCCTGCTCCTCCGCGATGCCCTCCGAGTCCGAGGTCGAGGACCTCCTCGCCACGGCGTCGTCGCCGAGCACGAGTCACTGAACGGAGCCTGAATTGAACATCGGCATCCCCGACCTCACCACGGTCCGGGCCCGGAACCCCGAGGCCGTCGCCGAGGCGGCCGCCCGCCGGGTGCGCCGCCCGCTGATCGGCGACAGCGGCCGGCTGATGATCGTGGCCGCCGACCACCCGGCGCGCGGCGCCCTCGGGGTCGGCGACCGGCGCCTGGCCATGGCCAACCGCGCCGATCTGCTGGAACGGCTCTGCGTCGCGCTGTCGAGGCCCGGTGTCGACGGGGTGCTCGCCACGGCCGACATCCTGGAGGACCTGCTCCTGCTCGGGGTGCTGGACAACAAGGTCGTCATGGGCTCGATGAACCGCGGCGGCCTGGCCGGCGCCACGTTCGAGATGGACGACCGTTTCACCGGCCACCGCGCCGAGGACATCGCCCGGCTCCGCTTCGACGCGGGCAAGCTCCTGGTCCGCATCGACTACGACGACCCGGGCTCGCTCACCACCCTGGAGTCCACCGCGCGGGCGATCGACGCCATGGCGGCCCGGCAGCTCCCCCTGTTCGTCGAGCCGTTCATCTCCCGGCGGGTCGACGGCAAGGTGCGCAACGACCTGTCCGCCGAGGCCGTCACCCGGTCCATCGCAATCGCCTCGGGCCTGGGCGGCACCTCCGCCTACACCTGGCTGAAGCTGCCCGTCACCGACGACCCGGACGACATGGCCCAGGTCCTGGAGACCTCCACGCTCCCCGTCGTCCTGCTCGGCGGCGAGGTCGGCGGCGACCAGGAGGGCGCGTACGAACGCTGGCGCAAGGCCCTGCGCCTGCCGACCGTGCAAGGCCTGGTCGTCGGGCGCTCGCTGCTCTACCCGGCCGAGGGCAGCGTGGAAGAGGCGGTGGACACGGCCGTCGGTCTGCTGTGAATCGGTCCGTTGTGAATCAGTCTGCTGTGAGTCGCTCTGCTGTGACCCGAAAGGCACACGATGACGTATCACCTTCCCGCGGGTAAGGCCCTCGGCGGCCCCTACATCGTCGACGTCACGCCCGAGAAGGCCGGCTGGGTCACTCCAGCCTGCGGGTCCTTCAGCTGCCGCCGGGCGGCACGCACTCCTTCGACACCGGCGACAGCGAGTGGATCGTCGTCCCGCTGAGCGGCGGCTGCACGGTCGCCGCGACGGACGACTTCGGCCAGGACACCTTCGAGCTCCGGGGCCGCCGGGACGTCTTCAGCGGCGTCAGCGACTTCGCGTACGTGCCGCGCGACGCCCGGGCGACCGTGGCGTCCGCGGCCGGCGGACGGTTCGCGCTGACCGGCGCGCGCTGCACCCGCCGGCTGCCCGCCCGCTACGGCCCCGCCTCCCAGGTGCCCGTGGAGCTGCGGGGCACCGGGAACTGCTCCCGCCAGGTCAACAACTTCGGCGCCGCGGGCGTGTTCGAGTGCGACAAGCTCATCGCGGTCGAGGTGATCACCCCGGGCGGCAACTGGTCGTCGTTCCCGCCGCACAAGCACGACGAGCACCGGCCGGGCGAGGAGTCCGTGCTGGAGGAGATCTACTACTTCGAGTTCGCCGGCCACGACGGCATCCCCGGCCTCGGCTACCAGCGCGTCTCCCCGTCCGGACCGGGCCGGGACACCGACGTGCTGGCGGAGGTCCGCGACGGCGACGTCGTCCTGATCCCGGACGGCTGGCACGGGCCGTCGATGGCCACGCCCGGCCACCACATGTACTACCTCAACGTCATGGCGGGCCCCGAGGACGAGCGCGCCTGGCTGATCTGCGACCACCCCGACCACGCCTGGGTCCGCGACACCTGGCCGGACCAGCCGGTCGACCCCCGACTCCCCCTCTACACCGCCCCGGAGACCTCCGCATGAGCGCCCGCACCCGCCGACTGACGACCGCCCAGGCCCTGGTGCGGTTCCTGTCCGCCCAGTACACCGAACGGGACGGCGTGCGCCGCCGGCTGATCGCCGGGACCTGGGGCATCTTCGGCCACGGCAACGTGGCGGGCGTCGGCCAGGCGCTCCTGGAGGCGGGCGAGGACGTCATGCCGTTCCACCAGGGCCGCAACGAGCAGTCGATGGTGCACGCGGCGGTCGGCTACGCCAGGCAGCTGAACCGCCTGTCCGCGCAGGCGGTGACGACCTCGATCGGCCCGGGCGCCACCAACCTGGTCACCGGCGCGGCCCTGGCGACGATCAACCGCCTGCCGGTGCTGCTCCTGCCCGGCGACTACTTCGCCACGCACTCCGCCGACCCGCTGCTCCAGCAGCTGGAGCACCCGGTCGAGGCCGACGTGTCGGTCAACGACACGCTGCGCCCGGTGTCGAGGTACTTCGACCGGATCACCCGCCCCGAGGCGCTGATCCCCTCGGCGCTCCAGGCGATGCGCGTGCTGGCCGACCCGGCCGAGACCGGCGCCGTCACCCTGGCCCTGCCGCAGGACGTGCAGGCGGAGGCGTACGACTGGCCGGAGGAGTTCTTCGCCGAGCGCGTCTGGTCCGTGCGGCGTCCCGCGCCGGACCCGGTGGAGCTGACGGCGGCCGTCGAGGCGATCCGGTCGGCCGGGCGGCCGCTGATCGTCGCGGGCGGCGGTGTCCACCACAGCGAGGCCGAGGCGGCGCTGAAGGCGTTCGTGGACGCCACCGGCGTCCCCGTCGCCTCGACGCAGGCGGGCAAGGGGTCACTCCGCCACGACCACCCCGCCGACCTCGGCGGCATCGGCCACACCGGCACGGCCGTCAGCGACGACCTCGCCCGCACCGCCGACCTCGTCATCGGCGTGGGCACCCGCTACACGGACTTCACCACGGCCTCCGGCACGCTCTTCCAGAACCCGGGCGTGCGGTTCCTCAACCTCAACATCACCGGCTTCGACGCCCACAAGCTGGCCGCGCGCACGCTGGTGTGCGACGCGAGGTCGGGCCTGGAAAAGCTGCTGGAGGCGCTCTCCGGCCACCGGGTGAGCGAGGCGTACGAGGCGGAGTACCGGGCCGGCAAGGAGCGCTGGGAGGAGGTCGTCGAGGCCGCCTACCGCGCCGACGACGAGAGCGCGGTCCCGACCCAGACGCAGGTGCTCGGCGCGCTGGACGCGGCCGTGGGCGAGGACGACGTGGTGATCAACGCGGCCGGCTCGCTCCCCGGCGACCTGCACAAGCTGTGGCGCTCCCGCGGCCCGCGCCAGTACCACCTGGAGTACGGCTACTCCTGCATGGGCTACGAGATCCCGGCCGGCATCGGCGTCCAGCAGGCCGCTCCCGGTACGCCGGTGTGGGCGCTGGTCGGCGACGGCACCTACCTGATGATGCCGACGGAGATCGTCACGGCCGTCCAGGAGGGCCTGCCGCTCAACATCGTCCTCATCCAGAACCACGGCTACGCGTCCATCGGCGGGCTGTCGGAGGAGACCGGCGGCGAGCGGTTCGGCACCGCCTACCGGTTCCGGGCGGCCGACGGCACCTTCACCGGCGCCCCGCTGCCCGTCGACCTGGCCGCCAACGCGGCCAGCCTCGGCATGGACGTCCTGCGCGCCAAGACCGTGCGCGAGCTGCGCGAGGCGCTGGTCACGGCCCGTGCTTCCGACCGGCCGACGTGCGTGTACGTCGAGACCGACCCGGCCCCGACCGCTCCCCCGGCCGAGGCGTGGTGGGACGTGCCGGTGGCCGAGACCGCCTCCCGCGAGGCCGCCGTCGAGGCCCGCGAGCGCTACGACCGGCAGGTCGCCGGACGCCGCCGCCACCTCTGAACTCCCTGCTGACATCAGGCTCCACGAAAGGCCCTTGCGCACCATGAAGACCATCACCCACTGGATCGACGGCAAGCCCGTCGAGGGCATCTCCGGCCGGTTCGGCCCCGTCTACAACCCGGCCACCGGCGCCCAGGAGAAGCAGGTCGCGTTCGCGACCGTCGACGAGGTGGACGCCGCCGTCGCCTCCGCCAAGGCCGCCTTCGAGAGCTGGGGGACCTCCTCGCTCGCCAAGCGCACGGCGATCCTGTTCAAGTACCGCGAGCTGCTGGACGCCCACCGCGACGAGATCGCCGAACTGATCACCGCGGAGCACGGCAAGGTGCACTCCGACGCGCTCGGCGAGGTCGCGCGCGGCATGGAGATCGTCGAGCTCGCGTGCGGGATCAGCGTCCAGCTCAAGGGCGAGCTGTCCACGCAGGTCTCGACCCGGGTCGACGTCGCCTCGATCCGCCAGCCGCTGGGCGTGGTCGCGGGCATCACGCCGTTCAACTTCCCGGCGATGGTGCCGATGTGGATGTTCCCGCTGGCGATCGCGTGCGGCAACACGTTCGTGCTGAAGCCGTCGGAGAAGGACCCGTCGGCCTCCTTCCGCCTGGCCGAACTGGCCTCCGAGGCGGGCCTGCCGGACGGTGTCCTGAACATCGTGCAGGGCGACAAGACGGCCGTGGACCGCATCCTGGAGCACCCGGACATCGAGGCGGTCTCCTTCGTCGGCTCGACCCCGATCGCCAAGTACATCCAGCTCAAGGCCGTCGAGCACGGCAAGCGGGTGCAGGCCCTGGGGGGCGCCAAGAACCACATGCTGGTCCTGCCCGACGCCGACCTGGACCTCGCCGCCGACCAGGCGATCAACGCGGCCTACGGCTCGGCGGGCGAGCGCTGCATGGCCGTGTCGGTCGTGGTCGCCGTCGGCGACACCGGAGACGAGCTGGTCGGCAAGATCGCCGAGCGGGCGAAGAACCTGAAGATCGGCCCCGGCAACGACCCGGCGTCCGAGATGGGTCCGCTGATCACCCGCGAGCACCGCGACAAGGTGGCGTCGTACGTGTCGTCGGCCGCCGAACAGGGCGCCGAGGTCGTCGTCGACGGCACGGGCTTCTCGGTGGAGGGCCACGAGGACGGCTTCTTCCTCGGCGTCTCCCTCCTGGACCGGGTGCCGCTGACGGCGGACGCGTACCGGGACGAGATCTTCGGCCCGGTGCTGTGCGTGGTCCGCGCGGAGACCTACGAAGAGGCCATCAAGCTGATCAACGACTCCCGCTGGGGCAACGGCACCGCGATCTTCACCCGGGACGGCGGCGCCGCGCGCCGCTTCCAGCTGGAGGTCAAGGCGGGCATGGTCGGCGTCAACGTGCCGATCCCGGTCCCGGTGGGCTACCACTCCTTCGGCGGCTGGAAGGACTCGCTCTTCGGCGACCTGCACGTCTACGGCAACGACGGCATCGCCTTCTACACCCAGGGCAAGGTCATCACCACGCGCTGGCCGGACCCGGCGGACACCGGCGGTATCAACCTCGGCTTCCCGAGCAACTCCTGACCCACGAGGGGGGTTCGTCCATGGCGAGAACCGGTGACCGGGCACGTACCGCGGCAGAGCCTGCGCTCGGCTCGATGGACTTCGCCCTGGACCGGAGCAGTCCCGTGCCGCTGTACTACCAGCTCGCGCAGCAGCTGGAGGCGGCGATCGAGCACGGGGTCCTCGCCCCGGGGAACCTCCTGGGCAACGAGGTCGACCTCTCGGTGCGCCTCGGCCTGTCCCGCCCCACCGTCCGCCAGGCCATCCAGTCCCTCGTCGACAAGGGGCTGCTGGTCCGGCGGCGCGGTGTGGGCACGCAGGTGGTGCACAGCCAGGTCAAGCGCCCGCTGGAGTTGAGCAGTCTCTACGACGACCTGGAGCAGGCCGGGCAGGGGCCCACCACGCAGGTCGTGCGCAACGAGGTCGTCCAGGCCTCCTGCGACGTGGCCGCTGCCCTCGGCGTCGCGGAGGGCAGCGAGGTCACCGTCCTGGACAGGCTGCGCCGCACGCACGGCCAGCCGGTGGCCCTGCTGTGCAACTACCTGCCGGCGTCGCTCGTGGACCTCGACGACGCCCGCCTGGAGTCGACGGGCCTGTACCGGATGATGCGCTCGGCGGGCATCACCCTGCACAGCGCCCGGCAGCGCGTCAGCGCCCGGGCGGCCACCGCCGAGGAGGCCGCCCGCCTGGACGAGGAGGAGGGCGCGGCGCTGCTCACCATGCAGCGCACGGCGTACGACGACACCGGGCGCGCGGTCGAGTACGGAACGCACCTCTACAGGGCGTCGCGCTACACGTTCGACTTCCAGTTGCTGGTCAGGCCTTGACCGGACCAGGCACCCGGATGCAGAGTCGTACATATACACCGTAAACATACGGTTCCAGCCCTGACCGCATCCGACGCGGGAGTCCTGGCATGGCCCGCAGGAACCAGCCGCCGACCGCTCGAGGAGCCGGCCCCTCATGGGCCCCCTCGACCGTCCTCGTCACGGGCGGGGCCGGTTTCATCGGCAGTCATGCCTGCGTGGAGCTCCTCGACCACGGTTACGAAGTCATCGTGGTCGACGACTACTCCAACAGCACGCCCCAGGTCTTCGCGCGCGTCGAGCGGCTCGCCGGGCGCTTCGTCGGCGCCGTCTACGAGCTGGACATCCGGGACCGGCACGCGCTGTCGGCCGTTTTCGACCGGCATCCGGTGGACGCCGTCGTGCACTTCGCGGCGCACAAGTCGGTGAGCGAGTCGACCAGGATGCCCGTGGAGTACTACGACACGAACGTCGGCGGCACCACGTCACTGCTGCGCACCATGCACGAACACGGCGTGCACAGGATGGTGTTCTCCTCCTCCTGTTCGATCTACGGCGACGCGGGCCCCGGCCCGATCGACGAGACCGCCCCGGCCCGCCCCACCAACCCGTACGCGGCCTCCAAGTGGCTCTGCGAGCAGATCCTCGCCGACGTCTGCGACCGCCGCCCCGAGTACACGGTGCTGTGCCTGCGGTACTTCAACCCGGCCGGCGCCCATCCCAGCGGCCTGCTCGGCGAGGACCCGCGCGGCACGCCCGACAACCTCATGCCGTACGTCGCCCAGGTCGCCGTCGGCCGCCGGGAACGGCTGCGCGTCTACGGCGACGACTACCCCACGCCCGACGGGACCGCGATCCGCGACTACCTCCACGTCCTGGACACCGTGGAGGCGCACCGCCTCGCACTCGATCACGTCGCCGACGCGCCGGGCATGCACGTGTACAACCTCGGACTCGGCAGGGGCAGTTCGGTTCTGGAGGTCGTCGCCGCGTTCTCCGAGGCGTGCGGCCGGAACGTCCCGTACGAGATCGCGCCCAGGCGGCCGGGGGACGTCGCCGAGCTCGTCGCCGACGCGACCGCCGTGGCCCGCACCTGGAGCTGGCGTCCCACGCGCGACCTGTCCGACATGTGCCGCGACGCCTGGCACTTCCAGCAGCTCAACCCGCACGGCTACGACGGTTCCGCCCGGCGGCTGGTGACGAAGGAGTAGCACCGCCGTGTGGCCCATGAATGTCGGCGAGACGCCGCACCACCACGACAGGCACCGCACGAAGGCGGCGTGCCTGGCCGACACCAGCGTGCCAGAGCCGCGTCCGGCGACGAGCGGCGCGCGGAACGGGGTCAGTGCGATCCCGTCGGCGGGGTGAGGCGGCGGGCGGGCAGGGTGGCGGTGGTCATCGGGAGGCGGTCGCGCGTGGTGCGGCCAAGGTGTCGCACGTACTGCTCCCGCGGTATGAGAACGCCGCCCAGGTCGCGGACGTGCGGGCTGTCCCGCTGAGCGTCGAGCAGCACGCCCCCGGCCTGGGCGAAGCGCGCCGCGAGGTCGGTCACCGCGACCTTCGAGGCGCCGGGGCGGTGGAAGAACATCGAGTCCATGCTGAAGACCGATCCGACCTGGAGGCCGAAGACGCCGCCGATCAGATCGCCGTCCTCCCACACCTCGACGCTGTGGGCGTGGCCGAGTTCATGGAGGCGGACCAGGCTTGCGATCAGCTCGTCGGTGAGCCACAACGGGTCGCGGCCGGCACGGCATTCTCGGACGACCTGCTCGAACCGCCGGTCCATGCTGGTCGACCACGGCAGCCGGTTGCGCAGCCGTCGGGCGAGGCTCCGGCTCAGGTGCGCGGACGTGACGGGCAGTACCGGCCTGGGGTCGGGCGACCACCAGGAGACGGCGTAGGGGTCGGCCGCTTCCTCCCCTGCGTCCTTGCCCACGAGCCGGATGCGGCCGTCCTGGACCTGATCGGCGAAGACCGCCTCGTTGAGGGCGCGGACGTACTCGTCGGACGCCGGGAAGGGATAGACGCCGGCGCGGTACGCCGCCAGGAGACTGGCGGGAGAGAGGTCGGCGCAGAAGGCCACCGGACCGTCGGGGGCCGCTTCCCGCACGTCCAGCGCCTCCCAGCCAGCGCACCGGCTCACCATCGTGCCGCTCCCTGTCCTCCGCTCTTCTCCGGCCGGACGTAGTCGGACTTCTGGAGGAAGTCGATGTAGCGGTCCATCATCTCCGCGTCCACCGGCGGAACGTCGATCCCGGCGTCCCGCATGGCCCGCTCCCCATTGGTGCGGGTGAACTCCGGGAACACGCCCTGGAAGTACATCTCGCTCACGGTGATGTCGGCGTGGTGGCACCGGTCGACGAAGAGCGGGACGAACGGGGTCAACGGGTCGGAGGGGTGTCCGGCCGCGTACTTCACCACAGCGGCGACCCACTCGGCGTAGGGGATCTCCCGGACCGGGTAACCCCGCTGACGCAGGCGCTCGGCGAGCGAACCCAGAAGCGCGGGACGGGGGTTGGTGAGGTGGTAGACCTCGCCGCGTGCGGGGAGGCTGGTGGAGACGTGTCCGATCGCGCGGGTGAGGTGGTCGGCCGGCAGGAAGTCCAGCGGCAGCCGGACGTCAGGGCACAGCCCGGTCCGCGCGATGAAGCCGAAGAGGGCGGCCATCTCGCTGCTGTCGTTCATCACACCTGTTCCGCTGCTGCCCGTGATGTCCATCAGGCGGTAGACGACGACCGGCAGGCCCGCGTCGGACGCCTTCTTCAGGAGCGCCTCGCCGACCCATTTGGTCTCCACGTATCCCACCGACAGATACTCGGGGAAGCGCAGCGGCGTGTGCTCCGTCACCTGGCGCACCCCGGCCGGCCCGAATCCGGCGAGCACCGCCATGCTGGAGGTGAAGTGGACGGGGACGGCCCGGCCGGCGGCGAGGCGGATAATCTCGTACGTTCCGTCGACGTTGACCGCGCGCAACTCGTGGTACGGGTAGATGAAGTTGACCTGGCCGCCGAAGTGGTAGACGGCATCGATGGTGGATCCCAGCTCCTCGAACCGGCCGGGCGGCAGCCCCAGTCCGGGCTTGCCCAGGTCGCCGACGACCGGCTGGACGCGCGCGCTGGACAGATCGCTGAGGACGTACCGCTGATGGCTGGCGCGGATCCGCTCCATGCCGTGCTGCTCGTCGGAGGCCCTGACCAGGCAGAGAATCCGTCCCGTCGTCCTGCGCAGCAGCTCGTCGATCATGTACGCGCCGCAGAACCCGGTCGCCCCGGTGAGGAGTACGTCGCGTGGGTGCCGGGGGTGCGGCGCGTCACGGCCCACTGCAGGAACGCGCCGATCGGCCTCGGCGGCGAAGTCGACACTCCCGCTCTCCGGGTGGGCCAGTGTGCCGGCACGTGCCTGGCGCACGGCTTCGGTGAACTCGTCGAGCGTCGGATGCCGCAGCAGTGAACGGGTCAGGGCGCGGATCTGTGTGATGCCGATGCCGTATATGACGCGGGTCCGGGCAAGCATCTCCATGGCCAGCAGCGAGTTGCCGCCCAGCTCGAAGAAGTCGTCCTGCGGACGGACGTAGTCCACATCCAGGATCTGGCCCCACAACTGGGCCATACCCTGCTGCACCGGACGGTCGTCGGCGACGGCCGCCGCCCTCGCCGGGGCCGCGGTTTCCGGCACGGCCCTGCGGTCGAGCTTTCCGCCGGGTGTGACGGGCAGGCGTGCCACCGCGTGGAAGGCTGCCGGGATCATGTAGCCCGGCAGGACCTCGGCGAGTGCCGACCGCAGCCGGGCCCGCAGCGCCGCCTCGCCACCGGTCGGCGGCGCGGTCGTCGTGTAATACGCGATGAGGTCCCGGTCGCCTTTGTCGCGCGCCCGGGCCACGACCATCGCCTGGCCGATCTCCGGGTGGGAGACGAGCGCGGCCTCGACCTCGGCCGGGTCGACCCGGAACCCGCGGATCTTCATCTGGTCGTCGATCCGGCCCAAGACCTCCAGGTTGCCGTCCGAGCGCAGGCGGCCCAGGTCTCCGGTGCGGTACATCCGGTCCCCCGGTGCGGAACCATACGGGTCGGGCAGGAACTGCTGTGCGGTCAGGGCGGGTTGCCGCCGGACCCCGCGCGCCAGCCCCGGGCCGCCGAGGTAGATCTCGCCGCGCTCGCCCGGCTCCACCGGGCGCAGTTCGGCGTCGAGCACGTGGACGCGATTCCCCTCCAGGGGCCTGCCGACCGGGGCGACATCGGCGTCCGGAGCGGCGAGCACCTCCTCGTCGAGGTCGCAGATGGTGGAGGTGATGGTCGACTCGGTGAGCCCGTAGGCGTTGACGAGCCGCGCGCCGGGGATCCGGCGCAGCAGGGCGCGGCAGTCCTTCGCGGTGACGATCTCGCCGCCGACGATGACGAGTCTGAGCGACGCGAGGATCTCGCCGCGGTCCGCGACGGAGACGATCCGCTGCCAGTACGCGGGGGTCAGGTCGGCGACGGTGACTCCCTGTTCCGGGAGGCGGTGCAGCAGGTCGGTGGGTGCCCACGTCCCAGTCCCCGCGAGGACGAGCGTCGCACCGCTGATCAGCGTCGCGAAGATCTGCTCCAGCGAGGTGTCGAAGCCGAGCGCCGCGGCGTGCAGCACCCGGTCACCCGGCCTGAGTTCGTACGCTCGGGCCACCGCGGTGAGGGAGTGGGCCAGCGACCCGTGAGTGATCATCACGCCCTTGGGAGGTCCGGTGGATCCGGAGGTGTAGATGACGTAGGCGAGGTCTTCCGGCCGCGGGCCCGGTGCCACCCGCGGGTCCTCCGCCCGCGTGGCCGGTTCCCCGGCCTGGACGATTCGCGCCGGGCATCCGGAGAACTTGGGGGCGTGCTCGCTGCTCGAGACGATGAGGCGTGAACCGGTCTCCGCGACCAGTGCGACCATCCGTTGCCGAGGAGTCGCCGGGTCGAGGGGCAGGAAGGCGCCGCCGGAGTTCAGCACCGCCAGCAGCGCGACGATCAGCTCGGGTGCGCGGTCGAGACACACGGTGACGACGGATTCGGTGTCGACGCCCGACTCCCGCAACTCGTGGGCGAGCCGGTCGGCGCGGCCGGTCAGCTCGGCGTAGTCGAGCCGGCCCTCGTCAGAGAGCACGGCGAGAGCGGACGGCGCACGCCGCGCCCGCTCACGGACCAGCTCCGGCACGGTGCCCGGCCCGGGTTTCAGGGGACGCCGACCGGCGCGGACACTCGCGGGCCGCATGTCGGTCCACAGGCGCTCGACCAGGCTCCCGCACCACTCGGCGGACGCCGGTCCGCCGATCCGATGCCACCCGGCCGGAATCAGGTGATCGGCGGGCCAGATCGCGTACTGCTCCTCTTCGTTGCGCAGCACGACACACAGCACGGCCGACTCGGCCGACAGGTGATCACGTTCCGTCACCCTGGGCCTCCTGCCTCGCCCGGCGCCCTGCGGGTGCGGAGCACGACATGCGCCCCTCGCGGCGGAGGGTTGCCACCCTCACCGCTTCCTCGCCGCGGGCGTCCCGGGGAATCCGGCCAGGCGGCCGAGCGGCGGCGCGAGGACGAGGTGCTCCGCCTCGTCGGCGCTGACCGGCTCGGCGAAGAGGTACCCCTGGCCGAGCCGGCAGCCCATGGAGATCAGCAACTCCTGCTGCCTGACGTCCTCCACTCCTTCGGCGATCACCGTGAGTCCGAGTGTGTCCGCGAGATGCGTGATGCCCTCGACCAGGGCGTACTGTTCGGGGGAGCGCCCGAGCTCGTGGATGAACGACTTGTCGATTTTCAGTATCGAGATCGGGAACTCACGCAGATAGCTCAGCGACGAGTAGCCCGTGCCGAAATCGTCGACCGCGATACGGATCCCGAGGTCGGTGAGCGAACTCATCTCCGCCACGATACGTTCGTCGTTGTACATCAGCACACTCTCGGTCAGTTCCAGTACGAGAGACGACGGTTCGATGCCGGAGAGATCCAGGGCACGCCGGACCACCTGGTAGAACTCCTCGTCCCGGAACTGACGTGGCGACACATTCACGCTGATGTAGGGTGCTCCGCGCTCGGCCGTCCTGTCGCGTCGCAGGGAGCCCTGCCACCGGACGGCCTCGGTCGCGGCCTGATCAAGCACCCAGGCACCGAGCGGAACGATCTGGCCGCTCTCCTCGGCCAGCGTGATGAACTGCTCCGGCAGCAGCATGCCGCGGGTGGCGTGGGGCCAGCGAACGAGCGCCTCGAAGCCGGTGATCTGACCGCTGGCCAGCTCCACAATGGGCTGGTAGAGCACCATGAACGACGTCTCGATCGACGAACTGTCCAGTCCCTCCTGCAACTTGGCCCGCTCGGCCATGCCCCTCTGCAGGTCCGGGTGGTAGCGGCGCCACTGGCGCTTGCCCGCCGTCTTCGCCGCGTACAGCGCGAGATCGGCGTGGGTCAGCAGCTCGACCGAGTCGACACTGTCCTCCGTCGTCGCGACGCCGATGCTGGCGTACGTACCCACCGGCCCCACACTGAGCCGGAACGGCTCGGCGAACACGCTCATCACGTGCTCGGTGAACCGCTCCACGCCCGTCGGCGAGACGGAGCCCTCCACCAGCAGTGCGAACTCGTCGCCGCCGATGCGCGCCGCGGTGTCGGAGGCACGGACGGCGGTCTGCAGGCGGAGTGACACGGCGACCAGGAGTTCGTCGCCCACGCTGTGGCCGTGTATGTCGTTGACGACCTTGAAGTCGTCCACGTCGATGAAGAGCACGCCGACCACCGTGCCGTCGCGCTGCGCCTGCACCAGGGCGTGGCTGACCCGGTCCTGGAAGAGCACGCGGTTGGCCAGGCCGGTGAGCGAGTCGTGGAACGCCTGGTGGGTGAGTTCGCGTTCGAGCTTGCGCTGTTCGGTCACGTCCCGCAGGGTGAGCACCACCCCACCGACGGTCGCCTCCTCGCGCAGGTCGCTCCACCTCACCTCGACCTCGATGGACGTCCGGTCGGCGCGGACCATGCGCCAGTGCTCGCTCCTGCTCTGGTACTCGCCGCTCCGTATCCGGCCGAGTGTCTCGACCACCGCCCGGCTGTCCTGCGGCGGCACCAGATCTATGAGTGGGTTGCCCTCCAGGTCCGGAACGCCGAGCATCTGGTCGGCGGACGGGCTGGCGTAACGGACCCGGTTGTCGTCGTCCAGGATGAGGATGACGTCGGAGGCGTTCTGCACCAGCGTGCGGAAGTACGCTTCGCTGTTGCGCCGGTTGACCTCCTGGGCGAGGGCGATCCGGGCCACGGCGAGTGCCGTCTGCGCGGCGAGTGTCGCCAGCGTGTCCCGGAGCACCAGCAGGTCCTCCTCGTCCCCGGCCACGATCAGCGCCCCGATCAGCGGATCGCCCGAGGGGTGATCCTGCGAGGTGAGTGGGCAGACGAGCGCGTGGCCGGTGCGGGTCGGCTCCTCGTCCCCGCCCGTGAGGCAGGCCGCGAGAGCGGGCCCCACACCGTCGAGGGCCACCAGCCGGCTCTCGCCGGACGCCATCAGTTCGCGGACGGCTGCGGTCCCCCGCGCGGACACGGGCCCGCGTACGCCGCCGTGCTCCCCGTTCACCCAGAGCGTGTTGTCCGGCACGGTGAGCAGCGCGGAATGCGGCGGGCCGTACGGCATGAGCTGCGTCACCGCGGTGTGGACGGCCGTGGCCACATCCCGCGGGTCGCTCGCTCCGCCCAGTGACGACACGGCGATGCGCAGCGCCTTCTCCCGGCCGAGTGCCTGCCGGTGGGTCGCCGCCACGCCCGCCAGGCGGTAGAGCACGAGGACGAAGAGCACCGCGGAGAACACCCCGACCACGCCGACGTTGGTTCTCACGCCGCGCACCGCCGTCATCAGGAGGATGGCCGGCGCGATCAGCGACGCCAGGGTGAGCAGGCTCAGCCGGCCCAGGCCGGTCTCGGCGCGCCATGCCACCGGCTGGGTCAGCGACCGCATGGTCGGATGCAGCGCGGCGACCGCCCAGGCGCCGTACAGCACGGCCCAGCCGAGATCGACCGCGGTACCCGTGCGCCAGGTCCCGTTCAGCTGTATCAGGCCGTAGGCCACGTCGGCGACGAGCAGGCCGAGGGTGCCCGCGGTGAGCAGCACGAGCGAGGGGCTCTTGCCGCCACGGCCGGCGAGCAGGCGCAGCAGCATCGCCAGGACGAGGATGTCGCCGAGCGGGTAGGCCATGGAGAACGTTTTCTGCACCCAGGTGAGGCCCTCGACGCGGGCGTACGGCTCGATGATGAAGAGCCACGACAGCAGTGCCAGGCCGACGGTGAGCGTCAGCGCGTCGACGAGGCTCGCGCGGTCCCGCCCACTCGTGCGCCAGCGGACGAAGCCCTGCAGCCCGGCCGCATAGAGCGGATATGCCGCGAGATAGAAGCCGTCGGCGATCGACGGAAACGGGTTCTGCCCGTAGAACTGGAGGAGGATGATCTGGGCGGCCTGGCCCGCGGCGAAGGCGAAGTTTCCTGCGGCGATCAACAACCAGGGGAGTCGCTGCGCGGGGCGGTTGAGCAAGACGCCCAGGATGATACCGGTGACACCGGTCGTCGCTATGGCGACGAAGATCAGCCGCTGCTCCGGAAAGATGTAGTAGAACGCGGTCAGTACGACGATGCATGTGCTGACCACGGCCGTCACGGCCCGGCCTCGCAGTCGCGCCTTCACCAATTCACCTCCGGAGGGCCACTGATCGGGCGGACGGAGCTGGGCGAACGGCACCGGGCGACGGCGGAGAAGCCCGTGGAATCGGGCTGACAAAGGAGAATTCTCGAGGCCGGGACTCGGTCCTGGTCGCCTGTGGACACGGTCGCCGATATGCGCGGTCGCCGGTATACGCGGCGGAATGCGGGCTCCTTCTCGCCGAGACATCTACGTGTCCTGCATCCAGCTTACTCGGCTGGCCGTTTCCCGCACGCGCACGGAGAGATACGGCGTCGCGTCGCGATATACGGCGCCATGCGTGAAAATGGAGGACGCGAAAACCGGGCGGCGGCTCCACCGCGGGCTTGTTTTCGCGTCTTCCGCCGCGCAAGAGACATCGTCAGACATGGGTGCGCATCCGTGACCGGGCAGCTTGAGGTGCCCCGGTTCGAAGCCGGTCCGTCGCTGCCGGCCCCGGGGCTCGGGCCTGGTGTCGGTGAGAGGGCGAAGGCCGTCTCGACCAGAGCGATGTGGCTGAACGCCTGTGGTGCGTTGCCCAGTTGACGGCCCGCGTCCGGGTCCCACTGTTCGGCGAGCAGTCCGAGGTCGTTGCGGACGGCGAGGACGCGCTCGAAGGCCTCCCGGGCCTGCCGCGGGTGGCCGGTCGCGGCGAGGGCGTCGGCGTACCACAGGGAGCACGACACGAACGCGCCCTCCCGGCCGTGCAGGCCGTCGACGTCGTGCGTGCCGAGGCCGTCCGGCGCGTACCGCCGGACGAACCCGCCGTGGCCGAGCCGTCGTACGGCCCGGACGGTGCCGCGCACCCGTTCGTCGCGGGCCGGCAGGAAGCCGAGCCGGGGGATCAGCAGGGCGGAGGCGTCCAGGGCCGAGGAGCCGTACGACTGAACGAACGAGCCCTGTTTCGCGTTCCAGCCCTCGCGGCAGACCTCCCGATGCACCTCCTGGCGCATGGCCTGCCACTCGCCCGAGGAGCCGTTCCGGCCGAGCAGCCGGCCCATGCGCACCGCCCGGTCGGCGGCCACCCACGCCATCACCTTGGAGTGGACGAACTGCCGCCTGGGGCCCCGCACCTGCCACAGCCCCTGGTCCGGTTCGCGCCAGTGCCGGTGCAGGTAGCCCATCAGCGCCTCCACCAGGTCCCAGACGTGGGCGGGCATGGAGATCCCCGCCCGCAGTGACAGAAAGAGCGTGTCCATGACCTCGCCGTACACATCCAGCTGGAACTGGCCCACCGCCGAGTTCCCGAACCTCACCGGCCGGGATCCCTCGTAGCCGGGCAGCCACGGCGCCTCGGTCTCCGGCAGCAGCCGCTGCCCCTTGACGCCGTACACGGTCTGAAGATCGGCGGGATCACCGGCGATGGCCCGCACGAGCCAGTCCAGCCAGGCCGTGGCCTCCTCCCGGTAGCCGCTGCGCAGCAGGCAGGACAGGGTGAGGGTGGAGTCGCGCAGCCAGCAGTAGCGGTAATCCCAGTTGCGTTCGCCTCCGATGCAGCCGGGCAGCGAGGTGGTCGGTGCGGCGACGATGCCGCCGGTGGACGCGTAGGTGAGGGCCTTCAGGGTGATCAGGGATCGCACCACGGCCTCCCGCCACGGTCCCTGGTAGCGGCACCGGGCGCTCCAGCGCCGCCAGTAGTCGACGGTCTCCTTCAGCACCGTCTCCGCCGGGACGGCGAGCGATGTGGGCGGCTCGGGCCGGTGCGAGGGCGACCACGCCAGCGTCAGCGCCAGCCGTCGGCCGGCCGGGACGGTGACGTCCCAGACCATCGCGTCCGTGCCGCCGAGCGCCCGCACCGGGCCGTCGGCGCCGAGCCAGACGGCGTCCGGACCGGCGACCGCGACTGTGCCGCGGCCGGCGTCCCGCACCCACGGCACGACCCGGCCCTGGTGGAAGCGCAACCGCAGTTCGCTGCGCACGGGCACGGCACCCGACAAGCCCTCGATCACGCGTACGAGGCACGGCAGTTCGGCCCGCGGCGGCATGAAGTCGGTGACGCGCACCGTGCCGGCCGCGGTCTCCCACACGGTGTCCAGTACCAGTGTGTCGGGCCGGTAGGCGCGGCGGGTGCAAAGGCCCCCGTGGGTGACGGGTGCGATACGCCAGAAGCCGTTGTCCTCGGTGCCCAGCAGGGCGGCCAGGCAGGACGGTGAGTCGAAGCGAGGCAGGCACAGCCAGTCCACCGACCCGTCCCGGCCGACCATGGCGGCGGTCTCCAGGTCGCTGATGAGGGCGTAGTCCTCGATGGGGGCGCTCATGGCGGAACCTTCGTGGAATTCGCCTTCTGCCCCCGCTCGGTCCGCCGCGGCAGCGGCTCCCACCAGGAGCGGTGTGTCCGGTACCAGTCGACGGTCTCCGCGAGGCCCGTGGCCGGGTCCTTGCGCGGTGCGAAGCCGAGTTCCGTGCGGATCTTCGTGAAGTCGACCGAGTAGCGCCAGTCGTGACCCTTGCGGTCCTCGACGTAGCTGACCATCCCCCAGCCCGCGCCGCAGGCGCGCAGCAACAACCCGGTCAGCTGCCGGTTGGACAGTTCGTGGCCGGCTCCGATGTTGTAGACCTCGCCCGGGCGGCCCCGGCTCCGGACGAGTTCGATGGCCCGCACGTGATCGTCGACGTGGATCCAGTCGCGGACGTTGTGCCCGTCGCCGTACAGCGGCACGGGCTCGCCGTCCAGCAGCCGGGTGATGAACAGCGGGACGACCTTCTCGGGGTACTGGTGGGGGCCGTAGGTGTTGGAGCAGCGGGTGACGCGGACGTCCAGGCCGTGGGTGCGGTGGTAGGAGAGCGCGATGAGGTCCGAGGCGGCCTTGGACGCGGAGTAGGGCGAGTTGGGGCGCAGCGGGTCGGTCTCCGGCCAGGATCCGGCACGGATCGAGCCGTAGACCTCGTCGGAGGAGATGTGGACGAAGGTCTTCGGCGCGTGGCGCAGGGCCGCGTCCAGGAGGGTCTGGGTGCCCAGGACGTTCGTCCGGACGAAGGTGTCGGCGCCCAGGATGGAGCGGTCGACGTGGGACTCGGCGGCGAAGTGCACGACGTGGTCGTGGACGGCGACCAGCCCGTCGACGAGTTCGGCGTCACAGATGTCTCCCCGGACGAAGGCGAAGCGGTCCATATGGCGGACTTCGTCGAGGTTGGCGGGGTTGCCGGCGTAGGTCAGTTTGTCGAGCACGGTCACGGCGACGCCCGGCGGCCCGCTCGGGCCGAGCAGGGCGCGGACGTAGGCCGAGCCGATGAAGCCGGCTCCGCCGGTGACGAGGACGCGGGTCGTGGTCATGACGGTATCTGCACCTTGCTGTGGTCGCCGAGGACCAGCCGGTGCACGGCGGGGGTGCGCGGCGCGGGGGTCACCTCGACGTCGTGGCCGATGAGCGAGACCTCGATCCGGCGGGTGCCGACGACGGTCGCCCGCCCCAGCACGATGGAGTACTCGATCTCGCTCCCGTCGATCCGGCAGTCCTCGGCGATCGACGTGAACGGCCCGACGTAGGAGTCGGCGATGACGGTTCCGGCGCCGATGACGGCCGGCCCGACGACGCGGCTGCCGAACACCTTGGCGCCGTCCTCGATCCTGACGCGGCCGATGATCTCGCTGGCGGCGTCGACGCTGCCGCCGGTCCACGGCTCGACGGTCTCGAGCACGGAGCGGTTGACCTCGAGCATGTCGGTGACGTTGCCGGTGTCCTTCCAGTATCCGGAGATGGTCGTGGCGCGTACCTCCCGGCCGGCGTCCATGAGCCACTGGATCGCGTCGGTGATCTCCAGCTCGCCGCGCCGGGAGGGCCGGATGGACCGTACGGCCTCGTGGACGGCGGGGGTGAAGAGGTAGACGCCGACCAGCGCCAGGTCGCTGCGGGGACGCTGGGGCTTCTCCTCCAGGCCCACCACGCGTCCCGCCGCGTCCAGTTCGGCGATGCCGAAGGCGGTGGGGTCGCAGACGTGGGTCAGCAGGATGCGGGCGTCGGGGCGTTCACGGCGGAAGTCGTCGACCACGCCGGAGATGCCGCCGACGATGAAGTTGTCGCCGAGGTACATCACGAAGTCGTCGTCGCCGAGGAAGTCCCGGGCGATGAGGACGGCGTGGGCGAGGCCGAGCGGCGCCTCCTGGGGCAGGTAGGTCACGTCCAGGCCGAAGCGGGAGCCGTCCCCGACGGCCTCGCGGATCTCCGGTGCCGTGTCCCCGACGATGATGCCGGTCTGCCGGACACCGGCGGCGGCGATGGCCTCCAGGCCGTAGAACAGCACGGGCTTGTTGGCCACCGGGACGAGTTGCTTGGCCGAGGTGTGGGTGATGGGGCGGAGCCGGGTACCGGCGCCGCCGCACAGGACGAGTGCTTTCATGAGGGCCGTCCTACGGTGGAGCGGTGCGGGGGCCGTACGAGGGTGTCGGGCTGCGTTGCGAACCACTCGGCGGTGCGGCGCAGCCCTTCTTCCAGCGGCACCTCGGGGTGCCAGCCGAGCCCTTCCCGGGCCCGGGTGACGACCGGCCGTCGGCGGACCGGGTCGTCGACGGGCAGCGGCAGGAGGCGCACGGCGCTGCGCGACCCGGTGATCCGCAGCACCGCCTCCGCGAGTTCCCGCACCGTCCGCTCGGCCGGGTTGCCGAGGTTGAACGGGCCCGTGTGCGACGAGTCGATCATGGCTGTCAGACCGCGGACCAGGTCGTCGACGTAGCAGAAGCTGCGCGTCTGGCTGCCGTCGCCGTGCACGGTCAGGGGCTCCCCGGCGAGGGCCTGCCGGATGAAGGTGGAGACCACCCGGCCGTCGTCCGCCCGCATGCGGGGCCCGTACGTGTTGAAGATCCGCACGATGCCGGTGTCGGCACCGCGGCTGCGCCGGTAAGCCGTGGTGACGGCCTCGGCGTAGCGCTTGGCCTCGTCGTAGACGCTGCGCGGGCCGATGGGGTTGACGTGCCCCCAGTAGTCCTCGTCCTGCGGATGCACCTGGGGGTCGCCGTAGACCTCGCTGGTGGACGCCAGGACGAAGCGTGCCCCGTGGCGGACCGCCAGCTCCAGCAGGTTCTCCGTGCCCCGGCTGCCCGCGGCCAGCGTCCGCAGGGGGTGGCGCTGGTAGTCGGACGGCGAGGCGGGGCTCGCCAGGTGGACGACGGCGTCGACGTCCCCGAAGACCCGGAAGCGGGAGGTGACGTCGCACGGTGTGCAGTGGAAGCCGGGCATGCGCAGCAGGTGGGCGATGTTGGCCGCCCGGCCCGAGGAGAAGTCGTCCAGGCAGCGGACGATGTCGCCCCTGCTCAGCAGCGCTTCGCACAGATGCGATCCCAGGAAACCGCCCCCGCCTGCCACCACGACACGCATGATGTCCTCCTGCCGGTCAGCCGAGCCGCGGGCGGCCCGGCGCGCACAGGGTCCAGCCCGCCGCGCACCAGGTCTCCGGGTCGAGGGTGTGGCGCGCGTCGACGATCGCCGGGGTGCGCACCGCGGTGGCGAGGGCGGCCGGGTCGAGCTCCCGGTACTGGGGCCACTCGGTGAGGTGCAGCACCACGTCGGCGTGCTCGCACGCCTTGGTCACATCCAGGGCGAACTGGAGCGCGGGGTACGCCGCCCGGGCGTTGTCCACCGCCTCCGGGTCGTGGACGCGGACCTGTGCGCCCCGGTGCCGGACCTCCTGCGCGACCGCGAGCGCGGGCGAGTCGCGGACGTCGTCGCTGCGGGGCTTGAAGGCGGCCCCGAGGACCGCGACGTTCCGGTGGGCGAAGGACCCTCCGACCAGCCGCTGCGCGAGCTCGACGGTGCGCCACCGCTGCCGGGTGTTGATCGCGTCGACCTCCCGGAGGAAGGCCACCGACTCCTCCAGGCCCAGTTCCTCCGCACGGGCGGCGAAGGCCCGGATGTCCTTGGGCAGGCAGCTGCCGCCGAACCCGAGCCCGGGCGCCAGGAAGCGGGACCCGATGCGGGAGTCCGCGCCCATCGCCTCGGCAAGGGTGAGGACGTCGGCACCGGTGGCATCACAGATCTCGGCCATGGCGTTGATGAAGGAGACCTTCGTGGCGAGGAAGGAGTTCGACGCCAGCTTGACCAGTTCGGCGGTGGCGGTGTCGGTGACGATGAACGGCATGCCGCCCGCGAGGAGCGGGGCGTAGATCTCCCGGAGCCGTCCCTCGGCGTGCGCCGTGCGCACTCCCGCGACGATGCGTTCCGGCCGCAGGGTGTCCTGGACCGCGCACCCTTCCCGCAGGAACTCCGGGTTCCAGGCGATATCGGCGTCGGGGGCGGTCGCCCGCAGCCGCCGGGCGAGCCGGTCCGCCGTACCGACCGGCACGGTGGACTTGCCGACCACGAGGACGTGCCCGCTGCCCGGTAGGTGGGGCGCCAGCCCGTCCACGGCGCTCTCGACGTGCCGCAGGTCGGCGGCGCCGGATACGGGCCGCTGCGGGGTGCCGACGCACACGAAGTGCGTACCGGCGAACCGGGCCGCCTCGGCCATCGACGTGGTGAACCGCAGTCGGCCGCTGTCCACGGTCCGCCGGAGCATCCCGCCGAGTCCCGGCTCGAAGAACGGGGTCCGCCCGGCGGCGAGCGCGGCGATCCGCTCCGCGTCGACGTCCACGCCGAGGACGTCGTGCCCGATCTCCGCCATGCAGGCGGCGTGGACCGCTCCGACGTATCCGGTGCCGATGACTGTGAGGCGCATGGCGGTCTCCGCTGTGGTTGAGGGCGTCCGTGTCGTCCCGTGCCGGTACGCACCGGGCCGGGAGGCGTCAGAGGCCGGTGGGCGGTGGGCGGGTGTGGGTCGGCCGGGTCCTCGGTAGTCCCAGCAGGTCGCGGTAGCAGGCGTCGAGGCGGGCGCACATGTTCTCGGGTGCGAAGGCCGCCCGTACGCGGTCTCGTCCCTGCCGCCCCATTTCGGCGCCTTCCTGGGGGTGTTCGAGCAGCCAGCCGACCGCGCGGACGAGGGCTTCCGAGTCGCCCGGTTCCGCGAGCAGGCCCGTGGCGCCGTGCTCCACCAGGTCGGGGACTGCGTTGACCGCTGTAGCGACGACCGGCCGGGCCGCCGCGAGCGCCTCCGTGAGGGCTCGACCGAGGCCCTCGTAGAGGGACGTGATGACGAAGACGTCCAGTCCGGCCACCAGTTCGGCGGCGTCCGGGCGGTGGCCGGTGAGCCGGATCTCGACGCCCAGTTCCGCCGCGAGCCGCCGGACGTGCCCGGCCAGCGGCCCGTCACCGATCATGACGAAGGCGGTGTCCGGGAACCTTCCCTGGACGGTGGCGGCCATCCGCACGAAATCCAGTGGCGCCTTCTGGGCGTCGATCCGCCCGACGGTGCCGATGAGCGTCACCCGGGACGGCACACCGAGTGCGCGCCGTGCGACCGGCTCGAACCCGTCGGGGACGCGGGCCAGCTCCACCGCCGACGGCACGACGTGGACGCTGCCGGGAGGAGCCAGCCGCTCCTCCACGACCTGGCGCGCCACGCCTGGTGCGACGGCGAGGTAGCGGTGGGCGAGGCGCCTCGTCACCCGTTCGAGCCCGTGGTAGATCCTGCGCCGGACCGGGGGCATGCGGTCGTGGAAGCTCAGGCCGTGGAAGGTGTGCACCACCACCGGCGTACGGCACAGCCATGCGGCCAGCCGGCCGAGGAAGCCGCCCTTCGCGGAGTGGGTGTGCACGACGGTGAACCGTTCGCGGCGGACCAGCCGGATCAGCCGCCAGAGCACGAGGGCGTCCACCGGGGTGAGAACGTGGCGGAACTCCGGGATCTCGACTGTGCGCACCCCCGCGGCCCGGGCCCGGTCCCACAGTTCACCGCCCGGCCCGCCCGCGATCCACACCTCGTACCGGCCGGGGTCCATCCCCATGGCCGACAGCAGGGTGTTGCCACCGGCGCCCCCCTGCATACGGGTGATCACATGCAGCACCTTGACGCGCGGCAGCACCGGCCGCGGCGGCAACCGGTCGGCCGATGACGCGCACGGTGGCGGTGCGGGCCAATCAGGGACGGCACCCACGGGAGAGGTGGTCGCCGCAAGAACCGGGGCCGACATTCCGCCACTCCCTTCCTAATGTGTATATTTACGTCGTATACGTACATGTTCCACCTCGGATGAAGCCGGGTCAAGCCGACTGCTCAACGGACGGAGGAGGCGCAATGGCCCTGGTCGGACTGGAACGCATCGAGCGGCTGCTGGTGTGCCCGCACTGCCGGTCGCCCCTGAGCGCGGCGCGCGATGTCCTCTCCTGCACGTCGCCCCAGTGCCCGCACCACGCGTCGGCCGGCTTCCCGGTGGTCGGCCGATGGCCGGTCCTCGTCGACTTCGAGCGAAGCGTGGTTCGCCGTGAAGACTTCGCGGACGGCGCCGGACGCGTACGGCAGGATTCCCTCGGCCGCGCCTCCCGGCTGCCCCGCCCGCTGCGCCGCCTCTGGAAGCCGTCGAACCGGGTAGCGGTCCGGAACATCGACGTACTGATGCGCGCTCTTCCCGGTTCCGCCCCGACGCTGCTCGTCGTCGGCGGCGGGACGGTGGGCAACGGCGTGGATGCGGTCTACCGCGATCCGCGCATCCAGGTCATCGCCTTCGACCTCGTCGGCAGCCCGGTGACCCAGTTCATCGCGGACGCCCATCACATCCCGCTGCCCACGGCGAGCGTCGACGGGGTGCTGGTGCAGGCCGTACTCGAGCACGTGCTCGATCCGGCCCTGGTCGTCGCCGAGATCCACCGGGTCCTGAAGAGCGACGGCCTCGTCTACGCGGAGACGCCGTTCCTCCAGCAGGTGCACGCCGGGCCCTACGACTTCACCCGGTTCACCGCGAGCGGCCACCGCTATCTCTTCCGAGGGTTCGAAGAACTCGCGGCCGGCCCCGTCGCGGGCCCAGGCACCCAACTGCTCTGGAGCGTCGACCACTTGGTGCGGGGCCTGACCCGCTCCGCCTTCGCGGGCCGTGTGACGCGCCTGCTGCTGTGCTGGCTGCGGGTCCTCGACCGCCTCGTCCCGGCGCAGTACGCGATGGACGACGCCTCGGCCTACTACTTCCTGGGACGCCGACGGGAGGGCGGGATGTCGGCCCCGGAGATCGTGGCCTATTACGGCGGGGCGCAGACGAAGCACTGAAGGGACGTCCCCGACGGACGCACTTCACGCAGCCGGCCCGGTTACGACGTGCACACGCGGTAAAATATACGTCGTAAATTGACAAACGAAGGAGTCGACGGTCCCGCAGTGCGCCGCCCAGATCAAAGATCGATTCACGGGCAGGCTCCGATGTCAAGCCTGGCAATGGGACAAGTTTAGGGTAGAGTGCGCCACTCGAGCGGGCGCCGACCGCTAAAATTGTTCCATGCACACGGAGTTCCTGCTTTGCACCGAGCACAGAGATCACAGCCGGAGATGCCTTCCAGTTTCAGCCCTGTCTCCCGTAGATCGATATTGGCGCTGATAGCAATCCCTCTTCTCAGTGCAGGGCGACGCCCTCCCAGCGACGGCGGCAAAGTCCTCGTCGCGGACTACGCCACACCCCAGTTGGCGGCCAATGCCGCCGCCGGCAAGCGTCTCGTCTTCCCGGCGGGGCGAACGTACACGGTCACTTCGCTGTCGATTCCGGCCAACTGCTACGTCGAAGGCAACGGCTCGATCCTGCGCTTCCCCGACAACTCCACCGCCTCGACCGGGCAGAGCGACGAGATCCTGAAGGTGAGCGGCTCGGGCGTCACGATCGACAACCTCAGATTCGACGGACGTGCGGCGAACCAGGGAGCCACCTGGTCCCAGTTCCGCCACTGCTTGGGGATCCACGGAAACTTCAGCGACGTGGTTGTCAAGAACTGCCAATTCAACAACATCATCGGCGACGGCGTCTATGTGAACATCGGCGGTTCCGCCACGAATTGCACCATCGGGCCGAACAACACGTTCACGTCTGATCACTTCAACCGGAACGGTGTTTCCATCATCGCCGGTACGCGCATCGAGGTGCACAACAACACCTTTACCAAGTGTTCACGCTCCGGAATGCCCGGCCCCATCGACCTCGAGCCCAACTCATCCACCGAGACGTTGTCCGACGTGTTCGTCCACCACAACACGATCGTCGGCGGATCCACGGCCGGCACAGGTACGCTGCCGGGCATTGTGTACAGCGGCTTCCAGAACGCGGCAGCCAACAACATTCACATCCATGACAATGACATCAGTGGAACCAGGTTCACGGACGGTGTCCTGATCATCGGCATCAGCGGCGGTCCGTTCAACGCCGCGAAGAACCTGAACGTCTACCGGAACAACATCCACGACATTGGGAACGCGAACAGGTTCGGCGTCGGCATCAACCACTACATAGGCGCGAATGTGTACGACAACACGTTCGACGGCATGCAGTGGGCCATATACAACTACAAGGGCGCTCTGGGCACTTCGACCGGCAACACGTTCATCGGAGTGACAACGCAGATCACACATGACGATCCGCACCATGCCTAAGGGCTGTCCCGTAACTGCTGGTCACGGGTGAGATGATCTTGCGGTGTCTGGTGTGATCACGGCGTCGGAGCCCTCCTGGATAGCCCCGTTCACCGGGCTGAGCCCGCGTCAATTCGGCAAGCTGATCACCTCGCTCCGGCGTGAGGGTGCAGATCCGGTGCGCAAGGGTCGGCCCTGGAGTCTGCCACTGGAGGACCGTGTGCTCCTGGTAGCCGCGTACTGGCGCACGAACCTGACTCTGCGCCAACTGGCCCCGCTGTTCGGGGTGTCCAAGTCGGCGGCCGACCGCATCATCGACCATCTCGGGCCCGCGCTCGCGCTCCAGCAGCGCAAGCGGTTCCGCAAGGACACCGTGCTGATCGTCGACGGCACCCTCGTTCCCACGCGCGACCATGCCATCGCCGAGCAGTCCAAGAACTACCGGTACTCCACCAACCACCAGGTCGTCATCGATGCCGACACCCGGCTCGTCGTCGCGGTCGGCCGACCAGTCGCAGGCAACCGCAACGACTGCAAGGCGTGGGAGCTGTCCGGCGCGAATAGCGCCGTCGGCAAGACCACGGTCATCGCAGATGGCGGCTACCGGGGCACTGGCCTGGTCATCCCGCACCGCCGCGAGAAGGGCCAGACCGAACTCCCGGACTGGAAGGAGGAGCACAACGCCTCCCACCGCAAAGTTCGCGCCCGCGTGGAGCACGCCCTCGCCCGCATGAAGACCTGGAAGATCCTGCGCGACTGCCGGCTGAAAGGCGACGGCGTCCACCACGCCATGCTCGGCATTGCCCGCCTGCACAACCTCGTCCTTGCCGGATGACGCAGAAACCACCAGTCCATCCCAGCACGTCAAAGATCATTTACGGGACAGCCCTTAGTCGAACAGGCGCCCCTGGTGGTCAGACGGCCGACACCTGGCGGCCGGTGCGTGCCGCCGTCACCATCGCCGCGAGTCCGTCCCGCAGTCCCGTCGCCGGCCGGTAGCCGAACGCCTCGCGCGCGCGGGTGATGTCGGCCGCGGTGCGCCGGGCGTCACCCGGCTGGCGCGGTACGCGGACCACACGCACCGGAGTGCCGAGCAGGCGGAGCAGGGCGATGGCGTCGTTCATCGTCACCTCGCAGCCGCCCCCCACGTTGGCGACACCGCTCCACGAGGACAGCGCCGCCTCGCGCATGGCGGTCACCACATCGGTGACGTAGGTGAAGTCGCGGCTCTGCTCCCCGTCCCCGTAGAGCAGGAACGGACGCTCACTGATCGCGGTCGCCACCAGCCGCGAGAACGCCATGTCGGGTCGCTGACCCGGCCCGTAGACGCTGAACAGCCGCAACGAGGCGACGGGGAGGCCGAAGGCGGCACGATAGGCCTCGCACAGGTGCTCCGCGGCGAGCTTCGTCACGCCGTACGGGGAGACGGGGGCGGGGCGCACGGTCTCCCTGGTCGGGTACGCCTCGGCGTCTCCGTACACCGACGAACTGGAGGCGTAGACGAGGCGGCGCAGGCCGGTGGCGCGGGCCGCCTCCAGCACGCGCTGGGTCGCCAGGACGTTGCGCTCCACGTAGACGGCGAACTCCGGGCCCCAGGATCCGCGGACGCCGGGCTGGCCCGCGAGGTGGTAGACGGCGTCGGCATCGGCGAAGACCGGCTCCAGGGGAGCCCGGAGGAGATCGGCCCGCCGGAAGGCGAATCCGTCCCGGGCCAGCAGCGGGCCGAGGTTCTCCCGCTTGCGCGCCGGGGCGTAGAAGTCCGTCATGGCGTCGACGCCGACCACCTCGTCGCCACGCGACAACAGGTGTTCACACAGGTGGGAACCGATGAATCCGGCTGCCCCGGTCACGACCGCGCGCATAAGGATCGGCCTTCCTCGGTGTGCCGTGCACCGGCATCGCCCGGCCGGTCGGAGCACGGGCCGGAGACGCCCCTGTCCCAGAGGCCGGACAGCACGTACCACAGCGTTCGGACGATGTAACCCATCACGGTGGTCAGGGAGTTACGGGAAAGGAGCTCCGAGTCCAGCTCGGCACGCAGCGGAACCAAGACGGCCAAGTAGTACTCCTCCGGATCCGGCCTGTCGTCGAGCAGCGCGGCGTGCGCGCGCGAACGGAGCTGGCACGGTCCGGTGAGCCCCGGCCGGTGGCGGAACAACCACTGGTACTGGGGCGGGAAACGCACAGCCAGGTCGACCGACTCCGGGCGCGGTCCCACCAGCGTCATGTCACCGCGCAACACGTTGATCAGCTGCGGCAGTTCGTCCAGGTGGAACCGCCTGAGCAACTGTCCCGAGCCGGTCACGCGTGAGTCGCGGCCGTTGGTGAGTGCGGAACCGGTCGCACCGGTGCGCATGGTCCGGAACTTGTAGAGGGTGAACTCGCGCGCGCCCTCCCCGATCCGCTGCTGCCGGAAGAGCACTGGCCTGCCGCTGGTGGCGCGGATCAGCACGGACAGGAGGAGCATCAGGGGCGTCAGCACGACGAGCAGGACGAGGGCGACGACGACGTCCAGAGCGCGGCGCGTCCACGGCAGGGCCACGGGAGTCATCGGCGGCAGGGCCGGCCACGGACGTCGGCGGACAGGGGATGGCGGGCGCGCGCGGTCATCACCGTACGCCCCCGAGCTCCAGTGCCGCGGTCCACCGGGGGAGCCAGGCTTCGTACGAGTACCGGCGGCCGACGACGGCCCGGGCTTCGCGCCCCAGCTGCTCCCGGGCGGCGTCCGATGCCTCCAGGAAGCCCCGGATCGCGTCGGTCCACTCGCTTTCGTCGCGGGCTGGCGGCATCCCGAGCCGGTCGAGGATCTCGGCGTTCACCCCGATCGGCGTGGCTACGGCGGGCAGCCCCACGGCCCCGTACTGGAGCAGCTTGTAGCCGCACTTGCCCAGGTTGTAGGGGGTCGACGGCAGCGGCATGAGCCCGATGTCCACGTCCGCCAGGGCGGTGCGCTGGCAGTGCGGGCTCCAGTCGACCCGGTCGATGAAGGTCTCGATGCGGCCCAGCGAGCGTGTCGTGGTGCCGATGAGCGTCAGGCGGGCGCCGGTGCGCCGGTGGATCTCTTCGAGCGCACCCGCGACCAGCAGCAGACAGTCCTCGTTGTGCCGCGAGCCGATCCAGCCGAGTCGTGGCGGGTCGTGCAGCGCGTACAAGGTTTTCGGCGTGTAGTCCTCCGGCGCCACGCAACTGGGGATCACCACGACGTCGCGATGGCACCCAGCGGCCCAGTTGCCGAGGACCTCGTTGCCCGCGATGACGCGGTCGGCGTACCGAACCGCCGTTCGTGCCTTGCCCGACTTCGGCGCGAGTCTGCGCAGCACACCACCGGCACCCCAGTCCCACTGCAAGGCGTCGTCGAAGTCGTACACGGCGAAGTCCGCACAGGTGAGCAGCCTGCGTTCCCACCACCCGCGGCTGAGCGGGGACGCCTCCCGATGCAGCAGCAGACGCCGCGGGCGCGCGGCCGCCAGCCGGCGCAGCCGCAGTTCAGCCCGCGCCACGGCCACCGGGTGCCGGGCCAGTCGGGACGGGGCGGCATCGGCGAACGACGCGTAACTGCTGACGGTGAAGTCCGTGTCGACGCGGTCCAACCACTCGAAGACACGGACCCGCGAGCTGCCGGCTCTCCGCCCGTAGGGGGTGATCGCGCACTGCTCGGGACCTGGGTCCATGACTTCACACCCCTCACTGCAAGCTGATACCGTACATTTACGACGTAAACCAGAATATGGCTTCATCGTACGACAGGGTCAAGTAGCCCGCCCCCCACATCGCAGAGGAGCTCCCATGGATCTCCGCGAATACGTCGAGGTGCTGCGCCGACGGTGGCGGTTCGTCGTGGTGTGTGTCCTGCTGGGACTGGCCGCGGCGGTCGCAGTGACCGCCCTGATGCCGCGCACCTACACGGCGAAGGCGCAGCTCTTCATCGCCACCACCGACAACGACAGCGCCAACGCGTACGCGGGCGGCCTGTTCACCCAGCAGCGGGTCAAGTCCTACACACAGATCGCGAACAGCCCCGCGGTACTCGGCGGCGTCATCGGCAGACTCGATCTGAACATGACACCCGAGCAACTCGCGAAGAAGATCAGCGCCCAGGCCCCGCTCGACACGACCCTGGTCGACATCAAGGTCCAGGACCGGTCCGCCACGCGTGCGCAGGCGATCGCCGACGAGACCGCCGCCCAGTTCACGAGGTACATCGACAGCATCGAGAAGGCCTCGGCCGACGAGCCGGCGCTGGTCAAGGCCAGCGTTCTCGGCACTCCCGACCCGCCGACGGCACCGGCGAGCCCGCGTCCCGCCCTGAACGTGGCGATCGGTCTGTTCGGCGGCATCATCGTCGGCGTCACGGGCGCCGTGCTGCGCAACTCGCTCGACACCACGGTCCGCTCGGCAGGAGACGTCCGCCGCCGACTGGACGTGCCGACGCTGGGTGCCCTCCCCAAGCCCGCCCGGCGCCGGGCGGGCACCGGACACGGGCACGGCGGCGTCCGGCGCGACGAAGCGCTCAGCCAGCTGCGGACCCGCCTTTGCCTGCCGCGCGACGGCATGCCGAGCTCACTGCTCGTCAGCAGCGCCCTGCACGGTGAGGGCAGGACCGACACCGCCATCGGCCTGGCCGCCAACGTCGCACGCACGGGCCGACGCGTCGTACTCGTCGAGGGAGACCTGCGCCGGCCCCGTCTTGCCGCAACGCTCGGCCTGCGCGAGGGCCCCGGACTGACCGATGTCGTCACCGGCGGAGCGGCACTCTCCCAGGCCCTCCAGCCCTGGGAGGCCGGACATCTGCGAGTGCTGCCGAGCGGCACTCCCCCGCCCGACGTGACCGCTGTGCTGTCCTCCCGCTACCTGAGACAACTGCTGCGCACCCTCGAGGCGGAGGCGGATCTCGTGGTGCTGGACAGCCCGCCGATGCTGCCCTTCGCCGACGCGGCGATCCTCGCCGGCGACACGGAGGCGGCGCTCCTCGTGGTCCGCCTCGGCAGGAGCAAGTACGACCAGGTGCGCCGTGCCCTGGAGAGCCTGGCCTCCGTGGGCGCGCGCACCCTCGGCGCCGTCGTCACCGCCGCGCCGCCCGACAGGCACACCGGCCCGCACCCGAGCCATGCGCCACAGCGGCACCGTGCTCCGGAGCCCGAGACCCGGACGGCGCCCGCAGCCGACGGCGTCCGCGCCCCGGCCGGCCGCAGCCGGTAGGCACCCGGGAGGCTCCCGATGACGCAACAGCAGTCCACCACGGTACTGATCATCGGGATCTTGACACTGCTGTCCCTGATTCCCTGGGCGATCGCCTTTCGCAGGGCCCGCGTCTTCCGCGACTGGGACCTCACCTCGACCCTGGTCCTGCTGATCGGAGTCCTCGCCAACCTGCCCGCAGCGGCGTACGTGATCGTCAGCGGACGGGAAGAGCGCCTGGACCCCCTCGGCGACGCGGTGATCGGTTTCCCGGGCTGGGCGAACCGGATCGGCGTCGTCGCCAACGGCCTCATGCTCCTGGTCTGCGTGCTGTTCATGCTCGGCCGGCTGGTGTTCGCCCGCGCCCGTATCAATGCGGCACCCCTCATCGCGGCAATGATCGTCCTGACCATGTCCGCCTCCTCCGGCCTGCACGGGCAGCCGCTGTGGACGCCGAGAGAGCTCACCCTGCTGGCGGCCCTGCTCGCGGCGTCGGTCGCACGCCCCGGACGCTCGGCGTTGCTCGGCGGTGCCGCCGTCGCCATGGTGTACACCGTGCTGGGCGGCATCGAGTCGCTCATCGAGCCGTCCACCGTCGTCCGTCCCTGCCGCAGCGACAACCCGTGCGGCGACCTGGGGATCCTCTACGCGGGTGTTTTCAGCAACGAGAACATCTTCAGCCTGCTGGTGGTGGCGAGCATCCCCTTCGTCTGGCTGGCCCTGCGCGGCCGGGTCCGCGTCCTGCTGGCGGGCTACCTCGCCTTCGTGGCCGTCGCCACCGGCAGTTTCCTGGCGAGCGTGACGGCGATCGCCGCGGTGGCCCTGCTGGTGCTGCTCCGGCCGAGGCTTGCCGACCAGCCGGGCGTGGCACCGACCGCGGAACCCGGACCGACCCCCCCGGCCGTGGCACCGGCCGCGGAGGTCGGCCCGGGCCGCCGTCTGCTGGCCGGGGCGGTCCTCACCGGGGCGATCGCCGTCGGCTTCGCCGTGCCCCTGCGCCCCGGGCACTTCGGCGACCTCGGACTGCGTGCCGCCATCTGGGACCTGGCCCGGGAGGAGTGGACCCGCTCTCCGCTCCTCGGTTACGGCGGCGGCGCCTGGTCCGGCAAGTACCCGGGCGGCGAGATCCCCGCGGCGAGCTCGCCCTCGCTGCACAACCAGTGGATCGACGTTCTCTACGCGGGCGGAATCGTCGGACTGCTCCTGTTCGCGGTTCTGCTGGCGTACCTGCTGTTCAGGGGCGGCACCCGGGGCTTTCCGGTCGCGGCCTGCGTCCTGCTGCCCGTGCTCATCGCCTCCGTGCTGGAGCGCCCCTGGTCCTTCGGCCTCAGTAATTCGCTGACCTTCGCACTCGTGGTGGCCACCCTCGTGCCGGTTCAGACGCGGGCACGGGCCGGTGTCGGCACCACCGGGCGGCGCCCCGCGAAGCCCGCGAGGTCAGGCACGATGAGCGACGTCTGAGCCGTACCGCTTCTGGTCTCTCGCTACGCCGTGCGGGCCGTTCGCGGTTCGGCGACGTGCGGTGCCGGAAGGAGCGACGCCGGAAGCGGCCGTCGCCCCTGCCGCAGCCAGCGCAGGAACGCCCGCTGGACGGCAAGCGTGCCCCGCACGTCCACGGGCTGCCCGCGCAGTGCCGCGCCCAGCAGCCGTGCGGCCGGTTCCACGGACAGCGACAGGCCGATCAGCAGCCACGCCTGGCGCTTGGGCCAGTGCCGGAGCATGTAACGGGTGCGGCTGCACAACATCAAATAGTGCCGCCACGGCCCCAGTTGGGCTGAGCTGATCGCCTCGGCGTGAAAGACCCGTGCCTGCGCGATGTGGTACGAGGGCCGGCCGAGCCTTCGCGCCCGCAGGGCGAAGTCGACTTCCTCCATGTACAGGAAGTAGCCCTCGTCGAAGCCGTTCAGTTCGGTGAACAGATGGCGGCGCACCAGGAAGAACGCGCCGATGACCTGATCGACCTGGCGGGACCGGGCCACTTCCTCAGGCCGCAGGTGACGGGGAGGGAAGAGGACGGGCGCCAGCCGGTCGAGGCCCGTCATCCCACCGACGCAGAGACGGGGACTGGGGAACCGTGAGCAGGAGATCAGCGGGCGCCCGTGCGCGTCCACCATGCGTGCGCCGAAGACCCCGAAGCGCTGTGCACCGGGTGTCCGGAGGAACTCGCCGATGATCCTCAGGGTGTCCGGGTACAGCTCTGTGTCCGGGTTCAGGAAGAGCAGGAAGTCGGAGCGGCAGAGCGCGGCGCCCTGGTTGCAGGCCGCCGCGAAGCCGCGGTTGTCGGGGTTGCGCACCACCCGAAGCCGCAGTCCGGTCGACGGAAGGTCGCGGGCGGAGCCGTCGCTCGAGGCGTTGTCGACGACCACCACCTCGCCGACCCGCAGCACCGACTGGTCGGCCCGGGCGATGGAGCGCAGGCAGCTGTGGAGGTGTTCTCCGGCATTCCAGTTGACGATCACGACATCGACGAGGAGGCTCATGGCACACGACCTGCCCCGCCGGAGGGCGCGTAGCGCTGGTGGGACGGGCTCTCCGGGGCGGGGTGCGGACGCAGTTCGTCCAGCAGCCGCCGCAGCGGCTCCAGCGTCCGGTTCCAGTCCAGCCGCCGGGCCTGTTCGTATGCCTCGTCGCTGACCGACTGCCACCGCGCCTCGTCGCTCAGGTCGCCGATGCGAGTGGCGAAGTCCTCCTCGGTATAGGGCACCGATCCGCGCAGCAGGTCGAGGTGACGCCGCCAGGCCGGGACGAGGACGGGCAGCCCGTACGCGAGGTAGTGCAGGTGCTTGGCCGAGAAGCCTTCTTCGCGGATCGCGTCCCGGGTGCAGGTGATCAGCCCGAACTGGTAGTCGCGCAGAACCTCGGCAGAGGCGTAGCCGCGGTAGTTGAGGCCCAGGGACGGATCCGGCGGTGGTCCTCCGTACACGTCGATGTACGGATAGAGCCGGCTGCAGCCGGGACAGCAGCGGAAGGTTGATGAACTGCCCGCTCAGCGAACCGAGGTAGGCGACGCGGGGTGGACGGGCGAACCGCACGCGCTCGGCGGACGGTGAACAACCCCAGTTGAGCTGGAGGAAGTTGGCACCGCTGATGCCGTACTTCGCCTGCGCGTACCGGCCGTAGGTCTCCCAGGAGAACGACAGATACTCCATCTTCTCGAAGAAGTCCTTCTCCCAGTCTCGGAACTTCCTGTGCTGCCCCGGGCTGAGCCGGCCTTCGTCGAGGACCTCGTCGGCCCACGGATTGGGGCAGTCGTAGAGGGTGGCGGCGGATGTGCGGGCCGTCAGTACGCCCGCGTCGTAGGGTGTTTCGCAGATGACCAGGTCGAAGTCGTCCAGCGCCAGTTCGCTGCTGAGGATGCGTCGGCGCAGCCGGTGGTCCGTCATCAGCACGTGGTACGAGAGATGGCGCCGTCCGAAACCCCACCTCCGGGTGAGCATCCTGGACGCGACGTCGTTCGCGTACAGCGCGAGCTTGCCGGGGCGCGCGGACCCGGGGAGCATCCGTCCGAGCGAGCCGCGGCCGGAGGAGGCCCGCGCCAGGCTCTGGGTGTCCACCAGGTGCACGTCGTGACCGTGCTCCCGCAGGAACCGCTCGATGGCCAGGGGCTTGACGCTGTTGGCGTACCCGTCGAGCTGGGCCAGGATCAGCACGCGCCGAGGCCGCCCGTCGCCCCGCCATGGTGAAATCGTTCCGGTCATGATGTGTCCTTCCTTACGCGGGCGTGGTCTCCGCCCGGACGCGGGGCCCATGGATGAGTTCGCGGCCGATGAGCAGCCATGCGAGGGCGAGGCCGGCGGGCACCGGGAGGCCGGCCAGCAGCAGCGGCAGCGCGCCGTGCCACCCCAGTTGCAGCACCAGCAGGTCGCCGAGGACGGCGGTGATCACCGCCAGCGCGGTCGCCGGCAGCCACCGCTTCGGCAAGTGCTGTTCGCGCAGGTCGGCCAGTCGCCGGCACAGGACGACGAAGTACAGGGAGCCCGCCATGATCCCGACCGAGGTGGCCAGGACGACACCGACGACTCCGAACGCGATGGTCAGCGGCACCGTGAGCGCGAGATTCACCGCTGTGGAGAACCAGGAGTAGCGCGTCTCGAGACCAGGGCGACCGATGGCCCGGACGAAGCAGGTACGCATCCCGGTGCAGGCCACCTGCACGGCGTATCCGGCCAGCAGGACGGCGGCCACCGCCCCGCTGAGCGCCAGCTCGGGACCCACCCACACCTCGACCGCCAGGCCCACCGCCGCGGTCGTCACCGCACCGTAGGTCAGCACGGCCGGCAGCCAGCGGAACTGCAACGCGTGGAACTCCCTTACCGCGCCGGGGAGTTGGTGGGTGGCGTAGACGTGGGTCATCCTGGTCAGGATCGGCGGGAAGGCGTACAGCGGCAGGCTGCGCAGCGCGGTCGCCGCCTGGTAGCCGACGGCGAAGATGCCCACATAGCGCACCGGCAGCAGCGCGGCGATGACCACGGCGTCGACCTCTCCGTTGAGGAAGACGGTGAAGCCCGACAACTGCATGCGGGACGCGTAGCCGACGAACTCACGGCGCTCGGCCGACCGTGGCATCAGGGGGCGCCGGATACGGATGTGCCGTGCCCCGAGCCAGAGGCCGCCGACCGTGGTGAGCAGGTACCGCCCCGCGGTGAGCAGGGCGAGCAGCGGGAGGTCGGGGCCGCTGCCGATCAGCGTCACCACGGCCACGGCGTAGACCAGACACGATCCGCCGCTGACGGCTGCGAGACCGGCGAAGCGGGCGTTCGCCTGCAACAGCGCGATGGCGGAGTTGGCGGTCAGGGCCAGGGTGAGCAGCGGGCCGAGGGCCAGCAGCAGGTGCTCGGCTTCTCCAGACAGTTGAGGCGGTACGTCGAGCGCGGAGACGACGACTGGGCCCAGCAGCGCGCCGAGCCCGGTGACGAGCGCGCCCAGACCGACGAAGACAGTCAGTGACCCCACGACCAGCCGGCCGGTACCGTCCCGGTCGCCGCGGGCTGCGTGGTAGGCGTGGAAGCGCGCCAGCGAGGCGCCGACGCCGCCGTCCAGCACGGCTAGCGTGGCCAGGAAGACCAGGATCAGTGACCACACACCGAAGCGGTCGAGCCCCAGTCGGCCGATCAGGTACGGCGTCAGCGCCAGGTTGGTGAGCAGCGGAGCCGCCTGCGCCAGCGCGCTGAAGCCCATGCCAGAGAAGAGACGCCGCGCCAGCGGGGCGGACGTGGTGCCGTCCCTGTCGTCCGGTCGGCCGCGCCCTGCTCCGTCCGGCGCGGCGATCCGGCCGGTGAGTCGCAGCACGTGCTCGCCGAGACGCACGGGCCGGCCTCACTCTCCGGTGCCGGGCGGATGGCCTGCCGCCACCTGCCTGCAAAGGGTGCGCAGTCCGCGCTGGTCGAGGATCAGGACGTACTGGCCGTCGATCATGTCCGACCGGACGATGGGCGCGGTGGTGAAGCGGGTGTCCTCGGAATCCAGGTGACGCAGGCCGAGCACGAGGCCGCGCAGGTCGCCGTTGGACAGCCGGTCGTCCACGCTGACCGTGTCGGTGAGTGCCTCGAGTATCCGGTTCGTCTTCAGTGGGCTGGTGACGCTGACGTCGCCGCGGATCTCACCGACGAGGCTGCGCAGGAACTGCTGCTGCCGCTTGATCCGGTCCAGCTCGCCGCCGGGCAGTCCGTGGCGCTGGCGGACGTAGGAGAGCGCGTCCTCGCCGTTCATGGTGAAGGTGCCCGCCTTGAAGTGCCGCCCCTGCTCCGAGTCGTAGGAGTTCTCCCGCACGGTGATCGGCACACCACCGACCGCGTCGGTGAGGGACCGGAAACCGTGCCAGTCGATGACGGCGAAGTGGTCGACCCTCGCTCCGGTGAGCCGTTCGACCGTCTGGACGAGGAGAGGCGGGCCGCCCCAGGAGAACGCGGCGTTGATCTTCGCGGATCCGTGCCCGGGGACGGGCACCCAGCTGTCCCGCGGTATCGACACGGTGTACGCCGTGCGTTCGCCGGGACCGAGGTGCACCAGCATCAGTGTGTCGCTGCGCTGGGCGCCGTACGTCCACCGCGTGTCTTTCGCCTCGTTCCCGGTGGTCGGTTTCTCGGAGCGGATGTCGACACCGGCCAACAGGAAGGTCGTTCCCTCGCCGCTCTTGGGCCGCGGACCGTCGGGGAAGGCGTCGGGTATCCGGGTGACCCGGTCCCCATAGTGGTCGGTGGCCCACCACAGGCCGCCGGCGCCCAGCCCGACCACGGCGAGAACCACGACCACCAGACAGACCAGCAGGCGCTTCGCCAGCCGGTGGCGTGGCCGGGCCTTCTGCCTCGGTGCCCAGTGCGGCCACTGGGAGGGCGGGGACATCAGAAGTCGTCCGGGTAGGGGTCGGCCAGGCCGGCGTGCCGCTGGTGGGCCGGCGGGGAAGCGGGGAACCCCGGGAAGAGGTCCGCGAGAGCGTGGCGGACCGCGGCGGTGTCGTTGCGTTCCGCGGCGCCGTACAGGACGGGGAGCAGCCCGGCCGGAGCGACCGGGGGACTGACGGAGGTCGCGGCGAGAATGCGTGGGTGGGAGGTGCGTGTGTGGTGCTCCTGCGCTGAGAACAGCGTCTCGTTGAGTTTCTCGCCGGGGCGCAGGCCGGTGAAGCGGATGTCCACGTCGGGCACGTGCACGGACCGGGCGTACTCGCGGACGAGGTCCACGATCCGCACGGGGCCGCTCATGTCGAGAACGAACACCTCACCGCCCTGAGCCATGCGCGCCGCCTCGAGGACCAGGCCGGCGGCCTCCTCGACGGTCATGAAGAACCGGGTCACGTCGGGGTGCGTGACGGTCACCGGGGTGCCCGCGCCGAGTTGCTCCGCCAGAACCGAGAGCAGCGAGCCGCGGCTGCCGAGCACGTTGCCGAACCGAACGGCGCAGAACACGGTGCCGGGCGGGGCGTCCTGCTGGGCGTTCTGCACGATGAGCTCGGACAGACGCTTGGTGGCGCCGAGCACCGACACCGGGTCGGCCGCCTTGTCGGTGGAGATCAGGACGAACCGCGAGGTTCCGTTCGCCGCCGCGGCCCGGACCAGGTTCTCGGTGCCCCGGACGTTCGACTTCACGCCCTCGCCGGGGTTCAGTTCGAGGAGCGGCAGGTGCTTGTGGGCGGCCGCGTGGAAGACGACCTCCGGGCGCAGCTCGCGGAAGATCTGATCGATGCGGGGGCGGTCCCGGATGTCCGATATCACCACGTCGTCGGCGTGCAGGGCATCGCCGTGGAGCTCCAGCTGGAGCCGGTGCAGGTTGGACTCGTCGTGGTCGACGAGGAACAGCCGGCTCGGGCCGAAGGCCTGCACCTGGTGGCACAGTTCGCTGCCGATCGAGCCGCCGGCTCCGGTCACCAGGACGCGTCGGCCGGCGATCGTGGAGCCCGCCTCGGAGCTCACCACCTGCATCTCGGGACGGCCGATCAGCGCGTGGACATCCAGTGACCGCATGTCGCAGCCCACCACGTCGCGGCGGAGCGCGGCGATGAACGACGGCAGGTACCGCACGCGCGCCCCCGCGGCCTCCGCGGTACTCGACACCCGCCGGAAGCGGGCCGCGTCGAGGCCGGGAATGGCCACGACCACCGCCTCGATCCGGTGCGCGGACACGGTCGCCCCGGTGTCGTCGAGCCGGCCGAGCACGGGCAGGCCCTCGATGTCGCCGACCCGGTGCTTGGCCGGATCGTCGTCCAGGAAGCCCACGGGGTCGAGCCCGAACTGCGGGGTGCGCGCCAGGTCCCGTGCGAGTGCCTGACCGGCCTCACCGGCGCCGACTACCAGCGTGCGCAGCCCGGTGGGCGGTGCCGTCCACCGGGCGGTACGCCGTGGCCCGAGCCGGGCCAGCTCCGCACAGACACGGTCGACGGCCCGGTCGGTGAGGTGCGGGTACAGGGGCAGGGACAGCAGCTGCGGGAACAGTGCGTCGGCGCCCGGCAGGCCGCCCGGCGGGGTGATCGCGGCGCGCTGGAAGTGGGGCATGTGGTGCAGCGGAATGAAGTGGACCGAGGTGCCGATACCGCAGTCCGCCAGCCGTTCGATCAGTTCGTCCCGGTCGGTTCCGTACTCCGGGAGCACCCGCACCACGTAGAGGTGACGGGCGTGCCGACCCGGGGTGGCGGGCTCCAGCGGGGCGAGTCCGGGCACGGTCCGAAGCGCCGCCTCATATCGCGCGGCCAGGGCGTGCCGACGCCGCTGCCAGCCGTCGAGGTGCCGGAGCTGGGCCCGCCCGATGGCGGCCTGTACGTCGGTCATGTTGGCCTTGAGACCGGCCTCCTCGACGGTGTAGCGCCAGCTGCCGCCGGGCAGGTCGCGCCGCCAGGCGTCGGCGGACATGCCGTGCAGCCGCGCGCGGCGGACTCGCTCGGCGAGTTCCGGGTCGTCGGTGGTGAGCATGCCGCCCTCGCCGATGGGCAGGTTCTTCGTGGCGTAGAAGCTGAAGCAGGTGGCCCGCGACAGGCTGCCCACCGGGCGGTCACCCACCGTCGTGCCCAGGGCGTGTGCGGCGTCCTCGATCACGTGGGTCAGCGGCAGGCGTGCGGCTTCGGCCAGCTCGGCGACCGGCGTCGGCGACCCGGCGTAGTGCAGGACCGTCATCGCCTGCGGGCAGCCGCACGCCCGGGCCGCGCGGGCCACCGTGTCCGGCGTCGGCATCCCGGTGCGTGGGTCCACGTCGACGAGCACGGGTCGCAGCCCGGCGTGCAGCACCGCCTGGGCCGCGCCGCAGAAGGTCACGGCCGGGACCAGGACGGTGCCGCCGGCCGGCAGTCGCAGGGCTCGCAACGCCAGTTCCAGGGCCGCCGTGCAGGAACTCACCGCGACCGCGTGGGCGGCCGAGACGTACTCCGCGAACTCGCGCTCGAAGCGTTCGGTCTCCGGGCCGGTGGTCACCCACCCGGAAGCGAGCACCCGCTGCGCCGCCCTCCGGGCCTCCGGACTGATCCGGGTGAGGGCGAAGGGCACGTCCCTGCCCGCAGGCTCGGGCGCGAAGACGTCGGCACGCGACTCGCCGTCGAGGGCGGAGGACCGACCGCGCCCGGACCGCAGCTTGTGAGTCGTCATGGGGTGCTCCCCCTGTGCTGGCTTCCGTGGGGAACGTTCCGTCGGGAACGATGACGCCGTCCGCTGTCCCTCCGATTCCTTATCGCGTATATTTACGACGTATACGTACAGATTGCGCCCCTCCGTGCGTAGAGTCAACAGGAGAACGACCACCGCTCGGTCCGACCGCTGGAGGCACCGCATGGCCAAGGAACAGGCCGAGGCGCGACGCAAGGGCCCGGGGGACAACCCGGCCCGTCGTGCGAGCGACCGCGGCCGCTACGGTCGGCTGAGCCGGGAGCGGGTACTGGCCAGCGCCCTGGAACTGGTGGACCGGGAGGGCCTGAGCGCGTTGAGCATGCGTCGGCTGGGCGCCGAGCTCGGTGTGGAGGCGATGGCGCTCTACCGGTACGCGGCGAGCAAGGACGCACTCCTGGACGGACTGGTCGAGGCCCTCTACCTCGAACTCGAGGAGCGTCTGGCCGCCGCGCCCGAACCCGCCGCCACGGCCGAGGTGCCCGCGTGGCGCGCCCGGCTCCACCGTATCGCGCTGGCGACCTACGACGTCTGCCTGGCCCACCCCGAGGCGGTCCCGCTGCTCGCCACGCGCATGCTCGCGGTGCCGCTGGCGCGGCGCCCGGCCGCCGTCCTCAGGGACCACGAGCGCGTGCTCGCCCTGCTGAAGGATGCGGGGTTCGACGAGACGCTCGCCTCCGCCGTGTTCCGCGCCTTCACCGCCTGGCTGCTCGGCTACGTCTCCGTGGAACTGCGGCCCATGGTGGACAACCCCGACGAGCCCGACCCCGCCTTCCGCCTCGGCCTGCACCGCCTGTCACCACAGGAACTGCCCACACTCCGGGAGACCGCCACCGCGCTCGCCGACCGGGGCGGTCCCGAGGGTCTGGCGGCCGGACTGGACGCGCTCCTCGACCGGTTCGCGCGGAGGGAGCGGACCGTCAGGCCCGCGGACGCGGCATCCGGCTGAAGGGCGTGACGGGGCGGTCCAGTGGCTCGCCGTCCACGGTGATGTCGACCGCCTCGTCGAAGAAGGCGAGCCGCCCCTCGATCACACTCGAAGGCGATCCGCTGTGCCTGCCGGTGGGCGGGTTCTTCGCCGGGCGGAGGAGGTCCGTGCGGACCTCCTCGCGCGAGAACGCGTACAGCGGGACCGGCACATCGGCTCCCGGACCAGGACGGGGTGCCGTCTGTCTACGACGGTGACTCCGCTCCTCTCCGGAGCCCTGCGAGCAGCGCGGTCAGTGGACGGAGTCGAGCCGGGCCCGCTGCTCGGAGGTCAGTTGCAGGTCGACGGCGGCCAGGCTCTCCTCGAGCTGCGCCACGGACGACGCCCCGGCCAGCGGGACGACCGGCGGCTCGCCACCGATCTGCCAGGCCAGGACGACCTGGTTGACGGTGGCCCCCGTCTGCCGGGCGACCTCCCGCAGGACCTTCAGACGCGCCGGGGTGCCCGGGTGGCCGAAGTCCCGGGGCAGCCTGTCGGGGTGCGTGTAGGCGCCCTTCAGCAGCGGCGAGTAGGCGACCAGGGTCAGTCCGGGCTCGGCCCGCAGATAGCTCAGCAGATCGGGTCCGGCGTGGCCGAGGCTGCCGTCGGGGAACAGTGCCTCGGGGACGTCGGTGCGGGGCCGCAGGTGGCTGTGGGCGTACTGGAGCACCTCGTAGCCGGGCAGTCCCGCCGCGGCGGCGAGGGCGCGGGCACGCTCGATCCGCCAGGTCGCGTGGTTGCTGACGCCGAGAAGACCGACCGTGCCCTCGGCGACCAGTTCGGCGAAGCCCTCGACGGTCTCCTGGAGGGGGACCTCGTGGTCCTCGATGTGCGCGTACAGCAGGTCCAGCTTCTCCACCCCGAGCCGTTCCCGGCTCCGCTCGGCCGACTCGCGGATCACCTTCGCGGACAGGCCCTCCGCGTTGTCGACGTAGCTGGTCCCCGGGGCCAGCGGGCGGGCGCCGAGCTTGGTCGCGATGACGATCTCGTCGCCGATGCCCCGGCTGCGCCGCCAGCGGCCGAGCAGTTCCTCGCTCTGGCCGCCCTGGCCGCCGTCGACCCAGAAGGCGTAGTTGTCGGACGTGTCGATGAAGGTGCCGCCGGCCTCGACGTAGCGGTCGAGCACGGCGAAGGACGTCTTCTCGTCCGTCACCGAGCCGAACAGCATCGCGCCGAGCGCGAGCACGCTCACCTCGCGGCGGGTCTGCGGATCCGTGCCGATAGTGCGGTACTTCATGGCTGCTCCTCCCGTGCGCGCCCCGGGATTCGGGGCACGAACGGGAGTCTTCGTCTTGAAGCGCACTGCAAGTCAAGGGCCGGGCGAGTCAGTTGGCGAACGGCCCCTCCAGCGCCGCCCACTGAAGCAGCATGATGGTCTTGGCGTCGGCGATCTCTCCGGTGCGGATCATCTCCAGGGCCCGCCGGAAGGGCAGTTCGAGGATCTCGATGTCCTCGCCCTCCTCGCCCAGGCCGCCCCCCTCGTGGGTGTGGGTCGACGGGCCGTAGGCGGCGGCGTAGAAGCTGACGCGTTCGGTGACCGAGCCGGGGCTCATGTAGACGTCGAAGACGTGCCGGATCTCGCCGATGGTGTGGCCGGTCTCCTCCACGACCTCGCGCCGCACCGCGATCTCCGGGTGCTCGTCATCGTCGTCGAGCAGGCCGCCCGGTGTCTCCACGAGCATGCCGTCGGGGTGCCCGTTGACGTACACGGGAAAGCGGAACTGACGGGTGAGCAGCACGGTTTCGCGTGCGGTGTCGTACAGCAGCATGGTGGCCCCGTTGCCGCGGTCGTGCGTCTCGCGTTCCTGGGTGCTCCAGGTGCCGTCGGCGTGCCGGAAGTCGAAGGTCGTGGTCCGCTCGACGTACCAGTGGCTGGACAGAAGCCTCACGTCCCGCACTTTGACGCGGGGGTTGCCGGTCAGGTCCCGGCCGGTCCGGTCGAGTCCGGTGCGGCCCCTGCGGTCGGGGGTGTCGATACCGGCGGTCATCTTTCACCGGCCGGGCGGGAGGAGTAGGGCGAAGTGGTCATGCCCGCTTCTACCATCCGGGCCCGCCCGGTGCCGCCCGTTCCGGATCGACACGGGTGTGGGACACGGGAAGGTGACGCGTCTGCGACTGCCCGTCGCCCGGTGAGCGGGGAGACAGTGGGAGGCCGGTGTCGCGGCTCCTGCGGGCAGGCTCCGTGGGCCACGGCGCTCCGATTCGCCTCACGGGGGAGGACCCATGGAAACCGGCCGGAGCACCCGGCACGCGCTCGTCGTCGGCGCCGGTATCGGCGGACTGGCCACCGCGCTCGCCCTCGGCCGTACCGGGTGGCGCGTGACCGTGCTGGAGCAGGCGGCGGCCATCGGGGAGATCGGCGCGGGCATCCGGCTCAGCCCGAACGGGGACGCGTGCTGAGGTCCCTCGGCGTGCTGGACGACCTGCTGCCCAGGACGTTCCGTCCGGAGGCCGTCGAAATGCGACTCGGCCGTTCCGGTCGGCACGTGTTCCGCATCGAACTCGCCGAGACCGCCGTACGGCGGTGGGGCGCCCCCTATCTGCACGTCCACCGTGCGGACCTGATCGACGCCCTCCTCACCGGGACGGCCGGCGGCGGCCTGGACGTCACGATCCACACCGGGTCGGCGGTGAAGAGCTACGAGCAGAGCCCCGAGGAGGTCACGGCACTGTTCGACTCGGGCCGGCGCGTCAGCGGCAGCCTGCTCGTCGGCGCCGACGGCATCCACTCGGGGATCCGCAGTCAGATGCCGGGGGCGGGCGAGCCCCGGTTCACCGGCCATGTCGCCTGGCGGGTCACCGTCCCGGTAGAGCGTCTGGGGCGTGACGTGCCCCCGCCCACCGCGTGCCTCTGGGTGGGCGACCGGCGTCACGCGATCACCTACCGACTGCGGGGCGGGGCACTGGCCAGTCTCGTGGCGGTCGTGGAGCGCGACGAGTGGCGGGGAGAGTCCTGGACCGAGCGCGGCACACGACAGGACGCGCCGGCCGATTCCGAGGGCTGGTACCCCACGGTCACCACCACCATGCGGGGGGGCGGACGCACACTACCGCTGGGCGTTGTTCGACCGCGAGCCCCTCGAAACCTGGACCGACGGACGCGTCGCGCTCCTCGGTGACGCGTGCCATCCCATGCTGCCGTACCTGGCCCAGGGCGCCACCATGGCCATCGAGGACGCACGGGTTCTCGCCCACCGGCTCAAGGCCACCGACGACGTGCCCCGGGCGCTGCTCTCCTACTCCGCGACGCGGCGAGAGCGCACCGCACGCGTCCAGGCCGGATCACGCCGGAACGGGCAGCGGTTCCACCAGGGAACCAGCTTCGCCTACCTCCCCCTGTGGCTCCTCGGGAAACTGGCTCCCCGCCGGTGCCACCGCCGGCTGGACTGGCTCTACGGACACCGGTTGCCATGATCACTTTCGCCACCGACCCACAGGAAAAGGCCCCCGCAGGCAGTTGCCTGCGGAGGCCTTCCACACCGTCGGGACGACAGGATTTGAACCTGCGACCCCTTGACCCCCAGTCAAGTGCGCTACCAAGCTGCGCCACGTCCCGGTGCGCTCACGCGCGGCGAAACCGCGTGAGCGCGCGAACAGCACTCTACCCCACACCCTGGGCCGTGCCGAAAAGGGGCAGTGGCGCGGGACAATCGGCGTATGGGCAGTACAGGGAGTACGGGAAGCGCGGGCAGCACGTCCGACGGCCGGCCGGCCGGGGAGCGGGACCGCGACGGTGAGGGGCGGGCGAGGAACGCCCGGCCGCGGGACGGGCTCGGGCGCCCCCTGCCGTACGGCGAGGACGGTGTGCCCCGACAGCCCGAGGGCGTCGTCCGCACCCCGGAGGAGACCGTCGCCGAGGCGCAGCGGCTGCTGGACGAGGGGAAACCGTTCCACGCGCACGAGGTCTTCGAGGACGCCTGGAAGTCGGGGCCCGAGGAGGAGCGAGAGCTGTGGCGCGGACTCGCCCAGCTGGCCGTGGGGCTCACGCACGCCGCCCGGGGGAATCTCACGGGCGGCGTGCGACTGTTGCGGCGCGGCGCCGGGGCGGCCGGGGCGTGGGTGTCGGACTCGGGGCGGTCACGGCCGTACGGGATCGATGTCGCGGGAGTCTCCGCCTGGGCCCGGGAGCTGGCTCAGGACGTGGAGGACAGCGGCCGGGCCGTGGACGCGGGAGCGCGGGCGCCCCGGCTGCGGGGAGCGGACGCACCGCGTTGACCCGGGACGCGCCGGAACGTTGTCAGTGGTGTGCGGCAGACTCGGCGGGTGCGGAAGGTCATGTCATCGGTATCGGCGCGGGCGACCCCGACAGCTGCCCCTCCAAGCGGTCAGGGCGCCGCGGACACGGACGTGTTCTTCGTCCTGGACAAGGGTGAGTGAAGGCCGACCTGACGTGGCTGCGGCGGGACATGCTCGACGCGCAATGCCGGACCGGACGTCGTGCCGGGTCGTCGAGGCCCGTGACCCGGAGCGGGACCGGGCCGCCGACTGCGCGGCCCGTCGGGGACTGGCGCTGGACCGGGCCTTCGGGTATCTCCGGCGCGGGACCCGGCTGGTGGCCATGCGCCGCCATCTGTACTGGCGTACGGCCGAAGGGATACGGCTGGACTCCGGCGCGTTCCTGGCCGGGCTGGAGCAGGCGGCCCGGGTGGAGGCCGAGATCACCGGGAAACCGGCCCGGGCGTTCTTCGAGGCGGCGCTCGCCCGGGTGGGCGCCGGCGCGGACGAGGCCGTGATGGTGGGCGACGACGTCGAGTCCGACGTGCTCGGGGCGCAGCCGGCCCGTGTCACCGGGGTCCTCGTCCGGACCGGCAAGTTCCAGCCGGAGGCGCTCCGGGCCGCCGACGGCAGGCCCGACCATGTGATCGACTCCTTCGCGGACCTTCCGGCGCTGCTGCGGGGTTCAGCGCAGCAGTAGTTGCAGGCCGCCCACGACCGTCGCCGCGATCACCAACTGTTCGAACAGCCGCTGGTTGATCTTGTCGACCGCCCACTTACCGAAGATCGCGCCGGGCACGACGAACACCACGAGCGCCAGGTCGAGGAGCAGGGAGCGGCCGTCGATCAGGCCGAGGCCGGCGCTGAAGGGCAGCTTGGAGACGTTGACGATCAGGAAGAAGAAGGCCGACGTGCCGAGGAAGCCGAGCTTGCGGAAGCCCGCGGACAGCAGGTACATCGACATCACCGGGCCGCCCGCGTTGGCGACCATGGTGGTGAAGCCACCGAGGACGCCGTAGGAGCGGGCCTTGATCCGGCCCGCCCGGGTGGTGACCGACTCCGGCTCCTGCTCCGCGTCCGCCGTACGCCTGCGCCAGATCGTCACCGCGGCCATCAGCAGCAGGATCGCGCCGATCGAGGTCCGTACGATCGCGTCGTCCGCCCACATCAGGAACACCGTGCCGACGACGACGCCCGCGGCGACCGCCGGGAACAGCCGCCACAGGGTGGGCCAGTGGGCGTGCCGCCGGTAGGTGGCCACGGCGAGCAGGTCCCCGGCGATCAGGATCGGCAGCAGCACGCCGGTGGAGGCGCGGGCGGGCAGCACCGCGGCGAAGAGGGCGAGGCTGACCGTGTTGGCCCCGCTCACGGCGGTCTTCGAGAAGCCGACGAGCAGGGCCGCGAAGGCGAGCGCGGCGAACTCCCAGCCGGTGATGTGCCAGAGCGTCATGGTGTTCATGCGAACACCGATGCTATGTGCAACGAACCGGTGCTCGCAGGGCCGTCTCGCCGGTCGGGCACAATCGACGCCGTGGCCACTCCTCCTGATGCCGCCGTTCTGTACCCCGATGTCGCAGCTCACGGCAGCCTCGCCACAGCGCTCCAGGCTGAAGCGGAAGGCTGCCTCGGCGCCGTCCCGGTCACCTCACCGGGTTCCGCTCCGCTGCTCCACGCGACGGTTGCCGGCACCCTGCCCCACCGCGAGCCGCTGCGGATCTGCGCATGGTCGCACGAAAGGCGGTGGTCGGTCCGGGGCGCGGAACAGTTCCAGGGCATGCCCCTTGTCAACGGCAGGACGGACGACCTTGCGGAGGTGGCCAGGGCGGTCCGGGCGTGGCACGACGGGGCGGCGCTGGAAGACATCCGCCGGGCGGCGCCTTCCGTGCGCCTGACCGGCCGGTTCGATGTGTCCGACCACGATCCCGCGCGTCTGACGGAATCCGAGTGGCAGGGCATGCGCCAGGAGGCGAGCGAACCGGAGTACGCCTGGTAGAAGACGTGCCAGGCCCTGGTCGAGGCGGCGTACGCCGAGCCGGCGCTGCGCGCCCTCTACCCGTTCACGAGTCACTGGGCGCTGCGCTTCTCGACCACCACCCGGCCGGGCCTGACCACCGTCGGGCCGTGCCTGACCGCGGGCAGCGACGGCATGTACGCAGTGAACCGGGGCTTCATCACTGCGGACCTCGGCCTGTTCACCACGGCGCAGGAGGCCGTGGCGCTGGCCGTGCGCCTGCTGCCCACCGGTCTCGGACCGATCGCGCTCGCCGGCTGACCCCGTCCGGGCGGCTACGCCCGTTCCACCAGCAGCGCGCTGCCCTGCCCCACCCCGACACACATCGTCGCCAGACCCCGCCCCGCCCCCGTGCGCCGCATCCGGTGGAGCAGCGTCGTCAGGATGCGGGCGCCCGAGCAGCCCAGGGGGTGGCCTAGGGCGATGGCTCCGCCGCTGGGGTTGACCAGGTCGGGGTCGATGCCGAGCTGGTCCACGCAGGCCAGGGCCTGGGCCGCGAAGGCCTCGTTGAACTCGGCCTCCTCCAGGTCCCCGATGGTCCAGCCGGCCCGGGTCAGTGCCTTGCGGGTGGCGGGGACCGGGCCGATGCCCATGACGTCGGGGTGGACGCCCGCCGAGGCTCCGGCGACGTAGCGGCCCAGGGACTCCAGGCCCAGCTCGTGCAGGGCGTCCTCGCTGACCAGGAGGAGGCCCGCGGCGCCGTCGTTCATCGGGGAGGCGTTGCCCGCGGTGACCGTGCCGCCGTCCCGGAAAACCGGCTTCAGCCGGGACAGCTTCTCGTACGAGGTGTCCTCGCGGACGCACTCGTCGGTGTCGACGACCACCCCGTCGGGGCGTTCCACGGGCAGGAGTTCGTCGTCGAAGTGGCCGTTCTTTCGGGCGAGGGAGGCGCGTCGGTGGCTGCGCAGGGCGAATTCGTCCTGGCGTTCGCGCGGGATGCCGTAGCGCGCGGCGACCTCCTCCGCCGTCTCTCCCATGGAGAGCAGACCGTGCAGGTCCCGCATCGCGGGGTTGACCAGGCGCCAGCCGAGGCGGGTGTCGGCGGTCTCGATGCGGTGCGGCAGGGCCTCGTCGGGGCGGGGCAGGACGAAGGGGGCTCGGCTCATCGACTCGGAGCCGCCCGCGATCACGATGTCGGCCTCGCCGGCGGCGATGGTGCGGGCTGCCGTGGTCACGGCCTCCAGGCCGGAGGCACAGAGGCGGTTGACGGTGGCTCCGGGCACGGACTCGGGGAGGCCGGCGAGCAGTGCGGCCATGCGGGCGACGTTGCGGTTGTCCTCGCCGGCCTGGTTGGCGGCGCCCCAGTAGACGTCGTCGATCCGGGCCGCCTCCAGCGCGGGCACGTCGCCGACCAGGGCGCGGACGACGGTGGCGGCGAGGTCGTCGGGCCGTACCGGGGAGAGGGAGCCGCGCAGCTTGCCGATGGGGGTGCGGCGGGCGGCCGCGAAGTGGACGGGACGCACGAGAGGACTCCTCACACACCGCAAATTAATTAGCACCGCTAGTTTCGAATATTAGACCCTCGGCCGCCGCCTGAGAAGGTTTCTGCGGGTCCCGGGGGTCCAGGAGGGCGTTGTCGCAGGCCAGGTCGCCGTTCCGGGACCGGCCGCGCCCGTCACACCTCGCGTTTGCACCAGTGCGCCCTGGGCACCCGCGCGTTCATGGAGTGGTTGCGGAGCGCCGCCTGTGTGGACGAGGACCCCGAGTTGTTCTTCCCCGTGGGCACGGCAGGTCCGGCCCTGCGGGACGTCGCGACCGCGAAGCGGATCTGCGCGCGCTGCCCGGTGACCGACGAGTGCCTGAGCTACGCGCTGAGCAACGGCCAGGCCTCGGGCGTGTGGGGCGGGACCTGCGAGGAGGAGCGCGACGCACTGCTCCGGACCACGAGGAACGACGCGAGAAGGAGAAGCGCCCTATGACGGCTGTGCGGAGCACACTGCCCGAGGAGGCCCGCCGGGTCTCGTGCGAGGCACTCCAGGACACCCTGGTGGATCTGCTCGGGCTCTCGCTGATCGGGAAGCAGGCGCACTGGAACATCGTCGGACCGCGGTTCCGGTCGATCCACCTCCAGCTCGACGAGGTCGTCTCGGCCGCGCGGAACTTCGCCGACACGGTGGCGGAGCGGTCCGCGGCGCTCGGCGTCCCGCCGGACGGCCGGCCCGAGACCATCGCCAAGGCCTTCACGCTGCCCGCCCCCAAGGAGGGCTGGGTGCGCGACTCGGACGCCGTGCAGGTGATGGTGGAGTCCCTCCAGGACGCCATCGGCCGGCTGCGCGGGCGCATCGACGCGACCGAGAAGGCCGACCTGGTCACCCAGGACCTGCTGATCAGCATCACCGCCGAGCTGGAGAAGCAGCGGTGGATGTTCGACGCCGAGAACTTCCCCCGTGAGGGCTGACCGGCGCGCACGTACGTACGGAAGGGGCATGTGATGACCGACGCCCTTGAACTCGACGCGCTGTGGGAGGACTTCCACCGCGTGGTGAACATGACCTCGCAGGAGCTCGCGGCCTGGCTGCGGATGCGGGACGCCGACGAGGACGCGGAGCCGCTGCCCGATCAGGCGGGTACGCAGACCGGGCAGCACGTCCTGGCGATCCTCCAGAAGCGGCGCACCGACCTGACCGAGGACGACCTGCGGGTGATGCGGAAGGTCGTGGACACGGTCACCTCGCAGGTGGACGTGGAGAACGAGCCGGAGCCCGAGGTGACGGCCGAGGACACGCGCCGCCGGCGCCGGCTGATGACGGTCGGCCACGATCCGCTCAAGGGGTAGGAGCCGTGGACCGGCAGCAGCGTGTCGTGCGCGAACTCCTCGACGCGCACGGCCGGACGTACGCGGAGGAGGCGGGCATCCGGCTGAGGGACACCCCGCAGCCCCTGTACCGGCTGCTGGTGCTGGCCCATCTGCTCAGTGCCCGTATCCGCGCCTCGATCGCGCTGGCCACCGCCCGTGCCCTGCACGAGGCGGGGCTGCGCGACCCGTGCCGCATGGCGGAGGCCGACTGGCAGGAGCGGGTGGACGCGCTCGGCCGGGGCGGCTACCGGCGCTACGACGAGCGCACGGCGACCCAACTCGGCGAAGCCGCCGAGCTGGTGACCGAGCGGTGGAGCGGGGACCTGCGGCGACTGCGCCGGGAGGCCGACGGCAAGGTGTCCGAACTGCGCCATCTGCTCCAGGAGTTCCCCGGGATGGGCCCGGCCGGTGCCGACATCTTTCCGCGCGAGGCACAGGGTGTGTGGCCGGAGTTCGCCCCCTACCTCGACGCCAAGGCCCTCCAAGGAGCCGAGCGGCTGAACCTGCCGAAGGACCCGGACCGTCTCACCGAGCTGGCCGGGCGGACCGACCCGGCCGTTCTCGCCGCGGCGCTGGTGCGGGCGGCGGTGGACAAGGACGTGGCCGAGGACACGCTGCGACGGGCCGGGTGACCGTTCCCGGCCCGGCACTGCCGGGTCACCCTCCCGGACCCGGCACTCACCCCAGCAACCAGCCCCCGTCCACGGGCAGTTCCACCGCGTTGACCGACCGGTTGCGCAGCAGGAAGCCGACCGCGTCCACCACGTCCGCCATCGTGGAGAGCCGCCCGGTGGGCGTCTCGGTGCGCAGCACGTCGAGCACCTTCTCCGGTTTGGCCTGCCAGTACGGGCTGTCGCCGACGACGCCGGGGTGCACGACATTGACCCGGACGGGAGCGAGTTCGACGGCGAGGGAGTTCATCAGGCCCCGCACGCCCGCGTTGACCGTCGCCACCGTCGTCGCCCCGGGGTAGGGGCGTTCCCTGGCCTGTCCGCCGAAGAGCACGATGGCGCTGTCGTCGTGCAGCCGGGTCCGCAGCGTGTGCACGACCTCGGTGTAACCGACGAGCTTGAGGGTGACCAGCCGCAGGGCGGCGTCGATGTCGTACTCGCTCACCTTGTTGTCGTCCCGGGAGACCGCCGCGAGCACCAGATGGTCGACGCGTCCGACGTCGGCCAGCGCCGCCGCGATCTCCAGCGGCCGCCCCAGGTCGAGGGCGATGCCCCGGGCGCCGAACTCCTTGGCGATGAGGTCGGCGCGGTGGGCGTCGCGGCCGGTCAGAACCACCTCGTCTCCCAGCTCGGCGCGGGCGCGGGCGAACGCGAGGCCGATGCCCGACGTGCCGCCGACGACGAGGACGCTGCTCATGACCCCTCCTCAAGCACCTGGCGCAGATAGTCCCAGTCCCTGGTGAACCGGTACGAGTGCCGAGCCGGTGGCTGCGGCGCCTGCGTCTCCAGCCATCGCAGGGGCCCCTGCCCAGCGTTCACGAACCCATGCACACAGCCGGCGCCCGCCCACGCGAGGTCCCCGGGCTCCAGCCGGTACCGCTCGCCGTCGAGGGTGGTCTCGGCCACGCCCTCCAGGATCAGATACGTCTCCTCGAAGGGGTGGTCGTGGGTGCCGATGACGCCGTCGGGCGCGTACTGCACCATGAACATCGTCGAGCCGACCGCGCCCAGGTCGCTGTCGACCATCATCTTCACCGTGATGCCGCTGTAGACCAGCAGCGCGGTGCGCATGCTCGCCGTGACGGCCAGCAGGTCCTGGGACTGCTTGCCGGGGTCCATCTGGTCGGGTTCGAAGTGACCGAAGGAGCGGGTGCGCGGGTCGCGGACGTCGATCCGGACGGGGTCGCGAGCGGGCAGGTCCGGCACCGTCTGGGTGTCGTACCCGTAGCGGGCCCGCGGCACGGGGGCGAGCATGTCCGCCCAGCGGCCGCCGGTGTCCCCGGCGCCGCGCCAGGCGTGCGGAACGCCGATCGGCAGCAGGCCGTAGTCCCCCTCCTGGAGCCGGTACGAGCCCTCGGGCACGTCGAGGATCACGGCCCCGTCGAGGACGTGGAAGCTCTCCTCGTACGAGTGCACACGGGCGGGCACACGGCCGTCCGGTCGCAGTTCGCACAGGCCGAAGCCGGTGTGCACACTGCCGTCGTCCTCGCCGACCAGAGTCCGCCGCCGGTGGCCCAGGGCGTCGTACGGCGGCTCGGGCGGCTCGGCCGCGCGGCGCACCAGGTGATTGGTCATGCCGTGGCCTTCTCCCCCTTGGGCTCCTTGGCCTCCTTCGCCGCGAGGAGCCGGTCCCGGGCCTCCGAGACGAGCCGCAGGGCACGTCCGGTGTCGGCGAGCAACCTGCCGTCGCGCTTGTGGATAACGCCGTCGACGAGGACGGTGTCCACGTTGGACACGTCCGCGCACAGGGTCACCGCGGCCGCCGCGTCGTGCACGGGCGCGACGTTCAGCGCGGTGGCGTCGATCGCGACGATGTCGGCGCGCTTGCCGGGGGTCAGGGAGCCGGTACGGTCCTCCAGGCCCGCGACATGGGCACCGTTGACGGTGGCGATCTCCAGCATCTGACGTGCTGTCAGCATGGTGCTGGGGGCCGGCATGTTGGCCTGCCAGCAGTCGGCGTTGACGCGGGCGCGTTCGGCGCCGAAGGCCGCGCGGATCTGGGTGAACATGTCGCCGGGCACGGTGGTGACGACGTCGATGCTGAGCGACGGCCGCAGACCGTGTTCGATCGCCTGCATCACGGGCGGCCAGCCGTGCCCCATCTGGATCTCCACCTGCGGCGCGATGGACACCGTGCCGCCGCTGTCGGCGACCATCCGCCACTCCTCCTCGCTGAGGTAGCAGCAGTGGACGTAGGTGGTGTCCGGGCCGAGGAGCCCCATGCCGTGGAGCTGCTTGACCATGCCGAAGCGCCCGGCCAGCCGCCCCATGGCCACGTGCACGGTGATCGGGATACCGAGTTCCCGGGCGAGGGCCCACTCGGAGGCGACGACGTCGTTGACGCAGAAGCCGGGTCCGCGGGTGGCGAGGGCCATGGTCAGCAGGCCGTCGTCGGACGCGAAGTGCCGGGCGCGGATCCGCCGGACGTCGTCGGCCGGTATCGCGATCTTGCTCTCGAACCAGTAGTCGGCGAGGGAGGTGTTGGCGCTGCCGTACGCGTACTGCGCCCGGATGCCGGACTCGGCCAGGCCCTGGATCGCGGCGTCCGGGTGATCCGGGGTGTTGTTGATGTGCGACCAGTCGACGAGCGTGGTGATACCGGCGTTGAGGCATTCCAGCGCGCCCGCGAGGTTGGCCGCGTAGACGTCCTCCGGGGTGTACAGGGGTGCGAAGGTGTCGAGGATGTCGACGAAGTAGTCGTCGAGGGTGGCGTCGGGTGCGACGCCCCGGATCGGCGCCTCCCAGGTGTGGCGGTGGGTGTCGACGAAGCCGGGGATCACGATGCGGCCGGTCATGTCGAGGACCTCGGCGCCGGCGCTGATCTCGGGCTGTACGGCCACGATCCTGCCGTCCTCGACGAGGACGTCCCCCTGGGGCAGATCCCCGATGGCGGGGTCCATCGAGATCACGTGACCGGAGCGCAGCAGTGTTCTTGTGGTCATCGCGCTTCCTCCATGGGGTCTTCGGTGCGTGGGTGGGCGGGCGGCTCAATAGGCGGCGAGTTGGCGGACCGCCGTGACGACCCTGTCGACGGTGGGGATGACCTGTTCCTCCAGTGCGTCGGCGAACGGCAGCGGGACGCACTCCCCCGCCACCCGCCGCACGGGCGCGTCCAGCAGGCCGAAGCCCTCGTCGGCGACGATCGAGACGACGGTGGCGCCCCAGCCGCCCTGGTACGGGTTCTCCTCGACGGTGACGAGCCGCGAGGTCCTGCGCAGTGAGCCGAGGACGGCCGCGGCGTCCAGCGGGACCAGGCAGCGCAGGTCGATCACCTCCACCTCGGTCCCCTCCCCCGACAGCACGTCGGCTGCCTTCAGCGCCAAGGGCACCGTGGAGGCGAGCGCGACGAGCGTGACGTCGGTGCCCTCGCGTACGACGGCGGCCCGGCCCAGCTCGACGACGTGACCGGGCGGTGGCGGAGCCCCCTTGGTGGCCAGGAGGGCCTTGTGCTCGAAGAAGACCACGGGGTCGTCGCTGCGGATCGCCGCCGCCATCATGCCGATGACGTCGGAGGGTGTGGCCGGTGCCGCGATCTTCAGGCCCGGGACGGTCAGTGCCCAGTTCTCGGTGGCCTGCGAGTGCTGGGCGCCGAAGCCGAGGCCGCCGCCGTTGGCGGTGCGCACGACGAGGGGCACCGTCACCTGGCCGCCGGTCATGTAGCGGACCTTCGGGATCTCGTTGGCGAGGTAGTCCCAGCAGCAGGCCAGGAAGTCGGAGAACATGATCTCCGCGACGGGCCGCATCCCGGTCATCGCGGCGCCCATCGCCGCACCCACGATGGCCTGTTCGGATATGGGCGTGTCCCACACCCGCTCGGGCCCGAACTCCGCTCGCAGACCCACGGTCGTCTTGAACACACCGCCGGCCGCGGCGATGTCCTCGCCGAGGCAGACGACCGTCGTGTCCCGGCGCATCTCGCGCGCGATGCCCTCGGCGACCGCCTCCCGGTAGGTGATCACGTCCGCCATGCGGCACCTCCGTCCGCCCACACGTCGGTCAGTGCCTCCCGCGGATCGGGCGGCGGCCCCGCCTTCGCCGCCTCCACGGCCCGCTCCACGAGGGCCCGGGCCCGCTCGTCCGCCTCCGCGACCGCCTCCGTGCCGACCCCCAGCTCGGCGAGCCGGCCCCGTGCGAGGTCCAACGGGTCGTGCTTCAGCCACCGTTCGACCTCCTCGGCCGGGCGGTAGCTCGCCGGGTCGGCGCGGCTGTGCCCGAAGTGCCGGTAGGTCTCGGCCTCCAGCACGGCGGGCCCGCCTCCGGCCCGGGCCCGGCGCGCGAGCCGCGCCACCGCCTCCTCGACGGCCACGACGTCGTTGCCGTCGACGACCTCGCCCGGTATCCCGTGGGCGGGCGCCCGGTCGGCGGCGGGCCGGGCCACCGCCGTGACCTCGGCGATCGGCGTGTACTCCATGTACAGGTTGTTCTCGCACACGAACAGCACCGGCAGCTTCCACACGGCGGCCAGGTTGAGCGACTCGTGGAAGGCGCCGATGTTGGTCGCGCCGTCGCCGAAGAAGGCGACCGCGAGCTGGTCCGTGCCGCGCAGCCGGGCCGACCAGGCCGCGCCGACCGCCATCGGGAGATGGGAACCGACGATGGCGTACGAACCGAGCATGCCGGTGGCCGCCTTGGTCAGGTGCATGGAGCCGCCCTTGGCCTTGCACAGCCCGGTCGCCCGGCTCATCAGCTCGGCGAGGCACTCCTCGGGGGTGGCGCCCCGGGCGAGGGCATGGTGGTGACCTCTATAGGTGGCGAACACGTAGTCGTCCGAGCGCAGCGCGGCGCTCGCACCCACGGCGATCGCCTCCTGCCCGGCGGCGAGATGCGTGGTGCCCTTCACCAGCCCCTGGAGGAACAGGTCGTGGGCGGCCTTCTCCGTACGGCGGATGACGGCCATCCGCTCGTAGCAGGCGAGGAGTCCGGCGGCGTCCATCAGCTCGCCCCGTCGCCACGCGAGGTGTTGAGATGGGACTGCGCCTCCCGGCGGGTGTTCAGCTCGCCGCCCACCGTCCAGTACTTGCGCCCGGCCACCAGCAGTTCCTCGGCGGGGAACTTGGTGATGACCTCGCAGCCGTCGGCGGTGACGACGAGCTCCTCCTCGATCCGGGCGGCGGACCAGCCGTCGGCGGCCGGCCAGTACGTCTCCAGGGCGAACACCATGCCCTCGTGAAGGACTTCGGGATGGTCGAGGGAGACCAGACGGCTGAAGATCGGCTTCTCCCAGATCGACAGGCCTACGCCGTGCCCGTACTGGAGGGCGAAGGCGGCGGTCTCGTCGGCGAAGCCGAACTCCTCCGCGCGCGGCCACACCCGCACGATGTCGGCGGTGGTCGCGCCCGGCCTGACGAGCGCGATCGCCCGGTCCATGTACTCACGGCAGCGCACATAGGCGTCCCGTTGCGCACGGGAGGCGCTGCCCACGGCGAACGTGCGGTAGTAGCAGGTGCGGTAGCCGAGGTGGCTGTGCAGGATGTCGAAGAAGGCCGGGTCGCCGGGGCGGATCAAGCGGTCGCTGTAGACGTGCGGATGCGGTGAGCACCGCTCGCCCGAGATGGCGTTGACGCCCTCGACGTACTCGCTGCCGAGGTCGTACAGGACCTTGGCCACGACGCCGACGCACTCGTTCTCGCGCACGCCCGGGCGCAGATGGCCGTACAGCTCCTCGTAGGCCGCGTCGACCATGGCACAGGCCTGGGTGAGCAGGGCGATCTCGTCGCCGGTCTTGATCCGGCGGGCCTCCAGGAAGACCTGCTGTCCGTCGACGACGTCGATGCCCTCGGCGCGCAGGGCGGCGAGGACCGGCATCTCGGCGACGTCGACGCCGAGCGGTTCGTTCGCCAGCCCGTGGTCGCGCAGCTCGGCGGCGATCTTGGCGGCGACGTCCTCGGCGATGCCCGCGTCCGGGTGGAAGGCCCCGCGCAGGGTGGAGATGCCGGCGCGGGCGCCGGTGGGCGGGCCGCCCTTGCCGTCGCTGTAGTCGAGCCACGGGTTGTACAGCTGGTGGTGGCGGGCGGCGGAGCCGAAGTCCCAGACGACCGGTTCGCCGTCGCGCACCAGCAGGGCGAAGCGGATCAGCTTGTCCATCGCCCAGGTGCCGATGTGCGTAGCGGTCATGTAGCGGATGTTGGCGAAGTCGAAGCTGAGCACCGCGCCCAGCTCGGAGCGGTTCAGGAACTCGCGCAGCCGGGCCAGCCGCTGTCCGCGCAGCCGGTCCAGGTCGATGCGCTCTTCCCAGTCGACGGCGTTGGGCCCGTATGTGCGGATCGCCATGGCGACCACCCCCACTTCGGAGTGAACGCCCGGGTCCTATGGGTGTCAAGTGTCACTGAACACCGGCGGACACGAACCAGACACCCACAGCCGGTACCTCTCCATCGTTGCGGTAGCGGTGGGGGGTCGTCGACTCAAAGCAGACGGCGTCGCCCGGGCGCACGGTGTACTCGTCGAAACCGAGGGTGAGGATCAGTTCGCCGGAGGTCAGATAGCCGTATTCGGTGCCGGCGTGCCGCATCAGGCCGCCGGAGCCGGAGGAGGAGCCGCCGGGCCGGTAGGTCACCAGCAGGAAGTCGACATCCGCGCCCGGCACCCGGCCGAGACGCTCCCATACGACGCCCGAGTCCAGCTCCAGGGTCTCGCGCTCACCCGCGCCGACCAGCGGGCCGATCCGCCGCCTCGGGTCGGCGGCGAGGGCGGAGAGGGCGGCGACGGCGTGCGGGACGGTGCCGGGCGGGTTCACGCCGGTCATCGGCGAGGAGGCCCGGGCGTCGAAGAGGGACTCGACGGAGAGGCCCAGGGCCGTCGTGATCGCGTACAGCGTGCTGACGGACGGCTGGCTCTTCCCGGTCTCGATCTGCGACACGAGACTCGCCGACACACCCACTTCCCGTGCGAGCGCACGCAGGCTCACCCCACGCTCCAGACGCGCCTGCCGGATACGCGCCCCGACGGGCGGCACGACGGCGGGGGACACGGGCGGCTCCTCTCACGAGCGGCGGGTGTGCAGCTACATTGAACAGCCCGGGCGGTGTGCCACGCCAGAGCCAAGGGGGCCGGCCCGTCTCGGACACCTCAGCCCTTGCCCACCGGGAACGTCGCCGTCACCTGCCACCCCACCCCCGCCCGCGGCCCCGCGCGCAGTTCGCCGCCCAGCGCCGTCAGGCGTTCCCTCAGGCCGACGAGGCCGAAGCCGCCGCCGTGGGCGGCCCCGGGGCCGCCGCCGCGGGCGATTCGCTGGTCTCCCCGTCGGTCACGGTCCGGCTGCTCAAGCAGTCACCGCGCCGGCGGCCGGCGGCACCGGCCCCATCGGCCCCGCTTTCGGGGGCCACTCACCCTGGTCGCCCTCGGCCGGACCAACGCCGAGATCGCGGCCGAACTGTACGTCTCCCTCTCCACGGCACGACGCACCCGTCCAGCGTGCAGCTCAAACTGGCCGCCCGGAACCGCGTCGAGATCGCGGCCTGGGCCTGGCAGAACGGGCACGCCCGGGCCGGAGCGTGAGGCGTCTCGGGTGACGCTCACCCGAACGGTCCGATGCCGGTGGTGGGCCGTCGGTGCCGGTGGTGCCCTGAGGACACGCGTCACGTTCTCAGGAGGCACTCCCGATGACCCGTCGTCCGTACCGGCTCGTCCGCGTTCTCTCCTGCGCCCTGGCGGCAGGCACGCTGCTGACCACCGCCGCCTGCTCGGACGACGGCGACGAAGACGGTTCGCGGATCTCGGGCGTCGCCGCGTCACAGGTCGCCGGGGAGCGGCAGACCCCCTCTCCCACCACCACCCTCACCGCGGACCGCGCCCGCACCGCGCTGATCACCGAGGCGGACATCGAGGACGACTGGACCCAGGTCAAGGACACGGAGGCGGAGAACTGGCACGACAGCCTGCTCATCGGCACGGTCGACGTCTCCGCCTTCCTCACCGCCAAGGCCCAGGCCGCCGACTGCCAACGGCTCCTCGACTCCCTCTTCGACGACGATCTGCTGGGCAGGCCGTCCGGACCGTCCGAGCTGCGCGGCTTCGAGCAGGGCGACTCGCGCATGCTGTACCAGGTCGCCTCCTACGAACGGACCGACCCGCAGGACTCCTTGAACTGGATGGCGAACCTGCCGGAGAAGTGCGACCAGTTCACCGTCACCGACGACGGTGAACAGCGCACCGTCCAGGTCGTCGAGACCTCGCTGCCCGGCGTGGGCGACGCCCGTGCGGGCCTGCGCGTGACGGTGCGGGGCAGGACCGGGGGCACGGAGGCCACGCTGACCCTGGACGTCGCCGCCGTACGCGTCGGAGACGACGCGATCACCGTCACGGCGGGCGGGCTCGCCGGGGGCGAGAGCGACTCCGTCGAGCAGGCGGCGCGGCTCGGCACCCAGCGCCTGGAAGACGTGCTGGCCGGCAAGACGCCCTCCCCGAACCCCGGCGAGGTCGAGTAACGCGGTCCGCGGCTCTCCACCGCCGCGCGCCCGACGGCCCCGCCGGTCTGCCGATTCCCGGGACAGCGTGATCATCGGAACGGCACAATGGCGGCGATGGCCGGTGTCGGTCGCTCGGGCGAGGAGAGGAAAGAGACGTGAGTGAGAGCCACACCCCGACGAGCGGCTCGGCGAGGCTGAACACCGGTGTGGCGCACAACGCGCGCGTGTGGAACTACTGGATCGGCGGCAAGGACAACTACGAGGTCGACCAGCGGGTCGGCGAGCACGTGGCCGGCATGTTCCCGATCATCCGGGACATCGCCCGGGCGGACCGGGACTTCCTGGGCCGTGCCGTGTCGTTCCTGGCCGGCGAGCGCGGAGTGCGGCAGTTCCTCGACGTCGGCACGGGGCTGCCGACGGCGGACAACACCCACGAGATCGCCCAGCGGCTCGCGCCCGACTCACGGATCGTCTACGTCGACAACGACCCGATCGTGCTGGTGCACGCCCGCACTCTGCTGACCGGCACCCGCGACGGCGTCACGGCCTACATCGACGCCGACGTGCACGACCCGGACGCCATCCTCGAACGGGCCGGGCACACCCTCGACTTCACCCGGCCAGTCGCCGTCATGATGCTGGGCATCCTCAACTTCGTCCTGGACCTTGAGAAGGCCCGGGACATCGTGCGCCGCGTGATGGCCGCGGTCCCCTCCGGCAGCTTCCTGGTCCTCACCCACCCGACCTTCGACGACGAGCTCGGCGGCGCGGGCCAGATCCCGGCCATGAAGTTCTGGAACGAGAACGCCACTCCCCCGATCACCGCCCGCAGCGGCGCGGACATCGCCGCGTTCTTCGACGGTCTGGAGCTGCTCGAGCCGGGCATGGTGTCGTGCGGGCAGTGGCGTGCCGACGCCGACTCGGCCGTGCTGGTGCCGCAGTACGGCGCGGTGGCCGTGAAGCCCTGACGCCCGGCGACCGTCCCGTCGAGGAGGACGTATGACGACCCTGGCCGACCCCGTGCCCGGCGGGCGTCCCGGTGATGTCGAGCGGGCCACCGCGCTGAGCGGCGAGCTGTCCGGGCGGGGTGTGCACGGCGTCGTGCTGTCCTACGTCGACACCGCGGGCATCGGCAGGGTGAAGACCGTCCCGACGGCCAGGCTCGCCTCGGCCGCGGCCTGGGGCGTCGGCATGTCCCCGGTGTTCGACACGTTCCTGGCGAACGACTCCATCGTCACCACCGACGTCCTCGGCTCCCCCGACGGCGATCTGCGCCTCTACCCGGACCTGGACGAGTTCGTGGTGCTGGCCGGGCAGCCCGGCTGGGCGTGGGCGCCGGTGGACCGGGTCACGCAGGAGGGGGAGCGGCATCCCGGCTGCGGGCGCACGTTCCTGCGCCGGGTCGTCACCGGGGCGGCCGAGCGGCACGGCCTGACGTTCAAGGCGGCCGTGGAGGTCGAGTGGACCGTGGCCCGCGGGGACGCGCCCGGCGACGCGTTCGTGCCCGCGACGACCGGTCCGGCGTACGGGGCCGCGCGGCAGGTGGAGCTCGGCGACTACACCGCCGACCTGCTGGCGGCGTGCGCGGCCCAGGGCCTCGACGTGGAACAGGTCCATCCCGAGTACGCGGCCGGGCAGTTCGAGATCTCGGTGGGGGCCGTCGACCCGGTGGCGGCGGCCGACCGCAGCGTGCTGGTGCGGCAGACGGTCCGCGCGGTGGCCCAGCGGCACGGGCTGCGCGTCTCGTTCGCCCCGGCCGTCGTGGGGCAGGGCGTCGGCAACGGCGGGCATGTCCATCTCTCCGCCTGGCGCGACGGGGTCAATCTGCACTCCGGGGGCGAGGGCCGGTACGGCATGACGGCCGAGGCGGAGTCGTTCGCGGCCGGCGTCCTCGCCCACCTGCGCGGTCTCACGGCGGTGACCGCGCCGAGCCCCGCCAGCTATCTGCGGCTCAGGCCCTCCCAGTGGGCCGGGGTGTTCACCGCGTGGGGCCGCGAGACCCGGGAGACCGCCCTGCGGGTCGTCACCGGCACGGCGGGCACGCGCGACCGGGCGGCGAACCTCGAGGTCAAGCCCGTCGACCTGGCCGCCAACCCCTACCTCGCGATCGGCTCCCTGATCGCCGCCGGGCTGGACGGCCTGGCCTCGTCCGCCGCCCTGCCCGAGGAGACCACCGGAGATCCGGCACGGCTGGGCGAGGCGGAGGCTGCGGCCCGGGGCGTACGGCGGCTGCCGGTCTCGCTGGAGCGGGCCGTCGAGGAGTTCCGCGAGGACGATGTGCTGCGGGCCGCCCTCGGCCCGGTCCTGGCCGACGCGGTGATCGCCGTACGGCGGGGCGAGCTGGCGTCCGTCGCCGGTCTCGACGACGACCAGGTGGCGGCGGCGTACCGGTGGAAGTACTGACGTGGGCGCGGTACGCGAAGCGCTCGACGCTCTGCGCCTGGTCGACCACCACTGCCACGGCACGGTTGCCGCCGATCTCGGCCGGGAGGCCTTCGAGCCACTGCTCACGGAGGGCGACGCGTGGCCGGGCGTCTCGCCCTTCGACAGCCCGGTGGGCGTGGCCGTGCGCCGCCACTGCGCTCCCCTGCTGGACCTGCCGCGGCACGCCCCCGTGGAGCAGTACCTGGCCCGGCGCTCGGAGCTCGGCCGGCGCGAGGTGCAGCGGCGCTTCCTGACCTCCTCGGGCACGGACGTCTTCTGCGTCGACACCGGTTACGCGCCCCACCGGCTCACGACCCCACGCGAGATCGCCGAGGCCGCGGGCGGGTCCGCGTACGAGGTCGTGCGGCTGGAGGGCGTCGCCGAGTCGGTGCGGGCGACGGGGGTGGAGCCGGACGCCTACGCGGACGCCTTCCGCGCTGCGGCGCTGGACGCCGTGCGGCGGCCCGGCGTGGTGGCCGTGAAGTCGGTGGCGGCCTACCGCACCGGTTTCGACCTGGACCCGGCCCGCCCCTCGGACGCGGAGGTCACCGGCGCCGCCCGGCACTGGGCCGCCCGCGGCGGCCGCCTGGACGACCCGGTCCTGGTACGGCACCTGCTGTGGACCGCCGTGGACCTCGGTCTGCCGCTCCAACTGCACACCGGGTTCGGTGACAACGACATCCGGCTGCACCGGGCCGACCCGGCCCATCTCACGGACTGGCTGCACCTGACCGCCGGGACGATCCCCGTCCTGCTGCTGCACTGCTGGCCCTACCAGCGGCAGGCCGGTTACCTCGCGGCGGTCTTCGAGCGGGTGTATCTCGACGTGGGCCTCACGCTCCACCACGTCGGCCCCGCCCGGGCCGGTGCGGTCCTCGCGGAGGCCCTGGAGATCACACCGTTCCGCAAACTGCTGTACAGCTCCGACGCCTATGGTGTGCCCGAGTTCTTCCACCTCGGGGCGCTCGCCTTCCGGCAGGGCCTGGCGGGACTTCTCCAGGAGCGGGTGGACGCCGACGAGCTGTCCCTGCCGGACGCGCTGCGGATCGCCCGGTGGGCGGGCCGGGACAATGCCCGGCGGGTCTACCGTCTCCCGGACGACTCCCCGGGAGACGGTTGAACGGCGTGGGGCCGGTCACAGTTCCTCCCGAGCGGCTACCCAGGAAGTCCGAACGGCTGAAAGTATGATCAAGCAATGTCTGACATGACCGAAACCACGCCCGGCTGGCTGTCCTCCGACGACCTGGAGATGGCGCGCGCCCGCATGCCGATCCTCTACGTCGAGGCGGTCCCGGTACGCGTCGACGACAGCGGGGAAGTCACCAGTGTCGGCCTGCTGCTGCGCATCGGGCCCGACGGAACGGTCAGCCGGACGCTGGTCTCCGGCCGCGTGCTGCACCACGAACGCGTCCGCGACGCCCTCCTGCGCCACCTGGAGAAGGACCTCGGCCCGGTCGCGCTGCCCCGCGTCCCGGCGTCGCTCCAGCCGTTCACGGTCGCGGAGTACTTCCCGACGCAGGGCATCACGCCGTACCACGACCCTCGTCAGCACGCGGTGTCCCTTGCCTACATCGTGCCGGTGACGGGCGACTGCCGGCCCCGGCAGGACGCCCTCGACCTCGTGTGGTTCAGCCCGCAGGAGGCCGTCTCGGAGGCGGTGCAGAGCGAGATGCCGGGCGGCCACGGGGTGCTGCTCAAGCAGGCGCTGGCCCACGCGGGCTGCGTGATCTGACGGGTGCGGGCCATCACCGAGGGGTGAGCTGATTGCGGCTTCCCGACATGCCGCTGCACGATCCGTTCGTCGTCGCCGACGGCGAGACCCGCACCTACCACCTCTATACGTCCAACGATCCCTCCGTATCGGGCGTGGACGGCACCGGCACGATGGTCTACCGCAGCCACGACCTGCGCGACTGGACGCGCCCCGTCGTGGTGTTCCTGACCGCCGAGCAGAAGGGCATCTGGGCGACGGACGGCGCGTGGGCGCCGGAGGTGCACGCCTGGGACGGCAGGTACTACCTCTTCACGACGCTGCACAACGAGAACCGGCCGCTCCCGGTCCCGCCACCCAACCAGTGGGGTGTCCCGTTCCGGACCCCGACCCATATGCGCGGCACGATCACGGCCGTCTCCGACTCGCTGCTGGGCCCGTTCACGGTGCTCGACCCGGCACGTCCCGTCCCGCCCGAGCACCTCATGACCCTCGACGGCACGCTGTACGCCGACCCGGCCGGGCAGCCCTGGATGGTGTACGCGCACGAGTGGCTCCAGACGATCGACGGAACCATGGAGGCGATCCGGCTGGCCCCCGACCTGTCCCGGACGGTCGGCGACCCGGTGTTCCTCTTCAAGGCCTCGGACGCGTCCTGGACCGCCGAGCAGATCCCCGCGGGCGTACCTCACCAGCTGCCGCCCTACATCACCGACGGCCCCCAGCTGTACCGCACCCCCGACGGGTCTCTGCTCCTACTGTGGTCGACCTACGAGAAGAACACGGCCGGCCAGGACGGCACGATCAGCGGCGGCTATGTGCAGACGTACGCCGTGTCGAAGTCCGGGGACATCCACGGCCCGTGGCAGCAGCACCGGCCGCTGGTCCGCGACGACAGCGGCCACGGCATGCTGTTCCACACCTTCGACGGCCGCCTGATGATGATCCTCCACCGGCCCTTCGAGAACGCACGCGGGAAGCTGTACGAGATGGAGATGCGCGGTCACCAGCTGAAGGTGCTGCGCCGGCGCGACGACCTGGACGGGGGCGGCTGACACAGCCCGGCCACGCTCGTCCCGCGGGAGCGGGAGCGGGTTTCATCTCGGTTCCGCGTGTTCGGGAGCGGTGAGGCGCAGGTGCGGGGCGACGCTGCGCAGCTTCTCGCAGGTCTCCTCCCATTCGCGTTCCGGGGCCGACTGGCCCATGACCCCGGCGCCCGCGCGCGGCCGGCTGCGGCCGTCGCGCTGGAAGGCCGTGCGCAGGACGAGAGCCGCGTCGAGGGAGCCGTCGGCGTCGGCGGTCAGGACGGCGCCGACGTACAGACCACGCGGCTCGCTCTCGTACCGGCTGATCGCACGCAGTGCCGCCGCTTTGGGGCAGCCGGTCGCGGTGATCGCGGGGAAGAGGGTCGCCAGAGCGTGCCAGGGGCCGTGTCCGTCGGCCAGTTGTCCCGCGACGCGTGAGGCGAGGTGTTGCACCGAGCCGCGTTCCCCGTCATGAACTCCCCGACGGCCACCGTGCCCGGGCGGCAGACCTGGGTCAGTTCCTCGACGGCGAGGCGTACAAAGATGGCGTGTTCGTGGATCTCCTTGGGGTCGCTCAGCAGGTGCGGGTGTGCGCGGGCCCAGTCACGCAGCAGCCGTCGAACGTTTCGCCTTGCCAGTAGCCGGATGCCCGGTAGCGCGCGGCGAGTTCCTCGGGCCAGGGCGTACAGCCGTCGAGCACGTGGATCCACCCCTCAGCAGGTCGCGTGAAGCTCCCGCCCGTCGACACATGATCCCTCTGTATGAGGTCGCCGCCGTCGCAGAGCCCGAGACGACCGCCGGAAACGACTGAGAGGCTGCTTCAACCTACGCTGAAACAGCCTCTCACCTGCGATTTCCGCAAGTCGGGACGACAGGATTTGAACCTGCGACCCCTTGACCCCCAGTCAAGTGCGCTACCAAGCTGCGCCACGTCCCGTTGCCCGTCTGACCTGGGGATTCCCCCGACCGAACGCGCAGGGAAACAATACCGCACTCGCGCCGGTGATCGCGCATCCGTTTCCGCGCCCCGCCGCTTGACCTCAACATTGGTTGAGGTTGCACGCTCGGGCGCATGACGAACGCGACGGACATGACCTACACGTACGCCGACCTGCCGGGGCTCATGGGCCTGATGACCGGCGACGAGAAGCACGGCCCGGCCGCGACGTCCACGCTGGACGTGCTGTGGGTGCTGTACGACCGGGTGCTGCGGGTGAGCCCGGAGCGGATGGCCGACCCGGAGCGGGACCGGTTCCTGCTGTCCAAGGGACACGGGCCGATGGCGTACTACGCCGTGCTGGCCGCCAAGGGTTTCGTGCCGGTGGGGTGGCTGCCGGGCTTCGGCTCGTACGACTCCCCACTCGGGCACCATCCCGACCGCACGCTCGTGCCGGGGGCCGAGATCGGCAGCGGATCGCTCGGGCACGGGCTGCCGATCGCCGTCGGTACGGCACTGGGACTGCGCGCCCAGGGGCTCGACGAGCCGCGGGTGTGGGCGCTGATCGGGGACGCCGAGCTGGACGAGGGCAGCAACCACGAGGCGATCGCCTTCGCCGGACCCGCCGGGCTCGACCGGCTGCACACCGTCGTCGTCGACAACTCCTCCGCGACACACGCCCGACCCGGCGGGATCACCGCCCGCTTCGAGGCGGCGGGCTGGTCCGCGCTGACCGTCGACGGCCGTGACCACGAGACGCTGTACGCCGCCTTCACCACACCGCACCCGGGCCGCCCTCATGTGGTCGTGGCCCGGGTCGAGCCCAAGTCCGCCTGACCTCCCCGCCGGAAAGGAACCAGAACTCCATGGACACCATGCGTGACCGTTTCGCCCCTGTCGTCTCCCGGCTGCTGGAGGAGGATCCCCGGGTCGCCGTGGTCCTCGCCGAGATCGGCACGGACGGCTTCGCCGAGGCCGCCCGGCGCCATCCCGACCGGGTCGTCAACGTCGGCATCCGCGAGCAGCTCCTGGTCGGGGCGGCCGCGGGGCTGGCACTGACCGGACTGCGGCCCGTCGTGCACACCTTCGCCGGCTTTCTCGTCGAGCGGCCCTTCGAGCAGGTCAAGCTGGACCTCGGCCACCAGGACCTGGGCGCGGTGCTGGTGAGCGCCGCCGCCTCCTTCGACTGGCCGGCGGGCGGCTACACCCACATGGCGCCGGGCGACGTGGCGCTGCTCGACACACTGGACGGCTGGACCGTCCATGTGCCGGGCCACCCGGACGAGGCCGAGACGCTGCTGCGGCACGCGGTCGCCGCGGGCGACGACAAGGTGTACGTGCGGCTGTCCGTGCAGTCCAACGGTCTGGCGCTGCCCGGCGACGGGAAGCGTTTCCGCACGGTCCGCGAGGGGCGCTCCGGTGTCGTGGTCGCCGTCGGGCCCCTGCTCGACACGGTGCTCGCCGCCACCGAGGGCCTCGACGTCACGGTCCTGTACGCGACCACCGTCCGCCCCTTCGACGGGGCCGCCCTGCGCCGGGCCACCCGGGCGGCCGGGACGGACGTCGTCCTCGTCGAGCCCTACCTGGCGGGCACCTCGACGGGCGCCGCGAACGACGCGCTGTCCGAGGTGCCGCACCGGGTGCTGGGGCTGGGCGTGGGCCGCCGCGAACTGCGGCGGTACGGGCAGGTGGAGGAGCATGTCGCCGCCCACGGCCTCGACGCCCGGTCGCTGCGGGAGCGCATCGGCGGCTTCGTCGGGGCGACGGCTCCCGCGTGAGACCCGGAGGAGGTCACTCCCCCGCCGCGAGGCCCAGTCGGGGGTGCGCCTCCAGGAGCCGGGTCGGGGCCGCCTGACGCCAGGAGTCGGCCAGGATGTCCCGCAGTTCGCCCTCGTCCTCGAGCGCGTCGAGCCGGGCCCGCACCCAGGCGAACTGCGCCTCGTGGTCGGCGATCCAGAACTTCTCCGGCTCGGCGAGCACCAGTTCCTCCCGCTCCTCCTTGGGGCAGCGCACGGCGATGGACGTCTCGTCCTCCGGCAGCGTGGCGAACATCTTTCCCGCGACCCGGAACGTGGGCATGCTCCAGGCGATCTTCTCCGTCGTGTCCGGCAGGGACAGAGCGATACGTCGTACGTCTTCGGCATCCGGCATGGCAGGCACGGTATCGGCTGCCACTGACAATCACCTGGTGAGAGCGGTTGCCGGTACGTGCTTGTAGTAGATCGTCGTCGGCCGTAGCTCCCCGTCGGGGCTCGCCGCGTAGTCGGGGATCGCGCCGATCGAGGTCCAGCCGGCGGACCGGTACAGCCGCTCGGCGGGGCTGCCGGTCTCGGTGTCCAGGTGCAGGAGGGTGACGCCGGCCTCGGCGGCAGCGCCCTCCGCCGTGGCCAGGAGCCTGCGTCCGAGACCACGGCCGCGGGCGTCCCGGTGCACCATGAGCTTGACGAGTTCGGCACGGTGACGGCTGTTCGCCTTGCCGGGGAAGGCCAGGCTCACGGTACCCAGCACCCGCTCCCCGTCGTACGCCGCCCACACGGCGAGCCTCCCCCGGCCACATCGGCGGCCCGCTCCTGCCACCAGGCGAGGGCCTCGGCACGGTCGAGCGGGGCGAGGAAGCCGACCGAGGCACCGCCGTTCACGGTGTCGACCAGCAGATCCGCCAATCCTCCCGCGCACTCGGCGAGTTGAGCTTCGTCCAGACGGTCGGCGATCACGGCCGCACCACCGCCAGCAGATACCGGACGCCCTCGGGAGCGGCACACCGGAACCGGGTCGGCCCCCACACGCGCATACGCAGGCAGTCACCGGCGCCGAGGTGGTGTTCGGTCTCCTGCGCGGTCACGTCGAGGGCTCCTTCCAGAACCCACAGGTGCTGCTCCAGACCTGCGACGGGCGGACTGTCGTAGGCGATGTCGGCGCCGGGCGAGAGGCGGGCCTCGACGAGTTCGCCGCGCAGGGCGGCGTGCGGTGGTGACACGGACCGCCGTACGAAGCCGGAGGCCTGGTCCTGCCACCGGGGCTGGTCGGCGGCGCGCACCACGGGTGCCGGTTCGGCCTCGACCTCGCTGAGCAACTGGGACATGGTCCGCCCGTAGACGGCACACAAGCGGTTCAGCAGCGAGGCCGTGGGGCTGATCTCGGCCCGCTCGGCCCGGGAGAGGGTGGAGCGGCTCACTCCGCTGCGGTCCGCCAACTCGCCCAGGGAATAGCCCTGTTCGGCCCGCAGCTCGGCCAGGCGGGCGCCCAGCCGGGTGTCGACCGGGTCCGTGTCATCGGTTCTCATATGTGGGATGCTATCCCGGATATGAGACGATCGCGTTAACGAGTCCTCACACACGGGCCGCCGCGCCGAGCGCCTCCAGCACCGGGCGGATCAGCGGGTGCTCCTCGGCTCCCCGGCGTACGGCGGCGAAGACCCGCCGGGTGGGGGCCGTGCCGTCCACGGGGCGGACGACCACCCCGGCGAGATCCATACCGCGCAGTGCCGAGCGCGGCACGAGGGCGACGCCCGCGTCGGCGGAGGCGAGGGCGACGACCGCCCGGAAGTCGTCCGATGAGTGCTCCATGCGGGGCTGAAAGCCGGCGTTCTCGCAGGCCAGGACCACCACGTCGTGGCAGGGATTGCCGGGGTACGGGCCGATCCACGCGTCCTTGGCCAGTTCGGCGAGCGGGACCTCCGCCGCGTCGGCCAGGCGGTGGGCGACCGGCACGACCGCGTCGAAGGGCTCGGCGTACAGCGGTACGTGGGTCAGTCGCGGGTCGTCGGCGGCCGGGGCGCCCCGGTACTCGACGGCGACGGCGACGTCGACCTGCCGGTCCAGCACCATCGGCAGGCTGGCGTCGCCCTCGGCGTCCTGGACTCGGATGCGGATGCCGGGCGCCGACTCGGCGAGGCGGGCCACCGCGGGCGCGACGACCAGGGCGATGCCGGTCGCGAAGGAGGCGACCGTGACGGTGCCGGCCGCTCCCGAGCTGTAGGCGGCCAACTCGGCCTCGGCGCGCTCCAGTTGGGCAAGAACCGCGTTGGTGTGGCTGAGCAGGATCTCGCCGGCGGGGGTGAGGCGTACGCCCTTGGCGCCGCGCTCGACGAGTCGGTGCCCGGTCTCCTGCTCCAGCGCGGCGAGCTGCTGGGACACGGCCGACGGGGTCAGATACAGCGCGGCGGCAGCCGCCGTCACCGTACGGTGGTCGGCCACCGCACGGAGGATGTGGAGCCGCCGCGCTTCGATCATGCGATCGATTCTCTCAGGTCGCCGGTGTTTTTCAGCCAGGCTCTCGCCCGTGCCGCCACGAAGGCGTCGACCGCGCGGTCGACGTCCTGCGTCGAGTGCGCGGCCGACAGCTGGACGCGGATCCGGGCCCGGCTTTGCGGCACGACCGGGTACGAGAAGCCGATCACGTACACGCCGCGCTCCAGCAGCAGCTCCGCCATGCGCCCGGCGACCGCCGCGTCACCGATCATCACCGGGGCGATGGGGTGGTCACCGGGCAGGACGTCGAAGCCCTCCTCGGTCATGCGGCTGCGGAAGAGGGCCGTGTTCTCGGCGAGCCGGACGCGCAGGTCGTCCGCCGACTCCAGCAGGTCGAGCACCTTCAGGGAGGTTGCCGCGATCACCGGGGCGAGCGTGTTGGAGAAGAGGTACGGGCGGGAGCGCTGGCGCAGCAGGGCGACGATCTCGGCACGGGCGGCGACGTATCCGCCCGAGGCGCCGCCGAGCGCCTTGCCGAGGGTGCCGGTGATGATGTCGACGCGGTCCATGACGCCGTGCAGCTCGGGTGTGCCGCGGCCGCCGGGGCCGACGAAGCCGACGGCGTGCGAGTCGTCGACCATGACCATCGCGTCGTAGCGGTCGGCGAGGTCGCAGATCTCGCGCAGCGGGGCCACGTAGCCGTCCATGGAGAAGACGCCGTCGGTGACGATCAGCCGGCGACGCGCGTCGGAGGCCTCCTTCAGCCGGGCCTCCAGCTCGGCCAGATCGCGGTTGGCATACCGCAGGCGGCGGGCCTTGGACAGCCGGATGCCGTCGATGATCGACGCGTGGTTCAGCGCGTCGGAGATGACCGCGTCCTCAGGGCCGAGCAGTGTCTCGAACACACCACCGTTGGCGTCGAAACAGGAGGAGTACAGGATGGTGTCCTCCTGGCCGAGGAACGCCGACAGCCGCGCCTCGAGCTCCTTGTGCACCTCCTGGGTGCCGCAGATGAAGCGCACGGACGCCATGCCGTAGCCCCAACGGTCCAGGGCCTCGTGGGCGGCGGCGATCACCTCGGGGTGGTCGGCGAGGCCGAGGTAGTTGTTGGCGCAGAAGTTGAGGACCTCGCCGGGGCGGCCGCCCGCGGTGACGTTCACGGTGGCGGACTGCGGGGTGCCGATCACGCGCTCGGGCTTGTGCAGGCCGGCGGCGCGGATCTCGTCGAGGGTGGCGCGCAGGTCGTCGCGCACGGAGTCGAACATGAGGGGCTCCTGAAGTGCTGGGCGGTGAGGGGTGGTTAAGCGGTCCAGTCGAGGATGACCTTGCCGCCGCGGCCGCTCGCCGCGTCGGCGAACGCCGCCTCGAAGTCGCGGAAGCCGTACCGGCCGGTGATCACGGGCGCGAGGTCGAGGCCGCCTTCCAGCAGCACGGACATCGCGTACCAGGTCTCGAACATCTCGCGGCCGTAGATGCCCTTGACGGTGATCATGGAGGTGACGATCCGGGCCCAGTCGACGGGGAACTCCTGCGCGGGCAGGCCGAGCATCGCGATCCGGCCGCCGTGTGTCATGTTGGCGATCATGTCCCGCATGGCCTCGGGGCGGCCGGACATCTCCAGGCCGATGTCGAAGCCCTCGCGCAGGCCGAGCGTGCGCTGCCCGTCGGCGATGGTGGCGCCGGCGACATTGAGCGCGAGGCTGACACCGATCTTGCGGGCCAGTTCCAGCCGCTCCTCGCTGACGTCGGTGATCACGACATTGCGGGCTCCGGCGTGCCGGGCCACGGCCGCGGCCATCAGTCCGATCGGCCCCGCGCCGGTGATCAGCACGTCCTCGCCGACGAGCGGGAACGACAGCGCGGTGTGCACGGCGTTGCCGAACGGATCGAAGATCGCGGCCACGTCGAGGTCGACGGGCACCCGGTGCACCCACACGTTGGCGGCGGGCAGGGCCACGTACTCGGCGAACGCCCCGTCGCGGCCCACGCCCAGCCCTATGGTGGCCCGGCACAGATGACGGCGGCCGGCCTGGCAGTTGCGGCACTTGCCGCACACCAGGTGGCCCTCGCCGCTGACCCGGTCGCCGACGGCGATGTCGGTGACGTCCCGTCCGGTCTCGACGACCTCGCCGACGAACTCGTGCCCGACCACGAGCGGGATGCGGATCGCCTTCCGCGCCCAGCCGTCCCAGGCCCTGATGTGCAGGTCGGTGCCGCAGATGCCGGTGCGCAGCACCTTGATCAGTACGTCGCCGACCCCGACGGCGGGCTCCGGGACGTCCGCGAGCCACAGCCCGGGCTCCGCCTTCTGTTTGACCAGCGCCTTCACCGCTACGGCTCCAGGGGGTGAGTCCCGGGTCCGGGCACGCCGAAGGTACCCCTGGAGCCGGGAGAGGAGTGGGATCGCACAGCAATCTGCCGTACGCCGCACGCACCGGTCCATCGAGGTTTTCTTAAGCGCCGCCTCAGCTTTCCTTCACGCCCGCCCGTGCTCTGTGGCAACCCCGGGGCGTGTCAGTAGGGCAGCCGGCCGCCCCAGCCCTCCAGCTGTACGACGAGCTGCGCGGCGTGTTCCTTGATGGCCGTCAGGCCCGGCTTCCCCCACGGCCGGGGCCCGACGTCGGCGACGCTGACCGTGCCCAGCACCAGGCCTGTACCGTCGATGAGCGGTGCCCCCAGATAGGAGCGGATACCGAACTCGTCCACCACCGGATTGCCCGCGAACCGCGGATAGTCGTGGACGTCCTCCAGGACCAGAGCCTTGCGGCGGGCCACCACATGGGGGCAGAACCCATGGTCGCGGGGCAGAGTACGGCCCACCCGGGGGCTGGAGCCGTCGCTCCGCACCACCGGCGCGACGGCCGGAACGTACAGCCCCGCGTAGAACTGGCCCCGCTCGTCCGGGAAGTTGACCATGGCGTACGGCGCCCCGGTGAGCTCGGCGAGGCCGTGCGCGAAGGCGTCGAGTGCGGGTTCGGGGCGCTCCCCCAGCCCCAGCAGGCGCAGTCGGCCGGCTCTGGCGGGGGCCTCCTTGTCCTCGGGTGTGAGCAGCAGACGACCGGCCGGGCGCGGCGGGTCGTAGCTCATGGGCGTCCTCCCGGACTGTGGGCATGCGTCATATACGGGCTCCCTGGCGGGTGTTGGGGGATCACATGTGGGCGCCATACCCGGTCGTGGGGGCGGGCGCATGGGCGATGAGGTGGCGCACGAGGGTCAGCAGGGTTTGGACCCCGGAGCTGGAGATCCGGGCGTCGCAGCACACGACGGGGATCTCCTCGGACAGGTCGAGGGCCGCGCGCACCTCCTCCGGGTCGTAGCGGTAGGCGCCGTCGAACTCGTTGACGGCGACGATGAAACCGAGGCCGCGCTGTTCGAAGAAGTCGACGGCCGCGAAACACTCCTCGAGGCGGCGGGTGTCGGCGAGGATGACCGCCCCGAGCGCGCCCTCGCACAACTCGTCCCACATGAACCAGAACCGCTCCTGGCCGGGGGTGCCGAACAGGTACAGCACGTGTTTCGGGTCGAGCGTGATGCGGCCGAAGTCCATGGCCACGGTCGTCTCGACCTTGTTCTCGATGCCGTCGAGGTTGTCGGTCGCGGCGCTGACGGTGGTGAGCAGCTCCTCCGTGCTGAGCGGCGCGATCTCGCTGACCGCGCCGACGAAGGTCGTCTTGCCCACGCCGAACCCGCCCGCCACCAGGATCTTGAGGGCGGTGGGGAACGGGTCGCCGCCGTGGCCGGAAGCGTCGGCGTAGTCAGAGCTGTCGTCGTAGTCCATCGAGCACTGCCTCCAGAAGGGCCCGGTCCGTCGGGTTGTGGTGGAACGCGGGGGGCTTGGTGGTCAGCGCCCCGCAGTCGACGAGGTCCGCCAGCAGCACCTTGGTGACGGCCACCGGCAGCTTCAGATGGGCGGCGACCTCCGCGACGGCGACGGGCACACCGCACCGCTCGAGTGCCTGCGCGTGCTCGGGGCCGAGGTAGCCGAGGGGGGTCGCCCCGGTGGCCATCACCTGCGACATCAGGTCGAGCGCGACGGTGGGACGGGTGCGGCCGTTGCTGACCGTGAACGGGCGCACCAGCCGCCCGGCCGCGTCGTCGAGCCAGGGCCCGTCACCGGCCGCCGCCACGCTCAAGGCCTCATCGCCGGGGATTCGACGGACTGCTGGCGGGGAGCGGTGACCAGGTACGGGCGGACGCTCTTGACCAGCATCGCCATCTCGTAACCGAGGACGGCCGCGTCGGCCTCTCGGCCGGCGAGCACGGCCAGGCAGGTGCCGGAGCCGGCGGTGGTGACGAACAGCAGGGTCGAGTCGAGTTCGACCACGACCTGCCGGACCTCGCCGCCGTCGCCGAAGCGGACGCCGGCGCTGCGGCCGAGGGAGTACAGGCCGGATGCCAGGGCGGCCATGTGGTCGGCGCTGTCCGGGTCCAGGCCGTGCACGGACTTCACGAGCCCGTCGCAGGACAGGAGCACCGCGGCACTCGTGTGCGGTACGCGCTGCACGAGGCCGCTCATCAGCCAGTCGAGATCGGAAACATGGGCGGTCGGCGCATCGCTCGCCATGGTGGATCGACTCCTTGGGGTACGAAGGTCTGCGGGAGCGCTGGTGGTGGGGGTGGAAACGGGAGTGGTCATCCGGCGGGTGCGCTCCCGTCGTGCCGGGTGGTGGTGTGGTCGGGGCGGGACGCGGTCAGACCGTCCCGGGCGCCGCGCGCCTCGGTTGTCCGGGCTGCGTCCACGCTGGGGAGGGCCTCGGTTTGCACCGGCTCCATGGGGATCGGGTCCCTGTGGGCGGGGTCCCTGTGGGGCCGCTTCGCATGTGTCGACCCCACGTGTGCCGACCCCACGTGTGCCGACTCCGTGTGTGTCGGCTCCGTGTGTGTCGGCTCGTTGTGCGTCGCAGGCTCCATGTGCGCCGACGGCCCCATGTCTCCCCAGTCCATGTTCCCGGCCTCCATGTGCTGTTGGGCCTCGGCGAGGCTGATGCCGCGCTGGAAGGCCGCCATCAGGTTGGGATCATGGCCGACGAGGTGGTCGGGGTCCTGGCGCGGCGTGGGACCGTCGCGCAGCTGGGGGGCGATGTGTTCCTGGGCGCGGCGGCGGGGCAGTTGGGGCTTGCCCATGGTGCCGCGCACGGTGCCGTTGCGCGGGGTGGGCAGCGCCGTCACGTTCTCGGCGAGGACGCGCCGGTCGTCGGGACTGATACCGGGCCTCGCCTCGGCCGGGGTGGGCCGCCCGCGATGGGCCCCGCGCACGGGCAGGGGCGCGGGCCGGCGGCCGCTCTGCGTGCTTCCGCCCGAGGCCGGTGCGGCCTCCTGCCGGTGCGCCCGGGATGTGGCGGGCGGGACCGACGGCGGTTCTTCCGAAGCGGCACCGGACCCGGACGAGAATCCGTACCCCGCCGAGGACCCTGGCGCAGGCGCGGATCCCGGTTCGGGCGAGCTGCCGAGCCCGACCCCACCGGACGCCTCCCCCTCGGCTCGGGACGTCCCCCTGGACGCCGCTCCGTCTCCCGCTCCCACCGCGGACTGCCCGAACTGCCCCCGCTGTCCGTGCTCCCGGGTCTGCCGCAGCGGTACGGCCGGACGATCCGTACCGCCCGCCCCGCCCTGCGGCTGCCCGGCGCCGCCGGACGCGCCCGCCTCCGCCCCCAGCAGAGCCTGCGGCACGACCAGCACCGCCTGCACTCCGCCGTAGATGTTGCTCTGGAGGCGGACGGTGATGCCGTGCCGCCTGGCCAGCTGCGAGACGACGAACAACCCGATGCGGCCGTCCGCGAGCAGCCGGGCGACGTTCACCTGGTCCGGGTCGGCGAGCAGGGCGTTCATCCGCGTCTGCTCCTCCAGGGGCATGCCCAGGCCACGGTCCTCGACCTCGACGGCGAGCCCGGAGGTGACGAGGTTGGCGCGCAGCAGCACCTGGGTGTGCGGGGCGGAGAACACCGTGGCGTTCTCGACGAGTTCGGCGAGCAGATGGATGACGTCGGCCACGGCGTGCCCGCGCAGGGTGCCGTCGATCGGCGGCACGAGCTTGACCCGCGAGTACTGCTCGACCTCGGCGATGGCCGAGCGCAGCACCTCGGTCATGGAGACCGGGTTGCTCCACTGGCGGCGGGAGACGGCCCCGCCGAGCACGGCGAGGTTCTCGGCGTGACGGCGAATGCGGGTGGCGAGATGGTCGACGTGGAAGAGCCCCTTGAGCAGGTCGGGGTCCTCCATCTCGTTCTCCAGCTCGTCGAGGATGGAGATCTCGCGGTGCACCAGCGACTGCAAGCGCCGGGCGAGGTTGACGAACACCTCGAGCTTCTGTTCGCTGCCCGCCTGGCTGGAGAGCTGCGAGGCCTGGACGACGGCGGTGACGGCGCCGTCGTGCGCACGGGTCAGGTCGGCGGCGAGGAGTTCGAAGTCGTCGGCGCCTTCGGCGGGGCCGCCGCGCTGACCGCTCTGCGGGCCGAGCTGCGGCGGTCCGTCGCCGCGGCGCAGCGTCTCGACCAGGGCGCGCAGGTCGGCCTCGCGCCGTGCGGTGGTGCGGCGCAGGACGCCGATGCGGTCGTGCACGGAACGGGCGGCCCGGTTGGCGGCCACCGCGGCGACGACGATGCCGACGAGGGTCACCGAGACCGCCCCGGCGAGCACGACCCACAGCGTCGGCCCCGGCCGCGCTCCGGTGGACCGGACGGTGAAGAGGACGGCGGCACAGCCGCTGAGGGCGACGGCGACGGGCGGCAGCACGGCGAGACGCAGCAGCTGGGGCCGTATGTGGGTCTCGGGCAGCGCGGGTGCGGTGCGGGCGGCCGGCCGCCCGTGCCGTCCGCCCTCACGGCGGTCTGCGCGTGCGGCCGGGGCGCGGAGGTGAGACATCGGTGTCCTCGTACTGGTACGTCGGGCCTGGGTGCCAGGGGGGCTTGCGGTGGTACGACCGGGCTCACGCGGCCGCTTCCGCGCGCCCCGGGCCGCCCGCCCGGACGCGGCCGGCTCCCGCCCGGCACCGCCGCGTCCGGAGTCCGTGTGCCGTTCGGAGCCGGAGGAGGCCACCACAGCGGCGCCCGTATCGGCGTCGGTCGTGCGCGGGCAGCGGGAATCCCCCTCGCGTCGACTCCCTCGTCCGCCTTGCGCCTGCACGTATCGGTCCCCACTCCCTGATCCGCCTGTTTCCCGACGGACACTGACAGTAGTCGTCAGCGCATCATGTGCGGTGGGCAGTTGACAAACTCATACGGGGAGCGTCCCGCTCTGGTATGAGGTCTCGTACGACAGACCGATAAACCCCGTCACGCCTCCGGCCATGAACGAAAACAGTTCGATCCGACCTGGTCAGAAGCGGTCACACAGACACGGCGAGGGCCGGGGAGCCTCGCGCTCCCCGGCCCTCGCCGTCTGCCTGCCGCCCGCTCCGGCTCATCCCGCCGGAAGCGTTTCAGGGTCCTCCGCGCCCGTCCCCGCCTGACCGTCACCGTCACTCAACGTATCGGCCTGGGCCACGGCTGCCGCGTTCGACGTGGTCCTGATCGTGGCATCGGCGAGGGCTTCGCCGGCCATGAAGCCGCCCGCCGGCGCGAGCGCCACACCGCGCCACCACGGCTTCGACGGGACGGTCTCGGCCGTCGGCTCGAAGGGTTCGCCGGGGTGGGGAAGGGCGATACGGGCGCCCACGGCACGGGCGGCCGCGAGGGTCCCCTCGCCGGGCTCCGCCCACGGATGTGTCGCCAGATTGAACGTGGCCCAGTGGATCGGCAGCATCGGGCCGTGCTCCGGTCCGCCCTGGAGGTCGAGGTGGGCGCGCATGCCTTCGTCGGGGGTCATGTGGATGTCGGGCCAGAAGTCCGAGTACGCGCCGATCTGGATCATCGTGGCGTCGAACGGCCCGTGCTCCGCGCCGATCTCCTTGAAACCGTCGAAGTAGCCGGTGTCGCCGCTGTGGTAGATCCGGTGCTCGTCACCGGCGACGACCCAGGAGGCCCACAGGGTGTGCTGGGTGTTGCGCAGCCCCCGGCCGCAGAAGTGCCGGGCCGGGGTGGCGGTCAGGGTGAGGCCGCCGGCCTTCGTGGTCTCGTGCCAGTCCAGTTCGCGCAGCCGGCCGGCGGACACGCCCCAGTGCTCCAGGTGCGCCCCGACGCCGAGCGGCACGGCGAACAGCGTGTCCGTGCCGGCCAGTGCCCTGATGGTGGGCATGTCCAGGTGGTCGTAGTGATCGTGCGAGATGACCACGACGTCGACCGGGCCGAGCGCGGCCAGCGGCAGGGGCACCGGGTGCAGCCGCTTGGGACCGGCGAAGGGGAACGGGGAGCAGCGCTCGCCCCACACCGGGTCGAACAGGACGCGCCGGCCGTCGATCTCGGCGAGCACGCTGGAGTGCCCCATCCAGGTCAGCCGCAGCCCGGTGGCCGGCGGCCGGGCGATGTCGGCGAGGGTGGTGGCGTGTACCGGCACCGTGCCCTCCGGGGAGCGGCGGGGCCGGGTCTCCTTGTCGAAGAAGACCTTCGCGAATTCCAGGGCCGAGCCTGAGGGCCGGGTCCGCGCGGGACCTCCGGGGTTCTGGAAGACCCCGTCCCTGAAGTGGGGCGATCTGCGGATGCGCGCCATGCGCTCACCACTCGGGTCCGCGCCGAACGCCCCGGGCTGGAGCGCGCGGAGCCCGGAGCTCAGGGAACGGAAACCGGCCACGGTACCTCCAGGTGGAGTCGGTCAGGCTTTCCATTATGGGCGGCCCCTCCGACAACACCGGGGCGCAGGGGTCCCACGACGGCGATGCTGAACGGCTCTGGTGGACCGGGCCGCGGCCGAAGCGGGGCTGGTCTCCTGCCTCCAGGCGGTGTACCCGCTGCTGGACGACGAGGCGGAGGCCCGGCGGCGGCTCGGGGAGGCGTTCGCGGTCGAGGTGGACGGCATCGCGTTCGCGGTCGAGGTGGACGGCACCGAGCTGGACGAACTGGCCGACGGCTGCGGTGTCGCCGAGGCCGCCCTCACGGCGCTGGACCGTGCCGGGGTGCCCCACGCGGGGACGGGCGTCACCCTCCAGGGGCTGGGCACCATGGGCGGGGCCACCGCGCGTTCCTCACGCGCGCGGGCGGCCGTCGCCGACGTCAAGGGCACGATCGCCAACCCGGCGGGGCTCGCCATCGAGGCGCTGCTCGCCGCGCGGGATTCCCACGGCACCGTGGACCGCGCCGCGCCCCGGCGACCGCGAACTGTCGGGCGACGCCCGGCCGTCGGCCGGCACGGACGTGCCCGCGGCCGTCTCGTACGCGATCGACGCCGGCAACCAGGAGCGGATCACCGCCCGCTGGGTCGTCGAGGCGGCCAACGTGCCCGTACGACCGGACGCGGAGCTGCTGCCGGCCGCCGCACGCGGGTGACCGTACAGCCGGACGTCGTGGTCAACTCCGGGACGAGCGCCTGATGGTGGACGCTGTCAGGGGACATCGGCGCCGACGCCGAGGAGGCGTTCGCCCACACACGCCGCTCGATGCGGTCCCTGGTCGAGCGGATGCCGGCCCGCGCCCTGGCCGACGGCACGACACCACGGGCCGCCCCCACGCACTCGTGGCGGACCGGCCGCCCGTCACAGCGGAACGGTTCGGCTGGTACCGCTGACGGACGGCGAGGCAGCCGCCCCCCTTGCCGGACCGGCCGAATACACACGTCAGGAGGGTGCACGCGCGTGTGTAGGGTGACGGCGTGACGAGAGTCCGGTTGAGCGTGGCGGAACGGCGCGGGGAACTGCTGCGGGCTGCCGTCGAGCAGATCGAGGCCCGCGGTGTGGCGGCGGTCAGGATCGCGGACGTGGCCTCGGCGCTCGGTGTGAGCAACGCGCTGGTGCTCTATCACTTCTCGACGAAGGAGAAGCTGGTCGCCGCCGCGTTCCGGCACGCGGCGGAGGCGGACCTCGCCCATCTGCGCAAACTGCTCGGCCGCCGTACGTCGGCACTGCGCCGGCTGCGGTCGGCCGTTCGGTGGTACGCCCCGACCGGCCAGGCCAAGGGCTGGCGGTTGTGGATCGAGGGCTGGGCGGCGGCGCTGCGCGAGCCCGCGCTGCGGGAGGTCACCCAGGAGCTCGACAGGCAGTGGAAGGCGGCCCTCGCCGAGGTCATCACGGAGGGCCTGGCGGCCGGCGAGTTCCACTGCCCCGACCCGCACGGCACGGCCCTCCGCCTCACCGCCCTCCTCGACGGCCTGGCCGTCCAGCTGACGTCCTACGCGGGCGGGGTGCCGCGGGCACGGGCGCAGGAGTGGGCCGAGGAAGCCCTGGCTCGTGAACTGGGCCTGGAGCCGGCGGCCTTGACTCGCCCCTGACCGGGCGGGCAGCGGCAAGACAGCCGCCTATCCGCGATGGCCGGTATCGCCCGAGGTCGTTTCGGGTTTGGCGTGGAGGACCTCGCGGGCCTGTTCAGCGGCGCGGACGAGGCTCTCGGAGACGAAGTCGACGAAGCGGGCGATGTTCTCGAGGCGGGTGGCGGCCGGGGTGTCGGGGCCGAGGACGCCGACGCCCTGCCGCGCGGTCTCGGCGAGCTGGGCGCTGGACCGGGCGCTGGCCATCATTCCCTGGTAAAAGACGTCGTCGTCGACGGCGTAGCGCTCGCGGCGACCTCCGTCGCGCTCCCGGCGGATGAGGCCCTGGCTTTCGAGGAACGCGACCGCTTTGGAAACGGACGCCGGGCTGACCTGAAGGTGCCGGACGAGTTCGGACGCGGTGAGGCTGCCCGCGTCGGTGGTGTAGAGGCAGGTCAGCACTCGGGACATCATCTTGGGCAGGCCCTGCTGCATGAGGAGGGTGGTGAACACCTCCTCGTACTCGCGCACGGCCTCGATGTCGCGCCCGTGGGCCGGCACAGGCGCCTGTGCGCCCCGGGGTACGGCCTGCCTGCGTCGGCGCGTGCGGCGTTCGGTGGCGCGGTGGGCAAGGTCGGCACGGTAGGCGGTGGGCCCGCCGTTGCGCATCACCTCACGCGTGATAGTCGAGGTCGGGCGATCGAGACCTCTGGCGATCTCCGCGTAGGCGAGGCCATCGGCCAGCCCCTGCGCGATCTGCTGACGTTCCTGCTGGGTGAGCCTGCCTCCCGGCATCGCGACCCCCTTCATGCTCCCTCAGTGCCCGCAGCATAGCGTTCACTCTCCACTTATTGCAACGAACCAACGAACGTTCGTTGCATTGAATCCACCTCCATTGCAATGATTACTCTGCCTTGAACTGCATATACGACAACTACACGCAATGAAGCTGTTGCCGTACACCTGAACGCAACGTAGCTTTTCCAGCACCCGAAACGAGAAGGAGCACACAGTCATGTCTCTCACCGCTGCCCGGCAGGATCGCCCGGAGTTGCAGGAGGCCATTCAGGAGATCGTCGATTCCGGATTCACCGGGGTGCAGTTGCGCGTGCACGACGAACGTGGCTCATGGGTCGGCAGTGCCGGGGTGCGCAAGCTGGGCGAGAGCGCCGGGCCGCCGGCCAACGGGCGGGTCCGGATCGGCAGCAACACCAAGACCTTCACCGCGACCCTGGCGCTGCAACTGGTGGCCGAGGGCAAGATCGAGCTGGACATCCCGGCGGATGACTACCTGCCCGGGTTCGAGCTGGACCGGCGGATCACGGTGCGGATGCTGCTCCAGCACACCAGCGGGGTGTTCAACTTCACCGGCGAGTACTACGACGACGGGACGTTCGCGCCGGGGATCCCCGCCACGACCGCGGGCCGGGAGTGGGTGGACAACCGGTTCAAGACCTACCGGCCGGAGGACCTGGTACGGCTGGCATTGTCCAAGCCGGCGCGGTTCGAGCCGGGGACGGACTGGAGCTACTCCAACACCAACTACGTGCTGGCCAGGCTGCTGATCGAGAAGGTCACCGGCCGCTCGCTGGCCGAGGAGATGCACCGGCTGATCCTGGGGCCGCTCGGGCTGTCGGACACCGTGGTGCCGGATACCAGCCCGGAGATCCCCGAACCGCACACCCACGCCTACTACCGGGTCGAGGACGCCGGCCGGCGGAAGACGGTCGACGTCACCCGCCAGAACCCCTCCTGGATCTCCACTGGCGGAGACATGATCTCGACGGCCCAGGACCTCCACACGTTCATCTCCGCCCTGATGACCGGCAAGCTCCTGCCGGCGCCGCTGCTGGCCGAGATGCGCACACCGCATCCCAAGACCGGCTACGGGCTGGGGGTGTTCGTGCAGGACGCGGGCGAGAACGGCGGCACCGTCATCACCCACAACGGCGGCATGGCCGGCCACGCGGCGCTGATGTACAGCACGCCCGACGCCAGCAGGACCCTGACCGCCGCGCTGAACTATGTCGACGACGCCGCGCTGTCCATGGCAGAGGCGTTCCAGAAGGCGACGCAGAGGCTCGTCAAGGAGGTGTTCGGCCGCGGCGTCCCCTCCCGCGTGAGCTGATCAGCGGTGCCCCAGGGGCACTTCCAGCTGGGCGAGCGTCGAGCTGTGCATCTCCGTGGCGAAGACGCTGCGGCGCGTCACCAGCAGACGGTGGAGCAGTCGGCTGGGGTACCACTGGGTGATGAGGAGCAGCGGGGCGCCGGGCACCTTCACCGGTTCATGGGTCTGTCCGGCTTCGGGGAGGGCGTACTCCCGCAGCGACCGGCTCCGGAGCGCGCCCAGCGTGCGGGGCCCCGGCCTCCCGGGACGACCGGGGCCAGAACTCGCCGGTGCGGCCGACGCGGCGTTCGGACCGAGTGCGAGACCGGCTCCTCCCGCGACGCCGAGTGCGACGAGCCCTCGCTGAAACGTACGACGGTCCATGCGGGCCTCCGCGGTCCGTGTCCTGTTGCCGACTGCCCACGCCTTCCGCCGTGCGTGCCCGGCGCACACAGGCGCGCGGCGTGACGCACATGATTCACGGCAGGAGTCGCTCGTCGCCCCAGAAAGGAGGCTCGCCTCGCCCTGACCACTCTTTCGGGCACATCGAAGACCATCTCCCGGGGTGACGGTCCTGATCGTCGGCGGCAGCGGTTTCCTGGACGCTGATCTGGTCCGCCGGTCGGCAGGGCAGGGCACCGCTCCCGGGGTCGCATGGCACGCCCTCGACCTGCGAGGCCCTGCCACGGCCGACCACGACCACCGCGCAGGCAGGCCCGCACCCCCGAAGCCGCACAGGCCGCCGCAGGCATCCGCGCCCGGCCCTCACGCCGCCGAAGCGATCCGCCTCCTGATGTCCTCCGGCGACAGAGCCCCCTTGGCCGTCACATGATCTCCGGACGACTCCCCACGCAGCCGCCGCCCGATCCACGGCACCAGAAACTCCCGCGCCCAGTGCACGTCGTCCCGCCGAATTTCGAGAGGCCCTCGCGCCGGCAGCGGCGGCCACGGCTGCTCCGGGTCGGCCGGAACCTCCAGTCCGAGCACCTGCCCCGCGCGGAGCGCCACCCGCGTGTGCCCCTCGGGCGACAGGTGCAGCCGGTCGGAGTCCCACGCCCTGCGGTCCTGGACACTGCGCAGGGACCACAGGTCGAGCACCGGACAGCCGTACCGGTCGGCGATGGCGCGCACATGCCCGTTGTACGTCGCGATCTTGCCCCGCAGATGCTTGAGCACGGGCACCCCACGAGTATCGAACCCGGTCGTCACCATCACCGTGCCGGAAACGGCGGTGAGCCGCACGAGGGCCCGCTCGAAACGCTCGGCCACCTCGTCCGGGTCGGTGCCGGGCCGGAGGATGTCGTTGCCCCCGGCGCAGAACGAGACGAGGTCCGGGGCCATTTCGACGGCCCGCGGAACCTGGTCCGCCACGATCTGGTCGAGGAGCTTCCCGCGCACGGCGAGGTTGGTGTACTGGAAGTCGCCTTCGGGCCGGCGGTCGGCGAGCAGGACGGCGAACCGGTCGGCCCAGCCGACGAACGCCCCGTCGGGGCCGGGATCACCGACGCCCTCGGTGAAGCTGTCCCCCACCGCAACGTACGACCCGATCACTGCTCTGCTGTCACTCTTCGAATCGTCTGCCACAGCAGCTCATTTTTCACCCTCCAATGTGACCTACGCGACCGTAGGCAGGGGTTGACGGGCGGTGAGATAAGCCACTCCCCAAGTGTTCGTCAACTCCGGAATAGGTCACCGGTCAGCGGTTGTTGGGGGTCAGGCGCCACACCCGGAAGCCCGTGATCCGGAAGTGGCTCCACACGGTCCGGAAGGCGAAATGCCCGCTGGTGTACGGCTCCGGATCGCTGTAGTCGAACACGAGCCTCCCGTTGTTCCACCACCGCACCGTCGAACCGTCGGAGACGATCCGCACCCGGTTCGGCTCGCCCGGCACCAGCAGCGGCTCGGTGTAGTCGAAGAGCAGGGGACGGACCCGGGCCGGCCGACGTACCGGCGCAGCCGGGTCGTGGTGTTGTAGTTGGCACCGTAACCGGCGTAGTACGTCGTCAGGTGGTCGTACTCCTCCAAAACCCCACCGCGCGGCGTGGCGAAGAGATCGCCCGGGGAACGGACGTCGGTCGCGTTCCAGAAGTTGTTGAGGTCCGAGACCCGGTCGTTGACCCCGCCCTCGGAGACAGGCGTGGCGGTGTACTCGAGGACGTACGGGCCTTCGAGCCGCCGCCTGAACCACACGGTCGCCCCGCTCGGCACGTCGATCTCCAGAACACCGCGAGAGGCGGTGACGGTTCCGCCGTCCTGGAGTTCGGTCGCCCACTGGCCGAGGCCGTGGCAGAAGTCGTCGTGGGCGATGAGGCGGCGACGAGGGGGCGCGGCGTTCGCCGTCGCCGTCGGGGCGAGAGCCGCCAAGGCGGCTCCGGCAGCCAGGGTTCCGAACGCTCTGCGGGTGGTCGGCACGGACACAGCTCCTTCGGGATCCGTCCAGGGACGTTCAGTAAGCGCTTGCCACTCCGGACGGGATCACTCTCTCCCAACCGCCGCCACCTGTCGATCCCTTGGCCCGATCAGCACAAGCGCACGCACACGCCGAAGGCCGGACCCGGGGATCGGGTCCGGCCGACGGTTGCGTGTCAGGCAGGTGGTCGTGCGGTAGGTCAGCCGACGGAGACCCCGTGCGAGCGCAGGTAGGCGACCGGGTCCACGTCCGAGCCGTAGTCCGGCGTGGTGCGGATCTCGAAGTGCAGGTGCGGTCCCGTCACGTTGCCGGTGGCGCCGGAGAGGCCGATCTGCTGTCCGGCGCTCACGGTCTGGCCGGCCGAGACGGAGAGCGAGGACAGGTGGGCGTACTGCGCGTAGCTGCCGTCGTTCAGCTTGATGACGACCTGGTTGCCGTACGCGCCGCCCCAGCCGGCGGAGACGACCGTGCCCGCGCCGACGGCCTTGAGCGAGGTACCGGTCGGGACGACGAAGTCGACACCGGTGTGGTAGCCGCTGGACCACATGCTGCCGGACATGCGGTACGGGGTGCCGACGGTGGCGCCGTCCACCGGGGCGCTGTAGCCGCTGGAGGCCGCGGCGGCCGGCTTGGCGGCAGCCGGCTTCGAGGCCGACTCGGCGGCGGACGACTTCGAGGCCGAGGGCTTGGAAGCCGAGGGCTTGGAAGCCGAGGACTTGGAAGCCGAGGACTTGGAAGCCGAGGACTTCGAGGACTTGGAGGCCGAGGACTTCGACGGGGACGAGGACTTGGACTCGCTCGCCGCCCCCTTCTTGCCGATCGACAGCTTCAGGCCCGGGTGGATCAGCGACGGGTCGTCGCCGACGGCGTCACGGTTGTCCGCGTAGAGCTTCTTCCAGCCCCCCTCGACGTTCTGCTCGTCGGCGATCTTCGCGAGATAGTCACCGGCCTGCACGGTGTACGTGCGGGCGCCCGTGGCCGCTTCCGCGGCCTTCTTCTCGGCGGCCGGAGCGGACTGGACGGTCTTTTCCGGAGCCGACTGCGGGGTGGCGGCGTGGGCGCCGGCCGCCCCCATGAGCGGAAGGGCGAGAGCGGCCCCGCCGGTTCCGGCGACGGCGATGGAGCGGGTGAAACGCTGGGTCTTCGGGCGGCGGTGCTTACCCTTCGCGGGCATGGCGAATTCCTCTCCGGCGCCTACGAGGTGAGCTGTCGGGTTCGGGCTGGAGATGCCCGGCCACGCCGAGGCGCGGCTTAACCCCAAGCCGTTCCGGGAACCGGAACAGGCGTCTTACCTGTGGGTCCCCCGCTCCTGCCGTACGTCGGGTCAGTGTGTGGGGCTCCGGACGGCGGCAGGATTAGGCGTCCGTCCGGATGGGTGTGGAACGTAAGCGACCAGGACGCAAAGGGACAAGCTTGCGGTTGCCTGTGACTGCGTTTTTCTTGACGCATCGGCACGTTTTCCGTCACGGAGCGTGGATTACGGATCTCCCGCTTTCCTCAATCCCCCTGAATAGCGCCAGAATTACGTGCACATGGCAACAACACATCGTTACGAATATGACGATGCTCACGCACCCCGACCACATCTCCTTTACGATCGGGGCACGTTATGTCGAAATAACCTAAGCGCGCCCTATCCGGACAGAACGGCTACTTACGCTTAAGCCGGACGACGGTGGCGTCCAGATCCCCGCGCAGACCGACCCGCAGCCCGTGATGGAGCAGCACGGCACCCCGGTGAACTTCGCCCGTTTCGAGGCATTCGTACGATGCCGTGGGGTCCAGGCACCGCAGCCGGAGCGCCGGAACGGGCTCGCCGTAGCGCTGCGCCTGGAGCCAGGCGAGGACGACGGTCTCGTCACCGAGGACGTACTGCACGGCGCTCAGGCCCCCCTCCGGCGGGCGCAGCCGGTACAGGTCGCCGCGCTGCACCACGGGCCGGATCTCCTTGTAGAGCTTCACCCAGTCCCGCGCCCCGGCGAGCTCCTCCTCCGTCCACCGCGTGAGGTCGCCGCCGACACCGAGCACCCCGGCCATGGCACTGACGAACCGGAACCGCAGGGAACTGGCCCGGTGGTTGAGCATGGCGTTCGGGCTGTCGGTGACCCAGGCGGCCATGACCCGGGCCGGATGGATCTGGCTGAAGCCGTGCTGGATGGCGAGCCGGTCGAGCGGGTCGGTGTTGTCCGAGGTCCACACCTGGTCCGTGCGGCCGAGCACACCGAGGTCGATCCGGCCGCCGCCTCCCGAGCAGGATTCGAATGCCACCCCTGGGTGGGCGGCCCGCAGTCGGTCCAACAGGGCGTACAGGGCGTGGACGTGGTCGACCCACAGCCGCTGCGGGTAGGGGTCGTCCGGCCAGCCGGCGTCGGTGAAGCAGCGGTTGAAGTCCCACTTGACGTAGTCGATCGGGGCGCTGGAGAGGAGTCCGTCGAGCCGCTGCCAGAGGTACTCCTGGACGTCCTCGCGGGCGAGGTTCAGTACGAGCTGATTACGGAACTCCGTCCGCTTTCGTCCCGGTTGGTACTGCACCCAGTCCGGGTGCGCGCGGTACAGGTCACTGTCCGGGTTGACCATCTCCGGCTCGACCCAGATCCCGAACCGCATGCCGAGGCCGTGCACATGGTCGGCGAGCGGCTTGAGGCCGCCCGGGAAGCGGTCGGGGTTGGGGGTCCAGTCGCCTAGCCCGGCCCGGTCGCTGGTGCGCGCCCCGAACCAGCCGTCGTCGACCACGAACAGCTCGACACCCATGGCGGCGGCCCGCTCGGCGAGTGCCCGCTGCTGCTCCTCGGAGATGTCGAACTCGGTGGCCTCCCAGGAGTTGAACAGCACCGGCCGGTCCTGGCCGGCGTCCGGGATCACGTACGCCCGCTGGTAGGCGTGCCAGGCGCGGCTCGCCCCGCCGAAACCGCCGTCGCTCCAGAGCCCGGCGAAGACCGGGGACGTGTACGACTCCCCCGTGCCCAGCATCAGCAGGCCCGAGTCGTCGTAGCCGGCCCCGCCGGTGATCTGCACGCGCGCGTCCGGGAGTTGGGCCACTGCGATCCGCCAGGAGCCGGACCAGCCCAGGGCGCATCCGTACACCTCGCCGCGCTCCTCGGTCGCGTCGGTGTCGAGCGCGACCCACGGCAGGTGCTGGTGACCGGTGTGGCCGCGGCGGCTGCCGATGACCTTCTCTCCGTGAGCGAGGACGGAGCGCTCCAGCCGGGACTCGGCGCCCCAGCGGCCGTGCAGCTGGGACAGCCGCCAGGCGTCGCGGTCGGGCAGGGTCCAGGTGGCGGAGTCGGCGCGCAGCACCTCGACGGCGGGTCCGTGGTTGTCGAGGGTCACCCAGCGCTCGACGACGTCCGTCGAGAAGCGCATCCGGTAGTGCAGCGTGATGGTCAGGTCACCGTCACTGAAGCGCAGCCGCAGCTCACCGCCCTCGCCGTCGGCGTCATGCCCCTCGTAGGTCCACTCGGTGCCGCGCCGCTCCGGGGTGCGTACGGACAGGGCGGGCCGCACGAAACGGGGACCTCCCTCGACCGGATACTCCTCGCGCCCGTCGAGCGGGGACTCGAAGGGCCAGTAGTCCGGCAGCGGCCGGACGGCGAGGGCCTCGGCGTCGGCGAGGCCGATCCGGGGGCCCCAGTGCAGGTGCAGCAGCTCGTCGCGGTCGGTGACATGGACGGCGTAACTACTGGTCGGCCCCGAGAGCACCCACGTACGACCGTCTTCGGAGATGTCCAGCATCAAGACCTCACAGATTCGAACAGGCCCGACCAGGTGCGACCAGGCCCCAACATCATCAAGGGCTGTGGGGGCTCCCGGCAACGCCTGTGGACAACTCATTGCCCCAGGCAGGCATGTCGTATCGTCGAGTGATGCCCGTCGACGAGCCGCGTCGGCGGCGCCGAAGGGGAGGAGCCCTCGTGACGCAGCAGGTCCCGTCGACCGAGCCCGAGCTGGCCGGAGTGCGCAACTTCCGCGATGTGGGCGGACTGCCGACCGTGGACGGACGGCGGGTGCGGCAGGGGGTGCTGTTCCGCAGCGGCCACCTCGCCCATGCGACCGGGGGGACGCCGCCTTCCTGACCACCCTGGGCCTGCGCACGATCTTCGACTTCCGCAACGAGGCGGACCAGAAGCTCGAAGGGCCGGACGTCGAGCTGCCGGGCGTGCGCAATGTGAACCTGCCGCTGAGCGACCCGGCCGACGGCGCCGAGTTCTGGAAGATGGTCCGCGACGGCGACCTGGACCAACTGCGCGCGATCCTCTCGGACGGCAAGGGCGCGGACCGCATGATCGCCTCGTACCGCACGATCATCAAAAGCCGCACGGCCGAGCACTCCCAGGTGCTGCACGCGCTCGCCGAGGACAGCGTCCCCGCCCTGATGCACTGCGCGGCGGGCAAGGACCGCGCGGGTCTGTCCATCGCGGTGACGCTGCTCGCCCTGGGCGTCGAGCGCGAGGCGATCGTCGACGACTACCTGAAGTCCAACGCCAAGCACCGCCGCTACAAGGTGCACCGCAGCAGCTCCGCCGCCTCGGCCTACTCCCCCGAGGTCATGGAGCTGCTCAGCCCTCTGTTCGACGCGCGCGCCGAGTACCTGACGGCGGCCTTCGACACCATCGAGGAGACCTGGGGCGGCGTCGAGGCCTATCTGGAGAAGGGCCTCGGGCTCGCCCCGGAGACCCGGGAGCGGCTGCGCGAGCGGCTGCTCGACTGAAGACGCCGCTAGCGGGCCCCTGCCTCGAACAGGAAGTACACGAAAGCGGCGAAGATGTGCCCCACCACGAGGTAGATGAACAGCCGCACCCACAGGGCGCGGGGGAACTTCTCCTCCATGTCCTTCATGACCCGTCTCCATGGGTGGGGCCCAGGCACAGGGCGGCCGTGGGGCTCTGCAAGAGGGTGTGGACGAAGAGCAGCTCGACGCCGTCCGGGTCCTGGGCGGCGATCCGGTGCGGGGTCAGCGAGTCGAAGTGGGCGCTGTCGCCGGGCGCGAGCCGGTGCGTGGTGTCGCCGAGGCTCAGCCGCAGCCGTCCCCGGAGCACATGGAGCCACTCCTCGCCGGGGTGGACGCGCACGATGTCGCCCTGGGAACCGTACGGGACGTGGACGCGCAGGGCCTGCATCCCGCGCCCGGAGGCGCCGGCTCGCCAGTACGTCCAGCCACCCGCAGCGGTCGGTTCCATGTCGGCCGCGCGGACGACGGCGTCCCGGCCGGCGACCGTTTCGCCGAGCAGCTCGGCGACGGTCGTACCGTAGACGCGGGCGAGCGCGAGCAGCATCGGCAGGGAGGGCTGGCGCTGCCCGGTCTCCAGGCGGGAGAGATGGGCGGGCGACAGCCCGGCGGCGCGGGCCGCGGCCTCCAGGGTCAGGGAAGCCCGGCGCCGCAGTGCACGCAGCTGCGGCGCGACGGCGGGCAGCGCACCGGCCGCCTGGTCAGCCGACGGGGCGGCCCCGGAGGACCGCTCGGTCTCGGAGGAGCTCATGCCCTCATTCAGCCGGAGCCTTGCCCCACCGGCAAATTTGTTGCCTCAGAGGCAAAAAACGCGCGCTTACCGGTTGGCCACCGCCTGTTTGACGAGTGTCTTGCCGAAGTCCCAGACCAGCCCGCCGTCGTGTGCGTCGTCCATCACGGCGGTGAAGGCGTCGACGAACCGGTCCACCTCCCGCTCGCCGATGATCAGCGGCGGGATCAGCTTGATCACCTCCATGTGGTCGCCGGAGACCTGGGTGAGGATCCGGTGCTTCTGGAGCAGCGGTACGACGACCATCTGCGCGAACAGTCCCTTGCGCGCGGCCTGGAGCATGGCCCAGCGGCTGCGCAGCTTCAGCGACTTCGGCCGGCCGAACTCGATGCCGATCATCAGGCCCCGGCCGCGGACGTCGGCGAGCATCTCGTACTTGTCCGTCAGCGCCGCCAGGCGGGATCGGAGCTGTTCCCCGGTGGCGCGGACGTCGGCGACGATCTGCTCGTTCTCCAGCACCGACAGCACCGCCAGGCCCGCAGCCATGGCCTGCGCGTTGGACCCGAAGCTCGCCGAGTGGACCAGCACCCGGTCCATCGACGAGTAGACCTTCTTGAAGATCCAGTCCTTGGCGAGCGTGGCGCCCACCGGCACATAGCCGCCGGAGAGCGCCTTGGCCACGCACACCAGGTCGGGTTCCACGCCGTCCTCGTGCTGGTAGCCGTAGAAGTCGCCGGTACGGCCGAGGCCCGTCTGCACCTCGTCGGCGATGAGCAGCGCCTTGTGCCGGTGCAACAGTTCCTGGGCGGCCCGCAGGTAGCCGGGCGGGGCCTCCAGCACGCCCTTGCCCTGGATCGGCTCGACGATCAGGGCGGCGACGTCACCCTTCCTCAACTCCCTTTCCAGCGCGTCGAGATCTCCGAGCGGTACGGCCGTGTCGGGCAGCAGCGGGGCGAAGCCGTCGCGGAAGCCGGACTCGCCGTTCACGGAGAGGGAGCCGGTGGTCAGGCCGTGGAAGGCGTGCGCGCAGTACAGGACCCTGGGCCTGCCGGTCACGAACCGGGCGAACTTCAGCGCGCCCTCGACGGCCTCCGTGCCGCTGTTGCCGAAGAACACCCGGTCCAGGTGCGGGCTGTGCGCGAGCAGCTTCTCGGCCAGCAGGCCGGGCAGCGGCTGGCAGTCGAACCGGGTGAGGTCGGCGAGCTGGGCGTCCAGGACGTCGTGCAGCGCCTTGCGCACGACGGGGTGGTGGCGGCCCAGGCCCATCACCCCGAACCCGGCGAGCATGTCCAGGTAGTCGTTGCCGTCCGCGTCGTAGAAGTAGGCACCCTCGGCGCGCTCGTAGACCTTGTCGAAGCCGATGGTGTGCAGCATGCGCGGGAGCTGGTGGTTGAGGTACCGGGTGTGCAGCTCGTAGCGCTCGGCTCCGCGTTCGGCCAGCAGCCTGCCGAGGTCGAACGCCCCGGCCTGCGACGACTGCGACGCGGACTCGGCGGTTGTCATTCCTGTGGCTCCTTGGGCAGCTCTTCCTTCACGGTCAGGCTCGCGCCGATCCGTCCGGCGACCTCGACGGGTGTCAGGCCGATGTCGGCGAGCACCTCGCCCCGCTTGGCGTGCGCGAGGAACTGCTCCGGGATCCCGAAGCGCCGTAGGGGGACGTCGACCTCGGCATCGCCCAGGGCCAGCGCCACGGCCGAGCCGACCCCGGCCGCCCGGCTGTTGTCCTCGACGACGGCGACCAGGCGGTGTTCGGCGGCGAGGCCCGGGAGCGCCGGGTCGACGGGCTTGACCCAGCGGGGGTCGACGACGGTGCAGCCGATGCCGCGGGCTTCGAGCAGCTCGGCGGCCTGGAGGCATACGGGCGCCATCACGCCCACGGCCACCAGCAGGACCTGCGGCTTGGAAGCGCGGTGCAGCACGTCCAGTCCGCCCACCCGGTCCACGGCCGGGATCGCCGGGCCGACGGACTCCTTCGGGAAGCGCAGCAGGGTCGGCGCGTCGTCGACGGCGACGGCCTCGCGCAGCTGGGCGCGCATCTGGTCGGCGTCGCGCGGCGCCGCGATCCTGAGGCCGGGGACGACCTGGAGGACGGACATGTCCCACACGCCGTTGTGGGAGGGCCCGTCGACGCCGGTGACACCGGCCCGGTCCAGCACGAAGGTCACCCCGCAGCGGTGCAGGGCCACGTCCATCAGGAGCTGGTCGAAGGCGCGGTTGAGGAAGGTGGCGTAGACGGCGACGACCGGGTGCAGGCCGCCGGTCGCCAGGCCCGCCGCGGACACGGCCGCGTGCTGCTCGGCGATTCCCACGTCCCACACCCGGTCCGGGAACCGTTCGGCGAACCGGCCCAGGCCGACCGGATGGAGCATGGCGGCGGTTATCGCGACCACGTCGTCCCGCTCCTCTCCGATCCTGACGATCTCCTCGCCGAACACGGAGGTCCAGGAGGGGCCGCCCGTCGGCGAGAGCGGCTCGCAGGTCAGCGGATTCATGACGCCGACGGTGTGGAAGTGGTCCTCCTCGTGGGCGAGGGCCGGTTCGTAGCCGCGGCCCTTCTCCGTGAGGCAGTGGACGAGGACCGGTCCGTGGAAGCGTTTGGCGCGCCGCAGCGCGGACTCCACGGCACCGATGTCGTGCCCGTCGATCGGGCCGACGTACTTCAGGCCCAGGTCCTCGAACAGGCCCTGCGGGGCGAACGCGTCCTTGAAGCCCTTCTTCGCGCCGTGCAGGGCCTCGTAGAGGGTGTTGCCGACCAGGGGCGTGGCCTGGAGCACGTCCTTGCCCCAGGCCAGGACCCGCTCGTAGCCGTCGGTCGTGCGCAGCGTCGCGAGGTGGTTGGCGAGACCGCCTATGGTCGGGGCGTAGGAGCGTTCGTTGTCGTTGACGACGATGATCAGCGGCCGGTTCTTGGCGGCCGCGATGTTGTTCAGCGCCTCCCAGGCCATGCCGCCGGTCAGGGCTCCGTCGCCGATCACCGCGACGACATGTCCCTTCTCCCCGCGCACCTGGCAGGCCTTGGCGAGCCCGTCGGCCCAGCCGAGCGAGGTGGAGGCGTGGCTGTTCTCGATGACGTCGTGCTCGGACTCCTCGCGCGAGGGGTAGCCGGACAGGCCGCCCTTGCCGCGCAGCTTGGAGAAGTCCTGGCGTCCGGTCAGCAGTTTGTGGACGTAGCTCTGGTGGCCGGTGTCCCACAGGATGCGGTCGACCGGCGACTCGAAGACCCGGTGCAGGGCGACGGTGAGCTCCACCACCCCCAGGTTGGGCCCCAGATGGCCCCCGGTCCTGGCGACCGCGTGCACCAGGAACTCCCTGATCTCGTCGGACAGTTCGTCGAGTTCCGCCTCGGACAGCGCCTTCAGGTCGCGTGGTCCCCGGATGCTCTCCAGAATCGTCACGCTCGGGCCCCCTTCGGTTCCGTGCTTTTCAACTCACGGTGACGGCCGGCTCCCCCGACCCCACGCCGTCCTGCTCCATCTGCTCGGCGAGCTTCATCGCCTCTTCGATCAGCGTCTCGACGATCTTGGACTCGGGGACGGTCTTGATGACCTCGCCCTTGACGAAGATCTGCCCCTTGCCGTTGCCGGAGGCCACCCCCAGGTCGGCCTCCCGCGCCTCGCCGGGTCCGTTGACCACACACCCCATGACGGCGACCCGCAACGGCACTTCCATGCCCTCGAGTCCGGCCGTGACCTCGTCGGCGAGCTTGTAGACGTCGACCTGCGCACGTCCGCACGACGGGCAGGACACGATCTCCAGCCGCCGCTGCCTCAGCCCCAGCGACTCAAGGATCTGATTGCCGACCTTGACCTCCTCGGCCGGCGGCGCCGACAGCGACACCCGGATGGTGTCGCCGATGCCCCGCGACAGCAGCGCGCCGAAGGCCACCGCCGACTTGATCGTGCCCTGGAACGCCGGACCGGCCTCCGTCACGCCCAGGTGCAGCGGGTAGTCGCACTGCTCGGCGAGCTGCCGGTACGCCTCGATCATCACGACCGGGTCGTTGTGCTTGACGGAGATCTTGATGTCCCGGAAGTCGTGCTCCTCAAACAGGGACGCCTCCCACAGCGCGCTCTCCACGAGCGCCTCGGGGGTCGCCTTGCCGTACTTCGTCAGCAGCCGCCGGTCCAGCGACCCGGCGTTGACGCCGATCCGGATCGGGGTGCCGTGGTCCTTGGCGGCCTGCGCGATCTCCTTGACCCGGTCGTCGAACTGCTTGATGTTGCCGGGGTTGACGCGCACGGCGGCGCAGCCCGCCTCGATGGCCGCGAAGACGTACTTCGGCTGGAAGTGGATGTCCGCGATCACCGGGATCTGCGACTTGCGCGCGATGGTCGCGAGCGCGTCCGCGTCGTCCTGGGTCGGGCAGGCGACCCGGACGATCTGGCAGCCGGACGCGGTGAGTTCGGCGATCTGCTGCAAGGTGGCGCCGATGTCCGACGTACGGGTCGTCGTCATCGACTGCACCGACACCGGGGCCCCGCCCCCGACCGCCACCGGACCGACCTGGATCCGGCGCGAGACGCGCCGCTGCGCGATCGGCCGGACCGGTACCTCGGGAACGCCCAGCGGGACGGAGGTCATGGCGTCACTCCCGGTTTCCGGAGACCGTCTCGCGCATGGCGCGCAGGGACTCCTTCAGCGACCCCATGGTGGCGAGGACGGCGGTGGGCTCGTAACCGCAGTGCGCCATGCAGTTGGCGCAGCGCGGGTCCTTGCCGCGGCCGTACTTGTCCCAGTCGGTGTCCTCGACCAGCTCCCGGTACGTCGGCACGTAGCCGTCGCTCATCAGGTAGCAGGGGCGCTGCCAGCCGAAGAGCGAGTAGTTCGGGATCGCCCAGGCGGTGCACGGGAAGTCGACCTTGCCCTCCAGGAAGTCCAGGAAGAGCGGCGAGTGATTGAGCCGCCAGCGCCGCCGGTTGCCGCCCGCGAAGGCTTTCTTGAACAGCTCGCGGGTCTGCTCCACGCCCAGGAAGTGCTCCTGGTCGGGGGCCTTCTCGTAGGCGTAGGCGGGCGAGATCATCATCTCGTCGACCTGGAGGTCGTCGTTGAGGAAGTTAAGCACCTCGATGATGGTCTGCGGGGTGTCGGTGTTGAAGAAGGTCGAGTTGGTGGTCACCCGGAAGCCGCGCCGCTTGGCCTCCTTGATGGCCTCCACCGCCTCGTCGAACACACCCTCCTTCGCCACCGACTCGTCGTGCCGCTCCCGCAGCCCGTCGATGTGCACCGCGAAGGCGAAGTACGGGGAGGGCTTGAACTTGTCCATCTTCTTGCGCAGGAGCAGGGCGTTGGTGCACAGGAAAACGTACTTCCGCTTGGCCACCAGCTGACGCACGATCTCGTCGATCTGCGGGTGCATCAGCGGCTCGCCACCTGCGATGGACACCATGGGGGCACCGGACTCCAGCACCGCCCCCACGGCCTGGGCGACCGGCATCCGCTGCTTGAGCACCCCGGCCGGGTGCTGGATCTTGCCGCACCCCTCGCACTTGAGGTTGCAGGCGTACAGCGGCTCCAGCTCGACGATGAGCGGGAACTTGTCCCGCCGGCGAAGCTTCTGTTCAGCCAAGTACGTAGCGACCTTGATGGACTGTCGGAGCGGCATGGCCATCTGGCTCACCTCCTGGGGAGCAGCAAGGAACGGTGCCATTCGAAGAAAGCGGGAAGGACGGAACGAAGGACACGGAAAGCCGATATTCCACCGCGCACCGTGCCGATCCGGACGAGTTCATGTTCTGGAGCGTCCACGACCACCCGGACGGCCGCAACCGGGCGCTCGCCCCCGCGCACGGCGCTCAGAAGCGTGGCCGCCGACTCCATGTCGACCGCGATCGCGCCGGTCGCGCGCAGATCGGACCGTTCGTGACCGCGCACGACGTGGTCGGAGCCGGTGAGCGGCCCGGTGTGCACGGTCCGCCCGGGCACCGCGCGGGCCAGCTCCTTGACCAGCAGGTCGGTCCCGACGCACGCGGTCGCACCGCGCGGGTCGCGGGTCTCCTCGGCGACGACCAGGTCACCGGGGTGCATGCCGGGCGCGAGCCCCGCGCAGAAGCCGGTGGCCAGGACGGCGGCGTCGCGCAGGGCCGGGTCGGCGAGCATCCGGGTGACGGACCGCTCGGCCGCCGCCGGCCCCATGCCGGTCCGCAGCACGGTGACCGGCCCGCCGGCGCCGCCACGGTCCCCCGCGCGCAGGGCGAGCTGCTCGATGCCGAGCGCGCAGGCGATCAGCAGCGGGGCCGGAGCGGGCTGCGTGCTCATTCAGCTCCCTTGGCCTCGGCGAGCGGCATCCCGGCCGCCCCGCCGCCTTGTTGCAGGTCGGCGAAGGGCTCTCCGTGCAGGTACCGGCCGAGCGCGGTGAGCGGGAACACCTGCCGGTAGAGGTGGTAGTTGATCGAGAAGTCCCACGGGAAGCCCGTCCCCGTGAAGTACGGCTCGTCCCAGGAACCGTCCTCCCGCTGGGTGGCGGCGAGCCACTCGATGCCGCGTTCGACGGCCTTGGAGTCCCGCTCCCCCGCCGCGAGCAGGGCCATCAGGGCCCACGCCGTCTGGGAGGCGGTCGAGGCCCCCCTGCCGCTCCACTCCTTGACGTACTTGTATGAGCGCAGGTCCTCGCCCCAGCCGCCGTCGTCGTTCTGGACCGACTCCAGCCAGGTCACGGCCCGGCGGATCGCCGGGTGCGCGGCGGGGATGCCCGCGGCGACCAGGGCGGGTACGACGGACCCGGTGCCGTAGACGTAGTTGACGCCCCAGCGCCCGAACCACGAGCCGTCAGGCTCCTGTTCGGCCAGCAGCCACTCGATGCCGCGCCGGGTGCGCGGGTCGTGGGCGAGGCCCTCCACCGCGAGCATCTCGACGACGTGGGCGGTGACGTCGGCGGAGGGCGGGTCGATGACCTCGCCGAAGTCGCAGAACGGCAGCCGGTTCGGGAACGGGCTGGTGTTGTCGACGTCGAAGGCGGCCCACGCGCCGTTCTTCGACTGCATGCCGAGCGTCCAGCGCACTCCGCGCCCGACGGCCTTGTCGGCCCGCGCCGGGTCGTGGTGGGCGATCCGGCGCAGCGCCAGGATCACCTCGGCGGTGTCGTCGATGTCGGGGTAGTTGTCGTTGTGGAACTCGAACGCCCAGCCCCCGGGGGGCAGTCCGGGCCTCTGCACCGACCAGTCACCGGGCCGGACGATCTCCTCGCCCAGCATCCAGTCCGCGGCCTTCACCAACTGCGGGTGGTCGGCGGGCAGTCCGGCGTCGACCAACGCGATCGCGGCCAGGCAGGTGTCCCACACCGGCGACTGGCAGGCCTCGATCATCCGGGCCCCGTCCTCGCGCCACACGGCGAACCGGTCCAGCGACGCGAGCCCCTCGCGCATCACGGGGTGCTGGAGGTCGTAGCCGAGCAGGTGCAGGGCGATGATCGAGTACACGGCCGGGGGCTGGATGCCGCCCCAGCAGCCGTCGTTCTCCTGCCGCTCGATGATCCAGCGGGCGGCGCTGTTCATCGCGGCTCTGCGCAGCCGGCGCGGCGCGACCTTCCGCAGGGCGTGCAGGCCCTTGTCCATGCGCTGGAAGGCGCCGTCCCAACTGAACGCCGGGGCAAGGGGCTTGGCGGGGTTCGGGTGGGCCGGGTCGGTGTGCAGCTCGTCCAGCGGGAAGGGCGCGGGGCGTACCGGCCGCTTCGCGGAGACGATCGTCAGCGGGACGATGGTCTGCCGGGCCCAGCAGCCGAAGTCGTAGATGTTGAGCGGCATCCACTTCGGGAAGTAGATGAGCTCCGGGGGAAGTTCGGGCAGGTCCTCCCACTTCCACCAGCCGAACAGGGCCAGCCAGATCCGGGTGAAAACCCGGGCGGCGGCGATGCCGCCCTGCTCGCGGATCCAGGCGGAGGCCTTGGCCATGTGCGGTGCGCCGGGCTCGTCGCCGGCCAGGCGGAGGGCGACGTAGGCCTCGATGGTGGCGGAGAGTTCGCCGGGGCCGCCGTAGAAGGTGGCCCAGGTGCCGTCCTCGCGCTGCTCGCCGCGGATGAAGAGGGAGGCGGCCTGCGTGATCCTCTCGTCGCGGATGCCCAGGAACTGGCGGAGCATCAGGTCCTCGGCGTCCATCGTGACGTTGGTCTCGAGGTCGCCCTTCCACCAGCCCTGGGCGTCCTGGCGCGAGAGCAGGAAGTCCGTGGCGCGCTGCACGGCGCGGGCGGCGGCTTCTGGTACCCCGGCCGCCACGGGGGTGTCGGTGTCGGTTTCGCTGGCCGCGGCGGCGCGGGGCGGCAGGGCCCCGGTGCTTCCGTCGGTCGTCGCTGTCATGGCTTCCCCTTCGTGCAGTGGTGCAAGGTGTGCAGCTGCTGTGGGTCCGCCGTCGGCCGGTGCTCCGTGGTGTCTCGCGGCACCGGCCGGCGACTACGCGAGGGCTATTCGACCGATAGTGATCATCTCTTTCGTACGACGACGAAGTCCGCGAGCGCCGTGAACTGCTCCCGCACCCGGTCGGGCATGTCGACGGCGTCGAGGGCTTCGATGGCGATGGTGTGCTGACGGCGTGCCTCGTCGGCGGTCCACTCGCGGCCGCCCGCCTCCTCGATGAGGGCGGCCCGGGCCGCGAACTCCTCCTCGGAGAAGTTCTCGAAGTCACTGCTCTTGGCGTCGGCGGCGAGGAGTTCGCCGAGCCGTTCGGAGGCGGACCCGCCCGCCGCGAGCGCGGCCACGACCGGCAGGGACTTCTTGCGCTGGCGCAGGTCGCTCCAGGTCTGCTTGCCGGTGGAGACCGGGTCGCCCCAGATGCCGAGGAGGTCGTCGACGGCCTGGAAGGCGAGGCCCAGGTGGTAGCCGTACTTCTCCAGCGTGTCGGCGGTGCGGTCGTCGGCGCCGCCGAGGACGGCACCGATGGAGCTGGCGCAGGCGAGCAGGGCGCCTGTCTTGTTGCCTTCCATCTCCAGGCACTCCTCGACGGTGACGCGGTCGCGGTGCTCGTAGGAGATGTCCTGGGCCTGACCGTCGATCAGGGCACGGGTGGCGGTGGTCAGGCGGCGGGCGGCGCGGCCGGCCTCGACGGTGCCGAGTTCGAGAAGTACTTCGCCCGCGAGGGCGAACAGGGCGTCGCCGACCAGGATGGCCTGTGCGGGGCCGTGCACCTTCCAGACCGTGTCGCGGTGGCGGCGCTGTTCGTCGCCGTCCATGAGGTCGTCGTGGAGGAGGGAGAAGTTGTGGACGAGTTCCACGGCGACGGCGCCGGGGATGCCGGTCTCGGGGGCGGCTGACATGACCTCGGCGGACAGCACCGCGAGGGCGGGGCGTACGGCCTTGCCGCCGTCCCCCGCCGCGGGCCGGCCCTGGGCGTCGATCCATCCGAAGTGGTAGGCGGCAACAGTGTCCATGGGAGGTGCCAGGCGGTCGATGGCCGCCCGCAGTACCGGAGTGGCCAGGGTCCGGCCGCGCTCCAGCAGCGCGGTCACGTCCACCGCCTCGGCAGTCTTCGAGGCCGGGGGCACAGTGGGCACAGTCTCTCCTCTTGTTGCGGTACCGGGGGTGCGGGGGCCGCCTGCCGCGCTGTGTTGAGCGAGCATCACGCCGCCTCCTCGAACTCGAAGAGGTGCTGCGGGCGGGGCCGGCCCAGGGCGCCCAGCACGGCGTCCGCCGCGCTCACACCACTGCGGACCGCACTCTCCATGGTCGCGGGCCACCCGGTGGCGGTCCACGCTCCGGCCAGGTAGAGGCCGGATGCCTTGGTGCGGGCGCCGGGCCTGAGGCGCCCGACGCCGGGGGTGGGAGCGAACGTCGCGGTGCGCTCCCGGGTGACGAAGAAGTCCTTCACTTCGGCACCCCGGGTCAGCGGCAGCAGCCGCTCCAGCTCGGGCAGGTACCGCTCGCGCAGCACGGCCACGGGCTCGTCGATCTCGTCCTGGGCCGCCGACTGGGACAGGGCGAGGTACTGCCCCTGGTGCAGCCCGGACGCCTCGGTCCGGTCGAAGACCCACTGCACCGGGGTGCCGAGGGCGGTGAAGAACGGCCGCCCGAGCACCTTGCGGTCGTACACCACATGGACGTTGAGGATGGGCGCGGTGCCGATCTCCAGGAGCCGTTCGGGCGCGTCGAGGGCGCCCGCGGGCAGCAGGTCGTGCGCCTCGCGCTGCGGTACGGCGAGCACCACCGCGTCCGCCTGAAGCGTCTCGCCGGGAACCTGGACGCTCCACCCGCCGTTCCCGTCGTGGGAGACGGAGGTGACGCGTGTACGGACCTCGGTACGGACGCCCGCGGAGGCGAGCGCCTTGCGGGTCAGCCGGTCGTGCAGGTCGCCGAGCGGGACGCGCGCCCAGCCGATGTCGGCCGCGCCCGGGTCGGACAGCAGACCGGTCTTGAACACCATCGCGGCGAGCCCCAGGGATGCGTCGCCCGCGACCGCGTTGAGGGTGGCGACCCCGACCAGGTCCCACAGGGCCTCGATGGCGCGCTTCGACTGGCCGTGCGCGGCCAGCCAGCTGCCGAAGTCCCGCGTGTCCAGGGCCGGATCGGCGAGGTCGAGCCCCTTGAGCGCGAGCGCGGCCCGGCCCACCTTGGCCCGGTCGGCGAGCGGCAGGTGCGGATAGGTGGCGAGACTGCGGCCCAGGTGCAGGGGCACGGGCAGCGCGTCGCGCCGCAGCCTGCCGAGCCGCCGCCCCGCGGGCCGAGTGACGTCCAGGACGGGCACGTCGAGCCGGTCCTGGAGCGGAGCCAGCGCCGCGCCCTCGATACGGTCGAGGAACCAGCGGTAGGCAGTGCAGCAGCGCAGGTACACGTGCTGTCCGTTGTCGACGGTCAGTTCGCCGCGCTGGAAGGAGAAGGCCAGGCCGCCGAGTCTCGGCCTGCCCTCCAGCAGGGTGACGCGCACGCCGGCGTCGGCGAGCGCGAGCGCGGTGGTGACGCCGGCGAGCCCGCCGCCCACCACGACGGTGTGCCGCCCGTCCGCGACCGGTCCCCGGGATCCCGTGCCGTGGGTCATCGTGCACCCTCCCCTGCGCGGTGGCCGTACAGCTCGGACGGTACGCGACCGACCGTCTCCGTCAGGGACGCCGCCCTACCCCGGAGGGTTGCCCGCCACTTGTCTCCGACGGTGTGCCCGAGAGGGCCGTCGTGCCCACACTCGGCCGCCACGGCCACGCGAACGGAACCGTCCGCTCCGGCGACAGCAACACGCCTGCGCCGACAGACGAGCAAGAACACCGACTCCGTCTCACAGCGCACCCGCGAGGCGTCGTGCCCACACTCAGCCGCCACGGCCACGCGAGCAGGTCCGCCCGGCCCGGCGCCGACGACCGCGACGCGCCCGCGTCGGCGGGCCAGGGAGAACACCGGCCCGGCCTCGTGGCGGGCTCGCGGGGCGCGCGGTACCGCGCTCTCCGACGCTGCCCGGCAGCGCAGGACCGCACCCGCGCGGCGGGTGTGAGCCCGGTCGCCGGTGGCATCTTTCTGGACCGGTTCGTTCGTCACGCACGCCTCCTGACGGTCCGTCGGCTCACATGACGGGCGTCGAGGCCGGACAGGCCGCGCACGGCGACATAGGCCTTCTCCCGGCCGGGCAGGGTGACGCGGCCGCGCAGCACGGCCTCCGGGTCGCGCTCGATGCGGTCGAGGAGGCGGCGGTAGATGCCGGCCATGGCGGCGACGCAGGCGCCGCTGCGCCGGTCGAGCATGGGGAGCAGCCGGTAGCCCTCGGCGAAAAGAGCGCGGGCCCGTCGCACTTCGAAGTGCACGAGGCCCGCGAAGTCGGAGCCCTCCGGTGGCCGCGGCCCGCTGAAGCCGGCCGAGCAGCCGAACTTGGCGAGGTCGTCGGCGGGCAGATAGGTACGCCCGTCCACGGCGTCCTCGCGGATGTCCCTGAGGATGTTGGTGAGCTGGAGCGCCAGCCCGAGCGTGTCGGCATACTCGGGCGCACGCTCGACGCCGCGCGCCCCCGGCTCGGTGCCGAACACACCGAGCGAGAGGCGCCCGATGGACCCCGCCACACAGCGGCAGTAGACCTTCAGGTCGTCCCACGTCTCGTAGGTCTCGCCGCGTACGTCCATCAGGACGCCGTCGATGAGCTCGTCCAGGCCGCCGAGCGGGATCGGGAAGTGCCCGGCGGCGTGCGTGAGGGCGACGGCGACCGGGTCGTTGTCGTCCTCCCCCACCTCGCCCTCGCGGATCCGGGTGAGCAGCGTCCGGGTCTCCTCCAGTCTGGCCACCTTGACGTCGTCGGCGAGCGCACCGTCGCCGATGTCGTCGACCCGCCGCGAGAACGCGTACAGCGCCGACATCGCACGGCGCTGGGGCGTCGGCAGCAGCCGGATGCCGTAGGCGAAGTTACGGGCCTGCCGCCCGGTGACGGCCTCGCAGTAGCTGTAGGCGGCGAGTACCGGTGGGGACGCGTGTGGTTCCGACTCCACGGTCCGGATCACCCCTCTCCTCGCAGAGTCACGCCCACCTCACGCAGCAACTGGACCTTGCCGGGCTTGGGCGGGCCGGGAAGTACGTCGTAATCGGCGGCGGCGATCGCGCGGACGGCCGCCCTTCCCCCGCCACGAACCCTGCGAGCAGCAGCTTCAGCCTGCCGTGGACGCTACCCACGAGGGGGGCGCCTTCATTCAGGAGATCCAGGGCCCTTTGCGCTTCGTACGCAATCAGCGCACGGACCGACGCACCGGCGGATTTCGTGGCGAGGTCCGCCTCCTGGACGTGGAAGCGTTTCATGTCGGCGGCGGGCAGGTAAACGCGGTCGCGGCCGAGGTCCTCGGCCACGTCCTGGAGGTGCTCGACGACCTGGAGGGCGGTGCAGATCATGTCGGAGCGGCGGATCCGCTCGGGCGTCGAGGTGCCGGTGACGGCGAGGACGAGACGGCCGACGGGGTTGGCGGAGAGCTCGCAGTAGGCGAGGAGGTCGTCGTAGGTCTCGTACCGGCCGACCAGCTGGTCCTGGCGGTTGGCGGCGATCAGGCCGAGGAACGGCTCGGGGGTCAGGCAGCGGCGGCGGACGGTCGGCTGGAGGCGGCGCAGCAGGGGATGGCGCGGGGCCGAGTCGAAGACCCTGCGCAGGTCGGCCTCGAAGGCGTCCAGCAAAACCAGCCGGTCCTCGGCCTGCTGCGGTGAGACACCGAGCAGGCGGGCGTCGGCCCCGCCGGGGGCCAGGTCGCCGTCGCCGATGTCGTCGACGAGGCGGGCGAAGCCGTAGACCGCCATGAGGTCGGTGCGCCAGGCCCTGGGCAGGAAGAACGGAGCCACCGGGAAGTTCTCGCCCGCGGCCTTGCCGAGTGTGCCGCGCTCCGGATCGAGGGCGCGCGCCGTGCCGGTTCCCGTCACCGCCGGCTGCCCGGCGCGAGGACGGCACGTGCTGCGTGGAGCTGGGGAGTTTCCGTAGCCATTGCCGTCACATCTCCCGTTCTACACTGCCGACCCAATACACACTATTTCGGACACGCCGCCCGGCCGTCAGCACGACGGCGCGACGAGCGATGTCGCGCATTATCGCCCTGATTGCCGTGTTTCGGGACCCGGTACAGCTTACGTTGTACAACGCATCGTGGTTCGCCAGGGTGTCCCGCACATCACGAGAACACACCGATTGACCCCAAGATTCCTGGAAAGGGCTGGAGTTGACGCTTCTTTTGCAGACGCGGGGCCCCGCCGGAACAGTTCCGGCGGGGCCCTGGCCGAGCCGGTCTACTTTCCGGTGAACTTCTCGTACTCCTTGAGCACCTCGTCGGTCGGGCCGTCCATCCGCAGCTCGCCGCGTTCCAGCCACAGGACGCGGTTGCAGGTGTCGCGGATCGACTTGTTGTTGTGACTGACCAGAAACACGGTGCCCGCTTCCTTGCGCAGCTCCCGGATGCGGTCCTCGGAGCGCTTCTGGAACTTGCGGTCGCCGGTGGCGAGGGCCTCGTCGATCATCAGGACGTCGTGGTCCTTGGCCGCTGCGATGGAGAAGCGGAGACGGGCCGCCATGCCGGAGGAGTAGGTGCGCATGGGCAGGGTGATGAAGTCGCCCTTCTCGTTGATGCCGGAGAAGTCGACGATGTCCTGGTAGCGCTCCTTGATCTCCTCCCGGGACATGCCCATGGCGAGCCCGCCCAATATGACGTTCCGTTCGCCGGTGAGGTCGTTCATCAGGGCCGCGTTGACGCCCAGCAGCGAGGGCTGGCCGTCGGTGTAGACCTTGCCCTGCTCGGCGGGCAGCAGGCCGGCGATGGCGCGCAGCAGGGTCGACTTGCCGGAGCCGTTGGAGCCGATCAGGCCGATGGCCTCGCCGCGGTACGCCACGAAGGAGACGCCTCGTACGGCGTGCACTTTGCGCACGCCCCGCGCCGCGTCGTCGGAGCCCCGCTTCAGGATGCGGCTGAGGGCGGCGGTGGCGCTGCCCTTGCCGGTCTTGGCGCCGTTGACGCGGTAGACGATGTGCAGGTCGTCCGCGACGACCGTGGGGATCCGTTCGTCCTGCTTCTGCTCAGCCACGGCCGTACCTCTCCTCCGCCTTCCAGAAGTACACGAAGCCGCCCAGGGCGAACAGCACGGCCCAGCCGCCCGCGGCCGCCCACACGTGGTCGGGCAGGTACTTCTGGTCGTAGTCGTCGATGAGGGCGAAGCGCGTCAGGTCCATGTAGATCGCGGCCGGGTTCCACTGCAGGACGTTCGCCATCCAGGCCGGCTTGTCCGCGAGGAAGATCGGGATGGAGAACATCACCCCGGACGCGTACATCCACGTCCGCATCACGAACGGCATCAGCTGCGCGAGGTCCGGGGTCTTGGAGCCCGCCCGGGCCATGATCAGCGCGAGGCCGGTGTTGAAGCAGAACTGGAGGGCGAGCACCGGCACGATCAGCAGCCAGGACAGGTCCGGGTAGTGGCCGAAGCCGACCGCGATGGCGAACAGCACGATCATCGAGAACAGCAGCTGCTGGAGCTGCTGGAGCGCGAAGGAGATCGGCAGCGAGGCACGCGGGAAGTGCAGGGCGCGGACCAGACCGAGGTTGCCGGAGATCGCGCGCACGCCCGCCATCACCGAGCTCTGCGTGAAGGTGAACACGAAGACGCCCGTGACCAGGAACGGGATGTACACCTCGCGGGACATGCCCCGGTCGGCCTCCAGGAGCAGGCCGAAGATGAAGAAGTAGACGGCCGCGTTCAGCAGCGGTGTGGCCACCTGCCACAGCTGGCCGAGCTTGGCCTGGCTGTACTGGGCGGTCAGCTTCGCGCGGGAGAAGGCGAGGATGAAGTGCCGCCGGTCCCAGAGCTGACGGACGTACTCGATGAGGGACGGCCGGGCGCCGCTCACGCTCAGCCCGTGCTTGGCGGCGAGTTCCTGCGCCGTGAGGCCCTCGTCGGGCGCCGCGGGCGCGCTCACCGCGACCGGGGCGTCGTGCGTTGTCTCACTCACTAGTGGAAACTTTCGTCTTCGAGATGCGCGGCCTGTCCGGGCCTGCATGAGCCGGGGGCCAGGGTACGGCCCGGGGGCTCCCGGATATTCCCGGATACGAGCTTGTCAGATGACGGGGGGCCGGCCCAGTCGGGTCAGCCGCCACACCGTACGCCACTTCATAGGCAGGCGGCGTCCGCACGAGGTGGTCCAGCCTTCGCGGAATCCGCCGAACCAGGCGCGCAGGGCGGAGCGGGAGGGACGGCGTACGAGGGTGAGCAGCAGCCACACGCCGAGGTAGACGGGGACGAGGAGCGCGGGGAGGTTGCGGCGGGCGAGCCAGACGCGGTTGCGGGCGACCATGCGGTGGTAGACCGCGTGCCGCGAGGGAGCGGTCGTCGGGTGGTACAGCACCATGTCGGACCGGTAGTCGATCATCCAGCCCGCGTCGAGGGCCCGCCATGCCAGGTCGGTTTCCTCGTGTGCGTAGAAGAACTCGTCCGGAAGTCCGCCGACGTCGGCGAAGACCCGGGTGCGGACGGCGTTGGCGCCGCCGAGGAAGGTGGTGACCCGGGAGGAGCGCATCGGGTCGGCGGCGCGCAGCCGGGGCACGTGCCGGCGCTGGGTGACGCCGGTGTCCGGGTCGGCTATGCGGAAGCTGATGATGCCGAGCTTCGGGTCGGCATCGAAGGCCTTGCGGCACAGCTCTGCGGTGTCGTGGCCGGCCAGCAGGCCGTCGTCGTCGAGGAACAGCAGGATGTCGACGTCCCGGCCGGCGGGGCCGAAGGCCTCGATGCCGACGTTGCGGCCGCCGGGGATGCCGAGGTTCTCGGGCAGCTCGATCGTGCGGACGCCCTCGGGGACGTCCGGGACGGGCGAGCCGTTGCCGACGACGACCACCTCGACGGGGTCGCCGTCCTGCTTGGCCACGGAGTCGAGCAGGGCGCGCAGTTCGTCGGGGCGGTTGCCCATGGTGATGATGACGGCGCCGACCTTCATGCCGCTCACTTCAGCCTGCTCGAAGCGAGGATGGACACGAGGTGCAGCAGGGTCTGCACCAGCGCGATGCCGGCCAGCACCGCGACGCCGAGCCGGGAGAAGAACAGGTCGCCGCGGGCGTGGTCGACTATCGCCAGGACCAGGATCAGCAGGGACGCCTCGATGCCGAGGATCAGCCGGTGGAACTTGAGCGCGGCGGCGGCCCTGCGGGCCAGTGCCATGCCGGACGAGCGCATCTCGGCGGCAGCCTCCTTGACCGGCGGCTTCCCTGCCTGGTGCCGGGCGACACCGACGAGGTCGGTCTCGGCCTTGATCAGGATGGCGCCGAGGGCGGCCAGGGTGCCGAGGAAGGCCCACAGCCAGTCGATCCGGCCGCTGCCCCACAAGTCGGCGGCGCGCAGGCCGAAGCCGACGAGCACCGCGGCGTCGGTGAGGTAGGCGCCGACACGGTCCAGGTAGACGCCGTTGAGGGAGTACTGCTTCTTCCAGCGCGCGATCTCGCCGTCGACGCAGTCCAGCAGGAGGTACATCTGGACCATGACGACGCCGAGCACGGCGCCCGGGATCCCCGGCACGAGAAGTGCCGGGGCCGCGAGCACACCGAAGACGGTCATCAGGTAGGTGAGCTGGTTGGGCGTGACCCGGGTGTTGACCAGGTAGCGGTCGACCCGCAGGGACACCTCACGCATGTAGAGGCGTCCCATCCAGTGCTCACCGCTGCGCCGGTCCTTCACCCCCGCGGGGTGAACGACGGGGCGGAGTTCAGCTACCGATGGCCTTGACATAGTCGGCGTAGGTGTCCTTGATCTGTTCGGTGTTCAGGTCGAGGTGTTCGAGGATGGTGTAGCGGCCGGGCCGGGTCTCCGGGGCGAACTCGACGGCCTTGACGAACTCGTCCGTCGTGAAGCCGATCTCGTCCGGCAGCACGGGCAGCCCGTGCCGGCGCAGCACCTCGGCCATGTACGCCGACTCCTCGTGCGCCCCGCGCAGCCACATCGCGAAGGCCGCGCCGAGACCGCACTGCTCGCCGTGGGCGGCGGCCCGCTTCGGGTAGAGCAGGTCGAAGGCGTGGTTGATCTCGTGGCACGCCCCGGAGGACGGCCGCGAGTCGCCCGACACCGACATGGCGATGCCGCTGAGGACCAGCGCCTCGGCCAGTACCTGGAGGAAGTTGTTGTCCCCGATACCGCCCGGGTGCCGCAGTACGGCCTCACCGGCCTGGCGGGCCATGGCCGCGGCGAGTCCGTCGATCCGCTCGCCCTTGACGCGGCCCGCCAGCTCCCAGTCGGCGATCGCCGAGATGTTGGAGACGGCGTCGCCGATGCCGGCGCGGACGAAGCGGACCGGGGCCTCGCGGATGATGTCCAGGTCGATGACGACCGCGATCGGGTTCGGCACGCCGTAGGAGCCGCGGCCCGCGTCGTTGTCGAGGGTGGCGACCGGCGAGCACAGGCCGTCGTGCGCGAGGTTCGTGGGCACGGCGACCAGGGGCAGGCCGACGCGTGCCGCGGCGAACTTGGCGCAGTCGATGATCTTGCCGCCGCCGAGGCCCACGACCGCGTCGTAGTGGCCGGCCTTTATGTCGCTCGCCAGCCGGACCGCGTCGTCGAGGGTGCCGCCGCCGACCTCGTACCAGGTGGCGCCGGGCATGCCGGGCGAGATGCGCTCGCGCAGCTTGGCGCCGGAGCCGCCGCTGACCGCGACGGCGAGGCGGCCGGAGTGCGAGATGCGCTCGTCGGCGAGGACGCACGCCAGGTCGTCGAGGGCACCCGGGCGGATGTCCACGACCAGCGGCGAGGGGATGAGCCGGGTCAGTACTGGCATGCGATCTCCCGTCCACGGGCGAGATCGTCGTGGTTGTCGATCTCCACCCACTTGACGTCGCCGATCGGAGCCACGTCGATACGGAAGCCGCGGTTCACCAGCTCCTGGTAGCCGTGCTCGTAGAACTGCTGCGGGTCGGTCTCCCACACGGTCTTGAGCGCGTCGGCCAGTTCGGGGGCCGCGTCGCCCTCGATGAGGGTGACGCCGATGTACTCGCCGGTGGCCTCGGCGGGTTCCATCAGCTTGGTGATCTTCGTCATGCCCTTGGCGGGGTCGACGACGACCTTCATCTCCTCGTCGGCCAGGTCCTTCACGGTGTCCAGGGCGAGGATGATCTTCTTGCCGTCGCCGCGCGCGGCGAGCAGCGTCTTCTCGACGGAGACCGGGTGGACGGTGTCGCCGTTGGCGAGGATCACGCCGTCCTTGAGGGCGTCACGGCCGCACCACAGGGAGTAGGCGTTGTTCCACTCCTCGGCCTTGTCGTTGTCGATGAGGGTGAGCTTGAGCCCGTACTTCTTCTCCAGCGCTTCCTTGCGCGCGTACACGGCCTCCTTGCGGTAGCCGACGATGACCGCGGCCTCGGTGAGGCCGACCTCGGCGAAGTTGGCGAGGGTCAGGTCGAGAACCGTCGGTTCGCCCTCTATGCCCGCGGGCCCCACCGGCACCAGCGCCTTGGGAAGGCTGTCGGTGTAGGGGCGCAGACGCCGTCCGGCGCCGGCCGCCAGCACGAGGCCGATCATGCGGGTTCTCCTTCATCGTGTACGGCGGGTGCCCCTGCGGACACCCAGAAGCGGATGCTCTCGACGAGCACCACCAGGGCCACGGCCACGGCGAGAGCCGTGAGCGCGACCGTGAACTGCGAGGCGGTGAGCAGCGCGGCGAGGACGGTGACGAGCAGGGTCCGTCCTTCGTGCCCCCCGATGGAACGCACCAGCCAGGCCGGGGGCGCTCCGGCGTTGCCGCGGATGCGGTACACCGTGTCGTAGTGATGGTAGGCGACCGCGGACACCAGCCCGAAAGCCGCAGGAAGGGCTCCGTTCACGTCCGCGTGGGCCGCCAGGATCAGGACGGTGCAGTATTCCGCGGCGCGGAGGAACGGGGGGATCAGCCAGTCGAGGGCGCCTTTGAGGGGCAGGGTGACGGCGGCGGCCGAGGTGAGCACGTAGAGGGCGGCTGCCGCGACAGGCAGGGCGCTGCCGTACGGCTCGAGGGCTGCCGCGAGGACCACGAGAGCAGCGCCGGGCAGGGCGACGAGGAACCGGGCACCGAAAGGTGGCTTGGCGGGCAGCTTGCGCAGCAGCCCCGCGAGCGCCTCGGCGACCGGCCCGCTGTCCGTCAGGTCCGCCAGTGCCCGCGCCGCCCGGTCGGTACGCCGCGCCTTCCGCGTCAGCGACCGCAGCACGCGGCCCGCCGTGGTGTAGGTCGCCGCGAAGGCGCAGCCGATGAGCAGGGCGTAGAAGGTGATGCGCGGGGTCGTGGCCGCCGTGAGCACAGCGATCATGGCCCAGCGTTCGCCGATGGGCAGGACGATCATGCGGCGCACCCAGACCGTCCAGCCGACGCTGTCGAGCTTGTCGGAGAGGGCGGCGGTGGGGCTGGTGTTGGCGGTGGCGTCGTGGTTGGCCTCGTTGAAGGAGAAGTCCACGACATGGCGGCACGTCTGCAGGACCATGGCGCCGAGGGCGAGGGCCCATACGTCGTCGCCGCCGCGGGCGGCACCGAGAGCGAGACCGGCGTAGTAGGCGTACTCCTTGGCCCGGTCGAAGGTGGCGTCGAGCCAGGCGCCGAGCGTGGAGTACTGCAGGGAGTAGCGGGCGAGCTGGCCGTCGGTGCAGTCCAGCACGAAGGACGCGATCAGCAGGACGCCGGCCGCGACGAAGCCGCCGCGGGTGCCGGTGGCCGCGCAGGCCGCCGCTATGAGGGCGGTGAGCAGCGAGGCGGTGGTGACCTGGTTGGGGGTCAGGCCACGGCGGGCGCACCAGCGGGCGAGGTAACGGGAATACGGGCTGACGCAGTAGGTGGTGAAGAAGCCGTCGCGGGACTTCACGGCCGACTTCAGGCGTACGGCCTCGTCGTCGACGGCCGTCACCGCCTGCCGTGCCTCGTTGCGGGCCTGTGGGTCGGCGGGGACGGTGGCGACGAGACTGCCCAGCTCGGGGCGGTGCACGTCGGCTCCGTCGGCGTCCAGGGCGGTGAGAATGCGGTCGGCGAGGCTGTCGACGAGGGTGGTGCCGCCGCCCGTGGAGTTCTCGCGGGCCATCGCCCGGGTCAGGGCCTGGCGGCCTGGCCTGTGCGGTGACGGCGCCCGGGATGGCGGCGAGCGGGAAGCGGGGGTCGGTGAGGCCGAGGCGCAGCGCGTGCACATGGCCCACGAACCGGGCGTCGACCAGGGCGACCCGCTCCCCGCCCGGCACCCCGGCGAGCAGGGTCTCGGCCTCGGCTGCGTCGGCCGCGACCCGCACGTCGAAGCCGAGGGACCGCAGATCGCCCTCGATCGACGATCCGGGGACCGGCTGACCGGTGAGGATGGCGGTCGACAACCGAATTCACTCCCTGGGTACCGACGCGTCCGCGCCAGGGCTCTACATGGTGGGGGCGCCCGCGCCGGAAAGCTCCCGGGCGGCGTGTCGGCAGAGGCTATCGGATGCCGGGAGGGCCGCGTTCACCGCCTGTTTGGCAGATCGATCAACGTGGTTTGCACAAGCCTTTGCCGCGATCATCATCGTGGATTCGGGGCCCGCGCCACAAACCGCGTCCCCCAGACCGGACATCGGGGACATCGCGCAGGGGTTGTGCCATAGCCGCATAGGGTGGGCGACCATGACTTGGCTGATCACCGGCGGGGCCGGCTACATCGGGGCCCACGTGGCCAGGGCCATGAACGAGGCCGGGGAGCGGGTCCTCGCCCTGGACGACCTCTCGGCCGGGGTGCCCGCGCGGCTTCCGGCGGACGTACCGCTCATCGAGGGCTCGTCGCTCGACGGTGACCTGCTGAAGCGCGTGTTCGCCGAGCACGGCGTGACCGGTGTGGTGCATCTCGCGGCGCGCAAGCAGGTCGCCGAGTCCGTCGCGCAGCCGACGCGGTACTACCGGGAGAACGTCGGCGGTCTCGTGACCCTCCTGGGCGCGGTCGCCGGGGCCGGGATCGAGCACTTCGTGTTCTCGTCGTCAGCGGCGGTGTACGGCGACCCGGGTGTGGACCTCATCACGGAGGACACGCCCTGTGCGCCGGTGAACCCGTACGGCGAGACCAAGCTCGCCGGGGAGCGGCTGGTGCGGGCGGCGGGCCGCGCGCACGGGATCTCCACCGTATGTCTGCGCTATTTCAACGTGGCGGGCGCCGCCGCGCCGGAACTGGCCGACACGGGCGTCTTCAACATCGTCCCGATGGTCTTCGACCGGCTGACGCGCGACGAGGCGCCCAGGATCTTCGGTGACGACTACCCCACCCAGGACGGCACCTGCGTCCGTGACTACGTTCACGTCGCCGATCTGGCCGAGGCGCATCTCGCGGCGGCCCGGCGGCTCGCCGACGGGGGCGTCGTGGGCAATCTGACGGTCAACATCGGCCGGGGCGAGGGCGTCTCGGTGCGCGAGCTCATCTCGGTCATCGGCGAGGCCACCGGCGACCGCCGGCCACCGCTCGTCGAGGGCCGCCGCCCCGGGGACGCCCCGCGGGCCGTCGCTTCGGCGTCCCGGGCGGCCGGGGAACTCGGCTGGACCGCGCGGCGCGCAGTGCGCGAGATGGCCGAGTCGGCGTGGCGGGGCTGGCTCCTGCACCACGGCTCCTGAGCCACTGAGGGTGCCCTGACCTGGGCGTGGTTTCCGCAGGTCAGGGCACATGACAACGGTGTTCAGTGCCGCGTTGCACATACCCCCTCCCCGTAGTTCACTGGGGTGCCCGAGCACGATCACGCGAACACCGGAGGATGACTTTCATGGGGGCTGGCCACGATCACGGGCACGCGCACGGCGCGCCGGCCGGCGGTACGGCGACCTCGGCGTACCGCGGCAGGCTGCGGGTCGCGCTGGCGATCACGCTCGGCGTGGTGGTCGTCCAGATCGTCGGCGGGGTGCTCGCCGACTCGCTCGCCCTCGTCGCGGACTCGGCGCACATGGCGACGGACGCTCTGGGCCTGGGCATGGCGCTGCTCGCGATCCGCTTCGCGAACCGCCCGCCCAGCGACCGGGCCACCTTCGGCTACGCCCGCGCCGAGATCCTCGCCGCCCTGGCCAACTGTCTGCTGCTGCTCGGGGTCGGCGGGTACGTCCTGTACGAGTCGGTCCAGCGCTTCGTCACACCGGCGGACACCCAGGGCCACCTCGCTGTCATGTTCGGTGCCATCGGCCTGGTCGCCAACATGATGTCGCTGGCGCTGCTGATGCGCGGCCAGAAGGAGAGCCTGAACGTGCGCGGCGCGTTCCTCGAGGTGGCGGCGGACGCCCTGGGTTCGGTCACGGTGATCGTCTCGGCCCTTGTGATCATGCTCACCGGCTGGCAGGCCGCCGACCCGATCGCCTCCCTCGTCATCGCGCTGATGATCGTGCCGCGCACGGTGAAGCTGCTGCGCGAGACCCTGAACGTCCTGCTGGAGGCGGCGCCCAAGGGCGTCGACATGGCGGAGGTGCGAGCCCACATCCTGGCGACCGACGGGGTGGAAGACGTTCACGATCTGCACGCCTGGACGATCACCTCCGGCATGCCGGTGCTGTCGGCGCACGTGGTCGTCAGCTCGGAGGTGCTGAGCGCGATAGGCCACGAGAAGATGCTCCACGAGCTCCAGGACTGTCTCGGCGGCCACTTCGACGTGGAGCACTGCACCTTTCAGCTGGAGCCGGGCGGACACCGGGAGCACGAGGCGCGCCTCTGCCACTGACGCCGCCCACTCCTGAGGCTTCTGGGGCTGGTGGCGCTGATGGCGCTGGTGGGGCGCATCGCGCTGGGAGTGCGCCGGGGAATCAAGCCCTCCGGCGCGCGCCCCCGTCCTGGCTCTCACCGCACCGCCAGGGACGATTTTCGGTCCACGGTGCCGGGCACGATCACCCACTGGGCCCCTCTTCCGGGTCCGAGCGGCGCCGTCCGCGCTCCGCGCCGCCGCGCGGGACATGCGGGCGCTCGCGAAGTGCCGGGAGTGCCGGATTCGTACGGCAGACTTGGGGCGCGAAGACCGATGTGAAGGATGGGTATGCCGATCACACCTGCCACCGCGACGCACAGCCCGTCGAACGGCACCGCAGACGCGATTTTGCTGGAACTGGTCGACGAGGACGGCGTGACGATCGGCACCGCGGAGAAGCTCGCCGCCCACCAGCCGCCCGGGCAGTTGCACCGCGCGTTCTCCGTGTTCCTCTTCGACGAGTACGGCCGGCTGCTGCTCCAGCAGCGGGCGCTGGGCAAGTACCACTCCCCCGGTGTGTGGTCGAACACCTGCTGCGGCCACCCCTACCCCGGCGAGGCGCCCTTCGCGGCGGCGGCGCGTCGGACCTACGAGGAGCTCGGCGCCTCCCCGTCCCTGCTGGCCGAGGCGGGCACGGTCCGCTACAACCACCCGGACCCGGAGTCCGGTCTGGTGGAGCAGGAGTACAACCACCTCTTCGTCGGGATGGTGCAGGCCGTGCTGCGGCCGGATCCGGAGGAGGTCGCGTCGACGGCGTTCGTGACCCCGCCCGAACTGGCGGAGCGGCACGCCAAGGACACCTTCTCGTCCTGGTTCATGACCGTCCTGGACGCGGCCCGGCCGGCGATCAGGGAGCTGACCGGCACGTCCGCCGGCTGGTGACGACGGCTCTGAAGAGCCGGCCTAGGTGAAGCGCGCGGGTTTGAGCGGCAGGGTGGCCCAGATCACCTTGCCGCCACTCGCGGTGTGGTCGACCTCGCACACACCGCCCGCCTCCCGGGTGATCTCGCGCACCAGCAGCAGTCCGCGACCGCCGGTCCGGCCGTGATCGGTCTCCAGGGCTGTCGGCCGGTACGGGTGGTTGTCCTCCACGGACACGCGCAGCCACTCGGCACCGACGGCCAGCTCGACGGCGATCGTCGGTGAGAGCACCGCCGCGTGCTTCACGGCGTTCGTCACCAGCTCCGAGACGATCAGCAGCAGCCCCTGGGCCAGGTCGTCCGAGACCGGCACCCCTTGGCGCAGCAGCAGGTCCCGTACGGCGTGCCGCGCCTGCGGCACCGAGGCGTCGACCGCCGGTGCGGTGAACCGCCAGACCCCTTCGTACGGCAGCGGATCCGCGGGCCCGGGGCCGAGGGGCGCCGCGCCGCCCTCTGGGCGTGGGCCGAACCCACGCCCGTCGCTGTCCATCGTCCGGTCGCCACCCTCGCGCTCGATTGTCGCCACACCCTGAGTGTTGGTAACGATGCGCTCCTTACCTCAGGACTGACCAGAAGTCAGCGACTATCGAACGCTTCTGACCGTTGGCGTATGACACGGTCAGTTGTGGGACTGGTCCTGCCCTTGTTGTGCCATCTCGGCGAACTATTCGGGTTGTACGGGTTTGGCATCCGGATAGCATCCGGCGCATGGAGCCGCAGCTGCTGTACAGCGTGACCGACTCGGTCGCGACGGTCGTCATCCGCCATCCCGAGAAGCGCAACGCCATGACGGCCGCGATGTGGCGCTCCCTGCCGCCGCTGCTGGAGGGACTCGCGGGCGATCCGGCCGTGCGGGCGCTGGTACTCACCGGCGAGGGCGGCACGTTCTGCGCGGGGGCCGACATCTCGACGCTGCGGGGCTCGCCGGAGGAGGCGCAGCGGCTGGCCGTGGAGGCCGAGGAGGCACTCGCCGCGTTCCCGAAGCCGACGCTGGCGGCGGTGCGCGGGCACTGCGTGGGCGGCGGGGCGCAGCTGGCGGCGGCCTGTGATCTGCGGTTCGCCGAGGAGGGGGCGCTGTTCGGTGTGACGCCGGCGAAGCTCGGCATCGTGTATCCGGCGTCCTCGACCAGGCGGCTGGTGGCCCTGGTCGGGCCGGCCACCGCCAAGTACCTGCTGTTCTCCGGCGAACTGATCGACGCGGAGCGGGCGCTGCGCACCGGGCTGGCCGACGAGGTGCTGCCCGAGGGTCAACTGGACAAGCGGCTCGCCGAGTTCACCCGGGTTCTGGTGTCCCGTTCGCAGCTGACGCAGGCCGCGGCCAAGGAATTCGCGAACGGGCGCACGGACCGCGACGCCTACTGGGCCGCGCGGGCACGCGAGAGCGGCGACACCGCGGAGGGCGTGGCCGCGTTCCTGGAGCGCAGGCAGCCGCGGTTCGGCTGGAGCGTGCCCAGGGCAGGATGACGTCGGCGTGCGACCGGAGCAGTTCGACGAGGTGCGCGGGCGCCTTCTCGGATGATCCGGCGTCGTAGGGCGGCTGCGGGTCGTACTCGGTGGCGAGCTGGACCATCTGTGCGTGGTCGTTGCCCGCGATGCGGCCGAGCAGGGCCAGTCCCATGGCGATGCCGAGACGCCGGCCGCGGTGACGTACTTGCGGGGTGCCGTAGCCGCTGGTGCGTGAGATCTCCTCGGTGCCGTCGGCGGTGCCCTCCAGCAGGCACGGATCCGGTCCACGTACCGGCCCGGCGTCATACCGGTATCGGACCGGAAGGGGCGGGCGAAGTTGGCGGGGTGACAGCCGGGCGCGGGCGGCGAGGGCCTCGACGGAGAGGTCGGCGTCGGGGTGTTCGGTGATGAAGCGCTGGACCTCCCTCAGGGGCTCGCGGTGGGCGGTCTGGGCCGCGAGCTGGGCGCTGAACTGGGCCTGGTTCCCGGGCCGGCGCAGGAACACGACCAGGTGGCGGGCGATGGTGAGGGCGGCGTCCCGGCCCAGATCCTCCTCGGCCAGGGCGAGGGCGAGGTCGATGCCGGCGGTGACACCGGCCGGCGTGGCGATGTGCCCGTCGCGTACGCAGACGGGGTCGGGGGCGATCTCGACGGCCGGGTGGTCACGGGCGAGCCGGTCGCAGTACGCCCAGTGGGTCGTGGCCCGGCGGCCGTCCAGCAGGCCGCGAGCACGGCCGCGCCAGTGCACACGGAGACCAGCCGTGCGGGGCGCGGCCCGTGCTGGCGCACCCAGGCGCGGGTCGGTCCGCAGGCTGCCCGTTCCGCCGGGGACGGGGAGGATGTCCGGGTCGGGGGCGGTGGCCAGGGACTCGTCGGGTACGAGAGTCAGGCCGCTGGTGGTCCGTACGGGAGCGCCGTCCAAGGGAGGCCGTGCGGATCCGCTACGCGCCCGGGGAGAGCAGTTCCGCGCCCGCGAAGACCTCCACGGGGCCGGTGACGTCGAGACTCTGCGCGCCAAGAGGAGGTCGGGAACGGTGCGTTGGCCCATGCCGTCGCTTCTTCGCGGGCCCGGAGTGTGGCCGCAATGACGAGTTCCCCACCCTTTCTGCCATGAGGGGCGCTGCCGCAGAAGCCATACCAAGCGGTTGGTAACCTGCCCGGCATGACGACTGCCGCCCTCCAGCCGCTCGCCGGCCGACGCTGCCAGAACGTGCTCAACACCCTGCACGCGACGCACTACTTCTCGCCCGATCTGGGGCGGGAACTGGGTGCTGCCGGGATCACCCGTCCCCACGCCGTGAACTTCGCCGTGCGGGCCGCCGCCCTCGGGCCGGTCGGGGCCGGGGCGGTGGCGGCGGCCTTCTACAACTACAAGTACGAGCTCGTGGCCCGGCACGTGCCGGCGGTGTGGGAGGCCGCGACACCCGGTCAGGTGCTGGCGGCACGCGCGCGTGCGGTCGACGCGACACTGCGCCGCCTGCTGGGCGAAGGGGCCCTGGTATCGGCGGAGATGACCGAGGCCTCACGTCTCGCGCTGCGCGCCGCCGAAGCCTGCTCGCGCGGGGCGAGGCCGCTGTACGCCGCCCATGCCGACCTGCCCGTCCCCGAGGAGCCGCACCTCGCGTACTGGCATGCGGCGACCCTGCTGCGCGAGCACCGGGGCGACGGGCATCTGGCCGTGCTGATGTCCGCCGGGCTGGACGGGCTGGAGGCCATGGTGACCCACACGGCGACAGGCAGGGGCATGACACCGAAGTGGGTCTTCGGCACCCGGGGCTGGAGCCAGGAGGACTGGGACGCGGCGACGGACCGGTTGCGTGAGCGCGGGCTGCTGGACGCGACCGGCGAGCTCACCGAGCGCGGTGTCGCCCTGCGCGAGGAGATCGAGCAGGAGACGGACCGCCTGGACCGGGCCCCGTACGAGTACCTGGGCCCGGAAGGGGTGGCCCGGCTGACCGAGCTGGGAGCGGCGTTCGCGCAGGCGGCGCTCGCGGCGGGGGCCTTTCCGGCGGATCTGCTCGGCAAGCGCTGATCGCCAGGGCCGCACGGCCTTACGGCGAGCCCTGATGCGCACCGGGCCGGGCATGTGCGTTCGACCGTGACGCATGGTGAGGCCTTGGTGAGGTACCCGGTCTCTCCCGGCCGCCGCGGTCGGGAACGAGAAAGGGGAATCACGTGCTTCGTGCCATTGCAGACGTGCTGCGCCAGATCGGCGGCGCCATCGCCACTGTCGTGACGCTGCCCTTCCGGGCCTTGGCCCGGCTCTTCGGCGGCGCTTCGTCCTCCACCCGCAGCCGCAGGGTCTGACAAAGGCCGTCCCGACCTGCCGGGTGCCGCCCTGACCCCGAGTGTCGGTGTCACCTGCCACAATTGCCGCGCAACCTCAGTGGAGAAGGCGGTACGGGATCGTGACGACACCCGGGTCCCTCGAAGTAGGGTCCATCGAAGGCAGGATCGCCGAGGAGCTCGGCGTACGGGAGCGGCAGGTCAGGGCTGCCGTGGAACTGCTCGACAGCGGTTCTACGGTGCCCTTCATCGCCCGCTACCGCAAAGAAGCGACCGAGATGCTCGACGATGCGCAGCTGCGCACGATCGAGGAGCGGCTGCGCTATCTGCGGGAACTGGAGGAGCGGCGCGCGGCGATCCTGGAGTCGGTGCGCGAGCAGGGCAAGCTCACCGAGGAGCTGGAGGCCCGGATCCGGGGCGCGGAGACCAAGGCGCGCCTGGAGGACATCTACCTCCCGTACAAGCCCAAGCGGCGCACCAAGGCGCAGATCGCCCGTGAGGCCGGTCTCGAGCCGCTGGCGGAGGGGCTGCTCGGCGATCCGTCCGTCGAGCCCCTCGCCGCGGCCGCCGCGTTCGTCGACGCCGACAAGGGCGTGGCCGACCCGCAGACGGCCCTCGACGGCGCCCGGGCGATCCTCACCGAGCGGTTCTCGGAGGACGCCGACCTGATCGGCGAGCTGCGCGAGCGCATGTGGGTGCGCGGGCGGCTGGCCGCCAAGGTGCGGGAGGGCAAGGAGGAGGCGGGCGCGAAGTTCGCCGACTACTTCGAGTTCGCCGAGCCGTTCACCGAGCTGCCCTCGCACCGCATCCTGGCGATGCTGCGCGGCGAGAAGGAGGAAGTCCTCGACCTCGTCCTGGAGCCCGAGGAGCCGACGGACGGCCCGTCGTCGTACGAGGGGATGGTCGCGCACCGGTTCGGGATCGCCGACCGGGGCCGCCCCGGCGACAAGTGGCTGCTGGACACGGTCCGTTGGGCCTGGCGCACCCGCATCCTGGTGCACCTCGGCATCGACCTGCGGCTGCGGTTGCGCACGGCCGCCGAGGACGAGGCGGTGCGGGTCTTCGCGGCGAACCTGCGCGACCTGCTGCTCGCCGCCCCGGCGGGCACGCGCGCGACGCTCGGCCTCGACCCCGGCTTCCGTACGGGTGTGAAGGTCGCCGTCGTCGACGCCACCGGCAAGGTCGTCGCCACGGACGTCATCCATCCCCACGTCCCGGCCAACCGGTGGGACGAGGCCATCGCCGAGCTGGCCCGGCTGGCGAAGGAGCACGCGGTCGAGCTGATCGCCATCGGCAACGGCACGGCGTCCCGCGAGACCGACAAGCTCGCCGGGGAACTGATCGCCAAACACTCGGAGTTGAACCTCACGAAGGTGATGGTGTCCGAGGCCGGCGCGTCCGTGTACTCGGCGTCCGCCTTCGCCTCGCAGGAGCTGCCCGACATGGACGTGTCGCTGCGCGGCGCCGTGTCGATCGCCCGGCGGCTCCAGGACCCGCTGGCCGAGCTGGTGAAGATCGACCCGAAGTCGATCGGTGTCGGCCAGTACCAGCACGACCTGTCCGAGGTGAAGCTGTCGCGTTCGCTGGACGCGGTGGTGGAGGACTGTGTGAACGGCGTGGGCGTGGACGTCAACACGGCGTCGGCCCCGCTTCTCGCCCGGGTCTCCGGCATCACCTCCGGGCTCGCCGAGAACATCGTGGCGCACCGGGACGCCAACGGGCCGTTCAAGTCCCGTGGTGAGCTGAAGAAGGTGGCGCGGCTGGGCCCGAAGGCGTACGAGCAGTGCGCGGGCTTCCTGCGGATCCGCGGCGGTGACGACCCGCTGGACGCGTCCAGCGTGCACCCGGAGGCGTACCCGGTGGTCCGGCGCATGGTGAAGACCGCCGGGCAGGAGGTCGCGGGCCTCATCGGCAACACCGCCGTGCTGCGCTCGCTGAAGCCGCAGGACTTCGTGGACGAGACGTTCGGTCTGCCGACGGTCAGCGACATCCTCAAGGAACTGGAGAAGCCCGGCCGCGACCCGCGTCCGGCCTTCAAGACGGCCGCCTTCAAGGAGGGCGTGGAAAAGATCTCCGACCTGTCGGCCGGGATGGTCCTTGAGGGTGTCGTGACGAACGTGGCCGCGTTCGGCGCGTTCGTGGACGTCGGTGTCCACCAGGACGGTCTGGTGCACGTCTCCGCGATGTCGAAGACGTTCGTCAAGGACCCGCGGGACGTGGTGAAGCCCGGGGACATCGTCAAGGTGAAGGTCCTCGACGTCGACATCCCGCGCAAGCGGATCTCGCTGACGCTGCGCCTGGACGACGAGGCGGCCCCGCAGGGGCAGGGCGGCTCCGGCGAGCGCCGGCAGCGCGGCGGGCGTCCGCCGCAGCAGCGGCAGGGCGGCGGTGCCGCGCGCCGTGGCGGTGGCGCCGGTTCGCGCCAGGCGGCTGCGCCTGCGCCTGCCAACAGCGCGATGGCGGATGCGCTGCGCCGCGCGGGCTTGGTCGACCCCAAGAACGGCAAGCGTTGATGGTTCGGCTGTGGGGAGCTGCGGGTCCGTTGTGGCTGGTCGCGCAGTTCCCCGCGCCCCTGATCTGGAAGGGGAGCTTCGCCCCCTTCCAGATCTAGAGTGGGCTATATGTCTGCTGCGCGTGTCATCACCTGGGAAGTCTTCGCGAGCCGGGGGTTCGAGACCGCCTGGGTCCAGCTCGGGGACGGCGTGCTGCGGGCGCGCGGGCGGGCCGTCGGGACCGATCCGGAGCCCTACTGGATCACGTACGACCTCGACACGGCCGACGGGTTCGTCACCCGTCGACTGCGGGTGACGGCCGAGTCCGCCGACGGCAGCCGCACGCTCGATCTGCGGCACGACGGCGGGGGCGGATGGACCGCGGACGGCGAGCGCCTCCCGGACGTCGACGGAGCCCTCGACTGTGATCTCGGGCTGTGCCCGCTCACCAACACCATGCCGGTGCTCCGGCACGGGCTCCATCGCGGGCCGGGCGAGCTGGAACTGCTGATGGCCTGGGTGTCGGTGCCGGACCTGACGGTGCGGCCGTCCCGGCAGACCTACACGCATCTCGGCCCCGGGCGGGTCCGGTACGCCTCCGGCGACTTCCGCAGCGACCTGGAGTTCGACGAGGAGGGGTACGTCGTGGAGTACCCCTCACTGGCCACCCGTCTGGCGGTTCGTTAGCGCTCGGTCACCTTGCCGTCCGCCACCTCCAGGCGGCGTGTGACGCGTACGGCGTCGAGCATGCGGCGGTCGTGGGTGACCAGCAGGAGGGTGCCCTCGTAGGAGTCGAGGGCCGATTCCAGCTGCTCGATGGCGGGCAGGTCGAGGTGGTTGGTCGGCTCGTCGAGGACCAGGAGGTTGACACCGCGGCCCTGGAGCAGCGCCAGGGCCGCTCTGGTGCGCTCGCCCGGTGAGAGGGTCGCCGCGGGGCGCAGGACGTGGTCCGACTTGAGGCCGAACTTGGCCAGGAGGGTGCGGATTTCGGCCGGTTCGGTGTCCGGGACGGCCTCGCGGAAGGCGTCCATCAGGGGCTCCTGGCCGTGGAACAGCTTGCGGGCCTGGTCGACCTCGCCGAGCAGGACGCCCGAGCCGAGAGCCGCGTGCCCGGCGTCGAGCGGGACGCGGCCGAGCAGGGCGGCGAGCAGGGTGGACTTGCCGGCGCCGTTCGCGCCCGTCACCGCCACCCGGTCCGCCCAGTCGATCCGGAGGGAGACCGGGCCGAGGACGAAGCCGCCGCGGCGCACCTCGGCGTCCCGCAGGGTCGCCACGACGGCGCCCGAGCGCGGGGCCGACGCGATCTCCATGCGCAGTTCCCACTCCTTGCGGGGCTCCTCGACGACGTCCAGCCGTTCGATCATGCGCTGGGTCTGCCGGGCCTTCGCGGCCTGTTTCTCGCTGGCCTCGCTACGGAACTTGCGGCCGATCTTGTCGTTGTCGTTGCCCGCCTTGCGGCGCGCGTTCTTCACGCCCTTGTCCATCCAGGAGCGCTGCATCTGCGCGCGGTCCTGGAGGGCCGCCTTCTTGTCGGCGTACTCCTCGAACTCGTCGCGGGCGTGCCTGCGCGCGACGTCCCGCTCCTCCAGGTAGGCCTCGTAGCCACCGCCGTAGAGGTTGATCTGCCGCTGGGCGAGGTCGAGTTCGAGGACCTTGGTGACGGTGCGGGTGAGGAACTCGCGGTCGTGGCTGACGACGACCGTCCCGGCGCGCAGGCCGCTCACGAAGCGTTCGAGGCGCTCCAGGCCGTCCAGGTCGAGGTCGTTGGTGGGCTCGTCGAGGAGGAAGACGTCGTAGCGGGACAGGAGCAGGGAGGCGAGGCCGGCGCGGGCGGCCTGGCCGCCGGACAGCGACGTCATCAGCTGGTCCAGGTCGACCGCGAGGCCCAGGGAGTCGGCGACCTCCTCGGCGCGTCCGTCGAGGTCGGCGCCGCCGAGTGCGAGCCAGCGCTCCAGGCTCGTGGCGTAGGCGTCGTCGGCGCCGGGCGCCCCGTCGACCAGGGCCTGGGTGGCCTCGTCCATGGTCCGCTGGGCCTCGGCGACGCCGGTGCGGCGGGCCAGGAACGCCCGTACGGTCTCGCCGGGGCGGCGGTCCGGCTCCTGGGGCAGATGGCCGACGGTGGCGGTCGGCGGGGACAGGCGCAGCTCGCCCTGCTCGGGGGCGGTGAGTCCGGCCAGCATCCTGAGCAGGGTGGACTTGCCGGCGCCATTGGCTCCGACCAGGCCGATCACGTCGCCGGGCGCGACGACGAGGTCGAGTCCGGTGAACAGGGCCCGGTCGCCGTGGCCGGCGGCGAGATTCTTGGCGACGAGGGTGGCAGTCATCAGGTCGCGATCCTAACCGCCGTCCTGGGCGGTGAGCGGCCGGGTTTCAGGGTGTCACGGCCGTCACCAGCACGCTGGTGGCGGCGCGCGCCACCAGGAAGGACTGCCCCTTCACCGCCTTGGGGTCGAGGGCGACGCGGTGGTGGCCCGGTTCCAGGACGCCGTCGAAGATCTCGTGGGTGTGGGTACGGGAGAGCCGGTCGAGGCGGTACGCGGTGAGGGTGACCCGGCAGGCGGAGGTGACCTCGACACCGGCCTCGCCGGCGGCGGCGGTCAGGCCGGTGAGGCGGCGCTGCTCCAATGGGCTGCGGTCCAGGGCGTGTTCGATCTGGGCGACGAGGAGGGGGACGATCGGGGCGAGGCCGTCGACGTACGCGACGGGGACCTCTGCGCGTTCGAAGGCACGACGGACGGCGGCACGTTCCCGCTCGTCTGTCCCGCGGCCGAAGGCGACGGCGCCGTAACCGCGCAGCTCGTCGGCGGGCACGTGGTCGGCGTCGTGGGCGATGTCGGCGCCGACACCGATGGTGCGCAACGCCGCGGCGAGCTTGGCCAGGACGGCGACGCGGGCGCCGATCAGCAGGACGCGGCGGCGGGTGTCCGGGGCGGAGCCGTTCAGCAGGGCGCTCAGTGCCGCGCGGTACTCGGCGCCGCGGAAGCGGAACGGGCCGATGCCGTGGTAGCCGTTGAGCTCCAGGTCGGCGTGTTCGTCGGTCTGCCAGGCGAAGTCCCGCCAGATGAAGTCCTCGCCGTCCCGGCGGATGACCGCAGTGACGGCGCCGCAGGCCAGGTCCTCGCACTCGGGGCAGCCGTAGACGACGTACCGGCCGCCGGGCAGCGGTGGCGCGCTCTCCAGGAGCAGGCTGCGGACCTGCGCGGTGAAGATCGAGGGCGGTACGTCGGAGGCGAGCGGGGAGACCGCGTCGAGGTCGGAGAGCTGGAACAGCAGCGGGCGTCCGTCGACGATGAAGTCCAGGAAGTCCCGGTGGAGCTGGTAACCACCGTCTGTGAGGACTCCGCCGGCCCGCATCGCGGGTGCCAGGCCGAAGGGCGTGTACTCGGCACACATGGTGTGAGTATCCCCACACTGCGCGTGATGTGAGCACGGCATGACACATTCCGCTACGGTCCCGGCATGGCTGGTGAGCGCAGTGACGAGATCGTGGTGGTCGGTGGCGGGGTAATCGGGCTGACGACCGCGGTGCTACTCGCCGAGCGGGGGCGGCGGGTCCGGGTGTGGACGCGGGACCCCGTCGAGGCGACCACCTCAGCGGTCGCGGGTGCGCTGTGGTGGCCGTACCGGATCGAGCCGGTCGCACTGGCGCGGGTGTGGGCGCTGCGGTCGCTGGAGGTCTACGAGGAGCTGGCCGCGGGGCCCGGGGCGAGCGGTGTACGCATGGTCGAAGGGGTACTGGGCGAGACACGTCTCGACGAGGTCGACGGGTGGCTGGCGGACCGGGTACCGGAGCTGCGGGCGGCCACGGCCGGGGAGTACGCGGGGTACGGCGTCCGGGCGCGGTTGCCGCTCATCGACATGCCGGCTCATCTGGCGTGGCTGCGGGAGCGGTTCGCCGCGGCGGGCGGTGTGGTCGAGGCTCGTACGGTGGCCGGGTTCGCGGAGGCCGACGCGCCGGTCGTGATCAACTGCACGGGGCTCGCCGCGCGGGAGCTGGTGCCGGATCCGTCCGTGCGGCCCGTGCGCGGGCAACTGGTCGTCGTGGAGAACCCGGGGATCGACACCTGGCTGGTCTCCACCGACGCGGCCGGGGAGTACGCGTACATGTTCCCGCAGCCGGGTGGGCTCGTCCTCGGCGGTACGGCGGAGGAGGACGCGTGGTCGCCGGCACCCGACCCCGCGACCGCCGAGGCGATCATCCGCCGCTGCGCGGCGCTGCGGCCGGAGATCGCCGGGGCGCGCGTCCTGGAACACCGGGTCGGACTGCGCCCCACCCGCCCCGCGGTACGCCTGGAGCGCGACGCCCTGCCGGACGGCCGACTCCTGATCCACAACTACGGCCACGGCGGCGCCGGTGTGACGGTGGCCTGGGGCTGCGCGGAGGAGGCGGCTCGGCTGCTGGACTGAGCCGTCCCGGCCGGCTGCAACCACCCGGACCGCCCGCGCGACCTCGGCGGGAGAGGCCCGGGGCACCCGCCTGCGACGTGCCCGGTTGGAGACGCACCGGGCGCCGGTTCCAACAGCCCCGGCCGAAGCCCCCGTCGGCAGGCCCAGCGCCCCGGCCCACGCTTGGACGTCCGCCCGGCCGACGCGGATCTGGTGATCACCGCCGAGAGCCCGGTCGGGGACCAGCGGCAGCCGGGTGCCGAGGACGATCATCCGCAGTGCCCGCTCGGTGGCGTCCGTGAGCAGTTCGCTGCCCGGGTGGGGGCCTCCGCCAGGGCCATGACGCCCCAGCCGGGAGGCCCCATGCCCCCGCCCCCCGGCTGAAGACACCTCGATCCGCAAGCCCCGGCCCTCAGCCGAAGACGCCCGGGACACCCGCCCGTAACACCCCGGCCAGAGACGCCTCGGCCAGGCCGACCCCCAACAGCCCCAGCCCGCACGCTCGACGCCCCCGGCCGATGTCGGCCGAGGGCGTCGAGGTCAAGGGGCCGGCTGAAGCGGCCGAGTCGCGTTGGTCAGTGCTTGCCGATGGGGTCGCCCTCGACGTCCGGGCCGCGGCCCGGGCCGACGCGGAGCTCGAAGTCGCCGTCGTACTTCTTGTGGCCTTCGATGACGGCCAGTTCCACGGCCTCGGAGCCCATCTGCTCGCGCACCATCACCGGGTCGCGGCGCAGGTCGCGCATGAGGGCCACGCACATGAAGATCATCACGACGACGAACGGGGCCGCCGCGAGGATCGTGAGGTTCTGCAGGCCCGTCAGCGCGTCGCCCTTCCCGCTGCCGACCAGGAGCATGATCGCGGCCACCGCGCCGGTGACGACGCCCCAGAACACCACGACCATACGGCCCGGTTCGAGCGCGCCCTTCTGCGACAGGGTGCCCATGACGATCGACGCCGCGTCGGCGCCGGACACGAAGAAGATGCCGACGAGGATCATCACGAGCAGGCTCGTGGCGGTGGCGATGGGGAACTGCTGGAGCACGGCGAAGAGCTGGCCCTCCGGGGTCGCCTCCTTGCCGAGTCGGCCCTGCTCCTGCATCTTCATCGCCGAGCCGCCGAAGATCGCGAACCAGATCAGGCTGACCGTGCTGGGCACCAGGATGACGCCGCCGACGAACTGCCGGATCGTGCGGCCCCGGCTGATGCGGGCGATGAACATGCCCACGAACGGCGTCCAGGAGATCCACCACGCCCAGTAGAAGACGGTCCAGCTGCTCAGCCAGTCCGCGACACCCTCCCCGCCGCTGGCCTCCGTACGGCCGGCCAGCTGGGGCAGGTCGCCGAGGTAGGCGAAGACGGACGTGGGCAGGAGGTCGAGGACGATGATGGTCGGACCCGCCACGAACACGAACAGGGCGAGCACCAGCGCCAGCACCATGTTCGTGTTGGACAGCCACTGGATTCCGCGCTCCACGCCCGAGACCGCGGACGCGACGAAGGCCAGGGTCAGCACCGCGATGATCGTGACGAGCAGCCCGGTGCTCACCTTGTCCATCCAGTCCAGCTCCTGCACACCGGAACCGATCTGAAGCGCGCCGAGCCCCAGGGACGCGGCGGAACCGAAGACGGTCGCGACGATCGCGAGGATGTCGATGACGCGGCCGACGGCGCCGTTCGCGTGCTTCTTGCCGATCAGCGGCGTGAACACGGCGCTGATGGTCTGGCGGCGGCGCCTGCGGAAGGTGCTGTAGGCGATGGCGAGGCCCACCACGGCGTAGATCGCCCAGGGGTGGAGCGTCCAGTGGAACAGGGTGGTGGCCATGGCCGTCTCCATGCGCTCACCGGAGTCGGCCGGGTCGCTGCCCGGCGGGGGCGTCGAGTAGTGCGACAACGGTTCGCTCACGCCGTAGAACATCAGGCCGATGCCCATGCCGGCGCTGAACATCATCGCGACCCAGGACACCGTGCGGAACTCGGGTTCCTCGCCCTCGGCCCCGAGGCGGATCCGACCGTAGCGGCTGGCCGCGAGCCAGAGGGCGAACACGACGAAGGCGGAGGCGGCGAGCATGAACGCCCAGCCGCCGTTGTGCATCAGCCCGCTGAGCATGCTGGTGGAGACGTCTTCGAGCGAGTCGGTCGCCGCGGCTCCCCAGACCACGAAGGCGAGGGTGAGCACGGCCGTGACCCCGAAGACAATTCGGTCGGTTTTGGGACGTTCCTGACCGGGGAGGCCCGCTTCCGAACCCGGAAGCGCGGCCCCCTCTTGGCGATCGCTCTCACTTGGTCGGTCGTGCGTCACAGGCGGCACCTTTCATCGGGACGTAGGAGGACCGTAAGTCCTCCGTAACGCCCCTACCACGTGTGGCGCAATTTCACCCTCCTCGACATGGCGTTTCCGGCTTTCCTGCGGTCAGGTGATACGGTCCGCGCTCGTCGAGCAGCAGCGGCACGAGCGCCCGCAGGGACTGGCGCAGGGGCACGAGCACGCCCTCGGCGTCCCGGCGCACGCGCACGCCGTGCAGCGCGAGTTCGTCTCCCACCTCGGCGTACTGCGCGGCCGTGAGCCGGTAGCCGCAGGGCGGGCTCTGGATCACCTCGGCCGCTTCGGGCGCGTCGTTGTCCGCGCCGCCGACGTAGACGGGACCGGCGGCGGCGTATCCCGCAAGCCGGGCCCTGCCCGTCGCCGCCTCGACCGCACCGCGGCGCTGGTCGGCATATCCGAACAGGCCCTTGAGGGCGTCCAGTTGCGAGGTGACCCGGCGGCGGTTGTTCAGCGCCTCGTCCGCCTTCTCGGCATCGGTGAGCGGGTCCACGCGGCTCTCGATGAGCAGGCCGATCCCGTGTTTAATACCGGACATATTGCGCAAAATGCGCTCCTGACCGTCTCCCGCGACCTGTTTGACCGGCTCGCCGGTCTCGGGGTCGGTCCAGATGCCATAGGTGCCGGTCGAGTGGCCGGCCCGCTGCGCCGCGGGGCGTACGTACGCCTCGGAGAGGGTCTTCGCCTCGTCGTGGACCGCCTCGTGGGTGTTGAGGTTGCGCGGCCACAGGTCGAAGAGGTCCTTGTCGTAGTACGGGGGTGTGGCGCCGTACTCGTGCAGGTCGTAGACGAGGTCGGGGCGCTGGTCGCGGATGAGCTTCGCGAGCGCCCGGCCTTCGGCGGTCCGGAGCGCGAGGTGGTCGCGGTTGATGTCGACGCCGTCGCTGTTGCCCCGGGTGTCGGCGGCCCGGCCGTCGGGGTTGGCGGTGGGCACGACGAGGACGGTGGTGCGCTCGAGGAAGCGCCGGGTGCCGCTGTCACGGGCGAACGCGAGGTCGCGGACGGTGGTCAGACAGGCTTCGCGGCCGGCGGGTTCGTCGCCGTGCTGGGCGCACACCAGCAGCACCTTGTTGGGGGTCGGCCGGGTGCCGATCCGTACCAGTCGGAGCGGGCGGTCCTGCTTCGTCGTACCGAAGCGGGTCATGGAGACGTGGCTGCTCGACCGGTCGACGGCTTCGAGGAAGTCCTGTTCCTCGGGCTGGGTGGTCCAGCGGGCACCATTGGTCTGCTCGAAGCCGGTGCGGGGCGGGGAGTCGGAGGCGGCCCGGGCCGGGACGGCGAGCAGGGATGCTGCGAGCGCCGCGGCGGTCAGGATCAGGGCGCGGACGCGGGTCGTGTCGCGGGTCACTGGCCTCCCTCCGGGACGCGGTGAGTGGCGCGCGGATCCCGTACGCCGTCCAGCAGGGTGGCGTCAGGTGTGGCGGACACGGTGCCCGTGGTGGCGCGGGCGAACGCGGCGGCTCCGCCGACGAACGGGACACGGGCCGAGGTGCGGGACAAGTCGACGGTGAGTTCGGGGGTGTCCGCGGGAGGGTCGATGAAGCCCTTGTCGGTGCCCGCGACGATCAGCGCCAGGCGGTGGCCCTCGGGGACGACGTGGTCGGTCGCCGCCAGGTCGAGGGTGATCGTGTACCGCTTGCCCGGGGTGAGCGGGGCGCCCGTCAGGTCGGAGGCGTGGTTGCCCAGGTCGGCCCAGCCGCGGCTGACGATCGTGTAGTCGACGTCGGCGGTCTTCGCCTTCGTCTCCTTGAAGCAGGAGCTGTCGCCGGCGGTGCTCGCGCCCCAGCAGGTGCGGTCGGTGAGGGTGGTGATGCCCTCGCCAGCGTCGGCGTAGTCGCGGATGGTGGCGGGGCCGATGTCCACGAGCACGGCGGAGAGGTGGGCCGTCGGGGTGGAGGGCGTCGCGGTGACGGTGATTTCGGCGGAGCCGGACAGGCGCAGGTCGCGGGTGAGAGTCCCGGTGACGAAACCGGCCTTCTCCGGTGTCGGCTTGTCGATCTGCGCTGCCCAGTCGGTCTCGCTCAGCTTCGGGTCGTCGGTGAAGGTCGCGGTGCCGTGCCCGCGGTGCAGGCCGAGGGTGCCGACGCCTGCCTGGGCGCCCCGGTCGGGGCGCAGGGTGGCGGCCCGGGTGCCGTTGGGCGGCCAGGTCTTCGAGGTGGTCCACTGGTCGGGCCGGCGTTCGATGTCGGCCATGGGTTCGCGGTCGATGCCGTTGTCGTAGCCCATGAGTTCGTGGTCGAACCAGCGGTGGAGGGTGTCGACCCAGGTGGCGCGGCGGAAGTCGAAGGGGTCGACGTGGCCGGTCCGGGAGAGCCAGATCTTGCGCTCGACGCCGTTCTTGGCGAGGGCGTCCCACCACTGCCCGACGTGCTTCATCCGCACGTTGAGGTCCTGCGTGCCGTGCACGAGGAAGACGCTGGCCTTGACCTTCCGCGCGGCCCTGACGTAGTCGCGCTCGGTCCACAGCGGGGTCCAGTCGCCGGTGCGCGGGGCGCCGTCGACGAGCCTCTGCTGCACGGCTCCGCACTTGGCGCGGGCGTCGGGGCTGTTGACGTAGTTCGAGAGCCAGTCGGGGCCGGAGTCGTAGAGCGGGGCGCCCTGCTGGAAGTAGTAGTCGTACCAGGAGGAGATGGCGCTGATCGGGACGATGGTCTTCAGGCCCTCGACGCCGGTCGCGGCGACGCCGTTGGCGATGGTGCCGTCCCAGCTCTTGCCGATCATGCCGGTCTTGCCGTTGGTCCAGGCCGCCTTGGCGCGGGTGGTGCCGGTGCGGGTCGTGTAGGCCTTGGCGCGGCCGTTGAGCCAGTCGACGACGGCCTTCGCGGACTGGATGTCGGAGCGGCCGCCGACGTCGACGCAACCGTCGGAGCGATTGGTCCCGGCCAGGTCGACACCGACGAAGGCGTAGCCGCGGGGCACGAAGTAGTTGTCGTAGTACAGCGGCATCTGCGTGACGGCGCCGTTCGCGTCGTACGTCTTCTTCTGGCTCTCGTTGCCGCGCCCGCAGCAGGAGTAGTACGGGCTGGCGTCCATGATGACGGGGACCTTGCGGCCCTGTAGGGCGGGTTCGCGGGGGCGGACGATGTCCACGGCGACCCGGTCGGCCTGTCCGTCGCGGTCGCCGTCGAGTCCGGTGTCCACCCAGACGGCCTCGCGGATGGCGTTGTCGTACGAGTGGACGGGACGGCTCTCGCGCGGGGCGGCGTCCGCCGCGGCCGGGGTGAGCAGCGTGGCCAACAGGGCGGCCGTGGCCGCTGTCGCGAGCGGTCTCCAGGTCGTGAAGCGCGTGCGTTTCGGCATGCGGCGGACGCTACATCGGGGAACTCCCGTTCAGAAGAGGGCACCTGACGGACCGGCGTGTCCCGGTTACCCCCCTGGGTCCGGTGTCTCATGTCGGCCGAATGGCGATCGTGTGACAGCAGGGGCCATGGACATGATCGGGGGCACAGGGAGCCAATAGGCTCCGGACAGACTTCGGGACCCTACGACTTGGAGTTTCGCGTGCACCGCAGAATCATCGCGCCGGGAGCCCTGGCCGCGACCGTTCTCCTGCTGGCGATCCCGGCATCGGCCGCGCCCCGCTCCCCCGGCGCACCGGGTATCGGTGACCCCTACTACCCGGCCTACGGCAACGGCGGATACGACGTCTCCCACTACGACCTCAGGCTGAAGTACCAGCCGGCCACGGACGAACTCGAGGGCACGGCGACCCTCGTGGCCCGCACCACGCAGGACCTGTCCAGCTTCAACCTGGACTTCCTGCTCGACGTCGGGGAGGTGCGCGTCAACGGCACCAAGGCGTCGTTCCGGACGTCGGGCGAGCACGAGCTGGAGATCACGCCGAAGACCCCGCTGGCCAAGGGCACGCCCGTCACGGTCGTCGTGCGCTACCGCGGCGTGCCGTCGTCGGAGAAGGCGTACGGCTTCACCAGCTGGCACCGCACCCCGGACGGCGGCGTCGCGGCGAACGAGCCCGAGGCGGCGGCGTGGTGGTTCCCGAGCAACGACCACCCGCTCGACAAGGCGACCTACGACGTGTCCGTGCTGGTCCCGGACGGCACGCAGGCCATCTCCAACGGCACGCTCCAATCGACGAGTTCACGCCTGGGCTGGACCCGCTGGAACTGGCGCTCCGACAAGCCGCAGGCCACGTACCTCGCCACGCTCGCGGTCGGCAGGTTCGACATCACGACCGGCACGACCGAGAGCGGCATCCCGGTCCTCAACGCCTACAGCAAGGACCTGGGCGGCCACGCCGGCGCGGCACGGGCGAGCATCGAACGGACCGGGGAGATCGCCGACTGGCTCACCGGCTACTTCGGGCCGTACCCCTACAACGCGCTCGGCGGGTACGTGCCGAACACCACCACGGGGTACGCGCTGGAGACCCAGACCCGGCCGTACTACAGCCCGCGGCAGTTCGCGAACGGGTCGAACGTGTCCGTCGTGGTACACGAGCTGGCGCACCAGTGGTACGGGGACGACGTGTCGCTCAAGCGCTGGAAGGACATCTGGATCAACGAGGGCTTCGCGCGTTACGCGCAGTGGCTGTGGTCCGAGCACGAGGGCGAGGGCACGGCGCAGGAACTCGCCGACTACGTGTACGCCTCGCACCCCGCCGACGACCCGTTCTGGACGGTGAGGCCCGGGGACCCGGGGCCGGACAACCAGTTCCACATCGCGGTGTACGACCGGGGCGCGCTGGCCGTCCAGGCGCTGCGCAACGAGATCGGCGACGAGGCGTTCTTCACGATCCTCAGGGGCTGGCCGCAGAAGTACGCCCACGGCAACGCGTCGGTCGCCGACTTCCAGCGGTACGCCGAGGAGGTGTCGGGCAAGCCCCTGGCCGCCCTGTTCGACACATGGCTGTACCAGCCGTCGAAGCCGGGGGCGCCGGCGGCCCGGGCCGCTGCGGTGGCGAAAACCGGCGGCGCGGTGGCACAGCCGAAGTCGTGGAAGAAGATCGCGGCGACGAACGGGGTGCACGAGCACGCGGGTGAGGGTTCGGACCATGCGGAGCACGGGGAGCACGTGCACTGAGGTGCCCCGTTCCGCCTGGCTGCGGGCAGTCGTGCCGCTCGGGGCGGCACGGGTGGGCGCGGCGGCACCTCGTCGCGCCGAGCTGCGCAGCGCCCGCACAGTCGCGCAGGCACCAGGCCTGCTGAACGGCGTCCGCCGGTCTACGGTGGGCCCATACGCACTGGCCGTATGGGCCCGACGCACTGGCCGTATGGGCCCGGCGACGTGAACAGCGCTGCTGACGAAGGAGCCGGACGTGCGGAACCTGGCGATCATCGAGGCGCCGTCCGTGCTGGGGCTGCGGCCGACCGGCGTCGAGCAGTTGTCGGACGCGTTGCTCGGGGTAGGGCTGGCCGAAGGGCTGGGTGCGGTGCGTGCGGGGCGGGTCGAACCGCCCCCGTACGACCCGGAGCGGGACCCGGACACCGGAGTCCTGAACCCCCGTGGCATCGCCGCATACTCCACGGCACTGGCCGACACCGTCGGCCGTGTCCTCGACGACGGCCGGTTCCCCGTCGTACTGGGCGGCGATTGCAGCGTGCTGCTCGGCAACCTGCTCGCGCTGCGCCGCCGGGGCCGGCACGGTCTGCTGTTCCTCGACGGGCACACCGACTTCTACCAGCCGTCGGCGGAGCCGGCCGGTGAGGTGGCCTCCATGGAACTCGCCCTCGCCACCGGGCGCGGCCCGCGCGTGCTGGCCGACCTGGAGGGCCGGGGCCCGCTGGTACGGGACGAGGACGTCGTCGCGCTGGGGTTCCGGGACGCCGAGGAGTCCGCGGGGTACGGGATGCAGCCGCTGCCGTCCGCGCTGCACGCGCTGGAGCTGGACACCGTGCGCGCCCTGGGAGCGGGCGAGGCGGCCCGGCGCGCGGTCGGACTGCTGACCGGCGACGGCGCGGGCACCGGGTACTGGATCCACCTCGACGTCGACGTGCTGGACGACGCGGTGATGCCCGCCGTCGACTACCGGCTCCCGGACGGCCTGACCTGGCAGGAGCTGGAGACCGTCCTGCGCACGGCCCTGACCGGCGGCGGCGCCGTCGGCCTCGACGTGGCGATCTTCAATCCCCGGCTGGATCCCGACGGGACGATCGCGCAGCTCCTCTGCGACTGTCTGGTGAGGGCGTTCGACAGGGACGGCCAGGACTGAGCCGGGGCCGGTCAGTCCCCTTGGTCGTACACCGTCGCCTGTATCCCCCGCCGTATCAGCCGCTCCTCGATCAGCGGTTCGACCCGGGACCACTTGCCGCCGGCGAGACCGCAGCCGATGCGGGGCATGTGGACGGTCGCGCCCAGGTCGCCGGCCCGCTCGGCCAGGGTCTCCAGCGCCGTGTCGATCGCCTCGTAGCGGACGGGGGCGCCCTTGCTGCCGGTCCTGGTGCCGCACTGGCCGATCATGTTGGCCACCCACGCGTACGGCTCGACCCTTACGAGCTGCACCGCGCCCAGCCCGAAGTCGTTCGCCGCGCGGTCTCGGTGCCACGCCCGGCACGCCGCCTCCGGCTCGGGCCAGCGGCGCGATATCGCCAGGACGAAGCCCTTGCCCCAGCCCCCGAGGTCGTTGCAGACATGGGCGATGACCTTGACGCCCTTCACGGATGGAACGGTGGCGTCACCCCGGACATACCTGATCCCCGACATGACGCCACCGCAGGCCCTGCCACTGACAGTGGCCCCGGCCCGCTACTTCGTGAGCTGCGACAGCTCCTGGTCGGCCGTCTGCGACACCCGGCGGCGGATGCCGAACCAGCCCGCGACCAGCATGGCCGCGATCACCGGGATGAGCAGCAGCGTCTTGCGGCCGACCTCCGGGTCGTTCCACATCATGCCGAGGCAGGCCAGCAGGAAGGCGATCGTGGTGATCTCCGTGACCGGGCTGCCGGGGAGGCGGAAGGAGGGCCGGTTGACCAGGCCCTCCTTGGCGCGGCGGACGAAGACCAGGTGGCAGATCATGATGATCACCCAGGTGCTGATGATGCCGAGGGAGGCGACGTTCAGCACGATCTCGAAGGCCTGGGCCGGCACGAGGAAGTTCAGGCCGACGCCGAGCACGCACACCGCGCAGGTCAGCAGGATGCCGCCGTAGGGGACCTGGCTGCGGTTCATGCGGGCGGTGAACTTCGGTGCGGAGCCGGCCATCGCCATCGACCGCAGGATGCGGCCCGTGGAGTACAGGCCCGAGTTCAGCGAGGACATCGCGGCGGTCAGCACGACCAGGTTCATCACGTCGCCCGCCGCCGGGACGCCGATCTTCGACAGCACCGTGACGAAGGGGCTCTGGTCGGCCGAGTAGACCGAGCCGGGCAGGAGCAGGGCCAGCAGGACGACCGAGCCGACGTAGAAGAGGCCGACCCGCCACATGATCGAGTTCACCGCGCGCGGGACGACCTTCTCCGGCTCGGCGGTCTCGCCCGCGGCGACACCGACCAGCTCCAGCGCGGCGTACGCGAAGATCACGCCCTGCATGACGAGGACGACGGGCATCATGCCGTGCGGGAAGACGCCGCCGTTGTCGGTGATGACACTCAGGCCGGGCGTCTGGCCGCCGACCTCGTGCTGGGTGGCGAGCAGGAAGATGCCGATGAACATGAAGCCGACGAGCGTCGCGACCTTGATGATCGCGAACCAGAACTCCATCTCGCCGAAGATCTTCACCGAGATCAGGTTCACGGCCAGCACCACCGCGAGGGCGATCAGCGCGAGCACCCACTGCGGGATGTCGGTGAACATGCTCCAGTAGTGCGTGTAGAGCGCGATCGCGGTGATGTCGGCGATGCCGGTGGTCGACCAGTTCAGGAAGTACATCCAGCCGGCGACGTAGGCGCCCTTCTCGCCGAGGAACTCGCGCGCGTACGACACGAAGGAGCCCGAGGAGGGGCGGTAGAGGACGAGCTCGCCGAGGGCCCTGACCACGAAGAAGGCGAAGATGCCGCAGACCAGGTAGGCGATCGCCAGCGCCGGGCCCGCGTTGTGGAGGCGGCCGCCGGCGCCGAGGAAGAGGCCGGTGCCGATGGCCCCGCCGATGGCGATCATGTTGACGTGGCGGGCCTTGAGGTCCTTGCTGTAGCCGGCGTCACCCGCGTCCGCGGGCACCTGGGCCGCATCGGTACGCGGCGTGGCCGCAGCCGTGTTCACGGCGTCCTTGCTCACGGGTGGTTCCACTCTCTGGATCGCCCCGGACGTCGTGGGCCCGGGGTCCGTACAGTGCAGTGGCCCGTACCACCCTTGTGACGCGGCACAGACCAAGCCAGCACCTTCCCATACCGGTCCTCTTGCATACGGTGACCGACGTCACAGAGCGTCACTTCTTACAAGATCCACCAGCGGTAGGCACAGTCGCCATCCGAGGTTCACCGCATGGTCATGAGGAGATGTGGACGAGGTTTCACAGCACTGGTGAGACAGCGATACTGCTGCACATGACGACCGACACCGAGGAACCGACCCTCACGATCGACGAACTGGCGGCCCGGGCCGGTGTCACGGTGCGCACGGTCCGTTTCTACGGCACGAAGGGGCTCCTGCCGCCGCCGGTGCTCGGCCCCCGGCGCGTGGGGCACTACGGCCGGGAGCATCTGGCCCGGCTGGCGCTGATCGAGGAGTTGCAGCACCAGGGCATGACACTGGCGGGCATAGAGCGCTATCTGCGCCGGTTGCCGCCGGACCTGAGCGCCCGCGACCTCGCCGTGCACCGGGCGGTGGTGGCCTCCTGGGCGCCGGACACCGTCGAGACGGTCACGCGGGAGGAGCTGGAGCGGCGGGCCGGACGGCCACTCGGCGACGAGGACGTCGAGCGGCTGATCGCGATGGGCGTGCTCCGGCCGGCGGACGGCGACCACGAAGCCGATCCCGGTCTGCTCCGGCCCGCGGACGGCGACCACGAAGCCGATCCCGGTCTGCTCCGGCCCGCGGACGGCGACCACGAAGCCGATCCCGGTCTGCTCCGGCCCGCGGACGGCGACCACGAAGCCGATCCCGGTCTGCTCCGGCCCGCGGACGGCGGGTACGAAGCCGATCTCGGTCTGCTTCGGCTGGGTGTCGGACTGCTCGACGTGCCGCTCTCCCCGGAGGCGATCTTCGCGGCGCGCAAGGTTCTCATCGAACACGCGCGCGCCGCGGCCCGTGAACTCTCCCAGCTCTTCCGCGGCGAGGTGGCGGAGCGTGACGCCCGGGACGTGCGGTCCCTGTCGGCGCACATGCACCCCTTGGTGGTGCAGTCGCTCCTCACCGCCTTTCAGCGGTCGCTGAAGGAAGAGCTGGGCGAGTGGCTCACCGAGCCATCGCAAGGATCAGGCTGAGTCGCCGAACCGCTCCCCCTTCTCCGCCTTCTCCACCAGCAGTGCGGGCGGCGTGAACCGGTCGCCGTAGCGCTCGGCGAGTTCACGCGCGCGTGCCACGAAGCCGGGCAGGCCACCCTCGTAGCCGTTGATGTACTGGAGCACGCCACCCGTCCAGCCCGGGAAGCCGATGCCGAAGACGGAGCCGATGTTGGCGTCGGCCACGGAGGTCAGCACGCCCTCCTCCAGCAGCCGGACGGTGTCCAGAGCCTCGGAGAAGAGCATGCGCTCCTGCATGTCCTTGAACGGGATCCGGTACCCGGGCTTCGTGAAGTGCTCGCGCAGGCCCGGCCAGAGTCCGGCGCGCTTGCCGTCCTCGCCGTAGTCGTAGAAGCCGGCGCCGCCGCTGCGGCCCGTGCGGCCGAACTCGTCGACCATGCGGTCGACGACGGCCTCGGCGGGGTGGGGCGTCCAGGTGCCGCCCGCCTCCTCCACGGCTCGCTTCGTCTCGGCCCGGATCTTTCGGGGCAGGGTCAGCGTCAGCTCGTCCATCAGGGACAGCACCTTCGCCGGGTAGCCCGCCTGGGCGGCGGCCTGTTCGACCGACGCGGGCTCGATGCCCTCTCCGACCATGGCGACGCCCTCGTTGATGAAGTGCCCGATGACGCGGGAGGTGAAGAAGCCGCGCGAGTCGTTGACGACGATCGGCGTCTTGTTGATCTGCCGGACCAGGTCGAAGGCGCGGGCCAGGGCCTCCTGCCCCGTGCGCTCACCCTTGATGATCTCGACGAGCGGCATCTTGTCGACCGGCGAGAAGAAGTGCAGTCCGATGAAGTCGGCCTGGCGCTCCACGCCTTCTGCGAGCGCGGTGATGGGCAGGGTGGAGGTGTTGGAGCACAGCAGCGCGTCGGGCGCCACGACGTGCTGGACCTCCTGGAACACCTTGTGCTTGAGGGACGTGTCCTCGAAGACGGCCTCGATGACGGCGTCGCAGCCCGCCAGGTCCCGCACCTCGGCGGTGGGGGTGATGCGAGCGAGCAGCGCGTCGGATTTCTCCTGCGTCGTGCGGCCCTTGGCGACGGCCTTGGCGCACAGCTTCTCGGAGTAGCCCTTGCCCTTGACGGCCGCCTCCAGGGAGACGTCCTTCAGGACGACGTCGATGCCGGCGCGGGCACAGGAGTAGGCGATGCCGGCGCCCATCATCCCGGCGCCGAGGACGGCGGCCTTGCGGACCTGGCGGGGCTCGATGCCCTGGGGGCGGCTGACGCCGGAGTTGACGGCCTGGAGGTCGAAGAAGAAGGTCTGGATCATGTTCTTCGAGGTCTGGCCCGCGGCCAGTTCCACGAAGTAGCGGGCCTCGATGACCTGGGCGGTCTCGAAGTCGACCTGGGAGCCCTCGACGGCGGCCGCGAGGATGTTGCGCGGGGCCGGGTAGGGAGCGCCGTTCGTCTGCTTGCGCAGGGTGGCCGGGAAGGCGGGCAGGTTCGCCGCGAACTTGGGGTTGGCCGGGGTGCCGCCCGGGATCTTGTACCCCGGCTTGTCCCAGGGCTGCTGCGACTCGGGGTGGGCGTCGATGAAGGCGCGGGCCTTTTCGAGGAGTTCCTCCTGGGTTTCGGCCACGTCGTCGACGAGGCCGTTCTCCAGGGCGCGGCGCGGGCTGTACTGGGTGCCCTGGAGGAGGACCTTCAGCAGGGCGTCGGCGATGCCGAGCAGGCGGACGGTGCGGACGACTCCGCCGCCTCCGGGCAGCAGGCCGAGGGTGACCTCGGGGCAGCCGATCTTGGAGCCGGGCGCATCGAGGGCGACGCGGTGGTGGCAGGCCAGGGCGATCTCGTAACCGCCGCCCAGAGCGGCGCCGTTGAGGGCGGCGACGACCGGCTTGCCGAGGGTCTCGATGCGGCGCAGGTTCCGCTTGATCGCCATGCCGCCGTCGAACAGCTCCTGGGCCGTCTCGGGCGTGACCCGGATCAGGTCGCGCAGGTCGCCGCCGGCGAAGAAGGTCTTCTTCGCGGAGGTGATGATGATGCCCCGGATGGTGTCCTTCTCGGCCTCCAGGCGGTCGGTGACGACGGCGAGGGAGTCGCGGAACGCCTGGTTCATGGTGTTCGCGGACTGGTCCGGGTCGTCGAGAACGAGGGTGACGAGGCCGGTGCGGTCCTGTTCCCAGCGGATGGTGGTGGACTCAGTGCTCATGTGGAGTGCTCCGTGTGATCCGTCGGGAGGTGGTCAGATGCGCTCGACGATGGTCGCGACGCCCATGCCGCCGCCGACGCACAGCGTGGCGAGGCCGTAGCGCTTGTCCTGGCGCTCCAGTTCGTCGACGAGCGTGCCGAGGATCATGGCGCCGGTCGCGCCGAGGGGGTGGCCGAGCGCGATCGCGCCGCCGTTGACGTTGACCTTGTTCAGGGACAGGTCCATGTCCTTCACGAAGCGGAGCACGACCGCCGCGAACGCTTCGTTGATCTCGACGAGGTCGATGTCGTCGATGGTGAGTCCGGCCTTGGCGAGGGCCTTGCGGGTGGCGGGTGCGGGGCCGGTGAGCATGATGGTGGGCTCGGAGCCGGACACGGCGGCGGAGACGATCCGCGCGCGGGGCGTGAGGCCGTAGCGCTCACCGACCTCCTTGGAGCCGATCGCGACGAGCGAGGCGCCGTCGACGATGCCGGAGGAGTTGCCCGCGTGGTGGACGTGGTCGATCTCCTCCACCCAGTGGTACTGCTGGAGCGCGACCGCGTCGAAGCCGCCGAGTTCCCCGATGTCCGCGAAGGACGGCTTCAGCTTGGCGAGGGAGTCGGCGGTGGTGCCGGGGCGCATGTGCTCGTCGTGGTCGAGGACGACGAGGCCGCTGCGGTCCTTGACCGGGACGACGGACTTGTCGAAGCGCCCCTCCTTCCAGGCCGTGGCCGCCCGCTCCTGGGAGAGGGCCGCGTACTCGTCGACGTCCCGCCGCGAGAAGCCCTCGATGGTGGCGATGAGGTCGGCGCCGATGCCCTGCGGCACGAAGTTGACCTGGAGGTTGGTCATCGGGTCGTTGAACCAGGCACCGCCGTCGGAGGCCATCGGCACCCGCGACATCGACTCGACGCCGCCCGCGAGGACGAGGTCCTCCCAGCCGGAACGGACCTTGGCGGCGGCCAGGTTGACGGCCTCCAGGCCCGAGGCACAGAAGCGGTTCTCCTGCACGCCGGCCACCGTGTCGGGCAGCCCCGCGGCGATGGCGGCGATCCTGGCGATGTCGGAGCCCTGGTCACCGACCGGCCCGACGACGCCGAGCACGATGTCGTCGACGGCGGCAGGGTCCAGGTCCGGGAAGCGGGCGCGGATCTCGTGGATGAGTCCGACGACCAGGTCGATGGGCTTGGTGCCGTGCAGGGCGCCGCCTGCCTTGCCGCGCCCGCGCGGAGTGCGGATCGCGTCGTACACATACGCTTCGGTGCTCACGAGGAGGCCTTTCACTGAGGGGGGCGGGACGACGGTAGGAGCCCGGGGAGGTCCCAGTCCCGGGCGACGTCCGCCGTGTCGGCGCCCGGCCGGGCCGGGCCGGTGCGGACGGAGGTCGGGGTCGCGGAGAAGCGGGGGGCCGGGGCCGGCTGAGTGATGCCGCCGTGGTCGGTGAAGGTGCCGCGGGCGGACAGGTGCGGATGGTGCGGGGCCTCGCGCAGCGACAGCACGGGCGCCACGCACGCGTCGGAGCCGTCGAAGAGGGCCGTCCACTCGTCCCTGGTCCGGGTCTTGAAGCGGGCGGCGATCTGTTCGCGCAGTTCGCCCCACCGGGTGACGTCCTTGCGGGCGGCGGCCTGGTCCTCGACGCCGAGGAGGGCGAGGAACTCCTCGTAGAACCGCGGCTCCAGGGCGCCGACGGCCATGTGCCGGCCGTCGGCCGTCTCGTACGTCCCGTAGTAGGGGCAGCCGCCGTCCAGGAGGTTGGCGCCGCGGCGGTCCTGCCAGCCGCCGGCGGCGAGCATGCCGTGGATCATCGTGGCGAGGTGACAGACGCCGTCGACGATGGCGGCGTCGACGACCTGGCCGGTGCCGGTCGCGCGCGCGTGGTGCAGGGCGGCGAGGACGCCGACGACGAGGTAGAGGGAGCCGCCCGCGTAGTCGCCGAGCAGGTTGGCCGGGACCGACGGCGGCTCGTCCGGCCGGCCGATCATGCCGAGGGTGCCGGTGGGGGCGATGTACGCGATGTCGTGTCCGGCGCGGTCGGCGAGCGGGCCGTCCTGGCCCCAGCCGGTCATCCGGCCGTAGACGAGGGCCGGGTTGCGGGCGTGGCACGGCTCGGGTCCCACGCCGAGGCGCTCGGCGACGCCGGGCCGGTAGCCCTCGACCAGGATGTCGGCGCGGGCGGCGAGGTCGAGCACGCGGGCGGGGCCGTCCGGGGACTTCAGGTCGACGACCACCGAGCGCTTGTTGCGGTTGGTGACGTCGTACGCCGGGTCGATCGCGAGGCCTGGGCCGCCCGGGCGGTCCACGCGCACGACGTCGGCGCCGAGGTCGGCCAGGAGCATGGCGGCGAACGGGCCGGGCCCGATGCCGGCCAGCTCGACGACGCGCACGCCGGTGAGCGGCCCCTGTCCTGGCGTCCTTGCCGTGGTCATCCAGCCCCCAGTGCTGTGACACAACTGATGTAACACCGGTGATGCTAAGAACGCGTTCCACTCGGCACAAGACCTGAACGAGCAAGCGCTTAGCAATCTGCCGGACGAGGTCAGCTTCCGTCCAGCTCCCCTATCAGCCGCTTCGGCGCGATCACCCGGTAGCTCTCCTCCACCCAGTCGCAGAGCACCTCCGCGGCCGGGGCGCCCTGCCGCTCCAGGGGGATGCTCACCCAGCCCGCCCTGCCCAGGCCGTATCCGGCGGGCTCGGCGCCGGGGCAGGCCAGTGCGTGCGCGTGGGCCGTCGCGTCCCTGAGCTTCACCGTCACACCCAGGGGGTAACTGCCGTCCTCGACGCCGAGGAAGACGAACACCTTCTTGTTGACCTTCGCGACGGACTCGCCCCAGGGGAACTCCTCGACGGCACCCGGCAGCCCCAGCGCGAACGCGCGCACTCTTTCCCACTTCTTCAGGGCATTCCTGGGCACGGCCATCGTGGTCCTCCGGGCTCGTCGTCGGGCTCCGCACTCCTCACGCTAGCCTCGGCCACCGACAGCGGCACGGGCTGCACGACCGAGAGGTGTCATGAGCAGGCAAAGCAGGACGGACCGTCCGTACGACATCGTGCTCTTCGGAGCCACGAGTTTCGCCGGGGCGCTCACCGCGGAGTACCTCGCGGCCCACGCGCCCGAGGGGCTGCGCTGGGCGATCGCGGGCCGCGACGCGGAGAAGCTGGAGCGGCTGCGGGAGCGGCTCGGCGGCGCGGAGGTCGGGGTGCTGCGGGCGGACGTCTCCGATCCGGCCTCGGTGCGCGCCCTCGCCGAGCAGGCGCGTGTGGTGGCCACGACGGTCGGCCCGTACGTGACGTACGGCGAGGAACTCGTCGCCGCCTGCGCGGACACCGGGACCGACTACCTCGACCTCTGCGGCGAGCCCGAGTTCGTGGACCTGATGTACGTCCGGCACGACGCACGCGCACGTGAGACGGGGGCACGGCTGGTGCACGCCGCCGGGTTCGACTCGATCCCGCACGACCTGGGCGTGTACTTCACCGTGCGGCAGCTGCCCGAGGACGTGCCGCTGACCGTGGAGGGCTTCGTCACCGCCGACGCGGCGTTCTCGGGCGGGACCTTCGCCTCCGCCCTCAACCAGTTCGCGCGGCAGCGGGAGATGGCGGCGGCCGCGCGGGACCGGCGGCGGCACGAACCGCGGCTGGTGGGCCGGCGGGCGTCGGCGCCGACGGGTGCGCCGCGGTTCGCCAAGGAGGTCGGCGCGTGGGCGCTGCCGATGCCGACCATCGACCCGCAGATCGTGCGGCGGTCTGCGTCGGCCCTCGACCGGTACGGCCCCGACTTCCGCTACCGGCAGTACGCGGCCGTCCGGCACCTGCCCGTCGCGGTGGGCGGTGTCGCGGCCGTCGGCGCCCTGGTGGCGGCGGCCCAGGTGCCGCCGGCGCGGCGCTGGTTGTCCGGTCGGCTCAAGCCCGGGGACGGGCCGAGCCCCGAGAAGCGGGCGAAGAGCTGGTTCTCCCTGCGCTTCGTGGGCGAGGGCAGCAGCAGGCGGGTGTACACGGAGGTCTCGGGCGGCGATCCCGGCTACGACGAGACGGCGAAGATGCTCGCCGAGTCGGCGTTGTGCCTGGCCTTCGACGACCTTCCGGAGACGGCGGGTCAGGTCACCACGGCGGTGGCGATGGGCGACGCGCTGATCGACCGGCTGCGCGCGGCGGGCATCCGCTTCCGCGTCGCGTCGACCCGCTGAAGGGTCTGCTGCGGCGCGAAGGTCCTACAGCGGCCACTCGGCGATCGTGTAGATCATCCCGGCGATCCAGCCGAGGCCCGCCAGCACGGCGAGGATCAGCCCTATGGTGACGGCCCGCTCGACGGTCTGGGTCGGGCCGGCAACAGGCTTGGGGGCGCGGTGCGTTGTCATGCGCCCCAGCCTGCCGACCGGGTTGGGGGCGGGCATCCGTACAGGTACTCAGAGCCGGTACTCAGATCTGCCGGCCCGCCCTGGGCAGCCCCCGCCCCCCGGCTTGAGGCTTTCCGCCGACCGCTCCTGGCGACAGCTCGGAAAGTGCCAAGAAGGGGTTCAATGAAACCATTGAAGGCATGAAGTTCCTTCTCGAAGTCACCATGGACGACGCGGCGTTGACCGAGGACCCGGCGGGCGAGCTGGGCCGGATCCTCAGGTACTGGGGCGGCAATCTGCGCCACTACGCGCTCCGGCCCGGGGACGGGTCGGTCATCTACGACTCGGAGTACCGCGAGGTGGGCCGCTGGAGCGTGGCCGATCAGGCGGAATAGGTCTCCCGCAGCGCCTTCCGGCACAGCGCGTCCGCCCTGCGCGTGGTCTCCGGGAGGCGGTACTCGGGGGTCAGCGCGAGGGTGTGGGCGCAGGCGTTCGCCAGGGTCACGCGGTGGCCGACGGAGACGAAGACCGGCTTGACGCCGTCGCGCGTGCGCAGGGCGCGGCCGACCTCCTCGGAGCCGGCGAGCAGCGCGGAGGTGCTGCCGCGCGGGGTGTCCGGGTCGTCGTAGGCGAAGGTGAACGGGTTCTTGGCGACGCCGATCGTGGGCAGGCCTGTCAGGACGCCGAGGTGGCTCGCGAGGCCGAAGCGGCGGGGGTGGGCAAGGCCGTAGCCGTCGCAGACCACCAGGCCGGGCGGGCACGGCAGGGCGTCGAGGGCGGCGAGGACCGTGGGGACCTCGCGGAAGGCGAGCAGTCCGGGCACGTAGGGGAAGGAGACCCGGCCCACCGCGGTGGCCTCGGCGACGACGCCGAGACTCGACGCGTCCAGCACGACCGCGGCCGCCGCGACGACGTCCCGTTCGTCGTCGTACGCGACGTCGACCCCCGTCACATGACCCGTTCCGGGCGGCGGCCCCGGTTCGTCGAGGATCACGCGTTCGCGGAGTTCGTCCTGGACTGCGCGGGCCTGTTCCTCGGTGGCGGGCCAGTCCTCGGGGGTGCGTACGGTCGTCATGGTGCCTCTGAGCCTATGGGCTGCCGGGCCCGGGTCCGCGCGAAGGCCGGCGGGACCCGGGAGTCCCGACGGGCTCGTGCGGCTCACTTGCCCAGCGCGCGCTGGAGCTGGCTCTTGTTCATGTTGGAACGGCCTTCGACGCCGCGGCGCTTGGCCTCCTGGTACAGCTGGTCGTAGGTGGGGCCCTGGGAGCCCTGGCCGGACCGCTGGCCGCCGCGCTTGCCGGACGACATGTCCTTGGTGGAGGTGCGGCTGGCCGTCTTCGACTCGCCGGAGCGGGCGCGTTCCTTGTTCACCGTCCGCCCGGCGATCTCCTTGGCGCGGCCGGTGCTCTCGCCCCGGTCCTGCGCACTCTTCTTGATGTGCTCGTACTGGCGCTCCCGCTTGGAGCTCGAACCGCGTGGCATGACCGCTCACTTCCTTTCAACTCAGTGAACGAGTACCCACACTGCCAACAATCAGGGCGTACCGCGCGCTCAATGCTCCAGGCGGGCAACCCGCCCCTTTTCACCGGCGGCCCAGCACCCTTGGTCCGGGGGGCAGTCGACGGTGTCGTAGGAGCCGGTGTCGACCGTGCGCCAGGTGTGGCCGCCGTCCGTGGTGAGGTCGGTGCCGGTGGGACCGACGGCGAGGGCGGCGGTGCGGCGGTGCGGGAGCCAGGCGACGCCGGAGCGGTAGGCGGGCGGGGGTGCGGCGGCGGGGCGCCAGGTGCGGCCGCCGTCGCCGGTGCGCGCGGCGGCGTCGGGCGAGGGCCGGCCGGGGGTGAAGTCGCCGCCGACGGCGAGTCCGTGGGTGCGGTCGCGGAAGGCCAGCGCGAAGACGCCGCGGGCCGGGCCGCCCGCCGGGAGGAGTGTGTCGCCGGCCGTCCAGGTGCGTCCCCGGTCGGCGGAGTGAAGCACGCGCGCGCGTGCGGCCCCGCCGGTGGCGAGCCAGACGTCCTTCGGCCCGGAGGTGACCAGGCACTGGCCGCTCGCGGCGAATCCGGCCTCGCCCTCCTGCGCGGCCGGCATACCCTCGTCCGGCAGCACCTTCCAGGTGCGGCCGCCGTCACGGGTCGACAGGATGCGGAACTTCCCGTCCACCGGGTCGCTCATCGCGAGGCCGTGGCGGTGGTCGAAGAAGGCGAGGCAGTCGTAGAAGGCCTTCGGATCGGTGTTGCGGAAGGTCTCCGTCCAGGTCGCCCCGCCGTCGTCGGTGCGGTACACGCGGGACGCCTCGCCCTCGCCGATGGCCAGGACCACGGCCCGGCGCGCGTCGAACGCCTCGACATCCCGGAACTGCAACTCCGCCGCACCCGGGGGCGAGACGTTCCGCCAGGTCGTGCCGCCGTCGGTGGTGCGCATGACGGTGCCTCCGGTCCCGGCGAGCCAGGCGGTGTTCCGGCTGACGGCGGCCAGGCCGCGGAACCGTACCTCCGGGGTGCCGGTGTCCTTGAGCTCCCAGTGCGGCACCCGGCGCTCCGGCTCGTGCGCCTGCGCCGGTACGGCGGTCAGGGCCGCCAGTGCGACCAGTGCCGCCGCGCCCGCCGCCACTCCGGTCACCCTGCCCCGTGTTCGTCCCGTCGGTCCCGTCGGTCGCGTGGTCCCCAAGCGCCTCATGGCCGGCGAAGCTAGCCCACCGCCCGGGTGCCGTCCAGATGGCCTCGCCCGTGCCCCTGGGGCCGTTGGGCGCCACAACTGCGCTGCGGGGCACACGAGGAGAGCCATGTCACTCTGGTGCATGAACGCGGTGACAGAGGTCACTCGCACTTCGTGTGCACGGATTGGCTGATTCCGTCGTCTCTTCCAGTGCCCGGCCTCACCGCCCGGAAGTGTCCCGTCCAGCCGTCACAAGGGAGCAAGGCGTTGTCCATCGTCATCGAGCAGCCCGTGGAGGCCCGCCTCGTCGCCGCCGCGCCGCGTATGCCGAGCATTCCCGCGACGCTCCACTACGACCGACGTGATCCGTTCGCCGTCCGCATGACCTTCCCCGCCCCGGCCACGCTTGAGGGCGTCGAGGTCTGCTGGACCTTCTCCCGCGAGCTGCTCGCCGCGGGCCTCAGGAACGCCGAGGGCCACGGCGACGTGCGGGTGCGGCCGTACGGGTACGACCGCACGGTGCTGGAGTTCCACGCCCCCGAGGGCACCGCCGTCGTGCACGTCCGCTCCGGCGAGGTACGCCGGTTCCTGGAGGCCACGAGCGAGCTGGTGCCGATCGGCCTGGAGCACCTCCAGCTGGATCTGGACCACGGCCTGGCGGAGCTGATGCGGGACGCGTGCTGAACTGACGTCGCCTCTCCGACAGGGCGTTGACCTCGCCGTAGTCGAGTCCGTCCGCCGGTGACCGGTACGTCCCCGTGTCCAGCAGCTCCCGTGCCGCCCGGCGGACCAGAGCGTGGGCGGCCTGGGCGATTCCCGAACCCGTGCTGACCGGGGCGACGCCCAGGGCGGCCAGCTCGGCGACCGTCGGTGCGCCGGGCCCGGCCATGACGTTCAGCGGCCCGTCGACGCCGTCCACCAGCTCCTTGACGATCCCCGGGTCGACGGCCCCGGGGACGAAGATCCCGTCGGCACCGGCGGTGCGGAAGGCGGCGGCCCGCTCCAGGGGGAGGTCCATTCCCCCGGCGCCGCTCAGGATGGTGTCGGTGGGTTGACAACAGGGGCACGCCCGCCGCGTCGGACGCCTCGCGGACGGCGGCGATCCGCTCGGCCTGCTCGCCGACGTCCCGCAGCGGATCGCCCGCTCCCGCGCCGTACAGCGCGTCCTCGATGTTCACCCCCACCGCTCCCGCGGCGAGGACCGCGCGGACGGCACCGGCGACGCCCTCGGTGCCCTCGGCGTAGCCGCTCTCGATGTCCGCCGTGACCGGGACGGACACGGCCTCGGCGATCCGGGCGACGGCGGCGAGGGCCGTGGCGCGGTCCGCCCGCTCACCGTCCGGCGCGCCGAGCGCCCGGACGAGCCCGGCGCTGGTCGTCGCCACCGCGGCGGCACCCGCGTCCTCGACGCGACGCGCGCTCACCGCTTCCCAGGCGTTGGGCAGGACCAGCGGGGTCCCGGGGACGTGCAGGCGCGGAAGGCCAGAGCTCGGTCGGTCTGGTGCGTCATGCGGGCAACCCAGCCAGCGGCGGCCCGGGGCCGGCTGGCAGGAATCCGACGTGGACGTGGATCAGGGCGGGGCGGTCGCCGTCACCGTCGCGGCCAGCGCCGTACGGATCTCGCGGACGACCTCCCTGAGCCCGGGCGCCGACGCCGCGGCACGCTCCGCCAGTTCCCGCAGGCGCTGCTCGTGGGCGCGGACGTCTTCCCGGGGGAGCAGTTCCGCCGAGGCGGCCAGGGCCACGACCGCCGCGTCCCGCTCGGAGACCTCGGCGACCGGCAGCGGCCCCCGGAGGACCTGACGGGTGTCCGCCCGCAGCGCCTCCACGGCGGTGAAGCGCTCCAGCGCGTACTCCACGGACGGGAACACCCCGAGGACCCGCTTCTTCTCCGCCCGCAGATACCCCTCGGCCACCAGCTGCTCCCGTACCGCGTCCAGGGTCACCCGAGACCTCAGCGTCACCCAGGTCCGCCAGGGGTGCGGGCACGATTCACGGACGAGTTCCAGCAGCCCGTCGAGGACCGCGTCACCGGTGCCGGAGTCCAGGTCGACCGGCGTGGCGATGCCGTCGTCGTCGACGAGCAGGCCGCGCCGGGCCAGCTCGGTGAGGGCACCGGCCCGTACCGGGCCGGACAGACGGGCGGTGCCGGTGCCCGCCGGCCGCGCGGTGCCCCACGCCAGCAGGCAGAGCCGGGCAGGCAGCGAGAGCGGGCCGTTGGGCACGAGGCCTCCTCTGGGAGGGAAGATCGGGGCTCACGCTAATTCGTTGACAGGCCCGACGCCCCCTCGTACGTTGTACAGCGTCCTGTTGCCGCCGATTGGAGAAGGACGTTGCTCGTCTGAGGTCCTGAGACACCGCGTCACCCACATCAGGTGGTGTGCGCTGCGTGCGACCTCGGCGTTCGAGCCGTCCTCCGGTACAGGGCGTTATCTCTGCCCCCGGAGCCCTCCTCCCTGGTCGCAGGTGTCTCGACACGCGTTTGCCCCTGACCGCATCAAGCAACCGCGAAAGAGGCCCGCATGCCTACTTCTTCCATCACCGTCACCTCCCTCGCCTTCACCTGGCCCGACGGCACCCCCGTCTTCGGGGACCTCGACGTCGCCTTCGGCCCGGGCCGGACCGGCCTGGTCGGCGTCAACGGGTCGGGAAAATCGACCCTGCTGAAGCTGATCGCCGGTCAACTCGCCCCGGCCGACGGCACCGTCCGCGTGGCCGGCGAGGTCGGGTACCTCCCGCAGAACGTCACGCTCGACACCACCCTGAGCGTCGACGAGGCGCTCGGGATCGCCGACCGGCGGGCCGCGCTGCACGCCATCGAGGCGGGTGACGTGTCCGAGGCCCACTTCGAGACCGTCGGCGACGACTGGGACGTGGAGGAGCGCGCCCTGGCCACCCTCGGCGAACTCGGTCTCGGGCACGTCGAGTTGGACCGCACGATCGGCGAGGTGTCGGGCGGCGAGTCGGTGCTGCTGCGACTGGCCGCACTACTGCTGAGCCGGCCCGACGTGCTGCTGCTGGACGAGCCGACCAACAACCTCGACCTGTACGCGCGCAGGCGGCTATACGCGGCCGTCGAGTCCTGGTCGGGCGTGATGGTCGTCGTCAGCCACGACCGGGAACTGCTGGACCTCGTCGACCAGATCGCGGACCTGCGCTCCGGCGGGATCACCTGGTACGGCGGCAACCACTCCGCCTACGAGGAGGCTCTCGCGATCGAACAGGAGGCGGCCGAGCGCATGGTGCGCGTCGCCGAGGCCGACTTCCGCAAGCAGAAGCGCGAACTGACCGACGCACAGGTCAAGCTGGCCCGTCGCAAGCGCTACGGGCAGAAGATGTGGGACCAGAAGCGCGAGCCGAAGATCGTCATGGGGGCGCGCAAGCGCGCGGCACAGGAGTCCGCGGGCAAGCACCGGATCATGCACGAGGAGAAGCTCGCCGAGGCCAAGGAGCGGCTGGACGAGGCGGTGGACGCCGTACGGGACGACGACGAGATCCGCGTCGACCTGCCGTACACGGCCGTGCCGCCGGGGCGAACCGTCCTGGCCCTCCAGGATCTCGGGCTCCGGTACGGCACCCGGGTGACGGGCGGCTTGGATCTGCGCGGTCCCGAGCGGGTCGCGTTGATCGGGCGCAACGGCGCGGGCAAGACCACGCTGCTGCGCACGATCACCGGTGAGCTCGAACCGGAGTCGGGCGAGGTTCAGGTGCACGTCCCCCTGCGGTTCCTGCCGCAGCGGCTCGACGTCCTCGACGGGGAGCTGACCGTCGCCGAGAACGTGGCCCGGTTCGCGCCGGGCGCCACCAACAACCGGGTCCGGGCACGCCTGGCCCGCTTCCTGTTCCGGGGTGCCCGGGCCGACCAGAAGGCGGCGACCCTGTCGGGCGGCGAACGCTTCCGGGCGGCGCTGGCCGCGCTGATGCTGGCCGAGCCCGCGCCGCAGCTGCTCATGCTGGACGAGCCGACCAACAACCTCGACATGGCGAGCGTGCGGCAGCTGACCACGGCCCTGGAGTCCTACGAGGGGGCGTTGATCGTGGCCAGTCACGACCTGCCGTTCCTGGAATCGATCGGCATCACGCGCTGGCTGCTGCTGGAGGACGGAAAACTCAAGGAAATCACGCCAGAGGCTGTCGGGTTTCCCGCCTAGCGTCGGCGGCATGACCGACTTCACGCACGATGTCACCACGCACGACGTCATCACCCTGACCGGAGCTCGCGAGAACAACCTCAAGGACGTCACCCTCCGCATCCCGAAAGGCCGGCTGACCGTGTTCACCGGCGTTTCGGGGTCGGGGAAGTCGTCCGTCGTCTTCGACACGATCGCGGTGGAGTCGCAGCGCCAGCTGAACGAGACGTACCCGTGGTTCGTGCGCAACCGGCTGCCCAAGTTCGAGCGGCCGCACGCGGACGGCATGGAGGACCTCTCCCCCACGATCGTCGTCGACCAGCGTCCGGTCGGCGGCCATTCCCGGTCGACCGTCGGCACGATGACGGACATCTACTCGGTGATCCGTGTGCTGTTCTCCCGGCACGGCTCCCCGAGCGCCGGGCCGGCGACCGCGTACTCGTTCAACGACCCGTCGGGCATGTGCCCCGAGTGCGACGGCCTCGGCCGCACGGTAGGGCCCGACTGGGACCGCATCCTGGATCCGGACCGCTCCCTCGCGGACGGGGCGGTCCGCTTCCCGCCGTTCGCCGCGGGGACCTGGCAGGGCCAGGCCTATACGAACAGCGCCGACCTGGATTCGGACAAGCCGGTGGGGCGATTCACCGCCGCCGAGCGCGAGTTCCTGATGCGCGGACGGCCCGGCAGCAAGGTCACCGTCAACGGCAGCGGCGGCACCTGGACCACCGACTACGAGGGGCTGGCCGACCGTTTCGAGCGGCTGTACCTGAAGCGGGACCTGTCGGCCATGAGCCAGAAAACCCGCGACCTGGTGCGGGAGTTCCTGGTGGAGGGCGCCTGCCCGGCCTGCCGGGGTGCCCGGCTCAACGCTGCCGCGCTCGCCACCCGGATCGGCGGCCGGAACATCGCCGACTGCACACGGATGCAGATCACGGACCTGATCGCCGCACTGAAGGAGATCGACGACCCGGTGGCCGGGCCCGTCGCGGGGGCAGCCGTGGCCGCGCTGGAGCGCGTCGAAGCGATCGGCCTCGGCTACCTCAGCCTCGACCGGGAGACGGCGACCCTCAGCGGCGGGGAGGGGCAGCGGCTGAAGACGGTGCGGCACCTCGGCTCCAGCCTGAGCGGGATGACGTACATCTTCGACGAGCCGAGTGTCGGTCTGCACCCGCGCGACGTGGGCCGTCTCGGCGATCTGCTGCTGCGGCTGCGCGACAAGGGCAACACCGTGCTGGTCGTGGAGCACGATCCGGACGTCATCGCGCTGGCCGATCACGTCGTCGACATGGGGCCCGGGCCGGCGGCGGGGGTGGCCGCGTGGTGTTCGAGGGCACGCCGGGCGAACTGGCCGCGTCGGACACGCTCACCGGGCGCTGTCTGCGCCGCCGTACGGCGGTCAAGGAACAGGTACGGCAGGCCGACGGCGCGCTGTGGGTCAAGGGCGCCGACCGGCACAACCTGCGCGACGTGACGGTGCGGTTCCCCGCCGGTGTGCTCACGGCCGTGACCGGCGTGGCGGGATCGGGGAAGAGCACCCTGGTCGGGGAGTTCACCGCCGCGCACCCCGACGCCGTGGTCGTCGACCAGTCGTCGATCGGGATCTCGGGCCGGTCCACTCCGGCGACCTACCTGGGGATCATGGACACCGTACGGAAGGTCTTCGCCCGCGAGACGGGAGCCGAGGCGCGCTTCTTCAGCTTCAACTCCAGCGGCGCCTGCGGCACCTGCGAGGGCCGGGGCATCATCTACACCGACCTCGCCTTCATGGACCCGGTGACGACGACCTGCCACGACTGCGAGGGGCGGCGCTTCAAGGAGGAGGTGCTGCGGCTGACCGTGCGGGGCAGCTCCATCGCCGACGTCCTGGAGATGACGGCCGAGCAGGCGCTCGCCTTCTTCGACGACCCGGGCGTACGGCGCCGACTGCGCGCCCTGCGGGACGTAGGACTGACGTATCTGACGCTCGGCCAGCCCCTCTCCACGCTGTCCGGCGGGGAGCGGCAGCGCATCAAGCTGGCCACGCGGCTGCACCGGACGGGCGCCGTCTACGTGCTCGACGAGCCGACGACGGGGCTGCACATGGCGGACGTGGAGGGACTCGTCGCCCTGCTGGACAGACTGGTCGACGCGGGCAACACGGTCGTCGTCGTGGAGCACAACCTGGACGTGATCGCCCGGGCCGACTGGGTGATCGACCTCGGCCCGGACGGCGGCAGGGACGGCGGCGAGATCATCTTCGAGGGGACGCCGCGACAGCTCCTGGACGCGCCGGCATCATTCACCGGGGAGCACCTGCGGCGGGCGGTGGAGGCATCGGCCGTCACCGTGCCGGTGTGAGCTCCCCGGTGAGCGGGACGCCCGGGAGCGCCGAGTTGCTGACGACGGCGAGGCGCGGACCGCCCGGGCCGGGCTGCCACTGCCCGCCGACCAGCGGCAGCAGGGCGATGTTGGGAGTCGGTCCGCAGGTCCAGTCGAGGGTGCCGGCGATGGTGTCGAGGGTCGTGCCGGCGAGGGCCTGCGCGACGGACGCCCGGTCGGTGGGGTCGGCCGCGACGGTGAGGGCGTGGTGGGCAATCTCCACCAGGGCGTGGGCGAGGCCGAGGGGCTGGAGCCAGGCGGCGCCGGTGGCCTGCCGGTAGGCGTGGGCGAGTTCGGCGCAGGTAATGCCGTCCAGGCTGGAGCGGTAGGGATGGCCGGGGCTCCAGTAGACGAGGGTGGCCACGCGCGCGTCGGCGAGTTCGCCGTGGACGTCGGGGGCGGGGGTGGTGTGGGTGTGCGGGTAGGTCAGCCAGCGCGAGCAGGTGATCAGCCGCGGACGCAGCCCCGCCTCCCTGGCCTGGCGGTGGAAGAGGGCGAGGTCGGTGGCGGTGGCGGCGCTGGTGACGAGGTCGGCGCCGTGCCCGCGCAGCCGCCCGACCTGGGCGTGGAAGCCGCCGGCCGGTTCCCGGTAGGCGCCGAGGTCGACCAGGGTGTGCCCGCGCGGGGACGTCACCGGGGCGAAGCCGTACCGGTCGTGGCGCAGCAGCCGGCCTTGCACGTCGTCGTTCCACAGGCACCCGACGGGGCCTGAGTCGTCGACGTGATCCCACAGGTCGGCGAAGACGGCGGCGATGTCGTCCAGTCCCCACGCGAAGTGGTATGTCCACCGGAAGCGGTGGCCCGGCTCGGCACCACGTGCGTCGACGTACGCCTGCCACGGGAACGTGGTCGACACACAGGGGGCCCCGGCCTTCTCGCAGGCGTCGGTGACGGCGGGCAGGACCTGGGTCCCGGCCATGGTGAGCACGAGGTTGGCCCCCTCGGCGTCGGCCAGGTCCCGTACGGCCTGCCGGGCCGCGTCGGGGTCCGAGCGGCTGTCGCGCACGGCGACGGTCACGTCGTGGCGCCGGCCGCCGTTGCGGACGTGCGCGAGCAGGGGCGCGAGCCTGCGCAGTACATGGGACAACGGTGACCCGAGAGGGGCCAGTCGACCTGTCAATGGCGCTACCACGCCCACACATAAGGAATTCGACGACATCGAGGCCCCTCTCCTCACTGAATCGGTGCGGCCGTCAGTGGCCGGAGCGGTCCTTGGTCACGCAGGTGGTCTTGCTGAACACCGCAACCGTCTCGTTGCCGCAGTTGTTGCTGTGGCCGGAGGCGTTGCGGGCCATGAGGAGGTTGGACAGGGCACCGCCGCTCGGGCCCGCCTGGTCGCCGCCGCCCTTGCCGTCGTCCTCGGTCACACAGGTGCGCTCCTTGAACAGTGCCACCTTGCCGCTGCCGCAGAGGTTGGCGTGGCCTGAGGAGTTCCTGCCGGAGAGGTTGGACAGCACACCGCCCGCCCCCGCGTCGCCGTCCCCGGCCTGGGCCGTGGCCATGCCGGCGGGAACAGCCATCAGCATCCCCACGATCGAGGCCACTACCGCGATACGTCGCGTGCCGTACATCTCTGTCGGTTCCTTCCACTGGATCGGTCCCGGCCGGTTCGGCCGGGATCACTTCACCTAACGACGCCGCGGAAGATCGGCATGGGCCGCGATCAGGTGAATCATCTGCAAGACGGTTGATCAGGTACTCCGACGGGATGCCGGGTGTGCGGGCGTGACACGTCAAGGTGCGGTCCATGCCGTGACCCGATGGGGTGGTTTGGCGCTCCCGTCGACCGATCACACGCGCAGGCCCGCGAAGACTGTGGCGTGAGGGTGGCGCGGGGCCACCGGGAGGGGGCGACATGGCCGACAGCACGGTTCTGGTGGCGGTGGCGGAGGGGCCGGAGGGCGGGGGCGCGGCCGCCGGGCAGCTGGCGAGGATCGTCGAGGGGATCCGCGGGCGCGGCTTACAGGTCCGGTGGGTGGTGAACGTCGCCGACGCCGAGGCGGTGCTCAGGACCGAGGCCGGTCTCGCCGCCGCGGTGGTCGCCTGGGATCTTCCGCCCGGGCCGGGGGCCGGCGGTGAACCGGGCGGTGCGGCGGTGCTGCGGCGGATCGGGCGCCGCTTCCAGAACCTTCCGGTGTTCCTGGTCATGGCGGACGAGGGGCTGCGCGACCTGCCGTTGTGGGTGTCGCAGTCGGTGGTGGGCTACGTGTGGCCGCTGGAGGACACGCCGGCGTTCATCGCGGGGCGGATCACCACCGCCGCGCGCGGCTACCAGGACGCCCTGCTGCCGCCGTTCTTCAAGGCGCTGCGCCGCTTCGACGACGCGCACGAGTACTCGTGGCACACGCCCGCGCACTCGGGTGGCGTCGCCTTCCTGAAGTCGCCCGTGGGCCGGGCGTTCCACGACTACTTCGGGGAGCGGCTGCTGCGCAGCGACCTGTCGATCTCGGTCGAGGAGCTCGGCTCGCTGTTCGAGCACACCGGGCCGATCGGCGAGGCCGAGCGCAACGCCGCGCGGGTCTTCGGCTCCGACCACACGTACTTCGTGCTGCACGGCGACTCCACCTGCAACCGGGTGGTCGGCCACTTCAGCGTGACCCGCGACGAGATCGCCCTGGTGGACCGCAACTGCCACAAGTCGGTCCTGCACGGCCTGGTCGTCTCCGGCGCCCGGCCGGTGTACCTGGTCCCCACCCGCAACGGCTACGGCCTCGCGGGACCGCTGCCGCCGGCCGAGATCGCGGCGGATTCGGTGGCGGCGCGGATCGCCGCGAGTCCGTTGACGAGGGACGCCGTGTCATCGCGCGCGCAGTACGCGGTGTTCACCAACTCCACGTACGACGGGCTGTGTTACGACGCGGTGGCGGCGGCCCGGGCCTTCGCCGTCGGCACGCCCCGGGTGCACTTCGACGAGGCGTGGTTCGCCTACGCCCGCTTCCACCCGCTGTACGCCGGGCGCTACGGCATGTCGGTGGACGAGCAGAGCTTCCCCGGGCCCGACCGGCCGACGGTCTTCGCGACGCAGTCCACGCACAAGCTGCTGGCGGCGCTGTCGCAGAGCGCCATGGTGCACGTCAGGCCCGCGCCCAGGGCGCCGGTGGAGCACGAGCGGTTCAACGAGGCCCTGATGATGCACGGCACCACGTCGCCGCTGTACCCGATGATCGCCTCGCTGGACGTGGCCACGGCGATGATGGACGGTCCGCAGGGGCACTGGCTGGTCGACGAGGCGGTGACCGAGGCGGTTCGGTTCCGGCAGGAGGTGGTGCGCATCGGGCGGCGGATCGAGGCCGCCGGGGACCGGCCGCCGTGGTTCTTCGGGGTGTGGCAGCCGGGCGAGGTGACCGACCCGGAGAGCGGGGCGCGCCTGCCCTTCGACGAGGCACCGGCGGACCTGCTGCGGACCGAGCCGTCCTGCTGGCATCTGGAGCCCGGCGCGGACTGGCACGGCTTCCCGGGGCTGGCCGACGGCTACTGCATGCTCGACCCGATCAAGGTCACCCTGACCTGCCCGGGGATCAGCGCCACGGGTGAGGTGTCGGACTGGGGCATTCCCGCGCGGGTGCTCACCGCGTATCTGGGGACGCGGGGCATCGTCGTGGAGAAGACCGACAGCTACACCACGCTGGTGCTGTTCTCCATGGGCATCACCAAGGGCAAGTGGGGCACGCTGCTGGACGCCCTCATGGACTTCAAGGACCTCTACGACGGCGACGCACCTCTCGACCGGGTGCTGCCCGCGCTGGTCGCGGGGCACCCGCGGCGCTACTCCGGGCGGAGCCTGCGCGAGCTGTGCCAGGAGATGCACGACCATCTGCGCGAGCTCCGCCTGGTCGAGCTCCTCGACACCGCCTTCCGGCAGCTGCCGGAGCCTGTCGTCCCGCCCCAGCTGTGCTACCAGCGCCTGATCCGCGGCGGTACGGAACGGATCCGTCTGAGCGACGCGCCCGGCCGGGTCGCCGCCGCCATGGTCACCGTCACACCGCCCGGCATCCCCGTCCTCATGCCGGGCGAGAGCGTCGGCGCCGCGGACGGCCCGCTCCTGCGGTACCTGTCCGCGCTGGAGTCCTTCGACCGCCGCTTCCCCGGCTTCGGCAGCGAGACCCACGGAGTGGTCCGCGACCCCGACACCGGCGACTACCTGATCGAGTGCCTCCGCCCGGACACACCCGAGCGCGCCGATGCCGCAACGGCACCGGCACAGCGAAGCGCCCCGGAGGGCGCCGAGTCGGTGGGTTGAGCCCGCGGCGGCGACGACTTGACGCCCGGCCGAGTCCGATTCCCGGGTCCCGGCCGGGAATTGCCGGCCTGTGGCAGCCCTCCTTGGCCACGCCGACGCCACAGCGGCACCGGGTGCGGACCGACCGGGTAACAGGCCCGGGCCGGCGGCCGACCGCACCCGGAACGGGCACGTGCCCGGGCGCCCCGCTGAGGCGCCGTTCGGGAGCCGACCGGACCAGGTCCGGCCCGGGTCGGCGTCGGACAGGGCCGGATCGACGCTCGCTCGGATGCCCTGCTGAGGGCCGGGTCCAGAACCGCTCATTGCCAGGTGCCACCCGGGCCGACAGCGGACCGGACCGGGATCGACGCTCACCCCGATGGCCCGCTGGGGCCCCGGTCGGTAGCCGACCGGACCAGACGCGGCCCGAGCCGACGGCAGACCGGCCCAGAACCGGCACCCGCCCGCACGTCGGCTGAGGGTCGGGCCCGGAACCGCGCAGGCCAAGTCCCACCCGGGCCGACAGCGAACCGGCCCCGGACCGGCACCCGCCCGCACACCCGAAGGCACAGGGCCCAGAACTACCCAGGCCAGGTGCCACCCAGGCCGGCAGCAAACCGGCCCGCACCGGCACCCGCCCGCACATCCCCCTGAGGCGCCGGGACAGATGCAGGCCAGGCTGGAGGCCGGCCAGGTCGGGAGGCCGGTGTTCAGCCTGCTGCCTGACAGGGTGGCGGGCCGCCCCGGCCCTGCCCTCCGCTCCCCCGGGGGTGTCGTCGCCCGGGTTCGCCCTGCATGATGGGCGGCTGACGCCCGATGGGCTCCGGTCGACCCCGGAGGCTCCGTCGGTGCTGTCCAGACACGTCCCATCCGATACGGAGTCACGCTCGTGCCCAGCAAGAAGGCCCTCGTCCGCCGCCCCAGCCCGCGTCTTGCCGAAGGGCTGGTGACACACATCGAGCGGGAGAGGGTCGACGCCGACCTCGCGGTCGAGCAGTGGGAGGCGTACGTGAAGGCCCTGCGCACGCACGGCTGGGAGACCATCGATGTCGACCCGGCCGACGACTGCCCGGACTCGGTGTTCGTCGAGGACACGGTCGTGATGTACAAGAACGTGGCGCTGATCGCCCGCCCGGGCGCCGAGTCCCGGCGTGACGAGACCGCCGGGGTCGAGGAGGCCGTGGCCGGTCTGGGCTGCTCGGTGAACTGGATCTGGGAGCCGGGCACGCTGGAGGGCGGCGACGTACTGAAGACCGGCGACACCGTGTACGTGGGCCGCGGCGGACGCACCAACGCCGCCGGCGTCCAGCAACTGCGGGCCGCGTTCGAACCGCTGGGCGCGCGGGTCGTCGCCGTACCGGTGAGCAAGGTGCTGCACCTGAAGTCGGCGGTCACGGCGCTGCCGGACGGGACGGTCATCGGGCACATCCCGAAGATGGACGCGCCGTCGCTGTTCGCCCGCTTCCTGCCGGTGCCGGAGGAGGCCGGTGCGCACGTGGTGCTGCTCGGCGGTGACAAACTGCTGATGGCGGCCAGCGCGCCGAAGACGGCGGAGCTGTTCGCGGACCTGGGGTACGAACCGGTCGTCGTGGACATCAGCGAGTTCGAGAAACTCGAGGGATGTGTGACGTGCCTCTCGGTGCGGCTGCGGGAGCTGTACGCCTGACGGGGCGGGCACGCGCCCTCTCCGGCCCCTCGACCTGCGGGTCCGGTGGCGGTGGTGGGCGTACGGGCGACACCGCTGATCAGCGGCCTTTACAGCGCCCTTAACCTACGGCATCGTAACCTACGGATACGTAGCCTACGATGCCGTAGGTTACCGCTCACCGCTCGTACGCATGTCCCCCTGGAGAGTCCATGACGATCACCACTCCCCACCTCGGCAGCCCCGCCGGCGCCTGGACCGACGCTCAGCTGCTGTACGCACTGGAGGAAGTGGTCGAGCAGGAACTCAACCGGCATCTGCAGGTCGCCAAGGACTGGATGCCGCACGAGTACGTGCCGTGGAGCGACGCGCGCAACTTCCCCGGCCTCTTCGAGGACGGCGAGGCCTGGGACAAGGAGCAGTCGAAGGTCACCGAGATCGGCCGCATCGCGCTCGTCGTGAACCTGCTGACCGAGGACAACCTGCCCAGCTACCACCACGAGATCGCCTCGCTCTTCGGCCGCGACGGCGCCTGGGGCACGTGGGTGCACCGCTGGACGGCCGAGGAGGGCCGGCACGGCATCGTGATGCGGGACTACCTGCTCGCCTCGCGCGCCGTGGACCCGGACAAGCTCGAGCAGTTCCGCATGTCGCACATGAGCGAGGGCTTCGAGTCGGACAACCGGCACTCGATGCTGCACTCGATCGCCTATGTCGCCTTCCAGGAGCTGGCCACCCGTATCTCGCACCGCAACACCGGCCACCAGTCCGGCGACCCGGTCTGCGACCGCATGCTGGCCCGCATCGCGACCGACGAGAACCTCCACATGGTCTTCTACCGCAACCTCCTCAAGTCGGCGTTCGAGCTCGCACCCGACCTGACCATGCAGGCCGTGCGGGACGTGGTCGTGAACTTCCGGATGCCCGGCCACGGCATCCCCGGCTTCGAGCGCGCCGCCGCGCAGATGGCGATCGGCGAGGTCTACAACCTGCGCATCCACCACGACGACGTACTCCAGCCCGTGCTGCGCTTCCTGAAGGTCATGGAGATCGACGGGCTGGGCGCCGAGGGCCGCAAGGCACAGGAGGAACTCGGCCTGTACGTGGGCGGCCTGGACAGCGAGGCGACGAAGTTCGACGAGAAGCTGGCCGCGCGCAAGGCCCGCATGGCGGCCGGGCCGGCGCCTGACGGCCGACCCGGCACGTCCGGCCCCACGACTGCGAGGCCCCGACCGCACGAGCGGCCGGGGTCTCGGCGTTTCACACACCCGGCTCCCCGGCAGGCACGCGCACACGGCTACCGCGACGTACGCCGCAGTTCCAGTCGCTCCTTCTCCGACAGACCGCCCCAGACACCAAAGCGCTCGTCGTTGTCCATCGCGTACTCGAGGCAGGCGTCCCGGATCGGGCACAGGCCGCAGATCCGCTTCGCCTCCCGCACCGAGCTGCCGGGCTCGGGAAAGAAGAAGTCCGCCCCCGTCTGCGCGCACAACGCCTCCTGCTGCCAGGCGAGTTCGGGCGAGATCATGGTGTCGATGTGCATGGCCAGAAGCGTTCCGGAGGGCGAAAAACGTTCGATCAACGCGGGATCAACACCGCATGGACGGGCCTCCGGCCACCTTGATGGTGGCCCGCCGGACGGGCCGGCGCACGGCGGCGCGCGGAGCCCGGCGTCACGCCCGGCGGAGTTCCGGCGGCGGTGGTCAGTGGGCGGTGCGAGACTCGGCAGAGAAGACGAGCGGGCCCAGCGCGAGGAGGGCGACGATGCTCACCACCCGTTATGTCACCGGCGCTCCGAACTGGATCGATCTCGGCACTCCCGACATCGACGGCGCCGCCTCCTTCTACGGCGGCCTGTTCGGCTGGGAGTTCCAGCCCGGCGGGCCCGAGCTCGCGGGCTACGGCCTCTTCCAACTGGGCGGCAGAACCACCGCCGGCGGCATGCAGACCACCCCGGAGCAGGGCCCGCCCTCCTGGACGGTGTACTTCCAGGCCCCGGACGCGGACGCCACGGCGCGGGTGGCCGGGCAGGCGCACGGCTCGGTGCGGATGCAGCCCATGGACGTGCAGGACCTGGGCCGCACGGCGATCCTGGCCGACCAGGCCGGGGTGCCCTTCGGCCTGTGGCAGCCGGGCCGCAACAAGGGCCTGGACGTCGTCCAGGAGCCCGGCTCGCTGTGCTGGCTGGAGCTGTACACGGCGGACGTCCCGGCCGCTGCCGCCTTCTACCACTCCGTGCTCGGCCTGGAGACCTTCGGCGTTGACTTCGCCGGCGGCACCTACACCACTCTCGCCCCGGCAGGAGAGGGCGAGGGCGCCATGTTCGGCGGCATCGTCCCGCTGGCCGAGGACCCGGCCGAGGAGGAGGCGCACTGGCTGCCGTACTTCGAGGTCACCGACACGGACGCCACCGTCGCCAAGGCCCGGGAACGGGGCGGCACGGTCCGCATGCCCGCCACGGACCTGCCGGGCGTGGGCCGCATCGCCAAGGTCGCGGACCCGTACGGGGCGCGTTTCGCGGTGATCCGCAGCGAGCCACAGCCGGGCTGAGGCCCGTCCGCCGGACTACGCGGACGCCCGCCGCACCAGCGTCGTCGGCAGGACCACACTGGAGGGCGTGCCGCCCACGCCCTCCTCAGTGCCGCGGTCGAGCCCCCGCAGCAGCAGGCAGGCCATCAGCCGGCCCATCTCCTCGATGTCCTGACGGACCGTCGTGAGAGGCGGGTCGGTCTGTTCCGCGACGGGGAGCATGTCGTCGAAGCCGATCACGGCGACGTCGTCGGGGACACGCCGTCCGGCCTCGCGCAGGACGCGCAGCGCCCCCGCGGCGGCGAGGTCGTTGGCGGCGAAGACCGCGTCCACGTCCGGGCGGCGGTCGAGGAGCTCGCGCATCGCCCGCTCGCCGCCGGCCGGGTGAAGTCGGCCTCGGCGATCAGCCGCGGGTCGGCGTCCACCATGACGTCCCGGTAACCGTCGAGCCGGTCCACCGCGGACGTCTGGTCGAGGGCGCCGGTGATGTGCGCGATCCGGGTGCGGCCGAGGCCGGCCAGGTGGCGGACGGCGTCGCGGGCGCCGCCGCGGTTGTCGCTGTCGACGTACACCACGCCGCGCCGGTCTCCGTTCCAGCCGGGCCGCCCGCCGAAGACGGTGGGGACGCCGGCCCGCTGGATCAGTTCCGGCAGCGGGTCGTCGAGGTGCAGGGAGAAGACGAGGGCCCCGTCGACATGTCCGCCGGCGAGGTACCGGCCGACCCGGGCGTGGTCGTCCCGGCCTTCGGTGAGCAGCAGCACGAGCTGGTTGTCGTGGGCCGTGAGTTCCTTGCTGATGCCGCGCAGCTGGAGCGCGAAGAACGGGTCGGCGAACACGCGGGTCTCCGGCTCGGCGACGACGACCGCGATCGCGTCGTGCCGCCGGGTCACCAGGGAGCGGGCCGCCTGGTTGGGCACGTACCCGAGCTCCTCCACCGCCTTGCGGACCCGCTCGACGAGGATGTCCCTGACCCCGTCACCCCCGTTGACCACGCGCGAGACGGTGGCCCGCGAGACACCGGCACGGGCGGCCACGGCCTCCAGAGTGGGACGCGGCGCTGTGTCGGTCACTTCAGGGCTCCTCACCTGCGGTTGCGGATCAGGATAGCCCCGGTGGCGGAGTGCGGTGAGAGCGCTCTCCCGCACGTCGGAGAGCGCCCGGCCGCACGCGCCCGTCAGTGATCGTGGCCGTTCCCGGGCGGCTCCTGAGCGTGCTCGTGCGGGTCGTAGCCGGGAATGGTCCCGTCCGGCTTCTTCACCAGGAACAGGCCCACCATCCCCATGTCGGAGTGGCTCTGCACATGGCAGTGGTACATCCAGGCGCCGGCGCCGACCCCCTCCCCCGCGATCACCTGGAAGCCGAACGAGTCGGCCGGGCCCGTGATCTTGTTGTCGATGACCTGGCTGGGGTCGTCGGGGCCGGTCAGCATGCCGGTGCGGTTGTCGGCCCAGCGGTGACCGTGCATATGGAACGTGTGGTAGAACTCGCCGTGCGTGATCACGATGAACTCGACGCGATCCCCCACCGTGGCCTCGAAGTCGGGCCCTGAGTGCGGCGGCCTGTTGTTGATGAGCATGTCGTTGAAGACGACCGTGTGCGTGCGGTCCGGCAGGACGTCGCCCTTGCGGCGGACGATGACCGGGCCGTACAGGCCCTTCTGGAGCCCCTGCGTGCCGTGGTCCGTGCCGACGACGTGGTCGTGGTAGTGCCAGTAACCCGCGCTGCCCGCCCGCCAGGTGCCGTCCCCCCGGCGGCCGGGAGCGTGGGTGCGCCAGGTGTAGGTGCGGGTGCCGCCCGGCTCGACATGGCTCCGGTTCAGCTTCGTACCGTCGCTGGTGATCTCGTAGTCCAGGCCGTGGACATGCAGACTCACCGCCACGTCCATGGTGTTCTCGAACTCGATGTGCAGCGTGTCGCCCTCGTTGAGCTCGATGAGCGGGCCGGGGACGGTCGCCTTGCCCTTCTCCAGGCCGTAGCCCATCCGGCCGTCGGGGAGCTTCTCGGCGTACAGCTTGATGCGCTTCACCTCTCCCCCGGCCGGTGCCGTCTTCGCCGGTCCGTTCGCGCCGATGGCCTCCGGAGCCACGGACAACGATGTCGCGACGGCCGCGCCGCCCAGCAGGACCCGCCGGTTGAAGCTGCGTCTGTCCATGCGGAACTCCCCACCCTGGTAAGGCTTTTACGGAGACGTACCTGTGATGAACCTGTGAGACGGTACCGGCCGCACACCTGTTTATCCACACTCAGGACAAAGGTGAGGCGATCACGGTCATAGGTATTGGCGAGCCGTGCAAAGGGGTTTAGCTTCCTTGGCGGTGTTGCTGTGACCGAGGAGGTGCCCATGCACTTACGAGGGTTGAGCAAGGGAAGACGTGTCTGGGCGGCCTCCGTGGCCGCCGGAGTCGTGACCGCCGGACTGCTGTCGGGGCCCGCCGCGAACGCGCGCCCGTATCCGGAACCCACGCCGACAACGATGTCGATCAAGTCGCCGCCGGGCGGCGCGAACGTACGGGTGCTGATCTTCCACGGTTCCGCGGCGGCCGGGGAGGAGTCGCCGGTCGTGAACGCCGGGATCGAGGCCATCGAGGACATCGGGCTGTCGGGACCCGCGAACCGCCGTTTCAAGGTCCAGGCCACCGACGACGCCTCGGTGTTCACCGACGAGACGAGACTCGGCCGCTTCAACGCGATCGTGTTCCTGACCGGCGGGGGCGACGTCCTCGACGCGGAGCAGGAGGCGGGCCTGGAGGCGTACATGGAGGCCGGCGGCGGGTTCGTCGGCGTCCACGACGCGGCACGCGCGGAGCCGTACTCCGACTGGTTCACCGGACTGGTGGGCGCCCGCCCGGCCGCGTCGGGCCCCGCGGCCGTCCAGCGTGCGACCGTCGAGGTCGGCGACCGCGGGCACCCGGCCACCAAGGACCTGCCGGTGCAGTGGAAGCGCCCTGACAAGTGGCTGAACTGGGTGAAGAACCCGTCGGGTGACGTCCATACGGTGGCCCGCGTGCGGGAGTCGACCTACCTGCCGGGGCCGGGTGCCAACGGCTGGGACCATCCGGTCAGTTGGTGCCGAGACTACGACGGTGGCCGCTCCTTCTACACCGGCATGGGCGGCACGGTGTCGTCGTACGACGAGACCGACTTCCGGGCCCATCTGCGCGGCGCGCTGATGTGGACGACCAGGCTGGAGCAGGCCGACTGCAAGGCGACCATCAACGCCAACTACACGGCGGAGCGGCTGACCAAGCCCAACCAGCCCGGGCAGAACGACCAGACCGGCGAGCCGCACGGGCTGGTCACCGCGCCCGACGGCCGGGTGTTCTACATCGGCCGGGGCGGCGCGGACTCCTCGCAGCCCGTGGTCACCGACTGGAACGACCCCGACATCGGCAAGGGCAAGGGCGAGATCCACGTCTACGACCCGAAGACCAAGCAGGTCACCCTGGCCGGTGCGCTCACCGTCTTCGGCAACAAGGGCGGTGGCGACGAGCTGGTCAAGGTCGAGGAGGGACTGCTCGGCATCGAGCTGGACCCGGGGTTCGAGCGGAACGGCTGGGTGTATCTCCACTACACGCCTCACTCGCAGATCAACCGTGACACGCGGATGGCTGAGCGGCGGGTCTCCCGCTTCTCGCTCGACCAGGCCACGAACAAGTTGGACCTGAGCAGCGAGAAGGTGCTGCTGAAGTGGCCGGTGCAGATCCACAGTTGCTGCCACTCGGGTGGCGGGATGGCCTGGGACTCCAAGGGCAACCTGTACGTCGCCACCGGTGACAACAACTCCAGCGGATTCAGCGGCGGTTACTCGGGCAACAACCCGCAGCCGAACTACAAGGGCGTCTCCTTCGCGGACGCGCGCCGCACGGCCGGCAACACCAACAACCTCAACGGCAAGATCCTGCGCATCCACCCGGAGCCGGACGGGACGTACACGCTCCCCGAGGGCAACCTCTTCACCGGGAAGGAGACCGACGAGGGCGGCGGCAAGACGCGCGGCGAGATTTATGTGATGGGAGTCAGGAACCCCGCCCGCATCTTCGTCGACAAGTCGACCGACGTGCTGTACGCGGGCTGGGTCGGCCCGGACGCGAGCGCGCCCTCGACGACCTGGGGCCCGGCCAAGTACGACACGTTCGCCGTCATCACCAAGGCGGGCAACCGGGGCTGGCCGTACTGCATGGGCAACAAGCAGCCCTACCGTGACCGCAATCTGCCGGACCCGTCCCAGCCGCTCGGCTGGTACGACTGCGACCGCCCGAAGAACGAGTCGCCGAACAACGACGGTCTGGTCAAGCTGCCGCCGGTCACCGGCAACAACATCTGGTACGCGCCGCAGGGCGGCGCGCCGGACTACCCGCGGGACGCGAACGGCGTCCCCTCGTACAAAGCGGAGGAGGCGACGTACCGGCTGCCCTGGCTGAAGGGCGGCGGGCAGGCCGCGATGAACGGGCCGGTCTACCGGTACGACACGGTCGCGGTGGACAGTGCCGTCAAGTGGCCGGCGTACTGGGACGGCAAGTGGTTCGTCGGTGACTTCTACGACGCCGACCAGCCACGCAACGCGGTGCTCATGGACCCCAAGACGCAAGGCGACGGCGGTCTGCCGGTGCACTCGGAGTCGCTGAAGAAGATCGTGCCGATCGGCAATGACGGCATCAAGAACCTCATGGACTGGAAGTTCGGTCCGGACGGCGCGCTGTACGTCCTCGACTACGGCCGCGGCTTCTTCACCTCGGACTCCAAGTCGGCCCTGTGGCGGGTCACCTACAAGGGCGGCGGGCCGACCCCGGCCGCCGGTCAGCTGGCGAGGGGGACCGAGTGATCCGGCAACGAAGAATCTGGGCCGCCCTGCTGGCCGCCCTGCTGGTGATGCTCGGCGTGCAGGCGATGCCCGCCGCCGGGCAGGCGGAGGCACCGGCCGCCGAACAGGTCCTCACCTGGACGGCCGGCAACGACATCGACAAGTACCTCTCGGCGCCGCGGACGGCGGTCGCCGGCACGGCGACGATCGTGTTCGAGAACAGCGTGGCCACCGGGAACACCACGGGCATGCCGCACACGCTGACGTTCGTGACCAGTGATCCCGAGTTCAACAGCGACGTGCAGCTCAACATCCTGGCCAATCCGAACGACGCCCAGGGAGGCAAGCACACCGCCCAGGTCACGCTCACGCCCGGCCGGTACTTCTACCACTGCACGATCCCCGGCCACGGCCAGATGCAGGGCATCCTGGTGGTGACGGAGGGCACCGGCGAGGACACCACGGCGCCCGAGGTGTCGGCCCATGTGAGCGGGACGCAGAACACGCAGGGCGAGTACGTCGGTTCGGCGAGCGTGGCGATCCACGCCACCGACGCGGGCGGCTCCGGCGTGGAGAAGATCGAGTACGCGATCGGCGACGCGGGCGCCTGGCAGCCGTACACGGCGCCGGTCGTCGTCGACCAGGTCGGCGCTCACGAGGTGCACTACCGCGCGTTCGACAAGGCGGGGAACGTCTCCGCCGAGAAGAGCGCGCAGTTCACGGTGGTGGCGCCGCAGTCGGACGACACCACCGCGCCGGAGACCTCGGCGACGGTGAGCGGCGAGCGCGACGCCGACGGGGCGTACATCGACATGGCGACGGTCACCGTCTCGGCATCCGACACGGGCTCCGGGGTCAACACGATCGAGTACGCGGTCGGCTCCGGCGCCTGGCAGCCGTACACCGCGCCCGTGATGGTGCACGAGGTGGGCGCGCACACCGTCCGCTATCGCGCCACCGACAAGGCGGGCAACGTGGCGGCCGAGAAGAGCGTGCTGTTCACGGTCGTCGCGGCCCCGCCGCAGGACACCACCCCGCCGGTGACGGGCGTGACCGTGGAGGGCACGAGGAACTCCGACGGGGCGTACGTCAACAGCGCCCGGGTGACCGTCACGGCGACCGACGCGCACGGCTCGGGCGTCGAGAAGATCGAGTACTCGCTGGACGGCGGGCCGTACCTGGCGTATACGGCGCCGGTGGTGGTCGACCGGGCGGGCGCGCACACCGTGGCGTACCGGGCGACGGACAAGGCCGGCAACACCGCTGCGGCCCGGACGGTGACCTTCACGGTCGTCTCCGGTCAGGTGCCGGCGCCGGACTGCCCGGAGTACGACGAGCGGTTGACGGTCATCGTCGGCACGGTCGACTCGGGCGTGCGCAACCGGGTCACGGACAACCGCTGCCGGATCGGCGAGCTGATCGAGGACGAGAAGGAGTGGACGTCCCACGCGCTGTTCCTCAAGCACGTGACGTCCGTCCTCGACGAGCTGCTGAAGGAGGGCGTGATCGACCAGCGCGAGTACAACGCCATCCGCAAGGCGGCCCGCCAGTCCGGCATCGGCAAGCCGGGGCAGACCGAGGGCTACCGGGCGATCTTCGACGGCAGTGCGGAGTCCTTCGGCGACTGGCAGCAGGTGGGCGGCGGTTCGTTCGGGCTGAACGCGGACGGGACGATCACCTCCAGCACCACCACACCGGGCATGGGCATGCTGTGGTTCCCGCAGCGCAAGTACGGCGACTTCTCGCTGAAGCTCCAGTGGCGTGACGACGCTCGCGGCACCGGCAACGCCAACTCGGGTGTCTTCGTGCGCTTCCCGTGGGTCCACGACCACCCGGAGGAGTCCCGGCCGGAGTGGGTCGCCATCAAGTACGGGCACGAGGTGCAGGTGCTCGACCGGCCCGACGGCGACATGTACAAGACGGGGTCGGTCTACGGCTTCGACCGGGTGGGGCTCGCCGGTGCCGGCGTGACCCAGAAGGGCACCTGGAACGACTATGAGATCCGGGTGGTCGGCCAGCACTACTCGGTCTACCGCAACGGCGTGCTGATCAACGGGTTCGACAACACCGGCGGCCAGGAGTTCACCCCGCCCCGCTCGGACGACCCGGGCACGGACGGGCGGAGGTTCGCCTCCGGCTACATCGGGCTCCAGGTGCACGGCACGACGGACGTGGTGTCGTACCGGGACATCCGGATCAAGGAGCTGTAGGCCCCTCGGGCGTCTTCCTGGCCCTGCTCGGCTGTACCCGCCTCGGTTCCCCCGGCATCTTCGGATACTCGGGCGGGTACGGCAGGTCTCCCAGCCCGTGGTCGTGTTCGTCGCGGCGGGCGAGGTCGAGCAGGGCGTCGAGGGAGTAGCGGTGGTCGTCCATGTCCGCGTGCACGTCGCCGAGTTCGGCGAAGCGCGCGGGCATGGTCGCGAGGTCGAAGTCCTGGGGGTGCGCGACCCCCACCTCGTCCCAGCGCAGGGGTGCGGAGACGGGGGCGTGCGGGCGGGGGCGTACGGAGTAGGCGGAGGCGATCGTGCGGTCGCGGGCCGTCTGGTTGTAGTCCAGGAAGATGCGCTTGCCCCGCTCCTCCTTCCACCACTTGATGGTGACCTGCTCCTGCATCCGCCGCTCCATCTCCCGGCCGACGGCGATGGCGGCGCGCCGGACCTGGGTGAAGGTCCAGCGCGGTTCGATGGGCACGAAGACGTGCAGGCCCCGGCCGCCGGAGGTCTTGGGGAAACCGCGGAGTCCGCCGAACTCGTCGAGCACGGCACGGAGTTCGTGGGCGGCGCGGACGGCGTCCTCGTAGTCGGTGCCGGGCTGCGGGTCGAGGTCGATGCGGAGTTCGTCCGGACGGTCGACGTCGTCGCGGCGTACCGGCCAGGGGTGGAAGGTGAGGGTGCCGAACTGGGCGGCCCAGACCACGGCACCGACCTCGGTGGGGCACATCTCGTCGGCGCTGCGGCCGCTGGGGAAGGTGATGTGCGCGGTCGGGATCCAGTCGGGCATGTTCTTCGGCGCCCGCTTCTGGAAGAAGTTCTCGCCGTTCACGCCTTCCGGGTAGCGCTCCAGGGTGGTGGGCCGGTCGCGCAGCGCGCGCAGGATGCCGGGGCCGACGGCCAGGTAGTAACGGGCGAGGTCCAGCTTGGTGAAACCGCGCTCGGGGAAGAAGACCTTGTCCGGGCTGGACAGCCGTACGGTCCGGCCGCCGACCTCCAGTTCCACCGCGTCACCCATGCGAGCCACGGTAGGCGTACCCCGCACACCTCGCACATCGGGCGCGCCTGAACATGTGGGCGCAGAATCAGACCATGGATCTGCCGGTGATGCCCCCTGTGCTGCCGATGCTCGCCAAGTCCGTGGCGGCGATCCCAGCGGGCATGCAGTACGAGGCGAAGTGGGACGGGTTCAGGGCGATCGTCTTCCGCGACGGGGACGAGGTCGAGCTCGGCAGTCGTACCGGTAAGCCTCTGACCAGGTATTTTCCCGAGCTGGTGACGGCCGTGCGGGAGCGGTTGCCGGGGCGCTCGGTGGTGGACGGGGAGATCGTGATCGCGCGGGAGGGGCGGCTGGACTTCGACGCGCTGACGGAGCGGATCCACCCGGCGGACTCGCGGGTGCGGATGCTCGCCGAGCGGACACCGGCCTCGTTCGTCGCCTTCGATCTGCTGGCGCTGGGGGACGAGTCGCTGATGGACGTCCCGCTGACCGACCGGCGGGAGTTGCTGACCAGGGAGCTGTCGGGGGTGACGGCGCCGGTGCACCTGGCTCCGGCGACCACCGACATCGAGGTGGCGCGAAACTGGTTCGAGCAGTACGAGGGGGCGGGTCTGGACGGGGTCATCGCCAAGCCGCTGACCGTGCGCTATCGCCCGGACGAGCGCGCCATGTTCAAGATCAAGCACGAGCGGACGGCGGACGTGGTCGTCGCCGGGTACCGCCTGCACAAGAGCGGCCCCGTGGTGGGCTCGCTGCTGCTCGGCCTGTACGACGAGCAGGGCACCCTCCAGCACGTGGGCGTGTCCGCCGCGTTCCCGATGAAGCGGCGCGCCGAGCTGGTGGAGGAACTGGAGCCGCTGCGCATGGAAGATGTCCAGGGGCATCCGTGGGCGGCCTGGTCCGACGAGGCGGCGCACGAGAAGGCCCGCCTGCCCGGGGCGCCGAGCCGCTGGTCGGGCCGCAAGGACCTGTCGTGGGTACCGCTCAAGCCGGAGCGGGTGGCCGAGGTGGCCTACGACCACATGGAGAACGGGCAGCGCTTCCGGCACACCGCCCGCTTCCGCCGCTGGCGCCCGGACCGTACTCCGGAGAGCTGCACGTACGCGCAGCTCCAGGAGCCGGTCCGCTACGACCTGGCGGAGATCTTCGCGCCCCCGCGGTGACCGAGGGCGGCTCCGACACGGTCCGCCGCGGGGATGGCGAAGCCGGCCGCGCGGAGAGCGGGCCTGCCGACGGCGACGACTCGGCGGGCGACTGCGGCGGCCGTCCGCTCCGGCTGCGCAGCGGCCCCCGCACCCGCATGCTCCGACGGGAGCGGCGACGGGCCACGGGGAGCATGCCCGCTGCACTTCGCCCCGGGGGAGACCTGCGCGCCGCCGCGCTGACTACGGCTGCATCAGCACCTTGACCGCGCCGTCCTGCTTGCGCTGGAACATCTCGTACGCGTGTGGGGCCTGAGACAGCGGCACCCGGTGGGTGGCGAAGTCCTCGACGCCGAGCGGATCCTCGTCGGTCAGGTACGGGATGATGTCGTCGCTCCAGCGGCGGACGTTGGCCTGGCCCATCCGGATCTGGATCTGCTTGTCGAAGAGGGTGAGCAGCGGCAGCGGGTCCGCCGTGCCGCCGTAGACACCGGTCAGCGAGAGAGTGCCGCCGCGGCGCACCAGGTCGATGGCGGTGTAGAGGGCGGCGAGGCGGTCGACGCTGAAGCGTTCGGCGAGCGGGCCGCTCAGTTTGCGGGGCAGGATCGCCGAGGCGTTCTGCACCAGGCGCGCGGCCGCGCTGCCGTGGGCCTCGGTGCCGACCGCGTCGATCACGGCGTCGGGGCCGCGGCCGTCGGTTTCGTCGCGGATGGCCGCTACGAGTTCCTTCTCGTTGTCGAAGGACCTGAGGTCGTACGTCTCCACACCGCGCGAGCGCGCCCGGCGCAGCCGCTCCGTGACCAGGTCCACGCCGAACACCCGGCCGGCGCCCCGCACCTGGGCGACGCGGCAGGCCATGTCGCCGATGGGTCCGAGGCCGAGCACGGCGATGCTGCCGCCCTGCGGGACGTCGGCGTAGGCGACCGCCTGCCAGGCGGTGGGCAGGACGTCGGAGAGGTAGACGAAACGGTCGTCGGGCGGACCTTGTGGCACCTTGATCGGGCCGTACTGGGCCTGCGGGACGCGCAGGTACTCGGCCTGGGCGCCCGGTACGGCGCCGTACAGGCGGGTGTAGCCGAACAGGGCGGCGCCCATGCCCTCGCCGTGGACCTGGGTGGTCTCGCACTGGGTGGGCAGGCCGGTGAGGCACATCCAGCAATTGCCGCAGGCGATCTGGAAGGGCACCACGACCCGGTCCCCGGCCTGGAGGTCCGGGACGCCGGCGCCGACCTCCTCGACGATGCCGATGGGTTCGTGGCCGAGGATGTCCCCGGGGGTCATGAACGGCGTGAGCACCTCGTACAAGTGCAGGTCGGACCCGCACAGCCCGGTGGAGGTGATGCGGATGACCGCGTCCGTCGGTTCCCGGATCTCCGGATCGGGCACGTTCTCCACCCGGACGTCCCGCTTGCCCTGCCAGGTCACAGCCCTCATCGCCTCGCGCTCCCTCCGTCAGCGTGCGCGTCGGTCGGTCCGCGGGGCACGGGTACCCGGGCCCCCCGCGCTGAACCTTGCCCCTGAGCCGATCGGCGGACGAAGCGGAGATCGTCCGTCACAATCGATCGGGTGTGGCCATCGGTGGACATATAAGAGCACAATCAAGACAAATCGATGACATGAGGCCGGTGGCGACGGTGGGCAGGGAACGAGGGGCACGCGGACGGCGCGCCGCGACGACAGCGGCGCTGCTGGCCGCCACGGTGACGGCCGCCCTGACGGCGGGCTGCACCGGCGGGGGCGGTCCCGGCGACGACGGACGGGGATCCCCCAGGGAGGTGGAACAGGGGACATCGCCCTCGGCGACCGGCTCCTCCGTGCTCGCCGTCAAGCTCGACAACGCCGCCGCGGCCCGGCCGCACACCGGCCTCGACGCCGCGGACGTCGTCTACGCGGAGCAGGTCGAGGGCGGGCTGAGCCGGCTGATGGCGGTGTACGCGACGCAGTTGCCGAAGACGGTCGGCCCGGTGCGCAGCGCGCGCGAGTCGGATCTGGAGCTGCTGCGCCAGTTCGACCGGCCCACGCTCGCCTTCTCCGGTGCGCAGAAGAAGCTCCTGCCGCTGATCGACAGGGCGCCGCTGCGGGCGGAGACGCCGAGCAGCGCCTCCGACGCCTTCTTCCGCGGCTCCGGCAAGCCCGCCCCGCACAACCTCTATCTGCGGCCCGAGCGGCTCGTGCCGGAAGCACCCGGACAGGCCGCCCTGACCACCGGCTTCCGCTACGGCTCCGCTCCCGCCGGCGGCACGGCGACGACCTCGCAGACGGTGCGCTACCCCGCGGCCCGTTTCACCTTCACCTGGTCGGACTCCAGGGACCGCTGGCTGGTCGGCATGGACGGCGAGCCCGCCACGACGGCCGACGGGAAGCGGATGGCCGCAGCGACGGTCGTCGTGCAGTACGTGAAGGTGCGCGAGTCCGCCTTCCGCGACTTCCTCGGGAACAACACGCCGTACACCGAGACGGTGGGCTCCGGGAAGGCCAAGGTGCTGCGCGACGGGCGGGCCTTCGACGTGAACTGGAAGCGCGGGGACCCCAAGGACGGCACGGCCTTCACCACCGGCGACGGCACACCGGTGAACTTCGCGAAGGGCCAGGTGTGGGTGGTGTACGCCGAGGCGTCCTGACCTGCGGACGGCGCCCGTCAGCGGGGCGCCACCAGGGACTCCCCCGGGTTGCGCAGCCCCTCGGCCGCGTCCGCGACACGCCGGATGAGGTCGAAGAACACCGTCCGCTCCTCGACGGTCAGCGGGGCGAGGAACACCTGGTTCATCCGGGTGGTGCGCACGGTCAGCCTGCGGTGGGTGCGCACGCCCTCTTCGGTGAGACGCAGCAGGAAACGGCGGCCGTCCTCCGGGTCGCGGACCTTGTCGAGGAGTCCGCGCCGGCTGAGCCCGGCTGATCACCTCGGCGATGGTCGACCGGTCCAGGCCCACCCGCTCCCCCACCGTGCGCTGGTCCAGCCCGGGCTCGGCGACGAGCGTGTTGAGGACCGCGTACTGGGGCGAGGTGATCTCCTCGGAGACCATCGCGTTCCACAGCAGGTAGTGCGCCTGCTGGAGCCGCCGGGCCAGGTGCCCGGGGTGGGTGGTGAGGTCCGCCGCCGCCATGTGCACCCCTCGCTTGTTTTCGTCGGTGCACTGAACAATACCCGGCTACTCCTTGACTGTCTGCCGTCCGTACAGGGGGTCAGAGACGGAAATCCCGAGGTCTTGACGCCCTGCCACCCCTGGTGGCAGCGTGAGAGAAGCTTCACGGAAATACTCAGTGCCCTGACTAAATCTGAGTCGGGACGCTCGGAAGAGATGGGGCTTCTCGGATGGACAAGGTGGTCGCCACAGCCCTGGAGGCGGTGGCCGACGTCCCGGACGGCGCGTCGCTCGCGGTGGGCGGTTTCGGGCTGAGCGGTGTGCCGAACGTACTGATCGGGGCGCTGTACGAGCGCGGAGTGGCCGGGCTGTCGGTGGTCTCCAACAACTGCGGGGCGATGGAGTCGGGCCTCGCGGTCCTGCTGGCCGCCGGCCGGATCGCCCGGGTGACGGGCTCCTACATCGGCGCCAACAAGGAGTTCGCCCGGCAGTACCTGGCCGGTGAGCTGGAGGTCGAGCTGATCCCACAGGGCACGCTGGCCGAGCGGCTGCGGGCCGGCGGCGCGGGGATCCCCGCCTTCTACACCCCGGCCGGGGTGGGCACGCAGGTCGCCGAGGGCGGGCTCCCGTGGCGCTACGACGGGCAGGGCGGGGTCGCGATCGCTTCCCCGGCGAAGGAGGTCCGGGAGTTCGACGGGACGGAGTACGTGCTGGAGCGGGGCATCCGGACCGACTTCGCCCTGGTCCGGGCCGCGAAGGGCGACCGGCACGGCAACCTGGTCTTCAGCAAGTCCTCCCGCAATTTCAACCCGCTGGCCGCGATGGCGGGGCGGGTCACGATCGCCGAGGTGGAGGAGCTGGTGGAGCCCGGCGGGATCGACCCGGACGCGGTGCATCTGCCGGGGATCTTCGTGCAGCGCCTGCTCGCGCTCACCCCCGAGCAGGCGGCGGACAAGAAGATCGAGCAGCGGACGGTGAGGTCCTGATGGCCTGGAGTCGCGAGGAGATGGCCGCGCGGGCGGCGCGGGAGCTGAGGGACGGCCAGTACGTCAATCTCGGCATCGGCCTGCCCACCCTCATCCCCAACTACCTCCCCGAGGGCGTCGAGGTCGTCCTCGAATCGGAGAACGGCATCCTGGGTACAGGCCCGTATCCCACCGAGGACCAGGTCGACCCGGACCTGATCAACGCCGGGAAGGAGACGGTGACGGTTCTGCCCGGCGCGTCCTTCTTCGACTCGGCGCTGTCGTTCTCGATGATCCGGGGCGGGCACATCGACGTGGCGGTGCTGGGTGCCATGCAGGTCTCCGAGCGGGGCGACCTGGCCAACTGGGCGATCCCCGGCAAGCTGATCACCGGGATCGGCGGGGCGATGGACCTGGTGCACGGCGCCCGTACGGTCGTCGTCGTCATGACGCACACCGCCAAGGACGGCTCGCCGAAGATCCTCACCGAGTGCGCCCTGCCGCTGACCGGCAAGGGGTGCGTGAACCGGATCATCACCGACCTCGGCGTCCTCGACGTCACCGACGACGGGCTCGTCCTGGTCGAAACCGCGCCGGGCGTGACCGCCACCGAGATCGTCGCCAGGACCGACGCCGAACTGACCGTGCCGGAGGACGTGGAGTGAAGGACGTCTACATCGTCGACGCGGTCCGCACGCCGATCGGCCGCTACAACGGCGCGCTGGCCGGCGTGCGCCCGGACGACCTGGCCGCGCACGCCATTCGCGAACTCCTCACCCGCACTCCGCTGTTGGACCCGACACGGATCGAGGACGTGTACTTCGGCAACGCCAACGGCGCCGGCGAGGAGAACCGCAACGTCGGCCGGATGGCCGCCCTGCTCGCCGGCCTGCCCACCTGCGTGCCGGGCGTGACCGTCAACCGCCTGTGCGCGTCCGGCCTGGAGGCCGTGATCCAGGCGGCCCGTGCGATCGCGCTCGGCGACGCCTCGATCGCGCTGGCCGGCGGGGTCGAGTCGATGACCCGGGCGCCGTACGTCCTGCCGAAGAGCGACAGGCCCTTCCCGGCCGGGCACACCGAGCTGTACTCCACGACCCTCGGCTGGCGCATGGTCAACCCGCGCATGGAGCCGCAGTGGACGATCCCGCTCGGGGAGAGCGCGGAGCTCATCGCCGACAAGCACAAGATCGGCCGCCAGCAGCAGGACGAGTTCGCGCTGCGCAGTCACGAGAAGGCTGCGGCCGCACAGCGACAGGGCTTGCTGGACTGTGAGTTGGTGCCCGTGACGATTCCGCGGCGCAAGGGAGACCCGGTGGTGTTCGCCGCCGACGAGAGCGTCCGTCCGGATGCCTCCCTCGCGGCGATGGCCGGGCTGAAGCCGTCATTCCGTATGGACGGCGGCACGGTGACGGCGGGCAACGCGTCGCCGCTGAACGACGGTGCGGCGGCGCTGCTGCTCGTCGACGAGGAGGGTCTGAAGGCCACGGGCCGCGAGCCGCTGGCCCGGGTGTCCGCCACCGGTGTCTCCGCGATCGACCCGCACTACTTCGGGCTCGCCCCTGTCGAGGCGGTGAACCGGGCATTGGCCAAGGCGGGCAGGGGGTTCGACGACCTGTCCGTGCTGGAACTGAACGAGGCCTTCGCCGCGCAGGTGCTGGGGTGTGCGGCCGAGTGGCCCGAGTTCGATCCCGCGATCCTCAACCCGCAGGGTGGTGCGATCGCGCTGGGGCATCCGCTGGGTGCGTCCGGGGCTCGGCTCGCCGGCACCGTTGCCCATCAGCTTGCCCGGCGTGGCGGCGGTGTCGGTGTTGCCACGCTTTGTATCGGGGTGGGTCAGGGCCTCGCGCTCGTCCTGGAACGGTAGACGTTCGGCTGCGGGCCGTATGTGGCTGGTCGCGCCCGCGCGGCGGAGCCGCACATCGACAACAGCCCCGCGCCCCTTTTGGGGCGAGACCCTCAAGAACCTCAGGAACCCTCATGACTCTCACTCAGCACGACATCGACCAGGAGATCGCGGCCGAGCGCGCCGCCTACGAGAAGCGGCTCGCCGACGGCGGGCCCGTCGAGCACCAGCCGCGCCGCGACTACGCCCCCTACCGCTCCTCGGTGCTCCGCCATCCCAAGCAGCCGCCGGTCACGATCGACGTCACCAAGGACCCGGAGCTGGTGGAGCTGGCCTCCCCTGCCTTCGGGGAGCGGGACATCACCGAGATCGACAACGACCTCACCCGGCAGCACGACGGCGAGCCCATCGGCGAGCGCATCACCGTCTCCGGGCGGCTGCTGGACCGCGACGGCCGCCCGGTGCGCGGCCAGCTCGTGGAGATCTGGCAGGCCAATTCGGCGGGCCGCTACGCCCACCAGCGCGAGCAGCACGACGCCCCGCTGGACCCGAACTTCACCGGCGTGGGCCGCACGCTCACCGACGACGAGGGCCGCTACCACTTCACCACCATCCAGCCGGGCCCGTACCCGTGGCGCCAGCACCTCAACGCCTGGCGGCCCGCGCACATCCACTTCTCGGTCTTCGGCACGGCGTTCACGCAGCGGCTCGTGACGCAGATGTACTTCCCGAGCGATCCGCTGTTCCCCTACGACCCGATCATCCAGTCGGTGACCGACGACGCGGCCCGGCAGCGGCTGGTCGCGACGTACGACCACAGTCTGTCGATGCCGGAGTTCTCGATGGGCTACCACTGGGACATCGTGCTGGACGGCCCGAACGCCACCTGGATCGAAGAAGGGCGCTGAGCTGCCATGACGAAGATCGACACCGGCAGGCCGGAGAGCGTGCTGCCCACCCCGTCGCACACCGTCGGCCCGTTCTACGGCCACGCCCTGCCGTTCCGTGGCGGCGAGGACATCGCGCCCCTCGGGCATCCGGACACGGTCACCGTGCACGGGTACGTCACCGACGGCGCGGGCAACCCGCTGCCCGACGCCCTGATCGAGCTGTGGGGCGCGGACCCGGACGGCAACGTGCCGACAGCGGACGGTTCGATGCGCCGCGACCCGGCGTCGGGCGGCTTCCTGGGGCGCAACGGCGTGGAGTTCACGGGCTGGGGACGGATCCAGACCGATGCGAACGGCCACTGGTACGCGCGCACCCTGCGGCCCGGCGCGCGCGGGCGGAGCGCCCCGTACATCAGTGTGTGCGTCTTCGCGCGCGGGCTTCTCGTGCACCTCTACACCCGCATCTACCTGCCGGGCGACGAGGCGGTGCTCGCCGACGACCCGCTGTTGTCCCGGCTTGAGGAGGGACGCCGCGACACGCTGATCGCCGTGGCGGAGGCGGGCGGCACGTACCGTTTCGACATCCGCCTTCAGGGCGAAGGCGAGACGGTCTTCCTGGAGTTCCAGTGACAGCTGCGCACGGCGACACCGGCCTGCTCGCCCCCGGGTGGGCCGACTCGGCGGCCGCGTCCGCCACGAGCGACCACGCGTATCTGCGGGCGCTGCTCGACGCCGAGGCCGCGCTGACCCGGGCCCAGGCGGCGCTGGGGCTGGCCCCCGCCGAGGCGGCGACGGCGGTGACCGAGGCGGCCGACGCCGGCGCCTTCGACGTCCGGTCCCTCGCCGAGCGGGCCCGCGCCGGCGGCAACCCCGTCATCGCCCTGGTCGCGGAGCTGACGAAGGCCGTCGGCGACGAGTACGGCCCCTACGTCCACCGCGGCGCGACCAGCCAGGACATCATGGACACGGCGACGATGCTGGTCGCCGTGCGCACCCTGGACCTGGTCCTCGCCGATTTCGGCCGTACGGAACGGGCGCTGGCGCGGCTGGCCGCCGAGCACCGGGACACCGCGATGCCGGGGCGGACGCTCACCCAGCACGCCGTGCCGACCACGTTCGGGCTGAAGGCGGCCGGATGGCGGGCGCTCGTCCTGGACGCGCGGGACCGGGTGAGGGCCGTGAGGGACTCGCTGCCCGCGCAACTCGGGGGCGCGGCGGGCACGTTGGCGGCTTTCGGCGCGTACGGGGCGACCGACCCGGTCGCGCTGCCGGCGGCCTACGCCCGTGAACTCGGCCTGAGCGCGCCGGATCTGCCCTGGCACACCCTGCGGACGCCCGTCGCCGATCTCGCCGGGTGCCTCGCCTTCACGGCGGGCGCGCTCGGCAAGCTCGCCGTGGACGTCCTCACCCTGTCGCGCACCGAGATCGCCGAGGCCGCGGAGAGCGGCGGCGGGGGTTCGTCCGCCATGCCGCACAAGTCCAATCCCGTACGGTCCACCCTCATCGCCTCCGCCGCGCGGCGGGCACCGCAGCTCGCGGCCACGCTGTACGGGGCGATGGCGGCGGAGGACGAGCGGCCTGCGGGGGCCTGGCACGCGGAGTGGGAGCCGCTGCGGGACCTGCTGCGGCTGGCCGGCGGGGCCGCCCGGGACGCCGTCGAGCTGGCGGAGGGACTGCTGGTCAGGCCCGAGGTCATGCGCGAACACCTGGACCTCACCGACGGGTTGATCGTCTCCGAGCGGCTGTCCGCCGAGCTGGCCCCGGTGCTGGGCCGCGCCCGCGCCAAGGAACTCCTCATCCGGCTGGCCTCGGAGGGACGCCCTCTGGCTCAGGCACCGGAGCTGGCGGACGCCGACCTCGATCCCACCCACTACACCGGCTCCGCCGGAGCCCTCACCGACCGTGCTCTGGAGCGACGTTGACACTCCTCGACCACCGTGCCGAAGGGCCCGCTTCCGCACCCCCGCTGCTGCTCGGCCCCTCCCTCGGCACGTCGAACGCCCTGTGGGACAAGGTGGCGCCCGAGCTGTCGATCACCCATCGGGTCGTCCGCTGGGACCTGCCGGGACACGGCGGCTCGGCTGCCGACCTCATCAGCGCGGGCGCGACGGTCGGTGACCTCGCCGACCTGGTGCTGGCGCTCGCCGACGCGCTCGGCATCGAACGGTTCGCGTACGCGGGTGTGTCACTGGGCGGGGCCGTGGGGCTGCACCTCGCGGTGCACCGTCCGCAGCGGCTGTCGTCCCTCGCCGTGATCTGCTCCTCCGCGCACTTCAACGGGTCGCAGCCCTGGGAGGAGCGGGCCGCGCTGGTGCGGCGGGAAGGGCTGGCCGGGCTGGCGGAGAGCGCGGACGCGCGCTGGTTCACGTCCGGTTTCACCGTGCCGGAGCTGGTGGACGACCACCGTCGCGCCGACCCGGACGCGTACGCCGCCTGCTGTGACGCGCTCGCCGCGTTCGATCTGCGGGACCGGCTGCCCGAGATCGCCGTGCCGACCCTGCTGGTGGCCGGGCGGGACGATCCGGCGACGCCGCCCGCGCATCTGCGTCAGATCGCGGACGCGGTGCCGGGCGCGGCGCTCCTGGAGATCCCGGGCGCCTCGCACCTGGCGCCCGCGCAGTGCCCGGAGGTGGTGCTGACCGCGCTGCGGGCGCACTTCGGCGGATCCGCCGGGCGCGGTATGGAGGTGCGGCGCGAGGTGCTCGGCGACGCCCACGTCGACCGGGCGCAGGCCCGGCAGACCCCTTTCACCGCGCGCTTCCAGGACTTCATCTCGCGCTACGCCTGGGGCGAGATCTGGACCGACCCGACGCTGTCGCGCCGCGAGCGCAGCATGATCACCCTCACCGCCCTGGTCGCGCACGGCCACTACGACGAACTGGCCATGCACGTCCGGGCGGCCCGCCGCAACGGGCTCACTCCGGAGGAGATCGGCGCGGTGCTGCTCCAGACGGCGGTGTACTGCGGGGTGCCGACGGCGAACTCGGCGTTCGCGACGGCCCAGCGGGTGCTGGCCGAAGAGGACGGGGCCGCAGGGTGACCCCGCTGGTCGTAGTCTCGGCGGAATCTCGCTCAGTCCCGCACGGCGTGCCTACGGTGGGGGCATGTCCACCATCCTGATCACCGGCGCCACCTCGGGGCTCGGCCGGTACATCGCCTTCGAACTCGTCCGCTCCGGGCATGTCGTCCTCGTCCACGGCCGGGACGCGGGCCGCACCGAGCGGCTGGCCGGAGAACTGCGTGCCGAGGGGGACGCCGAGGCGTTCGTCGCCGACCTGGCCTCGCTGGCGCAGGTGCGCGAGCTGGCCGGGCACGTCGCCGACGCGCATCCCGAACTCGACGTGCTGGTCAACAACGCGGGCGTGGGGTTCGGGTCGCCCGGTGCGGGCCGTGAGCTGAGCGCCGACGGGCACGAGTTGCGGCTGGCGGTGAACTACCTGGCGCCGGTCGTGCTGACCCGGGCCCTGCTGCCGGTGCTGCGGGCGAACGCGCCGGCGCGGATCGTCAACGTCGGCTCGGCCGGTCAGGAACCCCTCGACATCGAGGACCCCGAGTTCAGCCGCGGCTACGACGGCGTGTCGGCGTACTGCCGCAGCAAGTTCGCGCTCGCCGCGCACACCTTCACGCTCGCCGAGGAACTGGAGGGCACCGGCGTCTCGGTGAACGTGCTGCACCCGGCGACCTACATGGACACGGCGATGGTCCGCGAGGCGGACGTCACGCCGTGGAACACGGTGGCCGACGGGGCGGCCGGTGTGCTGGCCCTGGCCACGCGCGACCTGGGCAGCGGCCGGTACTACGACGGGACGAGTCCGGCGCGGGCCCATGAGGCGGCGTACGAGCCCGGGGTGCGCAGGCGACTCGCCGCGGTGACCGACCAGTTGCTGGGCGCCTGAGCTACCCGGGTCCGGCGCCCGCCTTCAGCGCCGCCCGTGCCCGCGCCGCCAGTCCGTCCGCGCCGCAGGAGACCGCCAGGTCCAGGCCGCGGGCGAGGTCGGCCGCCGAGCGGGCGACGATGCCGTACTCGATGCGGGCCGCCGCGTGCTCGTACTGGCAGGGCGAGGACTCCAGGTGGGTGACGGCCTGGGCGGCGAGGCGGACAGCGCGCTGGCCGGTCTCCAGGGCGGCGGCGCAGCGCAGGGCCTCGCCTATGGCGGTGTCCGTGCCGAGGCGCTCGGCCTGGCGGCGGACGTCGACGGCGAGCCGGGCGGCACGGGCCGGGTCCTCGGTGGCCAGGGCCCGGGCGAGGTCGACCGCCCAGGGGACGAGTACGGGGTTGTGGTGCCCGCGTGCTGTCGCCGCCTTCTCGGCGGCCTCCAGTTCGTTGACGCCGTCCTTGGTGCGGCCGACGGCCAGCAGCAGCCGGCCTCGCACCACCCGCGGGTCCGGAAGCACTATGGTCGACGGGTAGGGCGGGGCGAAGCCGTACCGCTCCGCGACGTCCCAGGCCTCGTCCACATGACCGCGGGCGAGCAGCGTGTCGACGAGATTGCAGGTCACGGTCCAGTACAGGGGCAGTCCGCGACCGACCCGCTCGGCGAGGGGCAGCGCCTCGCGCAGGGACTGTTCCGCGTCTTCGAGGCGGCCGCGCCTGCGGTGTGCGACGCCGACGTAGGCGTGCGCCAGGGCGAGGTGTCCGCCCGTCCAGCCGGCGATCTCGTAGGTGCGCACGGCCTCGTTGAAGAGGCTTTCGGCGCGGTCGATGCGGTCGGTGAAGGCGTACGCGTTGGCCAGCATCAGCAGCAGTTCGATGCCCCACTCGCTGCCGGTCCACCCGAGTCCGGGGGCCAGCCGGCCGTTGACGAGGGCGCGGTCGCACAGCTCGACGACCTCCTCGGCGTTCTCCCCGTGCATCAGGGCGTCGAAGCCGCGCAGGATGAGCAGCGCACGTTCGGAGTTGTCCCGGCCGGTGCAGGTCCGCGCGAGCTCGGCCAGGCGCTCGGAGCGGCCCGGTGAGGACACCTCACTGGCGTGGATCCCCTCCCACATGATGCGCACGGCCTCCAGCCGCATCCTGGCGGGTCCGGGTTCCAGCCGGGCCGCCTCCGACTCGACCATGCGGACGGCCTCCTCCAACTGGTCGTTGTGGACCAGTGCCTGGGACAGGCGGACGACGGCGTCCACCCGGTCGTCGCCGTCGAGGCCGGGCATGCCGAGCGCGGTCCGCAGGTGGCCGATCGTCCTGGCGGGCACGGTCAGGAGGGTGGCGCAGCCCAGTTCGTACAGGACGTGTGCGTGGACCTCGGGCCGGGGCGGTTCCTCCAGGGCGCGTTCCAGGCAGCGGCGGGCGGCGTCGGGAGCGCCGACGGCGAGGTGTTCGCGGGCGGCCTCGCGCAGCTGATCGACGAGTTCCTCGTCGTCGTCCGGGTGGACCTCCAGGAGGTGGCGGGCGGCAGCCGCGGCGCCGTGTCCCTCGTCGGTGACGATGCGGGCGGCGATGCCGTGCATGGCGGTGCGCAGGGCGTCCGGGATCGAGGTGTAGACGGCGGTGGCGATGAGCGGGTGGACGAACTCCAGGTCGCCTTCGCCGGTGCGGCCGGTCGCGGGGGCGGGTGCCGTGAGAATGCGGGCGCTGCGCAGCAGTTCGGCGCAGCGGACGGCGTTGTCGCGCTTGAGGGTGGCGAGCTTGGCCACCAGGTCGATGGAGATGCCGGTGCCGAGGATGGCGGCGGCCCAGGCGAACCTGGTGGCGTCGATGCCGAGTTCCTCCAGGCGGGCGACGATGCCGCCGCCGCGGGCCGAGCGGTTCAGTTCGCGCAGTTCCCCGGCCCTGGCCTCGACCGGTTCGAGTTCGCTGTCCTGCACCTTGGCTAGGAGTTCGACGGTTTCGTAGGGGTTGCCGGCGGTGACGGCCCAGACCTCGCGGCAGAACGCGGCATCGGCGTGCTCGCCCAGGGTGGCGCGGGTGAGTCCGGCCGTGGCGTCCGGGGTGAGGGCGTTCAAGGTCGTGACGGGGCCGTCCGCGGCGGCGGCGACGGTGTCGAGGTGCCGCGCGCTCGCGCCGGAGACCTCGCCCGGGCGGCGGGTGACCACGACCAGGACGGACATCTCGTCGAGGCGCTCGGCGAACGCGGCGAGCCAGTGCAGGGTCTCCTGGTCCGCCCAGTGGGCGTCGTCGATGAGCAGCACCAGCGGCCAGTCCCGGCGGGAGAGCCGGCGCACGGCGGCGACCAGGCCGTCGCACACCCCCTGCGGGTCGGCCTGCCGGTCGCCGGGGTCCGCGATGCCGAGGGCGGGGCCGGCGATGTCGTACCAGTCGCCGAGGTACTCGCGTGCCTCCTCCGGCAGCATCGACACCAGTGCCGGTTGCAGTAACTGCCGTACGACGTTGAAGGGGACCGACCTGAGGGTCTCGCCGCCGCGTGCCGACCAGACCGTGCAGCCGTGTGCCTCGGCGATGCGGCGGGTTTCGGCCAGCAGTGCGGTCTTGCCGAGTCCGGCCTCGCCGCGGAAGACCAGCAGTCCGCCGGACGAGGAGCGGTCCGCGCACAGCCTGCCGACCGCCCGTGCGACGGCGGCGACTTCCTCGTCGCGCTCCCACAGGGAAGCCGAGGCGCCGGCCGTGGGCCGTACCTCCGTCATCCCGCTACCTCCCCAAGTCGCCGAACGACGTACAGACGTCGAGCGTAGTCCTCCGATTGCCTGAGTGGAGGGCTGTCCGGGCACGTGTTGCCGTGACGGCTGACACGGAGTGCGGCCGGACGACGCGGCCGGCCCGCCACCAGGCGCCTTCGAGTCAACCGGGCGCAGCAGCAGGGCCGGTGACGTTCATTCACCTGGAACGGGACACACGGCGCGGCCGCCGGGCGTTGGTCGCGGGGTCGGTGGGCAATCTCATCGAGTGGTACGAGTTCGGCGTCTACTGCTGCTTCGCGACGATCACCGCGGCGCGAGCACGCGAGCACCGGGGCCCGGCATGCGAGCGTGCTCGGGTCGGTGCCCCCGGGCCGGGACGGGCTGCGCCTTCCTCCGCCGGCCGGCCGGAGACCGACGCGCCTGCCGCTGGGCTGACGCGATCCGTTCGGCTCCTCTCATGCCACTTTCACCCACGCCTCATACGGTGGGGGCATGACGCAGGAGACTCCTCCCGGGTGGTACCCCGACCCCGGACAGAAAAGTGACGGGCCCGCCACCGAGCGCTGGTGGGACGGCAGGGCCTGGACGGACCGCATCCGTCCGGCGGAGCCGACCGCGACCTGGGGTCCCCCTACGCAGCGGCCGACAGCGGGGGCCTCCCCGACGGATCCGGCGCCTGGTGATGAGCCGTTGTCGGGTCCGGCACCCTCAGCGGGTACGTCGTCCTCGGGGGACACGTCGTCCGCGGGGGAGCCGGGGGCCGCTGGGCAGCCGGCTGATGCGGGGGCACCGGGAGCCCTCGGGCATCCGGGCGATGCCGGACAATCGGGAGCCGCCGGATATTCCCCAGGAGCCTCCGGGCATCCGGGCGATGCCGGACAACCGGGAGCCGCCGGATATCCAGGCAGCGCCGGGTATCAAAGCGGCTCCGGACATCCAGGCGGCGCCGGATATCCGCCCGGCACTGGGTATCCGGCCGTTCCCGGGTATCCCGCCTACCCGGCCGCGCCTCCGGCCGCCGGCCGAGGGCGAGGGTTGCGGATCGGGATAGCCGTGGCGGCAGCCGTCGTTGTGCTCGCCAGCATCGGTGTCGGCGTCTACGCCCTGGCCGGGAACGGCGGCTCGGGCGGCGGTTCCGCCACCTCACAGGGGCCGGGCGGACCCGGAGGCCAGGGCGGGCCGTTCGGCGGGCCGGGCGGATCCGGGGGCTCCGGCGGGGACGGCGGATCCGGCGGCTCCGGCGGCTCCGGCGGTCAGGGCCCGTCGCCCGAGCAGTCCCAGCCGCCGAAGATCAGGAGCGGGTCGGTGACCGACGCGGTCAGCGGGATCAGCCTGCCGATCCCCAAGGGCTGGTACGGCCAGGAGGTCGCGGTCGGCGCGCAGGTGACGTCCGACGACTCCTACAAGTGCCCCGGCGACACCGCCTCGACCTGCACGAAGGGCGGAGCCTACTCGGCACCGGCCCTGGCCCTCGGCACCAAGGGCGGCACCGCCGAGGAGGTCGCGAAGGCGGATATCGCGGCGAACGCCGAGGAGTCCTACGGCGGCAAGTCCTACGGCGGGATCACCTCCCACGACGTGCTGGCCGCCAAGTCCGTGACCGTGGCCGGTCAGAAGGGCTATCTGGTCCGCTGGAAGGCCGTCACGAACAAGGGCGCCGACGGCATCGTGGAATCGCTCGCGTTCCCCTCCCCCGCGAACGCCAAGCAGATGGTCGTCGTGCGCATCGGTGTCGACGCCGACCAGACGGAGTCCGTCCTGGACGAGATCACCAAGGGCATCAAGGTGTCGACGGGCGGCGGCAACGGCCAGGACGTCTGACCGGCCCGGACGACGACCGGAGAACAAGGGGACCTGGACACTGCCGGCCGGGTGGGGCGCCCCCGCCGCTCACAGGGGAACCCCACCCGGCCGGGGTGCGCGCCGCCCCCGTCCCCACGGGTCGGCGCGGTCGGGTCGCCGTCCGGCCATCCCGTGGACGGCGGCCCGGGTCTCAGGTGAGGCCGAGTGCCGGCAGCACGGCCGCCTCCACGAACCGGACCAGGTAGTCCGGGTCCGCGTCCTCGCCCTCCAGGACGGGCCGGATGCGCAGAACACCGAACATCTGCGCCGGGATGTACTCCAGCGCCGGATGATCGGCGGGCACATCCCCCCTTTCGACCCCGCGCCGGATGATCTCCTTCAGCGCGGCGATCTCCGGTTCGACCAGCGCCTCGCGCAACGCGCGCTCCAGCTCGGGGTCCTGGGGCGCGGCGTGAGCGAGCGCCTGGAGGAGCCTGGTGTCCCGGCCCGACAGTTCGCCCGCCGCCCGGGCGGCCTCGCGCAGGTCGTCCGTGAGCGAGCCGGTGTCGATGCAGCGCGTCCGCCGGTGGGAGCGCAGCGCCGCCGCCACGAGCTGGGGCTTGGTCTTCCACTGACGGTAGAGCGTGGACTTGCTGCACCGGGTGCTGGCCGCGATCCCCTCCATGGTGACGGAGTCGTAGCCGCACTCGCGGAGCTGCTCCAGCACGGCGTCGTAGAGCTCCTGCTCGTCGCAGGGCTCTTCCTCGTCTACAAGCTCGGCCGGCAGCTGGCCACGGGCCACACCGCCGAGGCCTTCCACAACGCGCACCGCGTATGGGAGTTCGAACGAGCGGTCCATCTGCCCGGCGAGGGGGCGGTGCAATCCCTGCTGCTGCACGGAGACGGGCTGGTGCACATCGCGAACACCTACTACGCGGCCGTCCACTTCCCGGCCACCGCCGCCTTCCTGATCTGGCTCTACCTGCGCCGCCCGGCCCAGTACGTGTGGGCCCGCCGGGTCCTGGCCGCGGTCACCGCCGCCGCCCTGGTGCTGCATCTGCTGTTCCCGCTCGCCCCGCCGCGCATGCCGGCCGCGACCGGCCTGGTCGACACGGCGCGGCTGTACGGCCCGTCGGTGTACGGCAGTCCCGCGACCGACTCCCCGTCGAACCAGTTCGCGGCGATGCCGTCGCTGCACTTCGGCTGGGCGCTGATGGTGGCGGTCGGACTGATCGTGGCGACTGGCTCGCGGTGGCGCTGGCTGTGGCTGCTGCATCCCCTGCTGACGCTGCTGGTGATCGTCGGCACGGCGAACCACTACTGGCTCGACGCGATCGTGGCGACGGCCCTGCTGGGTCTCGCACTCGCGACGATCCGCCCCCAGACTTCGTCCGGAGGGACCGCCATCTCGCTTCGCTCGCCGCGCCGCACGGCGACCACGGCGGGCGGCACGCAGGGCAGCCTCGTACCGGCCCGGGCACGGGCCGGGGAGCAGGCGCTCGCGAGGGCTGGCCGATGAGCGCCGTCCTCGTCGCCGTGGTCCTCTCCCTCGTCTCCGCCGTCGCCTACGCGGCCGCGGCGGTCGCCCAGGAGCGGCTCGCCTCCCGCTCGCCCGGCTCGGGCACGCTGCGGCTGCTCGGCAGCGGCGCCTGGTGGTGGTCGGTCGGGCTGAACGCGGCTGCCGCGCTGCTGCACGTCGTGGCGCTGAAGTACGGTCCGCTGACCGTGGTCCAGCCGCTTGGCGCGCTCACCCTGGTCGCGGCGGTGCCCATGGGGGCGCGGCTCGCCGGGCGGCGGGTGAGCGCGGTCGAGTGGAGGGGCACCACGCTGACGCTGCTCGGCCTGGGCGCGATCCTGGTCACGGCGTCCGGTCCGGCGCCCGACGACGTACTGAGCGTTCCCGAGGCGCTGGTGGTCGCGGGCGCCACCACGGCCCTCATCGCGATGCTGTCCCGGCCGGGCGCCCGCCCGGGGCTGCGGCACGCCAGCGCGTCCGGCGCGGCATCCGGGGTCGCCTCGGCCCTCACGCAGACCGTGACGGTGGCCGCGACGGACCGGTCCGGTCCGCTGCTGAGCGTCCAGGTGGTCGGGGTGGCGCTGCTCGTGGCGGCCTTCGCGGCCGGCGGGCTGCTGCTGTCGCAGACGGCCTACCGGGGCGGTCTCGGCGGCCCGCTCGCGGTGGTGACCCTGGCCAACCCGCTGGCCGCCGCGGTGATCGGCCTGTCGCTGCTGGGCGAACGCCTCCAGGGCGGCCCGGCGGGCGCGCTGCTCGCGCTCGCCGGGGGCGGCCTGGCGTCCTGGGGCGTGGTGCTGCTCAGCCGGGCGAAGCCGGCGGACGGTCCGGTGGCCTCCCCGGCGGACGACGACCATCCGGTGGCCGCCGTCCTGGCCCTGGAACCCGCTTCGGCCGCCCCCGAACCGGCGTTGGCGCCCCGGCCGCACGATCCGGGGCACCTCACCACGGCTACGCGGTGATGATCGCCGGGTCGCTCACACCCGGCTGCCCGTTCTCGACGTGTCCCGCGAACCGCCGCAGGAAGGCCGCGTCGCCCTCGGCGGTGACGGTCAGGTCGTACCAGCGGCGGCCGGCGGCGAGGTCGACGGTCCGCCGCACCTTCGCGCCCGGGCGGACGGTGACGGTCGAGGGCCGGCCGCCGTACCCGTCGGAGAGCTTCAGCCGTGCCGTCCCGGAGCCCTTGTTGGTGAAGGTCAGCTCGATGTCGTCACCGGCGTGGCGCGCGGTGACCTCGCAGCCGGCCGTCTTGTTCGACCCCTTGAAGACCCGCACGAAGCCGTTCGGGCCGTGCACGGTCAGGTCGTACGAGCCCGCCGAGTAGGCGGAGTTCCAGGTGTCGGAGAGCGTCTTGCCGGCCTCGGTGGTGTACATCCAGGGGCCGTCGGCGCGGTTGCCGGAGATGACGTGGAAGGCGACCCCGGCATTCGGCCCGGAGGCGAAGGCGAGGGTGAGCTTCCCGGCCGCCGCGTCGACCGAGGCGTCCACGTGCGGGGCGTACTTCAGCGGCCGGGCGCGGCGCAGTCCGCGTTCCTGCCGGGGCATGCGCGGGTCGGCGGGCGGGGTCGGACGGTAGTCGGGGTGGCGTTCGCGGTCCTGCGGCTCGTACGCGTCGGTGCCGGGCAGCGGGGCGGGCCGCGGGTCCTTGCGGGAGAAGTCGAACGCGGAGGTCAGGTCACCGCAGATGGCGCGGCGCCACGGCGAGATGTTGGTCTCGCGCACGCCGAAGCGGCGCTCCATGAACCGCAGGATGGAGGTGTGGTCGAGGGTCTCCGAGCAGACGTAGCCGCCCTTGCTCCACGGTGAGACGACCAGCATCGGCACCCGGGGACCGAGGCCGTACGGGCCGGCCGTGTTCTTGCCGTCGCCCGGGAAGAGGTCGAGGGAGACGTCGACGGTGGACTTGCCGCGGGAGGCGTCCTTCGGCGGCAGGGGCGGTACGACGTGGTCGAAGAAGCCGTCGTTCTCGTCGTAGGTGATGAACAGGGCCGTCTTGGCCCAGACCTCCGGGTTGGCGGTGAGAGCGTCCAGGACCTGCGCGATGTACCAGGCGCCGTAGTTCGACGGCCAGTTGGAGTGCTCGCTGAAGGCCTCGGGGGCGGTGATCCAGGAGATCTGCGGCAGCCTGTCCGCCTTGACGTCGGCCTTCAGCAGGTCGAAGTAGCCGTCGCCGGCCTTGGCGTTCGTGCCCGTGCGGGCCTTGTCGTACCACGGGTCGCCGGGCTTGGCGTCCCGGTACTTGTCGAAGTACAGCAGGGAGTTGTCGCCGTAGTTGCCGCGGTAGGCGTCCTCGATCCAGCCCCAGGAGCCCTTCGCGTCGAGGCCGTCGCCGATGTCCTGGTAGATCTTCCAGGAGATGCCGGCCTGTTCCAGGCGCTCGGGGTAAGTCGTCCAGCCGTAACCGAGTTCGTCGTTGCCGAGGACCGGGCCGCCGCCGGTGCCGTCGTTGCCCGTGCAGCCGGACCACATGTAGTAGCGGTTCGGGTCGGTGGAGCCGATGAACGAGCAGTGGTAGGCGTCGCAGACGGTGAAGGCGTCGGCGAGGGCGTAGTGGAAGGGGATGTCCTCGCGGGTCAGGTAGGCCATGGTCGTGGTGCCCTTGGCGGGCACCCACTTGTCGTACTTGCCGCCGTTGTAGGCCTGGTGGCCGTCGGGCCAGGAGTGCGGCAGGCCCTCCAGGAACTGCATGCCGAGGTCGTCGGCGTCCGGGTGGAACGGCAGGATCTCCTTGCCGTCCTTCTCCTGGTGCCAGATCGGTTTGCCGTTGTCGAGGGTGACCGGACGCGGGTCGCCGAAGCCGCGGACGCCTCTCAGGGTGCCGAAGTAGTGGTCGAAGGAACGGTTCTCCTGCATCAGGACGACGATGTGCTCGACGTCCTCGATCGACCCGGTGCGGTGGTTGGCCGGGAGCGCGGCGGCGCGCTGAATGCTGGCGGACAGCGCGCTGAAGGCCGTGGTGGCACCCGCGAGTTGGAGAAAGCGGCGCCGGTTGACTTCGGACATGAAGGACAGACCTCTCATCCTGAGGTACGGGATGGCCGGAACATGACGGAATCTGCGCGGAAGGAGTGTTTCAGGGACACCAAACGTCAAGGAAGGGGCCGGTGACACTCGTGTGAAAGTCGCCGGTACGTGAGGTGTGCCGGGGCGCTGCCCGGGGAGGGTCATGGACGTGACAGAGACGCAGACGGTTTCCCCGCCGACGAAACGGCCCGTTCGCCAGCTCCTCGCCGCCTCGGTGGGCAACGCGGTGGAGTGGTACGACTGGTACGCCTACACGTTTCTGGCCACCTACATCGCCGCCCAGGTCTTCCCGAAGAGCGCGGACAACTCGCTGGTGCCACTGCTGTCCACGTTCGCGGTGTTCGCGGTGGGCTTCTTCATGAGGCCGGTCGGCGGCCTGCTGATGGGCGCGGTCGCGGACCGGCACGGGCGGCGGGCCGCACTGACGGTCACCATCCTGCTGATGGGCGGCAGCAGCCTGCTGGTCGGGCTGACCCCGACGTACGCGGCGGTGGGCGTGCTGGCGCCGGTGATCCTGGTCCTCGCACGGCTGCTGCAAGGCCTGTCCGTGGGCGGCGAGTTCGCGGCCTCGACGACCTTCCTGGTCGAGTCGGCGGGCCCCGGCCGGCGGGGGCTGTTCTCCAGCTTCCAGTACGTGTCGACGACCGTGGGGCAGCTCGTCGCCTCCGGCATCGCCACGCTGCTCGTGGACACGCTGAGCGACGGGCAGATGAACGGCTGGGGCTGGCGGGTGCCGTTCGTCCTCGGGGCCGTGCTGAGCCTGGTCGGCTTCTGGATCCGGCAGGGCGCGCAGGAGACCCGCAGCGCCGAGCAGCAGAAGGCCCCGCGACCCGGCCTGTTCGAGGCGCTGCGCCGGCACCCGCGCGAGTCCCTCCTCATCGGCGGCATCACGGCGGGCGGCACCATCGCCTACTACACGTGGACGTCGTACCTGCCGACGTACGCCGAACTCAACGCGGGCCTTGAGAAATCGGACGCGCTGCTCGCGGGCACGATCTCACTGGCGTTCTTCGCCCTGCTGCAACCGCTCGGCGGCCTGCTGTCGGACCGCTTCGGCCGCCGCCCCCTGCTCCTCTTCTTCGGCCTGGGTTTCGCCCTGCTCACGGTGCCCCTGCTGCACGCCCTGCGCGACTCGTTCGCGGTGCTGCTGCTGGTGCAGTGCGCCGGCATGGTGCTGCTGACGGGGTTCACCTCGATCAGCGCGGCCGTGAACGCGGAGATCTTCCCGCCCCGGGTCCGCGCGGCCGGCATCGGCTTCCCGTACTCGCTGACGGTGGCTCTCTTCGGCGGCACGGCTCCGTACGTGGGCACGCTGTTCAAGGAGGTCGGCCACGCCGGGCTGTTCCCCTGGTATGTCGCGGTGCTCTGCCTGCTGTCATCGCTGGTGTACCTGCGGCTGCCGGAGACGGCGCACGCACCTCTCCGGCGGTGAGAGGGGGCGGCCGGTCAGGGCCCGGCTCGCGGGCTGGGGCCCTCCGCCCCTTCGTCCGCGCGCGCCCCCTCCTGTGGCCCTTCGTGCGGTCCCGCGCCGTCGCGGAAGACGGTCGGCGGTCCGGGCGCGCCGGTCTCTCCCAGCACGTTGTGCTCCCGGACGGCGGCTCTCTCGGGGTCGACCACGGCGTCGGTCGTCCTGCCCACCTCCGACAGCGTCATCTGGGCGCGGTCGTCGACCAGTCGGGTCACGAGGTGCTGGGCGGGCCGAAGGCCGCGGCCCAGCCGAGAACCTGCGCCCTGCTGTCGAGGTCGCTGAGCCCGGGGACGAAGGCGCCCCGGATCAGCAGCAGTCCGAGGAAGGCGGACAGGGCGCCGGTGGGGAACTTCAGCACCGCCGATGCCAGGGGCAGCATTTGATTCGGAAACGGATTCCCTTGAACCGGCTGAGCCGCCCGCCGGGTGCGCCCGCCGGACGGCCCTGAACAAGATCAGCCGTTGAATCGACACCCCCGTCCTCGGGTGGGGTGCCGGCATCCCGGTCAGGTCAGCTCGTCACCCGGAAGGTGGCGTCGCTGCGGCCCGTCGCGGTGGTGATCGGGTCGAGCCGGAGTTGGTACGCGTAGTGCCGGATGTACCGGTCCGGGTGGTTGTACGACTGGAACGACGACCATGTCGAGTCGGCAAGGCCGGCGACCTGACGGAAGGTGGCGTCCGCGGCGAACTGAGCGCTGCCGTCGTTGTAGGCCAGCTGGAAGTCGAACCCGGAGTGCCGCAGGAAGTAGCCGGGGAAGTTCACCGACTCGAAGGAGACGGTGTCGGAGCCGGCGAGGCCGGGCCGTAGCCGGAACTGGGCGTCCGGGCCGGTGATGTTCTGGTCGATGCGCACGTCGAAGTCGGCGTGCCGCACGTACCGGTCCTGGAAGTTGTACGACTGGATCCGGCTGACCGGGGCGTTGGCCCAGCGGGCGAGAACGCGGGACTCCTCGGCGGCCGTCAGGTTCAGGATCGAGCCGTGGCGCTTCTTGGTGCCGCCCATGGAGTAGGTTCCCGACGCCGGAAGCTGATAGGTGCCGGAACTGGACGGGTTGGTCGTCGTGACCGGCATGTACCCCTTTCCGGAGGCGTACTGGTCGAGGTAGAGCGCCCACTCGTTGCGGTCACGGAACTTCATCCACATCGGGCCTTCGACCTGGGAGCCGGTGAGGCCGATGCCGGAGAGGTTGCCGAGGCTGGTCCAGGTGCCGAGGATCGAGTTGCTGCCTTCGAGCGTGATCTGGCCGTCGCCGGAAGCCCGTACGTAGCGGTAATTGCCGACGCCGCTCGGCATCTCGACGATCTGGGTGTCGATGATTTCCTGGGTGCCGGGGCGCTCGATGTAGACCTGCGGGGTGGTGATGGAGCGGAAGTCGCTGGTGTGGGCGTAGTAGATGCGATGCTTCGTCGCGCCGTTGAGGGGCTTGTTCGTCGCCCAGTACAGGACGTAGTCGTTGCTGGCCGGGTCCCAGATCGCCTCCGGCGCCCACGCGTTGCGCCCGTCGGGGATCGCGCCGGCGACGTTGAGCAGCCACGGCTGCGACCAGGTGACCAGGTCCGTCGACTCCCACACCACAAGACTGCGGCTGCCGTCGTTGATGGACTGACTCCATGTCTGCCCGCAGCTGATGCACAGGTCGGTCGCGATGATCCAGTACTTGTCGCCGCCCGGGGACCGGACCAGTGCGGGGTCGCGCACCCCGCGCGTGCCGACAGTGGAACGAAGGGCCATTCCGCCGCCGTTGAGGTCGGTCCAGTTCAGGCCGTCCGTGCTGTGCGAGAAGTAGATCTGCTGATTGGTCGACCCCTCCCCGATGAAGTGCGTCATCAGGTAGCCCGGGTCGGCAGCGGCCGCCCGGTCCGGTGTGGTCAGGGCTTGGCCTGTGAAGAGAAGGCCGACGGCGACGAGTATCGCCGTCAGCCGGGAGAGAAGCACGGACATGTTCGTTTCCTGTCTTTCTGCGGGTGCCGCAATCGGTGAGAGCGGGGGGAATAAGGGCCGGTCGCTGCGCCAAGGCGGCACCGTGGGCTGCAGGACTTCGCGTCCTGCCGGTCAACGGGCCAAGGAATCGTGGTGTCAGCGGTTCGATGCCCAGCAGGTGGCCGGTGCCGTTCGAGGAGTGACCCGGTGTCTCCGGGGGATCGGTGACAGCGGTGTGGGTGCCAGGTGCGCGGCTTTCAGGTACGTGACCAGTGGAAGCTGGCGGCTGTGCCGCAAATTCTTTGTTCGAGCAGGGAGAGGTTCTCGGTCGAGACGCCGACGACGTTGACGCACTTGCCGCTGAGGCGGGCTCTGGGCTGGCGGTATCCGTCGGTGGCACCCCACTGGAACAGTCGTCTCATGGCCCTTCGGCGGTACGGGAGACACCCGAGGACCAACTACCCATTCAGTTCGGCATTTAGAACAGTGTCCGGGAATTCGGCCAGACGTTAGAAGGACCACAGGAAGGTGTCAAGAGGGCAGGAGAAAAGACGGCTGGTGCCTGACCGTGCTCACGCCGCCAGGCGGTCAGTCGGCATCACTCATGCTCACGAAGGTTCCACAGGCGTCGCCTCCAGCAGCTCGGACGGCCACCCGGCGGCCAGGCTCCCCCCTCTGTTCCGCGATGCGCCGGAAGATCCCCTCCGCTGATCGGGGCCCGAAGCCACCCCGCACGGATCCCCGGCTGCCCGTCCGGCATCTGCCACCCGCCTGGCCCTCTTCGAGGACGTGGTCATCGAAGAAGGCGAGCAACGACGAATGGGGCGCAGTTACGGTCCGCCGGGCGAGTCCGGGGCAATGCCGTTGCATCCGTCGTCCACGTCGGAGTTCACCTCGGAGAGCGTCATGCCGGAAAAGGTACGGCCGCCCGCCACGGGTACGGCGGGCGGCGTGGGCGTGGTGTCAGGGGCGGTAACGGTCGGCGGGGTGGGACAGGCCATCGGGGCGCGGGTACGGCGCGGGCTGGTAGGCACATAACGCGTCGACCCGGATGAATCGGCCTCCGTGCGCGGGCGTTGAGCGTGGCAGGGTCGGTTCCCTGCCACTGGCCCGTGGTGACGCGGGTCTCCAGGGAGTGCAGAGCGGCGACCCCTTCGCCCGTGCTGGCTGCGCGTCACCCGTGAGACGGGCGACGGGCTCGGGTTGCCCCGTGCCGCAGTTCGTCGACCCTCGGCCGAGGTAAGCCGGCCGCCACCTGCCGTCGAGGCGTTCCGCGCCGTGCACGGCGACGTCACCACGGTGGCCGCCTCCGACGACGACATCGCGCCGCGCGTCCTGACCGCCCTGCACGACCTTGAACCTCCCTGATCCCAACGCCCTGACAGTGATCGGCTCCGGCGACACCGAGTACGGCACCCTGGCCACGCCCGCGCTGACGCCGTGCGCAACGGCGTCGAGCCCGAGGACGCGTCGCCGCACGATGCGTCACCCATCGCCCGGTCAGCCGCGCCGGTGTCCCAAAGGCTGGACGGTGCCCGCCGTCCGGGCCTTCTCGGCGGAGGCTTCCGGGCGGCTGTGCTGTGCCGTACCTGCGGCCACCGCACCTCCTGCGGTCTGCTTGGGACGGCGCAGGAGGGTGGCCGCGCACACGGCCGCGATCAGCACCAGTACCGCCGCCGCGATGAAGCACAGCCGCAGGCCGTCCAGGAGGGAGTCGCCCAGGGCACCGTAGACCTGACCGGCGGTGGAGCCGAGGTCCATCCCGGCGACCGCGCCCAGACCGCCGTCCTTCGCCGTGGCGACGATGGTCTGGGCCTGGGTGCCGGTCACACCGGCACCGGCGAGATGGCCGGACAGGGTGTCCACAGCGCGGGTGGACAGCAGGGCGCCGAGGACGGCCGGGCCGAGCGCGCCGCCGACCTGGCGGAAGGCGTTGTTGGCGGCCGAGGCCATGCCCGCCAGGTGGTGCGGCACGGCGGCGACGGCGGTGGCCGTCATCGGCGTGGTGACGAGCCCGAGGCCGACGCCCAGCAGGATCAGCCGCCAGGCGATGGAGCCGTAGGAGGTGTCGGCGTCGAGGTCCGTCATCGCCAGCAGGGACCCGGCGACCAGCAGCAGCCCGACGGTGATCATGACGCGGGCGGAGACGCGGTGCATCAATCGACCGGCCGGTGCCCCCGACACGATCGCGGCGACCGGGACGAGGAGCAGGCGGGCGCCTGCCTCCAGGGTGCCGAGCTGCTGCACCATGCCGAAGTACAGGCTGAGGACGAAGAAGAAGCCGATCAGCCCGAGGAACGTGATCAGGGCGACCAGGGCGGTGGCGGTGAAGGCCGCGCTGCGGAAGACCGCCAGGTCCAGCATGGGGCTGGCGCTGCGCTTCTCCGCCACGACGAACGCGATCAGCGCGACGACGCCCAGTGCGAGGGCGGCGACCACCTTGGTGGCGGTGAAGGAGTCGGCGCCGCCCTCGATCACGCCGTAGACCAGGGCGGTGATGCCGATGGCCGCGGTGATCTGGCCGGGCCAGTCGAGCCTGCGTCCGTGCGGGGCGCGTGAGTCGGTCAGCAGCGGGGCGGCCACCGCCATCGCGAGCAGCGAGAGGGGGATGGACAGCAGGTAGATCCAGCGCCAGGCGAAGTGCTCGAGGATGACGCCGGCGATGACCGGGCCGACGGCCAACGCCGCGAGCATGGCCATGGCCCACATGCCGATGAACTTGCCGCGCTCGCGGTGGTCGGGCACCGCGTGGCTGATCAGCGCGAGCGTGATGGGCAGCAGTGCGGCCGAGCCCAGACCGGCCAGGGCCTGTCCGGCCCACAGGGTTTGGACGTTGTGTGCGCTCAGGGCGACCGCCGCCCCGGCGGCGCTGAGGAACAGGCCCGCCTGGAAGACCTTCTTGCGGCCGTGCACGTCGCCGAAGACGCCGGCGGTCATGATGAAGGCGGCCATGGGCAGGACGAACGCGTCCTGGACCCAGGACAGCTGGGCGGTCGAGGTGTTCAGCACCCGCTGGATGGCGGGCAGGCTGACGGCGACCGTGGTGATCGGCAGGTAGGCGACGAACATGCCGAGGCAGGCCATGACGAAGGTGGCCGCCCGCCTGTCCGTCGACCCGCTCGCCGATGTGGTGACGTTCACGGAACTTCTCCGTCTTCTCCCGTGCGGCGTGATGCGCCGCAGTCGATTGGGGGGGAAGGGTGGGTGGTGCTCAGGGGCTGCCGTGCCGGAGCGGGCGGCCCCTGTCCGCGGTACGCGGCCGGTGGCGTCCCGCGGGGTCGGTGGGCGAGGTCTCCTCGACTTACGCGGCTGATCCGAACTCGGCCCGGTACGCGGCCAGATGGGCGCGCAGCTCGGCACGGGAGCGAACGCGCTTGAAGGGGGCCTTGGCGACGGTGGCCCGGATCCGCTTGACCGGGTCGCCGGGATTGCCCCAGACGACCTCGACCTGCGTGCCGATCTCGGCGTCGGCGACGTTCAGCACGGCCAGCGAGAGCATCTTGCGGAAGTAGTAGCTGTAGCCGCGGGAGGTGGCCGTGCCGACGAGGACGCCGTCGCGCTCCACCCGGTCCACCCACAGGTGGCCGCGCAGGTCGCGGGGCATGTCCATGAACGTGTGGTGCGGGCCGTCGCCGTACAGCGAGCGATGCACGTCCAGGACGTCGTCGCTGTTCCACACGAGCGTGCGCAGCACCCGCGTGGGCCGGGCGAGCTTCTCCCGCAGCGCCGCGTCCCCGAGGAAGGCGTGGTCGAAGCTGATCTGCCGGGTCCAGCCGAGTTCCACCGGGTCGCGGTAGTAGTCGCGCAGGTACTCGCCCTCGAAGCTGCCGGCGATGAAGGCCCGCGGGATGTGCCAGGGCGAGCTGAGCAGGTGGGTGAGGAAGACGGCCTGCTCGGGCTCGTACAGGGCGGGCAGGTAGTCCAGGTTCCGCGTGGGGACGGCGTTCTCCAGGTGGTTGATGGGCGCGGCCCGGTTGCCCAGGCGGCGGATGCCGTACTTCTGCCCGGCCTCGACGACCGCGTCGCACACGGCGCCGCCGAACTCGCGCGGGCCCTGCAACTCGAAGCCGACCTCGCCGGCCATACCCTGACGCAGCGCCCAGACTCCGTGCCCTGCGATGGTGGTGGGCACCGCGCACATGTAGGGGGTGTCCAACAGCCGCTCGTCGCCGGTGAGTTCCATCAGCAGCGGGATCGACGAGGGGCCGGATACCTGGTACACGAACCAGTCCTCGTCCTCGGCGGTGGCCCTGGAGTCGCCGTGCTCCAGGTTGTACCGGGCCCAGTCGCCGCCCGGCCCGTGGAAGACGTAGTCCTCCTCGTCCAGCCGGGTCAGGATGCCCTCGCTCATGACGTGGCCGTGCGTGTTGGTCTGCACGACGTGCTTGGAGGCGCCCACCGGGAACCGTCGGAAGGAGTTGACCGAGATGCCCGAGAACAGCTCCGGCACACCCGGGCCGCGGAAGCGGGTCTGCGGCAGGAACGACCAGTCACCGATGTAGCAGGTCTGCTTCCACGACATGCTCTCGTCGAGCCAGTCGGTGTGCTCCGGCCGCCCGAAGAGCTTGGCGAGGATGTCGAACGCGGGTGTCGAGCGGAAGGTGTCGACGGTGAAGTCCACGGGGACGGGTGCCTCTCTGGGGATGCAGCGGTGGGTGGGGGCGGTTCGTCGGCACAGTGCGGCCCAGAGGCCCGGAACGCCCGCTGGGGGATGCGAGGACGGCGCTCCGGGCCGGTCATGGAGCGGCGACGACGCCCCGCCGGGCAGTCGGCCGGCAGACTCGCGGAAGCACTGCCGCGGGCACCGGGGCCACGTCGCCGATCACCCGCTGGATGCGGGAGACACCGGTGTGCGGGAGCAGCGCCCGATGGGGTGCCACCACGCCTGCCGTGGCGAAGTGCATCAGCACGACGCACGTGCCGATGCAGGCCGCCGTCGGCGCCGGCCGCGTGCTCATGGGAGTCACGTCCTTTCTTCAGGACACGATCAGCATCCACCTCGCAGGCCACAACCATGAACTCGTCAGCCCGAAACAAACAAAAACCTCTGCACAGCTCGAAGGCCGTGACAGACTCCCTTCGTGATCGACGATGTGGACAGGAAAATCCTCCACGCGCTCCAGTGCGCACCCCGTCTCCCGTTCCGGCGCATCGCCGAGGCGACCGGCGTGTCGGAACAGACGGCCGCCCGCCGCTACCATGCCCTGCGCCGCAGCGGGGTGATGCGCGTGGTCGGCCTGGTCAACCCGGCGGTGCACGGCCAGGCCCAGTGGGTGGCCCGCATCCGCTCCCGCCCCGACCGGGTCGGCCCCCTGGCGGACTCCCTGGCCAAGCGGCCGGACATCGCCTACGCCAACCTCGCCTCGGGCGGCTCGGAGATCATCTGCACGGTCCGCTCCCCCGTCGAGGCCCACCGCGACGACATCCTCCTGCGTCAACTGCCCCGCTCCGCCTCCGTCCTCGACGTCAGCATCGACCTCCTCCTGCACCCCTTCGGCGAGACCGGCACCAGTGAATGGACCGGCTACGGCGCCGGCCTCACCCCCGACCAGGTACGGCAGCTCACCGCCGACCGGCCACCCGCCCCCGCCGGACCACTACGGCCCCCCACGGACGAGGACACCCCCCTGCTGGACGCCCTCGCCGAGGACGGCCGCACCACCCACACCCGCCTCGCCGAGCTCACCGGCTGGTCCAACGCGCGCGTCGCCCGTCGCCTGGAGGCCCTGGAGAACTCCGGCACCCTCTTCTACGACGTAGAACTGCTGCCCGAGCGCCTCGGCCACACCCTGAACGCCACCCTCTGGCTGCGCGTCGCCCCCGCCCGGCTCGAACAGGCCGGGGAAGAACTCGCCCGGCACCCCGAAGTCGCCTTCGCCGGCGCCATCAGCGGCCACCACAACCTGATGGTCAGCGTCATCTGCCGCGACACCGAGGACTTCTACCGCTACCTCACCACCCGCGTCGCCGCCATCGACGGCATCGACGCCTACGAGGTCAGCATCCGCGTCCGCCGCCTGAAACAGGGCGCCTCACTCATCTTCCACGGCCGCCTCGTCCATCCGGCGCCGGCATGATCGACCAAGCCCTGACGACCGTTGCGCCAAGCAACTCGACGAGATCGAGCGCGCGCCGAACAGTCCCTCACCTCCCGCCGAGCCTGGGTTGCCCCTGCTGTCCCGCAGAGGGCGGCCCAGAGCGAGCCGGCGCGGGACGACCGCCCCCTCGGCGAACGGCAGCGGCCTGCGGCGTGTCGCGCACGACGTGGTCCACGACGTCGTACGAGTACAGGTAGCCGGTGCCGTTGCCCCTCAGGGCCGGAGGATCCAGGCGGTGGAGCAGCCGTGGAAGGTACCGATCTCCACCACCGTCTCCGGTCGGGTCTCGCTCAGAAACAGGTAGGTGATCTCCGCTCCGATGTCGTCGGGTTGGGCCTTCAGCGAGGTCGGCGGCGCGAGCAGCTTCCGCTGCTTCCCGCGGGCCCGTCGAGGTCGTCGGTCGTAGGCGCACCAGAGCCGGATGATGTGGTCGACGTAGATGGTCTGGCGCATGAGCGCTCCGTGCGAAACCGGTCTGGTCGATCAGGACACGGTGACACTGGGGCGTGGGGACAAGTCGGTACGTCGCACCCGGGTGCCGACTCCGGTCTCACGCCTGCGTATCAGGCGATGGAGCCCCGGGGCCGGAGTGTGCCGGTGCCCCGATCGTGACGGTGGCGCCGGTCCTGCCCGTCCGTGATGACCGCAGCCGGCCGCGCCGCGCGTGTGGTTCAGCCGGACGCTCCCGGAGCGACCAGCCGCGACTCGTGATCCGTGACGACGAGTTGGGCCCTGTCTCGGGCACCGAGCTTGGCGAGCAGCCGGCTCATGTGGGTCTTGACGGTCTGTTGCGCCACGACCAGCGTCGCGGCGATCTCCGTATTCGACAGGCCCCGCGCGACCAGCAGCAGGACCTCCGTCTCCCGTGGCGTGAGGCCGTTGAGCCGCAGGCGGGTGTTCGGGCGCGGGACGGGGCGGCGCCGGGTTAGCCGTGTCCTCGATGGGACGACGGGTGAGGGACGGAGCGAGCAGCGCTTCGCCGGCGGCGATCACCCGTACCGCCTGGACGAGTTCGGCGACCGGGGCGTCCTTGAGCAGGAAGCCGCGGACCCGGCGTGCAGGGCCTCGTAGACGTAGCCGTCGATGTCGAAAGTCGTCAACATCAGCACCTTTGGGCGGTGCACCACACCGGGCGGCGGATCGAGCAGCCGCCGGGCCGCCTCCAGCCCGTCCATCTCCGGCATCCGTACATCCATCAGCACCACGTCGGGGTGCGTACTGCGGCTGACCTCGACGCCGAGTCGGCCGTTGAGCGCCTCCCCCACGACGTCGATGTCGCTCTGCGCGGACAGCAGCGCGGCGAACCCCGAGCGCACCATGTCCTGGTCGTCCACGACGACCACCCGGATAGCCATGCCCATCTCGCCTGTCCTCGTCACCCGACAAAGCCGTGCGGCCCGACCACATGGCGGCGGAGGCGTGGCTGCGGCGGTATCGCCGTACTCCTGCGGCCGGGGCGGAGACCGGGCTCCACTTCCCCTCCCAGCAGGGACCACCGCCTCGGCCGAACGGTCATGAGCAACCGGCCCGGGCGCGCGAAATCTCGGCCGATCGGCGGATTGAGGAGCACGGAGCCGATCCTGATCGTCGGCATCGCCAGGGCACGCGCACGCCTCCAGCTGATCTGCCGCACGAAATCCAACGAGATAAGACAGAACCATTGACCTGCCGTTTGTCGCACCTCTACCTTCTGATCGATTCACCGAACTCAGTCCGGTATATCGGACAGGAGTGGCGGTGGCCGCACACGCGTGTGCCCCAGAGCCTCGCACGACGGCTCTGGACCGGCGTCCTGGCAGGATCACGTTCTTCCCCCTTCCCTCCCCTGGAGAGCCGCATGTCCCCCACTGCTGCGCGAAGATGGACAAGACGCATCACCGCACGGGTCCTCGCCGTCGGGCTCGTCATCGCCGGTCTGGCGAGTTTCGACCGGCAGGAGCCGTCGGCGCCCCTGGCCGTCGAACCGGCCGCCGTGAGCACCCATCAGATCGGCGTCACCCCGCCGCCGATGGGCTGGGCGTCCTGGAACAGCTTCTTCAGCAGCATCGACCACAACGTGATCAAGCAGCAGGCAGACGCCCTGGTCTCCTCCGGCATGGCGGACGCCGGCTACAAGTACGTCAACCTCGACGACGGCTGGTGGCAGGGCCAGCGCGACGCCAACGGCAACATCGTCGTCGACGAGACCCTGTGGCCCGGCGGCATGAAGGCGATCGCCGACTACATCCACAGCAAGGGCCTGAAGGCCGGCATCTACACCGACGCCGGCAAGCAGGGCTGCGGCTACTACTACCCCACCACCCGCCCCGCCGCGCCCAACACCGGCATGGAGGGCCACTACCAGCAGGACCTGGAGACCTTCCAGCGCTGGGGCTTCGACTACGTCAAGATCGACTGGTGCGGCGGCCGGGTAGAGGGCCTGGACCAGGAGACCACGTACAAGCAGATCGCCGCTGCGAACGAGGCCGCGTCCGCGGTCACCGGCCGCAAGCTCGTGCTGTCCTTCTGCGAGTGGGGCACCGGCCTGCCGTGGAACTGGGCGCCGGGCCACGGCGACCTGTGGCGCACCAGCCACGACGTGCTCCTGTACAAGGAGACCCCGGGCCTGACGAAGATGTATCGCAACTTCGACGAGGCCCTCCAGCCCGCGGCCCAGCACACCGGCTACTACAACGACCCCGACATGCTGATGGTCGGCCTGAACGGCATGACCGCCCAACGCAACCGGCTGCACATGAGCCTGTGGGCCATCTCCGGCGCCCCGCTGCTGGCCGGCAACAACGTGGCCACGATGAGCACCGCCACCCGCGACATCCTCACCAACCCCGAGGTCCTGGCCATCGACCAGGACCCGCGCGGTCTGCAGGGCGTCAAGGTCGCCGAGGACACCCGGAACCTGCAGGTGTACGGCAAGGTGCTCTCCGGCACCGGCAAGCGCGCGGTGATGCTGTTCAACCGCACCGGCTCCGCCGCGGACATCACCGTCCGCTGGGCCGACCTCGGCCTGACCACCGCCTCCGCCACCGTACGCAACGCCTGGACCCGCACCGACGCCGGCTCCTTCGCCACCGGCTACACCACCTCCGTCCCCGCGAACGACGCGGTCCTGCTGACCGTCTCCGGCACCGAGGCGGCCGGCGCGACGTACGAGGACTCCACCACCGCCACCACCCCGACGTTCGGCAACGTCACCGCCTCCACGGCGGGCACGAAGCTGGTGGACATCACCTACGCCAACGGCGGCAGCACCGCCCGCAAGGCCACCATCCAGGTGAACGGCCAGTTCAGGTACGTCGTGTCCTTCCCGCCGACCGGCTCGGCCACCACCTACCGCACGGTGTCCGTGCTCGCGCACCTGGCCAAGGGAGCGAACACCGTCCGGTTCGCCGCGGTCTCCGGCAGCACCGCACCCGACATCGACGCCCTCCGCGTCCAGGGCATCCCCGGCACCGACGGCACCGCCCTCGTCGGCTCCGCCTCCAACCGCTGCGTGGACATCGACAAGAACACCTACGTCAACGCCACCCAGGCACAGATCTGGGACTGCTCCGGCGGACGCAACCAGACCTTCACCCGGACCTCGCGCGGCGAACTCGTCGTCTACGGCAACAAGTGCCTCGACGCCGACAACAACGGCACCACCAACGGCACCAAGGTCATCATCTGGGACTGCACGGGCGGCACCAACCAGAAGTGGACCGTCAACTCCGACGGCACCCTCACCAACAGCCTCTCCGGCCTCTGCCTGGACGCCTCCGAAGCGGCAACCGCCAACGGCACCAAGCTGATCCTGTGGACCTGCAACGGCCAGAGCAACCAGAAGTGGACGCTCACCTGACCTGACGCCGTCACGGTGTGATGTCACCGTGCCGACCACGAACCCGATCCCGGCAACCGAACCTCCGGTTGCCGGGATCCGTCGTTCCGAAACCTGGCACCGTCAAACCCAGGTATGAGGCCAAAGGTCAGCACCTGGGTGTGACGTGCGTTCGCACTTCGCTCTCCTGCCTTCAGCGCGCCCCGACAACGGCCCATCAGCACGGAGCGCACGCATGCACCAGCACATCGAGAGGCGAGCCGGCCTCCGGGACCGTCAGGTCCGGTCGCCGCCCTCGGACTTCGCCATCGACACCGCACAGGGACGAGCGCTGGCGGTGGTCGTGCCCATGCTGGTCACGTTGGCCCTGGGCCTGTGGGGGATACGCCGGAAGGAACAGCATGTGGGGCGACGAATCCGTCACCTACCAGCTCGCACACCGCAGCGTGGTCATCTACACCCAGCGCCGAGCCCGCTGCCCCGGGACGGCGTGTGGCCCCCGACGCCCCAGGGCGCACAGGAACCACAGAAGGCTGGCAGGACGATTGACGGGCACAGGACCTGGCCCTACGTCCTGATCGATTTTCCGAACCCCATTCGAAATCCGGACCACTTCAGCTGTCCCCGCATGCCGCCTTGGAGCACAAGATGAGCTCAAACCCCCACCTGTCCCCCGTCGCGCCCTCCTGGGACTGTCCGCCGCCGTGCCCCGCCCTGACCCTCCAGACCGTCAGGAACTCGACGGCCCTCTCGCCGGTGCTGCGGGACGTGGACACCGAGGACTGGAAGTACCGCAACGCGGCCAGGGTCGCCCGGACGGTCATCGACAAGACCGGCCGCAACGCGGTCGTCCTGATACACGACATCCGCCCCACTCGGTCGCGGCCGTCCCCGAGATCCTGCGCACGCCGGCCGCTCGCGGCTACCACGTCGTCACCGTCAGCCACCTGAGCACCCCGTCCTCTGACCGAGGCCGCGCAACCCCGCAATCGACGAACCACCAGATCTCCGGCGAAGAGCCGGACACCGAAGGAGTACGTGTGTACGTGTTGCACACGTCAGTCGGTCGCGGCTTGCTCCCGCCCTCGTTGGCATGGCGACCGTCGCTACAACCGTGTCAGGACCGGCCGCGGTCGACGCGATCACGCGTCTGCCGCTGTTCAGCGGGCCGGAGCGCGGAGGTCCTGCCGACGGTGGAGAAGGTGCCGGGACGGCGGCCTTCTCGCGACGCGCGCCCGTTTCGGCGGCTGAAGGCGCGATGAGAGAAACCTGTCAACGGGCAAAGGATATTTCCCGTATACGGGGTGCCAGCCATCCAATTGGGACAGGCCCGAAGGCTCGCGCGTTGAGCTGTCAACAATATTGCTGATAGTTCTCTCATCCAGCGCGCGCGTGTTCTGGACGCCGCCGCCCGCAGAGTCGGCGCACCGTCCCCCACCCTTGTCTTCAGGGAGTGTTCGTGAGCAAAGAGAGAACAAGTCGGGCTCGTCACCGACGGACTTGGCGGGGCATAGCCGGCGTGGCCGCCGGTGTGGTCCTCGTCGGGGGCGGATTCGTGGCGGCCAACGCCGCGACGACCACCGGCGACGGGCAGAAGGCGACCGCGGGTGTGCACTACCCGGTCGACAAGAAGGCCACCGGCGTCGCGTCCGTGGTCAGCGCGGCCAACGCGTTTCTGAACACGCTGGACTCCGACCAGCAGGCGGAGACACTGCTGGACTTCACCGAGGAGAACGCGACCGCCTGGTCGAACCTGCCGTGCGGTGGGTCCTGCCGGCCCGGCATCCAGACCGGCTCGCTGAGCGACGAGCAGCTGGCGGCCCTGAAGAACGTACTGAAGGTGGCCCTGGGCACCGGCAAGGACACCGGCTACGAGCACGTCCTGCAGACCCTCCTGGCCGACGACCAGCTGGCCTCGGCGGAGAGCTCCGGCTCCGGGCCCTCCGCGCCGTCGGGCGGCACGTCGAGCGCCCCCTCGGCCTCGGCCGACCCGAGCGCCACGGCCACCGACGCCCCTACGGGCACCCCACCGTCCGGCGGCCCCGGCGGCGGCGCAGGCGGCGGCGGGTACGGCAGCGACATCTACTTCCTGGCGTTCCTTGGCACCCCGTCGGCCGACGGCACCTGGCAGCTGCACTTCGGCGGCCACCACCTCGCCGTGAACATCACCTACAAGGACGGCAAGGTCTCCGGCGCCAGCCCGTTCTTCACCGGCGTGGAGCCCACCAGCTGGACCGCGGACGACGGCACCACCTACGAGCCGCTGGCGAGGTTCCGCAACGGCATGCTCGCCCTGACCGGCAGCCTGAGCACGGAACAGCTGGCCAAGGCCAAGCTGTCCGAGTCCTTCAACGACGTGCTGCTCGGCCCGGACGAGGACGGTCAGTTCCCCGAGACCAAGGAGGGCATCAAGGCCAGCGAGCTGTCGCCCAAGCAGCAGAAGCTGGTCCTGGAGGCGATCCACCCCTGGGTCGCGGGCGTGGACGACGCCACCGCGAAGAAGCTCATGAAGACCTACGCGCGTGAGCTGAAGGAGACCTACATCAGCTACTCCGGCGGCACGGGACTGGACACCCAGGGAGACTACGTCCGCATCGACGGCCCCAGCGTGTGGATCGAGTTCGTCTGCCAGAACGGCTTCGTCTACCAGGACAAGGTCCACTACCACACCGTCTACCGGGACCACACCCGCGACTACGGCAACGAGTTCTCCTTCTCATGACCCGACCGCGAAACTGGCTGACCACAGCACTGCGTCTGGTGGCCGGGATCGCGATCGCGGTACCGGCGACGCTCCTCCTCGGGGCGTCGCCGGCCGCCGCGCATCCGATGCCGCACTCGGTGGTGGAACTCGACGTGTACCAGGCGTCGGTGAGCGCACGGCTGGAACTGCCGGCCGACGACTTCGCCCGGGCCAGCGGGATCGACCTGAGCGACACCACCCAGGCCACGCTGTCCGGAAAGGCCGAGGCCATCCGGACCTACCTCGGCAAGCACATCCACCCGGCCACCGCCCAGGGCAAGGCCTGGCAGGTCAGCGTCGGCAGCCTGAACCTCAGCCGCAGCGAGCAGACCTCCACCGGCCCCTACCGCGAGCTGGTCGCCGAGGCCGTGCTCACCCCGCCGGCCGGCACCGACGTACGCCACTTCACCTTCGGCTACGACGTCATCGTCCATCAAGTCATCACGCACACCGCTTTGGTGACGGTACGTCAGGACTGGGCCGCCGGACAGGTCGACGGCGAGAGCACCACCCAGGTCGGCACCATCCGGGTCGACACCCGGACCATGACCGTCCCCGCCCTGAAGGTCGACCTCGGCGACGGCAGCGCCTGGCGCGGCTTCCTCGCCATGGTGAAGCTGGGCGGCGACCACATCCTCACCGGCACCGACCACCTGCTCTTCCTGCTGATCCTGCTCCTGCCCGCGCCGCTCGCGGCCACCGGACGGCGCTGGGACGGCCTGGTCGGCGCCCGGTCCGCGCTTCTCCGGATCGGCCGCATCACGCTCGCCTTCACCGCCGGGCACTCCGTCGCGCTGGCCGTCACCGCGCTCGGCCGCCTGGACATCCCCGACTGGCCGGTCGAGGCGTTCATCGCCGCCAGCATCCTCGTCGGCGCGATCCACGCGATCCGCCCCCTCTTCCCGGGCAAGGAGGCGCTCGTGGCCGGGGTCTTCGGGCTCGGCCACGGCATGGCGTTCTCCTTCGTCCTGGCCGAGATGCACCTGTCCACCGGACAGCTCCTGACCAGCCTCCTCGGCTTCAACCTCGGCATCGAACTGGTCCAGCTCCTGCTGGTCTGCCTGGCCCTGCCCTCACTGCTGGTGCTGGCACGCCTGCGCGTCCAGCCCACGCTACGACTGGCCGGCGCCCTGCTCACCGGCACGGCGGCGCTCGGCTGGCTGGCCGACCGCCTCGGCCTGCCCAACCCCGTCGCCCGGGCGGCCGACAGCGCCGGATCCCACACCACTGCGATGCTGGCCGCCCTCACGGTGACCGCACTCGCCGCCACCGCCTGGACCCTGGCCACCCGTCGGCACGCACGGCCCGGGTCGGCCGCGCCCTCTGCGGCGGCATGTCCCGAGTGTGAAGGGCGACACACGGCGACGACGTGTGAGCCGTACGATCGGGACCGGTCGACGGACACAGCCAACTCAGCGGCCCCATAGAGCCGTCGAGAGCCGCGAGCGGATGATCACGGGGTGGCGCCAAAGACCGGAGGGTGTTGTTCGGAGCAGCCAGTCGGCCCCATGACGGGCCGGGACGCGTCGATGCCGCGGGCTGTTCAGGCTCGGCGCGAGCCGGGTCCTGGTGAGCTCGGCCGACACCGAGCGGCCCTGGCCGAGGACATGCCGAGCGTCGGCGGGCGCCCGACGACGGGCACCGCCAAGGCGGCGGCCCTCACCACGGGGCTGCCTGTCCTCGCAGTCCGCCCCCAGGACCTGACCACAGAAGCTCATCGCCTCCTGGCCCCTTGCGACTGCGGCGGTGACCTTTATCGAACGACCACCCACACCACGTGACGCCTTCTAGGGCAGGGGGGACAGATCGAGTCGTACGGGCTCGTCGCGGTCACAGTGCAGGGAGCCGTCGACGACCCGTGCGGCGGCGACCTGGAGCGAGGAGCGGCGGGTGGCGTAGGTGTCCTCCTCGGCGGCGCCGACGCGGCCGGGGTGGGTGAAGTAGAAGACATAGGCAGTCTCCTCCTGAACGACCACGTCGGCGTGGAGGCCGATGGTCTGGTCGTCGGGGCGGCTGCCAGGCCTGTCCAGGATCAGGCCGTGGTATTCCCAGGTGGTGAGGTCGTCCGAGCGCAGCACGCCCTGGCCGCGCCATTCGTCGACGAGCATCCAGTAGTGGCCGCCGAGTTCGAAGACGTTGGGTCCTTCGTGCGGGCGATGGCCGATCACGAGGCCGGTGTGCCGCCACTGGTACAGGTCCGGGCTGTCGGCGGCATAGGTGAGCGAGCCGCGGCGACCGTCCTTGAACCACATGCGCCAGCCGCCGCCCGGTAGCGGGAACACACAGGCGTCGATGACCCCGTCGGAGCCGAGGTCCAGGGCGCCGTGGTGGGTCCAGTCCAGCAGGTCGGGGCTGGTGTAGTGGCGGATCCGGGCGTCGCCGTTCCAGTCGTCGCGTATGCCGCGGATGTAGCTGACGTACATGTGGTAGAGCCCGTCGTGCCAGATGATCTCCGGCGCCCAGAAGGTGTTGCGCCCCCACTCGGTCTCCAGGCCGGTGAGGGTGCCCCGGTAGGTCCAGGTGCGGCCGCCGTCCGCCGACGCGGCCACGCCCAGGTCGGTGCCGTACACCCAGGAGACGCCGGAGCCGGGGGCGGTGGTGCGGCGGTTGGTGTAGACGAGCCACCATTCGCCGGCCTGACGGTTCCAGACGGCGACCGGGTCGGCGGCTCCGTCGTAGATCGGGTCGCGGAAGAGCGGGGCACGGGCCACGCGGTTCACGGAGGTCCCCCCTTGTCGTGGTGCTGAGAGGCGAGGCGTCATGGTGCGCGGAGGCGAGGCGCGAACTGTTCTCAGCCGCCCGTCGACTCCCGGATCACCAGCGAAAAGTCGCCGATGAAGTCCTGGTGCCCGGTCGGGGGCTCGGTCTGTTCGATGCGTTTGAGCAGGAGGTCGACCGCGCGCTCGGCCATGCCGTCGTGGTCGGGGTCGATCGTGGAGAGCGAGGGGATGCAGTACTCGCTCTCCCTGACGTTGTCGAAGCCGATCACCTTGACCTGGTCGGGCACCCGTATCCGGGCGTCGGCCAGGCCTCGCAGGACGCCCATGGCCAGGGAGTCGGTCACGCAGAACACCCCGTCGAAGTCGAGGCCGCCCTCCGCCATCTCCCGGGCGCGCCCGGCGCCTTCGCGCATGCCGAACCTGTCCACCTGCTGGATCAGGGCGGGGTCCGTCGGCAGGCCCGCCTCTTCGAGGGCCTGCCGGTGGCCGGTGAGGCGGAGGCTGGAGGTGTCGACCTCCTCCACCGCCCCGCACAGGAACGCGATACGCCGGCAGCCCCGCTCGATCAGGTGGCGGGTGGCCGCCCGGGAGGCTTCGAGGTTGGGCATGGCGACGTGGTCGACGGGTGCGCCGAAGATCCGGTCGCCGAGGATGACGACCGGGTGGTCCACCCGAAGCCGCTCGGCATCGGCCTGTCCCATGCCCGCGGCGGTCAGGATCAGTCCGTCGTACAGGCGGTTGCGCGACAGGGACAGGGCGTCCAGCTCGTTGTCCCGGGACGCGGTCTGCTCGACGCTCACGCGCAGGTCCCGCCGCTCGGCGGCGGCGATGACGGAGGCGGCCAGCCGGCTGTAATAGAGGCTGTTCACCTCGGGGACGGCGAGGCCGATGGTTCCGGTGCTGCCCTTGGCCAGATTGCGGGCGGCGACGTTGACCCGGTAGTCGAGCCGGGCCATGGCCTCGAGGACCTTCGCACGCGTTGAGCTGCGCACGTTCGGGTGATCGTTGATGACGTTCGAGACGGTCATCGGTGAGACCCCGGCCGCCTTCGCCACATCCTTGATCGTTACCACGCTCGCCCCTGGTCCGCCGTCTCGGCACCCTCCCGCATGGTATGCCGCGGGTCCGTGCGCAGAACGGTGAAGGAGTGCGGCGGGACGGCGCAGACGGACCCGGTGATCCGGTCGTGCACGGGCGCGGCCGGGGCCGGGCCGAAGCGGCTGCCGGCGTCCGGGGGAACGGTGAGGGTGGTGCGCGCGCAGCCGGTGTCCCCGGCCATGTCCGCCGGACGCAGGCGGACCGTGACAGGTTCGGGTGTGGTGTTGACGATCTTGATGATCACCTCACCGGCGGCGCTGTCGCGGACGGCCGAGACGGCGAAGACCTCCGGGTCCGGCCGGACGTCCTCCACGTCGTGGAGCAGCTCTCCGTCGCGGAAGCAGCGAACGCGCGGGCCGTCCACCTCCACCCGCAGGTCGTACCAACGGCCGCTCTCCACACCGTCGAGCACGCGCTCGCCGAGGTCGTCCGCCACACCGTCGTCCACTCGCTGAAGCCAGGTCGCCCGGTTGTCCCAGCCGCCGAGCCGCCACTGGTACCGGCGCTCGGACGTCATACCGGTGAAGCACAGGACAAATCCCTCGGCGCCGTCCGTCTTCCTCGCCCGCACCGAGAAGGCGTACGACGTTCCGCGCACCGCGTCCGTGAGCAGCGGGCCGGTACCCGATCCGGCCACGGTTTCGCCGTTCAGCTCCCAAGTACCGTCAAGCACGCCCCGGTTACGGAAGTCCTGGGCCGGTGCGAGCTCTTCGCCGAGGGGGCCGCAGTGGACGTCGGTGAACTCGGCGCGGGTGTCGGAACCGGTGCCGATGCGGATGTCGTGCCGGTCTCTCGCCCGGACGGGCGGGGTCTCGGGCGCTCCGGTGACCGTGACGGGCAGGGCGGTGTCGCCCGAGTTCACCGAGTGCATCTGCTGGACGTGGTAGTTGAGGGTGGTCCAGACGTGCGTGTTGTCGAAGTAGATCAAGTCGGGCAGCCACTGGGTGCGGTCGCTTTTGGCGAGCAGCGGGGCGTAGGAGGCCATCCGGACGACATCGCCGTTGCGTTCCATGGCGATCATGTAGAGGGCCTCGGCGAGCGCGCTGCGGCCGTCGTTGCGCCAGCTGCCGTACTCGCCGATGTACAGGTGCGGGCCGTGGCGGTCCATGCGGTCGAAGCGACGGCTGTTCTCCAGGAACCAGCGGGGCGATTTGTAGGAGTGCTCGTCGACGACGGGTACGCCCCGTTCGCGGGCGAACGCCCAGCCCTTCTCCCAGTCCTCCCCGAAGGTGGCCGGGCCGAGGGTGCCGATGACCGTGATCTCGGGGTGGTGCTCGCGCAGGGCGTCGTGGATGCGGGAGAAGCGGTCGCGGAAGGTGTCGGTGATGCTGTCCTCGTTGCCGACGCCGAGGTATTCGAGGCCGAAGGGTTCGGGATGTCCGGCGGCGGCGCGCAGGGCGCCCCAGGGCGAGTCGGCCGGGCCGTTGGCCCACTCCACCAGGGCCAGTACCTCGGCGACGTAGGCGTCCATCTCCTCGTCGGGGATGCCGGCCTGGCCGGTGACGTCGCTGTTCTGGCAGCAGACGCCGGCGGGCACGACGGGCAGGGGCTTGGCGCCGATGTCCTCGCAGAACTGGAAGTACTCGTAGTAGCCGAGGCCCATCGACTGGTGGTAGTGCCAGATGTTGAACTGCTGCCTGCGCGCGTGGAGCGGGCCGATGGTCTCGGACCAGCGGTACATGTTGGCAAGGCCCTGCCCGTGGGCGAGGCAACCGCCGGGAAAGCGCAGGAACTTCGGCTTCAAATCGGCGATGGCCTGCGCCAGGTCGGCGCGCAGACCGCCCGGGCGGCCCTTGAAGGTGGCCTGAGGGAAGAGCGAGACCAGGTCCAGGTGGACGGTGCCGGGACCGGTCGCCGTGAGGGTGAACCGGGCGTCCCGGTCGGTGACTTCGGAGGTGATGACCGCCGTGTGGCGTCTCCAGGACCCGTCCAGCGGGCCCAACTCGACCTGCTCGTAGGCGCGTTCGCCGTCCCGGCTCTCGATCCGCGCGACCAGCCGGTCGGCGGTGCCCCCGGCCAGGCGGGCGAAGACGCTCACGTCGTACGTCTCCCCCGCCCGGACCGGGATGCCGTCGAACCCCTCGTTGCGCATCCCCGCACCGGCGGTGGTACTGCTCGTCAGCACCGCGTAGTGCGGGTTGGCCGGGTGCAGCGGGGTGTCGGTGGAGACCGTGAGCGATCCGGCCGCGCCGTCCCGCTCCAGCAGCTCCCAGGCGGTGAGGGAGTTCCATTCGGGACGGTCGGCCGGGCCGTACTCGAAGGACCGGTTCTGCACCAGCTCGGCGTACAGCCCGCCGTCCGCCGCATAGTTGAGGTCCTCGAAGAACGCGCCGAACAGGTCGGGTGAGATGGCGGTGCCCGGGGCGCGGGTGTCCACCTCGACGACCGTCTCGACAGGGGGGTTGGCGTCGGGCACAGAGATACTCCTGCGTGGGTGTGGCGTTGCGTGAACGGTGTGACGGGGCGGCCGGGGGGAGGAGCGCGGGGCCGCCCGGGACTACTTGGCGTACATGAGCTGACCGAAGCCGAGCTGGTCGTAACCGCTGCTGGTGGTGCCGTAGTCGCCGCCTCCTCCCTCGATGCCGACGAGGTCGCTGGACATGGCCGCGATGCACTTGTCGTCCAGGCCCTTGATCCGGTTGTAGCGGTAATGGAGCATCACCCACACCGGGCGGATGCCTCCACGGCCGGACGAGGAGATGGCGGTCTGCTCGTTGTAGGCGCAGTTGGTGCCGCTGCCCCAGCTGTAGGTGGTGTAGAGCACGTCCAGACCGATGTTGTACTGGGCGGCGTACTGGGCGGCCTTGAAGAACCGGCTGTCGTCGTCGGTGTACAAGTAGGGACGGGGCGCTGTAGTCGCGCAGCAGTTCGCCTACGTTGGCGAACTGCCAGCCGTGGATGCCGACGGCCGGGATCGCGTCGGCGCTGCCCGTGATCGTGGTCAGTGTGCTGGACCAGTCGTTGCAGATGGCGGCCGCGCAGTCGGCGTGGGCGGTGTCGCCGCTGATCAGCCGGCGCAAGCTGTTCTGGTGGGCGGCGGCGATGTCGTTGTAGAGGATCGAGTGGTTCTGGTAGCTCCCGCCGCGGTAGACGGCCTCCTGGGGGTTGGCCGCCCAGGTGGAGGCCGAGTGGGCGTTGGCGGTCAGCGGCTGCGAGCCCGAGTACCACGGCTCGATGCGCGCGGCCACCCTGACCTTGGCGCGGTTGATGTCACCGGGGTGGTGTATCGCGCCTGGGTGATTCCACACGGTCGGTGCGGCGGTAGGGGTCAGGTTGCGGACACCGTGCGGCTTGCCGGCGGCGTCGGCGGACGGTACGGAGGCGGCGCCGACGAGCCCGAGTCCGCCGGCGGCGCGCAGGATGCCTCGTCGGCTCAGGAGCTCGGTGTGGCGGCGGTGGGGTGTGTCTTGGTCGAGTGGGGGGAGATGGTTGCGGCTCATGGGATGTGCGACTCCGATCGAACATGGCCCCGACCGGCTCTGACCGGGGCTCGTGCCGACTTGGTCGAACTGCGTGGTGTGGAGGCTCGGGAGGCGTGTGGACAGAGCGCAGGACCCACGTGGGAGAGCGTTGCCCATGCAGTAGAGGTCTCCGGCGACGTGGAGGGACAACGCCGTCTTCAGGAGCGGCGTACGCGGTGAACGCGGCAGGGCGGGCCGAACCTATGACGCGGCGGCCGCCTCGGCCGTCGTGAGGAACTTCAGGTTCTGCACGTGCTCGTTGACGTACCACTGCGCCATGTCGGTGGTCTTGTACCAGCGCGGCTTGCGCATCGAGTCGGCGATGACCAGGCCGTTGACCACCAGGTTCTCGAAGGTGACGTTCTTGATGGCGTGGTCGGCGTCGTAGCCGAGGAAGAGCGACGGGCCGGCGTGGGTGCCGGTGTAGGTGAGGTTCTTGATGTAGACGTCCTCGATACCGCGGCCGACCGAGGTGTTGTACGTCGTGTTGTACATGACCCGGAAGTTGAGGAGCTGGCCCCAACGGAAGTCCTCGACCCGTACGTCCTCGATACGGACGTTCTTGATCAGGTTGGAGTCGCCGGCGTTGAGGGCGATGCAGCCCTGGTAGTTCATCTGGGGCTCGCGGTGGTCGAGGATGTCGACGTTCTTGATGACGAGGTTCTCGATCATCTCCGGGGCGTCACTGTTGCCGTGCGTGCCGATGTTGATCGGGTGGGCCACGTCCGCCCACAGGGTGGCGTTGACGATGGTGATGTTGCGGGTGTCGCCGTACAGCTCGCCGCGGTGGGCATAGATGGAGTGGCTGTCGTCCGAGCTGCGGACGAAGCAGCCGTCGTAGGTGATGTTCTTGGAGCAGTAGAGGGGGAGGCCATCACCCCACTGTCCCCACGTGAACACGCGGACCTTCTTGACCACGCCGCCATCGGCCTCCCAGCAGCCCAGGCCGTTGCCGAGCAGGATGACTTCCTCGACGCGGATGTTCTTGCTGTGGTCGAGCTGGACACCGCCGACGGTACCTCTCGGCACCAGCACACCGCGGCCTCGGAGGCGTGCCTTCTCGGCGTCCTTGAAGCTGATCTGCCCGATGACGACGGCGCCGCCCGCCAGGTAGACGGTCTTGCCGCTGGGAACGTAGAGGATGTTGCCGGAGAGCGAGTGCAGGCCGGGGCCGAAGTAGATGACGTCCGGGTCATCGGCGGAAGGCGGGTTCGGGTCGATGTGGTTGGTGATGACGTGCAGACAGTCGAAGATTTCGTCGTTGATCTGGACGACGACGTCCTTCGGCTCGTCGAGGGTGAACCGCAGGGTGTCGCCGAGAAGTTCGGGCCTGATGCCGTACGAGTCCGGACGCACCCGGGCCTTGGTGGTGCCGCCCTTGAGATAGGTCACCTCCAGCTCCACGGAGCCCCGGAAGTCGAAGTACACCATCGACGAGCCCCAGACCTTGCCGGAGCCGGTGGTGGCGTTGATCTCCTTGACTCCATGCCCATAGCAGGAGAGCGTCTGCCACTCGCCGTCGGGGGCGGTGCGCACCCGCACCTTGAAGCTTGCCTGGGTGGCCACGCCGGACGGTATCGGGTAGGTGACCAGCTTCGGCGCCGGGTTGTCGCCCTCCCCCGGGTCGCCGGCGTGGGCCGTCGTGGCGGTCAGGGAGGACAGGCCGGCGGCGAGGGCGGCCGCTCCGGCGGCCTGGAGGGTTCTGCGGCGGGTCAGGTCCGTGCTCATGTGCGGCTCCTCGTCAGGATGAAGTACGGGTGGGAACAGATCTGTTGTGGCCGGGGTCAGCCCAGCGGCGCCCGGACGGTGACGAACGAGTGGGGCGGCAGCGTCAGGGCGAGCCCGTGCTCGATCGTCTTGAGGTCGTCGAAGGGGCGTGGGCTGACCGCCTCCGGCGTGCCGGGGGTGTTGTGGTCCTGGAGCCGGTCGGCGGTCAGGATGCGGGCGGTCGGCTCGCCGATCGAACCGCCGCGCAGGTCGAGGGTCACCTCGGCGGGCTCTTCTGCGTCGAGGTTGGACAGTGAGATCAGCACCGCCCCGTCCTTGACACTGGCGGAGGCGGACAGGGTCTCCAACTCCGCGTCGCCGACCTTGCGTCGAGCGTCGTCTCCGCTGAGGTGGACGGCGAGCGAGGTGGCGTTCTGGTGGCCCTTGTTCATCTCGAACACGTGGTAGGTCGGGGTCAGGACCAGCGCGTCGCCGTCGGTGAGGACCATCGCCTGCAAGACGTTCACGGTCTGGGCGATGTTGGCCATGTACAGGCGCGCGGCGTGCTTGTGGAAGATGTCGAAGTGCGCAGAGGCGACGAGCGCGTCGCGCAGGGAGTTCTGCTGGAACAGGAACCCGGGGCTGGTGCCCGGCTCGACGTCCCACCAGGTGCCCCACTCGTCCAGGACCAGGCCGACCGTACGCCCCCGGTCGTAGATGTCCATGACGGTGGAGTGGCCGGTGAGGATGGTGTCGATCCGGCGGGCGGCGACCATGGTCCGGTAGTAGTCGTCGGTGTCGAAGACGGTGGCGCTGCCCTTCGCCTCCCAGGGGCCGGCCAGCGTGTAGTAGTGCACGGACAGGCCTTGGAAGAAGTTCTTCGGGGTGGCCTCGCAGCCGAAGCAGCTGATCTGCTGCATCAGCGTCTCGGTCCACTTGTAGTCGTCGTCGGAGGCGCCCGAGGCGATGCGGTAGAGCTTGTTGTCGCCGTGGTCGCGGCAGTACGTGGCGTACTGCCGGGCCAGGTCCGCGGAGTACTCGGCGCGCATGTTGCCGCCGCAGCCCCAGGTCTCGTTGCCGATGCCCCAGAACTTCACCCGCCACGGCTCGTCGCGGCCGTTGGCCCGGCGCAGCCTGGCCATGGGGCTGTCGCCGTCGCGCGTGAGGTACTCGACCCACTCGCTCATCTCCCGGACGGTGCCGGAGCCGACGTTGCCGCTGATGTACGGCTCGGCGCCGAGGAGTTCGCACAGGGCCATGAACTCGTGGGTGCCGAAGTGGTTGTTCTCCTCGACGTCGCCCCAGTGCGTGTTGACCATCCGGGGGCGCTGGTCGTGGGGGCCGATGCCGTCCTTCCAGTGGTACTCGTCGGCGAAACAGCCGCCCGGCCAGCGCAGGTTGGGAATGTTCAGGGCGCGCAGGGCCTCGACGACGTCGAGGCGGATGCCTCCTTCGTTGGGTATCGGCGAGTCCTCCCCGACCCAGAAACCGCCGTAGATGCAGTGGCCGAGGTGTTCGGCGAAGTGGCCGTAGAGATGTCGGCTGATCGTCGGGCCCTCGATGTCGAGGTTGATGACCGCGGTGGCGTGGGGCACGGATGTACTCCTGCTGGATGGAGTGCGGCGTGAGGGGGGTGGTGGCGCGGCCACGAGCAGGGGTGGTGGGGCCTCACCCGCCCGTGGCGGTCTCGTTCGAGGCGTGGCGAACGCTCAACAACCGGTTTCTTGTAGCGGTACAAGAAGCTGCCACCGCGCCGCCGCAGGAGTCAAGAGGCTTGCATCAAGCGCCTTGTGGTTATGGGCTCGGCTTCAGTTGGACCAGCTGATTACAAGGGCGTTCCCACCTCTTGACACTGCCCGGAGGCCCGCCCTACGTTCGCCGGAGCCTTCTGCAACCGGTTTCTACACGTGGGCGTTCGGGGCGTGACGCCGCACGACCGAAGTACGGATCCTCAACGCTCGACACCACAGTGCGGACGACGTCGCCGGCGCCATGCCCGAAGGCCGTCCATCACGGCCGAGCACACACCAGGCTGCCTTCTCTTCCTGTCTCTTGTGCCTTCCTGCGCGGCAGCACCCGTCTTCCGCCCATCCACGTATGCCCACCGCACGAAAGGCTTCACCGTCATGCCCGTCGCACCCAGAGGCTCCCTCGACCGGCGCCGTTTCCTCACCGCCTCCGCCGCCGGCGCCGCCCTCACCGCTGCCGCCCTGCCCGGCTGTGCCGCCTCCGTCGGCTCCGGGAGCGGTGCCAAGGGCGCCAAGGAGACGCTCACCATCATGGACGTCGCCTGGCCCAAGAAGGACAAGCAGAACGCCGAGCGGGCGCTCGGCATGAACCTCGAGATCGTCACGTACGACATCACCAAGCTCAACGCCATGCTGGCCGGCAAGAACCCCCCGGACGTGGTCCGCGGCGTGGGTGCGACCGACGTCCCCTACTTCGCCGCGCGAGGGCTGATGACCGACCTGGACTCGTACTTCGCCAGGAGCGACGTGCTCAAGCCCTCCGATCTCGCCCCGGCCAACGACGTATGGCGCTACGACGCCACGTCCAGGAAGCAGGGCACCGGTCCCCGCTACGGCATGGCCAAGGACTACTCTCAGGACTGCATGTTCTGGTACCGCACCGACATGTTCGAGGCGGCCGGACTGGAACTCCCCAGCGACACCGAACCGTTGTCCTGCGACGAGTGGCTGGACCTCGGCGAGCGGCTGGTCAAGCGCAGGCTCGGCAAGGTGAAGGTGTACGGCCTGAGCGCCGGGACAGTGGGCGGCCCCCTCACCACGTTCTCGTGGATGACCGCGTCGGCCGGCGGGAGCCTGTTCGCCGCGGACCTGGCCACAGTGGACTTCTCCTCGCCCGAGGCGCTCAAGGCGCTGGAGTGGTACCTGGACTACGCGAAGTCCGACATCGGCCCGAGCGTCGTCAACCCCAACCCGGACGGCTGGGACTGGCCCACCTACCAGGCCAACCGGATGGCGATGGCCACCGACGGCTACTGGTTCGGCGGGGCGATCGGCGGCGACGCCAAGGTCGCAGAGGTCTCACGGTTCGCCCCCGCACCCCAGCTCGGCGGCCACCGCATCAGCCCCTGCTTCAGCGGCACCGGCTACTGGGTCCCCAAGGGGGCCAAGAACAAGGACGCCGCCTGGAAGTACTTCGAGTGGTACTTCGGCGGCAAGCCGGCCCAGGACCGCGCGACCAGCGGCTGGGGCATCCCCTCCCTGAACTCGCTGCGCTCGAAGATGCCGCGGGACACCGCGTTCCACCAACAGTCCTACGCGGTCCAGCAACGGGAGCTGCCCTACTTCTCGGTGCTGCCCGTCAGCCCGTACGCCCAGGTGGACGCACTCAACGCGGTGCTCACCAAGTTCCTGCCGGACGCGGTCAAGTCCGGTACCTCGGCCGGGAAGGTCGCCGACACGCTCAACTCCCGGATCAACGAACAGCTCGCGCGCGGCAAGGAGCTGGTGGGGTGAGTACCGATCAGCTCGCCGGGCCGGGCGCGCGTGCGCCGATGCGTGCGGCCGACGCCCGGCCCAGCTCGCCGCGAGCGCGCCATCCTCGCTCGCTGCGGGCCCGCCGGGCCGGGGCCTTCTATGTGTTCGCCGGCCCCTGGCTGCTGGGCTTCCTCGCCTTGACGGTCTTTCCGCTGGGCTACGCGCTGTGGCTGAGTTTCACCAACTCCGACGGCCTGTCCCCGAACGCCCGCTATGTGGGGCTGGCCAACTACCGCGAGGTCTTCACCGACCCGGACACACTGGCGTCACTGGCCCGCACCGGTCTGTTCACCGCGATCACGGTGCCGTTGACCATCGCGGCGGGACTGTTCCTCGCGGTGCTGCTGAATCAGCCGATCCGCGCCCGGGGCGTGTTCCGCACGATGATCTATCTGCCGGCCGTGGTGCCACCGGTCGGTGCCGCCCTCACGTTCAAGCTGATCTTCGACCGTGACTCGGGCTCGGCCAACGGCCTGCTGGACGTCTTCGGCGCGAACGGGCTCGCCTGGCTTCAGGATCCGTACGCCCGCTGGGTGCTGATCACGCTGACCGTGTGGGGCTGCGGAAACGTCATGATCATCTCGTTGGCGGGCTTGCAGGACATCCCCGCGGAACTGCTCGACGCGGCGCGGGTGGACGGGGCGAGCTGGTGGCAGTCCTTCACCCGGATCACCCTGCCCCTTCTCTCCCCCGTGCTGTTCTTCCAGCTGGTCACCCAGATCATCGCCACACTGCAGAGTTTCCTGCCCCTCCTCATCGCGGTCGACCCCACACCCAAAGGGGTGGCGGCCGTACCCGAGAGCAACCGGCTGATCATGATCGATGTCTTCGCGCAGTACTTCTCCAACGGCCGCTACGGCTACGCCTCCGCCCTGCTGTGGGTGCTCTTCGCGTTCGTCATGGCCGTCACCTTCCTCGTCTTCAAGATGAGCAGGGGAGTTGTCTTCTACGCCGTGGATCCCGAGCAGACCCAGACCAAGCCCCGGACGATCGGAGACAGCTGATGGTCCTGGCCCGACGCAAAGTCGTCTACATGCTCCTGGTCGCGACCCTGGTGCTCATGCTCAGCCCCTTCGGATGGCTCCTGATCAGCGCGTTCAAGGACCCCTCCGAACTGCGCGCGGTGCCCATCCACTGGTGGCCGCACCACCCGACCCTGGAGAACTTCCACCTGGCCCTGACCCTCTTCGACTTCTTCGGCTACGCCCGCAACTCGCTGACGCTCGCCGGCATCTACTCGGTGCTGATCACCCTGGCCTCGGCCTGGGCCGGCTACGGCTTCGCCCGGCTGAGCGGACCCGGCAAACGGATCATCTTCGGGCTCATGCTGTCCACGATGATGACGCCGCAGATCATCACCCTCATCCCGACCTACCTGCTGTTCTCCAGGGCCGGCCTGGTCAACACCTATGTGCCATGGGTGCTCTGGGGGCTGGCCGGCGCACCGTACCTGATCTTCCTCTTCCGGCAGTTCTTCACCAACATGCCCAAGGAACTGGAGGAGGCGGCGATCATCGACGGCTGCGGTCAGATCCGCATCTTCTGGCGGATCTTCCTCCCGCAGTCCTGGCCCGTCATCGCCACCAGCCTGGTCCTCTCCTTCGCCTGGAGCTGGGGCGACTACATCTCCCCCGCCCTGCTGCTGGACGACGACCACACCACGCTCGCGGTGAAGATGGCCACCGGCTACGTCAACGAGCACGGAACCGGGCTCTATACCGTCGTCGGGGCGGGAGCCATCCTGTACATCGTGCCCTCGCTGGTCCTGTTCCTGATCCTCCAGCGCGGCTTCGTCACGGGCACCGCCACGTCCGGGCTCAAGTGACGAGCCCGGCTCCTCGAAAACGGCACCCCTTGCGGTCGTCGCCACCGGCGACCACGCCGGAGCACGCCTGAAATCGAAGAAGCGGATCCAACCGTCCTTCGACGAGCGGAACGTTCACAAGTACTGTCCTTCTCGCCGCCGCCGCTGTCCTCGAACGTCATCGGGCTGTCACCGTCGACCACCGCCGACATCCAGATCTGAGAAGGAATCCCCGGAGCTATGGCAGTCTTCACCGCACAGGGCGACGTCCTCGAACGACGCACCCCGCACGAGGTCCTCCTCATCGAGCCCTGGGGGCCGCACTCGGTCCGGGTCCGCGCCCGCCCCGGTCAGGCCCCCGACCACACACTCCCCGGTGCCCTCTGCGTCCCCGCCCCAGGCCCTGCCCCCACCGTGACCGCGCACGCGGACGGCGGCGCCCGCATCGTCCACGGCCGCCTCACCGTGGAGGCCGACCAGGACGGCTCGCTGCGCTTCCTGCACACCGCCACGGGCTGCGAACTGCTCTCCGACAAGCGCCCCTACACGGCCTGCCCGCAGGCACGCTCCTACACGCCGCTCGACGACGGCACCCACCGCATCGAGCAGCGCTTCGAGGCGTACGACGGTGAGCGGATCCACGGCCTGGGCCAGCATCTGCACGGCTACCTCGACCAGAAGGGCCTGGTGATCGATCTGGTCCAGGGCAACACGGTGGTCGCCATCCCGTTCCTGCACTCCTCGCGCGGCTACGGCCTGCTCTGGAACAACCCCGCCATGGGCAGGGTCGAGCTCGGCAGGGACGCCACCCGCTGGGTCGCCGACTCGGCCCACCAGATCGACTACTGGATCACCGCGGGCGACACCCCGGCCCACATCATGGAGGCGTACGCCGACGCCACCGGGCACCCGCCGCTGCTGCCCGCATGGGCAGCCGGCTTCTGGCAGTCCAAGCTGCGCTACCGCACGCAGGACGAACTCCTGGCCGTCGCCCGGGAGTACAAGGGGCGCGGACTGCCCCTGTCGGTGATCGTCTGCGACTTCTTCCACTGGACCCACATGGGTGACTGGGACTTCGACCCCACCGACTGGCCCGCTCCGGACGCCATGATCAGGGAACTGGAGTCGCTCGGCGTCAAGTTGGCGGTGTCCGTCTGGCCCACCGTGGATCCCGGCAGCCGCAACCACGACACGCTGCACGACGCCGGACTCCTCGTCGGCGACAGCCACGGCGGCCTGCTGACCTTCCCCTGGCCCGCCCGCGGCCACGGCACGGATTACCAGCCGATGACCTACGTCGACGCCACCCGTCCGGCCGCCCGCCGCCACCTCTGGCAACAGCTGAGCGAGCACTACCGCTCACTCGGTGTCTGCGCCTTCTGGCTCGACGCCTGCGAGCCGGACATGCCTCTCGAACTGGCCGCCCGTGCGGTCTACTCGGCGGGCCCCGGTGTCCAGGTGGGCAACCTCTACGGGCAGTTGGTCGCCCGCGCCGTCGCCGAAGGCCTGAACGAGGCCGGCGACGAACGCCCGCTCAGCCTCGTCCGCTCAGCCTGGGCGGGCAGCCAGCGCTACGGCGCCGCCCTGTGGTCCGGTGACATCATGCCCACCTTCGAGTCGCTGGCCCAGCAGATCCGGGCCGGGCTGAACGTCGCGATGAGCGGCATCCCGTGGTGGAACACCGACATCGGCGGCTTCCTCGGCGGTGACCCCTCCGACCCGACGTACCAGGAAGTGCTGGTCCGGTGGTTCCAGTACGGCACCTTCAGCCCCATCATGCGGCTGCACGGCGACCGTGCGCCGAACCACCCCACCTTCTCCGCGGACATGACCGGCGGTCCGAACGAGGTCTGGTCATACGGACCACAGGCATACCCGATCCTGACTGCGCACCTGCGGCTGCGCGAGCGGCTGCGGCCCTATCTGCAGGAGCTGTCCGAACAGGCGCACCGCACCGGGGCGCCGGTGATGCGTCCCCTGTTCTTCGGCTTCCCCGAGGACGCCCATTCCTGGACCGTCGACGACCAGTTCCTCCTCGGGCCCGACCTCCTCGTCGCGCCGGTCGCCGAGGCCGGAGCCCGCAGCCGCGCCGTCTACCTCCCGGCCGGCGCGCACTGGACCGACACCGCCACCGGTGAGCTCCACGGGGGCGGCACCGCGCTCGACGTTCCCGCGCCGCTGGAACGTATCCCGGTCTTCGTCCGCGAAGGCGCCGCCGTCGCGGACGCGTTCACGGAGAGCACCGCCTGATGGCCTGTGCGCGCCGGCTTGCACGAGCCGAGCGACGCGGCTCCCGCCCGGAGTTGCGAGCGGGAGCCGCGCGCATGCGACGCCACGCCGGCGGAAGGCAGCCCCGCTCCATGCAGGGCACCGAGAGAGTGCCACGACACCCGTCGTGGCCCTCTCCACGTGCACACCAGAGCCCCAAGCCCGGTCCGGCATCCCCCGAGCGGTGTCGCTAGTCCTCGATCACCACCGAGGCCACCCGCGCCGCCATGGTGGACTTGGCGGTCGACAACATTTTCGACGTCCTCGCCCAACGTCCCGCCCGGGCCCCCTCCCCGGCGCCCCGACGGTGCCCAGCATCCCGGCCGGTAGCACCGGAGTACACGCATGAGCCACCCGTGGAAGCTCTTCCGTCTGGCAGAAGCCGCCTTGCCGAGCTGCCGCGAACGTCACGACCCTGGTTCCAACCACGGCACGCGGGGCGACGACGCCCCGCCGACAGGGACGGGAAGCCCATGCCCCACACGACCGCCTTCGCCAGGAACCAGTGGTACGTCGCCGCCTACAGTCACGAGGTCGGGCGGGAGTTGCTCGGACGGACGATTCTCGATGAGACGCTCGTGCTCTACCGGACCGAGGAGGAGGGCACACCGGTCGTGCTGCACGACCGGTGTGTGCACCGGCGTTATCCGCTGTCGGAGGCCCCGACGCGGCTCGACGGCGACCGGATCGTGTGCGGGTACCACGGGTTCACCTACGACACGACCGGTACCTGCGTGTACGTTCCGGGGCAGAAGCGGGTGCCGCGCACGGCCCGGGTCGCCTCCTACCCGGTCGTCGAGCAGGACTCGCTGATCTGGGTGTGGATCGGTGACCCCGCGCTCGCCGATCCGCAGGGCATCCCGCGGGCCAGGCACCTCGATTCCCCCGGCTGGGTCACCGTGCGCGGCATGGAGCCCATCGACTGCGACTACGGGCTCCTCGTCGACAACCTCCTGGACCTGTCGCACGAGACGTATCTGCACGGCGGGTACATCGGCACCCCCGAGGTCGCCGAGACGCCGATCACCACGGAGGTCGACGAGGGCGCCGGGATCGTCCGGGTGAGCCTGCACATGGACGACGCCGAGTGCCCGCCGTTCTACGCCAAGTCCACCGGCATCGAAGGCCGGATCACCCGCTGGCAGGACATCGAGTACCACGCCCCCTGCCTGTACCTGCTGCACAGCCGCATCGCCCCGGTCGGTGTGCTGCCCGAGCCGGACGGCAGCGACCCGAACGGCTTCCACACCGAGATCACGTACGCGATCACACCGTCCGGCGACGGCAAGGTGTACGACTTCTGGGCCGTCTCCCGCGACTGGGCGACGGACGACGCCGAGGTCACCGAGTTCCTGCGCGGCAACAACCACACCGTCGTGATGCAGGACGTCACCGCGCTCAACCTGCTCCAGAAGACCCTCGGCACCGAGCGCACCGGCTACCAGGAGCTGAGCATCAACATCGACACCGGTGGTCTGGCCGCCCGCCGTATCCTCGCCCGGCTGGTCGAGGAGGGCGAGAAGCCCGTGGAGAAGGTCCAGTGACGAGTCCGACCGGCGAGATCTACCGCATCGACTGGCTGCCCGGCACCGACATCCTGCACGGCACCTGCCACTGCGGCCGTGAGCACACCGCGCAGGACCCGGTGGAGATGTGGGAGTGGATGCTCGCCCACCCGCAGGGGCACGACGTCGACGAGCCGCGAGGGAACAGCTCATGAGCGTGTACGAAGACGAACTCGTCGTCGAGCGGCGTGGGTTCGCCGCAGACGGCGTGCTCGCCCTCACCCTGCGCCACCCGTTGGGCGAGCCGCTCCCGGCGTGGAAGCCGGGCGCCCACATCGACGTGGTGCTCGGCCCCGGGCTGGAGCGGCAGTACTCGCTGTGCGGCGATCCGGCGGACCGGTCGTCCTGGCGGATCGCGGTGCTGCGCGAGCCGGACGGCCGGGGTGGCTCGGTCCATGTGCACGAGCAGGTCGGGCAGGGCGACAAGGTCCGGGTGCGCGGGCCCCGGAACAACTTCGGCCTGGAGCCCGCCCCCCGCTACCGCTTCGTCGCGGGCGGCATCGGCATCACCCCGATCCTGCCGATGCTGGCGGCGGCTGAGGCGGCGGGCGCCGAGTGGACGCTGCTGTACGGCGGTCGCACCCGCCGGTCGATGGCGTTCGGCGAGGAACTGGCCCGCTACGGGGACCGGGTGACGATCGCGCCCGAGGACGAGACGGGGCTGCTGGACCTGCCGTCCGTGCTGGACGACGTACCCGACGGCACGCTCGTCTACTGCTGCGGCCCCGGGCCGCTGCTGGACGCGGTCGAGGAGCGCTGCCCGTCCGGAGTGCTGCGCGTCGAGCGGTTCCGGCCGAAGGAGCAGGAGACCGGCGGCGACACCGCGTTCGACGTGGAGCTGGCGCGAAGCGGCCGGACGCTCACGGTCGCGCCGGACGTGTCCGTCCTGGACGCCGTGCGCGCCGCCGGGGTCGAGGTGCTCTACTCCTGCACCGAGGGCACCTGCGGAACCTGTGAGACGGACGTCCTCGACGGCACCCCGGAACACCGGGACTCCGTGCTCACCCCTCAGGAGCGGGAGAGCGGCGAGACGATGATGATCTGCGTGTCCCGGTGCCGGGGGCGGCGGCTGGTGCTGGACTTGTGATCCGCAGGTCGGCCTCGATCCCGGCGACGGTCGCCAGCAGGTGCGGCAGCAGGTCGCGGCGTACGGAATCGACGGAGTTGCGGCCGGCGTGCACGGCGATGTTGACGGCCGCGACCGCGTCACCGTCCCGGTCCCGAACCGGGGCGGCGACCGACCTCAGCCCCTCCTCCAGCTCCTGGTCGACGACGGCGTAACCCTGCCGGCGGACGCGGCGCAGCTCCGTCCGCAGGGCCTCCGGCGTGGTGATCGTGCGCGCGGTAAGGGGCTTCAACTCCGCACGGGCGAGCCTGACTTCGACGTCCTCGTCCGGCAGATGAGCGAGGATCACCCGGCCCACCGACGTCACATACGCCGGGAAACGGGTGCCGACCGTGATGGACGCGGTCATGATGCGGCGGGTCGGGACCCGGGCGACGTACACGATGTCGTCGCCGTCGAGGACACAGAGCGAGGACGATTCCCGTACTCGCGCGACGAGTTGCTCCAGATGGGGCTCGGCGATCTGGGGCAGCGTGTAGCTGGAGAGGTAGGAGTAGCCGAGTTCCAGCACCCGCGGGGTGAGGCGGAAGCGGCGGCCGTCGGTGTGGACGTAGCCGAGGTCGGCGAGGGTGAGCAGGAAACGGCGGGCCGCCGCGCGGGTCAGTTCGCAGGCGCGCGCGACCTCGCTCAGGGTCAGCGCCGGATGCTCGGCGTCGAAGGCGCGGATCACGGCGAGGCCGCGCTCGAAGGACCGGACGAAATGCGGTGCGCGGGCTTCAGCGGACATCCTGGGCCTCCGGCGTGACGTACGACCGTGCGCTGTGCGCACGCTAGGAGTGCGGATCTCGCGATGTCAACGATCAGTACAGGCACAGGCATTGACCATGGAGCGAGCCCGGCTCTACGTTCTCGCTGAGCACAAGCGTGCTGTCTGCGCACAACCTGTCGGAGAACCACAGCCGGTCCCACAGGAGGAGTCATGCGTCGTCGTCTCTTCACCCGTCTCACGGCCGTGTCGGTCCTGCTCACCGCGGCGGCCTGCGGCTCGTCCGACGGCGGTGGCACCTCGGACGCGGGCGCCTCGTCCGGCGGGGTGACCACCGTCGAGGTCGGGCTCATTCCCATCGTCGATGTGGCACCCCTCTATCTGGGCCAGGAGAAGGGCTTCTTCGAGAAACAGGGGCTGAAGCTCAAGTTCACCACCGCGCAGGGCGGCGCGGCGATCGTGCCGGGTGTGGCCAGCGGCCAGTTCCAGTTCGGGTTCTCCAACGTGACGTCGCTGATGATCGCCCAGTCCAACAACGTGCCGATCAAGGCCGTCGCGAACGCGATCGCGTCGACCGGCGTCGACGGCAAGGACTTCAGCGCGATCACCGTGAGCAAGGACAGTCCGATCAGGTCGCCGAAGGACCTGGAGGGCAAGCGGGTCGCCATCAACACCCTGAAGAACATCAACGAGACGTCCGTGCGCGCGTCGGTGCGCAAGGCGGGCGGCGACCCGGACAAGGTCAGGTTCGTCGAGCTCGCCTTCGACCAGATGCCTGCCGCCCTCGACAGCGGGCAGATCGACGCCGCCCAGGTGGTCGAGCCCGCCCTCGCCACCGTCAAGAGCCAGGGCGGCCGCGAGATCGCCTCGAACCTGGTGGACGTGGCACCCGACCTCACCGTCGCGCTCTACTTCACCTCGACGCAATACGCCCAGCAGAACCCGGAGGTGGTGAAGAAGTTCCAGCAGGCCACCGCCGAGTCCCTCGCCTACGCCGACGCCCACCCGGACGAAGCCCGCCAGATCGTCACCACGTACACGAAGATCCCGGCGGCGGTGCTGGAGAAGGCGACCCTGCCGAAGTGGCCGGCGGAGCCGAACCGCGCCTCCATCGAGGCGCTGATGAAGCTCGGCGAGGACGACGGCCTGTTCAAGTCGACGCCGGATCTGGACAAGCTGCTGCCGTGAGGGGCACAGACGCATGAGGGGCGCGAACGCCGCGCTCGGTGCGGCCGGACTCGCCGCCCTTCTCGCCCTGGGCGAGGTGGTACCACGGCTCGGCCTGGTCGAGGAGACCTACTTCCCACCCACCAGCCGTATCGCCGGAGCACTCGCTGACGAGATGGCCGACTCCGCCTTCTGGACTGCGCTCGGCGACACGCTCACCGGCTGGGCGCTGGGCCTGGCGATCGCGTCCGGTGCGGGAATCGTGGCGGGCGTGCTGATCTCGGTCGTACCGTATCTGCGCGAGGCGACGGCCTCCACGATCGAGTTCCTGCGCCCCATCCCGTCGGTCGCGCTGATCCCGCTGGCGGTACTGCTGTACGGCACCGAACTGCGGTCGGTGCTCCTCCTCGTCGTCTACGCGTCGTTCTGGCAAATCCTGATCCAGGTTCTGTACGGCGTCCAGGACGTCGACCCCGTCGCCGACGAGACGGCGCGGTCGTACGGCCTCGGTACCTGGGCGCGGATCCGGCATGTGCTGTGGCCGACCGCGCTGCCGTACGTCATGACCGGCGTCCGGCTGGCGGCGGCGGTCGCGCTGATCCTCGCCGTCACGTCCGAACTCGTCATCGGGGCACCGGGGCTGGGCAAGCGCATCGGGGTGGCTCAGGCCTCGCAGGCCGTGCCCGAGATGTACGCGCTGATCGTGGTGACCGGGCTGCTGGGTCTGCTGATCAACGTCGGCGCGCGCACGGTGGAGCGGCGGGCGCTGGCCTGGCACCAGTCGGTGCGCGGGGAGGTGACGGTGTGAGGCGTCTGCTGCTGCGGCTGGTGTTCGCCGTCGCCCTCCCGGCCCTGCTGGTCACGGTCTGGTGGGTGGCGTCCGCCGGCAGTACGGACGTGTACTGGCCGCCCTTGCGGACGATCCTGGAGGCCTTCCCGGACGTGTGGACGGCGGAGCGCCTGCGGGGCGACGTGCTGCCGAGCGTGCTGCGGCTGGCGGGCGGTTATGCGCTGGCGGCGGCCCTGGGGGTGGCGCTCGGTACGGTCATCGGGTCCTATCGGCGGGTGCGGGCGGTGTGCGAGCCGGTCCTGGAGTTCCTGCGGGCGGTGCCGCCGCCGGTGCTGGTACCGGTCATCATGCTGTTCGCGGGGATCGGCGACACGATGAAGGTCACGGTGATCGCGGCCGGCTGCGTGTGGCCCGTCCTGCTCAACACGGTCGAGGGCGTGCGGGCGGTGGACCCGGTGATGGCCGAGACGGCGCGCTCGTACGGCATCACCGGTGTGGCGCGGCTCAGGAACCTGGTGCTGCCGTCGGCGAGCCCCCAGATCTTCGCGGGCCTGCGCCAGGCCCTGTCCATCGGCATCATCCTCATGGTGATCAGCGAGATGTTCGCCGCGAGCAACGGGCTCGGCTTCACCATCGTCCAGTTCCAGCGCGGCTTCGCGATCCCGGACATGTGGACCGGCATCCTCGTGCTCGGTCTGCTCGGTTTCCTGCTGTCGGTCGTCTTCCAGTGGGTCGAGCGGCGGGCGCTCGGCTGGTACCACGGTCTGCGCGCCTCGGCCCGGCGGTCGCCGTGAGCCTCTTGAAAGGGCGGTCCATGCTCGACGTACGGGGTCTGAAGAAGGTCTACGAGGGGTCGGGGCGGCGTGTGGAGGCGGTCCGCGACCTCAGCTTCACCATCGACGCCGGAGAACTGGTCTGTCTCGTCGGGCCGTCGGGCTGTGGCAAGACCACGCTGCTGAAGTGCGTGGGAGGGCTGCTCACACCGACCGGCGGTGAAGTGCTCCTGGAGGGGCTGAAGGTGAGCGGTCCGCCACCCGGGATGGCGATCGTCTTCCAGGAGTACGGGCGCAGCCTCTTCCCCTGGATGCGCGTCGGCGAGAACGTCGAACTTCCGCTCAGACAGAAGGACTTGAGCAAGGCCCGACGCCGGGAACTGGTCCGCGACGCGCTGGAGTCGGTGGGGCTGGCGGACGCGGTGGGGGCGTATCCCTGGCAGTTGTCCGGCGGTATGCAGCAGCGGGTCGCCATCGCCCGGGCGCTGGCGTACGAGCCCCGTGTGCTGCTGATGGACGAGCCGTTCGCGGCGGTGGACGCCCAGACCCGGGCCGATCTGGAAGACCTGGTACGGGGGCTGTGGCGGGAGCGCGGCATCACGATCCTGTTCGTCACTCACGACATCGACGAGGCCGTCTACCTCGGGGAGCGGGTGATCGTGCTGTCCGCCTCCCCCACCGTCGTGCGGGAGCAGCTGAAGGTAGAACTGCCCGTCGCGCGGGATCAGCTGCACACGAGGGTGGATCCGCGCTTCACCGAGCTGCGGACGCATGTGTACGAGCAGATCCAGGCCGCCAAGAGGGGAGCCGCCGCGTCCTGAGACGACCTCGGGGCGAAGGCGGCGTGGGCCTGTTCGACGGCCTCGGGTGCGCCTCGCGCTCGGCGTGCCCGGCGTGTGCCCGATGCCGCGGCGCGCCCTACCGGCTCAGCGGCATCCGTCCCGGCGCCGCACCGGGCCCGGGACCGGGAATCGGTCTCCCTACGCCGTATGCAGGACGCCGGACTGCTCATCCGCGAGCCGGCCGAACATGACCGGCGCGTCATGGTCGTCCACCTCACCGACAAGGGCCGTGCCATGCGTGAGCCCCTCGCAGCCATGTGGCAGGCCCTGGAGGAGACCTCCGCGCGGAACCTGTCGGCGCAGCAGGCCGAGTCCTTCGTCCGCACCGCCTACGCCATCGCCGACGCGATCAGCAGCAGCGCTCCTCCGCGAGAAGGGTCCACGTAAGGCCCGTGCTCAACGGAGACAGGCTCCCCGGCCTCGGCGTCCTGGGCGAGCGCGAGCCGCGGAACCGCCCATCACAGGCCCGCCCGCTGAGCGACCCGGGCCGACGGCGCCCACGTCCGCGCCCGCCCAAGCCCCCACCCCTGACCTGATGGGTAGTGAGACCCCCATGAGCACCACCCGTTTCACCACCCTCCCGGTCCTCGTCGTCGGGGCGACCGGCTCCCTCGGGGGCAAGGTCGTCGACGAACTGCTGGGGCGCGGCAAGATAGTCCGTGCCCTGGTCCGGCCGGCCACCGACGCGAGCGGGCTCGAAAGCCGGGGTGTCGAGATCGCCCGCGGCGACATGCTCGACGTCGACTCGCTCGTCGCCGCCATGGACGGCGCCGATGCCGTCATCACCACCGCCGCCGGCTACACCCGCGGCGGCAGGAACGCGCACGCCATCGACACCGGCGGCAACGCCAACCTCGCCGAGGCGGCCCACCGCGCCGGCATCCGCCGGTTCGTCCTGACCAGCATCCTCACCAGCGACCAGACGACTCATGTCCCGCACTTCTGGCACAAGAAGATCGCCGAGGACAAGCTCGAACAGCTCGGCGTCCCGTTCGTCGCACTGCGCCCGGGAGCGTTCGTCGACCAGATCGCGACCATGGCGGGCCACCCGATCGACAAGGGCCGCCTGATGTGGGTGGGCAAGACCACCGTCCCGCTGACCTTCGTCCACACCTCCGATCTCGCGGCGTACCTGGCGGCCGCGGTCGACGCCGAGGCCGAGGACGGTGAGCGCATCGACATCGGCTGGGACCGTCCGGTCAGCATGCGCGAGATGGCCGACCTGATGGGCAGCCGGGCCGGAAAGAACATCAAGGTGTGAGGCCGGCCTGGAGCTGTCCTCCGCCTCGGTGTCCGCGCTGTTCACCAAGGAACCCTCGCAGGTGAAGATGACCACCCTGGCAGCGTTGTGCACCGCGCTGGAGTGCACCCCGAACGACCTGATCGAAGTCGACACCACCCCCGTCGAGCGGCCCGTGGCTTCGCGCCGGCCCGTCACCGAACTTCCCAAGGCCGTCTCCGGACGCGGCCGGTCAATGCCGCCGCTGTGACCGGCGGAGACAGCGGTGGGCAAGAGGCAACGCGACTGCGTCACCTGCGGGGCACCAGTCGGCTATCTCGACCGTGAGCACTGCTGCCGGCGCTGGCGCCGGATGCAGGAACAGGCCGCGAAGGCAACGTGCCCGGTCTGCGGCAAGGACCGTGTCCTCCGGGCGGAAGCCGTGGGAGATCAGTGACGAGCTGTGGGCGGTGATCGAGCCGCTGCTGCCGAGGCATGAGCGGCGGTTCCGGTACCCGGGGCGCAAGCGGATCGATGACCGCAGGACGCTGCAGGGTGTGCTGTTCGTCCTCTACACCGGGATCCAGTGGGAGTACCCGCCGCAGGAGTTGGGGTTCGGTTCCGGGCCTACCCGCTGGCGGCGATTGGCTGAATGGCAGGAGGCCGGGGTGTGGGAGGAACTCCAGCGGGTGCTGCTGGACCGGTTGCGGGCGGCGGACCGCCTGGACTTCTCCCGCGTCACCGTCGATGCCTCGCACGTGCAGGCCAAGCGGGGGTGAAGCAGCGCAAAAGTGGGTCCGAGTCCGGTTGACCGCGCGCGGCCGGGCTCGAAGCACCACGTGCTGACCGAGGCGCACGGTATTTCGCTGCGGGTGTCGTTGACGGGCGGGCACCGCAACGACGTCACGCAGCTCCTGCCGCTGGTCGACAGCGTGCCGCCGGTGCGGGGCAAGCGGGGCCGGCCTCGGCGCAAGCCCCGGGCGTTGTATGCCGACCGTGGCTACGACCACGACATCTACCGCCGTCGTCTGCGCGAGCGCGGCATCGTCCCGAAGATCGCCCGGCGCGGAGAACCGCACGGCTCGGGCCTGGGCCGGGTGCGGTGGGTTGCCGAGTCCGCCATCGCCTGGCTCCACGGCCCACGCCGCTTACGGACCCGCTGGGAAACGCGGGACGACATGCACGACGCGTTCGTTCCTCCAGCTCGCCCACTGCATGACCCTCGCCCGCGAGAACCCAGCATTCTGAAAGGACCCCTTAGCCAGGTCAACATGACTCTCGCTGCCGCGCCCGAGACCTTCGAAGCCGCGATGTCGCTCAATACCATGGCCTACAACACGTCCATCGCGCTCGGAGCGCTTCTGGGCGGACTGTTCGCCGACAATATGGGTGTCACCAGCGTCGTGTGGTTTGGTGTGGCGCTGACCGCGACTTCGCTACTCCTCAGGCTCGGCACCGGCCGAAAGGCCGCGAGCGCGGTCTCCGCATGATCGCGTGGAGCACCGTGCCGGACGGCAGTCTTCTGAGCGAACGGGTGCACGACCTCGGCCAGGATCTGGCCTCCGGCCAGTGGACTCCGACCGCGCTGGAACGCCGGATCGCCGGCCTCCTGGTCAACGCGTCGGCGGGGGACGGGGAACTCACCGCACTGCACATCCGCGGGGACTTCACGGAGGGCGCGGAAGCCTTCGTACGGGAGAACGGATGTCGGCTCGCCGCGTTGCTTGCGGACCTGCTCCTCGCCGTGAGCGGCCCCGACCCCGTGCCCCTGGCGGCGATGGCGGAGGTCCGAACACTGCTGGCAGATGTCGCGGGCCAGCGCTGAGAGTCATGTACGAGAACAGGCCCGGTATCCGGAAACGGATGGCCGGGCCTGACCTCTCTGATGGCTGGCCGTTGTCACTCGCACGCGATCTCGTTGCGCGGCGTACAGGGCGTAAAGGGCGTGCAGGGCGTGCGGAATGGCTCCCGCTTCACTTCCTCGCCGCCCTTGAGGAAGACACGGTGCCCTGGATGCTGTGCCCGCCCTGGTCTGGTGCCGCGCGGCCCGTAGGGACGGAGTCGGAGCTTGCTGATGTGGCTGGGCGTCTTGCGTGCTGCTGATCAGGAGTGTGGGAAACGTGGGGGTGCAGCGCGGAAAATGATCTCCTCTTCTTGGGCGCAGGGCCTGATCAGCGAGTTCCGTCGGCGCCCCCTCACCCTCGTCCGTCACGCCCTCGACGACGGGGGCCGACAGGCCCGAAATCGCCACCCGCACAAGCTCATTGACATCGCGCACACCATGCCAGCGACGGCCGTCACCCTTCGCTACCACCGATTACGGGACAGAGCCGGTGAGCGTACAGACCCGAAAACGGGTCGGCCCTTCGCCCTTCCCTACGGGGCGAGCGCCGGGAACTCGCGGACGCCGGCCTCACGGCGCAGCGCTGAGCGCGCCGCGAGGTATCCGGACATACCGTGCACACTGGGCCCCGGCGGGGTGGAGGCCGAGCACAGGTACACGCCGGGCAGGGGGGTGCGGTACGGGTCGCGCTGGATCGTGGGGCGGAAGAGGGACTGGCCGAGCGTCATCGCGCCGGCGCCGATGTCCCCGCCGACGTAGTTGGGGTTGTACTGCTCCATCGCCGCCGCGCTGGTGGCCCGCTCGGCGACGACCGTGTCGGTGAAACCCGGGGCGTAGCGCTCGATGCGGGCACGGATGAGAGGCAGCGGATCCTCGGTGCTGCCGTTGGGTACATGGGCGTAGGCCCAGAGGGGCCGCTTGCCGGGGCGGGCGCGTGTGGGGTCGGCCACGGTCGGGTCGACGAGGAGGACGAACGGCTCGCCAGTGGCGCTCCCGCGGGCGGTGCGGGTCTCCTGGTGGAACATCTCCTGCTGGGTGCCGCCGAGATGGACCGTGGCGGCGGCCGCGGTGTCCGGGTCGGCCCACGGGACGGGCTCGCTCAGCAGGAAGTCCGCCTTCGCGGCGCCGGGGCCGTACCGGAAGCGGCGCAGCCGTCGGGCGTACCCGGCGGGCAGGGCGTGCCCGGCGATACGGATGACCTCCTTCGGGCTGATGTCGAGCAGGACGATCCGGGCGGGTGGCAGGTCCCGCAGGTCATCCACGCGGATGCCGGTGTAGAGGGTGCCGCCGTGGGCGATGAGGTCGTCGGCCAGGGCCTGGGCGATGCGCGCGCTGCCGCCACGGGGCAGCGGCCACCCGCTGGTGTGCGCGAGATGCCCGAGCAGCATGGCCACTGTGCCCGAGGCGATGCTGGGCAGCGGGCCGATGGCGTGCGCGGCGACGCCGGTGAGCAGGGCGCGGGCGGGTTCGTCGGTGAACTGGCCGGGCGCCCGGGGCGTTCCGTGCGCGAGGACGCGGGTGCCGAGGGCGAGCAGCACCCGCGGGCCGACCCGGCCCAGCGCGGTGGGCCCCTGGAGAATCAGCCGGACGAAGTCCTCGCTGTGCGCCGTCAGTGGCTCCATCAGTCGGCGCCAGCGCGGCCCGTCCCGGCCAAGACGTTCGCAGGTGCGGGCCAGGTCGCGGTACGCGACAGCCGCCGGGCCGTCCGGAAGGGGATGGGCGTACGCGGCGTCGGAACGGCGGAGTTCGACGCCGCGCGCGGGCAGGTCGAACTCGCGGAAGAACGGGGCGGCGACGGCCATCGGGTGCACCGCGGAGCAGATGTCGTGGACGACGTCGCTGTCGAAGAGGGCTTCGGTGCGCAGGCCCCCGCCGATGGTGTCGTGGGCCTCGAAGACCTCGACCGCAAGGCCCGCGCGGGCGAGGGTGACGGCGGCGGCGAGCCCGTTGGGTCCCGAGCCGACGACGACAGCATCGACGCTCATCACTCAACTCCTCGCTCTCGAGCGGACGGGGGCGGATGGAGCGGGGACGCCCGGTCGCCACGGACGGGGGAATGCCGTGGCGGCCGGGCGTCGGTCAGGGGGCGGGCTTCTCGTAGACGGCGACGAACGTGGGAGACGCCTCGGTGTACTCGCCGTGCTCCCAGTCCCCGTGCAAGGCGCCCTCGGCGGCAGGGCGCAGCCCGGCTGCCCGCGCATAGGCGTCGGTACGGGACGGGGTGAGCAGCAGCGAGTACTCGGTGCCGACCCGGGTCGTGCCGTCCTTCTCGTACCAGATGTGCGAGCACTGCCACAGGCCCCTGCCGGCGTCGAACGTGGAGTGAGTCTGCAGCCCTGTGCCCGGTTCGGGGTACGGGGTGAACAAGGTGGTACGCGCCCGCCCTTCGTGCAGGGCTTCCACCCACGGGTGGTTGTGGCCTTCGAGTACCAGGAGGCCACCGGGGACGAGCAGTTCGGCGGCGCGCCGGACCACCTCCTGCTGGTCCTCGCGGGACAGCAGCTGGTTCAGCGTCGCGCAGACCGCGTACACCAGGCCGAAGCGCCGTTCGCTGCGGAAGCTGCGGATGTCCGCGTGGACTGCGGTGACGGCCGCGGTCGGTTCGCGCTGCTCGCGTACGGCCCGGCCGAGTGCGGCGAGCATCTGAGGGGAGGAGTCCACGCCGACCACCTCGCCCACCTGGTGGGACAGCGGGATGGCGATACGACCGGTGCCCACTCCGAATTCGCAGCTGCCCAGGGCGGGGTCCGGGTGGCGGGCGGCGAGGTTCTTCGCTGTCCGGCGGGCCGCCTCCGCATCGGGGAACAGCCGGTCGTACCAGCCGTCGAACTGTAGCCCGTAGCCGATGTCGTCCATGGGGCCTGGCCGAGGCCCCGCTCCCCGCCCCGTCATCGGTGCTCGCTCTTCTTCGGGGCGAAGACCAGGATCGCCACCCACACGACGGCCGCGATGCCCATGGCGGCCCACAGCGAGAGGATCTCCAGATAGGTCAGCAGGATCATCAGGCCGGCGAACGCGAACGCGGCAAGGACGCCGAGGGCTTGCTTCATCAAAATTGCTCCAGTACTCGGTCCAGCGGGGTGTACGGCGACAGCAGCACCATCTGCGGTTCGTGGCCGTTGTCGTAGCCGGTGGACTTGACCATCGCGATCTGATGACCCACCACGCGACTTTCCGGGTCGGCGGCGCGGATCCGGGACACCAGGTAGCGCTCGAGCAGCCGGTAGGCGGGCATCCTCGTGATGACCGCGAAGTCCTTGTCGATGACGTGCAGCAGCTCCGTCGCCAGGTCGAACACGGCTTTCTCCGGGCGCCGGGTGGGGAACCACACCAGCTGCCGCATCTTCCGGCCCGTGATCAGATCCACGCCCTGCCACCGCGACCGCACTCCGTCGACGTCGGTGGTGCGGTAGATGAAGGCGTAGTCGTGGACGCCGGGCTCCGGCGCGAAGAATCGCCAGTTGGGGATGAGCGAGAGTTGGTCCTTGGACTGCACCCGGTTGTAGACGGTGATGTGGTAATGCTGGGTCGCCACCGTCGCCACGACCGCTGCCGCGGCGGCGACCCTGGTCCAGGCACCGGGCCCGGTGAAGGCCGAGCGTGCTGCTCCGCCAAGGAAGTTGAGTGTCTTCACGAACGGGCCTCCTTCCGGTGGTCGGTCTCCGCCGCCGGACGTGCGGCGGCGTCGTTCACGAAAGCCAGGATGTGCCGGGCGACCCGCGTCGCGTAAGTGCCGTTTGTCATGAGTGAATCGTGATGGGACCCCTCGATGACCAACGTCTGCGCCTGCGCGCCCGTCGCCCGGTGGGCCTGCGCGATCTCGTGGTGCATGAGGAGCTGTTCGGGATCCGAGTCCACCGTCTGCTGCGCCGAGACGACCAGTGCCGGGCAGTTCACCGGGGGCAGTTCGCCGCCGAAGCGGTCGTAGTCGGCCTTGACCGCGGACCACTCCCGCCGGGCGGCGCACCACATGCCGGCGTCCGCGTACTGCCACATCGCGCGCCTGCGCGCCGTGAACGGCAGGGACTCCAGCCACGGCGGGCGGGTCATGACCGCTCCCGCGCCGACCCGGTTCGACCAGTCCATCACCGCGAGGAGCTCGTGGAAACGCCCGGCCGCGTCCCGCTGCCGTTTGGACCGCTGTAGTTCGCCCGGGTGCGCGGCGTCCAGGTAGACGACCCCGGCGAGCCGGTCCCCGAGCAGCCGGGCCGCGCGGCGTGCCAGGTCGCCGCCGAGCGAGTGCCCGGCGAGGATCACCTTCCGGTCGGCGGGCACCGCACGCCTGGCCAGCTCCGCGAGATCCGCGGCGAGCGTGTCCAGGTCCTCGGCGGCATCCGGTCCGCGCCGGCTCGCGCCGTCGCCGGCCCGGTCGTATGTCATGATCCCCAGCCGGCTCTCGTCGCGGAGTGTGGCGGAGATCCAGGCGAATTGCTCCGGCATGGAGGCAAGTCCGTAGACAAGAACCACCACCGGCTCGCCCGCTTCACCCTCGTGCAGCTGGTACGCGAGGGTGTTACCGGGCGCTGTGGTGATGCGCTCGGTGCCGGGCGGCCCTTCGAGCACCCGGGCGCGCCGCTGCACCGCGGCGACACCGGCTCCGGCGGCGGCCGCGCCGAGGGCGATGAGGGCGGCGGGCACCGTACGGTCGTCCCGCCCGGCGACAGCCGGGTGGTCCCTGGGCGTGGAGGTGTACGCCACGTACGGGTGCATCGAGGTGAACGCCGACAGGAACCGGCCCAGGCCGAGCAGGAATCCGTTCGCGCCGTGGAAGGCGACGGCGGAGGCGAGCACGGGCGCGACGAGCCGGCCGCGGAAGGCGTAGAGGAGAGGGAAGCCGCACTCAAGAATTAGTACGGAGTGGACCATGGCCTTGGCCGCCCTGGGGTACCGGTCGGCGAGAGTGAAGGCAGGTTCGTGACCGTACGTCCGGGTGCGCATGATGTTGCGCAGGGCGGTGCCGTCGCGCCAGGAGGAGCCGACCAGCTTGAACCAGCCGGACACGGCGTAAGACAGGTTGGACTGGAGGGCGGTGTGCCAGATCACCGCGTCTTGCACGGCGGGTGAACGGGACAGCCTGGCCAGGGCGTTGCCGCCCTGGACGAGCACGGAGACCTGATCGGAGCCGTCGGTGCCGTAGCGGTGGCGGGCGTAGACGGCGGCTCCGGAGACGGCGAGAAAGGCGCTTCCCGCGCCCCGCCACCGGGAGGTGCCCGGCAGCAGCATGGCGGCGGACACCACTGTCCTCGACACATGAACGGCGGTGGTTACGCGCGGACGGGCAACGGCGTCAAGGAGCTTGCGGGTGGCGGGTGTACCGGCGCGGTGCGCCTCTCGCATGACGTCCCAGTCGTGCAGGCCACCGGGCTTCATCTCGTGCCGCAGGCGCAGATATTCGAGTGACGCCTGTAGGGAGGTGAGGGCGGACAGCCGTTCGGAAATGCCGACGGCCCGTTCGCGCGAGACGGGCAGTGGTCTGAAGAGAGCTGCTGCTAACTTGCGGGTACGGTTCACCGGCTCCTCCGTGAGTCCTGAACAAGAGCCCGCCGGGCCACATCAGCCCTGTGGCCCGGCGGGGTTCATCGCATTGCTGCTCGGCTGCCTCAGCTGTTCGCCGTTGCTTCAGCTGTGTCAGGCGCCGAATGTGGCGGTGGTCGCCGTGGTGGCGGTGGTCGTCACCGTGATCGGCGTGGCCATCACCGGGGCGTGGTCGATACGGACCTCACCTTTGTCGCCCTCGATGTCCTGGGCGTCGAAGTGTTCGATGATCTCCTTCATCAGTCGTCACCCCCTTCCTGGCTGTGGCGTCAGCACGCAGGCTGTCTGTACGGAGCCGGCGGAGCCGGCGCGCGGTCAGTTGGCGGTGGTGGCAGTGGTCGCGGTCGTCGCCGTGATGGTGACGGTGATCGGCGTGGCCATCACAGGAGCGTGGTCGATCATGACCTCGCCCTCGTTGGTGTTGATGTCCTCGGCGTCGAAGTGCGACAGAAGTTCCTGCACGGTTTTCTCCCTCTAGACGAAACGATTCCGCCCGTCGAGGGGTCGCGGAGGTGGGCATGGCCCAGTTGTGCAGATGTTGTCCCCCGTGCCCCCGTTGAGGCGTGTGACGTGCGCCACGGAAAGGAGACAATCACTCGAACCTGCCAGTGCAACATGACGCACATCACGCACGAACTTGGGAACACGGCCGTATTTTCCCATGACATTTATCACACTGGAGCGTGACGTCTGTCATGGAAACCGATGACACGCTGCACTGGAGGAGGCCGCCCATCGGCTCGACGATGAGTCGCATGATCCCCCCTTCCCAGGAAAATGTGATCGAGGTCACAGATCTCTGGCGCCGGTACGGAAGCGGCACCAAGGCCTTCGACGCCGTGCGCGGCGTCAGCTTCACCGTGCGAAAAGGCGAACTCTTCGGCCTCCTCGGTACGAACGGCGCAGGCAAGACCTCCACCATCGAACTGCTCGAAGGCCTGGCCAGGCCCGCCGAAGGAAGCATCCGACTCTTCGGCAGGTACGACCCGTTCCGCGACCGCAAACAGACCAGGCCGCGCACCGGTGCCATGCTCCAGCACAGCGGATTCGCCGAGCAGCTCACCGTGGCCGAGACCGCCCGCATGTGGGCCGGCTGCATCAGCCGCCCTCGTCCCGTGCGGGACGCCATCGCCCTGGTGGGTCTCACTCATCGCGCCGACGTGCAGGTCAAGAACCTCTCCGGTGGCGAGAAGCGCCGCCTCGACCTGGCCCTGGCCACCCTCGCGGATCCCGATCTGCTCTTCCTCGACGAGCCCACCACGGGCATGGACCCGGAGGGACGCCACGACACCTGGCGCCTCATCAGAAGTCTGAAAGACATGGGCACCACCATTGTTCTGACGACCCATTACCTCGAAGAGGCCGAAGCCCTCGCCGACCATCTCGCGATCATGCACGCCGGGCAGATCGCCGCCCACGGCACGGTCCCCGAGATCGTCGGCCAGTACCCGGCGACGCTCTCCTTCGGCCTGCCCGACACCCACCGCCCCACCGACCTGCCGTCACCCGAAGTGCTCTCCGCCAGCCGCGTCTGCGCCCAGGGCCGCACCCTGCGGATCGAGACCCCGCATCTGCAGCACACCACCACCGAACTGCTCATCTGGGCCCGCGACCACGACATCACCCTGACCGGCCTCGACGCGCGCTCCGCGAGCCTCGAAGAGGCCTTTCTCCACATCGCCCGGAACGGCCTCACCCGCAGCGAGGAGCCCCAAACCGCATGAGCAGCCCCGCACGCCAGCTCGCCGCCCTCGGCCGGGCCGAGGCAACCCTCTTCTTCCGTGCCAAGACCAATGTCGTCAACGTCCTGTTCATCCCCGTCTTCACCCTCGCCGCCCTCCACATCACCATGAGCAAGTTCGAACTCGGCAACCTGGGACTGTCCATGGGGCCCGTCATGGTGGCGACCTCCGCCGGAATCGTCCTCGTCTTCTCCCTGTACGTTCCCCTCACCACCACATACGTCGCACGCCGCGACGAACTCCTCCTCAAGCGCCTGCGGACCGGCGAGGTCGCCGACCCCACCCTGCTCACCGGCACCGCGCTTCCCTCCGCGGCGATCGTCCTGATCCAGACCGCCCTGATCACTGCGGTCCTGCTGCCGCTGACCGGGGCGGGCGCTCCCGACGCGGCGCACTGGGCCCTCGCCGCCGTGGTCCTGGGCATCGTGCTGATGTGCGCCCTGGCGGCGGCCACCAGCGCGCTGGCCCGCACCACCGAGAATGTGCAAGTCGCCGTGCTGCCGCTGCTTTTCCTCCTGCCCACCACGTCCGGCACCTTCTTTCCCCTCGAAGCCATGCCGCGGCTGATGCAGGACATCTGCCAGTGGCTGCCGATGACTCCGGTCATCGACCTCGTACGCAACGCCTGGACAGGCACCCTCACCACGTCCGAGGCGCTGCTGCGGCTGGCGGTCCTGGCCGGCTGGACGGTTCTCGCACTGGGCGCGGCCCGCCGCTGGTTCCGCTGGGAGCCCCGCACCTGATGCCCGGCTCCCCGCACGCGGGCGTCCAGCGGGTGACCGTCGTCTCCCGTTGGGCCCTCGCCTTCGCCGTCCTCGTCTCCGCCTCCGCCTTCGCCTGGCCCGTCGTCGCGCCGCTGACCGATGACATCCCCGGCCTGATCGTCTTCACGGCTTACGCAGGTCTGACGCTGGCCGCGACCCACACGGCGACGCTGGCTCTGCACACCCCGCCGCCCGGCGCCAGACCCGCCCTGCTGGCCGTCACCGCGCTCGCGACGGCCGCCGGGCTCGGCCTCGTGCGGCCCGCACTCGACCACGGATGGCTCCCCGAGGCCCCGAAGGTCGCCACCGCCGCCTGCGCCCTGGCCGTCATCCCCACCGCCGCCGCCTGGTCCTGCGCGCACTGGCGGTTCAGCAGCGCCCTCGCGCTGACCAGCACCCTCGCCACCGGCTGGGCGGCCGGGCCCGAGGCCCTGCCCGGCACCTCAGCCGTCCTGACCCTCTGGGTCATCACCACCCTCGGCGTACGCACCTCACAGTGGTCCCTACAGGTCATGCACCAACTGAACAGCGCACGCCAGAGCGAGACCCGGCTCGCCGTCGCCGAGGAACGTCTCCGCTTCGCCCGCGATCTGCACGACACCCTCGGCCGCACTCTCGCGGTCATCGCCCTCAAGGCCGAACTCGCCGCCAGGCTTTCCCCTGTCCCCAGAGCCGAGTCCGAACTGACGGAGATCCAGCGGCTTGCCCGCGAGTCCCAGCAGGAGATCCGCGAGGTCGTCCGGGGCTACCACACCACCGATCTGGAGACCGAACTCGACGGCGCCCGCTCCGTCCTCGCCGCCGCGGGCATCACCTGCCGGGTCCGCACCACCGGCGCCGAACCGGACCCGACCGTGCAGAGCGTCCTGGGCTGGGCGGTACGCGAGACCGCCACGAACGTCATACGTCACTCCCGCGCCAGCTACTGCGCCATCACGCTCACCCACTCCGCCGCGGCCAGCACCCTCACCGTCGCCAACAACAACCCAGACCCCGCCCCCGCCACGGGCGCCACCGCCGGCACCGGCCTCAAAGGACTCGCGCAGCGCCTGGCGGACCACGCCGGAACCCTCACCCATGGCCCGGAGAGCGACGGCACCTACCTCGTCACCGCCCGCATACCAGCCCAGGAGCATCCGTGATGGACCCCGTGATCAGCGTGCTGCTCGCCGAGGACGAACGCCTCATCCGCGAATCCCTCGCGGCACTGCTCGCCCTGGAGACCGATCTGGAGGTCGTCGCCCAGGCCGCCACCGGCACCGAAGCCATCAGCGCCGCCCGGGACCACCGACCCGATGTCGCCGTCCTGGACCTTCAGATGCCGGAGGCCGACGGCATCACCGCCGCTCGTACGATCACCGCGCGGGATTCCGGCTGCCGGACGCTCATCGTCACCAGCCACGGGCTTCCCGGCCATCTGAAGCGGGCCCTGGAGGCGGGCGTCAAGGGCTTCGTCCCGAAAACCGTCTCCGCCGCCCAGCTCGCCACCGTCATCCGCACCGTCCATACGGGTAACCGGTATATCGACCCCTCCCTCGCCGCGGATGCCATCGCCGCAGGCGACTCCCCCCTCTCCGCCCGCGAGGCCGACATCCTGGCGCTCGCCGCCGACGGTGCGACCGTCAGCGAGATCGCGCACCGCGCCACCCTGGCGCCCGGCACCGTACGCAACTATCTCTCCCAGGCCGTCGCCAAGCTCGGTGCCGCCAACCGCCACAGCGCCGCGCACATCGCCCGCCTCCGGGGCTGGATCTGAATAGGTTGCGGATCCTCTGAAGTGATGGTCGGGGCCAAGCGGTGAGGCTGTAGTTCTGCTGGTCGGGGCTGGCATAGAGGCGTTGGTGTTCGCGGGCCGTGTGGAAGATCCAGTAGTCCTCGAAGTCGCCGTTCGTGATCAATGCGCGCAGTTGGAGGACGGCTTCGGCTCCGTCGAGTCCCCAGCGGGGCGCCGGCCATGTCGTGGCGGTCGGCGATCAGGCGGCGGCAGGCGCCTTCGACGGCGCCGGTGGCGATCGGCCAGCCGGCGGTAAGGGCGATGTCGTAGTGGAGCCGGTCGAGGTGGCCGGTGAGGTAGCGGTGGCAGGTCATGACGGCCTCGCGACGGGTGGCGGGAAGCCGTTCGGCTGCGGCCTGGGCAGTCATTTCCTGGGCTGCGCGGTCGGCATGCCCGGCGAGGCTCGGTGAGTTTGTCCGCGGCCCAGGTCTCGGCCTCGCGGCTGCCGGGAGGGTAGAAGGCGTGGGCTGCCGTCCAGCAGTACTCGGCAAACGTGCACGAAGTCGAGCAGGACGTGCAGACGTATGCGGCGCCCGCCACCAAGTCGACCTGGATCAGGTCGCGTTGGTGGCGGGCGCCGTCGACCAGCACGATCCAGTCTGACGCATCACCACGCCCTTGCCGTCGACCTGGCTGGCCAGGAAGGCGTCGTGCATGTCGTCTCGGGTTTCCCAGCGGGTCCGTAAACGGCGGGGGCCATGGAGCCAGGCGATGGCGGATTCCGCTATCCACCAAATGCGGCCAGACCTGAACCGTGCGGCTCGCCGCGCCGGGCGATCTTCGGGACTATGCCGCGCTCGCGCAGACGACGGCGGTAGATGTCGTGGTCGTAGCCACGGTCGGCATACAACGCCCGGGGCTTGCGCCGAGGCCGGCCCCGCTTGCCCCGCACCGGCGGCACGCTGTCGACCAGCGGCAGGAGCTGCGTGACGTCGTTGCGGTGCCCGCCCGTCAACGACACCCGCAGCGAAATACCGTGCGCCTCGGTCAGCACGTGGTGCTTCGAGCCCGGCCGCGCGCGGTCAACCGGACTCGGACCCACTTTTGCGCTGCTTCACCCCCGCTTGGCCTGCACGTGCGAGGCATCAACGGTGACGCGGGAGAAGTCCAGGCGGTCCGCCGACCGCAACCGGTCCAGCAGCACCCGCTGGAGTTCCTCCCACACCCCGGCCTCCTGCCATTCAGCCAATCGCCGCCAGCGGGTAGGCCCGGAACCGAACCCCAACTCCTGCGGCGGGTACTCCCACTGGATCCCGGTGTAGAGGACGAACAGCACACCCTGCAGCGTCCTGCGGTCATCGATCCGCTTGCGCCCCGGGTACCGGAACCGCCGCTCATGCCTCGGCAGCAGCGGCTCGATCACCGCCCACAACTCGTCACTGACCTCCCACGGCTTCCGCCGCGCCATGGTCACACCCCACAAAGCACGTGATCACATACGTCTCCACCGTGCCACAACAAGATCTCTCCGCAAGGACCCCTTATAGCTCCTAACAAAAGTTGTTGATCAAGTAACCATAGGTTTGTCTGCTCGTTGGGCGGATCGTGGGGAAGCGTCAGTCGCGGCCGTGGATCGTGTCGGACGTAAGTGTGGTCGCTCATCGAGTTGTTGCTGCCCAAGCCGGGGCCGAAGCTGGTCTCGGGCCGACCGCGGGTTCCCGACCGCCAGGCGTTGTGCGGGATCCTGTTCGTGCTCCACACCGGGATCCAGTGGGAGTACCTGCCCCAGGAGCTGGGCTTCGGCTCAGGGATGACCTGCAGGCGGCGCCTGGCCGAGTGGAACGAGGCCGGCGTGTGGGACCAGCTGCATCTGGTGCTGCTGAAGAAGCTGCGGTCGGCGAAGAGGCTCGACTGGTCGAGGGCGGTGATCGACTCCTCCTTGGGGAAGGTCTCCCGCAGGGCTTCCTGGCGCTTCTCCTGCAGCTGGCGAGCGGCCTCCCGGCGTGCCTCGTCAACCACGGCCTTGCAGACCGCGCACAGGACGTTCCCGCGGCGCAGCAGCTCCGCGTAGTTGGTGCGGCTGGTGGTTTCCTGCGGTTCACCGCAGTCGGGGCACCGCACCTCGTGCAAGCGAGCGTGCCGCCTTCTTGGACCAAAACCTGCATCTCCCGCTGAGTGAACTCGTACTCGTCGCGGATCGCCGTGACGGTCTGCGCCCACGTCTCCCCATCCTCGGCGAGGGTCCAGTAGGCGCGCAGTGCGGCCGCTTCACGCGGATCGTCGGTGTACAGCTCGAGTTCAATGCTCGCCACAGGCCCCCAGGCATCGCGGTTCACGAAGAGTCCGATCAGGCTCCACACGGTGCCGACAGTCCAGGGCGAGCAGGGCGAGGCGGCCCCGGAAGGTGGTCCGGGGCCGCTTGCGTCAGAACGGGGGAGGGCCGTAGGAGTTTGCGTCTGCCGCGCCGCAGTAGGCCTCCACCTGATCGCCAGTGCCGAACTGGCGGGCGTAGAAGGCGCGCAGCCGGGCCGTCTCCTGGTCGACCTCGGGCTCATCCTGCGGGCCCTGTGGCGCCTCCTCGCCAGTCTGCGCGTCCAGGTCCACCCAGTCGGCGGCGGGCGGCCCGGTCGGGCGCTGAGGGCTTCGAAGGCCGCCGCGGCCTCCTTCTGGCATCGCAGGCATTCACCGCCGGCGGACGTCGCCGTGGAACGGGGCCTGGCAGATGACGCACTCCGGCGCCTGCCCGCTCCCGGTCCTCTTGCCGCTGCTGTTCTCGAGCTGGCCCGCCGGGAAGCGCGCCGCTCGAGGCAGGCCAGGCACTCCCCACCGAGCAGCAGCTCGACGAGGAAGCCCGTGCAGCCTACTGCGCGAAGATCGAGCAGGCCGCCAGGTCGGCCGCATCAATCAAGGCTTAGTCGGACAGATCAGGCAGCCTGACATCAGCTCCCCTACCGGCACTTGCGATTTCCGAGCACCCGGCCACCTGATATGCCCGCGTCACCCGATGTAGGCGTTCAGTCCGCGCCTTCGTCGTTCTCGTCCAGCTCGAGCGCGTCCGCGTCGCTCAGCCGGCGCAGGGCGCCGGCGACCGGAGTCGAGGCGGTGAATGTAGCGGCCGAGCAGGTTCAGGTTGCGGTGCTGAGGGGAGGGCCGGGTGATGTCCTCCTCGCGGATCGCGTGGCCCTCGACCTGGTAGCTGGGCGACGGCGGCGTCGACGTAACGGGTCGTCCAGAGCCCGATGGTGCTGAGGACAGACTGAGCGAGCTGAACTGGTCCTCCACCGCCGTCCCGGTACGCCTGGTGGATGGTGCCGCGGGTCTACGGCAGCATCACGGTCCCCACGTCTGCTCGGCCTCCGCCTTCAGAATTCGCCTGCCTTGACTTGGTGCAGAGAAGCTGGATCCACTACATGCCGCACGCTGGCGCGATCGAGGTCTGTAACATCGGCTGGGCTGGCTGACCGGCAGGCCCACCCTGCCTACTATCGGCGCATGAGTGCCTGGAATCAGAGCTTGGATGCTGCGGGGATACGGGAGCCGGAGCTCCGGCGCGATTACAGCGCCCAGCGGGAGTCAGTTGCGCGTTTTAGACGTGCCTCATACCTCGCGGCCCGTCTGCTGTTGCCGAAAGCGGTGCTGCCCCATGTGGTGGCGGCGACGGCAGTGATGCATCACGGGGACTACCTGCTGGACACCGGCCCGAAGCCACAGCGAGTGTCGGCGTGGGCGTCGTGGGAGCAGGAGGTGCGTAAGGCGCTGGACAGCGGGGTGAGCGACGATCCGCTGATCCGTACGCTGCTGCATACCACGGCGGCGTACCCGCGGCTGCGGGAGGTGGTTGAGGAGTACTTGGCCACCGCCACCGCCGAGTTGGAGTTCGCCGGCTTCGCCACCGAGGCCGACTACCAGGTGTATGTGGACGCCTACTCGCTGCCCGCGTTCATGCTGGTCGCGTCCCTGCTGAGGCCGGAGCACGAAGACGAAGACTTCCGGGCCGGGTGCCGGATGTTCATCGACGGCAGCCAGCGGCTGGACTTCATCAACGACCTCGCCGATGACCTGGCGGAAGGGCGGCTGGGCATTCCGACGGAAACGCTGGCACGCTTCTCGGTGACGGAGAAGGACCTCACAGAGGGGCGCGAATCACCGGGCGTACGGGAATTGTTGGAGTGTCAGCTCGAAGCGGCGCGCACCTCCCTGCTGGCGGCCAAGGAACTGCCCGCCCTGACCGCGAGCCGCAACGGCGTGTTGTTGGAGGCAGTCGTCGAGATCGAGCTGCTCACTGCGGACGCGGCGCTCGCGCATGGCGCCCGGCTGCTGCGCGGGTCCGTATCACCGCCGTTGGTGGGCTCGCTACGAGTGCTGCTGGGCGCTCGTCGAAGGGCTCGCGGGCGGGTTTGAACCGTCCTGTGTCCTCGGGACTTCGGATTGGACGCCAACGTCAGGCAGCGACCGCCCGGAATCTGGCCGGGGACGCAGAACGCGTGCAGGCCATGGCCGTGCTGCGCAGCACGCTGAGGAGTTGGCCAAGCAGCTGCGGGAGGTCCAGGCCGAAAGGGAGGAGCTTGTGATCGTCGAGCGGGTCCTGAACTGGCTGGCTGAGCAGGACCGGGCCGCCCAGGAAGCCACCGCGGCTGCCGCCCGGACGCCCACCAGGGTGGCGGGACAGGCGGTTCTGCTGGTCCCCCACCCGGGTGGCGGGCCAGGCGGTTCTGCTGGTCCCACACCGCAGCGAAACTCCCGACGAGTCCGCCCTGCCCGCTGACTACCGCGGGATCCTGGCCATCGTGCGGGCCGCCGACGGCCCGGTGCAGGTCAGGGTGGTGGGCGAGGAGCTGGGCCTGCGGGTGGCGGTGCGCGGCAAGCTGGAACCGCTGCGCGCGAAGATGACCAAGCTCGCCGACCGCGCAGCCACCGCCGACCTGGGATTCGTCGGGCTCGACGACAGCGGTCCCGACGCCGATCCGGCGGTGATCACCGGCTACAAGGCCGCCAGGACCCCGACGTTGCGCTGCTGGGACCGTCCCCGCGCGTGCGGGGAAGCAGGTGGGTACCACTGGCACCTTTACCGAGGCCGTGTGACCATCCCCGCGAGCGGTCCACTTATTGTGCTCCCGTACACAGTGTGACGGTCGATCTTCCTGTGACGGGGTTGCGGTCATCCGAAAGCCGTTCGACTGGGCACACACGTCCTACGGCCACGGAGTCGAGCGGCCCCGGTGCTGGGCGTCCCCGACACTCTCTAATGCGGGCCGTCAATGACAACGGGTACAGGGCCATCGTTGGGGAAGAAGGCGTCGGCGATCCGGACGAGTTCGGCGTCGCTCAGCTGAGCCGGTGTCCAGCCACGGCCACGTGCGTGGTCGACGAACCGGGCTTCCAGTGGAACGTGGTAGTGCTCGACGTAGTGCGCCAGGTCCGTGTACCAGAACCACTCACCGTCGGTGAGGAGATGCAGCCCGCCGATCAGCTCGTTACTGGGGCTGAGGACATCGTGGACTCCTGAGGTAGTCGCGGCCAGCACCGAGCCGGCACGCAGGTAGCGAACGAGGTCCGCCTCATAGGCCTCGCCCTCTCTTCGCCTGCAATCCCTCAGTGAGGGCCCATCGGTGCGGCCATGCTCAAGCTCCTGGAACTCCCCGAGGAATCGGCCTGCATACTTGTTCTCGCTGCTCACGGCAGCACCCTATGCGTCGATCTCGGGCTAGAGGCAGGCCCTCCGTCAACGAGCTCTGGTGACGCTCGGTCACGTCAACAGGACACAGCACTTTCATCGATTCCGGCATACGCCTCAATTCGCCCCTGGAGAACGGACCTGCAAAGCGAGCACTCCCAACACGCGCCGCGTGCTCCCCGCGGGTTCGGGGAGCAGGCTCTGCAAGCGCAACACGGGCTTGGATCTACACGGCCACCATCTACACCGCCCACGAGGTCAACGGACGCTTCTGCCCGTGGTGCATCGCCGATGGGAGTGTTGCTGAACGCTTCGCGGGTGGATTCAGCGACGCCTACGGGCCCGGCAGCTACCGACCCGCCAAATTGAGATGACCTGTAAATACCTGGCGGCTCACGACGTGGGCGAACAGCCTGGAAAACGGCCCGGCGACACCTCGCGACCTCGATCTCTAGGAGGAAGACGAACGTGATCTCAAAACGGAACAGAAGGACCGACCGGGGGACCGGCCGCCGGGGGTGGCGCGCGCTGCTCGGCGTCGCCTTCGCGTTCGGCCTGGCGGCGCTGACGCCGCTCCAGGCCCAGGCGGCCCCCATCCAGAGCGCTGGCTACGGCACGCTCCCCAACGAGGGCCTCTACCCCGAGCAGACCTCCTGCTCGGGGAGCTACTACCAGCCCAGCGTGCCCGGCGGGGCGACGAAGACGGCGGTCTACGGTGGGCGCACCATCACCCTGAAGTACTTCTACAGCCCCGGCTGCGGCTCGTTCGCCCGCATAGAGAACGCGCCCCAGGGCTGCGCCGCACACAGCAACCGCCTCACCAATTCCGGGATCGTGTGGGTGCTCGAAACGGTCGACCCGGGCATCAACTACGCCTACACCAAGGTGATCAACAACCTCAACGGCCGGCAGAGCAAGGCGGTGCTGTTCTGCGACAACCAGCGCCTGGCCGAGACCGCCTGGTACTAGTAGGGCTTGGTCGGGTTCGTATGGGTGTGGGTATGTCGCGGTGACAGGTGGGGCAGGCGCCGGTCCAGGTGGCGAGGAGTGTCTGCAGTTCACGGACGACCTGGTAGAGGCTCAGGCCTGCGCTGGATCTACAGACTTAAGCCCGAAATCTCGGGCTTAAGTCTGTAGCCTGTTTTCATGTCTCGGGGTCCTCGTGCCGTCGAAGTTGTGCTGTCCGATGAGGAGCGCGCCGAGTTGCTGCGCTGGGCGGGCGGGGCGGTGGCGCCCCGTCTTGTCGAGCGGGCACGCATCGTCTTGGCGTGCGCGGACGGGAAGCCGAATACGCGTGTGGCGGCGGAGTTCAAGGTAACCGCGGACACGGTGAGGAAGTGGCGGTCGCGGTTTGCTGCCCGGCGGATGGCCGGACTTGCAGATGAGCCGCGGCCGGCAGGCGCAAGTCGGAGCTGGTGCTCAGTGATGACGAACGGGCTCAGCTGACGCGTTGGGCGAGGCGCGCCAAGACCGCGCAGTTCCTGGCTCTGCGCGCGAGAATCGTGCTGCTGTGCGCGGAGGGCGGGACGAACAAGCAGGTGGCGGCCGAACTGGGGGTGCGCGAGCAGTCGGTGAGCCGCTGGCGGGCCCGGTTCGTCAAGCGGCGGCTGGACGGGCTGGTCGACGAGCCGCGGCCCGGCAGGCCGCCCTCGATCCTGCTCGACCAGGTCGAGGACGTGGTCATCGCGACGCTGGAATCCACGCCAGGTAAGGACACGCACTGGTCGCGGACTTCGATGGCCGAGCGCACCGGGCTGTCGAAGTCCACCATCGGGCGGATCTGGAAGCGGTTCGACCTCAAGCCGCACCTGCAGGATGCCTTCAAGCTCTCCACCGATCCGCAGTTCGTCGCGAAGGTCGTCGACGTCGTCGGCCTGTATCACCACCCGCCGGAGAAGGCGGTGGTTCTGTGCGTGGACGAGAAGAGCCAGATTCAGGCGCTGGACCGCTCGCAGCCGGTGCTGCCGATGATGCCGGGCATGCCCGAGCGGCGCACCCACGACTACCTACGGCACGGCATCACCAGCCTGTTCGCCGCCTTCAACATCGCCGACGGCACCGTCATATCGGCACTGCACCGCCGCCACCGGGCGATCGAGTTCAAGAAGTTCCTGGTCACGATCGACAAAGCGGTACCGGCCGGCCTCGACGTCCATCTGGTCTGTGACAACTACGCCACCCACAACACCGCCGAGATCAGGACGTGGCTCAGCAAACACCCCCGGTTCCACGTCCACTTCACTCCGACCGGCTCCTCCTGGATGAACCAGGTCGAGCGGTGGTTCGGCCTGTTGACCGACAAACTCATCCGTCGGGGCGTCCACACCTCCGTGAAGGCCCTGGAGGACGACATCACCGCGTGGATCGACACCTGGAACGAGAATCCGCGGCCCTTCACCTGGACCAAGACCGCCGACGAGATCCTCAACTCACTCGCCGACTACCTCACCAAAGTCACTCCGCCAGCCAACAAAAACCAGGAAGAAACTTAAGCCCGAGATTTCGGGCGCACCACACTAGAAGGCTGGTGAAGATCTTGGTGAGGGGCCATCCAGCCTCCGGCCGGACAGCCCCTCACCAAGATCTTCATCGGCCTTCGGGCGGGCACGTGCCCACAGGCCCCGGACGTGCCCGAGGTGCCGGGTCATCACCGCCCGTACGGCCTCCTCGTCCCGGGCGAGCAGCGCGTCCAGGATCTCCAGGTGTTCCTCCGCCGACGCCTCCAGCCGTCCCTGTTCGGCGAGCGCGGTCAGTCCGTACAGCCGGGAGCGGCGTCTGAGGTCCCGTACGACGTCGACGAGATGGTCGTTGCCGGCGAGGGCCAGCAGGCCGAGGTGGAAACGCAGGTCGGCCTCGACGTAGGCGATGAGGTCGCCGGCCGACGCGGAGGTGACGATCTCCTGGGCGACCGGGCGGAGCGCCTCCAGCGCCACCGGGTCGGCCGTGGCCGCGATGCCCGCCGTCGTGGGGATCTCGATCAGCGCCCGGATGTGGGTGTACTCGTCGAGTTGCTTCTCGGAGACGGCCGTGACGCGGAAGCCCTTGTTGGGCACGGTGTCGACGAGGCCCTCCTTGGCGAGGTCGAGCAGGGCCTCGCGCACGGGGGTGGCGGAGACGCCGAAGCGGGCGGCGAGGCCGGGGGCCGAGTAGACCTCGCCGGGGAGCAGTTCGCCGGCGATCAGGGCGGCCCGCAGCGCGTCCGCGACCCGCTCCCGGTGGCTGGGTTTCCTGCTGCCCAGCACGGGCAGGGCGGGGGTGTGCGGCGGGGGCATGAGGGTGTTCCTCCCGGGGGCGTGACGGTCTTACAGGACGAACCCCGCCGGGAACGGGTCCTCGGGGTCCAGCAGATACTGCGCGGTGCCGGTGATCCAGGCGCGTCCGGAGAAGCTGGGCAGCACGGCCGGGCGGCCGGCCACCTCGGTGGTGCCGAGCAGTCTGCCGGTGAACCGGGTGCCGATGAAGGACTCGTTCACGAACTCGGTGTGCAGCGGGAGTTCGCCGCGCGCGTGCAACTGTGCCATGCGGGCACTGGTGCCCGTGCCGCACGGCGAGCGGTCGAACCAGCCGGGGTGGATGGCCATGGCGTGCCGGGAGTGGCGGGCGGTCGAGCCGGGGGCGGCCAGGTAGACGTGGTGGAGGCCGTGGATGGACGGGTCCTCCGGGTGGACGGGCGGGTCCTCGGCGTTGACGGCGGCCATGAGGGCCAAACCGGCCCTGAGGATGTCGTCCTTGCGGGACCGGTCGAAGGGCAGGCCGAACCGCTCCAGCGGCAGGACGGCGTAGAAGTTGCCGCCGAAGGCGAGGTCGTACGTCACCGTCCGGCCGTCGGCGAGGGTGGCCTTGCGGTCGAGGCCGACGGCGAAGGAGGGCACGTTCCGGAGGGTGACGGACGTGGCGGCGCCGTCCGCCACGGCCACCTCGGCGACGACCGGGCCCGCCGGAGTGTCGAGCCGGATGGTGGTGACCGGCTCGGTGACCTCGACCATGCCCGTCTCGACGAGCACGGTCGCCACGCCGATCGTGCCGTGCCCGCACATCGGCAGATAGCCGGAGACCTCGATGTAGACGACGCCCCAGTCGCAGTCGAGCCGGGTCGGCGGCTGGAGGATGGCGCCGCTCATGGCGGAGTGGCCGCGCGGCTCGTTCATCAGCAACCGCTTGACGTCGTCGCGGTGTTCGCGGAACCACAGCCGCCGCTCGTTCATGGTGGCGCCGGGGATGGTACCGATACCGCCGGTGATCACACGGGTCGGCATGCCCTCGGTGTGCGAGTCGACGGCGTGCAGGACGAGTTTGCTGCGCATGATCCCTACGACAATCCGGCCGCTACGGCCTTCTCGGTGGCGGCTCGGACGGTTACCTCCTGCTCGGGCAACAGTGGCATGCGCGGCGGGCGGCAGGGTCCGCCGTGGCGGCCGACGAGGTCCATGGACAGTTTGATGGCCTGGACGAACTCCACCCGCGAGTCCCACCGCAGCAGCGGGTGCAGCTGCCGGTACAGGGACCGCGCGGTGTCGAGGTCGCCGTCGACGGCCGCGTGGTACAGCTCGACCGAGGACTGCGGCAACGCGTTCGGGTAGCCCGCCACCCAGCCCTTGGCGCCCGCGACGGCCAGCTCCAGCAGGACGTCGTCCGCGCCGATCAACAGGTCGAGCTCGGGGGCGAGTTCGGCGATACGGTAGGCCCTGCGGACGTCTCCGGAGAACTCCTTCACCGCCCGGATGTACCCCTCGCCGTGCAGTCGGGCGAGCAGCTCCGGCACGAGGTCGACCTTGGTGTCGATCGGGTTGTTGTACGCGACGACCGGCAGGCCCGCCTTCGCGACCTCGGCGTAGTGGGCGAGGACGGAACGCTCGTCGGCGCGGTAGGCGTTCGGCGGAAGCAGCATCACCGCCCGGCAGCCCGCATCGCCCGCCTGCTCGGCCCAGCGCCGGGACTCGGCGGACCCGTACGCGGCGACGCCGGGCATGACGCGCTGCCCGCCGATCGCGGCGACGGCCGTCTCGACGACCCGGGCGCGCTCCTCGGGGGTGAGCACCTGGTACTCGCCGAGGGAGCCGTTCGGCACGACGCCGTCGCAGCCGTTCTCGACCAGCCAGGCGCAGTGCTCGGCGTACTGGTCGTAGTTCACGGAGAGGTCGTCGTTCAGCGGGAGCGCGGTGGCGACGAGGACGCCGTGCCAGGGGCGGTGGTCGGTCATGACAGTTCCTCCTGGGTGTGTTGCCGTGCGAGGACGCCGAGCGGTACGGGACGGGCGAACGGCCTTCGGGACGGGGCGGGCGGGCAGCCGGCGAGCCCCGCGACGGCCACCTGGCACATCCGGCCCTGGCACCAGCCCATTCCGGCCCGGGTCAGCAGCTTCACGGTGCGCTCGTCGCCCGCTCCGAGGTCCAGGGCGTCGCGCACGGCACCGGCGGTGACCTCCTCGCAGCGGCAGACCACGGTGTCGTCGGTGACCTGCTCGGGCCAGCGCGCGGGCGGCGCGTACGCGGCGTCGAGAGCGGCTGCGGAACTCCTGAGCCGTGTACGGGCCCTGAGGGCGGCGGGGGCCGGGTCGGGGGCGGTGCCGCGCAGGTGGGCGGCGGCGGAGCACCCGGCGATGTGCCCCTCGGCGAGGGCGAGGGCCGCGCCGCCGATACCGGTGGACTCCCCGGCCGCCCACACGCCGGGGACGTCCGTGCGCTGCTCGGCGTCGACGGCCACTGCGAGCCCGTCCAGGCGGCAGCCGAGGCCCTCCGCCAGGTCGGTGTGCGGGAGCATGCCGTGACCGACGGCCAGGGTGTCGCAGGGCAACTGCCGCTCGGTGCCGGGCCGGACGCGCCCGGCGGTGTCGAGGGCGGCGACCGTGACGCCGGTCAGCCGGTCGTCGCCGTGGGCGCGGACGACGGTGTGGCGGGCCAGGACCGGCACGCGGTGACGCAGCAGCCGCGCGGCGTATCCGGCGCCCTCGGGGAGCTTGCCGGCCAGGGCCGCGGCGTTGCGGGCAAGGCGCCCGGGGCCGGTGGACTCGACGAGCCCGGCGACCTCGACGCCCGCCGCCGCGAGCCCGGCCGCCACGGGCAGCAGCAGCGGCCCGGTCCCGGCCACGACGGCTGTGCGCCCCGGCACCACGAGTCCGCCCTTGAGCATGGCCTGGGCGCCCCCTGCGGTGACGACGCCCGGGAGGGTCCAGCCGGGGAAGGGCAGCACGTGCTCATATCCGCCGGTGGCCAGGAGCACGGCACGGGCGTGCACCTCGGCCGGCTCCTCCTGCTCCGGGGCGAGCAGCGCGTGCACGGTGAAGCCGCCGGACTTTTGTTCGACGCACCACACGTGATGATCGGTCAGCACGCGTACGGAGCTGGCGGCGAGGCCGTCCCGCAGCCGCTCCCAGGTCCGCCACTGGTGGTGCAGCGCCTCGGGTCGCCCGGCTCCTAGCCCGGCGGCGGGCTGCCGGTAGAACTGCCCGCCGGTCTCCGTCGCCGCGTCGACGAGCACGACCCGGGTGCCGCGCGCGCTCGCCGCCAGCGACGCGGCCAGCCCGGCCGGTCCCGCGCCGATCACGACGAGTTCATCCGGCATGACCGTCTCCCCCGTCGTCCGCCCGCTCGTCGTCCGCCCCCGCATGGCCCGTCCCTCCATGGCCCGTCCCCTCCTGAGTGGAGATCACGTCACCCGGCCGCACCGGCACCAGACAGGCGCGTTGGTTGGGGCGGTCGTTGACGGTCACGAGGCAGTCGAAGCAGACGCCGATCCCGCAGAACACCCCACGCGGACGGCCCTCGCCCCGGGTGGCGCGCCAGGACATGACGCCCGCCGCCCACAGCACGGCGGCGACCGTCTGGCCGGGCAGCGCCCGGACCGGCCGCCCGTCGAACATGACCGTGAAGGCGGGGCCGGGCCTGGCCCCCGCCAGCTCCAGTGGATTCACCCGGCCCCCTCGGGAAAGCGGTCGGGCCGGAACGGGGAGAGGTCCAGGCCGGGCGTCCGCCCGGTCAGCACCCGGGCGATCAACTGTCCGGTGCCGGTGGCGAGGCCGATGCCCGCCCCCTCGTGCCCGCAGGCGTGCAGGAGTCCGGGCGCCCGGGGGTCGGGGCCGATCGCGGGCAGATGGTCCGGCAGATACGGCCGGAAGCCCGCGTACGTCCGCATGGCCCGGACTCCGGCGAGGAACGGGAAGAGCCGCGTCGCGCCCGCCGCCAGCGCCCGCAGCGCCGGGAGCGACAACGACCGGTCGAAGCCGACCCGTTCGCGGCTGGCGCCGATGAGGACCGGCCCGGCGGATGTGCCCTCGACGACCGGCGAGGTCTGGAGGGCCGCCGAGTCGCTGGCGACGTCGGCCACGTAGTCGGCGGCGTACACCTTGTGCCGGACACGGGGCGGCAGCGGCTCGGTGACCAGGACGAAACCGCGCCGGGGCAGCACCGGCAGCGACACCCCGGCGCGGGCCGCCACCTCGCCGCCCCAGGTGCCGGACGCGTTGACGACCGCCGGGGCGTGGATGTCGCCCCGGTCGGTGCGCACTCCGCGCACCGCGCCGTCGGGGCCGCGCAGCACCCCGGTCATCTCACGGCCGGTGAACAGCCGGGCGTGCGAGGCGCGCAGCAGGTGCGCCGCCGCCAGGGCGGGCATCACCTGGGCGTCCTGCGGGTAGTGCACGCCGCCCGCGAGGCCGGGGGCCAGATACGGCTCCAGGTCGACGAGCCGGTCGGGCGGCACCGGGACCGCCTCGACCCCGGCCGCGCGCTGCCCGGCGGCGAGCCTCTCCAGCCCGGCCAGCGCTTCGCCGGTGCCGGCGACGACGACCCCGCCCTTGGCCTGGTACTCGACCGCCTTCCCCAGCCCTTCCTCGGCCAGTTCGGCCCACAACCGGGCGGACAGCAGGGCCAGGTCGAGCTCGGGTCCGGGTTCCTTGTCGGAGACGAGGAGGTTGCCCTCCCCCGCGCCGGTCGTACCGCCGGCCACCGGGCCCCGGTCCACCACGACGGTGTCCAGGCCCGCGCGGGCCGCGTACAGGGCGCAGGCGGCGCCCACGACTCCGGCTCCGACCACCACGACATCGCAGGTCAGCGGCTCGCTCACGCCAGTACTATGTCACACACCACACTCTTTGGGAATGGGACGGCCACAGGAGGTGCGGGGAACGAGCAGGGCTCAGTCGGCCGCCGGGACGACCCTCAGATGGGAGGCGGTACGGCGTGTCCGGCGGTCCCGGGACGGGGTGCGGCGGGCCTCGCGCAGCACGAACGTGAGCCGGGCGCAGCCCAGTTCCTCGAGCGTCCTGGACGTCTCGACGACGATCCGGCAGTCGGTGGCGCCCCAGCGCGGATCCGGGTGCAGCAGCGGCCGTACGGCACCGTCCTGTTCGACGGCGCTCTCGCCGACCGAGCGGATCCAGTGCGGCAGGCCGTGCCGGTAGGCGGCCTCCATGATCGGGTCCTGGGCGATGTCGCGGCGGATGGCCTGGAGCCCGTGGTCGGGGCCGTGGCTCTCCACGGTCCGGGCGAAGTGCGCGAGCATCGGCAGGCACCAGCTCGCCTCGTGCTCGCCGAGCACCGTGGGAGCGTCGGGGTGGAACAGCACGAACCTGAGGAAGTTGTCGCCCGGCATGGCCGTCGGGTGCGGACCGACGCCGCCGAAAAGTGACCGGAACGCGCTGTTGGTGAGCACCACGTCCCAGCAGTGGTCGACGACGAGCGAGGGGAAGGAGACGGACTCCAGAAGCCCGGTGTAGTCCTCCAGGTAGGCCTGGACATCGGAAGTCTCGGGGACGGGCCGCGGTACCGGCCGCTGCCCTCCTGCCTGATATGCCATCGGGAGGTCACCCCTCTTGCCTGTGCGGCCTTGACGCGGCGCCCCGATCCTGCTGCCCCGAGTTGAGGCGTGTCAACTATCGTGGCATTTCATGCCTGTTGACGGCTGAAATTGGCCACAGTTGTGGCGAGACCTGGATGTGAGTTCGAACCACCGGCTACGCTCCGGGAAGTTCACGCCGGGGGTAGGTCACGGCATCCACTTGTGAGAAGCCTGTGAGAGACGTAGGAGATCTGTCGGTGACGGGTGGCTTCGTCGAAGGTCCGGGCGCCACGCCGACGGCCGTGCTGGCGGCCGTCACCTCCCGTGTCACCGCGCTCGCCGACCGGCTCGGCGTGCCGCACGCCGAGGTCTTCGACATCGGCCGGCTGTCCGTCGCCTCCGGCGTCCCGGAGCCCGTGGTCAAGGCCCTGCTCGGTGGCCAGGCCGGGCGAGCCCGATGTGCAGGCCCGGTTCCTCCAGCGCCTGGACCTGCTGCGCCGGACCAGGCTCAAGCCCAACGGCCGCAAGTACACCCAGCAGGAGATCGCCGACGGCGCGGGCATGTCCCGGCAGCAGGCCGGCGCCCTCATCAACGGTGACCGGCGGCCGACCATGGAGCACTGCGACGCCCTCCAGCGGTTCTTCCGGGTGCATGCCGGTTTCCTCACGGCCGAGGACCCCGAGGCACTGGTGAGCGCCCTCCAGCACACCGAGCAGGAGCTGCTCCAGAAGCTCGCCGACCGCGATCGGAAAGCGGCCGCGGCGGCCGACGACCCGCTGGAGCGGCTGTTGCAGGACCACGGCGTGCGCGGCATCGCCTGGCGGGCCGCGCAGCTGCCCACCGACCAGCACCGCGACAAGGTGGCGGAGTGGCTGGACATGCTCCTGGAGAGCGTCAAGCGGCCCGAGTCGTGACCGTGGGGAGAACTGTGGGCATCGGTAGGGAAATGCGCCGCCTGTGCGGCGAACTGGTCGCGGAGCTGACCCTCCCCGCGCCGGCACGGCCCGAGGAGCTGTACGCCGCGCTGTGCGACGCCATGAGCAGACGCCGGGGCCGCCCCGTCCACTTCCGCACGGCCGCCTTCCCGCCCGGCACCGCGAGCGGGCTGTGGCTCGACATGGCCGAGCAGGACCTCGTCGTGATCGAGGAACGCACGGCTCCGGACCACCAGTTGGTGATCCTGGGCCACGAGCTGTGGCACATGAAGGCGGGGCACTGCTCCCACCACGTCGAGGGCGCAACCGTCGCGGCCCGGCTGCTCCACGACGACGCCGACCTCCAGGCGACGGTGCTGAAGGTCGCCGCGCGTACCCGCTTCGACCTCGACGACGAGAAGGAGGCCGAGAGCTTCGGCCTGCTGCTGGCCAGCAGGTGCCGGGCGTGGCTGGCGGGTTCGTCGTCCCGGGGGCCGGTGCAGCGGGACCATCTGGCGGGACGGATCGAGGCGTCGCTGGGGTATCCGGGGCCGCAGGGCTGACGCGGGTCGGGTGGCCCCGGGCTGAAACGGGCCGGATTGTCAGTGGTGGACGGCAAGCTGGAGGTGCGCCCCTTGCGTGCGGGCGTGACCGATGACTCCGACACGGGGAGAGCCGACCGATGCCCACCGCCGTACTGACCGACCGCGAACGCACCGCCGTCCAGGCCTATCTGCGGCTGCTGCGCACCGTCCGTGCCGCCTTCGACCTGGAGCCCGGCCCGCCCGGCACCCACCGCCCCCCGGTCGTCCCGCCCAGCGTCCTCGCCGAGGCGGAAGAGGCCCTCGAACAAGCAGGCCTGACCGGCAACGAGGAGACGTTCTTCCGACTCCTCCAGAACTGGTGCCCCAAGCCGGGGCCCTGAGCCTACGGCCGATGAACGACCGAACCGATCAGCCTGATCGCCGGTCTCAGTCGTGCGGTACGGCGACCGCCGTCGCGATCAGGCCGCGGTCGGCGGTCCAGTGGCCGTCGAAATGGGCGAGGCGGCGGTTGCCGACCTGGGGGCCGGGGACGAGGAGCGTGGCGCGGAAGGTGCCGCGTGGACGTTCGCCGCGGCCGGCGGCGATCTCGATGTCGGCCTCCGTGAAGTCCAGCCATCGGCCGGTGAGGGGGAACCACGCCTTGTAGACGGACTCCTTCGCGCTGAACAGCAGCCGGTCCCAGTGGACGTCGGGGCTCTGTGCCGCCAGCCGCCGCAGGCGCTCGGCCTCGGCCGGCAGGGACACGGCGGGCAGGACGCCCTCGGGCAGCGGCCCGTGGACCTCGGCGTCGATGCCGACGGAGGCCAGGTCGGTGGCGCGGACCAGTGCGGCGGCGCAGTAGTCGTCGCAGTGGGTCATGCTGCCGGCCAGCCCGGCCGGCCAGCCCGGGGCGCCGCGTTCCCCGGGCAGGATCGGCTGCGGCGGCACGCCGAGCTTCTCCATGGCACGGCGGGCACAGGAGCGGACGGCGGCGAACTCCCGGCGCCGCTTGGCGACCGCCCGCGTCATGAGCGCCGCCTCCTCGGGATACAGCGGGGCGTCCGCGCCCTCGTGGCCGTACGCCTCCACGGTCACGACCGTCGGTGGCAGCAGTTCCTCGATCACCGCTCCTCGTCCTCCCTCGGCAGGATGCGCCGCAGCCGCCCCGGCTCCCCGGCCCGCTTGCGCCACTCGCGGGGGTAGCCCACCGACACCTCCTCGAAGCGCACGCCCTCGTGCCAGGTCGTACGCGGGATGTGCAGATGGCCGTAGACCATCGTGTGGACGCGGAACCTGCGGTGCCAGTCGGCGGTCAGGCCGGTGCCGCACCACATGGCGAACTCGGGGTGCCACAGCACGTCCGTCGGATGCCGGTGCAGCGGGTAGTGGTTGACGGGGATCACGGGCAGGCCGTCGGGCAGTTCGGCGAGTCTGCGTTCGGTCTCGGCGACCCGGGCCCGGCACCAGGCCTCCCGGCTCGGGTACGGGTCGGGGTGCAGCAGGTACTCGTCGGTGCACACGATCCCCGTGCCCTGGGCGTACTCCAGGCCCTGCTCCTTGGTCGCGCATCCCAAGGGCAGGAAGGAGTAGTCGTACAGCAGGAACAGCGGGGCGACGGCCACGGGGCCGCCGGGGCCGTCCCAGACGGGGTAGGGGTCCTCCGGTGTGATCACGCCGAGGTCCCGGCACAGCTCGACCAGGTGGTCGTATCGGGCGACGCCGCGCAGGGTGACGGGGTCGCTCGGATGGGTCCACAGCTCGTGGTTCCCGGGCACCCAGACGACCTTGCGGAAGCGGCCGGCGAGCGTCTCGAGGGTCCAGCGGACGTCGGCCACGGTCTCGGCGACGTCCCCGGCCACGAGCAGCCAGTCGTCGTCCGTCCCGGGCCGCATCCGCTCGACCAGCGCGCGGTTCTCCGGGTAGCCGATGTGCAGATCGCTGATGGCCAGGAGGTGTGCGGCGTCACCGGCCGTCGACGTCACCCCTCGCCCCCCTTCCGCGCGCCCGAACGCGAACGCCACCACGAGATCACATCACCGGGCCGGACGACAAGGGCGGCCGGACGGCCGTGATCGCAAATCCGTAACCCGCGTGTTGCACGACACGGCCCGCCGAAGCCGTATGATCTGCCCCAACACCACCGCTAAGAACTTCCCTCTCAAGGGGCGGTTTGGTGACCCTCCAATCATCCTGCCCGGGCACGGGCTGCTGAGCCCTGCCCGCGAACCGTGAAAGGCGGCCTGCATGGTCTCTCGCGTACGCGTCTGGCTCAACCGCACGTACGCGGAGAACGTGTTCTTCATGGATCAGCTGCGGAGAAATCCCAGCGACCGGGCCGTCGAGATCCATGCGACGCACGGCGACTCCGACTCCCCCGTGCTGGCCGCCGCCGACACCGCCGAGCTGGAACCCGAGAACCTCTCCCCCGCCGGGTACGTCGAGTACGCGCTGGACCAGTGCGCGCGGCGCGGTATCGACGTGTTCGTGCCCCGGCTGCACCAGTCGGCGATCGTGGCGCACCGCGCCGAGTTCGAGGCGGCCGGCACGGCGGTGCTGGCACCGCCGCCCGAGGCGGTGGCCGTCTTCCAGGACAAGGTGATCGCCTACGAGGCGGTCCAGGCGATCGGCGTGCCGGTGCCGCCGTGGTGGCGGGTCCGGTCCAGTGACGAACTCGTCGCGGCCGTCGAGGAGTTGGAGGCCGCGGGGCACAAGGCGTGTTTCAAGCCGGCGTCCGGGGCGGGCGGGGTGGGCTTCCGCGTGATCACGCGCTCGCCCTTCTCGCTGACGCACCTGAGCGGCTTCCCGAGCCCGTACGTGCCGTTCGACCTGGTGCTGGAGGCGCTGCGGCGGGCCGAGGAGCCGGTCGACTGGCTGGTGATGCCGCGCCTGGAGCAGCCCGAGGTGTCGGTGGACTGCCTGACCGGTCCGGACAACCGGGTCCGGCTGGCCATCGGCCGCACCAAGAACGGGCGCCGCCGGGGCTTCACGCTGCACGAGCAGTGGCTGGACCCGGCCCGGCGGATCGCGGAGGGCTTCGGTCTTCACTACCTGTCCAACATCCAGTTCCGGATGTTCGGCGACCGGCCGGTCCTGATGGACGTCAACACCCGCCCGGCCGGCGGCCTGCACCAGCTGTCCCTGTGCGGTGTCAACGCCCCCTGGGCCGCCGTCCAGCTGGCGCTCGGCGAGGACCCGGGCGTGGTGGTCCCGCCGTTCCTTGGCCAGGACTACACGGTGGTGTCGGGGCCGCGTCCGCTGCGGCCGGTGCAGCTGCCGCACCAGCGGCCGGAGGCGACGGAGCAGCGAGCGGACGCGACCGACCAACAGCCGCTGCCCGCGGTGTCGGCCGGCTCCGTAGGCACGGCGGCCCCGCAGGCCACGGTCGAGGCCCTGCCTCTCTAGCCCCTGTGCCGCTCTAGTCCCTGTACCCCCACGCCTGGGCCAGTTCCCTCAGGCGTGGGGGAGTTCGACGCCCGGGTCGGCGGAGCGGGCCGACTGGATGCGGCCGGACTTGATGGTGCTGGACCAGTCGCCGAGCTGGGGGCGGAAGGTGCCGTGGTCCTTGCTGCCGTAGTCGAGCATGCCGGGCTCCCAGGGCACACCGAGGTGGTCGCAGATGCCCCGGGTGACCTTCTCCGGCGCGGCGGTGAGCTCCTCGTAGGTGATCACATGGGGGTCGAGGTTCAGGCGGGCCTCCTCCAGCTTCTCGCTGTAACCGAGGACTTCCGCGCGGACGGCTTCGTGATCGGGCTCGGCGCGGCGGTCGGTGAGGGACGTGACGACCGCGCCGGGGTGGCGGAGCAGCAGGATGTAGCGGGCGTTCGGCCAACACCGGTGCAACCGGGGCCAGATGAGGGTGTTCGGCGGGGTCTTGTCGACGATGACGTCCTTGCCGCTGCGGGTGAGCTCCAGGTGCAGCACCCGGTCCCACAGCACGTGTTCCAGCTCGTCCTTGTCGAGGTGGAGCGCCCGCATGGCGTCCGCGGTGAAGTCGCGGGAGAGGTTGACGTGCACGGTGCGCAGGTGCATCTCGTGCGGGGCGCGGATGCGGCTGTGGCTGTTGAGCAGGACGCGCAGCAGAGTCGAACCGGAGCGCACCGACGACAGCACGAAGACCGGAGAGTCCACCAGCCGGGGGGCGGGCGGGGCGGTGTAGGTGTCGGCGGCCGGGCGGGGGGCGGGGATGGCGTCGAGTTTCCGGCGCGGTGGACTGACCGCCTGCATCACCAGCCTTCCGCGACGCTTCAGGCCCTTGCCGATCGCAGCCATACGCGGGTCTCGCACGGTGACACCTTTCGTTCGCGTTGTGCATTCCGCATCCCAGGGGGAACGGGCGAACTTCAGATGTCCGGAAGGCGAACGGGCGTGCTCACGGGCGTCCACATACCGCCCGTGAGCAGGCCACTTACCCGTTTCTTAAACTTTCGTCAGAATCGGCCGGCTCCGCGATACAGCTCCAGTTCCCCTTCCAGTTCGACGGCCAGCACGGTGGCGTGCGGGTCGAGGTCCGGCGCGGCGGGAGGCTCGATCCACAGGACGCCCGGGGTGTCGTGGAGGCCGCCGGTGACACGGTGGGCCAGTTCCGTGCCGCTGCCGAGCACCGAAGCCCTGCGCACTTTCCCGATGAGGCCGCGCACGTTGATCTCGGCGCGTGGGGCGTCGAAGAGGATCAGGTAGAGGGTGCGGCGGTCCTTGGAGAGGGTGCTCGGGCCGTAGTGGTGGCCCGGCGGGAGTCCTCGTTCGGTGCCGTACACCGCCTCCGCGTGCCCGGCGATCCAGTCGCCGAGCCCTTCCAGCCGCTCCGCCTGCTCGGCCGGAATCGTGCCGTCCTCCCGTGGGCCGACGCTGAGCAGCAGGTTGCCTCCGCCGCCGATGGTCTCGGTGAAGTAGCGGATCAGCTGGTCGACCGACTTGTGGTTGTGGTCGTGGTGCTGGTGGCCCCAGGAGTCGTTGATCGTCAGGCACAGCTCCCAGGGGCCCTCGGGCGGGACGACCGGGGCGCCCTGTTCCGGCGTCGCGTAGTCGCCCTCGCCGAGCATGCGGGCGTTGAAGACGACGTCCGGCACCTCGGAGCGGACGAGGGCGGCGAGTTCGGGGATGCGCCACTGTTCCTCGCTGCGGTCCCACTCGCCGTCGAACCACAGCAGGTCGGGCTTGTAACGTGCCGCCAGCTCCCCTACCTGACCGTCGCGATAGGCGAGGAACCTCTCCCAGGCCTCCAGGTCCTCGTCCTCGGCGGCGGCCTCCGAGTAGCGGTTGTCCTCCAGCTCCGGTGGGCGGTCCGGCTTGCGCGTGGAGGCGTAGTCGGGGTGGCTCCAGTCCGAGTGCGAGTAGTAGAGCCCGACCTTGAGGCCCTGCTCGCGCAGGGCGTCGGCGTAGCCGCCGATGAGGTCGCGGCCCACGTTCAGGTCGCCGTACGCCGTGTCCCACAGGGCGACGCCGTCGTGGTGGCGGCTGGTCAGCACGGCGTACTTCGCGCCGGCCCGCGCGAAGAGCCTCGCCCAGTCGCGCGGGTCGTAGCGGGAGGCCGTGAAGCGGTCGAACTGGGACATGTACCGGTCGTAGGGGACGATGCCGTCGTAGAACGACCAGGACTCCTGGACGCCGTCGACGGCGTAGACGCCCCAGTGGATGAAGATCCCCAGCTTGGCGTCGGTGAACCAGGGTTGCACGGCCATGGGTCAGCCCCTGCGCAGCCGCAGTGTCAGGATCTGGAAGGGCCGCAGTTCGACGGGGACACCGCCGTCGCCGTCCACGCGCGTTTCCTCCAGCGGTCGCTCCAGCAGGTCGGTGATGTGCGCACCGACGAGCGGGAAGCCGGTGCGCAGGACGCCCTGGGCCCGGCCGCCACGGGACTCGTAGAGCCGTACGACCACGTCGCCGGAGGCGTCGTCGGCGAGCTTGACCGCCTCCACCGTCACGCCCTCGCCCTCGGTGGAGACGACCGGTGCGGGGGCGCCGGCCGCGTCGGCCACCCGGAGCGGGAGGTTGAGGGCGTAGCCCTCGGCGACGGCGTCCTCGATGCTCGCGCCCGGCAGCAGCGAGTAGGTGAAGCGGTGGCGGCCCTGGTCGGCCTCGGGGTCCGGGATGCGCGGGGCGCGGACCAGGCTGAGGCGGACGGTGGTCGTGGTGCCGCCGTCCTCGCGCACCGTGCGGGAGACGTCGTGGCCGTACGTCGAGTCGTTGATGACCGCGACGCCGTAGCCGGGTTCGCCGATGTGCACCCAGCGGTGGCCGGAGACCTCGAAGCGGGCCGCCTCCCAGCTGGTGTTGGTGTGCGTGGGCCGCTGGATGTGGCCGAACTGGATCTCGGCGGAGGAGTGCGGGGCGCGGATGTCGACCGGGAAGGCCGCCTTGAGGATCTTCTCGCTCTCGTGCCAGTCGATGTCCGTCTCGATGTCGATCCGGGGGCTGCCCGCGCGGACGGTGATCGTCTGGGTGATCGTCGAGCCTTTGCCGAAGGCCCGCTCGACGCGGATCGCACCGACCAGCGGGTCCTGCTCGACGACCGCGACCCACGAGGCGTCCAGGAGGTCCGTGTAGCGGTTCTTGTAGTGCTTGTCGATGTCCCAGGCGTCCCAGTAGTTGGGCAGGTCGGTGTGCAGGCGGAGCAGGTTGCCCTGGTCGGCCAGGACCTCGCGGTCGGCGCGCAGGTCGCGGACGGACGACAGGGTGCCGTCCTCGGCCACCTCCACCCGGACCAGCCCGTTGTCGAGCACCCGGCCGCTCACCGTCACCGGCTGCGGGGGCTCGGCGTCGACGAGGGGCGCGGAGCCGCTCGCGGGCACCTCCACGTACACCGGTGCGCCGTCGGCGGTGCGGACCACCTCGGCACGGTCGTAGGGGCTGGTGTTGAAGACGCGGGTCCCGCCGGTGCCGAGCGCGGCCATCGCCTCGGCGGTCAGCGCCTGGAGCTCGCGGGCGACGCGGGCGTACTCGGCCTCGGCCTCCCGGTGCACCCAGGCGATGGACGAGCCGGGCAGGATGTCGTGGAACTGGTGCAGCAGCACCGTCTTCCAGAGCCGGTCCAGCTTCTCGTACGGGTACGTGTAGCCCCGCGCGTGCAGCGCGGCCGTGGTCGCCCACAGTTCCGCCTCGCGCAGGAGGTGCTCGGAGCGGCGGTTGCCCTGCTTGGTGCGGGCCTGGGAGGTGTAGGTGGCGCGGTGCAGCTCCAGGTAGAGCTCTCCGACCCAGACGGGCGCGTCCGGGTACTCCTCGCGGGCCTTGGCGAAGAACTCGTCGGGGTGTTCGACGACGACCTTCGCGGAGCCCTCCAGGTCCGCCAGCCTGCGGGCGCGCTCCATGATCTCGCGGGTGGGGCCGCCACCGCCGTCGCCCCAGCCGAAGGGGGCCAGGGAGCGGCTGGCGCCGCCCTTCTCCCGGTAGTTGCGGACCGCCCGGGACATCTCCTCGCCGCTGAAGCGGGCGTTGTAGGTGTCGACCGGCGGGAAGTGGGTGAAGATGCGGGTGCCGTCGATGCCCTCCCACCAGAAGGTGTGGTGGGGGAACCTGTTGGTCTGGTTCCAGGAGATCTTCTGGGTGAGGAACCACTCGTTGCCGGCGAGCTTGGCCAGCTGCGGGTAGGCCGCGTTGTAGCCGAAGGAGTCCGGCAGCCACACGCCCTTGGTCTCGATGCCGAAGTTCTCGATGAAGAACCGCTTGCCGTGGATGAACTGGCGGGCGACGGCCTCGCCGCCGGGCAGGTTGCCGTCGGCCTCGACCCACATGCCGCCGACCGGTGCCCACTGGCCCTTCTTGACCGACTCCTGGATGCGGGCCCACACCTTGGGGTAGTTGTCGCGCACCCACTCGTACTGCTGGGCCTGGGAGCAGGCGAAGATGAAGTCGTCGTACTCGTCGGCCAGGGACGTGACGTTGGAGAACGTGCGGGACGTCTTGCGCTTGGTCTCCCGGATCGGCCAGAGCCAGGCCGAGTCGATGTGGGCGTGGCCGACGCCGGAGATCGTGTGCGCGCTGGCATGCGCGGGCTTGGACAGCACCGGCTTCAGCGCTTCGCGCACGGCGGCGGCGGAGCCGGAGACGTCGTCCAGGTCCAGCAGGTCCATCGCCCGGTCGAGCGCGTGCGCGATCTCGTGCCGGCGCGGGTCGTGCTCGCCGAGCTCCAGCATCAGCTCGCGCAGCACCTGGACGTCGAGGTCGAGGTGCCAGACCTCCTCGTCGAGGATGGCGATGTCGGCGCCGCGGAAGGTGTAGAGCGGCTTGTCCCCGGCGGTGAGGATGTCGCCGAGCGGGGTGGTCTTCGAGAAGTTGTCGGCGAGGATGTCCGGGTTGGAGGCGGCCTCGACCAGGTACTCGACCGTCTCGCCGCCGGTCGCCGGGTCGGCGATCGCCACGTACTGGTTGAGCGGGTTGACGGCCTTCAGCGGGGTGCCGTCCGTGAGGTGGACGAGGGCCTCGGCCTGATTGCCGGGCCAGTCGCCCACGAAACCGAGGTCGATGACGGCCTCGACGCGGCGGCCCGCCCACTCCTCGGGCACCTGTCCGCGCATGCGGAACCACGTGGTGCCCCAGGGCGGGCCCCACGGGGTGCCCATCACGAAGGGCGCGTACGAGGCGGCCGCGGCCTCCTCGAACGGGACCGGCTCCCCCGGGGCCTGCCAGGCCTCCACCTCGAAGGGGACGGTGGCCGCGTAGATCGCGGTCTTGATGCGCTGGTCGTGAAGGCGCTGCACGCGCTCCTCGATCCGGCGGCTTTCGTCGTGCATGAGATGTCTCCAGGAAACGGGAAGAGCGGCGGGAAAGCGCTTACCGAACGGCGCTCACCTAAGGTACGCCAGTCCGGGGTGGACCTCGGTGTAGCCCTCGACCAGCCTGCGGGCCACAGTGACGGAGTCGACGAGCGGGTGCAGCGCGAATGCCTTCACCGCGGTCGCGCGGGAGCCGGAGTCGGCGGCGGCCAGCACCTCGCGCTCGACCGCCTTGACCGCGCAGACCAGCCCGGTGGCGTGGCCGGGCAGCGGATCGACGGTGACGGGGTGGGCGCCGTTGGCGTCGACGAGGCACGGGACCTCGATGACGGCGTCCGTGTCCAGGACCGACAGGGTGCGCTGGTTGCGGACATTGAGGATCAGGGTCGTGCGCTCGTCCCGGGCGATCGCCCGCATCAGCGCGAGGGCCACCTTCTCGTAGCCGCCGGACAGGTCGTCCTCGTCGCGTTCGCCGGCGCCGGCGGTCTCGCGGTTCTCGGCCATGTAGGTGGCCTCGCGCTCGGCTCGGGTCTGGTCCCAGACCTTCCACGCCGGGGCGTCCGGGTTCCTCATCTCGGCGTAGAAGCGAGCCTGCTGGTCGTGCAGGAAGGCGCCGCGGGTCTTCTCGGCCTGCTGGTAGGCGCGCACGGCTTCCCGGTTGAAGTAGTAGTAGTGCAGGTACTCGTTGGGGATCGCGCCCAGGGACCGGAGCCAGTCGACGCCGAAGAGCTTGCCCTCCTCGAAGGAGCCCAGCAGGTCCGGGTCGGCGAGCAGACGCGGGAGCTCGTCGCGGCCGGCGACGCGCAGGCCGCGCACCCAGCCCAGGTGGTTGAGGCCGACGTAGTCGATCCACGCCTCGCCCGGGTTCTTCACGCCGAGCACGCGCGCGATGCGGCGGCCGAGGCCGACCGGAGAGTCGCAGATGCCGATGACGCGGTCGCCGAGGTGGCGGGACATGGCCTCGGTGACCAGGCCGGCCGGGTTGGTGAAATTGATGACCCAGGCGTCCGGCGCCAGGCGGGCGACCCGCCGGGCGATGTCGACGGCGACCGGGACGGTGCGCAGGCCGTAGGCGATGCCGCCCGCGCCGACCGTCTCCTGGCCGAGGACACCCTCGGCCAGGGCCACCCGCTCGTCGTTCGCGCGGCCCTCCAGGCCGCCGACGCGGATCGCGGAGAACACGAAGTCGGCGCCGCGCAGGGCCTCGTCCAGATCGGTGGTGGCGGTCACCTCGGGCGCGTCGGGGACGCCGGCCGCCTGCTCGGCGAGGACACGCGTCACCGCGGACAGTCTCGCGGCATCCGGATCGTGCAGGACGACGTGCGTCACCCGGCCCTCGGCGTGGTCCTGGAGGAGCGCCCCGTACACCAGCGGCACGCGGAATCCTCCGCCGCCCAGAATGGTCAGCTTCACGTCTGCACCCTTCCCGTCACGACGACCTCGACGCCTGCCTCCTGCAAAGAGGCCCGCGTCGCCGGATCGACCGGCTCGTTCGTCACCACCACGTCCAGGTCCCCGGGACCGCAGACCTGCGCCATCCCGTGCCCCGGGAACTTCGCCGCGTCGGCGAGTAGCACGACTTTCTCGCCTGCCTTGATCATGGCGCGCTTGACCGGCACCTCCACGACCGTCGTGTCCATGACCTGGCCGCCGGGCCGCACACCGCTGGTGCCGAGGAAGAGCCAGTCGGCGTGCAACTGGCGCAGGTTGTCCTCGGTGAGGAAGCCGACCAGGGAGCGGTACTCGCGGCGGACCATGCCGCCGAGCAGGACCAGCTCGATGCCCTCGTCGTCGGCGAGCTCCTCGTAGACCACCAGGTTGCTGGTGATCACGGTGAGCCGGCGGCCGTGCAGCTGCCGGGCCAGGCGGTAGGCCGTCGTCCCGATGTCCAGCAGCACCGACTGGCCGTCCTTGATCATGGCCGCCGCACGTTCGGCTATGGCGTCCTTCTCGGCCACGCGCACCTCGGCGACCTCGGCGAAGGGCTGGTCGCCCTCCTCGACCACGGCGCCGCCGTGGACGCGCGTCAGCAGCCCGTCTTCTTCCAGTTTGACCAGGTCACGCCTGATTGTGGCGGGACTCACGCCCAGTTGCTCCGAGAGGTCGGTCACGGACGCGGGCCCGCCGGAGCGCAGGGCCCGCAGGATGAGTTGGTGTCGTCGTTCTGCCAGCACGCCGCGCACACTACTCGTCATCTTCAATCATTTCTATGCTCGCTTCTGCTCAGGTATTGACCAAACTCCCGGAGCGGCGCACGATTCCGTGCACCGAGATGAGCGATTCTGACCGAGAGGACGCTTCCGTGGACGACGACCGGCCCGATGTGCTGCTGACCGGGCTGCTCTTCTACGACCTCGTCCTCACGGGACTGGGGAAGCCGCCGACGCCGGGCGAGGAGATCTGGACGGCGGGCATGGGCTGCGGCCCGGGCGGCATCGCCAACCTGGCGGTGGCCGCGGGCCGCTTCGGCCTGCGCACCTCGCTGGCCACGGTGTTCGGCGACGACTTCTACGGCGAGCACTGCCGGGACGTCCTCTGCGACCAGGAGGACATCGACCTCTCGCTCTCCCGTACGGCGGACGGCTGGCCGACACCGGTCACCGTCTCCGTCGCGTACGGCCACGACCGGGCCCTGATCACCCACGGCCAGGAGCCGCCGTACTCCCAGGACGTGCTGATGGGCGACCCGCCCGAGGCACGCACCGCTCTCGTCCACATCGAGGCCCAGCCGCGCGAGTGGCTCGCCAAGGCCGCGGCGAACGGCACACAGATCTACGCCGACGTCGGCTGGGACCCCGCCCAGGAGTGGTCCACGGATCTGCTGGACCAGCTCGCCCTGTGCCACGCCTTCCTCCCCAACGAGACCGAGGCGATGGCCTACACCCGCACCGACACCGCGGTCGCGGCGCTCGGCACGCTCTCCGAGCTGGTGCCGGTGGCCGTCGTGACGCGGGGCGGGGACGGCGCGATCGCCGTCGACCAGATCACCGGCGAGTACGCGGAGGTTCCCGCCCTCGACATCAATGTCGTGGACGCGACAGGTGCCGGGGACGTCTTCGGCGCGAGCTTCGTCGCGGCCTCGCTCGGCGGCTGGCCGCTGGAGCAGCGGCTGCGGTTCGCGGTGCTCGCCTCCGGGCTGTCGGTCCAGCACCACGGTGGTGCCCTCGCGGCCCCGGGCTGGTACGGAGTCGACCGCTGGTGGAGCTCGCTGACCGACCCGGAACTGCGACGCGCGTACGGCTTCCTGGCCGACCGCATCCCGGCTGACGTCGGCCCGCCCGTGCGTCACGCCCCCGTCACCCCGCCGGCCCCTCACACGCCGGTCGGCCCGCGCGCCTGAGAGCGGCGGTACTGACCCTCACGCCCCTTGGCACGTCGAACAGGAACAACAGGAGTGACCCGTGGACCTTTCTCGTAGAGGCTTCCTCCAGGCCGCCGCGCTCACCGCGGCCGCCTCCGGTCTGACCGTCGCATGCGGCAACGGCTCAGGTTCGGCCGGCGGCAAGAACGGCAAGAACCTCACCTTGTGGTACTGGGGAGGTGCGCTCAGCGACAAGGTGGTCGCCGAGGCCAAGACGCACTTCAGCGGCCAGGTCAAGCTGACCGCCGCCTCCATCGGCGGCGACTTCAAGCAGAAGCTCACCACCACCCTCGCGGCGGGCACCTCCGTGCCCGACATCACCGGCATCAAGGGCGAGGACATGGCGTCCTTCCTGCCCAACGGGAACCGCTTCCTCGACCTGAACGACCTGGGCTTCAAGGAGCTCTCGTCCAAGTACCTGGACTGGAAGACCAAACTCGCCCAGACCGAGGACGGCAAGCAGATCGGCTTCCCGATCGACATCGGTCCCACCGCGCTCTTCTACCGCGCGGACCTGTTCGACAAGGCCGGGCTGCCCACCGACCCCGAGAAGGTCGCCGCCGAGGCCGGGACCTGGGAGGACTACTTCGCGCTGGGTACCGAGCTGCGGAAGAAGCTGCCCGGCACCTACCTGGTCAACAACATCAGCTCGGTGTTCAACATCGCGGTCGGCCAGGGCACCGAGCGGTTCATCGACAAGAACAACCGCTTCATCGGCGACCAGGACCACATCCGCACCGCGTGGAACACGGCGGTCCGCCCGTACTCCCTGGGCATCGACGCCAAGATCAACGACAACACCTGGAACGCCGCCATCGGCAAGAGCCTGACCACCGAACTCGGCGCGGCCTGGCACGCGCTGGACATCGAGCAGGCCGCCCCGGACACCAAGGGCAAGTGGCGGGTCTGCGCGACGCCCGGCGGACCGGCCAACCAGGGCGGCTCCTACCTGGCCCTGCCCAAGCAGTGCCGGAACCCCGAAGAGGCATTCAAGATCATCAGCTGGATCCTCAGCCCGGAGAACGACGCCCGCGGCTTCGCCGACGCCGCGATCTTCCCCGCCGCGCCGGCGGCGTACTCCATGCCGGCCATGACGGGCGGCGACCCCTTCTTCGGCGGGCAGAAGGTCATCGAGGTCTTCGGCCCGGCCGCCAAGGCCATCCCGGCCAGCTACGAGGCACCCGCCGACGCCGCCGTCATGGCCCCCTACTTCACCGAACTGACCAACATCGAGGCCAAGGGCAAGAAGCCCGACGACGCCTGGAAGGACGCGGTCGCCCAGGCCAAGCAGATCGCCAGGCGACAGGGGGTGAAGTGAGGTGACGTCACCTCCGGTCACCGGTCCCGCCTCGGTGCCACGGCACCGGGGCGGGCCGGGCCCGGCCCGCTTCCGCCCGCGGCGCACGCCGCCCGCGGGCACCGTGCGGCCGACACGTCGCGGGGTGCTGTCCCACTGGCGGCAGTACCTGGCGATCTCGCCCTTCTTCGTGATCTTCGGCGTCTTCTCGTTCTTCCCGGTCTTCTACTCGCTGTACCTCGCCTTCCAGCGCTGGGACGGCATGGGCACCATGCAGTTCGTGGGTCTGGACCAGTTCCGGTTCCTGTGGGACGACCCGGTCTTCTGGATGTCGATCCGCAACACCTTGGTGATCTGGGCGCTGTCCACCGTCCCCACGCTGTTCGGCGCCCTGGTGCTGGCGACGCTGCTGCATTCGGTGCGCCGTTTCAAGGGCTTCTACCGCATCGCCCTCTACATACCGAACGTCACCTCGATCGTCGCCGTGTCGATCTTCTTCGGCGCGGTCTTCAGCAACAACTTCGGCCTGGTCAACGCGATCCTGGGCACCGTCGGCATCTCACCCGTCCCGTGGCTGAGCAACCCGTGGCTGATCAAACTGGTCATCGCGCTGCTGATGACCTGGATGTGGACCGGCTACAACATGATCATCTACCTCGCGGGTCTGCAGGCCATCCCCACGCAGATCTACGAGGCCGCCAGGCTGGACGGCGCCGGACCCGTCCGCACGTTCTTCCAGATCACCATGCCGATCATGCGGCCCATCATCCTGTTCACCGTCATCATCTCGACCATCAACGGCCTGCAGAGCTTCAGCGAACCCCAGGTCCTGTTCGGCAGCAACGCCGCCAACCCGAACCTCGGCGGCCCGGGCCAGGCGGGCCTGACCACGCTGCTGTACTTCTACCAGTCGGCTTTCGTCAACAACGACTACGGCTACGGCGCGGCCATCGTGTGGGCCTTCTTCGTACTGATCATGGTGCTGGTCGCCGTCAACTGGCGCCTCGTCCAGCGCGGGAGGAAGTCATGACCGCAGCGGTCACGAGGCGGTCCCGGCGCCCCAAGGGCCTGACCGCGCACATCGTTCTCGTCCTGGCCGTCGTGATCTCGGTCTTCCCGTTCGTGTGGACGATCGTCATGGCGACGAACACCACCCAGGACATCTACAAGAGCCCGCCGAAGCTGACCTTCGGCTCCCAGCTGCTGGAGAACATCCGGCACGTGCTCGACACCATCGACTTCTTCGGGTCGATGCTGAACACGCTCGTCGTCGCGACCGTCACCACCGTCCTGGTCCTGTTCGTCGACTCCCTGGCGGCCTTCGCCTTCGCCAAGTTCGACTTCCCCGGACGCAAGGTGCTGTTCGCCATGCTGGTGGGGTTCATGATGCTGCCGCTCCAGCTGGCCATCCTCCCGCAGTTCATCCTCATGTCCGACCTCGGCTGGGTCGGCACGCTCAAGGCGCTGGTCCCGCCCGCCCTCGCCAACGCCTTCGGCATCTTCTGGCTGCGCCAGTACATCGAGAACGGCGTGCCGGACGAACTCCTCGACGCCGCGCGCATCGACGGCGCGGGCTTCTTCCGCCAGTACTGGAACATCGTGCTGCCGATGATCAAACCCGCGCTGTCGTTCCTCGCCATCTACGCCTTCGTCGGTGCCTGGAACGACTACATCTGGCCGCTCGTCGTGCTCACCGATCCGGGCCACCTCACCCTTCAGGTGGCGCTCGCCCAGCTCCATGTCGGCCACACCACCGACTACAGCATGGTCATGGCCGGCGTGCTCATGGCGTCCGTCCCGCTGGTGGTGGTCTTCACCCTCTTCGCCCGCGGGTTCATCGCGGGCGCCACCGAGGGAGCGGTGCAGGGCAGCTGACGCGCCCCCAAGGGGCCCGGGTCTGTGTCGATATGCGGTTCCGCCGCGTGGGCGCGACCAGCCACAGCGGACGCGCCGCCGACAACGGGCAGGCGGTCCCGAGCTCCTGGTCGATCCGGCCGGTGCAGCACGCACGAGCGACGAGGGAGGCAAACAGTGACGGACATCGACGCCGACGGCAGCACACGCGCCAAGGTGCTCGTCGTCGGCATGGACGGGCTCCGCCACGACCGGCTGATCCGGTCCCCCGCCACCGCACCCGTACTGCACGGCCTGATGGCCACCGGCGCCCACGGCACCAGCGTGCTGCCCTACGGCCGGGCCGAGGGCGGACCGTCGACCGGCACGGCCTACACCGACTCCGGGCCCGGCTGGTCGAGCGTGCTGACCGGGGTGTGGCCCGACCGTCACGGGGTGACCGGCAACGACTTCACCGGCGCCGACTACACCCGCTACCCCGACTTCCTGAGCCGCGCCGGCACCGCCCGGCCCGGTCTGCGCACGGCGGCCGTGGTGTCCTGGCCGGAGCTGGTCCGCCGCGGCGTCCTCGGTCCCACCATCGGCCGGCGTGTGGCCCACGACGGCGAATCCGACGGCTACGCGACCGCGGACGGCCTCGTCGCCGACACCGCCGCACGCTGGCTCACCGAGGACGACCCGGACGTCGTGTTCGTGTACTTCGGCGCCACCGACGAGGCCGGTCACGCCACCGGCCCCCTCTCCACCGCCTACGACCGGGCCCTTCTCACCCAGGACGCCCACCTCGGGCGGCTGCTGGAGGCGATCGACGCGCGGCGCGCCCACGAGCACTGGACCGTACTCGTCACCACGGACCATGGTCACCTCGACACCGGCGGCCACGGCGGCGACACGCGTGCCGAGCAGGAGGTCTTCGTCGTCCTCGCCGAGCCCGGCCCGCCCGCGGGCACCCGGCTCGACACGCCCCGCCTCATCGACATCGCCCCCACCGTCCTGGACCGTCTCGGCATCCCCGTCGACCCCGCCTGGGGCCTGCCGGGCCGTGTGCTGCCCCGGCCCACCGCACCTACTCCGGAATGGTCATGACCGACGCACTCCCCGACCCCCTGATCGCCCTGCGCCCCTGGCAGGCGCCCGAGGTGACCTCCTGGGGGCGCCTGCCCATGAACGCCGTGGACCGGCGGCCCGGGGCCGTTTCCCTGGACGGCGACTGGCGTTTCCAGCTGCTGCCCGCCCCGGACGCCCCGCTCGGGGAGGTCTGGTCGTCGTCGTACGTGCCCGGCGTGTGGACCATGCAGGGCACGGACGACCTCCCGCGGTACCTCAACGTCCGCATGCCGTTCGCCGAGTTCCCGCCGGACGTGCCCGCCGCCAACCCGACGGGCGTGTACGAGCACGCGGTGGACGTGCCGGCCGAGTGGGCCGGGCGGCGGATCGTGCTCCAGGTCGGGGCGGCGGAGAGCGTGCTGCTGGTGCACGTGGACGGGCGGCCGGTCGGAATCTCCAAGGACTCCCACCTGGCCGCCGAGTTCGATCTGACCGAGGTGGTGCGTCCCGGGGAGCGGGCCGTCCTGCGCCTGACCGTCGTGAAGTGGTCGGACGCCTCGCACATCGAGGACCAGGACCAGTGGTGGCACGGCGGGATCACCCGCTCGGTGCTGCTGTACGCGCGGGACCCGCTGCATCTCGCGGACGTGACCGTGCGGGCCCGGCGGGACGGTGACCTGCGCGTGGACTGCCTCGTGCGGGACTCGGACGGGGCCCTGCCCGAGGGCTGGTACGTCAGCGGGGAGCTGGACGGGCATCTGCTCACCCAGGACGCGGAGTTCGACCGGGGAAACGCCGAGGACGAGCGCGTCTCCGGCTTCCTCGGCGAGGCCCTGCTGCGGGCCGCCGTACCGGACGTGCGCACCTGGACCGCCGAGACGCCCGAGCTGTACGGCCTGACCGTCCGGCTGCACCACGCCGACGGCACGGTCGCCGACGCCTCGCGCCACCGGATCGGCTTCCGTGACGTCGAGATCACCGGCCGGGACCTGCTGGTCAACGGCGAGCGCGTGTTCATCCGGGGCGTCAACCGGCACGACTTCCATCCGCTGACGGGGCGGACCGTGTCGTACGACGACATGCGCGCGGACCTCGTCCTGCTGAAGCGGTTCGGCTTCAACGCGATCCGCACCGCGCACTACCCGAACGACCCGGCCCTGTACGACCTGGCCGACGAGCTCGGCTTCTACGTCGTCGACGAGGCCGACATCGAGTCCCACGACCACGCGCACGAGATCGCCGACGACCCGCGCTACCTGGGCGCCTTCGTCGACCGGGTCGCGCGGATGGTGCTGCGGGACAAGAACCACCCGTCCGTCATCATCTGGTCGCTGGGCAACGAGTCCGACTACGGCGCGAACCACGACGCGGCGGCGGGCTGGGTACGCCGGCACGACCCGACCCGGCCGGTGCAGTACGAGGGCGCGGCCAAGCGCGGCTGGGCCGATCCGGACCTGGCCTCCGACATCGCCTGCCCGATGTACGCGCCGCTTCAGGAGTGCATCGCGCACGCCATGTCCGGGACGCAGACCAAGCCGCTCATCCAGTGCGAGTACTCGCACGCCATGGGCAACAGCAACGGCACGCTCGCGGACCACTGGGAGGCCATCGAGGCCACCCCGGGTCTTCAGGGCGGGTTCATCTGGGAGTTCTGGGACCACGGCATCCTCCAGCGTGTGAACGACGGCAGACCGGCCGGGCGTGGGGGCGCCGGGCTCTACCACGACGGTGTCGCCGCGGCCGGCCATCGCTGGGCGTACGGCGGCGGCTTCGGGGAGACCGACCACGACGGCGCCTTCATCGCCGACGGTGTCGTCTTCCCCGACCGCACGCCCAAGCCCGTGCTGTTCGAGCACCGGGAGATCGCCGCGCCGGTGCGGATCGAGTGCTTCCGGCACGAGGGCGTCGTCCTGGGCAATCACCAGCACTTCCGGGGCCTGGGCTGGCTGTCCGGCGAGTGGGAGCTGTCCCTCGCCGACGGCGGCACGCTGACCGCCACCGCCGAGCTGCCCGATTTGCGGCCGGGTGAGACGGCCGCCGTACCGCTGCCGTTCGAGCTGCCGGAGGACGGCGGCGAGGCGTGGCTGACACTGCGGGTCACGACGGCCGGGGACGAGCCGTGGGCGCCGCGCGGCACGGTGGTGTGCCTGCCGCAGGTACAGCTGCGGCAGGCACACCCGGTGCAACACGCCCCCGTCACGCACCGCCCCGTGGAGGTCGACGATGACGGGCTGCTGGTCCATCCGCTGCTGACGGCCGGACCCACCCTGTCGCTGTGGCGGGCGCCCACCGACAACGACGAACTGGGCGGCATGGCGGCCCGCTGGCGGGACTGGGGGCTCGACGCGCTCACCCGCAAGGTCGTCGCCGTACGGCGTGACCCGGGACGGGTGGCGGTGGTCTGCGACTACCTCTGCCCGGGCGGGACCGTCCGCCACGAGCAGGTGTTCACGGCCGTGGAGGGCGGGCTGCTCGTGGAGGAGTGCGCCGAGCTGCCCGAGGCGCTGGACGACGTGGCCCGGGTCGGGTCGGTCTTCGAGACGGCCTCCGGGCTGAACCTGCTGGAGTGGTTCGGGCAGGGACCCCTGGGAGTCGTATCCGGACCGGGGCGCGGGCGCGCCCGTCGGCCACCACTCCCTGCCGGTGGACGAGCTGTTCACCCCGTATCTGCGGCCCCAGGAGAGCGGCGGGCGCCACGGCGTACGGCGGTTCACACTGTCCGCCCCGGACGCGACCGGGCTCGCGGTGCGGCTGGACCGGCCCCTCCAGGTCTCCGTGACCCGCCATCGCGCGACCGACCTCGCCTCGGCCTCGCATCACGACGAACTGGTGCCGCGGGCCGGGTGCGTGGTGCACATCGACGCGGCGCACCGCGGGCTGGGCACGGCGTCGTGCGGGCCCGACACGTTCGCCTCCTACCTCGTCGCGGCCGGTGTCCATCGCTGGAGCTGGACCCTGCGCGTTCTCTGAGTTCTCCCCCTCTCTGTTCTGTCACCTTCGTCGATTCACCGAGACTTCCTCCTGCCACCTTGTTGGAGCACCCGTGTGCATTTCGCATGACCACGACCTGGACGAGGGCCCCCAGGCCGGTGCCGGACGACGCGGTTTCCTGCGCGCCGCCGCGCTGCTCGGCGCGGCCGCCACGGCGGTGGCCGCGCTGCCGGCCGTCACCGCAGAGGCGGCACCGGCGCGTTGGCGCCCCGACCCGCGCAGCCGCCGCTTCACCCTCGCCGTGATGCCGGACACGCAGTACCTGTTCGACGGGCCGAGCATCGACAAGGCGCCGGTCGAGGCGTCACTGCGGTATCTGCTGGAGCACGGCAGGGAGGAGAACATCGTCTTCCTGTCCCACCTCGGGGACCTCACGCAGAACGGCGCCAAGGAGGAGTTCGCGGCCATCGGCGAGGCGTTCTCGCTGCTGGACCGGCGGGGCGTCGGCTACAGCGTCCTGGCCGGCAACCACGACGTGAAGTCGCCGACGACCGACCAGCGCGGCGCCACACCGTACCTGGAGGCCTTCGGGCCGCAGCGGTTCAAGGGGAAGCCGACGTTCGGCGGTGCCTCACCGGACGGCTACAACACCTTCCACCTGTTCACCGCGGGCGGCCGGGAGTGGATGGTGCTGGCACTGGACTGGCGGCTGTCGCCGCAGGGTTACGCGTGGGCGAAAGAGGTCATGGCGCGGCATCCGAAGACGCCGGTGATCCTCACGACGCACGAACTGGTCGTCGAGGACGACGCGTTGTCGGCCTACGGGCAGCAGCTCTGGGACCAGCTGATCGAGGACCACGACCAGATCTTCCTCACCCTCAACGGGCACTACTGGCCCGCGGCCCGCGCGACGCGGAAGAACGCGGCCGGGCACGATGTCCACCTGCATCTGACGAACTACCAGAACCGCTACTTCGGCGGCGCGGCGATGATCCGCCTCTACCGGTTCGACCTGGACCGGAACGTCATCGACGTGGAGACGGTCTCCCCGTGGATCCTCGGCCGGGCCGCGAAGGGCCTGAACGAGCTGGAGCGGCAGGAGATGGAGCTGAGCGGCGACGCCGACCGTTTCTCCGTCGAGATCGACTTCGAGGAGCGCTTCTCGGGCTTCGCGCCCGTGCCCGCGCGACCGGTACGGCCTGTGCCGCAGATGCTGGTCCCGGGCACGGTGGCGTACTGGCGCTTCGAGAGGCCCGTGGCCGGAACGGTCCGGGACCTGTCCGGGCGCGGCAACGACCTCTCCCTCGCCACGGTGGGCGGCGGCGAGCTGGGCTGGTCGGCGGACCACCACCCCGACCAGCCCGGCCACGGCAGCCTGGAGTTCCAGGGCTTCAAGTCCCCGCTGAAGGGCGCGTATCTGCGCACGGTCGACGGCGCCCCGCTCAACGCGATGACGTTCGAGGCCGGTTACACCATCGAGGCCTTCTACCGCCTGCCCGCCGACTGGGACCCGGACCACCACGCCTGGTCGGGCCTGGTCGGCCGCACGGGCACGGGCGGCGCCGCCGGCAAGACCGCCGACGACCCCGACGAGCCGCTCGCCACGCTGTCCCTGTCCAACGACCGGGAGCCACAGTGGGCGATGCGCCCGCTCAACCAGCAGGGCATCGCCACCAACTGGGGTCAGGAGACGCCGCTGGAGACCTGGTGGCATCTGGCGGTCGTCAACGACGGTGAGAGCACGACGATGTACGTCGAGGGCTGCCCCGTCGTCCGCAATCCCAGGGCCGCCGCGATCGGCATCACCTCCGTCGGCCTGCCGTGGCTGCTCGGCGGCTACGAGTACGGCGGAAAGATCGACCAGATCTTCCACGGCCGGCTCGGCGACGTCCGGATCGTCGAACGGGCGCTGCCGGTCACCTCCTTTATGAACCACTGAGTTTTCGAGGCGCGTCGGTCGACCCGCACGGGCCCGTTCCGCACCCGCCCGGGAACGGTGACCCGGGGGCGGATACGTGGTTCTATTCGAACCCGGTATTCGTCGACGTGGAAGGTACCTGACCCGATGAGACGTCAACTGCTCGCCGCCATCGCGTTATTGGGCGCCTTCGCGCTGGGCGCCGGCACGGCCTCGGCCGCCGGTGCCCCGCAGTGGGCTCAGACCGGCACGGCGTACACCGACACCCTCGGCGGCGGGCAGGGCCTGGCCAGCCGCGCGGACGGCTCCCTGCTGTACCGCGGTCTTGCCTCCATCCCGCTGAACCTGCGGGCCAAGGGCTGGAACCACATAGGTGACCCGGACATCGCGCGCGGCCATGTCTTCGACGCCTACCAGGGCCCGGACACGGCCACGTCCAAGATGTTCGCGGTCACCACCCCGGCCGGGAAGCGCTACGAGTACGTGCACCCGCTGAACCCGGGCGAGAAGCTGAACAACTCCTTCGCCGCCGTCTCGCCCGACGCGCAGTGGCTGGTGTCGGGCGAGTGGGGCGAACAGAGACGGCTCCAGGTGTTCCCCGCTCCCCTGCTCAACCCCTCGACGCCGCAGACCGGCGGGGAGCTGAAGGAGGCCGGGCGGATCACCCTGGACAAGCCCGTGCGGGACATCCAGGGCTGCGACTTCGTGACGGACACCCGCCTGCTGTGCGCCTCGAACGACGCGACCGGCACCCTCTTCCCGGAGATCCGCCCGCTGCTCCAGGTCGACCTGCCCCGCAGGCTGGACGGGCAGCCGGTCACCGGCACGGTCACCAGCCTGTTCGCGCTGCCGCAGCGCAGCGTGTGCACCGGCACGTTCGAGACGGAGGGCGTCGACCACGACGTGAGCACCGGCACCCTGCGCGTGCAGATGATCCCGCCGGGCGTGTGCGCGGTGACGACGGCCGTCCACGCGTACCAGCAGGTCACCCGCTGATCGAGCGGAGGTACGGTGGGCCGCGTGACCGGTGAAGAGTCGCTGCGGCCCCAGTCCCTCATGCTGACGTTCCTGGGCGACCAGGTGCTCGGGCGCGATGTGTGCGTGTACTCGGGCAGCGTCATCGACGTGTTCGCCCGCGCCGGGATCGGCGAGCAGGCGACCCGCTCCACGCTGACCCGGATGGTGAACCGTGACCTGCTGCGCCGCCAGCGCGAGGGCCGCCGGATGTACTTCGGGCTGACCGAGCGCTCGGAAGCCGTGCTGCGCGACGGCGAGCGGCGCATCTGGCAGACCGGTGCCGTCAACCGGCACTGGGACGGCACCTGGACGCTGCTCGGCTTCTCCCTGCCCGAGTCCTGGCAGCGCCAGCGCCACGACCTGCGCTCCCAGCTGACCTGGAGCGGCTTCGGCCCGCTGTTCAACGGACTGTGGATCGCGCCGGGCGAGGTCGACGTGTCGGCGCTGGTCGCCGAGCTCGGCCTGTCCGCCCATGTCAAGGTCTTCCGGGCGCACGCCGACGCCGGGATGGACATCGGCCAGATGATCGAGGAGACGTGGGAGCTGTCCGACCTGGCCGACCGCTACGAGGCGTTCGTACGGCGCTGGCAGCCGTGGGAGGACGAACTGCCGGACGCCGACGATTCGCTCGTGCTGCGGCTGCGGCTCCAGACCGAGTGGCTGCGGATCGTCCGGCGCGATCCGCGCCTGCCCGTCAAGCACCTGCCGGACCACTGGCCGGCGGAACAGGCCGAGAAGACGTTCCGGGCGGTGCACGACCGGCTCTCACCGCTCGCGCGCGACGCCTCGGAACGCCTGCTCGACCTGGTGCCCGCGCGGCCTCAGGCGTAGAACGCGGGCTCAGGCCTGGACTCGGCCTCAGGCGTAGAACCGCGACAGGCTCTGGAGCACCGCGGCCGGCTTGGCGCCGCCCTCGATCTCGATGGCGCCGTCGACGGTGATCTGCACGCCGCCCGGCACCTCCTCGACCTCGGCGAGCTTCGCCACCAGCCGGATGCGGGAGCCGACCTTCACCGGGGAGGGGAAACGCACCTTGTTGAGGCCGTAGTTGACCTTCGTCGTCACGCCCTGGACGTCCAGCAGCTCGGTGAACAGCGGGATGAAGAGGGAGAGCGTGAGGTAGCCGTGCGCGATGGGGGCGCCGAAGGGGCCCTCCTTGGCCTTCTCGGGGTCCACGTGGATCCACTGGTGGTCCCCGGTCGCGTCGGCGAAGGTGTCGATCCGCTCCTGCGTGACCTCGATCCAGTCGCTGGTGCCGAGGTCGCTGCCCGCGAGCTTCTTCAGTTCGTCGAGGCCGTTGACGGTGATGCTCATGGAGGCGTCCTTCACTGGGAGTCGGTGCCGTAGCGCTTGCGCACACGGGATTTGAGGAGCTTCCCGGAGGCCGTGCGGGGCAGTTCGTCCGCCACCACGACCGACTTCGGGATCTTGTACTTGGCGAGGCGGCCGGCGAGCGACGCGAGCACCTCGTCGGGGTCGAGTACGGCGCCTTCACGGAGTACGACGACCGCGCGGGGCACCTCGCCCCACTTGTCGTCCGGCACCCCGATCACCGCGCACTCGACGATGTCCGGGTGGGCGAGGACCTGGTCCTCGATCTCGGCGGGGTAGATGTTCTCGCCCCCGGAGATGATCATGTCCTTGAGGCGGTCGACGATGTAGACGTAGCCGTCCTCGTCGACCTGGGCGGCGTCGCCGCTGCGGAACCAGCCGTCCGCGAAGGACGCGGCCGTCTCCTCGGGCAGCCCCCAGTAGCCGGGCATGACGTGCGGCCCGCGCACCACGACCTCGCCCACCTCGCCGACGTCGACCGGCGCGAGGTCGGGCCGTACGACGCGTACGTCACTGAAGAAGTGCGGCACGCCCGCCGACCCCGCCTTGCTGACGGCGTGCTCGGCGTCCAGGAACAGCGTGCCGGGGGCGGCCTCGGTCATGCCGTACCCCTGGAGGAAGGTCAGGCCGCGCCGCTGGTACGCCGCGATCAGCGGGGTCGGGACCGGGGAGCCACCGCAGGTCAGGATGCGCAGCGACGACAGGTCGGCCTCCGGCCAGCGCGGGTGCCGGGCCACCTGGTCGAACATCGTGGGCACGCCGAACATGAAGGTGATCCGGTGCCGTTCGATCAGGTCGAAGGTGGCGTCCGGGTCGAAGGCCTCGACCAGGACGCAGGTGCCGCCCTTCAGCAGGACCGGGAGCGTCAGCATGTTCAGGCCTGCGGTGTGGAACAGCGGTGCGGAGACCAGGGCGCGTTCGTCGGCGAGCAGGTCGTGGTCGATGAGGACGTTGATCGCGTTCCAGGTGAGGTTGCCGTGGGTGAGCATCGCGCCCTTGGGGCGGCCGGTCGTCCCGGAGGTGTACATGATGATGCAGGTGTCGTCCGGGGTGACCGGCGTGTCGATGGGCTCGTGGGAGGCCGAGGCCAGCGCCTCCTCGTACTCGGCGCCCACTTCGACATACGTACGGACATCCGTGCTGCCCGGCAGTCCCGCGACCAGACCGGCGTGCGTGGGGCCGTAGACGAGGGCCTTGGCGCCGGAGTCGGCGAGCTGGTAGGCGATCTCCGGGCTGGCCAGCCGGGTGTTGAGGGGGACGAAGACCGCGCCGAGCGTGCCGGCCGCGAACAGTGTCTCCAGGTAGGAGGGGTGATTCGGGCCGAGGTAGGCGATGCGGTCGCCGCGGCGGACGCCCCTCTCGCGCAGGGCGTGGGCGAGACGGGTGGTGCGGTCGTACAGGCCCGCGTAAGTGCGGGGAGTGTCGCCGTGGATCAGGGCGGTGCGGTGCGGGGTCTTGCGGGCCCGGCGTGCGGGCCATGACCCCAGTCCCTCGTTGCGCATGTCACGCCCCCTACGGTTTCGTCAGCCCGAGCAGGCGGGCGGCGTTCTCCTTGAGGATCTTCGGCCGGACCTCTTCCTTGATCGTCAGCTTGTCGAAGTCGGCGAGCCAGCGGTCGGGGGTGAGGACGGGGAAGTCGGAGCCGAAGAGGACCTTGTCCCTCAGCAGCGTGTTCGCGTACTGCACGAGCTGCGGCGGGAAGTACTTCGGCGACCAGCCGGACAGGTCGATGTGCACCCCGGGCTTGTGCGTGGCGACGGCCAGGGCCTCGTCCTGCCAGGGGAACGACGGGTGCGCCAGGATGATCTTCAGGTGCGGGAAGTCGGCGGCGACGTCGTCCACGTGCAGCGGGTTGGAGTACTTGAGGCGGATGCCGCCCCCGCCGGGCACGCCGGCGCCGATGCCGGTCTGGCCGGTGTGGAACAGGGCGATCGTGCCGGTCTCCTCGATCACCTCGTACAGGTCGTACGCCACCGAGCGGTCGTTGGGGAAGAAGTTCTGGATGCTGGGGTGGAACTTGAAGCCCTTCACCCCGTACTCCTCGACCAGACGGCGGGCCTGCTTCACACCGGCCTTCCCGCGGAAGGGGTCGATGGAGGCGAAGGGGATGAGGACGTCGGCGTTGGCGGCGGCGGCCTCGGCGACCTCCTCGTTGGGGACGGGCGGCGTGCCGGTGGCGGACTCGGCGTCGACCGTGAAGATCACGGCTGCCATCTTCCGCTCGCGGTAGTACGCGGCGGTCTCCTCCAGGGTCGGCTTCCGCTTGCCCTCGACCTTGAAGTAGGCGGAGGAGGCGTCGTGCAGGTCGTCGTCCAGGGAGGAGTGGCCCTTGGAGGAGACCTCCGCGTGGGTGTGGACGTCGATCGCGACGAGGTCGTTCAGGTCCATCACGCCTCCGGGAACTTCGGCGCCGGGATGCCGACCGACTGGAGCTCGGCACCGACCGAGGTGTGCCAGGCGTCCGCCAGGGCGCCGGGGGTCCAGCCGCCGTCGGCGTACGCCGCCCTGATCTCCTGCGGATGCGACCAGAGTGCCACCTTGTCGCCGCCGATGCCGATGCACTGACCGGTCACGCCGCGCGCGGCCTCGCAGGCCAGGAACGGGACCAGGGCGGCGCAGTCCTCGGGGGTGCCGAAGCCCTCGCCCTTGCGCAGGAAGTCCGGCAGCGGCTCGCCGCTGCGCATGGCCTCGATGTACGGGGCGAAGGCCGGGATCGTCTCGGTCATCGCGGTCGCGGCGACCGGGACGATCGCGTTGACGGTGATGTTCGCGCGGCCCAGCTCCATGGACCAGGTGCGGGCCATCGCCGCGATGCCGGCCTTGGCGGCGGCGTAGTTCGTCTGGCCGAAGTTGCCGCGCTGTCCGGCCGGGGAGCCGACCAGGATGAGCGAGCCGCCCTCGCCCTGCTCGCGCATCCGGACGGCGGCGGCGCGGGCGCAGGTGAAGGTGCCCTTGAGGTGGGTGGTGATCACCGCGTCGAAGTCGTCGTCGGTCATCTTCCACAGCACCTTGTCGCGGAGGATGCCCGCGTTGGTGACGAGGACGTCCAGCCGACCGAACTCCTCGACCGCGCGGGCGACCAGCCGGTCCGCCGCCTCGGCCGTACCGACCGGGACCACCTCCGCCACGGCCTTGCCGCCCGCCTCGGTGATGGACTTCACGGCCGCCTCGGCCACCGCCTCGTCGACGTCGTTGACGACCACGGACGCGCCGTGGGCGGCCAGGGCGTGGGCATAGGCGAGGCCGAGGCCACGGCCGCTTCCGGTGACGACGGCGGCCTTGCCGGTCAGATCGATGCTGGGCACGAGGGGGTCCCTTCCCACGGTGATGCGGACGGCTACGAGATCGAAGCTAAGAGCAATAATTGTTGACGTCAATAGTTGTTGCCGTCCGCCGGGTGCGCGACACTGGACCGGACCGGCACACACGCACGACCAGGGAGCCCGCCATCAGCCGCCAGCACGCCACGAACCCGGCCCCCATCGACGCGCACGAGCCGTGGATGCGCGCTCTGCACGCCGACACGGGCTACCTCCTGTACCGCCTGGGCCTGCGCTCGGGACAGCTCTTCAACGCCTGCCTCCAGGAGTCGGGCCTGCGCCTGCGCCATTACGCGGTCCTGCGCTTCCTCGCCACCTCCGACGGCGCCCTCCAGCGCGAGCTGAGCACCCGGCTCGGCTACGACCCGAGCGCGATCGTCGGCCTGGTCGACGACCTGGAGAAACAGGGCTTCGCCGAGCGCCGCCCCTCCCCCGACGACCGCCGCAGCCGGATCGTCGCGCTGACCGAGAGCGGCCGCGCGTTCCTGCGCGACACCGACGAGGCCGGCCAGCGGGTGACGAACGAACTCCTGGGCCCGCTGGACCCCGCCGAGCGGGAGGCACTGCACACGCTGCTGCTGCGGATCGCCGAGGACGGCCTGAACTGATGTTGTGCAAATGATTGACGGCTGCACGCTGGATGCATAACTTCACCGGCTAACCGAGACCCGTCCCCCAGGGAGCTCCCGTGCAGCCATCCCCCTCTGCCGCTCAACCAGCCCCCGATTCCCGGCAGTTGCGCCGCGTGGCCGTCTCCGGCCTGCTCGGTACGGCCGTCGAGTTCTACGACTTCCTCGTCTACGGCACGGTCGCCGCGCTCGTCTTCGGCGAGCTGTTCTTCCCCGGGCCGACCCGGCGGTCGGCACCATCGCGGCGTTCGGCACCTTCGCCGCGGGCTATCTCGCCCGCCCGCTCGGCGGCATCGTCTTCGGCCACTTCGGCGACCGGATCGGCCGCAAGTCGATGATGCTGCTGACCATGGTCCTGATGGGCTGCGGCAGCTTCCTCATCGGCCTGCTGCCGACGTACGACGCGATCGGTGTCTGGGCCCCGGTCCTGCTGGTCGCCCTGCGCGTGGTGCAGGGCATCGCGATCGGCGGCGAGTGGGGCGGTGCGATGCTGATGGTCGTCGAGCACGCCGAACACGCGCAGGGTTCCCGGCGCGGCCTGTGGTCCAGCTTCACCCAGCTCGGCGCCCCGCTCGGTTCCGTGCTGTCGGCCGGTGTGGTCACGCTCGTCGCCGGTCTGCCCGACGACGAGTTCCGCTCCTGGGGCTGGCGGGTGCCGTTCCTGCTGAGCATCGTGCTGCTGGCCGTCGGGCTGTTCGTGCGCCTCAAGGTCGCCGAGAGCCCGCTGTTCGCCCAGGTCAAGCGGGAACCGATGGACAAGCCGCCGATCGTGGAGGTGCTGCGCCGCCCGAAGCCCGTGCTGCTGGCCGCCTGCGTCGGCATCGGCGCGTTCACCACGCAGTCGCTGCTGACGAGCTTCATGATCTCCTACGCCGTCGACCAGGGGTACACCCGCCCGCAGGTGCTGACCGCGGTGACGATCGCCTCCTGCGTGGCCCTCGCCGTCCTGCCCGCCGCGTCCGCGCTGTCGGACCGGGTCGGCCGCCGGCCCGTCGTGCTCGCCGGAGCGGTCGCCTCGGCCGCGCTCGCCTTCCCCGTCCTGGCGCTGGTGGACTCGGGCTCGCCCGGACTGCTGATCCTCGCCCTCGCCCTCGGTCACGGCGTCGCCCAGTCCACGATGTACGGGCCGCTCGGCGCCCTGCTCACCGAGATGTTCGGCACCCGCGTCCGCTACACCGGCGCCTCCCTCGGCTACCAGGCGGCCACCCTGGTCGGCGCCGGGTTCTCCCCGCTGATCGCCGGCAGCCTCCTCGCCTCGTACGGGGGCGGGAGCACGCCCGTCTCGCTGCTGCTGTGCGCGGGCGCGGCCATCACCGCCGTCACCGTGTGGCGACTGCGCGAGACGCACACCGACGCCCTGGACTCCCCCGCCGCCGCCCCCGCCCTGGAAGGGACCCCGCGTTGAGGATCCGCCTCGCCTTGCTGACCGCCTGCCTGTCCCTGGCGACCGCCCTGCCTGCGCAGGCGGCCGCCACGGACACCCATCTGGAGGGCCGGCTCCCCTCCGGCGCCGGGTACGTGATGGACGTACCCGCGTCCTGGAACGGCACGGTGCTGCTGTACAGCCACGGCTACACCCCGGCCGGAGCCCCCAACCCGGCGCAGAACACCCCGGGTGCGGACGCCCGGGAGAAGCTGCTGGCCGAGGGCTACGCCCTGATCGGCTCCTCGTACGCGACGAACGGCTGGGCCGTCACCGAGGCGGTGCCCGACCAGCTCGCCACGCTGGATCTCTTCACGGAGAAGTTCGGGGCGGCCCGGCGGACGCTCGCCTGGGGCACCTCGTACGGCGGCTTCGTCACCACGATGCTCGCCGAGCGGCACGCCGGCCGGTTCGACGGTTCGCTGTCGATGTGCGGGCTGGTGCAGGGCGGCGTCGCCAACTGGAACAGCACCCTGGACCCGGTGTTCGCACTGCGCACGCTCCTCGCGCCGGACTCCGGGATCCGGCTCGCGGGCTTCGCCGGCCAAACGGAGGCCGTCGCCGCCGGGAAGGCGCTCACCACGAAGGTCGACGCCGCGCAGCGGACCCCCGAGGGCCGGGCCCGGATCGCCCTCGCCGCCGCCCTGCACAACATCCCCGGCTACAACGACGCCTCGCAGACCCAGCCCGGCCCCACGGACTGGCAGACGCGGCAGGTCAACCAGTACACCGCCGTGCGGGGCCTCCTCCAGATGCCCGCGTTCAGCTGGCGGCAGGAGGCCGAGAGCCGGGCGGGCGGCAACCCGTCGTGGAACACGGGCGTCGACTACGGGGTGATGCTCGCCCGGTCACCGCTGTACAAAGAGGTGACGGAGCTCTACAAGGAGGCGGGACTGTCCTTGCGCACCGACCTCTCGGCCCTGGGCCGGGCACCCCGGATCTCCGCCGATCCGCCGGCCGTGCGGTGGATGCGGAACACCAGCGTGCTCTCCGGCCGGCTCGCCGACCCCCAGCTGAACATCCACACGACCGGTGACGCGCTGATACCGGTGCAGGCGGAGAGCGCATATCGTCGGGCGGCCACCGCGGCCGGCTCCGGGCCGCTGTTGCGTCAGGCCTACGTCGACGCCCCCGGCCACTGCACGTTCACCACCGGCGAGACGCTCGCCGCCCTGCACACCCTGGAACACCGCCTGGACACGGGCCGCTGGGACACCTCACCCGGCGCCCTCAACACCCGTGCCGCGGCGGAGGATCCGACGGCCGCCCCCCGCTACGTCCCGTACCGGCCCGCCGCCTACCCCCGCCCCTACGACCTCGCCCACCCGGGAGACGCCCGGCCATGACCGCTCTGCCCCGAGCCCTCGGCCCTGCTCGCACGGGGGGCGCCCCCACCGCGACCGACCGGCTGCTGTCCGTCCTCGCGGCCTTCGACCACGAGCACCCGGCCCTGTGCCTGACGGACATCAGCCGGCGGGCCGGGCTGAGCCTGACCACCGCGCACCGGCTCGTGGGCGCGCTCACCGAGTGGGGTGCCCTGGAACGGGACGAGTCCGGCGTCTACCACGTCGGGCTCCGGCTGTGGGAGATCGCCGCACTGGCGCCGCGCGGCCTCGCCCTGCGGCAGATCGCGCTGCCGTACCTGGAGGACCTGTACGAGGCGACGCACGAGAACGTGCAACTGGCGGTGCGGGACGGCTCGGACGTCGTCTACATCGAGTGGCTGTCGGGGCGCTCGGCGGTCGGGGTGCACATCCGCGTCGGCGCGCGCTGGCCGCTGCACGCCACCGGGGTCGGGCTCGCCCTGCTGGCCCACGGGGAGCCGGAGTTCCAGGAGGAGTACTGCGCGGGCGAGCTCGCGTCCTTCACGCCGTACACGATCACCGACCCGGCGCGGCTGCGGCGGGAACTCGCCGAAGTACGCCGGACCGGCGTCGCGGTGAGCGACCGTCAGGTCACTGAGGACGCCCTGTCGGTGGCCGCGCCGGTGCGCACGGCGGACGGCTCGGTGGCCGCCGCCGTGTCCATCGTGGTGCCTCAGGCGGACGCCCAGGTGCCGGTACTGGTCCCGGCGGTACGGGTGGCGGCACGCGGGATCTCACGGGCCCTGGGGTGGCAGCCGGAGCGGGCCTGAAGGGGCGGGCTCAGCGGTTACCCGGTCAGGCTTTCCGCGCGAAGCGGTCCGTGACACTCAGGCCACGCAGAACTCGTTGTCCTCCGGGTCCCGCAGCACGACGCCGTAGTAGTCCATGTCCGGCTCGTCCATGATCCGCAGCACGGTCGCGCCGGCCGCGGTCAGCCGGTCCACCTTCGCCGTGATTCTCCGGGTGCGCTCCGGCAGGGGTACGCCCCTGCCGCCGCCGACCTTGAGATCGAGATGCACCCGGTTCTTGACGGTCTTGCCCTCCGGTACCCGCTGGAACCAGATGCGAGGTCCTCGCCCCTCCGGATCGACGATCGACTCGGGGGTCTCCCCCACTCCCTCGGTCAGTTCCTCCGCGGGCACCCCCATGTCCTCCCAGTACACCCGCCAGGTGGGGTGCCCACCGGGGGCCGGTTCGGGCACGTAACCGAGGGCCTCGGTCCAGAAGGTCACGAGCTTCGCCGGGTCGGCGCAGTCGATGGTCAGCTGCAAGGTGACGTCCATGCCGTGAGCATCGCAGGAGGGTCTGACAACGGCCCGCCCCTCCGTCATGCCCGCACCTCCCGGATGCCCGTAACACCCCGGTCGCCAGGGCCCGTTCAGGACCTGCATTGATCGGCCGCGCCGCACTTTTCCCGGCTTTACCTCTTGACGACCCGGGTGGCGTGGAGCACATTGACGGCACTTTGAGAGCGCTCTCAGCCTCCTGCACCCGATCCGTATCCGCACCCGTACCCGTACCCGAGAGGCATCCCCCATGAGTGACACCTCCGGCAGACCCCGCGCACGGCGACCCTTGCGGCGGGCGTTCGTCGCCGTCGTCAGCGCACTCGGCCTCGCCGCGGTCGCCGCCACCGCCGCGACTCCCTCGGCGAGCGCCTCCGCGCCGCCGCCCCCGTCGGGCTGGACCCAGGTCTTCCTGGACGACTTCAACGGCCCGGCCGGCAGCGGCGTCAACACGTCCAACTGGCAGTACGCGACCGGCAAGGGCTACCCGGGCGGCCCCGCCAACTGGGGCACCGGCGAGGTCGAGACGATGACGAGCAGTACGGACAACGTCTCCCTCGACGGCAACGGCAACCTCCGCATCACCCCCCGGCGCGACGCCGCGGGCAACTGGACCTCCGGCCGCATCGAGACCAACCGCACCGACTTCCAGCCCCCGGCCGGCGGCACACTCCGCGTGGAAGCGCGCATCCAGGTGCCGAACGTCACCGGGGCCGCGGCCAAGGGCTACTGGCCGGCGTTCTGGATGCTGGGCGCCCCCTACCGCGGCAACTACTGGAACTGGCCGAGCGTCGGCGAGCTGGACATCATGGAGAACACCCAGGGCCAGAACACGGTGTTCGCGACGATGCACTGCGGCACCTCGCCGGGCGGCCCGTGCAACGAGACGAGCGGCATCGGCAGTTCGACCACCTGCCAGGGCACCACCTGCCAGTCCGGCTTCCACACCTACCGGATGGAGTGGGACCGCTCGACGAGCGTCGAGGAGATCCGCTTCTACCTCGACGGCGTCAACTTCCACACGGTGCGCGCCAACCAGGTCGACGCGACGACCTGGCGCAACGCCACCGACCACGGCTTCTTCATCATCCTGAACGTCGCGATGGGCGGCGGCTTCCCCGACGCGTTCGGCGGCGGCCCGGACGCCGGGACCCAGCCCGGCCACCCGATGGTCGTCGACTACGTCCAGGTACTGTCGTCCGGCGGCGGCACCACGCCTCCCCCGACCGGGAACCGCGACGCCTACTCCACCATCCAGGCCGAGTCCTACGACGACCAGTCCGGTGTGAGCACCGAGACGACGTCCGACTCCGGCGGCGGCCAGAACGTCGGCTCACTGGCGAACGGCGACTGGCTGCACTTCAAGGGCGTCAACTTCGGCTCCACGGCGGCCCGCCAGTTCAGCGCCCGGGTCGCGAGCGGTGCGGCGGGCGGCGTCAGCGGACTGGTCGAGGTGCGGCTGGACAGCCGGAGCAACGCGCCGATCGGGAGCTTCGCGGTGGGCAACACCGGCGGCTGGCAGTCGTGGCGGACGATCCCGGCGAACATCGGCTCCGTGACGGGCACGCACGACGTGTATCTGAGCTTCACCAGCGGACAGCCGGCGGACTTCGTGAACGTCAACTGGTTCACGTTCGGGCGCTGACGATCCCGGGCAAGGGGGCTCCACGCGCGCGTGGGGCCCCTTTTCGCTGCCCGGCTTGCCTGGCCTCAGCGCAGTTCCGCCCGGAACGCCGCCGGCGTCACGTCCGTGTGCTGGTGGAAGAACTTGGAGAAGTTCGCGGCGTCGGGGAAGCCGACCGCCGCGCCGACCCGGCCGATCGGCAGGTCGGTGTGGGCGAGGAGCCGTTTGGCCTCCAGGACCACGCGCTTGTCGATGAAGGCCTTGGGGGTGTCGCCGGTCGCGGCGCGGACCGCGCGGACCAGGGTGCGGCGGGAGTAGCCGAGCGCGTCGGCGTAGGCGCTGACGCTGTGGTTGGTGGCGAAGTCCTTCTCCACGGCGTTCCGGAAGAGGGTGAAGGTGGAGTCGGACGTCTGTCGTACCGACTCGGCCGAACTGGCGGCGAGATGGGCGAGCCGCAGCAGGAACGCCGTCAGCGAGTGGCGCAGGACGGCGGTGTGCAGACTCAGCGGCAGCGTGTCGGTGTCCTCGTACTCGCGTCGTAGCTGGCCGAGCGAGTCGCGTAGACCGGCGAGTTGGGCCGGATCGGGGCGCAGCAGCGGCGGCAGGTCGTAGCGGTACAGGCCGGTGGCCTCCACGGTCGCGCGGGGCAGGAAGCCGGGCTGCATGGTCAGCACCGTTCCGCGGTACTCGCTCGTGCGGGAGAAGCGGTGGACCTGCCCCGGGCGGATCCACAGCAAATCCCCGGCCGTGGCCTCGTACTCGGTGAAGTCGACCATGTGCCGGACCGGGCCCTCGCCGAACAGCAGCACGACGTGGAAGTCGATGCGGTGCACGCGCTCCAGGGGCGCGTCGGCGTGCCAGGTGCGGCCGGTGCCCATAGGGCCGACCTGCATGCCGACGCCGCCGACACTCAGCTCGACCGGGAAGGGGAACGTTCTGATCCCGTCGCCGCCCTGGATGCTTCTGTCCGCCATATCCGCCATGTCCGCCTCGTACCGCCCCGCTCGCGGGCCGCGCCGCCTCCGGGTGTCCCACTTTCACCACAGGCTGGCACACGGCGACCTTCCGTCGAAAAAGTCGGACTTTTAGCTTTGAACACGTCAGAGCAGCCACTCGCTCCCATCGAGGATTTTTGAAGATGAGCACGCAGACAGCGGACAGTTTCGAATGGACCGGACTCGACCGGCGTGCCGTCGACACCGCCCGCCTGCTGGCGGCCGATGCCGTCCAGCGGGTCGGAAACGGCCATCCCGGCACCGCGATGAGCCTGGCGCCGGCCGCCTACACGATCTTTCAGAAGGTGATGCGGCACGACCCGGCCGATCCGGAGTGGACCGGCCGTGACCGCTTCGTCCTGTCCCCCGGTCACACCTCGCTGACCCTCTACACGCAGCTGTACCTCGCGGGCTACGAGCTGGAGCTGGACGACCTGAAGGCGTTCCGCACGCACGGCTCGAAGACACCCGGGCACCCCGAGTACGGCCACACCGCGGGCGTGGAGACCACCACCGGCCCGCTCGGCCAGGGCGTCGCGAACGCGGTCGGCATGGCGATGGCCGCCCGCTACGAGCGCGGCCTGTTCGACCCGGACGCGCCCGAGGGCGAGTCCCCCTTCGACCACACCATCTGGGCCATCGTCTCCGACGGCGACCTCCAGGAGGGCGTCTCCGCCGAGGCATCCTCGCTGGCCGGCCACCAGAAGCTCGGCAACCTGGTCTTCCTCTACGACGACAACCACATCTCCATCGAGGGCGACACCGCGACCGCGTTCTCCGAGGACGTGCTGAAGCGGTACGAGGCCTACGGCTGGCACGTGCAGCGGATCGAGCCGCGGGAGGACGGGGACGTCGACGTGCACGCGCTGTACGCGGCGCTGAAGGAGGCCCAGGCCGAGGCCGGGCGCCCCTCGATCATCGCGATGCGCACCATCATCGCCTGGCCCGCCCCGAACGCGCGGAACACCGAGGCCTCCCACGGCTCGGCGCTCGGCGAGGACGAAGTCGCCGCCACCAAGCGCCTCCTCGGTTTCGACCCGGAGCAGACCTTCGAGGTCGCCGACGAGGTGCTGGCGCACACCCGCAAGGCCCTGGACCGGGGCGCCGAGGCGCACGCCGCCTGGGACAAGCGGATCGCCGCCTGGCGCGGCGAGAACCCGGAGCGGGCCGCCACGTTCGACCGGGTCGGCAAGGGCGAGCTGCCCACGGGCTGGGAGGACGCCCTGCCGGTGTTCGAGCCGGGCAAGGCGGTCGCCACCCGGGCCGCGTCCGGCAAGGTGCTCCAGTCCCTCGGCACCGTCGTCCCCGAGTTGTGGGGCGGCTCGGCCGACCTGGCCGGCTCCAACAACACCACCATCGACAAGACGTCGTCCTTCCTGCCGAAGGGCAACCCGCTGCCGGAGGCCGACCCCTACGGCCGCACGATCCACTTCGGCATCCGCGAGTTCTCCATGGCCGCGGAGATGAACGGCATCGCCCTGCACGGCAACACCCGGATCTACGGCGGCACCTTCCTGGTCTTCTCCGACTACATGCGCAACGCCGTGCGGATGTCGGCCCTGATGCAGCTGCCGGTGACGTACGTGTGGACGCACGACTCCATCGGCCTGGGCGAGGACGGCCCGACCCACCAGCCGGTCGAGCACCTGGCCGCGCTGCGCGCCATCCCGGGGCTGAACGTCGTACGCCCGGCCGATGCCAACGAGACCGCGCTCGCCTGGGCCGAGATCCTCAGGCGGCACACCACCGAACCGGCCCCGCACGGTCTCGCGCTCACCCGCCAGGGTGTGCCCACGTACGAGCCGAACCCGGACACGGCACGCGGCGGTTACGTGAGGACCGAGGCGGAAGGCGGCGAGCCGCAGGTGATCCTCATCGCCACGGGTTCCGAGGTGCACGTCGCCGTCGAGGCGCGTGAGCACCTCCAGGCGGCGGGCGTGCCCACCCGGGTCGTGTCCATGCCGTCCGTGGAGTGGTTCGAGGAGCAGCCGCGCGAGTACCGCGAGCGCGTCCTGCCGCCGTCCGTGAAGGCCCGGGTGGCGGTCGAGGCCGGTATCGGCCTGACCTGGCACCGGTTCGTGGGGGACGCGGGACGCATCGTCTCCCTGGAGCACTTCGGCGCCTCCGCCGACGCGAAGACCCTGTTCGCCGAGTACGGCTTCACCCCCGAGAACGTCGTCGCCGCCGCCCGCGAGTCCCTGACCGCGGCCCGTGTCTGATCCGACCGCCCGAAAGAAGATGATCACTGTGACCGAAGCGACCGCGAGCGCGGGAGCACTCGAGCGCCTGTCCGACGAGGGCGTGTCGATCTGGCTGGACGACCTGTCCCGCCGACGGATCGAGTCCGGCAACCTGGCCGGGCTCGTGGCGACGAGGAACGTCGTCGGCGTCACCACCAACCCGTCCATCTTCCAGGCCGCCATCGGCTCCGGCGAGGGCTACGAGGAACAGCTCGCCGACCTGGCGGTGCGGGGCGTCACCGTCGACGAGGCCGTCCGGATGATGACGACGGCCGACGTCCGGGCCGCCGCCGACGTCCTGCGGCCGGTGTACGACGCCACCGGCGGCCGGGACGGCCGGGTGTCCATCGAAGTCGACCCGCGTCTGGCCCACGACACGGCGGCGACCGTCGCCGAGGCCCGGCAACTGGCCTGGCTGGTGGACCGCCCCAACGTGATGATCAAGATCCCGGCGACGAAGGCGGGTCTGCCGGCGATCACCGAGGTGATCGGCGCGGGCATCAGCGTGAACGTGACGCTGATCTTCTCCCTGGAGCGCTACCGCGAGGTGATGGACGCCTATATCGCCGGTCTGGAGAAGGCGCAGGCGGCCGGTCGCGATCTGTCGGCCATCCACTCGGTCGCGTCCTTCTTCGTCTCCCGTGTCGACTCCGAGATCGACAAGCGGCTGACGCTGCTGGGCACGGAGGAGGCCCTCGCCCTGAAGGGCAGGGCGGCCCTGGCCAACGCGCGGCTCGCCTACGAGGCGTACGAACAGGTCTTCGCCGGGCCGCGCTGGCAGGCCCTGGGCGGTGCCCGCGCGAACCGGCAGCGCCCCCTTTGGGCCTCCACCGGTGTGAAGGACCCCGCTTACAAGGACACCCTGTACGTGGACGAACTGGTCGCTCCCGGCACGGTCAACACCATGCCGGAGGCCACGCTGAACGCCGTCGCCGACCACGGTGACGTCCAGGGCGACACCGTCACCGGCGGTTACGCCCAGGCGCGCGCCGACCTGGTGGCCGTCGAGCGGCTCGGCATTTCGTACGACGAGGTGGTGCGGCAACTGGAGGACGAAGGCGTCGCCAAGTTCGAGGTGGCCTGGCAGGACCTGCTGGACGCGGTCACCAAGTCCTTGAACAACAAGGGAGTTGACGCGGAATGAGTGAGGGCATCCCCCAGACGGCCGAGCAGGAGACCAAGGGGACCAAGGAGGACAAGGAGGCCCGGGCCGCCCAGGAGGCGGCCGGGGTGGAGCAGACCGGGGTGAGCGGCCAGGAACGGGCGGCCCCGCCCGCGCAGCACGCCGGCACCGACTTCGCCAACCCCCTGCGCGACCCGCGCGACCGTCGCCTGCCCAGGATCGCGGGCCCGTCCGGGCTCGTCATCTTCGGCGTGACCGGTGACCTGTCCCGCAAGAAGCTGATGCCTGCCGTGTACGACCTGGCCAACCGCGGCCTGCTGCCGCCGGGCTTCTCGCTGGTGGGTTTCGCCCGCCGGGACTGGGAGGACCAGGACTTCGCGCAGGTCGTGCACGACGCGGTCCGGGAGCACGCCCGCACCCCGTTCCGCGAGGAGGTCTGGCAGCAGCTCGCCGAGGGCATGCGGTTCATCCCGGGCGACTTCGACGACGACACGGCGTTCAAGCAGCTGCGCTCCGCCGTCGAGGAGCTGGACGCCTCCCGGGGCACCAGCGGCAACTACGCCTTCTACCTCTCTGTGCCGCCGAAGTTCTTCCCCAAGGTCGTCCAGCAGCTGAAGAAGCACAAGCTGGCCGACGCGCCGGAGGGCTCCTGGCGCCGGGCGGTCATCGAAAAGCCGTTCGGACGCGACCTCGACAGCGCCTGCGAGCTGAACGCGATCGTGCACGACGTGTTCGACCCGGAGCAGGTCTTCCGCATCGACCACTACCTGGGCAAGGAAACAGTCCAGAACCTCCTGGCACTGCGCTTCGCCAACCAGATGTTCGAGCCGATCTGGAACCGGTCGTACGTCGACCATGTGCAGATCACCATGGCCGAGGACATCGGCATCGGCGGTCGCGCGGGGTACTACGACGGCATCGGCGCCGCCCGTGACGTCATCCAGAACCACCTCCTCCAGCTGATGGCACTCACCGCGATGGAGGAACCCGCCGCCTTCGACGCGGCGTCGCTGCTCACCGAGAAGCTGAAGGTGCTGCGGGCCGTGCGGCTGCCGGAGGACCTGGGCAGGCACACCGTGCGCGGGCAGTACGCGGCGGCCTGGCAGGGCGGCACGAAGGTCCGCGGCTACCTGGAGGAGGAAGGCATCGACCAGGCCTCCTCGACCGACACCTACGCCGCGATCAAGCTCCAGGTGGACAACCGCCGCTGGGCGGGTGTGCCGTTCTACCTGCGCACCGGCAAGCGGCTGGGCCGCCGGGTGACCGAGATCGCGGTGGTGTTCCAGCGGGCTCCGCACTCCCCCTTCGACTCCACCGCCACCGAGGAGCTGGGCTCCAACGCGATCGTCATCCGCGTCCAGCCGGACGAGGGCATGACGGTGCGGTTCGGCTCCAAGGTGCCGGGTACGTCGATGGAGATCCGGGACGTGACGATGGACTTCGCCTACGGCGAGTCGTTCACCGAATCGAGCCCCGAGGCGTACGAACGGCTGATCCTGGACGTCCTCCTGGGCGACGCCAACCTGTTCCCCCGTCACCAGGAAGTGGAAGAGTCCTGGAAGATCCTCGACCCGATCGAGCAGTACTGGGCCACGCACGGCCGGCCCGCGCAGTACGCCTCGGGCAGTTGGGGACCCGCGGAAGCCGACGAGATGCTCGCACGAGACGGACGGAGCTGGCGCAGGCCATGAAGATCGACCTGACCGACACCACGGCAAGCAAGATCAACAAGGCGCTGGTGCAGGGCCGCCGCGCCATCGGCACGCCCGCCGTGGGCATGGTCCTGACGATGGTGATCGTCACGGACGAGGAGAACGCCTACGACGCGATCAAGGCGGCCGAGGAGGCCTCGCACGAGCACCCCTCGCGCACCCTGGTCGTCATCAAGCGGCACGCCCGCACCCCGCGCGACCGCCAGTCCTCCCGCCTGGACGCCGAGGTCCGGGTGGGCGCCGACGCGGGCACCGGCGAGACGGTGATCCTGCGGACCTACGGCGAGGTGTCCGAGCACGCCGACTCGGTCGTGCTGCCGCTGCTGCTGCCGGACGCACCGGTGGTGGTGTGGTGGCCGATGGACGCGCCGGAGGTGCCCTCGAAGGATCCGCTCGGGGCGCTGGCCCAGCGGCGGATCACCGACCTGTACGCCGTCGCGAACCCCCTGGAGGCCCTGGAGAGCCGGGTCCGCTCCTACGCACCCGGCGACACCGACCTCGCCTGGACCCGGCTGACGCCCTGGCGTTCGATGCTGGCGGCTGCGCTGGACCAGGCCCGGGCGAAGGTGATCTCGGCGGCCGTCGAGGCCGAGGCCGAGAACCCGGCCGCCGAGCTGCTGGCCCGCTGGCTGGAGGCGCGGCTGCACGTCCCGGTCGACCGTGTGGTCACCGCCGGGCCGGTCGTCACGGCCGTACGCCTGGGCACCGAGAACGGCGAGATCCTCATCGACCGCCCCGAGGGACCGCTGGCCACGCTCACCCTGCCGGGCCAGCCCTCGCGCACCCTCGCGCTGAAGGTCCGCGCCACCTCCGAACTCATCGCCGAGGAGCTGAGGCGCCTCGACGCGGACGAGATGTACGCCATCGCCCTGAACGGCGAGGCAACCGAGGAGACCCCTGCTCATGTCTGACTCCCCCTCCGGCTCCCCCAGGCTCACGCGGCGGCCCGAGTGGACCGCCCTGGAGGACCACCGCACGGACGCCCTGCCGCGGCCGGACCTGCGTGAGCTGTTCGCGGCGGACCCGGGGCGCGCCGAGCGCTACGTCGTGCACGTGGGCGACCTGCGCATCGACTACTCCAAGCACCTGGTCACCGACGAGACCCTCGCCCTGCTCCAGGAGCTGGCCACCGCCACCGACGTGTTCGGTCAGCGCGACGCCATGTTCCGCGGCGAGAAGATCAACGTCACCGAGAACCGGGCCGTGCTGCACACCGCGCTGCGCGCCCCGCGCGACGCGGTGATCGAGGTCGACGGCGAGAACGTCGTCCCGGGCGTGCACGCCGTGCTCGAGAAGATGTCCGGCTTCGCGAACCGGGTGCGCTCCGGGGAGTGGACCGGCCACACCGGCAGGCGCATCCGGAACGTCGTCAACATCGGCATCGGCGGCTCGGATCTCGGCCCGGCGATGGCGTACGACGCGTTGCGGCCGTTCACCGCCCGGGAGCTGACGTTCCGCTTCGTGTCGAACGTGGACGGCTCCGACCTGCACGAGGCCACCCGCGACCTGGACCCGGCGGAGACGCTGTTCATCGTCGCGTCCAAGACCTTCACCACGATCGAGACCATCACGAACGCGACCTCCGCGCGCTCCTGGCTGCTGGAGGGCCTCGGGGGCGACGAGAAGGCGGTCGCCGAGCATTTCGTGGCGCTGTCCACGAACGCCGAGAAGGTCGCGGACTTCGGTATCGACGTCGACAACATGTTCGAGTTCTGGGACTGGGTCGGCGGCCGCTACTCGTACGACTCCGCGATCGGCCTGTCCCTGATGATCGCGATCGGCCCGGACCGCTTCCTGGAGATGCTCGACGGCTTCCGCATCGTCGACGAGCACTTCCGCAACGCCCCCGCGGAGGCCAACGCCCCGCTCATCATGGGCCTGCTCGGCATCTGGTACGGCAACTTCCACGACGCCCAGTCGCACGCCGTCCTGCCGTACAGCCACTACCTGTCCAAGTTCACCGCCTACCTCCAGCAGCTCGACATGGAGTCCAACGGCAAGTCGGTGGACCGCGACGGCCGTCCCGTTCAGTGGCAGACGGGTCCGGTCGTGTGGGGCACGCCCGGCACCAACGGGCAGCACGCCTACTACCAGTTGATCCACCAGGGCACCAAGCTCATCCCCGCCGACCTGATCGGCTTCGCGCGGCCCGTCGCCGAGCTGAGCGACGAACTGAAGGCGCAGCACGACCTGTTGATGGCCAACCTGTTCGCGCAGGGGCAGGCGCTCGCCTTCGGGAAGACCGCCGAGGAGGTGCGGGCCGAGGGCGTGCCCGAGGGACAGGTGCCGCACCGCACGTTCAAGGGCAACCACCCCACCACCACGATCCTGGCCACCGAACTCACCCCGTCGGTCCTCGGCCAGCTGGTCGCCCTCTACGAGCACAAGGTGTTCGTGCAGGGCGCGGTCTGGAACATCGACTCCTTCGACCAGTGGGGCGTCGAACTCGGCAAGGTCCTCGCCAAGCGCGTCGAGCCCGCCCTGACCGAGGGCGCGGACGTCCCCGGTCTCGATCCGTCCACGGCCGCGCTGGTGGCCGCCTACCGCAATTTCGGGAAGTGAACTGACATGCAGATCGGTCTTGTGGGTCTCGGCAAGATGGGCGGCAACATGCGCGAGCGCCTGCGCAACGCCGGCCACACCGTCATCGGCTACGACACCAACCCAGAGAAGTCCGACGTCGCCAGCCTGGCCGACCTCGTCAACCAGCTTCAGGCGCCGCGCACGGTCTGGGTCATGGTCCCGGCCGGCGACCCCACCCAGCACGTCATCGACCGTCTGGCGGACCTCCTCAAGCCGTACGACACGGTGGTCGACGGCGGCAACTCCCGCTGGACGGACGACGAGAAGCACGCCGAGGAGCTGAGCAAGCGCGGCATCGGCTTCGTCGACGCGGGCGTCTCGGGCGGCGTGTGGGGCCTGAAGAACGGCTACGCCCTGATGGTCGGCGGCGAGAAGGAGTACGTCGACCGGCTCCGGCCGATCTTCGAGGCGCTCAAGCCGGAGGGCCCGTACGGCTTCGTCCACGCGGGCCGGGTGGGCGCCGGGCACTTCGCGAAGATGGTCCACAACGGCATCGAGTACGCGATGATGCAGGCCTACGCCGAGGGCTGGGAGCTGCTGGAGGCCGTGGACTCGGTGGACAACGTCCGCGAGGTGTTCCGCTCCTGGCAGGACGGCACGGTCATCCGTTCCTGGCTGCTGGACCTCGCGGTCAACGCCCTCGACGAGGACGAGCACCTGGAGGGCCTGAGGGGCTACGCCCAGGACTCCGGCGAGGGACGCTGGACCGTGGAGGCCGCGATCGACAACTCCGTGCCGCTGCCCGCGATCACCGCCTCCCTGTTCTCCCGGTTCGCCTCCCGGCAGGACGACTCCCCGCAGATGAAGATGATCGCGGCGCTGCGCAACCAGTTCGGCGGGCACGCCGTCGAGTCCGCGAAGAAGGCGTAGGACGTGGGCGATCTGCTTTTGGTCCGCCACGGCGAGACGGAGTGGAGCCGGAGCGGACAGCACACCAGCTTCACCGACCTGCCCCTCACCCCGAACGGCGAGGAACAGGCCAAGTCGCTGGCTCCGCTGCTGACGGGCCGCTCCTTCGCGCAAATCCTCACCAGCCCCCTCGGCCGCGCGGTGCACACCGCCGAACTCGCGGGGCTGACAGGGGCCGTGCGGGACGCGGACCTGCACGAGTGGTACTACGGCGCCTACGAGGGCGTCACCACCGAGGAGATACACCGCACCCGTCCCGACTGGGACCTGTGGACCGACGGGGGCCCGCCCGGCCCCGACGGCAAGCCGGGCGAGTCCCCCGAGGAGGTCGGCGAGCGGGCCGACCGGGTGCTGTCCCGGGTGGCCGGCGCGCTGGCCGAGGGCGATGTGCTGCTGGTGGCGCACGGCCACATCCTCCGCGTCCTGACGGCCCGCCGACTGGGCCTGCCGCCGTCGCAGGGGCGGCTGTTCCGCCTGGAGACGGGCACGGTCAGCCGGCTGTCGACCGAGCACGGCCGGCCCGTGATCGCGGAGTGGAACACCAGGGCGTGACCACCACGCCTTAAGAAGCCCCGGCCGGAGGTGAGTTGACAGCCTCCGGCCGGGCGCGTCAGAGTCCCCGTCGATGCAGATCGACGACATGACGCCCGCCGAGGAGCGGGTGTGGCGGGCCTTTCCGCGCGGCGCTGACGTGGACTTCCGGGGCCGGCGGACGAGGACCCGGCGCTGGGCGCGGACTGGGGACCCGAACGGACCGTACGGGCGGCCGTGTTGCGGGCCCTGCTGCTGAGCGCCCCACAGGAGGACGGGGAGACGGCCGCCCTCCGGCTGGCGGGGGCGCGGATCACGGGCGTGCTGAACCTCACGTACGCGGAGGTCGACCACGCCGTGCGCCTCAGCGACTGCTTTTTCGAGGACGTCCCCGTCCTGTACGGGGCGCGGCTGCGCCAGCTGAACCTGCGCGACTCGGCCTTGCCCGGGCTGGACGCCGCCACCCTGCGTGTGGACGGCGTGCTGCGCATGTCGGACTGCGTGTTCGAGGGGCCCGTGCGGCTCGGCGGGGCGCAGATCTCCGGGGCGCTTTTCATGGACAGGGCCGCTGTCGACGAACGGCCCGCCGATCAGCCCGCGCTCCAGCTCAATCACGTGACCATCGGCGACGGCCTGTCGGCGCCGGGACTGCGCACCCGCGGCGAGGTGCGCCTGACGGGTGCCTCGGTCGCCGGGACGATCGACCTCAACCAGGCGCGGCTGGAGGCCGGTACCGGCGAGGTCGCCCTCGACGCGGAGACGCTCACGGTGGAGGGCGACGTCCTGCTGCGCGACGTGGACGTCCTCGGCTGGATCGGCCTGCGCGGCGCCCGGATCGCGGGCCGTCTCGACCTCTCCCACGCGCGCCTGGCGAACCCCGGTGGCACGGCACTGCGTGCCAGCAGCTGCAGCGTCGGGGAACTCTGGCTGCGCAGGAGCCCGCCCATGACAGGCGCCCTCAACCTGCGCCGCGCCCAGCTGGACGTCCTGTTCCTCGAACCGGACGTGGTCCCCGGGGAGGTCCTGCTCAACAGTCTCGTCTACACCTCCCTCACCCCGCACGAACCCGCCGAGCGGCGCCTGGCGATGCTGGAGCGGGACCGCGAGGGCTATGTCCCGCACGCCTACGAGCAGCTGACCGCGGCCTACCGCCGGATCGGCGACGACGACGCCGCCCGCCTCGTCCAGCTCGCCAAGCAGCGCCGCCGGCGCGGCACCCTGCCGTGGTACGGCCGGTTGTGGGGCCACGTCCAGGACGCGGCCGTCGGCTACGGCTTCCGGCCCCTGCGCGCCGCCGGCTGGCTGGTGTCGCTACTGGCGATCGGCTCCCTCGCCTACGCGCTGCACCACCCCGAGCCGCTGAAGCCGGACGAGGCCCCGCAGTTCAACCCGGTCTTCTACACGCTCGACCTGCTCCTGCCGGTGATCTCCTTCGGGCAGGAGAGCGCGTTCGCACCCGCCGACGGGTACCAGTGGCTCTCCTATGCCCTCGTGCTCACGGGCTGGATCCTCGCCACGACGGTCGTCACCGGAATCACACGGACCGTCAGCCGCCAGTGAGCGTCCGCACCGCGTGCTGTGCCGCCAGCCGTACCGGGGCGTTCGCGGCGCCGTAGCCCCGGTAGCCGTCGTCGCGTTGGACCAGTTCGAAGAAGACACGGCCGACGGTGCGGGTGTAGCAGTGGCGGAAGACACCGTGGGCGTCGCGGTCGTAGAGGATGCCGAGGTCGCGGTAGGTCTCCAGCTCGCCGTCGGCGAACGCGAAGCGGGCGGCGAGATCGTCGTGGTAGTTCGCCGGGACGGGCAGCAGACTGCCGCCGGCGTCCCGGAAGCGGCGGGCCGAGGCGACCACGTCGTCGGTGGCCAGGGCGATGTGCTGGGCGTGGACGGTGTCGTCGGTGGGCGCGGCGCCGACGGTGAGGGCGATCCGGACGCTGCCGTCGGCGTTGGTCACGGCACGGCTGCGCAGCAGGCCGTAGGGGTCGGCGACGTCCACGCTCTCCTGGGTGTGCAGGCCGAGCACACCGTGGTGGAAGAGGGCCGCCTCGTCGAAGTGGTGCCAGGGCTGGGTGAGGGCGAGATGGTCGATACGGCGTAGGGGCGCGGGCGCGGGTGCCGGGCGAGTGTCCTCGAAGTCGGCCCGCCAGTCGGGCAGGTCCGGACGGCCGGTGGCGCAGAAGAACAGCTCCGTGCCGTCGGGGGCGGCGACCGCGTCGAGCGGGGCGTCCTCGGGTGCGCGGCGGCGCGGCAGGACGGGGGCCAGCAGCGCCTCGGCACGCCGGGACGCCGCGGCCGGGTCCGGTGACTCCAGCCCGATGGCGGCGAGCTGGGTGCCGTCGCGGCGGACGGCCGGCCCGGTGTTGACGAGGATCCGGGCGTCCCCCTGCTCCCACAGGGCGACCGGCTTGCCGCGATGGCGGGCGGTGCGGGTGAAGCCGAGGGCGCCGAGCAGGGCGTTGAGGGGTTCGGCGTCGGGCGTGACCAGCTCCGCGAAGGCGACGCCGGTGGGGACGACGGGCTCGGGCAGGGCGGCCCGGCCCACCGTCTCCTCGAGGAGCAGCAGGGAACGCCGGGCGTCGACGGCGGTCGGACCGGCCTCGGCCTGCCGGAAGACGTCGTTGAAGACCTCCAGGGAGAGCGGTCCTTCGTAGCCGGTGCGCAGCACGTGCCGCACCAGGCCGGCGACATCGAAGCCGCCCTGCCCCGGGAAACAGCGGTAGTGGCGGCTCCACTGGAGGACGTCCATGGCGAGCAGCGGGGCGTCGGCGAGCTGGAGGAAGAAGATCTTCTCGCCGGGGACGGCCTCGATTCCCTTGGGGTCCGAGCCGCGCGAGAGGATGTGGAAGCTGTCCAGGCAAGTGCCGAGGGCGGGGTGGCCGGCCGACTCGACGATGCGCCAGGCGTGGTCGTACGTACTGACGTGCCGTCCCCAGGCGAGCGCCTCGTAGGCGACCCGGATCCCGGAGTCCCGGGCGAGGTCGGCGAGCCGGCTCAGCTGCTCGGTAGCGAGGGCGTCGTCGTCCACCGCCTGCGGGGAGACGCTGGAGCAGACGAGGACCGTGTCGGCCCCGAGCCTGCGCATCAGCTCGAACTTGTGGCGGGCCCGCCGCAGATTCCGGGCGAACTCGTCCTCGGGGACGGCCTCGATGTCCCGCATCGGCTGGTAGAGGTCGATGCAGAGGCCGAGGTCGGCGCAGCGGGCGCGGATCTCCTCGGGGGTGAGGGGACTGGCCAGCAGGTCGTTCTCGAAGATCTCCACCCCGTCGAAACCGGCCCGGGCCGCGGCGTCGAGCTTCTCGGTGAGGGATCCGCTGAGGGAGACGGTGGCGATGGACGTACGCACGTCGGAACCCCTTTCTAGTTGCGTGCCCCTACGGCCCCGGCCAGTTCGGTCAGATCCGCCAGCATCCGCGCCGCGCCGGGTTCCCGCCCGGTGAACAGGCGGAACGCGTCGGCGGCCTGGAAGGCGGCCATACCGCCGCCGTCGAGGGTGGCGCAGCCCAGCGCGCGGGCGGTGCGCAGCAGTTCGGTCTCCAGCGGGCGGTAGACGACCTCGGCGACCCACAGCCCGGGGTGGAGCAGTTCGGCGGGCAGGGGCAGGCCGGGGTGGGCCGCCATGCCGGTGGGCGTGGCGTGGACGATGCCGTCGGCATGCGCGAGCAGCCGCGCCTGCCCCTCCGGGGTCGCGGCGGCCGCACGGCCCCGGCCGAAGGCGCGGTTCAGGGAGCCGGCCAAGGCGGCGGCCCGTTCGGGCAGGGCGTCGACGACGGTGACCCGCTCGGCGCCGAGGGTGAGCATGGCGTGCGCTACGGCCGCGCCCGCGCCGCCTGCTCCCAGCTGCACGACCCGCTCCAGCGGTGCGTCGGGCAGCCCGCGCGCGAAGGACGCGGCGAAACCGGTGACATCCGTGTTGTGGCCGACCGCGCGGCCGTCCTCGAAGACGACGGTGTTGACCGCGCCCAGCGCCTCGGCCTGCGGGGCGAGCGCGTCCAGGTGCTCGATGACGAGCTGCTTGCAGGGGTGCGTGATGTTGAGCCCGTCGAACCCGAGGTCGCGGGCGGCCCGCACGAGATCGCCCACCGCCTCGGGCGGCATCCCGAGCGGGTCGATGTCGATCAGCCGGTACAGCAGGCGCAGGCCCTGACGGTCGCCCTCCCGCTCGTGCAGCGCCGGGCTGAGCGACGGGCCGATGCCGGAACCGATCAGTCCGACAAGATACGAGTCCTTGGGCACACGGGCCTCCCGAGCGGCTCACTAATGAACGAACTAGTACGTTAGTTATATCAGCCGAGCGCGACCACGGGAAGCCCCCGATGGGACGCGGGGCCTGCTTCTAGAATCACCGGCACCGGCCCCTCCGCCCGAAGGAACCTGATGACCAGCGTCGAAGAACCGGCACGTCCTGACGAGCGCGAGCGCATCCGTGACGCCGCCCGCACCCAGGCCGAGATCCTCGACGTCGCCACGCAGGAGTTCGCCCGGGCCGGCTACGACGGGGCCCGGGTGGACGAGATCGCCGCCCGTACCCGCACCACGAAGCGGATGATCTACTACTACTTCGGCGGCAAGGAACAGCTGTTCACGGCCGTGCTCGAGCGGGCCTACGGCGTCATCCGGGAGGCCGAGCAGCAGCTCGACGTCGAGCACCTGGACCCGGTGGCGGCCATCCGGCGCCTGGCCGAGGTGACCTTCGACCACCACGAGCAGCACCCGGACTTCATCCGCCTGGTCAGCATCGAGAACATCCACGAGGCGCAGCACATCGCCGCCTCCGAGAAGCTCGGGAGGATCGGCTCCCCCGCCCTCGACGTGATCCGCCGCATCCTGGAAGAAGGCCGCAGGTCAGGGCTGTTCACGGCGGACGTCGACGCCGTCGACCTGCACGCGATGATCTCCTCCTTCTGCTTCTTCCGGGTCTCCAACCGGCACACCTTCGGCGCGCTGTTCGGCCGCGACCTGGTCGACCCGGCGCAGCGCGCGCACTACCGCACCATGCTGGGCGACATGGTGATCGCGTACCTGACGGCGGAGCGCACGGCGGTCTGAACGTCCGGTGCCGAACGTGCGGCGCACGACCCCTTGACACCGACGGCACACGGGCGCAGCATCCCTAGCCATCCCCTACTAACTATCCAGTGGGTTAATTAGCAGCCGCGATCCGGCCCTTCCCCCTTCGCTCGTCCTTCTGTTCACTCCGCCTATGGTGGAGCCCGCCAAGGAGCCGCCGTGTCCGTCCCCGCCATGCCCCAAGGGGCAGCAGCCCCGCCCGGTCAGCCCAGGAAAGCCGCGACCGCCGCCTGGATCGGCAGCGCGCTGGAGTACTACGACTTCTTCATCTACGGCAGCGCCGCCGCGCTGATCTTCCCCGAGGTGTTCTTCGACGAGTCCGACCCGGCCACCGCGACCCTGCTGTCGCTGGCCACGTTCGGCGTCGCGTACGCCGCCCGCCCGGTCGGCGCGCTGGTGCTCGGGCACTTCGGCGACAAGCTGGGCCGCAAGAAGATCATGGTCTTCACGCTGATGCTGATGGGCCTGTCGACGTTCCTCATCGGCTGTCTGCCGACCCGGGACCAGGTCGGCACGCTCGCCCCCGTCCTGCTCGTGCTGTGCCGGGTGCTCCAGGGCATCTCGGCGGCGGGCGAGCAGGCCAGCGCCAACTCGATGACGCTGGAACACGCGCCGCCGGGCCGGCGCGGCTTCTTCACCAGCTTCACCCTCAGCGGCACGCAGGGCGGGCAGTTGCTGGCCACGCTGGTCTTCATCCCGGTCGCCGCGATGCCCGAGGACCAGTTGCTGTCCTGGGGCTGGCGGGTGCCGTTCTGGCTGAGCGTCGCGGTCGCCGTCGTCGGCTGGGTCATCCGGCGCAAGCTGGACGAGACGCCGGCGTTCGCCCAGCAGGCGGCCGAGGAGGGCGTCGTCAGACTGCCGCTGGTGGTGCTGCTGCGCGAGCACTGGGCGGATGTGCTGCGGGTGATCGCGGGCGCGCTCGTCGCCTCGGTCAGCACCATCTTCACGGTGTGGGCACTGGCGTACGCCACCAGCGACGCGGTCGGCATGTCACGCACCGCGATGCTGTGGGTGGGCGCCCTGGCCAACCTCGTCGCACTCGCCGCGATCCCGCTGTGGGCCACCCTGTCCGACCGGATCGGCCGCCGCCCGGTGTACCTCATCGGTGCGGTCGGCAGCGCGGTGACGATGTTCCTGTACCTGTGGGCCGTCTCCACGGGCTCGTACCTGCTGACGTTCCTGCTGGGCGTCCTCTGCTTCGGCGTCGTCTACAGCGCCGCGAACGGCGTGTGGCCCGCCTTCTACGGCGAGATGTTCACGACCCGGGTCCGGCTGTCCGGCGTGGCCATCGGCACGCAGATCGGCTTCGCGGCGGCCGGCTTCGCGGTGACGTTCGCCGCGCGGATCGCGGGGCCGGCCGGCGACGACTGGTCCGCGGTTGCCCTGTTCACGGCGGCCCTCTGCGTCCCACCGGTCATCGCCGCACTGACGGCTCGCGAGACGCACCGGGTTCCCACGGAGGCACTGGGCGCACGCCCGGCCCGGGCGACCACGGAGCCGGAGAAGGTGACGGCCTGACCCCGGACCACTCCCTGCCGGGCCTCTCCGGGGCCCGGCGGCGGGTGGTCGGCCGGGTGCGGGACGGCTGGTCGTTCAGCTGTTGGACCAAGCCCGGCGGCACAGCACCAGGCGGTATCCGTCGGGGTCCTCGACGGTGACGCCCCATGCGTTCCAGTAGGGGTTGGGGGACTCGACCCGCTTGCCACCGTGCCGCTCCAGGCGGGCGATCAGGTCGTCCGGGACCGGGTCGTCGGCGTAGACGACCAGCAGATCTTCCTCGGTGGGGCGGGGCTCCACCGGCCGGGCGGGCTCGTGCACGAGCTCCAGATGCCAGTCGGCGTCGGGCCAGCCGAGCATGAGCAGGTCGTGGTGGCCCGGTTCGGATCCGCCCTCGGACCGCCACACGACACTGAGTCCGAGCCCCTCGCGCCAGAACCGCTCGGCCGCCGCGAGGTCTCCGGAGGGACGGGCGATCCGGATGTGGCTGCGACCGTTCACGGGCATGGTGACCTCTTCTCGTGGCGTCCTGACTGCGACAGGCGTTCCGCCTCGCAGCCTAGGAAGCCTGCCGCCGCGTGGCATCGGCCATCGGTCCTGGGCCCCGGAGCCTAGGCCTTGGTGTGGACGAGCTGGATCAGGTTGCCGCAGGTGTCGTCGAGCACCGCTGAGGTGATGCTTCCCATCTCCAATGGCTCCTGGGTGAACCGCACCCCGAGACCGCGCAGCCGCTCGAACTCCGCTCGCACGTCGTCCACCGCGAAGGAGGCCGCCGGGATGCCGTCCTCGACCAGCGCCGTCTTGTACGGCTGCACGGCGGGGTGGCCGGACGGCTCGAGCAGGAGCTCCGTCCCGTCGGGGTCCTCCGGCGAGACCACGGTCAGCCACCGGTCCGTGCCCACGGGGACGTCGTGCTTCTTCACGAAGCCCAGGACGTCGGTGTAGAAGCGCATGGCCTTGTCCTGGTCGTCGACGAAGACGCTGGTGATGTGGATCCTCATGAGTTGTCCTCCGGTGCGTCGGGCTTGAGCCATCGGGTCATGACGCGCTCAAGGGGGTCGGTGTTCAGGTTGTGGAACTTGTAGCGGCCCTCGCGCCGCGAGACGACCAGACCCGCCGATTCCAGTACGGCCAGATGCTGGCTGACCGCCTGGCGCGACAGCCCCAGACCGTGTTTGGCCACCAGCCGCGTGCAGATCTCGAACAGGCTCTGGCCGTCCCGTTCGGCCAGCTCGTCCAGGATGCGCCGACGGGTGGGGTCGGCCAGCGCCTTGAAGACGTCCTCCGCCATGCCCTCACGATAGGCAAGTAGCGACTTGCCTATCAATGCAACTGCGCCGCTGCCCTTGCTCACCCGGGGGCGCCCGGAAAGATCGGACCATTCCTCTGTTCCTGTGTGATCACGAATGGTTCCTGCACGAGGATGAGGTCTGGGGCGGTCCGGGCGGGGTATGCCGGATCTCACCTCGACGAGCGCGACGGAGGATGAGCGATGGCACAGCTGCGACAAGAGGTCGACCCGGGTGAGGCCGGGCTGGATCCGGAGGCGCTGGGCCGCCTGGACCGGCACTTCGCCCGGCTCGTCGACGAAGGCCGGCTGCCGGGCTTCCTCGTGTCCGTCGCCCGCGCCGGACGCGTCGCCCACCTCACGACGCACGGCCTGCGCGACATCGCGGCCGGGCAGCCCGTCGAACCGGACACGCTGTGGCGGGTCTACTCCATGACGAAACCGGTCACCGCCGTCGCCGCGCTGCTGCTGGTGGAGGAGGGCCGGCTGTCACTGGACGACCTGGTCGCCGACCACCTGCCGGCCTTCGCCGACCCGCGGGTCTACGCCGGTGGCTCCGGGCCGGCGTCCGGACCCGCCCGGCCGCCGGCCCGATACTCGTCCGGCATCTGATGACCCACACCTCGGGCCTGACCTTCGGCTTCTACCACACCCACCCGGTGGACGCCCTGTACCGCGAGGCCGGTCTGGAGTCGTCGGTGCCGCCGGGCGCGGACCTGGCCGAGACGATCGAGGTGTACGCGAGTCTGCCGTTGCAGTTCGAGCCGGGCACGCAGTGGAACTACTCGGTGGCGAGCAATGTCCTGGGCCGGATCATCGAGGTCGTGTCGGGGCAGCCGCTGGACGTGTTCTGTGCCGAGCGGATCTTCGGGCCGCTCGGGATGACGGACGCGGGCTTCCACGTCACGGACGAGCAGGCGCCCCGGCTGTCCGAGATGTACGGGGAGAAGGAGGGCGGCGGCATCGAGCCGATCCCCGGGCTGCCGCTGCGGGGCGCCCGGCCGCGGTTCCTGTCCGGCAGCGGCGGCATGGTGGCCTCCGCCCACGACTACCACCGCTTCATGGAGTTCCTGCGCCGCCGGGGCGAGCTGGACGGCGTCCGGCTGTTCGCCCCCAGGACGGTGGACCTGATGACCCGCAACCACCTGCCCGGGGGCGCCGATCTGCGTGCCTTCGGCAGCCGCCCGGCCCACGACGAGCCCGGCAACGAGGGGGTCGGCTTCGGGCTCAGCGTCTCCGTGGTGATCGACCCGTCCCGCACCCGGGCGCCGTCCGGGCTCGGCGCCTACGGCTGGAGCGGGGTGGCCACGACGACGTTCTGGGTCGACCCGGGCCGCGACCTGACGGTGCAGTTCATGACGCAGGTGCGGCCCAGGACCTCCCACACGGTCTTCCGCGACCTCAAGAGGTTCGTCCACGAGGCCGTGTCGGGCTGACCTGCTCTACTGGTCGACGCGGAGCGCGAACTCGACGCCGTCCCGGGCGAGTTCCCGCAGCCACTGCTCGGACCGGGCCGCCGTCTCGGCGGCGCGGTTCAGGCCCGGCGGCAGGGAGCCGTCCAGGACGTGGCGGACGCCCAGGGCGAGGGTGCGCGAGACGCAGCGGGCCATCGCGCTCTCCCGCGCGTCGCCCACCAGGTCCAGGAGGTAGCCGCCCGCCCAGGGTCGCCCGGTTTCGGCCCGGACGTCCAGCGACACGGCGAGGACGACCCGGTCGCGGTCGTCGTCCGTGGTGGGGTAGGCGGCGGCCAGTTCCCGGGCCAGGGCGGTGATCCGGGCGTCGTCGCCCCGCTTCAGCTCCTCGAAGACGCCGTCCCAGGCGCGCAGCCAGCCCTCCAGACGCAGGGTGCCGCGTACGAACGTGCGCGGTGTCCAGGCGTCCGGCAGTCCGTACCGTGCGACGAAGGGGACGCTGTCGCGGTTGGGGTAGACCTCGAAGGTCTCGCCGTCGACGAGGTGCCGCCGGGTCGCCTCCCACGGGCGGTCGGCGACCGTCTCGGCGCCGCCCTCGATGTAACGGGCCGGGGAGCGCAGGGCGTTGAGGACCCCCGCCGGGGCCCAGCTGAAGCGGTACGTGAAGTCGTTCGGTACGGCCGGGACGCCGCCGCAGTACGACGTGAAGGTGTACGAGGCGGGCGTCTCGTCGCCGATGGCCTCCCGCGCGCGGGCGACGAGGGCGTGGGCGAAGAGGTGGTCGATGCCCGGGTCGAGTCCGGCCTCGGTGAGGACGACGACCCCGGCCTTCTCGGCGGCGGGCACCTGATCGAGGACCGCCTGGGACACATGGCTGGAGCAGGCGAAGTGGACCCCGAGCCGGACGCACTGGGCGAGCAGCGGCGCGTGCTTGGGCGCCGGCAGCATGGACACCACGACGTCGCCGGGCGCCAGTTGGGCGGCGAGGGCGGGCAGCGTGTACGCGCGGGGTTCGGCCCGTCCGGCGAGGCCCAGCCGGTCGAGGGCGTCGGCCGCGCGGCTCTCTGTGCGGTGCCAGAGCCGTACGCGCTCGGCGGTGTCGCACAGCGCGGCCAGGCCGCTGCCCGTGGACAGGCCGGCGCCGATCCAGTGGACGGTGCCGCTCGCGGGGACCAGGTCAGCGGTCAAGGGTCTCCCCCTTGTCGAGGCCGTGTTCGCGGCACGCCTGGCGGAACCGGTCCAGACAGCGTCCCCAGGGCCCGGTGACGCCGAAGTCGAGCAGGTGGGGCAGCAGGGCGGCCGAGAAGTCGGCGCTGGACTCCACCGGCAGCAGGGAGGGCAGGTTGTCGATGGCGATCAAGTCGAGCGGGGGGTCTTCGCGCAGCCGGCGGACGGGCTCGTCCCAGTCGGTGGTCTCGTCGTACACCGGAAGGACGTTGAGCGGGGAGCCGACGTCGCACGTGACGTCGCACAGGGTGCGCAGGCGGCGGTCCGGGGTGTCGAGGTCCTGCTCGCGGAGGAAGGGCGGGACCGGGCTGGTGGCGAGGACCGCGTTGACCATCACGTCGTGCGCCAGCAGGGCGCGGCGGTCCAGGTCGCGGGTCTCGGCGAGATCCCAGCAGGTCGGGTCCGCGCCGGCGGTGGCGAAGGCCGTGCGGGCACCGCGGCCGCTGCGTCCCAGGGCACCGATGACCAGGCCGGTGAACTCGGCGTCGTCCGGGGCGGGCTTCAGCGTCTCGTCCAGGGCCTCCTTCGTCGTGGGCGTCAGCGGTGCCCGCAGCCGGCCGCGGTGCTGGAGCACCGCCAGGGCCGCGCCCAGGTAACCGGCCCAGAACCCGAAGGCGGCGAGGCGCCGCCCGGTGTCGTCCACCAGGTACTCCAGGTCGAACAGCGCCCCGCCCCCGGTGGCGAACCGGCGCAGCAGGCCGGCCGCTCCGGGCTGGCCCTTGTAGGCGTGGCCGAAGAAGATGTGGCGGTGCGTCAGTTGGGTCGGCTGGTCGGGCAGTTCCTTCAGTCCGAGTACGACGGCGTCCCGCGGCGCCGACCCCCAGGAGCCCGCGGGGGCGACGCGGCAGCCGGCCGCCTCGTACTCCTCGATCGGGAAGACCCGCTGCGGGGAGTCCTCGACGGTCAGTGCCACTCCGCTCTCGACGAGCCGCCGGGCGTCGTCGGGCACGACCGGCGTGCGTCGCTCAGTCGTTCGGGCCTCGTGGCGCAGCCACAGATGGAGCTCGGTCATACCGGGTGGGCCTCCGGACGTGAGGCGCCGGCCGCCGAGGGCCGGCGCTCAAGGGGCGGACGTCCACGAAGCGTACGCGGCCCGCCCGCGGGTCGCGCATGACTGCGCCCAGGTCACGTCGACGGGCACCGGAACCTGCCCCGGCGTCTCAGGAGGAGCTGACCACGGCGTCGAGGTGGGGCAGGTGGTGGTCGAGGCGCTCCCGCTTGGTCCGCAGATAGGTGATGTTGTTCTCGCACGGCGGGATCAGCAGCGGCACCTGCTCGGCGACCTTGATGCCGTGGCTGAGCAGCGCCTCGCGCTTGCGCGGGTTGTTGGACATCAGACGGACGGACTTGACGCCCAGGTCGTCCAGGATCCGTGCGGCCACGCCGTAGTCGCGGGCGTCCACCGGCAGTCCGAGGGCGAGGTTGGCCTCGACGGTGTCCAGACCCTCCGCCTGGAGGGCCATCGCGCGCAGCTTGGCGAGCAGGCCGATGCCGCGGCCCTCATGCCCTCTGAGGTAGACGACGACACCGGCGCCCTCGGCGACGACCGCGCGCAGGGCGGCGTCGAGCTGGTCGCCGCACTCGCAGTGCTGGGAGCCGAAGGCGTCACCGGTCAGGCACTCAGAATGCAGCCGGATGAGCACGTCGTCGGTGCCGAGGTCGCCGTAGACCAGCGCCACTTGTTCGTCACCGCGGTCGTGGTCCAGGTAGCCGACCGCCTGGAATTTCCCGTACACGGTGGGCAAGGGCGCATTCACGACGCGTTCCACGCCGGTCCGCTGCGGTGACTTCTTGCCGAGTACGCCAATTTTTTCTGTCATGATTCTCGAGTTCCTAAGCAGAGACGAAAGGCCGTGACGTTATGAGTGACTTGGTGCCGGCGGACACCACGGAAGACGTACGGACGCGGGGCGCCGGTGTCTCACGGCAGGTCGCGGTGCTTCCCGTGGGGAGCTTCGAGCAGCACGGTCCGCATCTCCCGCTGGCGACCGACACGCTCGTCGCCTGTGCCGTCGCGCGGGAGATAGCCGGCGCGTACCCGGTACACCTCCTTCCTCCGGTGACGATCTCGTGCTCGCACGAGCACGCGGCCTGGCCGGGGACCGTGAGCATCTCCTCGGTGACCCTTCATGCGGTGGTACGGGACATAGCGGCTTCGCTTCGCCGGTCGGGCGTCGACGCCCTGGTGGTGGTCAACGGGCACGGCGGAAACTACGTGCTGGGCAACGTCGTTCAGGAATCCTCCGCCCGCGGCGAGCGGATGGCGCTCTTCCCGGCCCCGGAGGACTGGGAGGAGGCGCGGGAGCGGGCGGGTGTGGTCACCTCGCTGCTCACCGACATGCACGCGGGGGAAATAGAGACCTCCATCCTTCTGCACGCTCATCCCGAAATGCTCCGCCCCGGTTATGAGACCTCCGATTTCGTCGCTGACGACCGGCGTCATCTGCTCACCCTCGGCATGTCCGGTTATACCGATTCCGGTGTCATCGGCCGTCCTTCACTGGGTTCGACGGAAAAGGGGAAGGAACTCCTGGCGAGCCTGGCGGATTCCTTCGGGGCGTATTTCTCGCTGCTGACCTCCGACGAGTAGTCAGCCACGGTCGCGGGGCCGGGTCCGGGGACCGGTGAGGGGGACCGGGACCCGGCACGCAGGCCCGTGTACCAGCGGGCCACGAGCACGACCAGGCCGGGCAGGCTCGCCACGAGGCTGAGTACCCCGTAGACGACCGCGACGGCGAGTCCCCGGCCGGCGCCCAGGCCCGCGGCGCCGAACGCCCAGGCGGTGACGCCCTCCCTCGGCCCCCAGCCGCCGACGTTCAGCGGCAGGCCCATGGCCAGCAGCGCGAGTACGGCGAGCGGCACCAGGACGGCCACGGAGGCGGCGGCTCCGGCGACGCGGGCGGAAAGTACGAACATGGCGACGTAACCTGCCAGGACGACCACGGAGGAGACGATGACTCCGGGCCCGTTGCGGCGGGACAGCAGCCCCTCGCGTGCCTCGGCCAGCATGGCGCGCAGCGCCCGGCCCCGGCGGGAGGGCGCCGCGTGGTTCATGCGCAGGGCGAGGACGACGGCGAGTGCGCCGAGTGCGGCCAGGACCGCGAGCGGCGCGATGTGCCGGGCCTCGGCCAGCACCGGGGACGGCATGGTCAGCAGGACCACGGCCCCGACGGCGAACAAGGCGATCTGCCCGGCGGCCCGTTCGAGGACGACGGCCTTCACGCCTCGCCGCACGTCCCCCTCGCTCTGCCCGTGCCGCACCGCCCGGTGCACGTCGCCGAGCACACCGCCGGGCAGCGCCGCGTTCAGGAAGAGCGCCCGGTAGTAGTCGGCTACGGCCGGCCCGAACGGCAGCCGGATCCTGAGCGCCCGGGCCACGAGCGCCCAACGCCACGCACTGACCACGGTGGTGACGAGCCCGATCCCGAGCGCCAGCACCAGGGTCGTCCCGTCGATGCGGCGCAGCCCGTCCAGGAAGACCCCGGTGCCCAGCCGCCACAGCAGCACCCCGAGGATCACGACTCCGGCGAAGGTGCCGAGGTGCGTACGGACCGCGGGGGAGCCGAGCCGGGCGAGGGCGGTACGGATCCTGCCGGGCGACGGGGAACCGGCCCGCTGGCCAGAGGCCTCCGGGTCGGTCACGGACGGCGCGGCATCGATGCCGGTGGCCGGACGGCGCGCAGCCTCGGCGGCGGCCGGTGCCGGAGCACCGGATTCCCGTCGCGGGCCGCTGCCGGTCTCCGGAAACCGGGCGCTCTCGGTCGACGCCGGTCGCGGGCGTGTCCCCGTCGCCTGCGGGCTCATGACGCTCCGCCCGCCGGGCGGGACAGGGCGAGCAGGTCGGTGTGGTGGACCGTGACGCGCAACTGCCCCGCGGCGCAGGCGGCCAGGCGTTCGGCCAGGTAGGCGTCGGCCCGGGCGCTCAGCTCGGGGCGCTGCTCGACGGCGGCGCCGACCCAGCCGCGCAGCCACTGCTCGGTGAGCGCGGCCTGCTCGGGACCGAGCCGCCAGGGGCTCGGATGCAGCCGTACCGTCGCGCCACGCTCGGAGAACGCCTCGGTCGCCACCGTCACCGCGTCGGGACCGAGCAGACCGTCGCGGCGCTGGTGGTCGTTGAACGCCTGGGCGATCTCCGCGTCCAGCGGGTGCGACGGCGTCAGCTCCACGCGGCCGGCGACGGACAGCGTCAGCAGGGCGGGACAGCCGGCTCCGGCGCAGGCGGCGGCGAGGGTGTCGATCTCCTCGCGGGTGAGGACGTCCAGCAGGGCGGACGCCGTCACCAGGGACGCGCCGTGCAGGGCGTCCGCGGTGAGGCGGGCGACGTCACCGCGCCGCGTCTCCACGGTGACCCGGCTGCCGTCGGCGGCGGTGCGCGGGGAGGCGACGGCCGCGAAGTGCAGCAGATAGGGGTCGCGGTCGTGCAGGATCCAGTGCTGCGCCCCGTCCAGGCAGGGGGCGAGCCAGCGGCCCATCGAGCCGGTACCGCACCCGATGTCGTGGATGACGACACCGCCGGGCCTGCCCGGCAGATTGGCGAGCCGGATGCGCAACGGGTCGAGCAGATCGTGCGCCCGCGCGACGGCGTCGGCCGGCTCCCGCAGCTCCAGCCACTCGGGCGCGTAACGGGGCGGATCGTCGGGGTCGGCCTCACGCAGCTTGACGGTGGGCCGCGCGCCGGGTGTGCCGGAGGGGCCCGCGCCCGGGATGACGGCATCCGCGGACTCGGCGGCCTGCCACGCCCCGGGATACCCGCTCGGCCCCGCGCCCTCGACCATGCCGTCCATCGACTGCGCAGCCTCCCTCGGCCCGGGCTGGACCGGAATCGTCCCGCTCTGGTGGGTCGTCGCCGGGTTCGTCATGCGGCCCTCCGGGGGTCGGTCGGGAGCCGGCGCAGCACCGCCGCCAGGCTCTGTGCGGTCGTCGCCCAGCCGCCGAGGGCGGCGCGGCGGCTGCGGGCGGCGGCCTTGAGGCGGCGGCGTACGTCCGCCTCGCCGAACCAGCAGCGCAGCTCCGCCGCGATGGCGGCGGGGTTCTCCGGCGGGACGAGGATGCCGGGCACACCGCCGTCGGGGGCGCGGCCGACCGCCTCGGGGAGTCCGCCGACGTCCGTGGCCATGACCGGGATGCCGCGCGCCAGTGCCTCGGTCACGGCCATGCCGTACGTCTCGGCGTACGAGGTGAGGACCATCAGGTCGGCGGTGGCGTAACTGGCGTCCAGCGCGGCGCCGGACTGCGGGCCCGCCAGCTCCAGCCGGTCTCCCAGACCGTGCTCGGCGATGAGGGTCCGCAGCTGGGCGACGTACTCCGGGTCCTGGGTGAGACTGCCCACGCACACGCAGCTCCACGGCAGGTCGGTCACCGTGGCCAGCGCCTCCACCAGCCGGTGCTGTCCCTTGCGGGGGGTCACGGCGGCCACGCACAGCAGCCGTGAGACACCGTCGGTGCCGGGCGCGAGCGGCGCGATGTCGGCGCCGGGGGCCGCGACGTGCACCCGCTCCGGTGGCAGGCCGTGGTGGGCGACCAGACGGCGGACCGCCCAGTCGCTGGTGGCGACCACCGCCGGCACCGCCCGCAGCACCGCCCGTTCCTTGGCGTCGAGTTCTGCGGCCACGGCCGGGGCGAGCCCCGTCTCGTCACCGAGCGGGAGGTGGACGAGGACGGCCATGCGCAATCGTTCCGCCTCCGGTACGACTATCTCCGGGACGCCGCAGGCGACCAGCCCGTCGAGCAGGACGACGGCACCGTCGGGCAAGCCGCTCAGGGCGCGGGCGAGTTCCGTACGGGCGGCCGCCCCCGGCCGGGGCCAGTCACCGGCCACGGCGTGCCTGGTCACCTGCCAGCCGAAGCCGGGCAGGTCCAGGCACACGCGCCGGTCGTAGGCGTTGCCGCCGCTGGGCGTGGCCGGGTCGTCGATGCCGCCCGGCAGCACGAAGTGCACGGTGCGCAGGGACATGGGGATGATCTCGGCGTTCTTCAGGGGGGCGTGCTGCACGGGAACATAATTCAGCCGCGCCGGTGCCGGTCCGGTGTGCTCGGGCCGTTCGATTGTCGTGTCGGTCACAGCGCACGCTCGTAACTCGCCCACGCGATGTGCGACTCGTGCAGGGTGACGGTCAGGCCCGCGATGCCCTTGGCACCCTCGCCCAGCGCCCCCTTGTGGATGCGCTCGGCGAGCCGGTCGGCGATGACCTTGGCGAGGAACTCCGTGGAGGTGTTGACACCGGCGAAGTCGGGCTCGTTGTCGAGGTTGCGGTAGTTCAGCTCGCTGACCACCGCCCCGAGTTCCTGGGTCGCCAGCCCGATGTCGACGACGATGTTGTCCTCGTCCAGCTGTTCGCGCCGGAACGTGGCGTCCACGAGGAACGTGGCCCCGTGCAGGCGCTGCGCCGGTCCGAAGACCTCGCCGCGGAAGCTGTGGGCGATCATGATGTGATCGCGGACGGTGATGCTGAACAACGGACGACCCTCCAGGTGCGGCGCGTCTGCTCCCCCGCCATGGCTGCCGGGGATGCCGTGTATTACGGCTGCTTGCCTTCCCCTGTTCAGCCTCCGGTACGTCTTTTCTCAGGTCAGGCGCTCTCGTCTTTTCTCAGGTCAGGCGCTCTCGTCTTTGCTCAGGTCAGGCGCTCTCGTCGTAGCGGACCCGGTGGCACAGCGCGGGAATCTCGCCCGAGGCGAGCTTCGGCAGCACGTCGGGCAGGTCCTCGAAGGCGGACTCGCCGGTGACGAGGGCGTCGAGGGCCGGGTCGGCGAGCAGATCGAGGGCGAGGGCGAGCCGGTCGGCGTAGGTGCGGTGCGGCCGGGCCGGAGAGACGGTGCCGACCTGGCTGGAGCGGATGACGAGCCGCCGGGAGTGAAAGGCCTCGCCGAGGGGCACGCTCACCTGCCGGTCGCCGTACCAGCTCAGTTCGAGCACGGTCCCTTCGGCGGTGAGGAGTTCCAGGGACCGGGCGAGCCCCTGCTCGGTGGCGCTGGCGTGGACGACCAGGTCGCACTCGCCGAGGGCGTCCTCGGGCGAGGCGAAGCCGGCACCGAGGGCCTTGGCGATGCCGGCCCGGCCCGGGTCGGCGTCGACCAACTGGACGCGGACGCCGGGGAACCGGGCGAGCAGGGCGGCCACCGAGCAGCCGACCATGCCCCCGCCGACCACGGCGATCCGGTCGCCGACCAGGGGTGCGGCGTCCCACAGGGCGTTGACGGCGGTCTCCACAGTCCCCGCGAGCACGGCCCGTTCGGCCGGCACGGTGTCGGGTACGGGCGTGACGGCGCTCGCGGGGACCACGTACCGGGTCTGGTGCGGGTAGAGGCAGAACACCGTACGGCCGGCGATCGCCTCGGGTCCCTCCTCCACGACACCGACGTTGAGATAGCCGTACTTCACCGGGCCCGGGAAGTCGCCCTCCTGGAACGGCGCCCGCATGGCCGTGTGCTGGCTGACCGGCACGCCGCCGCGGAAGACCAGCGTCTCCGTACCGCGGCTCACGCCGGAGAACAGCGTCCGGACCAGCACCTCGCCCTCGCCCGGGTCCGGCAGGGCGACGTCCCGGACAGTGCCTCGCCCAGGCGAGTCGATCCAGAACGCGCGTCCGGTGTGCTTCATCGAAGTCCTCCTGAACGATCGGGAAGCTGCTTGCGTACCGAGGGGTGCACAGGCCGCGCACAAGGTAGCGGCGTTGATCGACTCTGTCACACGGCCGGAGGGTGTTCGGTGGCCCTGAACAACACGTACGACGCGAGGCTCCAGCAGGAGACCGCCCTGGGGGCGGGTGTGCAGATCCTGCTGCTGGCCCTGATCGGCACGGCGATCGGGATGGGCCCGGCGGGCTGGCTGACCGGCCTCGCGTTCGCGATCGCCACCTGGGCAGTGCTCTCCCGGGCCCTGCACCGCTCCCGGCTGCGCTCGTTCGGCGCGGCGAACCGGGTCACCCTCGGCCGGGCCACCCTCGTCGGCGGGGTCACCGCGCTGGTCGCGGACTCCTTCCAGAGCTCACCACCCGTGTCGCTCTTCGTCGGCCTGACGGCGGTGGCCCTGATCCTCGACGGCGTCGACGGCAAGGTCGCCCGCCGTACCGGAACCTCGACTCCGCTGGGTGCGCGCTTCGACATGGAGGTCGACGCGTTCCTGATCCTGGTGCTGAGCGTGTACGTGTCGACGCAACTGGGCCCGTGGGTGCTGCTGATCGGCGGGATGCGGTACGTCTTCGTCGCCGCCGCCCGGATCTGGCCCTGGCTGAACGCCGCACTCCCGCCGAGCACCGCCCGCAAGACGGTCGCGGCACTTCAGGGCGTCCTTCTGCTGCTGGCGGGCGCCGATCTGCTGCCGTACGCGGCCAGCTTCGGGGTCGCGGCACTGGCCCTGGGCCTGCTGGTGTGGTCGTTCGGACGCGATGTGCTGTGGCTGTACCGGACCTCGCAGGTCTCGGCGACCTCCGCCCGGCGGCAGATGCGGGAACTGGTCGCGAGGTGACGCCCTGCCCGGTCAGCCGTCGAACCGGTCGCGCGCCGACTCGATGTGCCCGAGGTACTCATGGGTCCAGCCGCAGATCAGATCGACCGTGGCGCGCAGGGCCCGGCCCGGTTCGGTGAGGGTGTACTCGACCTTCGGCGGCACGGTGGGATGTACCTTCCGGTCGACCAGGCCGTTGCGCTCCAGCATCCGCAGGTTCTGCGTGAGCATCTTGTGGCTGACGCCCTCGACCTCGTCGCGCAACTCGCTGAAGCGCAGGGTGCGTTCACCGAGGGCCTCGATGATCAGCAGCGCCCACTTGTTGGCGACGTCCGAGAAGATCTCCCGCGCCAGGGAGTCGGCCCGCCGCAGGTCCGCGTTCTCCGGCAGGTCCCTCAACTGCTTGGTCACCATCTGGTTCCCCAGTCACTGAAAAGTGCGTTCTTCCAGGTCGGCCCACACTCTCCTACGGTTTCCGAGTAACCACAAGAGAGCGCGGGTTCGCGCTCGACCGAAGGAACGGAAGGACGGGAACCATGACCACGATCGATGTCTACGACCACGCCATACCGGCCGAGAGCCACTTCGGCTACGCGCAGGCGATCAGGTCCGGCGATCTGATCCACGTCTCCGGACAGCTCTCGTTCGACGAGGCGGGCGGCTTCCGCCCGACGGACGACATCACCACTCAACTGGAGGGGACCTACGCCAACCTCGACAGGGTGCTGGCCCACTACGGCGTCACGCGCAACCAGATCGTCTCCCAGACGCTGTACGTGGTGGACCTGGTGAAGAACGCCGACGTGGTGGCGGAGGGCAACCGGGCGTACTTCGGCGCCCACCGCCCGGTCAGCACGGCCCTGGGGGTCACCGAACTCACCTTTCCCGGACAGGCGGTCGAGATCAGCTGCGTGATCGACACGAAGCTGCCGGCGTGAGTCGGGGCGGCGAACCCCGGCGGGAGACGGTCAGCGACGCGTCCCGGTGCCCACCAGGGCCCGCTCGTACGGGTCGAGGACGACGCCCCGGACCTTGGTGGAGACGCCGGCGATGATCTGCTGGTGGGCCAGCGGCACGACCGCGTCCGTGCCGAGGATCGCGGCCTCGGCCGCCATGGCCGCGTCCTGCCGTTCGCCCGTGCCGTCCGTCCCGTCGGCCTTCTCGACGGCCCGGTCGACCTTCTTGTCGCACAGCAGGGCCAGGTTGTAGCCGCCGTCGCAGGTGTAGTCACCGGCGAGGACGCCGACGGGGTCGCCGGTGTCCAGCAGGCTGTTGCGGGCGCCGATGAACGCGTCGAACTTCCCGGCCAGCGCGTCGCTCTCCAGCCGTGAGTACTCGCGCACCTCCAGCTTCACCGTGAAGCCGGCCATTTCGAGCTGCTGCTGCACGACCTGGGCGACCTCGGGGAGTTCGGGCCGGTTGTCGTAGGTGGCGAGGGTGATGGACGTTCCGTCGGGCCGGGCGGCCTTCGCGCGCCCGGACGGCTTCATCCGCTTGCTCTCCGCCCAGGTGACGGCGGGACCGTAGATGCCCGCGCCCGGGTCGGCGTACCCCTCGAAGACGCCCTTGACGATGACGGAGGAGTCGACCGCCGTGCGCGCGGCGGCACGCAGCTTCGGGTCCTTGAAGGGGCCGGTCCTGGTATTGAGGTGAAGGCTTGTCGTCCGGGTGGTGCCGGCTTCCCTGAGGGTCGCCTTGTCGAGGGTGGCGGCCTGGGCGACGGGGATCGCCTCGGCGATGTCGACGTCACCGGTGCGCACGGCGTTGGCGCGTGCGGTGCCGTCCTTGACGAAGCGCGCGTCGATGCCGGAGGCCTGGGCGCGGCCGCCCCAGTAGTCGTCGAAGCGGTCGAGGGACGCCGAGCCGCCGCTGCTGACCTCGGTGATCTCGAAGGGCCCGGTGGCGGTGCCGACGGGCGTGGGCGCGCCCTTCTTCTCGTACGCCTTCGGGGAGAGGATCGCCAGGCTCGGGCTGGATAGGCGCATGGGCAGGACGGGGTCGGCGGCGGTGGTGGTGACGCGTATGCCGCGGTTGCCGTCGGCCTCGGCGTCGAGGGTGACACCGGCGAGGGCGGCGGGCACGGGTTTCGCCTTCGTGGCGCGGGTGAGCGCGTCGGCCACGGCGGACGGGGTGACGTCCGTGCCGTCCTGGAAGGTTGCCTCGCGCAGGGTGAACCGCCATGTGCGGTCGTTATCGCGGCGCCAGGACTCGGCGAGCGCTGGGGCGGCGGCGCCGTTGGCGTCCAGGGCGGTCAGCCCCTCGGTGACGCCGAGCCGGCTGAGGAGCGTGGCGTCGGCTCCGTACGGCGAGAAGTTCTCGGCGGGAGGGAAGGCGAGTGCGACGCGCAGCCGCGAGTCCGACGGCCCGCCGTCCGACGACGACTCCCCGCCGGGGGAGGCGAAGCAGCCCGCCAGGCCCGGGACGAGGACGAGGGCGGCGAGGAACCGGAAGGGACTCGGACTCTTGATGCTCAGAACACGCACTTGCACAGCATATGCACCAAGGGCCAGGCGTCGGCCGACCGGGGACCCGGCCCTCGGACTCCACAAAAAATCCCATATGGAGCAAGCGATTTGACAGCGACGACGATCACTTCCTAAACCTAACCACATGACATCCATTTTCAAAAAAGCGGAGCGGTCGTGAGGGTCGCGTTCGTCGGCAAGGGCGGCAGCGGCAAGACCACGCTGTCGGCGCTCTTCTCCCGCCACCTGGCGCGCTCCGGCGCCCCGGTCCTCGCCATCGACGGCGACATCAACCAGCACCTGGCCGAGGCGCTCGGCGACGAGGAGAAGTCCGCCCCTCCCCTGGGCGAGCACCTGGCCGAGATCAAGGACCTCCTCCGCGGCACGAACCCACGCATCACCTCCCGCGAGGCGATGATCAAAACAACTCCCCCGGGACGCGGCTCCCGCCTCCTGCGCCCACTGGGCGACGACGAACTTCACGCGCGGCACGTCGGCCGGGCGGGCGGCGTCCCGCTGATGGTCACGGGCGAGTTCGACGAGTCCGACCTGGGCGTGGCCTGCTACCACTCCAAGCTGGGCGCGGTCGAGCTGTACCTCGGCCACCTGGTCGACGGCCCCGGCGAATACGTCGTCGTCGACATGACGGCGGGCGCGGACGCCTTCGCCTCCGGCCTGTTCACCCGCTTCGACATCACCTTCCTGGTGGCGGAACCCACCCGCAAGGGCGTCTCGGTCTACCGCCAGTACCGCGACCACGCGGAACGGTTCGGCATCCGCATCGCGGTCATCGGCAACAAGGTGACCTGCGAGGACGACCTCCTCTTCCTCAAGGAACAGGTAGGCGACGACCTCCTGACCTACTTGGTCCAGTCCCCCTGGGTCCGCGCGGCCGAACAGGGCCGCACCGAGGGCGGCCTGGACGCGCTGGACTCCCTGGAGCCGCACAACCGCCACGCCCTGACGATCCTCCGCGAGGCCGTCGACTCCCACCCCCGCGACTGGGACCGGCTCCACCGCCACGCCGTGGAGTTCCACCTGCGCAACGCCCGAGCGTGGGCGGACGCACGCACGGGCGAGGACCTGGCCGCCCAGATCGACCCGGACTACGTCCCGGGCACCCGGCCCAGCACCTGACCTCCTCGCCGCCCCCTTACCGCCGCACCTCCCGACCAGACAGGACGACACTCCCCCATGTCTCTCGACGTCTCCCCGAAGCTCCTCGCCGAAGCCGAGCAGGGTGACATCCGCGAGGAGGACTTCGTGGACACTGTCCGCACGTCCCTCCCCTACGCCTACGACCTGATAGCCTCCCTCGCCACGGAACTCCACAACGGCCAGGTCGACTTCACCGACAACCAAACCCCTCCCCCCTCCGAACAGGAACGCGGCCAACTCCTGCGCGCCCTCGCCAGCGACGCGATCCGCACGAGCCTGGAACGCCACTTCGGCATCACCCTGGCCTTCCAGAACTGCCACCGCGTGGCGGCGTTCCGGCCGGAGTCGCGGGACGGGGAGACGTACGCGCGCTTCACGTCCGTGCGGTCCCAGGTGTTGAACCAGTCGCCGGAGTTCAGGGACTGCTGACACCGCCGCCGTCGCCCAGAAATGGCGCCAGGGCGGTCACGAACCGCCCCCGCTCGTCCAGCCACGGAAAGTGCCCGGCCCCGCTCTGCACGACCAACTCGGCGCTCGGGAACAACCCCGCGTACTTCTTCATCACGCGCGCAGGCCCCGCCACGTCGTACTCCCCGGCGAGGACGAGCACCGGTGAACGCAACGCGGCAAGGGCGCTCCGGGTGCCCTCGGTGTCGAAGGCACCGTCGGAGGCGTAGCGAGCGGCGGCTTCGTCGTTGCGCTGTCGCTGCTCCGCCGCGCGGAACGCCCGGGCCTCGTCGCCCCAGCGGCCGAACCAGAACGGGGCGACGGCGTCCCAGTCGCCGGCCGTCGCCCGGCCGGCCGTGATGGCCTCCAGGGACGCGTACGCCGGGGCGAACCACGGTTCGTCCCGGCGCAGGCGTGCCGTCTCCAGGCGGTCCTCGGCGGTGATGTCGAGGCCGACGGCGAAGACGCTGGGCGTGATCAGGGCGAGTCGGCCCACCCGTTCCGGATGACGGGCCGTGTACAGCGCGGCCAGGTTGGCACCAGCGGAGTGCGCGAGCAGGTCCAGCCGCTCCAGACCCAACTCCTCACGCAGCGCCTCGACATCGGCGACCTGCCGGTCACAACGGTACGACGCCGTGTCCCGCGGCACAGCCGAGCTGCCGGTACCCCTGAGGTCCAGCCGCACCAGGGTGCGGTGGGCGGACAGGCCGCCCAGGTCTCCCAGGTAGACGGAGTCCTGCATTGGACCACCGGGGAGACAGACCAGGGGCGGGCCGTCCCCCGTCACGTGGTAGGCGAGGGTGGTGCCGTCGGGGGCGGTGAAGGTGGGCATGGGCGCGAGGGTGGCAGGAGGCGGAAGCTGGGACAACCGGATATCCGCCGGGTGTCAGCCTCCACCGTGCCGTCGACGGTGGTGTCCTGACCATGAGCGGGTCGGCCCCTCCTCCTCCGGGGAGGGGCCGACCGCCGTCCTTCTACCGCACCGGCATCGCACCCGCCGCCGGCGCATACCCGGTGGGCCGGGCCGTGAAGGTGCCGCGGCCCTGGGTGCGGCTGCGCAACCGGGTCGCGTAGCCGAAGAGTTCGGCCAGTGGCACGGTGGCGGTGACGACCGCCGCGCCCGCGCGGGTGACCGAGCCGGTCACCCGGCCGCGCCGGGCGGCGAGGTCGCCGAGCACGCCACCCACCGCGTCCTCGGGCACGGTGACCGTGACCTCGACTACCGGCTCCAGCAGGACCATCGCGCAGGCGCGCAGGGCCTCGCGCAGGCCGAGGCGGCCGGCCGTGCGGAACGCCGTGTCCGAGGAGTCCTTCACATGGGTGGCCCCGTCGGTGAGCGTGACGCGCAGCCCGGTCACCGGGTGCCCGGCGAGCGGCCCTTCGGCGAGGGCGTCGCGGCAGCCGGCCTCGACCGCCCGGACGTACTCCTGCGGCACGCGTCCGCCGACGACGGCCGACCGGAAGGCGAAGCCGCCCTCCTCGTACGGCTCCACGTCGAGGACGACATGGGCAAACTGCCCAGCCCCGCCGTCCTGTTTGACGTGCCGGTAGACCAGCCCGGACACGCCCCGGGCGACCGTCTCGCGGTAACTGACCCGGGGGCGGCCGGCGTTGACCTCCAGCCCCAGCTCGCGCCGGAGCTTCTCCACCGCCACCTCCAGGTGCAGTTCACCCATGCCCGACAGCACGGTCTGCCCGGTCTCCGGGTCGGTCCGCACGACCAGCGAGGGATCCTCCTCGGTCAGCCGTGCCAGCCCGGACGCCAGACGGTCGGTGTCGCCGGCCCTGCGGGACTCGACCGCGACCGAGACCACCGGCTCGGGCACGCCCGGCGGTTCCAGGACGAGCGGGGCGTCCGGCGCGCACAGGGTCGAGCCGGCGCGGGCCGACTTGAGCCCGACGACGGCGACGATGTCCCCGGCGACCGCCCGGTCCAGGGGTGCGTGCCGGTCGGCCTGGACGCGCAGGATGCGGCCGACGCGCTCGGTGCGCCCCGCGCTCGCGTCCCACAACGTGTCTCCCTTCTCGATCGTGCCGGAGTAGATCCGCAGGTACGTCAGCCGTCCTGTCGGGGTGGCGTGCACCTTGAAGGCGAGGGCGGCCGGTGGTGCCGCCGGATCGGCTGGCCGCTCCTGCTCCTCGCCCTCGTAGGTGCCGCGCACTGGCGGCACGTCCAGCGGCGACGGCAGATAGGCCACGACCGCGTCGAGCAGCGGCTCCACACCGCGGTTGCGGTACGCGGAGCCGCACAGCACGACCACGCCGTCGCCGTCCCGGGCCAGGTCCCGCAGCGCCGAGGAGAGGGTCCGCTCGCCGAGCGCGCCCGTGTCGCAGAACTCCTCCAGGGCGCCCGGATGGAGCTCCGCCACGACCTCCTCCAGCGCCCGGCGGCGCGCGAGGGCCTCGTCCCGGAGGTCGTCCGGCACCGGCGCCTCGTCGAAGGTGCCGCCGTCGGCCCACCGCAGGGCGCGCATGCGTACGAGGTCGACGACGCCGGTGAACGTGTCCTCCGAGCCGATCGGCAGCTGCACGACCAGCGGATCCGGGTGCAGTCGCTCCCGGATCGACGCGACGGCCGCGTCGAGGTCGGCACCGGCGCGGTCCATCTTGTTGACGAACGCGATCCTCGGTACGCCGTGCCGGTCGGCCTGCCGCCACACCGACTCGCTCTGCGGCTCCACCCCGGCCACCGCGTCGAACACGGCCACCGCGCCGTCGAGGACCCGCAGCGCACGCTCCACCTCGTCGGCGAAGTCGACGTGCCCCGGGGTGTCGATCAGGTTGATGCGGTGACCGTCCCAGGTGCAGCTCACCGCCGCGGCGAAGATGGTGATGCCCCGGTCCCGCTCCTGCGGGTCGAAGTCGGTGACGGTCGTGCCGTCGTGGACCTCGCCGCGCTTGTGCGTGGTTCCGGTGGCGAACAGGATCCGTTCGGTGACGGTGGTCTTGCCGGCGTCGACGTGGGCGAGGATGCCGAGGTTGCGGACGACGGCGAGCGGGTTGTGGTTGATGCGCACGGCCCAGGGCCTTTCGAAGCGTTCAGGAAAGGGCAGCGCGATTACCGGGCGAGGCGGGCATGGCGCGTGGCCAGGCGCCCGCAGCTTGCTGACGTCACGTCAGCAAGCTGCGGCACATGCTGTCAGACGTTCGTCCCGGTCATCCGGCGCCCGCCGCGCAGCGGGCACCGGAGCGACGAGGACACGAGGATCACCTCGTAGCGCGGCGGGGAGACGGCGGCAGCGGTGCGGTCACGCATGGCAGTCTCCCTTCGTTCGTCACGACGGTGCGCCGCCGCTCACGTCGTGGGCGGCGCCGGGTACTCGGTGAGTGTAGGGACGGCGGAGGGAGCCGGGCCAGGGATTATTCCGGCGGGGTCGGGGTGTCGTGGGTCCGGTACATCGCCTGGACGTCCAGTTCCAGTTGCACGGTCGGACCGACCACCGCGATGCCCCGGGCCAGCATGGAACGCCAGTTGAGCGTGAAGTCCTCGCGGTGCAGCTCCGCCGTCGCCAGGGCCGCGCAGCGCAGTTCCTGCCCGTAGCCGCCGTTCACGGTGCCGAGGTAGGTGGTGTCCAGCGAGACCGAGCGGCTGACGCCGTGCATCGTGAGGGAGCCCAGCAGCGTCCACTTGCTGCCGCCCCGGTAGGCGAAGCGGGCACTCGTGAAGTCGATGTACGGGAAGCGATCGACGTCCAAAAAGTCGGCGGACCGCAGGTGGTTGTCGCGGGTGGTGTTGCCGGTGTTGATGCTGGAGGCGTCGATGCGGACGTGCACCCGGGAGTCGGTCATGTCCTGGGCGATCCGGATCCCGCCCTCGAAGCGTTCGAAGCGGCCGTGGACATGGGCCATGCCGACGTGCTTGGCGATAAAGCGGATCGCGGTGTGCGGCGGGTCGAAGAGCCAGGTTCCGGGCGTCGGCAGCTGGAGGGCCTCGGCCGCACGCAGCCAGACCCGCTCGGTGGGCGTCGACGTGCCCACCGCGATCTCGATGGTCTCGCGGTGCGGCTGAAGGCCCTCCGCCGCGATCATCAAGCCGTACCGGCCGGGCGGCAGCGCGGCGAGGAAGTAGCCGTACGGGTCGGTCGTCCCGCGGGCCGCCACCCGGTGGGTGTCCAGCGCGGTGACGGTGACATCCGCGGCCGCCAGGGGCGTGCCCATGGGATCGACGACCTCGCGGGCCACGGCACCCGCGCCGGAGGGTAGGGGGAGGGCGAGGCCCGCCGCTGCGGCGGAGGCGCCCTTGAGTCGCCGGCGCCGGAGCAGTGCGAGGGCCATGTGGTTCACCTTTCATCGGGGCGGCACGGCCGTACGGGCGGCGAGGTCAGCCCACGCCAACGGCCGCACCATGCTGCGGTCACACCCCCTTGTCGATCTTGCGGGACCGGTCTCCGGGACGGGTGTCTCATTACGAGACACCCCAGAGACACCCAGAGACGGCCGGAGACAGCCGGAGTCACCCGGAGACAGCCGCTCGGCGCCTACGCCTTGAACGCGTCCGCGTGTTCCGCCGCCCACTGGGCGAAAGTGCGGGCCGGGCGGCCGGTGACCTTCTCTACGGTGCCGGAGACCGTGCGGCCCACCTCGGGGGTATTGCCGTACGCCTCGAGCAGGAAGCCGATCACGTCCGGGGTGAGACCCGCCGCCCGCCACTGCTCGACGGCCTGTTCCTCGGTCAGCTCGACCAGCGTGATCTCCCGGCCGGCGGCGGCGGCGATCGTCGCCACCTTGTCGCCGACGGTGAGCAGTTCGGGGCCGGTGATCACGTAGTCCTGGCCTCCGTGGCCCTCCTCCGTGAGCGCCACCGCGGCGACGGCTCCGATGTCGCCCTCGTGGGCCATGGCGCTCAGCCGTGCGACGAACGGCTCCCGCACCTCGCCCGAGGCGACGATCCCGTCCGCCCACTCAAGGGCGTTGGCCATGAACTCGACCGGCATGAGCACGGTCCACTGCACACCGTCGTCGGCACGTACCGCGTCCTCCAGCGGGGTGGGTCCGCCGCCGTGCAGCACGGTGATCCTGCGGACGCCGGCCGAGCGGGCCAGCTCCAGGATGCGCGGGCCGGTCTCCAGCGGGGTGAAGGCGGCGCCGCCGAAGGTGATCAGATGGAGGCTGGCGGCCCCCTCCAACGCAGGGCCCAGATCGTCGGGTTGCGTCAGGTCGCCCTCGACGACCTCCACACCGGCCGGGAAAGCGGCCTTCGCGGCGTCCCGCGTGAGGGCGCGGACCTCGTGGCCCCGGGCGAGCAGTTCGGCGACGACCCGGCGGCCGACGGTTCCGGTGGCGCCGGTGACAAGAATCTTCTGCGTCTGTGTCATGGCAGGACCGTAGGAAGCCTTGTGGTCACTTTCTGTCCGCGAATCCGAGTCCGCTAGAGGGTGGTTTCATCGGCCGGCGGGCCTCCCTCGTACGCCGCTCGCAGCACGGCCCGGGCCTCGTCCGCCGCGACCGGGCGCGGGTTGGCGTACGGCTCGCCCGCGACCCGGCCCGCCGCCGGTGTCACGTCGCCTTCCGCGAGGCCGAGTTCGGCGAGGGAACGCGATGCTCCGAGGCGGCCGGCCAGCTCCCACAGGGCGCGGGGCGGGTCGTCGGTGCCGAGGGCCCGTCGCAGTACGGCCAGCGCGTGCGGGGCCGCGGGAGCGTTGTAGGCGAGGACGTACGGCAGGACGACGGTGTGTGTCTCGGCGTGCGGCAGTCCGAACGTGCCGCCCAGCACGTGGCAGACCTTGTGGTGCAGCCCCATCGTGGTCGCGCCTAGGCACGTGCCGCACAGCCATGCCGCGTACAGCGCCCGGCTGCGCGCGTCCAGGTCCTCCGGGTCGGCGGCCAGTCGCGGCAGTGCCTCGGCCATGGCCCGCACGCCCTCCTCGGCCATGACCGAGACCAGCGGCGAGGTGTCCGGGGCGTACAGCGCCTCGACGGCGTGCGCGAGCGCGTTGACGCCGCTGGTCACGGTCAGCGGTACGGGCAGGGAGAGGGTGAGCCGGGGGTCGTAGACGACGCCGCGGGGCTGGACGACCGGGTCGCGACCGGTGCGCTTGGTGCCGTGCTCGGTCAGGCCCCACACGGGGGTCATCTCGGAACCCGAGTACGTCGAGGGCACGGCGATCAGCGGCAGTCCGGTGCGCAGGGCGATCGCCTTGCCGAGGCCGATCGCGGAGCCTCCGCCGACCGCGACGCAGCCGTCCGCCCCGGCCGCCCGTACCGCCGCGACGGCCCGGTCGGCGTCCTCGACCGGTACGTGCATCCGGGCCTCGGCGTGCACTCCCACGCAGGTGTCGCCGAGCGCGTCAGCGACCGCCCGGGCGACGGCTTCGCCCCGGCTGCCGCAGACCACGAGCAGCCGCCGCAGGCCCAGGCGGGCGGCCTCGCCCGGGGGCGCGGTGACGGCCGCGCCGGGCCGGAAGACGACCCGCACGGGCCGGGTCTCGTACGAGAACTCACTCTGGAATGTCATGCCGCACGCTCCAGGACGAGGTCGAAGCGGGCGAGCCGGAAGGGGTTCGCCACGCCGAACTCCCGGGCCAGGGTCGGGTCGTCGGTCTCCGCGAAGTCCTGGACCAGGCTCTCCTTCACGGCGAACACCGCGTCCGAGTCGAGGTAGTCGCCGCCGGCCACGAAGATGTGCGTGGTGACGGGCGTGTGTCCCTCGGCCGTGGCGATGAAGTGGATGTGCGCGGGGCGGTAGGGGTGCCGTCCGGTCGCGCGCAGCAGCCCGCCGACCGGGCCGTCGGTGGGTATCGGGTACGGCGCCGGGACGCAGGTGCGGAACCAGAAGCGGCCCTCGGTGCCGGCGGTGAACAGTCCGCGTCCGTTGCCTGGGGGCTGGACGCCGGGCTGCTGGACGTCGTAGAAGCCCTTGTCGTCGGCCTGCCAGACATCGACGACGGCGCCGGGCAGCGGGGTGCCGTCAGCGGAGACCACCCGGCCGCTGACCACGCAGGGTTCGCCGCCGCCCACGAGGTCGATGTCGTCGCCGAGGGCGCGGACCGGCGACTCGGTCATGTGGAAGGGGCCGAGCACGGTGGGCTCGGTGGCGCTGGGCGCGCGGTGGCCGTTGACGGTCTCCACGAGCATGGACAGCCCGAACACGTCCGACAGCAGGATGAACTCCTGCCGGGTGTCGGTGCAGGCCTGCCCGGTCGCCGTGAGAAAGGCGATCGCCCGCTCCCACTCCTCCTGGGTCAGTTGGGTCTCGCGCGCGAAGTCGTGCAGATGGCGGACGAGGCCGGTGAGCAGCTCGCGCAGCCGCGGGTCGGCGGTTCCCCGGAGGCTGGCGAGGGCCTGCTCGCTGATGCCGGCCCCGGTCGCGTCGGTGGTCATCCCGGCTCCTCGTCGTCGATGTCCGCTGCTGCCCTTGCTTCCATGATTGCTCGCTCAGGCGTGTCCGAGGATGCTCCGCAACGCGTCCGCGAGCAGTTCGCCGGCGTCCGGCGCGGCGGACGCGTGCCGGAAGGCGACGAAACCGTCGGGGCGTACGAGCAGGGCACCCGCGTCGGAGATCCCGCTCAGGAGTGCCCAGTCGCCGTACGGGTCCTCGTACTCCTGGCCGGGCCCGATGACCACGGTGGTGATCTCCGGCTCCTGGGCCTCGGCCGCCCGCACCCAGTCCTCTCCCCCGGTGCCGGTCAGCAGGGTGAAGCGGCCCCGGCCGACCGTGTCGAGGGTGGAGAGCGTGCGGGAGCCGGAGGTGATCCAGGCGTGCGGGAGCCGGGCGCCGGGGCGGGAGGACGGCTGGTGGTGCAGCTCGGGGTCGCGGGTGAAGCCGGGGTCGGGTGTGCCGTCCGGGACGATCGCGCCGGAGGTGTAGCGCTGGTTGAGGTCGACGCCGTGCGCGTTGAACTCGTACGCCTTGAAGGCGATCGCCTCGCGCAGCGCCGCGCGCTGCTTCTCGGCGGCCTCGGTGGCGTCCTTGCGGGCGGCGATGTTGGCCCACAGCTGCTCGGGGGTCTGCGGGGAGAGCCCGTCGAGTGCCTCGAAGATCGGGGCGGTCTCGCGGATGGACTGGTTGGCGCGGGTGACGATCTGCCGGCCGATGGGCGCGCGCTCGGCGGTGTAGCTGTCGAGCAGCCTGGGGTGGGCGGTGCCGTCGAGGACGAGTTTGAGCTTCCAGGCCAGGTTGTAGGCGTCCTGGATGGAGGTGTTGGAGCCGAGGCCGTTGGACGGGGGATGCCGGTGCACGGCGTCGCCGGCGCAGAAGACGCGCCCGTTCGCGTAGCTCTCCGCGTACATCTCGTTGACGGTCCATGCGGAGCAAGACCTGATCGTCACGGGGATGTCGTCGTCGCCGACGAGCTTGCGTACGACGGATTCGGCGTACTCGGTGGTCAGGTCCGGGGCGCCCGCGGTGACGTCGTAGCCCCACACGATCAGCCACTCGCTCCAGGGGCGGACGCAGCGCACCAGGCCCGCGCCGATGCCGCCGACCGTCGCGCCGGGCGCGAGGACCCAGTACAGGGTGGCCGGGCGGTGGGCGGTGTACTTCGCCAGATCCGCCTCGAAGACGATGTTGATGCTGCCGGCCACGCCCATCTGGCCGCCCATCGGCAGCCCGGCGTCCGCGGCGACCTTGGAGCGTCCGCCGTCGGCGCCGATCAGGTACTGGGCGCGGATCTCGTAGGTGTCCCCGCGCAGCCAGTCGCGGACGGTGGCCGTGACGCCGTCGGCGTCCTGGGTGTGGGAGAGGTACTCGTTCTGGAAGCGGAGCTGGGTGCCGCGGGCGACGGCCGCGTTCACGAGGACCGGCTCCATGAGGTGCTGCGGCATGTCGCACACGCGGGTGGGGCTGGCGAGTTCGTGTTCCGCCTGCACGAGCGGGTCGTTGCCCCAGGAGCGCACCCGGCCCAGTTCCTCGCCCGCCAGACTGGTGCAGAACGTCGTGTTGCCCATCAGGTGCTGCGGGGTGGCCTGCGCGACGACCTCCTGTTCGACGCCGAGGTCGCGCAGCACCTCCATGGTGCGCTGGTTGGTGATGTGCGCGCGGGGCGTGTCGGCGAGGCTCGCGTAGCGGGTCACCACGATGTTGGGCACGCCGTAGGTGCTCAGGGCGAGCGCGGCCGAGGCACCTGCCGGGCCGCTGCCCACGATCAGGACGTCGGTCTCGACGACGGTGGACACGGGGCGCTCCTGCGGGGGACGGGGGCGGACATCGAGCGTCCATGATCATGGAGCGGCTCGGCCGGTCGCGGGTGTCTCATTACGAGACACCCGTTCGCGACGAGGAGCGTCGCCCACCGCAGTTGTTGCCCGTTCAACCGAACCCGCTACGGTGGGTGTGCCGTGACCACGACCGAGCCCTCCCCCGCAGCCACCGCCCTGCCCTCGCTGCGTCTCGCCCGCGAGCGGTTCCTGTCGGGGCGTCCGCTGCCCGGCGGCGTTCCCGAGGAGGTCGTCGCTGCGTGGCGGCGGGCGCGGTTCTTCGGTGTGCCGCACGACTTGAAGGAGCCGGTCGTCGCTCCCGAGCGGCCGGCGGAGTCGGCGCTGCTCGGTGCCGCCCGGCCGGTGCTCGACCGGATCGTCCCGGCCCTGGGCGCTGACCGGTCGCTCCTCGTCCTGACCGACGAGCGGCTGCGCGTGCTGTGGACGGCGGGGAGCGTACCCGGGCTCGATCCGTGTCCCGTCCTGTCGGAGCAGGAGGTCGGCAACAACAGCGCGGCTCTCGCCCTGCGCACCCGGCGCCGGGCCGAGGTTCACGGACCCGAGCACTTCCTCGACCGTTGGCAGGACGTGTCCGCCGTGAGCGTCCCGGTGCTCGCTCCGGAGGGCGGCCGGGTCGTCGGCACGCTGACGGTCGCGTCGCGGGTGAGCGCCTCGTCGCGGCCGAGCACCTCATCGCAGCTGAGCACCTCATCGCGGCTGGGCGCCGCACGTTCGCCGCATCCGCAGGCGGCACTCGCCGAGGCCGCCGCCGCGGCGGTCGAGACGGAGCTGCGTGCGCGGGCGGGGCGGGCTGAGCGGGTGCTGCTGGATGCCTATCTGCGGGCGGTGGGCGGAGCGGGCCGGGCGGCGGGCGGATCCGACCGGGCGACGGCAGAATCCGACCGGGTGCCGGGCGGACCGGAACGGGTTGTGACCGACCGGGCCGTGACCGAGCGGGCCGTGGTCGCCCTGGACGGTCGTAACCGCCTGATCAGCGACTCCGCGCAGCAGTTGCTGACGCCCGAGGCGCTCGGGGCACTGGAGCGTACGGCGGTGAGCGCGCGGCACGCGGACCCCGTCACCGAGATGGGGCAGTCCAAGGGCACGGGCCTGCCCGAGCTGCCGGAGGGCGCTGGATGCGTCGCGCGGATCGATCCGGTGTATCTGGACGACGAGGTCGTCGGGATCGTTGCCGTCGTGGAACCACTCGGTGATCCCTTGCCGGCCGTGCCGCGTCCGCCCTGCTCACTCACCGGCTCGTCGCTCCCCTGGCGGCACGCCGTCGGGCGAGCCGTCGAACTGGCCCGCTCGCCGGAGCCGTTGCTGCTCACCGGTGAGCGCGGGACCGGCAAGTCCGCGCTGGCTCTGGACCTGCTCGGCACCGAGGCCGTCGAGATCGCCGAGATCGCAGACGCGGCGCACGACGCCGGGCTGGACGCCGGGCTCGAAAGGGCCCTGCCCACATGGCCGGCCGATCGCCCGCTCCTGCTCCGGCACACCGAGCGCCTCGCGCAGCCCGGCGTGGCCGCGCTCAACTCCCTGCTCGACACGCGCCCGGACATCCGGCTGCTGGTCACCTACACGCCCGGCGCGTCCGTCGGCCCCTGCCTCCAGCGCCTGCTGGACAAACTGTCCGCCCGCTCGGTGACCCTGCCCCCACTGCGGGAACGCACCGAGGACATACGGGAGCTGCTGCCGGCCCTGGCGCCACGACCGGCCCCCGGGCAGCCGCCGCTGACCTGGACACTGGACGCCCTGCGCGCGCTCGAGCGGTACCCGTGGCCCGGGAACGTCACCGAACTGGCCCATGTCGTCCGGGCCCTCGCGGAGCGCCGTCGGATGTCGGGGCCGGTCCGCCGGGCGGAGCTGCCGGACGCCGTGCGGGACGGCCCGGCCGTGCGGCCCCTCAGCCCGATGGAGCACGCCGAGCGCGCCGCGATACTCGAGGCCCTGCACCGCCACGGCGGCAACAAGGCCCGCACGGCGGCCGCGCTGGGCATCGGCCGGGCGACGCTGTACCGCAAGCTGCGGGGCTACCGAGCCTGATCAGGGGCGGTCTCGGCGAGTCGCACCATCAGGCCGGCGGCCAGTTCGAGCACGCCGCGCTCGGTCGGGGTCAGGGACGCGGGCACCCTCCTCGTCATGCAGGGCGGACGCGTCGTCGAACACGGAAAAGGTGCCGACCAGAACCGGTCGGCACCTCTGGTGCAGCTGGAGCAAGTGGGACGTTCACGACCGGGAACGGCGAACGGCGAACGGCGGCGGGATCCTGTCCGGATCCCGTTGACCAGCCGCGACAGGTCTCATCGATGTCGAGGTTCCCGTGAGTCGCAAGATCACTCCCCGAGAGTATGCACATGCAATTTATTGATGGGATGCACCTACGCCCCTGAGGTAGTGCGGGCCTTCCCCGCCGAGTAGCCGAGGGGAGTCTCTCCCCTCGGCTACTCGGCGGGGAAGCTTCACTCGTCGTCATCCCCGTCATCGGGGTCGAAGTCGAAGGCCAGCTGGCCCGACAAAGCGACGCCCGGCGCGGCCGCAGCCCGGGGCTCCGTCGGGTCCAAGGCCTCCTCGATCTCGTGAGGCAGAGCGTAATCGTCCGCAAGTCGCGCAAGATGCAAGATCAAGGGCAGAGCCAACCCCTCGCGACCAGCACGGTAGTCCTCGCTGAAACGCTGCTGGTGAACGAATGCGGCCCATGCCTCCGCGTCGTCGCCGGGCTGGAGGCACGCAACGGTCAGTTCAAGGAGGTCCGGGTTCCAGGCGTTCACCGTCGGCCGGTAGGTGTTGTTGCCCGAGGCGTTGGTGTGCGGAGTCAGTTTGGCGTCGTCATTGGTGAGCTTAGTCTGCGTGCCGGACTTGCCGGTGGTGCTGTAGAAGACGCGGTCCGAGTCTCCCCGCACCCCGGGCCGCCACAGCCCCATCGCGATGCCCCCACGTTGCTTGCCCTCCAACTCGGGAGAGAGTTCCTCCGCTTCGGCCCAGCACGGTGCCGTCTCGTCCCGGCTGCCGTCGGCGATCCGGACGACACGAAGCTGCTTGCCGTACAGACCGATCCGCTGAACGGGACCTCCGTCGAGGCCGAGCCTGTCCCGTTCCAGACCGTCGTTCCTCAGCCACGGCCAGCGCTTCCGGACATCCTGGGCGTGGGCAAGGACGAGCGTCGGGGTGCTGCGCAGCTGTGCGAGGGTCTTCTTGACGAAGGCCGCCGTGAGGGCCGACTGCTCCGCGGCGTTCTTCCGCCCTTCGACCCGTCCCGTCAACGACTTGAGCAGTTCGGGGTACGGCACCCATGCGTGCATGTCGGCCGACTTGCCCAGCACGCACTTCGCGCCCGGTCGGATGAGCACCGCGATCGGCGTGAACTGCTGCTTGCCCGTGGGCCCGTCGAGGCGGCGTTCCACCAGGTGGAAGGCCACCTGGTTCAGGTTCGCGGGGATGAGGGTGTCGCCGAGCGTGTGCTGGGGCACCAGCCGCACGCCGGTCTGGCGCAGGCCGTCCGACCAGGCCGCGGCTGCCCGCAGCCCTGCATCGGTGAGAGCTTCGTCCGTCTCCATATCCGGGTCCGGTGGACGGATGAACTGGGTCACCAGGCCTGCGTCCGCGCAGCCGAGGCGGATCGCGTGCTTGGGGTCGCTGCGTCGCTTGGCATGGCGGAAAGCGTCCTGCCCGTCGAGCTCCACGAAGGCCAACCGCACCCCAGGGACGGCTTCCCGCAGGGCGACCATGGCCCGCGCGACACCGGTACGGCGCTCCTCGATGGCCTTGTCGTGTTCCTGCCCCCGGCGCGGAACGCAGTCACCTCCCAGCGGTGCACCCAGATTCCCAAGGGGTTGCGCGTGTAGCCGGACGGTCAGCTCCTCCGCCTCCCACACCCAGGTATCGGGGCCCTGCACACGCCGGTGCCCGGCCAGCCCCAGCCCCGTCTCCGCCGCGGCGATCATCTGATCGCGGATGGCGTCGTTCTGGTGGAGCACGACCGCGGTGAGGTCTTCCCCTTCGAGGGCTTCCGCCAGGCGTGCTCGCAGAACCTGAGCGTTGTGGGCCGCGTTCAGCTCACGCTCATCCAGGATGACCGCGAGGTCTTCGGGATCCTTCTTCTCCATGTTCTTGGGAATGGACGGCAGCTTCTTGAGCTGCTTCTTGGGCGGCCGCGCGTACGCACTGCGTTCGAGCTTCGGAACGGGAACGAACTCGGGAGCGATCGCCTGCTCCGCCCACTCGATCAGCCGTCGGCGTTCACTGGGCATCAGTCCGGTGCCGATCGTGTGCCTGCCCATGGCCGCCTGGTGCCCGATCGCGATCCGGATTCCGTCCCGGCCGTGGATCCAGTGGTCGGCCTCCTTCACCAGGCGGTCCGGGGACGGCAGTGCGTCGAGGGCGCTGATCCGGGCGAGCATTCCTTCTGCTCCGCCCTGACGCCAGTCCGTGGTGCCGTTCTTCCACTCCAGCATGGCGACCGCGAAACGCTGCGGCTGCGGGCCGTCGTGGACGAGGGAGTCGTCCGGGAGCAGGTAGGCGGACACGCCCTTGCCGTACGGCATGTAGACCTTGCCGGTGACGAACCGACGCACGCCGGCGGCAACGTGGACGCGCGGGACGGGTGAGAAGGGGACGGTGCGCACGGTGATGCGGAGGGTCGCCGCGTAGTAGGCCGGCTTGCCGTCGCCGCCACCGCGCCGCCTGGGTACGTACTCGATCACGTTCGACATCAGTTCGGCGCCCCCGCTTCCCTGCCCTCTGGCACCCGTGCGGCCGGCGACCTGTCGGAACGTCAGCTGCTGCCCGTGGTGTTCGTACGGTCCCTGGCGCGCGATCCGTTCGGCAAGGATGTCGGGAAGCAACCGGTACACGTGGGGCGCGGGCAGAGCGGTTCCTCCGGGCGACACCTTCTGCTCGAGGAGGTCGACGCTGCCAGGCCGCCAGCTGAGAGCCGCGGTGTCGAGGTCATGGAAGCAGTTCATCAGCAGGGCCGTGGTCTCGGGATCGTCGGCATCGCGCGGGAGGCTCTTGAGCCAGGTGGCGATGTAGAGGTTCGTCACCGCCATGGGGTACGCGTCCTGGCAGTACAGCCAGGGGTTCTCCGAGCCGAAGCGTGCCGTGGAGTCGACCGTGACGATGTCCGGCGCGGTGGCACGCATCAGCTGGTTGACCGCCGCTGTGGGTACGCGGCGCCGTCGCTCGGCCTGCCCCTCGGTCATTCCGCCGTGGTAGAGGCGCAGGAGTGGTTCCTCCCAGTGGGCGGGCAGGGAGAGCGTGTGCATCGGGACGACGAAGGGTCCCTGTGCCGGGTCGGGCAGGTACGCCGCCGGACGGTTGTACTGGTAGGCCATGGTGCCGGTTCTCCTCGGGGCAAGGCGTGAAGCGTGAAGTGTGAGGACGCGACGCGGACACGTCGCGGATGCGGTGCGGTGCGGTGACGGGTGCCGTCAGCCCATGTCCACCAGGGCGCGGTAGAGCGGTTCGTACAACTCACGGACGAGGGACTTGTCGATAGGGGCGGGGTCCCGCTCCGCCGTGTTCCCGTCCTCGAAGTAGGGGGCGAGCACCTCACGCATGCTCGCCAGCAGGCTCGTGTCGGGGGTGTCCGTGTCCTGGAATCCGGCTTCTCGGGGGAGAAGGCCGCGTCGACGAAGACCACCCGGGCCGGCACGCCACCGCGCACCAGACGACCGATGACCTGCCACATGACGACGAGCTGGTCCCAGGTGAACGCCACCTTCTCCTCGTCCCGCAGGCTGGACCAGGCCAGCCGCCGGGTGAGGAAGCGGTTCCACTGACGGCGTGCGCGGCTGCGGAACGCCACGGCCGCCTGGTCGGGTGTGGCAGCGGCGAGCGCGTTCTGGCGAAAGGACCCGTCGACGTCCCGGAGTTGGCGTACGGCCCAGTCGTTGATGGACTGAATGGCGAGCGCGATGTCGTCGGGCCGCGGGTGTGGGCGTGCCAGGAAGTAGACCGTGCCGATGGCCGCCTTGCCGTCGCGCAACACGATGTTGTGTCCTCGCTCCACGGCGAGCAGCGGCGCGACGAGAATGTCACCGCCGACCGAGGGGAAGGCCTTCACGTCACCGCGGGGCAGGGTCCGTACGGCGGCATCCTCCGGCAGCCGGGTCCAGGCGGTGTCGGAGTCCGCGTCGTCGGACACGAGTCGGGTGACGCGGCCGTTCCACTCGGGGATCTGGTTGAGGTACTCGGCGGCCCGGCGTGCCTCGTCGTAGCTGCCGACGAGCAACAGGATGCGGCGGCGGTCCGGATCATCGATCTCCTTCAGCTCGGCGTCCAGCATGCTCTCGGCGTCGGGCAGGCTCCGGTCGGGCACCGCTAGCTGGTGCAGCATGTGCAGAAGGGCCTGCGGCCGTTCCTCGGGGTCGCAGCCGGACAGGCGCAGCGGTTTGGGCCGGTCGTTTCCGGGCCAGTACAGGAACTCCTTGCGGAACTCGCTGCCCAGGACGGCTTCGACTTCCTCGTCGTGAGGACGCAGAACGGCACCGACCTCGGCGTGCACGTGGTACCTGCTCGAGGTGCCAGGCCCAGCTCGTCGCGGACATGAGCAGGACGTGCGGCCCCGGACGGCCGTCCACGGCGCACAGGTCGCCGAGCCGCATGAGCAATTCGCGGCCCACGCCGTTGCAGTGGAAGAAGCGGAGTTCACCGCTGCGGTCACCATCGCGCTCACGGTCGTCGTGGCGGAACTGGAAGCCGAGCACGTTGCCCATGGGCGACTCGGGGATGACCGCCTCGTAGTCCTTGGGGGGCCTGCGGGAGAGCACGTTCGAGGCGCTCTCGAGGTTGAGGGCGGCCTCGACGCGCGGCCACAGCGTGGTCATGAAGTCGAGACGGCTGTGCAGGGCGGAAAGGAGCAGGGTGAACTCGAAGCGCCGGGCCTGGAGGTCGGCGTCCGCGAGCACCGTGCTGTCGTCTCCGACGATGTCGGTGAGCGTGTCGCGCAGCCTCTCACGCGTCCGTGCTCCCTGGGGGGCGTGCAGGAGCTCCAGGGTGAGGTGGACGAAGGTGTTCACCAAGGGTGTCACTTCATCGTCGTCACCCGAGCTCTGCTGTTCGTGCAGCGGGTCGTCGCGGAACCGGCCGAGCGCAGCGTCCAGCGTCCGGGCCGCCGCAGGTGGGCGTTCGCCCTCCTTCCGCCCCGGGAACCAGCTGTCCAGCAGCAGGTTGTGGAGGGTGAAGGCGCTGAAGTAGTCGACGCTGATCCACCGCCTGAGCTTGTCGTCCTTGACGAGCAGGGCGAAGAGGCGGTCGGTGGCGGCGCTGACCGTGTTGACGGCGTTGGTCCAGTCGTCGACGTCACGGGCGGACAGCTGGAGCCGGCCGTCCCGGGCCATCTGCTGGAACTTGTGGACGGCGACCTCGTCGAACCAGGAGTTCGGGGCCTTGCCCACCAGAGTGCTGGCCGGCGCGAAGGCCGTGTCGAGCTGCATCTGCACCCGGTCCGCCTCGTCGACGATGATCAGGTCACTGAGTCGGCACGCGAGTTCGAGGTACCGGAGCTGTTCCTGGTGCTGGTGCAGCGGGACGGAGCTGTGCACCAGACCGGCCGGGGTGGCGACCCACACCTGCGCGTCGACCAGATCACGAGACCCGCGGTGGCGCGGACAGCGGTTCCACAACGGGCACAGTCTCCGCTGCGGCCTCGGGCCTCGTGCGTCACGCTGTGTGCCGTTCTCCTCGTCGAGGAGGGGATCGCCGTCCGTGGCCTCCTGCTCGGGGACGGTGTACAGCGTGATGCACGGTGCTTCACGGACGCCGAGCGGGCGGCGGGCTTCCAGGCCGCGCAGCACGTCGACGGGGCAGGCGCTGCTGAGGTAGGCGAAGCCCGCGTGGTCGTGCCCGAGCATGGTGGCGGCGCCGGCCGTGGCGGTGCGGCGGTGCAGCCGGTTGATGTTGCGCTCCCTGGTGGAGTGCCCGAGGATCGGTGCCGCCCGTACACCGAGCCGGTCGAACTGCTCCACCACGGCGAGCGTCTCGGCCACGTCGCCGACGACGATGGTGACCCGGCGAGGTGTCCGGGTCACGAGGTGGTACGTCAGGATGTCCCGGAGGGTGGACTTGCCGGCCCCCACCATTCCCACGAGGTGCAGCAGCCGGTCGATCCTCAGCCGTCCCTGTTCGGTGAAGCGGCCGAGTTCCGCGTCGCGCATGAGCAGTTTCACCCGCCGGAGCCGCCCGGCCCAGCCGCCCCGCGGCCCCTGCGGCGCCGTCGCCTCGACGGCGTCCATCTCGTCGGCGGCCTTTTCGAGCTCTTCCCAGGTGACGTCGACGGGCTCTCCGTGCCCGGCCGGTGGTGCGCCGAGCGCGTGGGCGCGCGGCAGGGTGTCCGTCAGCAGTTCCTCGTCGAACACCACGGAGTGGGTGCGGTCTTGCACCCGGAAGGTGTGCTCTCCCTCTTCGGCGAACGGAATGGATCGTGTCGCGAACCGCGGAGCGGTGCTGAGCAGTTCTTCGAAGGTCTCGAAACGGCGTGCGGCGCGCGACGGCTCGCGACGGCGCGGCACGGAGCCGGGTCCGTCGATGTCGTATCCACGCAGGTGCTGGGGGACCCTCAGGTAGTCGGCCAGCGCCTCCGACCAGGCGTGCCGTCGCCGCATGTCCCACAGGTAGTGGCGGGCGCGCAGAACGCGCAGCCGCTGTTCGTCGGTGCGGACGTCTCCGAACACCTCGCTGTACGGGTAACCGCCCAGCAGGGGCCAGACATCGGCGGCCGTGCGGGTGGGCGTCACGTCCTGCAGGAGATACAGACCCAGTTCGACGTCGAGAAGGTCGCCGGGGCGGAAGCTGCCGAGGTTCGCCGGCCACACCTCAGTGAGCTGCTGCGGCGAGCAGCGCCGGTGCCATCCTCTGCGGTCACGCACGGCGTCCTCCTTCGGTACGCGCGTCCCCCGCCTTGTCGCGCGGGGTGGAGATCTCATCGGCGACCAGCCGCAGGAAGGCCTGGTCGTCCAGGAGGGTGACCCGGTCGGCCAGGTCCTCCGGCAGGTTGCGCCGGAACTGCCGCCCATAGGCCTCGTTGTCGCGGAAGCGGTAGCGGGGCACGACGAGGAACGCCCGGTCGTACGGCGGCTCGTTCCTGAACGGCGTGAGGGAGCGTGCCAGGAGAACGGGATTCACCCGGTCCTTGACGTCCACCGCCCAGTGCCGTCGCCCCGGCAGGGGGACGCGCAAGTCGTACGCGTCGTAGTTGGGCCACATCTCGGCGGTGATTCCGAACTTCTTCTCCAGGGCGGCTTGCAGATCGGTCTCCGCGAGCCCGGGGCTGGTGATGAACATCCGCAGGGGGCGGCTGAGCTGGAAGACCCCGCCTTTGTCGGCACGGAGCGGCGTGCCTTCGTCCGAGGTGCCGTCGCGGCGGCACCGGTCCAGTTCGCATCGGTGGCCGCCGTGCAGGAGCGGCACCATCAGGCAGCGGCAGCGAGCGCACTGCCGGTACGCGCCGCGCCGCAGGTAGGAGGCGGGCACAAGCTCGTAGCAGCGCTTGATCACGTCGTGCAGCAGCATCCCGCAGTCGGGATCGCCGCCGAGCAGCGCCAGCTCGGCAGCGGTCAGCACGGGCCTGGAAGTCAGCAGGGCCCGGAACGCGGTGTACGCCTGCGGAGCCTTGGCCGCGCGGCACACGGCGAGTGCCTCCCGGATGCGCTCGTTCTCGAAGAGCTCGGCGGCCGGGTCGGCCGCGCTCACCTCCCACTCCAGGCACAGCTGGTGCGGCAGCCGGGTCTCCGGATCGACGAGCAGGGCCGCTTCGGGAAAGAACTCAGGCGGCAGCTCCAACGGCCACTCGCACAACGGCCGTTCACAAGCCCAGCGGACCATCTGCGGCACACTGCCCGGCGGTTCCTCGCCCCGGCGCAGGCAGTGCAGGACGAGTCGGTTGTAAGCGTTCTGCACCTTCGCCGGGTAGACCGGGTTGGGCACGGTCCTCTGCCGGGACAGGCACGCCAAGGCGCTGGCGATCTGGCGAAGCAGCGCCTCGTCCGTACCGACGGCGCCCTGGGCCCGTGCGTCCCTCATGTCGGTCGTGGTCACGCCTCGCCCTCCCCCTCTCCCGCGACGGTGCCGTCAGGCGCGGCGCTCGGACACCACCGTGATACTGGACAGGACCGACAATGCGGTCCGGGGCGGGCGTCCCATATCTCGTCCTCCCGCCACGGACCGGCGTACCGCCGCAGAACCGACAGCGCCTTCCGCTGCCGGTCGGGGTCCGTCGGATCGATCACGTGTGGATCGGAACCGTCCGGCCGGAGGATCTCCACCTCGACGCGCGAGCCGTCCGGGTCGCCGCCCAGCGCACCCTCCGCCAGGAGCGTGACCGCCAGGGCGAGTTGGGGGTAGGTCTCGAGAAGGTCTTCATGGTGTCGGCGCCGCTTCCGTGTCGTCTTGAGCTCCCGCCACACCCACGAGCCGTCCTCCTGGTAGAGCAGGTCGGGTTTGACGATGACGACGGCCTGCGCCGCAGTGTCGTGGACGACTCGGAGCGCTTCGGGCTCGACCCGCTGGATGAGGGCGGCGTCCTGGAAGGGACAGGCGTCGACGTGGTGGAGCAGCATGCCCCGACCGGTCGCGGCGTCCTCGTCGGAGACCCGCCAGCGTCCCTCCGTCCAGTTCTCGCCCTCCGGGGGCATGTCGCCGGCCGTGCACGGCGGCCAGCCCGGACGCCGGTGCAGCTCCTCGATCCAGCCGTGCACCGCCTGGCCGATCCTGGCCGCGCTGCCGTACTCGTCGGACTTGGGCAGGTGCAGGGCACGGAGGAAGCCCTGCGCGGGGCAGGCCGCGTGGTAGCGCAGATCGCTGACCGACACCTTCCTCAGCGGTGCCACCCGCGAGGAGAGTCCGAGGACGCCGGGCCTGCGCGGCACGGCCTCGCAGCCCGTAAACTGCTTGCAGTCAATGCAGGATGAGCCGGGTACGGGCCTGCCGCCCGCCACGACACGGGCCACGTGCGCGTGCCCGTGCTCGGCGTAGTACGCCTCGGCGTCTTCGGCCGTCCCGTCGAACTGCACGCGCGGCTGTCCGTCGGCGAGCCCGACTTCGACGACACGCACCCGCTCGGGCCGGGCGACGGGTCCGGACGGCTGGAACGCGCGTGCCCACTTCTGGGGCCAGGCCGCCTGGCGCCCGTGAACGGCCACGTACACGGCGATGGCGATCTCGCCGGGTTCGGAGTCCTTGGCCTCGCCGTGCCGCAGCCGCCGGTACTCACGCAGTCGTCCGCATGCCGACTCGTACCTGCGCCACCAGGCGTACATCTCCCAGAACTTGCCGTTCTCCCGCTGGGCCACCCAGTACGGACGGACCGGCCGCAGCCGCTGCTCACCGTCGTCGGCGCACGCTCCCACGTACGTACGGAGGGCGTGCTCGGCATACGTCAGGTGACCGGGGTGGAGGGCGGGGGTGCGGGAGCGCAGCCCCGCCAGGGCCTGATCAGGTGTCTCACCGTGAAACTCGACCCGGTCGACGGCGTCCATCACCGGCCCGAGGGTGAACGTCTCGAGCTCCGGCTTCGGCAGCCGGAGACGCCGGGCCGGCAAGAGACCGGGCCGGGCCTTGGCGGCGGCGTGCGAGGGGCAGGTGTGCTCCTCGCTCCCGCCCGTACCGGGCCCCACGCGCACGAGGCCGTCGTTCCCGGTCAGCCAGTGCGGCTTGTGCCATGCCGTCGTGTCGTGACTCATTGCCTCCCCCTTGTCTCGGAACAGACGGCACCCTTCGGACCGGGCCGGGTGCGCCGCCGCATTCGACCGTAGCAGGAATCTTGGAACTCATTGGAAGTTCTTGGCACAGGTTGGCTCCTGCGCTAAGCTGCCCCGCATGGCGGCATCACTGGAGGAGCTCGAGCAGCGCCTGTCCCACCTGCGCACCGAGCTGCGCGGTGCCGTGCGCGCACGGGACAAGGCCGAAACCGCGCGCATCCGTCACGCGCTGCGCGAGGCCGAGGCCGCGTGGGAGCACGCCCTCGACTCCGAGGCAGGACCGGACGGCGAGGCACTCCTGACCGAGCCCCCGGCCGCGCAGGCGTCGGCAACCACAGGCGCACCACGCCGCAAGGAGCGCCCGACGCATAGCTCCATCCCGATCCGCGAACAGGTCCACCAGGCGCTCACCCTGCTGGGTGCCCCCGCCTCTCCCAAGCTCATCTCGTCCACGTACGAGGCGTTCTTCACCGAGCCGCTGGTGGCCACCAAACTCGCGTCCCTCCGCCGCGACGAGGAGCGCTCCTTCACGGCACAGGGCTATGCCCGCCCGTACTACATCTGCGCGGCCCTGACCCACGACCGCCTCGTCCCCGCACGCGGGCTCCTGGCCCTGTCCACCTGGCCAGTGGAACGGCGGATCATCGGTCCGCTCAGCCCTCGCGCCGACTTCCTCACCCACGCGGTGGGAACCGCCGAGCAGATCCAGCGGCTCACCACCGCGGGGCATCCGGCCCCGGACGCGGCCTGGCGGCTGCTGCGCCGTTTCGCCCTCACGATCCCCGGTGCCCACGACGCCGCGGCCCCGGAACTCGACCCCGCCCGCGTGATCGCCGCCGCCCACGCCGAAGCGGCCGTCCACCAGCAGGAGGACGACCAGCAGCGGCAAGCGGCAGCGCAGCGCGCCCGTACCCAACTTGCGGACGTACAGCAACTGTTCGGTGCGGCCGCGATGCGTGACGCCCTGCGCGACGCGGGTGGGACCCTGTCCTGACGACCCGTTCCCGACGGCGATGACGTCCCGCCTCGCACGCCGGTGAGTTCCCGAAGACGTTCCCGAAGATGTTCCCGAAGTAGAGACGATGCCCTCGCAGCAGTCCGAACCTCCCGACGACCGACTCGCGCGGCTGCGCGGGCCGCAGCCCCCTCAGCCGTACACCGCCCGCAAGATCACCGCCCTGACCGCCAATCCCGCCTGCGCCCGCCGCGCCGTCCTCGACGCCGCCGGGGTGGACAAGGCGTTACTCGCCCAACAGGTCGGATACGAGCCGCGCTTCGGCCAGTCACCCTTCGCCCTCGCCCGCGAACAGGCGTTTCACAGCCTGGTGAAGTGGGGCGGCTACGCCGAGCTCATCCGGCTGCTGCGTGAGCAGCTCTCCGTCCCCGTGGCAGAGGCCCATGTCACCGACCTCAACGAGGTGGGGGGCAACACGGCCCTGCATGTGCGCGAGCGGGAGACCCGCCGCCTCATCGCCCATGTGGCCTCCGGCCAGGACGTACGGCTCATCCTCGACCGTCCCGTGCTCACCCTCGAAGTCGCCGGCCAGACGGCGTACTTGGAACCGGACGCGCTCACCCACCGCATCGAGGGTAAATTCCACGTCGTCCTGATCCGCTCGTTCGCGGCGATCGACGGCCAGGCCAACCCGACCGCCGTAGCCGAGGCGGCCAAGCAGGCCGCGGTGTACGTCCTCGCCCTGCACCGCGCCTTCGAGACCGCCGGCCTGCCCACCGAGCAGATCTCCCACGAGTTCCTGCTCGTCTGCCCCAAGGACTTCTCCAACCGCCCCTACGGCCGCCTGATCGACCTCCGGCAGGAACTCGACGCCCTCCAGTTCCAGCTCTCGCGACTGCGGCGCGCCGAGGACCTCGCGGCCCAGCTCCCCGAAACGGCAACCCTGGACACGACCCGAAGCACGGACGAACTCTCCTCCTCCATAGAGGCGTTGGACGCGTCGTACACGCCCTCCTGCCTGTCCTTCTGCGAAATGGCGCGCTACTGCCGCGACGAGGCCGACGGATGCGCCTCGCCGGCCCGCCTGGGCAACGGCGTGCGCAACGACCTGCCGGGCATCGACTCCACCCGCACCGCGCTCGACTACCTGGACGGAGTCTCCGCTCCGGGAGAGGCCGAGGCGGAAGCCGCCGACCTGCTGCGCGCCGCCGCCCGGCTGCGCCGCCTGCGCCGGGGGGCCGCATGAGCGTCCTGTCCACCGTCGCGGCGCTCACGGCGTCCCGCACCGGCCGTGCCGAACCGCTGACGACCGTCCGCCACCAGCACCTGGACGAGAAGCCGTTCGTCCTGGTGCCGCTCACCCTCGCCGGCGAGGCGTGCGCGCCCCTGGCCGCGCTCGCGGGTACGGACCCCGAGCACCCGACCCTCCTCACCGTCCGCCAGCCGCGCAACCGCGCCGAACGCTTCCGGTTCGCCGAGCGCCTCGCCGCGCTCCTCCTCGCGTACATCGACGGGTGCCGGACGGAGACGGAGCCCTACACCGTCGGCCGCGGCAAGGAGAAGGAGGAACGCCTGCGCTTCCAGCGGGCCCCGCAGCTCCTCGTACCGAACGGCGAGGGCATCGCGTACGTGCGCCTGCTCGGCCGGCTGACCAGACTGCGCGCCACCGAAGGGCCGTACGCGGTCGACCCGTCCGTGCCCGCCCTCGGCAAGTGGCTGACCTGGTTCGCGGAGCTGGCCGAGTTCCCGAACTCCGGTGTGCTGCTCGCGATAACCCGGCTGCTCGCCGCGCACTGGGCCACGGGCCAGAGCCCTTCCGAGGACTCCCACCTCGCGTCCCTGCTCGCCTGGATCGATCCACCGGATGGCAGCGACGGCGCGCGGGCGGCGCGTGAGGCGGAGGACCCCGCCGTGTGGCCGCCGGCCGGGCCGTCCACGGACCCGGTCTTCGACCGGACCCTCCACGAGCTGATGACGCGCTACGACGAGGCGTCCGACGACCGCGGACGCGAGGCGGTCGGCCGCCAGATCGACCGTGAGCTGAGCGGCCAGATGCTGCCCACCTGGCGGCTGATGTGGCGGGGCGTGGAGCTGCTCCGCGAGTTGCCGGAGGGCGCCCACGTCCCCGGCCGCTGGGCCCTCGACCGGCGCTGGTTCTCCGAGTACGCCGAGTACCTGGACGCCGACGGCCGCCCGCAGGCCCGTCGCGACCAGGCCGTCAGAGCCGCCCGCCGCCTGGCCCGGCTGGAGGACGCGGTCGCCCGCTACGAGGCGGAGCGCGCGTACGACGACCCGCTGGTGATGGCGGAGTACGAGCTGACCGGGGAGGCGTTCACAGGCACGGTGACGGCCAGGGACGAGAACCGCTTCGTCCCCGGCGACCGTCCCGGCTCTCAGGTCTGGCGCCCGACGATCACCCTCCGCACCAGCACGGACACCCGCGTCGGTCTCGCGGTCGGCACGGAGGTGAAGTCCCCCGCCCGGCCCGGCCAGGGAGCCCGGATCCTCGAGGTCCGGCAGGAGGACGACGGCGGCCACACCGTGGTGCTCCAGCTCGAGGGCGGCTTCGCGAGGAAGCGCAAGCCTCCGGCCCCGGCTGGCACCCTCGCGGAGACCGGCGAGGAGCTGACGTACACCACGCTCAACCCCACGGCCATGCCGTCCGCCCTGCCCGACGAGGAGAACACCCCCTGGACCCACGGCGGTCCGCCCCAGCCGTACGAACCCACCGACGAGGACGCAGAGGAGACCTGGGAGTGACCGCCCTCCTTCCCGACACCGCGGAGCCTGAAGCCCTCACCCCCGGCGAACGCGCGGACCGGGCGGTCGCGGGAATCCTGACCAGCCTCGACACCGCGCCCGGCCGGGGCGTCGTCGTGGACTCGCCTCCCGGAGCCGGGAAGTCCACGCTGGTGGTGAAGGCGACCGGACATCTGACGTCCGCAGGCCACCAACTCATGATCGTCGCGCAGACCAACGAGCAGGTCGACGACCTCGTGGACCGCATCGCCCGAGAACACCCCGGCCTGGCGCTCGGCCGCCTCCACGCCCGCGGCCACGCCCTCCCGCCTCGCGTCACCCGGCACCCCAACGTCACCGGGAGCAGCGAGGTGACGGACTTGCGCGACCTGCCTGTCGTGGTGTCCACCGCGAAGAAGTGGTCGTTCGTCACCCCGGACAAGTGCGCGCCGTGGCGGTGGGCCATCGTCGACGAGGCGTACCAGATGCGCTCGGACGGACTCCTCGCGACGGCCCCGCTGTTCGCCCAGGACCACTCACAGGTCCTCTTCGTCGGCGACCCCGGCCAGCTCGACCCCTTCGCCACCGTGGAGACCGACCGCTGGCACGGCCTGACCTGGGACCCCCTGCGCAACGCGGTCGACGTCACCCTCGCCCACAACCCCGACCTCTTACGCCACCAGCTCCCCGTCTCCTGGCGCCTCCCGGAGACGGCGGCACCCCTGGTCGAGCGGGCCTTCTACCCCTTCTACCGGTTCATCCCCGGCACGACGGCACCGGAGCGCGTGCTGTCCTACGCCAGCCTGTCCCACGGCTCCGGCCCACTGGACGACGTCCTCGCCCGGGCCGCCGCCTCCGGCTGGGGCCACCTGGAACTCCCCGCCCGCCACACTCTGGACCAGGACCCTGAGGTGGCGGATGCCCTCGCGGCGACGGCAGCCCGGCTGCTGGAGCGCGGCGCGCTGGTCAACGGGGAGCCCCTGACCGCGGCCCGCATAGCGATCGGCACGGCACGCACCGTGCAGGCGGAGGCGGTCCGCTCCCGCCTCGACGCCCGCGGCCTGACCGGCATCACCGTGGACACCGCCAACCGCCTCCAGGGCCGCGAGTTCGACGTCACCCTCGTCTGGCACCCGCTCTCCGGCCGCCAGGACGCCTCCGCCTTCCACCTGGAGACGGGCCGCCTGTGCGTCCTGCTGTCCCGGCACCGCTTCGCCTGCATCGTGGTGGCCCGCGCCGGCATCCGCGACCTGCTGGACCGGCATCCGCGGAGCAGCCCGGTGTACCTGGATGTGCCGCCTAAGTTTCCGGATGGGTGGCGGGCGCATCAGGTGGTTATGGGGTGGCTGGAGCTAAGGGAGCACCGGGTGCGGGCGGCGTGATCACGGGACGAATAGGTCGCTGTCGGTAACAGAATGTAAGGCACAGCCGGAACGGCAACAACTCTCAGGTTCGGCACGACAGACTGAGTCAACTTCTCAATGCGGCAGCTGCCTCCGGCAGCCAGATGCCTGCTCCCCACTCGTCAAGTTCGCGACGGCGATGCTCGTAGTCGGTAAGCGTTCGGCCGACGGCACGCCAGAACTCGGGGGTGTGATGCGGATGGTGAAGGTGGACGAGTTCATGGACTAGGACGTAGTCGATCAGGCGGACGGGCAACTGCATGACGGCCCAGTGGATGTTGACGGTGCCGTGATGGGAGCAAGAGCCCCAACGGTAGCCGAGGGCACGGACGTTCAGCCCAACCGTTGGGGTGTCCATGCGCTGCGTCCAAGGACGCATACGGCCGGGAAGCCAGTCCCGGCCGCGGGCGGTGTACCACACGACAAGGTCGTGCTCGGCGGTGTCGCGGTGGTCGCGGCGCAAGTGGAGACGGCCGTTCTTCAGTGCGACAGGGGAGGCTGCGAGGTCGTCGGTGAGTTTGAGGCGGTGGCTGCGACCGAGGTACCAGAAACCTTCGCCATCGATGAAACGTCGTCGAGGGCGTTCGGCTACTTCAGCGCGGCGGGTGTTGACCTTGGCGTAGAGCCAGGCCAGCCGCGTGCGGATGAGGGCGGCAAGCGCGTCGCGGTCGGCGTCTGCGGGCACCTTGGCAACGATGCGGGCGTCGCGTTCGACGGTGACGCTGACACCGGTTCGCCCCGAGGCGGGGGCCAGGTGGATGGTCAGCCCGCCGACGTACAGCGGGCTGTCGTTCTCGGCCACTCTGTCGGGCAGGTCAGGCACGGTGACGGCCAACATCCTTGCGGTTGTGGTGGACGATGTCGCGGAGTGCGTCGGCAAGGGGATCGGCTTTGGCTCGGGTCTGCGGGCAGGCCACGGCCTCCATCCAGATGTCGGTACGGAAGTCGTGCTGAGCCGCAGGGTTGGTCCAGAAGTCGGGCTTGGCGCTGTAGTGCACCGCCAGGTCGTGCACCTTCTGAGCGAGGACGACGAAGACCCCGCGTATCTCGTCACCGATCACACCATCGGTCAGCACACTGGTGAGCTGCTGGTAGAGGGCCTGTTCCAGCCGGGTGAGGTTGCGCACGTCCTCGGGTAGATCCGAGCCGACGCCGCCTTCCATGTCCTTGACTTCCTCGGTAAGGCGCTGGAATGCCGCCAGTTGGGCGTCCCAATCGTCGGCGTGCTTCTTGAGGATCTCTTCCACCCGCTTGCGCAGCGCGGCATACGCGGCAGGGTTCTTACCGAAGTTCAGGTCGATGTGATTACGGAGGGCGTGCCGCATCATGGACGCCTTCGCGCGGCTGCCGGGAAGCTGCCGGACCTTGGTCGTGAAGTCCTCGGAGGTAAGCCGGGTGGGCTCGATCATCTTGTCCACCCCTAGGGAACGGACGTGCTGGTTGATGAGCTGCTGGACCTTCTTGCCGTAGGCCGCCGGGTCGAAGGCGTCCTCCTCGCTGAAGCGCTGCCGGGCCAGCTGGGCGATGAAGGTGAAAAGCCGTACGGCCTCCGCGTAGGGGCGGGCCGACTCTCGGGGGGTGACGACCGTGTAGGTTTCCAGGAAGTCGCGCAACAAGGAGCGGAATGCTATCCGGCGCTGGTCGTCCTCCAGCGAGTCCACCAGGCGGTTGACGGCTTCGATGTTATCGGGGTCGATGAGGTCACGGGGGAGGTCGAAGTGCTGGCGCAGGGCTGTGCACTGGGTCTCCAGCTTGTCCTCCTCGACCTCGAATTCGATGGGCTTGCCCTCACGCTCGTCGGCGGCGTACTGGTCCATCGCTTCTTTGAGGGCGGTGGCGACTCCGGCGTAGTCCACAACCAGCCCAGCGCTCTTACCGTCGGCGGTACGGTTGACGCGGGCGACCGCCTGGAGGAGTTCGGCCTCCTTCATCCGCCGGTCCAGGTACATCACCTGTTCGATCGGGGCGTCGAATCCAGTCAACAGCATGGTCCGCACGATGAGGAATGCGACTGGGCGGCGTGTGCCATCTAGCTGATCTGGTTCCGGGAAGGGGCTAAGGAAGGACTTTTCCGCCTTCTTGTGCGTCGACTCCTTCGTCCACTCTTTCCAGCTTGCCAGGTCGTTCTGCCCTTCGGAGATGATGGGCACGAAGTCGATCGCCTTGAGCAGGCGCAGGTTCTCGTACGCGGCCACCAACGTCTTCTGCTTCGGCTTGAGTTCCTCGGGCCTCTTCTCCAGCAACCGCTGAAGCCGCTCTTCAGACAGAGCCTCCACCTCGGCCACGATCTCGTCCCGCGCCTTCTGGAACGCCTCGCGGTAACGCACAGCGATGCCCCGGGAGTGAGCAACGACCTGCGCCTTAAACCCTTCGGGCAGCACGCTCTGCACATAGTGGCGCAGCATGTGGCGAGCCTTACGCCAAATCATGTCGTCCGCGCTGAGAACGGCAGTAGAGGTCGCGTACCGCCTCTGAAGCTGCTCATACTCCTCGTCGGTGAGTTCCTCGAACTCCTCCTCCATCGCCTCGTCCAGCGCGGCACCATCCTCGACCGCGCCCCTGGCAATGTGCCCCTCGTAGTAGATTGGGACGATCGCGTCGTCCTCCTCAGCGTCCGCGATCCGGTATTTGTCGATGAACTCCCCGAAGGTGGTCTCGGTCAGCTTCCGCCGGTTCATCAGGATCGGCGTGCCGGTGAAACCGATCCGCGCGGCGTTCGGCAGCGACTCCGTCAGATTCTCGTGCAAGCCGGAGCTGTGCGAGCGGTGCGCCTCGTCGACGAGGATCACAATGCTCTCGTCGTCATTGACGAGTCCCCAGCCCGCGACCTTCTTCTTCGCCGCCGACTTGGCGCGCTCTGCGCGGGTCTTCTCCGCGTCCTGCTGCTTCTGAATCATCACGAAGATCAGGCCGGCACCGTGTCGGGCAAGGACCACCGGCACCTGATCGGCCCGGGTGACCGTGTCCGGCTTCTCCCCGGTCAGGGTGGCCGTCTCCGACAGCTGCTGCTGGAGCTGCTTGCGGTCGGTGACCACAACCACCTTCAGGTGCTCCAGTCCTGGCGTGGAACGCAGCTTGCGCACCAGGAACACCATCGTGAGGGACTTGCCCGAGCCCTGGGTATGCCAGACGATTCCGCCCCGCTTGTCCTCCTTGCCGTGGACGGCCTTAGTCTCACCGCGCTGCAACCGCGAGACAGCCTTCGCGACCGCTCGGTACTGCTGATAACGCGGCCCAATTTTCACCCGAGCCGTACGCCCCTCAGCGACCTCCACATCCCGGAACAGCACGAAGTTCCGCACGATGTCCAACAGCCGGTGCGGGTGCAGCACCCCCGCCGCCAGCACCTTCTGTGCCGTGGCATCCCGGTCCTCAGGAACATAGCTGCGCGCGGCGACATCCTTGGCCTTGAGCGGGTACGGGTCCCGCCACACCACATAATCCTGCCGGCGCGCGGTGAACGTGCCCAGCCGCGCACGGTCCCCGGTAGTGGCAACCGTCAATTGCACCGTGCGGAACAGCCGTTCACTGCCTTCCGGGACAGCGGAGTCCCGCCGGTTTGCGTAACGCTGCAGCTGCTCCACCGCGTCGAAGACGTTGCCGCCAAGCGCGGTGGGCTTCTTGCACTCGATGACGACCAGCGGGATGCCGTTTACGAACAGCACCAGGTCCGGGGCGATCGTCTCCCCACCGCTGCCAGGGATCGTTATCCGGAACTGCGAGACCGCCAGGAAATCGTTCCGCTCCGGGTGCTGCCAGTCGATGAGCCGCACCGTCTGGTTCCGGCCCCCGCCCCAGTCCTCGAACCCCGGAACGTCTACGCCATCGAGCAGATGTCTGGTGGCGGCCTCATTCGCAGCCACCAGCCCCCCGCCGGCCGCCACCGCCCCCCGCGTCAACGCGGACACGGCTTGGTCCGCGCGCGCCTCATCTACCCACGGGCTGCCGTCCGGACGCCGGTTCAACTCCGCGAGCTTCGCCCGCAATATTCCTTCGAGGACGGAGTCCTCGAAGCTACGGCGGACGTACGAGGGCATCCCAGGCGGCTGCAACTCCACCCCGGTTGTCCCGCGCACATGTCTCCACCCCATGTCGCCGCTGGTCAACTGCGCGAGCAGCGGCTTCTCGACGAACGTGTACTCAGGACCGGATTCTGCCATGCAACGCCCTCACTACTGGGTTTGAGCTGCCTTCCCTGAACGTGCCGCAATTCATGCAATACACTCGCGGTTCGTCATGAGTGTTTCCGCCAGCGCCCGCTTGATTGAGTGCAACTTTTCCATTTCAGCCTGAGTACGACGCCGCGTCTCCCGCCTCTCAGCCAATGGCTGGATAATTCGACGCTGCTCCGCTACGTCGCACCAGGGGACCACGAGGTTGCGGATCGATTTCTGGCTGATGTTCTTCATGCTGCTGCTCGTGCCGGTCGCTGCAACTTCAATCTGTACGCGCAGCTCGGGCAGCCGCAGCACTTCGCAAAAGTATTCCGGGAGGGCTTGATCGCCCACTAGGTTGAGACGCAGAGTCTTGTCGCTCAGCATTAGTCTCGGTCGGTTGACGTCCACGATGCACGTTGCACCCACAAGATCTGGGGTATTTGCACGCGTGACCAATAGGTCACCTTCGCGGATCTCGATTGACGGATCGAAGAGATCGGGATCGTCGGCCCGCTTGTTCTCCTCAGCCTGGAACCCGCCTCTCCCTACCGCACTGACCTTCAGGAAACCCCACTCGCCGAGCCCGGCGGGACTACCCTCCAGGTCAGGACTCATACCCGCATCAATGGAGTCTAGGAAGTCGCCAAGGCGCACGAAACGAAAATCACCCACCATCGAGCCAGAAAGATCACCGACACGGGACACCTCGTGTCGACGCAGTACACTTCGTGGCTGGCCGAGGGAGTTCATGAACGTGGACGAATAAACCGAGTCCATCTTCGTGAACTCCCGGTTGATCCGATCGATATCGCGTTCGACTGAGTCAAGGATCTCGGCAATCTGCCGCTGCTCCCTGAATGGCGGCAGCGCGATCTTGATCTTTTTGAATTCACTGTACTTTAGATTCCAGGTGTCACTAACGAGCCCCTGAGAGTTCCTGTAGAACTGACTCACCAAGCGTGGATCCTTGAGCAAGAACCCAATGAATGGGGCGTGAATTTCACTCTCAGGACGACACACCGTATACGCAGGGCTCACGACTCCGGCTTCGTGCGCTACTCCTGACACCCCCTGCCACATCCGCATCGTGTTGTATACGACGTCGCCTGGGTGTACGTCCCAATATAGGCCCTTGTCTACACTGGACGAATCACGCCTACCGCTCTCGCTCTGTCGGATAACCCCGCGAGCCGCCGTAACCGACAGGAGAGTGGCCACTCGATGTGTGCGTTCTGAGCGAAGTTTCAGGATGTCGCCCAACGCCACCCGTCGCCAGCCATCACGCATAGCCCAGCTCCTCCAGGTACCCCCGCAGCCGCTTCGCGGACGCCTCCCGTTCGCGTTCCAGGTCCTGCAACGTGACAGCGTACTTGTCGCCCCAGACGCGGTAGGCGTCCATCATGGCGCGGCGGTCGGCGGCGACGAAGCGGTCCATGCGGGCGCGGAGGTCGGCCTTCAGGAAGCCGAGGACGATGTGCTGGGCCTGGTCGGAGGTCAAACAATCGGCGGCTTCGCGCAGCTCGACGAGGAAGCGGGCCTTGACCGCTGCGAGGTCCTTCTTGGCGGCGGTGAGCTGCCTCTTGAGGTTGGCGAGTACCTTGGGAGGCAGTACGCCGGTCAGGTCGGGCTCTTCTTCGTCGTCCCCTCCGGCGCCATTGGCCTTCTTGGGTGGGGAGCCTGCCTTGACCTTGGCGTCGAGTTCTGCGACCAGCGCCTCCGCGGTCTCCAGCCGCTCCACGTAGGCGGGGATCAATTCGGGTACGAGGCGGTGTTCGCGGGCCTTGCGTTGGGCGGCGCGAATACGGGCCCTGGTCTTGGCGTCGGCGCCCTCAGGTGGTTCGGTGAAGGCGGATTCGATGCTGGTGACCCAGCGGTCGATGAGGCCAGGAAAGCCGGTGAGGGCGAGGCTGCGCAGATCGTTGCGGGAGTCGAACCACCAGGCGGCTACGGTACCGGCGAGCTGGTACTTGTCCAGGACCTTCAGCGACTCCAGTGCCTGGGTGAAGGTGTCGAGGAGTTCCGCGCGGGTGTCGGCGAGCTGCTGGTGCTTGGGAAGTTCGTCGAGCCGGCCGCGGTGCCCCATCCACCAGGCATCGAAGGCGGCACCGAGTTCGGCCTCCCGCGCGGCGGCGAGCTCGGGGATGCGCTCAGCGACAGCCTCGTAGCCTTCCTCGGGAAAGTCGTAGTAGTCCTCATCCCGTTCGCGGAAGAGCTGCCTGCCGGGGTCGATTCCGAAGGCGCGGAACTGCCGGGCGCGGTCGCGGACTTCGCCCTTGGGGACGCCGCCGTACAGGTGTGCGCGGACGTCCTGCGGCTCCGGGGGCGGGGTGTTGTCGACGTAACGGCGGATGTTGAGGTTGTAGTCGTTCTTCTCCAGCTCCTCGAAGGGCACGACGCGCGCGAAGTTCTCGATGTTCTGCCAGCCACGGTACGCAGAGACGATCTTTTCGGCGTGCTGGGCTTCGAGAAGGTTCTGGGCGCGGCCGGCGGTAACCTCGCGGTCGGCATTGATGAACAGCACCCCGTTCCGGCGGCCTTCGGGCGCGCCGTCACGCCCGCGCAGGACGAGGATGCAGGCGGGGATGCCGGTGCCGTAGAAGACGTTGGGCCCGACCCCGATGACGGCCTCCAGCCGCCGGTCCTCGATAATCTGGCGGCGGATGTCCTGTTCAGCGCCGCCACGGAAGAGGACTCCGTGCGGCATGACGGAGGCGGCGATGCCGTCGGCTTTGAGGACGGCCAGCACGTGCTGGATGAACATCAGGTCGGCCTTCTTGCCCGACTCGGGGCACCAGCCGTAGCCCATCCGCTCTGGGTGCTGCATGTCCTTGCGGCGGTAGTTCTGCGCAAAGGGCGGGTTGGTGAGGATGCGGTCAAAGCGCAACAACTCGCCGCTGGGCGTGGTGTGCTTGGGGTCGGCGAGGGTGTCGCCATGCCGGATGTCGCCGTCGGCGACCTCGTGCAGGAGCAGGTTCATGCGGGCCATCGCCCAGGCGCTGCCGTTGTCCTCCTGCCCGAAGACGGAGACGTGGGCGGCGTCCCCTCCGTGCTCTTGCACGTACTCCTTGGCGAGGATGAGCATGCCGCCCGAGCCGCAGCATGGGTCGTAGACCGACATACCCTCGCCGGGCTGGACGAGCTGGTTCATCATGCGGATCACGGAACGGGGGGTGTAGAACTGCCCACCCTTCTTGCCGCCCTCGTCGGCGAACTCGCCGATCAGGTACTCGTATGCGTAGCCGAGCAAGTCGGGAAACTCGAAATCGTCATTGCTCAGCTGGTACTGATCGAAGTGGTCGATCAGCGCTTGGAGGACGGGCTTGCTCAGCTTGGTGTTACCCGATCCGCGTTTGAAGTCGATGTAGCCGAGCACACCGTCCAGTGACCGGTTCTCGTTTTCCAGACCGCCCAGGGCCACGTTCAACGCCTCGGCCGGATCGGAGCGCGACGCCTCCTTGATCGTCTTCCAGCGTGAGACCTCGGGGACGAAGAACTGGTGCGAGCGGTACGCCGAGGGGGACTCGGCCCGCCGCTCCGCCTCGGCCCGCTCCAGGCCCAGGTCCATGAACCGCTCGACAGCGGCGCCCCGCGCCACGTCGAACTGGTCCGAGGCCCGCTTCAGGAACAGCATCCCAAAGATGTAGTCCTGATACTGCGCGGCATCCATCTTGCCGCGCAGGATGTCCGCAGCGGCATACAGGTGCCTCTCCAGCTGCGGCAACGTGAGCTGGGCCACTTGCGTTTCTCCTTAGTTCCTCAAGCCACCTGGCACAGTCCACGGCGGGCGCCATGCCTGGGCGGTGGCCAGCCTGACCGCCTCAAGAGTAGGGGCGGCCTACGACAATCTCCTCGGGCGCGGCCCTCGTGCCGCACGCCGCACCGACTCCGGCGGGGTGGTGGGTATGGGCAGGCGCTCGCCAGGGACTTCGCCGCCGAGTAGGTGCGTGATCAGAGCGGGGCGCAGGGCCTCCAACCGGGCCAGGGAGCGGCGATGGTTGTCCATCTGGGCAGCTACCTCCGCCAGTGCTCCGACCAAGAGCCGCTGCTCGGTAAGCGGCGGCACGGCCACCGGCAGTTCCTCGACCATGCGGGCGGTGACGGTGGCGACGGTGCCCACGTTGGCGCACGCGAGGAGCTGATCCAGCACCGTCGGATGCGAGAGATAGGCAATCAGGTAGCCGGGATCGACCAGCTCACAGCGCGGCCGGATGCGCATGCACGCGAAGTGGTAGATCCAATCGCGCGAGCGCTCCTCCACCAGTGCCATTCGCCCGACCGCGCCCTGGCGGACCATGACTAGGTCGCCCGGCTCCACCCGGAACCGCGCCAGGGCGTCCGGCAGCCTGTCTAGGCTCCGCAGCAACGACCGCTCGGCGATCTTCCCGTCGGCGATGTCCCCGGGGGAAATCACCGGAGTGTCGCCCAGCCCATCGCTCAGCCCCTCGAACTGATCACTGGAAGGACTCGGCGTGACCTCACTCAGGTCCCCGAGCCGTTGTATGCGGGCCACCTCGGATCCCGTCCTATCCCTTCGCCATCCACGCAACAAAGTCCTATCGTGTATCCAACTACCCTTGAGGGGTGGATTACTTGCAATCCCAGTTAGAACATGCGTACATTCCGTAGCGCCTAGGGGGGAGCCTAGCACCTGGAGTGCTCGCCGCAGGTGCCCCGCCCTGTTCCGGACACGCCACAAGCGACCCCTCCGGAACTGGGTGCCTAAACCAACCAGTCGAGCACGAAAGGGATGGCCTGTGCCCGAAGTGAACAAGGGCGACCCAGACAAGCCGAAGGAAGCACGCTGGCGCAAGATCCGTCTGATCGCTTCCGTGGTAGCGGCCCTCAGTGCCGCCGCGTTCCAGTGCGGGCGCCTGCTGATCTGGCTCCGTAACTGGCTGTGACCGCCAGCCCCCAGAAACGGTTTGGCGGCCGAGGGGACTGACAGCCACTCCACGGGTCCCGTCGCAACCAGCGGCGGGACCTATGCCATATGCCACCATACGAAACGACACGGGCGCTGACCAGCCCTGAATCCCGTGCCCTGCACCGCGCCCCGCTCGGCTCACCGCTGTCAATCGACGCTTGCCTTCGGCAAAGGCGCCGGCATGGTCACGAGTGAATCTCCACGGATCACAGGGGGTACGAAACGACCAGCCCTTGATCGCGGCTCCCTCAAGGACTCGAACCTCCAGTCAAGCAAAAGACGCCCATCAACAGGGCATCTCCCCCAACCGACGCTCCCCCGCATCCCCTTGTTCCGGTTCCCCGCCAACGGCTCGAAACGCGGCCACACCCGCGGTGTGATGCGGGACCGGACGGCACCGCATCCGCATCACACCAGTCACCGCCCCGCACGTCTTAGGGGTCCTTGCAGAAAGATCTACTTGTGGCACGGTGGAGGTGGACGTGATCCCGTGCTTTGTGGGGGTGACCATGACACGGCGGAAGCCGTGGGAGGTCAGCGACGAGTTGTGGGCGGTGATCGAGCCGCTGCTGCCGAAGCATGAGCGGCGGTTCCGGTATCCGGGGCGCAAGCGGATCGATGACCGCAAGACGCTCCAGGGCGTGCTGTTCGTCCTCTACACCGGGATCCAGTGGGAGTACCTGCCGCAGGAGTTGGGGTTCGGTTCCGGTCCTACCTGTTGGCGGCGGCTGGCCGAATGGCAGCAGGCCGGGGTGTGGGAGGAACTCCAGCGGGTGCTGCTGGACCGGTTGCGGGCGGCGGACCGCCTGGACTTCTCCCGCGTCACCGTTGACGCCTCGCACGTGCAGGCCAAGCGGGGGCGAAGCAGCCCAAAAGTCGGTCCGAGTCCGGTTGACCGTGCGCGGCCGGGCTCGAAGCATCACGTGCTGACCGAGGCGCACGGTATCCCTCTGCGGGTGTCGTTGACGGGTGGGCACCGCAACGACGTCACGCAGCTCCTGCCGCTGGTCGACGGCGTGCCGCCGGTGCGGGGCAAGCGGGGCAGGCCTAGGCGCAAGCCCCGGGCGTTGTATGCCGACCGCGGGTACGACCACGACAGTTACCGCCGCCGACTGCGCGAGCGCGGCATCGTCCCGAAGATCGCCCGGCGCGGACAGCCCCATGGCTCGGGCCTGGGCCGGGTGCGATGGGTCGCTGAGTCCGCCATCGCCTGGCTCCACGGCCCACGCCGCTTACGGACCCGCTGGGAAACCCGAGACGACATGCACGACGCCTTCCTCCAGCTCGCTCACTGCATGACCCTCGCCCGCAAGAACCCAGCATTCTGAAAGGACCCCTTACACCGCTCAGGCCTTCGTCGCGAACCCCACGAACCGCGACCACTGCTCACGGCCGACGGCGAAGTGAGGACGCGACACGTCCTTGGAGTCCCTTACGGACACGGTCTGTTCGGTGATGGCGATCTCCACGCAGCTGTCACCCTGGCTGCCGCTGTAGCTGGACTTGAACCACGCCAGTTCCGGCCTCGTGCTCATAGCTCTCCTCGGAGTCGCTCCAGCAGACTCCGCGAGTCCTTGGCGTTCAGAGCCTGCGAGCGCAGTGTGTCATAGCGCTGGCAGAGGAGGCTCACCTCTTTTACGTCGGAGATCAGACGGCCGTTCTGCTGCCCCTCTGAGTACGCGAGCCGTTGTCCTTTCGGAGTCTCCAGCAACTGCACCGGCCCATCCAGACAGGCATGCAACCCAGCCTCCAACGGCACGACTTGAAGCGTCACGTTCCGCGGTGCGCTCAGCTCCAGCACATGGTCGAACATCTCCCGCATCTGGTCCGGATTCCCGAACCGGCGCCGGAAGACGTGCTCTTCGACGATGAAGCTGAACGGCGTCGTCGGCCGCTCGAACAGCATCCGCTGCCGCTCCATCCGTCGGGCCATGAAGTCCTCCAGCAGGCTGTCCGGAGCCACCGGAACAGTCCCCTCGAACACCGCCCGCGCATACCCCTCCGACTGCAACAACCCAGGCACCAGCCGGCACTCGTACGTACACAGGCTCACCGCCACCCGCTCCAGCCGAGCCCACTGCCGGAACCAGGCCGCGAGTCCCACGTCCCCGCGTCCTCGTGTCACGTACTTCGACGACTTCCGCAGGGCGCCCGTGTTCCCCAGCGCGTCCTCGGAGCGCTCCACCAACGCCATGTCGGGCATCCGCAGCCCCAACTCGACCGACTCCACCGTGTGCTTGGAGAAGCGCACGAGGTCCGCGAACTCGGTTCTGCTGTACCCCGCGTGCTCGCGCAGTGCCTGCATGACCGCCCCGAACGTCCGCAGACTGTCCGAGGGATCGGGCTCCCGGTCCGCCTCGCCGCCCGGCATGTCTTCGTCGTCCACCACACCGCCGCCGGTCATTCGCGGCCACCTCCGGTTCCGTACCCGCGCTGTTCGCCGTCCCACAGCCGACGACACCCAGCGTGACGCATGAACCGTCGTACCGTCCACGGAATGTGCCCGTACGCTGACGCAGCGTACGGGCTGCACCTCTGGAATGCGCCCCCGCGCACCCGTCACCGTGGCCTCATGAGCGCAACCGCACCCCAACTCACCGACACCGTACACACGTTCGCCCAGCTCCTGTCGTCCACCCGTCGCGGAGCCCGGCTCGCCCGTCTCCTCGCCGCCGAACAGCTCCGCGCGTGGCCGGTGTCACCCGGCGTCACCGAGCGCGCCGAGCAGATCGTGGCCGAACTCGCCGCCAACGCCGCCCTGCACGGTCGTGTTGGCAGCCGCGACTTCCGGCTCACCCTCACCCTCGACTCCACCGCCGGCCTGCTCCGTATCGCCGTCACCGACGCCCGGGGCGAGTGCCTCCCGTCCCCGCCTGCGGACTGCGGAACGCCCCTGGACGCCGAGTCCGGCCGCGGCCTGCTCCTGGTCACTGTCCTCGCCGACCGCTGGGGGGTCGAGCCGTACCCGCCCGGCGGCAAGACAGTCTGGGCCGAATGCGCCTGCGAGACCCCCAGTCCGGACACACACAGAGGGCGGATCTGACCGCGACGGCTGGGCGCGGTTCACCCGGTACGCGGCAGGCGGCTGAGCACAGCCTTCCGCCACGGCCGATGGGTTCAGGCCAGACGTCCGAGTGAGCCGCCGCCGCACTTGAACCGGTTCAACGAGGGGCACTGGGAGGTGCTGACAGTGATCTCCGCAGTCGATGAGGCGGACCGCAACGGCTCCGAGTGTGGACAGGTAGGAGCTGTCGAGAAAACGCTCCAGAACTGACAGCGCGGGTGGGAGACTTGGGACCTAACGACCTAAGGAGTTCAAGGCATGGCAACAGGTGCCCACGATGAACCGGTTCCGGCAGAAGACGGACGTGGGCAGCGAGTCCTCGACCTCCTGGATAAGGCAATCGACAGCCAGAGCCAACTGGTACGCAAGAACATCGCCCGGGCCCGCCAGCGGAACCCGGAGGCGACACCAGAACAGGTAATCCGCAATCTGGAGCGGATGTACGTCAGCGCCTTGACCGGGACGGGTGCTGCGGTTGGAGGAACCGCAGCCGCGCCCGGTGTCGGCACGGGAGTCGCACTGGCACTGTCGGCAGGCGAGGCCCTCTCGTCTCTTGAACTGAGCGCCCTCTTCGCGCTCTCGCTCGCCGAAGTCCACGGAGTCCCCATCGACGAGATCGAGCGCCGCCGAACGATCGTGATGGGAATCATGCTCGGCGGGAGCGGTTCCGCCACCATTACCAAGGTCGCCGAGCGTACGGGGCAACACTGGGGACGTCAGGTTGTCGCCAAGGTGCCAGTCGAGACGTTGCGTCAGATCAACAAGATCTTGGGGAAGAACTTCATCACGAAGTACGGGACCAAGCAGGGAATCATCGTTCTCGGTCGAGTGGCGCCGTTCGGTATCGGCGCTGTGATTGGTGGTGGCGCCAACGCTGCCATGGCCACTCTGGCTGTGAGGGCCGGTCGTCGCGCATTTGGCCCACCCCCGACGTCGTGGCATGACTGACGCGCAGCACATCGCCAAGTCCGAGAAGCCGACGGAGCTTGTTCACCGCCCCGCGCGGCCATCTGGACGTGCCGGGACGTAACTCTCGGTCATCAGACAGCGACCACGTGCACGTCCGTCGGCGCGAGAACTGTCAGGTAGGCCTGGATGTCCCCCGGGTCAGTAGTGAAGATCACCGCGCTGCCGTGCCGGGCCGCTGCCAGTGTCACCCAGGCGTCCACCGCGTCCGGCCGCTTCTTCGCCGGGAGGGACGCCCGCCCCGAAGCGGTGCCGATGCGCCGCCAGTCCGCGAGGTCCGGGCCCGTCACGCAGGCCAGACACTCCGGACGGCCCGCCTTCGTCTCGCGCATGGGCGGCTCGGACGTACGGGCCTGAGGGACGGTGCAGTCCTTCAGCACCCCGGACAGGGCGTGCACCAGCGCCGGCTGGGGGCGCCACACCTGGGCGAGGACCGGTCCGAGCACCAGCGCCCGGTGCGGAACCGTGCGCAGTCCCTCATGGAGAGCCACTGCTTTCTCCTTGCGGTCGGCGAGTGCGATGAGCATGCCGGTGTCGTAGACCGGCACCCGTGCGCTCACGCGGCGTGTCCCGGGCGGCGGCCTTGCCGGTCCCGGCCGTGGACGAGGCCAAGGGCCTCCTCGACCTCGCGGCGTTCCTGCTCCGTCAGTTCCGCGGACGGTTCCGGGGCGGGTTCGGCGGGCAGCCCGTCCGCTGCCCGCTCCGCCCGGGCGATGAGTGCGTCCACCTCGGCGAACTGTTCCTCTATGGCATCGCTCTCGGCCATCTGACGCGTTGCGGCGTGCACCAGGTATGCCGAGACGTCCATGCCCGCCCGTTCCGCGTGCTGCCTGATGCGTTCGGCCTGGTCGTACTCCAAGCTGATACTGATTCGCGTCTTCGCCACGAAGGCATCGTAATACGCGTATGACGGCAGCGCGAGTGCGGTCGAGGTGGGCAACCGGGCATGCCCCCCTCTCCCCTGCGCCCCATTCCGTACCGCCCCCGCCTACCGGTGTCCGCCGCCCGCCCCGCGCGGCGGACCAACGGTCCGACGGCAATCCGTCACTGCGTCCGGGGCGCCAAGGCCCCGATCACCCGCTCGACGTCGTCCCGCCAGGCACACAGCTCCGCCTGCGTGGGAGCCAGCTCGTACCCGTGGTAGTGGCAGGCCCGGCTGAGGCCGGCCCAGGTCGACGACCAGCGGCGGGCCGTGTCGGGGTCGGCGTAGGACTCCAGGCACAGGGCCTGGGCGTGCGGCGGGCAGCGGGTCAGCTGCGGCTTGCGGGCCTGCCAGTAGCGGCGCAGGGCCTCTTCGAGGGCGTGGCGCAGCAGCAGTGCCACGGCGCGCGGCCAGACGCCCGTGGTAGAGGCGGTGGCCGTGCCGAGCAATCGGTCCGCACCCGCGAGCAGTTCCTCGGGGGTCGAGGTGGACGGTGGCGGAGGCGGGAGGGCCGCAGGGAGCCGGGGCGGGCGCGCGGGCGGGACGGGTGTGGCCGGGTGGATCGTGGTCACAGGGATCGCACCGCCTTCGCGAGGTCCGCCGTGCGGCGGATGATCTCCTCCGCGTCGTCGACGGGCACGGCTTCGTGGGAGCCCTTGTTGCACCACCGGATGTGGTCGGTGGCCTGTGCCCCGTAGGCCCGGGTCAGGTCGGCCATGGCCTCGCCCACCCGGTCGGCCTCCCCGTAGAGGGCGAGGGAGGCCAGTTCGGTGAGCTTGCGGGCCTTGGCGATGTGCTGCTCGATCTCGGTGTGCGGCAGGCCTGCGCCGAGGAGCCGGCGCCGGGCCGGTTCGAGGAGGGCGGCCTCCAGGGCGGTCCGGCACAGGCCGGGCAGGACCCGGGCGGCAACGTCACCGGGCAGATCGCGGGTCCTGGCGAGCGCCTTCGCGTCGTGCAGGGCCTGCTTGACGGGGTCGTCGCCGGAGCGGACCCGTACGGCGGAGCGCTCGCGGCGGTCGACGGTGAGGACGGTGGCGGGCAGTCGCAGGTACTTAAGGGCCTGCGGCAGGCGGGTGTCGTGGGTGAAGACGACGACCTGGCGGTGCTCGGCCAGGAGGGCGAGGACGCGGGCGAGGCCGTCCACCTTGGCGGGGTCCATGGACTGCACCGGGTCGTCGATGACGAGGAACCGGAAGGGGTTCTCCGGGAGGAAGGTGCGCGGGAGGAACAGGGAGAGGGCGAGGGAGTGCAGTTCCCCCTGACTCATCACGCCGAGCGCGGGGGCGTCGATGTCGTCGACGGTCACGTCGAGGGCGACCTTGCGCTGGGTTGCGGAGCCGCTCAGGCGGACCGGGCCGAGGCGACGTTGCTCTGCTGGCGCAGGTTGGACCAGATACGCTGGGCGTCCTCGGCGATGGGCCGCATCCGGTCGGCGCGGATCTCGTCGTGGGTGGCCTTGAGCCATTTCTGGGCGGTCTTGACGCGGGCCAGGTGCGGGGCCGCCTGTTCGGCGGCGTGGGCCTTGTCGAGCCAGGCGGCGAGCGCCCGCGCGGGGTCGCGCCAGGTGTCGTCCTGGTCGGCGAGGCGCCCCGCGGCCTCCTGGCGGGTGACCCGTGCGGCGTCGGCGGCGGTCCGTGCGGCGTTCTCGGAGGCGGAGGCCAGCACGGCCGGGTCGGAGACGGTGCGGCAGTGCAGCCAGTCGTCCCAGGCGGCGGCGATTTCGGACGGCAGCCAGTCGGGGGGCGGGACGGCCAGGTCGCGGACGGCCTGCGCGGCCGCGTCGAGTTCCCCGCGGGCGGTGAGGACCTGCGCGGCCTCGGCGCGCAGCAGGCGTTCCTGCTCGGCGGCGTGCCGTGCCCATTCCTCGTCGAGGCGGGCTGTGCCGCCGCACACCGGGCAGGTGCCGAGGTCGGGGTGGGCGCGGTGGTGGGCGAGCGCGCGGGCGAGGAGTTCGGCGCGGCGCAGCGCGTCCTCGGCGGACGTGCCCCGCAGGTCCTCGGCGGAGGCGATGGCTTCGCGCAGCCGGGTCACGGCCGTGGCGACCGCCTCGGTGTCGGGCCCGGTCAGGGTGGAGCGGCGGCGCAGGTCGAACAGGAGTGACTCGTCCGCCGCGCCGGTCCCGGCGGCCAGTTCGGCCGCCCGCGCGAGGTCCGGGCGCCGCCCGCTCAGTGCGGTGTGGGCGGCCGTGGCACGGGGGTCTTCGGTGCTGTCCAGGAGAGCGAGCAGGGCGGGCAGTTCGGCCTTGGCCGCCTTGGCGGGTGCCTCGTACTCGCGGGCCAGCTCACGCAACCTCTTGTCGGCGGCGGCGAGTTGCTCCAGTCCGAGAATGGAGGCGACGGCGTCGTACATCTCGCTGGGCTTGCCGCCGATCACCTGGCCGAGCTCGGAGTACGACAGGAAGGGGCGGTAGGTCGCCAGGTCCTCCTGCCAGCCGAGGTCCTGGAGGGGGACGGGGTTGTGGCCGGGCCGGTCGAGTTCGGCGGTGGAGTCGGCGACGTCGTCCCCGTGCCAGGTACGCAGCACGGTGGCCGGCGCAGGATCGCCGTCGATGCGCAACTCCACTGCGACCTGGGGTTGCTGGCCGTGGTGGAGGTTGCGCCAGCTCTTACGCCAGATGTCGCTGCGGCCGCGCCAGCGGGCGTTGTCGCCGGTCAGCGCGATCTCGACGGCCTCCGCGAAGCTCGACTTGCCGGAGCCGTTGCGGCCGGTGACCAGGGTGAGTCCCGGACCGGGCGTGAGGGGGAGGCGTGCGGTGCGGCCGATGCCGCGGAAGCCGCTGACCGTGACGGACTGCAGGTAGGCGCCCGGCATGCGGCCGCGTACCGAGGCCTCGTCCTTGAAGGCGGCGAGCAGGACGGCCCGGGTCTCCTCGTCGAGGTCCGAGCCGGCGAGCCGCCCGTCGATGAGGTGGGCGAGGGTGCCGACGGGTGGATCGTGGGCGGGCGGCCCCGTGGGAGACGTGTCCGGTGCGGGATCGGCTGATACGGACATGAAGGGACTCCCGGGGAGGCGACGGCTGGGAAGCGAGTGGCCGGGCAGGCCGGCGGCGACTGAGCGGCAGGGGACACACGGGTGCGGCGGAGTGTCACGCGGACCGTGAGCCGTGCGCTGTCGATGACCATAGTCCACACAAGCGCAACCATGGAAGTCATTGGAACTTCATGGAGTATTTTGGTATCGGACCGAGGCGTGATGTCCCCGGCCCGCACTCACAGACGCCACTCCTCGGCGAGCATGGCCAGCAGCTCCTCCTGCCTGGCCTTGAGCGACTCGGGGGTCCACTCGGCGTGCTGGAGCACCTGGCTGGTCAGCGCGAAGGGAACCACTCCCCCGCGTCCGGTGAAGTACTTGGCCCTCTTGGCGGCGAAGTCGTAGTTCTGGGCCGCCGAGTTCTTGGCGCGGTTCAGCAGAACCAGGTTTCCCAGGCGGTGCGTCCACTGAGCGCGCTGCTCCTCATCGAACAGCTCGACCCACTGGGAGTCGTCATTGGGGCTCTGTGGCAGAACGTGCTCCACGGTGATGAGCGGGTGGTCGTACGTCACCCCCTGCCCCCGGGCCAGCAACTCGTCGAGGCGAAGCAGTACGTACTTGCGGATCCTGCGGACGAGATAGAGATCGCCGTCGAGCAAGGTAAGAGTGTCCGCCTTCTCGTCATCCCTCAGTTCGAGGGCCGGGGAGTCGAGGCCCCGGCCTTCGTCGAGCTGCCGGAGCAGCTCGGCATAGCGGGTGACGCGAGGGGTCGTGTAGACGCGTCGGATGAACATGCTGGCCGACAGGCGCTCCAAAGCGCGCAGGAACGCGTCGAGCCACGCCGGGTCGCTCTCATGGTGGCGCAGCGCCCAGAGAGCGGCCGGTCGCCAGTCGTAGTTGTCGATCTGATGGAGCCTCCTGAACCAGGCGTTGACCGCCTCCGCGCCCGAAGCCGACTCGTAACGAGCCTCCTTGATCTGAGCGTAGGCCTCGGCATATGGCCGAACGACGTCATGGACGAACGCCTCGGCCCTGTCGGGGAGGTAGTGGCTGAGTACCTGCTCCGGGAACTCCTTGAGCAGCTCCTGCTCCGCCCGCTTCTTGGCGAAGATCAACCGCAGGTGGAGGAAGAGTTCCGCGAAGTCGTCGCGCCCCAGCATCTCCTCTGCGTCCTCCCAGGTGGTGGCGCACGCCTCGGACGCCTCCGCATCGAGGTCGCCGATGATCTGCGACTTGAAGATGTCGGTGGGCGACAAGTCCAAGCCGCGGGAGTTCATGACGCTGAAGATCCGGTGGGCACTGTCGAGGTCGGGAGTACTGACGACGACCAGGAACGTCCGCTCGGCGAGCATCTGTGCCAGTTCCAGCCGGCGCTCCTCGGTCAGCGTGATGAGGCTGCGGTGCAGGACCGTCGCGTTGCGGAGGATGGCCTTCTGCGCGTCGGTCCGCAGGGTGTCCTCCTTGAGCGCCAGCAGCGTGTCCACCGCGCCCTTCGTCTGCACGTACTTCTCGAAGAAGTCCTTGTCGCGGCTTCGCAGGGTGAGCCGTGGCCTCGGGGCGAGGCCACGGATCTTGGCACCCGGTTCCATCACCAGCCGGTCGAGATCACCCCGCAGTTCCGCGTCCTCGGTGAGGTCGCGCAGGACCGACAAGAGGATGGTGAGGGTGGTGAGCCGCTGCTGGCCGTCGATGACCTCCGCCTTCGGTGCCCCGCCGTCCTTGACGAGCACGACGGATCCGAGGAAGTACGGCTCGTCCGTACCGCGGTCCAAAGCCTCCTGCAGGTCGGTCAGGAGCTGGGACGCCTGCTCCTCCTGCCAGGCGTACGGGCGCTGGTAGTCGGGAATCTGGAAGTTGTAGTCGCTACTGAACACCTTGTGCAGGGGCATCTCGTGCGCCTCAAGCTTTTGCATGCCCAGATGATGTCGGAAAAATGGAGCTCCGCGGCGGTGATCCGGCGCAACTCCCTTCCGCCCGGCAGCGATTTCATGGGAGCCGGGGCACCTCACAGCTGGACGAGAGCTTCACCGTCTACTGCTGTGTCGGCGACAACTGAGGGCCCCACGTCCGGTATAGGGCTTTACAGAGACCGGAAGTCCGCCATCCCCCTGCGCGCCATCCAGCCGGCCTTCGAACGAGACCTGGTCAAAGACCTGTTCTGCGCCGACCGGGGCATCACCCAGGCCAAGCCTCACAACCTGCATCTGCAGCTGCTCGCACTCGGCCTCAACGCGGTGAAGCACTACAACGACGACAAGGTCGACCGGCAGGGAGAGTTCCGCGGCATGCAGCTGATCGGCGGCGAGTTCTACTGCCCGCTGATGCCCACCCCGCTCATCACTGCGGGCACCACATACATCGACAGCCGCACGGACGAGGACCGCGCCCACGCACTCAACCTGATTCAGTCCCGGAAGGACTACCAGACCAAGATCAAGGAATACAGGCCCGCAGGGGACCAGCGTCGACAGTGCCCCGCCCTCGGGTCCCACGCCACGGTCACCTGCTACCGCCGGCCCAGCCACGCCCGTCCACCGTCGTCGACCTCGACGCCCCCACTGTCCGTACCCCAGCAGCCCTGCCCACCATCCCCAGGCCCAAGCGGGACACCCCCGTCTACCCCGACATCTGCAGGGGGAAGAGCATCACCGTCCCGGGCACCGTGTTGGCCAAGTGGCGGCAGAAATACCCCCTGTTCACCCCTCTGTGGCAGGAAGCCTGGTCCGGACTGCGCAGTCAGAACGAGGGCGGCAACGGCAACCTCAAAAAGTCCGCCCTCGACAGCATCGACAACCCCCAGCTCCGCCTGCCGCACGGACGCGTCGCACAGACCCTGCTCAATGCCGTCATCATCTTCGTGGCGAACCTCAGAGCCATCCGACGGTTCCTCCGCGACCAGGGCATCCAGCCCCGCAAAGCCAGCGCGCAGAGCGCCACAACCCAACCCGGTGAGCCCTCCGACCCGCCCCCGGCGCGACCGCTTCCGACCGAGCAGGTCGAGCCTCCGCCACGCGAGTGACACACCTCCCCCGCGCTCCGCCCCCTAAAAACCCCACATGCCTGCGCCACGGCTACCAGCCGTCGCGCAGGCATGTCCTGTTTCCGCAGGTGAGAGGCGCAGTACCTGGACCGCCACCGCCTCACCCCCTCATCGAGCCGATCACGAGGCTCGAGGCCCCAGAAACGACGAAATACCGGTGAGTCACATGACTCGACCGGTAATTCGTGAACGCTTCGGGACGATCTCGTGAACGTCCCAGCAAGTGTCCGAGGGGGGACTTGAACCCCCACGCCCGATAAAGGGCACTAGCACCTCAAGCTAGCGCGTCTGCCATTCCGCCACCCGGACCAGGTGTCTGCCGCCTTGCCAGGGCTCTGCCCCGCGGCGACATGGACAACCATACCAAGGTTTCGCAGTGCCTTTCACCTGCGTTTCCTTCCCCGGCCGGGGTCCGGGACCTCGCGCTCCGATACGCCTAGGGTCGCACCATGAGTGACTGGATGGTTACGCAGAGCTCCGCGGCGAGGCGTCGCCCCCGTGCGCTGTCGCCGCTCAGGGAGCATCTGCGGGACACGTTCTGGTTCGCACCCACCGCGGCGATGGTGAGTGTCTTCGTGGTCTGGCTGGGGGCCCAGGCGCTGGACACGGCCGTCGTCGAAGCGCTCCAGGACGAGGGCGATTACGACACGCTCGCCGAGCTGCTGCGGTTCGCGCAGGACGCGAAGGCGGTGGTGAGCGCGGTCGGCTCGGCGATGATGACCTTCATCGGTGTGGTCTTCAGCGTCTCGCTGGTGGCCGTGCAGATGGCGAGCGGGCAGTTCACCCCGCGCGTGGTGCGGCTCTTCGTCCGGAGCCGGATCACCAAGGCGACCTTCGCGGTCTTCCTGGCGACCTTCGTGCTGACCCTGCTGGTTCTGACCGCCTTCGACAGCGTCGACGACCCGCGTGCCGTCACGACCGTGCCTCTGCTGCAGTCGGCCCTCACCCTCTGCATGGTCGCGCTGAGCCTGTTGCTGTTCGTCCTGTATGTGAACACCACCCTGCGGCTGATGCGGATCAGCCATGTGATCGCGCGGATCGCCACGGAGTCGTTCCGGGTGGCCGCCTCGATGCCCGTGCCGACGGGCGGGCAGGACGACGCCGCCCGCCTCGGTTCCGCGACCGCGTGGGTACCGCACGAGGGCCGGGCGGGCGTACTGCGGGACGTGCACATCGCGCGGCTGGTGCGGGTGGCGCGCAAGCACGGGGTCGTGCTGCGGCTGATCCCGCGGATCGGGGACTTCGTGGTGCCCGGTACGCCCGTGCTGGCGGTCCATGGCGGGCCGGCCCCGTCTCGCGGGGCGCTGCGCTACACGATCTCGGTGGGTGTGGAGCGGACCTACCACCAGGATCTCGGCTTCGGACTGCGGCAGTTGTCCGACATCGCCCTGCGCGCCCTGTCGCCCGCCATCAACGATCCGACGACCGCCGTCCAGGCCCTGGACCGTGTCGTCCAGTTCCTGGCGGCGCTCGGCCGGCGGCCGCTGGACGCCGCTCTGCACCGGGACCGGGGCGGGGCGGTGCGGCTGGTCCAGCCCGTTCCTGGATGGACCGAGCTGGTGGATCTCGGGTTCACCGAGGTACGCGGGTGCGCCGTCGGGAGCCCGCAGGTCTCGCGGCGCATGCTGGCCGGACTGGACGACCTGCTCCTACTCGTGCCGCCGGAACGGCGGGAGCCGCTGCTCCGCCATCGTGACCTGCTCCGGCAGGCGGTCGACCGGTCCGAGCCGTCCCCCTCGGACCGCGCGTTCGCCCTGCACCCGGACCGGCAGGGCATCGGCTGACCGGCGCCCCCGGCACCCCGGCGCTGCCCGCCGTCGAGGCGGTATCCAGTGCGGCGTCGGCGACCGAGGCCGACACGGTTCCCGGTCGCGCGACGGCGTGCCCTCACGACAGCGACTGGTACCGGCCGGCTTCAGGGCAGCGACTTGCCGCCGGGCCTCACGGCAGCAACTGGTACTCCGGGAAGTTGCCCGGCAGCCGCTCCCCCGCTGGTCCCCGTGTCACCGCGCGCACCAGCAGCTCGCCGCCGACGAACGCGCCGTACCAGGACGCGCCGAGACCGCCGAACAGCTCGTCGCGGTCGCCGCGGGAACGGGGCAGGCCGTGGCCGGTCTTGAACGCGCGGATCTGTGGTGCGAGCCGCTCGTAGGTCGCCCGGTCGTCCGTGGACAGCGTGGCCACCAGCGCGCCGTTCGAGGCGTTCATCGCGGCCAGCAGTTCCGCCTCCGTGTCGACCAGGACGATCGTGTCGACCGGGCCGAACGGCTCCGCGTGGTGCAGCGGCGAGGACGGGGGCGGGTTGAGGAGCGTGACCGGCTGGACGTAGGCCGAGGTGTCCTGGCCGGGCAGGAAGCGGGCGTCGGACGGGCGGCCGCGGTGCAGCGGTACGGCGCCGCGCTCGATCGCCTCGGCGACCTGGTCCTGGAGTTCCTTCGCCTTGGCCGCGTTGACGACCGGCCCGATGTCCAGCTCGGGGTACGGGTCGTCCGGCTGCTCAACGGCGAGCGGGTGGCCGACCCTGAGTGTGCGGACCGCCGGGAGGTACGCCGCCAGGAACGCGTCGAACAGGTGCCGCTGGACGACGAAGCGCGGGTACGCCGTGCAGCGCTGCTTGCCGTAGTCGAAGAGCTTCGGGATCACCGCGGTGAGCGCGTCCCAGTCCGAGTAGTTCCAGATGCCCCAGGTGTTGAGTCCCTCCTGTTCGAGTACATGTCGTTTGCCGACGTCGGCGACGGCCGTGGCCACCGCGGCGCCGGTGTCGCGGCCGCCGACGAAGGAGACGCAGCCGATCTCGGGCGCCCGCACCAGCGCCTGGGACAGCTCGCCTCCGCTGCCGCTGACGAGGGTCAAGGGGATCCCCTCACGAGCGGCGAGGGCGCAGGCCAGGGTCAGGCAGGCGACACCGCCGTCGGTCGGGGTCTTGGCGATGACCGCGTTGCCCGCCAGTGCCTGTACCAGCACTGCGTGAACGAGCACGCTCATCGGGAAGTTCCAGCTGGCGATGTTGGACACCGGGCCGTCCAGCGGGGCCCGGCCGTCGACCATCTCTTCGATGCCGTCGACGTACCAGCGGACCCCGTCGATGGCCCGGTCGACGTCCGCCAGGGCGAGCCTCCAGGGCTTACCGATCTCCCAGACCAGCAGGAGGGCGAGCAGTCGGCGGTGTTCGGCGAGGGCGTCGAGGGTGGCCGCGACGCGGGCCCGGCGCTCCGGCAGGGGGAGGTGGCGCCAGGCGCGGTGCTGGTCGAGGGCGGCGCGCACGGCCTGGCGGGCGGTGGCCCCGTCCAGGCGCGGCGGGCCGGCGATCGGGCTGCCGTCGACGGGGCTGACGGCGGGCAGGACCCGGCCGTCCGCCTGCCAGGCGGCGTCCCAGAGGTTGAGGACCCGGTCGTCGCGGAAGGCCTCGGGCGCTACGGTGAGGCAGCGCTGCCACGCGTCGATCCAGGTCGTGCCGGATTTGAGGGTGAGGGTGGGCGGCATGGGTTTGCTCCGCTCTCGGTGCACGGTCGGGGGCGGGACCTGGCTCACTGCCGTTGCTCTCCGAGGCGCGCGAGTACGAGGTTCGCGGTCTCGGTCGGGGTGCTGCCCACGCTCACCCCGGCCGCCTCCAGCGCCTCCTTCTTCGCCTGTGCCGTGCCGGACGAGCCGGACACGATGGCGCCCGCGTGCCCCATGGTCCTGCCCTCGGGTGCGGTGAACCCGGCGATGTAGCCGACGACCGGCTTGGTGACGTGCTCGCGGACGTAGGCCGCCGCCCGTTCCTCCGCGTCGCCGCCGATCTCGCCGATGAGAACGATGAGTTCGGTGTCGGGGTCGTCCTGGAAGGCGGCGAGACAGTCGATGTGCGTGGTGCCGACGACCGGGTCGCCGCCGATGCCGACGCACGTCGTAAAGCCGATGTCGCGCAGCTCGTACATGAGCTGGTACGTCAGCGTGCCCGACTTGGAGACCAGGCCGATGCGGCCCGGCTTGGTGATGTCGGCCGGGATGATGCCCGCGTTGGACTGGCCGGGGGTGATGAGGCCAGGGCAGTTGGGGCCGACGACTCGGGTGCCCTTCTTACCGGCGTAGGCGGTGAAGGCGACGGAGTCGTGGACGGGGATGCCCTCGGTGATGACGACCGCGAGGCCGATGCCGGCGTCGGCGGCTTCGACGACGGCCGCCTTGGCGAAGGCGGGCGGCACGAAGACGACGGTGACGTCCGCCCCGGTCGCGCGCATCCCGTCGGCGACCGTGCCGAAGACGGGGACGGCACGGTCGTCGAAGTCGACGGTGCGGCCCGCCTTGCGCGGGTTGACGCCGCCGACGACGTTCGTGCCGGCCGCCAGCATGCGGCGGGTGTGCTTCATGCCCTCGCTTCCGGTCATGCCCTGGACGAGGACCTTGCTCTCCTTGGTGAGGTAGATGGCCATGACGTCCTCTCAGGCGGTGGTGGCGAGTTCGGCGGCACGGCGCGCGGCGCCGTCCATGGTGGTGACCTGCTGGACCAGCGGATGCGCGTGCTCGTCGAGGATGGCGCGGCCTTGGGGCGCGTTGTTGCCGTCGAGGCGCACGACGAGCGGTTTGGTGAGGCGGACGGTGTCCAGGGCCTGGACGATGCCGTCGGCGACCGCGTCACACGCGGTGATCCCGCCGAAGACGTTGACGAACACGGACTTCACGTCCGGGTCGGAGAGGATGACCGACAGTCCGTCCGCCATGACCCGGGCGCTCGCTCCGCCGCCGATGTCAAGGAAGTTGGCGGGACGCGCGCCGCAGCCCGCGACCACGTCCAGTGTGGACATCACGAGGCCGGCGCCGTTGCCGATGATGCCGACCTCGCCGTCGAGCTTGACGTAGTTGAGGCCCTTGGCGGCGGCCTTCGCCTCCAGCGCGTCGTCGTGTTCGGTGGCCTCCACGCCCCACCGTGCCTGCCGGAAGCGGGCGTTGTCGTCGAGGGTGACCTTGCCGTCGAGGGCGAGGATCTGTCCCTGCCCGGTGCGGACGAGCGGGTTCACCTCGACGAGGAGGGCGTCCTCGCTGACCAGGACCTCCCAGAGCCGTACGAGGACGTCGACGGTCTGCGGCGGCAGCCCGGCCGCCTCGGCGATCTCGCCGGCCTTTGCTGAGGTGACGCCCTCGGCGGGGTCGACGGGGACGCGGGCCACGGCCTCGGGACGGGTGGCGGCGACCTCCTCGATCTCCATGCCGCCTTCGGCCGAGGCGATCGCGAGGAAGCGGCCCGCCGCGCGGTCGAGTACGTAGGACACGTAGAACTCGGTCCCGATGTCCACGGGCTGGGCCAGCATCACCTTGCCGACCCGGTGGCCCTTGATGTCCATGCCGAGGATCTGACGGGCGGTGAGCTCGGCGGCGGCCGGGTCGGCTGCGAGCTTCACCCCGCCTGCCTTGCCTCGGCCACCGGTCTTCACCTGGGCCTTCACGACGACACGGCCACCCAGCCGGCGTGCGATCTCACGGGCCTCCTTGGGGGAGTCCGTCACCTCGGCCCGCGGCACCAAGATGCCGTGTTCTTCGAAGAGTTCCCTTGCCTGGTGTTCGTACAGGTCCATTCCGGCTCCTGACTGAAAGTGCCGCACGCCCCCTGGACACCACCCACCGGATGCGGGATAACAAGCTTCATACAGTATTCGTCGACTGTATGCAATGTGCCGCGAAACGTTCCAACCCCCCACGAAGGGACAGGACTTCGCCATGCCCGACGACACCCAGGACGTGATCTCCGGCGGTCATCTCGTAGCCAAGGCGCTGAAGGCCGAGGGGGTCGAGCGCATCTACACACTGTGCGGCGGCCACATCATCGACATCTACGACGGCTGCGTCGACGAGGGCATCGACGTCGTCGACGTCCGTCACGAGCAGGTCGCCGCCCACGCCGCCGACGGTTACGCGCGCATCACCGGCAAGCCCGGCTGCGCGGTGGTCACCGCGGGCCCGGGGACGACCGACGCCGTCACCGGCGTCGCCAACGCCTTCCGCGCGGAGTCCCCGATGCTGCTGATCGGCGGCCAGGGGGCCCTCACCCAGCACAAGATGGGGTCCCTCCAGGACCTGCCGCACGTCGACATGATGAACCCCATCACCAAGTTCGCGGCGACCGTGCCGGACACGGCGCGCGCGGCCGACATGGTCTCCATGGCCTTCCGCGAGTGCTTCCACGGCGCGCCCGGCCCCTCCTTCCTGGAGATCCCGCGCGACGTGCTGGACGCCGAGGTGCCGGCCGCCAAGGCGCGCGTCCCCCAGCCCGGCGCCTACCGCGCCTCGACCCGCTCGGCCGGCGACCCCGAGGCGATCGAGAAGCTCGCCGACCTGCTGGTGCACGCCGAGAAGCCGGCGATCCTGCTCGGCAGCCAGGTGTGGACGACCCGGGGCACGGAGTCGGCCATCGAGCTGGTGCGCACGCTGAACATCCCGGCCTACATGAACGGCGCCGGCCGTGGCACCCTCCCGCCCGGCGACCCGCACCACTTCCAGCTGTCACGGCGGTACGCCTTCTCAAACGCCGACGTCATCGTCATCGTCGGCACGCCCTTCGACTTCCGCATGGGCTACGGCAAGCGGCTGTCCCCGGCCGCGACCGTCGTGCAGATCGACCTCGACTACCGCACGGTCGGCAAGAACCGCGACATCGACCTCGGCATCGTGGGCGACGCCGGGCTGGTGCTGAAGTCGGTGACCGAGGCGGCCTCCGGACGCGTCAACGGCGGTGCGTCGAAGCGCAAGGAGTGGCTGGACGAGCTGCGCGCGGCCGAGCAGACCGCTCTGGAGAAGCGGCTGCCGAACCTGAAGTCGGACGCCTCGCCCATCCACCCGTACCGGCTGGTCAGCGAGATCAACGACTTCCTCACCGAGGACTCGATCTACATCGGCGACGGCGGCGACATCGTCACCTTCTCCGGGCAGGTCGTGCAGCCCAAGTCACCCGGGCACTGGATGGACCCGGGTCCCCTCGGCACGCTCGGCGTCGGCGTCCCCTTCGTGCTGGCGGCCAAGCAGGCGCGGCCCGACAAGGAGGTCGTCGCGCTCTTCGGCGACGGCGCGTTCTCCCTGACCGGCTGGGACTTCGAAACTCTCGTCCGCTACGACCTCCCCTTCGTCGGCATCGTCGGCAACAACTCCTCGATGAACCAGATCCGCTACGGCCAGGCCGCCAAGTACGGCAAGGACCGCGAGCGCATCGGCAACACCCTCGGCGACGTCCACTACGACAAGTTCGCCCAGATGCTGGGCGGTTACGGCGAGGAGGTCCGCGACCCCGCCGGCATCGGCCCGGCGCTGCAGCGCGCCCGCGAGTCGGGCAAGCCGTCCCTGATCAACGTCTGGGTCGATCCCGACGCGTACGCCCCCGGAACCATGAACCAGACCATGTACAAGTGAGGTGCCCCCGATGACAGCTACCTCCGCCAAAGCCCTCGAAGGCATCCGCGTCCTGGACATGACCCACGTCCAGTCCGGGCCCTCCGCGACCCAGCTGCTCGCCTGGCTCGGCGCGGACGTCGTCAAGCTGGAGGCGCCGACCGGCGACATCACGCGCAAGCAGCTGCGTGACCTGCCGGACGTCGACTCCCTCTACTTCACGATGCTCAACTGCAACAAGCGGAGCATCACCCTCAACACCAAGACCGAGCGCGGCAAGGAGATCCTCACCGAGCTGATCCGGCGCTCGGACGTCATGGTCGAGAACTTCGGCCCGGGCGCGGTCGACCGGATGGGCTTCACCTGGGACCGCATCCAGGAGATCAATCCACGAATCGTCTATGCCTCCATCAAGGGGTTCGGCGAGGGCCCGTACACCAACTTCAAAGCGTACGAGGTCGTCGCGCAGGCCATGGGCGGGTCGATGTCGACCACCGGTTTCGAGGACGGGCCGCCGCTGGCGACGGGGGCCCAGATCGGGGACTCGGGGACGGGTGTGCACGCCGTGGCGGGCATCCTCGCCGCGCTCTACCAACGGGAGCGCACCGGGCGCGGGCAGCGGGTCAACGTGGCCATGCAGCACGCTGTACTGAACCTGTGCCGGGTGAAACTGCGGGACCAGCAGCGCCTGGCACACGGGCCGCTCGCCGAATATCCCAACGAGGACTTCGGCGACGAGGTTCCCAGGTCCGGAAACGCGTCCGGCGGCGGCCAGCCCGGCTGGGCGGTCAAGTGCGCGCCGGGCGGCCCGAACGACTACGTGTACGTCATCGTGCAGCCCGTCGGCTGGCAGCCCATCAGCGAGCTCATCGGCCGGCCCGAACTGGCCGAAGACCCCGAGTGGGCGACGCCCGAGGCACGCCTGCCCAAGCTCAACAAGATGTTCCAGCTGATCGAGGAGTGGTCCTCGACGCTGCCCAAGTGGGAGGTGCTGGAGCGGCTCAACGCGCACAACATCCCGTGCGGGCCGATCCTGTCCACCAGGGAGATCATCGAGGACCGGTCGCTGGCCGCCAACGAGATGGTCGTCACCGTCCCGCACCCCGAGCGCGGCGAGTTCGTCACCGTCGGCAGCCCGCTCAAGCTGTCCGACTCCCCCGTCGAGGTGACCAGCTCACCTCTCCTCGGCGAGCACAACGAAGAGGTCTACGTCGGCGAACTCGGCCTCGGCGACGAGGAAGTACGCCTGCTCAAGTCGAACGGAGTGATCTGACGTGATGGCCGAAGACCGGGTCCTGCGGGTGCGCGGCCTCCTCGACTCCGTGCGGGCCGAGGGGCGGACCGCGCTGACCGCGCCCGAGGGCAAGGTGATCGCCGACGCATACGGGATCGCCGTACCCGGCGAGGAGCTGGCGACGGACGTCGAGGAGGCCGTGGCGTTCGCGGCGCGCTTCGGCGGGCCCGTCGTGATGAAGATCGTCTCGCCGGACATCCTGCACAAGACCGACGCCGGCGGGGTGATCGTCGGCGTCGAGGGCGCGGCGGACGTACGGGCGGCGTTCCACACCATCATCGACAACGCGCGTGCCTACGACCCGAAGGCCCGCATCTCCGGCGTGCAGGTGCAGGAGCTGGTGCCCAAGGGGCAGGAGGTCATCGTCGGGGCGGTCACGGACCCGACGTTCGGGAAGGTGGTCGCGTTCGGGCTCGGCGGGGTGCTGGTCGAGGTGCTGAAGGACGTCACCTTCCGGCTCGCTCCGGTGGACGCCGACGAGGCGCTGTCCATGCTGGACTCGATCCGGTCTGCGGAGATCCTGCGCGGGGTGCGCGGCCAGGCGGGCGTGGACCGGTGGGCCGTCGCCGAACAGATCCGCCGGGTGTCGGAACTCGTCGCTGACTTCCCGGAGATCGCGGAGGTCGACCTCAACCCGGTGATCGCCACCGCGGAGGGGGCGGTGGCGGCCGACATCCGGGTCATCCTCGCCGAGTCGCAACCCGCGCCGCGCCGGAAGTACTCGAGGGACGAGATCCTCACGTCGATGCGCCGTCTGATGCAGCCGCGTTCGGTCGCCGTCATCGGTGCCTCCAACGAGCAGGGCAAGATCGGCAATTCCGTGATGCGCAACCTCGTCGACGGAGGTTTCGCGGGCGACATCCACCCGGTGAACCCCAAGGCCGATGACATCGTGGGCCGCAAGGCGTACAAGAGTGTCACCGACGTTCCCGGTGAGGTGGATGTGGCGGTCTTCGCGATCCCCGCCAAGTTCGTGGCCTCGGCCCTGGAGGAGGCGGGGCGCAAGGGCATCCCGAACGCCGTACTGATCCCCTCCGGGTTCGCGGAGACCGGTGAGCACGAACTCCAGGCGGAGATCGTGGCGATCGCCGAGCGGCACGGCGTCCGGCTGCTGGGGCCGAACATCTACGGCTACTACTCGACCTGGCATGACCTGTGTGCCACGTTCTGCACGCCGTACGACGTCAAGGGCGGGGTGGCGCTGACCTCGCAGTCGGGCGGCATCGGGATGGCCATCCTGGGCTTCGCCCGCACCACCAGGACGGGCGTGTCGGCGATCGTCGGGCTCGGCAACAAGTCGGACCTGGACGAGGACGACCTGCTGACCTGGTTCGGGGAGGACCCGCACACCGAGTGCATCGCGATGCACCTGGAGGACCTCAAGGACGGACGCGCCTTCGTGGAGGCCGCGCGGGCGACCGTGCCGAAGAAGCCCGTGGTCGTCCTGAAGGCGGGGCGTACGGCGGCGGGCGCGAAGGCGGCCGGTTCACACACCGGCGCCCTGGCGGGCGACGACGCCGTGTACGACGACATCCTCAAGCAGGCCGGGGTGATCCGGGCGCCGGGGCTGAACGACATGCTGGAGTACGCGCGCGCGTTGCCCGTGCTGCCCGCCCCCAAGGGCGACAACGTCGTGATCATCACGGGGGCCGGCGGCAGCGGTGTGCTGCTCTCGGACGCGGTGACGGACAACGGCCTGTCGCTGATGGAGATCCCGCCGGACCTGGACGAGGCGTTCCGGAAGTTCATCCCGCCCTTCGGGGCCGCGGGCAACCCGGTGGACATCACCGGGGGTGAGCCGCCGTCGACGTACGAGGCGACGATCCGGCTGGGGCTGGAGGATCCGCGCATCCACGCGCTCGTCCTCGGCTACTGGCACACCATCGTCACCCCTCCCATGGTCTTCGCGGAGCTCACCGCGCGCGTGGTGGCCGAGTTCCGGGAGCGCGGGATCGAGAAGCCGGTCGTGGCGTCACTCGCGGGCGACGTGGAGGTCGAGGAGGCCTGTCAGTACCTCTTCGAGCGCGGTGTCGTGGCGTACCCGTACACGACCGAGAAGCCGGTGGCCGTGCTCGGCGCGAAGTACCGCTGGGCGCGGGAGGCCGGGCTGCTGGGGGGCGGTACATGAGGTGAGGGAGCGGGGCCGGCCGACGGTGCGCGTCGGCCGGCCCGGGACCCGCACGCGCACGAAAGGCATGGGACAGGGGGCGCTGGCCAGATCTTTCGACGCAAGGGGTGCGACACGACATGACAACGACCGATCTGCCCACCACGGTTCCTTACCGAGAGGTCACGGACGCGAACGGACGCGTCTACCGCCTCGGTGAGACCGACATCGACATCATGGGCCGCAAACGCAAGTGGATGGTCATCCTGCCGTGGGTCGGCATGATGGGCATCAGCTCGGCGGAGTACGCCTTCGCGTCCGCCGAGGACACGCTGCACACAGCACACCAGTGGAGCAGCGGGCACATCTTCTGGATGCTGGGCGTCTGGGTCTTCTTCCAGGCCGCGGTTGCCTTCCCCGCCGGGAAGCTGCGTGAGAGCGGGAAACTCCCGGCTCGCTGGGCGATGATGCTCGGTGCCGTCGGCACGCTGCTGGGGTATCTCTCGCTCGCCTTCGCACCACATGTGATCGTCGCCTACATCGGCTTCGGCATGTTCAGCGGCATGGGCGCGGGCATGGTCTACGCGACCTGCGTCAACATGGTCGCCAAGTGGTATCCGGAGCGCAAGGGCGGCAAGACGGGCTTCGTGAACGGCGGTTTCGCCTATGGGTCCGTGCCGTTCGTGTTCCTCTTCACCGGCTACATGGACCTCACCAACTTCCGCTGGGTGCTGGTCTGCGTAGGCGTCTTCCTGGCGGCCGTGGTGGCGGTCTCGGGCTACTTCTTCCGCGACCCGCCGAAGAACTGGTGGCCGGCCGACGTCGACCCGCTGAAGAAGCCCGACGACGCACGGGCCCGGCGCGCGCTGGAGAAGAACCCGCCGGCCGTGCACCAGTACACCCCCATGGAGGCATGGCGGACCGGCCGTGTGGCCCTCATGTGGTTCTGTCTGCTGTGCACCTCCGGCGTGAACATCTTCGGTATCGCCTTCCAGGTCCCCTTCGGTGACGAGGCGGGCTTCGCGGGCGGCATCGTCGCCACCGCGATGTCCCTGAAGGCGATCGTCAACGGCACGGGCCGGGGTGTCATCGGCTGGCTCTCCGACCGCTACGGCCGCAAGCAGTGCCTGATCTTCGTCTGCATCGTCCTCGGACTGTCGCAGTACGGCATCCTGTTCTCCGGGAACATCGGCAACCTGCCGCTGTTCCTGCTGTTCTCGTCCATCTCGGGCTTCGGTGGCGGCGCCATCTTCCCGATGTTCGCGGCGATGACCGCCGACTACTTCGGTGAGAACAACAACGCCTCCAACTACGGCCTCGTGTACTCGTCGAAGCTGGTCTCCGGGCTTCTCGGGTCCGGAATGGGAGCCGTGGTGGTGGCCGCCTGGGACTACGCCGGCGCGTTCGTCCTGGCCGGTTCGATCTCCCTGCTGGCCGGGTTCGTCGCCCTGTTCCTGCACCCGCCGGGCCGCCCCCGGGCCAAGCGCATCACTCCCAATCCGCGACCGCTCGGCGAGGAGACGGCGTGACATGGGGGTCGGCCCTGTCGCACCGAACAGCTCATCCGCACAGCCCGACGCCGCGAACCGTCCCCACCGCGAGGTGACCGACTTCCACGCCAGCGTCTGCCGCCTCTGACCGTCCCTCGTGTGAGGAGGCCCCTCCCCGTGGCCGGGGAGGGGCCTCCTCACGCTCCTACGACGTCAGCACTTCTCCCTCAGGGAGTGCAGGTGCGCGCTGGAGCGGCGCGCGAACGTGAAGGATTCGGCCGGGTTGTCGTGCTCGGCCTGCCAGTGGTGGGCCATGCGGTGACCGCGCAGCCGGGTCACGGCGGAGATGAACCGCTGGTAGTCGATGTCTCCGTCGCCGACGTCGGTCATGCGGTAGCCGTACGGGTTCGACGGGTCGCTCTCGCCGTCCTTGACGTGGAACAGCGGGTAGCGGTCGGGCTGCCGGAGGACGTAGTCCAGCGGCTCGAACGGCGCGGGCGTGCCGTCGGGCCGCTTGGAGAAGCGGAACTGGCCGACGTACGCCCAGTAGATGTCCATCTCCAGGTGGACGAGGTGCGGGTCGGTCTCCTCGAGCAGGACGTCGTAGAGGCGGACCTTGGGGTTGTCGGTGGCGAAGGAGAACTCCTCGGAGTGGTTGTGCTGGTAGAACTTCATGCCCCGGGCCTTCGCCGCCGCGCCGTAGGTGTTGAAGTCCTCGGCGGCGCGCTTCCAGGCGTCGACGGTCGAGCCGTAGCGGAACGGGCCGGCGGCCGTGCCGATGTGCTTCAGGCCGAGTGCCTGGGCGTCGTCGAGGACCTTGGTGAGGTTCTGGGCGAAGGTGTAGGCGTTCGGGTCGCTGGAGTAGTAGCCGACGTGGCTGCCGATGGGGTTCAGGCCGTGGTTGCGGGCCAGCCGCTTGAGCTGGGCGAGGGTGATGGGGCCGGCCGAGCCCTGGCCGTCGCCGGCGAACTCGATCTCGTCGTAGCCGTACCTCTCCAGTTCGGCGAAGACGGGGCCGAAGCCGAGGGTGGAGACCTTGTCGCGGAGGCTGTAGAGCTGGATGCCGAGGCGACCGGGCGGCAGGACGGGTCGGCCGCGGCCCTTGGCGCCGGAGGCCGTGCCGGTGGCGGCGGTCGCGGGGGCGGCGGCACCGAGCAGGGCGGCAGCGGTGGCGCCTGTGGCCACTCCGAGCATGCCTCGTCTGCTGAGGCGGTGGGTGAGCTCGGGGTCGGGCTGGGAGAAGCGGCTCATGCGTGGAACTCCTCGTGATCGCGGGGCGTTGTCAGTGGTGAGTGCTTCACTTGTGACCAGTCGGGACTGAGGGTCCGTCCTCAGACGAGACCGGCGAGTCGGAGCAGCAGTGACTTCACATCGGTGGCCGCGACGCGGTCGCCGACAGCGCGGGGGGTGGAGCAGATGAGGAGCGGACCGTCGTCGTCGCTCGCCGGGAGGCGGCCGTGGCTGCCGCGAATAGGTGAGGGGTCCAGGGGCACGACCGCCATGCGGTAGCGCATGCCGAGTTTCTTGCGCGCCAGCGCGGTGGCCGCCTTGACCTTGACATAGGGGTCGAGGGGATCCATGAAGAGCTCGACCGGGTCGTAGCCGGGTTTGCGGTGGATCTCGACGAGCTGTGCGAAGTCGGGCGCGCGGGCGTCGTCGAGCCAGTAGTAGTACGTGAACCAGGCATCGGGTTCCGCCACGGCGACGAGTTCGCCGGCGCGCGGATGGTCGAGGTGGTGGGCCTTCTTTCCCTCGTCGTCGAGGAGTTGGCCGATGCCGGGCAGCCCGTCGAGAGCGGCCCGGGTGACGTCGAGGTCCTCGGGGCGGCGCACGTAGACATGGGCGACCTGGTGGTCGGCGACCGCGAAGGCACGGGACGCCATCGGGTCGAGGTACTCCATGCCGTCCTGGGTGTGCACCTCCAGCAGGCCGGCGCGGCGCAGGGCGCGGTTGATGTCGACGGGCCGGTTCACGCGGGTGATGCCGTACTCGGACAGCGCGACGACCGTGCGGCCTTCGGCGCGGGCGTCGTCCAGGAGCGGTGCCATGGCGGCGTCCAGGTCGGTGGCGGCCTTCAGGGAGCGCGGGTCGTCGGGGCCGAAGCGCTGGAGATCGTAGTCGAGGTGAGGGAGGTAGCAGAGCGTCAGGTCGGGGTGCCGGGTGCGGATGATGTGGCGGGTCGCGTCGATGATCCACCGGCTGGAGACGAGGTCCGCTCCGGGGCCCCAGAAGTGGAAGAGGGGGAACGTGCCGAGTTTTTCCGTGAGTTCGTCGTGCAGTGCGGCCGGCCGGGTGTAGCAGTCGGGTTCCTTGCGGCCGTCGGCGTAGTAGACCGGACGGGGGGTGACGGTGATGTCGGTGTCGGCGCCCATGGCGTACCACCAGCAGATGTTCGCGACGGTGTAGCCGGGGTGGGCGCGGCGGGCGGCGTCCCAGAGTTTGTCACCGGCCACGAGGCCGTTGTGCTGGCGCCACAGGAGGACGTCGCCGAGTTCGCGGAAGTACCAGCCGTTGCCGACGATGCCGTGCTCCGAGGGCATGGTGCCGGTGAGGAACGTGGACTGGGCGGCGCAGGTGACGGCGGGAAGCACGGTACCCAGCGGGGCGCGGGAGCCGGACTGGCCGAGCGCCTTGAGGTGGGGCATGTGGTCGAGGAGACGGGGGGTGAGGCCGACGACGTCGAGGACAAGGAGCGGTGTGGGGTGGCCTGTCCGGGCCGGGGCTGCGCCCGGGGCGGACGGGTGGGTGCTCATGGCAGCTCCTTCAGTCCGAGGTCCGTCAACAGGTCGCGGGCAAGGGCGAGTTCGGCGGCGATGCCTTCGGCGAGCTGGCTGCGGCCGCGGGGGCGCAGCTCGGGCGGGAGGGCCTGCCAGGTGTAGGTCTCGACCTCCAGGTGGCGGGTGAGCGGGGCCGGGCCGCCGACGAGCCGGGTGAGTGCGGTCTTCAGGACCGGGAGTGTGGAGGTGAGGGGCGCGGCAGGGGCTGCGTGCAGGGGGACGTGGAAGTGGGCGCGCCAGGGTGCGCCGTCGGGCAGGGCGTGGCCCGCGATGGCCTCGTCGAGGTCGTCGGTGGCGCGCAGGCCGGCCGCGGTGGCCGTACGGGTCTGGTGAAGGAAGCGGGGTTCGGCGAAGGCGGCGAGGGCCTCGCGGACCTCGGGCAGATGGGGGTGTTCGGCGTGCAGGGCGGCGGAGAGCTGGGATTTGACGACGGGGACGCGGGCCTCGGTGAGGGCGTCCAGGGCGGTGTGCGGGTCTTCGAAGGAGGTGGCGAGGTGGCAGGTGTCGACACAGATGCCGATGCGGTCGTGGGCGATCGCGGTGAGCGGGGCGATGGCGTCGCGGGTGGTCTCGACGACGCAGCCGGGTTCTGGTTCCAGCCCGACGCGGAGGGAGCGGCCGGTCAGCTCCTCGATGGCGTCGAGGCGTTCGGCGAGCGTGAGCAGGGCGGTGCGGGCGGTCTGCGCGCGGTTGTCGTCGTACGCGGTTCGCCAGGCGAGGGGCAGCGTGGAGATGGTGCCGTCGCCGACGTCGTCGGGGAGGAGCCCGGCGAGGACGCGGGCCAGGGCGGTGGTGTGGTCGAGGCGTTCCGGGTCGGCCCAGTCCGGCTTGTACACGCGGTACTTGACCTCCTCGGCGCCGAAGCCCTCGTACGGGAAGCCGTTGAGGGTGACGACCTCGAGGCCGCGCCTGTCGAGTTCGGTGCGCAGGCCGCGCAGTGCGGACGGGTCGGTGTCGAGGGCGTGGGCGGCGTCCTTGGCGAGCCACAGCCCGATGCCGAGCCGGTCGCGTCCCAGGCGGCGGCGGACGGGTTCGCAGTGGTCGCGGAGCTGGGCGAGGACGCCGTCGAGGGTTTCGGCGGGGTGGACGTTGGTGCAGTAGGCGAGGTGGACGGTGGAGCCGTCGGGGTGGCGGAAGCGCATGGTTCACGCCCCCGCGCCGGGGACGTGGACCGGCTCGTAGCCGTCTGTCGGGCCGAAATCCGGCTCGTGCGGGTCCTTCGGGACGCCGCGGAGGATGGAGTTGCCCTCGTGGGTGGCCTCCGTGCCGGTGATGTCGAGGTTCAGGCGTCCGCTGAGCCCGTAGAAGGCGACGGGGTTGCGCCACAGCACCTGGTCGACGTCGTCCTCGCCGAAGCCCTCGGCCAGCATCAGGTCGCCGACCTTGCGGGTCTTCAGGGGGTCGCTCTTTCCCCAGTCGGCGGCGGAGTTGACCAGGACCTGCTCGGTGCCGTAGGCGCGCAGGATCGCGATCATCCGCTCCTCGTCCATCTTGGTGTCCGGATAGACGGAGAAGCCCAGCCAGCAGCCGCTGTCCTTGGCCTCCTTGACGGTGGTCTCGTTGAGGTGGTCGACCAGGACGCGTTCCGGGGGCAGTGCGGACTCCCGGACCACGTCGAGGGTACGGCGCAGCCCGGCGAGCTTGTCGCGGTGCGGGGTGTGCACGAGGGCGGGCAGGCCGTGGTCGGCGGCGAGCTGGAGCTGGGCGGCGAGGGCGGTGTCCTCGGCGGGGGTCATGGAGTCGTAGCCGATCTCGCCGACGGCCACGACGTTGTCCTTGACGAGATACCGGGGCAGTGCGTCGAGGACGGGCACACAGCGTGGGTCGTTCGCCTCCTTGGGGTTGAGCGCCAGCGTGCAGTGGTGGGCGATGCCGTACTGGGCGGCGCGGAACGGCTCCCAGCCGAGGAGGGAGTCGAAGTAGTCGAGGAAGGAGGCGGGCGAGGTGCGGGGCTGGCCGAGCCAGAAGGAAGGCTCGACGACGGCGCGGACTCCGGCGGCATGCATCGCCTCGTAGTCGTCCGTGGTCCGGGACGTCATGTGGATGTGGGGGTCGAAGATGCGCATCAGGACTCCTTGCCGTGGGGGTGGTCCGTGCCGGGGGCCGGCGTCACGGACTCGGTCAGGGCCAGGACGCGGTACAGGTCCTCGGGGACGGTGCGGCCGGCGGCGGTGCGTTCGGCGGCGTAGTCGCCCAGCATGCGGGCGAGTTCGCCGTCGCCATGGGCACGCCGGGGCAGGTCCGCCACGTGGTCGACGGGGACGCCGGTGAACAGGCACTTCAGTACGGCGTGGCGCCAGTCGTGGGGGGCCAGGTGCCGCGCGGCGTACGGGCCGACGGCGGCGGCGAGGAGCCGGGTGTCGTTGGTGCGCAGGGCGTCCTCGACGAGCGGGAGGGCGCCGGGGCCGGACACGAGGTGGGGCAGGGCGCGCAGGACGGCGCGGCGCTCGTCGGCGGTGCCCTGCCGGTACACCCGGGTCAGGGCGTCGGTCCCGGCACGGGCCGCGTCGAGGATGAGGAAGCGTGCGGCGTCGGCGTACGCGGCACCGCAGCGACGGCCGGCCTCGGCGAGGCGCAGTTCCCATGCGGAGATGGGTCCGTGGGTGCCGGGGTGGGCGGCGGCCTCGTCGAGGGCGTGCTCGAGCCAGGTGCGGGCGGCGGGGCCGAGGTGGGTGGTGAGGTGGCGGCGGAGGTCGGCCGGCGAGGAGGCGAGTGCGGTGTCGGGGGTTGGTTGGGCGGTGTGGGCGCTGTGGGTGTTCGTGGTCGTCAGGGGGTTGGCGTCCTCGGGGACCTGGGCGTCCCGTGGGGCGGTGTTCTCGCGGGCCTGGCCGTCCTGGGGGCCGTGGGTTCTCGCCGACGGTGTGGTGCGGGGGTGGGTCATGGGGTGCTGCTCCCTTCAGGGGCGGTGGAGGGAGCGCCGTGGGGTGGCGCGGCCTGCTGGAGGTCCGGAGCGGGGTGCGGCGAGGCGGTGGCCGCGGTCTGCTCGGCGTGGCGGAGGAACGGGAGGGAGTGTTCGGCGTGGTGGGGACCGGCGTGGGAGTGGCGAGGCAGTTCGACGACGGTCAGGCCCTGGTAGCCGGTGGCGGCGAGGGCCGCCAGGACCGGCGGGAAGTCGATCTCCCCGTCCCCGAAGGGGAGGTGCTCGTGGACACCGCGCCGCATGTCCTCGATCTGGACGTGGCGCAGCCAGGGGGCGGCGGCGCGCACACAGTCGGCGGGAGGAAGGGGTTCGAGGCACTGACAGTGGCCGATGTCGAGGGTGAGGCCGAGAGGTTCGGGGTCGCCGAGGATGCGGCGGAGGTGATGGAAGTCGGCCAGGGTGGCCAGGAGGTGACCCGGTTCGGGCTCGACGGCGAGCGGAACGCCGGCGGACGCGGCGGCGTCCAGGACGGGCGTGAGGGTCTCGGCGAGGCGCTTCCACGCGGTGTCCGTGTCGGTGCCCTCCGGGACGATCCCGCTGAAGCAGTGGACCGCGTGGGCGCCGAGGTCGGCCGCGACCCGCACGGCCCGGAGGAGGAGGTCGGCACGGCGGGCCCGGTCACCGGGGTCCGGGTCCAGCAGGGACGGGCCGTGTTTGCGGCGCGGGTCGAGCACATAGCGGGCGCCCGTCTCCACGGTGACACCCAGTCCGAGCGCGTGGAGCCGGTGCGCGATCCGGCGAGTGCGGGCGGCGAGGCCGGGGGCGAGCGGGTCGAGGTGCATGTGGTCGAGGGTCAGGCCGACGCCGTCGTATCCGAGGTCGGCGAGCAGGGAGAGCGCGTCGTCCAGCCGGAGATCAGCAAGGCCGTTCGTGCCGTAGCCGAAGCGGAGGGAAGGGAGGGCCGACCCGGTCGGCGCGGCTCGGCCGCCGGAGGCTCGGGCATCGGGGCTCATGTGACGCTCACCTTCCTTGCGAATCTCGCTGCGAGTGGAGCGAGGGCCGCGATGAGGAGGGCGGCGGCCGTGCCCTGGGAGCGGGCGGTCAGGGTGGCCTGGAGGGGGATCGTGGCGCGGATGCCGGCGCCGACTGCTCGTTGGGTGAGGGGAGGTGAGGGGTTGAGAGCGGCGTGGACGTAGGGGCGTGCGGTGGTCGCGGCGTAGACGGCTGCGAGGACGGTGGTGAGGTGTGCCGCGGGCTGTCGGCCCGGCTCAGGTGGTCGGGGACGGGCGGATAGCGGGCCCGGCAGGAGGTGGGCGGCTGCTTCCCGGCGGTCTTCCGGGAGACTCGCGGGACGGTGCGTGACCAGGCGGGTCAGCAGGGCCGTCGTCGCGAGTGCCGACAGGGGAGCCAGGGGTGAGCCGCCCCGAGCCTCCTGGCGGGAGACCGTCGTGACGGCCAGGGTGTGAGTGCCCAGGAGGGCGGCGGAGGGCAGTGCCCGGCGGATACGGCCGGTGCCGGCCGCGGCTCCCAGGAGCAGGTCCAGTGCACGAGCCGCGCCCATGGCCACGGGCCCGGCCGGTGTGTGCTTCAGGGTGAGGTCGTACGCCCAGACGGTCGCCGCCAGGGGCGCGGCGACGGCCAGAGCCGGGCGGCCGGCGCGGGCGGCCAGGGCCAGTCCTGCTCCGGTGAGGGCGCAGGCAGCCGTGAGCGCGGCGGTGGGACGGATGCGGCCGGAGGGCAAGGGGCGGTGGGGGCGTTCGACGGCGTCCACCTCGCGGTCCGCCCAGTCGTTGAGGGCCATGCCGGCCTCGTACAGGCAGAGGGAGGAGCCGATGGCGAGCAGGGTGCGGGCGTTGGGCGGTGTGCCGGCCGCGGCCGTGCCGGCGAGAGCGTCGCCGGGCACGCTGAACAGGGCCGGCAGACGCAGGAGTTCGGCCCAGGCGCGTCCCCGTGCCGGGCGGCTGGTGCGGCCGCAGGGCGCCGTGCCGCCGACGTCCCCTCTGGTGGAGGTGGCACCCGTCCTGCCTGAGCCTCCACAAGGACGCTCGCGCCGCCTCACCGGAGGTCCTCCGTCCCCTTGCTCTGTTCCGCCGAACCGTGCTCGCGGCCCTCTCCGGCGCCTTGCCGGAGACCCGCGCCCTCCCTCGGCCCCGTTTCCCGAAGGTTCCGGGCGAAGCCGATCAGTGCCTCGTACTGCTCGGCCAGGCCCGAGGGCGCGTCGCCCACGGGGTCCTTGAAGTAGAAGGCGAGGGCGTCGAGCGGGCCGGACAGGCCCGATTCGTGGGCGCGGGCGGTCAGACGGGCGAGGTCGAGGACGAGGGGTGCGGCCAGGGCGGAGTCGCAGCCCTGCCAGGTGGTCTGGAGGATCATGCGGGTGCCGAGGAAGCCGTCGAAGGCGATGTGGTCCCAGGCGGTCTTCCAGTCGCCCAGGGTGGGGACCTCGTCGATGTGGGTCTCGCCCTGGGGGGTGGTGCCGAGGGTGTCGGCGAGGACCCGTTCCTTGCCGGCGTTCTTGGCCGCCGCGGCGGCCGGGTCGGCCAGGGCGGCGCCGTCCCCGCCGCCGAGCAGGTTCGTTCCGGACCAGGCGCGGACGGTCAGGGCCCGCTGGGCGAACATCGGGCCCAGCACTGAACGCAGCAGGGTCTGGCCGGTCTTGCCGTCGCGGCCCGCGTACGGGAGACCGGACGACCGTGCCTGCGAGGCCAGCGCGGGGTGGTGGAGGCCGGTCGAGGGAGTGAAGTTCACGTAGGGGCAGCCGGCGCGCAGGGCTGCCGCCGCGTACAGGGAGCTGGGCGGGAGGGCGCCGCCGGTGGGCGCGGGTTCCGTGGAGGCCACGTTGACGACCACCGCGCGGGCCAGGCCGTGTCGCCGTATGAAGTCCTGGATGTCGGCGGCGAAGGTGGAGATCAGTTGCTCCGCGTCGCGGGTGTCGCCGGCGAGGGGGCCGCCGGGCCTGATCTCGCGGTCGGCGGCGGCCAGTTCGGCGGTGACGGCGGATGTGAGGCCCGGTGGCAGCACTCCCCCGGCAGCCAGCGCCTCGGCGCGTTTGGGCAGGGGGCAGTCCAGTGTGTCGTGTCCGCCGAAGACGAGGCAGGACAGGGCCGACAGGCCGCTGTCGGCGAAGGGGGGCGTCTCGGTCACCATGCCCGTCGGCGGATGCAGACCCGCGGTGACGGCGGCGCAGCCCGCCACGACGGTGGTGGCGACGGAGCCGCGCGCTCCGATCAGCCACACCCCCACGCGGGGCTCGGAACGGGACACTGACATCGGCAGCCTCCTTGTCGTACCAGGTCAGGGCCCCAGCCGGGAGGTGAAGACGGCTGGGAGGTGAAGCCGGCGGGAAGGTCAAGACGGCGGGCGGGAAGTCCGGCGTCCTCCCGCCCGCCGTCGCTCAGTCGCCCTGCGAGACCTTCGCGGGCAATTCCTTGATCCGGATATCGCGGAAGGACACCTTGTCCTCGGCTCCGTGGTTCTGGATGCCGATGTGTCCGTCGACGAGGCTCCGGGCCGGGTCGGTGTTGCGGAAATCGTTGATCTGCACGCCGTTGAGCCAGACGCGGAGGCGCTCGCCCTCCACGCGGATCTCGTACGTGTTCCACTCCCCCGGCGGGTTCAGCGCACGGTCGCGTTTGTTGAGATCGGCGGACTTGAAGCCGTACACCGCGCCGGTGGTGCGGTCGGCGGCGTCGGTCGCGTCGATCTGGATCTCGTAGCCGTTGTTGACGGCCGACCACGGGTCGTCCGAGGGCGGGAAGCCCACGAACACACCGGAGTTGTCGTCACCGGCCATCTTCCAGTCGAGCTTCAGTGAGTACGAGGAGAAGCCCGACGTGGCGTACCAGAGCATGCCCATGCCGCCCGACGACGTCAGCGTGCCGTCGTCGGAGAGGGTGAAGGAGCCCGGGCCCGCCTGCCGCCAGTCGTCCAGCGAGGCGGGTGTGCCGTCGAAGAGCGGCCGGTAGCCGGACTCCGGGCGGCAGTCGGCCTCGGCGTCGCCGATGGCCCAGCGGATCCCGCCCAGCAGGTGCGTGCGGAATGCGGGTTCGGCGAAGGACTCCTTGGTGTGGCCGCCGCCGGTGTAGAAGGAGCGGCCGCCCTGGTAGTTCTGGCACCAGGCGATCGGGTGGTCGCCCTGCATGGTGCCGCCGGTGTACGACGACTCGTCGAGGGAGGCGAGGACGTGGGCCCTCTCCCGCGGATTGAAGCGGTAGTTGTACCACTCGTCGGTGCGGTTCCACGCCCGTTCCAGTCCGGAGGTCGCCGGGTGGGCGTGGTCCTCGACGTGCACCGTCGCGGGCTGGATCGCCGGGTGCGACTGGAAGTAGGCGCCGGCGAGGCCGCCGTAGAACGCCCAGTCGTACTCGGTGTCGGCGGCGGCGTGGACGCCGACGTAGGCGCCGCCCCCGCGGATGTAGCCCTCGAAGGCGCGCTGTTGCCTGGCGTCCAGGACGTCACCCGTCGTCGAAAGGAACACGACCGCGTCGTAGCGCCGCAGGTTGGACGAGGTGAAGGCGCCCGCGTTCTCGGTCGTGTCGACCGTGAAGCCGCCCTGCTCGCCGAGTTGCCGCACCGTCGCGATGCCCTCGGGGATGGAGTCGTGCCGGAAGCCGGCGGTCTTGGAGAAGACCAGGACCCGCTTGTCCTCGGCGTCGTCCTGGGACGAGGCCGGGCCCGAGACGCACCCCAGGAGCAAGGCCGCGCCCACGACTCCCGTCGCGTATCTGCTGGTCGATCGCATGTCGGTCGCCTCCCCTCAGCCCGTCGTGAACGTGAAGTCGTCGATGTCGTACAGGGCGCCGGAGCCGCTGCCCTTGAAGACGAGGTAGAGCGTGGTGGTGCCCCTGGGCGCGCGGGACAGGTTCGCCTGGACGTCCTGGAAGGTCTCCCAGCCGCCGGTCACCGGCACGATCGCCTTGCCGAGCAGGGCGCCCTTGGCGGAGCCCGCGCGGACTTCGAGGGTGCCGCCGGCGCCGCCGGAGGAGATGCGGGCGGTGATCTTCTTGGCGTTGTTCAGGACGTACGGCGTGAAGGAGATCCAGTCGCCGTTGTCGATGTCGCCGACGGTCCGGCCGCCGTGCGCGGTGTCCTTGGTGATGACCGTGACGCCGGAGGCCTTGCCGTAGTGCTCGGCCTGGCGGTGCTTGGGCTGGGTGACGTTCTGGTCGTGCGTGGTCAGCGCGGCCTGGCCGCCGCCTCCGTTGTCGGTGTACTCGGCGTCGAGGACCCCGAAGATGTTGGCGTCCTCGTCGTGGCCGCCGTCGGCGCTGGTCCGGATGGTGCCGGTGCAGCCGTTGGCCGAGGTCAGGGGGTGGCCGTGGGTGTCGTGGCCGAGGATGAAGGTGACCTTGACCCTGGAGCAGTCGATGGTCCGGTCCTCCTGGTCGGTGACCTTCACCTTGAACGGTATGGCGTCGCCGAAGCTGAACAGCTGTCCGTCCTTCGGCGTCTCCAGGACCACGGTCGGCGCGGTGTTGCCGACGATGATCTGCACGCTCGCGTTGCCGGTGCGGCCGGTCGGGTCCTTGACGGTCAGCGTCGCGGTGTAGGTGCCGTTCTTCTTGTAGCGGTGGGCGGGGTTGGCCGCGGTGGACGTGCCGCCGTCGCCGAAGTCCCAGCTGTAGGTGAGGGCATCGCCGTCCTGGTCACTCGTGCCCGCGGAGGAGAAGCTGACGCGCAGCGGTGCCTGACCGGAGGTCCGGCTCGCCGCTGCCTGGGCGACGGGCGAGTGGCCGTCGGTGGCGTTCTCGATGCGGTAGAGGGCGGAGTGCTCGTCACCGCCGAACCACGACAGGCCGTAGTCGAGGACGTACAGGGCCCCGTCGGGCCCGAAGGCCGAGTCCATCACCTGGGTGCCGGTCCAGGGCACGTCGTTGATCGACCGTACGGTGCCGTCGGCGTCGCTGGTGATGCGCTTGATCCAGCGGCGGCCGAACTCCGTGGCGAAGAAGTCGCCGTCGTACGCCTCGGGGAACTTCACCGGCGAGTCGAGCTGAGGGTCGTAGTGGTAGACCGGGCCGCCCATCGGGGACTCGGAGCCGGTGCCGAACTCGGGCACGGATCCGCCGTCGTACGGGATCCAGGCGGGCTGGGCCGGGGGCAGGTCGGTCAGGCCGGTGTTGTTCGGGGAGGTGTTCTTCGGGGCCGAGCAGTCGAAGGCCGCTCCCGACGCGCCCGTCGCGAAGTCGTAGTCCACGTAGGCGTCGTTGTCACCGGTGCAGTAGGGCCAGCCGAAGTTGCCGGGCCCGGTGACGCGGGCGAACTCGACCTGGCCGGCCGGGCCGCGCGCGGGGTCGGCGGCACCGGCGTCGGGGCCGTAGTCACCGACGTAGAGGATGCCGGTCTTCTTGTCGACGCTGAAGCGGAACGGGTTGCGAAAGCCCATCGCGTAGATCTCGGGGCGGGTCCTGGCCGTGCCGGGGGCGAAGAGGTTGCCCTCGGGGACGGTGTACGAGCCGTCGGCGTTCACCTTGATGCGCAGGATCTTGCCGCGCAGGTCGTTGGTGTTGCCGGAGGAACGCTGGGCGTCGAAGGCCGGGTTGCGGTTCGCGCGCTCGTCGATCGGGGTGAAGCCGTCCGACTGGAACGGGTTGGTGTCGTCACCCGTCGACAGGTACAGGTTGCCGGCCGCGTCGAAGTCGATGTCCCCGCCGACGTGGCAGCACAGGCCACGGGAGGCCGGGACGTCGAGGATCTTCTTCTCGCTGGCGGTGTCGAGGGTGCCGTCGGTCTTCAGGACGAACCGGGAGAGCCGGTTGACGCCGTCGAAGGGCGCGAAGTCGGCGGCGGTGCCGGTCACGGGGGCGTCGCCCTCGGGGGTGCTCAGCGGGGGCGCGTAGTACAGGTAGATGAAACGGTTCTCTGTGAAGCCGGGGTCGACGCCGATGCCCTGGAGGCCCTCCTCGTCGTGGGAGTAGACGTCGAGCTTGCCCGCGAGTTTCGTGTTGCCGGCCGCGTCGGTGAGGCGGAGTTCGCCGTCGCGGGAGGTGTGCAGGACCGAGCGGTCCGGGAGGACGGCGAGCGACATGGGCTCGCCGACCTCCGCCTCGCCCTTGGCGAGGGTGACCTGCTGGAAGTCCTCGGCCGCGGTGGCCGCGGCGGCCTGCGGTGCGGTCAGCGTGAGGGAGGTGCCCGCCAGCAGCGCGCCGCTGAACAGCGCGACCGCTCGGCGCAGGCGTCGTCTGTGAGGTTCGGTTCTGCGGGTTGTGGCGGTGTGGTTCGCGTGCACGAATGCCTCCAGGATGGGGCCGGTTGTACGTGCGGATGCGTACGCCGGGATGCGCCGTCATCCCGGAGAGCTCACGGTGTCTCAGTTGCCGAACGCCGCGTCGAAAGAGGCCGACGGCGGCTCGAAGTCGTAGGCCTTGAGGCGGGTCAGCGCCTCGGGCGCCCCCCGGAGCCGGTCCATTCCGGCGTCCTCCCACTCGACCGAGATCGGGCCCTGGTAGTCGATGGAGCGCAGCATCCGGAAGACGTCCTCCCAGGGGACGTCGCCGTGCCCGGCGGAGACGAAGTCCCAGCCGCGCCGGGGGTCGCCCCAGGGCAGGTGGGAGCCGAGCCGGCCGTTGCGTCCGTCGAGGCGCTTGCGGGCCTCCTTGCAGTCGACGTGGTAGATGCGGTCGCGGAAGTCCCAGAGGAAGCCGACCGGGTCGAGGTCCTGCCACACGAAGTGGCTCGGGTCGAAGTTGAGGCCGAAGGCGGGGCGCCGGCCGACGGCCTCGAGAGCCCTCTGCGTGGTCCAGTAGTCGTAGGCGATCTCGCTGGGGTGGACCTCGTGCGCGAACCGCACGTCCTCCGCGTCGAAGACGTCCAGGATCGGGTTCCAGCGGTCGGCGAAGTCCTGGTATCCGCGCTCGATCATCGCGTCGGGGGCTGGCGGGAACATGGCGACCAGGTGCCAGATGGCGGAGCCGGTGAAGCCGATGACGGTGTCGACGCCGAAGGCGGCCGCGGCACGCGCGGTGTCCTTCATGCGGTCCGCGGCCCGCTGCCGGACCCCTTCCGGGGCTCCGTCACCCCACACCTCTCCCGGCAGGATCGCCCGGTGGCGTTCGTCGATGATGGCGTCGCAGACGGCCTGGCCGACCAGGTGGTTGGAGATGGCCCAGCACTTGAGGCCGTACTTGTCGAGGAGAGCCCGGCGGCCGTCCAGGTACGACGGATCGGCGAGGGCTTTGTCGACTTCGAAGTGGTCGCCCCAGCAGGCGAGTTCGAGCCCGTCGTAGCCGAAGTCGCGGGCGAGCCGGCAGACCTCCTCCAGGGGCAGGTCGGCCCACTGACCGGTGAACAGCGTGAACGTGCGCGGCATGCGCGTCAGCCTCCTCAGACCGCGATCGGCGTGTAGACGGAGTTCTTCTCGGCGCTCTCCTCCACGGCCGCGAGCACGCGCTGCACCTGGAGCCCGTCGGCGAAGGAGGGTTCGGGGCGGCGGCCCTCTGCGATGGCGTGGACCAGGTCGCGGGCCTGGTGGACGAAGGTGTGCTCGTAGCCGAGGCCGTGGCCCGGAGGCCACCAGGCGTCCAGGTAGGGGTGGTCGGGTTCGGTGACGAGGATGCGGCGGAAGCCCGCCTCCGCGCCGGGTTCGGTGCCGTCGTGGAAGGACAGCTCGTTGAGCCGCTCCAGGTCGAAGGCGAGCGAACCGCGCTCCCCGTTGAGTTCGATGCGCAGGGCGTTCTTGCGGCCGGTGGCGTAGCGGGTGGCCTCGAAGGAGGCGAGGGCACCCGAGGGGAAGCGGGCCGTGAACAGGGCGGCGTCGTCCACGGTGACCTCCCCCGTGCCGGTGGACGAGACGGCGGACAGGCCGCTCGTGGCGCCGGTGGGCAGGGGCCGCTGACGTACGAAGGTCTCCGTCAGCGCGGAGACGCCCGCCAGCCGCTCCCCGACGAGGTACTGCGCGAGGTCGATGATGTGCGCGCCCAGGTCGCCGAGCGAGCCCGAGCCGGCCTGCTCCTTGCGCAGCCGCCAGGTCAGCGGGAACCGCGGGTCGACCAGCCAGTCCTGGAGGTACGTCACGCGCACGTGCCGTAGTGCGCCCAGGCGGCCCTCGGCGACCATCCGGCGGGCCAGGGCGGTGGCCGGCACCCGGCGGTAGTTGAAGCCGACCATCGCCACCTGGCCGCGTTCGTAGGCCTCTTCGGCGGCCGTGACCATCGAGGTGGCTTCCTCGACGGTGTTGGCGAGGGGCTTCTCGCACAGGACGTGCTTGCCGGCAGCGAGGGCGGCCAGCGCGATCTCGGCGTGGCTGTCGCCGGGGGTGCAGATGTCGACCAGGTCGACGTCGTCGCGTTCGACGAGGGCGCGCCAGTCGGTCTCGGTGGATGCCCAGCCGTGGCGGTCGGCCGCCGCCCTCACGGCGGCGGCGTCCCGGCCGCAGATCACGGCCTGCACGGGGTTCAGCGGCAGGTCGAAGACACGGCCCGCGGTGCGCCAGCCCTGGGAGTGGGCGGCGCCCATGAAGGCGTAGCCCACCATCCCCACGCGCAGGGGTGGCTTGCCTGCCTCGGTCCCATCTGACTGCTGCTGCGGCTGTCCCATACGGGTGTCCTCCTCGTCCTGGTCGGGGTGGCGCACGTGGGGGGTGCGGGCGGAACCGGTCACCGGAAGCCGGTGGGCATGTACTGGTCGACGTTGGTCTTGTCGACGACGGCCGAGTAGAGCGTGATGGACGCCGGGATCTCGAACTCGGCCATGCCGCCGATGCCCTTGCCCTGGCCGAGGGCGCGGGCGAGGTCGATCGCCGAGGCGGCCATGGTCGGCGGGTAGAGCACGGTCGCCTTCAGCACGCCGTCGTCCTGCTTGATGGCCTGGAAGGCGGAGAGCGCGCCGGCGCCGCCGACCATCAGGAAGTCGTCGCGCCCGGCCTGCTCGATGGCGCGCAGTGCGCCCACGCCCTGGTCGTCGTCGTGGTTCCACAATGCGTCGAACTCGGACTGCGCCTGGAGCAGTTGGGCCATCTTGGCCTGCCCGGACTCGACCGTGAACTCGGCGGCCTGCCGGGCGACCTTCCTGATGTTGGGGTAGTTCTTCAGGGCGTCGTCGAAGCCCTGGGTGCGCTGCTTGGTCAGTTCCAGGTTGTCCAGGCCGGCCAGTTCGATGACGCGGGCGTTCGACTTGCCCTTGAGCTTCTCGCCGATGTAGTGCCCGGCATTGAGGCCCATGCCGTAGTTGTCGCCGCCGATCCAGCAGCGGTAGGCCTGCGGGGTGTCGAAGATCCGGTCGAGGTTCACGACCGGGATGCCCGCGCGCATCGCCTTCAGTCCGACCTGGGTGAGGGCCTTGCCGTCGGCGGGCAGCACCACCAGCACGTCGACCTTCTTGTTGATGAGGGTCTCGATCTGGCCGATCTGCTGGGCGGTGTCGTTGGAGCCCTCGGTGATCTCCAGGGTGACGTCGGAGTACTTCTCGGCGCGGCTCTTGGCGTTGTCGTTGATGGCGTTGAGCCAGCCGTGGTCGGCCTGGGGTCCGGCGAAGCCGATGGTGACCTGCTTGCCGGGCTTGTCGTCGGCGGCGGGCTGGTCGTTCCCGGCCGGCTCGTCCTTGGAGTCGGAGGGTTCGTTGCTCGTACAGCCCGTGAGGAGGGCACCGGCGGAGACGGCGGCGGCCCCGAAGAGCAGTCCTCTGCGGCTCGTGATCTCTGTCATGGCGGTGAACCCTTTCCTCAGGTCGTGCTCGCGGTACGGCGCTGGACCAGCACGGCGGCGACGATGATCGCGCCCTTGGCGATCTGCTGGACGTCGCTCTGCAGGTTGTTCAGGGCGAAGATGTTGGTGATCGTGGTGAAGATCAGGACGCCGAGCACGGAGCCCGTGATGGTGCCGCGGCCGCCGGTGAGCAGGGTGCCGCCGATGATCGCGGCGGCGATGGCGTCGAGTTCGTAGAGGTTGCCGTTGGTGTTCTGGCCGGAGCCGGACAGGACGATCAGCAGGAAGGCGGCGATGCCGCAGCACAGACCGGACAGCAGGTAGAGGTAGAGCCGCTGGCGGCGGACGTCGATGCCGGCGAGCCGGGCGGCCTCCGGGTTGCCGCCGACGGCGACCGTGCGGCGGCCGAAGGTGGTGCGGTTGAGCACCAGCCAGCCGATGACGGTCACGACCGCGAAGACCAGCACCAGGGGCGGGACGCCGAGGACGTAGGCGTCGCGTTCGCCCAGGTCGAGGACGGAGGGCACGGTGACGATCTGCGTCTTGCCGTCGGTGATCTGGAGGGCGAGGCCACGGGCGGAGGCCAGCATGGCGAGGGTGGCGATGAACGGCACCATCGCGCCGTAGGCGATGAGCACCCCGTTGACCAGGCCGCAGCCGACTCCGACGACGACCGCCGTGAAGAGGATGCCGGCGAAGCCGTACTCCTGGGTGGCGACCGTGGTCGCCCATACGGAGGCCAGGGCGACGATCGCGCCGACCGACAGGTCGATGCCGCCGGAGACGATGACGAAGGTCATGCCGACGGTGACGACGCCGATCACGGACGCCTGGGTGAGGACGAGTTGCAGATTGCGGGTGTCGAGGAACTCGTCCGGCTTGGTGATGCCGCCGATGAGGACCAGCACGGCGAGCACGCCGAGCAGGGAGAGGGTGCGGACGTCGGTGCGAGCCGGCAGGCCGCGCCAGGCCGTGGGCCGGGCCTTGTGCGCCTTGTCGGTGCCGCTGTCCCGCGGCGGGGAGACGGGCTGCGTCATGACGCCGGGCTTCCTTCCATGACCAGGTCGAGTACGCGGTGTTCGTCGAGTTCGCGCGCGGGTGCCCTATGGACGACACGCCCCTCGCGCAGCACCAGGACGCGGTCTGCGAGGCCGAGCACCTCGGGCACCTCGCTGGAGACCAGCAGCACGGCGAGGCCTTCGTCGGCCAGCCGGCGCACGACCGCGTACAGTTCGGCGCGGGCGCCGACGTCGACGCCGCGGGTGGGTTCGTCGAGCAGCAGCACCCGGCAGCCGCGCAGCAGCCAGCGGGCGAGCACGGCTTTTTGCTGGTTGCCGCCGGACAGGGTGCGCACGGGCACGGAGGGGTTGTCGGGCCTGAGCGACAGCTCGCGGGTCGCGGCCCGGGCGGCGCCCAGTTCGGCGCCCCGGTCGATCCAGCCGCCGCGCGAGAAGCGGGACATGGAGGAGACCGACACGTTGCGGGTGACGGACTCCAGCATCAGCAGGGCTTGCGCCTTGCGTTCCTCGGGGGCGAGGCCGAGTCCGGCCCGGACGGCGGCCCGGACGCTGCCCGGCTTCAACGGCCGTCCGTCCACGCGCACCTGACCGGACGTCGGTTTCCTGGCGCCGTAGACGGTCTCCAGGATCTCGGAGCGGCCCGAGCCGACGAGTCCGGCGAGGCCGACGATCTCGCCGGGCCGTACCTCCAGGTCGAGAGGCTCGAACTCCCCGGCGCGGGCCAGGCCTCGCACGGTGAGCACCGGCTCGCCGGGCGGCGGGGAGACGGGCCGGTCGGGAAAGACGTACTCGACGTTGCGGCCCGTCATCAGGGCGACGACCTCGCGGGTCGGTGTCGTCTTCGCCGGCAGCCCGTTCGCCACGGCCCGCCCGTCCTTCAGCACGGTCACCCGGTCGCCGATGCGGCGGATCTCCTCCAGGCGGTGCGAGATGTAGACGACGGCGACACCGGCGGCGGTGAGGTCGCCGACGATGCGGAAGAGGTTGTCGACCTCGTCCGGGTCGAGGGCGGCGGACGGTTCGTCCATCACGATGAGCCGCACGTCGTGGGAGAGCGCCCGGGCCATGGACACGATCTGCTGCTGGGCCGCGGACAGCTCCCCGACCAGCCGGGCCGGATCGACTTCCGCATGACCGAGGCGCTTGAGCAGGGCGGCCGTCGACTCCTTCGCGGCCTTCCCCCGGACGACGAAGCCGGCGGTGGTCGGCTCATGCCCGAGATGGACGTTCTCGGCGACCGACAGGTGCTCCACCAGGTCGAGTTCCTGGTAGATGGTCGCGATGCCGAGGCGCATGGCGGCGATCGGCGAGCGGAGTGTGACCTCCTCGCCCCGCCAGCGGATGGTACCGGCGTCGGGCTGGTGGGCACCGGCCAGGACCTTGATGAGGGTCGACTTCCCGGCGCCGTTCTGGCCGAGCAGGCAGTGCACCTCACCGGCCTGGACGTCGAGGTCGACGCCGTCGAGGGCCCGGACTCCGGGGAACGACTTGGTGATGCCGGACATGCTGAGCAGCGGTGGTTCTGGTGCCATGCGGATTCCCCTCGGCGGGCGTGCGGGCCGGTTGCAGGGCGCTTGTCGGGGCAGGCGTGTGCGAGGCAGGGCAGAGCAGGGAGCTGTGCTGGTGAGCCGTGCTGTCGAGAACGGTTACGCGGGTGAGAACAGGTGGTCGCTGATGAGCCGGGCCGCGCCGATGACTCCTGCGGCGGGTCCCAACTCGCCCAGGACGATGGGCAGATTGCCGGTCGCGAGCGGCAGCGACTGGCGGTAGACCTGGGTGCGGATCGCGGCGAGCAGGGTGTGGCCGAGGCCGGTCACCCCACCGCCGATCACCACCAGGCCCGGGTTGAAGAAGCTGACCAGGCCGGCGATGACCTGGCCGGTGCGGTTGCCGCCCTCGCGGATCAGGTCGAGTGCGGTGGCGTCGCCGGCGACGGCCGCGGCGGCGACATCGACGGCGGTGAGGCCGCCGCCCGTCTCCAACCGCGAGGCCAGTTCGGCGGAGAGTCCCTGCTGGGCGGCCTCCGTGGCGTCGCGGGCGAGGGCCGCCCCGCTGAAGTGGGCTTCCAGGCAGCCCCGGTTGCCGCAGGCGCAGGGGCGGCCGTCGGGCACGGCCTGGATGTGCCCGATGTCGCCGGCGCTGCCCGTCGTACCGCGGTAGACCTCACCGCCGACGACGATGCCGCAGCCGATGCCCGTGCCGATCTTGACGCAGAGGAAGTCGGCGACGGTGCGGGCGACGCCCGCGTGCTGCTCCCCCATCGCCATGAGGTTCACGTCGTTGTCGACCATGACCGGGCAGCCGAGTTCCTGGCTGAGGGCCTCCCGCACGGGGAAGCCGTCCCAGCCCGGCATGATCGGCGGGGCCACCGGGATGCCCTCGGGGAAGCGGACCGGGCCCGGGACGCCGATGCCGGCGCCGTCGAACCCCTCCGCGAGCCCCGAGGCCTTCAACTTGGCGGCCATGGCCAGGACCTGCTCGAAGACCGCGACCGGGCCCTCGCGCACGTCCATGGGGTGGTTGATGTGCCCGAGCGTCTCCAGTTCGGCGTTGGTGACGGCGACGTCGACCGAGGTCGCGCCGATGTCGACGCCGAGGAAGCGCAGGTGCGGATTGAGCCGGATGTTGTGGGAACGGCGGCCGCCGCGCGAGGCGGCGAGTCCGTCGGCCACGACCAGCCCCGTCTCCAGCAGCCGGTCCACCTCCACGGCGAGCTTGGACCGCGAGAGGTCGACCTGGTCGCCCAGCTGGGCACGGGAGTTGGGGCCGCCGTCGCGCAACAGCTTGAGCAGTCGGGCCTGATGGGCGTTTCCGGGCCGTGCGGTCATACGTCTCACGAGCCCCTCCCCGCCTCGATCGGCCTGTGCGCGCCGGTTTTCCGCCACATCGGTGGCTTGCTTTCGGAGGGGAACGTAGCAGCGGCTGTCGAAGGTGGGAAGAAGTCGCGCAGGAATTGCCCTCCACTTTTTCCACTCAGAGGACAAAGACGCGTGACGTCTGCCTTACCTCTCAGGTAATCGACCGTCAGCGAGGCCCAGGCCAGGCTGGTTTCAGTCCTGGTTGCCCATCGGGAGGTCCCGCATGACCGACACCGCTGCCACCGAAGCACTGCTGAGGGCGGTGCCCTTCGCCGACGGGCTGGGCATCGCCCTGGAGGAGGCCGCCCCCACCCGGGTCAGGGCCGCGCTCGCCTGGGCCCCGGAGTTGTGCACGGCGGGCGGAGTCCTGCACGGCGGTGCCCTGATGACGCTCGCCGACACGGCCGGCGCGGTCTGCGCGTTCCTCAACCTGCCGCCGGGCGCGAACACCTCCACGATCGAGTCGAAGACGAACTTCTTCCGCGCCGTACGGTCGGGCACCGTCCACGCCGAGGCACGACCCGTGCACGTGGGACGCTCCTCCATCGCCGTGCGGACGGACCTGTACGACGAGGACGGCACCCTGGTGGGCCAGACCACACAGACTCAGGCGGTGCTGACCGCCGGCTGAGGCCTACGAACGCGCCCGCGCGTGGTACGAGCGCCTCGTGTGCTCCGTGTGTTCGCGCATCAGGTGGGTGGCCCGCTGTTCGTCGCGGTCGGTGATCGCCGCGATGAGTGCGCGGTGTTCGATCCAGGACTGGTGGCCGCGCTGGCGGGCGACCGGCGTGTAGTACCAGCGGACGCGGCGGTCGACCTGGGCGGCCAGTTCGGCCAGGACGGCGTTGCCGGCGAGCTCCATGATCTTCGCGTGGAAGCGGGCGTTCATGGCGACGGCCCCGTCCACGTCGTCGGCCTCGACGGCCTTCTCGCCCTCCGCGCACAGCGCTTCCAGCGCGGCGATGCCGGCACTGTCCGCGCCCGCCGCGGCGAGCCGGGCCGCCTCGGCCTCCAGGAGCGTACGGACCGTGAGGAGCTGGTCGGCCTCCTCCTCCGTCGGCTCGTGCACGAACGCGCCCTGGGCGGGGCGCAGATCGACCCACCCCTCGGTGTTGAGCCGCTGCAACGCCTCGCGCACCGGCTGCCGGGAGACTCCCAGATGCCCGGCGAGCTCGCTCTCCACGAGGTGCTGGCCGGGCTGGAGGGCACGGGTGGTGATGAGTTCGAGCAGTGCCTCGTAGACGCGGTCGCGCAGCGGACCCGGGCGTTCCAGCTTGGGTACCGCCCCCTGGGGCAGGCCTGTCGACAGCATCGCGGTCCCCCTCCTCGGCAGGGCCGTGCACGGCGCGGCGGATGCCGGTGTCGCCGCAGAGTCAGTATCGATGTCTTTCGTCTACAGTCTACGGCGCACAAGAGCCAGCACTTCGGGGAGTTGGCCCCGTCACACCACGACGGGCCTCACGGGCAGCGGACGACCTGCCCCGCGTACGACAGGTTCCCGCCGAAGCCGAACAGCAGGACCGGGTCGCCGGTGGCGACCGCACCCTGTTCGACCAGCTTGGACAGAGCGAGCGGGATGCTCGCGGCCGACGTGTTTCCGGACTCGGTGACGTCGCGCGCGACGACCGCGTTCACGGCGCCGATCTTCTCCGCGAGGGGTTCGATGATGCGCAGGTTGGCCTGATGCAGTACGACCGCCGCGAGGTCCGCCGGCTCCAGCCCGGCCCGCTCGCACGCCCGCCGCGCGATGGGCGGGAGCTGGGTCGTCGCCCAGCGGTAGACGCTCTGCCCCTCCTGCGCGAAACGCGGCGGCGTGCCCTCGATCCGCACAGCGTTCCCCATCTCGGGCACCGAACCCCACAGCACCGGCCCGATGCCGGGCTCGTCGGCGGCCTCCACGACCGCGGCCCCGGCCCCGTCGCCGACGAGCACGCACGTCGTGCGGTCGCTCCAGTCGGTCACGTCGGACATCTTGTCGGCCCCGATGACCAGGGCCCGGCATGCGCCGCCGGCGCGGACGGCGTGGTCGGCGGTGGCCAGGGCGTGGGTGAAGCCGGCGCACACCACGTTGAGGTCCATCGTGGCGGCCTGCGGAATGACGAGGCGGGACGCGACCCGGGCGGCCGTGTTGGGCGAGCGGTCGACGGCGGTGGAGGTGGCGACCAGCACCAGGTCGATGTCGGCGGGGGTCAGCCCGGCCGCCGCGAGGGCCTTGGCGGCGGCGTGGGCGGCCAGCTCGTCGACCGGTTCGTCGGGGCCGGCGATGTGGCGGGTGCGGATGCCCACCCGGCTCCTGATCCACTCGTCACTGGTGTCCACTATGCCCGCCAGGTCCTCGTTGGTGAGCACCTTGGCGGGCTGGTAGTGGCCGACGGCGGCGATGCGCGAGCCGTTCATGTGGGCGGTCCCCCTCGTTGGAACTTGGGTAACGGGATCCACCAGTCTGATCAGTGACTCGCGGGTACGGCGGCAGGCAAGGCGACAGGAAACAGGTGCCCGCGTTGTCAGCTTCGGTCAGGCCCCTTGCCGACCGGACACCCGTCGGACACCTACCCGGTGAACAGCTGCGTCGCCTTGCGGACCAGCTCGTACAGCCCGTAGGCGAGCGGTACGCCCACCCACACCCAGGCGAAGGCGATCAGCCACCGCCGGTCCGGGCTAGGCGGACTCTGACTGCTGTCGCTGGACATCGGCGGCCTCCCTCGGTGCCGGGATGTGATGACGCGGGTGGACGGGCCGGACGAGTTCGTTGGCGACGAAGCCGACGACGAGCAGCCCGATCATGATGACGAACGACAGACCGTACAGGGACGCGCCGTGCCGGCCCGCCTCCTCCTGCCGGTCGGCGATCCAGTTCACGATGAGCGGCCCGAGCACGCCGGCCAGCGACCAGGCGGTGAGCAGCCGCCCGTGGACGGCGCCCACCTGGTACGTGCCGAACAGGTCCTTCAGATACGCCGGGATGGTCGCGAAGCCGCCGCCGTAGAAGGAAAGGATCACCAGCGCGCACAGGACGAACAGCGGCTTGGAGGAGTCGCCGAACAGGGCGATGAGCGCGTACATCAGCGCGCCGACGCCCAGATAGACGCGGTAGATGTTCTTGCGGCCGATCAGGTCGGACGTCGACGACCAGCCGATGCGGCCCGCCATGTTCGCCGCCGACAACAGCGCGACGAAGCCGGCGGCGGCCGTCACCGACACGGGCGTGGCGGAGTCCGCGAAGAAGTCCGTGATCATCGGGGCGGCCTTCTCCAGGATGCCGATGCCGGCGGTGACGTTCATGCAGAGCACGGTCCACAGGCACCAGAACTGCGGGGTGCGGATGGCCTGGTTCGCGGAGACCTGCGGGCCGGTGGGCCGGCCGCGCGGTTCCCCGCGCCCCTGGCGCACTGCGCGGAACCCGGACCAGGAGCACACCCAGCAGCATGAAGACGGCGTACGACAGGCCGTGCACGAGGAAGGCCAGCGCGATGCCGGAGCTGTCGCCGCCGAACGACTCCAGCATCTGCGCGGACCACGGCGAGGCGATGAGCGCGCCGCCGCCGAAGCCCATGATGGCGATGCCGGTGGCCATGCCGGGCCGGTCCGGGAACCACTTGATCAGGGTGGAGACGGGTGAGATGTAGCCGATGCCGAGGCCGATGCCGCCGACGAAGCCGTAGCCGAGGACGATCAGCCAGTACTGCTCCACGGCCGCGCCCAGCGCGGAGAGCAGGAAGCCGGACGAGAAGCAGACCAGGGCGACGGTCATCGCCCAGCGCGGGCCGTTGCGCTCCACGAGCGTGCCGCCGAACGCGGCGGACAGGCCCAGCATGACGATGCCCAGCTGGAAGGGCAGCGCGCTCTGGGTGCCGCTGAGGCCGAGCGCGGACTCCAGGGGCGGCTTGAACACGCTCCAGGCGTAGGCCTGGCCGATGGAGAGATGGACGGAGAGAGCGGCGGGCGGGACGAGCCAGCGGCTCCAGCCCGGGGGCGCGACTGGGGGACTCATGAACCCGGAACGGTAGGCAATCACACGGAGTTGAGAAAGCGGCGCGTCGACCGTATGCGGTGAGCGGTATCCACCTTGCGCCGAACGGTCATCGCGCGGACCCTTGCTGGCTCAACGTCCATACTGTAGACAACATTTCGTCGACACGCGTCGGACAGCCCTCACCCGCCTGACGGCACTCACTCACCCGACGGCAGTCACCTCCGCGGTATCCCTCAAACCGAACGGAGTGTTTCCGTGAAAGTCGCAGTTCTCGGCGCCGGTGCCATCGGCGCCTACGTCGGCGCCGCGCTCCACCGCGCGGGCGCCGATGTGCATCTCATCGCCCGTGGACCGCATCTGGCGGCCATGAGGCAGCACGGAGTCCGGGTGCGCAGCCCGCGCGGCGACTTCACCGCGCACCCCCACGCGACCGACGACCCGGCCGAGGTCGGCGCGGTCGACTACGTCTTCCTCGGCCTGAAGGCCAACGCGTACGCGGCGTGCGGGCCGCTGATCGCGCCGTTGCTGGGCGACTCGACAGCGGTCGTGGCCGCCCAGAACGGCATCCCCTGGTGGTACTTCCACCGGCACGGCGGCCCGTACGACGGCCACCGGATCGAGAGCGTGGACCCGGACGGCGCGGTCAGTGCGGTGCTCGCGCCCGAACGGGCCGTCGGCTGTGTCGTCTACGCGGCGACCGAGCTCGAAGGGCCGGGCCTCGTCAAGCACTTGGAAGGCACGCGGTTCTCCGTCGGCGAGCCCGACCGCAGCGTGTCCACACGGTGCGTGGCGTTCAGCGAGGCCATGCAGGCGGGTGGACTGAAGTGCCCGGTCGAACCGGACCTCCGCAACGACATCTGGCTCAAGCTGCTCGGCAACATCTCCTTCAACCCGATCAGCGCGCTGGCCCGCGCGACCATGCGGCAGATGTGCCTGCACGGCGGCACCCGCAGGGTCATCGAGATCATGATGACCGAGACGCTCGCGGTCGCGAAGGCCCTCGGCTGCGAGGTCGGTGTCTCCGTCGAGCGCCGGCTCGCGGGCGCCGAGCGGGTCGGCGACCACCGGACCTCCACGCTCCAGGACCTGGAGCGCGGCAAACCGCTCGAACTCGACGTACTCCTCGCGGCGGTCGTCGAGTTGGCGGACGTCACCGGCGTGGAGGTGCCCACCCTGCGCACCGTGCACGCCATCTCGGACCTGCTCGCGCTGAGGAGCGCCGCATGAGCAAACGCGACCGAAGCCCGAAGACCTACACCCGGCTCACCCACCCCCTGGTCAGGGACTCGCGCGACGAGCCGTTCCGCCGGGCCACCTGGGAGGAGGCCCTGGACCGGGCGGCCCGCGGACTGGTCCGCAACCGCGGCGCGTTCGGCATGTTCTCCTGCGCCCGGGCGACGAACGAGATGAACTACGTCGCCCAGAAGTTCGCCCGGGTCGTCATGGGCACCAACAACGTCGACTCCTGCAACCGCACCTGTCACGCCCCGAGCGTGGCGGGCCTGTCGGCGGCGTTCGGCTCGGGCGGCGGGACGTCGTCGTACGAGGAGATCGAGCACACCGACGTCATCGTGATGTGGGGCTCCAACGCCCGTTTCGCGCACCCGATCTTCTTCCAGCACGTACTGAAGGGGATCAGGAACGGCGCCCGGATGTACGCGGTCGATCCGCGCAGGACGTCGACCGCCGAGTGGGCCGAGAGCTGGCTGGGCCTCAACGTCGGCACCGACATCCCGATGGCGCACGCGATCGGCCGCGAGATCATCGACGCGGGCCTCGCGAACGAGGCGTTCGTCGAGCGGGCGACCACCGGCTTCGAGGGGTACAAGGCCCTCGTCGAGCCGTGGACGCTGTCGCTGGCCGAGAAGGTGACGGGCGTACCGGCCGCCGCCGTCCGCGAGTTGGCACACGCCTACGCCCGTGCCGAGCGCGCCCAGCTGTGCTGGACCCTCGGCATCACCGAGCACCACAACGGCACCGACAACGTCCGTGCCCTGATCAACCTGTCCCTGCTCACCGGGCATGTCGGCCGCTACGGCGCCGGCCTGCAACCCCTGCGCGGGCAGAACAACGTCCAGGGCGGCGGCGACATGGGCGCGATCCCCAACCGCCTGCCCGGCTTCCAGGACATCCTCGACCCGGACGTCCGGGTGAAATTCGAGTCGGCCTGGGAGACCGTCATCCAGCCGCACTACGGCCTGAACCTCACGGAGATGTTCGAGGCGATGGAGGACGGCACGCTCAAGGCCGTCTACTGCGTCGGCGAGAACCCGGCCCAGTCGGAGGCGGACAGCGAGCAGGCCGTGCGGCGGCTGAAAGCCCTCGACTTCCTCGTCGTCCAGGACATCTTCCTCACGAAGACGGCCGAGCTCGCGGACGTCGTCCTGCCGGCCACCGCCGGCTGGGCGGAGACCGACGGCACGACCACCAACAGCGAACGGCGCGTGCAGCGCGTCCGCAAGGCCGTCACCCCGCCCGGCGAGGCCCGCGAGGACATCGACATCATCTGCGACCTCGCGGCCCGCCTCGGCCACGACTGGAAGTACGCCGACGCCGAGACCGTGTGGAGCGAGCTCCGGTCGGTCTCGCCCGACCACTACGGCATGACGTACGAGCGTCTGGAGGAGCACCAGGGCATCCAGTGGCCGTGCCCCAGTACCGAGGGGCTCGAACCGACCTATCTGCACGGCCGGTTGTGGGAGCCCGACCCCGCGCAACGCGGTCCGCTCGCGCCCTTCGGGATCGTGCAGCACGACCCGCCCGTGGACCTCACCGACGAGGAGTACCCGATCCGGCTCACCACCGGGCGACGGCTCGACTCGTACAACACCGGGGTGCAGAGTGGCAGTTACGCCTCGCCTCTGCGGCGCGGCGAGTACATCGAGCTGAGCCCTGAGGACGCCGAGCGCTACGGGGTGGTGGTCGGCGAGCAGGTCCAGGTCACGTCGCGGCGCGGGTCGGTGACCGCGCCCGTGTGGGTGGACACCGCGCTGCGGCCCGGGCTCGCCTTCATGACCATGCACTTCCCCGACGAGGTGGACACCAACGCGCTGACGATCGAGGCGAACTGCCCGATCGCGGGGACGGCGGAGTTCAAGGCGGCGGCGATCCGGATCGAGAAGCTGCCCGTCGCGACCATCGTGGGGTGACGTAAGTGGACCTGCACTTCGGCGACAGCAAACCGACGGACGACGAACGGGCCGCCGTCGACGCCCTGCTCGGGCCCCCGGAGTCCTCCTGGGAGGGCGCCACCCGCGATGAGATGAGGGCCGCCGATCTCCGGTGGGCCCGTGGCGGACGCGAGGCCCGGGACCGCCGCGACCTGCTGTTGCCGGGGCTGCACGCGATCAACGACCGGGTCGGCTGGATCAGCGAGGGCGCCCTCGACTACCTGTGCCTGCGGCTGACGGTGCCGCCGGCGGAGGCCTACGGGGTCGCCACCTTCTACGCCATGTTCTCGGTCAAACCGCGTCCGGCGACCGTGCTCCACGTGTGCACGGATTTGGCGTGCGCGGCGGCCGGGGCGCCGGAGCTGTGCGCGGGGATCGAGGAGCGGCTGGGCCTCGGCAGCGGTGTCGCGGTCGAGCGCAGCCCCTGCCTCGGTCTGTGCGAACGGGCCCCGGCCGCCCTGGCGATCAGGGCCGGGGACCCGGTCCGTACGGCGGTCTCGGCACCGACGACCGTCCACGACGCCGTCCTCGCCGCGAGCGCGCCCGACTCGGCGCCGGAAGAGCCCCCGGCCGCGCTGGCGGTGCCCCAGGCCGGGCAGGACGGCCTGATGCTGCTGCACCGCGTCGGGGTGGTCGACCCGGCGTCCCTCGACGACTACCGCGCCCACGGCGGCTACACGGCCCTGCGCCGGGCCTTCGAGCTGGGCCCCGCCGGGGTCATCCGCGAGGTCACCGACTCGGGCCTGGTCGGGCGCGGCGGCGCCGCCTTCCCGACCGGCCGCAAGTGGCAGGCCACGGCGTCCCAGCCGGACCATCCGCACTACCTCGTCTGCAACGCCGACGAGTCCGAGCCGGGAACCTTCAAGGACCGGGTGCTCATGGAGGGCGACCCGTACGCGCTGGTCGAGGCGATGACGATCGCCGGGTACGCGACCGGCGCCCGCAAGGGCTTCCTCTACCTGCGCGGCGAGTACCCTCGCGCGCTGCACCTCCTGGAGCACGCGATCGCGCAGGCACGCGCGCGTGGTCTGCTCGGCGACGACGTCCTCGGCCAGGGCTACGCCTTCGACATCGAGATCCGGCGTGGCGCGGGGGCCTACATCTGCGGTGAGGAGACGGCCCTGTTCAACTCCATCGAGGGCTATCGGGGCGAGCCCCGCTCGAAGCCCCCGTTCCCCGTGGAGAAGGGCCTGTTCGGCAAGCCGACGGTCGAGAACAACGTCGAGACACTCGTCAACGTCCTGCCGATCCTCACCATGGGCGCCCCGGCGTACGCGGCGATCGGCACGGGCAGGTCCACCGGGCCGAAGCTGTTCTGTGTGTCGGGCAAGGTGGAGCGGCCCGGCGTCTACGAGCTGCCGTTCGGCGCGAGGCTCGGGGAGCTGCTCGGGCTCGCCGGAGTCCGCGAGGGGCTGCGGGCGGTGCTGCTCGGCGGGGCGGCGGGCGGTTTCGTACGGGCCGACGAGCTCGACATCCCGCTCACCTTCGAAGGGACGCGGGAGGCGGGCACGACGCTCGGCTCGGGGGTCGTCATGGCCTTCGACGACAGCGTGCCCCTCCCTCGGCTCCTGCTGCGCATCGCGGAGTTCTTCCGCGACGAGTCGTGCGGGCAGTGCGTGCCGTGCCGGGTCGGGACCGTGCGGCAGGAGGAGGCGCTGCACCGGATCGTGGAGCGCACCGGCGCCGACGCCGCCGGGGACATCGCCCTGCTGAGGGAGGTCGGCCGCGCGATGCGGGACGCCTCGATCTGCGGTCTGGGGCAGACCGCGTGGAATGCCGTGGAATCCGCCATCGACCGTCTGGGGGCGTACGAATGACCGTCACACCACTGGGGATCCCGCGCCGCATGCTGGAGTTCACGGTCGACGGCGAGGAGGCCCGGGTCCCCGAGGGCTCGACCATTCTGGACGCCTGCCGGGCGGCCGGGAAGGACATCCCGACCCTGTGCGAGGGCGACACCCTGCGGCCGAAGAATGCCTGCCGCGTCTGCGTCGTCGAGGTCGAGGGCGCCCGCACGCTGGTCCCGGCCTGCTCCCGCAAGGCCGAGCCGGGCATGGAGGTGCGCACCGACACCGAGCGGGCCCGGCACAGCCGGAAGATCGTCCTCGAACTGCTGGCGTCCTCGGTCGACCTGTCGACGACACCGCGGGTCGCCGAGTGGCTCAAGGAGTACGAGGCGAAGCCGGACCGCTTCGGCCCGGACGCGGCCCGGCTCAACGAGGAGCCGAAGGTCGACAACGACCTGTACGTGCGCGATTACGACAAGTGCATCCTCTGTTACAAGTGTGTGGACGCCTGCGGCGACCAGTGGCAGAACACCTTCGCGATCTCGGTCGCCGGGCGCGGTTTCGACGCCCGGATCGCCGTGGAGCACGACGCGCCGCTGACGGACTCGGCGTGCGTGTACTGCGGGAACTGCATCGAGGTGTGCCCGACGGGCGCGCTGTCGTTCAAGTCCGAGTTCGACATGCGCGCGGCGGGTACGTGGGACGAGTCGCGGCAGACGGAGACGACCACGGTGTGCGCGTACTGCGGAGTGGGCTGCAACCTGACGCTGCACGTGCAGGACAATGAGATCGTGAAGGTCACCTCGCCGCACGACAACCCGGTGACCCACGGCAACCTCTGCATCAAGGGCCGCTTCGGCTACCAGCACGTACAGAACCGGGGCTGATCAGACATGGGACGAGTCACGGAACGACGCAAGGTGCTCCGCATCCGGGACGGGGCGGTCTCCAGCCGTCCGGACACGCTCGTCGCCGAGGAACCCCTGGAGATCCGCCTGAACGGCAAGCCCCTGGCGATCACCATGCGCACGCCGGGCGACGACTTCGCACTGGCGGCGGGCTTCCTGGTGAGCGAGGGGGTGCTGGGCGGGCAGCGGGACCTGAGGAACATCGTCTACTGCGCCGGGGCGACCGCCGACGGGTCGAACACCTACAACGTGGTCGACGTGCAGACGGCCCCGGGCGTGGTGATCCCCGAGATCACGCTGGAGCGGAACGTCTACACGACCTCCTCCTGCGGGCTGTGCGGCAAGGCGTCGCTGGACGCCGTGCGCACGACGGCCCGCTGGCCCATCGCCGACACTCCCCCGGTCCGGGTCACTCCCGAGCTGCTCGCGGACCTGCCCGACCGGCTGCGCGCGGCCCAGCGGGTCTTCGACCGGACCGGCGGCCTGCACGCGGCGGCCCTCTTCTCGGAGGACGGCGAGCTGCTGGACGTCCGCGAGGACGTGGGCCGGCACAACGCGGTCGACAAGCTGGTCGGCCGCGCCCTCCAGAACGGAGATCTTCCGTTGTCGCGGACGATCCTGCTCGTCTCGGGCCGGGCCTCCTTCGAGCTGGCACAGAAGGCCGTGATGGCCGGCATCCCGGTCCTGGCGGCGGTGTCGGCGCCGTCCTCGCTGGCGGTGGACCTGGCCGCCGAGACGGGCCTGACGCTGGTGGGCTTCCTGCGGGGCAGCTCCATGAACGTGTACGCGGGTGAGGACCGGATCGCCCTGCGGGCAGCGGCCGCCCAGGGCTGAGCAGGTTCCCCCGCGACACGGCGGCGGGGCCCCGACCGGCGGGGAGCGCCCCCTGCGCCGCAGGGGCCCCGTCTCGGCCTGACCGGGCCAGGCTCGTGATCAATACCCCTGGGAGCCGTCAGTCCGTCGTACCGGATATCCGGAGCAGCATGCCCGTGAACTGCTCGCGTTCGGCCTCCGACAGGGGGGCGAGCAGCTCGTCGTTGGCCGCGCGGGCCGCCTTCTCGCAGCGCGTCAGCAGCCGGGCTCCCCGGGCGGTGAGGGACACCGCGTTCTTCCGCCGGTCCTTCGGGTCCGGCTCGCGTACCACCAGGCCCGCCGCCTGGAGGTCGTTCAGGATGCCGACCAGGTCCTTGGGGTCCAGCCGGACCGCGCGGCCGAGGTCGGCCTGGGCGACGGGGCCGAGGTCCCGGACGGCGGACAGCACGACGTGGTGCCACATCCGCATGTCCTGCTCGGCCAGGGCCGCGGCCACCAGGGCCCGGCCGCGGGCGGCGGCACGGCCGAGCAGCCAGCTGGGCAGGGAGCGGATCGCGGGGAGGGGGGCTTCCGACATGGCCGCAGCCTAACCAAAAAATCGTTGGTCATCCCTATGATCGCCCTATACCGTTGGGCACCCCAACGAATCCGCGGGGACCACCGACGAACCCGGAGGTGCGATGCGCCGCGTCCGCTACAAATCCCGAGGCGGCCCCCTGTTCATGGAGGAGGCACCGGCCCCTGAGCCCGGCCCCGGAGAACTGCTCGTGCGCGCGGAGGCGATCGGCGTCACGCTCCCGGTCGTACGCAAGGTCGGCGAGGCGGCGGAGCCGGTCCCGCTCGGCGGCGAGATCGCCGGGGAGATCACCGCCGTCGGCGAGGGCGTCACCCGCTTCGGCACCGGCGACCGCGTGACGGGGCTCTGCTTCGGCCACGGCTACGCCGACTTCGCGATCCTGCACGAGGCCATGACCTCCCCGGTCCCGGCGGACGCCGACGCCGTCACGGCGGTCGCCCTGGTCCGCAGCGGCCTGGTCGCCCTCGGCGCCCTGGAGGCCGCACGGCCCGAGCCGGGCGAGGCGGCCCTGGTCACGGCCGCGGCGAGCGGTGTCGGCCACCTGGCCGTGCAACTGGCCAGGACGCGGGAGGCCGGACGGGTCGTGGGGGCCGTCTCCGACCCGGCCAAGGCCGGCTTCGTCCGCGGCCTCGGCGCCGACCACGTCGTCACCTATGGTGACGACAGCTGGGGCGCACCGGTCGACTACGCCCTGGACGCGGTCGGCGGCCAGCTGCTCACCCCGGCCCTCGCCGCGCTCGCCCCGGAGGGACGGCTGGTGGCGTACAGCTCGGGCGGCGGCACGATCCAGGCGTACGACCTGCTCGTGGGCGCCAAGTCGGTGATCGGGTTCCAGGTGGCCCGCATCGCCCGCGGGAAGCCGGAGTTGTACGAGCAGTGGCGTGAGGAACTGTGGCGGCTGTTCGCGGCCGGGGAGGTCGAGCCCGTCGTCCACGGGGAGTTCGCCCTTCAGGACGCGGCGAAGGCGCACGGGGAGATCGATGCGAGGGCCAACCTCGGCAAGGTCGTCCTGATCCCCTGAGGCGCGCTTCTTGTGGGGGGTCTGTGAAGCCAAGTACCGTCTGTGGCCCGCACATGGGACGTGGGATGTCCGATTGTTCGCATGTCCGCTCCTCGGTCATCCGTTCCCATGCCTCGGCGGTCCAGCCGACAGACGCATGAAGGGCAGGTCGCACCATGCCGTCAAGTCTTCGCGCACGTCTGAGATCCACCCTGACAGCCGTTCTCACCGCCGCCGCACTGCTCGCGCCCACCGGTCCGGCCCATCCCCAACCCACCACCGGCTTACCGGAGTTCGAGCAACAGGTCCTCTTCAAGGCCTCCCAGGACCCCGGTTACGCGTGCTTCCGGATCCCCGCGATCGTGCGGACCACGGCCGGCACGCTGCTCGCCTTCGCCGAGGGCCGCGTCCTCAACTGCGGTGACGCGGCCGACATCGACATCGTCCTCAAACGCTCCACCGACGGCGGCCGCACCTGGGGACCGCTCCAGGTCGTCAACGAGGGCGCGGGCGACACGCACGGCAACCCGGCGCCCCTCGTGGACCGCAGGACAGGCCGGATCCTGCTGGCCGAGACGTACAACACGGGCCGTACGGACGCCGGCAACTGCACCGTCCCCTGCGACCGCACCCCGCATCTCCAGTACAGCGACGACGACGGCCGGACCTGGTCCGAGCCGCGCGACCTGAGCGACGAGATCCTGCCCGAACACTGGAACTCCTGGTACGCCACCGGGCCCGTGCACGGCATCCAGCTCACCCGGGGGAAGCACGCCGGGCGGCTGGTGTTCGGCGTCAACACCGAGACGTGGGACGGCAGCCGGGTCACCGCCAACCACGCCGCGCTCATCGTCAGCGACGACGGCGGCGACCACTGGCGGATCGGCGCCACGGACTCCTGGCCGATAGCGCAGGACGGCACGTTCCGGCAGAAGCCGTCGGAGGTGACGCTCACCGAACGGGCCGACGGGGCCGTCCTCGTCAGCGGCCGGGAACAGGACGGCACCGACCTGGGCCACCGCTCCCAGACCCTCAGCCTGGACGGCGGCGACAGCTTCGCCACGCCCTTCCGCGGCCTTCCGGACCTCTACACCCCGCAGGTCCAGGGCGCGACCCTGCGCCTCGGCGACCGGCTCCTGCTGTCTGCCCCGGCCGACCCCGACCGCCGCCGGACGATGATGGTCCGCTCCTCCTACGACGGCGGGCGCACCTGGGACAGCGTGGACCGGGGCACGGTCGTCACCACGGACTGGTCCGGCTACTCCGACATGGCGGCGGTCGACGCCTCGACGGCGGGCCTGCTCTACGAGGGCGGCGCGGTCGACGCCCGCGACGAGATCCGCTTCGCCCGCTTCACCGAGGACTGGCTGAAACCGCGCCGCGGCACCGATCCGACCACCCGTGACGCCGCGTCGGGCGCGAGGCCCGCGGCCGTGCTCGGCGGTGCCGGGCGGACGGCCGGTGCGCGCGGCGGTGCGCTGTCCTTCGACGGCACGGACGACGCCGTACGTCTGCCGTACCGGTCCCGACTGCCGCTCGGCGAGAGGGACTTCACGGCCTCGCTGTTCTTCCGCTACACGGCCACGGCCGGCGAACAGCCCTTCCTGTGGATGGGCGGCATCGGCAGCACCCAGCCGCAGGTCTGGTTGCGCGGGGAGCCGGCGAGCGACCGGGTCCGGGCGCTCATCACCACCCGGTCGGGCGCGACGACCGTCAGGACGGCCTCGGTGTGGACCGCCGGCGCCCACAACGACGGCCGCTGGCACCACCTGGTCCTGCGCCGGGGCGGCGGGCAACTGACCCTCTTCCTCGACGGCACGCCGCTGAGCACCACGGACGTGCCGGGCTCGGTCAGCCGTAACTCCCCGTTCGGCGTGCACATCGGCCAGCGCATGGACAGCCGGGCGTTCCTGACGGGGGCGATCGACGACGTCCGCGTCTGGAACCGGGCCCTCACCGACCAGGAGGTGGCCGCCGGCGCCAGGGGCGCGGCGGCCAGGGGCACGGTGCTGTGGCTCCCCATGGACCAGGTGAGCGGCAGCAACTAACGTCACGGCACGTGCCCGACGACGCAGAGACAGCACGAGCACGACAGCGCACGGGAACCGGGATCGGCCTGCTGCTGGTCCTGGTTCTCGGGGCCGCGCTGCTCATCGCCCTCCCGGAGGACGAGAGTCCGGACGACGACGCCGCCTGCCGGGCGCGCACGGTCCGCTCCTGGCAGGCGAACGACGGCCTCACCGCCGAGTTCGCCCGCTACGGCGACGACGCCACCCGCACCGACGACTGGACCGGCGGCGACGGCACCCACTCGGTGCGGCTGCCGGACGGCCGGGTGCTGTGGCTGTTCTCGGACACCTACCTGGGCCGGGTGTACGGCCCGCCCAACCCGGCCGGCGAGTCCCACGCCTGGCGGGACACCACCGCGCCGCTGGTGCGCAACTCGGCCGTGCTGATGCGCGACGGCCGGCTGGAGAGCACCCTCCCCGCCCCGCTCTTCGCCGACCCGGCGCCGGGCCAGTGGCGCTGGCCGGTCGCCGCCCGCGTCGAAGCCCGCTCCCCCGGCTCATCGGAGCAGGTCGTCCGGGTGCTGCTGTGGGTGCGCACGGCCGGCCAGGCCCCGTGGATCTACGGCGTGCCCACCGCGACCGAGGTGGCCACGCTGTCGCTGCCCGATCTGCGGCTGGAGTCGGTCGTCAAGGTGCTCGACCAGCAACTGGTGCCCGACCCGTCCCGGCGGGTGCTGTTCGGCACGACGCTGGTCGAGGAGGACGGCTGGACGTACGTCTTCGGCGGCGACGACGGCCAGGCCGCCTCCCGCCCGGCCTCGCACGCGTACCTGGCGCGGGTGCCGGAGGGCAGGCTCGGGGATCCGGCGGCCTGGCGGTACTGGACCGGCTCGGCGTGGGCGGCCGGCGCCCGCCCCCGGCCGGTGCTCGGGGACGGGCAGCGCAAGGGGGTGGGCAGCGCGTTCTCGGTCGTCCGGGACGGCGGGACGTACGTGCTGTTCACGATGGCCACGGGCACCAAGGGCCTGACCACCGTGGCCTCGTACTGGGCGTGCTCCCCGGCCGGGCCGTGGCACGGACCCGCGAAGGAGTTCAGCCCGTCGCTGCCGCAGGGCCAGGTGGCCGCCTACAACCCGCAGGCGCACCCGGTGCTGAGCGGCGACGGGCGTCTCGTGCTGAGCTACGACGTCAACTGGCTGGAGACGACGGGCGCCGCCGCCCAGCTCAGCCGGAACGTGTCCCTGTACCGACCACGGTTCGTGACCCTGCGGCTGGCTCCGGCGCGGTGACCTCCGGGCGGGGGTCGCGCGAACGGCGCTTGGCGATCACCGCGCAGACCATCAGCTGCATCTGGTGGAAGAGCATCAGCGGCAGCACGGCCAGCGAGGCCTGCGGGCCGAACAGGACGCTCGCCATGGGCAGTCCGGCGGCCAGGGACTTCTTCGAGCCGGCGAACTGGAGGGTGATCCGGTCCTCTCGGCCGAAGCCCAGCGCCTTGCCGCCGTACCAGGTCAGCAGCAGCATCACGCCGAGGATCACGGCCTCGACGACGAGCAGCCCGCCCAGCCGGAGGGGGCTGACCCGGTGCCAGATGCCCTGGACCATGCCCTGGCTGAACGCGGCGTAGACGACGAGCAGGATCGAGCCGCGGTCCACCAGGGCGAGGACCTTCTTGTGCCGGGTGACGAAGCCGCCGATCCAGCGGCGCAGCAGCTGTCCGGCGAGGAACGGCACGAGCAGTTGCAGCACGATCTTCAGCAGCGAGTCGCCGGAGAACCCGCCACCGCTGCCTCCGAGCAGCGAGGCCGCGAGCAGCGGGGTGGCGATGATGCCGATGAGGGAGGAGAAGGAGCCCGCGCAGATCGCGGCGGGCACGTTGCCGCGGGCCATCGAGGTGAAGGCGATCGAGGACTGCACGGTCGACGGGACGAGCGTGAGGAAGAGCAGGCCCTGGTAGAGCGGGTCCGCCAGGATCACCGGCACCAGCCCGCGGGCCGCCAGGCCGAGCAGCGGGAAGACGGCGAAGGTGCAGGCCAGGACGGTGACGTGGAGCCGCCAGTGGCGCAGGCCGTCCAGTGCCTCACGGGTGGACAGCCGGGCGCCGTAGAGGAAGAACAGCAGGGCGATCGCCGCCGTGGAGGCACCGGACGCGACATCGGCGACCGTCCCGCGAGCCGGGAACAGGGCGGCGACACCCACGGTCGCGAGGAGGAGAAGGATGAACGGGTCGATCGGCATCCGACGCGGTCGACGCAGGCGTTTCACGGTGCTCCACTTGCTCGGTACTTACGGGCGGTACGGGGCCGGTACGGCCCCTTCCATCGTGCTCCCCGGCACGGCGATCGGGAAGCCCGCATACCGCTCTGACTGTCATCACGTTCCGCGATAGCCTGGTGCCATGTACGACCCGTCCCATCTGCGCACCTTCCTGTCGGTGGCGCACACGCTGAGCTTCACGCAGGCGGCCCGCCGGCTCGGGCTGCGGCAGTCCACCGTCAGCCAGCACGTGCGGCGGCTGGAGGACGCCACCGGGCGGACGCTGTTCACCCGGGACACGCACTCGGTGGAGCTCACGGAGGACGGCGAGGCCATGCTCGGGTTCGCGCGCCGGATCCTGGAGGTGCACGAGCAGGCGACGGCGTTCTTCACGGGCACCCGGCTGCGCGGCCGGCTGCGCTTCGGTGCGTCGGAGGACTTCGTGCTGACCCGGCTGCCGGAGATCCTCGAGGGCTTCCGGCACGACCACCCGGAGGTCGATCTGGAGCTGACGGTCGAGTTGTCGGGCACGCTGCACGAGCAGCTCACCGCCGGGAAGCTGGACCTCGTCCTGGCCAAGCGGCGGCCCGAGGACCCGCGCGGCGAGCTGGTCCGGCACGACAGGCTGGTGTGGATCGGCGCGGAGCGCCTCCGGCTCGGCCCGGACCGTCCCGTGCCGCTCATCGTCTACCCGCCGCCGGGCATCACCCGCGCGCTAGCGCTGGAGGCGCTGGAGCGGCAGGGCCGCGAGTGGCGCGTGGTGTGCACGAGCGGCAGCCTCAACGGCCTCGTCGCGGCGGCCCGGGCGGGGCTCGGCGTGATGGCCCACTCCCGCGGCCTCATCCCGCCGGGCCTGGTCCGAATCCCGGACCGGGCGGGGCTGCCGGAACTGGGGCAGGTCGATTTCGTCGTGGTGCACGGCCGGCGCCGCCCCTCCGCCCAGGGCGCCGCGGACGCCCTGGCGGCGGCGATCCTGTCGGGCGGGGACCGGCTGAACCGGAGTGACGAAATGCGCCTCCGGGGCGCTGACAGAAGAGACGGCCGGGCACCGCGCACGAGGAGCCTCGGGCCATGAGCGGGTCGTACAGATTCGGTGGAGATTACGGCCCCGAAACTTACTCAACCGTCAGGATTCTGTCCGACCCTTCCCCATGTGAGCGCATTTCCCCTCCCTGACCAGCGCGGACAGAAGCCCTCCTCGCCTTCGCCACCCCTCCCGCCCTGTGCCCGGTTGGGGTAGCTTTCACGGCGCTGTGCGGAGCGTCACTCGACAAGAGCGCTGAGGAGCGGGGAGCGGGGTTTGCGCGAGTTCACCAACCCTCCGTTGGCGTTGGCACCTCCGGTGGGCGGTCTGGCCGACGTGGTCTTCGAGCATGCCCAGGACGACCCGCTGCACATCGCGCTGGGCCGAAAGGACGAGTCCGGGCAGTGGCGGGACGTCACCAGCGCCGAGTTCCGCGACGAGGTCCTCGCCCTGGCCAAGGGCCTGCTGGCGAGCGGCATCCGGTTCGGCGACCGGGTCGCGATCGTGTCCCGTACGCGCTACGAGTGGACGCTGTTCGACTACGCGCTGTGGACCATCGGCGCCCAGGTCGTGCCGGTCTACCCGACCTCCTCGGCCGAGCAGTGCTTCTGGATGCTGTACGACGCCGAGGTGACGGCCGCGGTCGTGGAGCACGAGGACCACGCGATGACGATCGCCACCGTCATCGACCGGCTGCCTCAGCTGCGCCGACTGTGGCAGCTCGACTCCGGCGCCGTGCAGGAGCTGTACGACGCCGGCGCGAGCCTCGACGACGAGGTGGTGCACCGCCACCGGCAGGCCGTCACCCCGGACTCGGTCGCCACGATCATCTACACCTCGGGGACCACCGGCCGCCCCAAGGGCTGCGTCATCACGCACGGCAACTTCATGTACGAGGCGGACACCGTCATCGAGCGCTGGGAGCCGGTGTTCCACTCCAAGCGGGGCGACGAGGCCGCCACCCTGCTGTTCCTGCCGCTCGCCCACGTCTTCGGGCGGATGGTCCAGGTCGCCGGGATCCGCGGCAAGGTGAAGTTCGGCCATCAGCCGCAGCTGAACGCGGCGGCCCTGCTGCCCGACCTGGCCGCGTTCAGGCCGACGTTCTTCCTGGCCGTGCCGTACATCTTCGAGAAGGTGTTCAACGCGGCCCGCCGCAAGGCCGAGAAGGAGGGGCGCTCCGGCCCGTTCGAAAAGGCCGTCGACGTCGCCATCAGGTACGCGGACGCCATCGAGGCCAAGGCCTGGGGCATCGGCCCCGGCCCCTCGGCGGGGCTGCGCATGCAGCACCAGCTGTTCGACAAGCTCGTCTACTCCAAGATCCGCGCAGCGATGGGCGGCCGTATCAAGCACGCCATGTCGGGCGGCTCTGCGATGGACCGGCGGCTCGGCCTGTTCTTCGCAGGGGCGGGCGTGCACATCTACGAGGGCTACGGCCTGACCGAGTGCACGGCCGCCGCGACCGCCAACCCGCCCGGACGCACCCGGTTCGGCACGGTCGGGCAGCCCATCCCGGGCATGACCGTGCACATCGCGGACGACGGCGAGATCTGGCTGCACGGCCAGAACGTCTTCCAGGGGTACCTCAACAACCCCAAGGCGACCGACGAGACCCTGCACGACGGCTGGCTGGCCACCGGCGACCTCGGCGCGCTCGACGAGGACGGCTACCTCACCATCACCGGCCGCAAGAAGGAGATCCTGGTCACCTCGGGCGGGAAGAGTGTTTCGCCCGGCGTGCTGGAGGAACGCGTCCGTGACCATCCACTGGTCAACCAGTGCATCGTCGTCGGCAACGACCGCCCGTACATCGCCGCCCTGGTGACCCTCGACCAGGAAGCCGTGGAGCACTGGCTGGCGATGCGGGGCAAGCCGCGGATGTCCGCGGTGGAGCTGGTGCGCGACGCGGACCTGGAGACGGAGGTGCGGCGCGCGGTGGTCGCGGCCAACACCCTTGTCTCGCAGGCCGAGTCGATTCGCACCTTCCGCATCCTGGCCCAGCCGTTCACCGAGGAGCACGGGTTGCTGACCCCGTCCCTGAAGCTGAAGCGCAAAGCGATCGAGAAGGCGTACGAGAAAGAGGTCGAGGCGCTGTACCGGGCGTGAAGTGCCGGGCAACGGATGAATCTCACGCCTGAATTCTCCCGTCAGGAATGCATCACGGCTCGTGATCGTTGACGATGGGAGGTATATCTGACCGCAAACCGAAGGATCGAGAGCTCGTGAGCAAGGTCCCCCCGATCATCCTGAACAACGGCGTCGAGATGCCCCAGCTGGGCTTCGGCGTCTGGCAGGTGCCGGACGACGAGGCCGAGTCCGCCGTCGCGACGGCGCTGGAGGCCGGGTACCGCAGCATCGACACCGCGGCCATTTACGGCAACGAGGAGGGCACCGGCAAGGCCATCGCCTCGTCCGGTCTCCCCCGCGAGGAGCTTTTCGTCACCACGAAGCTGTGGAACGCCGACCAGGGGTACGACTCCACGCTGCGCGCCTTCGACACGTCGCTGGACAAGCTCGGACTGGACTTCGTCGACCTGTACCTGATCCACTGGCCGCTGCCGGCCCGGGACACCTACGTGGACACGTACAAGGCGTTCGAGAAGCTGCACGCCGACGGCCGGATCCGGGCCATCGGTGTCTCCAACTTCCTTCCCGAGCACCTGGATCGGCTGATCGCCGAGACGTCGGTCATCCCGGCCGTGAACCAGATCGAGCTGCACCCGCACCTCCAGCAGAGCGCCGCCCGTGAGTACCACGCGGAGCAGGGCATCGCCACGGAGGCCTGGTCGCCGCTCGGCCAGGGCAAGGGCCTGCTGGAGGTCCCGGCGATCGTGGCCATCGCCCAGAAGCACAACCGCACGCCGGCCCAGGTCGTCCTGCGCTGGCACATCCAGCTGGGCAACGTGGTCATCCCGAAGTCCGTGACGCCGGCACGGATCAAGGAGAACATCGAGGTCTTCGACTTCGCCCTGGACACGGAGGACCTGGCGGCCATCAGCGCCCTGAACGAGGACCGCCGTTTGGGCCCGGACCCGGCGACGTTCGACGGCGTCTGATAAGTATCCCCCTCACCCCCACGACTGCCCGCAGCTCACTCAGCTGCGGGCAGTCGTGCCGCTGGGGGCGGCGCCCGTCCCACCGAAGCGGCACCCCGCTCCGCCGGGCTGCCCACCCACCCGCCCTCAGCACCAACGCCCAGCACCCGTGTCAGACAGGTCCCGGCCCGCCCGGACCGCCGTGTGCACTGTGTGCGCCTCCAGCACGAACACGTCCGGCCGACGGTGCAGACTCGCCTCGTCGTCGGGGTCGAGGAGCCGGTCGAGCGTCGCGAGGTCTTCCGCGTCGAGCCCGTCCGTGAGCCTCTCGCGCATGTGTGACAGAGACGCCACGACATAGGCACGGGCCCGGTCCGAGGCGGGCGCGGGCAGGTCGAGCAGGAACGTGTGCGTCCGGGTGTGCTTCAGGCCCGCCGCGCCCAGCAGGGCCGGCCAGTCCTCCGCCTCCGCGACATGGCCCGGCAGCTCCGCACGCATCCGCGTGAACCACTCCGCCTCCACCGCGTCGATCCGCGCCTGGAGTCCGGGTCGGCCGATGCCGATGTCGCGCGGCAGGTACCGCGGGGGCAGACCGCCCTCCATGAGGGCGAGAGTGCCGCCGGGCGCCAGCCGTGCCGCGAAGGCGGCGAGCGCGGCCCGCTGGTCGCCGAGATGGTGCAGGCTGCGGCTCGCCCAGAGCAGGTCGGCGGGGTAGTCCAGTTCGTCGAGCACGTCCGGGAGTTCACCGGCGATCGTGCCGAAGCGGTCGGCGACCCCCAGCCGCTCGGCCCGTCCCCGCGCCCGCTCCAGCAGCGGCTCCGAGCCGTCCACCGCGACGATCCGCGCACCCGGGAACGTCTCGGCGAACAGACATGACACGACGCCCGGCCCGCTGCCCGCGTCGACGATCAGGCCCGGCTCGGTCACCTCCTGCGCCAGCCAGGCCATGGCCCGCTCGTACAGGGACGAGAACAGCTCCGCCTGGGACTCCAGTCTCGGGCCCATCTCGGCCCAGTCGATGTCCGTGTGCCCGTGCCCGTGCCCGTGCCCGTGCTGATGCGGGTGCTGGTGGTCGTGGTCGTGATCGTGGTCGTGGTCGTGGTCGTGCGCCATGGTGGTCAGCCTCTCCCTCGGATGCCGCCAGCCTGCGCCGACGCACCGGGAGAAGGCCACCGCTCTTGCCGCTCCCGCAAAAAGGATCCGCCGGGGCCGGAGCCCCGGCGGATCCGTGGGGACGGTGTGTCAGCCGGTCAGGACAGAGGCGGGTACGCGTTCCGCATCAGCTGCTGGAACTGGGCGGAGAACCAGTGCCCGGACAGCGGCGCGTCCGGCAGGGCACCCGACATGTTGTAGCCGTTGCGGGCGTTGCCCTCGTACGTCGGGTCGCACATCCGGTCGAAGCCCTTGCCCTCGTTGTTCGGGATCTCCTTGCTCGCCCCGTCGGACTCGCCCGGCGGCTTCATCCACACGTACGCGTCGATCCCGGCAGCCGGGCTGGCCTGCGGGCGCTCGCCGAGGCCGGCTCCGGACTGGTTGCACCAGTTGCCGATGTGGATGCGGCGGTCGTAGCGGCCGCCGTCGACGTAGGCGTCGACGGAGGTCTGGGCGCCGGGGCCGGTGGGCCGTGCCGTGCCGCCCCAGCCGTTGCGGGAGGTGTCGATCAGCATGCCGATGCCGGACGGGAAGCCGACCGAGACCAGCTGGTTGCGGAACGCCTGGGCGAAGGACAGCTCGTCGGCGTAGCGGTTCCAGTCGACCCACTTCGACTCGCGGACGGACTTGCCGGCCACGTTGTCGTTGACGGAGAAGTTGTTCTCCTTCAGGGCGCTGTAGTTCGCCGTGTTGGTGATGAAGCCGTGGACGTCGTTGACGGTCGCGCCCTCGGCGGACGCCGCCTCCTTGAACAGGGTCGCGGAGGGACCGAAGTTGTCGTCCCAGCCGATCCAGCCGTGGTGGCCGGCGTCGACGTAGTTGTAGACGTTGGGCACGTCGCCGAGCTTGTTCAGCGCGTAGCCGACACCCTTGACGTAGTTGCCGTTGGCCTTCATCACATCGCACTGCGGGGTGGCCGTCGGGCGGCTGCCGGTGTTGGTGACGAGGTTCGGCAGCGAGTCGATCTCGACGGTGGTGACGATCCGCAGCGAGGAGTACTTCGAGTCGGCGAGGATCGCCTTGATCGGGTCGATGTACTCCGTCTTGTACCGGCCGATCTCGTCGGCCTTCAGCTCACCGTTGGAGGCGAGGGCGGCGCAGTCACGGCCGGGCAGGTTGTAGATGACCAGCTGGATGACGAGCTCGCCGGAGCCCTTCTGGCGCAGCGCCTCGTCGAGGTGGTCGCGCAGGCCCATACCGCCGTTGACGCCGTTGATCGCCGCGGTCCGGTCCAGCCAGACACCGGTGGGCTGGTTGGAGATCCGGCTGCCGCCCGGCTCGGCGTTGGCCTTCTCGCGCCACTCCGGGTTCACGTACACCTTGGCGCCGTCGTAGGGGTTGTTCACCCGGTTGGCGGGACCGCCCGGGCCCGGCGGGTCGGTCGGTCCCGGGTTGCCGCCGTCGTCGACGTTGCAGGTCACGCCGTCGAGGGTGAAGGTGGCCGGGATCGCGTTGCTTCCGCTGTAGCTGCCCTGGAAGCCGAAGCTGACCGAACCGCCCGTCGCGAGCTGGGCGTTGTAGCTCTCGTTGGCCGCGGTGACGTCGGCACCGCTCTGGCTGATCTTGGCGTTCCAGCCGCTGGTGACCTTCTGGTTGCCGGCGTACGACCACTTCAGCGACCACGACGACTTCGCGGCGCTGTTGTTGGTGATGGTCACGGCGGCGGTGAAGCCGGTGCTCCACTGGTTCTGCACCTTGTAGTCGACGGTGCAGGGGACGGCGGCGGCGCCGGCGCCGCCCGGGTCGACGGCGAACGCCGTGCCCGTGGCGCCGGCGACCAGGGCCATGGCGGCCAGTAACGCTGTTCTTGTACGGCTCATGAGTGCGGACTTCCCTTTCGGTGGTGGGGGTGTCAGCCGTTCAGGGTGCGCTCCGACAAGGACATGAAGGACCCGGCACCGGCACTCGCGCAGCCGGGGACGACCGCGAAGGCGGCGGCTAAAAGTACTGAACGCGAGGGGTGTCGCATGAGCGACTCCTTGCAGGTCGGGCCCGTCGTGGCGGACGCGTCGACTGATGGAATCGCTCCCACTGGTGTCAAGGAAGGTAGCGCCAAGTGTCGGTAAAGAACAGGGGAGTCGCTGACTTTCGCTCAACTCTCGGTGTCGAATCTTTTCGACTCTTCAAGGACCTTGACCGATACCACACCCGTCCTCACTATGGGAGCGCTCCCACTGGTTCAAGCCTTGACTTCTCCGAGCCGCAAGGAGGAACCAGCACCATGCATCCCCCACCCCGGAGACGGAGAGCCGTGCGGCGTCTGTGGACCGCCGCGCTCGCAGCTCTCGCGCTTCCGTTGACGATGCTCTCCTCAGGGTCGACTTCCGCGCAGGCGGCCGCACTTCAGTGCAGTGTCGATTACAAGACCAACGACTGGGGCTCCGGCTTCACCGCGGACCTGACCCTCACCAACCGCGGCACGGACCCCATCGACGGCTGGACGCTGACGTACGCCTACTCCGGCAACCAGAAGCTGGGGAACGGCTGGAACGGCACGTGGTCGCAGTCCGGTCAGACCATCACCGTCAAGAACGCCTCCCACAACGGGCGCGTCGCCGCGGGCGCCGCCGTGTCCACCGGCGCCCAGTTCAGCTACAGCGGCAGCAACGCCGCGCCCACGTCCTTCACGGTCAACGGCACCTCCTGCACCGGCGCGCACCAGCCGCCGATCGCCGTGCTGACCAGCCCGGCCGCCGGCGCCGTCTACACCCAGGGTGAGGCGGTCCCGCTGGCGGCCACCGCGGCCGCCGCGGACAACGCCACGATCAGCAAGGTGGAGTTCTACGACGACACCAAGCTGCTGGGCACGGACACGAGCGCACCCTACGCGCTGTCCGTCTCGGACTTGGCCGTGGGCAGCCATTCCCTGGTGGCGAAGGCGTACGACAGCACGGGCGCCTCCGCCGACTCCACCCCGGTCGGCATCACCGTCGCCTCCGGCCCCACCGTCGTCGCCTCGCCGCTCCAACTCGGCGTGCAGTCCGGCAAGTCGGGCACGTACGAGGTGAAGCTGTCCAAGCAGCCGGCCTCGAACGTCACGGTGACGTCGGCCCGGGCGAGCGGCAACTCGGGCCTGTCGGTCACCGGCGGCGCCTCGCTCACCTTCACCCCGCAGAACTGGAACACCGCGCAGAAGGTGACCGTCACGGCCGCGAACTCCGGTACCGGCTCCGCCGTGTTCGAGTCGACGGCCGCGGGTCACGCCAAGGCCTCGGTCACCGTCACCCAGCTGGCGGCGACCAAGGCGTACGACGCCCGCTTCCTGGAGCTCTACGGGAAGATCACCAACCCGGCGAACGGCTACTTCTCCCCCGAGGGCATTCCCTACCACTCGGTCGAGACGCTGATCGTCGAGGCGCCGGACCACGGTCACGAGACCACCTCGGAGGCGTACAGCTACCTCCTGTGGCTCCAGGCCATGTACGGCAAGGTGACCGGTGACTGGTCCAAGTTCAACGGGGCGTGGGACCTCATGGAGAAGTACATGATCCCCACCCGCGCCGACCAGCCGACCAATTCCTTCTACAACCCCTCCAAGCCGGCGACCTACGCGCCCGAGCTGGACACGCCGAACGAGTACCCGGCCAAGCTCGACACCGGTGTCTCGGTGGGCCCGGACCCGATCGCGGCCGAGCTGAAGAGCGCGTACGGCACGGACGACGTCTACGGCATGCACTGGCTCCAGGACGTCGACAACGTGTACGGCTACGGCAATTCGCCCGGCAAGTGCGAGGCGGGCCCCTCGGACACCGGCCCGTCGTACATCAACACCTTCCAGCGCGGCTCGCAGGAGTCGGTGTGGGAGACGGTGCCGCAGCCGACCTGCGACGCCTTCAAGTACGGCGGCAAGAACGGCTATCTGGACCTGTTCACCGGTGACGCCTCCTACGCCAAGCAGTGGAAGTTCACCAACGCGCCGGACGCCGACGCGCGGGCCGTGCAGGCCGCCTACTGGGCGGACCTGTGGGCGAAGGACCAGGGCAAGGGCGGGCAGGTCTCCGCGACGGTCGCCAAGGCGGCCAAGATGGGCGACTACCTGCGCTACTCCATGTTCGACAAGTACTTCAAGAAGATCGGCAACTGCGTCGGACCCTCGACCTGCCCGGCGGGCACCGGCAAGGACGCCTCGATGTACCTGATGTCCTGGTACTACGCCTGGGGCGGCGCCACCGACACCAGCGCCGGCTGGGCCTGGCGCATCGGCTCCAGCCACGCCCACGGCGGCTACCAGAACCCGCTGGCCGCCTACGCGCTGAGCAACTACGCCCCGCTGAAGCCCAAGTCGGCGACGGGCGCGGCCGACTGGGCCAAGTCCATGGACCGACAGCTGGAGTTCTACCGCTGGCTCCAGTCGGACGAGGGCGCCATCGCCGGCGGCGCGACCAACAGCTGGGCGGGCCGGTACGCGACCCCGCCCGCCGGGAAGTCGACGTTCTACGGCATGTACTACGACGAGAAGCCCGTGTACCACGACCCGCCGTCCAACCAGTGGTTCGGCTTCCAGGCGTGGTCCATGGAGCGGGTCGCCGAGCTGTACCAGCAGACGGGGAACGCGCAGGCCAAGACGGTCCTCGACAAGTGGGTCGACTGGGCGCTGTCCAAGACCACGTTCAACCCGGACGGCACGTTCCGCATCCCGTCGACGCTCCAGTGGTCGGGCCAGCCCGACACCTGGAACGCCTCGAGCCCCGGCTCCAACAGCGGGCTGCACGTCAGCGTGGTGGACTACACGAACGACGTCGGGGTGGCGGCCGCGTATGCCAAGACCCTGACGTACTACGCCGACCGCTCCGGTGACACGGAGGCCGCGGCGGCGGCGAAGAAGCTGCTGGACGGTATGTGGGCGAACCACCAGGACGATCTCGGGATCGCCGTCCCGGAGACCCGCGCGGACTACAACCGGTTCGACGACCCGGTGTACATCCCGAGCGGCTGGACGGGGACGATGCCGAACGGTGACGCGATCAACTCGTCGTCGACGTTCGACTCGATCCGGTCCTTCTACAAGGACGATCCCGCCTGGTCGAAGATCGAGAGTTATCTCGCGGGCGGTGCGGTGCCGTCGTTCACGTATCACCGGTTCTGGGCTCAGGCGGATATCGCGTTGGCCATGGGCTCGTACGCGGAGCTTCTCGAATAGTCCCCGCCGGGCGCTCCGCGGGTTCGGCGGTTGCAATCTGCGGGCCGGTGTGTGGCTGGTCGCGCAGTTCCCCGCGCTCCCGAGAAAGGTGCGTCCGAAGCTCTGCGTTCGTGGTTTCGTCACCTGACGACGGGACCGACCGGCCGGGCGGTCCCCACCCGCACTGGGGGCCGCCCGGCTCTCGCACGTTCCCCCTCACGGAAGGACCCCCACCGTGCGAAGAACCCGTATTCTCACGGTCGTGCTCGCGCTGGCGGCCGGGTTGTTGTCGGGCGCTCCCGCCGCCCTGGCCGCCGACCCGCCGTCGACGAAGATCGCCGCCGATACCTACACCTGGAAGAACGCCCGGATCGACGGCGGCGGATTTGTCCCCGGCATCGTCTTCAATCGCAGTGAGAAGAACCTCGCCTACGCCCGGACCGACATCGGCGGTGCCTACCGCTGGCAGGAATCTACGAAGACCTGGACGCCGCTGCTGGACTCCGTCGGCTGGGACGACTGGGGGCACACGGGGGTCGTCAGCCTCGCGTCCGACTCCGTCGATCCGGACAAGGTGTACGCGGCGGTCGGTACGTACACCAACAGCTGGGATCCGAAGAACGGCGCCGTCATGCGCTCCTCCAACCGGGGGGCGAGCTGGCAGAAGGCGAGTCTGCCGTTCAAGCTGGGCGGCAACATGCCGGGGCGGGGCATGGGCGAGCGGCTGGCCGTCGACCCGAACCGGAACAGCGTGCTGTATCTGGGCGCGCCCAGCGGCAAGGGGCTGTGGCGGTCGACGGACTCGGGCGTGACCTGGTCGCAGGTGACGAACTTCCCCAACGTCGGCAACTACGTGGCGGACCCGAGCGACACGTCCGGCTACTCCAGCGACAACCAGGGCATCGTCTGGGTCACCTTCGACGAGTCCACGGGCACCTCCGGCAACGCCACGAAGACGATCTACGTGGGGGTCGCCGACAAGGACAACGCGGTGTACCGCTCGACGGACGCGGGCGCGACCTGGCAGCGGCTGGCCGGGCAGCCCACCGGCCATCTCGCCCACAAGGGCGTCCTGGACGCCAAGAACGGCCATCTGTACCTCGCCTACAGCGACAAGGGCGGCCCGTACGACGGCGGCAAGGGTCAGCTGTGGCGGTACGCGACCGGGACCGGCGCCTGGACGAACATCAGCCCGGTGGCGGAGGCCGACACGTTCTACGGCTTCAGCGGGCTGACGGTGGACCGGCAGAAGCCGGGCACGGTGATGGCGACCGCGTACAGCGCCTGGTGGCCGGACACGCAGATCTTCCGCTCCACGGACAGCGGCGCGACCTGGACCAAGGCGTGGGACTACACGTCGTACCCCAACCGCGAGAACCGCTACACGATGGACGTCTCGTCCTCGCCGTGGCTGACCTGGGGCGCGAACCCGCAGCCGCCCGAGCAGACCCCGAAGCTCGGGTGGATGACGGAAGCCCTGGAGATCGACCCGTTCAACTCCAACCGCATGATGTACGGGACGGGTGCGACGATCTACGGCACCGAGAACCTCACGAACTGGGACAGCGGCGGGAAGTTCGCCATCAAGCCGATGGTGCAGGGGCTGGAGGAGACGGCGGTCAACGACCTCGCGTCACCGCCGTCGGGCGCCCCGCTGCTGAGCGCGTTGGGTGACATCGGCGGCTTCCGCCACACGGACCTGACGAAGGTCCCGTCGATGATGTTCACGCAGCCGAACTTCACGACGACGACGAGTCTGGACTTCGCCGAGTCGAACCCGAACACGGTCGTCCGGGTCGGCAACCTCGACTCGGGTCCGCACATCTCGTTCTCGACGGACAACGGCGCCAACTGGTTCGCGGGGACCGACCCATCGGGCGTGAGCGGCGGCGGCACGGTCGCGGCGGCGGCCGACGGCAGCCGGTTCGTGTGGAGCCCGCAGGGCGCCGGCGTGCACCACGCGACAGGCTTCGGCACGTCGTGGCAGGCGTCCGGCGGGATCCCCTCCGGGGCGATCGTCGAGTCCGACCGGGTCGACCCGAAGACTTTCTACGGCTTCAAGTCCGGGAAGTTCTACGTCAGTACGGACGGGGGCGCGACATTCAAGGAGTCACCGGCGACGGGGCTGCCCGGCGGTGACAGTGTCCGCTTCAAGGCGCTGCCGGGCGGTAAGGGCGACGTCTGGCTGGCGGGCGGCGCGAGCGACGGGGCGTACGGCCTGTGGCACTCGACGGACGGCGGCACGAGCTTCACGAAGCTGTCGAACGTCGAACAGGCCGACACCATCGGCTTCGGCAAGGCGGCACCCGGCGCCTCCTACCAGACGCTGTACACCAGCGCGAAGATCGGCGGCGTACGCGGCATTTTCCGCTCCACGGACAAGGGCGCGAGCTGGACGCGCATCAACGACGACGCCCACCAGTGGGGCTGGACGGGCGCGGCCATCACCGGTGACCCGAGGGTGTACGGCCGGGTGTACGTGGCGACCAACGGCCGTGGCGTCATCTACGGCGACAGCTCCGACGGCGGCACCACGGGTCCCGGGCCCGGGCCCGACCCGGCCGGCACCTGCAAGGTGACGTACAAGGTCACCAGCCAGTGGTCGGGCGGCTTCCAGGCGGACGTCCAGCTCACCAACACCGGCAGCACCCCGTGGAACGGCTGGTCCCTCGCCTGGTCCTTCACCGACGGTCAGAAGCTGACCCAGGCATGGAACGCCGAGGCCGCGCAGTCGGGTTCGACGGTGACGGCGAAGAACGTCGGCTGGAACGGCAGCGTGGCGGCGGGCTCGTCCGTGAGCTTCGGCTTCACGGCGAACGCCTCGGAAACGAACACGAAACCGACGGCGTTCAAGCTGGGTGACCAGAGCTGCACGGTGGCCTGACCGTGCTTTTGAGGGCGTATGCCTCAGACGGCATACGCCCTCGGCTTTCTCAGGGGGTGTAGACCGTCGGCCGTGGAGCCGTCGGCATGGCGTTGCCGATGAAGAAGCTCGGGTGCGGGGGCTGGTTGTAGGCCGTGTTCTGCCAGGCCAGGGCCGTGCGGTACTGGGTGTCGTGGAGCAGGGTCGTGATCTTCGTGCTGGTCTCGTGCGGGGTCGAGTAGATGCGCAGCGCCGTGTTGTCGCTGGTGCGCCAGACGACCTCCTCGCGCCAGTCGCCGAAGATGTCGCCGGACAGGACGGGCGTGGACTTCGTGCCGTTGTTGGAGGAGACCCCGGATCCGGTCAGCAGGCGGGTGTCGCCGGAGGTGCCGTACTTGTCGATGCGGGTGCCGTCGAGGAGTTCGCGCACGGGGTCGCCGTCCCACCAGGACAGGAAGTTGACGCTGGACGGCTCCCGGCCCAGGGACGCGCCGGTCACCGAGCGCAGGGTCGTGTCGGCGGCGGACCATGCCTCGGCACCCGGGCTTCCGGCATGGACGTCGGCGGCGACCCCGCGGCCGTTGTCGGAGCCGGACGCCGTCTGCCACAGGATCTGGCCGGTGCGCGCGTCGGCCATCCAGGAGCCGGGCTTGCTGGAGTCCTCGGAGACCTTGAAGTACTCCAGGCCCGCTCGGGAGGGGTTCAGGTCCCCGACATGACCGGCGTCGCCGTGGCCGAGTTTGGTGGTCCACAGTCCGTTGCCGTTGTCGTCCACGGTCATCGCGCCGTAGACGATCTCGTCCTTGCCGTCCGCGTCGACGTCCGCGACGGACAGGCTGTGGTTGCCCTGGCCGTCGTAGCCCTTGCCGCTGTTGGTGGAGGAGCTGGTGTCGAAGGTCCAGCGGCGGGTGAAGGCACCGTTTCGCCAGTCCCAGGCCGCGATCACCGTACGGGTGTAGTAGCCGCGCGCCATGATCAGCGACGGGCGGGCGCCGTCCAGGTAGGCCGTGCCGGCCAGGAAGCGGTCGACACGGTTGCCGTAGTTGTCGCCCCAGGAGGAGACGTTGCCCCGGCCCGGGACGTAGTCGACGGTCCCCATCGCCTTGCCGGTCTGGCCGTTGAACATGGTCAGGTACTCGGGGCCGGACAGGACGTAGCCGCTGGAGTTGCGGTGGTCGGCCGAGGAACTGCCGATGACCGCGCCGGTGCCGTCCCGGGTGCCGTCGGCGGTCTTCATTGCGACCTCGGCCTTGCCGTCGCCGTCGTAGTCGTACACCTGGAACTGGGTGTAGTGCGCGCCGGAGCGGATGTTGCGGCCCAGGTCGATGCGCCACAGCCGGGTGCCGTCGAGCTTGATGCCGTCGACGATGGTGTTGCCGGTGTAGCCGGACTGGGAGTTGTCCTTGGCGTTGGTCGGCTGCCACTTCAGGACGATGTCCAGGGCGCCGTCGCCGTCGAGATCGCCGAGGGAGGCGTCGTTGGCCTCGTAGGTGTATGCCGAGTTGCCGGGGGCGGTGCCGCCCGCGGGCGGGGAGATGGGGACGTCCTTGTAGCCGGTGCGGAACTGGATCGCGTGCACCGAGTCGCCCTGCTCCACGCCGTTCACGATCGCGCGGACGGTGTAGTCGGCGTGCGAGGGGGCGCCGGAGTGGAAGTAGTTCGTCGAGCCGGTGATCGGGGTCGGGTTGACCTTCGTACCTGCCCGGTACACGTTGAACGACACGTCGTTCGGGTCGGTTCCCAGCCAGCGCCAGCTGACCAGGTTGCCGCTGCCGGTGTGGACGCTGACCACACCCCGGTCCAGCTTCTCGACCTGCCGGGCGGTGGCGGCCTCGGCGGCGTCGTCGGTGGCGAACGTGGTGAGGCCGGCGCCGACGAGTGCCGCCGTGACGGCGGCGACGGGGAGGAGCAGGCGGCGTCTGCGGTGCCTGTGCGGGTGCTTCACGTGACGGACCTCCTGTAAGGACGGGCGGGTTCCGCCTCTCAGTCGCCGCCGCGAACGCGGGAGTTGCCGTACCGCTCCGCCAGTTCGAGCAGTTCCCCGGCCGGAGCGAGTGCTGGATCACGAGCTCACACGGGCTTGAGGCCCCTCACGGCTTCCGGAACGCGCGGAGCGTGAAGAAGGGGTCGGGGCGGGGTCTGTCCTGGTCGGGGAGTTCCGCCAGCCGGGTGGCGAAGCCGTCGGCGAGCGGGTCGCCGGGCGGCAGGGTGACGAACCAGCCGCGGCGCAGGTCGGCGACCGTACGGCGCGGGCTGCGGCCCTGACCGTGGCCGCGGAAGCGGGCCTGCCCGGCCGTGACCAGGCCCTGGTCGGCGGCGCAGGACTCGACGTCCGCCGCGGCGTCCCGGACCTGGCTGGGCGGGCGGGAGGACAGGACGACATCGATGTCACTGCCCACGTTGTGGGAGGCGGCCTTGTCGACCGTGGTGACGTAGACGCCGCCGGGCCGCAGCACCCGGGCGCACTCTCCGATGATGGTCCGGACGTCGGCGGGCCCGGCGGCCAGGTGCAGCAGCCACACGCTGCACACGGCGTCGAACTCGGCGTCCCGGAAGGGCAGCCGACGGCTGTCGGCGAGCACCACGGCACCGGGCAGGCCAGGCGGCCTGCCGGGCCATCGCCGGGGCGAGGTCCACGCCGGTCACCCGCATGCCGTCGCGCGTGGCCGCGAGTCGGCGGGTCACGATGCCGGTGCCGCAGGCGACGTCGAGCAGGCTGCGCGCGTGAGGCGGCACGAGGCTCAGCACCGCTGCCGCGGCGGCGGCCGCCCTGGGCTCGCCGCCGCGCGAGGCGTCGTACCGCTCCGCTTCCTTGTCGTAGTCGAGCACGCGGTCAGTGTGCCCCGTGCCCGGGGGCCAGGTCCTCCACCTTGCGGGCGAGCTCGAAGTCCTTCTCGGTGACGGCGCCGCCCGCGCTGTGCGTGTGCACGGACAGGGACACCGAGTGGTAGCCGAGCGTGAGGTCGGAGTGGTGGTCGAGCTCCTCCTGGACCTGGGCGATGTGCACGACCATCGCCGTCGCCGCGAAGTGCGAGCCGAGCCGGTAGGAGCGGGTGAGGCGGTCCCCGTCGAGCGACCAGCCCGGCAGCTCGGCCAGCCGGTCCTCGATCTCCTTCAGCGACAGCGGTTCGACGGGCATGGGCTGCGCTCCTTCCCTGACGCCGGTGTCCTCTTCTTCCTTCTCAGCCTGCCACAGCGGGGCGCCCGAGGCCCTGGTCGCAGCGGTGTGCCTGTCCGGCGCGACCGGTTCTCGACTACGGTCCCGGCATGACCACTCATCCGTCCACCACCGGCCAGGGCGCGGGGCCGCTGCTGCGGGCCTGGCGGGAGCGGCGCCGGGTCAGCCAGCTGGAGCTGGCCCTGCGCGCGGACTCCTCGGCCCGGCACATCAGCTTCGTCGAGACGGGCCGCTCCCGGCCCAGCGAGGAGATGGTGCTGCGGCTCGCCGAGCACCTGGACGTCCCCGTGCGGGAGCGCAACGCGCTGCTGCTGGCGGCCGGTTACGCCCCGCGCTTCCCGGAGACGCCGCTGGACGATCCGGCGCTGGGCGCGCTGCGCGAGGGCATCGAGCGGCTGATCAGCGGCTACGAGCCGTATCCGGCGCTGGTGGTGGACGCGGTGTACAACGTCGTGGCGGCCAACCGGGGGATCACGACGCTGGTCGACGGCGTCTGCGCGTCCCTGCTCGAACCGCCACTGAACGCGATGCGGCTCGCCCTGCACCCACAGGGGCTGGCGCCGCGCATCCGCAATCTGCGCGCCTGGCGCGATCACCTGCTGGAGCAGATGGAGCGGCAGATCGCGCTGCACCGCTCCGAGCCGCTGCGGGCGCTGTACGAGGAGGTGGCGGCGTATCCGGTGCCCGAGGCGGATCCGGCGGACGAACCCGCGGAGCCGGTGCCGTACTTCGCGCTGCCGCTGCGGATCGAGCACGAGGGGCGGACGCTGTCGTTCGTCTCCTCGATCTCCACGTTCAACACACCGATGGACGTGACCGTCGCCGAGCTGGCCATCGAGACGCTCCTCCCGGCCGACCCGGCGACGGTCAAGTACCTTCAGTCGCTGCTGCCCTGACGGGCCCGCAACGCCATGTACTGGAGGGCGGCGAACCCGGCCACGGTCAGGGCCTGGAGCACCGTCCACACGGCGCCCGCCGTGCTCGGCGTCAGCCACAGCGCCAGGGCCGTGAGGCTCACCGCCGCCCAGGCGAGGTTGGCCTCGACGACCGCCCGCACGCCGAGGGCCGGCGGCTGCCGTCGGGCGGCCAGCAGGCCCACGCCCGCCGCGTAGGCGGTGAGGAACGCGCCCAGTGCGAGCAGCAGCGTGGAGTCCACGCCCAGGAACCGGCCGAGCGGGCCGGAGAACGCTAGGTAGGCGAACGCGTTGGCGCCGGTCACCGCCGCGTCCAGGGCGAGGAAGCGGCGCAGCATCGACTGCGGCGCAGGGGTACGGGCGAGCGTGGCGAGCGGGGTCGCGGACATGGTGCGTCACTCTCCATCGGGTCGTGGTGCGGCGGCGGGGTACCGGGTCCCGGGCCGGAGTGCGCCGGCCCGGGATCCGGTGCGTTCACGATCCCGTCCCGTGCGCGCCCGGTCGATTACCCGCGGGGTAATGCCCCGGCGACTCGTCCGTTCTCGCGATCTCCTCGCCCGCGGCCCTGTGAGACTGTCGGCGGAACGTGACAGACTGATCGCAGGCTTGGGCACGTTGGGGAGGCGTGGCGTGAGTGAACGGCGGGCCGCACCCACCGTGGGTCAGGTGGTGCTGGGCAAGCGGCTTCAGGAGCTGCGCGAGGCGGCGGGCCTCAGTCGTGACGAGGCCGCCCGGGTGCTGCGCGTCGCCCCCGCGACGGTCCGGCGCATGGAGACCGCCGACGTCGCGCTGAAGATCCCGTACGTGCAGATCCTGCTGACGGCGTACGGCGTGCCGGACGACGAGGTGACCTCGTTCGTCGAGCTCGCCGAGGAGGCGAACCGGCCGGGCTGGTGGCAGCGGTTCCACGACGTGCTGCCGGAGTGGTTCAGCCTGTACGTGAGCCTGGAGGGCGCCGCCCGGATCATCCGGTCCTACGAGCCGCACTTCGTGCCGGGGCTGTTGCAGACCGAGGGGTACGCGCGTGCCGTCCTGGAGGCCGGCACCATCGGGAACTTTGGGCCGGAGGCCGTGGAGCGGCATGTGTCGCTGCGCATGGAGCGGCAGCGGCTGCTGGAGGGGGCGAACCCGCCGCACCTGTGGGTGATCATGGACGAGACGGTGCTGCGGCGGCCGGTGAGCGTCGACGGCCAGGTGATGCAGGACCAGCTGGACAAGCTGCTGGAGTACTCCGGGCGGGACCGTGTCACGCTCCAGATCGCCGAGTTCAAGGACGGTCCGCATCCAGGGACGTACGCGCCGTTCTCCCTGTTCCGCTTCGCCGAGCCAGAACTGCCCGACATGGTCTTCACCGAGTACCTGACCGGCGCGCTCTACCTCGACTCCCGCAAGGAGGTCTCCGCGCACCTGGAGGTCCTCGACCACATGACGGCGGGCGCCGCCTCCACGCAGCGCACGGAAAAGCTCCTGCGGGAGTACCGCGCGACCTACTGAGCGAGGCCCCTCGCGCCAGGCCGTGACCCGTACGGGCGTCGCCGACGGGTGCGCTCCCCCGCACCCCCCTAGCGTCGTCAGCACGGAGCGCGGCACCAGCGCACGCCAAGGAGGTCAGATGCCCGGCTTCGAGCTGCTGTACCAGGCGGCCGCGCTGTGCCTCACGTATCCCGGCGACGACTTCCACGCCCGGCTGCCGCTGCTGCGCGAAGCCGCCCCGCAGCTCAGGGAGTTCGCCGACCACGCGGCCGTCACCGAGCCGCGGGAGCTGGCCGCCCACTACCTCCAGGTCTTCGAGAGCGCGGACGGCCACAGCCTGTACCTGAGCCGCTGGCGCGGGTTCTCGCCGACCCGCTTCCAGGAGCTCTACAGCTCCCACGGCCTGGAGCTCACCGGCGAGGAGCTGCCCGACTTCCTGCCCGCGGTACTGGAGTTCACCGCCCGCACCGGCAACACCGTCCTGCTGACGGAGCACCGCGCCGGACTGGAGCGACTGCGCTCCGGGCTGGCCGACTCCGGCACTCCGTACGCGTCCGTCGTCGACGCCGTGTACGCGACTCTGCCGCCCGCGGAGAGCCAGGCCGCTCATGGGGAAGTCTAGGCCGCCCCGCCCTTCTGGTCTCCCTGCTCCTTCTCCTCGTCCACGATCTCCGCGTCGACGACTCCCTCTTCTTCGCGCGGGGTGCCGGAGGATTCCTCGGTCGGTGTCTGCTGGGCCTGGGCGTACATCGCCTGGCCCATCTTCTGGCTGACCGAGGCGAGTTTCTCGACTTCGGTGCGCAGGGCGGCGGTGTCCGCCTGCTGTTCCAGCCGGCCCTTCACTTCGGCGACGGCCGACTCCACCTCGGCCTTGGTGTCGGCCGGGATCTTGTCGCCGTTGTCACGGAGGAACTTCTCGGTCTGGTAGACGAGTTGCTCGGCCTGGTTGCGGGTCTCGGCGGCCTCGCGGCGCTTGCGGTCCTCCTCCGCGTACTGCTCGGCCTCGCGCATCATGCGGTCGATGTCCTCCTTGGGCAGCGCCGAGCCGCCGGTGACGGTCATCTTCTGCTCGCGGCCGGTCGCCAGGTCCTTGGCGGAGACGTGCATGATGCCGTTGGCGTCGATGTCGAAGGCAACCTCGATCTGCGGCACACCGCGCGGCGCCGGCGGCAGGCCCGTCAGGTCGAAGACGCCGAGCTTCTTGTTGTACGCGGCGATCTCCCGTTCGCCCTGGTAGACCTGGATGCCGACCGAGGGCTGGTTGTCGGCGGCGGTGGTGAAGATCTCCGAACGCCGGGTGGGAATCGTCGTGTTGCGTTCGATGAGCTTGGTCATGATGCCGCCCTTGGTCTCGATGCCCAGGGACAGCGGGGTGACGTCGAGCAGCAGCACGTCCTTGACGTCACCGCGCAGGACGCCCGCCTGGAGCGCGGCGCCGAGCGCCACGACCTCGTCGGGGTTGACGCCCTTGTGCGGGTCCTTTCCGGTGAGTTCCTTGACCAGTTCGGTGACGGCGGGCATGCGCGTGGAACCGCCGACGAGGATGACGTGGTTGATCGCGGAGAGCTTCACCCCTGCGTCCTTGACCGCCTGGTGGAAGGGCGCCTTGCAGCGGTCGAGCAGGTCGGCGGTGAGCTCCTGGAACTGGGCCCGGGTCAGCTTCTCGTCGAGGTGCAGCGGCCCCTCGGCGGAGGCCGTGATGTAGGGCAGGTTGATCGTCGTCTCGGTGGAGCTGGACAGCTCGATCTTGGCCTTCTCGGCGCCCTCGCGCAGCCGCTGCACCGCCATCCTGTCGCCCGCGAGGTCGACGCCGTACTGGCCCTTGAAGCGCTTGACCAGGTACTCGACGATCCGCTGGTCCCAGTCGTCGCCGCCGAGGTGGGTGTCGCCGTTGGTGGCCTTCACCTCGATGACGCCCTCGCCCATCTCCAGCAGCGACACGTCGAAGGTGCCGCCGCCGAGGTCGAAGACCAGTACCGTCTGGTCGTTGTCCTTGTCCAGCCCGTACGCCAGCGCCGCCGCCGTCGGCTCGTTGATGATCCGCAGCACCTGCAGGCCCGCGATCTCACCGGCCTCCTTGGTCGCCTGCCGCTGGGCGTCGTCGAAGTACGCCGGGACGGTGATCACCGCGTCGGTGACGTCCTCCCCGAGGTAGGACTCCGCGTCCCGCTTCAGTTTCTGGAGCACCCGCGCGGACAGTTCCTGCGCCCGGTAGCGGGTGCCGTCGATGTCGCCGTGGTCGGGGAAGCGCCAGTGCGCGTCACCCATGTGGCGCTTGACCGAGCGGGCGGTCCGGTCCACGTTCGTCACGGCCTGCCGCTTGGCCACCTCACCGACCAGCACCTCTCCGTTCTTGGCGAACGCCACGACCGAGGGTGTGGTCCTGGCCCCCTCCGCGTTGGCGATGACGGTGGGCTCGCCGCCTTCCAGCACGGCGACCACCGAGTTCGTGGTTCCGAGGTCGATTCCGACCGCACGTCCCATCGCTGTCCCCTTCCGCCAGGGCGCTCTCACTTTCCAGCACAAATCTTGAGTGCGCTGTTGTCAATGCCGCAAAGGGGTGATAGGCCCGCGGAGCGCCACGGCCCGCCGGGGCCGGTCGGTGACGAGCACGTCCACGCGCGGGTGGACGAGGAAGGCCCGCATCAGGGTGTCGTCGTTGACTGTCCACACCATGGTGAACAGGCCGTGCCGGGTCGCCTCGCGCAGCACGGTGGTCCTGGCCAGCCGCTGGTGCACGGCGACGCCGTGGGCGCCGCAGGCCCGGATGCGGCGGGCCGGGAACAGCTCGCTCAGCCGGGTCCCGGGCAGCCGGGCCAGGGCCAGCTCCCTGCGGTCGCGCCCCAGGGACAGCGCGGTACGCACCCCGGGGAAGGCCTCGGTGACGGCGGCCACGGAACAGTCCTCCAGCGTCGTCACGACGAGCCCGTCCACGCCGAGCAGGGCCACAGCGCGGTCGATCACCTCCCGCTCGTAGCCCACCTCCTTCAGGTCCAGGTGCGCCACGAGCTTCCCGGCGATCAGCGCCATGACCTCGTCCACCACCGGCACGTCGTATCCGGCCCGCTCGCTCAGCTCGGCGTGCGTGAGCGTGGCCAGCGGCGGCCCGGTGTGCCCGGCCCGGGGGTCGTGGTAGACGACGAGGACGCCGTCCTTCGTGCGGCGGATGTCGAACTCGGCGTACTCCGCGCCGGACTCCAGCGCGTCCTCGTACGCCTCCCAGGTGGCGGGCCCGGCGCGCTCGGAGCCGCCCCGGTGGGCGGAGACGGCGGGGCGTGGCGTCATGGTCGTCGGCTCCCGGAGGGCGAGCGCGGCGGCGGGCCGGGCACGGCGTCGTCGGACGCCGGCAGCAGCGAGCCGGAGCGGGTGCTGATCCGCCTGAGCAGGGCCGGGCGGACGCACGCGTACTGGTTGTACGCGGGTGTTCGACCGGTGCGGCGAGTGGGGGTCCCCCTGCTCGAAGAGCTTGGGGGAGCGTGCCGGGCGTCGCCGGGCAGGCGGGACTGTGCGGACACCCCCTCGGGCGGTGTCCCGGGGGCGGAGCCGGCCGGAGAGGCTGAACAGCAGCAGGACGCGGGTCCGGTCGCGGGTGGCGGAGTCGAGCGCCGTCGCGCTGGTGGACGTTCCCGGCAGCATCGCGTTCCTTCCGGACCGTCGGCGTCAGGGCGTCTGGTTCATACCCGGGCGCGGATGGCGAACCGACGCGTCGCGCGGGCCGCGCCTGGTGGGCGGGCCCGCGCGACGTGGGTGGGGCCGGTCAGGCAAGCTTGGCGGTCAGGGTGATGGGCGTGGCCTTGAGGGCCTGGCTGACCGGGCAGCCGACCTTGGCCTCCTCGGCGGCGGCGAGGAAGGCCTCCTCGTCCATGCCGGGGACGGTGCCCTCGACGGTGATGTGGATGCCGGTGATGCCCTCGCCGGGCTGGAAGGAGACGTCGGCGGAGGTCACCAGCTTGGTCGGCGGGGTGCCGGCCTTGTCGAGGATGTTGGAGAAGGCCATCGAGAAGCAGCTCGAGTGGGCGGCGGCGATCAGCTCCTCCGGGCTGGTCTTCCCGCCCGGCTCCTCGGTGCGGGCCGCCCAGGTGACCGGCTGCTCGGCGAGGATGCCGGAGGAGTCGAAGGTGACGACACCGTTGCCCTTGAAGAGGTTGCCTTCCCAAACGGTGTGTGCGGAGCGTGTGGCTGCCATGTCGCATCCTTTCGATGAGTATCCGGAACCGTGACCGGGTTCCTGGCCACTATCCGATCACACTCCGGTTCAACTCACGCGCAAGACCGGCCCTCTGACGCTGAACGGCAGCCGCGCTCCCTGTGGGGTCGGGTACGCGTGCTCGCGCCGCACGCGCGGGACGTCGCACCAGCCGTCGGTGGTGATCGGGACGGGCGCGCCGGGCGGGACGTCGTCCGCGCGGTGCAGCAGGTCGATGCCGGGTTGCTGGACGGTGCCGCCCCGGCCGTGCCCGCGCACCCGGCCGGCGATCTCGGTGACCGGCAGACAGCCGGCGTCGTGCGGGCCGCGTCGCAGAACACGACCCGGGCGGCCGTACGTCCCTGGCCTGGGCGCAGGAGGCGATGGCGCCCAGTGCCTTGCCGAGCAGGACGCGGTCCATGGAGCCGGAGGCGTCCAGGACCACGCCGAAGCTGCAGCGTCTCCTCGGGCGGGAAGTACCGCCCGGCGCGCGGGATGTCGGGCGTGGCCGCCTGGCGCCGCGAGGGGCGGGCGAAGGACCGCACGGGCTCGGGCGGGGCACGAACTCGTCGAACCAGCGGGCGAGCCGCGCGTCCCACGGCAGCGGCGGACGGCTGAGCGCGTGGATCTCCTCGACCAGGCCGCCGGGCAGGAAGCCGCGCTCCTGCCGCTGGTGCAGGTCGAGGTTCTGGGCGAGGCCGCGGCGGTAGGACTCGTCGAGGTCGACGTAGTCGCGGGGCGAGCCGAGCGGGCCGCCTAGGACGTCGCCGACGCCCTTGCCACGCAGGGTGGCCGGGCGGCGTTTGCGGCGCAGGTCGCCGGCGCTGCGGTCGTAGACCTCCTCCGCGGACGGGCCCGCGAGCTCCGGGTCGTGCAGCAGCCCTTCGGGCATGGTGCCGACCTGCATCTCGGTCAGCCAGCCGTTGATCACGTTAGTCGCAGGCGACGTTGAACAGGTAGGAATAGCGGGTGCCGCAGCAGTCGCCGTGGCGCAGGGCGGCGTGCAGCATCTCGTGGGCCAGGATGAACCGCCGCTCCGCGTCCTCGAACCGGCGCAGCGGGTTGACGTAGCTCTCGCCGGCATCGGCGTTGACTGCGGCGCTGGTGATGCCGTGCGCGCTGTGGAGAAGGGCTCGCCCTACCGTCTTCGGCGGCTTGGACCACAGGTGGCCGGGCCGGTCGGTGAGGTGGTCCACGATCCAAGTGGATGCCGTTGTTCGCGGCCCAGACGAGCCAGTCCGTCGCGGACGCCTCCAGGTGTACGTGGGTGAGGCGGTTGACGAGCGCGGAGGCGATGGGCCGGACGAGCGGGTTGTCGGTGGCGCGGTTTCCGGCGCTGCCTCCGATGACGGCGGCCTGCAACGCAGGTTCTCCTCGAAAGGGGTGGGGGAAGACGAACCGCACCAGTGTGTGCGTACGGCGCCCCGGACGCAGCCCGATGTCAGGCGGCGCGCTCCTCGCTGCTCTCCAGCGGCACCTGGGGGCCGTCCGACTCGCCCATCCAGCGGCGCAGTACGCGGTGGACGTGTTCGGCGCCGACGAGTTCCTCCCCCTCGTCGACCGGCGGCGAGAAGCCGAGCGGCGACAGCAGGAAGGGTTTGCCCTGTTCACCGCCGAGTCCGCCGTGGGAGCCGATCTGTTCCTCGAAGGCGAGGACTTCGCCGTCGGCCGGGTCGTGGAAGGAGTTGACCATGATGTCGGCGGCGTGCGGGAAGGAGTGTGTACGGCGTACCGCGTCGGCCGCGCCCGGCCCGAACGCGGCGAGCGGGCCCGGGTTGTCGTCGAGGTCGGCCAGCGGTATCTGGGCGCCGTACGCGCCTAGGACGACCCCGCCGTGCTCCTCGCTGCGCACCAGCAGGAAGCCGATGCCGGGGTGGTTGGCGAGGGTCGGCAGCAGCGCGGGGTGGCGGGCGTCGATCTCCTCCTTGCTCATGCGGTGCGTGACGTCCGGGAAGGAGACCAGGCCGAGGTTGCCGGAGGCCAGCACGATCGGCTCCGAGCGGCGCGTGGGGCGGTGCTGCTCGCCGTGCTCCTCGACGGGGATGCGCAGGGCGGCGCGCACGGCGGCGCGGGCCTCCGCCCCGCTGCGGGTGTGCTCCGCCCGGCGCGGCACGGGCAGTCCGCAGCCGGCCCGCACCAGGTCGCCGAGGGTGAGGCCGTAACGGGAGCGGAAGGTCTCGCCGGGGCTCTGGCCGTGGTCGGACAGCACGACGATCCGGTACGGGCGCGGGGCGTGCTCGGCGACCTTCTCGATCAGCGCGAGGGAGCGGTCGAGGGGTTCGAGAACCTTCTGCGCGTCGCGGCTCGCCGGGCCGGAGTGGTGGGCGACCTCGTCGTAGGCCACGAGATCGGCGTAGACGGCGGTGCGGCCGGCGAGCATGTCGCCCGTCACGGCGGCCACGACGACGTCCCGCTCGACGACGGTCGCGAAGGCCCTCACGAGCGGGTAGAGGCCGCCGCGGGAGACGCGCGGGCGCTGCTTGGCGAGGCGGGCCCGGGTGGACTGGACGATCTCCCGGCCCACCTCGGTGACGAAGGACAGGGCCGTGCGCACGGCGTTGGCCGGGTCGGAGAAGTAGGCGAAGTAGCCCGCGCGGGAACGGTTCTCCCGGCTGCGGCGGGCGGCGATGGACAGCACGAGGGCCTGTTGTCCGGCGCCGCCGCTGAACAGGTTGCCGCGGCTGGCGCCGTCGACGGCGAGCAGGCCGCCGTGCCCCGCGTATCCGATGGCGCGGCGCTGGAGTTCGGCGGCGCTGGTCGGGCGGTTGCAGACCACCACCTCGCGGGTGTCCTTCTCGTACCAGCGGAACGCGGGGACGTCGTGGTTGCTGCCGTGCAGGATGCCGAGCTGGCTGGCGCCGGTCTGGCTGGACCAGTCGGTGCGCCAGGAGGTGAGCCGGTGGGTGGGGCGGCCGCCGTCGCCGCTGCCGAGCCAGCGGGCGACGGTGGGCATCAGGCCCTGGCCGACCGCGTCCAGCAGGACGTCGTGGCCGACGCCGTCGAGCTGCATGAAGACCGTGCCGGGGCTGGCCGGGCAGGGCGGTCCGGACCTTCGGCGGCGGCGGTCCGAGAGGCGGTACAGCCGGCGGCGGTAGGCGTCGTCGTCCCGCACGGCCAGGGCGGCGCCGGTGGCGGACGCCACGGCGGACATCACGGCGGCGACCACGACGGCGGTCTCCGGGGCGGCGGTGCCGCGCTCCCCGGGGTCGAGGCGCAGGGCGAGCAGCAGCAGCGCGCCGTTGAGGAAGAACACCAGCAGCCCGAGGACGAGCGCCGGTACGAGGAGCAGGAGCCGGACGAGCAACGGCCAGACCACGGCCGACAGCACACCGAAGGCGCCGGCGCCGAAGGCCGCCGTGACGGCGATGTCGGTCGCGCTGTCACCGTCGGCCGAGCGGAGCCGGAAGTCCGGCAGGATCCCGGCGAGCACGAGCATGGTGAGGGTGGAGACCGCCCACACGGCGACGCTCCGCCCCACCTGACTGGCGACCCGTCGCCACCGCACGCCCCGCACGCCCCGCCACCTCACGTCCCGGCCCGCCGCCGACCACGGACCCCCACCCACAGTGCCACAACGCCCCGGGGACGCCTGGCGTCCCCCGGACCGTCGCGTCAGCGCCCGTCGTCAGCCGGCGGTCGGCATCGACAGCCTGCGGTGCACGCACGCCTTCATCGCCGCGTCGTACGCCGGCTCCGCGTGCCCCACCGTCTCGACCCGCACCCCGCGCCGCACACACTCCGCGGTGAACTCCTCGACGGAGGCGAGCGCGCTCTCCAGCACTCTCCGGCTGGGCGCCACGAACAGGTCGAGGCCGGGCCGGACGCCGTCCCACAGCGCGCCGTGGTCGGGACGCAGCCCCCGGACCAGTAACTCCCGGCTGATCACATAGCCCCGCTCGGCGGCCCAGCGGGCGCACATCGCGTGCTGGCTGCGGGAGTCGACCAGGAACGGATCGTCGTCGAGTTCCTCCAGCGGCGTCAGGCTCGCGATCGCCGTGACCCGGACCGGCACCATGGCGTCCCCCTCACCTCTGGTTTCGTCGCCGACCCTACTCCTGCACGTAGGCTTCGGGGAGTCGCGCGAAGGAGGCAAAGAAGTGCCGGTGGAGGTCACCTGGTGGGGTCACGCCACTTGCGCGGTCAAGGACTCGAACGTACGCGTGCTCACCGATCCGCTGTTCGCGCGCCGGCTCGCGCACCTGCGCCGCCGACGCGGGGACCTGCCGCCTCCCGAGGCCCACCAGGCGGATGTCGCGCTGGTCTCGCATCTGCACGCCGACCACCTGCATGTGCCGTCGCTGATGCGGCTCGCTCCGGGCACGCGCCTGCTCGTGCCCCGGGGCGCGCGCCGGGCGGTGCCGGGGCTGCGCCGGCTCGCGCACCTGCGGGTCAGCGAGGTGGCGCCCGGGGACGAGATCCCGGTCGGCGACATCGTCGTACGGGCCGTGCCCGCGCGGCACGACGGACGCCGGCTGCCGCTGGGACCGCACCGCTCCCCCGCGCTCGGCTACGTCATGGCCGGCGAGGCCCGGACGTACTTCGCCGGGGACACCGGGCTGTTCGACGACATGGCCGAGGAGGTCGGGCCGGTCGAGGTGGCGCTGCTGCCGGTGGGCGGCTGGGGGCCGTACCTGGGCGAGGGGCATCTGGACGCGGGCCGGGCGGCGCAGGCGCTGGCGCGGCTGGCGCCGCGCAGTGCGGTGCCGGTGCACTACGGCACGTACTGGCCGATCGGGATGGACGCCGTGCGCCCCCACGAGTTCCATGCGCCGGGTGACGAGTTCGTGCGGCTCGCGGCGAAGCACGCGCCCGGCGTGACGGTGCACCGGCTCGGGCACGGGGAGAGCGTGCGCCTGGAGGTCGCGCGGTGATCTGGAGCGCGCCCATAGCGCAGGCCGGCCTGCCCCTGCTCGCGGCGTCGGCCGTCACCCCGGCGGCCGTGGTGCCGGAGTCCACGCAGCAGGCGATCGGGTATCCGACGCTCTTCGTACTGGTGCTGGTCGGGGCGCTGGTGCCGGTGATCCCGACGGGCGCGCTGGTGAGTTCGGCGGCCGTGGTCGCCTTCCACCAGACGGCGCCGTTCTCGCTGGCGATGGTGTTCGTGACGGCGTCGCTGGCGGCGTTCCTCGGGGACGCGGCGCTGTACTGGCTGGGGCGGCGCGGGATGAAGTCGAAGAACGGCTCGCGCTGGCTGGAGGCGATCCGGGCGCGGGCCCCCGAGGACCGGCTGGAGCAGGCGCAGACGAAACTCGCCGAGCACGGCGTGGCGGTGCTGGTGCTGTCCCGGCTGGTGCCGGCGGGCCGTATCCCGGTGATGCTGGCCTGCCTGATGGCGAAGTGGCCGATGCGGAGGTTTTCCCGCGGGAACCTGCCGGCCTGTCTGGCCTGGGCGGTGACATATCAGTTGATCGGGATCCTCGGGGGGTCGTTGTTCGATGAGCCGTGGAAGGGTGTGGTCGCGGCGATCGCGCTGACCCTGCTGATCAGCGTGGTGCCGACTGTGGTGCGGCGGATTCGGTAGCGCCGTAGGGGCAGTGGCCGTCGTCGGAGCGCGGGCTGTGTGTGGCTGGCCGCGCCCACGCGGCGGAGCCGCATATCGGCACAGCCCGCGCCCCTGACATACCTAAAGCACCCTCGAAGCGCCCACCGGCATGTCCCAGAGGTTCTCTCGGGGCAGACCCGTCTTTTCCCAGGCCGCCCGTACCCGCGTGAGGGGCTCCAGGACCGGTTCAGCCGACAGGACGAAGGTGGCCCAGTGCATGGGGGCCATCCTGGCCGCTCCCAGGTCCCGGGCCGCGCGGACCGCCTCCTCCGGGTCGCAGTGGACGTCCCTGAGCCACCAGCGGGGGTCGTAGGCGCCGATGGGCAGGAGGGCGAGATCGATGCCGGGGTAGCGGCGGCCGATGCGGGAGAACCAGTGGCCGTAGCCCGTGTCGCCCGCGAAGTAGAGGCGCTGCCCGTCCCGGTCGGTCAGGACCCAGCCGCCCCACAGGCTGCGGCAGGTGTCGGTGAGGGTGCGCTTGGACCAGTGGTGGGACGGGACGAAGTCGAAGCGGACACCGTCGAGTTCGGCCGCCTCCCACCAGTCGAGCTCCGTGACACGGGTGAACTGGCGGCGGTGGAACCAGCGGGCGAGGCCGGCCGGGACGAACACGGGGGTGTCGCGCGGGAGCCTGCGCAGGGTGGGGGCGTCCAGGTGGTCGTAGTGGTTGTGGCTGATGACGACGGCGTCGACGCGCGGCAGCGCCTCCCAGGGGACGCCCACGGGGGTGATGCGCGCCGGGGTGCCGAGGATCCGTCGGGACCAGACCGGGTCGGTGAGGACGGTCAGCCCGCCGATCTGAAGGACCCAACTGGCGTGTCCGGCCCAGGTGACGGCGACCGTGCGGGCGTCGACGCGGGGCAGCGGGCCGGGTGCGTAAGGGAGCCGGGGGATGTCGGCGAGGCCTTCCGGGCCCGGTCTCACGGCGCCCTCGCGGGCGAAGCGGGCCATGGCCCGCAAGCCGGGGAGCGGGGCGGTCAGCCGGTCGTGGAAGGTGCGCGGCCACACCCGGCGCTCGGCCAGCGGTCTCGGCTCGGCCAGCGGCGGGTACGGAGGCGCGAGGGGGGACGGGAGGGCTGCGTCCTCGGCTTCCCGAGTGGTCGTGCTCGCGGTCGACTCGGACTGCTGCGTCATCGAGGAGGCTCCCATCGCTGAGCGTCGTCGCGGAGGTCGTCGAAGGCCGACTTCAGTTGGATCAACGAGCGTTGCACGTGCGGCAGTTCCAACGGCGTGGATGAGGTGAGGCATTCCGCGCGTTCCGCGTCGGAGCCGGCCACCAGTGCGCCGGTCGAGAGCCTCACGCGCGGGGCTTCGAGCTCGTCACCGAAGCGGTGGCCGCCCGGCGCGGGCATGCCCAGACGGGCGGTGAGGAAGTCCTCCAGTTCCTGTGCGTCGCCGACATCGTGCGCACTCAGCGCGGGGCGCAGCGGAGTGAGGTCGACGTAGAGATGGCGGCCGGCCTGCGGGGGCCGGGAGAGGGCTCCGGCGGCGACGACGGCGGCGTGCGCCTCGGCGGCCAGGCGCGCGTGCAGGCGCACGGCGGTGGCGACGCGCGCGGTGACCGCTTCCGGTTCCCGCAGGGCGTAGACGGCCGCCGAGGCGACGGGAGCGGCGACCCGGGCGTCGAGCGCGGTGAGGACGTCTAGCACGCGGGCGTGGAGGTCCTCGGCGTCCTCGCCGGCCGGGAAGCGGGCCACGGCGGCCGGCCAGCCGGGCGGGAGGAGGGCACCGGCCAGGTCGGTGACGACGGTGACCCGGTCGGGCAGCATCTCGGCGGGGCTGAGCAGCACGGTGTCGTGCGGATCGTGCAGGGTGTCGCGCCAGGTCTCGTCGCTGACCAGGTGCAGGCCCTCCCCTTGGGCGGCCTCGACGGTCTCGTGCAGCAGCTCGGGAGGGGCGACGGTGGCCGTGGGGTCGTCGGCGACGGACAGCACGAGCAGGCGCGGATCACCGCCCTCGGCACGCACCCGGCGCACCGTCTCCAGCAAGGCGTAGGGGTCGGGCACCCCGCCGCTCTCCGGCGGGGTCGGCACACGGAAGGCGGGGCGTCCCAGCAGGCGGGCGTACGGCGCCCACCAGGCGGCGCAGGGTCTCGGCACGAGGACGTCACCGCCGAGGGCGGCGGTCAGGGCGAGCAGCAGCGCGGGCGCGCCGGGTGCGGCGGCCGCGCGGCCGGGGTCGCAGTGCAGTCCGCGCCGGTCCCAGTAGCCGCAGGCGGACTCCCGCAGGGCCGACCCCCCGCCGACCGGCTCTTGGCCGCCCCGGGACGCCGCGGCGGCGAGCACGGCGGACAGCTCCGACAGCACGGGCAGTCCGTCCTCGGGGAGCGGCGGCCCGAATCGGACGGGGCCGTGGCCTTCCGGGTCCGTCCGCCGCATCCGTACCTCCGCAGTGCCTGGGCCGTGTCCTGTCGCCCTCGCCCGTACCCTCGGCCTCTGAGTACCCACGGGACCGCCGCGCCATGGGCGCCCGGCGGGGTCGTGACGGTCACAGCATGAGCGGGCCGGGCCGGGGAAGCGGGGGGCTTGCGGGCCGGTGGTGCGCGCCGGGCGTCAGCGGTACGGGTCGCTCTCCCGGTTGCACAGCCGGTGCACGGCGGCACCGAACGCGCCCGCGATCAGCACCCCGCCCGCGACCAGGACGGGCACGGAGTCGGTGAAGGCACCGCCGTCTCCGGCGCGTACCCCGCGCTGGACGACCGCTTCCGCGCACTCCGAGTGGTGGTGCCGCGGCTCGTCGCGCGGTTCGTCGGGGCAGGGCTTGTGGGTGGGCCGGTGAGAGGGCTTGTGCGTCGGCTCGTGGGACGGCTCGTGGGACGGCTCGTGGTGGCCCCCGCCGTGGGCCACCGTGAACGTCGCGCTCCATTGCTTGCCCTCCCCGCCGGGAGCGGCCGGGCAGGTGCCGTCGACGGACCACGCCGAGTCCTCGCCGAGGGCGTCGGGATCGCCCTCGAAGTTCTCGGCGGGTGCGATGCGGGCCGTCCCCCGGTAGGCCGGGCCGGACACCTTGTCGTCGTTGCCGGTCACCTTGCGCAGCGGGACCGTGCCCTCGTCGAAGGCCTGCGAGGTGGCGTCGATGCTGTCGGGCGGCGGCCCCCCGGTCGGATCACAGCTGACCGAGATGGTGAGCGTCCCTCCGGGCTCCACGGTGGCCGGACTGACCTCGGCGGCGGGTTCGGCGGACACGACCGGCGCGACGCCCACCAGGGCGGAGCCGGCCAGGACGGCGACGGAGAGTGCGTGGCGGGTGCGCATGGAGGGGACTCCTTCGGGCGACGGCAGGAAAGCCCTTCTGCCATCACAGCTAGCCCCCTACTACGCCGCGCGCGGCGAGGCCCCAATGGCGGGACAGTGTCACTCAACCGGGTGAAATCGGACGTCCTTCAGGGGCGCGGGGCTGTACCGACATGCGGCTCCGCCGCGTGGGCGCGACCAGCCACGACCGGCCCGCACACGCAACCCGCGAACACCCCCAGGCGCTACGCAACATCCCGCATGACCTGCTCCCGAACCCGCCCACAGCACCGACTGATCAGCCGGGACACGTGCATCTGCGAGATCCCCAGCTCCTCGGCGATCCGGCTCTGCGTCATGTCCCCGAAGAACCGCATGTACAGGATCGCCCGCTCCCGCTCCGGCAGCGCCGCCAGCCGCGACTTCACCGCCTCGCGATCGACCACCGTGTCCAGCGCCGGATCCGGCGACCCGAGCGCGTCGCTCAGGGAGTATCCGTCCTCGCTGCCGGGCAGTTCCGCGTCCAGGGACAGGGCGGTGAAGCTCTCCAGGGCCTCCAGGCCGGTCTTGACGTCCTCCTCGCTCATCTTCGCGTGCTCGGCGATCTCCGCCACCGTGGGCCGGCGGCCGGAGATGGTCTGGGACAGGTCCTGCGAGGCGAACCGGACGCGGTTGCGCAGGTCCTGGACGCGGCGAGGTACGTGCAGGGTCCACATGTGGTCGCGGAAGTGCCGCTTGATCTCGCCGGTGATGGTGGGCACGGCGTAGCTCTCGAAGGCGTTGCCGAGCTCGGGGTCGTACCGGTCGACGGCCTTGACCAGGCCGAGGGCCGCGACCTGGCGCAGGTCCTCGAAGCTCTCGCCGCGGCTGCGGAAGCGTCCGGCGAGGCGGTCGGCCATGGGCAGCCAGGCCTCGACGATCTCGTCGCGGAGCGCGTCGCGCTCGGGCCGGCGGGGAGTGTGGCGAGCCTGCGGAAGGCGTCGGCGGTGTCGGGGGCGTCGTCGTGGGGGTGCTGCTTCGCGCTGGTGTGGATCGGCATGATGCGTCGCAATTCCCTTGAAGGTGCTCTGGGTTGGACGGTCACCGTGGGAGCGCATCACCTGTACGGACCAGGAGCGCCGGTGGCGGCGCGATGCGCCGCTCCCACGGACGTGCCTCCTGTCCGAAGCACTGAGGTGCGCCTGCCCCCGGCCCCCGCCCGCAAACCCGGACAGGTTTTCCGCCGTCGCGCAGGGTGACTCGTACTGCTGGCTCTGTCCCCATGCGTCCGGGAGGTCGTACATGAGCACCAAGGTCTCCGACCACATCCTTGAGCGGTTGCGCGAGTGGGGGGTCGAGCAGGTCTTCGGCTATCCGGGCGACGGCATCAACGGCCTGCTCGCCGCGTGGGGCCGGGCCGAGAACCAGCCCCGTTTCGTGCAGTCACGGCACGAGGAGATGTCCGCGTTCCAGGCGGTCGGTTACGCCAAGTTCAGCGGCCGTCTCGGGGTGTGCACGGCGACGTCAGGGCCGGGCGCGATCCATCTGCTGAACGGCCTGTACGACGCCAAGCTGGACCATGTCCCGGTGCTGGCGATCGTCGGCCAGACGCACCGCACCGCGATGGGCGGCTCGTATCAGCAGGAAGTCGATCTGCACACGCTGTACAAGGACGTCGCCTCCGAGTTCGTGGAGACGGTGACCGTTCCGGAGCAGCTGCCGAACGTGCTGGACCGGGCGATCCGCACCGCGTACGCGCGCCGCTGCCCCACCGCGATCATCATCCCCGGTGATGTTCAGGAACTCGACTACTCGCCGCCGACGCACGAGTTCAAGATGGTGCCCTCCAGCCTGGACCGCAGTTCGTGGACGGCGGTTCCGTCCGACGACTCGGTGCGCCGGGCCGCGGAGATCCTGAACTCCGGTGACAAGGTGGCGATCCTGGTCGGCCAGGGCGCGGCGGGCGCGCGGGCCGAGGTGGAGCGGATCGCCGAGCTGCTCGGCGCCGGTGTCGCCAAGGCGCTGCTCGGCAAGGACGTCCTCAGCGACGAACTGCCGTACGTCACCGGCTCGATCGGCCTGCTGGGCACGCGTCCGTCGTACGAGCTGATGCGGGACTGCGACACGCTGCTGACCATCGGGTCGTCGTTCCCGTACACCCAGTTCCTGCCGGAGTTCGGCAAGGCGCGGGGCGTGCAGATCGACATCGATCCGCACATGGTCGGGATGCGCTACCCGTACGAGGTGAACCTGGTCGGCGACGCGAAGGCCACGCTGGAGCGGCTGATCCCGCTGATCGAGGAGGGGCGCGGGCGCGAGTGGTACGACACGGTGTGCGCGAACGTGACGCGCTGGCGCGACGTCATGGAGCGCCGGGCGGGACTCGACGCCGACCCGATCAATCCGGAGTACGTGGCCCGCGCCCTGGACCCGCTGCTGCCGGACAACGCGATCGTCGCCTCCGACTCGGGTTCGACGGCCAACTGGTACGCGCGGCACCTGACCATGCGGCCGGGCATGCGGGGCTCGCTCTCCGGCACGCTGGCGACGATGGGCTGCGGGGTGCCGTACGTGATCGGCGCGAAGTTCGCGCACCCGGACCGGCCCGCGATCGCGCTGGTGGGCGACGGGGCGATGCAGATGAACGGGATGGCGGAGCTGATCACGGCGGCGAAGTACCGCCACCAGTGGGAGGACCCGCGGCTGGTGGTCGCCGTGTGGAACAACCAGGATCTGAATCAGGTCACGTGGGAGATGCGGGCCATGGAGGGCGCGCCGCAGTTCCTGCCGTCGCAAGCGATTCCGGACGTGCAGTACGCCGCGTTCGCGCGTTCCCTGGGGCTGACCGGCATCCGGGTGGAGAAGCCGGAGGACGTCGAGGCGGGCTGGCGTGCCGCGCTGGAGGCGGACGGTCCCGCGGTAATCGAGTTCCTGACCGATCCGGCCGTCCCACCGATCCCGCCGCACGCCACCTGGGAGCAGATGGAGGCGACCGCCGCGTCGATCCTGAAGGGCGACTCGGACCGGGGATCGGTGGTCAAGCAGGGCTTCAAGGCGAAGATGCAGGAGTTCCTGCCGGGGCGCGAGAAGAAGTAGCGGTCGCGGTGTTGAACCGCAGTGAGTAGTTCAGTTGCGCACGAAACAGTTCAGTGGGTAGTTCAGTAGCGCACTGAACTGTTCATGCGAAAAGGTGCGGTGATCTCACTCCCCGCCTGTCAGCAGTGATCGCCATCGCGGGATATGACCGACCCGAAACTGACCACCGGCAGTATTTGGCGGCTCTACCCACGCTCGGGGGGCCGCACCCGAACATGCGTGTGGGTCGCTTGAGGTACTCGGACTTTGACGGGTGGAAGTAGAGGATCTGCCCGCGCACGGGGCTACATCTCGCACCAGTGTGTGGCACGTGCCCAGGACGGTGACGCCGTGGGCGGTGGCGACTTTGGTGATCGCGCTGAGCACTTCGCGGCGGTGTTCTTGGCCCAAGGAGTCGGGCCTCGCGCTTTCACGAGGTGGGCTGTCCAAGGCTTGATCAGAAACGCGAGAAGTGCTCCTGACCTGCAACGATAGGACTTGTCGAGGGTCCAGATCGTTCCGTGGAAAGAAGCACTTCTCAGGTGAAGAAGCGTATCGGGTCGTACCCGCATGTCCGCGTTGAGGGCGGCGGCCGGTCGGTGGTCTCCCAGGCCGGGGCCGTGCTGCTGGTCAAGACGGTCAACAAGACCGGTCTGGATGCGGCGATATCAACGGCATTGGCGCCCTGGCACAAGGCTCGGGCGGTGCACGATCCCGGCAAGATCCTGCTGGATGTAGCACTTGCGGTCACTCGGTGGCGACTGTCTGGCCGATGTCGGCATGCTGCGGGCCGAGCCGGCCGTGTTCGGGCCGGTGGCCTCCGACCCAACAGTCTCCCGGCTCATCGACACGCTCGCCGCGGGCGGGAAACGCGCCCTGACCGCGCTCCGCACCGCCCGCGCCGAAGTGCGCGAACGAGTATGGCGGTTGGCCGGTGAAGCAGCGCCGGACGCCGGCGGGCAGGTGATCGTGGATATCGACGGCGTCCTCGTCCTGGCGCACTCCGAGAAGCAGGACGCCACCGCGACCTGGAAGAAAACCTTCGGACACCACCCGCTGATGGGCTTCGTCGACCATGGCCAGGGCGGGTCCGGTGAACCGGTCGTGGGCCTGCTGCGGCCAGGCAACGCGGGCTCGAACACCGCGAGCGACCACATCACCGCAGCCCAACTGGTCCTGGCCCAGTTGCCCAAGCCCTACCGACGCGGACGGCAGACCCTGATCCGGTGCGATTCCGGCGGTGGCACCCACGAGTTCGTCGCCTGGCTCGCCCAGCGCGGACGCTGGCTGTCGTACTCGGTCGGCATGACCATCACCGACGCCATACATCACGCGGTGCTGAAGATCCCCGCGAGCGCGTGGACGGCAGCCGTCGAGCCTGGTGGTGAGATCCGGGACGGCGCCTGGGTGGCCGAACTCGACGGGAACCTGCTGGATGGCTGGCCGAAGGGGATGCGGCTGATCGTGAGGAAGGAACGTCCGCACCTTGGCGCCCAGTTGCGCTTCACCGACGCCGACGGGATGCGCCTGACGTGCTTTGCCACCAACACCGCCCACGCGCCGATCGCAGGGCTGGAGCTGCGCCACCGCCAGCGGGCACGAGCCGAGGACCGCATCCGCGCCGCCCGCGCCACCGGCCTGCGCAACCTGCCCCTTCAGGACGCCGCACAGAACCAGATCTGGCTGGAGATCGTCCAGATCGCGCTCGACCTGCTCGCGTGGATGCCCCTGCTCGCGCTGACCGGCAAAGCCCGCCGCTGGGAACCTCGCCGCCTGCGGCTTCGCCTGTTCTCCACCGCCGGCCAACTCGTCACCACCGGACGCCGCCGCATCCTCCGCCTCGCGGCGCACTGGCCCTGGACCGATGTGATCACAGACGCCCTCGACCGGCTCCACGCTCTCCCGAACCCTGGCTGACCAGTACTTTCCCGCCCCTGCGACCCGCACCACCCCACCGGAGCCGTGGAACCCGGCGCCCACCCGGCGCGACAGCCGGGGCACAGCCCTGCCCACGGTCAGTCCGAAGAGCCGGAACGGCCCGCCAGGAAAACCGACGGACCGTCACGAAAGATCGAGGTTAACCTCCGGAAAACTCATCGGACTTGACGGGAAATTCTCCGGAGTTGACATTGACATGCCACCATCTACGCGCGTCATCATGAGGCCATGAGATTCCCCCCACGAATCACCCGCATCGGCGCCGCAGCCGCCGTCCTGTCCGCTTCTCCTCGTCGGCGGCACCGTCACCGCCACCCCGGCGGCCGCCGCGGTCGGCAGCATCTGCTACAGCAGCCTGCCCTCGCAGGCGTACGACACGCTCGAACTGATCGAGCAGGGCGGTCCCTTCCCATACGACCAGGACGGCACCGTCTTCCAGAACCGGGAAGGCATCCTGCCCAGCCAGGCGTCTGGCTACTATCACGAGTACACCGTCATCACTCCTGGCTCCTCCACGCGCGGAGCTCGCCGCATCGTCACCGGCGAGGAGTACCAGGAGGACTACTACACGGCCGACCACTACGAGTCGTTCGACCTGATCGATTACAGCTGCTGAGGAAGCGGATTCACCGCAGGCCGCCCCAGGCTCCGCAGCGGCGCGATAAGCACGAGCACCCATCGGCCGCGGGGCGAGGTCGGCATCAACGTCCCCGCGACGGGGGAAGGGCCGGGCCGGTACGCACCGCGGCCGCCACTGGTGGCTCAGGACTCAGCGGAGTTCGAGGTCCGCGAAGTCCGGATGGCGCAGGAAGCGCCACACCTCAGCACCCGAGAAGGGGCACTGGGTCGCCGTGCGGCCCCCTTCCGTCCAGTAGTAGTTGCGCGCCCGGGGATCGCTCCAGGTCTTGCTGAGGTTGCGCCGGTCGACCTCTTCGTTGAACCGCCGGTACGGCTCTTCCTTCACAGTGATCGCCTTCTTGCCGTCGATGATCAGCCGCTCGATGCATTCGAGGGCATGGACGGTGATGAGCTCGTGGTACGTAGGGATGTTGAGCATGCCGCTGGTGTTCGGGCCGTAAATGGTCCACAGGTTCGGGAAGCCCGGCATCATGCAGCCTTTGTAGGCCCGCGCTCCGCCCTCGCTCCACAACTCGTCCAGCGTGAGCCCGCCACGACCGGTGATCTTCATCGGGAACAGGTAGTCCCTCGCTCGAAAGCCGGTCGCGTAGACGATCGCGTCCAGGTCGTGCTGAGTGCCGTCGCTCGTCTCGATCCCCGTTCGGTTGATCCGGCGGATGCCGTCCGTGACCAGCGTGACGTTATCCCGCTGGATGGCGTCGAGGACGCTGTACTGGGAATCGACCAGGACCGGTCGCGCGGCGAGCACGGGATGCGGAGGTGTCATCTTCTTCACGAGTTCGGGGTTGCCGAGTTTGCGTTCGAGGAACGCTATGGCGTTGTCGCGGGCCGCCTTGTTCGCAGCGCTCAGGGCATGCAGATCGTCGAAGTGGGGGTCGATCTCGGTGGTCCTCGCCAGCGAGTTGGTCGCGTACACCGATCGGAACCGCATGAAGTTGGTGTGGTATGGCATGTTCCGGTCGAGCCAGGTGACCTGCTCGGGGAAGGGCGAGCGGTAGCCGGGCACTTCGAACAGCCATTGCGGCGTGCGCTGGAAGACGGTGACGTGCCCGGCGTCCAGGGCCAGCTCCGGGACGAGCTGGTAGCCCGTGCAGCCCGTTCCGATGACCGCCACGCGCTTGCGGGCCAGGTCGGCCTCGCCGGGCCACCGGGCGGTGTGCCAGGACGGGCCGTCGAACTCCTCGGCTCCCTCGATCTGCGGAACGTTCGGCCGGTTCAGGAAGCCGACGGCGGAGATGACCGCGTTGGAGCGGACCATGCGCTCCCCCTGTGGACCTGCGACGTGGATCGCCCACGTCCCGCAGTCCTCGTCCCACTCCATCGCACGCACCTCTGTGTTGAACACGATGCCGGAGCGGACAGCGAACTCGTCGGCGACCCAGTCGAAGTACTCCGCGTTCTTCTCCGCCGGAGAGAAGGGGTACGGATAGTCGAAGTCGACGCCGTACAGGTGCGTGTACGCGCGGCTCGGGGAGTCGACGCGGCAGCCCGGGTAGCGGTTCTCCCACCATGTGCCACCGACGCCGGCGTTCTTCTCGAAGACCGTGTACGCGATACCCGCCCGCTTCAGCTGGACGGCGGCGTTGAGGCCTCCCATGCCGGCGCCGATGACCGTGACGTGGAAGTTCTCCAGCCGCTTGCGCGGCGGCGGGGCCTGCCACTGCAGAGCGCGTGCCCACGGGTCCAGGGCGAGGTCCTCCAGCCACAGCCCCATGTCCTCTTCGGGAATCGCCTCGCCCGCCGCCAGCATCAGGCTGACCGGCAGACGCTCGGCCGGACCGGGCTCGATGTCACCGGCTCCCTCGGCGCGGTAGGTTCTCAGGAATCGCGCTGCCTTGCGCTGCAGCAACGCGATGTCCTCAGCACAGGACAGGACCTGGGTGTCGAGGGCGCCTGCCGACACGGTCTTCACCTTCGTGGCCGCGACCTCTTCGTCGCCGGTCAACTGGTACAGCAGACCCCGCAGCACCATCGGGTCGGCGTACCGGACAGCGTCCTCTATGGTTTCGTCGCTCGCCTCGAGCAACTCCTCGCGGGGTTCGCCTTCAGGCGTCGCCATGGATCGTTCCTTTCGGCGTGGGGTCATCGAGGGCTTTTGCGGTGGTCTCCCGGGTCCCGACCGGTCCCGTTCCGGGGAATGCGGAGATTCCTCAAGTGGGTGGCGACGACCTCGGTCACGGCCGTGGCGTGCGTGTCGAGATAGAAGTGCCCGCCGGGGAACTTCCGCAGCTCGAACGCACCGGTGGTGTGCTCACGCCAGGCCCGTGCCTCGTCACACGCAACCTGCGGGTCCTGGTCACCGGTGAGTACCACGACGGGGCAGCCGAGGGCCGTTCCCGGCGCATACCGGTAGGTCTCAACGGCCCGGTAGTCGCTGCGCAGCGGGGGGAGCAGGAGGTCGCGTGCCTCGGGATCGTCAAGGAGCCGGAGGTCGCCGTTGTTCAGCTTCCTGACCGCGGCGACCAGTTCGTCGTCGGAGCGCAGGTGGATGTCTCCATGGCGTGTGAGGTGGGGGGCGCGGCGCCCGGAGACGAAGAGCGTGGACAGGGTGACCCCTTCGTGTTCCAGTCGGCGCGCCACCTCGAAGCTGAGAAGGGCTCCCATGCTGTGGCCGAAGAACGCCAGCGGGCGGTCGGCCCAGGGGTGTATCTCCTCAAGGACCAGGTCGGCGAGCTTGGCCAGGTCGCCTACGCAGGGCTCGCCCCGGCGGTCCTGCCGTCCGGGGTACTGGACGGCGAGCACGTCCGTCTCGGCGGACAGCGTCCTCGACATGCGGTGGTAGTAGCTCGCCGCGCCTCCCGCATGGGGGAAGCACACCAGGCGGAGGGGGGCGTCCGACGGGTGGAACCTGCGGATCCACGCCCCGGTGTCCCGGCGCGTTTCTGTCATGGTCCTTCACCTTTCTCCGTGGCCCATAGCGGGCCCGCGTCCGGCGTCCGGGCTCTGCGAACGCCCGGACGCCGGGTTCCTCAGCGGTCCCTGCGTGTTCCGTCGGCCGCCAGGGGCGACCACCACTGGTCGTAGTTGGCCGCCCCGTCGCCGAAGAAGCCCGCGCGTCCCTCGACGATGAGGCCGTCCTCCCAGCGGAAGACCTGGACGCCCAGGGCGTCGAGCACGTCGAAGGGTGAGGTGCTCCCCTCCGGGGCGTCCGGCCGGACCGCGTGGACCTTGACCACGTCCATGGACGCGTTTCCTTCGATCATCGAGGTGACCAGTTCGACCTCGAACTTTCCGCCTGCCGCGTCCACCAACGCACGCCGGAACGCCAGGAGTTCGTCGAGGCCGACGTGCCAGCCGGCTTGGGTGTGGTGTCCGGGAACGCTGAACCTGACGTCCTCGGACCAGTATTTGGCCGCCTCCTCCCGGTCGAGGGAGACCAGGGCCACATATGCCTTCTCGACCAACTCAGGCGTGATCGCTGTCATTTCGTTCGCTCCTTTTCGTGGGAAGCCGTCCGGCCATCGAGCCAGTCATGGACGGCGTGTGCGGTGGAACCGGCGTGCTCCTCGAGCATCGAGAAGTGGTCGCCGGGGGTTTCCCGGACGGTGCCTGCCGTCACTGCGGCGCGCGGCTCCGCGGTGGCGCCCTGCAGGGGTTCCACGGCGCGCAGGAAGAGGGTGGGCGTGGCGAGGCCGTCCGGCCGCCACCCCTCGAACACCCGCAGGTAGGCGCCCATCGCGGTCAGGGAGTGGGCGTCTGCGGCCGACACCTCGCCGCGCCGGGCGAACAGCCCCTCGGTGAGCGCGGTGGCCATGCGGTCGTTCGTTTCGTCCTGGAGGTAGGTGTCGAGCAACACCACGGCCTGGGGCGCCTCGCCCGCGCGTTCCAGCCCGGCCGCGACCGCATGGGCGATCCAGCCTCCGGACGAGTAGCCGACGAGGGCGATCGGCGCGCCGTCGGCGTACCGTCGCACCGCCTCGGTCTGTGCCGCGACGACGGCGTCGAGGTCGGCGGGCAGCCGTTCACCGGGCAGGAAGCCGGGCTGGGGCAGCGCCAGCACGTCGCGCCGCCCGCGCAGGGCCGTGGCGAACCGGGCGTACTGGTGCGGCCCGGAGAGCGCGACCACGGCGGGGAAACAGATCAGTGCCGGCCGTGCCGGGCCGCCGGCCAGCCGCACCGGCCGCGGGCGCTCCTCCCCCAGTTCGTCGGCCTTGGCGAACGACGGCAGGAACCGGGAGGCCATCCGCAGCAGTTCGATCCCCTCCGTCGTCCGACCCGCCGATCGCGCACGCCGGAACAACGCGCCGATTCCGTCCGCGGCCGTTTCCCGGGCCGCGGGCTCCGTCACGCCGACGGGGCCCGCGGCATCGAGTTCGGTCCGCAGGTGCCCCAGTAGGGTGTCGAAAGTCGGATGGTCGAAGACGACGGTGGCCGACAGCCGCAGACCGGTGATCGCCTCCAGCCGGTTGCGCAACTCCACGGCGGTGAGCGAGTCGATGCCCAGTTCGGGGAAGGAGGCATCGTCGTCGACCGCGTCGGAGGGGGCGAAGCCGAGCACTCCGGCGACGGCGGCACGGACGAGCGAATTCAGGTCGGACTGCGCGTCGCTCCCGGGGAGCCCGCCGGCCGTTTCGGTGTGACGGGTGGTGGGGGCGGCCGTGCCCGGCGCCAGACTTCGCAGCAGGCGGGGCAGGGACGGGGCCTCGGAAGCCGCGCGCAGCCGGGCGGGATCCGTCGGCAACGGTACGAGAAGGGTCTCGGCCTCCCCCGGCGCGGCCGCGGAACGGGTCACCGCCGCGTCGAAGAGTTCAAGACCCCGCTCCGTCGTGAGCGCCACGACACCCCCGTCCGTCATACGGTGCAGTCGAGCGGCTCCGGCCATCCCGGCTCCGGACCCGTCCGGCAGCGCCCAGGGGCCCCAGGCCAGCGCCAGGCCGGCGAGCCCCCGGGTCCTGCGGTGCCGGGCCAGCCCGTCGAGGAACGCGTTGGCGGCTGCGTAGTTGGCCTGGCCGGGCGCGCCCAGAACGCCCGCGGCGGAGGAGAAGAGCACGAAGGCCGACAGATCGAGGTGCGCGGTGAGCTCGTGCAGGTGCCATGCCGCGTCGGCCTTGGGGCGCAGGACGCGGGCGAGCCGCTCGGGGGTCAGGGAGGTCACCACCGCGTCGTCCAGCACACCGGCGCAGTGCACGACTGCGGTGAGCGGGTGGGTGTCGGGGACAGCGGCGATCACGGCGGCCAGTGCGGCACGGTCGCCGACATCGCACGCGGCGATCGTCGCCGTGCCCCCCAGCCGCTCGATCCCGGTGACCAGGTCCGTCAGCCGCGGGTCGTCGGCGGTGCGGCCGACGAGCAGTACGCGCCGGACGCCGTGCTCGGCAACCAGATGCCGGGCGGTCAAGGTGCCGAGTACACCTGCCGCGCCGGTGATCAGCACGGTCCCCTCGGGGCGGAACGCCGGGCCCGGACCGGGGACGCCGATGGCGGCGGACCGCCCGGCCGGGGTCAGTCGGGGCACCAGTACCTCGCCCTTTCTGACGGCCGTCTGCTCCTCGCCGGAGGCGATCGCCTCCGGCAGCGACCGCCAGGAGGCGTCCTCGCCGTCCACGTCCACCAGGGCGAACCGGCCGGGGTGCTCGGAGATCGCCGACCTCAGCAGGCCCCACAACGGCGCCCGTGCCGGATCCGGCACGTCCTCGCCAGGGGAAGCGGCCACCGCGCCGTGTGTCACGACGATCAGCCGCGATGTGCCGTACCGCGGATCACCGATCCACGAGCGCACCAGGGCGAGGGCCTCGCGGGTGGCACGGGCGGCGGTTTCGGGCACGTCGTCCGTGCTTTCCCCGAGGAAGGGCACGAGCACCTGCTGTGAGAGGAACTCGCCCTCTCGACAGGGAAAATCGGAGAGGGGCTCGACTCGTTGGCCTTGCGCACGCAGGGCTTCGGCCAGGGGCGAGTCCGTGGGGCCGAGTACGGTCCATGCGGCGCCCGGCGCCGACGCGGGGCGTTCTGCAGTGGCGTGCCGCGGCTGCCAGTCGACGCACAGCAGGGAGCGGTCTCGGGCGGCCGGCAGGGGCCGCAGAGACAGGGACGCGGCGGAGGCCACGGGAGCTCCGTCGGCATCGGCCAGGTCCAGAGTGACCGCGCCGCCGGCGAGGGGGCGTATCCGTACGCGCAGGCTCCGCGCACCTGCACCGTGAAGCCTGACGTTGCTCCAGGAGAAGGGAAGTTCCGGGCGGCCGAGCTGTTGCGGCCGGCCGAGCGCGAGGGCGTGCAGGGCCGCGTCGAGCAGGGCCGGGTGGAGGCGGTAGGGGTGCTCTGCGGCCTTCGGCTCGGGCAGCGCCACCTCGGCGAAGACATCCCCGTCCCGGCGCCAGAGCGCACGCAGCCCCCGGAACGCCGGCCCGTAGGCGAGTCCGGCCTCCGCCAGTTGCTCGTAGCCGTCCGCGAGGTCCACCGGCAGCGCCGCGGCCGGTGGCCAGGCGGTGGCCCAGGCGGTGTCTCTGGCCGGCGTCCTTCGCCGGGCCGTCCGGGGCGAGCGTGCCGGTGGCGTGCCGTGTCCACTCCTGCCCGGACGGAATCTCCGAGGGCCGGGCGAACACGCTGAACGTCCGCTGTCCGGCCGTGTCCTGTTCCCGCACGGAGAGCCTGAGGAGGACCCGGCCCCGGTCCGGCACGAGGAGCGGCGACTCCAGGACGAGGTCGGCCACGACCGGGAGCCCCAGTTCCGCGCCCGCGCTCAGGGCCAGCTCCACGAACACGGAACCCGGCAGGATCGCGGCGCCGCCGACCCGGTGCTCCGTGAGCCACGGAAGCGCGCGCGTGTCCAACTCGCCGGTGAACACCGCGCCTTCCATGTCCGGCGCGGAGACCGCGGGGTCGAGCAGCGGGTGCTCGCGCTCGCCCCGCGGCGTCGGCGCTGCGGCGTCGAGCCAGTAGCGGCGGCGCTGGAAGGCGTAGGTCGGCAGCTCCACCGGGCGGGTCGATGCGCCCCCGAGCCCTGCCGCCCAGTCCACCGCGGCGCCGCGGACGTGGAGTTCCGCGAGACCGGAGACGTACGCCTCCGGCTCGGGCCTGCCGGGCCGCAGCAGGGGGACGACGGCGCGGTCGCGGTCCGCGAGGCAGTCCCGGGTGAGCGCAGTGAGGGTGGCGTCCGGGCCGATTTCGACGAAGGTGGTCACCCCGTCGCTCTCCAGCCGGGCGACGGCGTCCTGGAACCGCACGGCGTGGCGGAGCTGGCGGGTCCAGTACTCCGGCGAGCAGAGCTCACCGGGCTCCGCCGCCCCGCCCGTGAGCGTGGAGACGACAGGAATCCGCGGCTCGTGGAAGGTGAGTCCTTCGGCGACCCGCCGGAACGCGCCGAGCACGGCATCCATGTGCGGCGAGTGGAAGGCGTGGCCGACCCTCAGCCGCCGGGTTCGGTGGCCGTCCGCCGTGAGACGCGCGATCAGGGCGTCGACGGCGTCCTCGTCGCCGGAGACGACGACCGACGCCGGCCCGTTCACGGCCGCGAGGACGACTCCATCCGTGAGCCGCGGCAGGACCTCCTCCTGCGGTGCCTGTACGGCGGCCATCGCCCCACCCGGGGGCAGTTCCTGCATCAGACGGCCGCGGGCCGCCACAAGCGCGGCCGCGTCGGCCAGGTCGAGTACGCCCGCGGCGTGGGCCGCCGCGAGCTCCCCGACGGAGTGGCCGGCCAGGACGTCGGGGCGCACGCCCCACTCCCCCAGCCTGTTCAGCAGCGCCACCTGGAGGGCGAACAGCGCGGGTTGGGTGTACGCGGTGCGGTCGAGGAGTGCCGCGTCGGCGGTGCCTGGCTCGGCGAAGAGCACCTCACGCAGCGGCCGGTCGAGCAGCGGGTCGAAGGGGGCGCAGGACTCGGCCAGCGCCTGCGCGAACGCGGCGTCCGCGGCGGCCAGTTCGCGGCCCATGCCGGCTCGCTGGCTGCCCTGTCCACTGAGCAGGAAGGCGACCTTGCCCGTGGTGGCGCGCCCGGTCGGGCCGTCGAAGGGGGCCTCGGGGGTGCTCTGCGCGAGGCGGGCCAGGCGGCCCACGAGTCCTTCGCGGTCGCAGGCGACGAGGGCCGCGCGGTGGGGGAAGGAGGAGCGAGTGGTCGCCAGGCTCCAAGCGATGTCCTCGGCCGCGGTGTCCGGTCGTTCGCGTACCTGGTCGAGGAGGCGGCGGGCCTGGGCCCGCAGCGCTTCGGGGGTCTTGGCGGACAGCAGCCACGCCGTGGGCAGACCACCGGACTCGGCCGACGCGGCGGTGGGCGGCTCGGCGGTGTCCTGGGCAGCGGCGGGCGCGAGGGCGGCGTTCGCCGACGGGGCGGGCCGGTCCGGTGCCTGCTCGACGATGACGTGCGCGTTGGTGCCGCTGATGCCGAACGAGGACACCCCGGCACGCCGTGGTTCGCCGGTGACCGGCCACGGGACGGTCTCGGTCAGCAGCCGTACAGCGCCGGCCGTCCAGTCGACGTGCGGTGAGGGGCTGTCCACGTGGAGGGTGCGGGGCAGGACTCCGTGCCGCATGGCCTGCGCCATCTTGATGACGCCGCCGACCCCTGCCGCCGCCTGGGCGTGCCCGATGTTCGACTTGAGCGAGCCGAGCCACAGCGGGCGGTCCTCCGCGCGCCCCTGACCGTAGGTGGCCAGCAGGGCCTGTGCCTCGATCGGGTCGCCGAGCGTGGTGCCGGTGCCGTGCGCCTCGACGGCGTCGATCTGGGCGGCCGTCAGCCGGGCTCCGTCGAGCGCCTGGCGGATCACGCGCTGCTGCGCTGGACCACTGGGGGCGGTCAGCCCGTTGCTGGCCCCGTCCTGGTTGATCGCGCTGCCCCGGATCAAGGCCAGGACCGGATGGCCGTTGCGGCGGGCGTCCGACAGCCGCTCGACCAGGAGCACGCCCACGCCCTCCCCCCAGCCCGTGCCGTCGGCGCCGGCCGCGAACGACTTGCACCGCCCGTCAGGAGAGAGCCCGCGTTGCCGGCTGAACTCGACGAACGGCCCAGGGGTGGACATCACGGTCACCCCGCCGGCCAAGGCCAGCGAGCACTCGCCCGAGCGCAGGGCCTGGGCGGCGAGGTGCAGCGCCACCAGGGACGACGAGCAGGCGGTGTCGACCGTCACCGCGGGGCCTTCGAGACCGAGGGCGTACGCCACACGGCCGGAGGCGACACTGCCGGCCGTGCCCGCGCCGAGATAGCCCTCGACGTCCTCGGAGGCGTCCTTCGCCCACGAGCCGTAGTCGTGGTACATCACGCCGGTGAACACGCCGGTGTCGCTGCCGCGCATCGACACCGGATCGATCCCGGCCCGTTCGAACGCCTCCCAGGACACTTCGAGGAGCAGCCGCTGCTGCGGGTCCATCGCCAGGGCCTCGCGGGGGCTGATCCCGAAGAAGCCGGGGTCGAAGCCTGCCGCGTCGTCGAGGAATCCGCCGTGTCTCGTGTAGAACGTGCCGCGCCCGGCGCCCTCGGGGTCGTACAGGGCGTCGATGTCCCAGCCCCGGTCACGAGGCATCTCGGTGATGGCGTCGCGGCCCGTACGGACCAGCTCCCACAGGTCCTCGGGCGAGGTGACGCCGCCGGGATAGCGGCAGGCCATGGCGACGACGGCGAGGGGTTCGTCGGCGGGGCCGGCGTCCCGTGCGGGCGGGTGCGCCGGGACGGCGGTGTCGATGAGCAGGCCCCGCAGCCGCCCGGCGAGATCGGCCGGCGTCGGATGGTCGAACACCAGGGTCGTCGGCAACCGCAGGTCGACGGCGGCTCCCAGGCGGTTGCGCAGTTCGATCGCCGCGAGCGAGTCGAAGCCGAGCTGGGAGAAGGAGTGGTCGTGGGGGACGTCCCGGGCGTCGCTGTGCCCCAGGATCGCGGCGGCCTCCTCCCGTACCAGCGTCGTCAGTTCCCGCAGCTGTTCGGCCTCCGGCAGCGCGGCCATCCTCTGGGCCGGGGTGAGCGGGCCCGTCGCCGTACGGGACTCGGCGCGGCGTCGCCGCCGTGCGGGCGGTACGAGACCGCGCAGCAGGGCCGGTGCGGTCTCGCCGTGGAGCCGGCGCGGGTCGAGGTGGAGGGGCGCCGTCAAGGGCTCGGTCCGGGCGATCGCGGCGTCGAAGAGGGCGAGCCCCTCGCCGGCCGGGATCGGCCGCATGCCGAGGGCGGCCAGTCGGCGCAGGGCGGGTTCGTCGACTCCTGCGGTCATGCCCGACGTGCCTTCCCACAGGCCCCAGGCCAGTGAGTGGGCGGGCAGTCCCCGGTGGCGGCGGTGTGCGGCCAGGGCGTCCAGGAATCCGTTCGCCGCGGCGTAGTTGGCCTGGCCGGGGGCGCCCAGGAGTCCGGCCGCCGAGGAGAACAGGACGAAGGCGGACAGGTCGAGGTGTGCGGTGAGCTCGTGCAGATGCCATGCCGCGTCGGACTTCGGCCGCATCACCCGGTCCAGGCGTTCGGGGGTGAGCGCGTCGAAGACGCTGTCGTCCAGGACGCCCGCCGCGTGGACGACAGCCGTCAGCGGCCGCCCGGCCGGAACGGCGTCCAGGAGACGTTCCAGGGCAGCGCGGTCCGCGACGTCACAGGCGATCAGATCGACCTGTGCGCCACAGGCACGGAGCTCTTCGGCCAGTTCGCGGGCGCCCTCGGCCTCGGGACCGCGACGGCCGGCCAGCAGCAGACCGCGCACTCCGTGGTGCTCGACCAGGTGCCGCGCGAGGAGCGCGCCGAGCGCGCCGGTGCCACCGGTGATCAGCACGGTGCCGTCGGCGTCGAACAAGGGGGCGTCCGATGGCTCGGCCGCGCCGTCCGCGGTCTCGGGCTGCCGGGCCGGGACATCGGTGCGGGCCAGGCGCGGTGCCAGCAGTCGGCCGCCGCGCAGAGCGATGTCGGGCTCGCCGGAGCGCAGGACGGCGGACAGGTGGTCCGCCCAGGAGTCAGTGTCGTCGGTGTCGACGAGGATGATCCGCCCGGGGTGTTCGGACTGTGCCGTACGCAGCAGCCCCCGGACGGCGGCGCGTGGCAGGTCGCCGAGGTCCTCATCCGGTCCGGTGGCCGCCGCGGCGCGGGTGACCACCACGAGGCGGGCCGCGGCGCAGGTGTCGTCGGCCAGCCAGTCCTGTACGAGCCGCAGGGCCTGGGCGGTGGAGTGCCGGGCCGCTGCGCCGGCGTCCTGCCGGCTCTCCCCGTCCGGTTCGAGGAGCGGGACAACCACGACCTCGGGTGCCGCCGCGCCGTCGGCCACTGCGGCGGCGAGGGCCGCCACGTCCGGGTGGCAGCCGGGGCCGTTCCCGCCGAGCACCACGGGCGGCGCGGTGTCGAGCGGTGTGGGTGCCTCGGCGTCCGCGAGCTCCGTCCATACGAGGTGGAGCAGTGGCTCCTTGGCCACGTCCGCCGCCGCGAGCTGTCCGGCGGGACGCAGCAGCAGCGCGTCCACGGAGCCGACCGGCCGGCCCACTGCGTCCGCGAGCTCGAGAGCCACCGTGCCCGGCCCGTCCGGCGCCAGCCGTACGCGCAGGGTCGTCGCGCCCGAGGCGTACAGCGACACGCCGTGCCAGGCGAAGGGCAGGCTCGGGCCCTCGGTGGCGTCGGGGATGCCGAGGCCGAGGGTGTGCAGGGCGGCGTCCAGCAGGGCCGGGTGCATTCCGAACGATCGTGCGGCGGCGTGCTGTTCACCGTCCAGGGCGACCTCGGCGAAGAGCTCGTCGCCGCGCCGCCAGGCAGCTGTGAGGCCCTGGAAGGCCGGTCCGTAGCGCAGGCCGGCTGCGCCGAGCCGGTCGTACAGACCCTCCGCGTCGAGGGGGCTCGCGTCGGCCGGCGGCCAGGACACGAGGGCGCCGGTCGGGGTCGGCACGGGTGTCGCGACGGACAACGTCCCGGTGGCGTGCCGCACCCACGGCTGTCCGGGCAGGGAATCCTCGGGCCTCGCGTGGATCTCGATCGGCCGGTGTCCGCCACCGTCCGGTGCTCCCACCCGGATCTGGAGCACCATGACACCGTCGGCGGGCAGGATCAGCGGCGCCGTGAGGGTGAGTTCGTCAAGGTGCTCGCATCCGGCCTGGTCACCGGCGCGCAGGGCCAGTTCGAGGAAGGCGGTGCCGGGAAGCAGGACGGACCGGCCGACTGCGTGGTCGGCCAGCCACGGGTGGGTGTCGAGCGACAACCGTCCGGTGAACAGGAACTCCTCTGAGTCCGCGAGGGAGATGCTGGCTCCGAGCAGTGGGTGGTCAGGGAAGCCCAGACCGGCGGGCGAGACGTCCACAGGACCCTGGGCGGGGGCCTCCAGCCAGTGACGTCGCTTCTGGAAGGCGTAGTGCGGCAGCCCGACGCGCACGGCACCCGAGCCCTGGAAGAAGGCCTCCCAGTCGACGGGGACTCCGCGCGCGTGAAGCCCGGCGACGGCCGCCGTGACCGCGTCCTGTTCGGGCCGTCCCGCACGCTGGGCCGCGATCCCGGCCGAGGTGCCGGGGGTGACGTTCTCCTCGGCCAGGGCGGCGAGCACCGCGTCCGGGCCGAGTTCGAGGAAGGTGCGGACTCCTTCGGCCTCCAGGCGCCGTACCGCGTCGGCGAACAGGACCGGCCGGCGTGCGTTGCGCACCCAGTACTCGGGTGAGCAGAGCTCCTTGTCGTCGGCGGGCATCCCGGTGACCGTCGAGAGGAATCCGATGCGCGGCGGCCGGAATTCCAGGCGGGCCGCGACCTTGCGGAGTTGGTCGAGCATGGGGTCCACGCGGGCCGAGTGAGAGGCGTAACTGACCTGCAGTCGACGGGTCTTGGTCCCCTTCGCGGCGAAACGCTCGGCGAGTGCCAGCACGGCCGTCTCGTCGCCGGAGAGGACGACGGCGGCGGGACCGTTGACCGCCGCGATCTCGACTCCCCGCGTGAGCAGGGGCAGCACCTCGTCCGCCGGGGCGGCCACCGCCACCATCGCCCCGCCACCCGGGAGTTCCTGGGTCAGCCGTCCGCGCGCGGCGACGAGAGCGCAGGCGTCGGCGAGCGAGAGCACGCCGGCGACATGGGCGGCCGCCAGTTCGCCGCCCGAGTGGCCCATGACGTAGTCGGGAGTGACGCCCCAGGAGGCGAACAGGCGGTAGAGCGCGACCTCGATGGCGAACAGGGCGGGCTGGGCGAGCGCCTGCCCGGAGAGCGGGTCGGCGTCAGGCGTGCCGGCGGATACGCCGCCGGGACCGCGCCGCTCGCCGAAGAGCACCGGCAGCAGGGGACGATCCAGGTGGCGGTCCAGTTCGGCGCAGACGGCGTCGAGGGCCTCCGCGAAGGCGGGATGGGCGGCGTACAGGTCCTTGCCCAGCGGGCGTTGGCTGCCCCCGCCGGTGAACATCACCGCCAGTGCGCCGGGGGCCGCCCGGCCGCGGACCAGCCCGGCCGGGGTGCCGCCGCCTGCGAAGGTCTCCAGGTCGCGCACCATTGTCCGCCGATCGCTGCCGAGCAGGACGGCTCGGTGCTCCAGGGCGGTGCGGGTGGTGAGCAGGGAGTATCCGACGTCGACGAGGCCGGGCGCCGGGTCGCGGCGCAGCTGCGCCGCGAGCGCCCGGGCCTGTGCGCGCAGCGCCTCCTGCGAGGTTCCCGTCAGCGCCCACAGCGCCGGTACGCCGTCGGCCGACGCGACGGGGCGGTCCTGGTTCTCGTTCTCGTTCTCGTCCCGGGGCGGCTCCTCGATGACGGCGTGCGCGTTGGTGCCGCTGAATCCGAACGAGGAGACCCCGGCGCGCCGGGGCCTGTCGCCGCGTTGCCACGGCCGCGGCTCGGTGAGCAGTTCGACGGCCCCGGCGGACCAGTCGACGTGCGGGGTGGGCCGGTCGACATGGAGAGTGCGTGGGAGCACGCCGTGTCGCATGGCCAGCACCATCTTCATGACGCCACCGACGCCGGCGGCGGCCTGGGTGTGCCCCGTGTTCGACTTGAGCGAGCCGAGCCACAGCGGGCGGTCCTCCGCGCGCCCCTGACCGTAGACGGCCAGCACGGCCTGCGCCTCGATCGGGTCGCCCAGGGTGGTGCCCGTGCCGTGGGCCTCGACCGCGTCGATCTCGTCCGGGCGCAGGCCCGCGTCGGCCAGGGCCTGGCGGATCACCCGCTGTTGCGAGGGCCCGTTGGGGGCGGTCAGCCCGTTGCTGGCGCCGTCGGAGTTCACGGCCGAGCCGCGCAGGACGGCGAGCACCGGGTGGCCGTTGCGGCGGGCGTCGGAGAGCCGTTCGAGCAGCAGCATGCCGGCGCCCTCGGCCCAGCCGGTGCCGTCGGCAGCGCCGGCGAACGACTTGCACCGGCCGTCGGGTGCCAGTCCCTCCTGGCGGCTGAAGTCCACGAACGGCAGGGGGGACGCCATGACGGTGGCCCCGCCCGCGAGGGCGAGCGTGCACTCCTGCCTGCGCAGCGCGCCGGCGGCCAGGTGCAGGGCGACCAGGGAGGAGGAGCAGGCGGTGTCGATGGTGACCGCCGGGCCCTCCAGGCCGAAGGTGTAGGCCACCCGGCCGGAGGCGATGCTGCCCGAGTTGCCGGTGCCGAGGTAGCCCATGACCTCCTCGGGCAGCTCGCGCAGCCGGGCGGCGTAGTCGTGATACATGATCCCCGCGTACACACCGGTTCTGGTGCCGCGCAGGGTCGCCGGGTCGATGCCGGCGTCCTCGAAGGCCTCCCAGGCCGTCTCCAGGAGGAGACGCTGCTGGGGATCCATCGCGGTGGCCTCGCGTGGGCTGATGCCGAACGGGGCCGGATCGAAGTCGGCCACGTCGTGGAGGAATCCGCCCTGGTGCGTGCTGCTGGTTCCCGAGGCGTCGGCGTCCGGTCCGAGGAGTGCCGCCCTGTCCCAGCCGCGGTCGGTCGGGAAGTCGGAGACGGCGTCACGGCCGGTGGAGACGAGCTGCCAGAGGTCGTCGGGGGTGCGCACCCCGCCGGGGTAGCGGCAGGCCATGCCGATGATCGCGACGGGTTCGTGGGCCGCGTCCTCGGTCTCCTGCAACCGTTTGCGGGTCTGGCGGAGTTCGGCGGTGAGCCGCTTGAGGGAGGTGAGTATCTTCTCGTCGGTGCCCGTCATCAGGCGTTCCCCAGTTCCTCGTCGATGATGGCGAGCAGTTCGCCGATGTCGGCGGAGTCGAGTGCGTCGGTCTCGTCGTCCGCCGGCTCCGGCCCCGCGCCGGCCCGGTCGCCGTCCCTGGCCGGCCGCGCGGTCGCGGTGCTGTCGAGGGCGCCGAGCAGTTCGCGCAACCGCAGCCGGAGCCGGTCGGCGGTGTCCGGGTCGTCGGTCAGCTCGGGCAGGGCTTCCTGGAGCCGGTCGAGATCAGCGAGTACGGTCTGGCCCACCGGCGGCCCCGCCGGCATGAGGCGGGCCTTGAGGTGCGCGGCGAGCGCGGCCGGCGTGGGGTGGTCGAAGATCAGCGTGGCCGGCAGGCGCATCCCGGTGGCGCTGTCGAGCCGTCCCCTGATCTCGACCGCGGCAAGCGAGTCGAGTCCGGACGCGGTGAAGGCCCGGTCCGGGGCGATGGCGTGCGGCGAGCTGTGCCCGAGCGCGGCGGCGGCCTGGGCGCGGACCAGGTCGAGCAGGATCCGGTCCCGCTCGGCGTCGTCCAGGGGCAGCAGGCGGTCCGCCAGCGTGCGTACCGGGCCTGCCGGGGCGGCCGCCGGGGTGCCGGCCCGCTCGATGGCCGTCCGGCCGGGGGCCGCGACCAGGTCGCGCAGGACCGGGGGGAAGTCCGGGTCCGCCCGGCGGGGTTGGAGGACGGCGAGGTCGAAGCGGGCGGATACGAGCAACGGTTCCGGCCGGTTCAGCGCGGCGTCGAGCAGGGCCAGACCGGCGTCCTCCTCGATCGCCCCGAAGCCGGCGCGGACGATACGGGCGCGTTCGGCCTCGGTCAGGCCGCCCGCCATGCCCTTGTCGTCCTGGCTCCACAGTCCCCACGCCAGCGACGTCGCGGGCAGTCCGGCCGCCGCGCGGTGCTGGGCCAGGCCGTCGAGGAAGCTGTTGGCGGCGGCGTAGCAGGCCTGGCCCGCGGAGCCGAGCACCCCTGAGGCGGAGGAGAACAGGACGAAGGCTGCCAGGTCCTGTCCCCTGGTCAGTTCGTGCAAGTGCCAGGCTGCGGTGGCCTTGGGGCCGAGCACGCCCGGCAACCGCTCGGGAGACAGGGTCGCGATCACGCCGTCGTCGAGCACGCCCGCGGCGTGGACGACGGCGGTGAGGGGATGGTCCTCCGGGACGGTCGCGAGGAGTCCGCCGAGCGCGGCCCGGTCCGCGACGTCGCAGGTTGCCACCTCCACTCGGGCGCCGTGCCGGGAGAGTTCGGCCGCCAGTTCCTCCGCCCCGGGCGCCGAGAGGCCGCCGCGGCTGGTCAGCAGCAGGCTCCGTACGCCGTGTCGCGTGACGAGATGCCGCGCGACCAGTGCGCCGAGAGCGCCCGTGCCGCCGGTGATCAGGACGGTCCCGTCGGGATCGAGCCCACGGACGGCGGGAGCCTCCCCGGGCGCATCGGTCGGGTTGGCGGGGGCGGGCAGGGCGGACGAGCCGGGCCTGGCAGCCGGCAACCGGTCGTCGTCGGCACGGGCCAGCCGGGGCACGGCGGCCCGTCCGTCCCGGAGGGCCAGTTGGGACTCGCCCGTGGCGAGGGCTGCGGGCAGGGCACGCCAGGAGGCGTCGCCTCCGTCCACGTCGGCCAGCACGATCCGGCCGGGGTACTCGGCTTGGGCGGCACGCCCGATACCCCACACCGCGGACAGCGCCGGGTTGGGCAGTTCCTCGCCCCCGGTGCAGGCCACGGCCCGGCTGGTCACGAGGACGAGGCGGTCGTCTCCACCGTCGGCGGGATCCCGGGCGAGCCATTCCTGCACAGCCGCCAGCGCCCGTGTCGTCGCGGTCAGGGCGGCCTCGGAGATCGGCACCCCGTCGTCCTGCACGGGGACGAGGACGAACGCGGCGCCGTCCGTTTCCGTGGCTCCTGTGGCCGCCTCGGCGAGTGCGGCCGGAGCCGTCGCCTCGCCACGCCAGCGCGTCACGGGCGGCTGCGCCTCCGCGGGCAGGGGCAGGGCCGTCCAGTCGAGCCGGTACAGAGCGGCCTGCCCGCCCGGCCGGGAGGGTTCGAGGTCGCGCGCGGTGGCACGACGCGCCATCAGGCGGCCGACGGTGGCCACGGGGTCGCCGCTGCCGTCGGCGATGTCCATCGTGACGGTGTTCTCACCGGCGGGTGCCAACCGTACCCGCAGCACCGTGGCCGCCGCCGCGTGGACGCGGACCCCGGCCCAGGAGAACGGCACCGCCGCGCCCGCCTCGCGGGCCAGTCCGTCCATCGCCGCGGGGTGCTGGGCCGCGTCCCACAGCGCCGGGTGCATCGCGAACCCGGCCGTATCCGTGTCCTCCGGCAGCGCGACCTCGGCGTGGAGCACATCGCCGTCACGCCACACACCGCGTACGCCGCGGAAGAGGGGTCCGTAGCGGACACCGGTCGCGGCGAACTGCTCGTAGAGGTCCTCGACCGGTACGGGACGCGCGTCGGCCGGGGGCCAGGCGCTCAGGTCGTGGCCGGGCTCCGGGGTGTCTTCGCCCAGTTCGCCGCTCGCGTACCGGGTCCAGGGCGCCTCGTTCGTACCGTCGTGCGGGCGTGCGTACAGGTGCAGCGGCCGGTCTCCGGACGGGCCGGGCTCGCCGACGAGGAGCTGGAGTTCGAAGTCGTCGTCGGGCGTCAGGGCCAGCGGAGCGTGCAGGGTCAGCTCCCGGACCACGGGGCTGCCGACGGCCACGGCGGCCTGCACGGCCAGCTCCAGGAAGAGGCTGCCCGGGACGACCGTCGCGCCGAACACCTCGTGCTCGGCGAGCCACGGCAGCGCCGCCACGGAGAGACGGCCGGCGAGGAGGTGCCGGTCGCTGTCCCCCAGTCGTACGACGGGCTCCAGCACCGGGTGGGCGCCGAACGCGCCTCCGGGATGGGCGCCGGGACGCGGCAGGCGCTGGGCGACGGCGCGCCGCGGCCAGTAGCGGCGTCGCTGGAAGGCATACGTCGGCAGGTCCGCGCCGCGTGCGCCACGCCCCGCGAACAGGGCGTGCCAGTCGACCGCGACACCGTGTGCGTGCAGGGTGGCGGCGGTGCGCAGGGCGGCCGCAGTGTGCGGACGGTTCTTGCGCTGGGCCGCCACGAAGAGCCCTTCGCCTGCCAGGCAGCCGGCGGCCATCGGGCTCAGCACGCCGAGAGGGCCGACCTCGACGAAGACGTCGGCTCCCGCCTCGCCGAGGTGCCGGACCGCGTCCTCGAAGAGGACGGTGCCTCGGGCGTGCCGTACCCAGTGCCCGGCAGAGCACAGCTCCTCGGGCAGCGCCGTGCGCCCGGTGAGGGTGGAGACGAGCGGGACGCGCGGCGGGTGGTACGTGAGCTTCTCGGCGACGCGCTCGAACTCGGACAGCATCGGGTCCATCAGGGGTGAGTGGAAGGCGTGGCTGACGCGCAGCCAGGATGCGCGCCTTCCGCGTCCCTTGAGCTGTTCCACGATCGCGGCCACGGCCTGACGGTCTCCGGACAGGACGATCGCCCGCGGCCCATTGACGGCGGCGATACCGACCCGCCCTGCGCCGTCGGCCTCGTCTACCGCGCCGGCCAGGAGCCCGGAGACCTCCTCGATGTCGGCCTCGACCGCGGCCATCGCCCCTCCGTCCGGCAGCGCCTGCATCAACCGGCCCCGGGCGGCGACCAGTTCGGCGGCGTCGGCCGGCGAGACACGCCGGCGACGTGGGCCGCCGCGATCTCACCCACCGAGTGGCCGAGGAGGAAGTCCGGTGTGATCCCCCACGATGCGAGCAGCCGGTGCAGCGCCACCTCGAAGGCGAACAGCGCGGGCTGCGCGTACTCCGTCCGGTCGAGGGCGGCGGTCGCCTCCTCGCCGTCCTCGGCGAGGACGAGCGTGCGCAGCGGGCGGTCCAGATGCGGATCGAGTGCCGCGCACGCGGCATCGAACGCCTCGGCGAACGCCGGGAAGGCCGCATGCAGTTCGCGCCCCATGCCGACTGTCTGGCTGCCCTGGCCGGGGAAGAGGAACGCCGTCCTGCGTCCCTCTCGTGCCTCTCCCCGGATCAGACCGGGGGCGTCCTCGCCTGCGGCGAGGGCGGTCAGGGCGGTGAGTGCTTCGGAGCGGTTCCCACCCGTCACCACCGCGCGGTGCCCCAGCGCGGCGCGTGTCGTGGCCAGCGACCATCCGACGTCCAGCGGCCGCGCGTCCGGCTCGGCCGCGAGGTGGTCGACCAGCCGTGCCGCCTGCCCGCGCAGCGCGTCAGGGCTCTTGGCGGAGATCGGCCAGAGGACGGCGCCGTCGCCGTCCTGCTCCTCCCGCATCGCGGCTACCGGCTCCGGCCGGGCGGCGGGAGGCTCTTCGACGACGATGTGCGCGTTGGTGCCGCTGATGCCGAACGAGGAGACGCCGCCGCGGCGCGGGCGGCCGCCGCGCGGCCACGGCCGGGACCGTGCGAGCAGCCGGACCGAGCCGTCGGCCCAGTCCACGTGTGGGCTCGGCTCGCTCAGGTGGAGGGTGCGGGGCAGCCGCTCGTGACGCATCGCCTCGACCAGTTTGATGATGCCCGCGAGTCCCGATGCGGCCTGTGTGTGACCGATGTTGGATTTGAGCGAGCCGAGCCACAGCGGGTCGTCAGGCGTGTGCCGGGCGCCGTAGGTGGCGAGCAGTGCCTGGGCCTCGATCGGGTCGCCCAGTCTGGTCCCCGTGCCGTGCGCCTCCACCGCGTCCACGTCCCCCGGTGTCAGCCCTGCATCCGCGAGGGCGTCCCGGATGACCTGCTCCTGAGCGGGACCGTTGGGTGCGGTCAGGCCGTTGCTGGCACCGTCGGAGTTGACGGCCGAGCCGCGGACCAACGCGAGGACGCGATGCCCGTTGCGCCGGGCGTCGGACAGCCGCTCGACGAGCAGCACACCGACGCCCTCGCTCCAGCTGGTGCCGTCGGCGTCGGCGGAGAAGGAACGGCACCGGCCGCCCGGGGAGAGCACACCCTGCCGGTTGAACTCGGTGAACAGCAGCGGACTGGTCATCAAAGTGACCCCGCCGACGAGCGCCAGCGAGCAGTCGCCGCGGCGCAGCGCCTGGGCGGCCCAGTGCAGCGCCACCAGGGACGAGGAACAGGCCGTGTCGACGGTCACGGCGGGGCCGCTCAGACCGAACACGTACGCCAGCCGTCCGGAGAGCACACTGGCGGTGTTGCCCGTCCCGATGTACCCCTCCAGGTCGTCCCGGCCGGTGGCGAGCACCCGCGGGTAGTCCTGGCCGTTGGTGCCGACGAAGACGCCGATCCGGCTGTCGCCCGCCGATTCCGGGTCGATGCCGCCGCGTTCGAACGCCTCCCAGGCGGTCTCCAGGAGCAGCCGCTGCTGCGGGTCCATCGCCAGCGCCTCGCGCGGGGAGATACCGAAGAAGTCCGCGTCGAAGTCGGCGATGCCGTCGATGAAGCCGCCCTGTCGCGCGTAGGTCGTGCCGGGGCGGTCCCGGTCGGGGTGGAAGAGCTCCGCGAAGTTCCAGCCCCGGTCGGTGGGGAAGTCCCCGATGGCGTCGGTCTCGGAGTCGACCAGCTGCCAGAGCTGCTCCGGTGACCGTACGCCGCCGGGAAAGCGGCAGCTCATGGCGACGATGGCCAGCGGCTCGGCCGGATCGGCACCGGCCGTTTGCACGGGTCGGCCGGCTCGGTCGCCGGTCGGCGACGGGGAGGCGTCGGCGATGCGGGCCATGAGGTGGGTCGCGACCGCCCGGGGAGTGGGGTGATCGAAGACGAGCGTCGCCGTCAGACGCAGCCCGGTCGCTGTGTTCAGCCGGTTGCGCAGTTGTACGGCGGTGAGGGAGTCGAGGCCGAGGTCCTGGAACCGCTCGTCGGATCCGACGGTGCGGGCGTCATCATGGCCGAGGAGCGCGGCGACCTGCGTCCGTACGAGATCGAGCACGAACTCCGGGCGTGCGGAGGGGTCCAGCTCCCTCATCCGAGCCGCCATCGCGGTGTCGGGGACGGGATCGTGCGGGCGGTTCGGGGCGACCAGCGCGTCGGGCGAGGCGAGGGCGCGGTCCAGGAGGGCGGGGATCTCGTGGGGCGCGCCGTCCCACAGGACCGACACCCCGGGCAGACCGGCGGCGTTCCTGTCGCGGGTCAGGGCGGCGACGAAGGCCCCGGTGCCGGCGTCCTCGCCGGTGTTCGGGGAGAGCGTCACGAAGGCAGCCAGGTCCCGGCCGCGGGTCGCTAGGTCCAGCTGAAGAGCCGCGGCCGCCCCGTGAGGGGAGTCGGCGGCACAGGTGTGGATCACGGTGGTCAGGGGGTGGTCCGCAGTGAGGGATTCGAGCAACCGGGCGAGAGCCTGCGGGTCGGCAGGGGCCCAGCCGGCGAGGGCGACCGACGCGCCGAGCGCGGCCAGCTCCTCACGCAGCGGCATCAGCTCTTCAACGGCCCCGTCGTCCGCGCCTGCCGCGTCGGCGCCGACGTCGACGAGCAGCAGGTGACGTATGCCGTACCGGGTGACCAGGTGTCTGGCCACGGCTGCGCCGGCGGGGCCAGTCCCCCCGGTGATGAGCGCGGTGCCGTCGGGGGCCGGTGCCGACGGCATCCTCAGCACCGCCTGGCCGGCGTGGCGGGCGCGGCCGAGGAAGGCCAGCGCCTCGTGGGCAAAGCGGTGGTGCCAGGCGGGGGCGGACAGGGGCGGAAGCGTGCCGTCGGCGAACAGCGGGGCGAGTTCGGCCAGCATGCCACGGATCCGGTCGGGCCCGGCGTCGGCGAGATCGGCTACCCGGTAGTGGACTCCGGGATGCTCGGCCGCGACGTGGGCCGGGTCCCGGGGATCGCTGCGGCCGGTCTCCACGAACCGGCCGCCGCCCGGCAGCATGCGCAGCGAGGCGTCGGTGGACTCCCCCGCCAGGCAGTTGAGCACGACGTCGACGCCGCGGCCACCGGTGGCATCGAGCAGTTCGGCCGCGAACCCGGGTGAGGCCGAGGAGGCCAGGTCTGTCTCGGGAAGCCCGAGCGCACGCAGGGCCTGCCAGTGGTCGGGGGTGTCGGTGGCGAGGACCCTCGCTCCCCGGTGTCGGGCGAGGTGTACGGCGGCCAGGCCGGTGGATCCGCTCGCCGCGTGGATCAGTGCGCTCTCGCGGTTCTTCAACCCGCCGATGCCGAACAAGGAATGATGAGCCATCAGGTAAGCGAGGGGTGTGGTCGCGGCCTCCGCGTGGGACCAGCCGGCGGGCACGGGCAAGGCCATGCGACTGTCGGTGACGGCGACCGGACCGGCGGCGCCGTCCGGGAACAGACCCATCACCGCGTCGCCCACGGCGAAGCCGGTCGCCTGCGGCCCGGCCTCCAGGACCACCCCGGACGCCTCGATGCCGAGCGGGGTGCCGTCGGCGCCGTGCGGGCCGAGACCGAGACCGGCGAGGACGTCTCCGAAGTGGAGCCCCGTGGCCCGTACCGCCACCCGGATCTCGGCCGGGCCGAGGGGGCGCGACGCGGCGGGCGCGGGCAGCGCCGCGAGGGTGCCCAGGTCACCGCGCTCGGTCACCGCCAGCCGCCATGTGTCCTCGGCGGAGGCCTGGAGCGGGCCTGCGGCGTCCGCCGGGGCCGGGCGCGGGGCGAGGACCTTGCCGTCCCGTACGGCGAACCGGTCCACACCGTCCGCCACGGCCGCGGCCACGAGTGCCTGCGCCCCCGGCGCACCGTCGGTGTCCGCCAGGGCCAGCCGTCCGGGATGCCGTGCCAGTACGGAGCCGAGGGCGCCCCAGACCGCCGCCGCGGCCGGGTCCGCCACCCGCTCGCCGCTGAAGGTGCTCACCGCGCCCCGGGTGACGACGACGAGGCGGTGGTCGGCGAATCGTTCGTCCGCCAGATGTTCTTCGACCTCGGCCAGGGTGCGGGCCATGAGTGCGGGCGCCTCGCCCGCCGGGTCGTCCGGGTCCTGCCCGGCGACCGCCAGCACCATCTGCCGGTGCTCGTCGCCCGGCGAGGGGTCCGGGAGGTGTCCCACGGGCTGCCAGCCGAGTGTGAACGCCGTATGCCAGTCCTGCGCGCGAGCGTCGCGCGCGGGCCCCGCCGAGCCGGTCGGGTTCGCTGCCGGGGCCCGCACCGGCTCCTCGTCCGCCGGCAGCCAGTAGCGGGAGCGTTGGAAGGCGTAGGTGGGCAGGTCGACGCGCCGTGCGTCGCCGAAGTAGGCGTCCGCGTCCAGGCGTGCCCCGGCGGCGAGGGCCTCGGCGAGGGAGAGGGACAGACGGCGCGGTGTGCCCTCGCCGCGGTGGAGCGAGCCGACGACGGTGGCCTCGGCTCCGGCGTCCTCGATGGTTTCCTGGAGTGCCTGGGTGAGGACCGGGTGCGGGGTGCACTCGATGAACAGTTCGTATCCGTCCGCCAGCATGGCGCGGGTGGCCTCCTCGAAGCGCACCGGGTCGCGCAGGCTGCGGTACCAGAAGTCGCCTGTCAGGAGCGCCGGTTCGACGAGGGCGCCGGTGGCTGACGAGTAGCAGGGAAGTCGGCCGGGGCCGGGCGCCACGGGCGCCAGGGAGTCGGCGAGTTCCTCGCGCACGGCCTCGACCTGCGGCGAGTGCGAGGCGTAGTCGAGCGGCACCCGGCGCAGCCACACCCCGTCGGCGTCGAGGCCGGCCCTGAGGTCCTCCAGCGCCTCCAGGGGGCCGGCGACGACAACCGAGCGGGGACCGTTGACCGCGGCGACCACCAGTGAACCGTCCCAGGGCTCGAGTCGTTCGCGAGCCTCGGCGGCCGGCAGGGAGAGGGACAGCAGGCCGCCCCGCCCCGCGATCGCCGCGAGTGCCCGGCCGCGCAGGGCGACCACACGTGCCGCGTCCGGCAGGGACAGCGCTCCGCAGACGGCCGCCGCGGCGATCTCGCCCTGCGAGTGGCCGACGACTCCGGAGATCTCGATTCCGAAGGACTCCCACACGGCGGCCAGCGAGACCATGACCGCCCACAGGGCCGGCTGGACGACGTCGGTGCGCTGGAGTGTGGGGGCGCCCGGCGCACCGCGCAGCGTGTCGGTCAGGGACCAGTCCACGAAGGGGGCGAGGGCCGCGGCGCATTCCGCGATCCGCCGGGCGAACACCGGTGAGGTGTCGAGCAGTTCGGTGGCCATCCCGGCCCACTGCGAGCCCGTCCCCGGGAAGACGAGCGCCGCCTTGCCCGTTCCGGCTGTCCCCCGCACCAGTTGAGGTGCGGATGCACCGGCCGCCAGCGCCTCGACGCCGGCGAGGAGTGCAGCCGTGTCCGGTCCGACGACCACGGCGCGATGGGCGAAGGCCGTACGGGTACGGGCCAGGGACCAGGCGACGTCCACGGGGTCCTGCCCGGGATGGCTCCGCAGGTGCCGGGAGAGGTGATCGGCCTGCCCGCCCAGGGCCTCGGGGCTCTTCGCGGACAGCAGCCACAGGGGGAGACCCGGGTGCTCGGGGCGCGGCCCTCCCGTGGCCCCGGGGCGCACCGGTTGGGGCTCGGGTGCTTCTTCGAGGAGTACGTGGGCGTTGGTTCCGCTGATTCCGAACGCCGACACTCCGGCCCGGCGCGGCTCGCCGGTGGCGGGCCAGGGCCGTGACTCGGTGAGCAGGCGCAGAGGGCCGGCCGCCCAGTCGACGTGCGGGCTGGCGGCCTCGGCGTGCAGGGTCGCGGGCAGTGTGGCGTGGCGCATCGCCATCACCGTCTTGATCACGCCGGCGACACCGGCCGCGGCCTGGGTGTGGCCGACGTTGGACTTCAACGAACCCAGCCACAGCGGCCGTCCGGCCGGCCTGCCCTCTCCGTACGCGGCCGCGAGCGCCTGCGCCTCGATGGGGTCGCCGAGGCGGGTGCCGGTCCCGTGTGCCTCCACGGCGTCGATCTGAGCGGGCATCAGACGGGCGTTTTCCAGGGCCCGCGCGATGACACGCCGCTGGGCGGGGCCGTTGGGTGCGGTGAGCGCGCTGCTGGCGCCGTCCTGGTTGACGGCGCTGCCGCGGACGACGGCCAACACGGGATGCCCGTTGGCCCGGGCGGTGGAGAGCCGTTCCAGAAGGAGCAGTCCGGCCCCTTCGGACCAGCCGGTGCCGTCCGCTCCGGCGCCGAACGCCTTGCACCGGCCGTCGGGGGCGAGGCCCCGCTGGCGACTGAACTCGACGAAGGTGGCCGGGGTCGCCATCAGCGACACGCCGCCCGCAAGGGCCAGTTCGCAGTCTCCCTGACGCAGCGCCTGAACCGCGAGATGCAGGGCGACCAAGGAGGACGAGCAGGCGGTGTCGAGGGTGACCGCCGGGCCTTCGAGACCGAAGGTGTACGCGAGCCGCCCGGAGGCGATGCTGCCCGCGCTTCCGGTGCCGAGATATCCCTCGGTGTCCTCGGAGGCGCGCCGGATACGGCTGCCGTAGTCGTGGTACATGACTCCGGCGAAGACTCCGGTCCGGCTGCCGCGGATGCGCTCGGCGGGAATCCCGGCCCGTTCGAAGGCCTCCCAGGCCACCTCGAGCAGCAGCCGCTGCTGCGGGTCCATCGCCAGTGCCTCACGCGGACTGATCCCGAAGAATGCGGCGTCGAAGTCCGCAGCGCCGTCGACGAACCCGCCGTGGCGCGTATACGACGTGCCCACCTGGTCGGGGTCGGGGTCGTAGAGAGCCTCGAGGTCCCAGCCGCGGTCGGTGGGGAACGTGGTGATGGCGTCACCGCCCTCACAGACCAGCCGCCAGAGGTCCTCCGGCGTCCGGATGCCGCCGGGCAGGCGGCAGCTCATCGCCACGACGGCGACGGGCTCGTGGGCCGCCTCCTCCACGTCGTCCAGGCGCCGACGGGTCTCCTGCAGATCGGCTGTCATCCACCGGAGGTAGTCGACCAGTTTCTGATCCTCGGCCATCGGAAACCAAACCTCATTCGCTGTCGGCACTTGACGGTGAGCGGGGGGCGCCCCAGAGGGCGGTGGTTCGGGCTGGATCGGGGCCGTACCTCTAGGTCCTTCTGAGGTTCTTGTCGATGAAGGCGAGGAGTTCGTCGGGCGTGGCCGCGGCGAGGTCGGCGGGGGTGTCGTCCGGGTGTCCGGAGGGGGCCGGTCCGGTGCCACCGGTTGGTGTGGTCCACCGCGCCAGCAGCGCGGCGAGCCGGGGCCGCAGGCGTGCGCCGAGGTCGCCGTCGGGGGGTGCGGCGGCCAGGGCGCTTTCGAGCCCGGCGAGTGCGGCGAGGGCGTCGGCGGTCCCGGGTTCGAGTCCGCGCCGGAACTCCTCCTCCAGGTGCCGGGCCAGATGTTCGGGCGTGGGGTGGTCGAAGACCAGGGTGGTGGGCAGGTCGAGCCCGCAGCTTCCGGCGAGCCGGTTGCGCAGTTCGACGGCGGTCAGGGAGTCGAAGCCCAGGTCGAGCAGGCCGGTCCGGGGATCGATCGCCGAAGCGGAGGACTGTCCGAGCACGCGGGCCGACTCGCGGCGCACCAGATCGAGCAACAGATGTGCGCGCTGTTCGGGAGAAGCCTGGATCAGGCGCGTGCGCCACGCGTCCGGCGGGGCGGCCGCCCCGGCTGCCGGCTTTCGGGGGGCCGGGGTGCGCGCGGTGCCGATCGTCTCGGACAGCAGGGGGGCGAGTGCGCCCTGTTCCGCCAGGGCACGCAGGGCTGCCAGGTCCAGCCGGACAGGGGCGAGCACCGCCGTGTCGGATCCGAGGGCGGCGTCGAAGAGGGCCAGCGCGTCACCCGTGCTCAAGGCGGCGATGCCCGACCTCGACATCCGGCCCCGTGCGGCCTCGTCGAGTTCGCCGGCCATGCCGCGTGGATCGTCCCACCAGCCCCAGGCCAGTGCGGTGGCGGGCAGCCCCGCGGCGCGCCGGTGTTCGGCCAGGGCGTCCAGGAAGGCGTTGGCGGCGGCATAGTTGCCCTGCCCGGCCGGTCCCAGGAGGCCGGCGACGGAGGAGAACAGCACGAACGCCGCCAGGTCCCGGTCCCTGGTCAGTTCGTGCAGGTGCCACGCGGCGTCCGCCTTGGGGCGCAGGACCCCTTGGACGCGCTCGGGGGTGAGGGACTCCAGGACGCCGTCGTCGAGGACTCCGGAGCAGTGCACGACCCCGGTCAGGGGCCGCGTCGTGGGGAGGGAGCCGAGCAGGGCCTCCACAGCGGCGCGGTCGGCGACGTCGCACGCGACGATCCGTGTCCGCGCACCGTGCCGGGTGAGTTCGTCACGCAGGGCCGCGGCGCCCGGCGCGGATTCGCCCCGCCGTGACGCGAGCACGAGGTGCCGCACGCCGTGTGCGACGACGAGATGCCGGGCGACGAGCGCGCCCAGCGTGCCGGTGCCGCCGGTGACCAGGACGGTGCCGGTGGGACCGAATGCCGGTGCCTGCGGGCCGGCGGGAGTGGTGCGCGGGGCGGTGAGCCGGGGGACGCTCACCGCCCCGGCACGCAGGGCCAGTTGGTCTTCGTCCGGGCGGATTGCCGCCGGCAGCGCCCGGGCCGACTCCGGCGTCCCGTCGGTGTCCACGAGCACGATCCGACCGGGGTGCTCGGCCTGTGCGGACCGGGCCAGGCCCCATGCGGCGCTCGCGGTGAGGTCGCGTACCCGATCGCCCGGCGCTGCGGTGGCGGCGCCCCGGCCGATCAGTACGAGGCGGCTCGCCTTGAGGCGTCGCTCCGCCGTCCAGGCGCGCAGCAGGTCCGCGGTGCGGTCGACCGCGGCCCGGGCCCGGGCGGGCAGGTCGCCGGCCCGTGAGTCGGTGAGGTCCGTGAGCGACACGAGTGCGGCGTCGGGTACGGGCGCGCCTCGATCGAGCGCGGCGAGGAGGGCGTCCAGGTCGGCGTACCGCGCGGCCTCCGGGCCGAACGCGGCCTCGGTCGCGGGATCCACCGGCCCGATCGACGCCCAGGTTCCGGCGGGCTCCTGCGGTGACGCCGGGCGGGAAGCCCGTGCCGGCCGCCAGCGGACCTCATACAGCGACCGGTGCGGGGCGCCGGCCTCCTCCGGCAAGGGGGCGGGGCGGAGGAGGAGCGAGTCGACGGCGGCGACCGGCCGCCCCTGCGGATCCGAGAGCTCGATCGCGAGGCTGTCGGCGCCACGCGGAGTCAGTCGCACGCGCAGGGCCCGCGCTCCTTCGGTGTACAGAGCCACTCCGTTCCAGGTGAAGGGCAGCCGTGGCACGGGCGGGTCGGCGAGGTCGGTGTATGCGGCCGCGTGGAGTGCCGCGTCGAGCAGCGCGGGGTGGAGGCCGTACCAGTCGGCCTCGCCTGCCACGGGGGCGGGCAGGACCACGTCGGCGAGCAGCTGCTCACCGAGTCGCCAGGCGGCGCGCAGGCCCCGGAACGCGTGACCGTACGCGACGCCGGAGGCGGCCAGCCGTTCGTACAGTCCGTCGAGTGGGAGCGGTGTGGCACCGACCGGCGGCCATGCGCCGGTGGTCGCCTCGGGTGCCGGGGCGTCGGGTGCGAGCAGTCCGGTTGCGTGTTCGGTCCACGGCTCGCCGTCGTCGGCGTGCTCGGGGCGGGCGTGAACCGTCAGAGAGCGTCGTCCGTCGGCGTCGCCGGGGCCGACCTTCACCCGCAGATGGACGCCGCCGTCCTCGGGAAGGAGCAGCGGGCTGCTCAGGGTGAGTTCGGCCACCCTGAAGCAGCCGAGGCGGGACCCGGCGTGGAGGGCGAGCTCCACGAACGCGGAGCCCGGCAGCAGGATGTCCCCATGGACCCGGTGGTCGGCCGGCCAGCTGTGCGTGTTCCCGGCGAGCCTCCCGGTGAACAACAGGCCGTCGGAGTCCGGGAGTTCGAGCAGGGCACCGAGCAGCGGATGCCCCGGCGCGTGCAGGCCCGCGGCCGTCACGGCGGCGCCGGCGGCGGGATTCGTCCCTGCCGCTTCGCCCGTCGGTTCCTCGGGGTCCAGCCAGTAGCGTGCGCGCTGGAAGGCGTACGTCGGCAGATCCACCCGACGGGCACCCGATCCGCCGAAGTACGTGCCCCAGTCGACGTCCGCGCCCCGGACATGCAGCCGGCCCACCGCGTCCGCCAGGGCGTCCGGCTCGGGCCGGTCCCGGCGCATCGTGGCCACGGCCGCGACGTCCGGATTCCCGTGTGCCGCGACCAGGGTGCCGAGCGATCCGTCGGGGCCGACGTCCACCAGGGTTCGCACGCCGTCCCCCGTCAGCCGCAGCACGGCGTCGTGGAACCGTACGGGCATGCGGACCTGCTCCGCCCAGTAGTCCGGCGAGCCCAGCTCCTCGGCCGTCGCGGCGCGGCCGGTGACCGTCGAGACGATCGGGATGACCGGCTGGTGAAAGGTCAGCCCCGCTGCCACCTCACGGAGTTCGGCGAGCATGGGATCCATCAACGCGGAGTGGAAGGCGTGGCTGACTCGCAGCCGGGTTGTCCGTCGTCCACGGGAGCGCAGCTGTTCGGCGGCGGCCAGGACCGCGTCGGTCCGGCCCGAAAGCACCACGGACGCGGGGCCGTTGACCGCTGCGAGGAACACCCCTTCGGTCAGCAGCGGGGCGACCTCGCTCTCGGACGCCTGCACCGCCACCATCGCACCGCCGGACGGCAGGGCCTGCATCAACCGGCCCCGCGCCGTCACGAGCTCCGCCGCGTCGGGCAGCGAGAGCACTCCGGCCACGTGGGCGGCCGCGATCTCGCCGACCGAGTGACCGGCCAGTCCTTCGGGCCGGATCCCCCAGTGTTCCAGGAGCCGGAAGAGGGCCACCTCGACCGCGAACAGGGCGGGCTGGGTGTATTCGGTCCGTGCGAGCAGCCCGACCGCATCCCCGTCCGCTCCGCCGTCCTCGTCGGCATCGATCACCTCGCGCAGCGGCCGCGCCAGACGACTGTCGAGCTCCCGGAGAACCTCGTCGTACGCCTCGGCGAACACCGGTTGCGCGCGTGCGAGTTGGCGTCCCATGCCGGGCCGCTGACTGCCCTGTCCGGCGAAAAGGTAGGCCACCCGGCCACCGTCGGCGCGGCCCGTCGCATCGCCGATCGCCCCGCTCCCGGAGGCCAACTCGTCGAGCCGGTCGAGGAAGTCCTCGCGCGTCGCCGCGACCAGGGCGGCCCGGTGCTCGAACGCGGCACGGCTCGTGGCCAGGGAATATCCGACGTCGAACGGGCGCAGATCGGGCCGCGCATCGAGGCGCTGACGCAGCCGCGCGGCCTGGGAGCGCAGCGCGGCGGCCGAGCGGGCGGACAACAGCCACGGTACGGCACGGCCGTCGGGCCGGCCGGTGGAACCGGGGGCTGCGGCGGCACGCTCCGGCTGTTCGGCCGGTGCCTGTTCGAGGACGACGTGGGCGTTGGTGCCGCTGATGCCGAAGGAGGAGACGCCTGCCCGTCGCGGACGGCCCGTCACCGGCCACGGCACGCTCTCGGTGAGCAGGGACACCGCGCCCGCCGACCAGTCCACGTGCGGTGTCGGCTCGTCGATGTGCAGGCTCCTGGGCAGCGCGCCGTGCCGCATGGCCATCACCGTCTTGATGACTCCGGCGACGCCCGCCGCCGCCTGCGTGTGGCCGATGTTGGACTTGACCGATCCGACCAGCAGCGGCCGGCCCGGCACCCGGTCCTGCCCGTACGCGGCGAGCAGGGCGGTCGCCTCGATCGGGTCGCCGAGGGCGGTGCCCGTGCCGTGGGCCTCCACGGCGTCGACGTCCGAAGGTGCGAGCGCGGCATCGGCCAGGGCCTGGCGGATCACCCGTTCCTGGGAGGGACCGTTGGGTGCGGTCAGGCCGTTGCTGGCGCCGTCCTGGTTGACCGCGGTCCCGCGTACGAGCGCGAGGACCGGATGGCCGTTGCGGCGCGCGTCCGAGAGGCGCTCAAGGAGCAGGACGCCGACGCCCTCGCCCCAGCCGGTGCCGTCGGCCGCCGCCGCGAAGGGCTTGCAGCGTCCGTCGGCCGCGAGACCGCGCCGGCGGGAGAACTCGACGAACGGCGTCGGGGTCGCCATGACCGTCACGCCGCCGGCGATGGCCAGGTCGCTCTCCCCCGTGCGCAGCGACTGGGCGGCCAGGTGCAGCGCCACCAGGGACGAGGAGCAGGCGGTGTCCACGGACACGGCGGGGCCCTCGAGACCCATCGCGTACGCCACCCGGCCCGAGGCGACACTGCCCGCCGTGCCGGCGCTGAGGTAGCCCTCGACCTCCTCGGGGAGCGTGCGCGCCCACGAGCCGTAGTCGTGGTACATCACGCCCGCGAAGACGCCGGTCCTGCTGCCGCGCAGCGCGACGGGGTCGATGCCCGCCCGTTCGACGGCCTCCCAGGAGGTTTCCAGGAGCAGCCGCTGCTGCGGGTCCATCGCCACCGCCTCGCGCGGGGAGATGCCGAAGAACCCGGCGTCGAACTCGGCCGCCGCGTCGAGGAAGGCGCCGTGCCGGGTGTAGCTCCTGCCGGGCCGACCGGGCTCGGGGTCATAAAGCCCTTCGAGATCCCAGCCCCGGTCGCGCGGCATGTCGCCCACGGCGTCGGAGCCGCTCGCGACCAGGGCCCACAGGTCCCCGGGATCCATGACTCCACCGGGATAGCGGCAGGCCATGGCGACGATCGCGACCGGCTCGTCCGGCACAGCCGCCGTGTGGCCCTTCTCCCGTGCCGGCCTGTCCCGCTCTGCTGACCCGGAACCCATGAGCCGGGCCTCCAGGTGGGCCGCGACGTGCCGTGGCGTCGGATGGTCGAAGACGAGCCCGGCGGGCAGCGTCAGACCGGTGAGTCTGCCGAGCCGGGTGCGCAGTTCGAGAGCGGTGAGGGAGTCCATGCCCAGTTCGGAGAAGGCGCGCTGGTCCTGTGCGGCTCCCAGGGCGTCCTCGGCGTCGAGGCCCAGCACCGCCGCAGCCTCCTCGCGGACGAGGGCGGTGAGCAGTCGGCGGCGCTCCGCCTCGCCCAAGTCCCTTACGCGCCGGCCCAGATCGGCGTCGGGGGCCGCGGAGGGCGCGGGGGCCGGTGTACGGGGGGCGGGAGAGGATCGTACGAGGCCGCGCAGCAGGACGGAATCGTTGTCGGGCAGGGTGAGATCGAGGCGTACCGGAGCCAGGTTCGGCTCGTCGGTCGCGAGAGCCGCGTCCAGCAGGGCGAGCCCGGTGTCGGTGGGCAGCGGGCGGACGCCGGTCCGCGCGAGGCGGGCCAGATCACTCACGCCGAGGCCTGCTGTCAGTCCGCTGCGCTCCTCCCACAGCCCCCAGGCCAGCGCGGTGCCGGGCAGTCCCTCGGCGCGGCGCCGGGCGGCGAGGGCGTCGAGGAAGGCGTTGGCGGCGGCGTAGTTGCCCTGCCCCGCGGATCCGAGGAGCCCGGCGGCTGAGGAGAACAGCACGAAAGCCGACACATCCAGATGCCGCGTGAGCTCGTGCAGCTGCCAGGCCGCGTCGGCCTTGGGCCGCATCACCCGGTCGAGCCGCTCGGGCGTCAACGAGGCGACGGCCCCGTCGTCCAGCACTCCGGCCGCGTGCACGACGGCCGTCAACGGGTGCTCGGCGGGGATGGCGTCCAGGAGCCCCGCGAGGGCGGCACGGTCAGCCACGTCGCAGGCGACGACGGTGACGGCCTCCGCCCCGGCCGCAGTCAGCGCCTCCCGCAGCTCACGCGCGCCGTCGGCCTCGGGGCCCCGGCGCCCGGCCAGCACCAGCCGGCGGACTCCGTGCGCCTCCACGAGATGCCGGGCGACCAGGCTTCCGAGCATCCCGGTGCCTCCGGTGATGAGGACCGTCCCGTCGGGATCGAGGGGCCGGCGTCCCTCCGATGAAGCGGGGGGTGAAGCGCGTTCGAGCCGGGGCACGTGAACGGTGCCGGTACGCAGGGCGAGTTGGGGTTCTTCGCCGGCGGACGCGGCGGCCAGGGCGGACGGGAGGGAGTCGGCGGAGTCGAGGTCCGCGAGGAAGAAGCGTCCGGGGTGCTCGGTCTGGGCGGAGCGCAGCAGGCCCCAGACGGCCGCGGCGGCGGGGTCGGGCGACTCGCCGGGAGTCACGGCAACAGCGGAGCGGGTCACGACGACCAGCCGGGAAGGCTCCCAGCAGGGGTCCGCCAGCCATTCCCGGGCCAGGGTGAAGGCCCACTCGGCCGTCGCCCTGGCGTGATCGGGCGGCGCGGCTCCGGCGGCGGGCTCCGAGGCAGCCACGGCGCAGACCAGGTCCGGAACAGGCGCGCCCGTGTCCAAGGCCCGACGCAGCGCCGCGAGGTCGGTGTGCCGCGTCGGCGTGCCGGCATCGGGAACGTCGAGCGACGAAGTGTCCGCGAACCCGGAGTCCGGACCGATCAGTGCCCAGCTCGGCGGGCCGGCGGGGCCGGCCTTCGGTGTGGGATCGGCGGCGGGCCAGGCGACGTGGTAGAGGTCCTGTCCTGCCGTCAGCTCCCAGGGAACCGGGCGCAGGACGACGGACCCGACGGCGGCTACCTTCCGCCCCTCCTCGTCGTACGCGGTGAGCCCTGCCTGCGTGGGGCCGGCCATGGTCAGCCGCACGCGCAGACGCTGTGCCCCGCCGCCGGTGAGTGTCACGTCCTGCCAGGCGAAGGGCAGGACAGCCGGAGTCCCGTCAGTGCCGGCAGTCGCGAGGCCGATGGTGTGCAGGGCCGCGTCGAACAGGGCGGGGTGTAAACCGTAGCGTCCGGCCTCGGCGTGTTCGCCCTCCGCGAGGGCTACTTCGGCCCAGACGTCCGCGCCGTGCCGCCAGGCGCGCGTCAGTCCCCGGAAGGAGGGACCGTAGCCGTATCCCCGGCGGGCCAGTCGTTCGTACAGATCGCTCACGTCCAGGGGCGACGTCCCGCGCGGGGGCCACTCGGCCGGTCCGTCGGGGCCCTGGCCGAGTTCGTCGGTGAGAGCTTGGCCGAGACCGTCTCCGGCCACGGCGACGAGCAGACCGGTGGCGTGGTGCGTCCACGCGGCGTCGGTGGCCGTCGCGTCGCCGTCGGCGCGTGAGGAGACGCGGATCTCCCGCCGGCCCTCCCCGTCCATCGGTCCGATCGCCACTTGGAGCGCGGTGTCGCCGTGCGCGGGAGTGACGAGCGGAGTGGTCACGCCGAGCTCGGCAAGGACGGGACGGCCCACCTGTTCCCCGGCGAACCGCGCGAGTTCGACGAACGCGGTGCCGGGCAGCAGCGCCGCCCCCGCTACCACGTGATCGCCCAGCCACGGCTGCGCCTCATGGGAGAGCCTGCCGGTGAGGACGTACTCGTCGGTCCCGGCGAGGTGCAGGGCCGTGGAGAGCAGGGGGTGGTCGAGTGGCCGTCCTCCTGGCGCGGTCGGTGCCGCCGCCCCCGTGCGCGGCGCGGGCGATGTCAGCCAGTACCGCCGGCGCCGGAAGGGGTAGGTGGGCAGGTCGAGGGGAGCGGCGGACACACCGGCGAAGAGGGTCACCCAGTCCACATCGGCGCCTTGGACGAAGTCCTCGGCGACGGAGACGGCGAGGCCGTGCGCCGGCCCGGACGGGGAGCCGTGCACGACTCCTTCGGCGCCCGCGGCGACCGAGGCGAGGCCGGCGGCGAACTCGTCCCGGCCGGAGCCGACGACCACGGCGCGGTGCTCGAACACCGCGCGGGTCGTGGCCAGGGCCCGCCCGACGGCGGCGAGACCGGGCAGATCATCGGACTGCGCGTACTCGGAGAGGACCGAGGACAGCCGTTCCGCCTGCGCCCGGAGCCCTGCCGCGGTACGGGCGGACAGCACCCAGGGCACCATCCCGTCGCCGAACGCCCCGCAACGGGCCGGCGCGGCCTCGGCGTCCTGGACCGGCTGACCGACCTCGTCGGCCTCTTCGAGGATGACGTGCGCGTTGGTGCCGCTGATGCCGAAGGAGGACACCCCGGCCCGGCGGGGACGGTCATCCCGCTCCCAGGGCACATCGCGAGTCAGCAGCGACACGGCGCCCGCCGACCAGTCGACCTGCGGCGACGGCTCGTCCACGTGCAACGTCCGCGGCAGAACACCGTGGCGCATCGCCATCACCATCTTGATCACCCCGGCCACACCGGCGGCGGCCTGGGAATGCCCGATGTTCGACTTCAACGACCCCAGCCAGAGCGGCCGGTCGACGGGACGCCCTTGACCGTAGGCCGCAAGAAGCGCCTGCGCCTCGATCGGGTCCCCCAGGCGCGTCCCGGTCCCGTGCGCCTCGACCACGTCCACGTCTGCCGCGGTCAGTCCCGCCGTCGCGAGCGCCTGACGGATCACCCGCTCCTGCGCCGGCCCGCTTGGAGCGGTCAGCCCGTTGCTGGCGCCGTCCTGGTTGACGGCCGAGCCGCGCACCACCGCCAGCACCCGATGGCCGTTGCGGCGCGCGTCCGACAACCGCTCCAGCAACAGCACGCCCACGCCCTCGGCCCAGCCGGTGCCGTCGGCCGCCGCCGCGAACGCCTTGCACCGCCCGTCGACCGCGAGACCACGCTGCCGCGAGAACTCGACGAAGACTCCCGGGCTGGACATGACCGTCACACCGCCGGCCAGCGCCAAGGAGCACTCCCCCTGCCGCAGAGCCTGCGCCGCCAGATGCAGCGCCACCAACGACGACGAACACGCCGTGTCCACACTCACCGCCGGCCCCTCCAAGCCGAAGGTGTAGGCGACCCGCCCGGAGGCGACGCTCGCCGCGCTCCCGGTGAGGACGTAGCCCTCGGCCGTGCCGGCGGGTTCCGAGAGCCGGGGACCGTACTCACCGGCCGAAGCGCCGACGTACACGCCTGTGTCGGTGGAGCGCAGGGCGGTGGGGTCGATGCCCGCCCGTTCGACGGCTTCCCAGGAGGTTTCCAGGAGCAGCCGCTGCTGCGGGTCCATCGCCGCCGCCTCGCGCGGGGAGATCCCGAAGAACCCGGCGTCGAACTCGGCCGCGTCGTAGAGGAATCCACCATGCCGGGTGTACGAGGTGCCCGTGCGGCCCGGCTCGGGATGGAAGAGCTTGTCGAGGTCCCAGCCACGGTCGTGCGGCATCTCGCCGATCGCGTCGCCACCCGCGGCGACCAGGTCCCACAGGTCCTCCGGAGAGGTGGCGCCGCCCGGGTAGCGGCAGGCCATCCCCACGATCGCGATCGGCTCGTCGGCCACGTCCCGGGATGCGTGCGCACGGCCGGTACTCCGCCCGGCTTCCTTCCCTCCGCTGAGGCGATCGAGGACGAACCCGGCCAGGCGGCGCGGGGTGGGGTGGTCGAAGATCAGGGTGGCCGAGAGCCGTAGGCCGGTCGCCGCATTGAGGCGGTTGCGCAGCTCGACCGCCGTCAGCGAGGTGAGTCCGAGTTCCGAGAACACTCGGTCCTCGCGGACCTGTTGAGCCGATGTGAAGCCGAGTACGGCGGCGACGGCGCTGCGCACCACGTCCAGCACGGCCGGTTCGCGCGCCTCCGCCTCGAGCTTCGCCAGGCGTTCCGCGAGGTGCCCGGCGGACGCCTCCCGGGTGCCGGCCCCGCCCTGCGGTGCGCTTCGGGCCTCGGGCAGCGCGTCGAAGAGAGGACGCGGGCGTGCCCCGGCGTGGGCCGCCGCGAAGCGCTCCCAATCGACGCGCACCACCGTGACACAGACGTCGTCGGCCACGAGGGCCTGTTCCAGGGCCGCGAGTCCGGTCTCAGGGGCAAGGCCATCCATACCGACGCGGGCGAACCCGCCCGCCACGGCCGCGTCCGCGGCCATCCCGGCCCCGTCCCAGGCGCCCCAGGCGATCGATACGGCTGGGAGGCCCTCCGCGCGGCGCCGCTCGGCGAGGGCGTCCAGATGCGCATTGCCGGGCGCGTAGCCGCCCTGTCCCGGCAGGCCCCAGGTGGCCGCCACCGAGGAGAAGAGGACGAACGCCGACAGGTCCCAGCGTCTGGTCAGCTCGTCCAGGTTGTGTGCGGCTGTGGCCTTGGCCCGCAGGGCACGGTCGAGCTGACTGGGTGTCAGCGCCGTGATCAGGGCGTCGTCGAGCTGTCCCGCCGCGTGTACAACGGTGGTCAGCGGCAGGTCTTCGGGCACCGTTTCGAGCACGGCGGCGAGCGCGTCGCGGTCGCCCGCGTCACAGGCGGCGAGGGTGACGCGAACGCCGAGCCCGATCAGTTCGGCACGTAACGCCGTTGCCCCTGGGGCCTGTTCGCCTCGGCGGCTGACCAGCAGCAGATGCTCGGCCCCGGCGGCCGCGAGCCATCGCGCCACATGGGCGCCCAGTGCCCCCGTGCCGCCGACCACCAGGGCCGTGCCGTGTGTGCGCCAGGATCCCGGCCCCTGCGGTGCGCCCTCGTGTGCCGCCGTCGCGGCCCGCTCCAGGCGCCGGGCGTACACACCGGACGGCCGCACGGCGAGCTGGTCCTCCTCACCCGGCGCGGTCAGCACGGCCCCGAGTCGCTCGGTCGACGCCTCGTCCGGCCGGTGCGGCAGGTCGATCAGGCCGCCTGGTCGCTCCGGATGCTCCAGGGCGACGATCCGCGCCAGGCCCCACACCTGTGCCTGCTCGGCGTGAGGAGGAGGATCGTCGGCGCCGGTCGACGCCGTGCTCACGGCTTCGGTCGTGGCGTACCAGACCGGGACGTCGGACTCCAGGTCGCCGAGCGCCTGGGTGAGGGCCAGCGAGGACGACAACCCCAGGGGCACGGAGGGGTGTTCGGGGAGATGGCCGTCGGTGAGGGCGAGCAGGGACAGGATGCTGGCCGGCCGGTGGTCGTCGAGGACGGTGCGCAGCAGCTCGGTGAGTGCTGACCGGTCAGCCGTCGGGTCCACGTCGACCCGGTGGATCCGCGCTCCCCGTGCGGTCAGGGCGCGTGCCGCCGCGTCGGCCCACGGGCCCGCGCCGGTTCCCGCCGCCCCCGCGGGGGCGGTCACGATCCAGGTACCGGATGCCGGCACGGCTCGTTCGGTGACCCGGTGCCAGCCGATCCGGTAGCGCAGGGCTCTCAGCGCAGCGTCGGCGCGGTACCGGCCGCGCCATGCGGCCAGAGCGGGAAGTGCGCAGGCCAGGGCTTCGGCGGGAAGGCCGTCGGAGCCGGCGCCGAGGCCCAGCTCGGCGAGCGCGCCGGCGTCTCCCTGCTCCACCGCCGCCCAGAAGCGCTGCTCCGCGGCGTCGGGACCGGTCGAACGGTCAGCCTCGCGCGCCCCGCGGGGCACGTCGAGCCAGTACCGCTCCTTGCGGAAGGGGTAGGTGGGCAGCTCCACCCGGCGTGCGTCCGTACCGTCGAACAGCAGCTGCCAGTCCACTGCGACGCCCTGGACGAAGTCCTCGGCGGCGGAGGTGGCGAGAACGTGCGCCGACCCGGACGCGGAGCCGTGCACGACGCCTTCCGCCCCCGCGGCCACTGCGGCGAGGCCGACGGCCAACTCGTCCCGGCCTGCGCCCACGATCGCGGCACGGTGCTCGAACGCCGGCCGGGTGACGGCAAGCGTGTACGCCACGTCGGCATCGCGTGCCTCCTGCCCCGCCTCCCGCAGGTGCGCGGCGAGGCGCAGCGCCTGTTCACGCAGCGCCTCGGGGCTCTTGGCGGACAGCACCCAGGCGAGCCCCGCGCCCGCGCGCTCACCGGCCGGTGCGGAGGCGGGCTCCGGAGCCGGCTCATGGCCATCGCCCTCTTCGAGGATGACGTGCGCGTTGGTGCCGCTGATGCCGAAGGAGGACACCCCGGCCCGGCGGGGACGGTCATCCCGCTCCCAGGGCACATCGCGAGTCAGCAGCGACACGGCGCCCGCCGACCAGTCGACCTGCGGCGACGGCTCGTCCACGTGCAACGTCCGCGGCAGAACACCGTGGCGCATCGCCATCACCATCTTGATCACCCCGGCCACACCGGCGGCGGCCTGGGAATGCCCGATGTTCGACTTCAACGACCCCAGCCAGAGCGGCCGGTCGACGGGACGCCCTTGACCGTAGGCCGCAAGAAGCGCCTGCGCCTCGATCGGGTCCCCCAGGCGCGTCCCGGTCCCGTGCGCCTCGACCACGTCCACGTCTGCCGCGGTCAGTCCCGCCGTCGCGAGCGCCTGACGGATCACCCGCTCCTGCGCCGGCCCGCTTGGAGCGGTCAGCCCGTTGCTGGCGCCGTCCTGGTTGACGGCCGAGCCGCGCACCACCGCCAGCACCCGATGGCCGTTGCGGCGCGCGTCCGACAACCGCTCCAGCAACAGCACGCCCACGCCCTCGGCCCAGCCGGTGCCGTCGGCCGCCGCCGCGAACGCCTTGCACCGCCCGTCGACCGCGAGACCACGCTGCCGCGAGAACTCGACGAAGACTCCCGGGCTGGACATGACCGTCACACCGCCGGCCAGCGCCAAGGAGCACTCCCCCTGCCGCAGAGCCTGCGCCGCCAGATGCAGCGCCACCAACGACGACGAACACGCCGTGTCCACACTCACCGCCGGCCCCTCCAAGCCGAAGGTGTAGGCGACCCGCCCGGAGGCGACGCTCGCCGCGCTCCCGGTGAGGACGTAGCCCTCGGCCGTGCCGTCACCGGCCTCGTGCGGACGCGATCCGTAGTCCGGCGCCATCAGCCCGGTGAAGACGCCGGTGGGGCTGCCCCGCAGCGTCTCCGGATCGATCCCCGCCCGTTCCAGCGCCTCCCAGGCCGTCTCCAGGAGCAGCCGCTGCTGAGGATCGGTCGCCAGCGCCTCACGCGGGGAGATCCCGAAGAAGTCGGCGTCGAAGCGGTCGGCGTCGTACAGGAATCCCCCGCGCCGGGTGTAGGAGGTCCCTGGCCTCGACGCATCCGGATCGTAGAGGGAGTCGAGGTCCCAGCCGCGGTTGTCCGGGAACCCGGAGATGGCGTCCCGGCCGTCGGCGACCAGGCGCCACAGGTCCTCGGGGCCGGTCACTCCGCCGGGGAAGCGGCACGCCATGCCCACGATCGCTATCGGCTCGTCCTGCGCGGCGGCGGGGGCGGGGTCGGTCTGCGGTGCCGGGCGTTCGCCCCGGTCGTCGCCCTGAAGTTCGGCCAGCAGGTAGGTCGCGAGGGCCCGGGGCGTGGGACGGGCGTAGACCGCGGTCGTCGGCAGTCTCAGGCCGGTCGCCGCGTTGAGCCGGTTGCGCAGCTCGACCGCGCCGAGCGAGTCGAAACCCAGGGTCTTGAAGTCGCGGCCCGCGTCGACTGTGGCGGCGGAGGGGTGGCCCAGCACGGCGGCGGCCTCCGTCCGGACCAGGTCCAGGAGCAGTGCGCGCCGGTCGGGTTCCGGTGCGGCGGCCAGCCGCTCGGCGAAAGACCGCGGTGCGCTGCGGACGGTCTCCCGGACGGCCGGGGACGTGGCGGCGGAGAGAGCGGCCGGAGTGGACGGCAGCCAGTACGCCCGGCGTTGGAAAGCGTAGGTGGGCAGGTCCACGGGCCGGGCTCCGCGGACGGCCGGGCTCCAGTCCACCTCGGCGCCGGTCACCTGGGCCTGCGCCAGGGAGGTCAGCAGCCGCGCGGTGCCGCCCCGGTCGCGCCGCAGCGTCCCGACGACCACCGCCGGGTCGTCGTCGGTGGTGAAGAGGTCGATGGTCTCCTGGACGCCCACGGCGAGGACCGGATGCGGGCTGGACTCGACGAACAGCCGGTGCCCGTCCGCGAGCAGGGCGCGGACGGTCTCCTCGAACCGGACGGTTCGGCGCAGGTTGCGGAACCAGTAGGCGGCGTCCAGTCCCGTCGTATCGGCGACGGGCGCCGCGGTCACCGTCGAGTAGAAGGCGATGTCCGTGGCCGCCCGCGGGGTGATGTCGGCCAGGGCGGTGAGCAGTTCGTCCTGTACGGCCTCCATACCGGGCGAGTGCGAGGCGTAGTCGACGTCGATGCGCCGGGCCCGTACGTCCTCCCCCTGGTAGGCGGCGAGCAACTGGTCCAGGACGGCCGTCTCCCCGGCGAGCACGGTGGAAGCCGGCCCGTTGACGGCGGCCACGGCGACGCGGCCCGCCCAGGGGGCGATCCGTTCGGCGACCTCGGCGACCGGCAGGGGTACGGAGACCATGCCGCCGGTCCCGGCCAGCCGGGCCAGGGCCTGCGAACGCAGGGCGACGATCTTCGCGGCGTCGCGCAGCGAGAGCGCTCCGGCCACCTGCGCGGCGGCAATCTCACCCTGCGAGTGGCCCACGACGGCGTCCGGTATGACTCCGTGGCCCTTCCACACCTCCGCGAGCGAGACCATGACCGCCCACAGAGCGGGTTGCACCACGTCGACCCGATCCAGCGACGGCGCCCCAGGGGCGGCGCGCAGCACGTCGCTGAGGGACCAGTCGACGAACTCGTCCAGGGCCCGCTCGCAATGCGCCAGCTGGGCGGCGAAAACCTCGTTCTCCGCCAGGAGCGCCCGTCCCATCGCCTGCCACTGCGAGCCCTGCCCCGGGAACACCAGAACGGTCCGGCCCGCCGTGGGCCGGACCTTTCCGACCACGGTGTTCTGGGCGGACCGGCCGTCGGACACGGCGGCGAGGCCCGCGAGGAACTCCTCGCGACTGGCTCCGACGACGACCGCGCGGTGCTCGAACAGCGAGCGGGTGGTCGCCAGGGCGTGGCCGACGTCCGTGACGTCGAGTTCATCGCGGTCGGTCACGAAAGCGGCCAGCCGAGCGGCCTGTGCCCGCAGCGCCTCGGCCGTCCGGGCCGAGAGCGTCCACGGCACCGCCGTCTCGGGCCCCGCCTGCGGCGCTTCGCCCGTCGCAGCCACACCCGTCGGCCCGGGCGTCGGCAGCTCGCCGCGTGGTGGCTCGGACAGCACCACATGGCAGTTGGTACCGCCCATCCCGAAGGAGCTGACGCCCGCGACGAGTTCCAGCCGCTCGTCGGGCCAGGAGGAGAGCGCGGTGTGAACGTGGAGATTCAGCTCGCCCAGCGGGATCCGCGGGTGGGGCGTCTCGTGGTGCAGGCTCGGCGGCAGCCGGCGGTGCCGGATGCTCAAGGCGACCTTGAGGAGCCCGGCGATACCGGCGGCGCCCTCCAGGTGGCCGATGTTGGTCTTGACGGAACCGACGTGCAGCGCAGGCGTCCCCGCGGAGCGGGCACGGCCGAGCGCGGCGCCCAGGGCGGCGGCCTCGACGGGGTCGCCGACCGGGGTCCCCGTCCCGTGGAGTTCGACGTACTGCACCTCGTCCGGGCGGGTCCCGGCGCGTTCGTGGGCCCGGCGGACGACCTCTTCCTGTGCCCGGACGCTCGGTGCGGTGAGCCCGTCGCCGCCGCCGTCGTTGTTCATGGCGCTGCCACGGATCACGCAGTGGACGGGGTCGCCGTCGGCGAGCGCCCGGTCGAGGGGCTTGAGGACGACGAACCCGCCGCCCTCACCCCGTACGTAGCCGTCGGCGCGGGCGTCGAAGATGCGGATCCGGCCTTGCGGGGACTGGCCGCCCATCTTGGCCGCTGTGACCGCGTTCTCCGGCGCGAGGATCAAATTCACCCCGCCCGCGAGCGCCAGCTCGCTCTCCCCGCGCCGCAGGCTCTCGCACGCCAGGTGCACCGCGACCAGGGACGAGGACTGTGCCGAGTCGACGGTCAGGCTGGGCCCGCGCAGCCCCAGGCAGTAGGAGACCCGGTTGGCGATGACACCGCGCTGCAGACCGGTCAGCCAATGGCGGGTGACGGCTTCGGTGCCGGCCCTGCGCAGCAGCGTGGCGTAGTCGTCCCAGACACAGCCGACGAACACCCCGGTGCGGCTGCCCTCGATCCGTTCGGGGACGATCCTGGCGTCCTGGAGGGCCTCCCAGCCGAGTTCCAGCATCAACCGCTGCTGGGGGTCCATGGCCAGTGCCTCGCGGGGACCGATCCCGAAGAACTCGGCGTCGAACCCGGTGACCAAGGACCAGTCCAGGAACCCACCGTGCCGCACGTCGGCCCTGCCAGGTGCCCCCATGTCCCCGTCGCCGTACAGCGCCTCGGCGTCCCAGCGTTCGGCGGGGGTCGGACCGACGGCGTCCACGCCTGCGCGCAGGAGGTTCCAGTACTCCTGCGGTGAGGACGCCCCGGGCAGCCGGCAGGACATGCCGACGACCGCGATGGCCATGTCCTCCTGCCGCCGGTCCGTCCGCGGGCAGGTGCTGTCCTGTACGGGGTTCATGGAGCCCTTCCTGGGTCGCTGCCATTCGTCACGCCGTCTGTCACACGGTTGAGCGCGTCACCCTCTTGACGTCCGGGCCGTTCCCGGGACCGGCACCACGCGGCCGGTGTCCTTTCGCTGTTCCAGCAGGTCGTGGAAGCCGATGCCTCGGCAGTACGGCGGTCCTCGGCGGCGCGGTCGGTCTCCCGGCCGTCAACTCCCGGAAACCCTCCTGGGCTTCGGTGTCCGACGTCACCTTCTGCCTCCCCTGGGCCGCACCTCGCCGTCCCGGCCCCGCACCCCTCCTGACCTGTGCACCGGCGCGCTACTGTTCCCACCGCCGGAGAAGCCCCATGCCGCGCCGGACCCGACCCCGCGCCTCTCGTCCCGTCGGCCGGCGGACCCGGCCCGGCGTGTCCGCACCGGCCACCGCTCCAGCTCCGCGCGGAGTCCGGCGGGATCCGGCTCGTCAGCGGCCCAGGCGATGTGACCGTCCGGGCGGACCAGCAGTGTGCGGCGGAGACCCCCGGCGGGTGCCGCGATCTGCAGCCACGCGTTCTCCGGCACCGGTCGACCCCGGGTGACCAGCACGAAGCTCCCGCCGCGCAGCACCTCGTACAGTCGCTGCCCGTCCGCGAGCCGCACATCGGGCATCCGCCGACCGGTGAGCCGGTGGCTGCCGGGCGGCGCCGGGTAGGCGATGCCGATGCCGGACAGCCGACTCTCACCCCATGCCGTGAGCGAACTCAGCCGGGAGACCAACGGCAGGGCCAGGTCCCGCAGCCGTCGCACGGTCCGGCTTCGCGGGGCGCTCAGCACGCCCCGGGTGATCGCACCGGAGATCCGCAGTGTCTGCCTGCCGACCGGATGGCGCTCCCGCTCATAGGAGTCGAGCAGCGACTCCCCGCCCCGGCCCTGCACCACAGCGGCCAGCTTCCAGCCCAGGTTGGCGGCATCCTGCAGCCCCGTGTTCATGCCCATGCCGCCGGCGGGCGAGTGCACGTGCGCGGCGTCGCCGGCCAGCAGCACCCGGCCCTCTCGGTAGCGCACCGCCTGCCGCTCGTCGCTGTGGAAGCGCGATATCCAGCGCGGAGCGTGCATGCCGTAGTCGGAGCCGAGCACCCGGTGCAGCAGCCCGGCCAGTTCCGCCGCCTCCACCGGATCGTCGTCGGGGCGGTCGTCTCCGGCCACCCAGCCGATCGCCCGGTACCAGCCGTCGCCGAACGGCACCAGCGAGGCGAAGCCGTACTGGTTGGCGTTGGTGGTCACCGCCTCGGTGGGCAGGTCCGCCAGCCGGACGTCGGCCAGCATCACCGAGCGCAGGACCGATCGCCCGGGGAAGCCGATCCCGGTCAGGCGCCGGACCGCACTGCGTACCCCGTCGCACCCGACCAGGTACGCGCCGCGGAAGGTACCCGCCCCGGCCGTCTCGGCCTCGACGCCGTCGGCCCGCTGACGCACGGCGACCAGATCGGCGCCCCGCACGATCCGCACACCGGCGGCGAGCGCCCGCCGTTCCAGCAGCCGCTCGGTGTGGTACTGCGGGGTGATCAGCACGAACGGATAGCGGGTGCGCAGTCGGTGCAGATGCAGTTCGAGTCTGCCGAAGACTCCCACGACGGGCGCCGTCCTGCCGAGGCCGACCAGTTCGTCGCCGAGTCCGCGGGCGTCCAGCACCTCCAGGCTGCGGGCATGCACCGCGAAGGCGCGGGTCAGGTTGGCGTCGGCGTGCTCACGCCGCTCCAACAGGGTGACCCGCACCCCGGCGGCGGCCAGGTCTCCGGCCAGCAGCAGGCCGGTGGGTCCCGCCCCGACCACCAGCACGTCCGCAGCCTCGGTCATCCTTCCGCCCTCCTCTTACGGTGTCCGCGACGCATACGCGGGCACCATGGCTTCGATCATGTGCTGGTACGAGTTGACCGGTCGCACCTGCCGGACGGTGAGCCCCGACCGCGTCACGAGCGCGAGCAGTCCCTGGAGCGTGTGCTTGCGCCCGCCGACGGTGAGCAGCATCCTCAGGTCCATCGCGGTGCTGAAGGCCCGGCCCGGGCCGTCGTCGACGAGGTTCTCCACGATGATCACCCGGGCCCCGGCGCGGGCCGTCCGCACGACGTTGCCTAGTACGACGGCGGCGTCCTCGTCGTTCATGCCCAGAACGTTCTTGAACACGTACGCGTCGACGCCGGCCGGTACCTCCTCGCGGCAGTCGCCGGGCAGGAGCTGTGCCCGGTCGGCGAGCGCCCCGCCTTCGCGCAGCCGGGCATCGGCGCCTGCCACTACGTCCGGCCGGTCGAAGAGGACGCCCCGCAGACCGGGGTGGTGTTCGAGCAACGAGGCCAGCAGGAAGCCCTGTCCACCACCGATGTCCGCGACCGTCCGCGCCCCGTCCAGCGGAAGGGTGCCCGCGACGGCCCCGGCGGACTGTCTGCTCGCCTGGGTCATGGCCCGGTCGAACACTTCTGCGGATTCCGGCCAGGCGGTGTGCACGTGCTCGAAGAACTCCTGGCCGTGCAGATCGACGAAGACGTCCTTGCCGGTGCGGACCGACGCATCGAGCCGGCCCACAGCTCCCAGGTCCACGGCTCGGTCATCCACAGCACGAGCTGGTCGAGGCTGTCCGGGGTGTCCGTACGCAGCAGCCGCGAGACGTCCGTGTGCGCGAACCCGCCTTCGGAGTCCTCGGTGAAGACCCCGTGGCAGGTGAGCGAGCGCAGCAGGCGCCGCAGCGCGTCCGGGTCGGCGCCGACCGCGGCGGCCAGGTCTTCCGCGGTCGCCGGGGCGGTGTCGAGTGCGTCGGCGAGGCCGAGCTTGACGGCCGCGCGCAGCGAGGCGGCGCAGCTGATGCCCAGCGCGCGCTCCAGCAGGCCCAGCACGTGTGGTTCGGACGGTGTTTCGGTGGTCACGGGTGTCGCGTTGATCACGGTGCGAAGACCTCTCTTTGCGGGCCGGCTTTGACGCTGCCGGGAAAGTGCGCGTCCAGCACCTGCCGGACGCCGTCGCGCCAGGACCACGCACAGTCGCCTGCGATGTTCCGGCGGCGGGTGGCGTCGAACGCGACGACGGCGCGGGTGACGTCGCCTGGTGCGAACGCGACCGGCACCCCGGTGAGGCGGGAGACGTAGGACATCAGGTCCCGCACCCCGACGATCTCGTCCCCGCCCCAGTTCACCACGGTCGCGGGAGCCGTCGCCGCGGCCCAGAGCCGGGGCACGTGCCGCGCGATGTCGTCCGTGTGGATCGGGGAGCAGTAGTGCTGGTGCTCGTGGGGCACGGCGATCGGCTCCGCGGCGAGCATCTGCCGGTAGAAGATGACCGGGAGCCCGCCATGCCCGTGCGGCCCGTAGGCCACGTTGAGCCGTGCGATGGTGGTGGGCAGGCCCAGCGTCACGGCGAGCGCGCGCACGGCACCCTCGGTGGCCAGCTTGCCCACCGGGTAGGCCGGCATCCATGCCGACGCGGCGGCCAGAGGGTCGGACTCGATGTGCCGGTGGTCCGGCGCCTGGGGGGCGTAGACCGCGCTGGTGGAGACGAACAGGAATGCTTCGGCGGTACGGCAGTGGGTCATCAGACGGCCGGTGGCGACGGAGTTCACCGCCACCGCCTCCTCGAAGTTCCCGTCGCCGCGCTCGACCGCAGCGTGCAGCACGTGCGTGAAGTCGTCGGGAAGACCGTCCAGTGTGTCCCTGGCCATGTCCCAGCGCCAGGTCCGTATGCCCCGTTCCCGAAGCCGGCGCTCCAGGGACGGGTCGCGGAACCGGCCGAGACACCACACCTCGTTGTGGACCGCGAGTGTCTCGGCCACGGAGCGGGCCACCAGGCCGGTCGCCCCGGTGATCAGGATCTTCTGCCCTGTCGGCATGACGGTGTCGTTCATGCGCTCAGTCCGACAGCGCCCGGGCCAGCTCGGTGCGCAGGAGGGACTGGAAGACGGCCACGTGCCTCGGTCCCATGAGGGTGTAGTGCTCGCCGGGCACATCGATGTACCGGGGCTCCTCACGGGTGAAGTCCTCCCAGCGCTTCAGCTCGTTGTTCAGCCAGTCCTGCTTGCTGCCGCGCAGTGGAACGGCGTAGAAGACGCTCATTCCGGCGACACTGCCGGTGGGCCGGTAGGTACGGCCGAGGTCGGTGAGACCGTCGGCGAGCTCCGCCCACGCGGTGAACCGCTCCAGGTCCAGGTCGAGTTCGGCGAGCCGGTCCGGCGGCGCGAGGTCGATCAGCCGGCTCAGCTGCTCCTGCCTGCTCAGCGGTCGCAACTCAGCGGGCAACGTCGTCGCCTGCTGTTTGGAGATCAGGTCCAGGAACATCGCCAGATTGACCGCGGTCTCGACGAAGTCGAGTTCGTCCATGCGGTACTTGATGTGCGGAGGCAGGTTGAAACTGCCCAGGAAGTCCACCCGATCACCGTCCGCTTCCAGCAGCTTGGCCACTTCGAATGCCACCGCCGCGCCGAAGGAATACCCGGCGATGGCGTAGGGGCCGTGCGGTTGCCTGGACCGGATGGCGTCCGCGTATGTGCGGGCCATCTCTTCGAAGGTGTCGAAGGGCTTCTCTCCCGGGTTGAACCCGCGCGCCCGAAGGGCGTAGAAGGGCCGCTCGTGGGCGAAGTACTTGGCCAGATTGACGAAGACGAGCACTTCGCCGACGCCCGGGTGGACACAGAAGAGCGGTGTCTTGTCGCCGCTGGTCTGGAGCGCGACGACCGGATCGTACGGCACGGGCCGCTCGCCGCGGCCCGCGTCGATGAGTGCGGCCAGGGCGCGGACGCTGGGTGAGGTGAGGATCGCGAGCACCGGGAGCTCCACGCCGGGAAAGCGCTCGGAGATCAGGCGCTTGAGGCGCAGGATGTCCAGCGAGGTCCCGCCGAGGTCGAAGAAACCGGCCGTGGCGCTGATCGTGGACGGTGGCTCCTCGACCAGCTCGCCGTACAGCTCGGTCAGCGTCTGCTCGGTATCGCCCACCGGGGCGGTGTAGCCGCCCAGTTGCCGGGTCACCAGTTCCCGGACCGCCTCCAGGCGGCCCGCGTAGTCACCGGACTCCAGCCGCCGTCTCATGAGCGAGCGCTGGATCTTGCCCAGGCTCGTCTTCGGGAAGGCGTCCTGGGGCAGCGGGAGCAGCACCGCCGGGCGGAATCCCCAGTGCAGTACGGCACTGTTCCTGATGGCGATGAGCAGCCGGTGGAGTGCCGCCTCGTCGCCGGCGAGATCGGGCGCGACGGCGAAAGCGACCGCGAGCTGCTCGGTGTCGCTGCTCTGAGGGCGCGTCGGGAACGCGGCGACATAGGACTTCGCAATGCCGTCCAGGCCGTCGAGCACCGACTCGAGGTCGTGGCTGTAGTAGTTGACGCCGTTGACGATGATGCTGTCCTTGCTGCGTCCCACCAGGGTCAGCCGCCCCGTGTCGAGCCGGCCGAGGTCACCGGTGCGGAACCAGCCGTCGGCCGTGAACGCCGCCTGGGTCGCTTCCTTGTCGTTCCAGTATCCGTCAGTGATCATCGGGCCGGTGAGCTGCACCTCGCCGACCTCTCCGTCGGTCAGGGGCGCGTCGTCGCCCGCGGTGATCCTGATCCGAAGGCCGTCGACCGGCCGCCCGACCGCCGCGAACTCGCTTCCCTGGTCGCCGTCGGGGAACTCCCGGTTGTAGATGCTGCCGGCGCAGGTCTCGGTCATGCCGAACGCGGGCCACAGGGCATCGCGGCGCAGCCCCAGCGGAGCCAGCCGGTCGAGGAACCCGGTGCCCGTGGCCACCGGGTTCGCCTCGCCGCCGGAGACGATGTGCCGCAGGCAGGACAGGTCCAGGGACGGCGGCGAGGGCAGCCGGTCGAGCGCCTTGCTGATCAGGCCCAGCAGGAAGTTCGGGGTGAACGTCATCGTCACCCGGTGGGCGTCGATCAGCTCGATGAAGCGCATCGGATCGGCCAGCACCGCCTCCGACGGCACCTGAACCTGGGCGGCTCCCACCGACAGCGGCAGCAGATGTGCCTCCAGCAGCGCGGCGACGTGATCGTACGAGATCCAGTTGAGCGTCACGTCGTCCGCGGCGAGCGACTGCGCCCGGGCCTTGGCGGCCATGGAGGCGAGCAGGTTGCCGTGGGTGAGCCGGACCGCCTTGGCGGTGCCGGTGGAACCGGAGGTGAGGACCAGCAGCGCGACATCGTCGGGGGCACCGGTGGCCGGTACGGCGACCGCGCTGTCCGCGTCGGGAGCCAGATCCGCGACCGTGGTCACCGCCAACCCGTCGACAGCGGGAAGTTCCTCGCGGATGCGCCGGTCGGTGACCACGAGCGGCCCGCCGAGGAGGGTATTGATGTGCGTCAACTGGGCGGCCCAGCGCTGTGGATCGTTGCGCAGGGGCACCAGTGGGCAGACGGTGATCCCCCCGAGCAGACAGGCCCAGAAGGCCGGGACGAAGTCCTCGGACCGTTCGAGCAGCAGCGCCACGACACGGTCCGGGCCGACCCCGTCCGCCCGCAGAGCGTCCAGCAGGCGAAGGGCCTCCGCGAGGAGTTCCGGATACGTCTGGAGTGTGTACTCGGCAGGGCGCTCTCCTGAGCAGTAGCGCACTCCGTGTCCCGGGAACTCCGCCGCTGCCCTCACCAGCAGGCTGCCCAGGCCGGTGCCCTCCTCGGATGTCCTCCGGCTCGTCATCATGCCCCTCCTCAAAGTGGCGTCTCGCGATGTGGCGGGCAGCCGACGGCTAACCCAGGGCGGCAAGCACGTCGTCGGCTCGGCCGCGGACGTCCTCCCATGGCTGCGGAAGAGCGACGAGGCCACGCACATCTCGCAGTACGCGAGGCGGTATCCCGGTCCCGAGCACGCCTTTGACCAGGCCCTGGCGTATATAGAAGGCGACGGCACGAGGGCGGGCCGGATCATCGAATTCCGCGTACCGCAGTTCCACGCGATCCGCGCCGTGAACCGTGCCGTACGCCTGGAGCTTCAGCGCATACTGATCGGACCAGAAATAGGGAACCGGAGCGTACTCACTGCGTTGCTCCGCCGCGCCGCGGAGTTCGTACAGCAGATTGTGCGCGGCGACGGCACCCTGCTCGGTGGCGTTGACGCGGTGCTCGGTGCGCACCTGTCCACCCAGGACGGAGTGGTGCCAGTGTGCGACATCGCCGGCGGCGTACACGGAGGGAGCCGCCGCGCTGTACGCGTCACACCGGATGCCGCGATCGATGGTGAGCCCGCTGCCTGCCAGCCATTCGGTGTTCGGCGTGGACCCGATCGCCACCACGACGGTGTCCGCCTGAACCGTCACTCCCGTCGCGAGGCGGACACCCGTCACCTTTCCCCGGTCGCCCACCAGCCCGGTCACCGACTGCCCGGTGCGGAGTGCGACGCCTCTACTGCGGTGAACCCGGGCGAGCATGGCGCCGATCTCACCACCGAACACTCTCTCCATCGGAACCGGCTCGTCGGTGATGACGGTCACCTCGTGGGAGTTTCCTTGCGCGAGGGAAGAGGCGACCTCCATTCCCAGAGGGCCCGAGCCGATGACGGAAACCGTGCCACCTGCCCGCAGGCTCTCGCGCAGGGCGGCCAGGTCGTCGAGCGTGCGCAGCGTGTGCACGCCGGAGAGCCCCCGGCACCGGGCAGGGTGCGGGGCCGGACGCCGGTCGCGATGATCAGGCCGTCGAAATCGAGGACTTCGCCGTTCCCGAGGACCACCCGCCGGGCGCCGACATCGAGTCCGGTGGCTCGGACTCCGAGGCGCAGATCGAGTTCGCACCGGGCGAGTGCGGCGGTATCCCGCATGGCGACCCGGTCTTCGCCCCACTCGCCCGTCAGCACCTGCTTGGAGAGCGGGGGACGCTCATAGGGCAGGTGTGCTTCGTCACCGATGACGACAAGGCGTCCGTCGTACCCCCTTCTGCGCAAGGTCTCCGCCGCCGCGATCCCCGCAGCGGACGCGCCGACCACCGCGATCGTCCTACGGCTCACCGAATCACCCGGAGAGCCGAACCAGGACAGGCCGTGACGGCCTGGAACACCGCGTCGTGGAGCTGGGCGGGAGGCTCTGCATCGAGGATCACCACGACACCGTCGTCCTCGTCCTGGTCGAAGACATCGGGAGCCAGAACTGCGCACTGACCCGCGCTACAGCACTTCTCATAGTCCGCGACAACCTTCATTTCCGTCACCTTCACCTTTCATGCGATGGTCGAGAACGCTTCGGTCATGAATGATCCGGAGCGGGGATAAGTCCCTGTCGCGGGCGAGAGAATCAGCCGCTGTATCTCCTGCAGGAAAGAAGCGGGCTCAAGGCCCAGCTCCGTGTCCAGCGCCTGGCGGATCTGGCTGTATGCGTGCAGCGCCTCGTTGCGGCGGCCGCTGCGGTACAGGCTTTCGATCAGGCATCCGTACAACCATTCGTTCAGCGGCTGAACGGCCACAAGCCTGCGCAACTCGCCGATGATTTCCCGGTGGTTGCCGAGCTGGAGATCGGTGATGATCCGCTGTTGCAGCACGTCGTGCCGCTGGTCCTCCAGCCGGGCGACTTCCTGCTCAAGAACCCGGCCGTGCGCCACGTCGGCCAGCGCCGGCCCGCGCCAGTGCGAGAGCGCGTCGCGCAGTTCCCGGGCTGCCGCCGCGTAGTCCTGCTCTTTCAGCAGCTCACCACCACGCCGGGCGGACGCCCGGAACGACATCACGTCGGTGCTGTCGTCCCGGAGATCCAGCATGTATCCCGAGCTGCTGGTGTGGATCATCGCACCCTGCCTGCCCTCACCTCGCTCCGCGAGAAAGCGACGCACGTGATAAACGTGCGTGCGAACCGTGAGGACGGCACTGTCGACCGATTTTTCTGCCCAGAGTTCGTCCATGATCTGATGCAGCGTGACGACCGTGCCGGGATTCAGCAGGAAGAGGCAGAGCAGCTTCCGCACTTTTGGTCCCCGCGGCACCGCGCTCCGGTCTCCGGGCAGATGAGGCTCCACCCCGAACGGACCGAGCATTGTAAACAGAGCCACCCCGCTCCCCTTCCCCTTGATTCCCTGCGGTCCGGCGATCAGGCAAGACCGCGTCGCCGAGCAGAGCGCACCAATGTGCCTTCTTTCAGTTCGAAGACGGCTCCGATCGTCGCGTCGGGCCTGACCTCGACGGCGCACGGCCTGGTGATTCCGAAGGTCCGGTGGATATCGGCCCCTGGATCGTTGATCTCGTCGACGGCGACGTCCTGGGCGGCGGATTCGGGAATGCGTGCGCTCAGGAGTACGGCCTTCCGGTACCCGGGGCCTTCGCCGAGCCCTTCGGCGAGCAGACGCCGTGCGGCCCGCCGGCTGTTGTCCAGTCGCTCCGGCATCCTGTTGTCCGCCGCGAACAGCAGGAGCACCGGTGTGTCGAGAGCCACCTTGTCATGCAGCCAAGTCCGGTCCGCCCGCCCCTCCAGCGGGACGTCGGGCAGCCGCATGCCGCTGTGCAATGTCCCGATCCGGGAACCGTCGCCGGGGTAGGACAAGGTGAGCTGTGCCTGACGCGGCGCGATGAACCGGTCGAGCAAGCCGGCGCGGGCGGCGCCTTGCAGAGCGATGTCACGCACGTTCCTGCGCCAGCCGTTCAGGGTCCACATCCGGGTCTGGCGGTCGCTGTCGGCGACCACCGCCGCGGCCGTGTGCCGCCGCTCCAGGTCCCATTCCTCAAGGGTGCCGGGATCAAGGCCCTGCCGCTGGATCCCCGCCAGCCGCCAGGCGAGCGAGCCCGCGTCCTCGAGACCGGTGTTGAGCCCCTGCGCCCCGGCGGGGCTGTGGATGTGCGCGGCGTCGCCGGCGAGGAGGACGCGTCCCACCCGGAAGCGGTCCGCCATGCGCCGGTGGATCCGGAAGATACCGGTCTGGAGCTCGCCCACCGCCCGGATCGGCACGGTGCACCGGGACTGGGCCAGCCGCTGCGCGGTCTCGGCCAGCTGCCCCTCGGGCACTTCCTCGCGCAGGCCGAGGAAGACCCGTGCCTTGCCCCCGGGCAGGCTGGTGACGACCAGGACCCCGGACGGGTCCATGAAGTAGTGCGTCTCGTTCTGCGGCAGGCTCGTCTCCCACACGCCGTCCGCCAGCAGGAACTGCTGCGGGTAGGTGGCGCCTTCGAAGGCCACGCCGAGGCACTGGCGGACGGTGCTGTGCGCCCCGTCGCATCCGACGAGGTACCGCGCCTTCGCCTCGACCTCTTGGCCGTCGGTGCGCAGTACGGCTCTTACTCCGTCGGAGTCCTGGGTGAGACTCACGAACTCCGTGCCGTACTCGACCTTGCCGCCCGCATCCTCGAACCCCTGGCGCAGGACTTCCTCCGTGGCGCTCTGCGGCAGAGTGACCGGATAGCGGTACCGGCTTCCGTTCACGCTGCCGAAGCCGACCCGGATGACCCTTCCTCCCAGGTAGTACTTCAGGGCGCCCACCGTCAACGACCGGTCAAGCAGGGGTTCGATGAGCCCCATGCGGTGAAAGCCCTCCAGTGCCCGGGGCCACAGCGCCAGGGACTTGGAGTGCGGATGATGGGTGGGATCCCGGTCGATGACGCGCACGGAGACACCACGGCGCAGCAGATCCACGCCCAGGGCAAGGCCGACCGGTCCCGCCCCGACGATGAGCACCTCGGTTTCGGACTGCTCAAGCATGCTGTTCCCTTCCCGGTCAGCGGGGTGTGTTCCTGGTGTTGTCACGTCGGGCGTTCTCCTCAGGGCACGAGCACGACACGGCCCCGGCTGGCGCGTGACTCCACCAGGTCATGCGCACGGGTGACGTCGGACAGGGGGACGCGCGCCGCGACCACGGGGCGCACGGATCCGTCGGAGACGGCGTCGAGGAGCAGGCGCGTTCCCGACTCGGCGAGGTCGGGGCGGTGACGCAGCAGCGCGGCCATACTGAAGCCGGTCACGTACTTCATGCCGAGCACGTCCAGGAACGACAGGACCGGACGCGCGGTCGGGCTGCCCGAAGCGCCGTAGAAGACGAGCCGACCGTACGGTGCCAGCAACTCCACGTCGTCGTGCAGCAGGTCGCCGCCGATTCCGTTGAGGATGACGTCCACGCCTGGGCCGCCCACGGCCTGCCGCACCTGCTCGGACCAGTCGGGCCGGCCGTAGTCGACGCAGACGTCCGCCCCCAGCGACCGGGCGAAGTCCAGCTTCTCGGGTGAACTCGCGGTGGCGATCACGGGCTTCGCTCCCCGCGCCTTGGCGATCTGGAGTGCCACGTGACCCACGGCGCCGGCCGCGCCGTGCACCAGCACGCTCTCCGCGGCACGCAGCTGTCCCGTGTTGACGACCTGCATGGCGACACGCCCGGTCGAGCCCATGACCGTGGCCTGCGCCGGGTCCAGGCCGTCCGGAACGGGCAGGATCCGGTGCACCGGAGCGGCGACGTAGTCCGCGTAAGCGTTCTTCGCCTTCCACACCACCACGCGTGCGCCGAGGTGCTCGCGGGACACATCCGGACCCGTCTGCTCGACCACGCCGACGACGTCCGCGGCGGGGCAGGCCGGCAGTACCGGGGCGGACACGGGATGCTCTCCGCGCCGCCTTTGCACATCGGCCTGGTCGACACCGATCGCTTCCACCCGTACCAGTACGTCGCCGGGCCCGGGACGCGGTACGTCCGCCTCCTCGATTCGCAGAACACTCGACGGCCCGAATTCGTGGTACCGAACGATGCGCATGTGCTAGCGGTCCCCTTAGAAAATTTCGCCGGGAAGATCGGAATTCAGAAAGGGACTTTACCCGGCGCGGCATGCCGTAGAAATTCCACAAAAGAAGCATGCAAAATCGACGAACTGGAGTGCCGCGTACCACCAAAGAGGCATACCAGGTACCACATAGGTGGGAATTACCCGGCCGCACGCCTTCCCATTTCCTAACATCTTAGGGAGCCTTCACGTTAGCGGCGAGGAAAGGTGATGCTGTGGACAGCGTCCGGGAAGTTCCGGTGGAAGCAGAGCTCGCGCTCCAAGCGAAACCGGTCACGAAGGCCAGTAGGCGAGAACTGATATGGGTGGTCTGCCTCGCGATCTACTGCGTGGGATTCGCCGCGTTCGGCATCTCCCGTTATCTCACCCTCGACCCGTCGAACAGCAGGCTGGGGATACGAACCGATCTGCCCTGGCACTATCCGCTGTTCGTCTTGCACATCTATACCGCGGTCGTGGCCATCGTGCTCGCCTGGCTGCAGGTCTGGCCCTCGTTCCGGGCGCGGCGCCCCCGGGCCCATCGCATCCTGGGGCGCGTGTACTTCTTCGCCGGGGTCTTCCCGTCCGCCGCGCTGGCGATCCCCGATTCACTTCTGACGGTCAGCGGACCGGATGTGGCAACCGCGCTGCTCGCCATGGACGCGTGCTGGATCATCACCGGTATCGCCGGTTACCGAACCGCTCGGCAAGGAAAGTACGGCGAACACCGCAAGTGGATGCTGAGGAACGTCGCGATGACCACCTCCACAGTCACGCTGCGCCCGCTCAACATCATTCTGGTGGCCCTGGGCCTTAACTACGAACAGGCATACGCGGCCGCCACCTGGGGCGCGGTTCTCGGCCATCTGCTCTTCGTCGAATGGTACTTGCTGCGTCCGAAACGGAAGCGGCGCACCGCCCCGAATCCCCGCTGACGAAAGCCCCGTTTCCTCGGTCCTTCCGCCCATTCCGAGACGGGCAGTCGTGGGTGCCGTACGGGACGACCACGGCGTCATCGCCAACCGGGTGCCGCACACCTTCGCTCTGCGCGGCCCCGGCATGGTGATCGACGCCGGGCAGTCGTGCCAGGCGCGCCGGAAATCATGGAGTCTGCGGGTGCCGACGACCCTGGAACCGTGGTCGCGCGACGACGTACCTCTGCCGGCAGGCGTCAGTTCGTTCGGCAGGGCGGCACCAACTGCCATGGGGCGCTCTCCGACAGCCATGCGCGAACACGTCGCCGGCCAGCCCATGCGCAACGAGGGTGGTGATCTCCGGGGACCGCGCGGCGGCAGCGGATGTGGCGGCGCGCTTCCGGCCCACGGGACGCAGCGCGGGACGAGGCCGCCACGGCCTCGTCCCGCGTCTGGCCCTCCAGGGCCGCCGGCGTGACCGACCCGGAGCGTGTGAACGCGCGGTGTCCCGCGCGGGACACCGCGGGGACTCATGCTCGGAGTCGAAATCCCGCCGATATCAGCGGTCCCACCTTGTTCACGGCATCGATGCGCGACGTCGCGTCGAGCTTCTGGAAGATGTTGCGCATGTGCCGCTTGACTGTGCCTTCGGTGATGGAAAGGTGTCGTCCGACCTGGCGGTTGCTCATCGCCTGGGCCACGCACTGGAGGACTTCGAGTTCGCGCATCGTCAGTTCACTCCCCTTCACCTCTTCATCGGCCGCCTCGGCCACCTTCACGACAGACGGAACACGAGGAACGGCGAGGCCGAGGCCGTCACCGCGCACCGTGCGGACACCGGACGCGGCCGTACGGTGCGCACCGGCCAACTCCTCGCTTTCGTCCCGCGGTTCCGGGCCGGACGGGAGGGCCGGGGAGGCGGCGGAGGGCTCGCCGACGGCGATCTGCTGCACCCTCGCCTCGTGGAGGAGCGCTTGCCGCATGGGCCAGGGGACGGATTCGGCAACCGCCCTGCGGAGCAGGGCCCCGGCAAAGACCAGTTTCCCCTCACTGTCCATCAGCAGCCCGGCTTCCAGCGCCTCGTCCAGCAGCGGCAGGAGCGTCGCTGTGGACTTGCCGAGACATGCCGCGAGAGAGGAGAGCTGAGCGGGCCGCAGTGCGGTGTTCAGCACCGCCGCGACACGGAGCATGTGCCTGCCGGCCTCCGAGAGGGACGACAGATAGCCCCGGACGACGATCTGGACTCGCTCCGGCAGCGCCGACGACCTCAGCCAGGCAGTGCCGTCGAGAACCTCGATGCCACCCTCTTCCAGCAGGCCTCTGACCAGTTCCGTCACCAGGAGCGGACTGCCGCCCGCCGACTCCACGAGGCCGACCAGTTCGGGAGAAGGGCGAGCCCCGGCAAGCTCGGCACACAGCAGCATCGAGTCTCTCCTCGAGAGCTGCTCCAACTGCACCCTGACAACGCGCACGTTGTTCCCTGGGTTCATCCGGTGCAGACAGTCGCTCACACGTCCGGGCCGCACGGCCAGAGCCAGCAGGCAGTCTCGCCCCGTCATGTCCGAGAGGGCATGGCACAGCTCGATGATCACCGCTGGATCGGCGGATTCGACACCGTCCACGACGATCAGCTTCGGCACCGCCAGGGGCAAGGAGTGGTCCTCCCCGAGTGCGGCTGACGCAGTGAGGTCCGCCGGGGACTCGACGCAGAAGCCACGGCTGTCGGCAAGCCGCGCAAGCTCCGTGAGCATGGTCGTCTTTCCTGCGCCTGCCCGGCCCTCGATCACCAGGAGGCTGTTGCCGTCGCCCGCCGCCACCGAGGCAAGCAGAGCCGGCATCGACTTTCTCGCTGATCCCCTGTCCAGCATATGAATCCCCCGTTCCATAACTTCCATCGGACCGAACCTTTCGTCCCTCTCCCCTTCTCCGGACTGTCCGTGACGGTTAATCGGACGGCGCCGGGGCGCACATGAACCCGGCACGAACATGGATCGCGGTTGCGAAGGCCGACGGCCCCGATGGCACCCGTGCGTGACAGAAGCTCGACTGAAGACCCGGTACATGCCCGCGGCGCGATCGCCGAGGCCCGCTCCCCTACTTGCCGTCCGAAGAACAGCCCCTCCTCCTGGTCGCTGCCGTAATGCTTGCTTCCGAAGGTTGACGGCGCAAGCGATCATTGGCATTTGGTCAACTCACCCGCGCCGGCCCCGCCGCCGGACCGCTCGGCGTCAGCCAGCCGGCACGTCCAGGACCGCACGAGCGAGCCGAGTGACCTCGGCCACAGCAAGAAAAGAAAAATATCGCTATGTTTATTGAGCCGCCAACGCCGTCGGCCGACTGAACACCTTCCGAGGGAAGTCAGCCATGAGCGCACACGCCACAGCCGTCCTCGCCGCACCGACCCGACCAGGCCAAACCAGCCTCACCGACCTCACCGCATACAGCGAGCGAGTCTTCGGTCACCTTCCGCGCAGCGACCAGCGCCGGTGGGCGGCCGTCTATTTGCGCGGACTGTTATCCACGCCGGGACGCAAGTCGGGACGCCGTATGGCCCGGGTCCTGGGCCTGCCTCCCAGCGCCTCCCAGGCCTTGCAGCAGTTCATCACCCCGAGCCCTTGGGACTGGGAGGCGCCTCGCAGGGAACTCTCACGCATCGCCGCGGACTTGATGCCCGGCGCCGTCTGGACGACCGGAACAGTGCTGCTGCGCAGGGGTGGCACCCAGTCCGTGGGACTGCATCAGCACCTGATGCCCGAGAGCGGCCAGCACATCAACTGCCAGGTGGGCATCGGCCTCTTCCTCACGGACAGCCGAAGAAGCATCCCTGTCCACTGGCGACTCGTGTTGAACGACACCTGGTGCGACGACCCGGAACGGCGGCGGCGCGCCAAGATCCCGCACGACGTGACCCCTCGCCCCGCCTGGGCGCTCACCCTGGACATGGTCACCCGGTCCGCGGCGGACCAGGTGGCCGTCTCCGCACCGCTCGTCTACAGCCTCGACCACAGCCGCGACCCGTCCCGCCTCGCCGCTCACCTCCACCGGATCGGCAGGGACTTCGTGATCGAGGTGCCACCCCACCAGCCGTTCACAGCGATCCCGCCGGGAGACGACGCGTGCGAACCGGCGCGGATGCGCACCGGTACCGCGGCCGGCCTGCTCGAAGGCTACGTCCGCACGGCGCCGCCCCTACGCGCCGACGGCACGCGTCTGTGCTCCGTCGCCGTGCGCTTCCACTCCCCGCAGGCCGCCTCGCCGATGGCCCAGCGGCCCCTATGGCTGGTGGCCGAGATACCCGTCGCCAGACGGCAGCCGTCCCGCTTCTGGGTGACCTCCCTGCGCGATGCGGGACCCCACGTCTCCCACAAGCTCGCCCTCCGCAAGGAACTGACGAACGCGACCGTGCAGCGCCTGCAGAACGACCTTGGCCTGCTGGACTTCGAAGGGCGCTCCTTCCCCGGCTGGCACCACCACATGACGCTGGCCTCCGCCGCCTACCTCTACCGTTGCCTGGCCTCGGGAGAGCAACACCACCACCTGTAACGGTGCCCCAAAGCCCCGGAGCGCGGCCGAGTCCTCGCCGGCGTGGTGGGGATGCGAAGACTTCCGTACCCAATGTCACGAACTGGAGCAAGATGGATCTCGGCCTCGCGTCCAAAAGGGCCGTCGTCACCGGGGCCAGCCGGGGCATCGGGCTGGCGACGGTCCGGATGCTCGCCGACGAAGGCGTCCGTGTCGTGGGCGCCGCCCGCACGATCACGCCCGAACTGACGGAAACGGGGGCGATCACCGTGTCGGCCGACCTGAGCACCGCCGAGGGCGTCACCACTCTCATCGACCGTGCCCTGGCCGAACTGGACGGCATCGATCTTCTGGTGAACAACGTCGGGGCCGGGGACGAGATGCGCCCGGTCGGCTTCCTCGACACGGACGACACCGAGTGGCGGCGCACCCTCGACATCAACCTGCTCACCGCGGTTCGCGTCAGCCGGGCTGCACTGCCCAGCCTGATGCGGCACCGCGGTGCCATGGTCAACATCTCGTCGATCGCCTCTCGGATGCCTGCCGCAAGCCCCGTGGCCTACAGCGCCGCCAAGGCCGCGCTCACCGCGCTGGGGAAGTCCTTGGCCGAGGAGTTCGGGCCCCATGGGGTGCGCGTCAACACCGTCTCCCCCGGGGTCGTCCGCACATCCGTATGGGAGACGCCGGAAGGCTTCGGCGGCAAGGTGGCCGCTGCGGCCGGCGCCGACCTGGACGAGTTTCTCCAGCGGATGCCGGAAATCCTCAACATCACCACGGGCCGCCTTCTGGAACCCGAGGAAGTCGCCACCCTGGTCACATTCCTTCTCTCCGATGCTGCCTGCAACATCACAGGTGCCGACTACGTCATCGACGGCGGCACGATGAAGAGTGCCTGACGGCGTCGTGCGGCTCTCCCAGTGGGAGCCGCACCCGTCGTCCGGGGCGCGCTGCCGACGTCACCCCTCCTCTGGCACCTGAGCCGAGCGGCGCATCGAGACCGCGGCGACCAGCAAACCGTTGCGCGCCATCCAGCGCCCGCTCCATCGATTCAAGAGTGCGCCATGGCCACGCCCGGGCGAAGCCGACGTCCGCGCATGGAATTCCCCGCTCAAAGGATTCACCTCGACGACGATCTCACCGAGTCCCAACGGCTGGCGGGTGACCGAGAACCACGCCTTGAACAGACTCTCTTTGGCGGTGAAGACCAGCCTCGCCCAGCTCACATCCGGATGCTCGGACTCGAACTCCGATATCCAGGCGCGTTCCTCTTCGGTCGTAATAAGGTCCAGCATTTCGCGGTAGCGCAGCGGACTGTTCACCTCTGCGTCGATTCCGATCGCGACCACGTGGTCCGCCCGTGCGACAGCGGCGGCGTGGTACCCGGAACAATGCGTCATGCTGCCGACGACTCCGGAGGGCCAGACCGGTTCCCCGGCGGCCCCTCGCAGTATCGGAGCGGCACTGACGCCCAGCCGACGCAAACCCTGCCGTGCGCAACTGCGTACCGCGGCGAACTTCAGTCTCCGCTCGTGCGACAGGGAAGAGGCCACGATCTCCTCATCGGGAAGAAGCCCCATTTCCTCCGAGGCATGAAAACCGTCGATGCCTACGATCGGCCGATCGAGCAGTTCTTCGATGATTTTCGCCACCTCGCCATCAGACTACGCATTCCTGCCTTTTTCTTCACAGTGCGGCAGGTTTACCGACCGCCTCGACCAGCAGGCATGACCAGGTGAATCCCGCTCCCGCGCTGTAAATCAAAGCCATCTCTCCGGGAGCGAGAAGCGCCGCCTTCATCACATCGGCAATATTCGCCACGGCGTCACCGGTACCCAAGTGTCCGGTATCCTGCCCAAAATTCTCAGTCTTGACCGCTACGCACGCCGAAAGCACGGGAATCCAGTGCTCGCTCAGCACTTTCATGCCAAACCGGGGAAGCACGGCGTATTGCAGACGCGGATCGTCTGGGTTCACTCCGGCATCCCGCAGCGCGGCACTCGTCACGGCCCGGATGGAGCGCTCGTTGACCGCGGCAAACTGCTGATCACCGTGCTGGTGCAGGTAGGCGCGTTTGGTGGCGCGCATGTCCACACGCTCGCGGTACGCGTGCGGGGCCGTTCCGAAGGGATCAACGCCTCGGTGCATGCTCTCCAGCTCCGGGGCCGCGATCGTGGCCACCGCGAGCAGCCGCAGACGATCATCGGGGCCGGCCGGGCTGCGCAGAAGCACCGCCGTCGACGCGTCCCCGTAAGCCACCCCGTAATCGCTCGACCAGCGATCGAAACCTGGTTCTATGAAGCGGTCGGCCGTGGTGACCATGCCCCACTTCGACCGGCCGACGCCGGACACGTCCGGTGTGGCGAGGTACGCCGCCATCAGTTCGACGGCCGCGGCGCCGCCATTGCATACCTGCTGGATTCCGAAGGGCATTGCACGATGCGCGCCGATTTCATGGGCAATGTAATGGGAGGGGGACCATAGATCGTGCCCCTGGTAATACATCCAGGCATGACAGAGCACGTCCAAGTGGTCGGCGTCGACGTCCACGTTTCCGAGAGCACTGCGCGCAGCCAGCACCGCCATCTCGGGCGGCGCAATATTTTGGGCCACAGGGAGTGCTTCGTGCCCGAGACTCCGGACGTCCCGAGCGCGCAGCCTGCGACTTTCAACCGCCTCGGCCGCACGGGACCGCTCTTCGGGCAGCCACGTCGAGGCAGACGCTATTCCTATTGACCCGGCCGGTTTCATTCGTGCACCAGTCTCCCCACAGCTGGTAGAAATCAACTCCGAGCAGTCTGCACAGTGCAGATAAAAACTGGATGGAAGTCACATAAAAGATGGGCGGGATGCGGGCTGCCCGACAATTGGTGACATCCTCCGTACCCTCTGCGATACATGCCGTGTCACTTTGGTGACGGTTGCCGGCAAACCGAAAACCCGGTTTCGTGGTTGATGGCCGGCAGCGGGGGACGACTACCCGGGCCCAGAAAACGGCTCCTGTGAGACCAATTCGACCGGAGGATGAAGAAGATGAGCGCCAACGCCCTTCAGGACGACCTGCGTGAGAAGGCCCGGCAGATTGTGGCTGATGTCCTGGAAGTGGACCCGGCCGAGCTGGGCGACACCAACAGCTTCGCCGACGACTTCGACGCGGACTCGCTCCTCGTCATCGAGATGTACTCCCGGTTCGAGCGCGACCTGCACATCAAGGTCCCGCAGGAAGGCGTCGTCGAGTTGGACGACATGACGGCGGTGTTCGAAATCCTCGGCCGGTACAGCGGTGCGGGGGCTGTCAGTGCTTGATCAGGGCATGCGGCGTGTGGTCGTCACTGGCATCGGCGCAGTGAGCAGTCTGGGCATGGGCGCCCGGGCGTTCATCGCTGCGATCCGGGCCGGCCGTAGTGGGATCGGTCCGATCGGACAGTTCGATGCCACCGGGTTCGAGCATGTGCTTGCCGGCGAGGTCCGTGACTTCAGCCCTGCGGAATACCTGCACCAGATCTCGCCCGAGGAGTGGGGGCGGAGCAGTCAGTTCGCCGCCGCTGCGGCCCGGATGGCAGTCGAGGACGCGGGGGTCGGCATCCCACAGATGTCCTCCCTCCGTACGGTGAGTTGCTTCGGTACGACGAACGGCGAGTCCCAGGTGCTTGAGGACCTGGGGGAACAGTGGGTCTCCCGGGGGCCGGAACATCTCGACGTCAGCCTGATCGACCAGGTTGACGCGGGGCGGATTTCCGCGGCGGTCAACGTGGAGCTGGGCCTTTCCGGCGAGGCGCTCACCGTGGGCACGGCCTGTGCGGCCGGTAATTACTCGGTGGGGTACGCCTTCGACCTGATCCGCTCCGGTGAGGCGGACCTGGCGCTGTGTGGTGGGGCCGATGCGTCCAACCGGGCCACGCACGCCGGTTTCCACCGGCTCGGTGCGCTCGCGGCTGATGTGCCCAGGCCCTTCGACGAGAACCGCGACGGAATCGTCACCGCGGAAGGCGGCGCCGCCCTCTTGCTGGAGCCGCTCGATTCGGCGCTCCGGCGGGGTGCGCGCATCTACGCGGAGGTCCTCGGCTACGGCATGTCGTGTGACGCGCATCACATGACGAATCCGCATGCGCCGTCCATCGCGGAATGCATCAGGCGCGCCCACCGCAATGCCGGAATCAAGCCGGAGGACGTGGACTACATCTGCGCACACGGCACAGGCACCGAAGCGAACGATTCCACCGAGATCGCGGCCGTCCGGGATGCCTTCGGCGGCCGGGTCCCGCCGATCAGCTCCATCAAGTCGGCGCTCGGGCACACCATGGGCGCGGCGGCCGCGTTCGGCGCTCTCGTGTCCTGCGCCGCCCTCCATGAAGGGTTCCTGCCCTCCAGCACCACCGTGCGCACCGTGGACCCCAAGCTGGGACCGGATGTCGACTGCGTGCCGGTGAAGTCACGCAGGAAGCGTATGCGCGTGGTGGAGAACCACGGGTTCGCCTTCGGCGGGAACAACGCCGTCACGATCTTCGGAGATATAGCCGCATGAGTTCCGTGTCAACGCAGAGCAGGCCCTCTCCGTCGCAGGCGGCGGCCCAGGCATCACCGCCGCCCGTGCTGCCCGTGGACGTGGTTCAGTGCACTGTGTTCAGCGCGGCGGGCCAGGGCCTGGGCGCGCTCGCGGACGCGCTGCGCCGAGGCATGCCCGCGGAGCAGGACCCGGGCGATGAGGTCGCGGCCGCCGGCTTTCCCCGGAGCCGGGTGTCCTGTCCGTCCCCGGGTTCGACCCAGCAGACCTTCTGGGCCGCAAGGGATTGAGCCGGCTGACGAGGACCGACCAACTGGCCTCGGTGGCCTGCGCCATGGCCCTGCGAGAACTGCCCGAACACACCGCGGAGATCGAACCGACGGACACCGGCATCGTCCTGGGGACCTCGGTCGGCAGCACCCGCAGGGTCGGTGACTTCATCCGGGACACCTTTGTCGAGGAGCGTCCCTACTTCGTCAACCCATCCCATTTCCCGGGCATTCTGATGAACTCCGCCGCGGGCCGGGCGGCGATCCGGCTCGGTCTCACCGGCGTGAACTCCACGGTGTCGGGTGGTCCGCTGGCGGGCCTGCACGCCCTGCGCTTCGCTCGCAACGCGTTGCTGGCCGGGCATGCCCGGCGGCTGCTCACCGGCTCTTTCGAAGAGCTCTCGCCGCAGCGCGCCTGGGCGTGGCACCGCTCAGCGGGTCTGGCCCCGGGCGTTCCGCTCGGCGAGGGCGGGGCGGTGCATGTCCTCGAAGCCGGTGACGGCCGCGGAGAAGGGCGAGAAGGTCCTCGTCCGCTTGCCCGTCTGCTCGCCTGCGAAGTGGGATTCGCCGATCCGGCCCGTGGTCTTTCCGGCGTCTCCCGGCGCCTGGCCGACTGCGTACGGACCGCGCTGGCCCGCAGTGAGGTCACGACGGAGGACGTGGCGGTGGCCGTACCGGGCGTGTCCGGGCGGCGCGGCTGGGCGGGGGTGGAGGAGAACGCCCTGCGCGCAGTTTTCACCACCACCCAGGCGTCCGACCGGCCGCACCGCCTGGCGATCCAGCCAGTCCTGGGAGAGACGGACAGCGCGAACGGCGCGCTCCAGTTGGCCGCGGTACTGGCCCGTTGGCAGGACGAACGGCTGGACACGGAGCGGGAGCGTGCCGCCGTGATCACATCGGTCGGCCCCGAGGGCAGCGTGGGCTGTGCCGTTGTGGTCCGCCCGGCCATGTGCGTGCCGTAGGAAGGGCGTCGGCTGTACGAACCCCGGTCATCGCGCCGGTGGGTTTGTACAGCCGCGTCGCGGCATCCGCGCGTGTCCGCCGGTCGACCACTGGCGCGCTCTGTGGGCACCGGTCGTCTGCGAACGCCTGCGACACGCGCCACCCGACGAGGTACCCCTGGCATGAACGTGTGGGCCATCACGCTGCCCGTGGACGCCGACGACCTTTGGGACAGCGTCCCCGATGCGGCATGCGCAAAGTGACCGCGCGTAAGCGCCCGGCGCTCACACTGCGCTGCATCCACCGTCCACCGGTACGCCGGCTCCTGTGATGAAGGACGCCTGATCGCTGCAGAGCCAGGCCGCCGCCTGCGCCACCTCCACCGGGTCGGCAAGGCGGCGCTGTATGGCGCGGGCGACGGCAGCCTGCTCCAGCTGCGGAATCCGCTCCATCGCCGTCTCCATCAGCTCGGTGCGCGTACTGCCGACCATCAAGGCGTTGATCCGTATGCCCCGGTCGCCGTATTCCGCTGCAGCCGCCTTCGTCAACCCCAGCACCGCATGTTTGGCCGCCACATAGGGCGCGATGGCCCCGGTCGCGAAGGCACCAGCGGTACTGCAGGTGTTGACGACCGCGCCGTGCCCCTGCTCCAGCATCACCGGAATCTGGCGCTTGAGGCAGTTCCAGACGCCCTGCACGTTCACGTCCATGATCCGCCGGAAGACCGCGTCGTCCGTCTCGTGGAGAGGAGTGCCGATCGAGCCCCAACCGGCGTTGTTGAACGCCGCGTCCAGCCGACCGAACTCCTCGACTGTCTGCCCGACCACCCGTTCGACGTCGTCCGGATCGGTCACGTCCCCGACTGTCACCAGGGCACGACCGCCCGCGGCAACGATGTCGCCGGCGAGCGCGCGCAGTTTCTCCTCCCGGCGCGCCATCAGCACCACCGCTGCTCCCTGCTCGGCGAACAGCCTCGCCGCCGCCGCGCCGATGCCGCTGGAAGCTCCCGTGATCATCACGGTCTTGTCGCGAAGCAATCCATGGGTTGCCGCCATGGCCCCTCCCCTGTCTCCCGCTGCCTGCTCCTGTGCCGGGCAGTCCATGCCCCGTTGCCGTGACCCGAACGACCCACTGTCACGCGAAGTTCGCGGCATGATCGACGGCCCACTGCCGATAGGTGGCGGGCTTGCGCCCCAAGAGGGCCTCCAGATCGCTCTCGCCGTGCTCGGCGCCCGGCCCTCCGCGCCGCTCGGCGACTTCCAGGAGCGCCCGCGCGAGCGGTTCCGGCAGACGTTCACGCCAGCGCGCCAGGGCCTGATCAGCCGTCAGTTCCTCGAAGCGCAACGGGCGTCCCAGCACGTCTGACAGCTGCCGGGTCTGCTCCCGCGGAGTCAGGTCCTCCGGGCCGGCCAGAGCGTACGTCCTGGACTCATGCCCCGGCTCGGTGAGCACCCGCACAGCCACCTCGGCCACATCGCACGGGTCGACACACGCCGTAGGACTGCCACCTCCCAGGCTTCTGACCACTGACTCCTCACGGATGGCGGGCGCCCAGGCCAGCGTGTTGCTCATGGGCGAGCGCATCCGCAGAACCGACCAGTCAAGGCCCGAGTCGCGCAGCAGGGCCTCGCTGTCGCGGTTCCACCGCGCGATCAGGTCGGTGGCATCCGGGTCGGCCACGGCGGTCCAGGACAGTTTCACCGCCCGTCGCACTCCCTGAGCTCGAGCGACGGCCAGGATGTTCTCGTCGTCCTCGGGGCACAGTGGATTGGCGGTCACCACGAAGACGGCGTCCGCCCCGGCCAGCACCTCCGTAAGGCGGCTGCGATCCTGGTAGTCCCCTGTGACGACACCGTCCGCCAGCCCCAAGCGCGCCGCCTTGGCCGCGTCCCGCACCAGCAGCCGAGCCTGGCCCCGCCCTCCCAGGCGACAGGCGACGTGCCGACCGACCGCCCCCGTCGCTCCGGTCACCACGATCCTCAGCCCTGCGTCCGCCCACTGCCTCATGCCCTCACCCCTCGCTCCCTGCCGAACTGCATCCTCTTGGCCGCGCTGGGGACGGCGATCGCGGGCAGCAGACAATGCCAAAGTTCCTCGACGCGGTTCGGCAGGTCGGAGCGGGAGGTCTCCAGCTGCGCATGCATCTGCGCCCCGGTACAGGCGCTGACGATCAGGCGGGAGTACGCCTCCACGTCCACTCCCTGCCTCAGCTCCCGCAGGCTCTGCGCGTCCCTGAAGTCCCGCAGCAGGACGGACATCCACTGCTGGTGGGAATTCTCGCTCTTGGGGACGAAGTGCTCCTGATCCATGACCAGGCGGGCGCCGGCCTGCAGCACGGGATCGTCGAGCAGCTGATAGGCCCACGTCAGCGTGACGTCGATGGCGCGCTGCAAACCCTGGGAGTCCTGAGGCGGCACAACGAGGTCCGGCTGGCTCCTGACGATCTCGCGCGCCAGCTCCTCCTTGGACTTGAAGTGGAAGTACACCGCTCCCAGGGTCAAGCCTGCCCGCTCGGCGATCCGCGAGACGCTGGCACCGGCGAAGCCGGATTCCGCGAACACCTTCGCCGCCGCGCATATGACGGTCGCACGGGTACGCACGGCCCTCTCCTGCTTCACCTCTCGCACTGCCATGCGCACCTCGCCCATCAGACGTTCAAGAAAAATACTATTCTTTATCTTAGTGGGGCGGAGGGGTGTTCCATGTCCTTGCGGCCTATTCAACGCCCGACCCCAGGGGGAGAGAACGCGTCATGACCCTCACCAACACCGGACCGCAGGATGCGGCCCACCTTGCAGCTACCGGGAGCCTGGTGCGCAAGTCCGTTCAGGAGGAGGCAATGGTCACCGGTTGGCGCCCGCTCTCCGAGACGTCTCAGTTAGTCACCGCGCGCTGGCCCCGGCAGCACAGCTTCTACGTCGAGGGTGGACGCTACAGCTCGCTGCTGCTGACGGAGAGTCTGCGCCAGGCACTGGCCCTTCTGACCCACACCGTCCACGACATCCCTCTCACCCATCGCCTGGGTTGGGAAAAGATACAGTCCACGGTCGACCCCGGGGCACTGCCCACCGGGTCCGACTCCGCCGAGGTCGAGCTGCTCGTCACCCACCCGCAGGTCAAGCGACGCCGGCTGGGCTCGGTACACCTGACCTCCCATGTGGAAGCCACGCTCGCGGGCAAGCCGATAGGAACCGCCACACTGCGGTACAGCGCCCACCCACCGGCGATCTACAACCGCCTGCGCGGCGACTACGTAGACGCGGCCCGCGCCTTCGCGCGGTCCCTCCCGCTCACCCCTCCGGTACCGGCCTCCCACGTCGGCCGCAGCAACACCGACAACGTCGTCCTGTCCCCCACCCCGGGGAACCACACGTGGCTGCTGCGTGTCGACACCTCGCACCGGGTGCTCTTCGACCACCCGCACGATCACATCCCCGGAATGGTGCTGCTGGAGGCCGCTGGCCAAGCCGCGCAGGTGGCAACGATGCCGCGGGCGATGGTGCCCGTTGACTTCGACACGACGTTCTACCGGTACGTCGAGTTCGACCAGCGCTGCCTGATCACGGCCGAACCCGGCATACCGGAGCCCGATGGCCGGATGCCCGTCACAGTCAAGGCCCACCAGGGCGAACACCTCGTGTTCTCCAGCACGGTGACGGTCCAGCCGCAGAGCTGAACCCGGCAACCACGGCCGGGCGGGGCACAGCGACGTGTCCGGCCCTGGCTGTCGCTCAGCCCCCCGGCCGGACGGCCGGGTCCGGGCCTGGGAAACGCGAAGAGCGTGCGGCGCGATGCCCAGTTCGGCACGCGCCAGGTCGTGGCCCAGAACCGCGAGCGCTTCAGGGTATTCCGGGAGCATGAAGACGCGGATGCCGCCGGGTGGCTCCTTGTGCAGGTCCCCCTTTTCGCCGCCCCGGCGGCGTGCTGATGGGCCCGGCAGACGGTGGAGTCGACGTTCACGTCCCAGGTGATCAGCCCTTTCGCGTCGGCCTCGGCCTGGAGCTGGGTGACGATCCTGGCCCAGGCGACCGAAGCGGTGTCGTCATCGCCCTGTCAGTATCCGAATGGACGGTGCCTCCCGTCACTTCGGACAGGAAGGCGGACAAGTTCCAGCGCACGTGAACGGCGCTCCGCCACCTCGGTCATGAAGGTGGCGAAGCGCCGTGTCTTATGTACGCCGCGGAATACGGGATCTTATGCGCACGAGGTCAGCCCACTTCTGTGGGCAACGGGGCTTTCTCGGGGGCCGCGGTCGTCGCGGCGGCGTCCCGGCGCGGCGGGACCAGTGCGGCGGCGATGGCCACCGCGCCGATCGCACACACGGCGGCCGTCGCGTACAGCGCGATGTGCAGTGCGTGGGTGAACCCGTCGGCCAACACGCCGGAGGTGCTGCCGGACAGGTCGCCCGCAGCAACCTCCGCGGCCAGTTCCGGCGATCCGACGCGGGTGCTGATGAGGCTGACCAGGACGGCGCCGTACACGGCGATGACGATGGCCTCGCTGCCGATGCGCATGGTGTTGAGGAACCCGGCGGCCATTCCGGCCTGCTCGGGCTCGACGAGACTCATCGCCGCGCCATCGCCCACGCCGAACGACACACCGGCGCCCAGCCCGGTCATCAACAGCGGACCGGCGATCACGGCGAGGGAGGTGGAGGGGCCGATCACGGTCAGCCACGCGTTGCCGCCGGCGAACATCACCAGCGAGAACGTAATCAGCGCGCGGGGTGACACGCCTCGGTTGACCAGGTTTCCGGCCAGCGGCGGGGCCAGGAGTACCGGCGCGGTCATCAGCAGCAGCACCGTTCCGGCGCGCTGGGGCGAGAAGCCGCTCGCACCCACGAGGTAGGTGGGCAGATACGTCAGCAGCGTCACAAAGCCGAAGGTCGACACCACAGGCACCATGCACAGCGCGAAGAACCGGCGGTTCTTCACCAGCGACATGTCCAGGACCGGCGCGGCGGAGCGCGACTGCAGGATCACGAAGTACACCAGCAGCCCCACGCCGACGACGAGCAGCGACAGCACGCCTGCGCTCGCCCATCCCCATTCCGGACCTTGGACCGCGCCCAGGACGAGCAGACCGAGACCCGCGACGAACACCACGGCACCGGTCACGTCCAGCCGGGGACGCTGCTCGGCACGCGACTCGGCGACGAAACCGACGCCGGCCAGCGCCACGACCACCAGCGCGGCGTGCAACCCGAACGTGGCACGCCAGCCGAGCGCGCCGACCAGCCAGCCGGACAAGGTGGGGCCCGCGGCCAGGCCGAGGCCGGCGGCACTCCCGAGGGCCGCGAAGGCGCGGGTGCGGGCGGCGCCGTCGAAGGTCGTGGCGAGGATCGCGCCACCGCTGGCGAAGACACCCGCCGCACCGATGCCCGAGACGGCTCGGGCGATGTCGAGCAGGACGATGCCGGGTGCGGCCGCCGCGGCGACCGAGCCGACGGCGAACACAGCCGCACCTGCCGCAAAGGCCTTGCGACGGCCGATCAGGTCGGCCGCTGATCCGGTGACCAGCATGAATGAGGCGAAGGTCAGGTTGTAGGCGTTCATCACCCATTGCAGTGGTGCGCCCGCGGTGTGCAGATCTTCACCGATGTCCGGTAGAGCGACAGCCGCTCCCGAGATGGACATCGGCACAGTGACGAAGGCCAGTAACACCACTACCAGCGTGATCGCTGGGCGTGAGCGGCCCGTGGGGACGGTAGTCACGAGTTCAGGCTCCTTCAGGAGACGTTCAAACAGCCGCAGTCGGCCACCAAGGCGACAGTGCCACTAAGTGGCACTAGCTGTCAAAGCGCAATCGCTTCTGAGTGGTAGGCTCGTGGACGTGAGTGACGATCTGCGCGACCTGCCACTGCGGGAACGGAAGAAGCTGCGTACGCGCCGAGCCCTGGCCGAGACCGCGCTGCGCCTGTTCACCGAACGCGGGTACGACGCCACCACGCTCGACGATCTGTGCTACGCGGTGGAGGTCTCCAAGCGCACCTTCTTCCGTAACTACCGGTCCAAGGAGGACGTCGCCCTCGCCGCCGACAGCGACCTGTGGTCGGCATATCTGGACTGCGTGGCCACCTCGAAGCTGGACGGCCCGCTCCTGGAGGCTCTCCGCGGAGCCCTCGACACCACGCTGGGCGCCATGGACACGGACTGGGCCCGCCGCTTCCTGACCACCCGTGAGCTGTCGGAGGGCGTTCCCGCCCTGCAAGCGCACAGCCTGGGATACTGCCAGGAGACCACGCGCGCCATCGTTGACACGGTGACCGAGCGGTCCGGTGCCGGCGTCGACGGGGTACGCCTACGGCTGACCGTCGAGATCTTCGTGGCCGCCTGGCACACGGCGTCCCTGCACTGGACAGCACAGGGCGGCCAGGGCGGCCGCGACGGCCTGATGAAGCTTGTCCAGGAGACCTTCGCCAGGATCCCCGAGGCACTCACCTCCCCCGCCTAGGCCCTGTCGTCAAATTCCCGTCGTCCGCCCGGAGGGCGGGCCCGGCGGCGTCTGGTGCGTGCGATCGCAAGGCGCCGGAGCGCCCTCAAGGGGGAGCCCATGACGCCGCAGGGACCACCCTCGGGGCGAGCGACGCGACTTTGCGGACACCCCCTGGCGTTCCATCGCCGTCGGCGAGGCAGCTCAGCCGCTGCACCACTTGCGGCCTCCTCTGCCCGAAACCCCTTTTCCCGGCACCGCGTTCATATGTGTACCGCGATCCCCGAGAAGCGGCATCCCCCGTACCTCCTAGGAGGTACCACCGCCTCGTTCTAAGTGGTATCTCCCTTGAGTTGGCGCACAGGGGAGCCTACGTTCCTGAATTAAGACCGATGGGCGGCGGAATTACAGCAGAAGGAGGGCCTGGGTCGTGACGACCTCGGAGATTGCTCCGGAACGGAAAAGGTCAGGAGTCCTGGAAACTCTCGGATTCCATCAGACTGTCGATCGACGTATGGTCCACCGGGCTTCAGTCGCCGAAGTCTTTGTCACCGGAATGCAGCGGACCGGCGATCTGACCTTTCGGTCGGCAGCGCAGCTCCCGCTGTCCCATGCTTATTTCAATGATCACCTGGGGACTCCTGCGACGTACGACCCACTGCTCCTGCTGGAGATATGCCGACAGGCCTCCATCTATGGTGCACACGCGCAATTGGACATACCCCTCAAGACCACCTTCATGGTCAACGACTGGGCGATCGATCTCCACCACGGCGATGCACTGATCATCGATCGAAAGCCCGGCGAGCTGCTTCTGAGCGAGACCATGACACCGGCGTACGATCGCAGGAACCGCATCACCGCACTGCGTTTCGACATCAGTTTGGAACTCGCCGGAGAAACGGTGGGAAACGCTCACATTCGAGTGAGTTCCGCACCCACGGCGCAGTATGCGTCGCTCCGGTACATGCAACGCGGCAGCACTCCGCCCATGACCTCGGCGTTCCGCTCACCGGACGCAAGGCAGAACGCCGAACGACCGGCTCGGGTGGGACGCCGTAATCCAGCGAACGTCGTGCTCTCCGATGTCGATTTCGACGCGGGGCAGGCCTCGCTGACCGCCGCGCTGGCACCCGACTTCGGCAACAGCGGGCTTTTCGACCACGATTACGACCATATTCCGGCCATGGTATTGATGGAAGCCGCACGCCAGTCGGCGCTGCTGCTGTATTCAAGCTCCGGGACCATCGGCGGAACTAACGGGACCTGCTCGGCAGCCGCATTCGAAGCCTCGTTCTCACGTTTCGCCGAACTGGACTCGCCGGTACGCGTCGTCGCGGCTTTCGAGGCTCGGCAGGAGTCGCCGCACCGGGTCTCGGTGACTTTCGAGCAGTCGGGTGCGACCGTGGCCGCCGTCCGTACCGAGGTTCGCCCGCCGGCGTCCACCAGGTGACTTCGCCTCACCGGCAGCACCGCCAGATCTTTCACACAGCGAGGAGCTGAAATGAGCAGGACAGTCCTGGTAACGGGCGGAAACCGCGGCATCGGACTGGAGATCGCCCGGGTGCTGGCGAGTTCCGGTGACAAGGTCGCCGTGACCTACCGAAACGGTGAGCCTCCTGCTGAATTCTTCGGTGTGCGGTGCGATGTCACAGACCGCGAGGACACGGAGCGGGCGCTGGCCGAGGTCGCCCAGCAGTTCGGCCCGGTACAGGTATTGATCGCCAATGCCGGCATCACCAAGGACGCGCTGGCTCCGATGATGTCCGACGACGACTTCCGAGGCGTCCTCGAGACGAATCTGGTCGGAGCGTTCCGCTGTGCCCGTCTCGTGGCTCCCGATATGATCCGTGCCCGCTGGGGACGCATCGTCTTCATGTCGTCGGTGATGGGCTTCCTCGGCTCCGCCGGCCAGGTCAACTACGCGTCCTCCAAAGCCGGACTGCTCGGTCTCACCCGCTCGCTCGCCTGGGAACTCGGCTCGCGGAACATCACGGTCAACATGGTGACTCCGGGTCTGATCGAGACGGACATGATCAAGGGCGTGAAGGAAAAGCGCCGCGACGGCCTGCTGGCCCAGACCGCGCTGCGGCGCGTGGGGACGCCCACGGAAGTCGCCGAGGTCGTCCGGTTCCTCGCCGGCGACGCGGCGTCGTATGTGACCGGTGCCTCGATTCCCGTGGGCGGCGGTCTGGCGATGGGGCAGTGACGGTGGCACCGCTCCCGAATCGTCAGGAGGTAGAGATGCAGCGGTCCGCCGGCTCTCCGGTCCGTGCCGTCTGGACGGACTACGGAGGCGTTCTGGAGATTCCGTCCACCAAAGTGACAGTGGCCAACTTCTGCGCGAAGATCGGGATTTCTCCGAAGCAGCTACTCGCGGCCATGGAAAAGGTGGCCGACTCCTACGGGGTGGACCTGCTGGCACCGCTGGACACCCCGCTCGTCACCCAGGAAGAGTGGTCGGAGCAGGTCCAGGATGTACTGCGCGCTGACGAAGGCGTGGAGGTGGACCTGTCCGACTTCCCGGCACGCTGGTTCGAGGGCCGCACGGCCAACGAGCCGTGGGTCGCGCACCTGCGGCAGCTCACCTCCCGTGGAGTCTTCGTCGGACTGATGTCCAATATGGTGCCGGCCTGGGACGAACACTGGCGCCGGGTTGTCCATCCCGAGGGGCTCTTCAAGGAACTGGTCATGTCGTTCGAGGTCGGCAGCCGTAAACCCGAGACGGGTATTTTCCGAGTGGCCGAGGAGCTCACCGGATTCCGGCCGCACGAATGCGTTCTGATCGACGACATCGAGAAGAACTGCGCAGGGGCGAGGAGGGCAGGCTGGCACGCCATCCATTACACGGATCCGGCCCGAGCGATCAGCGAACTGGAAGCGCTCCTCGGCGCGGGCGGCCCGGAGTAATGGCCTCCCGGATCATTCTCGACGCCCTGGGTGTCCCTCTCTCCGGCCTCCTCGCGGAACCTCCGTCCGGATGTCCCCGGGCGGTGGTCCTGGCGCTGCACGGCAGCGGAATCCGGGCAGGCTACTTCGAGAGTCACGCCGAGCCCGGACACTCGCTTCTGGATGTGGGAGCGAAGCTCGGGTTCACCGTCCTCGCGCTGGACCGTCCCGGATACGGGGAGTCGGCTTCGCTCCTGCCGGAAGGAGCGCCGACCCAGGAGCAGGCCGTACTGTTGCGTGCCGCTCTGAAAGATTTCGCGCGCACGCGGGAAACCGGGCAGGGCTTCTTCGTGGTGGCGCATTCCAGTGGCGGAAAGACCGCGCTCGCCATGGCCGCTCAGGATCTGGACGACCGCATCATCGGTCTGGACATCTCGGGCCTGGGCAGTACTCCGGCAGCGGACGCGACACTCCCCCGGCACTCGGTCGGTCGTATCGATGGGTACCGGCACTGGGGAGACCCCGCTCTCTACCCTGCGGAAACCTTCCGCCGCTGCCGTTCGCTGCTTGCTTCGATTCCCGTCCAGGAGATCCAGGAACTGCCGCTCTGGCCTGAGATGTACGCCTGTCTCGCTGCCTCGGTGACGGTACCGGTCCGCTTCACCTTCGCCGAGCAGGAGCCGTGGTGGCAGTTCGGCGCGCAGGCCGTGGCCGACCTGACCGCGCCGCTGGCTTCGGTGCGGGTGCAGGTGGACCACCAGCCGGACGCGGGCCACAACATAAGCCTCGGATGGGCGGCGCGGACCTATCACCTCCGGGCCCTCGCCTTCCTGGAGGAGTGTCTCCTCGCCCGCCGGACTGCCCAGACCCCAGGCTCCGCACCGGGTCCGGACCCAGCGCCGGCCCCAGCGCCGGGCCCGGACTACGGGCAGCCCCCGGACCTCGCCCCTGCGCCGGACCTCACGCCGATCGAACCGCTGCCGAGCGACGACAGCATGTCGGCCTCCGCCTCCTGGCAGTTCCTCAAACGGGTCATGTTCCCGCTGGCCTCGGCGCCGGACACGACCTGAGACGGCCGACCGCACAATCGAGCGCCGGTTCCCCGGCGAGATCCCCAGAGTTCGGGTGTTCCTCGGTATCCGCCCCCGCGAGGTCGACGACCGTCGCAACTGCCTGCTAGCCTCGCGCTTTCACGAGGTGGGCTGTCCAAGGCTTGATCAGAAACGCGAGAAGTGCTCCTGACCTGCAACGATAGGACTTGTCGAGGGTCCAGATCGTTCCGTGGAAAGAAGCACTTCTCAGGTGAAGAAGCGTATCGGGTCGTACCCGCATGTCCGCGTTGAGGGCGGCGGCCGGTCGGTGGTCTCCCAGGCCGGGGCCGTGCTGCTGGTCAAGACGGTCAACAAGACCGGTCTGGATGCGGCGATATCAACGGCATTGGCGCCCTGGCACAAGGCTCGGGCGGTGCACGATCCCGGCAAGATCCTGCTGGATGTAGCACTTGCGGTCACTCGGTGGCGACTGTCTGGCCGATGTCGGCATGCTGCGGGCCGAGCCGGCCGTGTTCGGGCCGGTGGCCTCCGACCCAACAGTCTCCCGGCTCATCGACACGCTCGCCGCGGGCGGGAAACGCGCCCTGACCGCGCTCCGCACCGCCCGCGCCGAAGTGCGCGAACGAGTATGGCGGTTGGCCGGTGAAGCAGCGCCGGACGCCGGCGGGCAGGTGATCGTGGATATCGACGGCGTCCTCGTCCTGGCGCACTCCGAGAAGCAGGACGCCACCGCGACCTGGAAGAAAACCTTCGGACACCACCCGCTGATGGGCTTCGTCGACCATGGCCAGGGCGGGTCCGGTGAACCGGTCGTGGGCCTGCTGCGGCCAGGCAACGCGGGCTCGAACACCGCGAGCGACCACATCACCGCAGCCCAACTGGCCCTGGCCCAGCTGCCCAAGCCCTACCGACGCGGACGGCAGACCCTGATCCGGTGCGATTCCGGCGGTGGCACCCACGAGTTCGTCGCCTGGCTCGCCCAGCGCGGACGCTGGCTGTCGTACTCGGTCGGCATGACCATCACCGACGCCATACAGTGGGGGCTGGAATGGCTGTACGAGCAGGGCACTGGACCCCAGCCTGACTCGGGAGCCGCTGGTGCCGTGGGCGGCCCGGTGCGATCGCGGTCTGCGCACTGAACTGTTCGGCGCGAGGGTCGCTACTTCCTTCCATGCAGAGAAGAGTTCAGTGCCCAGGTCAGGGCCATGGGGACTGAACTCTTTCCTTTCGTCCGACACGCGGCCCCGGTGGGCACGCCGGCCGGTTCGCGCCGGTCGGCGTCGTCCTGCGGCAGCAGCAGTTCCTCGTAACGGCCCAGCACCAGCACCACTCCGAGCATGAACAGCGGAATGAGCACAGCGAGCAACGCCATGGCGTGTCCTTCCCCAGAGATGTGTGGGGGGTGTGATCCGGGTCTCCCGCAGGCCTTGGCGCAAACCAGTGCGGACAGCGCCGATCCGGGGTGGCGAGCCCGTGTCGGCTCGCGGTGTACGGGTACGCGGTGCGGACCCCCGAACGTCTGGAGGGAGACATGCAGCGAGGCAGCGACCGGCTGAGCGTCCACCGTGACGATGAGATGAAGCATGAACTCCAGGGGCTGCTCAGGTCCGGGCACCCCACCCGCAGTGAGGAGTGGCACGACCCGGAGCCGGCCGCCGAGGACGACCCCGAGGTCGCGTACGGGCCGGTGACGCCGAGCCGTGCGCCGACGTCCCTGGAGTCGGTGCGTCTGGAGCTGGCCCGGATCCTGGGCCGCCGGGCGTTCCCCGCGAGCGCGCGCGACCTGGCCCGCGAGCTGCGCGGCCACCAGGCGCCCGACGCCCTCGTCGAGGCCCTGGAGCGGCTGCCGCGCCAGGAGCGCTTCGGCAATGTCCAGGAGCTGGCCCAGGCCCTGGTCCGGGCCCGGGAGACAGGACCGGAGGAGTACGCGTAGGGACCGCATCGGGGCGTACCGCGGGCGGGCCGGCCCCGCCCGCGGTGGCCCCGCCCGAGGGGGATCGGACGGAGGCCTTCAGTGATGGCCGAGTTGGTGAAGGACGTGATGACGCCGGGTGTGGTCGCCGTACGCCCGGACGCCTCGCTCGTCGAGGCGGCGCAGTTGATGCGCACCCAGAACATCGGCGACGTGGTGGTGGCCGACGGGCAGGACGTGATCGGTGTGCTCACGGACCGTGACATCACGGTGCGGGCGGTGGCCGACGGTGCCGACCCGATGACGGTGAGCGCGCAGTCGGTGTGCACGCCGGACCCGGTGACGGTGACGCCGGACGACCGGGTGGCGACCGCGGTCACGCTGATGCGCGAGCACGCGGTGCGCCGGCTGCCGGTGGTGGAGCACGGGCTGCCGGTGGGGATGGTGAGCCTCGGCGACCTGGCCGAGGCCGAGGACCCCGCGTCGGCGCTCGCGGACATCAGCCGCGCGGAGCCCGACGCCCGAGGAGGTGTGTGAGCATCGGCCAGGCGAAGGAGATCAGTGCCACCGGCGATGGGGGTCCCCCCGCGCGAGCGAAGCCGAGCGTGGGGGACGTCGACGTCGGTGACGCCACGACCCGCTACCTGCTGTACGGGCTGCTGCCCAGCTGGTTCGTGCCCGGGGTGGCCGACTGGGTGATGCACCGGCGGACCCGTATCGAGGAGACCGCGGGCACCAAGGAGTCGTTGATCCACTCGCTGATGATGGCCGAGGTCGGCATCCCGATCGCGCTGACGCTGCGCTACGAGGTGAACCCGCTGCTGCTGAGCGTGCAGCTGGGCGGGGCCGCGGTGCACGAGGCGACGGCACTGTGGGACGTCCGTACGGCCGTCGAGAGCGAGCGGGAGGTCAAGCCGCTCGAGCAGCACATCCACAGCTTTCTGGAGTCGCTGCCGTTCGGGGCACTGGCCTCCCTGATGTGCCTGCACGCCGACCAGGTGAAGTCGCTGTTGCGCGGCGGCCGCGGGGACCCCGACGCCTGGCGGCTGGTGCCGCGCCGGCGGCCGTTGTCGCGCGGCTATCTGGCGGGCATCGCCGCGGCGATCGGCACGTGCGTGCTGCTGCCGTACGGCGAGGAGTTGCTGCGGTGCGTGCGCACGAGCCGCGGGAACCGCAAGAAGGACGAGAACGCGAGGAGCGACGCGGCGCGCTGGAGCGCCGCCCGCTCCGGGAAAGGACGTTGAACATCATGCGTATCGCATTTCTGGTGGCGCCCGAGGGCGTCGAGCAGGTCGAGCTGACCGATCCGTGGCAGGCCGTGAAGGACGCCGGGCACTTGCCCGTGCTGGTGTCGACGAAGCAGGGGGAGATCCAGGCGTTCCACCACCTCGACAAGGCGGACACCTTCCCCGTGGACGAGGTCGTGGGCGAGACCGCGCCGGGCTCGTACGGCGCCCTGGTGCTGCCGGGCGGCGTGGCCAACCCGGACTTCCTGCGGATGGACGACAAGGCCGTCGCGTTCGTCCGGGACTTCTTCGAGCAGGGCCGCCCCGTGGCCGCGATCTGCCACGCGCCGTGGACGCTGGTCGAGGCGGACGTCGTACGCGGGCGTGTGCTGACCTCCTGGCCGAGCCTGCAGACCGACATCCGCAACGCGGGCGGCACCTGGGTCGACGAGCAGGTGAAGGTCTGTGACCACGGTGCCAACAAGCTGGTCACCAGCCGTAAGCCGGACGACCTGAAGGCGTTCTGCGAGACCTTCCTCGACGTCTTCGCCGAGGAGGCCGCCTGATGGCCTCTGCGGCCGACCGGAAACAGGAGCAGCGCGAGGCGTTCAGGGCGGACGATCCGGCCGGCGGGCCGCTCACCACCGACCAGGGCGTGGAGGTCGACCACACCGACGACTCCCTGGCGGCGGGCGAGCGCGGCCCGACGCTGATGGAGGACTTCCACTTCCGGGAGAAACTCACCCGCTTCGACCACGAGCGGATCCCGGAGCGGGTGGTGCACGCGCGGGGCGCGGGCGCCTACGGCTATTTCGAACCGTACGAGTCCTGCGCGGAGTTCACCCGTGCGGCGTTCCTCCAGGACCCGGCCGTGCGGACGCCCGTGTTCGTGCGGTTCTCCACCGTGCAGGGCCCGAAGGGCTCGGCGGACACGGTGCGGGACGTGCGCGGCTTCGCGACCAAGTTCTACACGTCGGAGGGGAACTACGACCTGGTCGGGAACAACTTCCCGGTCTTCTTCATCCAGGACGGCGTCAAGTTCCCCGACTTCGTGCACGCGGTGAAGCCCGAGCCGCACAACGACATCCCGACGGGCGCGTCCGCGCACGACACCCTGTGGGACTTCGTGTCGCTCCAGCCCGAGACGCTGCACGCGATCATGTGGCTGATGTCGGACCGGGCGATCCCGCGCAGCTACCGCATGATGCAGGGCTTCGGCGTGCACACCTTCCGGTTCGTGAACGCGGACGGCAAGGGCACGTTCGTGAAGTTCCACTGGAAGCCGCGACTCGGCGCGCACTCGCTGGTGTGGGACGAGGCGCAGGAGTGCCAGGGCCGCGATCCGGACTTCAACCGGCGTGACCTGTGGGACGCGATCGAGGCGGGCGAGTACCCCGAGTGGGAGCTGGGCGTGCAACTCGTGCCGGAGGACGACGAGTTCGCGTTCGACTTCGATCTGCTCGACCCGACGAAGATCATCCCGGAGGAGCAGGTGCCGGTGCGGCCGATCGGCCGGATGGTGCTGGACCGCAACCCGGAGAACTTCTTCGCGGAGACCGAGCAGGTCGCCTTCCACACGGCGAACGTCGTCCCCGGGATCGACTTCACCAACGACCCGCTGCTCCAGGCGCGGAACTTCTCCTACCTAGACACCCAGCTGATCCGGCTCGGCGGGCCCAACTTCTCGCAGCTGCCGGTGAACCGGCCGGTCGCGCCGGTGCGCAACAACCAGCGCGACGGCTATCACCAGAGCGCGATCCACTCCGGCACGAACTACTTCCCGAACTCGCTCGGCGGAGGCTGCCCGGCCCACGCGGGCGCCGGGACAGGCGCGTACACGCATTACGCCGAACGGGTGGACGGCCACAAGATCCGGCGTCGCAGTCCCAGCTTCCAGGACCACTACAGCCAGCCGGCGATGTTCTGGAACAGCATGGCGGACTGGGAGAAGCAGCACATCGTCGAGGCGTTCCGGTTCGAGCTCGGCAAGGTGGGCGCGATGACCGTGCGGGCGCGTACGGTCGAGCACCTGGCCAAGGTCGACGGGGAGCTGGCGGTGCAGGTGGCTCGGGGTGTCGGGGTGCCGGAGCCGTCCGGTGCGGGGGCTGCGTCCAAGCTGGCCTCCCCCGCGCTCAGCCTGGAGTCGCTGCGCGGGGACGGTTCGATCCGGACCCGGCAGATCGCGGTGCTCGTCACCGACGGGGTGGACGCCGAGCAAATCACCTCCGTGCGGGAGCGGCTGGCCGCCGAGGGGGCGATCGTCGAGGCGCTGGCCGCGGCGGACGGGACGATCACCGGGTCCGACGGTGCGACGTACACGGTCGACCGTGCGCTGCCGACCGTGGCGTCCGTGCTGTACGACGCCGTGCTGCTGCCCGGCGGGCCTGTCGGCACTCCGCCGACGGCGGCCGACCCGGACGCGGTGCGGTTCGTGCGGGACGCCTACCGGCACGGCAAGCCGGTGGGCGCGCTCGGCTCGGGCGTGGGCGTCCTGTCGGCCCTGGAGCCCGAGGGGCTGAGGCTGTCCACGGAGTTCCAGCGCGTGGTCGCGGACCAGGGCGTGGTGACGGACACGTCGCCGGGCCCGGCGAGCGAGGAGTTCCTGAACGCGTTCGTGGCGGCGATCGCGGCGCACCGGCACTGGGGACGGGAGCCGGTGCGACGCTGAGCCGGGCACTCAGCCGCGGGGCCGGGCCGGGTCTGTACCGGCCCGGCCCCGTTCGTGTCTTTGGCCGGGCCGCGCCGACGGGTCTTGCGCCGCGTGGGCGGGTGGAGGGCCGTGCTGTGAAGGACAGCGGCCGCGGCCTTGCCGGGGCGGGCCGACGCGGCCGGGGCGTGGCGGTGCTGAGCGGGGCGAGTTTGTGGGAGCGGGCGACCGGGCGGGGAGGGCTGGGTCGCGGGCCGACGTGGGCACATCGCCGGATGACGGTGCGGGCCGGACGAGATGTGGGGCCAGGGCCACCGGGACGGTGCGGCTGGGCCCGTGGGACGGACCGGCGCCGACGCCGACCATGTAGGCGCGGGCCACCCCGCATGGCGGTCCGGGCCGGGCCGAGATGGTGAGGGCAGGCAACCGGGATGGTGCGGCTGGGCCCGTGTCACGGGCCGGGCCGACGTCGGCCGAGTTGGTGCGGGCACGCCGATGGCGGTGCGGGCCGGGTTCGGGTCGGGACGTGGCTCTGTGTCGGCCGGGCTTCGTGCCGGGGCGCGGCGCCGGGCCGGTCGGTCTGGGGCGGGCCACGGTCGGTGCCGGTTCGCGTGTGTGCCGGTCCTGCCTCCGGAGCGACTCAGGTGCCGGGGGTCGTGGGAGTCGTCGCCTCCCCGCTGCCCCGCTCACGGGCCCCTTCGCGAGTGCGGCCCGCGGCCACCGGGCGGCGCGGGTTGCGGCGCAGGAACTCGCCCTCGAGCTGCGCCATGCGTTCGTTGTGGGCCCGCAGCGCGTCGTTCGAGCCGTAGAGCAGCGTGTCGTGGCGCGTGCGGTGGATGGTCTCCAGCTCCTTCATGAGCTGCTGGTCGTCCAGCCGGTCAGGATCCACTCCGGTCATGGTGTTGCCCCGCTCGTCGTGTTCGTTCATGCGGTCCGGGTACCCGCCCCGGGAGCAACTGAGCACTACCCCCGAGCGGCACCCGGGAGGGAGCCATGGATCTCGCCTTTCTGCACCCACTCTACGAACACCCCGGGCCTTGGGCCTCGGTGTACGTCGACACCTCCCGGCATACGGAGGACACCCCCCACGAGCGGCAGCTCACGGCCCAGGCGATGGCCAGGCAGCTGGCCGACCAGGGCGCGGACGAGGCGACCTGCCAGGCCGTACGGAGCGCGATCGATGACCTGCGGCACTCCTCCGAACCGCATGGCCGGGCCCTGTTCGCCCGCGCCGGCGAGGTGGTCCTCGACCCGCCGCTGGCCCGTCCACCGCAGGGGGGCGCCTGGGCCGAATGGGCCCCGCTGCCGCGTGTCACGCCGCTGCTGGAACTGGCCGGTGAGGACCCGGTGTGCGTAGTGGCGTACGTCGACCGCAAGGGCGCGAACTTCGAGCTGCGCAGCGCACTGGGCCGGGAGGGCGCCGGAAGCGTCACCGGGCGCCAGTGGCCGGTGCACCGGACGAGCTCCGTGGACTGGTCCGAGCGGCATTTCCAGCTGCGGGTGGAGAACACCTGGGAGCACAACGCCGCGGAGATCGCCGACGCGCTCGCCGTGTGCCAGGAGGAGACCCGCGCCGACCTGCTGATTCTCGTCGGTGACGACCGCGAGCGGCGGTCCGTGCACGAGCGGCTGCCCAAGCGGCTGCACGACCTCGTCGTCGAGGCGCCGCACGGCACCGGCAGCCGGCTCCTGGACGAGGACGTGGAGCGGGCTCGCGCCGAGCATGTGGCGCGGCAGGCCGAGGGGGAGCTGGAACGGTTCCGGGCCGCCCGGAACCCGGACGACGAGGGCCGCCCCGGGGCCGTGGAGGGCGTGCCCGCGCTGGTCGAGGCGGCGCGCGAGCACCGCATCGACGAGCTGCTGATCAGGCCGGACGGGCCGGACGCGCACCGCGAGGTGTGGATCGGCGAGGACCCGGACCAGCTGGCGGTGCGGCGAACGGACCTGAAGATCCTCGGCGAGCAGCACTCCTGGCCCGCCCGGGCGGACGACGCGCTGATCCGGTCGGCCGTGGCGACGGACGCGGCGGCACTGGCCGTTGCGGAGCGAGAGGTTCCGGTCGGCGGGCTCGGGGCGCTGCTCCGCTGGAAGTGATCAGCTGCCCGCTTCTACCGCGCTCGTTCCACCCGGCGTTCGTCCCAGACCGGGTCCGGGGTCTCCCGGACCCGGCCGTCGCTGCCGAAGACCAGGTAGCGGTCGAAGGAGCGGGCGAACCAGCGGTCGTGCGTGACCGCGAGGACCGTGCCGTCGAAGGCCTCCAGGCCCTCTTGGAGCGCCTCCGCGGACTCCAGGTCCAGGTTGTCGGTCGGCTCGTCGAGCAGTAGCGCCGTCACGCCTTGGAGTTCCAGGAGGAGGATCTGGAAGCGGGCCTGCTGGCCGCCGGACAGGCGGTCGAACGTCTGCTCGGCCTGATGCGTCAGCTCGTAGCGGCGCAGCCTCGACATCGCCGCGCCGCGGTCCTGTGAGTACTCCTTCCACAGGATGTCGAGCAGCGTGCGGCCCTCCAGCTCCGGGTGCGCGTGCGTCTGCGCGAAGTGGCCGGGCACGACCCGGGCTCCCAGCTTCCAGAGACCCGTGTGCGCGACATCGTCCCCGGCGAGCAGGCGCAGGAAGTGGGACTTGCCGGAGCCGTTGGAGCCGAGGACGGCGACGCGTTCGCCGTAGAAGACCTCCAGGTCGAAGGGCTTCATCAGGCCGGTCAGCTCCAGGCGCTCGCAGGTGACGGCCCGGACGCCGGTGCGGCCGCCCTTGAGCCGCATCCTGATGTCCTGCTCACGGGGCGGTTCCGGAGGCGGGCCGGCCTCCTCGAACTTGCGGAGCCTGGTCTGGGCGGCCTGGTAGCGGGAGGCCAGCTCGTGGCTGATGGTCGCCGCCTGACGCAGGTTCAGCACCAGCTTCTTCAGCTGGGCGTGCTTCTCGTCCCAGCGCCTGCGCAACTCCTCGAAACGGGCGAAGCGTTCGCGGCGGGCCTCGTGGTACGTGGCGAAGCCGCCGCCGTGCACCCAGGCGTCGGCGCCGGTGGGGCTCGGTTCCAGGGAGATGATGCGCTGGGCCGCGCGGGCGAGGAGTTCGCGGTCGTGGGAGACGAAGAGGACGGTCTTGCGGGTCTCCGCGAGGCGCTCCTCCAGCCAGCGCTTGCCGGGCACGTCGAGGTAGTTGTCGGGCTCGTCGAGCAGGAGCACCTCGTCCGTGCCGCGCAGCAGGGCCTCCAGAACGAGCCGCTTCTGCTCGCCGCCGGAGAGGGTGCGGACCTGTCGCCACTGCGCCTTGTCGTACGGGATGCCGAGGGCGGCCGTGGTGCACATGTCCCACAGCGTCTCGGCCTCGTAGCCGCGGGCCTCGGCCCAGTCGGCGAGGGCCTGGGCATACTTCAGCTGGGCGGCCTCGTCGTCCACGGTCATGATGGCGTGCTCGGCGGCATCCACGGCGTGGGCCGCCTCGCGGATGCGGGGGGTGGCGACGGAGACGAGCAGGTCCCGTACGGTCGTCTCGTCGCGTACGGATCCGACGAACTGCCGCATCACACCGAGTCCGCCGCCCACGGTGACGGATCCGCCGTGCGGCTTGATCTCACCGGCGAGCATCCGGAGCAGGGTCGTCTTCCCGGCCCCGTTGGGCCCCACGAGGGCGACGACGGCTCCCTCCCCCACCCGGAACGACACATCACCCAGCAGCGCCCTTCCGTCAGGCAGGTAGTACTCCAGGTGTGCGGCTTCGAGGTGACCCATGGACGCGATTCTGTGGCGGCGACGGCACGCCGGGCAAACGCATTTCCGCTGGAGTGCGCGCTGTCGCCCACGACCCGTGTCCTCTTCGGACACGATGATCACCCACAACCCTGGCCGCGGACGGTCGGTGTGTCCACCCCCTCCGGGTACCCGCATGCCATGACGTCCGCCGCCCTGGATCCCGTCCTGTCCCGCCTGAGCCACAGCGCGAACCACGGTGCCCTCTGGTTCGCGGCCGCCGCCGCCCTCGCGGCGACCCGCACGCCCCGTGCCCGCCGCGCGGCGACCCGAGGACTGGCCTCACTCGGCCTTGCCTCCCTCACCGTCGCCGCCCTCGGCAAGCGCACGGTCTTCCAGCCCCGCCCAGCGGCACCGGCTCCGGTCCCGCTGATCGGGCAGCCGAAGCGGCGGCCGATCACTCCCTCCTCCCCCTCCGGGCAGGTTGCGTCCGCCGCCGCCTTCGCGACCGGTGTCGCCCTGGAGTCCCCCGCCTGGGGCACGGTCGTCGCCCCGGTGGCCGCCTGCGTCGCCCTCTCCCGCGTCCACACCGGCGCGCACTTCCCGAGCGACGTCCTGGCGGGCGCCGCCCTGGGCGCGGGTGCCGCGTTCGCCGTGCGGGGCATGGTGCCGACGCGCGGCCAGGTCGCCCCGCCGCCCCGCCCCCGCGCGGAGGTTCCGGCGCTGCCGGACGGCGAGGGACTCGTGCTGGTGACGAACACCGCCGCCGGGAGCGCCGAGCGTGCCCGTGCCCTGCGGGACGCCCTCCCCCGGGCCGAGATCGTCGAGTGCGAGCCGGGGGACGTGCCCGCCGCGCTGGAGAAGGCGGCCGCCCGCGCCCGGGTCCTCGGCGTGTGCGGCGGCGACGGCACCGTGAACACCGCCGCACGCGTCGCGCTCCGCTTCGACCTGCCCCTCGCGGTGCTGCCGGGCGGGACCCTCAACCACTTCGCCTACGACCTGGGCATCGAGGACGTACGCGATCTCGCCCGGGCGCTGCGTGAGGGCGAGGCCGTGCGCGTGGACGTGGGCCGGTACTCCTGCGGCGGGAAGCACGGTGTATTCCTCAACACGTGCAGTGTCGGCGTCTACCCGGAACTCGTGCGCGAGCGGGAGCGCTGGTCGCACCGGATCGGCGGCTGGCCCGCCGGCGTGCTCGCGGCCCTGCGCGTGCTGCGGGCCGACCGGCACCCGCTGGAGGCCGAGTTCCAGGGCCGTACGCGTCCCCTGTGGCTGCTGTTCGCAGGGAACGGCACCTATCACCGCATGGGGCTGGCGTCCGGGCGCCGGAGGGATCTCGCGGACGGGCAGCTCGACGTGCGGGTCGTGCACGGGGGGCGCCTGCGCGGTCCGGCTGCTCGCCGCCGCCATCGCGGGGCCGCTGACCCGCTCCCCCGCGCACGCCGCCGTCCAGGTGGGACGGCTGCGGCTGGATCACGTGGCGCCCGGCACGCTCCTCGCCTACGACGGTGAGGTCATCGAAGTGGAGGGCCGCGTCACCCTGGAGAAACTGCCCGAGGCGCTGACCGTCTACCGGCCGATCCCCGCCTGACTGACGCTCCGTCAGTCCACATTACGGGAATACGGTCTCACTATGCGGCCAGACTGCGTACGGTGATCCCATGCCGACCCGAAACGAAGGGGTGGGATCCGCCATGCCGGAACCACGCGAGACCGCCGTCTACACGCACGGGCACCACGAGTCGGTGCTGCGTTCGCACACCTGGCGGACCGCCGCCAACTCGGCCGCGTACCTGGTGCCCTCGCTCCGGCCCCACATGAGGATCCTGGACGTCGGGTGCGGACCGGGCACCATCACCGCCGACCTGGCCGCGCTCGTCCCCGACGGGCAGGTCACCGGCGTCGACCGGGAGCCGGAGATCCTGGAGCGGGCGCGGGCCACGGCTGACGGGCGGGGGCTGGCCAACGTCGACTTCGCGGTCGCCGACGTGCACGCCATGGACTACCCGGACGACACGTTCTGCGTGGTGCACGCCCATCAGGTGCTCCAGCACGTGGGGGATCCGGTGCGGGCCCTGCGCGAGATGAGGCGGGTGGTGAAGCCCGGAGGGCTCGTCGCCGTGCGGGACGCGGATTACGAGGCCATGACCTGGTTTCCGGCGTCCGGGGGGCTCGACCACTGGCTGGACCTCTACCGCCGGGTCGCCCGGGCCAACGGCGGTGAGCCGGATGCCGGGCGCCGGCTGAAGGCGTGGGCGCTGCGAGCCGGGTTCACGGACGTCACGGCGACCTCCGGCACCTGGACCTTCGCCACGCATCAGGAGCGGGCCTGGTGGAGCGGGCTGTGGGCCGACCGGACGCTGGCGTCCGCGTACGCGGACCGGGCCCGGCAGGGCGGGCACGCGAGCGTGGCGCAGTTGCGGGCCGTGGCCGACGCCTGGCGGCAGTGGGGGGAGCGGGAGGACGGCTGGTTCAGCGTGCTGCACGGAGAAATTCTCTGCCGAAAGGACGTCTGAAACACCGATTCGGGGACACCCTAAAAGCAGGAGGTTCGAATTATGGTTCCCATCCTGCTGGTGCTGCTTCTGGCGTTGGTTCTGTTCGGCGCCGGATTCGCAGTAGAGGTGCTCTGGTGGATCGCGTTGGCGGTTCTCGTTGTGTGGCTGCTGGGATTCTTCGTCCGTGGTACGTCGGCGACCGGAGGCAGGGGCCGGTGGTACAGGTGGTGAATTAGCCCCCGTCCCGGGGAAGCAGCGGTCCAAGCGGCCCGAGGTCCAGATTGAGGTCCTCGGGCCGCAGTCCGTAGCGGTCGCGCAGTTCCGCCATCCGCTCCTCCAGCAGCATCAGCGTGAGCCCGATCCGCTCCTCCTGCTCCTCGCTCAGATCCCCCACGTCGAACCGGCGCAGCGCCTGGCGCTCCATGAGCTGGCGCAGCAACTCCACCACCGTGAGCACGAGTTTGACCAGGTCGCGCTCGACGGTGTCGGGTTCCAGGTCCAGCCGGTTGCGGCGCGGCCGCGGATTCTGCGCGGACTGGTCGGACGACGTCACAGCAACTCCTCGAACGGGGAAGACACCTGAGCGTTCACCGAGCTGATGAGCGCGTTGAGGTCGATACGGACGAGGTCGACGTCGGCGATGCGGAGCGTGATGTCCCCCGTGATCACGACCCCGCCGGCGAGCAGCCGGTCGAGCAGGTCCACGAGGGCGACCTCACGGCGTTCCACTACGGTCACGGCTTCTCCCCGTCGGTCATGTGGTCTCCCCGGCGAACGAATAGGCCGCCCAGGGGCCGGTGAGTTCGACGCGCATTCCGGGCACCTCGTCCTTCGTGCGGTCCACCATTTCCACGAATTCCTCGGAATGCGCGCGCGGCACGAGATAGGCGGCGTTCAGCACGTTCCGCCCGGTCGCTTTGGAAAGCGCGGGGTTCTGCGGGGGATGCAGCCGGGAATCCTCCGCGAATGCGGAAAGTTTCTCGTGCAGTCGGCCCGCGAAGCTTTCCGCCTTCTGCCACATCTCCTCGTGCGACGTGGTCTGCATACGCCGCTGCCGCAGGTAGTCGCGGCCCGACGCGGCCTTCTGCGCGGGCCGGGCGCTCTCCTGCGGTTCGGACTCGGCGTACACCTTCACGCCCCACTCGACCCGGCCCTCCAGCCGGTCGAGGGTGCGCCGGAAGTCCTCTTCGCGGGCCTCGATCATCGTCCGTACGCCGCTGTCGTCCCGGAAGACGGTGCCGAGCCGCAGCGGCAGCGGGGTCGTGACGGTGGTGAGCGCGTCGATCACGCCCTGGTGGGCGCGGGCGGTCTCGGTGAGCCAGTCGAGGTCCTCCAGATGGGCGCGGAGCGGTTCCTCCGCGAAGTCCCGCTCCGGTACGTGGCTGACCACGGCGACGAGGCCGTGGTGGTTCAGCGCTCTGGGCGGATCGCCCGCCACCCCCGTCAACTGGGACTGGAGCGGCGTGCCGAAGGGGCGGCAGACGGCGTAGACGTACCGCAGTCCGGTCACGGTGCCTCCTTCTTCTGCGCGCGGGCGGGCACCAGTTCCTCCAGCCGGGCCAGCCTCTCGCGCAACTCAGCGTTCTCACGGGTCAGTTCATCACGGCGGGCCCGCGAACTCAGTGCCGGGTCGGTCTCCCACCAGTCGATGCCCATCTCCTTCGCCTTGTCCACCGAGGCGACGATCAAACGCAGCTTGATGGTGAGGAGTTCGATGTCGAGCAGGTTGATGCGGATGTCGCCCGCGATGACGATGCCCTTGTCGAGTACCCGTTCCAGGATGTCGGCGAGGTTGGCGCCGCTCCCGTGGCCGTAGGGGTCGGGCATCCTGCTGGGCGTCGTCATCGCCGGCTCCCGCCTTCGGCGTACTCGTCCTCGTACTCGTCGGCCTCGTCTTCCTCGTATTCCCCTTCAGCCTCTTCCTCGGGCTCCTCCTCGTCTTCGGCCTCCTCGTCGTACCCGGCCTCGGCTTCGTTCTCGCCATCCTCTTCCGGCTCCTCCTCGTCGTACTCGTCCTCGGGCTCCTCGCCTTCGGGGCGCTCCTCCTCGGACTCCTCCTCGGCGAGCGCGTCCTCGTGGCTGCGGACGACCTTGCCGTCGCGGATCTCGCCGCGCCAGCCGTCGTCCGCTTCGCCCTTGATCGTGATGAAGCGGACGAAGTTCTTCAGGTCGAGCCGGGCGCGGCGGCCCTGGGCGCGCCAGAGGTTGCCGGTCTTCTCGAAGAGGCCCGACGGCTGGTACTCGATGACCAGCAGGACACGCGTGAGGTCGTCGGCGAGCCGGTGGAAGGAGACGACGCCCTTGGTCGTGCCCTTGGCGCCCTCCGACGTCCAGGCGATGCGGTGGTCCGGCACCTGCTCGGTCGTCTTCGCCTTCCAGCTGCGCCTGGACCAGAAGACCTTCAGCTGCCAGTCGGAGTGGGTGTCGTCCTCGCGGTCGGCGCTCTTGACGCCCTTCGCGAAGGTGCTGAACTCCTGGTACTGCGTCCACTGGTCGTACGCGGTGCGCACGGGCACGCCGACGTCGATGTGCTCGATGATGACGGTCGGCTTGCGGCCTGGCTTCTTGCCCTTGCCCTTGCCACCGCCGGGGTTCTTCACCGCGTCGGCCACTTTGTTCCTGGCGCGCGAGGTGCCGGTCTCCAGGGCGGCGCGCACGGGTCCCTTGCCCTCGGCGAGCTTGCGCCCGCCTTCGAGGGCGAGCTGGGCGAAGCCGGGGCTCCTGCCCTCGGCGATGTCGTTGAGTCTGACGGTGGTCTCGCCGAGTTTGCGGCCCACGCCGGTCAGCATGCGGGTGGCCTGGGCGGCGAGGTACTCCTGCACCTCGACCTTCAGCCGGTCGGCGGCCTCGCCGCGGGCCACCTCGGTGAACGGCTTCTTCGTCGCTCCGCTTGCGGCGGAGGTCGCTGATCCGAGGGTGTCGGTCATCCCTCACCGCCTCCCTTCGGCAGCCGGGCCCGGGAGCTGCCGCCCCTGTTCCCGGCGGAGGTCGCCTTCTTCGCGGCCGTGGTCTTCTTCGCCGCCGCCTTCCGGCTCGCCGTCTTCTTGGCGGGGGCCTTCTTGGCGGGGGCCTTCTTGGCGGGGGCCTTCCGGGCGGGGGCCTTCTTCGCCGTCTTCTTCGCGGGTGCCTTCTTGGCCGGTGCCTTCTTCGCCGCCTGCTTCGGGGACGGCTCCGGCTCCCCCTCCGGCCCGGAGTCCTCGGGCTCCTCGTCCTCGGCGTCGCCTCCGCCGGGCACCACGCCCGCCAGCTGGTCGCGCACCTGAGCCGTACGGCCGTGCAGCCGGGCGGCGAAGGCGTCGAGCTGCCGCTCGACCATGGCACCGGGGGCCGCCTTGCCGACACCTCGCAGGTCCTGCCGCAGCTGGTCCCCGATCTCCTTGAACTGCGGGTTGTTCCGCAGCTGCTGCTGGACCAGGTCCGCGACCATGCGCGGGCTCAGGTTCATCCGCTTCCCGACCACCAGGCCGCCGACGGCCACCGCCATCTTCAGTTTCTTGGTCCGTCCCAGGAGGTATCCGGCCCCCACGGCAAGACCCAGTCCCACTCGGTTCATTGTGTCGTCCCGTTGCCCGTTCCCGCGCTCCCGCGCGAAGCGATCTCCAACCGGTCGAGGAGTTCGTCCTCGATGCGGTCGAACTCTTCGTCCGTGATCTCACCGGCCTCCAACTGCTCCTCAAGCCGGGACAGTTCGGCCCGGATCGTGGCGGGGTCGTAATAGATCCGCTCGGCTTCCTGGAGCACCTGTCTGATGGCCCAGGCGCTGCCGCGCACCGGTGCGAACGGCAGCAGCAGCACCTCCGAGATCAGGCCCACGTCGTCACCCCGCTCCGGTGTCCGTGCCGCTCGCCACGGTGCCCGCCGGCTCGGTCGGGCCGGGCTCGACGAAGCTGTACGGCGGCAGCGGTCCGTTGACCCGCACCTCCAGGTGCGGCAGTTCCTTGCGGGCCTCTTCCACGGCCGTCAGGAAGTTCTCGGCCGACTCCCGGTCCACCAGGAACGACACGTTGGCCAGCCAGCCGGTGGACTCGGGGCCCACGCTCACGGCCTCGGCGGACGGTTCCAGGACGCGCTGGAGTGCGGCGGCGTCCTCGGCCTCCCGGGCCTTGACCGCGGCCGCGACCATCTCGCCGAGCCGGATCTTGTCGTCGTAACTGCCGCCGCCGGCCTGCCGGTTGGTCTCCGCGAGAGATCGGATGTCCGGGCTCTCGGCCATCACCTGGTGCAGGACGGCCTCTTCGACGTGGTTGGCCTTGACGTTGTACTCGACCCGGCCGTCCAGGGCCCGCAGGCGCTCCTTGTAGTGCTCGGCGCGCTCGGCGAGGACCGCGGTAATCGAGTTGTCGTCCGGGGCGACGCTGCCGAACCGCATGGGCAGCACACAGCCGGCCGCGCCCGTCTCGCTCAGCACGTTCTGGTGGGCGAGCAAATCCTTGCGCTTGGGCCGCAGCCCTTCGGGCGCCTCACTGACGACGGCCGCCAGTTCGCCCTCGCGCAGGATGCGCACCGGGCGTGGCGGGTCGCCGACGCCGCCCATGCCCTCGGGGAGCCCGGGGTGCGAACTCGCCGCGACGCCGTAGACGTAGGTGCTCACTCCTGCTCCTCCTTCCGGCGGGCGGACGTGCTCTTGCGGGCCCGGGGACGGGACTCGGTCTCCTGCTCGGAGCCTTCGGAACGCGCCTGCTTGAAGGCGTCGGAGATGGTTTCGGCGGCGCCGGACAGCGCCCCCTTGGACTTGCCGCGCGCACCGGACTCGGTCATCTCCCCGACCAGGTCGGGCAGGCCCGGGTCCTTGCGCGGCCCGGCCTCCAGGTCGAGCCGGTTACACGCCTCGGCGAAGCGCAGATAAGTATCGACGCTGGCGACGACGACGCGAACGTCGATCTTGAGGATCTCTATGCCGACCAGGGAGACTCGCACGAATGCGTCGATGACGAGCCCCCTGTCCAGAACAAGTTCAAGCACGTCGTAGAGACCGCTGCTGCCGCCTCCGCCGCTGGTCTGCTGTGCCGGTACGACTGTCATGCCGGAGGTCCCTCCTTGTCTGTGGGTGCGGGTCCGGTCGGGCTTCTAGTGACCGCTCCTTCGCGGGTCGGACCGCCCCCGCTCGTAACGGCGGACGCGGCGATAACCCGTGAGCTGCCCTTGGCCGTCGAGCTCCACCTGATAGCTCGCCAGCAGGCTCATCGTGTCGGGCACGCGCTCGAGTTCGAGGACCTCGACCTCCAGAGCCCAGCCGTGCTCGGTCTGCTCGAAGGACGACACGGACTCGGCGGTCATGCCGGTGAGCTCCTCGAGTTGGCCGCGCGCCTGGCGCAGCACCTCCATGGGGCTCGGCCGGTCGTCGACCGTGTTGTCAGTCGGTTTGCGTGAATTCTGAGATTTTTGAGCCTTTTGTGAATCTTGTGACTCTTGCGGGTATTTTGCGTTGGACATGACCACCTCCCCCTTCGTGTGGCCGCAAGAGTGTTCACCAAACCTCTATGGGCGCATGCATCAGCCACCCGCCGGGGAACGCGGGTGTGGCTCAGCCGCGCAGGGCGTTCAGCCGCCGCCGGGCCGGTCCCAGTGCCCGGCCGCGGTTCAGCAGGCCCGACCAGGGGTTGGTGCGGGCCTGCTCCACGGCGTCGGCGATGGTCCAGCGGCGGGCGTGCAGCTCGGGGTCGTCCAGTTGCTCCCAGGTGATGGGAGTGGCCACCGGCGCGCCCGGCCGGGGCCGGACCGTGAACGGCGCGACGGCGGTCTGCGCGTAGGCGTTGCGCTGCACGTCGAGGTAGAGCCGCTCACCGCGGTCCTTCTTGCGGGCGGCGGTGGTGAGCCGGTCCGGGTGGGCGTCGGCGAGGGTGTCGGCGACGTCCCGGGCGAAGGAGCGCACCTCGTCGAAGTCGTTCCGGCCGTTCAACGGCACGATCACGTGCAGCCCCCGCGATCCGGTCGTCATCAGCGCCGAGGGCAGCTGAAGCTCGTCCAGCAGCTCCCCCAGCAGCCGGGCGGCCTCCCGTACGGCGTCGAAGTCCTCCCCCGCCGGGTCGAGGTCGAAGACCAGCCGGTCGGGGTGGTCGACGCTGTCGGCGCGGGAAAGCCAGCGGTGCAGGGTGATGCTGGCCTGGTCGGCCAGATAGAGGAGGGTCGCGCTGTGGTCGCAGACGACGTGGCGGACGGTGCCGCCCTCCTTGGCCACCTCGACACGGGTGATCCACTCCGGATAGCTCTCCGGGGTGTTCTTCTGCATGAACCGCGGGCCGTCGAGCCCGTCCGGGTGCCGCTCCAGCATCAGCGGACGGCCGCGCAGGTGCGGCAGCATGAAGGGCGCGACGGCCCGGTGGTAGTCCACCAGGTCGCCCTTGGTGTACTCCTTGGCGTCGCCGCCGCCGGGGAAGAGCACCTTGTCCGGGCGGTGGACCTCCACGGTGCGGCGGCCCGCCCGCACCCGGCGCGTGCCGTCGCCGCCGCTCACGGCACGACCGCCTCCTCCACCAGCAGCCGCCCGGCCGCCGCGATGGACTCGGCGTCGATGCCGGCGGCGTGCAGCTGCTCCTGCGGGGACGCCGAGCCGGGCATGCTCCGCACGGCCAGCCGTACCAGGCGCGGTACGGGGCGTCCGTCGGCGAAGGCCTCCAGGACCGCGTCTCCGATGCCGCCCTCCGGGTGGTGGTCCTCCACGGTCACCAGGCAGCCGGTCTCCTCGGCGGCCCGGCGCAGGGTTGCCCGGTCGACGGGCTTCACCGAGTACAGGTCGATCACCCGCGCCTGGATGCCTTCCCCCTCCAGGGCGTCGGCGGCGGCCAGCGCCCCGTGCACCGTGACGCCGGCCGCTACGAGGGTCAGCCGGTCGCGGTCGGAGGAGCGCAGCACCTTGCTCCCGCCGACCGGGAACTCCTCGTCCGGACCGTAGATCACCGGGCTCTCGCCACGCGAGGTGCGCAGGTAGCGGACGCCCTCCAGGCCGGCCATCGCGCCGACGAGCCGCGCGGTCTGGTTGGCGTCACAGGGGTACAGCACGGTCGAGCCGTGCACCGCCCGCATCATCGCCAGATCCTCCAGGCCCATCTGGCTGGGCCCGTCCTGGCCGATGGCGACGCCCGCGTGCGAGCCGACGAGATTGATGCCGGAGCCGCTGACGGACGCCATCCGGACGAAGTCGTAGGCCCGGGTCAGGAAGGCCGCGAAGGTGGCGGCGTACGGCACCCAGCCGCGGGCCGCGAGCCCGACCGCCGAGGCGACCAGCTGCTGCTCGGCGATGTAGCACTCGAAGTAGCGGTCGGGGTGCTCCTTGGCGAAGAACTCGGCGCGGGTCGAGTCGCCGACCTCGCCGTCGAGGGCGACGATGTCGCCGCGGCCGGTGCCGAGCGCGGCCAGCGCCTGCCCGAAGGCGTTGCGGGTGGCGACCTCCTCGCCCTTCTCCCAGGTCGGGACCTCGAAGTTCCCGGTGTGGACGGAGTGCAGCATGCGGGCGGCGGGCGGCTCCTGCACCCGGACGCGGATGTCGCGCGGGCCGCCGAGTTCGGCGATCGCCTCGTCGGCCTCGGGCAGCGGCTTGCCGTGCAGGCCCTCGCGGTCCTGGACACCTTCGACGCCCTTTCCCTTCAGCGTGCGGGCGAGGATCGCGGTGGGCTGGCCCTTGGTGGACAGTGCCTCTCCGTAGGCGCGGTCGATCGCGTCCACGTCGTGCCCGTCGACCTCGACGGTGTGCCAGTCGAAGGCCTGGAAGCGGCGGGCGTAGGCGTCCAGGTCGTGGCCGTGCCGGGTCGGGCCGCGCTGGCCGAGCCGGTTGACGTCGACGATCACGGTGAGGTTGTCCAGGTGCTCGTACCCGGCGTGCTCGGCGGCCTCCCACACGGATCCCTCCGCCAGTTCGCTGTCGCCGCACAGCACCCACACGCGGTAGCCGGTGCGGTCCAGCCGCTTGCCCGCGAGCGCGATGCCGACGCCGACCGGCAGGCCCTGCCCGAGCGAGCCGGTGGCCGTCTCGACCCACGGCAGACGCTGGGGTGTGGGGTGCCCTTCGAGGCGGCTGCCCAGCTTGCGGAACGTGAGCAGTTCCTCGTCGTCGATGGCGCCGGCCGCCTTGTACGCGGAGTACAGCAGCGGCGAGGCGTGTCCCTTGGAGAGGACGAAGCGGTCGTTGCCGGGGTGCGCGGGGCGGTCGAAGTCGTAGCGGAAGTGGCGTGCGAGCAGGACGGCCATCAGGTCCGCTGCGGACATGGAGGACGTCGGGTGCCCGGAGCCCGCGGCGGCGGCAGCGCGGACGCTGTCCACGCGCAGCTGCTGTCCGAGGTCGGTGAGTTCACCGGTGTTCATGAGTCTCCTTTCACGGAGTCGTCCGGGGCGTCGGATCGCTTGACGGGGCCGGGGGCGGTGTCGGGGCCCGGGGGTGGCTGGCCGGGCGGGGGCTGTGGGGTGGCATCGGTCTGGTTCTTGGCGGACTCGCCACCGGGCTGCCCCTTCGCGGGCTCACCACCAGGCTGACTCCTGGCCGGCTCACCGCCCGGCTGCCCCTTCGCAGGCTCACCACCAGGCTGACTCCTGGCCAGCTCACCGCCCGGCTGCCCCTTCGCAGGCTCACCACCAGGCTGACTCCTGGCCAGCTCACCGCCCGGCTGCCCCTTCGCAGGCTCACCACCAGGCTGACTCCTGGCCAGCTCACCGCCCGGCTGCCCCTTCGCAGGCTCACCACCAGGCTGACTCCTGGCCGGCTCACCGCCCGGCTGCCCCTTCGCAGGCTCACCACCAGGCTGACTCCTGGCCGGCTCACCACCGGGCTGACTCCTGGTCGGCCCACCCGGCGCTCCCTTCGTGGGCTCACCCCTGGGCTGGTTACTGGCAGGCTCACCCGGCGGTCCCTTCGCGGGCTCGTCACCGACGGGTCCCTTGGCAGGCTTGTCAGTGGGCCGGCTCCTGGTCGGCTCGCCGCCCGGTCGGCCCTTGGCCAGTTCCTCCTCCGACCGGCGCTGCGCGGACCCGGATCCGGGCCGGTCCTGCGTCACCCCGGATCCGGGCTGCCCCTTCGCGGACCCACCACCGACCGGCCCCTTGGCAGGCTCGTCGGAAGGCCAGTTCCTGGCCGGCTCGCCACCGGGGCGGCCCTTGGCCAGCTCCTCCTCCGACCGGCGCTGCGCGGACCCGGATCCGGGCCGGTCCTGTGCCGCCCCGGATCCGGGCTGCCCCTTCGCGGGTTCGTCTCCGGCCCGGCCCTGCCCGGGTCCGGCACCGGTCCCCCCGTCGTGCGTGTCGGCCGCGATCGCCGCCCCAGGCCCCGACCGGGCGCTCGTCTCCTGCCCCTGCTCCGGCCCGCCGGGCACCCGGGCCAGCTCCGGTGAGGACGTGTCCAGCGGCACGGACCAGGACCGGACGAGCCCCAACTGCACGGCCTGGCGCGGCAGTACCGCGTCCAGCAGCCAGTCGGCGGCGACCCGGACGCGGTTGCCGGGCATCGCGGCGAGGTGGTAGCCCCGCGTCACCGCACCCGCCGGTACTCCGGACAGGGGCACGCCGAACGGGTTGGCGGCGGCCTTCGCACCGCCCAGGTCGACGACGAAGCCCAGGTCGCGATGGCGGTAGGGCTTGCGCGCGCCGCCGAGGCCGAGCGAGGCGGCGACGTTCTCCGCCGCGACCTTGCCGTGCCGCCAGGCGTGCTGCGCGGTCATCGGCGTGTAGCTCCCCGGCTTTTCCAGGTCCGGCACTGCGGCCACGTCACCGCAGGCGAACAGCTCGGGCCGGCCCGGCACCTGAAGGTGCGGGTCGACGAGCAGCCGCCCCTTCTCCATGGGCAGCCCGAGGGACTCGACCAGCGGGTCGGGCCGCACGCCCACGCACCACACGAGCGTCCGGGTCTCGACGAACTCGCCGTCGGTCAGCACCACCCCGTCGGACGTCGCCTCCTTCACGGAGGTGCCCATCCGCACGTCCACACCCCGCTGCCGCAGCACCCGGTCGGCGGTGGTGGACAGCTTCTCGTCCATCTCGGGCAGCACCCGCGGCGCGACGTCCAGCAGCATCCAGCGCGGCCGCATGCCCTGCCGCAGCGGGTGCTTGCGGACCTGCGCGTCGGTGAACATCTGCCCGTGCGCGGCGACCTCGGTGCCGGTGTATCCGGCGCCGACCACGACGAAGGTGCACCGGGCGGCACACGACTTGGAGTCGTCGGCGGCGGCCGCGAGCTCCACCTGCCGGGTCACGTGGTCGCGCAGGTACAGCGCCTCCGGCAGCCCCCGGAAGCCGTGCGCGTACTCGGCGACGCCGGGGATCGGCAGCAGCTTGTTGACGCTGCCGGCGGCGAGCACCAGCCGGTCGTAGGCGAGCGTGCCGCCGTCGCCCTCGGGCCCGGTGTAGTGCAGGGTCTGTCCGTCGAGGTCGATCCGGTCGGCCTCGCCCAGCACGAGCCGTACGTCCGGCAGCGTGTCCGAGAGGGAGACCGTGACCCGGCGCGGCTCCAGGACGCCGGCGGCGACCTGGGGCAGCAGGGGCAGATACAGGAAGTAGTCGGTCGGGTTCAGCACAGTGATGTGCGCCCGGCCCCGGGTGATCCGGGACAGGGTGCGGGCCGTGCGGTACCCGGCGAAGCCGGCACCGACGATCACGATGCGGGGTCGACTCACGGTTCGCCTCCGGCGCTGTCGCGTAGCTCGGGAGCCTTCCGCGTCCCCCTGGCCAGGGCAACCAAACGTCCGCCGGGGCCCTCTCGCCCGTACGCCGCCGGTTTCCGGACCGGGGCCCGGGTACCCGGTGCGGGATACGGACCGCCGATGTCGCGGAGGCACTCCCCATGCCCGAGTACGGTTACTTCCTCTCGTGCGAGCAGTACGGACCCGCCGAGTTGATCGAGCAGGCGCGGATGGCCGAACAGGCTGGATTCCAGGCGCTGTGGATCTCGGACCACTACCACCCGTGGAACGACGAGCAGGGCCAGAGCCCGTTCGTGTGGTCGGTGATCGGCGCACTGTCGGAGGCGGTGTCCCTGCCGGTCGAAACGGCGGTGACCTGCCCGACCGTGCGGATGCACCCGGCGGTGGTGGCGCAGGCCGCGGCGACCAGCGCGGTGATGACGGACAACCGCTTCCGGCTCGGTGTCGGCTCCGGCGAGGCGCTCAACGAGCACATCCTGGGTGACCACTGGCCGCCTGCCTACGTCCGTCTGGACATGCTGGAGGAGGCCATCCAGGTGATGCGCCGGCTGTTCACCGGCGAAGAGGTCAACCACCACGGCCCGCACTACACGGTGGAGAACGCCCGCCTCTACACGGTCCCGGACGAGCCGATCCCGATCGACATCTCCGGCTTCGGCCCGGCGGCCACGCAGCTCGCGTCCCGCGTCGGCGACGGCTACATCACCATCCAGCCGGACGAGACGATGGTGGAGCAGTACCGCAAGGGCGGAGGCGGCGGAAAGCTCGTCAGCGGCGGCACCAAGGTCTGCTACGACACCGACCACGACGAGGCCGTGAAGACCGTCCACCGGCTCTGGGCGAACGAGCAGCTGCCCGGCGAGCTGGGCCAGGTGCTGCCCTCCCCGAAGCACTTCGAGCAGGCGCAGCAGCTGGTCACCGAGGACATGGTGCGGGAGAACCGGGTGTGCGGCGACGACGTGGACGAGCACGTGGCCGAGCTGAAGCAGTTCGCCGACGCGGGCTTCGACCGGGTCTACGTCAACCAGATCGGCCCGGACCTGCGCGGCTTCTTCGACTTCTACCGCACGAAGGTGCTGCCGCAGCTCCAGCAGGCCGTCTGACGGAAGGCCGGGCCACCCGATGGAACTCCACCGCCCCGTCGTGTCCGTGTACACGGTGCCGACGGACGCTCCCGAGGCGGACGGCACGCTGGCCTGGGACGCCACGACCCTGGTGATCTGCGAGGTGACGGCGGGCGACGCGACCGGCACGGGCTGGACGTACGGCCCGGTGCCGGTCGGCGACTTCCTCACCGCCGAACTCGCCCCGCTGGTCGAGGGCATGAGCGCCCTGGACATCCCGGCCGTGCACGACGCGATGTGCCGCTCGGTGCGCAACGCGGGCCGCCCGGGCATCGCGTCCTGTGCGATCTCGGCCCTGGACATCGCCCTGTGGGACCTCAAGGCCCGGCTGCTGGAACTCCCCCTGGCCCGGCTGCTGGGGGTCCGGCACGAGCGGGTGCCGGTGTACGGCAGCGGGGGCTTCACGACGTACCACGACACGCATCTGGCCGCACAGCTGAACGGCTGGGTGCACGGGCAGCACATCCCGCGCGTCAAGATCAAGATCGGTGAGGGGTGGGGCCGCGAGGTGGCCCGCGACCTGCACCGCGTCCGGGCGGCACGACATGTCATCGGCCCGGACGCGGAGTTGTACGTCGACGCCAACGGCGCCTACACCCGCAAGCAGGCGGTGCGTGTCGGCCACGTCCTCGCCGAGCACGGCGTGGGCTGGTTCGAGGAGCCGGTGTCCTCGGACGACCTGACGGGTCTCAGGCTGGTCCGGGACGCGGTGGTGTGCGACGTGACCGCCGGGGAGTACGGGTTCGACCTGCCCTACTTCGCCCGGATGATCACGGCCGGGTCAGTCGACTGCCTCCAGATCGACGCGACGCGCTGCGGCGGCCTGACGGAGTTCCTGCGCGCGGCCGCCCTGGCCCAGGCCCACGGCCTGGAGGTCTCCGCGCACTGCGCCCCGCACGCCCACGCGGCGGCGGCCGCCTCGCTCCCCAACCTCCGGCACATCGAGTGGTTCCACGACCACGTCCGCATCGAGGACCTGTTCTTCGACGGCGCCCTGGACCCCACGGGCGGTACGGTCCACCCGACCCAGGGCGTGGGCCACGGGCTCACCCTGCGCACGCAGGAGGTGGCGGAGTACCGGGTCGCCTAGAGCCGCCGGTATGCCGACCCGGTAACCCGGTATGTCGACCCGGTATGTCGACTGCGCCTACCGGCGTGCCTGCCCGGCCAGTTTGCGTGCGGCCAGGACCCCCGCCCCCACGGTCAGGGCCGCGCCCATCCGCCGCCGGTTCCGTGAGATCCACTGCTGCGGGCTGTCGTGCACGGCCTCGTCGTCGAACCGCCCGTGTGCGCCGAAGTCGTGGCCGTGCGGCCCGTCCGCCGGGGCCCACAGGTTGGCCGGTCCGCCGTGCCGGTCCCCCTCCTGCTGCGACGAGAAGCCCGTGCGCGCCAGATAGCGCTCCAGCAGCCCGGGGACGACGGCGTTGGCGATGAGCGTGGCGGCCGTGGAGGCGCCCACCCAGTACTCCCTGCGCCCCGCGTGCGACGCCGCGTACACGATCGCCCTGGCCGCGATCTCCGGCTGGTACACGGGCGCGACCGGCCGGGCCCGGCCCCGCATGCGGTTCAGCACCCAGTCGAACTGCGGGGTGTTGAGGCCCGGCAGCTGCACCATCGTCGTGCGCACCCCGCTGCGCTCGTGCAACAGCTCGCAGCGCAGGGACTCGTTGAACCCCTGGATGGCGTGCTTGGCCCCGCAGTACGCCGACTGGAGCGGGATGCCCCGGTAGGCGAGCGCGGAGCCGACCTGCACGACCGTGCCGCGGTCGCGCGGCAGCATGTGGCGCAGGGCCGCCCGGGTGCCGAACACATAGCCCAGGTAGGTCACTTCGGTCACGCGGCGGAACTCGTCCGGTCCGATCTCCGTGAACGGCGCGAAGACCCCGGTGAAGGCGTTGTTGACCCAGACGTCGATGGGGCCGAACGTGTCGACGACCCGCTGGGCGGCGTCGTCGACGGCCTTGGCGTCGGAGACGTCCACGCCGATGACGAGGGCCTCGCCCCCGGCGCGCCGCACGTCGTCGGCTGCGGCGGCGAGTCCCTCGCTCCCCCGGGCCAGCAGGGCGACGCGATCACCCCCGGCGGCGAAGGCCCGGGCCGTGGCCCGTCCCACGCCGCCGCTGGCCCCGGTCACCACGACGACGCGGCCGTGCGGTGTTTCTGTCGTGCGCACTGCGCATCACGCCCTGGGGGGAGGCATGTCGGGGCCGTCCGTCGGCCGCGGGGGCACCACGCCCGGGGCGGGCCCGCCGGCGGCGCCGGCGACCGGTCCGGCGGCGGGCGGGGCCGGCGGCACGGGCGGCACCCCGCCGGGCACCCCGGTGCCCGGGCCGGTGGTGCTCTCGTGTCCCGGCGTCGTACCGGCCGCGTGCGCCGGGCCCGGCCGGGACGCGGACGGCCGGGCCATGCCGCGCAGCACGTACGCCACGGCACCCAGGATCACGGCGGTGATCAGCGCGGCGGCCCAGTCGGGCAGGCCGAGGGCGAGGGCAAGTCCCACGGCGAGCGCGAGGGCCGCGCCCGCGTACAGGGCGAGGGCGCCGGACGCGGCGTACAGCGCGGCCTTGCGGCGCTGCCTGCGCGTCTGCTCGCGCAGTTCGTCCCGGACGGTCTCGCGCGCCACCTGTGCCAGCTCGTCGACCAGATGCTTGTCCAGATGCTCCAGGTGATCCAACGGCTTCATGCCCGGCCGGGTACCCTCGCCCCCCTGCGCGTAACTAGGCTCGTCCCCATGGAGATTCTGGGTGCCACACTGCGCGTCTGCGTCGACGACCTCGAGACCGCGATTCCCTTCTACGAGCGGCTGGCGGGCGGCAGAGCCCAGCGCTTCGAACGGGGCGGTGTCCAGGTGGCGGCGATCGGCTGCTTCCTGCTGATGAGCGGCCCCCCGGCCGAACTGGAGGTGCTGCGCAAGGTGGCCGCGACGATCGCCGTGACGGACGTCGAGGAGACCCACAAGGTGCTGACCGAGGTGGGCGCCCACATCATCGCGGGCCCCATCGCCTCCCCGGCGGGCCGCAACCTGATCGCCCTCCATCCGGACGGGTCGGTCTACGAGTACGTGGACCGCCAGGCGTGATCCCGGCCGGGGCCCGCTCAGCGCCGCCCCGGCTCCGCGATCATCTCAGCGGTGATCGCCCAGCGCTCGTGGTCGCGCCAGGCCCCGTCGACGAAGAGCATCTTCGGCGAGAAGCCCTCCAGGCGGAATCCGCAGCCGCGGGCCAGGGCGATCGACGCGGCGTTCAGGGGCTGGACGTTGATCTCCAGCCGGTGCAGCCGCATCGGGCCGAACGCGTACCGCACGACGAGGTCCAGCCCTTCGCGCATCAGCCCGCGCCCGGCGGCGTGCGCGAAGGCGCCGTAGCCCAGCGTCCCGGACTGGAAGCCGCCCTCGACGATGTTGTTGATGTTGATGAACCCGGCGATGGCCCCGTCGCCCTTCTCGCAGACCAGGAAGCCGGCCTTGGACGGGTCCTCGATCAGGCGGGCCGCGTACGCGGTGTACGCCGGTGCGCTGTCGGGCGGGAAGAGCCACGGCTGGTGCAGGTCCTTGCTCTCCCGGGCGCGGGCGGTGAACTCGGCACCGTCCTCGTAGGTGAAGTGGCGTATGCCCACCCGGGGGCCTTCGGCGAGGTAGCGGGATGCGTTGTGCGGCACCCCGCCACAGTAACCGCGCCGGCTGTCTGTCCCCAGCCGTACCGTCAGGGCCCCGCGACCGGCAGCTGGAGCATCCCGGTGTTCCCCGGCCCGCTGACCACCGTCACCGGCTTGATTCCCTTGTTGCCGAAGTACGCGTCGTCGCTCGCCGCGATCACGAACCGCAGCCGGTGCCCGGTCTCGTACCGGTGCACGATGCCGGGCAGCGTGACGGTGAAGCTCTTCGTCACGTCCGGCACCCGGACCGGCGCGACCAGGCGGCGCACCAGGGTACGGGTGCCGTCGGGGGCGACGTCGTAGATCTTGGCGAAGAGGACGAGCTTGTCGGCCGCGTCGCCGGAGTTCTGCGTGCGCTCGGCCTTCGGGGAGTGCACCTTGAGCGTGGCACGGGGTGCGCCCACGACGTCGAGGGGGCGGTCCAGCGGCTTGCTGGTCCAGTCGAGGTAGGTGCCCTTGGTGTCGCGTGGTGGTGAGTCCTGCGTCCCGATGAGTCCGGCCAGCGAGCTCTCCGAATGGCTCGTGGGGATCGGCCAGTTGGTGTAACCGCGAGTGCCGCGGGCCACCTTGTCGCGGCGGTCGACGAGTGTGCCGTCGCCGGACAGGTACAGCGTGCGGTTGAGGACGGGGAGGCGGTCGGCGGTGGCGTAGGTGTGGTGCGGGTCGGTCACCCAGTCGCGGTAGTAGGCGAAGGCCGGTCCCGTATCGACGTGCGTCTGCTTGCGCAGGTGGCGGTCGAACCAGGCGAGGACGCGCCGGCCCACGTAGCTGGTCTCCAGGTTGCCCTTGGACAGGTCGAGTTCACCGCTGGCCGGGCCGGTGACCCCGCCGCTGTGACCCCAGGACTGCCAGATCATCTTCACGGGCGTGCCCTGGGCCCGGAGCGTCCGGTACGTCGCCGTGGCCTCGTTGAGGTTGAAGAGGGTGTCGGCCTGCCCCTGGACCAGCAGGGTGGGCGTCTTGACGCGGTGCAGGTACGACACCGGGGAGACCCGGCGGGCGAAGGCGAGCAGCTCGGCGGTCCGGTCGGCGGGGTAGCTGCCGGAGTTGAGGGTGCGGATGGTCCGGCAGGCCTGGGTGACGAAGTGCAGGCAGGCCAGGGAGTTGATGCGGGAGGGGTCGAGGCCGGGCTGGAGCAGGGGCTGGCCTTCGCCGATGAGGTAGAAGCCGTTGGTCCACTGCCACTTGAAGACGCCGGGGACGCCGGCGCTGCCGACCGCGTTGTTGGGGTCCAGCGAGTAGGCCAGGTCGTGCCAGGTGATCATGGGGACGAGCGCGTCGAGGCGGTGGTCGACGGCGGCCGTGGCGAGCTGGACGGCGCCGCCGTAGGAGCCGCCGATCATGCCGACGCGTGGGTCGCCGGGGGCGTCGAGGGTGACGAAGTCGGCGGTGGTGCCGTCGTCGGCGGCGCGTTTGCCGCCCAGGAAGTCGACGAGCTGCGCGGCGGCGGCGCCGTCGAGGTCCGGGTCGTCGAGGGAGATGAGGCAGCCGCTGCGGCCGAAGCCGAGCCCGGAGTAGACGAGCGACACGTAGCCGCGCTGGGCGAAGGCCTTGCCGATGGTGTCCGTCGAACCGTCCGACTTGCTGCCGCCGAAGCCGTTCGTGCCGAGCACGGCGGGCGCCGGGTGGTCCCGGTCCACGCCCGCGGGACGGTACAGGTCGGCGTCGACCGTGCAGGAGCGCCCGGCGGCCTGGACGGTGAACTTCAGCGGGGTGACGGTGTAGGAGCCGGCGGCCGCGGCGGCGGGCGGGGTGAGGGCGAGGGGGCCCGCCAGGGCGGCGCCCAGAGCGAGAGCGAGGGGTGCGCGGGATCTGGGCACTCGTCGGGACACACGGACCTCCACGGTGAGGGGCGACGATGACCTGGGCAACCCGGATACCGACCAGTAGGTACAGGCTGGTAGTCATCGTGTGACACGTGTCAGGTGGCGTCAATCTCTGAGACGAGGGTTTCTCGACAGGATTTCAGTAGCGGGTGCTCAGCCCAGGGCCGGCTCGTCGAACGCCAACGTGCCCGTGGATGCGTCCAGTTCGGCCAAGATCCCGAGCGGCATCGTCAGCGCGCCCTCACCGTGCCCGAACCCGAACTCCTCCACGACCGGGACGCCGAGGCCGCCCAGCCGGTCGGCGAGCACCGCGCGCAGCTCCTCGTACGGGCCGCATGCCGCCCAGGACCCGAGCAGGATCCCGGCGACGCCGTCCAGCCAGCCGGTGCGCAGGAGTTGGGTCAGATACCGGTCGATGCGGTACGGGCTCTCTCCCACGTCCTCGATGAGCAGCAGCCCGTCCCGGGCCCCGGCGAGGGCGTGCGGGGTGCCGAGGTCGCTCGCGAGCAGGCTGAGGCAGCCGCCCAGCGTGACGCCCCGGGCCCGTCCGGGCACCAGCGCGGTGCCGCCCGGGGGCACGGCGGTGACGGTCCGCACGGACTCGGGGTCGAAGAGGGTCGCCCGCAGGTGTTCCTGCGCCCGGGCGTTCTTGAGGAAGTCGACGCCGGCCGCCGCCGGGCCGTACAGGGTGACCAGTCCCAGGCGGGTGGCGAACGCCTGGTGCAGGACGGTGATGTCGCTGAACCCGGCGAACACCTTCGGGCCCGCCGCCCGCATCGCCTCCCAGTCGAGCAGGTCCACCATGCGCTGCGCCCCGTAGCCGCCCCGGGCGCACAGCACCGCGGCGACAGCCGGGTCGCACCAGGCGCTCTGGAGGTCGGCGGCCCGCTGGCCGTCCGTAGCGGCCAGGTAGTCGAACTCCCGGTGGCGGCCGAGCACATGGGGCGCCACCACGGGGTCGAGGTCCCAACCGCGCAGGACGTCGAGCCCGGCCTGGAGCCGCTCCTCGGGCACGGGCCCGCTGGGCGCGACAATGGCCACGCGGGCGCCGGGGGCGAGCCGGGGCGGTCGCAGCAGCGGTCTCACTCGACCAGCTCCAGGGGCGGGACGCCGGGCGGGTTCAGCACGAAAACCTGGGCGTACAGGGAGAGTTCTGCCTCCAGGGCGCGCACCATGGTCTCCGCCCGCCGGAATCCGTGCCCCTCCCCCTCGAAGGCGAGGTAGGCGTGCGGCGCCGGCCGGGCCCCGAGCCTGGCCAGGAACCGCTCGCATTGGACGGGCGGGCAGATCACGTCGTCCAGGCCCTGGAGCAGCAGGAACGGTACGCGGAGGCGGTCGGCGTGGGTGGCGGGCGAGCGCTCCGTGTAACGCGCGGGCACGTCGGCGAGCGGTCCGATCAGGGTCTCCAGGTACCGCGACTCGAAGTCGTGGGTCTCCCCCGTCCCCCAGCCGGTGAGGTCCAGGATGGGGTACTTGATCGTGCCGCAGGCGTAGACGTCGGTCGTGGTGAGCGAGGCGGCGGCGGTCCAGCCGCCCGCGCTGCCGCCACGGACGGCGAGCCGGTCACGGTCGGCGGTGCCCTCGTCGGCGAGGGCGAGTGCGACGGCGGCGCAGTCCTCGACGTCGACCACGCCCCACTGCTCGCGCAGCCGTTCGCGGTACGCGCGGCCGTATCCGGTGGAGCCGCCGTAGTTGACCTCGGCGACGCCGATGCCGCGCGAGGTGAAGTAGGCGATCTCCAGGTCGAGCACGAGCGGTGCCCGGCCCGTGGGCCCGCCGTGCGCCCAGACGACGTACGGCGGCAGCTCGTCCGCGGGGGCGACACAGCCGGGGTGGTGCGGCGGGTAGATGTGGGCATGGATGTCGCGGCCGTCGGGGCCGGTGAAGGTGCGGATCTGCGGCTCTGGGTAGTACGCGGGGTCCACGACGTCGTCGTGCTCGGCGCCGATGACGCGGGCGCGGCCGGTGCGGGCGTCCAGCTCGACGACCTCGTAGGCGCTGCGCGGGCTGGCGCCGACGGCGACGACCCGGTCGCCGTGTACCGCGAGGGTGGCGGCGAACTCGGTCCAGGGCCCGGCCGCGTCGACGACCTCACCGGTATCGGGGTCCAGGATGCCGAGGGCGGTGGCGCCCCGGCCGTGCACGACGGCGATCAGGCCGCTGTCGAGCGGCGCGAACCATCGCATCCCCAGTTTCCACAGCGCCCCGCCGAACTCCTCCTCGCGCGGGCACAGCTGCTCCCCGTCGAGGTAGAGGTTCCACCAGCCGCTGCGGTCGCTCGCGTACAGCAGGCGGCCGTCGTGGGTGAAGTCGGCCTGGGCGATGGACTCGCCGGGCCCGCCGGCGACGGTCCGGGCGCCGTGCAGGATGCCGTCGGGGCCGACGTCGGCGAGGAGCAACTCGGTGCCGTCCCACGGCATGCGGGGATGGTCCCAGGCGAGCCAGGCCGCCCGCCGCCCGTCGGGCGACAGCTTCGGCCCGGTCACGAACCGGTGCCGGTCGTCGGTGAGTTCACGTACGGCGTCGCGGTCCCGGGCGGCGGAGCCGTCCAGCGGTACGGCGGCCAGGACACGGCGCACCTCGGTGGGTTCGGCGCCGGTGAACTCCTCCAGCACGCACCACACCTCACCCCGCTCGAAGCGCAGTTGCGGCTCGGCCCAACGCAGGCCCGCGCCCACGTCGGACACGGGCGTGAGCGGGCGCGGCTCGCCGCCCGGCTCGTACCGGTACAGCCGCTGGTCGGCGAAGTTCACGAACACCACCAGCGGGCGGCCGTCCTCCTGCGCGAGGGCCGCCCACGGGTGTCCGCCGTACTCGATGACCCGGCTGCGCACGTTCCACGGCGCGGGCAGCAGCGACTGCTCCCGGCCGTCGGCGTGCCGCCGCACCAGGGTGCGCCTGCCTGCCTCGGCGGGGCGCGGTTCGGTCCACCACACCTCGTCGCCGACGAACCCCACGTGCTCCGGGTGCCCGTCGTGCGCGGCGGCCAGGGCCGCGTCGATGGGTGAGGGCCATGACCCGTACGCCAGCGTCCGCACCGTCTGCCCCACCCCCCCTAGGCCGTCCGCAGGAACCGGTCGAGCACGCGCACGCCGAAGTGCAGCGCCTCGATGGGGACCCGTTCGTCGACGCCGTGGAACATGGCGCCGTAGTCGTAGCCCTCCGGCAACTTCAGCGGTGTGAAGCCGTAGCCGGTGATGCCGAGGCGGGAGAACTGCTTGGCGTCCGTGCCGCCGGGCATGCAGAACGGCACCACGTGCCCCTCCGGGGCGAACTCCTCGACGGCGGCCCGCATCCGGGCGAACGTCGCCGAGTCCACCGGCGCCTGGAGGGCCACCTCGTGGTGGTGGAACTCCCACTCCACGTCCGGCCCGGTGAGCCGGTCGAGGGTGTCGCGGAACTCGTCCTCCCCGCCGGGCAGATACCGGCCGTCGACGTACGCCACGGCCTCCCCGGGGATCACGTTGATCTTGTAACCGGCGTCCAGCATGGTCGGGTTGGCGCTGTTGCGGATGGTCGGCTCGACGAGTTGGGAGGCCGGTCCGAGCTTGTCGAGCAGCCGGTCCACGTCGGTCAGATCGGGCTCGACGCCGTACAGCGCGGCGAGTTCGGTGAGCGCGGCCCGCACGGTCGGGGTCAGCCGCAGCGGCCACTCGTGTTCGCCGATCCGGGTGATCGCGGCCGCGAGCCGGGTGACCGCGTTGTCCTTGTTCACCTTGGAGCCGTGCCCGGCCCGGCCGCGCGCGGTGAGCTTCAGCCAGGCCGTGCCCCGCTCACCGGCCGAGAGCGGGTAGATCTGCCGCCCGGCGCCGTCGTGGAAGGTGAAGGCGCCCGACTCGCCGACGCCCTCGGTGCAGCCCTCGAACAGCGCGGCGTGTTCGTCGGCGAGGAACCCGGAGCCGTCCTCGGCGCTGGCCTCCTCGTCCGCGGTGAAGGCGATGACGATGTCCCGCCGGGGCCGGACGCCCTGGCGCGCCCAGGCGCGGAGCACGGCGAGGATCATCGCGTCCATGTTCTTCATGTCGACGGCGCCGCGCCCCCAGACGACCCCGTCGCGGATCTCCCCGGAGAACGGGTGCACGCTCCAGTCGGCGGCCGCGGCGGGGACGACGTCCAGGTGGCCGTGGAGCAGCAGCGCGTCGGCCGAGGGGTCGGTGCCCTCGACGCGGGCGACGACGTTGGTGCGGCCCTTGGTGCGTTCCAGGAGCGTCGGCTCGATGCCGGCCTCGGCGAGCCGCGCGGCGGCGTACTCGGCGGCGGGCCGCTCCTGGCAGTCGCCTCCGCCCCGGTTGGTGGTGTCGATCCGGATCAGGTCGGACGTGAACGTCACGACCTCCTTCAGCGCCTGCCCGTCCACCTGGTCAGCCATACTGCTCCTCCACCGCGGCCGAGACGATCGTGGTGAGCGCCTTGAAGGCGCGGATGCCCTCGTACATGGTCTCGCTCGTGTAGGCCACCTTCCGCTCCCCGGTCCGCTCCACACCCGGCACGACGGTGGCGGCCATGGCCAGGTGCTCGGCGTCGAACTCCACGGCGACGGTGAACGGGCCCCCGCGCGCGGGTTCGTGCCGTACCGCCAGGGAAGCCGCTTCCTTGGCCGCCGCCCGGATCTCGGCCGCGGTCCTGGCGGGCGTACGGCACACGGCCGCGTACCGCGAGACGTGGTCCTTCACGGCGACCTTCAGCGCCTCGGGCGCGTACCCGAGCGCGTCCTCGCAGGCGACGTCGTCCCCGGTGACCAGCACGACCGGCACGCCGAACTCGGCGACGACATGGGCGTTGAGCAGCCCCTCGCTCGCCGGTACGCCGTTCAGCCACACGCCCGTGATCTGGTTCGCGAGGTAGGTGTGCGCGAGGACGCCCTCCATGCCGGCGCCCGCGTGGTAGCCGACGAACGCGATGCCGTCCACGTCGCCGTGCTGCACGCCCTCCACCATGGACAGCGCCTTGTGCCGCCCGGTGAGCAGCTGGGCCCGTTCGTCCAGCTGCTCCAGCAGCAGATTGCGCATGGTCGAGTGCGCCTCGTTGATGACGACCTCGTCGGCGCCGCCGTCGTAGAAGCCGAGCACGGCTGCGTTGACGTCCGAGGTGAACAGCGAGCGGCAGCGTTCCCACTGCGACGCGCCGGGCATGACGTCGTCCGGCCAGGTGACGCCGGTGGCACCCTCCATGTCGGCGCTGATGAGGATCTTCATGCAGCGTCACGTTACGCGCCGGCGAGGGAACCTGCCATGACGCGGACCTGTTCTTCGCGGGTGTGGCCCTTGGTGCCGGCCGGGTGGGACCGCCGCCCGGCGGTGCGGGGTGCTGCCGGCGGCTGCCGGGGCCGGGGTGTTGCGCAACCCGGCGCTGCGGGGTGCCGCTGTGCCCACCCGTGCCGCCCTGGCTTGATCTTTGACGTCCGGCGTCGAATGGTGCGTCGAACTTGATCACTAGGTCCGGTCACTGCCCTACGCAGAAGCGGCCTTCGTCTGAAACGGGCGGCAGCCGACGGCACCCTCCCCATCGTCGAGACAACGGTGATCCGCCCGGACATCGACCACCTGCCCAGCGCAGCCACCCCCAAGCCCGTCTGGCTGTGGTGGTCCGGCACCGACGCCCGATGCCGAACAGGACGGGCGCGACGACGATCAGCCACGGCTGGTCGACCAGGCCCATCAGAGCGAAGGCGGGGATCGAGCAGTTCCGCGCCGGTGTCCGGCGTGCCCATCCGGGCTTCGCCGCACGGCTCGACGAGGAGATCCGCGACTGGGACGATGTCAAGTCGCTCGACGTCCGGATCGACCGGCTGCGCCGCTGGTACGCGCCCGGTCTGCTGTGCATCGGAGACGCGGCCCACGCCATGTCACCGGCCGGCGGCGTGGGCATCGACCTGGCGGTGCAGGACGCCGTCGCCGCGGCGCGGATACTCGGCCCGGTGCTGCGGGCCGGATGCACCCCGGGAACGGCGCATCTGCGGGCCGTCCAGCGCCGCCGCCAACTGCCCATGAGAGTCGTCCGGTTGACACAGCTGCATCTGGGAGACCTCCATCCCAGCGCCGACCGCAAGAGCATCGACCGGCCAGCTGGTGGTCCGCCTGAACCGGCTCCTGTCGTTCTTCCCGCATCTGATGGCCCGGCTGGGGCCGGTGGCAGCTCGTCTCGTACTACGGCGAGGACGGCCAGGGCCGCACGAGCGAGGGCCCGCTCGGCCCCTGAACCACGGGCTGCTGTACTACGCGGACGGCTACATGTCGGTGAACTGGCACGCGGAACCCCTGTGTCCGGCGCCGTCAACTACCTGGGCAACGCGGGCGGTTGGCGTCGCGCCGCCCCCGACGTCGTCGTCCACTCCATCGAGGTGTGCTCCAACCCCGCCTGGGCCGGCACCGAGCAGACCCGCACCCTGTCGCTCGTGGCGACGTACCGACCCTGCGCGGGCACGCCGTCGTCGACGGCCGCGTGCAGCAACGCGTGCTGACGTGGTAGCGCGCGGCCTGACGAAGCACCGGCGTGCCGGTACGGGGCTCAGTCCTCGTGTCCCAGCTGGAGGTCCCGCTCGGTGCGGCCGCCGCCGGCCACCTGGAGGACGGTGGCGACGGGCGGGTAACCGGCGGCGATGACGGTGTACTCGCCGGAGGACAGGTCGACGAACCGGAACGTGCCGTCGGGGCCGGTGGTGAGGGTGTCGACGACGTTGCCGGCCACGTCCAGCAGGGTGACGCGCGCGTCCTCCACGGGCCGGCCGCCGCCCGCACGGACGGTGCCGCGCAGGACGGCGCCGCCGGCCAGTTCGATGTCCCGGCGGGTCTCGCGGGCGGCCTGGACGGTGACGGGAAGGGCGGCCGGGCGGAACGCGGGCGCGCTGGCGGCGAGGGTGTACTCGCCGGCCACCAGGTCCGTGATGACGTAACCGCCCTCGCGGCCGCTGCGGGTGGTGGCCACGACCTCGCCGTGCACGTTGGTGAGCGTGACGCTGGCGTCCCGCACGGGTGTGCCGTCGGCGGTGACCACGCTGCCGACGAGGTTCCCCGCGCCGCCCAGGACGATGTCCAGCTCGACGGGGCGCTCGCCTACGGTCACGGAGACCGCCTGCGGCTGGTGGCCGCCCGCGGCGGCGATCAGCACGTACGCGCCGGGGCCCGGCGTGGCCAGCGCGTAGCGTCCGTCCTCGCCGCTGGCGCCGCGCCCGGTCTGCTGCCCGGTGACGTCGATGAGGGTGAGCGCCGCGCGGGGCACGACGGTCCCGTCGTGGTGCTGCACCGAGCCGCAGACGGGGATTCCGGCGGTGTGGGGAGCGCGTGCATGCGGGATCGGGGTGCTCCCCGGCGCCGTGTCCGGGTCGGTGACGGAAACGTTGTGGGACACCAGGGGTTTCTCCTTGAGGAAGAGGGCGATGACCAGTCCGAGGACGAGCACCGGCACCAGGTAGAGGAAGATCCGCGGCATGGCGTCGGCGTACGCCCCGATGTAGCCGTCGCGCAGCGCCGGGGGCAGGGTGTGAACGAGCTGCGGGGTGATGGACTCGGGGTCGGGGAGCCGGTCGTCCGCGCGCGAGGGCAGGTGGTGGGCGAGTGCGTCGGCGAGCCGGTCGGCGAAGAGGGTGCCGAAGACGGCGGCTCCGACGCTGCCGCCGAGCTGCCGGAAGTAGTTGTTGGCGCTGGTGGCGGTGCCGAGGTCGGCGGGGCGCACCGAGTTCTGCACGGCGAGGATCAGCGCCGGCATCACCATGCCGATGCCGGCGCCGAGGACGGCCATCCAGATGCTGTAGTGCAGCCGGGGCGTGTCGGCGTCGAGGCGGGACAGCAGCCACATGCCGGCGACGGAGAGGGCGCCGCCGAGGATCGGGGAGGCCTTGTAGCGGCCGGTGTGGCTGATGAGCTGTCCGGCGATGATCGAGGCGCCGACGATACCGGCCATCATGGGCAGCATGAGCAGGCCCGATTCGGTGGCGGAGACCCCGTCGACCATCTGGAGGTAGGTCGGCAGGTAGCTGGCGGCGCCGAACAGTCCGGCTCCGGTCACCAGGCCGACCAGGCCGGTGACGGTGAAGACGGAGTCCCTGAACAGCCGCAGCGGAATGAGGGGTTCGGCGGCGAAGGACTCGGCGACGAGGAAGAGGACGGTGGCCGCCGCCGCTCCGGCCGCGAGGCCGAGGATCACGCGCGAGTCCCAGGCGTACTCGGTGCCGCCCCAGCTGGTCAGCAGGACCAGGCAGGTGGAGGCGGCGGTCAGCAGCAGCGCGCCGAGGATGTCCAGCCGGGCCTTGCCGGCCGGTTTCGGAAGCTTCAGCGCGACGGCGACGACGACCAGCGTGACCAGGCCGAAGGGCACGTTGACGTAGAAGCACCAGCGCCAGGAGAGGTGGTCGGTGAAGTAGCCGCCGAGCAGCGGTCCGGCTACGGAGGCGAGTCCGAAGGCGGCGCCGATCAGGCCCATGTAGCGGCCGCGCCGCCGGGCGGGCACGATGTCCGCGATGATCGCCTGGACACCGGTCATGAGGCCGCCCGCGCCGACGCCCTGGAGGGCCCGGAAGGCGATCAGCTGGTCCATGGTCTGCGCCCGGCCCGCGAGCGCGGAGCCGACGACGAAGACGACGATCGCGAACTGGAAGACGCCCTTGCGGCCGAGAAGGTCGCCCAGCTTGCCGTAGATCGGCAGCCCGACGGTCGCGGTGAGCAGGTAGGCGGTGATCGCCCAGGACATCCGGTCCAGGCCGTGCAGCTCACCGACGATCTTCGGGAGCGCGGTGGCGACGATCATCTGCTCCAGGGCGGCCAGGAGCAGGGCCGGCATGAGCGCGACGAAGACCAGCCGCACCCTGCGCGGGCTCAGTTCGGCGGCCGGGGCCTGTGGTGGGGCCGGGGGTCCGGGAGGCGCCACCGCCGGTTCGTCCTGCGCCAGAGTGATCCCGCCCACCTACCGCTCCCCTCGTCGCGCTGCCGCACAATTCCCGCGTAAAAGCGACAACTACGAGCAAGCGCGACGAGTTACGGCACACGCCGGAGCCGAACGGAGATCACCCGAACCAGTGAGGGGCACAACGACCCCTGGAAATCCCCGGTTTGAGAGGAGCTACTTCTCGACCTCGGCCGCGAGCTTGGCGAGCAACGCGTCGTAGATCCGGCCGAGGCCCTTGGGTGCGAAGGTCTTCTCGAAGAAGCCGCCGATGCCGCCGGCGCCGGTCCAGGTGGTGGTCACGACGACCCGGGACTTGCCGTCGCCGGCCGGGGTGACGCGCCAGGTGGTGACCATGGAGGAGTTGCGGTCCTTCTCGACCAGCTCTCCGTCGGTGGGCTCGCTGACCTCGAGGAGGCAGTCGCGCACGCGCTTGCTGGTGGCCTGGAGCTTCCAGTGGACGAGGGTGCCCTCGCCGTCACCGCCCTCCCGGACCTCGTACTCGCTGAACTGCTCGGGCAGCAGCTTCGCGCGCGTGCCGCTGTAGTCGGCGAGGGCGTCGAACACCGTCTCCGCGTCCGCCGCGACGATCCGCTCCGTAGTGGCCTCGACCTGCGCCATCGCTTTCCTCCAGGACATGGGTTCTCGGGGGTTGGGGGCAAGCCAACCACCCCGCTGCCCGGCCGCCCAAATCGGGGTGGCCCAACCCGGTCGGACACGTTCGGAAAGCGCCCTCGCACGATCAAGGGAACATGTGTTCTATTCTGTGGTCAGTGCTACCGAGGAGGCGTCATGCGCTGGGAGAACCTCACAGTGGACTCCGAACACGGCCGGGCCGACGCCGCGCTGTTCGGCGCGGACGCCGTGACCACCCGTACCTTCGACACACCGGAGTTCCGGGGGATCACCTTCCACGAGATCCGGGCCCGTTCGATCATCAACCGGGTGCCGGCCGTCTCCCGGATGTCGTTCCAGTGGACGGTCAATCCCTATCGCGGCTGCTCACACGCGTGTGTGTACTGCTTCGCGCGCAAGACGCACAGCTATCTCGACCTCGACACGGGCCTCGGCTTCGACTCCCAGATCGTGGTCAAGATCAACGCGCCGGAGCTGCTGCGCCGGCAGCTCGGCTCGCGCCGCTGGCAGGGCGAGCACATCGCGATGGGCACGAACGTCGACTGCTACCAGCGCGCCGAGGGCCGCTACCGCCTGATGCCGGGCGTCATCTCGGCCCTGCGCGACCACGCGAACCCCTTCTCGATCCTGACCAAGGGCACGCTCATCCTGCGTGACCTGGACCTGATCAAGCAGGCGGCGGAGGTGACCGACGTCGGCCTCTCCGTCTCGGTCGGCTTCACCGACCAGGAGCTGTGGCGCACCGTCGAACCGGGCACGCCCGCGCCGGAGCGGCGCCTGGAGGTCGTACGGACCTTCGGCGAGCACGGCATCGGCTGCGGTGTGCTGATGGCGCCGGTGATCCCGTTCCTGAGCGACGGACCGGCCCAACTGCGCGCCACCGTGCGGGCGATCGCGGCCTCCGGCGCCACGTCCGTCACGCCGTTGGTGCTGCATCTGCGGCCCGGCGCCCGCGAGTGGTTCATAACCTGGCTGGAACAGCACCATCCGCACCTGGTGGCGCGCTACCAGCGGCTCTACGCGGAGGGCTCCTACGCCCCGAAGTGGTACCAGCGCCGGATCACCCGTCAGGTGCACGAACTGGCCGAGGAGTACGGCATCGGGCCCACGCGCGCGGAGATGCCGCGCCGGACCCGGCCCCCTGAGCCGGTCGAGGAGCCCCCGGTGTCCGGGCCGACTCAACTCTCGCTCCTTTAGGAACGTTCGAGTAGGAGCGTTCGAGCGCATCCGAAGACCCATCCGGGTCATGACATTCGGCACGATGAGTTCTTCCAGGACCTCCTTCCGGCTGCCTCGCCGACTCCGACATGCCAGGCCGAGCACATGCTCCAGTTCCCCCCCGTTATCTTCTTCACGGTCCTGCAAGAGGGCCGCTGGCCTCCGGGCCCGGCATGGCTGGTCCCCCCTGTCGAACCGATGACCTGGGGGGTGGTGCCACCGGGCCCGAGAGGCGCCGTTGGAGACGCTGATGAGAGGTCCGACTACCGCCCGGCCGAGCGCAACGCCCGGCCGCGTACGGGCGGCAGGTCTGCATAACGTGGATGCGCGCACGACGCCAACGCCCAGGCCAGCACGCACAACATCCGTTCGAGAGGACGGCTTGCACGACAGCGACGAGATAGGCGTCTTCCTCGGCCTGGACGTCGGCAAGACGAACCATCACGGCCACGGTCTCACCCCGGCCGGCAAGAAGGTCTTCGACAAGCAGCTGCCCAACACCGAGCCGAAGCTGAGACAGGTCTTCGACAAGCTCCGTGAGAAGTTCGGCACTGTCCTGGTGATCGTGGACCAGCCCGCCTCGATCGGCGCCCTGCCGCTGACAGTGGCCCGCGACACGGGCTGCCAGGTCGCCTATCTGCCGGGCCTGTCGATGCGGCGGATCGCCGACCTCTACCCCGGCGAGGCCAAGACCGACGCCCGCGACGCGGCCGTGATCGCCGACGCGGCCCGCACCATGCCCCACACCCTGCGCTCGCTGGAGCTGACCGACGAGATCACCGCCGAGCTCACCGTCCTCGTCGGCTTCGATCAGGACCTGGCGGCCGAGGCCACCCGCACCAGCAACCGGATCCGCGGCCTGCTCACCCAGTTCCACCCGTCGCTGGAACGCGTCCTCGGGCCACGCCTGGACCATCAGGCCGTGACCTGGCTGCTGGAACGCTACGGATCCCCCGCCAGCTTGCGAAAGGCCGGACGCCGCAAGCTCGTCGAGGTCATCCGGCCCAAGGCCCCGCGCATGGCGAAACGGCTGATCGACGAAGTCTTCGACGCGCTCGACGAGCAGACCGTCGTGGTCCCCGGCACCGGCACCCTCGACATGGTGATCCCGTCGCTGGCCCGCTCGCTCAGCGCCGTCCACGAACAACGCCGGGCGACGGAAGCCCAGATCACAGCCCTGCTGGAGGACCACCCTCTTTCCAAGGTCCTGACGTCGCTGCCCGGCGTCGGCGTCAGGACCGCCGCCACATTGCTGGTCACCGTCGGCGACGGCACCAGCTTCCCCACTGCCGCCCACCTCGCCTCCTACGCCGGCCTCGCCCCGACCACGAAGTCCTCGGGGACCTCGATCCACGGCGAACACGCTCCCCGAGGCGGCAACCGGCAACTCAAACGCGCGATGTTCCTGTCCGCGTTCGCCGCCCTGCACGACCCCGCCTCCCGCACCTACTACGACAAATGCCGGGCCGGAAGAAAGACCCACACGCAAGCCCTCCTCCGCCTCGCCCGCCAGCGGATCAACGTCCTGTTCGCGATGCTCCGCGACGGCACCTTCTACGAACCCCGAACCCCCCGCCTCGCTTGACGAAGGACATAGAGGCCCCCCCCGCCGCGCCGCTCCCGGCCGACGAGCTGGGCGCCGCGTTGGAGGTGACCCCACGCGTAAACGTGGCCCAACGCACCTTCTGAACGCACGGATCGGTGCCGTGGTCCACCATGGGACCCATGACTGAGCTGACCAGAATTCCGCGCCCGGGGTCGCCGCCGCGGCCCAGTACAGCCACGTCGTCATGGGCACCGGCCGTTTCGTGGCGATCGCGGGACAGCTCGCGCTCGACGAGCAGGGCCGGCTGGTCGGAGAGGGCGACCCGGCGACGCAGGCCCGTCAGGTCTTCGACAACCTCCGGCGCTGCCTGGCCGCCGCCGGGGCGACCTTCGACGACGTCGTCAACTCACCTACTTCGTCACGGGCATGACCCACATGCCCGCGATCCGCGCGGCCCGCGCCGAACACATACCCGACGACCGGCTGCCGGCCGCCTCGGCGGTGCAGGTCGCCGCGCTGGTACGCCCGGAGTTCCTGCTGGAGGTCGAGGCGTTCGCGGTGGTGGCGGAGTGAACCCTTCGACAAGGGCGCTTCGGACACGGGAGATGACGCTCGCCGACTGCGACCGCGTCGCCGAGATCCGCATCGACGGCTGGCAGACCGCGTACGAGGGGCTCGTCCCGCAGTCATACCTGGACGGGCTCAGCGTCTCGGAGGACGCCGAGCGCCGCCGCTCGTACTTCGCACAGGCCGACGGCAGCGTGGTGAACCTGGTCGCCGAGGACTCCGGCGGCGAGATCGTCGGCTGGGCCTGCCACGGGCCCTACCGGGACGGTGACGTCTTCACCGATGACGCCGAGTTGTACGCCGTCTACGTCCATCCGGAACACCTGGGACAAGGCGCGGGACGGGCTCTGCTCATGGAGTCCATCGCGCGCTGCTCCGCCGCGGGCCACAACCGTCTGCTGCTGTGGGTCCTCAAGGGAAACAACCGGGCCCGCCGCTTCTACGAACGGGCCGGCTTCCACGCGGACGGCGCCGAGGAGCCCTTCGAGGTGGACGGTGTCGTCGTCCCGGAGGTGCGGTACGCACGCGCGCTGCCCCGCTGATATCACCTCTGCTTCGGAATCCGCCCCAGCGCCCGCACCGCCGCCTCCGCCAGCACCGGATGCGCGAGGGCCTCGTTCAGTACGGGTCTGGCCCGGGCGTCGCCCAGCGTGCCGAGCCCGTCCACGCAGGCGAGGGCCACGCGGCGGTACGGGTCGTGCGGGCGCAGCCGTCGCTGGAGGGTGGTGATCAGGGCGGGCACGGCCTCCGGGGCACGCAGTTCGACCAGGAGCCGGACGGGGTGCAGGGCGTAGGCGACGCGCAGTTCGTTGGTGGCGAGGGCGGCGGCCGCGCGGGCGGTGCGCGGGTCGCCGAGGCGGGCGAGGGCGTAGGCGGCGGAGGCGCAGCGCGGCGGGTCACGGTGGTTGAGCATCAGCACCAGGGACTCGAAGGCCCGCCGGTCCCCGGCGACTCCGAGCCGGAAAGCGGCCAGCTCCCTCGCCCACAAGGGCTGCCCGGGCTCCGTCAGCACCGCGGCCAGGGCGTCGAGGTCGTCGGTCGCCACGAGCCGCTCGAAGGCGGGCGACGCCCCCGACTCCTGCCGTAAGCGCTCCGTGAGTGATCGCAACTCTTCGTCCATGACGGAGAGATTAGAGGCGTCGCGAGCTGTGCGGGACGTACATCACAAACACGAGGGCTGGCGCGCTCGTTACCCGCGAGTTAAGCTCAGACGAGCGAGTTACCCACTCGCATTTCCTCGCGGCGGTCTGGTGACGCGGCCGTCGTGAGAGCAGTCGGTTCGGTACTTCAGGTACCGCAGTACGGCTCGGCCCCGGGACAGGGCCGGCCGGAACCGCCGTTCACCGGGCGTGTGCACGCCCGGCCCGACGGCACCGGGCGTGTGCGCCAGCAGCCCGGCCAACACCCGCACTTCTCACGCACCCGGTGCGCCCGAGGTCCGGCTCTCGCCTGTCCGCCTTCGGCGCACCCGGGCGGCGTTCCCCGTCGTCACCCTCATTCCTGGAGTCCCGCGATGGCCACTCCCCTTTCCGACTCGTCCCAGTCCCCGCTGCGCACCGTCGCCGTCGTCGGCCTCGGCACGATGGGCACCGGCATCGCCGAGGTCCTCGCCAAGGCCGGCCGCGAGGTCGTCGGCATCGACATCAGCGAGGCCCAGGCCGCGAAGTGCGTCGCCGCCCTGGAGTCCTCCACCGCCCGTGGCGTCGAGCGCGGGCGGCTGACCGAGCAGGACCGCGCGGAGATCCTGGACCGCGTCCGCACCTCCACCGACCTGCGGGCCGCGGCCGACGCCGACCTGGTCATCGAGGTGGTTCCGGAGTCGTACGAGATCAAGCAGCAGGTCTTCCGGGAACTGGACGGGATCGTGCGCCCCGAGACGATCCTGGCGACCGGCACCAACGCCCTGTCCGTCACCCGGCTCGCCGCCGACTCGGCCCGTCCGGAGCGGGTGCTGGGCCTGCACTTCTTCAACCCGGCCCCGGCGATGCGGCTGGTCGAGGTCGTCTCCTCGGTGCTGACCGCGCCGGCGGCCGTCACGGCGGTCACCGATCTCGCCCTCGACCTGGGCAAGGAGCCCGTCGCGGTCGGCGACCGCCCCGGGTTCGTCGCCGACGGCCTGCTGTTCGGCTACCTCAACCAGGCCGCCGCGATGTACGAGGCGAAGTACGCCTCCCGTGAGGACATCGACGCCGCCATGCGGCTGGGCTGCGGCCTGCCGATGGGCCCGCTGGCGCTGCTCGACCTGATCGGTGTCGACACCGCGCGCACGGTCCTGGAGGCGATGTACACCGCCTCCCACGACCGGCTGCACGCCCCCGCGCCGATCCTCAAGCAGCTGAGCGAGGCGGGCCTGACCGGCCGCAAGGCGGGCCGCGGGTTCTACACCTACGAAGCGCCCGGCAGCGGCACCGTCGTGCGGGACGCGCTGACCCCGCTGGAGGGCGGCGACCTGGTTGCGGGCCGGGAGGTCCGCTCGGTCGGTGTCGCGGGCTCGGGCACCATGGCCTCCGGTATCGCCGAGGTCTTCGCCAAGGCCGGGTACGAGGTCGTCCTCGCCGCCCGCAGCGAGGAGAAGGCCCAGGCGGCGAAGGCCCGGATCGGCAAGTCCCTGTCCCGCTCGGTCGACAAGGGCCGGATGACCGCCGAGGCCGCCGCGCAGACCCTGGACCGCGTCACGCCGACGGGCACCTACGACGACTTCGCCGACGTCGACCTGGCCGTGGAGGCGGTCGCCGAGGACCTGGAGGTCAAGCGGCAGTTGTTCACCGCGCTGGACAAGGTCTGCAAGCAGGGCGCGGTCCTGGCCACCACCACCTCGTCCCTGCCGGTCGTCGCCTGCGCCCGGGCCACCTCGCGCCCGCAGGACGTGATCGGCATGCACTTCTTCAACCCGGCGCCGGCCATGAAGCTGGTGGAGGTCGTGCGTACGGTGCTGACGGCCGACGACGTCCACGCGACGGTCCGCGAGGTCTGCGGCCGGATCAGGAAGCACGCGGTCGACTGCGGTGACCGGGCGGGCTTCATCGTGAACGCGCTGCTGTTCCCGTACCTGAACAACGCGATCAAGATGGTGCAGGAGCACTACGCGTCGCTCGACGACATCGACGCGGCGATGAAGCTGGGCGGGGGTTACCCGATGGGCCCGTTCGAGCTGCTGGACGTCGTCGGGCTCGACGTCTCGCTCGCCATCGAGAAGGTCCTGCACCGCGAGTTCCGCGACCCGGGGCTCGCCCCGGCGCCGCTCCTCGAGCACCTGGTGGCCGCGGGCTGCCTCGGCCGCAAGACCGGCCGTGGCTTCCGCGAATATGCCAAGCGCTGAGAGTCCCGGCGACTGGTTCCGGTCCGGCGCGGAGTGGGGCGGCCTGCTCGGCCCGGACCGGTTCGCCCCGCCCTCGGGCGGCGGCGCAGAACCAGGTCATGCGCGGCGAGCTGCACACATGCAGTACGTTCGGGGCATGTCCCAGCCCGCCAAGTCCTCACGTACACCGGCTACGGCCGACGCGCCGGAAAGTGCCGCAGGCTCTCGCGCCGCCGCCCAGCGGCTCAAGATGCGCCGGGAACTGGCGGCCGCCGCGATGGAGCTGTTCGCGACCAAGGGCTACGAGGCGACCACCGTCGACGAGATCGCGGCGCAGGCCGGGGTCGCCCGCCGCACGTTCTTCCGCCACTTCCGCTCCAAGGAAGAGGCGATCTTCCCCGACCACGACGACACCCTGGTCCGGGCCGAGGCGGTGCTCAACGCCGCGCCCGCGCACGAGCATCCGCTCGACACGGTGTGCCGCGGCATCAAGGAAGTCATGAAGATGTACGCGGCCCGTCCGGAGATCTCGGTCGCCCGCTACAAGCTGACGCGCGAGGTGCCCACCCTGCGCGAGGCGGAGATCGCGTCCGTGGCCCGCTACGAGCGTCTGTTCACCCGCTACCTCCTCGGCCACTTCGACGAGCGCGCGCACGCCGACGACGCCAACGACGACCCGCTGCTCGCGGAGGTCGCCGCGTCCGCCGTGGTCACCGCGCACAACCACGTGCTGCGGCGCTGGCTCAGGGCGGGCGGACAGGGCGACGTGGAGGCGCAGCTGGACCACGCCTTCGCGATCGTGCGGAAGACGTTCGGCACGGGCATCGGGGCCGGGCGCACCGCGGAGTCGCAGCCGGCCGCGGCCACGGCCTCGGCGCAGGGCGAGGTGCTGGTGACCGTCGCCCGCACCGACGCCCCGCTGGACGAGGTCATGCGGACGATCGAGCAGGCGCTCAAGGAACGCTGAGCGCCCTTCGCCCGGTGACGACGTGTGATGACGGCCACCCTTCGGGGTGGCCGTTTTGACATGTCAGGGACTGTTTTGCAGCCCTTTGACGGCCTCGTTCGATCGATCATCGCTCATTTGTTACGTAAAGATTTCATCTGAGAGCAAGTTCTGGCACTCAGTGCCTTGCGGGGTGACACGCGGTGTCATACGTTGAAGAGGTCCGGGCGATGTCCCAGCAAGCCCAGCGCCTGCCCTCCCGGACGCCTGCGTCACAGGCAACCTCCCGCGCCACCAGCGCTGCCGAACAGCACCACCGCCGAACCGACGGCACACCCTCAACCCTCAGCAGCACCGACGTAACCGTCAGCGCCCCTCCCTCAGGGCGCTCACCGCCGGAGGCAACACCGTGACCGTGAAGGACATCCTGGCCGCGATCCAGTCGCCCGACTCCACGTCGGAGGACTTCGCCGCCCTCCCGCTCCCCGAGTCGTACCGCGCGATCACCGTGCACAAGGACGAGACGGAGATGTTCGCCGGGCTCGCCACGCGCGACAAGGACCCCCGCAAGTCGATCCACCTGGACGAGGTGCCGCTGCCCGAGCTCGGCCCGGGCGAGGCCCTGGTGGCCGTCATGGCCTCGTCGGTCAACTACAACTCGGTGTGGACCTCGATCTTCGAGCCGCTGTCGACGTTCGGCTTCCTGGAGCGCTACGGCCGCACCAGCGAGCTGGCCAAGCGCCACGACCTGCCGTACCACATCATCGGCTCCGACCTCGCGGGCGTCGTCCTGCGCACCGGCCCGGGCGTCAACGCCTGGCGGCCCGGCGACGAGGTCGTCGCGCACTGCCTGTCCGTCGAGCTGGAGTCCAGCGACGGCCACAACGACACGATGCTCGACCCCGAGCAGCGCATCTGGGGATTCGAGACCAACTTCGGCGGTCTCGCGGAGATCGCGCTGGTCAAGTCGAACCAGCTGATGCCCAAGCCCGACCACCTCAGCTGGGAGGAGGCCGCCGCTCCCGGTCTGGTCAACTCCACCGCCTACCGCCAGCTGGTCTCCCGCAACGGCGCCGGCATGAAGCAGGGCGACAACGTCCTCATCTGGGGTGCGAGCGGCGGACTCGGCTCGTACGCCACCCAGTTCGCACTGGCCGGCGGCGCCAACCCGATCTGCGTCGTGTCCTCGCCACAGAAGGCGGAGATCTGCCGCGCGATGGGCGCCGAGGCGATCATCGACCGCAACGCCGAGGGCTACAAGTTCTGGAAGGACGAGAACACCCAGGATCCCAAGGAGTGGAAGCGCTTCGGCAAGCGCATCCGTGAGCTCACCGGCGGCGAGGACATCGACATCGTCTTCGAGCACCCCGGCCGCGAGACCTTCGGCGCGAGCGTCTTCGTCACCCGCAAGGGCGGCACCATCACGACCTGCGCCTCCACCTCGGGCTACATGCACGAGTACGACAACCGCTACCTGTGGATGTCCTTGAAGCGGATCATCGGCTCGCACTTCGCCAACTACCGCGAGGCCTGGGAGGCCAACCGGCTCATCGCGAAGGGCAAGATCCACCCGACCCTGTCGAAGGTGTACTCCCTGGAGGACACCGGCCAGGCCGCCTACGACGTGCACCGCAACCTGCACCAGGGCAAGGTCGGCGTGCTGTGCATGGCCCCCGAGGAGGGCTTGGGCGTGCGCGACCACGCCAAGCGCGCCCAGCACATCGACGCCATCAACCGCTTCCGGAACGTCTGAAAGACAGCTGAGGTCACAGATGACTGAGCGTCAGAAGGACCGGCCGTGGCTCATGCGCACCTACGCCGGTCACTCCACGGCCGAGGCGTCCAACGAGCTGTACCGGCGCAACCTCGCCAAGGGCCAGACGGGTCTGTCGGTGGCGTTCGACCTGCCGACGCAGACCGGCTACGACTCCGACCACATCCTCGCCCGCGGCGAGGTCGGCCGGGTCGGCGTGCCGATCGCGCACGTCGGTGACATGCGCCGGCTGTTCCAGGACATCCCCCTGGAGCAGATGAACACCTCGATGACCATCAACGCCACGGCCATGTGGCTGCTGGCGCTCTACCAGGTCGTCGCCGAGGAGCAGGGTGCGGACATCACCCAGCTCCAGGGCACGACCCAGAACGACATCGTCAAGGAGTACCTGTCCCGGGGGACGCACGTCTTCCCGCCGGGGCCCTCGCTCCGCCTGACGACGGACATGATCGCGTACACGGTCTCCCACATGCCGAAGTGGAACCCGATCAACATCTGTAGCTACCACCTACAGGAGGCGGGCGCCACGCCGGTCCAGGAGATCGCGTACGCGATGTCCACCGCGATCGCCGTTCTCGACGCCGTGCGCGACTCGGGCCAGGTGCCGCAGGAGCGCATGGGCGACGTCGTCGGCCGGATCTCCTTCTTTGTGAACGCGGGCGTCCGCTTCATCGAGGAGATGTGCAAGATGCGCGCCTTCGGCCGCATCTGGGACAGGATCACCCGCGAGCGGTACGGCATCGAGAACCCCAAGCACCGCCGCTTCCGCTACGGCGTCCAGGTCAACTCCCTGGGCCTGACGGAGGCCCAGCCGGAGAACAACGTCCAGCGGATCGTCCTCGAAATGCTGGCCGTGACCCTCTCCAAGGACGCACGCGCGCGGGCCGTCCAGCTCCCCGCCTGGAACGAGGCCCTCGGCCTGCCCCGCCCCTGGGACCAGCAGTGGTCGCTGCGCATCCAGCAGGTGCTGGCGTACGAGAGCGATCTGCTGGAGTACGACGACGTCTTCGAGGGCTCGAAGGTGATCGAGGCGAAGGTGGAGGAGCTGGTCGAGGCCGCGTCCGCGGAGATCGACCGCATCCAGGAGATGGGCGGCGCGATGGCGGCCGTCGAGTCCGGCTACCTCAAGTCGCAGCTGGTCGCCTCGCACGCGGAACGCCGGGGCCGGATCGAGTCCGGCCAGGAGAAGATCATCGGTGTCAACGCCTTCGAGGGCACCGAGCCGAACCCGCTGACCGCCGACCTGGACACCGCGATCCTGACGGTCGACCCGGAGGTCGAGGCCCGCGTCATCGCCTCGCTCCAGCAGTGGCGCGACAGCCGCTACCAGCCGCCCTTCAACCACCCGCGGCCCTGCAAGGCGCTGGAGCGGCTGAAGGAGGCCGCCCGGGGCACCGAGAACCTCATGGAGGCCACCCTGGAGTGCGCCCGCGCCGGGGTCACGACCGGCGAGTGGGCCGGGGCCCTGCGCGCGGTGTTCGGCGAGTTCAGGGCGCCCACGGGTGTCTCCTCGGCGCCGGTGGCCGTCCCCGCCGAGGAGGGCAGCACGCTGGCCCTGGTCCGCCGGAAGGTGGATCTGACGGCCAAGGACCTGGGCGTCGGCAAGCTGCGCTTCCTGGTCGGCAAGCCGGGCCTGGACGGGCACTCCAACGGCGCCGAGCAGATCGCGGTGCGCGCGCGTGACGCCGGCTTCGAGGTGGTCTACCAGGGCATCCGGCTGACGCCCGAGCAGATCGTGGACGCGGCCCTCGCCGAGGACGTGCACGCGGTCGGCCTGTCCATCCTGTCCGGCTCGCACGCCCAACTGGTGCCGGACGTGCTCGAACGGCTGCGTGTGGCCGGTGCCACAGATATACCGGTGATCGCCGGTGGCATCATCCCGAACGGGGATGCCGAGCAGCTCAGGGCAGCCGGAGTGGCCGCGGTCTTCACCCCGAAGGACTTCGACATCACCGGAATCATCGGCCGCATCGTCGACGAGATCCGGAAAGCGAACAAGCTCGACCCCCTGGAGGTCTCCGCATGACCACGGTCAACCGCCTTCGCCCCCGGCGTTCCTGCCTGGCGGTACCGGGCTCGAACCCCCGCTTCCTGGAGAAGGCGCAGGGCCTCCCCGCCGACCAGGTCTTCCTCGACCTGGAGGACGCGTGCGCCCCCCTCGCCAAGCCCGAGGCGCGGCACACCATCGTCAAGTTCCTCAACGAGGGCGACTGGACGGGCAAGACGCGGGTCGTGCGCGTCAACGACTGGACGACCGAGTGGACGTACCGCGACGTCGTCACGGTCGTCGAGGGCGCCGGCCAGAACCTCGACTGCATCATGCTGCCGAAGGTCCAGGACGCCCAGCAGATCGTCGCCCTCGACCTCCTCCTGACCCAGATCGAGAAGACTATGGGCTTCGAGGTCGGCCGGATCGGCATCGAGGCGCAGATCGAGAACGCCCAGGGCCTCAACAACGTCAACGAGATCGCGCAGGCCTCCCCGCGCGTGGAGACGATCATCTTCGGCCCGGCCGACTTCATGGCGTCCATCAACATGAAGTCGCTGGTCGTGGGCGAGCAGCCGCCCGGCTACCCGTCGGACGCCTACCACTACATCCTGATGAAGATCCTGATGGCCGCCCGTGCCAACAACCTCCAGGCGATCGACGGCCCCTACCTGCAGATCCGCAACGTCGACGGCTACCGCGAGGTCGCCCAGCGCGCCGCCGCGCTCGGCTTCGACGGCAAGTGGGTACTGCACCCGGGCCAGGTCGAGGCGTCCAACGAGATCTTCTCGCCGTCCCAGGAGGACTACGACCACGCCGAGCTGATCCTGGACGCGTACGACTACTACACGTCCGAGGCGGGCGGCAAGAAGGGCTCGGCGATGCTCGGCGACGAGATGATCGACGAGGCCAGCCGCAAGATGGCCCTGGTCATCGCGGGCAAGGGACGCGCCGCCGGCATGCAGCGCACCAGCACGTTCGAGATCCCGGAGGCGTGACGGTCATGCAGTTCGGACGTACGTACGAGGAGTTCGAGGTCGGAGCGACGTACAAGCACTGGCCGGGCAAGACGGTCACGGAGTACGACGACCACCTGTTCTGTCTCCTCACCATGAACCACCACCCGCTCCACATGGACTCGAACTATGCGGAGAAGACGACGGACTTCGGCAAGAACGTCGTCGTCGGGAACTACATCTACTCGCTGCTGCTCGGCATGTCCGTGCCGGACATCTCCGGCAAGGCGATCGCCAACCTGGAGATCGAGTCGCTCAAGCACGTGGCGCCGACCTTCCACGGCGACACCGTCTACGGCCAGACGACCGTGCTCGACAAGTGGCCGTCGAAGTCGAAGAACGACCGCGGGATCGTGCACGTCGAGACCAAGGGCTACAAGCAGGACGGCACGCTGGTCTGCGTCTTCCGCCGCAAGGTCATGGTGCCGACCGAGACGTACATCAAGGAGCGCGGCGGCGAGCAGCCGGGCCGCCCCGAGCTCAAGGAGCAGGAGAAGTAGCCATGGCGCGACTCGCCCAGACCGCCGGTCTGACCGACATCCAGCAGGAGATCCTGTCCACCGTCCGCGACTTCGTGGACAAGGAGATCATCCCGGTCGCGACCGAGCTGGAGCACCGCGACGAGTACCCCCAGCAGATCGTCGACGGGCTGAAGGAGTTGGGCCTGTTCGGCCTGATGATCCCCGAGGAGTACGGGGGTCTGGGCGAGTCGCTCCTGACGTACGCGCTGTGCGTGGAGGAGATCGCCCGCGGGTGGATGTCGGTGTCCGGCATCATCAACACGCACTTCATCGTGGCGTACATGCTCAAGCAGCACGGCACGCAGGAGCAGAAGGACCACTTCCTGCCGAGGATGGCGGCCGGCGACATCCGCGGCGCGTTCTCGATGTCGGAGCCGGGCCTCGGCTCGGACGTGTCGGCCATCACCTCGAAGGCGGTGAAGGACGGCGACGAGTACGTCCTGAACGGCCAGAAGATGTGGCTGACCAACGGCGGAACATCGTCTCTGGTGGCCGTTCTGGTCCGAAGTGACGAAGGTCACCCCGAGGGCACCGCGCCCCACAAGTCGATGACGACCTTCCTGGTCGAGAAGGAGCCCGGCTTCGGCGAGGTCCGGCCCGGCCTCACCATCCCCGGCAAGATCGACAAGATGGGCTACAAGGGTGTCGACACCACCGAGCTCATCATGGATGGCCTGCGGATTCCCGCCGACCGCGTGCTCGGCGGGGTCACCGGCCGTGGCTTCTACCAGATGATGGACGGCGTCGAGGTCGGCCGCGTCAACGTGGCGGCGCGTGGCTGCGGTGTCGCTCAGCGTGCGTTCGAACTGGGTGTCCAGTACGCCCAGCAGCGTCACACCTTCGGGAAGCCGATCGCCCAGCATCAGGCCATCCAGTTCAAGCTGGCCGAGATGGCTACCAAGGTCGAGGCCGCACATGCGATGATGGTGAACGCAGCTCGCAAAAAGGACTCTGGCGAACGAAACGACCTTGAAGCCGGTATGGCGAAGTATCTTGCTTCCGAGTACTGCAAGGAGGTCGTGGAGGATTCCTTCCGGATCCACGGCGGCTACGGCTTCTCCAAGGAGTACGAGATCGAGCGTCTCTACCGTGAGGCGCCGATGCTGCTGATCGGTGAAGGTACCGCCGAGATCCAGAAAATGATCATCGGTCGGCGACTGCTCGAAGAGTATCGATTCCAGGGCTAGATGTCCGGATACGGGGTGTTTTCTTGGAGAAGAAGATCACACCCCGTCAGCACTCTTCGGCCGCCGACTCGGCTGCCTGGCTTACCCAGTTAGGGCCCCGAGCCGCTACGATCGCCGGAAAGCCGCCGTCCCCCGTCAGAGTGCGGCATCATCCGCTACGAAGGTCATCCATGCCCCACAGCCAAACCTCTGCACCTCGCGACAGCCGGGCCGGCGTACGCCTCGCGCGCGGAGCATCGCCGTGGCTCCTTCCGACCGTCGCCACCGCAGCCCTCAGCCTGGCCCGTGCCCGCCGCTCCGGCGCCGCCAAGGCCGTCGCCGTTCCCGCCACCGCGCTCGCGGCGGGAATGCTGTGGTTCTTCCGCGACCCCGAGCGCGAGATCGCTCAGGGCCGGGTCATCTCGCCCGCCGACGGTGTGGTGCAGAGCATCATGCCGTGGAAGGACGGCCGCACCCGCGTCGCGATCTTCATGAGCCCGCTCAACGTCCACGTCAACCGCGCGCCGCTGGCCGGCACGGTGACGTCGGTCGAGCACGTGCCCGGTGGCTTCGTTCCCGCCTTCAACAAGGAGAGCGAGAACAACGAGCGCGTCGTCTGGCACTTCGACACCGAGCTCGGCGACATCGAGATGATCCAGATCGCCGGCGCGGTCGCCCGCCGCATCGTTCCCTACGTGCCCCAGGGCACCAAGGTCGAGCAGGGCGAGCGGATCGGCCTGATCCGCTTCGGTTCGCGCGTCGACCTCTACCTGCCCGAGGGTGTGGAGGTCGCGGTCGAGGTGGGGGAGAAGACCGTGGCTGGGGTGACTCGCATTGACCGTGATTGATCCTGATACCAAAGCCGGCTGGGTCCCGGAGGCCGACGAGGTCGACGAAGAAGAGGAAATGCCCCTCTCTCTTCGCCTGTCGATAGCGGACACCCTGACGCTCGGCAACGCCACGTGCGGCTTCATGGCGGTGTACTTCACCACCACCGGCATCCTGATCCCGGACCTCACCGGCAGTCAGGAGACCGGCATGGCGCGCAACAGCGCGGCCACGGCGGTCATCCTGATGCTGTGCGCGGCGGTCTTCGACCTGTTCGACGGCCTGGTGGCGCGCAAGCTGCGCTCCTCACCCATGGGTGCCGAGCTGGACAACCTCTCCGACCTGATCAGCTTCGGCCTGGCGCCGGCGTACTTCGTCCTCGTGTACGGCATGGTGGCGGACGGCGCGTACCAGCGGGTGGCGGCGGTCGGGGCCATCGTCGTACTGCTGGCGGTGGTGCTGCGGCTTGCGAGATTCTCGTGCGTCACGGTGAAGGACGGCACGTTCCAGGGCATGCCGTCGCCGTTCGGTGCGCTGACGGTCGTGTCGATCGTGCTGCTGGAGCTGCCGTTCGTGGCGACGCTGCTGGCGATCCTGGGTACGGCGTGGCTGATGGTGAGCCGGGTCGAGTACCCGAAGCCGCGGGGGCGGCTCGCGGTGGCGATGCTGTCGTGGATCGTGCTGGGCATGGGCCTGATGGCGGCCTGGGCCTTCGACGCGCCGAGCGGGCAGCTGCTGCTTCAGACGGGATGCGCGCTTCAGCTGGTCATGGGGGCGGTGATTCCGCTGTTCGCGACGGCTCGGCGGGTGAACAACTTCCGTGACAACCGGCGGGAGGCGCGGGCGGCGCAGCTGCCCTGATCCCGTGCTGCCACTGACGGGTGTGGCCCGAGCCTCGAGGCTCGGGCCACACCCGTTTCGCGATGTTCTCCCTCGCCGGCTCGGGCCACTCCCTGGTGTGGGAGCTCAACGCCAAGACCGTGCACCGCATGTCGAAGCAGTGGTTCAAGAACGGCCGGGTGGCGGGTCTCACCACTGGCAGCTGCTTCAGGAGCCCGGAGAGCTGATCCTCCTGCCGTGACGGGTCAGGTCAAAAAGTCCCGCCCGATCCGCTCAGCCACCCGCTCCAGGATCGGCCCGGCCTCGGCGATGCACTTCGCCACGTCCGGCTCCGCGTCCGTCAGGGGGTAGGCCCGGCGGATTCCGGCTCGGCCCAGGGCCTCCGGGGGGAGGGCGAGGCGGCCGCAAACCGCTACGACGTCCTTGCCGGCCGCACGGGCCGCCGCGGCGACGCCCGCCGGGGCCTTGCCGTGGAGGGTCTGTTCGTCGAGGGAGCCCTCGCCGGTGATCACCAGGTCGGCGCGGTCCAGGGCGGGGGCGAAGCCCAGGACGTCGAGCATGACCTCGATGCCGGGGCGGAAGCGGGCGCCGAGGAGCAGGGCGCCGTAGCCGATGCCGCCCGCCGCGCCCGCGCCGGGTGAGGCGGCGTACCGGGCGGCCTCAGGTCCGGCCGACTCCTCCAGCACCTTCGCGAAGTGGGCGAGGGCGGCGTCCAGGGCCGCCACATCGTCCGGAGAGGCGCCCTTCTGCGGGCCGTAGACCGCGGGCGCGCCCTTCGGGCCGGTCAGCGGGTTGTCGACGTCGCTCGCGAGGACCAGTTCGATCTCGGTGAGGCGCGGGTCGAGGCCCGACAGGTCGGCGGTGGCCAGAGCGGCGAGGCCGCCGCCGCCCGGGGGTACCGGCTCGCCGTCCGTGTCCAGGAAGCGCGCGCCCAGCGCGGACAGCATTCCGGCGCCGCCGTCCGTGGTGGCGCTGCCGCCGACGCCGAAGACGATCGTGCGGGCACCCGCGTCCAGCGCGGCCCGCAGCAACTCGCCGGAGCCGTACGTGGACGCCGTGAGCGGTGCGAAGACCCCGGCGGGCAGCCGCTGGAGTCCGCTCGCCTCGGCCATCTCCACGACCGCGGTGCCGTCGCGCAGCGCGAACGCCGCCGTCACCTCGTCGCCGAGCGGACCGGCGACCCGTACCTCCCGGCGCTGGAACCCGGCCGCGACCGCCGCGGCCACGGTTCCGTCACCGCCGTCGGCCACGGGCAGCGCCTCGACCTCGAGGTCCGGTACGACCCGGCGCAGCCCGGCGCTCACCCTCTCGGCGACCTCCACGGCCGTCAGCGACCCCTTGAACTTGTCCGCGGCGACGAGCACCCGCTGTGTCTTCCGGGTATCGCTCACTGCGTCCGCCACTTGCACTCCCCTTGCTCTCCGGGCCCTCACGCACGTCAAGGCCAGTCGCGCCGCTGCGACCTTATCCGGAGGACGCCCCCGCCGTCAGCCTGTGCCCATCCCCTGGACCCGGGGGTCCTCGCCTTCAGGGGCGCGGGGAACTGCTCCTCAGGCGCGCCGAAAACGGGTACTCCATAACCATGCCCCCTGCGCACACCCGGACAGACCTCACCGACCGCATCCTCGGCGGCTGGCTGGGCCGCGTCGCGGGCAACATGCTCGGCAAACCGGTCGAGCAGGGCGAGGTCTGGACGCGCGACCGCATCGACCGCTACCTGCGGCAGGCCGCCGCACTGCCGCTGACCGACTACCTGCCCGAGCCGATCAGCGAACACGACGGCTTCGAGCTGCGCCCCGAGTGGCGCCAGTGCGTGCGCGGCCGCATCCACGGCAGCTGCCGTGACGACGACATCGACTACGCGATCCTCGGCCTGGACCTGCTGGAGACCCACGGTTTCGGCTTCAGCACGGAGCAGGTCGGTGACCTGTGGCTGCTGCGGCTGCCGTACCTCCAGACGTTCACCGCAGAGCGGGCCGCGTACCGCAACCTCGCGGGCGGGCTCAAGCCGCCGCTGACGGCGACGTACGACAATCCGTACCAGGAGTGGATCGGGGCGCTGATCAGGGCCGACATCTACGGCTGGACCTGCCCGGGCGTGCCGCGCCGCGCCGCCTCACTGGCCCGGCGGGACGCGGTGCTGTCGCACACCGGCAACGGGGTCTACGGGGCGATGTGGGCGGCGGCGCTGATCGCGGCGGCGTTCACGGCCCCCACGGTGCGGCACGCGGTCGACGAGGCCCTGGCCGTGATCCCGGCGAGCAGCCGACTGGCCCGTACGGTGCGCCGGGTCGTCTCCCTGCACGACGCCCGGATGTCCTGGGAGGACACGCTCACCACGCTCACCGAGGAGACCACCGGGATGGGCTGGATCCACACCGTCCCGAACGCCGCCGTCCTCACCGCCGGCCTGCTCTACGGCGACGGCGACTTCACCCGCACCATCACCCTGACCGTCCGCGGCGGCCTGGACACCGACTCCAACGGCGCGACGGCGGGCTCGGTGGCGGGTGTGTTCGGCGGGGCCGCGGCCATTCCGGACCAGTGGAAGGCGCCGCTGGAGGACACGGTCCGCAGCGCGGTGTTCGGCTTCGACGGGGTGCGGATCAGCGAGCTGGCGGAGCGGACGCTGCGGCTGGCGGTACAGGAGGCCTGACCGGATCGAACCGGCCATTCCCCGGCGGAGCGGGGTGACCGACCGATTCTTCAGCTTCGCGTCAAGGCCCCCGCGACGGCACCCGGAGCGGCGCCGCCGCCTCCGTGTGCGGCAGCGGCCACACACTGCGCAAGGCGATCCCGCTGGGGTGGTTACCCTGCCCCAATGACCACCTCTCCTGACTTCGCCGCCTACATCGCCTCCCTGCCCCGTGTCCTGGCCGGAGCCGCCGCGCTGTTCCGGGACGGCGAGGGCCGGGTGCTGCTCGTCGAGCCCAACTACCGGGAGGGCTGGGCGCTGCCCGGCGGCACGATCGAGTCCGACGGCGGCGAGACCCCGCGGCAGGGCGCGCGGCGCGAGACGGCCGAGGAGATCGGTCTGGACCGTGAGCTCGGCAGGCTGCTGGCGGTGGACTGGGTGCACGGGCCGGCGCGCCCGCCGCTGGTGGCGTATCTGTACGACGGCGGGGTGCTCGGCGAGGACGAGTTCAAGGCGATCCGCCTCCAGGAGGAGGAACTGCTGTCCTGGCGGCTGGTCCCCCGCGAGGAGCTGACCGGGTACCTGCCGGGCGCCCTCGGCCGCCGGGTCCTGGCCGGTCTTGACGCCCTGGCGGACGGTTCGGGCACGGCCGAGCTGGAGAACGGGCACCGGGTGTACTGACGGCTCCGCCCTGCCCGAGCCGCCCGCGATATCCGCTCGCCGCCGCGGTACGGCCCGGCCTACCCTCGGTGACATGGCCAAGCCCCTCGTCGCGCTCCTCACCGGTGCCGGTATCAGCACGGACTCCGGGATCCCGGACTACCGCGGGCCGAACGGGCTCTGGCGGCGGGATCCGGAGGCCGAGAAGCTCGTCACGTACGAGTACTACATGGGCGACCCGGAGATCCGCCGCCGCTCCTGGCAGATGCGGCGCAAGAACCGGACGCTTCAGGCGGAGCCCAACGCCGCGCACCGGGCGGTGGCCGAACTGGAGCGGTCCGGGGTACCCGTCCGGGTGATCACGCAGAACGTCGACGGGCTGCACCAGCTCGCCGGGACGCCCGCCCGCAAGGTCCTCGAACTGCACGGCACGGCACGGAGTTACGTGTGCACCGGCTGCCACACCCGCGGCCCGATGGAGGACGCGCTCGCACGGGTCGAGGCCGGTGAGGACGACCCGCCGTGCCTGGAGTGCGGCGGCGTCCTGAAGTCGGCGACGGTGATGTTCGGCGAGCGGCTCGACCCCGTCGTCCTCGGCCAGGCGGTCGCCATCAGCAAGGCCTGCGAGGTGTTCGTCGCCGTCGGCACGAGCCTCCAGGTCCAGCCCGCCGCCGGCCTCGCCGGTGTCGCCGCCGACCACGGCGCCCGCCTGATCATCGTCAACGCCGAGCCGACGCCGTACGACGACCGTGCCGACGAGATCGTCCGCGAGCCCATCGGCACGGCGCTGCCGGAGCTGTTGCGCGGTCTCATGGCCGAGGCGCGGCCCGCGGATCCTCCGGGCGCGTGAGCGCGTCAGGCTGGAAGAGGGCCGCCCCGCGCTCGAAGTCCAGCAGGCGCCGCTTGCGCTCCAGCCCGCCCCCATATCCCGTAAGGCTCCCGTTGCCGCCGATGACGCGGTGGCAGGGGACGACGATGCCGATGGGGTTGCGGCCGTTGGCGAGGCCGACCGCGCGTGAGGCGGTCGGGGTGCCGAGGGCCTCGGCGAGTTCGCCGTAGGTGCGGGTCTCGCCGTACGGGATGCGGCGCAGCTGGTCCCAGACGCTGCGCTGGAACGGCGTGCCGGTCAGGCGGAGTTCGACGGTGAACTCCTTGAGCTCGCCCGCGAAGTAGGCCTTCAGCTGGTCCTCCGTCTCCGCGAACAGGGTGTCGTCGCGGGTGCCGAAGGTCTCCTCCGGCGGGCGGTGGCGCTGGTCGGTCATGTAGAGGCCGCACAGGACGCCGTCCTCGGCGACGAGGGTGAGGGGGCCGTACGGGCTGTCGGTCACGGTGTGGTGCTTCATGGAACGCCCCTATACCGGTAGGAAGTTGATCGGGTGGCTGTCGGTCGCCCAGAGGTACTGGACGGCGTAGGCCCGCCAGGGGCGCCAGGCCGCCGCGCGGGCGGTGAGCGCGGCGGGCGTGGAGGGCAGGCCGAGTTCCCGGGCGGCGCGGCGGATGCCGAGGTCGGTCGGGAGGAAGGCGTCGGGGTCGCCGAGGGCGCGCATGGCGATGACCTCGGCCGTCCAGGGGCCGAAGCCGGGCAGGGCGAGGAGCCGGTCGCGGGCCTGCGGCCAGTCGCTCTCCACGCCCAGGTGGAGGTCACCGTCGGCGAGGTGGCGGACCAGGGTGGTGAAGGTCGTGCGGCGGGTGCGGGGCATCGCGAGTGTCTCGGGGTCCAGCGCCGCGAGGGCCTCGGGGGCCGGGAAGAGGTGGGTGAGGCCGCCCTCGGGGTCGTCGGCCGGTTCGCCGTGCGCGGTGACCAGGCGGGCCGCGTGGGTGCGGGCGGCGGCGGTGGAGACCTGCTGGCCGAGCACGGCCCGGACGGCGAATTCGGCCTCGTCGACCGTGCGCGGGACGCGCCGGCCGGGCGCCTTGTCGACCAGCGGTGCCAGAACCGGGTCCGTGCGCAGCTGCTCGTCGATCGCGACCGGGTCGGCGTCCAGGTCGAGCAGCCGGCGGCAGCGGCTGATGGCGACGGTCAGATCGCGCAGGTCGCTGAGGGTGAGGCGGCAGGCGATGTGGTCGGGGGTGGGAGTGAGGGCCACGATGCCGTGGCCGTACGGCAGCCGCAGCGTGCGCCGGTAGGAGCCGTCGCGCCACTCCTCCACGCCGGGTACGGCAGTGGCGGCGAGGTGGCCGAAGAGGTTGTCGGGGTTGAGCGGGGTGCGGAACGGCAGCCGCAGGGACAGCGCGCCGGGGGTGCTCGCGCCCTGCCGTTTGGGGGCGCGGGCGCGCAGCTCGCTCGGGGACAGGGCGAAGACCTCGCGGACGGTGTCGTTGAAGGTGCGGATCGAGGCGAAGCCCGCGGCGAAGGCGATCTGCGCCATCGGCAGGGCCGTCGTCTCGATGAGCAGCCGGGCCGTCTGGGCGCGCTGGGCACGGGCGAGCGCGAGCGGGCCCGCGCCCAGCTCGGCGAACAGCTGGCGCTCGACCTGCCGGGTGCTGTAGCCGAGCCGGGCGGCGAGACCGGGCACGCCCTCGCGGTCCACGACGCCGTCGGAGATCAGCCGCATGGCACGGGCCACGAGGTCGGCGCGCCGGTTCCACTCCGGAGAGCCGGGGCTGGTGTCGGGCCGGCAGCGCTTGCAGGCCCGGAACCCGGCCTGCTGGCAGGCCGCCGCGCTCGGGTGGAAGACCATGTTCTCCGGCTTGGGCGGCACGACCGGGCAACTGGGACGGCAGTAGATGCGGGTCGTCAGGACGGCCGTGAAGAACCATCCGTCGAACCGCGCGTCCTTGGACTGGACGGCACGCACGCAGCGCTCGGTGTCGGTGTGCATCCCCATCTGCATGGCTCCAGCATCGAGCACCAGGCCGGACGGGGCTGGCGAGAATCCGACATCGACGTGCCGGGGCCGCGCCGCTTGGCCGTTCCAGATGAAGATTCATTCATGTGTTCGCGTGTGGCCGGTACGATGACGTCATGGGTCATGGAGCCGTCATCCCCACGCGGGACGCCGCCGAGCGCGTACGCCTGGACGCGGACAACGTCGCGAAGGTCGCCACCACGCTCCAGGCCCTGTCCACACCCTCTCGCCTGCTGATCCTGGCGCGGCTGAGAGAGGGCCCGCTGCCGGCCACCGAGTTGGCCGCGGAGGTGGGCATGGAGCAGTCCGCCTGCTCGCACCAGCTGCGGCTGCTGCGGAATCTGGGCCTGGTGGTGGGCGAGCGGCGGGGCCGTTCGGTGGTGTACGCGCTGCACGACCACCATGTCGCCGAGCTGCTCGACCAGGCCGTCTACCACGTGGAGCATCTGCGCCTGGGCATCAGCGACGCCGCCGACTGAGGCGGCGCCGCTGTCCCCCGCTCGCCTACTCCGTGGCCGTCGGCCGTCGCGAGGCCGCCATCGCCTCGCTCACGCGCGTCAGCGGACGCAGCCGGTAGGTGTAGGCGTAGTCGCGGTTGGCGAAGAGCTTGAACTCGTCATGGGGATGGGCGCCCCAGCTGTTGTCGCCGCCCACGCCCGTCTGGCGGTGGTTGACCCGGAGGACCACCGCGTCCCGCGGCATGAGCTGGTAGTCGTGGCGGGCCCCGACCGACAGGTCCTCGGGGGTGAAGTACGAGGCGTTGACCTCCAGCAGCGGCTCACCGGAGACGAGCAGTCCGCGTCCGCTGCCGTCCGTCAGGGCGGCCCAGCGGACGTCGGTCTTGTTGCCGTTCTCCTGGGGGCGCAGGTAGGAGGTCCACTGCCCGGAGACGGTGCCGGAGTACAGGCCGACGTCGGTGGCGTTGTTGCGGTCCCACATGTTCTCCTCCGGGCCCCGGCCGTAGTAGTGCAGCCGGTCCAGGCGGCGGGGCAGGAACAGCAGGGTGCCGACCTCGGGGATGTACGGCAGGTTCGGCGTTCCCGGGTTCAGGGTGTTGTCGATCTTGATCTCGCCGTTGCCGAAGACCGTGTAGGTCGTGCCGTACGTGGACTCCGTGCTGGTGGGCAGCGTGCCGGTGAACGTGACCTCGACGGCCCGGTCGTCCAGGGGCCGGACCCGTACGTCCGCCACCTTCCGGTTCGCTCCGGCGTCGCGCCACGTCTGGTTGCGGGTGTGGTGGCCGTTGCCCCGGTCGTTGTCGGTGGGCGCCCGCCAGAAGTTCGGGACGGGGCCGGAGGTGATGAGCCGGGTGCCGCCCGCCTCGTACGACGTGATGGTGCCGGTGCTCTTGTCGACGGTGACCGAGAAGCCCTTGCCCCGGACCGTGACGTCCTCGTCCCGGTCGGTGTACCGCAGGGCGGGGACGCTGCGCAGCGGCAGCGGCGTCACGGCCGGGCTGTCCGTGTCGAGGGCGAGCTGCTGCTTGGCCACCTCGAAGCCCGCCTTCGCCCACTTGGTGGACTCCTTGGTGGTGAAGGACAGCTGGAGGAAGTACTCCGTGCCCGGCTCCGGCTTCGCCGGCAGGCGCACCGGCACCTTGATGTCCTTGCTGGTCAGTGGCGCGATGTCCAGCTGGTCTCGGGTCAGCCGGCCGCGCTGGACGACCTTGCCGTCGGCGACGAGGGACCAGCGGCCGTCGAACTCACGGACGTTGGTGAAGAGGTACTCGTTGGCGAGCCTGACGGTGCCGGGGCCTCCGGAGGCCGGTGCGGCGTTGATCGCCTGGTAGATCTGCTTGACCTCGGCGGACTTGCCCGTGAGGCCGCGGTCGGCGGTGATGATGCCGTCGCCGGCGAAGGCTCCGTCGTTGGGGTTGTCGCCCCAGTCGCCGCCGTAGGCGTAGAACGTCTTGTCGCGCGGGCGCTTCTCGGTGAAGCCGACGGTGGCGGAGTCGAACCAGAAGCGCACGCCTTCGTCGTCCGGGCCGCGGCTGTCCGAGGCCAGCTCCGCGGCGCTCAGCGCGCGGGCGTACACGCGGGCCCGCCGGATGGTGCCGCTGAACTCCCGGGTCGGGTTGTCGACGTCGGTGGCGAGCGTCAGGGACGCGGTGTTGGTGCCGGGGCGCCGGGTGGTGGTCCGGGTGCCGCGCGCCTGGCCGTCGACGTACAGGGTGAGCGTCCCGGCGTCCGCGTCGAAGACACCGGCGATGTGGTGCTCCTTGCCCGTCCAGCCGTCCGGCAGCGCCCAGCTCGCGGTGACCCACTGGCCGCCGCCGTGGATGAAGAACTCCAGGTTCTTGTCGCTCTGTTTGAGCGCGTACTGGGTGTCGCCCTTGGCGAGGATGGGCTGGTGGTAGCCGGTGACGTGGGGCGTGACCCAGGCCTCCAGTGTGAGGGAGCCGGTGAGGTCGAGGCGGGCGTCGCGGGGGAAGACGGTGCCGCCGGAGACGCCCTTGGCCCGGTCGAAGGTGCCGGCGGGCGCGATGATCTCGCCGCGCAGCGCGCCCGGGCCGGACTCGGTCAGCAGCTTGCGGGTCGGGGTCGGCCAGCTCAGGGCCTGGTCGGCGAAGTCCCAGATCCAGCCGCCCTGGAGGACGTCGTAGCGGCGGACGATGTCCCAGTACTTCTTGAAGTTGCCGTTGGAGTTCCCCATCCCGTGGGAGTATTCGATCATCACGTACGGGCGGGTGTCGCTGGTGTCCTTGGCGCGCTGCTCGACCCGCTGCGGGCTGTCGTACATCTCGGAGCGGATGTCGCTGATGCCGGGGCGGTCGTCGCCCTCGTACTGGATGACGCGGGTGGGGTCGTAGGAGCGGATCCAGTCGTACATGGCGTTGAACGTCGTGCCGCCGCCCGCCTCGTTGCCGAGGGACCAGATCACCACCGAGGCGTGGTTCTTGTCGCGGTGGACCATGTTCTGGGCGCGGACCACGCACGCCTCGGTCCACTCGGGGTGGCCGCTGCCGGGGAACTTGTCGCGGATGCCGTGGGTTTCGAGGTTGGTCTCGTCCACGAGGTACAGGCCGTACTCGTCGGCGAGTTCCAGCCACAGCGGGTTGTTGGGGTAGTGCGAGGTGCGGACGCTGTTGATGTTCAGCCGCTTGATGATCTCGATGTCCTCGATCATCTGCGCACGGGTGACCGCCGAGCCGGTGACGGGGTGGATCTCGTGCCGGTTGACGCCGCGGAAGGAGACCGGCTTGCCGTTGATGCGCATCAGGCCGTCCTTGAGCGCGAACTCGCGGAAGCCGACCCGGTGCGAGAGGGTCTCGACGACTTTGCCGGACGGGTCGCGCAGGCGCAGCACGGCGGTGTAGAGGTTCGGGTGCTCGGCCGACCAGAGCTTGGGCGAGGGGACGGCTCTGGACGCCTCGGCGGTGGCCTCGTCGCCGTCGGGGACGTCGACGGACTGGTTCAGCGGCCGGGACCACACGGCGTGTCCGCGCGCGTCGTACAGCTGTGTCTCGACGGTGTAGCGCCCCGCGCCCTTGCCGCCGTAGTCGCGGACGTGCGCGGTGACCTTGAGCTCGGCGGAGGTGTAGTCGTCGCCGAGCGGGGTGTCCAGTTTGAAGTCGCGCAGGTGCACGTTCGGCGTGGAGTACAGGTGGACCGAGCGGAAGATGCCGCTCAGGCGGATCATGTCCTGGTCCTCCAGCCACTCCGCGTCGGAGTAGCGGTACACCTCGACGGCGATCTGGTTGGTGCCCGGCTTGAGGTGGCGGGTGATGTCGTACTCGGCGGAGGTGTAGGAGTCCTCGTGGTAGCCGACCAGCTCGCCGTTGATCCACACGTAGTGGGCGGACTTGACGCCCTCGAAGTGCAGGAAGGTGCGCCGGCCCGACCAGTTCCGGGGGACGGTGAACGCACGGCGGTACTGGCCGACGGGGTTGTAGCGGGTCGGCGCGGCCGGCGGCTGGGCGTTCTCGCCGCCGCCGTTGGGGCCCCACCAGGGGTAGGTGATGTTGACGTAGATCGGGAAGTCGTAGCCGTGCAGCTGCCAGGCCGAGGGCACGGGGATGGTGTCCCAGCCGGAGTCGTCGGCGTCGGTGCGGTAGAAGTCGGCATCCCGGTCGTCGGGGCGGTCGGCGTAGGCGAACTTCCACGTGCCGTCGAGGCTCAGCCGGTACGGCGAGCGCTCGCGGTCACCGGCCAGGGCCTGCCCGAGGTCGGCGTACGGCATGAGTGTGGTGTGCGGCGGTTCGGTGCCCACGCGGTACACGGCCAGGCCGTCGTTCCACTCCGGAGGGCCGTCTGACGCCGGGCGCCGGCCCGCGGCGTGCGCGGCGGCGGGCGACGCGGCCAGGGCGAGCGCGCCGAGCACGGCAGCGCCCCCTTCGAGCAGACGGCGACGGCTGACGACGGGCCGGTCGGCGGGGGACGGGAGCGGGTGCGGGTGCGGCATGACCGTGGCCTTCCTCGGTTCGACAGGGTGCTGCACGGACTGAGGGCACGTCAGATGTGATCCCCAACTCCCGTAATGGGTGTTTCTGTTGGGACTCGCTGCAACTGACGGTGACGGAGCAACTGCTGAGCAGGCACACCCTAGGACTCGAACACAACCGAAGCAATGACCGCGTCAGACTTTGTGCGCTTCTGATGGTTCTCTCGCGTCAGGCGTCTTCAGGCCCCGAGGAAGGTGAGCACCTCGCTCGTCAGCCGGGCGGGGGCGTCCAGGGGGACGAGGTGGCCGGAGTCCGGGACGGGCACCAGCCGCGCGCCCGGGATCAGCGCGGCCAGCTCCTGCCCCTTGGCGAAGGGGATCCAGGTGTCCTCGGTGCCCCAGCAGACCGTCACCGGCACGTCGATCGTGGAGTAAAGCGGCTGGATCTCATCGGTGTAGCGCTGGTCGGCCTGCGCGATCTGCCGGTAGAAGGCGGCCTGGCCCCGCTCCCCCGTCCAGGGCCGCACGAGCGCGTCCAGCGCGGCGGGCCGCAGGCCGACGTGGCTCGCGGACGTGACGTACTCGCGCACCAGGGCCTCGTGCAGCGCGGCCGGGAGCTGCTCGAAGACGTGGCTGTGCTCGCCGACCAGCCGGAAGAAGGGGGAACCCCAGGGTTCCAGAGCCACCGGGTCGACCAGGGCGAGCCGCCGGTAGCGGGCCCCGTGCAGCAGATGGGCGCGCAGGGCCACGCACCCGCCGAAGTCGTGCGCGACGACGGACGGCTCCTCCAGGCCCCAGTGCGCCAGCAACTCGGTGAAGATCCGGCCCTGGACCCCCAGTGAGACGTCCTGGTCCGGACGCATGTCCGAGGTGCCGTAGCCCGCCATGTCCCACACGTGCACGTGGTGTCCCGCGGCGGCGAGCGCGGGAGCGATCTCGTGCCACACGTACGAGGAGAAGGGCGTCCCGTGCAGCAGCACGACCGGCTCGCCGCCGGGATCCCCGAGCCGGTCCCATCGCACTGCCCCCGACGTGGTGGCCAGGCTCTCCCTCAACGACCAGTCACCCAAGATTTCCCGCTCCCTCTGCGCCGTGTACCGACCCGCGATTGTTTGTCACTTCGGCGCGACAGTGTCGCTCCTTTGACCGTAATGTGACCTCGTCGGACAGCCTGCGCAACAAATTTTGGCCGGACCTTTTGCCGCGCCGGAAGGAGCGGCTCGCATGAACGGGTATGCGACCTCGCATCGCGACGCCGTCACGACCGCGCCCGGCGGGCTGCTCGACCTGCTGAAGGTCGCGGCCGTGGTCCTGGACGGCGGCGGGCACATCGCCCTGTGGAGCCCCGAGATCGAGCAGCTGCTCGGCTACACCGCCGAGGAGGCCCTGCGGCAGCGCGCCGACACGCTGCTGGTCGCGCCCGAGAACCGCCACCGGGGCAGGGAGCTGTTCACCCAGGTCAGATCGGGGAACCGCTGGGCCGGCGTCTTCCCGCTGCGGCACCGCGACGGCACGGAACGCGCCGTGGAGTTCCGTACGATGCGGCTCCTCGACAGCGAGGGGCAGCCCCACCTGCTGGGCCTCGCAACGGACGCGACGACCGTACGGAAGGTGGAGCGGGACCTCGCCCTCTCGCACAGCCTCGTCAACCAGACCCCGCTCGGCATCGCCGTCTTCGACAACGACCTGCGATGGGTCGGGGTCAACCCCGCGCTGGAGCGGATCAACGGCGTGCCCGAGGAGGCCCTGCTGGGCCGTCGGCTCGGCGAGGTGCTGCCCGGCCTGGACGTCGAGGCCATCGAGTCCCGGATGCGGCACGTCCTCAAGACCGGCAGACCCCTGCTCGACCAGCAGACCATCGGCCGTACGGCGGCGGACGAACACGACCGCGCCTACTCGGAGTCGTACCACCGCATCGAGGACACCGACGGCCGCGTGCTCGGGCTCGCGATGGCCGTTCTGGACGTCACCGAGCGCCAGCAGGCCGCGGCCGAGGTCGCGCAGGCCCGTCAGCACCTGTCGGTGATCGCCGACGCCGGGGTGCGGATCGGCACCACGCTGGACCTTCAGCAGACCGCCCGGGAGCTGGCCGACGTGGTGGTGTCGCACCTCGCGGACCTGGCCGCCGTGGACGTCCTGGAGTCGGTCGTGGCTCACGGCACGATCGTGCCGGTGTCGGGCGGGGCGCCCGCCGAGTTCCGGGCGCTGGCCGTCGCTGCGGGTTACCCGACAGACGCCATCCACGCCGCGGACCCGGTCGGCGAGCTGGCCACCTACGCCTCGTCGCGGATCATCACGCAGTGCGTCCGCAGGGCCCGTCCGGTCCTGGTCGAGCGCGTGGACCCCACGATGATGCGGCGCGTCGCCCGGGACGCGCGGGCCGCCCAGACCCTGCGGGAGGCCGGCGCGCACTCCTACATGGCGGTGCCGCTGGTGGCCAGGGGCAAGGTGCTCGGCACCCTCACCCTGTACCGCACGGTCGACGAACGCCCCTTCGACGACCGGGACCAGGCGCTCGCCTCGGAGCTCGCCGCACGCGCCGCGATCTGCATCGACAACGCCCGCCTCTACGGCCGGGAACGCGGCACCGCCCTGACGCTCCAGCGCAGCCTGCTCCCGACCACGCCCGCCGAGCGGGAGGGGCTCGACATCGCCGCCCGCTACCGCCCGGCGCTCAGCGAAGTCGGCGGCGACTGGTACGACGTGCTGCCGCTGGGCCCGGGACGCACCGGGCTCGTGGTGGGGGACGTCATGGGCAAGGGCGTCCAGGCCGCTGCGATCATGGGACAGCTGAGCACGGCGACGCGGGCGCTGGCCCGGCTGGACCTGCCGCCCGCCGAGCTGCTGCGGCACCTCGACGACATCGCCGGCTCGCTCGGCGACGCGATCGCCACATGCGTGTACGCGGTGTGCGACCTGCGGAACGGCATCTGCTCGCTGTCCAGCGCGGGCCATCTGCCGCCTGTGCTCGCCGGGGCGGACGGCGGCGCCAAGCTCGTCGACGTGCCCGGCGGCGTGCCGCTCGGGGTGGGCGGCGTGGAGTTCGGCACCGTGGAACTGGAGCTCGCGCCAGGCTCCCTGCTCGCCCTGTACACCGACGGGCTGGTCGAGACCCGCGGGGAACCGATCGACACCGGCCTCAACATGCTGACCCGTCTTCTCCGGAACGCGGGCCCCAGCCTGCAACGGACCAGCGACAGTCTCCTCAGCGCGTTGCGCCCGGAGCCCGACGACGACGTCGCGCTCCTGCTGGTGCGCACGCGCGCCTGAGCGCGCGGCGGCACCTGTACGCCTGTTTCGGCGCGCACCGCCTCCACCGCGATGCGCGCGGCGTCCTCCCCCGGATAGCGGGACACGCCGGTGGAGATGGCCATGAAGGCGACGGCCCGGGCGACGAGTTCGTCGGCGACGCGGAGGTCCGAGCGGTCCCCGGTTTGGCTGTGCACGGGGCCCAGGGGGTGAAGGGTTTACCCATGCTCGTGCAGCGGCGCGTCCCCGCCGTCTGCGCTCGGCCACCGGCCCGGCGCCGACGAGGCGAGGGCAGAGGAACGTCACACGCGGATGACGCGCAGGCCCAGCTCGGCGAAATCCACGGCGGCCTCTGCCTCCATGCCGGTGTCGGTGACCATGACGTCGAAGTCGCGCAGTTCGGCGAACCGGCAGAAGGTGTCGTTCCCGATCTTGCTGCTGTCGGCGAGCAGTACCCGCCGCCGCGCGCGCTGGCACATCGCCCGTTTGACCTCCGCTTCGGCCAGGTCCGGTGTGGTCAGGCCGTGTTCGACCGAGACACCGTTGGTCGCCAGGAAGGACACGTCGATGAGGAACGTCCCCAGGGTGCGGATGGCGACCACGTCGACTTCCGCGAGCGTGCGAGCCCGTACCCGGCCACCCAGGGTGAGGACCGTGAGCTCGGCGTGCTGCGCGAGCAGCTGGGCGATCGGCAGGCTGTTGGTGATCACGGTCAGTTCACGGCCGCCGGGAAGCAGCTCTGCCAGACGGAAGGTGGTCGACCCGGCGTCCAGGAGGACCACTCCCTCGTCGGGCACCTCGTCCAGCGCCGCTGCGGCGATCCTCTTCTTCTCCTCCTCCATCACCTCGCCACGCGTGGGCAGGTCCGGCTCGAAGCCGAGCCGCCGGAGGGGGATCGCTCCGCCGTGCACCCGCCGCAGCAGACCCTGGCGTTCCAGCAGGGCCAGATCCTGCCAGATCGTCTCCGGGCTCTCCGAGAGGGCATCGGCCAGCCGCTCCACGCTCGCGTGTCCTTCCTCGCGCGCAAGAGCCACGATCTGCCGCTGACGTTCCTTGGCCTGCATGATGTGCTTCACCTCTTGCTGTGGCAGCCCGTCGGACGCGGCCTGGGCCAGGACATCACCAGGACGACGGTTCCACAGGTGCCGACGTGGGAGACAGGGACTGCTCCGCCCAGATGACTTTGCCCCGTGGGGTGTAGCGGGTTCCCCAGCGCTGGGCGAGTTGGGCGACGAGGAACAGGCCGCGCCCGCCCTCGTCGGTCGCTGTGGCCTGGCGGAGGTGGGGGGAGGTGCTGCTGCCGTCGGAGACTTCGCAGATGAGCACCCGGTCGCGGAGCAGACGCACCTGAACGGGCCCGGCGGCGTGCCGGATGGCGTTCGTGGCCAGTTCGCTGATCAGGAGTTCCGTGGTGAAGGCGCAGTCCTCCAGGCCCCATTCGGTCAACTGCCGGACGGCGGCCTCGCGGACGACGGAAATCGCCGCCGGGTCGGTGGGCACGTCCCAGCACGCGGTGCTTTCGGCGTCGAGGGCGCGGGTACGGGCGACGAGCAGGGTCACGTCATCAAAGGAGTGGGGGCCGGGCAGGACGCGCAGCACCGCCTCACAGGTCTGTTCGGGCGCCCGTTTGGCGTGCGACAGGGCGGCCCGCAGCCGTTCGAGGGCCACGTCGATGTCCCAGCCGCGGTCTTCGATGAGTCCGTCGGTGTAGAGGACCAGCTGGCTGCCCTGCGGCAGATGCAGTTCGGCGGTCTCGAAGGGAAGGCCGCCCAGGCCGAGGGGAGGGCCGCGGCAGGTCCGGGAAGTGGACGGCGCCGTCGGGGTCGACCACCGCGGGCGGGGGGTGGCCTGCTCGGGCCACCGTGCAGCGCTGGGAGACCGGGTCATACACGGCGTACAGACAGGTGGCACCGATGATGTCGTCGCCGCCGGAGCGGGACGTTCCTTCCTGTCCCAGAGCGATGACCAGGTCGTCGACGCGTCCGAGGAGCTCGTCGGGCGCCAGGTCCAGGGTGGCGAAGTTGTGCACCGCGGTGCGCAGCCTGCCCATGGTGACGGCGGCGTGCAGGCCGTGTCCGACGACGTCGCCGACGACCAGGGCGACGCGCGCCCCGGACAACGGAATGATGTCGAACCAGTCGCCGCCCACCCCGCCCATGGCGATCTGGGCGGGCAGGTAGCGATGGGCGGCCTCCACCGCGGTCTGTTGCGGAAGGACGCCCGGCAGCAGGCTGCGCTGCAGGGTGAGAGCGACGGTCTGCTCGCGGGTGAAGCGGCGGGCGTTGTCGACACAGATGGCGACGCGGGCGATGAGTTCCTCCGCCAGGTGCAGGTCGTCCTCCTCGAAGGGCCTGGACTCCCGGCAGCGGTAGAAGGTGGCGAGCCCCAGCGACGCCCCGCGGGTGCGCAGCGGGACGGCGATGAGGGACCGAACGCCGTACTCCACGATCTCCCGGACGCGGCCGGGGTCCTGGGCCAGCCACTCGGGTATGGCACGCACATCCGGTTCGAGGACCGCCTGGCCCTCGGCGAGGCACCGGGCCTGCGGCGCGGACGAAGCGAAGCTGACCCGCTTGCCGACCGGGAAGAACGGCGATTCGGCTTGGTGGGCGCCGAGCGCCGCCCGCTGCAGGGGCGCATGCGGTACTAGCGCTTCGTCTCCGTGCAGCACGGGTTCCAGCAGATCGACCGTGACGACGTCGGCGAACCACGGGACGACCACCTCGGCCAGCTCCTCCGCGGTGCGCGTCACGTCCAGCGTGGTGCCGATGCGGATACTGGCGTCGTACAGCAGTTCCAAGCGCTCCCGCGCGGCCATCGCGAGCCGCCCCAGCTCCGGATGACCGACGGCCAGCAGCCACTCGATGGGGGCATCGGTCACCGCGCCCTCGACGGGCCCCGCCTCTCCCGGCGCCTTGTCCACCGGCGCCTGCTCCGCCGGTGCGTCCGGTACGCCTTGACCTGGCGGCTCATCCGCCAGAGCTGCCGTCCCTGACCGCTCTGGCGACGGATCCGGACGCACCGCCGTCGGTGTGCTGTCCGCCCGTGTGCCAACCGTCGACGCGTCGCCGCTCCCGTTCGGCACCGTCGCCTTGCCATTGCCTGGCGCGTCGCCGACGAAGCTCAGTTTGACCACTACGCCCTCCTCACCCGTGGTCCCCGCCATGGGACGGCACACGAGCACGGCCGTACGGCCTCCGGACAGCGGCACCTGCGCCGTGGTGCGGCCGGCCGCGGAGATCAGCTCGGTGGCCTTCTCTCGCAGGACGTTCCGGTCGCTGTCGGTGAGGGAGGAGAGGGAGGCGTCGTGCGAGCCGGGCAGGCTCCGTGCCATGTCCGCCATCGCCTGCTGCACGCGGCGCTCGTCCTGCACAGCCTCCTGGAGCAGGGCATGCTCCCGCTCCGTACGCTCCTCCAGCAGCCGCAGCGCGATGGCCTCGGCCGCCTCGCGGACCCGGGCCGCCATGGCCGTATCCGCGTCGGCGCACAAGGAGGTGAGACCGACCACGCCCTCGAGGCTTCCGCTGAGCGGGTCACGGACGACGGCGCCCACCGACACGAAGGGCTGCAGGCTGCCGACGAAGTGTTCGGCTCCGAAGGCCTGGAAGTCCCGCCGTTCCTCCAGGGCCGTGGCGATGCCGTGGGTGCCGACGTACTCCTCGGTGTAGGTGAAGCCCGGTGCGAGCCGGACCGCCTCCAAGTGCTTGTAGAGCGCCTTCTCACCGGCCCGGCAGCGCAGGATCACACCGTGTCGGTCGGCGAGGATCACGCCCACGCGCGCGCCCGCCAGCTCGGATTCCAGCCGCTCGAGCACCGGCGCCGCCGCCCGGACGAGCCGGTCCTCCATGTCCAGGTCCGCCTGGTAGGGAGGTGCGATCCTCTCCGGCGACACCCCCATGGAGGCACAGCGCCGCCACGAGTTCAGGATCGGGGCCCGCAGCCTGGCCACGGCCGACTCGCCCTGCAGGAACCGCTCCCGGTCGCGGGCCAGGGCATCGCCGGTCCCCCAGAAGTCCGTCACAAAGACCTCCTCTCCCGGAGGAAGAACCCCGAACGGCTCGGCTCGACCGGGGCCGGGACCTGGCCGTGCCCTGGACCTCCGGTCGGCTGGGTATCAGGCCAAGGGCCCCGACCTGCTGGGCACATCCGCCTTTTTACGATACTCCGTCCGTCCCGTCGTGGGACCCGAGCAGCCGGACGCACCAGGAGGTCCCACGAGCGGGGCACGCGGCTCGGCGGGTTCACCGGCCCGTGGTCGCGGAGAGGGCCGGTGAACCTTCGGGCACGGGGCGCCCGAAGTGCTTGGCGACGAGCACACAGGCGGCGCCCACCAGTACGCCCGCCGCGATGGCTGCCAGGTACAGGACGGGGTTGCCGATCAGACCGATGACCCACAGGCCACCGTGCGGAGCGCGCGAGGTGGCGTCCACAGCCATGGACAGTGCGCCGGTGACCGCGCTCCCGGCCATGATCGACGGGATGACCCGCAGCGGGTCGGCCGCCGCGAACGGGATGGCGCCCTCCGTGATGAACGAGGCGCCCAGCAGCCAGGCGGCCTCTCCGGCCTTGCGCTCGCTGTCGGTGAAGAGCGCCCGCCGCACGACCGTGGCCAGGGCGAGGGCGAGCGGAGGCACCATGCCCGCGGCCATGACGGCGGCCATCACCTCCAGATCGCCGCTGGCCAGGCCGGCGACGCCGAAGGTGTAGGCGACCTTGTTGACCGGACCGCCCATGTCGAAGGCCATCATCAGGCCGAGCAGCGCGCCCAGCAGGATCGCGTTGGTCCCGGTCAGGCCGTCCAGCCAGTCGGTGAGGCCGCGCTGCGCGGCGGCGATCGGCTCCCCGATGACGACGATCATCAAAAGGCCCATCACCAACGTGGACACGAGCGGAATCCCGACCACGGTCATGACCCCCGCGGCCGCCCGCGGCAGGCGGATCCTCCGTAGAGCCGTCACCACCGCACCGGCGAGCAGGCCGCCGGCCAGACCGCCGAGGAAGCCGGCGCCGGTCGCGACGGCCAGCAGACCGGAGACCACGCCGGGTACCAGGCCCGGCCGGTCGGCGATGGCGTAGGCGATGAAGCCGGCGAGGATCGGCACGAGCATCGAGAACGCCGTCGTGCCGATCTTGAACAGCACGCCCGCGTAACCGGCCCGTTCGACCAGCTCGGACAGGTCGGTGACCTCGGGGTAGGTCTGCCCCTGCCAGGTGCCGCCGTCGACTTTCACGGCGACTTCGGCGCCGCCGATCATGAAGGCGAGTGCGATCAGGATGCCGCCCGCGGCGACGAACGGGATCATGTAGCTGACTCCGGTCATCAACCACTGGCGCAACCGGGTGGCCGGGTGGACCTTGGCGCCCTCCGAGGGCGCGCCGTGGGCGGGGCCGCCGACCGCAGCTGCACGGGCCCCTGCGGTCCCGTCGCCCCCGGCGCCCGCGGTGACGTGCTCGGCGGCATCGCCCGGACCAGTCCCTTCCGCCGTGGCCGTCGGGGCCGCCCGGCCTGCCGCCTTCGCGGCCTCCTCGGCCCGCGAGATGAGTTCGCGCGGGTGGTTGATGGCCCGTTGCACAGGGGCGATCACCACGGGTTTGGCAGCGAACCGCTCACGGTCCTGGATCTCGGTGTCGGCCGCGAAGATCACCGCGTCGGCCTCCGCCACCTGCGCGGCCGTCAGCCTGACCGCACCGGCGGCACCCTGTGTCTCCACCACGATGTGGTGCCCGGCGTCGGCGGCGGCCTGCTCCAGGGCCTCGGCGGCCATGTAGGTGTGGGCGATGCCGGTCGGGCAGGCGGTGACAGCGACGATCCTCATCTTCCGCCCACCTCCTTGTTGATGAGGTCGACGACCGCCTGCGCGTCCACGGCCTGGCGCAGGGCCTGCCTGAAGGAGACGTGCACCAGGCGGCGGGCGAGCGATGCCAGGATGTCCAGGTGCTCGGCATGGCCGCCGGCCGGCGCGGCGATCAGGAAGACCAGGTCTGCCGGGCCGTCCGCGGCGCCGAAGTCGACACCGTCGGCGCTGCGCCCGAAGGCGAGTGTGGGCAGCGCGACATGGACGGAGCGGGCGTGCGGGATTCCGATGCCCCCTTCGATACCGGTGGGCATCTGCTCCTCCCGGTCCCGCGCGTCGGCGAGAAACCCGTCGAGGTCCGTGACGCGGCCCTCGTCGGCGAGCCGGGCAGCGAGGGCACGGACCGCCTCGTGACGGTCCGCGGCCCTCAGGTCCAGATCCACGAAATTGACGGTGATGAGATCGGGCATCGTGTCAGTTCCGTTCGGAGATCGGGCGATCGGATTCGATACGGTGTCGCACGACGACGGCCGACCGGTCCAGTGCCCACTGCCCGGGCATTCCGCTGCCGGGCTGCGACACCGCGGCAGAACCCCAGGCCAGGGCCTCGGCAAGGGCGGCAGGCCCCTCGGTGGGGGCCGCGAGGTACCCCGCGAGGAGGGCGTCCCCGGCGCCGACGGAGCTGCGCGGTGTGGCGACGCGCTGCTCGCCGTGCAAGACCGCGGAGTCGCCGACCAGCAGGGCACCGTCGCGGCCGAGACTGGCCAGCACCGTCCGGGCGCCGCGCTCACGCAGCACGTTCGCCGCGGTCAGGGCCTCGCCGAGCGTGGTCACCGGCATCCCGGCGGCCTCGGCGAGTTCGCCCCGGTTGGGCTTGACCAGATCCGGGCCGGCGGGCAGGGCGGCGGCGAACGGGGCGCCACTGGAATCGACGGCGATACGCGGCGCCCCGCCGCCGCGCAGGCGCGACACCAGGTGCGCGTAGAGGTCGACGGGGGCACCGGGCGGCAGGTGACCGGCGAGAGCCACCCATCGGGCGCCCTTGGCCGAAGCGGCACAGGTGGCTGCGGCCAGCGCGTCGATCTCGGTGGCGGAGAGTCGCGGGCCGGCCGCGTTCAGCTTGGTGACGGTGCCGTCGGGCTCCACGACGCTGACATTGACCCGGATACTGTCGGCGATCGGGACGGTGACCACCTCGACGCCCTCGGAGGCGAGCAGCTCGGCGAGCTGTTCGCCCTCGGAGCCCCCGCAGGGCATGACGGCCACCGTCCGGTGACCGTTGGCGGCCAGCGCCCGCGAGACGTTGACGCCCTTGCCCCCCGGATCGAGACGGCTGTCGGTGGCACGGATGACGGAGCCGGGCCGCAGGTCCGGAACCTCCAGGGTGCGGTCCAGGCTCGGATTGGGCGTGAGGGTGACGATCACACGAGCACCACACTGGAACCGGCGGCAGCGGGGTGCCGGTCTGCCCGGCATGGGGCGGAAGCCCGATGGCCCTATGGCGACGAGCCACCACGGTCGCGCTGCCGAAGCGGTCGAGGGGACACTTCTTGCGACTGGCAGAACAACACTACCTCTGGCTGGTGAGAACGCATCCGGAGCGAGAGAACGTGGCAGGGCGAGCCCGATCGGTCCACCGGCCGCACGTCGGTGTCTCGGGGATCCTGCGGCCCTCCCCGGCGCCACGGACGTGCCGCCGGTTATGCGGTGCGTGTGCGCGGTACGGCATCGCGCTCCACCACGACACCGGCCGGCCGTGCCGCCTTCAGCGGAGTCGCCCGGCGAACGCCTCGTAAGCCCGATCGTCGAAGAGAACGAACCTGACCTCTTCGACCGCCGTCTCCATCGCCCGCACCGTCTCCACGGCGATCCGGGCGGCGTCCTCGAGGGGCCAGCCGTAGATGCCGGCGGAGACGGCCGGGAACGCGACCGTGCGGGCGCCGAGTTCGCCGGCGACCCGCAGCGACTCCCGGTAGCAGGAGGCCAGCAGGTGCGAACGGTCCTCGTCTTGGCTGAAACGCGGCCCGACGGTGTGGATCACCCACCGGGCGTCCAGGTCGCCCGCGGTGGTGGCGACCGCCTGGCCGGTGCGCAAACCCTTGCCGTACCGCGAGGCGCGGAGCTTGCGGCACTCGTCCAGGATCGCGGGGCCGCCGCGCCGGTGGATCGCTCCGTCGACCCCTCCCCCGCCCAGCAGCGAGGAGTTGGCCGCGTTGACGATGGCGTCGACGCTCTCGCGCGTGATGTCGCCCCGGACCAGTTCGATGGTGGTCATGTCTGCCTCAGTCGCTTCCAGACGGCCTTGGCCGCGTTGTGCCCGGACATGCCGTGCACGCCGGGGCCCGGCGGGGTGGCCGACGAGCAGATGAAGACGGCCGGGTGGGGGGTGTGGTACGGGAACAGGGTCGGTTTGGGGCGTAGCAGGACCTGGAGGCCGGAGACCGCGCCGGAGGCGATGTCTCCGCCGATGTAGTTGGCGTTGCGGGCGGCGAGTCGGGGCGGGCCGGCGGTGGCTCGGGCCAGGACGCGGTCGCGGAACCCCGGGGCGAACCGCTCCAGTTGGCGTTCGACGGCGTCGGTGAGGTCGCCGGTCCAGCCGTGCGGGACGTGCCCGTAGGCCCAGAAGACGTGCTTGCCCGCCGGGGCCCGGGTGGGGTCGACGAGGCTGGGCTGGACCGTGATCAGAAACGGCTTGTCGGGGGCCCGGCCCTCCCGGGACGCCGCGCGCAGGGCCGTGCCGATCTCCGCGCGGTTCGCGCCGATCTGCACCGTGCCGGCGACACGGGCCTCCTTCGCGGTCCACGGCACGGGGCCGTCCAGCGCGTAGTCGATCTTGAAGACGCCCGGTCCGTAGCGGTAGTCAGCGTAGTGGCTGCCGAAGCCGGCGATGCGGGCCAGGGCGGTGGGTGAGGTGTCGAAGACGTACGCGCGGGCCGGCGGCAGGTCGTCCAGGCGCTTGACCTCGTAGTCGGTGTGGACGCTGCCGCCGAGGTCGCGCAGGTAGGCGGCGAGGGCGTCGGAGATGGCCTGGGAGCCGCCGCGGGCGACGGGCCAGCCGCGGGCGTGTGCCGCGAGAGCGAAGACCAGGCCGATGGCGCTGGTGGCGAAGCCGCCGAGCGGTGCCATGACATGCGCGACGAGCCCGGCGAACAGTGTCCTGGCCGGTTCGTCGCGGAAGCGGCGCATCAGCAAGGTCGACGGGGGCAGGCCCACCAGGCCGAAGCGGGCGAGGGTGACCGGGTCGCGGGGCAGCGCGCTGAGCGGCAGGGACATGAAGTCCCGGACCAGCACGTCCCACTTGGGCAGGAAGGGCTCGACGAGCCTGCGGTACGCCCCGGCGTCGCGCGGCCCGAAGGAGGCGGCCGTCTCCCCCACGGACCGGGCCAGCACGGCCGCCGAGCCGTCCGGGAAGGGGTGCGCCATGGGGAGCTCGGCGTGCAGCCATTCCAGGCCGTAGCGCTGGAGGGGCAGGGCGCGGAACGCGGGTGAGTTGATGGCGAGCGGGTGCGCCGCGGAGCACGGGTCGTGACGGAAGCCGGGCAGGGTGAGCTCCTCGGTGCGGGCGCCGCCGCCCACGGTGCCCTGGGCCTCGAACACGGCGACGGAGAAGCCGCGGCGGGCCAGCTCCACGGCCGCGGTCAGCCCGTTCGGCCCCGCACCCACTACGACGGCATCGAGCAACGGCACCTTCGGACCCCTTCGTCAGCCGACGGCCACTGTGGATCAGGATAGGCCCGGGGACTGACAGTCACCGGCTGCGGGTGGATTCGCGCGGGAAGGACGGCCGGAATGCAGCTTGAGCAACAGGTCGTGTACCGTCCGTGACGGTCAGGCTCCGCCCGCCAGCAGTGCCGCCACCCGGCGGGCCGTGGCCGCGTCGCGGGCGGCGGTGAAGGGCAGGGCATTGCCGCCGGTGATGCGGAACGGCTCCCCCACGAGGGTCAGGTGGGCGCCGCCCGCCTCCTCGACCAGGAGCAGACCGGCCGCGTGATCCCAGGCGGCTTCCCAGGAGAAGGCCGTGGCGTCCGACTCGCCCCGTGCGATGGCGAGGTACTCCAGTCCGGCCGAGCCGCACGAGCGCGGTGCCACACCGTCGGTGCGCAGGCCGAGCAGTGCGCGCTTCTGCTCGTCCGTCGTGTAGTCCGGGTGGGACGTGGCCACGCGGAGATCCCGGCCGGGCTCGGGCACGCCGGCGAACAGCCGCTCCCCGTCGAGGTAGGCGCCCTTGCCCCGCTGGGCGGTGGCGAGCCGGTCGCGAGCTGGGACGTACGTCCAGGACGCCAGCAGGGTGCCGCCCTGGGCCAGCGCGACCAGGGTGCAGAAGCCCGGTTCGCCGCGCACGAACTGCCGGGTCCCGTCGACCGGGTCGACGATCCAGACCGGGGCGTCGCCGCGTATGGCCTCGTAGGACGCGGGATTGGCGTGGACCGCCTCCTCGCCGACCACGACCGAGCCGGGCAGCAGGGCGACCAGTGCCTCGGTCAGGTACAGCTCGGCCTTGCGGTCGGCGTCCGTGACCAGGTCGTGCGGGCCGGCCTTCTGGTCCACCTCGTGTGCGGCGAGCCGGCGCCAGCGCGGCATGATCTCGGCGGCGGCCGCCCTGCGGATCTCCTCCTCGACGTCGGAGGCGTGCTGTGCGAGAAACTCTTCGATGGTTTCGGTGCTGTCGATCACCCCTCCATCACAACACGCGCCACTGACAATCCCCACCCGCCCGGTGCACTCCGGGTGGCATCGCGGGGAACAACGACGTGTCACCCGCGGGATCCACGGCCGGGGGCTCGGCGGGATCACCGCCCGACCGCGTAGCCCTGCATGCCGCGCGGGTTCGCCGCCGCCGACAGGACGCCCGTCTCCGGGTCCCGGGCGACCGCGCAGAGCCGGCCCTCCGACCAGGGGCCGCCGACGGTCACCTCGTGGCCGCGCCGCCTCAGCTCCTCGACGACGGCCGGGTCCGTGCGGGACTCCACGGTGACGCTTCCGGGGCGCATGCCTCGCGGATAGAAGGAGCCGGGGAAGCTGTCGTTGTGCCAGTTCGGGGCGTCGATCGCGCCCTGGAGGTCCAGGCCGCCGCGCACCTGGGCGCGCAGCGCGACCGCCAGGAGGAAGTGCAGCTGCCACTGGTCCTGCTGGTCCCCGCCCGGGGTGCCGAACGCCATGACGGGCACGCCCTCGCGCAGGGCGATCGAGGGCGTCAGCGTGGTGCGGGGGCGGCGCCCCGGGGTGAGGGAGTTCGGCAGGCCCTCCTCCAGCCAGGCCATCTGGAGCCGGGTGCCGAGCGGGAAGCCGAGTTCGGGCACGACGGGGTTGGACTGGAGCCAGCCGCCGCTGGGCGTGGCCGAGACCATGTTGCCCCAGCGGTCGACGACGTCGAGGTGGCAGGTGTCGCCGCGGGTGGCCCCGTCGGCGGTGACCTCCGGTTCGCCGGGCACGGGGGACGTGGGGCTCTTGGCGACGGTCGGTTCACCGACGCCCAGGGCGTCGAAGCCCTCCTGGGCGGCGGCCGCCACGCGCGCGTGCGCGCACAGTCGCGGAGTGCGTCCGCCGGGGCTGCCGGGCCGCAGGTCGTGGGAGGCCTGCTCGCCGACGAGAGCGCGGCGGGCCGTGTTGTACGCGTCCGACAGCAGGTCGTCGAGCGGCACGTCGGCGGCGTCCCCGTACCAGGCCTCCCGGTCGGCCATGGCGAGCTTGCAGTTCTCGACCAGCAGGTGGACGTAGTCGGCGGAGCCGTGGCGGGGCAGTTCGGGCGGGAGCAGGGCGAGCTGCTGGAGGAGGACCGGGCCCTGGCTCCAGGGACCCGGCTTGCACACCGTCCAGCCGTTCCAGTCGTACGTCACCGGTGTCTCGTAGCCGGCGGACCAGGCGGCGAGGTCGGCGGCCGTGAGGGTACCGGTGTGGCGTTCGCCGCTGGTGTCCATGGTGGGCCGCCCGGCCTGCCGGACCAGGGCCTCGGCTATGAAGCCGCAGCGCCACACCTCCCGCGCGGCCTCGATCCGTGCCTCCCGGTCCCCCGCTCCGGCGGTCTCGGCGAGCAGGCGCTTCCAGGTGGCGGCGAGCGCGGGGTTGGTGAAGAGCTCGCCGGGGCGCGGGGCCTTCCCGCCGGGCAGGTAGACGTCGGCCGACGAAGTCCACTCCGTCTCGAACAGCTCGCGCACGGTCTCTGCGGTCTCGCCGACGCGCTCCACGGGCGGGTGCCCGTGCTCGGCGTACCCGACGGCGTACTTCAGGACCTCGTCGAGGGACTTGGTGCCGTGGTCGCGCAGCAGCACCATCCAGGCGTCGAACGCCCCCGGCACGGCGGCGGCGAGCGGGCCGGTGCCGGGGACGAGGTCCAGGCCGAGGCCCCGGTAGTGGGCGACCGTCGCCCCGGCCGGTGCGACGCCCTGCCCGCACAGCACCCGCACCTCGCCGCCGGCCGGGCGAGCAGGATCGGCACCTCGCCGGCCGGGCCGTTGAGGTGCGGCTCGACGACATGCAGCACGAACGCGCCCGCCACGGCCGCGTCGTAGGCGTTGCCGCCGTCCTCCAGGACGGCCATCGCCGACTGCGAGGCGAGCCAGTGTGTGGAGGACACCATGCCGAAGGTGCCCTGGAGGGTGGGGCGGGTGGTGAACATGCGGTCTTTCACCTCGCGGTTATCGGCTCGCAGGCAGACATGATGACGCAGACTGTCGATGAGGCGAAATGCTCCTCGAACCAGGCCGCTCACCTGAGAGTTCATCACACACTGGAGCGGTGACCGATCACCTGCGCCCCCTTCCTGCCCGCCTCCGGCACGGCCCGGCTTCGTCCTGTCGGCCGCGTCATCAGGCGGGCTCCCGTATCAGGTGGACCAATGTGGACGCGTAGTCGTCGGCGGCGAGGTCCAGATGCAGGCCGTGTGTGAGGAGGATGGCACCGTGGTGCACGACTCCGGTGACGGTGTCCCGGTACCGTGCCGCGGGTTCGAGGGCACGCAGCGGCAGGGCCGGGTCGTGGTGGCCGAAGTGCCGCGCCGTTCTGAGGGCGATCACGGCTATCTCCCTGCCGTCGGGAGCCACGTACTGCACGGCGTTCAGCTCCCCGCCGTCGCGGGGCCGCAGCCGGTGCTGCACGCCGAGCTGCACGAGGTGCCGCACGCGCTTGTACGCGGTGACGTGTTCGGCTGCCCGGCCCAGCTCCGCCTCGCTCCAGCGGTTCAGGTCGCCGCCGATGCCCAGGACGCCGTTCATGGCGGCGTGGAAGCGGAAGTCGAGGGGCACGCGGCGCCCGGTGTAGGGGTTGGGGCTGTCGGTGACCCAGGCACCCATGACCCGGGCCGGGTACAGCTGTGAGAAGCCGTGCTGGATCTCGACGCGGTCCAGCGCGTCGGTGTTGTCGGAGGTCCACACCTGGTCGGTGCGGGCGAGGATGCCGAGGTCGAGCCGGCCGCCCCCGCTGCTGCACGTCTCGATGCGGAGCCCGGGGTGGTCGGCGCGCAGCCGGTCGAGCAGGGCGTAGAGGTTGCGCACGTGATCGATCCACAGCCGGTCGGGATCGCCCCCGGCGTCGGGCCATCCGGCCTCGGTGAAGGGCCGGTTCATGTCCCACTTGAGAAAGTCGACGGCGTTCTTCGACACCAGTTCGTCCAGCCGGCCGTGCAGCCAGGCGGCCACGTCGGGGCGGGCGAGGTTGAGCACCAGCTGGTTGCGGTGCTCGGTGCGGCGGCGGTGGGGGTGGTGCAGCACCCAGTCGGGATGGGCGCGGTAGAGGTCGCTGTCGGGGTTGACCATCTCGGGCTCTACCCACAGGCCGAACCGCATGCCGAGGTCGTGCACCCGGTCGATGAGGGGGGTGAGGCCGTCGGGGAAGCGGTCGGGGTTGGGACTCCAGTCGCCGAGTCCGGCGGCGTCGTGGGTGCGGGCGCCGAACCAGCCGTCGTCCATCACGAAGAGCTCGGCGCCGAGTGCCGCGGCCTTCTCGGCCAGTTCCATCTGCCGGGTGACGTCGATGTCGAACTCGGTGGCCTCCCAGGAGTTGTAGAGCACCGGCCGCACTTCCTCAGGGTGCGGCAGTACGTGGTCCAGTACGTGCCGGTGCCACAGGCGGCTGGCGGCTCCGAAGCCGCCCTCGGTGTACGCCCCGGCACAGACGGGGGTGGTTAGTTCCTCACCCGGCGCCAGTTCCCAGGTGACCGGGTCGTGGCCGAACCCCGCGGACAGGGTGACCCGTTCCGTGGGCAGCCGCTGGGCGGTGAGCCGCCAGCTGCCGCTCCAGGCTAGGGCGCACGACCAGACGGCCCCGTGCACCTCGTCGGCGCCACCGTCGTCGATCATGGCCCACGGGTTGGTCTGGTGTCCGGTGGTGCCCCGGCGGCTGGTGAGGACGGTCTCGCCGTAGGGCAGCGACGTCCTGTTCAGACGCGTCTCGGCGCACCACTGGCCTCGCACCTGGCTCAGACGGTACTCGCCCAGCCTGGGCAGCACCCAGGTGGCGGAGTCGGCGCGGACGATCGTGATCGTGTCGTCGGCAGGTGCCCCAGTATGACGCAGGACCAGGTGGCGTTCGATGACGTCGGTGCCGGTGCGGAGGCGGTAGTGGGCCTCGAGGGTGAGCGGGTAGTGCCGGTCGGCGAACCGCAGGACCAGTTCCGTGCCGTCCTCGTGGTGCAGCACCTTCTCGCCTGCCGGGTGCGTTTCGAGGTCGCGCACCCCGTCCGGGAAGCGGACCTGGACGCCCGCGTGGGCGTAGCGCATGGCTCCCGCGGTGTCGAGGTCGAGGGTGCCGTCGGCGGGGTCCTCGAACGACCGGCGGCCGGGCTGGGGGCGGTCCAGGAGGGAGAGGGCCTGTTCGAGGGTGAGTCGGGGGCCCCAGTGCAGACCGCGCAGTCGGTGGTCGTCGTCGAGGTGGAGGACGTAGCTGGAGCCGGGTCCGGACAGGACCCACAGGCGGTGCTCGGGATCGTGGGCGATGTTCGGCATGGCGGCCTTTCGGGCTGGGGCGGTCGGGGCGGGGACGGGCGGCGGCATGCGGGGAAAGAGGGCCGCCGCCGGGTTCGGCGGCGGCCCCAAGGGTCAGCCGTTCACCCGGGCGACCTCGATGTAGTCGATGTCGGGTGCGTAGGCGGATGAGTTGGAGATCTTCAGGGTGTTGGTTCCGGCGTTGAGGTCGACGGTGGTGCCCAGCGACCAGAAGTCGCTCCAGCCGTAGGTGTTGCGGAAGGTCGACGTGGCCGGGGTGCCGCCGTTCACCGTCAGCTGGGCGGTGCGGGACTTGACGTTGGTGTTGTAACTGCCGGTGCCCGACCGGTCGTTGTTTGCGTAGTGGATCACCACCGCGTACCGGCCCGCGGCCGGGGCGCTGATGTTGCCGAAGGTCAGCGTGTTGGCGCTGCCGTTGCCGATGTAGCCGACGTTCTTGCCGCCGGAGCTCCACACGTTCGACTGGATCCTGGCCGCGCCGGCCAGGGTGCCGCTCTCGGCCTCGATCTTGGTGACGCCGGTGGTGTCACCCGAGCCGGCCACCTTCAGGTCCCGCAGGGTGACCGTGGCGCCGCTGTTCGGGCTGACCTTGATCCGGTTGATGCCGGCCACCAGGTAGAGGCGGTTGCTCGCGGTGGCCGCCGCGCCGCTGGAGTTGGCCAGGGTGGCGACGGTGGTGCCGTTCAGGGCCAGGGCGGCCGTTCCGCCCGTGGAGGCGTAGTCGGTCTTCACGGTGTAGTAGCCGTTGGTGGGCGCGTAGGCGTCGAACGTGGTGCTGTCGCCGGAGTCCAGGACGACGGCGCCGGTCCCGGCCTCGCCCACGTCCGCGTACGACCAGCCGGGAGTGCCGCTGGTGTCGGCGAACGTGGCCTCGTACAGCGTCTCCGGGTTGCTCTGCGCGGCCGCCAGGTCGATCTTGTCGAGGGTCACGTCACCCACGCCGGTGCCCAGGGTGGCGTCGGACTTGGCGAGGGAGATGGTGTGGCTGCCCGCGCTCAGTGTCACCGGGACGGTGACCGTGCCCCGGTACCCGGAGTTCAGGGTGGACGGGTAGGTGACGAACTTCGGGTCGGCGCCGTCGATCCGCAGCGCTTGCTGGGCCGGGGTGCCGGTCTGGTTGCCGTAGAAGATCCGGAGGTTGTACGTCCCGGACGACGGGACGCTCACGGCGAAGTCGACCTCGCTGGTCGCCTGGTTGAGGGCGGTGACGTCCTTGTTGCCGGAGGCGGCGTACTTCTGCGCCTCGTTGTAGTTGGCGCCGTTGCCCTGGGTGCTGATCGTGCCGCTGGTGACGGTGGCGTTCTCGGCCTCGTACGAGGTGCTCTGCGGCACGGTGGGCGTGGCGGCGGTGCCACCGCCGTTCGGGGTGACCGTGATGCGGTAGGCCGACATGCGGTTCAGGCCGGTCAGCGGAACGGTGATGGACCCGCTGGAGGGGGTGAAGGCGGCGCGGGAGATGGTCTGCGGCGGCGCGGACACGCCGTCGTAGCCGGACCAGTCCAGGGCCTGCACGGTGACCTCGACCTTGCTGCCGAAGGTGGTGCTCGGGATGTTGTTGATCACCACGTCGGTGTCGGTGGCGGATCCGCCGAGGACGACCTGGGCCTGCTTGCGGCCGGTGTCCAGCGAGGCCATGCCCTGGAGGGTGTCCTGGACGTTGGGCTGCGGCGGGGTCGCCTTGACGGTCTGCCCGGTCATTCCGGCGTACCAGCGCCAGAACCACCACGTGCCGTTGGGGCTGTTGGTGAGGGCCGTGTTGCCGTCCATGTTGCCGGCCGCGTCCCAGTAGGGCTGCTGGGCGTAGACCTTGGTGTCCTCGAACATCGCGGCCCACTGCACCATCTGGCCGGGCACGGACAGGTCGCGCCGGTTGGCGTACTCGTCGATGTTGACCGTGATGGGGCTGATGCCGCGGGCGCTCTCCAGGGAGCGGTACGTGGCGTAGTGGCCGCGGTACGAGGCGAGGGAGCCCGGGCCGAGCTCGTGCCAGGTGAACACGTCCGGCAGCTGGTTCTTGGACTTGGCGTAGGTCAGGAAGTCGCCGAAGAACTTGCTGTTCCAGTTGGCGGTGTTGGGCCCGCCTATCTTCGCGTCGGGGATGATGCTCCGGATCCGGTCGTAGACGGTGCTCCAGTCGGAGTTGAACTTGTTCAGGGCCGCCTGGTAAGTCGTGGCATCGCTGCTCCTGATGCCGGTGTACCAGATGCCGTCAGGCTCGTTGAAGGGGACGAAGACGACCTTGTCGGCGTACGAGGTCCCCTTGATCGCGTTGACGGCGCTGTCGACCTTGGTGAGGTAGTCGCTGAGGCCGAGGTTCTGGTACGGCCAGTCCGAGTACATGTCCTGGATGTTGGTGTACATCGTGCCGCCGCCGTTGCGGAAGAACGACGGGGCCACGTCCAGGATGTCCCCGTTGGGGTGCTGGGCACCGTTCGGGGGCTTCTGCGATCCGGTGGTGAGCTTCAGGGGCGCCAGCAGGTTGTCGCTGGGGACGCCGTCGTCGCTCTGTCCGTAGAGCGCGCCGTTGGAGCCGCGCAGGACGGTTCCCGTGGTCGTGCCGAGGTCGACGGTGAAGGTCTGGGTGGCGGCGGCTGCCGGCTGGGGCACGGCGAGTGCGGTGCCTACGAGGGCCGCGCAGGCCAGCAGTGCTCTGGTGAGGTGTGCTCTTCTTCGGCCGGGCGGCGCGGCGCCCGGGGTGCGGGTGTCGAGGGACATGGAAACCTGGCTTTCTCCTCCCGCGGCACTGCGGGAGGACGGATCGGGGGAACCGGGATGTTATCGCTCACATCCCCCGCGGACGGAGCGGTAGGGGGTTGGGGCGGGAACAGGAGGGCCCCGGGAGCAGGGGCGGTCAGGCGGGCCGGTGCGGCGCCGGGCCGGTGCTCTCCCGGACGATCAGTTCCGGTTCGGCCCACAGGGAGGGCGCCGGGGCGTTGTCCGGGTCGAGCAGCCGGTGCAGCATCCCGAAAGCGCCCCGCCCCAGCCCTTCGAAGTCCAGCCGTACGGTGGTCAGGGTGGGATGGGTGTACGCCGCGTACGGCGCGTCGTCGAAGCCCATGACACTGAGCTCGCCCGGCACGTCACGGCCCGCCTCCCGGGCCGCCCGCAGAACACCGAGCGCGAGATCGTCGTTGCCGCACAGAACGGCGGTGACCTGCGGGTCGGCGACCACGGTGCGGGCGGCCAGATACCCGGATCGCGGGCTCCAGCCGCCTTCCAGCAGCTCGGGTACGGGCAGAGAGGCGGCGCCGAGAGCGTCCCGCCAGCCCTCGGCGCGCTGCCCGACCCTGGCCGTCGAGGACGGGATCGTCATGTAGTGGACGGTGCGGTGGCCGAGGCCGAGCAGGTACCGGGTGGCCTGCGCCGCCGCCGCCCGGTCGTCGAGCCAGGCTTCCGGCCTGCCGCCCGTCTGCCCGGCCTTTTGCGGCCGCTCCACCACGGCGGCCGCCGGGAACTCGGCGGGCAACGCCCGCCAGACCCGTTCGCCGGGCGCGTTGAAGGCGATCACCAGGACGGGTTCCCCGGGGCGGGCGAGCCGCCCGGCGACGTCGTCCGGCGTCAACGGTGAGTTCTCGTCCAGGACGCTGACCGACACGGCGAAGTCCGCCGCGCGGGCCGCCTCCTCTATGCCCCGAAGGGCGAGGGAGGCGCCGTACAGGGTGGTGTCCGAGGTGAGCACGGTGACCGAGCGCACCACTCCCCCGGCCAGTGCCCGGGCGAGCCGGTTGGGCTTGTAACCGAGTTCGTCGATGACCTGCAGCACTCGTTCCCGGGTGGCCTTCCTGACCTTGGGACTGCCGTTGACCACCCGGGAGACGGTCTGGTGGGAGACCCCGGCCGCCTTGGCGACGTCGAAGATGCTGACGGACCGCTGGCGGTCGGCGCCGCCCTGGGACGGCTCCTCGTCAGGGCGGGCCGGGGTGTGGTTCTGCATGTCCGTTGAACTCCGTATGGATCGTCGGTCGTGACGCCTGCTGCCGGAGGCTGCCTACTTGACGGCCGCGTTGGACTCCTCGTTGACGGAGTCCGCCGCCGCCTGGGGGGACTGCTGGCCCAGCCACACCTGGTTGAAGGCGTCCTGCACCTTGACGTTGTACGTCGCCGAGGAGGTGGTCAGCGGATACCCGGCGGTCGTGCCCTCAGCCTCCTTGGAGAAGGCACTGACGTCCACACCCCGCTGCTTCCACACGGCCACGAAGTCCTTGTTGAGCGTGGGAATGCCCGGCCACACCGACCCCTCGGAGACGATGATCTTCTGGGACTCCTCGGACCCGAGCCACTTCACCAGTTCCCACGCCTCCTTGGGGTGCTTGCTGCCCGCGTACAGGGCGTTGCTGAGCCCGTTGTACACCGTGCCCTTCCCGACCGGGCCGCTGGGCAGCTCGGCGACGCCGAAGTTGCCCTTCATCGAGCTCTGGTAGGCGTTGAGATCCCAGCTGCCGTCCCACACCACGGCCGCCTGCTTACGGGCCAGCACCTGCGGCAGGGACGCCCCGTTCGGCGTGTTGGTGACGGAGGCCGGCACCGCGACGTGGTACTTCAGCCGCAAGTCCCGGATGAACTGGATGGCCTCCACGCAGGAGGGCTGGTTGATCGTCCACTTGCCCCACGCCTTGTCCTGGAGCTTGCAGCCGTTCTGCAGGGCCGCGTTCCACCAGTCCGTCTGGCCGTTGGACGAACCGAGCGCGAGACCGTACTGCTTGACGTGCTTGCTGTCGAAGCCCTTCTCGTTCGGGTGCTTGCCGTTGACGTCGATGGTGAGCTTCTGCAGGGCCTTGACGAAGCTGCCGCCGTCGGTGGTGTTCCAGGACAGGCCGCCCAGCTCGTCCTGTGTCAGCCCCGCCTTCTTGAGCATGGTCTTGTTGTAGACCTGGGCGATGGTGTCCCAGTCCTTCGGCAGGCCGTACTGCTTGCCGTCCTGCTGCCAGCCCGCCAGTAGCTTGGCGTCGTAGATCGACGTGTCCAGCTTGTCGGCCTTGATGTACGGGGTGAGGTCGGCGAGGACGCCCTGCTGGGAGAACTGCGGGAAGTACGCCACGTGGTCCCAGAAGACATCGGGCGCGGTGCGGCCGGCCATCTGGGTCTGCAGCTTGCTCCAGTACTGCGCCCAGGCGTTCAGCTCGATCTTGACCTTGATGTTCGGGTGCTGCTTCTCGAACGCGTCGATCGACTTCTTCAGCGCCGGCTCCTGGACCGCGTCCCAGATGGCGTACCGCAGGGTGACGGTACCGCCGGACGAGGCGGTGTCCGAGCCGGACGAGCCGCAGGCAGTGGTGAGGCAGAGCAGGACTGCGCCGGTGGCCGTGGCGGCCAGGGCTCTTCTGGAGGATGCGGACATGGCTGGGCGTCCCTTTCGGTGCGGGTGATCGAGGCAGTGCGGGGGGGGCGGAGGGCGGCCTACTTGAGGCCGGTGAGGGCGATGGAGCGGACGATGTGCCGTTGGAAGAGGAGGAACACGGCGATCAGGGGCAACAGGGCCAGCGCGGCTCCGGCCAGCACGATGTGCGGCAGGTCGGAGACGTGTTCGCCCTGGAGGGCGGCGATGCCGACGGTGACCACCCGGGTCCGGTCGCTGTTGGTGATGATCAGCGGCCAGATCAGGTTGTTCCAGGTGTTGACGAACGTGATGATCGCGAGCGTGGCGAGGATCGGACGGCTCAGCGGCAGCATGATCCGCACGAGGATGGTCCAGGTGCTCGCCCCGTCGATGCGGGCGGCGGCTTCCAGGTCCTTGGGGACGGTGCGGAAGTGCTGACGAACCAGGAAGACGCCGTACGGGGTGCCGAAGACGGTGGGCAGGATCAGGCCCGCGTACGTGTCCACCATGCCCATTTCACGCATCATCAGGAACAGCGGTACGAGCGTGATCATCTGAGGCACCATCATGGTGGCGAGGTAGCCCCAGAAGAGCCAGTCGCGCCCCGGGAACTCCATCCGGGCGAGCGCGTACGCCGCCAGTGCGCTGAACACCACCTGCCCGGCGGTGACGAGGACCGCCACGACCAGGGTGTGCAGCAGGAAGGACGACATTCCGTACTGGTTCCACACGGCGGCGAAGTTGCCGGACGTGGCCGGATGCGCGGGAACCCAGGCCTCGGTGGACAGCAGGTCCGACGGCCGCTTGAGCGCGCCGTTCAGTGTCAGCAGGTAGGGGGCGACCGACAGCAGCGCTCCGGCGGCGAGGATCCCGTACAGCGTTGTCCTGCGGACGGCGGTGGAGAGAGAAGACATGGTCGTGGCCGTCCTCAGCTGAAGTCGTAGACGGTGCGCTTGCGGAAGTACAGGACCTGGACTGCCGTCACCAGCAGGATCACGGCGAACAGCAGCATCGCCAGCGCCGAGGCGTAGCCGCTGCGGAACAGCTGGAACGCCTGCTGGTAGATGTGGTAGTTCATCGTGTCCGTCGACCCGCCCGGCCCGCCCTGGGTCATCACGTAGACGGTGTCGAACATCTGGAACGACCCGATGGTGTTGGTCACCAGCACGAAGAACATCGAGGGGCGCAGCAGCGGCAGCGTGATCCGGAAGAAGCGCTGCACGGATTTCGCCCCGTCCAGGTCGGCCGCCTCGTAGAGCGATTCGGGGATCGCCTGGAGGCCCGCCAGCAGGAACAGCATGGTGTAGCCCGTGTACTGCCAGATGTTGACCGAGGCCAGCACCGGCATCGCCCAGCCGGTGGACGACAGCCACGCCGGGCCGTCCACGCCGAACAGGGCCAGGAACTGGTTGACCACGCCGTGCTGCGGGTCGAACGCCCAGCTCCAGACGATGCCGAGGGCCACCGGCATGGCCATCCACGGCAGGACGAACAGCACCCGGAACACCTTGCCGCCGCGCAGCTTCCGGTTCATCGCCAGGGCGAGCAGCAGGGCCAGCACGGTCTGCGCGGGGATGTTCAGCAGCACGTAGTACACGGTGTTGCGCATCGCGCGCCACACCTCGTTGTCGCCCATCATCTCGCGGTAGTTCGCCAGCCCGACGAAACGCGGGGTGCCCATCAGGTTCCAGTCGAAGAAGCTGATGACGACGACCCCGGCGATCGGCGCGACCAGGAAGAGCACGAGCCCGGCGAGGCTCGGTGTGAGCAGCAGGTACGCCTCGACGGTGGTGCGGATCCGGTCCCGCCCGGGCTGCCGGCGGGGGTACCGCCCGGGGAGTGGCGGCTTTTGACTCCCGGGGGTGAGGACACGGCGGTTGAGATGTTATCGATCACATTTACGCTCCGTCGGGCGCCTCGTCAGCGGTGGCGAGGGCAGTGAACAGGCAAAAGCGCTAAAAGTCGGGTGCCCGGCGAGGTGGGGCTCACAGGCGGCCGGCAGGCGAATGCGCCATCGGCACGAGGAAGAGTGTTAGCGCTAACACCAGATTCGGTCAATGGTTCATGGCTGGATTTATCCCATGCGACAAGTGGGAGCGGTCGTCCATACCGCGGCAATGGGATGGATTGAGGCTATTTCTCCCAGATACCCGGGGCATTCGTCGCGCCCGGGGTCGCGCCCATGACGCCGCCGGATCGGCGGCCACGGCGGCGAGCGGCATGGGTCTCGGGCGTGCGGGCCCGTTCGGTGCGGCGGGCCTTCGCGCGGCGGGGCTACTCCGACCCGTCTGCCACTGTCTGGTCCGAACGCGGTTCTCACGTGGTGACGCGGCAGCGCAGGCGCGCAACCGCAGCCGGCCGCGGCCATGGCTCCTCGGGGGGCCTTGCACTGTGAGCGCCCGATCAGGTCGCGTGGTCCGGCGCCGTGCGTCGCAAGGCACCGGAGCGCCCTCGACAGGAGTGCCCCCGCTCGAGCGGAGCCGAGAGCGAGGGAGGAGCCACGTGGGCGTTTCGGCAACGCAGCGAGGTGCGGTGCCAGGCCGCGGGACCCGGGCGCGGACATAGTGCGAGGACCCCTTACGGGGGGGCGCCGCTCAGGGCAGTCGTCTTCCCGCCGTCAGCAGGTGGCCGCTCGCGCCCAGCAGCGCCGGCTCGGACTCGATGCGCCGGGTCGCGGCCAGGACGGCCTCGCGGCGCTCCGGGTCGTCCAGCCACTGCTCCACACCGCCCATGAGCCAAGCGACGCCCTCGACGCCGTACTGGCCGTCGACGGCGAGTCCCGCCTGGGTGAACTCCCCTGGCGGCTCGTCCGGTTGGGCGAGATACGCGGTGGTGAAGAGACTGCCCTCCTGTTGGGAGGGGTGCCGGCCGTGCTCCGAGACGGAGTCGGTCCGGGCCCGGTGGGCGGGCTCGAAGTAGCGCTCCTCGCGCAGCAGGTCGTGCAGGGCCGCGTACCGGTTGATGGTGGCCGCGACGACCAGACCTCCGGACCGCACCGCCCGGCGCGCCTCACTCAGTGCGCGGACCCGGTCGGCCCGCTCCGGCAGGTGGTACAGCGGGCCGAGCAGCAGCACCACGTCGTACGCGCCGTCCTCGGCGGGCAGGGCCCGGGCGTCCCCGGCACGGACCGAGACGCCGGGCAGCCGCGCCGCCTGTTCCAGGTGCAGCGGCACGGGATCGACGAGCTCGGCCTGGTACCCGTCCTCGGCAAGCCACTCCGCGTGCACACCGCTGCCGCCGCCGACGTCCAGCACGCGTGCCGGAGGCGCGGGCAGGAGCCGCCGGAGCACGTCCTGCGTGCGCCAGAACTCCAGGCGGCCGGAGCCCTGCCGAAGGCGGGCGTCCTCCTTGCCGAGGGCGTAGTAGGCGAGGATGTCCTCTCGGACAGCGGGGAGTTGGGGTATGTCCTGACTTGCCCCAGGGGGTAACGAAGGCATGGATCAAGGCTGCGCAGCCCTGGCGCACCGGTGCAAACGGAATTCCCGCGCCTGTGCCCTCACGCGCCCGGCAAAAAAGCCCACTCGCCACCGAACCGACCGAAACCATAACCATCGACAGTGAGCCACCGTCACCACGCAGGCACGGAGCGAGTTCGGACTTCCGCACCACAGGGAGTCATGTGAAACTGTCGTCCCGTCCGCCGTGCGGACCTGATCCGCACCGTCCGTCCCCCACGAGAAGGGCGCCGTGCGTTCCCTACCTCTGCCCCTGGCCCTGACCGCACGACTGTCCCCGGTGGCCGTGCTCGCCGCGGCGGGCTGGGCACTGTCGTCCGGCCCGCTCGCCGCGCCGCAGGCCGCCGAGCACAAGCCTGCCGACGAGAAGACCGGGACCCAGTCCGCGTCCGCCCCGTCGACGTCGACGGTGTCGAAGACCTACTCGGCCGCGCCGGCGCCGTGCGAGAGCGTCGCCAAGAAGACGGTCGAGTCGCTGGTGCCGGGCGCCAAGACGTCGGGCAAGGAGATCCCGTCCACGGACTCGACGTTGCGCCGCACCTGCTCCTGGAACGCGCTCAAGGGGTACAACTACCGCTGGCTGGACGTGTCCTTCGAGGTGATGGAGTCGGACGAGGCGGCGGAGAAGGCCTACAAGGGGCGCACCGAGGAGAAGAGCGGCGGAGGTGCCGTCCCCGGCCTGGGTGACACCGCGTACTCCATCGTCAACCTCACCACCGAGGACAAGCAGGAGACCCGCGAGGGCCAGGTGTTCGTCCGCGCCTCCAACGCGCTGGTGGTCATCACCTACAACGGCAGCGACTTCGAGTCGAAGAAGGCGCCGAGCACGGACACGATCAACAAGGGCGCCATCAAGGCCGCGAAGGAAGCGGTGGCCGCGCTGGAGGGCGGCAAGGGCTGACCGTCCTCCAGCGTCCGTGTCCGCGGTCAGACGAGGGTCCGGTCCCGGCCTCGTGCCGCCATCAGCACCAGGTACAGCAGCATCGACGTGCCCAGGCCCACCGCCCAGCCGTAGTCGGCCAGGCCGGCCAGCGCCGGGATGGGGCGGCCGTCGATCAGCGGCTTGAAGCTGGCGCCGCCGACAGCGAGGACACCGCCGACCGCGAAGGCGACGACGGCCCGCCAGTTCCAGCCGCCCTCGTACCAGTAGCGGCCGCCCGTGCGGTACAGGTCGGCCAGGTCGAGCTTGGCGCGGCGCAGGATCCAGTAGTCGGCGATGAGGATGCCCGCGACGGTGCCGAGCAGGCCGCCGACCAGGCCGAGCCAGGTGAAGATGTAGCCCTGCGGGTCGGAGTACAGCTTCCACGGGAAGATCAGCACCCCGAGGACGCAGGTGGCGAGCGCGCCGGCCCGGAAACTGATCCTCCGTGGCGCGATGTTGGAGAAGTCGAACGCCGGCGAGACCAGGTTGGCCGCGACGTTGACGGACAGCGTCGCCACCAGGACGGTGACGAGGGCGAACAGCAGGCCCACCGTGTTGTCGGTCTTGGCCGCGAGCTGTACCGGGTCCCAGATCGCCTCGCCGTAGACCGCCTGCGAGCCCGAGGTGACCATCACGGACAGGAACGCGAACAGCGTCATGGTCGTCGGCAGACCGAGGGCCTGACCCCACGTCTGCGCCTTCTGGCTCTTGCCGTAGCGGGTGAAGTCGGGGATGTTCAGCGACAGCGTGGACCAGAAACCGATCATGCCCATGAGCGCGGGTGCGAACAGCGTCCAGAAGTCGGCGCCCCAGCCGAGCTTCGACGGCTGGTCGAGCAGCGGGCCAAAGCCACCCGCCTTGTCGCTCATCCACCACAGCATCACGAACGCGCCGACGAGCACGAAGGGCGCCGCCCAGTTCTCGAAGCGGCGGATGGTCTCCATGCCGCGGTAGATGATGACGACCTGCAACGCCCAGAAGATCGCGAACGACAGCCACATGGTCCAGGCGTAACCGCCGACCTTCGCCGCGTCCGTCCAGCCGCTGCCGACGAGCTTGCCGGCCAGGAAGTAGATGGCCTCGCCGCCGATCCAGGTCTGGATGCCGAACCAGCCGCACGCCACCAGGGCCCGTACGACGGCGGGCAGGTTGGCCCCGCGGATGCCGAAGGAGGCCCGGGCGAAGACCGGGAAGGGTATGCCGTACTTGGGTCCGGCGTGCCCCGTGAGCAGCATCGGTATCAGCACGATCACATTGGCCAGGGCGATGGTGAACACCGCCTGCTTCCAGTCCATGCCGACGGCGATGAGACCGGAGGCCAGGGTCCAGGAGGCCGTGTTGTGGGCCATGCCGACCCACAGCGCGGAGAAGTTGTACGTCGTCCAGGTGCGCTTCTCGACGGGAACCGGCAGCAGGTCCTCGTTGGCGTAAGGACCGGTCGGTGCGGGGGCGCCCGGGGCGATCTCCACCCGGCCGTCGGCGAGGGTGACTTGGGTGGTCGGCGGTGTGGCCGTGGGAGCGGTATCGGTCATGGGCCGGGCCAATCAGGGGAGGTGGGACGGGAAAGGCCATGCGGGTGATGCCGACGGGGGGGTGCGCTCGGGAGCGTCCTGGCCCCCTTCCCTGGCCGACGGGAAGGGGGAGATCGAAGGGGTGCTGCGAAGGGGTCAGCCGTTGACGGCCGGGATCACCCGTGATCCGTACGCGTCGATCACGGCTTCCTGTGCGTCGTGCATGTCGTAGACGGCGAACTGGTCCACGCCGAGCGCGCGCAGCGCGTTCAGTTTCTCGACGTGCTTCTCGACCGGGCCGATCAGGCAGAACCGGTCGACGATCTCGTCGGGCACGAACTGGGTGTCGGGGTTGCCGGCGCGGCCGTGGTGGGAGTAGTCGTATCCCTCCCGTGCCTTGATGTAGTCGGTGAGTTCGTCGGGGACGGCCGCGGAGTGCTCGCCGTATTTGGACACCAGGTCGGCCACGTGGTTGCCGACCATCCCGCCGAACCACCGGCACTGGTCGCGCGCGTGGGCGAGCGCCTCGGGCGAGTCGTCCTCGGTGACATAGGCGGGGGCGGCCACGCAGATGGTCACCTCGGACGGGTCACGGCCTGCTGCGACGGCCGCGTCCTTCACGGCCTTGACCATGTACTCGGTCAGATAGAGGTCGGCCAGCTGGAGGATGAACCCGTCGGCCTCCTCGCCGGTCATCCTCAGGGCCTTGGGTCCGTACGCGGCCATCCACACGGGGAGTTCGGCGTCCGGCTTGATCCACGGGAAGCGGACGACCGTGCCGCCGCCGAGGTCGGCCTCCTGCCCGCTGCCGAGGGCCCGGATGACCTTCATGGCCTCGCTGATCCGGGCCAGCGTGTTGGGCTTGCGGCCGGCCACACGCATCGCTGAGTCTCCGCGGCCGATGCCGCAGACCGTGCGGTTGCCGTACATGTCGTTGAGGGTGGCGAAGGTGGAGGCGGTGACCTCCCAGGTGCGGGTGCCCGGGTTCGTCACCATCGGCCCGACCTTCAGTTTCGTGGTGTTGGCCAGGATCTGGCTGTAGATCACGAACGGCTCCTGCCACAGCACGGCGGAGTCGAAGGTCCAGCCGTAGGAGAAACCGTTGCGTTCCGCGCGCTTCATCAGGCTGATCACCCGCGAGGCCGGCGGGTCGGTCTGTAGGACGAGTCCGAAGTCCATCCACCACTCCTAGTTGAGGTACTGACAGGTGGAACGCGGGGTGAAGACGCCGTGCCCGGCGTGCCCGGTGTACTCCCGCTCGGTGATGACGGGCACGCCACGCGAGAGGACCGTCTCGACGCGGCCGGTGACGCGCTTGCCCTCGTACGCCGAGTAGTCGACGTTCATGTGGTGCTCTGCAGCCGACATGACCTGCTCGGCGTGCGGATCGTAGATGACGACGTCGGCGTCGGCGCCCGGCGCGATGGTGCCCTTCTTCGGGTACAGGCCGAACATCCGGGCCGGGGTGGCGCAGGCGATCTCGATCCAGCGGCGGCGCGAGATGTGCCCGTCGAGGACGGCCTGGTGGAGCAGGTCCATACGGTTCTCGACGCCCGGGAGGCCGTTGGGGATCTTGGAGAAGTCGCCCCGGCCGAGTTCCTTCTGGCCCACGAAGCAGAAGGGGCAGTGGTCGGTGGAGACGACCTGGAGGTCGTTCGTGCGCAGCCCCTGCCACAGCTTGGCCTGGTGCTCGCGGGGCCTCAGCGGGGTGCTGCACACGTACTTCGCGCCCTCGAAGTCCGGCTCGGCGAGGTTGTCGGTGGACAGGAACAGGTACTGCGGGCAGGTCTCCCCGAAGACGTTCAGCCCCTCGTCGCGTGCCCGGGCCAGCTCGGCGACCGCCTCCATGGCCGAGACGTGCACGACGTACAGGGGCGCGCCCGCGACCTGCGCGAGCTTGATGGCACGGTGGGTGGCCTCGGCCTCCAGCAGGGCCTTGCGGACCTCGCCGTGGTAGCGCGGGTCGGTCTCGCCCCGGGCCAGTGCCTGCTCGACCAGGACGTCGATCGCGATGCCGTTCTCGGCGTGCATCATGATCAGGCCGCCGTTCTCGGCGGAGCGCTGCATGGCGCGCAGGATCTGGCCGTCGTCGCTGTAGAAGACGCCCGGGTAGGCCATGAACTGCTTGAAGGAGGTGACGCCCTCCTCGATCAGCAGGTCCATCTCCTTGAGCGTCTCCTGGTTCACGTCGGAGACGATCATGTGGAAGCCGTAGTCGATGGCGCAGTTGCCCTCGGCCTTGGCGTGCCAGGCGTCCAGGCCCTCGCGCAGGGCGTGCCCGACGCTCTGCACGGCGAAGTCGATGATCGTGGTCGTGCCGCCCCAGGCGGCGGCGCGGGTGCCGGTTTCGAAGGTGTCGGAGGCGAAGGTGCCGCCGAAGGGCAGCTCCATGTGGGTGTGGGCGTCGACGCCGCCGGGGATGACGTACTTTCCGGTGGCGTCGATCGTCCGGTCCGCGGTGAAGGCCTCGGCGGCGGGGGTTCCGGAGGTTGCGAGGGCGGCGATTCGGCCGTCCTCGATCAGGACGTCGGCGTGGATCTCGTCGGATGCGGTGATGACGAGGCCGCCGCGGATGACTGTACGGCTCATGTCGTGGTCGCTCCTCGCAGTCGGTACGTGCCGGTGTGTGTGGCTGGTCGCGCCCACGCGGCGGTAGCCGCATATCGAACGCGGTCCCGCGCCCCTGAAGTCTCTCCCCTCGCGGGCGTTTCTAAGGTGCTGTCAGCGGGCCGTACGCCCCGGGCGCGCGGTCCCTGTAGAACTGCCAGCGGTCGCGGACCTCTCGGAGTTTGGCCATGTCGAGGTCTCGGACGACCAGTTCGGGCTCCTTGTCGCTGGCAACCTCGCCGACGAACTGGGCCTCCGGGTCGACGAAGTACGACGTCCCGTAGAAGTCGTTGTCGCCGTACTCCTCGACTCCGACCCGGTTGATCGCGCCCACGAAGTACTCGTTGGCGACGGCCGCCGCCGGCTGTTCCAGCTGCCAGAGGTAGCCGGACAGGCCGCGCGAGGTGGCCGAGGGGTTGAAGACGATCTCGGCGCCCGCGAGGCCGAGCGCCCGCCAGCCCTCGGGGAAGTGGCGGTCGTAGCAGATGTAGACGCCGATCCTGCCCACGGCGGTCTCGAAGATCGGCCAGCCGCTGTTGCCCGGGCGGAAGTAGAACTTCTCCCAGAAGCCCCTGACCTGCGGGATGTGCGTCTTGCGGTACTTGCCGAGGTAGGAGCCGTCCGCGTCGATCACGGCGGCGGTGTTGTAGAGGACGCCGGGCTGTTCCTCCTCGTACATCGGCAGGACCAGGACGATGCCCAGCTCCTTGGCGAGGGCCTGGAAGCGGCGGACGATCGGGCCCTCGGGGATCTGCTCGGCGTACTCGTAGAAGGCCGGGTCCTGGACCTGGCAGAAGTACGGTCCGTAGAACAGCTCCTGGAAGCACAGGACTTGAGCACCCTGCGCGGCCGCGTCGCGGGCCGCCTGCTCGTGGACCTGGATCATCGACTCCTTGTCGCCCGTCCAGGCGGTCTGGAAGACGGCGGCACGGATCACTCGGCTCATCGGGACCTCCGGTCGCTCGGTGTGCCGTGAGCCTAGGAAGTCGCGAAGTCCTCTTTGAGTTGCACCGTGTCACGTCTGAAGGCCTGCGGCGTGTCACCGTGTCACTCTGCCGTGAGCCCATGTTTCACCGCCGTTTTCCCAGGTGGTCGGGTGTTTCACTGCTGTTGCGCGTCGTGCGCGAGGAGTGCGATGTGCACCGAGGCGGCCTGCTCGAAGTCGTCGAGGTCCACCCCGAGGCGGACCTGTATGGCTTCCAGGCGGCGGTAGAGGGCGGGCCGGGAGACATGGTGGAGCTGGGCGGTCCGGGACTTGTTGCGGCCGGTGGCGAGGTAGGTGCGCAGCACGGACAGCAGGTCCTCGTCGGCCTCGCGCAGCAGCCCGTCCAGCTCCCGCTCCGCGAAGGACTGCACGTGCGGGTCATCGCGCAGCAGGCGGATCAGGCCCCGCAGGTGGACGTCCCGCAGGCGGACGACCGGGGGGAGGTCGAGGGCGGCGACGGAGTCGGCGACGGCGTCCGCCACGTGCTGGGCCTCGCGCAGTCCGGCGGGGACGTCGTCCCAGACGACCCGGGGGTCGGCCGCGGCGACGACCGTTCGGGCCGGGCCGGACTCGGCGCGCAGCCGGGTCGCGAAGTGCGCGGCGAGGGCGTCCGCGTCCTGGTCGCGGGCGAGGCTGAGCAGCACGGCGGTGGCTCCGTCGGCCAGTTCGGCGACCAGGCCGGGCAGGCCCAGCAGACGCAGCAGCCGGTCGAGCCGGGAGGTGTCGCCGTCACGGACGACCAGCGGCACGAACGTCCGCCGGTTGACCGGCAGCCCGGCCGCGCGCGCCCGGGGCAGCAGCTGGCGCGCCGGTACGACGCCGCTGACCAGGTCGGTCAGCAGGCCCTGCGCGGACTGCTCCTCCCAGGAGCACGCGGCGCCGCCGCCGAGCATGCGGTGCAGGACGAGGGCCTCGGCTGCGCGGTCGGCCAGCAGCCGTCCGGTGGCGGTGTCGCCCCGGTAGCCGCACAGCACGATCCGGCCCCAGCGCTCCCCGCGTCCGCCCAGTTCGGCCCGTATCCAGCCGTCGCCCTCGGTGCCGCCGGCCTGGCGGGCGATGCGCTCCCAGTCGCGCAGCACGTCGTCCACCGCCGGCCGCTCCCCCGCCGTGCCGAGGACACGGTGGGCGAGGTTGGTGACGACGACCGGGCAGGCGCTGTGCCGGGCGACCTCGTCGAGCAGGCGTTGCAGCGGGGCGCCCGCGGTGATCAGGGCGGTGAGTTCGGTGCGGACGGCCTCGGAGAGGCTGACGGCGGCGAACTTGCGTCGCACGAGCCGTGACTGGACCTCCTCGGTCAGCTCGGCGAAGGGGAAGGGCCGGTGCAGGACGACCATCGGCAGCCCGCACCGTTCGGCCGCCCGGCGCATCACGTCCGGTGCGGCGGGGAAGGCGCGGCCGAGTCCGAGGACGACGGCGGCGGCCTCCGCGCGGTGCAGCGACCGGACGTACTCGGCCTGCTTCTCCTCGTCGCCGGCGAGCAGCACGCCGGTGGTGAGGACCATCTCGCCGCCGCTGAGCATCACGCCGACGTCGGCCGCCTCGGCGACGTGCACCCAGCGCACCGGCCGGTCGAGGTGGCTCGCGCCGGCCACCACCTCGGGCTCCCCGGCGAGCACCCGCTCCAGGGTGAGGACCTGCCGGACCGACAGCGCGGGTTCCAGGGAATCCAAGGTGGTGGTCATGGTGCCGTTCCCTTGTTCAGTTCACTGCTACTGGATGCTCCTCAGAGCGTTCTCGAGGATCGCGGCGCCTTCCTCCGCCTCCGCGACGTTGAGGGACAGCGGCGGGGCGACGCGCAGGACGCTGGTGTTGTGACCGCCCCCCTTGCCGATCAGCAGGCCGCCCTCGCGGGCCGCCTCCAGGACGGCGGCCGCGGCCTGCGGGTCGGCCTCGTTAGTCCCCGGCTTGGTGATCTCGATGCCGATCATCAGTCCGCGTCCGCGTACCTCCCGTACGGCCGGCACGTGTGCGGCGGCGGCCCGCAGCCGCTCGATGAGCAGGCCGCCGACGCGCCGGGCGTTGCCCTGGAGGTCGTGTTCCAGCAGGTAGTTGAGGTTGGCGAGGCCTGCGGCCATGGTGATCTGGGTGCCGCCGAACGTGGAGATGCTGTTGGAGTCGAGGCAGTTCATGATCTCGGAGCGGGCGACGACACCGCCGATGGACATGCCGTTGCCGATGCCCTTGGCGAAGGTCATGATGTCCGGCGGCCCGCTGCGCCCGTGGGCCTGCCAGCCCCAGAAGTGCTCGCCGGTGCGTCCCCAGCCGGTCTGCACCTCGTCGGCGATCCACAGGATGCCGTGCTCGTGCAGCACCTCGCGGAAGGCGGCGTACAGCCCGTCGGGCGGTGAGGTGAAGCCGCCGACACCCTGGATGGGTTCGGCGATCAGCGCGGCCGGGGCGCGGGTGTGCCCGAGCAGGTCCTTCAGGTCGTCGACGCAGGCCGCGATGAAGTCGTCGTCGCTGAGGGAGGCGTACGGGCCGCGGGTGCGCACGCCGCCGTGGACGTACAAAGTCTGGAGCGGGGACAGCGAGGTCGGGGACCAGCCGCGGTTGCCGGTGATGCCGACCGAGCTGAAGGAGCGGCCGTGGTAGCTGTTGCGCATCGCCAGGATCGTGTTGCTGCGCCGGTAGGTCGTGGCGAGCAGCAGGGCGGTGTCGTTGGCCTCGGTCCCGGAGGTGGTGAAGAAGACGCGGGCGTCCGGAATGCCGCTCAGCTGGGCCACTCGCTCGGCGAGTTCGACCATCGGCCGGTTGAGGTACAGGGTCGAGGAGTGGATGATCCGCCCGGCCTGCTCGCTGACCGCCTTGGTCACCTCGGGCAGGGCGTGCGCGGTCATCGTGGTGAGGATGCCGCCGAAGAAGTCGAGGTACCGGTTGCCGTGGGCGTCCCAGACGTGGCGGCCCTCGCCGTGGGTGATCTCGATGGGCTCCTCGTAGTAGAGGGCGAGCCAGTCGGGGAGCACGGCCCGGTGGCGACCCAGCAGGTCGTTGGTCACGGCTGCACCAGTCCTTCGTAGGCGTCGGGGCGGCGGTCGCGGTAGAAGGCCCACGTCTGCCGCACTTCTTCGATGAGGTCGAGGTCCAGGTCCCGGATCACGAGCTCCTCCTTGCTGTCGTCGGCGACGTCTCCCACGAACTGCCCGCGGGGGTCGACGAAGTAGCTCGTCCCGTAGAAGTCGTTGTCGCCGTACTCCTCCTGTCCGACGCGGTTGATCGCGGCGATGTAGTAGGCGTTGGCGACGGCGGCCGCGGGCTGCTCCAGCCGCCACAGGTGGGACGACAGGCTCCGGTGGGTGGCGGACGGGTTGTACACCAGCTGGGCGCCGTTCAGTCCCAGCTGGCGCCAGCCCTCCGGGAAGTGGCGGTCGTAGCAGATGTAGACGCCGACCTTGCCGGCCGCCGTGTCGAAGACGGGCCAGCCGAGGTTGCCGGGCTTGAAGTAGTACTTCTCGCGGAAGCCCTTGAGCTGCGGGATGTGGTGCTTGCGGTACTTGCCGAGGTAGGTGCCGTCGGCGTCGATCACGGCCGCGGTGTTGTAGTAGAAGCCGGGCTGCTCCGCCTCGAAGACCGGCGCGACGATCACCATGCCGGTCTCGCGCGCGAGTGCCCGCATGCGCCGCACGGTCGGCCCGTCGGGCACCGGCTCGGCCCAGCGGTAGTGTTCCGGCTCCTCGACCTGACAGAAGTAAGGGCTGTTGAAGACTTCCTGGAAACCGATGATCTTCGCGCCCCGGCGGGCCGCCTCGCGGGCGTGCTCCTCGTGTTTCGCCACCATGGACTCGGTGTCGCCGGTCCAGGTGGCCTGGACCAGGGCGGCACGTACGACGTTGGCCATGAGCTGCTCCTTCGACGCGACGTCAGCGCCTCTACGCCCGTAGAAGCGGGCCGTAGAGCCACGAACGTAAGCCTCCGGCCCGGGCTTGCCAAGACCATCGTCGCCAACCCGCGGTGCCGGGCGCGATTCGCACTCCTGTGGGTGAGTCGCCGGGGGCACGACATGCCCGGTCAGGCAGGGTATCCGGCGACCCGGAGGGCGTGCAGGAGGTCCCACCGGCGCTCGTCCGACACGCCCTGGGCGGCCTCCAGCAGAAGCGGTACGAGGGTCTGCGGGCCAGGCTCGGCGCTGCGGGCCGCCTCCTCGGGGGTGCGGGCTCTGACGTACGCGTCGAGCAGCGCCCATACCTCGCGGTGACGCCCCTCGGCGACGAGTCCGAGGACGGCCTGTCCGATCTCGCCCGCGGGCCGGGCGACACCCTGCCGCAGAATCTGCTGCCCGTCGCCCGCGCGCCCGGCCGCACCCAGCGCGTCGGCCGCGGCGACCAGCCGCGTGGCGGGCAGCGAGGCGGCCTCCCAGAGCAGGGTCTGCCAGTCCGCACCCAGCCCGGCCCGCTCCAGTTCGTCCGCGAGCAGCGGGAACCGGGCCGGGGCCCAGGACGTGGCCTCGACCAGCAGCGCGTGCGCCTCGCCGCTGCGCCCTTCCTTCCGCAGCCGCGCGAGAGCCTCGACGGTCCGCACGACGTCCGTCCGCTCCGCCCCACCGGCGGCCGGGGCGCGCGGCTCAGCCCGCTCCTCCCCCACCTCTTCGGCGGCCCCGGCGAACCGCGCACCACGCGGCGTACGGCGGCCGGTCTCGGGGGCGGGTTCGGGGAGCAACGGTGCGGCAGCGGGCGGCACGACGACGGGTGCGGCTTCCTCCTCGACCATCCCGGCGAAACGGGCACTGCCGCGGCGGCGCTTGCGTTGCTTGGGTACGGAGGCCGGCTGGGGAGCCGTGGGCTCGGGGTCGGCGGGGGCGGGGGCCGCGAAGGCACCGGGCGTGCGGCCGGCTGCGGCTTCCTGGGCGGTGGCCCGGCCCTCCGGATACACACCGTCGAAGGCATCCGCCCGGCGGACCCGGGCCTCGAACACGCCGGACGCACCACCGGCTACCGCCTCCCCGGAGGCAGACCGGCCCTGCGGATATGCACCTTCGAACGCATCGGCCCGGTGGCCCCGGGCCTCGAACGCCCCGGACGTACCACCGGCTCCGGCCTCCCGGGAAGCAGCCCCACCCGCCACGTACGCGCCGTCCCGGACTCCGCCCCGGCCGACCGGAGCCGCGAACGCGCCAGACGCACCGCCGACTCCGACCCCTTCGGAATCGGTCCCGCCCGCCGCATACTCACCGTCCCGGACATCCCGGCCAGCCGGAGCCGCAGAGGTTCCAGACGTGCCGCCCGCCGAGCCCTCCCGCGAAGCGGCCCACCCCTTTGGATACGCGCCGTCCTGGGCACCAGTTTTGCGCTCATACCCTTTGCCGGCGTCCGTATACCGGGGGTCACGACGACCGGCGGCACCCGTGGCGGCTGACGCCGACTCGTCGCGGCGCCAGGGCGAGGCCGGCGTCCCGGAGTCATACGGGCCGCCATTGGCTGATCGCATGCGGCTGTTGTCCGAGGCCTGACCGTCGCCCGCGTACCCACGACCGCTGTCCGATGCCGAACCGTCGCCCGCATACCCACGACCGCTGCCCGACACCGGACCGTCACCCACGTACCCACGGCCTCCAGCCGACTGACCACCATCCGCCGCCGCACCGGGACTCGCCCCCCTGCCGGAACCTGACCGCGAACCCCCCTCCGCCCCCGCGAAGCCTCCGCCGTTCGGCCTGCGCCACGCGCCCGACCAGGCAGCGTCGGCGTCCGGGGCACCACCGCCGTGCGGGCCGCGTCCGCCTGGAGTCGCGGCCTCCGCCGCGCCGGCGCCGCCGGGCACCCCTGCGGCAGCCCCCGGCATGCCACCGCCTCGCCCATCCCCGGCACCCCACGCCAGGGGGGACACGCCTCGCTCGCGGCGGTCCAAGTCGGCCATCCTGGCCCGGAGTTCCGCGCAGCGCGCTGTCGCGCGTTCGTGGTCGTCGTGGGCCCAGGCCAGGTCGAGGCGAAGGGTGTCGGCCTCTTCGCGGGTGGCGGCGGTGGCGAGGAGGCGGGTCAGGTCCGCCTGGCGTTCGGCGGCGTATTTCTGCTCGCTGAGCATGACGTCGAGCCGGTCGCTCAGGGCGTCGCGGCCGCCGGGCCGGGCGTCGTACGCGGCGAGCGCGGCGGCATGCAGGGACCGGGCGCGTTCCGTCTCCGGTGCCGCGCCCCCCGGGCCGTACTGCCCGGCGAGGTCCCGCAGCAGCGCCTCGACCACGTCCCAGGGCGGCATCTCACGCCCGTCGAGACAGGCCCGCATGCCCTCGGGGTCACGCTGCCAGAACACCGCGCACCAGCCCCCGGACGGGTCCAGGCGTGCCAGCAGACCGTCCAGGTAATGCGCGAACTCCCGCACTTCATCCGGGAGCCGATCCGCCGCCATCGCTCAACTCCCACCCGACCGGAGCACTCCGCTCAGTAGGCAACACCAGTCGTGTTACAGCCGTGCTACGGGGAGTTTTCACACGCGGCGCAGGAGCCTCAGCGCCGCGGACGTCAGACCGGCGTCAGACCGGCACCAGCACGCACTGCCCGGCCAGCTCGTCCATCGACAGCCCGAGCGTGCCCGCCAGCGCGGCCACCGTGAAGAAGGCCGGGGTCGGAGCCCGTCCGGTCTCGATCTTGCGGAGGGTCTCCGGGGAGATGCCCGCGCTCGCGGCGACCTCCGCCATGCTCCGGTCGCCTCGCGCCTCGCGCAGCAGCCGGCCGAGCCGCTCGCCGCGTTCGCGCTCTTCGGGGGTGAGAGGGGTGCGCACCATGCCCCCCATTCTAATACCGGTATAGTAATTGGCATGGTTGAGCTGAAGACCGATACATCGATCGACGCCATGTACGAGGCGGGCCAGGTCGTCGCCCGCGCCCTGACGGCCGCGCAGAAGGCCGCCGACGTGGGCGTCTCCCTGCTGGAACTGGACGAGGTGGCGCACGACGTGCTGCGCGAGGCGGGCGCGACCTCGCCCTTCCTCGGCTACCGGCCGTCCTTCGCGCCGACCCCCTTCCCCGCCGTCCTGTGCGTCTCGGTCAACGACGCGATCGTGCACGGCATCCCGGACCGCTACCGGCTGCGCGACGGCGACCTGGTCTCCATCGACTTCGGCGCCGAACTGGGCGGCTGGGTCGGCGACTCGGCGCTCAGCTTCGTCGTGGGTACCCCGCGCCCGGCCGACCTGCGCCTGATCGAGACCGCCGAGCGGGCCCTCGCGGCCGGCATCGAGGCGGCCGTCGTCGGCAACCGCATCGGCGACATCGCCCACGCGATCGGCACGGTCTGCCGTGCCGCGGGCTACGGCATCCCCGACGGTTTCGGCGGCCACGGCATCGGCCGCCGTATGCACGAGGACCCGTCGGTGCCGAACGAGGGCCGTCCGGGGCGCGGGATGCGGCTGAGGCACGGCCTGGTGCTGGCGATCGAGCCCATGGTCGTCGCAGGCGGCACGGACGGCTTCCACGCGGCTCCCGACGGCTGGACCCTGAAGACGGACGACGGCTCCCGCGCGGCCCACGCGGAGCACACGGTGGCGATCACGGAGGCGGGTCCGAGGGTCCTGACCGCGCGCTGAAGCACGCCGGGCTTGCCTGGTTATGCACCAGAAGGTGCCTCTCGTCCACGATCGTGCGAAGGTGTTCTACGAGCGCGCCCAAGGTGTTCGCGCCCCAGGTGTAACGGGCTGCCACCCGGGTTACCCGACCCCGGCACGTCGACCAGCGAGGGCGTCCCCCGCCCGCGCGCCGGGGACGCCGGGAACGGAAGGCCCATGAGCAGCGGCTTCACCAGCCCGGAGGGCTACGGCTCGGACCCCTTCGGAGAATTCCTCGCACGCTTCTTCGGCGGACCGCGCCCGGGTCCCCGGCAGATCGACATCGGGCGGCTGCTCAGCCAGCCGGCCCGGGAGCTCGTCCGCGGAGCCGCCCAGTACGCCGCCGAGCACGGCAGCCGGGACCTCGACACGGAACACCTGCTGCGGGCGGCGCTCGCCACCGAACCCACCCGGACCCTGCTCAGCAAGGCCGGCGCGAACCCCGACTCGCTGGCGTCGCAGATCGACGAGCGGTCGGGCCCGGCCCAGCACACCCCGGACGACACACCGCCGCCGACCGCGCTCTCCCTCACCCCGGCCGCCAAGCGCGCCCTGCTGGACGCGCACGACATGGCCCGGGCCCGCGGCTACGGCTACATCGGCCCGGAGCACGTGCTCAGCGCCCTGGCCTCGAACCCCGACTCGGCCGCCGGGCACATCCTGAACGCGGCCCGCTTCGCCCCCTCCAGCCCGCCCGAGGCGCCGGAGCCCCCGCAGGCAGAGCGGCCGCGCCCGACGAACACGCCGACCCTCGACAAGTACGGCCGTGACCTCACCGAACTGGCCCGGCAGGGCCGTATCGACCCGGTGATCGGCCGGGACCAGGAGATCGAGCAGACCGTCGAGGTCCTCTCCCGCCGCGGCAAGAACAACCCGGTGCTGATCGGTGACGCGGGCGTCGGCAAGACCGCCATCGTGGAGGGGCTGGCGCAGCGCATCTCCGAGGGGGACGTGCCCGACGTGCTGACCGGGCGCCGCGTGGTGGCCCTGGACCTGACGGGCGTGGTCGCGGGCACCCGCTACCGGGGTGACTTCGAGGAGCGGATGAACAACATCGTCGGCGAGATCCGCGCCCACTCCGACCAGTTGATCATCTTCATCGACGAGCTGCACACGGTCGTGGGCGCCGGTGCCGGTGGCGGCGACGGCAGTTCCATGGACGCCGGGAACATCCTCAAGCCGGCCCTCGCCCGCGGCGAGCTGCACATCGCGGGCGCCACGACGCTGGAGGAGTACCGAAGGATCGAGAAGGACGCGGCGCTGGCCCGCCGCTTCCAACCGATCATGGTGCCGGAACCGACCGCTGCGGACGCGATCGAGATCCTGCGCGGCCTCCAGGACCGCTACGAGGCCCACCACCAGGTCCGCTACACCGACGAGGCCCTGGTCGCCGCCGTGGAGTTGTCCGACCGCTACCTCACCGACCGCCGGCTGCCGGACAAGGCGATCGACCTGATCGACCAGGCCGGTGCCCGGGTCCGGCTGCGCGCCCGCACCAAGGGCACCGACGTACGGACCATGGAACGGGAGCTGGAGCAGCTGACCCGGGACAAGGACCAGGCGGTCGCGGACGAGCAGTACGAGCAGGCCACCCAGTTGCGCGACCGGATCATGGACCTGAAGCTGCGGATCACCCAGGCGGGCGGCGACCACGAGATCGACGAGGGCCAGGATCTGGTGGTCGAGGCCGAGGCGATCGCCGAGGTGGTGTCCCGGCAGACCGGCATCCCCGTCAGCAGCCTCACCCAGGAGGAGAAGGACCGCCTGCTGCACCTGGAGGAGCATCTGCACGAGCGGGTGGTCGGCCAGGACGAGGCCGTGCGGGTCGTCTCGGACGCGGTGCTGCGCTCCCGCGCGGGGCTGGCCAGCCCCGACCGGCCGATCGGCAGCTTCCTGTTCCTCGGCCCGACGGGCGTCGGCAAGACCGAGCTGGCCCGGGCGCTCGCCGAGGCCCTGTTCGGCAGCGAGGACCGCATGGTCCGCCTCGACATGAGCGAGTACCAGGAGCGGCACACCGTCAGCCGCCTGGTCGGCGCCCCGCCCGGCTACGTCGGCCACGAGGAGGCCGGCCAGCTCACCGAGGTCGTCCGCCGGCACCCGTACTCGCTGCTCCTGCTGGACGAGGTGGAGAAGGCCCACCCGGACGTCTTCAACATCCTGCTCCAGGTCCTCGACGACGGCCGCCTCACCGACTCGCAGGGCCGCACGGTCGACTTCACCAACACCGTCATCGTGATGACCAGCAACCTCGGCTCCGAGGCGATCACCCGCCGCGGCGCCTCCGTGGGCTTCGCGTCGGGCGGTGCCGACGCGGACGAGGAGGCCCGGCGCGAACAGATCCTGCGGCCCCTGCGCGAGCACTTCCGCCCCGAGTTCCTCAACCGCATCGACGAGATCGTCGTCTTCCGCCAGCTCGGCACGGAACAACTGCGCCGGATCACCAACCTCCTGCTGGACCGCACCAGGTCCCTGGTGCGGAGCAAGGGCATCTCGGTGACCTTCACCGACCGAGCGGTGGAATGGCTGGCCGAACACGGCTACCAGCCGGAGTACGGCGCCCGCCCGTTGCGCCGCACGATCCAGCGCGAGGTGGACAACGAGCTGTCCCGGCTCTTGCTGGACGGCCGGGTGGCGGAGGGCGGCCAGGTGACGGTGGACACCGAGGACGGCCACCTGACGTTCCGAACGGAGACGACGGCAACGCCCTGAGGGGCGCGGGACTGTGCCGATTGGCGGCTCCGCCGCGTGGGCGCGACCAGCCCCCACGCCCCGCACCCGGCCTCAACGCACAGGCCGCACCACCATCGCCGATCCCCCACCGCGCCGCACAGTCTCAGCCGCCGCAAGCCACTTCCCACCCGGCAACCGCTGAACCCCCGTAGCCGCTCCGATCTCCGGGTTCGACTTGAAGGAGTGCCCGACGGCCTCCAACTGCTTCCTCAACCCGGCGTTGTCGTACAGCCCCGGCTCCAGCTCGGTCTGCGCGGCATTCCGCTGACTGGCCCGCGGCGCCGCGATCGCGTCGACGAGCGGCAACCCCCGGTCGAGGAACCCGGTGAGCGTCTGCAGGACGGTCGTGATGATCGTCGCCCCACCCGGCGACCCCAGCGCCACCACAGGCCTGTCATGCCGGTCGAGAACGATCGTCGGCGACATGGACGACCGCGGCCGCTTCCCCGGCCCCGGCAGGTTCGGGTCGTGGACGGCGGGATTCGCCGGGGTGAAGGAGAAGTCCGTCAGCTCGTTGTTGAGGAGGAACCCCCGCCCCGGCACGGTGATCCCGCTGCCGCCCGTCTGCTCGATGGTGAGGGTGTAAGAGACGACGTTCCCCCACTTGTCGGCCACGGTCAGATGTGTGGTGCTGTCACCTTCGTAGGTGGTGGGAGCGGCCGTGCCCCCGGAGCCGCACGCCTTCGGGTCGCGCGGATCACCCGGCGCCACAGGACTCGTGAGCACCGCGTCGTCCTTGATCAGACACTCGCGCGAGTCGGCGAACCGCTGCGACAGCAGTTCCTTCGTCGGTACGTCCTCGAAGGCCGGGTCGCCCACCCAGCGGCCCCGGTCCGCGAAGGCGATCCGGCTGGCCTCGATGTAGCGGTGCAGATACTGCGCCTGGCTCGCCTTCGACAGGTCGGTCCGCTCCAGGATGTTGAGCGCCTCGCCGACCGTCGTACCGCCGGAGGAGGACGGCGCCATGGAGTAGACGCCGAGGCCGCGGTACGAGGTCCTGGTCGGAGCCTGGAGCTTGGGGCGGTAGGCGGCCAGGTCCTTCGCGGACAGGTCGCCCGGCCGGGCGTTCCAGCCCGAGTCGGGGTCCACCGGCGGCTTGTTGACCGTCTGGACGACGTCCCGCCCGAGCGCGCCGTGGTAGAGCGTCCCGACGCCCTTGCTTCCCAACTCCGCGTAGGTGCGGGCGAGGTCGGGGTTCTTGAAGGTGGAGCCGACGACCGGCAGTTGTCCGCCCGGCAGGAACAGCTCGGCGGTGTCCGGGAAGTAGCGGAAGCGGGTCTCGTTGGACGCCGTCTGCGAGCGGAAGGTCTCGTCGACCCTGAAGCCCTCGCGGGCGAGCCGCTCGGCCGGCTTCAGGACGCCGGCGAGCGGCTTGCTGCCCCACTGGTCCAGCGCGGTCTGCCAGGTGGCGGGCGTGCCCGGGGTGCCGACGCTCAGACCGCTGCTGACGGCCTGGGCGAAGGGGATGGGCTTGCCGTTGTCGACGAACAGGTTCTTGTCGGCGGTCAGCGGGGCGGTCTCGCGGCCGTCGATGGTGTGGACCGTGCGGGACTTGGCGTCGTAGTAGACGAAGTAGCCGCCTCCGCCGACGCCGGCCGAGTAGGGCTCGGTGACGCCGAGCGCGGCGGCCGTGGCGACGGCCGCGTCGACGGCGTTGCCGCCCTTGCGCAGGACCTCGATCCCGGCGGCGGAGGCGTCTCGGTCGACGCTGGAGACGGCGCCGCCGTAGCCGACGGCCAAGGGCGCTTTCTCACCGCCGGTGCTCTGCGCGGTGGGTGGCGCCGCCGCTCCCACCGACACCACCACGGCGGCCGAAACCGCCAGGACAGTCAGATTCCGTGCGACAGGGCGACGCATCCGCACCTCCAGTGAAAGGCCGTCCGCGCAGCTTAATTCATCGCCATGGCCGCGTCAGGAACGCGTCGAACACCGGTGCGCCGGGCCCGCTACCATGCGCGCCCATGAATGACGACGTGCGCAACATCGTCCTGGGGGTGGTCGCGGCGGGCATCAGCGCCGCGCTCGGCTGGGTGGCCCGCACCTATCTGTGGAGGCGCAAGCTCCGCCGGAAACAGGCCTTCTTCGGACTGCCCGACAACTCGGAATCGTTGCTGGTGGTGAACCGGGGCGCCGCGGGGCCCGAACTCGCCGTGATGCGCTACGACGTGTTCGCGCTGCTCGAACTCGCCGCGCTGATCAAGGACTGCAACGCCCACGCCCAGATCCTTCCGCACGACACGGCACGTCAGGGCTTCGGCGAGCGCACCGAGTTCTGCGTGGGCGGCCCGGCGTCCAACCGCCGCATGGCGGCCCACCTGTCCTCCCTGCTGCCCGGTGTGCGGGTGAACGTCGACGCCGAACCCAGCCCGGACCGGGGCTCGTTCCTGGTCGGCTCCGAGCGCTATCGCGTGGAGAACGGCAAGGAGGAGTACGCGCTGCTCGCCCGGCTCACCGCGCAGCGGAGCCAGCACACGCGCCCCGTGTTCCTCTTCTGCGGCCAGACGTCGATCACCAACCAGGCCACCACCCGCTATCTCGCCCGTAACCACGAGCGGCTGGCCCGCAAGTACGGCAACAACTCGTTCGTGCTGCTGCTGAAGGTGATCAACTCGCAGGCGTACGGGCCGGATGTCGTCGAACTCGTGGAGGACGTGACGCGCGCGGCGCAGACACCGCCGCCCGCCCCGGCTCCACGCAACAGCCACCGGGCCTCCTGAAGTCCTCCACTGATCAACAACTGTTACCGGCACGTAACTTACCGACGGGTTACCAGCGGTAAAGGGCCGAGGTTACCGTCTGGTCACTTTGCACTGACACGCGTGAGGAGTGACCCGTGGGACACCACCGCAAGGCCCTGCGCACCACCGCCGTAGGCGCCGTCTCGGCGACCCTGGTCGCCGGCACAGCCCTCGGACTCGCCCCCGCCGCCCAGTCGGCGCCGAACCCGATCCGCTTCGTCGACATCACCGGCGACGGCGGCACCGTCCTCAAGGCCAACGTCGTCACGCCGGCCGGAGCCGACGGCACGCACCGCTACCCGCTGCTCGTGATGCCCACGAGCTGGGGTCTGCCCCAGGTCGAGTATCTGGCCCAGGCTCAGAAGCTCGCCGACTCCGGGTACGTCGTCGTCACCTACAACGTACGCGGCTTCTGGCAGTCGGGCGGCGAAATAGAAGTCGCGGGCCCGCCCGACCTGGCCGACGCCTCGAAAGTCATCGACTGGGCGCTCGCCCACACCCCCTCGGACGCCGGGCACATCGGCATGGCGGGCGTCTCCTACGGAGCCGGCATCAGCCTGCTCACCGCCGCACACGACAAGCGGGTCCGCGCGGTCGCCTCACTGAGCGGCTGGGCCGACCTGATCGGCTCGATCTACTCCGGGCGCACCCAGCACGTCCAGGCGGCCGCTCTGCTGGACGGCGCGAGCGTGGTCACGGGCCGGCAGAGCGCCGAACTCCGGCAGGTCTTCGACGACTTCTACGCCTCCAACCTGGCGAAGGAGCCGGAGCTCATCGCCTGGGGGAAGAAACGTTCCGCCGCGACCTACGCCGACCAGATCAACAAGAACGGCGCGGCGATCATGCTCGCCAACGCCTGGGGCGACACGGTCTTCCCGCCCAACCAGTACGCCGACTTCTACGAGAAGCTGACCGGCCCCAAGCGGCTGGAGATGCGCCCCGGCGACCACGCCACCGCCGAGCTGACCGGCCTGTTCGGGCTGCCCAACGACGTATGGAAGGACACCGAACGCTGGTTCGACCACTACCTCAGGGGCGAGGACAACGGCATCGACCGGGAACAGCCCGTCCAGCTCAAGTCCCGCTCCGCGGGCGGCTACGAGGGCTACCCGGACTGGAAGTCGGCCGGCGCGACGAAGCGGAAGATCGACCTCGCGGGCACGACCACGATCCACACGAACGTGAACTCGGGGGCCGACGGCGGAGTCGTCTTCCTGTCGAACATCCTCGACCAGGTGGCCCAGCTGCCTCCGGTCGCCTCGATCCCGCTGCTCCCCCGCCGCTGGGCCGCCGTGTGGCAGTCGGAGAAGTACGCCACGACCCAACAGGTGCGTGGGACGGCACAGTTGCACACGACCGTCACCCCGACCAAGGAGAGCGGCACCCTCGTCGCCTACCTGTACGACGTGGGGCCGCTCGGCCTCGGCAAGCTGGTCACCAATACGCCGTACACCTTCCACGGGCGCACCCCCGGAAAGCCGTTCGGCCTCGACCTGGAGCTGTACTCCACGGCCTACGACGTCCCGGCCGGGCATCGCCTCGCCCTGGTCGTCGACACGGTCGACCCGCTCTACATCGAGCACAACCCGTCCGGCGCGCAGCTGACCTTCTCCTCGCCGGCGAACGACCCGTCGTACGTGTCGGTTCCGCTGCGCGAGCAGTGATCTCCGGCTGCCGCCGGACGGGTCTGGCCGATGTGGACCGCCGCCCCCGTGGCCGACAGGGCCGTGGGGGCCGCACCCGGCGGGAGTGGCCCGCGGAGCGGGCGGGCGGTCTGCTCACCCCGGGCGGGTTCGGCGGATTTCGGCGAAGTCCCCCTCTCCGACAGGGATGAAGGGCACATCGTAGTCGAGGTCCGATGCGATGAGCCGTCCGGTGCCCGCCCGTTCAGTGCTTGAGGATCTTGGAGAGGAAGTCCTTGGCGCGGTCGCTGGTGGGGTTGGTGAAGAAGTCGTCGGGGGTGCGGTCCTCGACGATCCGGCCGTCGGCCATGAAGACGACGCGATTGGCGGCCGAGCGGGCGAAGCCCATCTCGTGCGTGACGACGATCATGGTCATGCCTTCGCGGGCCAGTTGCCTCATGACCTCCAGCACCTCGTTGATCATCTCCGGGTCGAGGGCCGAGGTCGGCTCGTCGAAGAGCATCGCCTTCGGCTCCATGGCCAGGGCCCGGGCGATGGCCACGCGCTGCTGCTGGCCGCCGGAGAGCTGCGCCGGGTACTTGTCCGCCTGGTCGGCGACGCCCACCCGGTCGAGGAGTTCACGTGAGCGCTTGTCGGCGTCCTCCTTCTTGCGCCCGCGAACCTTGACCTGCCCCAGGGAGAGGTTCTCCAGGACGGTCTTGTGGGCGAAGAGGTTGAACGCCTGGAAGACCATCCCGACATCGGCGCGCAGCCGCGCGAGGGCCTTGCCCTCCTCCGGCAGCGGCTGCCCGTCGAGGATGATCTGTCCGGACTCGATGGTCTCCAGGCGGTTGATCGCCCGGCACAGTGTCGACTTTCCCGACCCCGACGGGCCGATGACCACGACCACCTCCCCCCGCCCGACGGTGAGGTTGATGTCCTGAAGGACATGCAGCTCCCCGAAGTGCTTGTTGACGTCACGCAGCTCGATCAGCGGATCGACGGCCATGCTCAGCCCTACTCACTCTCAGCTGTGTGGTGGTTGCCGCAACGTATCCAGGCAAGATCGGATTTGCCCAGCGACACGCACTTTTTCGATCATTAGCCATATTTACGGCGGACTTTGGGCCAAAGGTTCTGCGGCTCAGGGGCTCTGGAGGTCAAGGGTTCCGAGAACCAGTCTCACGCCTCCGCGACTTCCGCGTACAGCTGGGACAGCTCGGGCACCCCGTTCGCGGCCCACTCGTGACCGGAGTCCACGACGTCGAACTCCCGGCCGGAGGCGAGCCGCACGACGGGCTGCCCGTCGGACCGGATCTCCCAGGCCGCTCCCGGCACGGTGCGCACGATGACGGTGCCCAGGTAGAGCCCGGCGTCGTTGCCGAGCCAGGTCAGGGTCTCCTCGTCGTCCCGCCAGCGTGGCACGAGCTGGTCCAGCGCCTCCAGCGAGGCCGCCGAGTCGTCCAGCCGGACGCCCGCCCGGGACGCCTGGGAGCGCAGCAGTTCACACTCGGCAAGGAGTTCCGCGATGCCTGCCGGATCGGGAACCCCGAGCTTCCGGCGCCGGTTGCCCAGGAAAGGGATGTTCATACGTCCAGCGTGTCATTCGTACCGCCGTACGCACCACAGGCGCGCGGGCTCGCCGATTCCTGACAAGTTCACGCCGAGTTCGCGCATGGCTCGTTGACGTGCCCCTGCCGTCTCCCTAGTTTCACCGTGCGTCGTGCGCCTCGGCTTTCGTCGTGTCTTCTGTCCCGTCCCTGCGTTTCGTCTGTTGCGTCGTGTGTCGATGAGCGGGAGGAGTCGGCCGTGCGCCGATGTGTCCGGGGGATCCTGATCGTCCTGGCCCTGTGCGGGTCCCTGATGCCGGCGGTCCCGGCGCAGGCCGTCGAGGAGCGGCGGGCCGCGCCGGTGCCGCTTGAGCGGCTGTTCGACAACGTCGCCGTCAGCGACGACGGCCGGCCCGCGCAGGCCGACTTCGACGGTGCCGGTGCCTCCCTGTCGGCGCGGGACCTCACGGCCGCGGGCTGGACGCCCGGCCGCGGCCTCACCGTCCAGGGGGCCCGGCTGACCTGGCCGCGGCGGCAGCCCGGCGAGCCCGACAACGTCCGCGCGGCCGGCCAGGACGTACGGGTCACGGGGCGCGGGGACGCACTCGCCTTCCTGGTGGCGGGCACCGCCGGCACCGAGGTGGGCGGCCCGGGCGTGATCACGTACGCGAACGGCACCCGCTCCGGGTACCGGCTGACCGCGCCCGACTGGCGCACCGGGCCGCTATCCACGAAGGCGGTGGCCCTGCCGCACATCAACACGCCCGGCGGGCAACGCTCCGAGCGGGCCCGCCTGTACGTCGTGACGGTGCCGCTGGCGCCGGGCCGCCCGGTCGCCTCGGTCCGGCTGCCGCAGGCGGCCGGGCTGCACGTGTTCGCGGTGTCGGTGCGGACCGCGACGCAGGGCTGGACGGGCAGCTGGACGACGTCCACCGGCGGATACACCGTCGTGGGGCCCTGGACGGACCGGACGCTGCGGCTGGTGGTGCACACGTCGGCCGGCGGGCCCCGGGTGAGGGTGCGGTTCGACAACACCTTCGCGGCGGCGCCGGTACGGATCGGCAGCGCGACGGTCGCCGCGCAGGAGTCGGGCGCGGCGGCGCGCGGGGCGCCGGTGCCGCTGTCCTTCGGCGGTGCGCGGAGCGTGGAGATCCCGGCCGGGGCCCAGGCGTACAGCGATCCGCTGGGCTTCGCCGTCCCGGCGGACGCCAACCTGCTGGTGAGCTTCCATCTGCCCGGGACGGTGGCGGCCGCGCCCGTGCACCGGCTCGCGCAGCAGCGGTCGTACGTCAGCGGGCCGGGCGACCACGCCGCGGACGGCTCCGCGGGCGCGTACACCTCGGTGATCACCAGCTGGCCGCTGCTCGCCGGCGTCGACGTGAGCGGCGGGCCCGGGTCCGTGGTGCTGCTCGGGGACTCGATCACCGACGGCGACAAGTCCACGGTGGACGCGAACCGGCGGTGGCCGGACGTGCTGGCCCGGCCTGCTGACGCAGAGCGCGGTACCGCGCTACGGAGTGCTGAACCAGGGCATCTCGGGCAACCGGGTGGTCACCGACCGGTACCCCGGCGACGGGGTGTCCACGGACGCGGCCGGGGTGAGCGCCCTGCACCGGTTCGACCGGGACGTCCTCGCCCAGCCGTCGGTCCGTACGGCCGTCGTCTTCGAGGGCATCAACGACCTGCGGTGGGACACCTCGGCGGAGCAGGTGATCGCCGGGCTGCGGGAGCTCGCGGCACGCGGACACGCCCGGGGCGTGAGGATGCTCGCGGCGACGATCCTGCCGTGCGAGGGCGAGGCCCGCTGCACGGCCGCCGTCGACGCCGAGCGGGTCGCGGTGAACGAGTGGATCCGGGACGGCGAGGCCTTCGACGGCGTGCTCGACTTCGACGCGGTGGTCCGTGATCCGCAACGGCCGTCCAGGATCCTGCCCGTGTACGACAGCGGGGACCATCTGCATCCGGGCGACGCGGGGCTGGCGGCCCTGGCGGACTCGGTCGACCTGCGGCTGCTCTAGTGCTGGATTCCTCTTTCCGTGGGTATATGTGCTGGTGGCGGGGTGGTTCGGGTGCTCGGGGGCGGGTGCTGGACGGTGGTGTTACGGGCACGGCCAAGCCGTGATGAGGATGAGCGGGCAGTGGTGCGTCGGCTGTCGCGGGCCCGCAAGGCGCCGCGAGATGCGGTGATGCGGGCGCGGATGGTCGAGCTGAGCTGGGCCGGCTTGCGAGTTCCGGCGATCGCGGAGGAGCTGGACTGCGGCCAGAAGACGGTGCGGCGTTGGCTGCACCGCTTCAACCGCTCCGGGCTGGAGGGACTGGAGGATCTGGGCGGGCAGGGCCGCAAGCGGCGGATCACGGAGGCCGAGCGGTCCCGGATTATCGCCCTGGTCAAAGAGGTGCCGCCGGGGAGGCTGGAGGTGCAGCCCGGCGGGGACCTGTGGGCGGCCGACGAGTCGGGGCCGGCTGAGTGGACGCTGGACTCCCTGGCTGCTCAGGCCCGGCAGTTGGGCATCGAGGTCGGCCGCTCCCAGGTGCGCAGGATCCTGATCGCCGAGGGTGTGCGCTGGCGCCGCACCCGGTCCTGGACCCGTTCGAAGGACCCGGACTTCGCGGGAAAAGGACGCGGATCATCGGCCTCTACACCCAGCCGCCCGACGGCGCGACGGTCATCTGCGCCGACGAGCTGGGGCCGGTGATCCCGCGCACCTTCGCGCCCGCACCGGGCTGGTCACCGGACGGGCACCGCATCAAGTCCGAGCTCGACTACAGCCGCGGGCCGGAGAAGACCTGGGTCTACGGAGCCTTACGCGTACGGGACGGCCAGCAGATCACCATGGCGGCTTCCTCCCGCAACAGCGTCTTCTACCAGCAGTTCCTGCAACTGGTCGAGGACGCCAACCCGACCGGTGAGATCTGGATCGTCACCGACAACCTGTCCTCTCACAACAGCCTGTCCACCCGGACCTGGCTGGAGGACCACCCCCGGATCCGCCACGCGTTCATCCCGGTCGGCGCGTGCTGGCTGAACCTGCAGGAAGGCTGGTGGCGGATCTTCCGCAAGACCGCCCTGGCCGGACGGTCCTTCGCCAACCCCGACGACATCGCCCAGGCCACAGCCGTGGCCACCGCCCAGCTCAACGCCCGAGCCCGCCCCTGGATCTGGGGGCGGCCGGCCCCGCCCACCCGCCAACTACGACGCCGATATGTGTACATCCAATGAGGAATCCAGCACTAGGTCCTGTCCTTCGGAGCGGGGCGCAGGCGGGGCGGTTCCTAGACGTCGAGGTCCACCACGACCGGCGCGTGGTCCGACGCGCCCTTGCCCTTGCGTTCCTCGCGGTCCACGTACGCGTCCTTGACCGCCTTCGTGAACGGCTGGTTGGCGTACACCAGGTCGATGCGCATGCCGCGGTTCTTCGGGAAGCAGAGCTGGCGGTAGTCCCAGTACGTGAACGGGTGCTCGTACTTGAGGGGCCGCGGGACCACGTCGGACAGGCCCGCCTCGCGCAGGGAGGCCAGGGCGGCGCGCTCGGCCGGGGTGACGTGGGTGGAGCCCTCGAAGGCGGCACGGTCGAAGACGTCGTCGTCCGTCGGCGCCACGTTGTAGTCGCCCATCACCGCGAAGGGGCGGCTGCCGGACGCGTCACCGGCGACGGCGGCCTTGAGCGCCTCGATCCACTGGAGCTTGTAGGCGTAGTGGGGGTGGTCCACCTCACGGCCGTTCGGCACGTAGACCGACCAGACGCGGAGCGGGCCGCACGTCGCCGAGATGGCGCGGGGCTCCACCGAACCGTCGAAGCCGGGGTCGCCGGGCAGGCCCTTGACGACGTCCTCGATGCCGACGCGGGACAGCACCGCCACGCCGTTCCACCGGCCGGTCGCGTGGACCGCCGACTCGTAGCCCAGCTCGCGCAGTTGCTCCGTCGGGAACTGGTCCTCGGCGACCTTGGCCTCCTGGAGGCACAGCACGTCCGTGCCGCTGCTCTCCAGCCAGGCCAGGAGCCTCGGCAGGCGGGCGGTGATCGAGTTCACGTTCCAGGTCGCGATGCGCATGTCCCACAACCTACCCGGCGGGTCCGACAACGCGGCCCGCTCCCCTGCAGCCTCAGACCTCGGCGGAGTCTCCCGGTGTCAGCCGCAGGTGCTCCGAGCCACCGAGCTGCCCGATCTGGCGGTCGTAGATCGGCCGGGCGAGATCGGTGAGGAGGGCGTCGTGGATGTCATAGGCGCGCTGCGGCTTGATCTCGCGGACGTAGTCGATGACCTCCGAGATCTTGCTCCAGGGTGCCATCACCGGGAGCATCAGCGTCTCGACCCGGTGGCCGGGGACGGTGAGGGCGTCGCCGGGGTGGAAGACCTTGCCGCCGTCGACGAGGTAGCCGACGTTGGTGATCCGCGGGATGTCCGGGTGGATCACCGCGTGGAGCTCGCCGTGGACCTGGACGTCGAAACCGGCGGCGGTGAAGGTGTCGCCGTGGCCGACGGTGTGGACGCGCCCCGGGAAGGCGGACGAGATCTTCTCCGCGACCGACTTCAGGGTCCAGATCTCGGCGGCCGGGTTGTTCTCCATCGCGGCCCGCAGCCGGAGCTCGTCGAAGTGGTCGGGGTGCTCGTGGGTGACGAGGATCGCGTCCGCGCCGAGCGCGGCGTCCTCCTCGCTGAACCCGCCGGGGTCGAGGACGAGGGTGCGGCCGTCCTTCTCGAGGCGGACGCAGGCATGCGACTTCTTCGTGAGCTTCATGATTCCATCGTGCCTCCGCGCTCCTTTGCGGGCTCACTCCTGGGGCGTGGTCTCCTCGCGGATGACCTGCTGGGCCACCTTGAACGCGCTGTTCGCCGCCGGTACGCCGCAGTAGACGGCCGCCTGGAGCAGCACCTCCTTGATCTCGGCCGGGGTGAGGCCGTTGCGCAGGGCGGCTCTGGTGTGGAAGGCCAGCTCGTCCAGGTGCCCGCCGGCGACCAGGGCCGTGAGGGTGACGCAGCTGCGGGTGCGCCGGTCGAGGCCGGGGCGGTTCCAGATCTCGCCCCAGGCGTAGCGGGTGATGACCTCCTGGAAGTCCCCGGAGAACTCGTCGGCCTGTGCCAGCGCCCGGTCGACGTGCGCGTCGCCCAGCACCTCGCGGCGGACCTTGAGCCCGGCGTCGTAGGGGTCGGGCCGCCCCTGGGGCTGTGGCGGTACGACCGGGGCGATCTCGGCGACGGGCCCGGTCTGGAGGGGCTGCGCGGGGGCGGCGGACAGGACCGGCTTGACGGCCGCCGCGGGCAGGGCGGTCTGGCCGGTGGAGGTCTCGAGGGCGGGCTGCCAGGCGGTGGAGAAGTGCCGCACCAGCAGGTCGGTGACGGCCGCGGGCTGCTCCACCGGCACCAGGTGGGAGGCGCCGGGGACGACGGCGAGGCGGGCGTCCGGGATGCCGGCGACCAGGGTGCGGGCCTCGGCGGGGCCGGTGACCTGGTCGTCCGATCCGACGAGGACCAGCGTCGGCACACCGACCCTCCCCAGCTCGGCCCGGACGTCGAACGAGGCGAGCGCCTCGCAGGCGGCGATGTAGCAGCCGGGGTCGGTGGTGCGCACCATCTGCACGGCCCACTCGGTGATCGCGGGCTGCGCGGCGGCGAACCCGCCGGTGAACCAGCGATCGGGCGCGGTACGGGCGATGGGGTCGAGGCCGTTCGTGCGGACGATCACGCCTCTCTGCCGGAACTCGTCGGCCGTGCCGAAGCGGGGCGAGGCGGCGATCAGCGCGAGGGAGGCGAGCCGCTCGGGGTGGCGCAGGGCCAGCTCGATACCGACCGCGCCGCCGAGCGCGCAGCCCGCGTAGCCGAAGCGCTGCACGCCGAGCCCTTCGAGGGTGGCCAGCAGCCGAGTGGTGAGGTCGGTGACCGAGCCCGCCGGGTATGCGGGCGCGCCGCCGTGTCCCGGCATGTCGAACCGGAAGACGCGCCACTGCTTGATCAGCTCGGGGATCTGGCGGTCCCACATGTGCCATGTGGTACCCAGTGAGGGACCCAGGATCAGGACGGGAGCCTCTTCTGGCCCGTCAAAGCGGTATTGCAGGGTGTTCGACGGTGTCTCACTCACGCCCCAGACCCTCTCACGTCTCACAAAATCTCACACAGCCGGGGGAAGCCCACGGCTCGATGCATCCGTGGCTCGACTCGTCGGGCACTGCCGACGGCCTCGTCGATCGAGTCTGAGCCTCTCAGCGTGTACGCGCGCCCCTGACGCAGCGTTGCCTGCTAGCCACGCTCTCGCCCGGTCGTCACGTCGACGCGCTGCTTTCCTTCATCAGCACAGCTGGCAGCTGTTCCGAGTTTGCAGCAAAGCATGTGGTGCTGTCCCGAAGGTCGAGACGACGTAGCGGGAAACCTTTCGAGCCCCTCCGATCAGCACCTGATAACCACCCCTTGGGATACGCCGCCGAACTCAGGCGCGTCCCTCCGCCTCACCATGTAGGCCATTAACGACTGGAGAATCTGAATTGCACGGACAGACCAACGAGGTGCACGGCACCCGTTACAGCCCTACGCACATCCGCGCCACCTGGGACGGAACGGGGAGCGTGGAAGACGCCTCCAGGGCGGACTTCTACGCCGCCAGCACCTTCAACGAGGCACCCGGTGGCCGCCGCGTCATGCTCGCCTGGATGAACAACTGGAACTACGCGCAGGCGATCCCACCTCCCCCTGGCGCAGCGCCGACACCTTCCCCCGCCAACTCGCCCTGAAGACCGTCGACGGCCGGATCCGGCTCAATTAGCAGCCCGTCGGCGAGCTGAGCAGCCTGCGGGAAAAGAGAAAGGACATCGGGGCCACCACAGTCAAGGACGCCACCACCCCGCTCACCGTGTCCGGCGGCACTCTGGAACTCCAGGCCGACCTCACCGCGGGCACCGCCGACCGCTTCGGCCTGGACGTCCGCACCGGCGGCAAGCAGCGCACCCGTATCGGCTACGACACCGCCACCGGAGAGGTCTACCTGGACCGCACCGCCTCCGGCCAGGTCGACTTCGATCCCAGCTTCCCCGGAGTCCACCGCGCTCCCCTCGCGCTCAAGGGCGGACGGCTGCGCCTGCACGTGCTCGTCGACGACTCCTCCGTCGAGGTCTACGCCGACAACGGCCACGGCGGGCAGGTCGTTCTCACCGACCAGATCTTCCCCGACCCGTCGAGCACCGGTGTCGACGCCTTCGCCGAGGACGGCACCGCGACGCTCAGCCATCTGCGGGCCTGGCGTCTGAACTCCATATGGAAGAAGTGACCCCTTCGTAGGCGTCGCCACGCCTACGACACCACCCTTTCCTGCCCCAGCAGGCCGCCGGAAGTCCGATCCGAGCTCAGCCGGACTTCCGGCTTTCCGCGTGCTGACATGGCGGCCGGCAGGGCGCCGGCAACGCCGCCACCATCCGTCGTACCGAGTCGGCTGAGCGCGGCCTGCCGGTACTGTCCGCTGGCTGGGTACGGCCCGAGCGTCCGACTGCCGATCGAGCGTGTTGGACACCGCACGGAACTCCCATCAGGGCGGAGTTGCGTGCTGATGGGTCACGCCAGGTCCCGGCCCGAGTGAGACGCCCCCCGCCACCGCGTGATCAACATGCCGCCGGACCGTGGCGGAGGTCTGCCGATCGCCGTGAAATCGCCTGGGGCCGCCACCGTTCGTAGGAGCGTCCCGGCCCGAGCAGATCACCGAGAACGCCAAGGCGGCGGATGTCACGCTGGACGACGCGTTGGTCAAGCGCGTCGACGAGATCCTCGTCCCGGTCATCGAGCGCGACCCCGAGCGCGGCGACGTGTTCGCCAAGCGGCCGTGATGATGAGGATCTCTGAAATCGGCCAGGGACGCTCTTCCCTCCACTTCGTTGCGTCTTGAAGCGTGTGGGGAATGTGGGGAGTGAAGCGCGCGTGTGAGGGCCCAGAGACCGAAGCCGCCGACGCCGGCCTGGCGGCCGTCCGGACCGGCGGATGGGGCGACGTCATGCAGGGACGCCGAGCGGCGGGTGCTCGAGCACGCGGGGCTTGTACTCGACCAGCTGGATGCGGCCGTCGAAGGTGCGGTGCTCGATCATCTCGAGGGCAACGTCCGGATAGCCGTCGTAGATACGTTCTTCGCCCGTGGCCCCGGTGATCACCGGGAACATCACGACCCGGAAGCGGTCGACGAGTCCGGCTCGTAGCAGGGACCGGCACAGGCTGAGGCTGCCGATCGTGCTGAGGAGCCCCGAGCCACTCGACTTCATGGCGCGGACCGCATCGACGGCGTCGTCGCGGACGAGCGTGGAGTTGGCCCACGTCAGTGGCTCCTCGAGTGAGGAGGAGAACACCACCTTGGACGCTTGCGTGAGCTCGTCCACGGACGCCTCTTCTTCGGGCCTGAATTCGTCTTGGCCATTCGGGACCTCGCCTGCGGCGAAGCCCGACATCAGGCGGTAGGTGTTCGCTCCCATCAGGTAGGTGGCCTCGGGCTGCTTGCCGAGCCATGCGAGGTACTCCGGGCCCTCCAGGCCCCAGAATCCGGGCCATCCCTCTCCCGATGCGTGGCCGTCGAGGGAGGTGATGAAGTCGACGAGAAGCTCCGACATGGCGGTGTCCTTTCCTGGGGTGTCACGAGCTTGGACTGGCAGGGAGCCACAAACTCATCGGCCGCGCTGTGGAGTGACGAGAAAACTCATGACGCGGCAGCCGATCAGGTCGGCGGAGCGGCACTGCTTCGGAGGGCCCGAGACGGATGAGGACAAACGGGCACCTGCCCCAGGCAGGTCATTCCACAGCTGAGGAATCGCGAGCAGGTGTGGGGACACCCCAGTTCACGGCCGTGCCCTGGTCCCGTGGACCGGCCTCGCAAAACGTTGCCTCGGACAGTTCGCCGAGCCGGCCGTCGCTGCGGCAACAGCGCGTACGGGGTGCCGGGAGTTTGGATTCGGCGCCCGTTCCCGCAGTCATGGCTGCGGGAACGGGCATGCCGCGTTCAGGCACGGGATAGGAGCCCGTCCACCCCGGCTTTCAGCCCCACTGCATCCGCCAGAGGCGGGTTCGCGCCGGGAACCGAGCAGGTCAGGGCGGCGACGCGAGCGGCGAAGGAGCAGGCGTCGGTCAGGTCTTCGAGACTCAGTGCGTCGAGTCGGCCGCCGAGGTGGCCGAGGGCGGCGAGCCGGTGGAGCAGGCCCGCGGTGAAGGAGTCCCCGGCACCGACGGTGTCGACGACGTCGATGGCCGGGGCCGCGACGGTGACGCGGAGGCCGTCGAGGGAGGCAAGGGCACCGCGCCTACCGAGGGTGATGACGACAAGGTGGACCCCGGCGGCATGCCAGGTGTCGCACGCCTCCTCGGGGCTGACACCCGGGAGGAGCAGCGCGAGGTCGTCCTCGCTGAGGCGAAGGATGTCGGCGAGGGCACACCAGCGCGGAAGCCGTTCGCGGTAGACGGAGGGCGATACGAGCAGGGGCCGGACGTTGGGGTCGATGGATACGGTGACGTGCTCGCGTGCCTGGGCGAGGTGGTCCTCGATGCGGGTGCCGCCGGGTTGGCGTATGAGTGCCAGGGAGCCGGTGTGCAGGCAGGCTGCGCCGTCCGACCCGGTGGCGGCGAGTTCTTCGTCGGTCCACTGCCAGTCGGCCGCGCTGTCGGCGTAGAAGGTGTACGTGGCCTGGCCGGCCTCGTCGAGGTCTGCGACTGCGAGGACGCTGGGCTCGGGGGCGGTCACGCTGCCGGTCGGATCGACGCCGGCGTCGCTGAGGCGGGCACTGAAGAGGGTGCCGAAGACATCCGTGGAGAGGCGCCCGAGGAAGCGCGTGGGGGTGCCGAGCCGGGCGAGGGCGACGGCGGTGTTGGCGGGGCCGCCACCGGGCAGGGCGCGCAGGGCGAGTTCATCGGAGCTGGACCGGGCGGGGTCGGTGAAGGCGTCGGCGACGCACTCGCCGAGGACGGTGACGCTGTTGGGGGCCTGGGGTCGGGCCATGGTGACTGTCTGCCTCTCTCAGAAAGAGTGCGGGTGCGAAGGGCACCGGGACGGTGGCCTGATGCAGCCCTTGCACAGGTATTGACATGCCGCTCAAGACGGACGTAACTTCCCTGCCACAAGGAAGTAACGCGCGTTATTAAAGCGCGAAACCGGAGACGCTGTCTCGCCTCCGGCTGGCCGAAAGGGACTGGAAGTGGCCACGAACAAGACGCAGCGCGTGACCATGAGCGACGTGGCACGCCACGCGGGCGTCTCGCGGACCACCGTCTCCTTCGTCCTCAACGACAAGCCCGGCGCCGCCATCCCCGAAGAGACCCGTCGGCGGATCCTGGAGGCGATCGACGAGCTCGGCTACCGGCCCAACGCCGGGGCGCGGGCGCTGGCCGCGAACCGCAGCGGGTGGTTCGGGCTGATCACCGAGATCGTGACCGGCCCGTTCGCGGGGGAGGTGATCACGGGCGCGCAGAGCCGCGCCTGGGGTGACCGGAGGTTCCTGCTGATCGCTGCGAGCGAGGGCGACCCCGCCCAGGAGGCCGCCGCGCTCGACCAGATGCTGGAGCACCGCGTGGAAGGGCTGCTGTACGCCACGACCTGGCACCGGGCCGTCAGCCTGCCGAAGGCCGCCCGCGAGGTGCCGACCGTACTCGTCAACTGCTACGACGCGGCAGGTGAGTTGCCGTGCATCCTGCCCGACGAGGTGTCGGGCGGATACAAGGCGACCCGCCGGCTCCTGGACGCCGGCCACACCCGCATCGGGTTCATCAACCTCGACCCGGCGATCCCGGCCGCCATCGGCAGGCGCGAGGGATACGAGCGCGCCCTGCGCGAGGCCGGGATCACCCCAGACCCTGCCCTCGTCGTCCCCGGCTGGGCGACCGCCGACGGAGCCTATGACGCCGCCTGCGAACTGCTGGACCGCCCGGCCGGCGACCGGCCGACCGCGCTGTTCTGCGGAAACGACCGGATGGCGATGGGCGCGTACGACGCGATCAAGGAGCGTGGGCTGCGCATCCCGCACGACGTGGCCGTGGTGGGGTTCGACAACCAGGAACTCATCGCCGCCTATCTGCGGCCGAAGCTGACGACGCTCGCTCTGCCCTTCGAGGCCATGGGCACCAAGGGCGTCGACATGCTCGCCGCTCTCGCAGCGGGGCAGCCGCTCGACACCCGTCGGGTGACGATCGACTGCCCGCTGCTCGAACGCTCGTCGGTCTGACCGCTAATCAGTCCGCCGAGGAATCCCATCCCGTCTTCGCCCTGTGTGTTGAAGAGAGGAAAAGAGTCTCCATTATGGCACCCTCCCGCATGCCTTCACGGCGGCCCCGAGCCGTCCTGAGAGCGGTCACCGCGACCGCCGCCGCGGCCCTGGTCCTGTCCGCCTGTACGGGTGGCTCGGGCGCCTCCGGCGCCGGTGACACCTCCGGCAACCAGCTGCTCACCATCCCGCGCGAGGACCTGGCGACGTTCACGCGCAACTTCAACCCGCTCTCCCCGCAGGCCGCCCCCATGACTCTGCAGGCGGTCTACGAGCCGCTGGTCGTACACAGCATGGCGGACGCCAAGGACACACCGTGGCTGGCCACCAAGTGGGAGCAGGCCAAGGACGGCAAGTCCCTCACCTTCACGCTGCGCGACGGCGTCAAGTGGTCGGACGGCAAGCCGCTCACCGCCGACGACGTCGTCTACACCTTCGAACTCCAGAAGAAGGTGCTCGGCGGCTTCGACTACCTCGACAAGGTCACCGCGGTCGACGCCCACACGGTGAAGTTCTCCTTCAACAAGCCCTTCTCGCCCGCCTTCTACGAGATCAGCGGCCACTACATCCTGCCGAAGCACATCTGGTCCAAGGTGAAGGACCCGGCGAAGTTCACCAACCCGAACCCGGTCGGCACCGGCCCGTACACCAAGATCGAGAAATTCCAGAGCCAGTCGTACGAGCTGCGCAAGAACCCCGACTACTGGCAGCCCGCCAAGCAGCAGATCGCCGGCATCCAGATGCTCGCCTTCTCCGGCAACGACAGCGCCAACATCGCCTTCACCAACGGCGAGGTGGACTGGACCCAGTCCTTCATCCCGGACATCGAGAAGTCCTTCGTCGCCAAGGACAAGAAGCACAACCACTACTGGTTCCCGGCCACCGGCGCCATGATCAACTGGCAGCTGAACACCACCAAGGCCCCCTTCAACGACCCGGCCGTGCGCAAGGCGCTCAGCATGGCCGTCGACCGGGACCAGATCACCAAGGTCGCGATGAACGGCTACGCCGAACCCGCCGACTGCACGGGCCTGGCCCGCACGTACGACAAGTGGCGTGACACGTCGCTGGCCGCTTCCTGCACCTGGACGAAGTACGACACCGACGCGGCGGCGAAGGCCCTCGACGCTGCCGGTTACAAGGAGAGCGGCGGCAAGAGGAAGCTGAAGAACGGCAAGAACTTCACGCTCGACATCTCCGTCGGCTCCGCCTCCTCCGACTGGATCTCGGTCGCCAACATCATCAAGCAGGACCTGGCGAAGGTCGGCATCACCGCCACCGTGAAGACGCCCGACTGGTCGGCGGTCTCGTCGTCGTACAACACTGGCACCTTCGACACCGGCATCGTGTGGAGCAACAACGGCGCCACCCCGTACGAGTACTTCCGCGGCGTGATGTCGACCAAGATGGTGCAGCCGGTCGGCAAGCAGGCCACGGAGAACTACCACCGCTTCGGCGACAAGAAGGCCGACAAGCTCATCGACGCTTTCGCCGCCGCAGCGGACGAGAAGACGCAGCGCGAGCAGATGAACGGCCTGCAGGAGCTGTACGACAAGGACGCGCCCGTCGTCCCGCTGTTCACCGGCCCCGAGTGGGGCGCGTACACGGATGCCCGCTTCACCGGCTGGCCTACCGAGAAGAACCCGTACGCCACCCTCGGCAACCGCAACGGCAGCACGATCCTCGTGCTCACGTCGCTGAAGCCCGTCAAGGGCTGACGCCGCCCGCGGACCGGCGGCCGTCCTCCTCCCCGGACGGCCGCCCCCGCACCGAGCCACACGTTCATCCCCCACTGACAGGGAGCACGACCCGTGCGTCTGATCCTGCGCAACCTGGGGTTCTATCTGCTCGCCTTCTGGGCCTCCATCACCCTGAACTTCGTTCTCCCGCGCTTCATGCCGGGCGACCCGGTCTCCCGGATGTTCGCGCAGGCCCAGGGCACGATGCAGCCCGACCAGATAGCCCAGTTGCGGAAACTCTTCGGCCTGGACAACCGCCCTCTCTGGGAGCAGTACGTCTCCTACGTCAAGAGCGTCTTCACCGGCGACCTCGGCATCTCCATCACCCGCTTCCCGACCCCGGTCTCCGACGTGATCGGCTCGCAGATCGGCTGGACCCTGCTCCTCGGTGGCGTCGCGCTCGTCATCGCGGCCGTGCTCGGCAACCTGCTCGGCATCGTCGCCGCCTGGCGGCGCGGCGGCGTCCTCGACTCCGCCTTCCCTCCCCTGCTGATCTTCGTCGGTTCTTTCCCGTACTTCTGGCTGGCTATGGGCGCGCTGTACCTGTTCGGGGTGAGCCTGGGCTGGTTCCCGCTGCGGCACGCCTACGACGTCGGTCTGACTCCCGGCTTCAACGGCGAGTTCCTCTCGAACGTCGCCACCCACCTGGTGCTGCCGGCGCTGACCATCGTGCTGGTCTCCATCGGCGGCTGGATGCTCGGCATGCGGAACACCATGATCGCCACGGCGGCCGAGGACTACATCACGATGGCCGAGGCGAAGGGGCTCAGCCCCTCGCGGATCATGTTCCGCTACGCCGCCCGCAACGCGTTGCTGCCCTCCGTCACCAACTTCGGCATGGCGCTCGGCTTCGTCGTCGGCGGCGCGCTGCTTACCGAGGTCGTGTTCGCCTACCCCGGCATCGGCTACCAGTTGCTGATGGCCGTCCAGGGCCTGGACTACCCGCTGATGCAGGGCATCTTCCTGACGATCACGGCGGCGGTGCTGCTCGCGAACTTCCTCGTCGATCTCGTCTACGTCCGTCTCGACCCGCGCGTCCGCGTCCGCTGAGGAGGTTGCCGACATGACCGCAATCGAAATCGCGACGGCCACCACGCCGACAGCCCCCGCGCGCACGTCCCGCCGGCGCGGACTGCTGCGCCAGCTCATCGACAGCAAGAAGGCGCTGACCGGGCTGATCCTGCTCGCTCTCTTCGCGGTGCTGGCCCTGCTCGCGCCCGTCCTGGCACCGGGCGACCCGTCGCTCATCAACTCCACGGGCAGCCAGGCACCCTCGGCCGCACACTGGCTCGGTACGACCGCCAAGGGACAGGACGTGCTCGCCCTCACCCTGTGGGGTGCGCGCAGCTCCCTCTTCGTCGGGTTCACCGTGGGGCTCGTGGCAACCGCGGTCGCCATCCTCGTCGGCCTGGCGTCCGCCTACTTCGGCCGCGTCGTGGACGACGCGCTGACCCTGGTCACCAACGTCTTCCTGCTGCTGCCCGGCCTTCCGCTGCTCATCATCCTGGCCGCGTTCCTGCCGCCCGGGACCTCCACCGTGGTTCTGGTCCTCGTCGTCACCGGCTGGGCGGGGTCGGCCCGGGTCCTGCGGGCGCAGGCCAAGTCGATCCGCGGCAAGGACTTCGTGGCCGCCGCCGTCGTCACCGGCGAGCGCCCCCTGCGGATCATGTTCCGCGAGATCCTGCCCAACATGGCGTCCGTGGTGATGACCACGCTGCTCGGCTGTGTGATCTTCGGCATCGGCGCCCAGGCCGGCCTGGAGTTCCTCGGCCTCGGCGACAGCAGCGTCGTCAGCTGGGGCACCAACCTGTACTGGGCCAGCAACGACGGCGCGTTGATGACCGGCACATGGTGGGCCTTCGTCCCCTCCGGGCTGTGCATCGCGCTCGTCGCGTTCGCGCTCGCGCTGGTCAACTACGCGGTCGATGAGATCACCAACCCGAGGCTGCGCAGCCGCCGTGCCCGCCGTGAGAGGAGGGGCTGAGCCATGGAACCCGTACTTGAGGTGAACGGCCTGCGCGTCGAATACCGCGGTGACGGACGCACCGTCGTTGGCGCCGACGACGTCTCCTTCTCCATCGGCGCCGGAGAGGTCTTCGGCCTCGCCGGTGAGTCCGGCTGCGGCAAGTCGACCATCGCCAACGCGGTGATGCGGCTGCTCAAGCCCCCGGCGGAGATCACCGCGGGCAGCATCCGCTTCCAAGGCCGGGACGTCCTCGCCCTGGACACACGGGAGCTGCGCGCCTTCCGCTGGCGGGAGATCGCCATGGTCTTCCAGTCGGCGATGAACTCCCTCAACCCCGTCCTGACCATCGGCGAGCAGATCGTCGACATCTTCACCACCCACGAGCGGATGAAGAAGCGGGCCGCGCGGGAGCGGGCCGGCGAGCTGCTTCAGCTGGTCGGCATCGACCCGGGAAGGCTGAAGGCGTACCCGCACCAGCTGTCCGGCGGCATGCGTCAGCGCGTGGTCATCGCCATGGCCGTCGCGCTGCGCCCCCGGCTGCTGATCATGGACGAGCCGACCACCGCGCTCGACGTGGTCGTGCAGCAGGAGATCATGGCGCAGATCCGCGATCTCCAGCGGGAGCTGGGCTTCTCCATCCTCTTCATCACCCACGACATGTCCCTGATGGTCGAGCTGTCGGATCGCATGGGCGTGATGTACGGCGGACGGATCGTCGAACTCGCCGACGCCAAGGACCTGTTCGCCAATCCGCTCCACCCCTACACCGAGGCTCTGATGAACGCCTTCCCGCCGCTGACCGGCCCGCGCCAGGAGCTCACCGGCCTCTTCGACGCCCCGCGCACCGCCGACAGCTGCGGCTTCCACGTCCGCTGTCCTGAGGACCGCTCGGACTGCTCCATGAACATCCCCGACCTGCGCGAGGTCGCGCCCGGCCGCTGGGTGGCCCGCAGCCTTCCAGGAGCCCCCCGATGACCGAACCCCTGCTGTCCGTACGCGGTCTGACCAAGGACTTCCAGGTCGGCACCGTCTTCTCCCGGCGCCGTGTCCGTGCCGTCAACGACGTGTCCTTCGACCTGCCGGCCGGCCGGATCACCGCCCTGGTCGGCGAGTCCGGCAGCGGCAAGTCCACCATCGCCCGCTGCCTCGCCCGCCTCGAACAGCCCACCGCCGGTGAGGTGTTGCTGGACGGCGAGGATGTCCTGCGCACCGAGCGGCGCCGGGCATCACGGGCGTACCGCCGCAAGGTCCAGATGGTGTTCCAGGACCCCTTCGGCTCACTCAACCCCGTCCACCGCATCGAGCACTTCCTCACCCGGGCCCTCGTCCTGCACAGCCACTCCGCCACACCAGAGGCGCTGCGCGAGCTGATGACGACGGTCGGCCTGACCGAGGACATGCTTCAGTCCTACCCGCACGAACTCTCCGGCGGCCAGCGTCAGCGCGTCTCCATCGCTCGCGCGTTGGCGGTGGAGCCACGCCTCATCCTGGCCGACGAACCGACGTCGATGCTGGATGTCTCCGTGCGCGTCGGCGTGCTCAACCTGATGCGGCGCCTGCGCGACGAGCGGAACATCGCCATGCTCTACATCACGCACGACCTGGGCTCCGCCCGCTACCTCGCGGACACCACGATGGTGATGTTCGCCGGCGAACTCGTCGAGGGCGGCGACGCACTGGCCGTCATGGACGCCCCCGCCCACCCCTACACCCGCCTGCTGCTGTCCGCTGTACCCGACCCCGAACGGGCCGGCAGCTACGACCCCGTCGAGCGCGCCAGGCTGCGCGAGGCGATCCTCAACCCCACGTCCTGCCCCTACGGCGACGATGGCACGTGCAGCCGCACCGAGCCCGTCCGCCACATCGTCGGCGAGGACGACGGACAACCTCACTGGGTGCGCTGCCACCTGCGCGCACCCGCCTCCGACATCGCCCGCCGGGTCCTCAAGGCCACCGACCGGCCGGACGGCGAGGCCACCGACACCACCGAGAAAGCGGAGACCACCGCCGCATGACCCACGACCTCACCTTCCCCTCCGGCGCTCCCACCGCCGAGGGGCTGGCCGAACGCGCCCTGCGCGACCCCCTCCGCCCCCGCTTCCACTTCACCTCGCCCGGTGGCTGGCTCAACGACCCCAACGGGCTGAGCCACTGGAACGGCGTCTACCACCTCTTCTACCAGTACAACCCGCTCGCTGCCGCCCACCACCGCATCCACTGGGGCCACGCCACCAGCACCGACCTCGTCCACTGGACCGACGAACCAGTCGCGCTCGTCCCCGGCACCACCGGCCCCGACCGCGACGGCTGCTGGTCCGGAGTCCTAGTCGACGACGGCGGTGTGCCCACGCTCGTCTACTCGGGCAGGCACGGCGAGCATGAACTCCCGTGCGTGGCCAGAGGATCGGCGGATCTGAGGTACTGGACCAAGGACCCGGCCAACCCGGTCATCGCCGCCCCGCCGGAGGGCATCGACATCACGGCCTTCCGCGACCACTGCGTGTGGCGGGAGGGCGAGCTGTGGCGCCAGCTGGTGGGCTCGGGAATCCGGGGTGCCGGCGGAACTGCCTTCCTGTACGAATCCGACGACCTGCGCAGCTGGCGCTACGTCGGCCCCCTGCTGACCGGCGACGCCTCGCAGAACCAGGGCGCACTCGACTGGACGGGCACCATGTGGGAGTGCGTCGACCTCTTCCGGCTCGGCGAGGACGAGGAGGCCGGCAGCACCGACGTCCTGGTCTTCTCCGCCTGGGACGAGGGCACCACCCACCACCCCCTGTACTGGACCGGCCGCTACCAGGGCGACACCTTCACCCCGACCGCCCTCCACCGCCTCGACCACGGCGGCCGCTACTTCTACGCCCCCCAGTCCACTCGCGACGAACACGGCCGCCGCATCATGTTCGGCTGGCTCCAGGAGGGCCGGACGGACGAGGCGAACGCGCAAGCCGGCTGGTGCGGTGTGATGTCCCTGCCGAGGGTCGTCACGCTCGGCGCAGACGGTGGCCTGCATCAGGCCCCGGTGCCGGAGCTGACCGAGCTGCGGGGGGAGCGCGTAGAGGTGGCTCCGGGCCGGCTGGCCGACTCGTACACCCGGCTGCCCGCCGTGCGCGGGGACCAGCTGGACATCGAGACGACCCTGCGTCTCGCTCCCGGAGCGACCGCCCGGCTCGTGGTCCGTGAGACACCGGACGGAGCGGAACGCACGGTCGTGGAGGTGAGCCGGTCGCACGACGGAGCGGGCATGCTCCGCCTGCACCGCGAGACCAGCAGCCTCGACCCGACGGTCGACACCGAACCCCGTTACGGCGAGCTGCCGTTGGACCCCGACGGGCGTGTCGACCTGCGCGTCCTTGTCGACCACTCCGCACTGGAGATCTTCGCCAACGGGCGTGCCCTGACCGCCCGCATCTACCCCACCCGCCCGGACGAGGCCGTCGGCGTCGGTGTCGGTGCCGACGGCGACGTGGCCCTGGAGCGGCTCGACGCCTGGCAGATGGCGTCGGTCTTCAGCGACGGACCCCGGCCGCTGTGGCCGTGACGGTCTTACACACGGCCACGGCCCGCGGGGTGGACGTCCCCCCGGGCCGTGGCCCACCCTCCCCTGTTCTCCTCAGGAGCTGCCATGAGCGTGTCCCGCCGTACCCTCCTACTCGCCGGAGGAACCGCCGCCACCCTGCTGCCTCTCGGAGGCATCCTCCCCGCAGCACAGGCCGCCACCCCGAGCGCCGCCGGAGCGACCCCCTCCGCCACCCCGATTCCCGACCCCATCCCCGTCACCGGCACCTGGACCCGCACCTTGGACGGCGGCCAGAAGGCGACCGCCGGCCGTCGCGGGCCCGCCCTCGCCCTGTCCGAGCAGCAACTCGCGACCAAGGGCAGGTACGCGGCCCGCGTCACACCCCAATCCGTCGCTTCGGTGGGCGCGTTGGTGTTCCGGGCGGCCCTGGACGGCTCGGCCGGATACGCGGCCGCCCTCGACCCGGGCCGCGCCCGCATACGGCTCTACGACCTGGCCAGCGGCCACACACTCGCCACCGCTCCACTTCCGGGCGCGCAGGCCGGAAAGCCCTATGAACTCGAAGTGGCAGTCGACGGACCCGAGCTGACGGTGCATGTCGACGGCAAGCGGCTCCTGCACACCGAGGACCACCGCCACGACACCGGCTCGGTGGGCCTGCTCGCCCAGGGCGGCACGGTCACCTTCGGCGCGCCCTCCCTCTCCTCGGTCACCACCAACCTCACCGGCTGGACCACGAGCGGCGGCACCTGGACGGCGAGTCCGCTGGGCTGGCGCGCGGCCCCAACCGAGGGAGCCACCGCCCGCGCGGTCACCACGACCAAGACGTACGACACCGCGCTCCAGGCCGACCTGCTCCTGCACGACGCATCCGCCATCGCCGCATTGCTCGTACGTACCGACGCCAAGGCCACGCGTGGCTACGGCGTCCAAGTCGACCCGGAACAGGGCAGGCTGCGGCTCTATCGCATCGACGGCGACGTCACCCTCGGCACCTACGCGACCACCATCAAGGCTGACACGGTCTACCGCCTGCGCGTCGAAGCGGAACACGACGAGCTGCGCGTGCACTGGCAGACCAACTTCCTCTCCCCCGACGGCTACACGCCGGTCATCACCGCCCAGGACTCCACCCACACGAACGGCCGACTCGCCGTCACGGCATCGGCTGGCGAGGTGTCCTTCGAAGACATCGCCGCTGCCGACCTTGCCACCGGCGTTCAGGGCTGGACGGACCGCTCCGGCACCTGGACCCCCGACCTGCGCGGCATCCGCGGCGAGAACGGCCTGCGCACGGCCCCCTTCACCGACGGCGACCTGGTGGCGAGGGCCGACATCACACCCGGCGACCGCTCCTCCTCGGCCGGCCTCGTCCTGCACGCGTCCGCGAACGGCTCCGGCGGCTACGAAGCCCGCCTGGAAGCCGGCCGCAACGCCGTCGTCCTGCTGGACCGCTCCTCCGGCACCCGCCTCGCCTCCGCCTCCGGCCCGGTCCGACCCATCGCGTCAGGCGGCACGTACCGCGTCGAGGCCCGCGCGACGGGCACAACCATCGAGGTGTACGTGGACGGCGTACGGGCGCTGAAAACCCGCGTGTCCCACACCAAGGGCGCTGCCTTCGGCACCGCGGCCGCGCACGGGACGTCGTACTTCCAGAACGTCGAGGTCCGCAGCACCGCCGACTACTTCACCGAGCCGTACCGCCCCACGTACCACTACTCCCAGCTCACCGGCTCCACCAGCGACCCCAACGGCCTGGTCCACTACGACGGCGAATACCACCTCTTCCACCAGGACCAGGGCCGCTGGGCGCACGCGGTCAGCACCGACCTCGTCCACTGGCAGGCCCTGCCGATCGCCCTGCCCTGGAACGAGTACGGCAACTGCTGGTCGGGCTCGGCGGTTGTCGACGCGGACGACACCTCCGGCCTCTTCGACGGCGGCTCGGGCCTGATCGCGTACTACACCAGCTACCACCCGGACAAGCCGGGCGGAAACGCCAGCGTGCGCATCGCCTACAGCAAGGACAAGGGCCGCTCGTGGCAGTGGCACGGCGGCTCGACCCCGGCCGTGCAGAACCCGGGAGGCCCCGACGCCGGCTGGACCTTCCGCGACCCGAAGGTCATCCGCGACGAGGCCCACGACCAGTGGCTGATGGTCGTCTCCGGCGGCGACCACATCCGCTTCTTCACCTCCACCGACCTCCTCACCTGGACCCAGGTCAGCTCCTTCGGCTACGGCGACTGGGTCACGCCCGGCGTCTGGGAGTGCCCTGACTTCTTCCCGCTACCGGTCGACGGCGACAAGGACAAGCTGAAGTGGGTCCTGACCCTGAGCACGGGCGCCGTACGCGCCACGAACGGCTCGGCCGCCCAGTACTTCACGGGTGAGTGGAACGGCACCGGTTTCACTCCCGACCAGAAGGCCGGCACGGTCCTGCGCGCGGACTCTGGCCGTGACTACTACGCCGCCATGTCCTTCTATGGCCTGCTCGACGACCGCCGAGTCTGGCTCGGCTGGATGAGCAACTGGGACTACCCCTTCAGCGCTCCGACCGGCGGCTGGAACGGCCAGCTGAGCACCCCCCGCGAACTGACCCTCACGGACACCGCCGACGGCGTACGCCTGGCGCAGCGTCCGGTCCCGGAGCTGGTAACGCTGCGCACGTCCACCACGACCCGCAAGGACTTCGCCGTGGGCCCCGGCTCCGCGAACCCGCTCGCGGGAGTCCGGGGCATCGCCTACGAGATCGAGGCCGAGATCACCCTCGGCACCGCCACGGAAATCGGCTTCCGTCTCCGGACCGACGACGACCAGTACACGACAGTCGGATACGACGCCGAGGCGCAGGAGCTGTTCGTGGATCGCTCGGCGTCGGGCCTGAGCGACTTCACGCAGTACTTCGCGGGTCGCACGACCGCGCCGATGAAGACGACCGACGGCCGCGTGACCCTACGCGTGTACGTCGACTCGTCCTCGGTCGAGGCATTCGGCGCGGACGGACAGGCCGCAGTGACCAGCCTGATCTTCCCCACGCCGGACGCCGACGGCATGGCCTTCTACGCCAAGGGCGGCACCGCACACATCGAGTCGCTCAAGGTGCACAGACTGGACAGCACCTTCCGCTTGGTGGATCGAATGAAGCCGCTGGTGGCCGCCCCGACCGGCGGTGAATTCCGCTCGGACCTCGGCAAGTTGACGATCACCCCGCCGGCCGCTGGTCGACGGACAGCGCGGGCCGCGCCGGAAGTTTCGACAAGGACTCCAACGCGATCTCGGCCCGCACGGCGACGGACGTGGACCTCACCACCCTGGTCCGGCTCGGCGGCCCCGACCCGGACACGGGCGGCGCCCTCTCCCTCCTCTGGCGCGCCTCCTCCGACGGCACAGACGCCTACTGCCTCAACATCGACCCCGACCTGCGCGCGATCCGCCTGGTCGCCAAGGCCGACGGCTACTTCGACGACGCCGCCGCCCTCGCCCGCGTCCCGGCCCTGGTCCGCCGCGGCACAACGTATCCGGTCCGCATCCTCACCGAGGGCGACCGCATCCAGGTGTTCCTCAACGGCGAGCGGATCATCGACGTGACGGACACGACGTACACGAGCGGACACATCGGCCTGAATGTGTTCGGAGGGAGGGCGGCGTACCAGGACACCTACGCAAAGGAGCTGTGACCGCCGGTCCGCCCACCCAAGACGATTGGGCCCGTACAGGCTCCGCCCCCGAGGCTCCGTGTGCCTCAGCGTCGGGGATCAGCGCGACACTGCGGATATCTTCAACTGCGGCTACGCCCTCCAGGAGAAGGATGCCTACGTGCGCGGCGCGCGAGCGGACTGTCCAGCACGGGCCCACGAACCACGAAGCGTGTGGCGCTGACTGGGCGAAACAGCACCACACGGCAGCGTCGGACACTGCGGCAAGGATTCGCTGGAATGCCTCCGCCAGGAGAGCTACTCCTCGTCCGGTTCATCACGCTCGGGCGGCTGGTCGTAGGCGCTCAGGAGCCCTGCGATGCGCTGTTCGCGCGTCTTCAGGCACCGAATCTGTCAATCGAGCGGTGTAACTGGGGTGGTGGGGGTTACTGACGGGCTGCGGAGAGGCGGCCGTCGAAGGTGATGTCGAAGGCGTTCAGCGCGGTCTTCCAGCGCATGGTCCAGCGGGCCTGACCCCGGCCGGTGGGATCGAGCTACATGATCGCCATGTAGACGCACTTCAGGGCGGCCTGCTCGTTCGGAAAGTGTCCACGGGCCTTGACCGCCCGCCGGATCCGCGCATTCACGGACTCGATCGCGTTCGTGGTGCAGACGATCCGCCGGACCTCAGCGTCGAACCGCAGGAACGGAGTGAACTCCTCCCAGGCGTTCTCCCACAGCTTCACGATCGCCGGATACTTCTTCCCCCAGGCGTCGGCGAACTCCGCGAAGCGTTCGAGGGCCGCGTCCTCGGTCGCCGCGGTGTAGACGGGCTTGAGGAGCTTGGCGATCTTGTCCCAGTCCTGACGGGCGGCGGAGCGGAAGGAGTTCCGCAGCAGGTGGACCACGCAGGTCTGCACCACCGTGCGGGGCCAGACGGTCTCGACGGCGTCGGGCAGGCCCTTGAGCCCGTCGCAGACGAGCATGAGGACGTCGTTCACGCCTCGGTTCTTGATCTCGGTGAGGATGTGCAGCCACTGCTTGGCGCACTCACCGCCGTCGCCGGCCCACAGGCCCAGGATGTCCCGGCGGCCCTCGGTGGTGGCGGCCAGGGCCACGTAGATGGGCCGGTTGGCGACGGCGCCGTCGCGGATCTTGACGTGGATCGCGTCGATGAACACCACCGGATAGACAGCATCCAGGGGCCGGTTCTGCCATTCGGCCATGCCGTCCATGACTTTGTCGGTGATCGTGGAGATCGTCTGGCGGGAGACATCGGCGCCATAGACCTCCGCGAGGTGGGCCTGGACCTCACCGGTGGTCAGGCCCTTCGCGGACAGGGAGATGACCATCTCGTCCACGCCGGTCAGGCGCTTCTGCCGCTTCTTGGCGATCTTCGGCTCGAAGAATCCGTCGCGGTCGCGGGGCACTGATATCTCGACCGGGCCGACGTCGGTCACGACGGTCTTGGCGCGGGTGCCGTTGCGGGAGTTGCCGCCGTTCTTCCCGGCGGGGTCGTGCTTGTCATAGCCGAGGTGGTCGGTGATCTCGCCCTCCAGGGCGGACTCCAGCAACCGCTTCGTCAGCTGCTGCAGCAGCCCGCCCTCACCCGTCAGCTGCAGGCCCTCGGCCTGGGCGCGGGAGACCAGCTCGTCGATCAGCCGGTCGTCCACCGCCTTCGACGGCTGCGGCTCCAACGGCTCGACAGTCCCGGCCTCGGTCACGTTCTCACTCGTCATCGGTGCATCTTCCTTGATCGGGAGTTACACCGAACGATTTACAGTCCCCAGCGTGGCCTGCTAGTGTGGTGCGCCCGAAATCTCGGGCTTAAGTCTGTAGCCTGTTTTCATGTCTCGGGGTCCTCGTGCCGTCGAAGTTGTGCTGTCCGATGAGGAGCGCGCCGAGTTGCTGCGCTGGGCGGGCGGGGCGGTGGCGCCCCGTCTTGTCGAGCGGGCACGCATCGTCTTGGCGTGCGCGGACGGGAAGCCGAATACGCGTGTGGCGGCGGAGTTCAAGGTAACCGCGGACACGGTGAGGAAGTGGCGGTCGCGGTTTGCTGCCCGGCGGATGGCCGGACTTGCGGATGAGCCGCGGCCGGCCGGCGCAAGTCGGAGCTGGTGCTCAGTGATGACGAACGGGCTCAGCTGACGCGTTGGGCGAGGCGCGCCAAGACCGCGCAGTTCCTGGCTCTGCGCGCGAGAATCGTGCTGCTGTGCGCGGAGGGCGGGACGAACAAGCAGGTGGCGGCCGAACTCGGGGTGCGCGAGCAGTCGGTGAGCCGCTGGCGGGCCCGGTTCGTCAAGCGGCGGCTGGACGGGCTGGTCGACGAGCCGCGGCCCGGCAGGCCGCCCTCGATCCTGCTCGACCAGGTCGAGGACGTGGTCATCGCGACGCTGGAATCCACGCCAGGTAAGGACACGCACTGGTCGCGGACTTCGATGGCCGAGCGCACCGGGCTGTCGAAGTCCACCATCGGGCGGATCTGGAAGCGGTTCGACCTCAAGCCGCACCTGCAGGATGCCTTCAAGCTCTCCACCGATCCGCAGTTCGTCGCGAAGGTCGTCGACGTCGTCGGCCTGTATCACCACCCGCCGGAGAAGGCGGTGGTTCTGTGCGTGGACGAGAAGAGCCAGATTCAGGCGCTGGACCGCTCGCAGCCGGTGCTGCCGATGATGCCGGGCATGCCCGAGCGGCGCACCCACGACTACCTACGGCACGGCATCACCAGCCTGTTCGCCGCCTTCAACATCGCCGACGGCACCGTCATATCGGCACTGCACCGCCGCCACCGGGCGATCGAGTTCAAGAAGTTCCTGGTCACGATCGACAAAGCGGTACCGGCCGGCCTCGACGTCCATCTGGTCTGTGACAACTACGCCACCCACAACACCGCCGAGATCAGGACGTGGCTCAGCAAACACCCCCGGTTCCACGTCCACTTCACTCCGACCGGCTCCTCCTGGATGAACCAGGTCGAGCGGTGGTTCGGCCTGTTGACCGACAAACTCATCCGTCGGGGCGTCCACACCTCCGTGAAGGCCCTGGAGGACGACATCACCGCGTGGATCGACACCTGGAACGAGAATCCGCGGCCCTTCACCTGGACCAAGACCGCCGACGAGATCCTCAACTCACTCGCCGACTACCTCACCAAAGTCACTCCGCCAGCCAACAAAAACCAGGAAGAAACTTAAGCCCGAGATTTCGGGCGCACCACACTAGTAGGGCTTGGTCAGGTTCGTATGGGTGTGGGTATGTCGCGGTGGCAGGTGGGGCAGGCGCCGGTCCAGGTGGCGAGGAGTGTCTGCAGTTCACGGACGACCTGGTAGAGGCTCAGGCCCGCGCCGGATCTTTTGGGTCTCGGGCCAGTCGTTGCAGGGTGCAGAAGGCATGGGCGGCAGAGACAAGAGTGACGTGGTGGTGCCAACCGGTCCAGGTGCGGCCCTCGAAATGGGCCAGTCCCAGGGCCTGTTTCATCTCGCGGTAGTCGTGCTCGATGCGCCAGCGGAGCTTGGCCAGCCGCACCAGCGTCGCCAGCGGCATCCCGGAGGGCAGGTTCGACAGCCAGAACTGCACCGGCTCGCTCTCACCGGCCGGCCACTCGGCCAGCAGCCAGCGTTCGGGCAGTTCCGGACCGCCGGTGGCCTTGCGGATGCCGCGTCCGGCGGGGCGGACCCTGAGGGCGACGAACCGCGAGTACATGCGCTTGAAGCCGCTGCGGCCCTTGCCCGGGCGGGAGCCCTCCCGCCAGGACACCGGCCGTGCGGCCGCCTTCCCGGCCGCGATGAGCAGGTCCTTCACGGTCTGCGCGGGCTCGGGGTACTGCATCTTGGGCGGCCGGCCGGTGCCCGCACAGGCCGGTTGGACGGGCCGGGCCCTGGCCGGATGGGCGGTGTGGCGGCCGGAGATGCCGACCGCGTAGGGCAGATCTCGTTCCTCCAGCCCGAGGCGGAAGGCGGCGGCATCGCCGTAGCCGGCGTCCGCGACCACCAGCGGGGCATCGACACCCCATGACCGGGTCTCGTCGATCATGTCCAGGGCCAGCTGCCACTTCTCCACATGTCCCGCCTGGGCCGGGATGCCGCAGCGGGTGCGGCGGGCGACCTTGACCGCATCGGCCTGCGGCGAGGCGGGATCCCAGGAGGCGGGCAGGAACAGCCGCCAGTTGACCGCGGCGGAGGCACGGTCGCAGGCCAGGTGCACGGAGACGCCCACCTGGCAGTTGGTGACCTTGCCCGCGGTGCCGGTGTACTGCCGGGCCACACATGCCGAGGCGTCCCCGTCCTTCAGGAAGCCGGTGTCGTCGATGATCAGTGCTTCCGGGCTGATCGCCTCGTGCATCCGCCAGGCCAGCCGGGCCCGTACATGGGCCGCATTCCACGGGCTGGAGGTGATGAAATGCGCCAGCGCCTGCCGGTTCCCGTCCTCACCGAGACGGGCCGCCATCGGCTCCACCGACTTGCGCCGCCCGTCCAGCAGCAGACCGCGCACATACGCCTGCCCCCACCGCCGTTGATCCGCGCGGAAAAACCCGTCGAACAACTCCGCCGCGAACGCCTCCAGGTCCTCCCGGACCCCGGTCATCTCCTCAGGTGTCACACCAGCCCAACGACACCGACGGGCAGGCAGACACGCCATCCGCGAGCGAAGATGACCAAGCCCTACTAGGGCCGCATCAGGCAACGTTCGCCCTGTCCACGATCTCGCGAAGGCGTTCGTCGGCGGCGTGCTTGTAGGGGTCCGCCTGAATCACATGGGGTCATTCACCACCGACGGCCGTCGTACACACGCCAAGAACAGCGGGGCGCGCGCCACACCGGGCCGCAGTGCCTTCACCGCCACTGCCCGCCTCAGTCGCCGGTCGTGGCCCAGCCGGACCTCCGCCATGCCGCCACGGCCCAGCAGGTCCCCAACTGGTAACGGCCAACGAGGGTTTCCAGTTGCCTTAGATCCATCACTTCTCCATGGCCCGCGGGACGCGAAGAGGCCCGCTTCCTGGGACGGCCAAGAGCGGCCGGGCCGGAAGCGGGCGGCGGAGCCGGGCGTCGCCGGATGGCGCTATTTCTTCGCGTGCTGCTTGGCGAGCTGCGTCGGGGTCGGCACGGAGATCCGCAGAGCGTCGTTGGCGCTGCCGGCCTGCCGTCCCACCACCCTCACGGTGTCGCCCGTCTTGAGCTCGGACTCGGTGACCTTCTTGCCGTCCCGGGTGATGCGGGCGTTCTTCTCCACCGTCCAGGTCCAACTGACCCCGTCGGCGCTCTTCACGGTGAGCGTGGCACCGGACACGCCGGTGATGCTGCCACGCTGCCACACACGGACCACGAACTGGCCGGTCTTGCGCCTCTCGACGGTGGCCTGGCCGTGCACGCCGGGCAGCGAGTGGCGGTGCTTGCCGTGCTTCTTGTGGTGCTTGTTGTGGTGCTGCTTGGCCGAGCTCGCGGAGGCGGCCGAAGACGGACTGGCACCCGGCGAGGATGTCGACGAGGCGTAGGCGGTGGCCCCGCCGGCGGACAGTACGCCGGCCAGAATCACCCCGGTCACCATGACCCTTCGTTTGCGCGGCATTGATTTCATCATGGAGTCACCTCTCGTCGAGGAGGCACGGAGCCCCCTGTTCGGACCCGGTCGCGGCGCACCGTAGCCGCGGATCTTGTGGAAACTTTGTGGGACTGCAGGAGCGACATGCTGTGCGAACCGACGGTGAATGAAGAAGGGCCCCGCGTCGCCACCTCCATGCCGAACACCGCGGCCATCTCCAGGCAGGTCAGCGGCCCCTGTCCGAGCCGGGCCCGGTCCGCCAGCGCCTCCGAGATGCGCTGGTAGTCCATCGACGGCACCGAACAGGCAAGCCGCACCACATGGGCACCTGCGATTTCGGCTTCGCCGCCTCCCGGGGCGCCGATGGCGCGTCCGCATCCCGCACATCCGGGGTGATCTCCGTGTCAGCGCGCTGGTGCCGCCGGCCGGATCCAGCACCGTATCGACCCGCCTGCGAGCGATCGCCCACTCCTGCCATTCCTGCTGCGCACCCGGGTGAGTGGAGCCGTCTTGGCTCCACTCACCCGGGCCTCGGGTCGCCCCCCTCACCGTGTGGCGTCGGGTGTGCTCCATTGGGACCAGGACAAGTTCCAGTCGCCGTCCCCGTTGTCCAGCGTCACCGGCTTGGACGGGTTGATGACCCGGACGAGGTCTCCCGGTTCCACGGTGTTGAAGAACCACTTCCCGTCGGATGCGTTCAGGTGGACGCATCCGTGGGAGTTGTCCACCCTGCCGATGGTCGCGTTGTCCCATGACGCGTCGTGGATGTACGTACCACTCCACGTCAGGTGGACGTCCCAGTAGACCGGCAGGTTGTAGTAGGTGGGACTACCGGGAGTGCAGCTGAGGCCGACGCTGCACGATGTCATCTGGACCTTGGCCTCCTTGTCGAGCACGACCAGGTTGCCGCCCCAGGTCTGGTCGCCGGCCCCGCCGGTCGATATCGGGAGTGTCCGGATCAGCTTGCTTCCTCGATAGATCGCCATGGTCCGGGCCTTGGGATTGACTACCGCGTGCACGTCGGAGTCAACCGTGAAGGTGTGTGTGTAGTCGCCGGTCGCCCAGAGGCTCCCTCCTGCGTTCACTCCTTCCAGGTCGCCTTTCACGGTGATCTTGTCGCCCAGGGGCCAGTACGTTCGGGGACGGTAGTCGACACGGCGGTTGGTCACCCATCGCCAGGCTCCGGTGACGTGGTCCGTGTCGGTCACGGACAGTGCTTTCTGGACGGCGGCCTCATCGGTCACAGCCTTCGTGAACACGACGACTACTGGCTGGGCATTGCCGACGTCGGACCCCGTGGCGGGGGTGATGGACTGGGCGGTGACGGTGTCGGCCGGACTGATCGTCTCGATGTTCAGGCGCTTGCTGACCGGCTTTCCGGATGTACCGGCGGCCGTGGCGACGACCGTGTAACGGGCCTGGAGGCTCAGCGGTTGAGACGGCGTCCATGTACCGGCCGACGGGTCGAGGGAGCCGCTGACGACGGAACCGTTCGAGCGGGTGACGGAGACCTTGGTCAGGTGTGCGTGGGTGGCCGTGCAGTGAATGGGCCGGTCAGGCTCGGCTCGGCCGGAGGCGTCCGTCACCGGCTTTATCGTGATGTCGCTCGGCCGGGGCGACGCCGACGACGCCGCGCTGAGACCACACCCGACCAGCGTGAGCGCGGAGACCACCGTGAGCGCGGCGAGGTAGGCCATCTCCTTCATGCGCCGACGCTTTTCCGGCACCTGACTCATCGTCTTCACAGGGTCTCCTCCTCGGCCGGTAGGGAAGACATCGACTGCCGGCGGTGGACACGTTCGGGACATTGATGGCGACGCCAACGAAGTACGCACGCGAGGGAATTGACGCTAACCACCGGACAGGTCAGAGTTGGCGTCGTTGTTGCCGATGGTGATCGGCTGATCGTTCTGCAGCTCGCGGAAGAGGGCCTTGGCGCGTGTCATGTTCCACAGCACCGCGTCACCGGCGTTCGGAGTGGAGTAGTTCGCGTCTGCGATCGGGACCGTCAACTCATGTCCCCCTCCGCTGGAAATCCCCTTCAGGCCGAGGAACATCCGCGCCAGGTCGTACGGGGTCATGTTCTTGTCCACGCTCAGCGTTCCGATGCCCGCGTCGAGTGCCGAGTAGAGCCTGATCGGGTTGAGAAGAGTGGACGGGGTCTCCGCCTGGTGGGCGATCGCGGCAAGGAATTTCTGCTGGTTCGCCATGCGGCTCAGGTCCTGGCCCGCCTCCTGGTGGCGTTCCCGGACCAGTTCGAGGGACTGCCGGCCGTCCAGTTTCTGGCAGCCCGCCTTGAAGTCGGCTCCCGAGGCCTGGTCCACGATCGGCCGGTCCAGGCACAGGGTGACGCCGCCGAGTGCGTCCACCAGGCCGACGAAGCCACCGAAGCCGATCTCCGCGTAATGGTCGACGTGGATGCCGGTGTTGTACTCGACCGTCTCGGCCAACAGTTGCCCGCCGCCGAGCGAGAAGGCCGCGTTCAACTTGTTCGCCGTTGCCGGATGCCGCACACCGTCCGCACCGCTGAACGCCGGTATGGTCACGTAACTGTCGCGCGGCAGACTCACCAGGGTGTCACCGTCGCTGCCGATGTGCAGCAGCATCATCGAGTCGCTGTTGCCGTACGGACCCTCGTCGTCGCTGCCGGTGTGCAGCTCCTTCTGCTGCTGCGGGGTCAGATTCTGGCGGTCGTCCGAGCCGGCGATGAGATAAGTGGTGCCCTTGCCCGGCGGAAGTCGGTCCGGCAGGGCGCCGAGGTTCACCGTACGGTCCAGCTTCTCGTCGGCCCAGGCGTATGTCCCGACGGAGGCCGCGAGCACCGCGAGGGCGAGCATCGTCACACCCCGGGTTGCCCTGCGGCGCCATGTCCGGGGGCGAAGGCGGCCGACCGGGTGTCCGCCTCGACCGTACGTCACCATGAAACGGGAGCCCCCTCGTGCACGAACAAGGTCCTTCAATGTTTGATGCGCCCACAATAGGCATCAATTGCATGCCCGCAGAAGGAGCTTTCTGAAGCTTGGCCCTCGTGCGGGACCTCCCTGGAGAACCCTTCATGAATTCCGTACCGAACTCTTATCTCAGATTCACGCGGATACGGCGATCGGCAGGCAGAAGCGGCCTTCCAAGATTTCACAGGTGCGTGTGGCCCGGCAGGCAGCGGTCGCATTCTGCTGGGCTGGATTTAGCAACCATCTTTCCCTCGTCACCGTCTATGGATGCGAGGCCCTGGCGCCGAAACGCCATGAGGGAGATGTGGGCCGGCCGAGAGCCGACAACGAGGAACTGGCGGTGGACATGTCACAGACGCGTACTGACCGGGCCGATGGGCCGACACCAGACCTCCGTGCCGGAGCGGCCGGGGAGGATGCGACCGTCACGGCTGCCGTACGTGGCTCTGCGGCTCGCCGCCGGAACCCGTCTCCCCGCCCGAGCGCCGGACGCGCCGGGCCACGCGGCACGCTCCTTGCCGCCGGCGCTCTCGGCGGGGCCATAGCCGCGACGCTCTTCGGCATCGCCCGTTCCGTCTTCGGCTACGGTTTCAACGTTCCTGTGACCCTCTCCGCCTTCACGGCAGGCACCGTTGCCGTCCTCGCCCTCGGTGGCCTCCTCCGCCGGGGAGCGCTGCCGCGGTGGCTTCGCCGTCTCGTCACCCGTGCGTGCGTCGTCGGTCTCGGCGTGGCCGTGGTGCTCGCGGCGGCCGGGGGTGTGCTGCTGGCAGTCACTCCGGGGGTGGGCGACGCCCAGTCCCGGGTGAGTGCGCAGGCCGCCGCCCACGGGGTGACCGCCACGGATCTGTCCACGCCCCCCAAGGTCGCCGCGGCACTGGTGGCCACCGAGGACGCCCGTTTTTGGCACAACCCCGGCATCGACCCTGCCGGCGCCGCCCGCGCGCTGCTGGTCTGGCTGCACGGCGGCGGAGGCGGTGGCGGGGGCGCCACCATCGAGCAGCAACTTGCCAAGATGCTCTACACCAACGGGCAACGTACCCGTCCCGACCAGGTTGAACAGGTCGCTCTGGCGGTCAAGCTCGCGCATGACTACCCCAAGGGCCGGATCCTGCAGATGTACCTGTCCACCGCCTATTTCGGGCATGGATACTACGGTCTGGACGCGGCCGCACACGGGTACTTCAAGACGAGTCCCGCTCACCTGGACTGGCCCCAGGCCGCCCTCCTTGCCGGTCTCGTCCAGGCGCCCTCCGCCTACGATCCCCTCCACAACCCCGACCTGGCCAGGCAGCGCCGCGCCGAGGTGCTGGTTCGCCTCGAGGCTGTCGGCGACCTGACCGCACGTCAGGTCAGGGCCTTCGACGACACACCCCTGGGCGTCGCCTGAGAACGAGTGCTCCTCAGCTGTTCTCGGCCCTGACATCGCGCCGAAGCCTGCCCCGTCCAACTGCACGGCCGAGGAAACCCTCCCGACCAGTGAGGACGGGTCGCGGACACGGACGTACCGGATCGAACTCGTACGGCGCTGAGGCTGCACGGGAAGGGGAACCACGGCCCGGCTCCCCTTCCCGCCCACAGACTGCTGACCTGTTTACGGCGTTACCAGGTTGCCCCGGAAGGTCACGCCCAGCTCACGCTGTTCCCACAGCCCAGTCACCGACGGCATCCACGACCTCCCGAGGAAGCGACAGCACGACAGGCCACTACTCCCACGGAACCGCCGACCCTGCGCCCGACCAACGGAAGCGCGGCCCTCAAGTCCTGAAAGACAAACAGCTTCTAAACGTCAAGCTCAGCGGCGCGGACGTTCAGTCAGTCCGATCCGACGCAGCCTCTTGATAGAGGTTCTCAACGCTTGGGCCGAAGGCCACGCTGTAGGAGATGTCGGGAGTGTCCCCGCCCCTCTCGTAGCCGCCGATGACTCCGATGACCGTGCCAGGAATGCCTCCGGTGACCCAGGGGCTGCCGCTGGTGCCGCCGGTGAATCCGGTGCAGCCGATCTCCAACTGGGTGCTGCTGAAGGAGGAGACGCGGTTGGTACAGGTCAGCGGCTCTTGCGATGTCTGCGGGTAGCCGACGACGGTGACAGGGTTGGTCGTGCCCTGATCAATGCCCAGTTCGTCGCCCCCGACGACGGACTGGATGGTGCGGCCGTCCGCGGGCGCCACTATGCCGAACGCCACGTCGTGGTCCGGATCGGAGTCGGCAGACCACTGCTGATCCACGACGATGCGCTCGAGGTGCCACACCCCGTAGGGGGCGATGCCGTCGTGATAGGCCGGAACGAATACATCTGACGTGGAGTCCATGCAGTGAGCGGCGCTCAGGATCAGGTCGCCCCGGGCGCTGTCGACCACGCTGGCCGTGCAGAAGTGCGACCCGCCCAGGCCACTGCTGCCGAAGACCGCACCCACCTGTGGGGCCACCTGGGATGCGGGCAGCGAGTGGGAAACGCCGGGCGTGGTGGACGGGGAGGGAGACTCCGACGCAGACGCGGTGGGAGACGGGGAGGCAGACACAGTCGGGGACGGGGACGGCGTCACTGGTTGCTGGCGCGTCCCGGCAGCGTGCTTTGGCGCACTGGTTGACGCGACGACGCCACGGGCCAGGGGCTCCAGGACGCTCTGGGCCGTCGCGGCACCACCTATGCACAGCAGCGTGGACGCCATGAGGATCGTTACCATCCAGGCTCGGGATCGCGCCGCGCGGTGCTTGGGATGGTGTCGTGTCCTGCCGGTCGTCATGCGCCCACGCTCGATTCCCCGCTCTGGCGTGCCCTGTCCGGGCGCCGTCGCCCCTGCTCCAGTGTCGCGGCGTTCGAAGACTGTGGGATGACATAGGGCTGAGAAGCGGATGATTGAGTAGCTGTTGTCTTTCCGATCTTGAGGAATGTCCGTCGAACCGGGGTCCCGATCGGGTGGTGTGGCGGGCAGTGGCCGGGAGCCCGTTTCCGACCTGCTGGGTGGCGCCTGCGGGTGTGCTTGTGGCGCCCGGGCTGGCGGCGCCAGCTCACCGTCCGCTTCCGGCCCGGCGCTGTGTCGTCGGACCGGAAGCGGGCCCCAGTGCCGTTGAGGCGTAGGCGGTGGCGCCGCCAACGGCCAATGCGCCGACCAGGATCACCCCGGTCACCACGGTCCTGCGATTGCCCAGCTTTGATTTCATCATGCAGTCACCTCTCCTCAGGGAGGCGCGAAGCCCCCTTTTCGGACCCGGTCGCGCGCACCGTAGCCGCGGATCTTGTGGGACGTCTGTGGGACGCACTGTGAACGAGCTCGCCAACGGCCACCGGATGCGCCGGCAGGCCGTGGGCTTCGAGGCACTGCTGGAACGCTGTGGGCGGCCGGGGTCGGTAGGGTCTCGAAGGGCGGACCAGCCTGCTGCGCCGTGCCGTCGGAGGGACGGTAGTTGTAGGTCACGGTCAGCTTCGGCCGGTCGTGGTGGCGTTGCCGGAGTTGACGCGTTTCCAGGCGCGGGTGTCGTCGGCGGCCGCGCGCAGGCCCATGTAGCCGCGGGTCGCCTTCGCCGATGCCCAGGTCTGCACGAGGGTGTCGACGTCGGCGTTGATCCACCCGTCGGGTTGGGTGCCGGTGCAGTCGGGGTTGCCGCGGGTCTGGGTCGAGGAGTGGTACTGCTGGTTCCAGGTGGGCTGGTTGGTCCACCGTGACGAGGTGGACGCCGCGGTGGTGTCCCAGACGGTCCACGACTGGGTGGCGCAGTCGGTGTTGCCGGAGTGGAAGTTCCACAGCGCCAGGTTCGTGTCGATGACCAACGCGTCCTGGATGGGCGTGGTGTTCCGGTGGATGAAGGACCGGGCCACTCGGGTGGTGCCGTCCGGGTTGGTGGTGCCAAGGTTGCCGAAGTCGAGTTCGGTGTCGGCGGACCAGTCGACCGTTTCGCCGCGCTGCACGTAGGTGTCGAAGGTGGAGGCCAGGGCGGAGGTCGAGGGGTCGACCGTGACCGGGTAGCGGGTCCTGGGGTCGGCGAGGAACTCCGCGCTGGGCGTGACGACCAGGTCGATGCGGCCGGTTCCCTTGTTCACGACCTTCATGTCGACGCGGGACCGGCGGGTGTGTTCGCCGGACTGCTTGTCCACCGAGGCGTCCCACATGACCGGGGCGGGCATCGTCGCGCGCCGTTCACCGGTCTCGGCGTCGGTGAACGTCACCGACCCGTCCTTGTTCGCCTTGGCCTTCAGCCCCTTGGCCTTGACCGGCAGCGTGTAGGAGTAAGCGCCGGAGGGCCTCTCGTCGATCTCCACGTACTGCTCGAAGCCGGTCCGAGTCGCCTCGACGATGACGTCGGCGCCGGGCACGGCCTCCCGGTAGCGGGCGGTGGTGCCGTCCGTCGCCCAGGCGGTGGCCCACGCCGTCCTCGCCTCCGGCGCAGGCTCCTCCCATGGTCCGGCGCCGACGGCGACCGGCCCCGTCCGGCAGCGGGTGAAGGGCACTGTTCGCCCCGCTGCCACGCGCGGCGGACGGCCGGCTGGTGCTGGCCGCCGATACCACCTGCTGGCTGCACCCCGATGCTCACACTTCACCCGAGCGGATCCTGTGTCACCGCGGTGAAGGGAAGGCCAACGGGACAGCGACCCTCCCCCGGTCGCCGTGACCAGCGCGGCGCAGACCAACGCCCATGCTGCCGGGGGCCGGGGAGGCCGTCGGTCTGCTCTGGGCGCGACGGCCGACACGCGGGCGAGCGCGCTCGTGCGCCGCCAAAGCCGCGCCTTCGCCGCCGGCAAGAAGGCCCAGCCTCCCGGGCACATCACGGCGCCCGGCTGGGGTCGTGAATCCTGGTGTCGGGCTGTTGAAGACGGTCCGCAGCAGGGTCGCCACCCAGGGCTGGGCCGACTTGGGGACCTGGCTCAGCAGGTTTCTGGCGTAGTGGGTCCGGCATCGCTGCCACGACGAGCCGGGCAGAACGGCATCTGCAGCGGCCGCCGGGCTGGGCGAGCGGCTTCGCCCGCCCAGGAGAGGCGGGCCGACGAGAAGGCCGCGCACCTGCTGGTGAACCGGATCGGCCGCGCGGCCAGGCAGCACCAGGTGGGCGAGGTGTGCGAGAACTCACGGCATCGGCCTGTCACCGGCTCGCCCCGCTGATGAAGACCGAAGTGGTCGGCTGTTCGTCTCACGAAGCGCTCCGCACCCTCGCTTCAGCTGCTCGATGCCTCGGCAGCAGGGAGCCCAGGCCCCAGACAGTGACCCGCCACAGCGCCTCGGCCACAATGGCGCGGCTCATCTTGCTGACGCCGTGCTCCCGTTCGACGAAAGTGATCGGCACCTCCACGACCGTGAACCCTCGTGCCACGGTCCGGCGCAGCAGGTCCACCTGGAAGCAGTAGCCCTGTGACCGGACATAGTCCAGGCCGATGCTCTGCAGCGTCCGCACCCGGAACACCCGGTAACCGCCGGTCATGTCACGCACCGGCAGCCGCAACAGCAGCCGGGAGTACGCGCTGCCTCCGCGCGAGAGCCATTCGCGGCTCTTCGGCCAGTTGACCACTTGTCCTCCGGCCACCCAGCGTGAACCAAGGACCAGGTCGGCGCCCTCCTCCAGGGCCGTCAGCATCCTGGGCAGCTCCTCGGGGCGGTGGGAGCCGTCGGCATCCATCTCGACCAGGACCTGGTACCCGCGGTTGATGCCCCAGCGGAAACCGGCCAGGTAGGCCGCGCCCAGTCCCTCCTTGCCCGCGCGGTGCAGCACGTGCACCTGCTGGTCCGCCTCGGCGAGCTCGTCGGCGATCTTCCCCGTGCCGTCCGGGCTGTTGTCGTCGCAGATGAGCAGATCGGCCTGCGGCACGGCGGCGCGCAGCCTGCCGGCGACACCGGCGATGTTGTCGGCTTCGTTGTACGTCGGGATGACGACCAGGACGCGGTCGGCGCCGGAGTCGTTGCTCATGAGCACATGGCCTTCCGTCGGGAACCTTGGGGACACAGCTTCCCTCTACGAGATGTAGTAGATGGATCTGAGGTTGCTCCAGCAGGTAGGCCCGCACAGCGGGACTGAACGAGGAGACGTTCGCCATGGCTGATAACCCCGTCACCGACGGTGTCACCTTGGTACGGCAGCGCGACACACCGGCGCCGGGGACGCCGGTCGTGATCGGTGTGCCAGGTGCCGCACCGCCGCAGTTGCACAGGGGGATGACGGTCCTCGCCACGGTGAGCCTGTTCATCGGCACCCGTTCGGCGTGGACCGCCGCGATGACGTCGGATCCGGTGGTCGCCGGGATCATCTCCGTCTGCTACGCGGGGATCCTGGTCTGCGGAGTCCTCGCTCTGACAGCCCGCGGTCGGCGGGCCCTGACCAGGGTCGATGCCGGTGTACTGGCTTTGGCGGTGGTTCTCGTGGTCTGCAAGTACTGGCTGAACCACGCCGGCACCGACGAGGGCGCACTGACCGCCAAGGCCGCTGCGGAGATCCTTCGAGGCCACCCCGTCTACGGCCAGCCCTGGCCGTGGCTCTTCGGCACTCCGAAGGTCGGAATCACCAAAACCATGTCCGGAGGCGCGGACTACACCTACGGCTACCCGCCGTTGACAGCCCTGCTCGCCGCTCCGGTGCACGCCGTCATCCATTCAACGGCGGCTGCCACCCTGGTGACCACCGGGGCGCTGCTGGCCGGCTCGGTCGCGCTGTGGGCGCTGCTGCCGGCACCCTGGCGACCGGCGGTCACCGCTCTCTGCCTCGGCTTCGGTCTTCTGCCCGGGTACGCCAACGCCGGCTACCCGGCGATCACGGCCCTCGCCCTGCTGGTTCCGGCGGTGGTCCGCTGGCCTGCCACCGGTGCCGACGGGCGTCTCGGAAGGGAGGGAGCGCTGCGGGCCGTCTGCCTGGGCGCCGCATGCGCCGCCCAGCAACTCGCCTGGTTCCTCCTCCCCTTCCTGCTCATCGGCATCTACGCCGTCCGGCGCGGCGAACTCGGGCCCCGCCCAGCCCTGGCTGTGCTCGCCCGCTACACCGGCATCGCCGCCCTCACCTGGGCCGCGATCAACGCCTACTTCGCCGCCCAGGACTTCCACGACTGGCTGCACGGGCTGCTGCTGCCTCTGACCCAGAAGGCGATCCTGCACGGCCAGGGCGTCATGGGCATCTCCTACTACTTCACCTCCGGCAGCAGCCGCCTCGACTACTACTCCTACGGAACCGCCCTGCTGCTCATCGGCCTCTTGGCCGCCACGGTCCTGTTCGTCCGGCGGCTCGGCCCGGCCCTCACCGTGCTGCCCTGGCTGCCCTTCTACCTGGCCACCCGCTCTCAGGACGGCTACTTCCTGATGATGACCCCGCTGTGGCTCGCCGCCGCCGCCACCGTTCCCGCGGCCATGGTCGCCACCGCCTGGCAGCCCCACCTGCCGCGCCTCCTCAACGGCCAGCGCTGCAAGGCCGCCCTGGCAGCGGGGCTGATGGCCCCCTCTTTGCTGTGCGTCGCAATCGCGGCCGCCAGCCCGCCCCCGCTGCGCATGAGCGTGGCTCCCCGTTTCGCCCACCGCCCCCACTCCGACACCGCCGCCACCCGCGTCATCACCGCCGCCACCGTAACGGCCGTCAACACCACCGATGACAGGCTCGCTCTGCACTTCGCCAGCCGCACCGGGCAGGGCGCCTCCAACTGGTGGACGGTCACCTCCGGCCCCGCAGCCCTCGCGCCGCACGCCTCGGCCACCTATGTCGTCAGGCCGCAGGGTGGTGCCCACGCCCTGCCCGGCGGCTCGAGTCCTCACATGTACCTCATCGCCGTCACCGGCACCCCGATGACGATCACCACCGCCCGCATCCCGCTCGCCGGTTCCACGGCCCGGTGACCGGCGATCGCGGCCGCGAAGAGAACGCCCGACCGGAGTCAGCCCAGGTCGGCGGTGGTGGTGAGGTCACCTGCGGCGGTGGCCAGGGGGAACATTGGTTCCCCCTGGCCACCGATGGGGAGCGCGCCCCCGGCCGGTCGCGCGGCCACGGTGAGAACCACGAGTCGGGCCGTCGCCCACCCAGACGCAGGTATCGCACAGGTCGCCTTCATGGAAGCTTCATGCGCCGAACCGCACGTGCCTCATGAGGCGCCTGTTGCCTGGCGGGCATGCACGGCATGCATGCTCTACTCCGGCCACCACCCACCGTCGGCCCACTCCCGACCGTCGTGGACCGGCGGGATCCACGACGGTTCGCGACGGCGGCACACACCGCGCTGACCGGCTCGGTCGTCCTCGCCGCGCTGCTGCACCTGGGGTGGGCCGAGCACGTGGACCCGGTGGGGCAGACGCTCAGCGACTACGCGTTGCACGAGGGCGCCACGGACCTGTTCACGGCGTGCATGGTGTCCGCGGCGGCAGGGTCGGCGGCCCTGCTCGCGGGTCTGGTGCGCAGCCGACTGCCGGTGGGCTCCGGCGCGCTCGCGTCCCTGGGTGTCGGGTGCGCGGGGCTCGTCCTCAGCGGCGTCTTCCCGACCGACCCCGCGGGCGGCACCCCGTCCCTCAGTGGGCTGGTGCACCGGCAGGCGGCGGGCGCCGCGCTGGCCGCGCTGCCAGCAGCAGGCCTGCTGCTGGCCCGCCACATGCACGGCCACCCCGAGACGCGTGAACGGGCCCGTCGCATACGTCACCTGTCCCGGGCGAGTGCGGCCGCGTCGCTGCTCTTCCTCGGTACTCATCTCAGCGCGCTGAGGCCGACCACGCCAGGCAAGGCCAGGGCCGCTGGGCTGCTGGGGCTCGCCGAGCGGGTGACGGTGAGCCTGGACATCGCGCTGCTGTCCGCGATGGCCGGCGCCCTGCCCGCCGGGCGGCTCCCGTGCTGACCGTACTCGCCGTCGTGCTGGCGGTCCTGGGGGCGTCCTGTTACGCGGTGGCCGCCCGGCTGCAGCACGAGGCGGTCCGGCAGCCGCCCTCGCGGGGGGCCCTGGTCCGGCGGCCGCGGTGGCTCGCGGGACTCCTGCTGCTCGGCCTGGGCGGGGCGCTGCACGTCAGCGCGCTGCGGCTGGCGCCGGTGACGGTCGTCCAGCCGCTGGGCGTGACCGGCGTGGTGGTGAGCGTCGTCCGGGGGCTGCGGGTGCGCCGGCGGCGGCCGGACCGGGGCACGCTCCTCGCGCTGGTGGCGGTCGTCGCGGGGACCGCCGCCTTCGCGGTACTCGCCGCCTGGGTCACCTTCCCTACTCCCGTCACGGTGCCGGCTCAGCTGTGGGCCGGGCTGTTGGTCCTGTCGGCCGTCGGCGCCAGTGCCGTGTCCGCGCGGCTGTTTACCGGCCGGGGCCGGTGCGTGGCCTGGGCTTTCGGCGCGGGGTGCGCGTACGGCTGTGTATCCGTCCTCGCGCGGGCGGCGGGCGAGGAGGTCACGGCGTACGGCGTCAGCGGCGTGCCGTATGGCACGCTCGCCGGTCTCGCGCTGGCCGGTGCGGCCGGGTTCTGGCTCGCCCAGCGGGCGCACGCCGCCGGCCCGCCGGAGGTCACGGTCGCCTGCCTGACCGTGGTCGATCCGCTGGTCGCCGTGTCGATCGGGATCGGCCTGCTCGGCGAGGCCCCCGGGCTGCCGGCCGGTACCGCGGTCGCCGGACTGGCCTGCTGGCTCGTCTCCCTCGCGGGCGTGCTCCACATCTCCCGCTCCACCCCTCTTCCCCACGTTTCACCGAGCCGGCCGACCGACGGCCGCCCGTTCTCCCCCTCCTCATCACGACAGGAACACTTCATGCCCAGCACCACACCCCGGCCGCAGCGCATCGTCATCGGCGCCGACACCTTCCCGCCGGACGTCAACGGCGCCGCGAACTTCGCCTACCGGCTCGCTGAAGGACTCGTCGGCCAGGGACACCAGGTACACGTGATCTGCCCGGCGACAGAGACAGGCCCCGGCACCCTCGCGGTCAACGGGATCGCCGTGCACCGGCTCGCCTCCCACCGCACCCCGGTCCACCCCACGTTCCGGCTCTGCCTGCCCTGGGAGGTCGCCCGCCCGGCGGCCCGGCTGCTGGACGAGATCGCACCGGACGTGGTGCACATCCAGTCCCACTTCGCGGTGTGCCGGACCCTCGCCGCCGCCGCGCACCGGCGCCGCGTCCCCGTGGTGGCGACCAACCACTTCATGCCGGAGAACCTCATCGGCTACACCCACCTGCCCGCCCCGCTCGGCACCGCGGCCTGCCGCCTCGCCTGGCGCGACCTGGTACGCGTCTTCCGTCGCGCCCGCTTCGTCACCGCGCCCACTCCCAGGGCCGTACAACTCCTGCACGACAACGGCCTCGCCCAGCCCGCCCTGCCGGTGTCGTGCGGCCTGGACCTGGCGCGCTTCTCACAGCCCGCCACCGACCGCGCCGACGGGGAGACACGCGTGCTGTTCGTGGGCCGGCTGGACGAGGAGAAGAACGTCCACGTGCTGCTGCGCGCGCTTGCCCTGCTGCCTGAACGGCCGGAGGTCCGGGCCGAGATCGTGGGCGACGGCTCCTGCCGTCGCGACCTGGATCAGCTCGCGCACGAGCTCGGCGTCCAGGACCGGGTCACCTTCCACGGCCTGGTCAGCGACCAGGAAGTTCTGGACGCCTACGCGCGCTGCGACGTCTTCTGCATGCCCGGCACAGCCGAGTTGCAGAGTCTGGTCACGATGGAGGCCATGGCCGCCGGGCTGCCGGTCGTCGCGGCCGACGCGATGGCGCTGCCGCACCTGGTCCACCCCGGCCGCAACGGCTATCTCTTCCCGCCCGGGGACATCCGCGCGCTGGCCGGGTTTCTCACCACGCTCGCCGAACATCCCGAGCTGCGGCGAGGGTTGGGCGAGGCCGGTCGGGAGGTTGTCGCCGGGCACGACATCGGCCGTACGCTGGGCGCCTTCGAGGACCTGTACCTCCGGGCCGCCGGACGGCGTCCCGCAGCCACGGTGTCCCTTCCTCACCCCAGGCTTGTACATGAGAGCGAGCGCCATGAGTACGCAGCGCGTTCTGGTCGTCGATGACGAACCCAAGATCCGCATGACCGTGCGCGGGTATCTGGAGGCCGACGGGTTTCAGGTCGTCGAGGCGGCGGACGGACCCTCGGGTCTCCAGGCGGTCACGCGGGACCGGCCGGACCTGGTCGTCCTGGACGTGATGCTGCCCGGCCTCGACGGCTTCCAGGTGCTGCGCCGCATCCGGGAGACGAGCCGGGTCCCGGTCATCCTGCTCACCGCCCGCGCCGAGGAGGTCGACCGGCTGATCGGCTTCACCACAGGCAGCGACGACTACGTCACCAAGCCCTTCAGCCCCCGCGAACTGGCGCTGCGGGTACGGGCCGTGCTTCGCCGCACCGAAGGCGGGCCCGAGGCGGCGCCGGCCGACGCCGCACTGCGCTTCGAAGGGCTGACCATCGACCCGGACACCCGGACCGCTCTCGTGAACGACACCGCCGCGGGCGACGGTGACCGCGCGGTCGAGTTGTCCGCGCTCGACTTCGACCTGCTGCTCGCCCTGGCCCGCGCTCCCGGACGGGTGTTCACCCGGCGCGGGCTGCTGGCCCAGGTGTGGGGCGAGGACTTCTTCGGCGATGAACGCATCGTGGACGTACACATCCGCACCCTGCGGCGCGCACTGGACGACGACGCGAGCGCGCCCCGGTTCGTGGGCACCGTCCGCAGCATCGGCTACCGGTTCGTTGGACGAGCGGTCTGAGGAGCGGACATGACCCGAAGGTCTCGCTTCGCCCGGCTGCGCCGCCTGCGCGCCGATCTGTCGCTGCGCAACCGCCTCGTGCTCTCGCACGTCATGGTGCTGCTCGTGGCACTGGGGGCGATCTCGGCGAGCAAGGAACTGATGGAGGGCCCGGGCCGCCATCGCATCGACCCCGACGTGGCCGTCCAGTCCGGCCTGTGGGTCGGCGTGTTCGCGGCCGTCCTGGCCGCCGTCGCCGTGTCCCGGTTCCTGCTGCGCCCGCTCGACACCGTACGGGCCGCCACCCACCGGCTCGCCAACGGGCACTACGACGACGTCCTCGACGTGCCGGGCGAGCCTGGACTGGCCGCACTGGTGCGGGACGTGAACTCGCTGGCGGCGACCCTCGCCGACACCGAACGCCGCCGGGCCCGCCTGGTCTCCGAGATCGCCCACGAGATGCGCACCCCGATCACCATCCTGCGCGGCCAGATCGAGGGCATGGTCGACGGCATCTTCGTCCCCGACGACGCGATGTTCGCCTCGCTCGCCGACGACCTGGACCGGCTGCGGCGCCTGGCCGACGACCTGTCCAGTCTCTCCCGCCTGGAGGAGGGCGCCTTCACCCTCCACCGGAAACCGACGGACGTGGCCATCCTGGCGCGGGCCACCGCGGAGCGGCTGCGCCCGCAGTATGACGACCAGAATGTGGCCCTCACGGTCGACACGGACAAGACGGTGAGGGCCGACTGCGATCCCGACCGGATCACCCAGGTCCTGGTGAATTTGCTCGGCAACGCGCTGACGGCCTGCGACAAGGACGGGCACGTGTCGGTGTCGGTGCGCGATGACACGGTGCGCGCCTGCGCCGTCGTCCGCGTCACCGATGACGGCATCGGCATCGCCACGAACGACGTGAACCGCATCTTCGCCCGCTTCGAGCGCATCGAACACCCCGGGCGTCCCGCTCCGGCCGGCGGCAGCGGCATCGGCCTGACCATCGCCCGGGGCATCGCCCGCGCCCACGGAGGCGACATCACCGCCGAGTCGCCGGGACCGGGCAAGGGAGCGACGTTCACCCTGCTCATACCGCACGACGCTGAACAAGGCGCTCGATCGAGCCGATCACGTCAGGGCCTGCCCCAGCAGGTGGCGAAGGTCACCGGTGGCGCCGGCAGCGCCGAACGCCGAGAACACCCCGAGAGCGAGGACGGACGCGGCGATGGGGCGATGGGGCGGAGGCGGGGCGGACTGGAGGGCCGTGATGCGGCGCAGGACGGCGCGATCGGAGAAGTTCCGCAGGCGGGCCGATAGGCCGCGACTGCGGCACGAGCCAAGGCGCGCGCAGTGGTGTCGCGATCGTCGACCGCCTCGGCGGCGTACTCGTCGGCCCAGCGCTCCACCAGGTAGGTGACCGTCGTTCGCACCGGCATGAGCAAAGGGTTGGCCACGGCAGCGAGGGTGACGGCGTGGACGAGCAGGGCGTGGCGGTGGGCGAGGTGGGCGCGTTCGTGGGCGAGCAACACCCGGCGCTCGGCGGGTTGCAGCGCCGCGAGCATCGCGGAGGTGACCAGGATCCGGCCCGGCGTGCCCGGGATGGTGAACGCCCGCGGAGTCGCAGAAGCCGTGACGAGGAGTTCGACGTCGGCCGGATGGCCCTCGCACAGGCGGCGCAGGGCCGGCGGGTGGTGCGTCGGTGCGGATCGTACGGCGGAGGCGCCAGGCGATGACCACGAGGGCGGCCACAGCGGCCATGGCGATGGCTTCCGGGACTGGTTCGGGCAGGCGCCAGCCGTCTGCGTGGGCGTCGGCGACGACCGGTGGGGCGTGGTCGGCGAGGGTGGCGGCCGGCAGGATCAGGGCCCAGGTGGTGGCGGCCGCCGTGAGGACCCCCGCCGCGGTCAGCACGCGGGCCGCCGACGCGGGCGCCACGCGCCTGCCGGCCCGCCCGCTGGCGGCGGACAGCAGCAGCGACAACAGGAGCGGTAGGTAGACGTCGATCCGCATGGGGCCTCCCTCTCACCGGGCGCTCGTCATGAACCGCTGCCGCCGAGGATGTCCCGTAGGGCGGCCTCCTCCGCTGGGCTGAGGCCGGTGACGAACCGCTGGAGGACGGCGATCGGATCGGGGCCCCGGCCGAGAACCTCGTGCATGGCCTCGGCGGTCATCTCCGCGGCACCCTTCGCCGGACGGTACGCCCCGCGTCGGCCATCCGCGTCACGGACGACGAGCCCCTTGTCGTGTAGGCGTCTGAGGATGGTGTGCACCGTGTTGTACGCGAGGTCGTCTCCGAGCTCGGCCTGGATCTCCGCCGGGGTCAGAGCGCGGTCCGCTGCCCAGAGGGCCGCGAGGACCTCGCTCTCCAGCTGGCCCGGGCTGCGCCGCTCAGCCCTGCCGCGGGGCGTTATGGCTGTCATGTGCGCCACCTCATGACTCACGCTTCTTCCTTACCTCCCTCGACCCTACAGCTTGTAAGGTTACGCGGACCCTACGAGCTGTAGGGCTGGAGGGACGGACGATGACAAAGACCTCCGAGGCCGTACTCACCCGCACCACACGGCACGGGCCATTCCCGGCCGTGGCCCGCCCTCATCGGCGCATGAGCGGCGAGAGCTGGTGGCTCGCGGCCGTCGCGGGCGCGTTCACGCTGGCCCAACTCACCCTCGTTCGGCCTGGGATGGGCCTCGGCTGGGACGAGACGGTGTACGTCAGCCAGGTCAGCGCACACGCGCCGGCGGCGTTCTTCAGCGCACCGCGCGCCCGCGGCATCTCCCTGCTGGCCGCCCCGATCACCTCCTGGTCGTCGTCCACCCCGTTGCTGCGGGTCTACCTGGCGGTTCTGTCCGGCCTCGGCCTGTACTGGGCGCTGCGGAGCTGGTGGGGCCTGTTCCCGGCACGGGTGCTCGCGGGCGGTGGAGCCCTGTTCGCGTCGCTGTGGATCACGCTGTTCTACGCCCCGCAAGTGATGCCCAACTACTGGGTGGCCGTCGGTGCCCTCGCGAGCGTGGGCTTCTTCCTGCGCGCTCAGGCCGACCCCACCCGGAACGGTCCGGTCTGGAGCGTGGCCGCGAGTACGGCGCTGATGGCGTGGATGCGACCCACAGACGCGGTCTGGGCCACCCTCCCCCTGCTCACGCTGCTGGTCTGTGTCCGTCGCCGACGGCACCTGCGGCTGTTGCTCGCGCTGATCGGTGGACTGGCGGCCGGGGCCGCCGAGTGGATCGCCGAGGCGTACGTCGGCTTCGGCGGTCTGGGTGCGCGGCTGGCCGCGGGCTCCCGCATCCAGGGCGACCTGGGCTGGCACATCGCCGTCGGCGACCAGCTGCGCAGCCTGGGCGGACGCGCCCTGTGCCGCCCGTGCACCGGGGCGATGCCGAACCCCGCGGTGACGGCCTGGTGGTTCGTCCTGCCGCTGCTCGCAGCCCTCGCGCTGGTGGTCGCGGTGCGGGCCCGGCGCACGGCGACCACTCTCCTGCCACTGGCCTGCGCCGTGACGGCGGCCGTCCCCTATCTCTTCCTGATCGGCTACGCCGCGCCCCGCTTCCTGCTCCCCGCGTACGCGCTGCTGGCCATCCCCGTCGCGGACGCCCTCGCCCACCTGATGACCGCACCGAGCAGGCGGTGGCGTCCGGTGGTCGTCGGCCTCACGGCCGTCGGGCTGGCCGGCCATCTGGCCGTGCAGTGCGCGGTGTTGGAGGCCACCGTCTCCCGCAACACGGCCGCCCGCCAGGACTGGGTTCGCGACGTCGCAGACCTGCACCGTCTCGGGGTACGGCCACCCTGCCTGCTCACCGGGTACGACGACGTCCCGATCGCCTTCTACGCCGGCTGCGCGTCGGCCGACACCGGCGGACACAACGCCAACACCACCGCACAAGCCCTCATCCGGACCGCGCGCCGGATGCCGGTCGCCGTCCTCACGACCGGCACCGCCCCTCCGCCGTCCTACGCCCGCACCTGGTCCCGCCACCGGCTGAAGACCGGGGACGCGTACGTCGCTCCTGCAGCCGTACGGAAAGGGCAGGGCTCGTGACTCCGCCCGTCATCCCGCCTGTGGCTGTCGACAGACGTATCCCGTGGCACACGGCGGCGGCGCTCGTCGCCGCCGTGTGCGCCGCCGGTCTCGCCGTGTGCCACTGGCCCGTCCTCGATGCCGGTGCGGACCGGCTGGCCGTCGCCGACCGGGGGTGGCTGCTGATGGCGGGTGTGCTGGCCACCCTGACGTGGGCGTCCTCGGCTCTCGCCCAGCAGGGCGCGGTCCGCGAGGTGCTGCCCGCCGGGCGTCTGGTGACCGCGCAGTTCGCGGCGTCCGCCGCCAATCACCTCCTGCCGGCCGGGCTGGGCGCCGGCGCGGTCAACCTGCGGTTCCTGATGCGCTGCGGGCTGCCACCCGCCCGCGCGGCCACCGCGCTCGCGGTCAAGAGCACCGCCGGCGCCGCCGCACGGGCGGTGCTGGTCGCCGTGTTCGCCGTGCTGTGCCCCGGCGTCCTGCGGCTGCCGTCGGTGGGCGCGGGGAAGCTGCTGGCTGCGGGCGCGCTGGTGGCGGCGGTGCTCGCAGCGGCCGTGGTCGTGACTGGGACGAGACTGCGGCGCTGGCTGGCCGACGCCGTGGCCGATGTACGCGCCGTCCACGCAAGCCCGCCGCGAGCCGCAGCCCTGTGGGGCGGCTCTCTCATCTTCGCCGCACTGCACACCGGAGTCGTGATCGCCGTCGTACGGGCCCTGGACGTGCCTCTTTCAGCGGGGGCGGTAGCCCTGGCGTATCTCGCCGCGAGCAGTGCTGCCGTACTGCTGCCGACTCCAGGCGGCCTCGGTTCCCTGGACGCCGCGCTCGCCTGGGCGCTGACCGCCGCCGGAGCCCCGGGGAGTGCGGGTGTCTCGGCGGTGCTCGGCTACCGGCTGCTGACCGTCTGGATCCCACTGGTCCCAGGACTGCTGGTGCTGGCCGTGATGGTGCGCAGGAAGGCGTTGTGAGCGCGGTCGGGACCGGCGCGTAGGCGACGGGTCAGTTGTTCGTCTCCGGCGGCCAGGGGGAAGCAGCAGGGTGAAGGTCGTGGGGTCGGTGCCCGCCAGGACCAGCCGGCCGCCCGCCGCCTCGGCCAGCTCTGCGGCGAGCGCGAGTCCGATGCCTGCCCCGGGGCCCGTGGTGTGACCGCGGTCGAAGAGCATCGAGGGGTGGGTACGCAGGACTCCCTCGTCGCGCACGTCGAGGGCGACGGTCTCACCGAGGGACCGGGCCGTCACCTCGGCTGTTCCCCGGCCGTGCCCGCGGGCGTTGTCGAGGAGCACGTCGAGGATCTGCCCGACGCTCCGGACGGGTACGGGCATCTCACGAATTCCGGGCTCGGCGGCGACGGTGAGCCTGCGGCCCGTGTCTGCGAAGAGACCGTGCCAGCGTTGCTCGGCGGAGTCGAGGGCCTCGCCGAGGAGTTGGGCGGCGGCGGGCTCGGGCATCAGGGACCGCTCGGGACCGGCCAGGCGCAGGACCTCGTCGATGGTGTGGTGCAGGTGCTGGGTGCTCTCCAGCGCCTCCTCCAGGGCTGTTCGCGGATTCGTGCGGGGATCGGCCAGGGCGGCCTCGATGCCCAGTTGGAGGCCGGCCAGCGGGGTGCGCAGCTGGTGGGAGGCGTTCGCGGTGAAGTTCCGCTCCCGCTGCAGGAGGTGGGCCAGTCGTTCGACCATCGCGTTGTGGGTGCGGGCGACCTGGTCGACCTCGGCGACGGCGGAGGGCGCGGCCCGGGCCGTCAGGTCCCCCTCGGTGACCGCCCGGGACTGGCGGGAGAGGGCTTCCAGCGGAGCCGTCAGGACGCGGGCCTGGCGGCGGGCGACCAGGACGGCGACGGCGAGCGCGCCCAGCGCCGCCCCCAGGAAGGCGAGCCACGCGAGCAGGACGCGCCGCCACACGCCCCACGCCGGGGACGAGGCACGGACGACGCCGATGACCTGCTCGTTCTGGGAGACGGGGACCGCGACGACGAGGTCCCCGCCTGCGCGTCCGCGGACGATCGTTCCCGTGGTCGCGCGGCGGGTGTCCGGGTCCGCCCGGGCCGGCCCCTCGCCCGCGCGCAACCGCATCCGCGTGTCGTACACGCCCAGACGCACATCCCCGCCCGCCGCCGGCAGCTCCACGGGATCGCCGGAGGCGAACTCCGGGCCCACCCGGACGGCGGCGGTCAGCGCGTCGCGTTCCAGTTCGTCGCGCTCGTCGGCGAAGAAGTACGCCCGTATGGCCGCCGCCAGCGGCACGGCCAGCACGACGAGGGCGACCAGGACGGCCACCAGGGCGACACGGAGCACACGCTTTCTCATGCCCTCATCATCGGGACACTTCCGGGTCCGGACGGACCTGCGGCGCGGGGTTTTGCCGTCGTCTAACCCTCGGCGGTCAGGGCGTTAACCACCCGCTGCCTAGCGTCACAGACGTGACCGTCCGCCTGCGGGCACCCGGCCCGGGTGCCGGCTTCGGGCGCCCGTCTCTCCAGAAGGGCAGCATGACCATGAACCGCACACACTTGGCCCTCCCCCTCGCCGGCATCGTCCTGGCGTCGGTGGCGCTCACCGCATGCAGTGGGCCAGGAGGCTCCGGCAGCTCCGGTGCATCCGGCGCCCCGTCCAAGAGCAGTCATACGGCACAGGCGTCGCCCGCCGCGCCCGCGACCGAGTCCAACCCGCCGGGCGACATCCCCGACAACCAGGCGTACGTCGCCTTCACTCCGCCCGGCGGCGGCTTCTCCGTGAAGGTGCCGGAAGGCTGGGCCCGCACCAGCAAGGGCACCGTCATCTCCTTCACCGACAAGCTGAACCGTGTCGAACTCGCGCCCGTACCGACCACGTCCGCCCCCACCATCGGATCGGTCACCGCCAAGACGGCTCCCCAACTGCGGCGCACTGTGCCGCACTTCGCGATGGGCAAGATCTCCGTCGTCTCCCGGCACGCCGGCAAGGCCGTCCTGCTGACCTACCAGGGTGACTCGGCGACCGACCCGGTGACGGGCAAGGTGGTGCGTGACGCCTTCGAGAGGTACGCGTTCTACCGCCAGGGCCACGAGGTGGACGTGACCCTGTCCGGGCCGGTGCACGCCGACAACGTGGACCCGTGGCGCATCGTCACCGACTCCTTCACCTGGCGGTGACCGCCATGGACAGCACGGTCGCGGGCGGCGTCCCCGCCCCTGCACGCGCCCCGCGGACCGACGACCTGGAGGTCGTCCTCGACGCGCACGAGCTGTACCGGTTCTACCGGGCCGGTGAGGAGGAGACACTCGCCCTGCGCGGGGTCTCACTGCGGGTGCGGCGCGGCGAGACCGTCGCCGTCACCGGCCCTTCCGGCTCCGGCAAGTCCACGCTGCTGGCCTGCCTGGCAGGGCTCGACGAGCCCTCGGGCGGTGATGTCCATGTCGGCGGAGTCCGGATCAGCCACCGCCCGGAGGCCGAGCGGGCCCGGCTGCGGGCGAGGCGCATCGGCGTCCTGCTCCAGTCCGGCAACCTCCTCCCCCACCTCAGCGTCCGCGACAACGTCCGGCTGGCCCGGGCCGCGGCGGCCGGTGACGGCCGCCGCGAGGACCTCTCCGTCCTGCTCGACCAGGTCGGTCTCGCCCACCGCGCCCACGCCCTGCCACAGGAGCTTTCGGGTGGCGAACTCGCCCGCGCGGGCCTGACCGTCGCACTCGCCAACGACCCCGAGGTGCTGCTGGCCGACGAGCCGACCGGGGAACTCGACGGCGCCACCGAGCAGCGCGTCCTGGAGCTGCTGCGCAAGCGAGCCGAGGCCGGGCGCGGGGTGCTGGTCGTGACGCACAGCGTGGAAGCCGTACGGATCGCCGACCGGGTGATCGCCCTGCGCGACGGAAGGATCGAAGCGCCATGAACGGGTCCCTGCAACAAGGCGCGGACAGCGCCGTGCTCGTCGAGTGCCGGGACGCGGCCCGGACCTACGGCCGGGGTGATACAGCGGTGGTGGCGGTGCACGGCGCCACCTTGCGCGTGGAGACCGGCGACCGGATCGCGATCACGGGTCCCTCGGGGTCGGGCAAGTCGACCCTGCTGCATCTGCTGGCCGGGCTCGAACTCCCCACCAGCGGCGAGGTGTCCTGGCCCGTCCCGGCCGGGCCTCGCGAGATCGGCCTGGTCTTCCAGGGGCCGAGCCTGATCCCTGCCCTGAACGTCGTGGAGAACACCGCGCTGCCGCTCGTACTCGCAGGCGTTCCCGAGGAGCGCGTCCGCCTCACCGCGCTCGCCGCGCTGGCCACCGTGGGCGCCGCCGACCTGGCCGACCGGCTGCCGGAGGAACTTTCCGGCGGGCAGAGCCAGCGCGTGGCCGTCGCCCGGGTCGTGGCGCTCGCCCCCCGGCTGATCCTGGCCGACGAACCCACCGGGCAGCTCGACCGGGCCACGGGACAGCGTGTCCTGGACGTCCTGGTGACGGCGGCCGACGAGACCGGTGCGGCCCTCGTCGTCACCACCCACGATCCGACCGTCGCCGAACGCCTGCCCGTCCGTCGGGCCATGCACGACGGACGCCTGCTCGACCCGGCCGAGGAGAGGTCATGACCGTCCACCAGTCCCGCCCCGTCACCGCACGACTCGCCACGGCCACCGCGTGGTCCGGCATGCTCGCCTTCTGGACCCGTGGACTCGTCCGCCGCCGTACGGGCCGGCTGCTCGCCACCGTCGCCGGCATCGCGCTGGCCGTCTCCCTGGTGGCCGCGCTCGGCTCCTTCCTCACCGCCTCGAAGTCGACGATGACGCAGCGGGCGGTGCGCTCGGTGGCCGTGGACTGGCAGGTGGAGGTACAGCCGGGCGCCGACACCCAGTCGGTCCTGCACACGGTGCGGACCACGCCCGGCGTGGGGGCCGCCGTCCCGGTCGGCTTCGCCCGCAGCAACGGCTTCAGGGCCAGCTCCGGCGGCAGCACGCAGACCACCGGCCCGGGCGTGGTGCTCGGGCTGCCCAGCGGCTACCAGCAGCTGTTCCCGCACACGATCCGTCATCTGACCGGCGCCTCCTCCGGGGTGCTGCTGGCTCAGCAGACCGCCGCCAACCTCCATGTGGCGCCCGGCGACACGGTCACCATCGCGCTGCCCGGCGCCCCCAGAGCCGGCGTCCGGGTGGCAGGGGTGATCGACCTGCCGCAGGCCGACTCGCTGTTCCAGAAGGTCGGTGCTCCGCCGCAGTCGCAGCCCACGGCCCCGCCGGACAACGTCATCCTGCTGCCCGCCGGACTCTTCACGACGCTGACCTCACCGGTCGCCGCGGCCGACCCGTCCGCCGTCACCACACAGATCCACGTGGTCCGCGACGCCCGGCTGCCCGCCGACCCGGCCGCCGCGTTCACCGCCGTCACCCGCACGGCGCACCACCTGGAGGCGGCCACCTCGGGTGGCGCGCTCGTCGGCGACAACCTCGGCGCCTCGCTCGACGCGGCCCGGCAGGACGCCCTGTACGCGCAGATCCTCTTCCTGTTCCTGGGAGTTCCGGGTGCGGTGCTCGCCGCCGCGCTGACCGCCGCCGTGGCCGGAGCGGGTGCCGAGCGGCGGCGGCGCGAACAGGCCGTGTTGCGCACCCGCGGGCTGCGGGGCCGGCAGATCGCGGCCCTGGCCGGAATCGAGGCGGGCCTCACCGGGCTCACCGGCGGCCTGCTCGGCATCGGCCTCGCGGCTCTCGTGGGCCGACTGGCCTTCGGGACGGCCTCGTTCGGGGCGAGCGCGACCTCGGCCACCGTGTGGTCCGCCGCCGCCCTCGCGCTCGGCCTCGCCGTCGCGGCGCTGGCGGTCCTCGCGCCCGCGCTGCGGGACCTGCGGGCCGTCACCGTCGCCCGGGCACGCCGGCACATGGACCGCCGTGCCCGCTCACCGTGGTGGATGCGCTGCGGCCTGGACTTCCTGCTCCTGGCCGCCTCGCTGCTCGTCTTCCGCGCCTCCAGCGGCAACCAGTACGCGCTCGTCCTCGCCCCCGAAGGCGTACCCAGCATCTCCGTGTCCTACTGGGCCTTCCTCGGCCCCGGCCTGCTGTGGGCCGGCAGCGCGCTGCTGCTGTGGCGCCTGGCCACGCTCGCCCTCGCGCACGGACGGCGCGGACTGGCCCTGCTGTCCCGGCCGCTCACCGGCCCCCTGTCCGGCATGACCGCGGCCACCATGACCCGCCGCCGGCGCCCCCTGGCCCGCTCCGTCGTGCTGCTCGCACTGGCCCTGTCCTTCGCGCTGTCCACGGCCACCTTCAACGCCACCTACAAGCAGCAGGCCGAGGTCGACGCCCGCCTCACCAACGGCGCCGACGTGACGGTCACCGAACCGCCCGGCACACGGACCGGCCCCAGTGCCGCCAACTCCCTTGCCGTGTCCGGGGTACGGCACGTCGAGCCGCTCCAGCACCGGTTCGCCTACGTCGGCTCCGACCTGCAGGACCTGTACGGCGTACGGCCCTCGACCATCGCCGCCGCCACCTCCCTCCAGGACGCCTACTTCGCCGGCGGCACCGCGAAACAGCTCATGGCGACCCTCGCCCACCGGCCCGACGCCCTGCTGGTCAGCGCCGAGACCGTCAACGACTTCCAGCTCTCCCCCGGCGACACCGTACGGCTGCGAGTGCAGGACAACCGCACCAAGGCGCTGCGCACCGTGCCCTTCCACTACGCGGGCATCGTCAAGGAGTTCCCCACCGCCCCCAAGGACAGCTTCTTCGTCGCCAACGCCTCCTACATCGCCAAGGCCACCGGCAGCGACGCCATCGGTGCCTTCCTGGTGGACACCGGCGGCACCCACCAGAAGGACGTGGCCGCCCGTCTGCGCCACCGCCTGGGCACCGCGGCGACCGTCACCGACCTCACCCAGGCCCGTTCCACGGTCGGCTCCAGCCTCACCTCCGTGGACCTGTCCGGTCTCACCCGTATCGAGCTCGGCTACGCCATCGTGCTGGCCGCCGGAGCCGGCGGCATCGTCCTCGCGCTCGGGCTCGCCGAGCGGCGCCGCACCTTCGCCATCGCCACCGTCCTGGGCGCCACCCGCAGGCAGTTGCGCGGCCTGGTGTTCAGCGAGGCGGCCGTGCTCACAGCCGCCGGCCTGGCCGGCGGCGCGCTCAGCGGCTGGGCACTGTCCGCAATGCTGGTCAAGGTGCTGACCGGCGTCTTCGACCCGCCACCCGCGACGGTCGCCGTGCCGTGGGCGTATGTGACGGCCACCGTGCTGGTGGCACTGACAGCGGTGGCGGCGGCCGCCCTCAACGGCGTACGCCGCTCGCAGCGTCCGGCCGTGGAGGAGCTGCGCGAGCTGTGACGCCGCTTGGCGCCGACGGGCCGTCTACGCTTCCGACCATGCGTACTCCCGTTCCACCGCCGGACCGCGCGGACCGCCACCGGGCGCCCGGGCGTGACCGCGACCGGGTCCGCGTGCTCGTCGTCGAGGACGACGACGCCATCGGTCGTCACCTGGAGACCGGACTGACCAGCGGCGGCTACGCGTCGGCCTGGTCCAGAACGGGGGCCGGCGCACTGGCCGAGGCCGAGCGGACGGCGTACGACGTCGTCCTGCTCGACCTCGGCCTGCCCGACGCCGACGGCCTCGACCTCGCCCGCCGGCTGCGCGCCCGCTTCCCCGAGCTGCTGATCATCATCCTCACCGCGCGCGGCGAGGAGATCGACGTGATCTCCGGTCTCGACGCGGGCGCCGACGACTACCTGGTCAAACCCTTCAGCCTCACCGTCCTGCTGGCCCGCCTGCGCGCCCATCTGCGCCGCCGCCCACCCGCCTCGCCCCAGGAGGACCCCCTCCGGCTCGGCGACCTGACCGTCGACACCGCCGCCCGCCGCTGCCTCCTGCGCGACCGTGAACTGACCCTGCGCCCCAAGGAGTTCGAACTCCTCGCGGTGCTGGCCCGGCACGCGGACAGCGCGGTGAGCCGCGAGACCCTGATGGCCCAGGTATGGGACGAGAACTGGTTCGGGCCCACCAAGACCCTGGACGTCACCATGGCCGCCCTGCGCCGCCGCCTCGCCGAGGCCGAAGCCGCCGCGCCGGCGCCTGTACACGTCCCCCGGATCATCACCCTGCGCGGCCACGGATACCGGCTGGAGAGGTGAGCGGCACCACCTCCCGGGTACCGCAAGAGGCAGTCAGGATGTGTTCAGGTTCCCGGTGACACGGTCACCAGCATGGCATCCGAGACATCTGAGACTTCCGAGCTCCCGCTGGTCCACGGCCCCGCCGCTGCCGCACCCGGCCACCGCCGTCATTCGCGCCCTCGCTGGAACAAGGTGCCCGAGATCACCGTGTACTTCTGGGTGATCAAGGTGCTGTGCACCACGGTCGGCGAGACCGCGGCCGACCTGCTCAACGAGAAGGCCGGCCTCGGCCTGACCGGCGTGTCACTGCTGATGAGCGTGCTGCTGGCGGCCGTACTGGTCGTCCAGTTCCGCACCAGCGCCTACCGCGCGGGCGTGTACTGGCTCGCCGTCGCTCTGATCAGCGTCGTCGGCACCCTCATCAGCGACAACCTCACCGACAACATGGGCGTGCCGCTGGAGGCCAGCACCACGGTGTTCGCGATGGTCCTGGCGGTCGTGTTCGCCGCCTGGTACCGCAGCGAGCACACCCTGTCCATCCACAGCGTCGACACCACGCGCCGGGAGTCCTACTACTGGCTCGCGGTGCTGTTCACCTTCGCCCTGGGCACCGCGGCCGGCGACCTGGTCTCCGAGCGCATGAACCTCGGGTACTGGCTCTCCGCCGTCCTGTTCGCGCTGGCGATCGGCGCGGTCGCCGTCGCGCACTTCGCGCTCGGCCTCGACGCGGTGTGGAGCTTCTGGATCGCGTACATCCTCACCCGCCCGCTGGGCGCCTCGGTCGGCGACTACCTCTCCCAGCCCACCGGCGACGGCGGCCTGGGCCTGGGCACCGTGGTGACCAGCGCGTTGTTCCTCACGGTCATCCTCGGCCTGGTGGTCTACCTGGCGGTCACCCGCAGGGACGTCATCGAGACGGAGCCGCGGCACTCGCGAGCAGCGTGACCGCACGCCCGCCTGCGGGCAGCACGGTCCTCCCGCGGGCGGCGTGACCACGAACCGTGCGCCGGGCGCACGTCCGGCGTCGTACAACACCTCACTCCCCGGCGGAGCGGGCCGGGCGTCGCCCCAGCGGCAGCCCAGGCCCGCTCCGCCGTGTCCGTCGTCAGGGTCGGCACGGCGGCCGGGCGGGAAGAGTCGTCCGCCAAGCGCGGAACGGCACCCCGGGCCGTCATCGGTGACGGCGACGCGTACGCCGCCGGGTGCCGGGCGAGCACGGACGGTGACGTTCGTCCGGGCGTGCCGGAGAGGGTGCGGGCGTCCAGTGGGGTGACGCTGCGTTCGAGGAAGGCGCCTTGGATTGCGGCCTCCGGTGCCCGTCCGCGCCGGACAGCGGCGGTGACGGCGGAGGTGACGGTCAGGGGCACCGGCGTCCAGTCGTTCGGCGAGGCGACTCGGCGTCGACAGGATCTCGCCCCATGCCGGGGGTGGCGGCGTCGGCGATGACCGCGTGCGCCGCCCGGGTCTCGGCGGCCGAGTGCGGGCGGGCACGCCAGCAGTCCAGCCCGGCGACGATCCGGCCGAGGGGGGTGCGGCAGCTCATGCGCCGGCTCCCCGGTCAGCTGCCGCTCGTGCCGGGGCGCCGCGCGGGCGCGGTCCCAGGAGCGCGTCCGCCGAGGCGCCCAGGCGGGGCGGTTCGGCGGGGCGGTCGTGCTGTCGCAGCGTTCCTCGCAGGCGACGACGCTCCACTGGGTGCCTGGCCAGTCATGACCCGGACGGGTCACAGCGCGCGTCCCACCGCCATCCGGGGCAGGACATACGTGCAGGCGAGCATGACCGTGTCCAGAGCGAGTGGCTCCAGGAGGGAGTCCGGTGCGGAACGGACGCTCAGCTGCGGGGCCGGGCCGGTCAGTGGCTCTCCTCTCCCTGAGCAACCTCGACCTGGTGATGGAAGGCGAGCACGCCGGTTGCCCCGGCGGCGACCGACAGGACCGCGCAGGCGGCGAGGAGAAGTGCCGTACAGCGCGTGGCGCGCGAACGTCCCTCGGTGGGCGTGAGGAGGGCGGCGACTCGTTGGGGGACGGGACCGGTCGTCGCCGCGGGCGCGAAGTCCGGGCGGGTGGACCGGGAGGCTTGGCCGGCGAGGGCGGCCCGGGCGATGGCTGTGGCGATCAGACGGCGGTCGCCGAGGGTGACGGCCGCGGCCTCGTCGGCTGCCCGCTCGGCGGCGAGCCGGATGGTGGCGCCGGTGGAGCGCAGTGCGGGATGGCAGTGGGCGGCGAGTTCGGCGGCGGCCAGGAAGTAGTGGTGGCCGGCCCGGTTGTGGGCGCGCTCGTGGGCGAAGAGGGCCTCGCGCTCTGCGGGTCCCAGGCTGCGCAGCATCGCGCTGGTGACGACGATGCGGTGGGGACGTCCTGGCAGGGCATACGCGTCGGGGTGGGGCGAGTCGATGACGCACAGGTCGCCGGCGGCGGGGCGGCGGTCGGCCTGCGTACGGGCGGTACGGAAGGCGCGGGCCTGCCGGAGGGCCGAGCGGGCGAGGGTCCAGGCACTGACGGTGAGCACTCCGATGGCCGCCGCGGCCGCGGGCAGAACGAGGAAGTCCGACGGCGTGCGCAACGGGCGGACCAGTTCGCCGAGGGCGGCGAAGGCGGGGAGCTTGAGCATCCCGATCAGGACCAGGGCGCCGAGAGCAGCCACGCAGGCGCCCGCCAGTGCCACAGCAGAGACCGTGAGGACCCACAGCGCGGTGACCGGAGTCAGGCGATCGAGGGTACGGCGGGCCAGCGCCGGCACGAGGAACGGCAGGACGAGCGGTACCAGCAGCAGAGCGGTCACCGCTCGTCACTCTCCAGAAGCTGGCGCAGAAGCTGCTCGTCGTCGGGGCTGAGCTGGGCGACGAACCGCGCCAGGACCGTCTCACGGTCGGTGTCCCGGTCGAGTTCGCCGTGCATGCGCCGGGCAGTCAGGCCGGGGGCGTCCTGCACAGGGAAGTAGGCGTAGCCGCGCCCCTGCCGTTCACGGCCGACGACGCCCTTCTCGTGCAGACGGGTCAGGATCGTCGTCACCGTCGTCCGGGCCAGTCCGGAGCCGAGTTCGGTCTGGACCCGGCCCGCGGTGAGCGGGGCTCCGGCGGCCCACAGGGCGGCCATGACGGCGGCTTCGAGCTCGCCCGCCGGCCGCCTCTCGTCCTTCGCGTCGGTCATGGAACGTTCCTCACCCCACTATCGTCTACAGTTCAGTAGACCGTCTACAGCATTGTAGTCGCTTGTCGGGTGCCGGTCCGCGCATCCGACGATCCGGATGAGGGGTTATCGGAGATGACCACACCCATGCACCTATCGTCGCAGCTCGCTGTCAATGTGCTGGACGCCCGGTCGCTGCTGTCCGCTTTCGGCGTGCTGGGCGTGGGGGTGGTGCTGTTCGCCGAGACGGGCCTGCTGATCGGTTTCTTCCTCCCGGGCGACTCGCTGCTGTTCACGGCCGGCCTGCTGTGCACCGGCACCGCCGACCGCGGCCTGAAGCTGTCGCTCGCCCCGCTGCTGGTCGCCGCCGCGGCGGGGGCCCTGGCGGGCTCGCAGTGCGGATATCTCCTCGGCCGGAAGGCGGGCGGCGCCCTGCTCGCCCGCAGTCGGTCGGCCCGTCTGCACGAGGGAGCGAGACGGGCGGAGGAACTGCTGGAGCGCTACGGGCATGCGAAGGCGATCGTGCTGGCCCGGTTCGTTCCGGTGGTGCGCACGGTGCTCAACCCAATGGCTGGTGCACTGCGGGTTCCGGTGCGGACGTTCACCGTCTGGCAGGTGACGGGCGGGCTGGTGTGGAGCCTGGGGCTCACGCTGGCGGGATATGCGCTGGGCTCCTCCGTACCGAACGTGGACCGGTATCTGCTGCCGATGATCGCGGCGATCGTCGCCCTGTCGCTGGTTCCGCTCGCTTCCGAGGCGTACCGCTCGCGCCGGGACGCGAAGGCGAAGGAGGCACGCGCATGATCCTCGCCTTCGACGGCTCGTCGATCGACGGCCCCGCGTACACCGACGTGGTGAACCTTGCCCGGCACTCCCCCGCGTGGCTGGACGACACGGTGTCGGCCTGGTCGGCATACGGACTGGCCGTGTTCGCCGTGCTCATGATCATCGGCTGGTGGCCTGCCCGGCGGATGAGCACCACGGCCTCGGTGACGGCCCTCGCCGCGCCGTTCGTCGTGGTCGTGGCCTACGGAGTGAACACGGGACTGAAGCTGCTGGTGCGCGAGGACCGGCCGTGCCAGAGCCTGCACGTGACCACGCTGGAGGTGTGTCCCGCGCCCGGCGACTGGTCCTTCCCCAGCAACCACGCGGCCATCGCCGCCGCGGCGGCCGTCGCGCTGCTGTTCGTCTCCCGCCGGCTCGGCGCGGTCGCCGTGGTGGCCGCCTGCGCGATGGCCGCCTCCCGGGTCTGGGTCGGCGCGCACTACCCCCACGACGTGGTGGCCGGGCTCGCGGTGGGCGCCCTGGTCGCGCTGCTCGCGATGGCCGCGCTGCGGCGGAATCCGCAGGCCGTCGCCCGACGGATCACGGCCACCCGGTTGCGTCCGCTGCTGGTTGCGTCATGAGACGCGGCGACATGGCCGAGCTGGCCGGAAGCACGGGGCTCGGCGCGTGGACGGCGTTCGGTGTGCTGACCATGGTCGTCGTCGCCGGGGACGGCGTGCCGCTGTTCGGGGACAGTGACCTTCTCTCGTGGTCCGTCGGCCACCGACCGGACGTGGCGGTCGCGTTCGCCCGCGGGCTGACCGCCACCGGGACGGGTGCCGTCCCGTATGTGCTGGCCGTGCTGGCCGGAATCATCGCGGGGCGTACCCCGCGGCAGCGGATGCGGGCCGTCGCGCTCTGTCTGGTCTGCCTCGGGGCGGGCCAGGCGCTGCGGTACGAGGTGATGACGCTCGTCGCCCGGCCCCGGCCGCCGCACGCGGACTGGGCAGCGCACGCCTCCGGGTGGGCGTTCCCCTCCGGTCACTCCACCACCGCGGCCCACACCGCCGGACTCCTCGTCATCGCCGTCCGCGTGCGCGGCCCGCGCGGCAGGACTCCGCTCACCCTGGTCATCGGCGGTTGGGGCGCGCTGGTCGGGCTGACCCGCGGCTACCTCGGAGTGCACTGGTTCACCGATGTCGTCGCCGGCTGGCTGTTCGCCCTCGGCTGGCTGGGGGTGTGCCTGTGCGCCGCCGCCCGGTGGCTGCCCGAGCGGTGGATCCCCGCTGCGACGGACACGGCAAGAGAACCGAGAGAGGACCATGCGCCACAAGATCCTGCTCGTCGAGGACGATCACGCCCTGCGTGACGTGCTGGTGCGCGGACTGCGCGACGAGGACTTCGACACGGTGCCCGCGCCCGACGGTGCCACCGCCCTACGGCTGGCCACCGATGACATCGCCGCCGCCGTGCTCGACGTCGGACTGCCCGACGCCGACGGACGGGACGTGTGCCAGGCCATGCGCGCCAACGGATTCCTCTCCCCCATCATCTTCCTGACCGCCCATCACCGGATCATGGACCGGCTGTCCGGCTTCTCCGCCGGAGGCGACGACTACCTCCCCAAGCCGTTTCACCTCACCGAACTCGCCGCCCGCCTGCGGGCAGCGGTCAAACGGACCGCACCACCGCCCACGGCCACGGCCGGAGATCTGGTACTGGACGCCGTCCGGCACGGGATGAGTATCCGGGGCACCCGGATCGCGCTGACACCCACCGAGTTCCGTCTGCTGGCAGCGCTCATGGCGGCAGCCCGCGGCATCGTGCGCCGCCGCGACCTGGTCCGGGCGGGCTGGCCCGAGGGCGCCCGGGGCAGCGACAACACCCTCGACCAGTACCTGACCCGGCTGCGCCGCAAGCTGCGCGACGCGGGCAGCGACCGCACGATCGGCACGGCCCGAGGGATCGGCCACCACTTGTCATGAGCCGATTCGCGCCACCGGTCACGGCCTGCCATGACCGCTCTCCTGTACCGGCTGACGCCCCGCACGCTGCGCGGCCGGCTGTCCCTGGTGGCCCTCACCACGGCCACGCTGCTGATGGTGATCCTCACCGTCGCCTTCAACGCCGTGGCCCAGCAACGCCTTCAACACCAGGCGGACGACCAGCTACGCACCCGTGCCGCCGCCGTCGCGACGACCGTCGACACGAGCGGCCCGACCGTACGCGTCCTGGAGACCCCCACGACAACCTCCTCGACGCGAACGTGTGGATCTATGCCGGCCGACGCCTGCTGGAAGAGCCACCGGCCGCCGGCCCGTGACCCGCGTCGCTGACGGACTCGCCCGGCGCCTGGGGCGGCGTTGCGTCACGGCCATCGCGCATGGCCACCCCCTACGGCTGTGCTCCCAACCCCTGTCCGGCGTATCCTGAAACGCCAGCGAAGCCACAGTGCTTTCCGCGCTGGACCTCTCCCCCTACCGAAGTTCGGCCGACACCCTGCTCCTGGGATCGCTCGCCCTGGACGCCGTCATGCTCGCCTGCACCTACGCCCTGACCCGGCTGGCCGTGGGCCGCGCACTGCGCCCCGTGCGCACGATCACCGACCAGGCCACCCAGTGGAGCGCCGTCGCCTCCGAAGAACGCTTCAGCGGCATACGGCGCCCGGCCGAACTCGCCCGCCTCGGTACGTCACTGGACGCGCTACTGGACCGCATCCGCACGGTCCTGCGCCACGAGCGGCAGCTCACCGGGGAACTCTCGTACGAGCTCAGTTACGCCACTGAGCCGGATCATCGCCGAACTCGGCTGGTGGCACACCCGCCCCCGCACGGCCGACCAGACCCGGGCCACCCACAAGGTCATCGCGGAAGCCGCCGAGTCCATGCGCAGCATCTGTGACACCCTCCTAAACGATGCCCGCAATGGCGCACTCACCGCTGCGGGCACCGCCGAGGTCCTGCCCGCGTTGCGCCACCTCATCGAAGTCCTGGACCCGCCAGGCCACTTGACGGTCACAACCGAAGGCCAAGGTTTGGTGAACGGAGTCCCACCCGCCCTCCTCGAACACATCGTCAGCCCGCTCCTCACCAACGCCTGCCGCTACGCCAACTCGAGCGTCACCGTCCGCGCCTATCGCGCAGCCGACGGCGTACGCGTCGATGTCCTCGACGATGGGCAGGCGTACCGCCCCGGTTCGCCGGACAGCTCTTCGAGCCCGGTCAACGGGCGGACCCGGGCGACGGACACAGCGGAGCTGCGGCCAGGTGCGGCCGGGCCTTGCAGCGAACCCTTCGGGGCGCCGTCGACTCACCTGTGGTCCACCTGCCCAGGGGTAAGACCCAATAGGGCACACTGCCCCCACTGCGCATCCCGGCCTCCAAATGCACCGACCGGCCCGAACCGACCTTCGCCCGGCGCCCGGCGCCCGGCGCGATGTTCGCTCGGGGGCCGTGTCAGAGAACGGTGGTCCGGGATTCTTGAATGACCCAGGTTTTTGAAGGGCTTTAAAGATTCCGGGCGGGTGTGCGGACCTTCGCCTCATGATCTTCAGAAAACGATCGCTTCTCCAGCAGAAAAGACAGGTCGGGAGTTTTGCGTTCACGTCAAAACGCACACGGTCCTTTGGTTGCTCTTTTTCGGGCGCGTAGCGCCCCGAACAATGAGAACGTCACCCACCGTTGGCGCATCTCTACAGGTCAAAGGCACTTGGCTCGGCCCTGGCTCGTCACATCCAGCACTGAATTCGACCCTGGCTCCGACCCGGAGGCCGACAACGTTTCGCCCCTGAAAACCGCGCGTGACCTGCCTGAATGTGGCCGACAGCACACCGAAACGCCAACGGTCTGGTGGGTCGTCACCGTTTCGGTACCGCTTCTGCGGGCTATGGACGGGCGGCAAGGCGGCCATTCGTCAACGGCTGCCCTTGTTACGGGGAAGGCGGCGGGCGAGGAATGCGCCGACGAGCACGACTGCGGCGGCGAGCAGGTACAGCTCGTAGCGCTGGATGGCAGGGTAAAGGGTGTTCAGGTGCTGTCCGGCGAGGTCGCCGAGGCTGACCCAGGCGCCGACCCACAGGGCGGCGCCGAGGGCATTGAAGGCGAGGAAGCGGCGCCAGGGCATCTCGGCCAGCCCGGCGATGATGCCGTTGGCTTGGCGGAGGCCCTCGATGAACCGGGCGACGGTGACGATCTTGCCGCCGTGGCGGGCGAAGAACGCCTCGGCCTTGGCGAGGCGTTCTTCGGTGAGCAGCACGTAGCGGCCCCAACGGGTGATGAGCCGGTGGCCGCCGCAGCGGCCGACGGTGTAGCCGACGTTGTCGCCGAGAACTGCTGCGAGGAAGGCGATGGCGGCGACCACAACGATGTTGAGCCGTCCCGCGCCGGCGTAGACGGCGGCGGCGAGCATCACGGTCTCGCCGGGAACGGGCAGACCGAAGTCCTCGACGAACACCAGGGCGGCGACGGCCAGGTAGCCGAAGCGGTCGAGGACGGGGGCGAGGTCGGCCAGTACGCCCGGCAGCGAGGGCGGTGCCATCGCGGTGCCTCCTGTGCCGGATTCAGCGGGCGGCGTGAGCGCCTACAGGCGCGGCGGTCAGCACTGGTTGCAGCAGCCCGGTGCGCAGCCGCTCGACGAGCGGGACGGCGACGCGGCCCAGGATGCGGCTGGCCAGGAAGGCGACGGGCATGGCCAGCAGGGCGGCGCCGAGAACGTCGTGGGGGTAGTGGTCGCCGAGGTAGACGCGGGTGAAGCCCTCCAGGAGGGCGAAGGCGGCGGCGATCACCGCGAGGCGCCTCTGAAGCAGCCACAGTGCGGCGACGGTCGCCGCGGCCACGGTGGTGTGGCCGCTGGGGAAGGCGTAGTCGGTTCGGGCGGGGCAGGCGCTGACGAAGTAGTCGTGCGGCAGCGAGTAGCACGGCCGTACCTCGGCGACGACCTTCTTGACCACCTCGGCGACGGTGAAGGAGACCATGACGGCGACGGGGGCGGCCAGAGCGAGGGTCATGGTGGCGGTGTCGCGGCGGCGGGCTTTCCACCAGCCGACCAGCATCAGCACCACGAACACGCCGAGCCCGGCATTGGTCCACAGACTGAGCGGAGTGTTCAGCCACTTCGTGTCGCGGGCGAGGTCGGTGACGGCGGTGAACAGCGAGCCGTCGATGCCGGAGCCATCGAAGGCGAGCTGGACGGCGGGATGGAGCATCATCATGCGGTATCTCCCGAGATCGAAGGAGCAGCAGGCCCGGGCCGGCAGTCGACCGGGTAGCGCCTACGCGTGCGCGGGTTGGGGCCGTGCCGCGATGCCGGTGGTGCGCCACACCTGGAGGGCATGGCAGCGGGCCTTCCGCCGCCAGCACTCCTTGCAACGGAGGCGTCTTCCCAGGCCAGACGCGGGCGCACAGCTGGGACGGCCGGCATCACCCAACGCTTCTGCCAGTGCGAAGGACGCGCCGACGTCAACTACGGAGACCGGACAGTTTGAGTGCGACGACGGACAGCATCAACGGGTGCCGGTCTTGGAGAAGGCGTCGTGCCAGGCGGCCTTCGCGCCGGAGTCGCCGATGCGGTAGACATCGACGACGGCGCCGGCGGCCACCACGACGGACAGCACGGCCGCCGCGACCCTCACGACCGCGCCGCTGCGGGCCCGGTCCGTGGAGTCCTGCGGCGCGGGCGTCCGGCGGGTCGTCCACCACACAGTCGTCGCCAGCAGGAACAGGCCCGCGGCCCACGGCAGCAGCCCGTCCCCGAGTTCGGCATGCTTGCGCACCAGCGGATCGCTGTCGACGTGCCGCTCCAGCCACTCGCCGGCCTGCGTGGTCAGGGGCACAGTCACCAGGGTCACGAACGCGAGCACCGGCAGAATCAGACCCAGCCGCCGTGCGGCCCAGGGCCACAGCGCGCTGACGACGAGCACCAGGGCGCTGAGCGGGATGAGGACGACGACGAAGTGGACGAACAGCACGTGCGCGGGCAAGCCGTTGACGAGGCTCATCGGGGTGCTCCTCCAGGAGGCGGCCATGGGGGTGGACGGCACGGTTCCGGGCCGTGTCCGCCGATCGACGCGTCAGCCTGGCACAGCTATTTCTCAGGTTCTTCTGAGGGCAAGTGGCGACGTATAGTCACAATCTCTGCGAGGCGGCCTATTTCACCGTCAGCAACTGCCGCGCCAGCCACGTCTGCACCCGCCCACAGTGGTACAGCCAGCCCGCGTCGACTGTGGTGCGGACATGACATGGCAGCCGCGGTCTACAGGGCAGGGCAGCGGCGATGGCGTCGGGTTCAGCCTGCGGGGCCCCAAGTGCTGCCGGGGGGCAGGCCCGCGTAAGAGGACGAGGTCACCCGGCAGGGTCTCGAACAATCGCGGTCCCGCATGCTCTGAGTTCGTTCTGGAGACGACGGACGGGTCCGCGTCTGTTTTCTTTCGAAGTTCAGAAGGAACTCAGAGGTGCCCGTCCGCCCGGGACCGCCGATGAGGCGCGATGCTGGACGCATCATGGGCACCACACCGAACCGCACCTCTCTCCCTCCGCTGCGCAGGCCCGACGGCGGCGCCGTCCGCGTCCTGGTGGTGGACGACGAACCCGACCTCACGGAGGTTCTGGGCGCGGCGCTGCGCTCCGAGGGCTGGGAGGTCCGCATCGCCGACGACGGCGCCACCGCGCTGGAGGCGGCCGACAGCTTCCGCCCCGACGCCGTCGTCCTGGACTGGATGCTGCCCGATATCGACGGCCTTCAGGTGCTGCACGCACTGCGCCGCCGGCTGCCGCAGGTGTGCGTGCTCTTCCTGACCGCGCGTGACGCTGTCGAGGACCGGATCGCGGGGATCACCGCCGGTGGCGACGACTACGTCACCAAGCCCTTCAGCTTGGAGGAGGTGCTGGCCCGGCTGCGGGGGCTCATGCGCCGGGCGGGCATGTCGCACGAGGCGGACGCGCCGCGGCTCGTCGTGGGGGACCTGGTGATGGACGAGGAAGCCCGGGAAGTCACCCGGGCGGGCCGGGTCGTGGAGTTGTCCCGCACCGAGTTCGAACTGCTGCGGTTCTTGATGCGCAACCCGCGCCGGGTGCTGTCGAAGAATCAGATCCTCGACCGCGTGTGGTCCTACGACTTCGGGGGCCGGGCCCACGTGGTCGAGCTCTACATCAGCTACCTGCGCAAGAAGATCGACGCCGGGCGGGCGCCACTGATCCACACAGTGCGCGGTGTGGGCTACGTCCTCAAGCAGGACCGGTCGTGACGGAGCGCCGGCCATGCCCACCGGCGGCACTGGGCCGTCGGCTCGCCGCCCGGCGCGCACGCCGGCCGGTGTCCTTGCGCCTGCGGCTGACCGCAGGGCTCGTGGTGCTGCTGGCAGTGGCCTGCGCGGTCGTCGGCCTCGGGACCGTCGTCGCCCTGGAGACCTTCCTCGTCGGACGCGTCGACCAGCAACTCGCCGCCACCGGCGGCCGGTTCGCGGCCAGCCTCGAGCACGAAAGGCGCCCCGACGCCGACAACGTCCCCGACACCCGCGGCCAGGCCGAGGGGACATTCGGCGCCCGCCTGCTTGCCGGCCGCACAACCCAGGCCGCCGTGGTCAAGGACGACACCGACGCCGCCGTTCACCTGACCCCGGCCGACCGGCACGCCCTGGCCACGCTGCCGCCAGACGGCAAGGGCCGCAGCGTCCACCTGTCCGCGCTGGCCGGTCGCTACCGCCTGGCCGCCGTCCGGGGCGACGACGGCGACATCCTGGTCACCGGACTCCCGCTGCGCCCCGTCGAGGACACCGTGCACCGACTGGAGATCGTGGAGGCCGCCGTCTTCGGCGCGGCCCTGGCGGCCACCGCCGCCGCGGGCGCCGCCTGGGTGCGCCTGTCCCTCCGGCCCCTGGAGCGGGTGGCCAAAACGGCGACCGAGGTTACGCGCCTTCCCCTGGCCACCGGGGAGGTCGCCATGCCCGCCCCCGTCCCGCACAGCGACACGCACACCGAGGTCGGCCAGGTCGCCACAGCCCTCAACCGCATGCTCGGCCACATCGGCGACGCCCTCGCCCGACGCCACGCCAGCGAGGAACGCCTCCGTCACTTCGCCGCCGACGCCAGCCACGAACTGCGCACCCCCATCGCCACCGTCCGCGCCCACACCGACCTCGCCCTGCGCCACCCCGGCCCCCTGCCCCAGCAGGTACGGCACTCCCTGGAACGCATCGCCGCCACGTCACAGCGGATGAGTGGCCTGGTCGACGACCTGCTCCTCCTCGCGCGCCTGGACGCGGGCCGCCCCCTGGCCCGCGAACCCGTAGACCTCACCCGCCTGACCCTCGACGCACTGGACGACGCCCGCGCCCTGTCCACCGACCACCACTGGCTGCTGGACCTGCCCGAGGAACCCGTCGTCGTCCAGGGCGACGAGCACCGCCTTCACCAGGTCCTGGCCAACCTGCTCGCCAACGCACGCACCCACACCCCGCCCGGCACACGAGTGACGCTGTCCCTCACCACCGACCCCGACCACGCCGAACTCGCCGTCGCCGACGACGGCCCGGGCATTCCCGAAGCCCTCCAGGCGGAGATCTTCCACCGCTTCACCCGGGCCGACCCCGGTCGCTCACGCAGGACCGGCGGCACGGGCCTGGGCCTCGCCATCGCCGAAGCCGTCATCACCGCACACCACGGCACGATCACCGTCACCAGCAGCCCCGCCAGCACCACGTTCCTTCTGCGGCTACCGCTCACAACGACACCCGACGAGCACCCGACCCTCCCCAAGGACGCGGACCCCCACTCCGCGTAACGCCTCCCGGCAGCCGCCACCACTGGCCTCCACAGGCGCCCCTTCGCGGCCCCGAGCGTCCGGGGCGGACTCAGCGGTCCGAGAGTGTTGTCCCCCTACCAGTGGGGCACTGGCGAGAGCTCCGACAGCACCCTCGCCGGGAGCGGCAAAAGGTTCTGAGTTCTCTCTGAATGAGCGAGCGAGGGGAAGCGCTCAGAGGCTTTCCAGAAGTTCCGCTGGAAAGGTCGCCGACGCACACGCACCACACGACGCATCACCACGTCGACGCGGCGTCGAGGCACCGCACGGCACCGCGAGTCGACGAGAGGAGCCCCGTGGCCACCACATCCACACACAGCCGCCATGCAAGGACGCGCTCCCCTCAGCGCGCCCTGCCCTCCCCCCACACCGTTCCCGTCGTGGCCCAAGTACTGGTCTATGCAGGAGCCGCAGCGGTGGTGGCCCTGTGGTGGATCGACACCACCTCCGTGGTCGGCCTCGCCGGATGGCTCACCAACGCCGGCCGGGTCACCGGCCTGCTGGCCGGTTACGCCTGCGCGGTGCTGCTCGCGTTGATGTCTCGCTTTCCCCTGCTGGAGCGGGCCGTCGGCTCGGACCGCCTGGCCCGCTGGCACGCGCTGGGCGGCCGCTACACCATCTCGCTGACGCTCACCCACACCCTGCTGATCACCCTCGGCTACGCGGCGAGCGCCCACGCAGGCTTCGTCAGTCAGACCACCACGTTCGTCCTCACCTATCCCGACATGCTCAAGGCCACGGCAGGCTTCCTCCTCCTGGTCGCCACCGGCATCATCTCCGCCCGCGCCGCCCGCCGCCGACTGAGCTACGAGACCTGGCACTACCTGCACTTCGCCACCTACCTCGCCATCTTCCTGGCCTTCTTCCACCAGCTCTCCAACGGCGCCGACTTCGTCGCCCACCGCCCCGCCCAGCTCGCCTGGTACGCCCTCTACATCGGCGTGGCTGCGCTGCTGGTGTGGAACCGCTTCCTCACCCCGGTGCGGCGGGCCCTGCGGCACCGGCTGACCGTGACCGAGGTGCGGCCCGAGGCGCCCGGCGTGGTGTCGGTCTTCATGTGCGGCCGGCACCTGGATGAACTGGGTGCCGAGCCCGGTCAGTTCTTCCGCTGGCGTTTCCTCGCCCCCAGGATGTGGTGGACGGCCAACCCCTACTCGCTCTCCACACCGCCGAACCCGGACTACCTGCGGATCACCGTGAAGGCCGTCGGCGGCCACAGCAAGGCGCTGGCCAGGCTCCGGCCAGGCACCCGGGTGTGGGCCGAGGGGCCCTACGGTGCCTTCACGGCGGCCCGACGCACGGCCCGAAAAGTACTGCTGCTGGGCGGCGGCGCCGGCATCACCCCGCTGCGCGCGCTGTTCGAGACGCTGCCCGGCCAGGTCACCCTGGTCTACCGGGCGCGCCGCCCGGAGGACCTGGCGCTGTGGCAGGAACTCGACGCCATAGCGGCCGATCGCGGGGCAACCGTGCACTACGTGGTCGACGAACCCGCCCAGTACTCCTCGCCACTCACCGCGGGCGGGCTGGCCACCCTCGTGCCCGACATCGCCGAGCGCGACGTCTACCTGTGCGGGCCACCGGGGATGACGGCCGCGGCGATACCAGCCCTGCGCGGGGCCGGGGTACCACGCCGCCGCATCCACCACGAATCATTCGCGTTCTGACCGGTCCGAGCACCCTGAAAGGAGCAAGATCATGGCAATGCGCCGAGCCGCCCTCCTGACGACATCAACCGTTGCGGGCCTGGTCCTGCTGCTGTCCCTCAAACCACACCACACAGCCCTGCCGCTACTGGCCGGCTCCGGCGGTGGCGCGGTCTCCTCGCCCACGCCGGGCTCCAGCTCCGGCCAGCCGAGCCACTCCAGCCGCCCCAGCGGGTCGAAGAGCTCCGGCACCGGGGGCGGAGCCACCGGCACGTACACCGGTGCCGTCGAGCAGACCCCCTACGGCCCGGTCCAAGTCGCCGTCACCCTCTCCCACGGCAAACTGACCAACGTCAAAGCACTGCGGACTCCGAGCGCCGCGTCGCGCAGCCAGGCGATCGCCGACTACGCCGTGCCTACCCTGACCCGGGAAGCGCTGGGTGCGCAGAGCGCGCAGATCCAGGCTGTCTCCAGCGCCTCCTACACCAGCGAGGGCTATATGCAGTCACTCCAGAGCGCCCTGGACAAGGCCGGTGCCTGACATACGCGAGGTGTACCAAGTGCACAGGGCTTCCACGGGATCCGAGAAACCCGCGCCGCTGCGTCACGTCGAGCACGCCATGGGAACGGTCTTTTCCTTCGACATCCGTGACACGCCCACGTCCGCCATCCGCCGCGCCCTTGAGCAGGCCGTGGCATGGCTGCACCGGGTGGACGAGGTCTTCTCCACCTACCGTTGCGACAGCCAGATCTGCCGCCTGGTCCGCGGCGAGATGAACCTCGCCGACTGCGATCCCGAAGTCGCCGAGGTGCTGCAGCTCTGCGAGAGCGCCGAGCGCATCAGCGGCGGCTGGTTCAGCCGCGCGCCCGGCGGTCGCCTCGACCCCACCGGCATGGTGAAGGGCTGGGCCATCGAACGCGCATCAGAGATTCTGGAGCGGGCCGGGGCGCGCAACACCTGTGTCAACGGTGGCGGCGACATCCAACTGCGCGGCGAGTGCGCCCCCGGCGTGCCATGGCAAGTCGGCATCTCCAACCCCCTGCAACCACGCGACCTCTGCACCATCGTCACCGGCCGGGACCTCGCCCTCGCGACCTCCGGCACAGCCGAGCGCGGCGCCCACATCCTCAACCCGCACACCGGTCGCCCGGCGGCCTCCGGACTGCTCTCGATCACCCTGGTCGGCCGCCACCTCACCGACATCGACGCCTACGCAACGGCTGCCTTCGCCATGGGCCCGAGCGCACGCCAATGGATCGAATCCCTGCCCGGTGTCGATGCCTTCGCCGTCACCTCGGGCGCCCGCGCCTGGTGGACCTCCGGCTTCCCGGACAAGGCCCCGTCCCAGCGTGGCTCGGCCGAGGGGGCCCCGGACCGCGTGCCCCACACCCGGAGTGACACCGATTCTCACCGATATTGATCACGACGAAGCAATCGCGGGTGGCTCCCGAGTGGTGGGGTACCCGATCAACGACGAGGTGGAGAGGGTGCTCGGGTCGGCCGAGGCGGTCGGCGAGCCCGCCACGGTCACGTTCATGTTCCGAGATCATCGACGGCACCCCTGTCCAGATGGAGTTCGGCTGGTGAGCCGCCGGCAGCTCCTGCGACGAAGCTAATCCTCGTCCTGTTCATCAGGCTCGGCCGGACGGTCGTAGGCGCTCAGGAGTTCTTCAATGCGCTCAGCCCGAGCCTCACTCGCCAGAGTGCTGGCCGACGCTGACGGACTCCTTCGTGCGCGCGTCGAGGGAGCCCAGTAGGTCGAGGTCGAAGCGTCGCCGCCCCAGTGACCAGACCCATTGCTGCAGCGAGCCTTCCGGGTCGCGTCCAGTGCCTCGGAGGCAACCAGCCCGAGCACGGTCGGCTGTGCGCGAAGCATCCCTGTATAGGCCTGGCAGTCACAGCCGAGCGCATCCATCATCTGGGAAGTGCCTCCAGCCACTGCGGGAACAAGGACATCAGCAATCCCTATCCTCGCTGGCCAGAGGCACTTCCTCAGCGTCGGGGGCAAGGCCGGCGGTCGCCCTGCATGAAAGCCCGAGGTCAGTTGTAGACGTTGAATTCTGCGACTGACCACCAGCTACGCGCAACATTGCCGGTATTGACGATCTTGATGTAGCGAGCTGTCTGCGTCGGGAAGGAAATCAGGTGGACTCGTTGGCCGTCCGCTACGGACGTGACCTCGGTCCAGTCGGTTCCATCCGTGGATACGTATACGTCTGCGCTCCGCGCATAGTCGCTGACACTGCCGCCGACATCCAGCACAATCTTGCTGAAGGTCTGCGTTTGCCCCATGTCCACTTGGATCCAGAGGCCGTCGTACTGCCCTGTTCCGGAGCTGTACCGGGTGTCGGAATTGCCGTCGAGCATGTTTCCGGGCGCATCCCACTGGCTTGCCTCCGAAGCCCTTGCGGTCCAGCCCGTCCGAGGCAGCGCAGGACCAAGGTCTATGACGTCGAACGATGATCCACCTGCGTCTGCTCCGCTGGCCCCCTTCACGGAAACCGTGACCTTCCCCGCCGGAAGCCCCTTCGGAACGTAGGCGCTGATGCTCGTGTCCGACCAGGTGTCTATTTCGGCATAGCTCGATCCGAAATACACCGTACCCAGCCCCTGTGCATCACCGAAACCAGACCCGCGAATCGTGAACTTGGAGCGCGGCATTCCTCGTTCCGGCTTCAAATCGCTGAAGGTCGGCGATGGGAAGCTCGAGAGCCTCTTGGTGGTGAACATCGCCGAGGTGCCGCTTGGCAGCGTATAGGTGTACGAGCCGTCGGTGGACATCTTGAAACTCTTGCTGTCGGTGGTCCCGTTGAATACTACGGTGACCTGCTCCCCTTCCTTGCTGGTCCAGTTCTTCAACTGGAGGCCGTTCGGTATCGCTGCCGGAGCTGTGATCGAGCCGGTTCCACGCGCAGACCCGTACACCTCGATGTCGCCGATGGCCCACCAGAAACCGGATGCCGCGGTACTGACGATGCGAATGTGCTGTGCCGTTCGGGTCGGCAACGGGACGGCTATCTTGCCGATGCCACCGCTGCCGCTCGCAATCGCGCTGCCCCAATCGGCTCCGTCGTTCGAAACGTATATCTGGTACCTGGTGACGTAGTCGAACGAATTGTTCACGCCGGTGTCGATGACGATCTTGTTGAAGCTCGTGGGGCTCCCCAGGTCGATCTGGAACCAGTCGCCGCTCGTCGTCCCGTGCCCGAGACTCCACCTGGTGTTGATGTCGCCGTCGATCGCGTTCGCGGCCACCCCCCAGTCCGGCTGCGCGGAAGCCGTGGCGGTCCACTTGCCACGGCTCAGCGCCCTTCCGGTCGTCTGGACGGAAGCTCCGATCGGAAGGGAGTACGTGACCAGCTTGTTTCCGGTACGGATGGCGTTCTGGTAGGGCAGCAGTGCCGGATCGTACGTGACGGTGACCGGGCCGGACGACGACGTGAACGTGAAGTCGTGTGTCGGGTCCGAGACCTTGGTCGCTGCGGGGGTACGGCCGCTCTGCGCAGGCCCGGAGTACGTGAAGGTGACGGCGTCGCCGGCGTTCAGGGTGTAGTCGAACGAGTGTGTCCCGTCCGCGACGCTGAAGGTCTTCGCGGCGCTGCCCGAGTTGTGGGCGATCAGCACCTTCGATCCGTCCGGGTTCCGGAACGCGACGTTCTCTATGCTTCCTTCGCCGAAGGTGTTCGAGTAGATCCGGCGTGCTCCGGGCTTGACGAACCTGCTGGCGTGAGCGAGGGCGTGGTAGTCCACGTTGTAGGACACCCGCCCGTCGGCCGGGTCGATCGTGAGCAACCCCCGAAGCATGGGTATGCCGGCCGTGTCGCTGTTGAGCGGGCCCCGATCGGGGTCGAGTGCGATGTTCCACAGCATCACCCCGTTTGCCCAGTTGCGCGTTCCGTTGATGATCCACGTTCCCAGTGCTTCGCTGAACGCCGTCTGGTCGCTGTCCTGCCAAACGCCTCCGGTGGCTTCCGTGATGAAGGTTTCCTTGCTCGGGTAGTCGTTGTGGACCACTGTCTGGTAGTTCGGGTTGCCGCTGTAGATGTGCCATCCGGTTCCCGCGGTGTACTTGGAGGCTGCGGGTTCGCTGAAGATCGTCTCGGGATACGAGGGCACGTCCCAGTTGTGGTCCCAGGCCAGGATCTTCGTGGAGATTCCGTTGGCTTCGAACGCCTTGCCGATCTCCTGGATCAACTCGGCTTCCTGGTAGGCGGACAGGAACATTCCGGGCCAGGTGGGAGTACCCATGGGTTCGTTCTGCGGGGAGATGTAGGAGATGGGCACGCCGGCTTCGCCATAGGCGTGGATGAACTTGACGAAGTAGTTGGCCAGCGCGGAGGTGTACTCGCTCTTGAGGGTGCCTCCGATCATGGAGTCGGAGGTCTTCATCCAGCCTGGTGGGCTCCACGGGTTGGCCATGATCTTGATGGACGGGTTGAGTGAGATGGCCTGCCGCAAGGCCGGAATGATGTACGGCACGTCATGCTGGACAGAGAAGTTGGACAGCGTGGGGTCCGTTTGTCCCGCGGGCATGTCGTTGTAGGAGTAGTTCCCGGACGCGTTGAAATCCGTGGCGCCCATCGGAGAGCGGAGCAGGCTGAGGCCGATTCCCTTCGAGGGATCGAACAGCTTCTTCATCAGCTTGGTCCGCTCGGCGGTGGACAGCTTGTCGATGAGCCAGGCGGAGGAGTCGGTCATGGCCGCGCCGAAGCCTTGGACCTTCTGGTACTTGACGCTGTCGTCGACCTTGATCGTCAGCGGGTTGGCCGTTCTCTTCGCCTTGAACAGCACATCGTCCTGGCCGGCGACCCACTTGTCGGCCGATACGTCCGTCAGCCACACACGGACGGAATCGTCACGTGAGGCTTGCTTCAGCTGCGGGGCGGCGATGGCGTTCCCGGAATACTGGGTCCAGGCGGCAGCGACACCAACGGCGGTGGCCAGGAACTGGCGTCGTCCGAGACCGTATGACCTCATGGAAGATCCTCCTTCGGACCTGCTTGTTCAGTACTTGGGAGAGCGGGTGGGACACGTTGCCGAGGTGGGGGATCGACCGGTTGGAGTCGGTTCTACGGCGACGCCGGAGCCGGCTCTTCGGCGCCGGTGCCCTGCTCATTGATCACGAGCGGGTGCAGTTCCCACGCGTCGACCGCGAAGCCGAGGCGCGTACCCGGGGCGGTGCGGGCCTGAAGTCGCCACGGGCTCTGCCCCGTGGGGTAGAAGCGCAGGGTGAGGACCTGGCCGGTGGTGATCAGGAAGATTTCGGCGATGGAGTGGTCGACGACGACGCGCAGGTCGACGGGCCGGTCTGGCGGGCAGGGCATCCGGTGGGAACCGCCGCGGGCCCGGCTGTCCAGTGAGGCGTGGTCACGGTCGACGACGAGTTCGCCCGCGTCTACGTCGAGACGGATGTCGAGGTACTCGGAGCCGTCCGGGGTGGTGAGCAGCCGCAGGCCGGCGTTTCCGGTCGGCTCCAGACGGGCCGTCAGGTCGAAGGCGGGGCCCACGGTGCCGAGGTCCACCGGCTGCGAGCCGTGCGTCGCGCCTGTGGCGGTGATGGTGTGTCGGCCGCGCAGGGCGAGCAGTTCGGTGGCGGGCTGCTGGCGCAGTGTGCCGTCGTCGTGGACGTGGATCTCGCGGGGCAGGGTGAGGACCCCGGCCCATCCGTCCGCGACGGCCCAGGCTTCGTCGCGGGCTTCCCACGACCAGCCCCACAGCAGCCACCGGCCGCCCGGTGCCCGCAGCAGGGCGGGGGCGTAGCAGTCGGGGCCGTGGTCGACGGGCACCGCTGAGCCCGCCTTGAAGTGGCCGTCATGCTCTTCGCCGATCAGGGCCGCGACGCTCTGCGGACCGGTGGGTTCGGTCCAGGTGCTGAAGAGGAGGGCGCCGCGCCCGTCGGCTGCCGGGAGGTATTGCGGGCATTCCCAGCCCTCCCCGGTGAGCAGGTCGGTGCCGCCGATGGGCTCCGGATGGCGGGTGGCGAAGGGCCCCCGGTAGGCCCAGTTCTCCAGGTCGGGTGAGTCGTAGAGGAGGGCGGCGGCGCGGCCGTCCGCGAGGGCGGCGCCGACCAGCATCCGCCAGCCGTCGCCGTCCTGCCAGACGTACGGGTCGCGGTACATGGTGCAGCCCTCGGGCAGCTCGGGGATGACCAATTCACCACTCGGGCTGAACGTCCGGCCGCTGTCTCGGGAGACGGCGCGGGTGACCGGCTGGTGCTGGAACGAGCGGTCCTCGCGGTGCGCGGAGTAGAAGGCGACCAGCCATTCGCCGTCGGAGACGGCGTTGCCGGAGAAGCAGCCGTCGACGTCCGGGCCACCGGGGGTCGGGGACAGGGCGATCGGCAGCGGCTCCCAGGTCAGCAGGTCGGGGCTGCGGAAGTGGCCCCAGTGCATGTTGGCGTGGTTCGCTCCGTGCGGGTTGTACTGGTAGCACACGTGGTAGTGGCCGTCGTGGAAGACCAGCCCGTTGGGGTCGTTGATCCAGTTGCGGGGCGGGCGCAGGTGCGCGACGGGGAAGTGTGGATCGCGGGGTGGGGTGGACACACGCGTGCCTTTCGGTATGACAGGGGACCGCCCCGCCGGCCCTCTGGTTCGCGGGGCGGCGGGCCGACGGGGCGGTGGTCTTCAAGCCTGTGTGCGGCCTTCAGGTCCGGATGCGGAATTCCACGCTCAGCTGTTGCTCCCGCCGTGAGCTGGGGCCGACGCGGAGTGCGAACTCGCCTGGTTCGACCACTCGGCGGTTGTCGGCTGTGACGAGAGTGCACTGGGAGGCAGGGATGCTGATGCGGACGTCCAGGCTTTCGCCGGGAGGTATGTCAACCTGGGTGAAACCCTTCAGCTCCTGCTCGGCCCAGGTGACGCTGGTGGTCAGGTCGCTGACGTATGCCTGGACCGTTTCCACGGCCCTGCGGCTGCCGCTGTTGGTGAGCCGCACCGTGGCGTCGACGGTGCCGTCGGCGGAGACCTCCGCATCGTGCACGACCAGGTCGGAGTAGGTGACCGTGGTGTAGGTGAGGCCCTCGCCGAACGCGAACAGGGGGTCCTGGGTGAGATCCGCGTAGCGGCTCCCGTGCTGGCCTCGCACCTGGTTGTAGAAGACCGGTTGCTGTCCGACGTGACGTGCGAAGGAGACCGGGAGCCGGCCACTGGGATCGACGAGTCCGAGAAGTAGTTCGGCGACGGCGCGGCCACCGCGCATGCCCGGGTTGAACGCCTCGATGAGGGCTGCCGCGTTCAGTGCCGACTCCGGGAGGGTGCTCGGCTTGGACTGGGCGAGTACGACGATCATCGGTGTGCCGGTGGCGGCGACCGCGTCCAGCAGCGCGATCTGGCCTCCCTGGAGGTCGAGCGTGGCCGTGGAGCGCACCTCGCCGGTGAGGGCGATGGTGTCCCCCACGACCACGACGGCGTAGTCGGCCGCCTCCGCGGCGGCGGTGGCCTCCCGAAGCTGTGCCTGGTCGACCGGGGCGGGGGTGAAAACGGATGGCTGCGGTTGGCCGTCGGGCCCGAGGGACCACTCGGAGTCGGAGGCGGGGCTTTCGATGTCGGCTCCGCGGGCGTACGTGATGGTCCAGTCGGCCGGCGCGACGGCGCGCAGGCCGTCGAGCACCGTCTCCACCGACTCGCGTGGATGCCCTTCGGGCATCCACGGGACCTGGCCGGTGGCACCCGCCCAGTCGCCGAGCATGGCCTCCGGGCTGTCGGCGTTGGGGCCGATGACCGCGATCGTCCGCTGCTTGCCTCGGCTCGCGGCGCGGCCGGTTCCGTCCGAGGTCAGCCTGCCTTCGAGGGGCAGGACCCCGTCGTTGCGCAGCAACACCAGGGAGCGACGGGCGGTCTCCAGGTTGAGGTCGGCGTGTGCGCTGCAGCCGATCACCTGCGCCTGCCGCTCGGGGTCGGGGGCGCGGGGGTCCTCGAAGAGCCCGAGCTCGAACTTCAGCCGCAGAACCCGCCGTACCGCGTCATCGATCTGCTTCTCTTCAATCAGGCCGCGGGCGACCGCCTCCTGGGCGCCCTCGAAGAACTGCGGCGTGGCCATGATGAGGTCGTTCCCGGAGTTGACGGCGACCGCCGCCGCCTCGGCGTAGTCGGCGCAGGTCCGCTGGTCGTAGACCATCCGGCCGACGTTGTCCCAGTCGGTCACCAGCGTCCCGGTGAAGCCCCACTCGCCCTTGAGCACGTCGTTGATCAGCCACTGATGCGCCGTGATGGGCACCCCGTCGATGGACTGGTAGCCGAGCATGAAGCCGCGGCAGCCGGCCCGTACCGCCTGCTCGAAGGGGGGCAGGAACCACGAGCGCAGCTTGCGGGGGCTGAGATCGGCTTCGCTGGCGTCGCGCCCGCCCAGGGTTTCGGAGTAGCCCGCGAAGTGCTTGGCGTACGCCAGCACGGCTGTCGGGTCGCTGAGGCCCTCACCTTGGTAGCCGCGCACCATGGCCGCCCCGAGTTCACCGATCAGGAACGGGTCCTCGCCGAACGTCTCGTTGATCCGGCCCCAGCGCAGGTCCCGGGTGATGCACAGCACCGGGGAGAACGTCCCGTGGATTCCGGTCGCCGCGATTTCGGTCGCGGCCGCTCGGGCGACTCGGTGGAGCAGGGAGGGGTCCCAGGTGCAGGCCATGGCCAGCTGGGTCGGGAAGATGGTCGCCCCCGGCCAGAACGAGTGGCCGTGGATGCCGTCGTCGGCCGTCAGCAGCGGTATGCCGAGCCGTGTCCGCCGGGCCAGTTCCATGGCCTGCGGCATGAGGTCGGGAGACACATGCAGGACTGCCCCGGCCAGCTTGGCCGACACGATGTCCGCCAGGTCCCCGTGTTGTGCGTCGAGCATCAGCAGCTGCCCGACCTTCTCCGGCAGGGTCATCCGGGACAGCAAGTCGTCGGTTCTCGCTTCCACGGACGCTTCCGGATCCAGGTACGCGGCAGAGTGGTCCGGCTGTCCCACGGTGTTCTCCAAGAGATGAGTCGTCACAGATCAGAGAGTTGATGGGCGACGGTGAGTGCTTCGTCGCGCGAGCGTTGCCGCCCGGCGCGGCGGGGCTCGCGTGCCGTCCGTCCGCCGCTCTGGGCGGGGCCGGTGCGACACAGGGCGGCGGGCCGTCACTTCAGGCCGGTGGTGGCGATGCCGGCCACGAACTGTCGCTGGAAGAGCAGGAAGACGATCATCACCGGCAGCAGGACGACCATGGCGCCGGCGAGCAGGATGCCGAAGCGGGTGAAGGACTGTCCGCTGCTGGCCAGGGCGAGGCCGACGGGGAGGGTGTACTGGCTCTCGTTCTGGGCCACGACCAGGGGCCACAGGAAGTTGTTCCAGGAGCCGAGGAAGGTGATGATCCCGAGGGTGGCGAGGGCCGTTGGTCAGCGGAAGGATGATCTTCGCGAAGATGGCCAGTTCGCGGCAGCCGTCGACGCGGGCGGCGTCGATCAGTTCGTCGGGCAGGGTGGAGATGAACTGCCGCATCAGGAACACCCCGAAGGGCGTGGCCAGGAACGGCAGGATCAGCCCGAGGAGGGAGCCGGTCAGCTGCATGTTGGCCACCAGCACGTACAGCGGGACGAAGGTGACCAGGCCGGGGATCATGAGCGTCCCCATGACCAGCAGGAAAACGGCGCGCTGCCCGCGGAACTCCAGCTTGGCCAGGGCGTATCCGAGCATCGAGCAGAAGATCAGGTTGCCCGCGGTGACGGCGAGGGCCACGATCACGGAGTTGGCGAACATGCTCGTGAAGTCGAGCGTGCTGAACAGCTCGCCGTAGTTGGCGGTCGTGGGTGCCGTGGGTATCAGGACGGGCGGGACCCTGCGGATGTCGGCCTCGGGCTTGAACGACCCGGACAGCATCCACAGGAACGGCGCGATCATCAGCAGCAGGGCGCCGGCGAGCGGTAGGTACAGCCAGGGCTGGCCCCAGGTCCGGCGGATGCGGCGGCGCCTCAGGGCGCGGTTCGTGCCCGGTTGTGGCGTTCGGAGAGTGGAGAGGGTGCTCATGAGGCATCAGTCCTTGTCTCGCAGCACGCGGAACTGCAGCACGGTCAGCGCGACGATGAGGACGAAGATGACGTAGCCGGCGGCCGACGCCATCTCGTAGTTGCCGTTGCCGAACTGTTTGTAGGCGTACAACGTCGCCGACAGGGTGGAGTCCAGCGGTCCGCCATCGGTCATCACGAACGGCTCGTCGAAGAACTGCAGATAGCCGATGCCGGTGGTCACGGCGGTCAGCAGCAGGGCCGGCCGCAGGAGCGGGAAGGTGACCCGCCAGAACCGCTGCCAGGGCCCGGCGCCGTCGAGTTCGGCCGCTTCCATCAGGGACTGGGGGACGGACTGCAGACCCGCCAGCATGATGATCATGACCGTGCCGAGGTTGCGCCACACCGCCATCACGATCATGACGGGCAGGGCGAAGCGGGTGTCCGCCAGCCAGGCCGGACCGTCGATCCCGAACCAGCCCAGGACGAGGTTCGCCAGTCCCGCGCGAGGTTCCAGGAGCGTCTTCCACACCACGGCGACGGCCACGATGCTGGTGATCACCGGCAGGTAGAAGCCGACCCGGAAGACGGCCCGGAAGCGGCGGATGCCCCGGTCGAGGGCAACCGCCGCTGCGAGCCCGGCGGCCAGGGTCAGGGGCAGGGCCACCAGGACGAACACGGCCGTGTTGCGCAGGGCCGTGAAAAACTGCGGGTCCTCAAAGAGGCGTACGTAGTTGTCGAAGCCGACGAACGACACGTTCAGCGGTGTGCGCAGGTCCGCGCTCTTGGTGTCGGTCAGGCCCATCAGCAGCGACCACACCACCGGCAGCAGCATGAAGGCCAAGAACAGCGCGAGGAACGGGGCGGCGAGGACCCAGGCGGCCCGGGCCTGCCTGCCGCGCGCCGTGCTACGGAGCCCGGAATGCCGGCGATCGGCACTCCGTTCCGACCCTGCGGTGCCCTGCTCGTGGGTGTCGCCCCGCTCGGGAAGCGTTTTCGTGGACATGGATGTCATCCGTCCGTACGAGGGTTGTCCGTACGAGGGGTACTCACGCGGCGGCGCTCAGCGGCCGGTGCCGATGCTGGTGGCCTTGGACTGCAGCGTCTTCTGCACCTCGGCGACGGTGGCTTTGCCGAGGGTCAGCTTCTCCAGTTCGGAGTCGATGGTGTCGGCGATCTGCTGCCAGGTCGTGATGGCGGGCGGCGCCTTGCTGACCTCGAGCTGCTCGGCGAACGCCTTCAAGTTCTCGTCCTCGGTCAGCTTCCCCTCGGTCCACGCCTGGGGCGAAGGAGGCAGGCTGCCGGTGGCCTTGGAATAGGTCGCGAGGTTGGCGGGCTCGGTCAGGAACTGGGCGAACTTCCATGCCGCGTCGGGGTTCTTGGCCTCCTTGAACACCGCCAGGTCGGTGCCGCCGGCGAACCCTGCGGGCTGCTTGGTGTACGGCGTCGGCATGGTCTTCCACTTGCCGTCCAGCTGCGGAGAGTCCTTGTGGAAGGTGCCGCCGGCCCACGCGCCCTCCTGGTAGACGGCGGTCAGCCCGTCCTGGAAGCTCTGCACGTTGTCCGCCCTGTCGGTCGGCGCCAGGCCCTGCTTCGGAACGCTTGCGTAGTTCTCCAGCGCCTTGGCGACCTCCGGCGTGTCGAAGGTGAACTTTCCGGTCTTGGCGTCGTAGATGTCACTGCCCTGCTGCCAGACCATCGGCAGCCAGAAGATCCAGGAGTTGAAGCCCATCACCAGCCCGCTGGCGTGGCGCAGCTTGGGGTTCTCCTTGCCGGCGGTGGCCTGGATGGCCTTGAGATCCTTCAGGTATCCGTCCCAGTCGCCCGCCAGGGCGCCCTTGATGCCGGCCTTCGCCGTGAGATCGGTCCGGTAGTAGACCGCTTGGGTGTCGGCGATGAACGGGACGCCGTACGAGGTGTTCTTGTACTTGGTGGTGTCCCACTGGCCGGGGTAGAAGTCCGAGGACTTGATCGACGTCGGGGTGGCCTGAAAGCCGTTCAAGGCGGCCATCTCGGCCATCCAAGTGCTGCCCACCATGGACATGTCCGGTGTGTTGCCGCCGGCTATCGCGGTGGTCAGCTTGTCGTGGGCGCCGTCCCACGGGACCGCGGTGATCTTGACGTCGGCGTCCGGGTTCTCCTGCTCGAACTTCTTGGCCAGCTCCTTCAGGTCTTCGTCGGGGTCACCCAGGGACCACATGACCACCGTCCCCTTGGCCTTGCCCGCGGCTATCTCGGCGGGTGCGTCTTTGCCGGGGCCGGAATCCTCGCTCCGGCCGCAGCCGGTGGCCACGAGGGCTGCCGTGAGGGTGACGCACAGGGTCTGGACGGTTCTGACAGCGTGACGGGTAGTGATACGCATGATGCGGCTCCTTGCCGTTGAGCGAGACAGGCGCGGGGGGGCGGCGAAGGGTAGGAAGGGGCGGGCGCCCGGATGGGCCGACCCATGAGTGGGCAGCCTCTGTGGTGCGGCGGCGGTCCCTCGCGGGTCGGCGTGGGAGCGTCCGACGCGGAGTGGGTAGCGGCCGGGCGGGATGTGCCAGGCGCCCCTTCGGTGTCCCGGATCGGGAAACGCGCGGGCGGAAAGTGCAGGTGGGCGGTGCCGCGTGAACGCAGGCGCAACCGCGGGATGTTGTGAGGAAGGCGAGGCCGAAGAGGTTCGCCTGGGTTTCAAGGAGACGGGGGCGGTGCGTCACCGGCAACGCACCGCCCGGCCGCGAGGCGCCATCACTTACGCATCGCGATGACGTCGCGTCAGTTCGAGCTCGGCTCCAACGTCGAGCCACGGATCACGAGGCTGGTGGGAACGATGCGCGAGGGAGCGGCCTCCGGCGATCTGCGCACGTGGTCGAGCAGCAGACGAGCCGCCGCCTCACCCATTTCCCGCATCGGCTGACGGATGGTGGTCAGCGCCGGATAGGTGTACGACGCCACCTCGACGTCGTCGAACCCCACCACGGCGACATCCCGCGGAATTTCAAGGCCGGCCTCGTGCAGGGCCGCGATCACGCCGGCCGCCAAGGGGTCGTTGTGCCCGAAGACCGCGTCGAACTCCACGCCGTCCGCGAGAGCTTGCGCCACCGCGCTCCGGCCGTCGTCGAACAGGAAGTCGCCGCAGATGATTCTGCGCGGCTCGAGTTCGATCCCGGCCTGCGCATACGCGTCGACGAAGCCGCCCAGCCGTTCCTGCGTGCAGCCGTACTCATCAGGACCGGTCACCACCAGAGGGCGACGACGGCCGATGTCCAGCAGGTGGCGCGCCGCCTGCTCGCCGCCCTCCCGGTTGGTGGTGGCCACGTAGGGGAATCCCGGCCGCTGGAAGCGGTCGTCGATCAGCACCACCGGCAGTCCGGCCTCGTGCAGTTCCGTGATGGATCCCAGGGCCCCCTCGGGCTCTATCACCAGCAGCCCGTCGAACGACTTGGCAGCGACCTGCAGGCCCAGCCTGCGCAGTGACTCCTCACCGCGGTTCCAGGTCAGCATCCGCAGCCCGAAGCCCTCGGCCTCCAGCGTTTCGACGACCGCCTGCACTATGCCGGCCCAGGCCCAGGCCAAGTCAGGGACCAGCATCCCGATCATCTGGGTCGTGCCGCGTGCCAGCCCCACGGCCCCCGCGCTCGGCACATAACCGAGCTCCGAGATCGCCTTGCGGACCTTCGAGACGGTGTCCTCGCTGATCTCGCCCTTGCCGTTCAGCACCCGCGAGACCGTCGTCTTGCTGACCCCGGCCCGCGAAGCCACGTCGGCGATAGTGACTCCCATGTCACCTCCCTCCCTTCCTGCAGAGGCGGAAGACGTCCTCCCGCTCCCAAGGGCCTGATCGTACAGAGACCCGTGCAACCGGTACCGGCATCGGTCCCGGAACCGGTTTCGGGACCGGTCCCGGAAGTGAAGCACCGCGAGGCCCTACCGGTCAACACCCCGGAAACAACTCGTTAACGCGGCCGGTCCCGGTCTCGCACGACGCCGCGGAAGCCTGCCGGTTGCCACCCAAGTCACCACTCTGACCTGCGTGTTTGCCGACCTCACCCCGTCATGGCCGAACTCGTTGGTGCGGTTCGCGACCGCCGACGATGCCCGACGGACCGCAGGCCCGTACCGGAGCAATCACGCCCGCACCGTTGACGCACCGGCCGGACTGCGCTTCATAATCGGGCACTCGCTGTCATCGATGACACATGTCGTCGTTGACACCCCAGTCGGCTGCGTGGACGTCGACGCCGCTGGGGTGTCACTTTTCGGTCCGTCCGCGCCGGGGCCGCAGTCAGCGCTGCGCCGACGAGCCGCGGGACTAGGAGACACCATGAGCTCTGCACGCGCATCCCGGCATGCCCGCATACGGGTGATGGCGGCGGTGGCGACCATCTACGCCCTGTCCGCCGCCCCGCTCGCCCCCCGGGCCGTCGCTGCGGACACCCCGCCGTACACCGAGACCTACAGACCCCAGTTCCACTTCACTCCGGAGAAGAACTGGATGAACGATCCCAACGGCCTCGTGTACTACAAGGGCGAGTACCACCTCTTCTACCAGTACAACCCCAACGGCAACTCCTGGGGCGACATGTCGTGGGGGCACGCGGTGAGCCGGGACCTCGTGCACTGGAAGGAGCTGCCTCTCGCCCTGTCGCACGACGACGAGGAGATGGTGTTCTCCGGCAGCGCGGTCGTCGACTGGAACAACACCACCGGCTTTGGTACCGAGAAGAACCCGCCCATGGTGGCGATCTACACCAGCGCCTACAAGAACGGCGGCAAGCAGGCCCAGTCGCTCGCCTACAGCACCGACCGCGGCCGCACCTGGACCAAGTACCAGGGCAACCCCGTCATCGACATCGGCTCCAACAACTTCCGCGATCCCAAGGTCCAGTGGTACGCGCCGACCAAGAGCTGGCTGATGACGGTCTCGCTGTCCACCGAGCACAAGGTGCAGTTCTACTCGTCCAGGAACCTCAAGGACTGGAAGCTCCAGAGCGAGTTCGGGCCGGCCGGCGCGACGGGTGGCGTGTGGGAGTGCCCCGACCTGTTCCCCCTCGCGGTCGACGGGGACAAGAACAACATCAAGTGGGTCCTGGTCGTCAACATCAACCCCGGTGGTATCGCGGGCGGTTCGGCCGCCCAGTACTTCATCGGCGACTTCGACGGCAGGAAGTTCACCGCCGAGGACAAGGGCACCCACACCCCGCCCTCCGGCACGGTGATGCAGGACTTCGAGGGCACCGACTTCGGCGCGTGGACGGCCACCGGCACCGCGTTCGGCGACGGACCGGCGGCCGGGGCGGTGGCAGGGCAGGGAACCGTCGAAGGCTTCGACGGCAAGGGCCTCGCCAACAGCTTCCACGGCGGCGACGACGCCACCGGCACCCTCACCTCCCCCTCCTTCACCGTCAACAGCCCCTACCTGAACTTCAAGATCGGTGGCGGACGGCACCCGCACGAGGCCGGAACCGTCCTGGACACGACTCCGCCCGAGGGGACGGTCCTCGCCGACTTCGAGGGCGGAACCTACGGCGACTGGACGGCGACCGGAGACGCCTTCGGCACCGCACCGGCCACCGGCACCCTCCCCGGCCAGGGACAGGTCTCCGGCTTCCTGGGCGACGGACTGGTCAACACCTACCTGAACGGCGACTCCACCACCGGCACCCTCACGTCGCCCGAGTTCAGCATCGACAGGAAGTACATCAACTTCCTCATCGGCGGCGGCAACCACCCGGCTGACTCCGACAACCCCACCGCCGTCGAACTCCTCGTGGACGGCCAAGTCGTCCGCAGCTCCACCGGAAAGGACGCCGAGGCGCTCAACTGGTCCTCCTGGGACGTCAAGGACCTCGCCGGCAAGAAGGCGCGGATCAGGATCGTCGACGACAACACCGGCGGCTGGGGCCACATCAACGTCGACCACATCATGCTGTCCGACAGCCAGGCCCAGCGCGTCTCGCAGGAGACGTCCGTCAACCTGATCGTCGACGGCGAGGTCGTCCGCAGCGCCACCGGCGCCGACAGCGAGAACCTGGACTGGGCGTCCTTCAACATGCGCCCCTACCTCGGCAAGAAGGCGCGGATCCAGATCGTCGACATGAACACCGCCGGCTGGGGCCACATCCTGGCCGACCGGTTCACCGCCGCGGACAAGCCCGCCAAGTCCGTCGTACAGCGCGCCGACTGGGCCGACTACGGCAAGGACTACTACGCGGCGGTGTCCTGGGAGAACGCACCGGGCGGCAAGCGTTACATGATCGGCTGGATGAACAACTGGGACTACGGCCAGTCCATCCCCACCTCCCCCTGGCGCGGCGCGCAGAGTGTTCCCCGGGAAATGGCACTGCGCACGATCAACGGCCAGATCCGGCTGACCAGCACCCCGGTGGGCAGCCTGGAGTCCCTCCGGAACAAGCGCCCGGCCACGGCGTCCGCCGTCACCGTCAAGAGCACCTCCAAGCCCCTGATCGGCCGCGCAGCCAAGGGCAGGGCGCTCGACATCGAGGCGACCTTCTCCCTCAAGGACGCCGAACGCTTCGGCCTGAAGGTGCGCACGGGTGCCGGGGGCGAGGAGACCGTCATCGGCTACGACACCACGACACAGGAGCTGTACGTCGACCGCACCCGCTCCGGCGTCGGCGACTTCAACAGCACCTTCCCCGGCGTCCAGACAGCACCACTGAAGCCCGAGAACGGCAAGGTCAAGCTGCGGATCCTCGTCGACTGGTCATCCGTCGAGGTCTTCGGCGGCAACGGCGAGGCCGTGATCACCGACCAGATCTTCCCCGACCCCTCCAGCACCGGCGTCGAGGTCTTCGCCGAGGGCGGCACCGCCACCCTCGACCACATGCAGGCGTGGCAGCTGAAGTCCATCTGGCGGTGACAAGCCGCAGGTCCGCGGGCCGGTCGCCCAGGGGCGGCGACCGGCCCGCGGCTCTCGGCATGCTGAGCCGTCCTCGGCGAAGACCAGCGGGTGAAGGTCGATGTCTCGGCCGTCCAGATCCGTTACGACGAACCGGATGGGCCGCCAGTCCAGGCTCTCTGCGAAACCCATGCCGGACAAGGCTGCCATGACAGCGGCTTCGTGATCCTTCCGATGCATCAAGTCCAGGTCGCGATGCCCCCGGGTCCGCTCGCCAATCAGAGCATCGATCCCCAACCTCGCCGCGATGGACGCCGCCGACCTTGACGCAGGACCTGCTGCGGATGCACTGCTGCGACTACTCGACGCCAGCAACCGGACAGCCGGGCGATAACCTGTCCTGCTCCAGAAGATCAGCCTGCTGCCCACTGATGCGCACACCGACCCGAACGCCATGCGCCGGTCGCCGACCGGCTGAAGCGGGTGATCCAGCGCGGTCAGGCGACCGGGGAATTCGACGGCAGACTCTCACCGGACTGGCTCGTCGCTGTCACCATCAACCTTGGCCACGCTGCGGGCGGCGAGGTCGGCGCCGGCCGGATGTCCAGCGAGGAGGCAGCTGAAGCACTCCACACCAGTCCGCTCCGCGTGTTGGGCGCAGTCGCGCCGACGGGAACCCCGGCAAAGGACCTTCAGCCGCCGTAACGCCGGCCTTTGAAGGTCTCTAGCGGGTGTCCCACCATCACCACCGACCGCCTGGTCTGCATCAAGTAACGCCTCACTGTGCGAGGGCGGTACCGCGCCAGTCACAGCACGGCGCGGTGCCGCCCTTCGGCATTTCCTGCGGGTCCGAAGCGGCTCCTTCGCTAATCCGACGTGTTGCGCGCCAGCGCGTTGCTCCCGGTCGAGTTGTGCACACTGAAGCTCACGGCGTCCGAGCGGTAGCGGTCGTCCGACCACTCCACCGGGCGCCCCTCGCGCGTGGTCGTGATCCTGCGGACCCTCAGCAACGGGCTCGTACGGCGGATGCCGAGCAGTTCGGCGTCCTGGGCGCCGGCCGCGACCGCGTCGATGACGTGCTCACCGTAGGCGAAGACCAGGCCTGTGTCGTCGTAGAGGCGCTGGGTCACGGAGGGACAGTCGGGCTCGATCGCCTGGACGGCCGGGGAGATCCAGTCCGCGTACACCGTGCGTTCCAGCAGTACTGGTTCGCCGTCCAGGCCCCGCAACCGCAGGACACCCAACACCGGAGTTCCTTCCCGGAGTTGCAGACGTACGGCGTCCTCGGCCGTCGCCGGCCGGTACTGCTGGGCGATCACCTGCCCCGTCGCCTCGTGGCCCATCGCGCGCGCCCACTGGGCGAAGCTGCGCAGCTCGGCGAAGCTCTGGCTGCGCCGGCTGGCCAGCACCACGCGGCGGGCGCCCTGCCGGGAGCCGATGAGGCCCTCGGCGGTGAGGGCCGCGACGGCCTGGCGGACCGTGCCGCGCGAGACGCCGTAGTGGGCGGCGAGTTCCGTCTCGGAGGGCAGCCGGCTGCCGACGGTGTACTCCTCGCGGTCGATCGCCCGCCGCAGTTCGTCGGCGATCTGCTCGTGTCGCGCCGTCATGCGTCCCCTCTGAGTCGGCCGCTGTGCACAGGGTGAGCAGCCTAGCCGAGATCCGGCAGGGGGCCGTGCCTGGTGGGAGGGCAAGCAAATCTAGGGGAAACCTTGTGCCGGAGTTCACGGCCAGGACATCTACGGCGGGCCTACTTGGGGCCAACTTGTTCAGACAAGTCCTCCACGCCTTCTGATTCCGCGCGCGTCCCCCTGGAGCAGCCGTGTCCGTGTCCCTGCCGAGAACAGCCGCCCTGGGCGGTTCCCTCGCCGCCGTCGCCGCCCTCGCCCTGAGCGCCTGCGGCGCCGCCCCCGACAATGCGTCGACCAGCGCCGACGGCAAGAGCGCCGCGACTGCCGCCTCCGCCGCCGACTTCGGCGGGATGGACAAGCTGGTCGCCGCGGCGAAGAAGGAGGGCACGCTGCACGCCATCGCGCTGCCCCGCGACTGGGCCAACTACGGCGCCCTCATCGACGGTTTCCAGAAGAAGTACGGCATCAAGGTGGAGGTCGAGAACCCGGACGCTGCCAGCCAGGACGAGATCAACGCCGTCACCTCGCGCAAGGGCCAGGACCGGGCGCCCGATGTCCTCGACCTCGGCAGCTCCTTCGCGCTGAGCGCGGCCCAGCAGGGGCTGCTCGCGCCGTACAAGGTGCAGGGCTTCGCCGACATCCCCGAGGGTCAGAAGGACGCGCAGGGCCGCTGGTACAACGACTACGGCGGCTACATCTCCATCGGCTGCGACGCCAAGCGGGTCAAGCAGTGCCCGACCACCTTCGCCGACCTGCTCAAGCCGCAGTACAAGGGGCAGGTCGCCCTCAACGGCAACCCCACCAAGTCCGGGTCGGCCTTCGCCGGGGTGTACGCGGCCGCGCTCGCGAACGGCGGCTCCTTCGACGACATCCAGCCCGGACTCGACTTCTTCGCCAAGCTGAAGAAGAACGGCAACTACACACCCGTCGAGTCGACCCCGGCCACCGTCGAGAAGGGCGAGACGCCCATCAGCATCGACTGGGACTACCTCAACGCCGGGTACGCCGACGAGTTCAACTCCAAGGGGCTGGACTGGAAGGTGACGGTCCCGAGCGACGGCAAGTTCGCCCAGTACTACTCCCAGGCCATCAACAAGGACGCCCCGCACCCGGCAGCCGCCCGCTTGTGGGAGGAGTACCTCTACAGCGCCGAGGGCCAGAACCTGTGGCTCAAGGGATACGCCCGCCCGGCGCTGATGGCGGCCATGGAGAAGGCCGGCACCCTCGACAAGGCCGCCGCCGCCAAGCTGCCCAAGGTCACCGGTACGCCCACCTTCCCGACCGAGGCCCAGCAGAACAAGGCCAAGACCGCCCTCGCCGAGGGCTGGGGGAAGGCCGTCTCCGGATGACCGCCACCCTGCCGAGGGCCGGTGCGGTGCCCGTCGCTTCGGTGAAGCGGCGGGGCCGCACCCCCGGACTGTTCGCCGTCCTTCCGCTGCTCGTCTTCACGGCGATCGCCTTCGGGCTGCCCGCCGTCGCCATGCTGAACGGCGCGTTCAGCGTGAAGGACCAGGCCACCGGTGCCGCGTCCTACAGCCTGGCCAACATGACCACCTCGCTGCGCGGGCCGTACCTGACCGCGCTGCTCGGCAGCGTCAAGCTGTCCGCCGTGTCCGCCGCCATCGCCGCCGCCGTCGGACTGCCGCTCGCTCAGGCCGTGGTGACCTCCCGCTTCCGTGCGCTGCGCGAGGCCGTGCTCACCGCCTCCGGAGTGCTCGCCAACTTCGGCGGCGTGCCCCTGGCCTTCGCCTTCGTCGCCACGCTCGGCAACGCGGGTGTGCTGACCCGGCACCTGGGGCTGGCGGACGCGGGCTGGGACCTCTACAGCTTCTGGGGACTGGTGATCGTCTACCTGTACTTCCTGATCCCTCTGATGGTCCTCACCACCACCCCCGCCCTGGAGGGCCTGCGCTCCCAGTGGCGCGAGGCCTCACACAACAACGGCGCCACCACTCTCCAGTACTGGCTGCACGTCGCCCTGCCCGTGCTCGCGCCCTCGCTGCTCGGCGGGTTCGTCCTGCTGTTCGGCAGCGCCTTCGCCGCGTACGCCACCGCCGCTGCCATGGTGGGCAGCTCCGTCCCGCTGGTCACCCTGCAGATCGCCGACGCGCTGTCCGGGAACGTGCTGGTCGGCCAGGAGAACGTGGCCCTCGCCCTCAGCCTCGACATGGTCCTCGTCGCCGGCCTGGTCATGGCCGTGTACCTGCCCCTGCAACGGAGGAGCGCGCGATGGCTCGCCTGAACCTGTGGCGCTGGGGCGTCCTGGCCTGCGCCGGACTGTACTTCCTCGTTCCGCTGGCCGCGTCCGTCGTCTTCACGGTCGACGTGCCGGACCAGGGCATCACCTTCGACGCCTATACCCGGATCATCTCCACCGGCGGCTTCGCCTCCAGCCTGCTGCTCTCCCTGGAGCTCGCCGCCACCACCATCGCCCTCGTCCTGGTGCTGATGGTGCCCGCCATGGTCGCTCTCCGACTCGGCGCGCCCCGGCTGCGGCCGATCGTCGAGGTGGTCTGCGCCCTGCCGCTGGTCGTGCCGCCGATCGCGTTCGTCGCCGGCATCGGCACCGTCCTGAAGTGGGGCCCCGACCACCTCTCGCGCACCCCCCTGTTCCAGACCTTCGTGGCGATCCAGAACCCGAGCTTTCCGTTCGTACTGGTCCTCGCCTACGTCGTGATGGCCCTGCCCTTCGTGTACCGGGCGCTGGACGCCGGGCTACGCGCCATCGACGTCCGCACCCTCGTGGAGGCCGCCCGCAGTTGCGGGGCGAGCCGGGCGCAGGCGCTGCTCAGGGCCGTGCTGCCGAATCTGCGCGGGGCTCTGCTGAACGCCTCCTTCCTCACGCTGGCGCTGGTGCTCGGTGAGTTCACCGTCGCCCAGTTGCTCGGCTTCCAGCCGTTCGCCGTGTGGATCGTGAACGTCAGCGGCTCACAGGCCCAGCTGTCCGTCGCCGTCTCCGTGCTCAGCCTGCTCGTCACCTGGGCACTGCTCCTCGCGCTCGCCGGAGTCGGCGGGCGTACCCGAACCGCTTCCTCCCGGGGATGAACATGACCGCCACCACGCTCGAGAAGGCAGCCACGAACCAGGCTGCCACCGTCGAATTCCGCGGACTGCGCCGCGAGTTCGGTACCACCGTCGGCCTCGACGGACTCGACTTGACCGTGCGGCCGGGCGAACTGCTCGCGCTGCTCGGCCCGTCCGGCTGCGGCAAGACCACCGCCCTGCGCATGCTCGCCGGATTCGAGCAGCCCGACGCCGGTGAGGTGCTGGTGGACGGCCAGGACGTCACCCGCGTCCCGGCCCACCGCCGTGACGCCGGGATGGTCTTCCAGTCGTACAGCCTCTTCCCGCACCTCAACGCCGTCGACAACGTCGCCTTCGGGCTGCGCATGCGCAAGGTGAGGACAGTTGAACGGCGTTCCCGCGCCGCCGAGTTGCTCGACCTGGTGGGCCTCGGCGACAAGAGTGACCGCTACCCGCACCAACTCTCCGGCGGGCAGCAGCAGCGCGTCGCCCTCGCCCGTGCGCTCGCCCTGCGCCCGCGCGTGCTGCTGCTCGACGAACCGCTGTCGGCGCTCGACGCGAAGGTACGCCTGACCCTGCGCGAGGAGATTCGCCGCCTTCAGCAGGAACTCGGCATCACCACCCTGTTCGTCACTCACGACCAGGAGGAGGCCCTGTCCATGGCCGACCGGGTCGCGGTCATGCGCGCCGGGAAACTCGAACAGTGCGCTGTCCCGGCCGAGTTGTACGGCCGTCCCGCCACCGCCTTCGTCGCCGAGTTCGTCGGCACGATGAGCCGGATCCCCGGGCGGCTGCACGGCACCTCGGTCGAGGTCCTCGGGCAGCGGCTCCCCGTCGACGGGGAGGCACCCGCGACAGCGGACGTGGATGTACTGGTGCGGCCGGAAGCGGTCCACGTGGCTGCGGACGAGCACGGCGGCGCCCGTGTGGTCGCCACGGCCTTCCTCGGCGCGGCCACCCGCCTCACCGTACGGCTCGCGGACGGCACCGAGGTCAAGGTCGACCTGCCCACCCACGAGGCCGCCGCGCTCGGCGCCGGGACCGCCGTACGAATGTCGCTGCCCGATCGGCCGGTGCTGGTGGCCGAACGCTGACGCTCATCGCACAAGACCCCCCACGTGAAAGAGAGAACCGTGACTCGACTCCCGCTCCAGGCCGTCCTGTTCGACATGGACGGCACGCTCGTCGACACCGAGCGGCTGTGGTGGGAGGCGGTGGAACAGGTGGCCGGGCGGGCGCTGACAGAGGCGGACCAGCCGGCGGTGCTCGGCCGGCCGGTCGAGCACACCGCCGCATGGCTGGCCGCGGCCACGGGCCGGCCGGCCACCGAGCTCGCCGCCGCGCTGCACCGGGAGTTCACCGACCGAGTCCACACCGGCATCGTCCCCCGCCCCGGCGCCCTCGGCCTCCTCGACGCCCTCGCCCGTGACGGCATCCCGACCGCCCTGGTCACCGCCTCCCCCCGGGCCGTCGCCGACACGGTCCTCGCCGCCCTCGGCACCCACCGCTTCGCGGTCTCCGTCACCGCCGACGACACCGAGTACACCAAGCCCGCCCCCGACCCCTACCTCGCCGCCTGCCACGCCCTCGCCGCCGACCCCGCCCGCTGCGTGGCCGTCGAGGACACCCAGACCGGCGTCACCTCCGCCGAGGCCGCCGGCTGCGCGGTGCTCGCGGTGCCCTCCTTGGCGCCGATCGACACGGCGCCGGGGCGGACGGTGCTGGACAGCCTCGAAGGAGTCACTCCGGAGCGGCTGTGCGCCATGCTGCCTCACGCACTGCGCGTGCTCAGCTGGAACCTCTGGCACGGCGGGACGAAGGTGGACGACCACCGGGCCAAGCAGCTCAAGGTCATCCTGGACATCGAGGCCGATGTCGTGGGCCTGCAGGAAACAGGTGGCACCGCGGCCCGGGAACTCGCCGAGGCCCTCGGCTGGCACCATCACACGGCGGGCGAGAACCTCGGCGTCATCAGCCGCCACCCGATCACCGCCGGCCTCGGTGACCCCCACGTCGGCTTCTACGGCGCGGCGGGCGCCCGCATCCGCATCGACGCGGTCAACGAGGTGGACGTCTGGACCGCCCACCTCCACTACACGCCGTACGGGCCCTACGAGGCCGCCTTCGACGGACTCCGCGCGGCCGAACTGATCGCCCACGAGGAGGTCCGGCTCGCACAGATGCGGGACACCTTGCGCAGGATCGCGCAGTCCGCCGGCGCCGACCGGCCCGTGATTCTCACCGGGGACTTCAACACTCCCTCGCACCTGGACTGGCCGGACGTCGAATGGCCGGTGACGAAAGCCGCCGAGAAGGCCGGCCTGCGCGACTCCTACCGCGAGGCCCACCCCGGCCCGGCCACCGACCCCGGCCACACCTGGTCCCCCATCCACCCCGATCATGAGGACGGCAGCGGCCGCCCCGAACCCCAGGACCGCATCGACTACGTCCTCCACAACGGCCGTGGCCTGAAGGTCTGCGACTCCCGCACCGTCGTCAGCGGCACCCCGCGCGCCTGGCCCGACGTCGCCGGCAACGACTGGCCGTCGGACCACGCCGCGATACTCACCACGTTCGCCCTGTACCGCGCGGAGTGACCAGCGGCGTGCGTCGTCATGCCTCGGGTGGAGCCGTCTTCGGACCGCGCGAGCGGCGAAGGTCGCGCACGAGCGCCACGACGGCAGCCAGAAGGATCACAGCTCCGAGCCCCACCCAGAGAGCCGATGCCCCGGCCCGGTACTCCCGAACAACGCCGACCAGCAGCATCACGCTGGTGAGCACGCCGGCAACGGAGATCGCTGTGCTGATGCGGTTGGCCACCGGTACATCATGAACGCTGCCGGCACTTGCCGGGAGCCATCCGCCGCAGACGGACGTGCGCCTCACGCTCCACGCGCTGTGGGGATACTCAGCCCCACAGCGCGTGCGCGAGGGCAGCCCCGACGAAGGCCACCCCCAGCCCCGCCACCACACTGGCGATCACATCGGCGGCGGCGTAGAACCTCGCCCCGTCCTCGGCCAGCCGAAGCGTCTCGTAGGAAAACGTCGAGTACGTCGTCAGCGCCCCGCACAGCCCGGTGCCGAGCAGCAGCTGCAGGTGGGAGGACGTCGCTCCCGCGACTGGCACCACGGGCGACCGGCCCCTTCCGGCTCGGCCGTCTGATCGGCACCGCCGCGCTCGCCCTCCTCCTGCCTGTCCTGTGCTTCCTCGCCGTGGCGCGCTCCTACCGGCTGCCGCCCCAGCACAAGGCACGCGCCTCGGCGCTCCGCCCTTGAGCTGAGCCCCGCAGCCGCACAGGTGCACCACCAGCCCGTGGGACCAAAAACCCGGGTCAAGGATCCTTGGGCTGGTGCAGGCCGAAGGCCGAGCCCTGGTCGTCGCGGCACAGACGAAAAGCGGCCGAAGGCGGCCACGGACCGCGGGGACTCCTCCCCTTCGGGAATCTCGTCGACGCTGCCGCCCAGCTCGCGGACCCGCTCCAGGGCGGCATCCACGTCGTCCACCCGGAAGAAGAGATACGGCGAGGCTCCGGCGTCCCCGCCGTGCAGTCCGCCGGGAGCACCGTGCGTGCCGATCGCGAAGCCGTTGCCCGCCGGGCCCGGCTCGGACGGCCAGCCGAAGAGGGCCCGTAGAAGGCACGTGCCTGTTCGGCATCGTGCACGCCGAGCTCGAAGAAGGCCGGTTCGCCTGCCATGACACGCCTTCTGCCGTCTCACGGTCGCCGCCCGTAGAGCCACCGTACCCACGGGACTGACGGCTCGGCGCGGCGCGGGCCCGAAGGACCGCGCCGCGCCGAGTCTTGCCGATGGCGTCAGACCGATGCCCGCTGCCTGCGGCGCCGGCTCAGGTACGTCCCCGTAGCGCCCGCCGCCAGCAGACCGCCCGCGGCGATGCCCACCGGAAAGGCCGGGAAGGACGAGGCGTCGGTCGCGGCGGTGTTCTGCATGGCCGAGCCCGGGGTGATGCTCGTGGCGACCGGGCTCACGCGCCGGATCGGTCCGACGGACTTGACCGAGCCGTCCGTGTTCAGCAGCACCCGCTTGTTGTTGGGGTGCCAGAAGTCGAACATGCCCGCCAGGGAGCCCGCGGTGGCGTCGAAGGACGCGTCGCCGATACGGCCGGTGTGCCAGTTGTCCTCGATGAAGCGGGTGATCGACGCCTGGTCGGTCGGGGTGTGATCGACCTTGTTGACCTTGCTGTACGGGGAGATCACCAGCAGCGGCTGGCGGGTGCCCGGTCCGCAGCGGTCCTGGTAGCCGCCGGACGCGGCCGGACCGGCCTGGCATGCCTGGCTGTCGGTGGCCTTGCCGTTGGAACCGAGGGCGGTGTCCGTCGAGCCGTTGCGCGGCGGGGCGTAGACGTGGTCGTACCAGCCGTCGGAGTCGTCGTAGGCGACGACGATCGCCGTGGACTTCCACTGCGGCGAGCTCTGGATCGCGTTGATCTGCTGGACCAGGAAGTGCTGTTCGTCGATCGGGTCGGAGTAGCCGGCGTGCCCGTCCTGGTACTCGGCGGCCTTGACGAAGCTGACGGACGGCAGCTTGCCCGCCTTCAGCGCGGCGTCGAAGTCGGTCAGGTCGTAGTCGTGGTTCGCCTGGCCGTTGTGGCCGATCTCGTTCACGCTCCTCGGCGGCAGGTGGTGCGGGTTGGCCGTCGACTTGTAGTATGCGAACGGGTTGTGGTGCGGGCTGTAGTCGACCACGGAGGCGCCGCCCACGTTGGTGTGCGTGGTGTCGCACTTGGCGTACGAGCCGCTGTCGCCGTTCCACGCGGTGGAGGGACGGAAGCCGCCCTGGAACCAGCCCCAGCTCACCTTCTTGGCGTTGAGCAGGTCACCGATGTTCTTGCCCTGCATCGCCGCGAGCGCGTTGGTGCTGGTGTGGTCCTTGCCGGCGCAGTCGTCGTAGGCGGGGTCGGGGTCGTTGATGACCGTGCCGACGCCCTTGGCGTCCGGGGACTTGACCGTGTAGGCGTCCGGGGTGGAGGTCTGCTTGGGGTTCTCGGTGCCGGTGGACGGGTCGACGGAGATGACGCCGTGCGTCTGGCCGGAGATCAGGTTGAGGGCGCCGGGGGTGGAGGGGCCGTAGACCGAGCTGAAGGAGCGGTCGTTGAGGGCGTAGTGCTGGGCGTAGTTCCACAGACCGGTGACGGTGTTGCCGTCGTAGTAGTCCATCACCAGGCCCGGCTCGCCGAACAGGCCGCCGCTGCACTTGTCGACCTCGGTGTTCTGCACGAACTGGTCGGCCTTGCCGCCGTTGTAGGCGTACTGCTCCGGTCCGTAGGAGTGGTTCTGGTCGCAGGTCACGGCCTGGGACGGGGTGAGCCGCTTGGGCGCGTACTGGTTGGGGTTCTTCGTCAGCAGCCCGGCGTGCGCGAGGGTGTCGATGTTCCTCGGGGTCTTCTTCGACGCCGCGAACTTCGTGCCGTCGGTGCCGGCGGCCTTCGGATAGGTCGCGAAGTAGTGGTCGAAGGAGACGTTCTCGTCGTAGAGGACGACGACGTGCTTGATGGGCGTGGCCGTCGAGGAGTGGCCCTGGTGGTGGCCGGCGGGCACGGCGGCCCAGGTGGGTGCCGCTCCGCCGAGGACCGTGAGCGCGGCGGCGCCCGCCAGCGCCCCCAGACTCCGGATCGTTGTTCTGCTTGCCTTGCTGGCCATGCTCGTTCACCCTCCGGGCGAGATCGTTATTGAGCCATACGGCCACGGATCCTCCGCCCGTCGGACGGCATGCCGACGGAGGGATGGTGGCGGCTGAGTGAACACCGGGTCAGGGAAACAGGACCTGATTTTGACCGCTTGTTGACCGGTCGGCCAGGGAAGTTGTCCAGACAGGTTCAGGTGAGGAGAGTGCGCCCGTACCAGTCCGCGGAATCCCGCACACCGGGCAGGGCGAAGAAGTAGCCGCCGCCGAACGGCTTGATGTAGTCGGTGAGCGGCTCGCCCGCAAGGCGTTTCTGGACCGTCTCGAACTGCCGCGCCAGATCCTGCTGGTAACAGCAGAACAGCAGGCCCATGTCGAGGTTGCCGTTGCTGTCCGTGCCCCGGTCGTAGTTGTAGGCCCGGCGCAGGATGCGCTGGCCGGTGGTGGCGGTGGTGCGCGGGTTGGCGAGCCGGATGTGGGCGTCCAGGGGGATGACGTCGCCCTTGGGGTCGCCGGCGTAGTCGGGCGTGTCGTGCTCGGCGTTGCCGTCCAGCGGTGCGCCGGACTCGCGGGCGCGGCCGAACATCCGCTCCTGCTCGCTCAGCGACACCCGGTCCCAGAACTCCACCAGCATGCGTATGAGCCGCACCACTTGGTAGCTGCCGCCGGCCGCCCAGTCCGGTTCGTCCGTGCCCGTGCCCACCCACACCAGGCGGTTCATCTCGCGGGCGTCGGTGGGGTCCGGGTTGGCGGTGCCGTCCTTGAAGCCCATCAGGTTGCGCGGGGTGCCGGACGGGCGGGGCGGGCTGCTGAAGCCGTCCAGGCGCCAGCGGGCCTGCATGCCGCCGCGGGTGTGCCGGGCGATGTCGCGCAGGGCGTGCAGCACGGTGTCGGGGTCGTCGGCGTGGAGTTGGAGGCTGAGGTCGCCGTGGCACCAGTCCGGCTGAAGGTCGTCGTCGGGGAAGGAGGGCATCGCGGTCAGGCGGCGGGGCCTGAGCCCGGCGAGGCCGAAGCGGTCGTCGAAGAGCGCGGCGCCGACGGCCACGGTCGCCGCCAGTGCGCGGCCGGGCAGGCGGTCGCCGAGGATGCCGGAATCGGCGGGCGGGCCGGTGATGCCGACCGGCTCCGGTGTTCCGCCCGTGGTCAGGAAGCGGGCGCGGTCGGTGAGCGTGCGCAGCAGGTCGGTCAGCTCGGCGCGGTTCTCGGCGGTGACGTCGAAGGAGGTGAAGGCGCTGACCCGGCGCGGTGCCGCGAGCACCGACTGCTGGTGCGGGCCGTGGAACGGGGCGACGGCGGGGGTTGCCGCGGCGGTGGCCGTGCTAGGAGCGGCCGCACCCCCTGCGGCGAGTCCCGCGCCCGCGAGGGCCGCGCCGCGCAGGAAACCGCGCCGGGCCACCCCGCCGTCCTGCCCGGCCATCCCGGCCTCCTGCTCTGCCGTACTCACACCGTCCTCCGCGGATCGCACAGGGTCGCGACCGACGCCAGCCGTTCCACCAGGTCGTCGAGGACCGCGTCGACGCTCTCCCGCTGCGAACGGCTCAAGCGCGCCAGAGGCGTCCACTCGTCCCCGTGGCGAAAGCCGTCGAGAGTCTCCTGCGCGGCGGCCAACTCCTTCTCCAGTCGGGTCAGTCCGCCGTACCGGGTGGCGAGCAGGGGCCGCAGGCGGGACAGCACCTGCCGGGTGCCGTCGAGGTTGGCGCGGGCCGTGGCGAGGTTGCTGCCGCTGCCGTAGTCGGTGCGCCCGGTGAGCTCGAACTGCACGGTGTTCTCCAGGATCTCGTGCGCCCGCAGCCCGAGTTGAGCCGGGTCCATGCGGGCCTGCGCCCAGGTGTCGCGCAGCGCGGTGACAGCCTTCACCAGGCCGGCCGCCGGGACACGCAGGTCGGCGGCCGACTGACCGTGCCACAGCCCGTACTCGATGCGGTGGAAGCCGGTGAGGTCCTTGTCGTGGACGCCGCCTGGAAGGCCCGCGTCCGTGCCGTTGATCTCCCCGTCGGCGTCGCCGAACGCGTCGTACGCGGCACCGAGCCGCTCGTACTCCAGATGCGCCGGCAGCCAGGCGGCGCGGGCCCCGGCCAGGTCGCCGCGGTCGATCGCCTCCCGCAGCATCGACGTCAGCCGCAGGACCTGGTCGAGTCCGCCGCCGACCCACTTCTGGTAGGCGAGCGCGGGCGGGATCAGGTCGTGCTCGGTGACCGGGGCCACCGCAGGGCCACTGCGGCCGCTGGTGATGCGGACGGTGGGTCCGGTGACCGCGTCGGCGTCGTCGGGCACGCACTTGAAGGCGTACGCCCCCTTGCCGAGGCGCACGGTCAGCGGGCGCGTCGTGCCGGGGCCGATGTCCTCCAGTTCGCCGTACACGACCTGGCTCTTCGGGTCCTCCAGGTAGACCTCGGCGGGCCCGTCGGAGGTGTTGTGCACCTCGAAGACCTGTACACCGGACACCGGATGGTCCCAGCCGCGGCCACAGCGGCCCGGTGACACCTCCACGGTCGTGTGCGGCAACCCGTCCGAGGCGGCGCGGGCCTGGCGACCACCGTGCGAGAGGGCCAGCACCCCGGCCGCCAAGCACACGAGGGTGAGCCCGACGACACCCCACAGACGCGGCGACCTCCACCTGAGGCCGGACAACACCATCCCGGCCTCCCGGGTCGTACCGTACGTGACCGCCTCATGCTAGGCAGCGGGCTCCGCCCGAACAGCCGTCCAAAGGAACCCATGACCAAGAGTTCCCTCCCGGTTCACCGGACGGCGTCCCGCGCTGGTCAGCTCTGGCCGGCCGAACCACTCCTGCTCTTCACAGAGGCCAGGACGTGCTCCGCGAGCTTCTTCGCGCTCGCGGCACCGTTGTCGCTGCCCTCGGTGGACAGCACGCTGAGGACGGCCGTTCCCACGCGGGCGGCGATCAGCGTGGTGCCGCTCTCCCAGGCGCTGTCGGTGAGCGTGATGGTGTATGCCTCGTCTGCGAGCCCGGTCGTGGAGGTGCCGGTGACCTTCACTGTGCTGTGGGTGTCGGAGTCCGTGTAGCTCGGGCACGCGGCCACAACCTTCGCCACGTCCTTCATCACGTCCGCGGCCGTCGTGCCTCGGTAGACGTCGATCTCCTGGTCGAGCTCGGCGGACGTGTTCTTGTTGATGTGGGAGTCCTGCGCGAACGACACACCCTCCACGCCGGTGAGGGAGACCTGATCATCCGGCGGGCGGAGGAGCGCGCAGTGCCTCACTCACATTGTCGTGGGCTACTTCCCGGTCAGCAGGTGGCGGACGACGTATCCGGCGGAGTCCACGCCGGAGCTGCCGCCTTCGACCAGGGACGAGACGGCGATGCGGGAGTCGTAGGCGGTCAGCCAGCCGTTGGTGTGGTCGCCTTCCTCCGCGGTGCCCGTCTTGGCGCCGACGCCCGCCAGTCCGCCCAGCCGGGGTGCGGCGGTGCCGCTGGTGGCCACGCCGCGCATCATCGACTGCAGGTAGCCGGCCGTGCGGGCGGAGATGGGGTGGGGTGCGGTCTGCTGGTGCTGTCCGGTCAGGATGATCGGCTGTTCGAAGCCGACGCCTCGCACGGTGGCCGCCACCGAGGCCATGAACAGCGGTGTGGCCGTGACCTTGCCCTGGCCGATGAACTGGGCCGCCTGGTCGCCGCCCTGCACGTCCGGCGGGATGCTCGGGTTGGTGGTGGCGACGCCGCCGCCGATGGACCAACTGCCCATGCCGAAGACGTTCACCGCCTCGTCGTGCAGGGCGGAGGCATCGCCGTCGTGCACGAGGTAGTGGAAGCCGTCCTTGATGAAGGAGGTGTTGCAGGAGACGGCGAACGCCTGGGCGACCGTGGAGCCGGGGTTGGCCCTCACCCCAGGATCGTTGTGGAACGTCTGGCTGTTGGCCATGAGCGAGTCCGTACAGGGCGCGGGGCTGTCCGGGGTGAGACCCGCCTGGTCGAACAGGGCCGCCGAGGTAATGATCTTCATGGTGGAGCCCGGCGACTTGATGCCGTTGATGGCGATGTCGCCGTCCGCACCCGTGTGCGCGATCGCGAGGATGTGGCCGGTTCTCCAGTCGAGCGCTACCGTCCCGGCGGGCTTGCCCTGTAGATGAGCGTCCTTCACCGCGGTCTCGGCCACCGCCTGAAGACGGGCGTCGATCGTGGTCCTGACGACGGCAGCCCGCCCCTTGGAGAAGACCTTCAGCGTCCTGACGCCCGCGCCGGTGCCATCGACCACGGCCACACCCGTACCGGGGGTCCCGCCGGTGGGCTTGGCGTTCTTGCGGATCGTCGCCGTGATGTCCCGCAGGGACGCGAAGTTCGACAAGTTCGTCTTTCCGTCGCCGGCGACCACCTTCACCGTGGTCGCGTCGGCCGGCAGCTTGCCCGCGGTCAGCGACTGGTCGTCGCCCAGGCCTGGGTAGAGCACCGAGTTGTTCCAGTGCACCGCCAGCACGCCGTCGGTGCTCTTGCGTACCGCCACCGCGCTCGGGTAGCGCCAGGCGCCATCCGCGACCTGGGCGGTGACGTCGAAGGTGACCTTGGTGGCGCCGGGCGTGACCGTCGAGGGCCCCTCCGAGCGGAGGTGTGCGAACGACAGCTTGTTCAGGTGCAGGCCATCCGCGTATCCCCGCAGTGCCTGTGCGGCCGCGTCCGGCAGGTCGGTGTCGCCCGCCGCGCCGCCGAGCTGCTGCTTGGACCAGTTGTCCAGGAACGCGCGGGTCAGTTTGACGGCTTCGGCGTCCGTCGGCGGCGTACTCGACACGGCCGACGGGTCGAACGTGCGCGCCGCCTTGGCCTGGGCGTCACCCCTGGGACCGGAGGTCATGGCATGCACGAGGTTGTAGGCGCCGATTCCGCCCAGGACGACCAGCGCCGTGCACGTACCAGCAAGGCCGATCTTCGCAGCTCTGTTCACATGCCGGATCGTATGCGCGTTCCATATACGCATATGCAGGTCTTGGGTAGATCATTACCGGACTGGCCAGAGGAGGCGGGAGAGCACAGCCACGCCGAAAACCGTCCGGACACTGCCGACCAAAGTGACCGGCCCTGGTTGTGGCGTGGTACCTGTCCGCTGCCGACCACGTCGACGCTGTGGTCCACCACCGCGTCCCGTTCCGTGGTGTCCACGCTCGCCACGGACTCCCCTGTGGTGGGGTCGAGATACCGTCCTGACCAGGTTGAAGACCTCTCGGGCGGCATACCGCTTGAGGCATCGGATGATCTCACCTCGGGTCTTGCCCTCCTGGGTGCGGCGTTCGCAGTACGCCTGGGTGCGGGAATCGAAGCGCAGCCGAGTGAACACCATGCGGTGCAGGGCCGCGTTCGCCTGCCGGTCGCCCCCGTGGTCGAGCCGACGCGAGCTCCGACGGCCCGAGGAGTACTCGATGGGGACTGACTACACACAAAGCGGCGAAGGACGCCTCGGTGTTCAGCCGCTCGGGGTTGTCTCCCATGGTGATCAGCAGAGTGACGGCGCTGTCCGGGCCGATGCCCACCGGTATGAGCAGTTGCGGGGCGTGGCGCTCGACGAGCCGAGTCAGACGCCGGTCGCCCCGCCCGCAGACGCCAACTCCCCTGTCCGGAAAGCGCGGGCGGGTGTGACGCACATCCTTACGATGCCCCGGTGACCGACCAGGGAGTGACGGGAGAGCTCGTGGAGGATCAGGCGCGCCGGCTCAGGGCCACCGGCCTGGGCGCCGCGGCCGTGCTGCTGTGGGCGTCGCTGGCGCTGTTCACCACGTCGACCGGACGGATACCGCCCTTCCAGCTGACCGCGATGGCGTTCGCGGTGGGCGGCCTCCTCGGACTGCCCCGGGTGCTGCGCGGCCACGGCACCGCCCTGCGCGGACTGCCCGCCGAGGCCTGGGCGCTGGGCATCGGCGGCCTGTTCGGCTACCACTTCTTCTACTTCCTCGCCCTGCGCAACGCCCCCGCCGTGGACGCCGGACTCATCGCCTACCTTTGGCCGCTGCTGATCGTGGTGTTCTCCGCGCTGTTGCCCGACGAGCGGCTGCGCTGGTGGCACACGGCGGGGGCGCTGCTCGGGCTCGCCGGGACCTTCCTGCTCGTCACCGGCGGGCAGGGAGTGCATTTCAGAACCGAGTACCTGCTGGGGTACGGCGCCGCGGGCGTCTGCGCGCTGGTGTGGTCGGCGTACTCCGTGGCCAACCGCCGTTATCCGCAGGTGCCGACGGACCTGGTCGCCCTGTTCTGCCTGGCCACGGCCCTGCTCGCAGCCGTGTGCCATGTGCTGTTCGAGACGACCGTGCGGCCCGAGGGCTGGCAGTGGGCCGCGGTGCTCGCCCTCGGGCTCGGGCCGGTCGGCGGCGCCTTCTACGTGTGGGACCACGGCACCAAGCACGGGGACATCCGGCTGCTGGGCACCTTGTCGTACTTCGCCCCACTGCTGTCCACGGGGCTGCTGGTGGCGACGGGACGGGCCGACGCGAGCTGGCCCGTCGCCGTCGCCTGTGTGCTGATCACCGGAGGTGCCATGCTGGCCTCGGCGGAGATGCTGCGCACGGCCCGCCGCCGCAGCCGGGAAACCGGCTGAGTCTCATGCGTCCACCGGCCAGGTGCCCCGGCGGACCATTTCGGTCACCTTGTCGGGGCCGTTGGCCCGCACCAGCAGCTCCAGCCGCATCCGCTCGATGTCCTCGGCGCTCCACTTGTCCGTGGCCATGGTCGCCTTCTCGTGGGACCAGCCGTTGTCGTAGTGGCGTACGACGTAGTCCTTCTGGAAGTTCCACATCTTCGTGCCCGGCAGGGGCGTGACGATGAACGGGTTGGCGTAGGCCATGCCGTGGCCCATGAGCGTGACCGCGTAGTCGATGGTCTTCTCGATCTGCTCCAGCGACTCGATGTACGGCTCGCCGCCCCGTTGTTCGGGCGGGTTGACGAAGCCGAGCATAAAACCGCCAGTGACCTGGATGCCGTACTCGGTGAACATCTCCACGATCTCGCCGGTAGCCTGCTGAAAGGCGTTGAGGCGGGGCTTGCCGGACTCGACGAGGCTGTCCTCGTTGGCGCTCTCCACGGCCAGGTAGACGCTGTAGCAGCCGCCGTCGGCCATCGCCTTGATCAGGTCCCGGCAGGTGAGTCCGGAGCGCATCGCCGCGAGGACGTTGCGGAAGTTGGGGTTGCGCCGCTCGGCGTCGTCCATGTCGGCGGCGAACCTCTCGCCCAGGTGCAGCAGCACCAGGTTGAACAGGCTCAGGCCGCCCTCCTCGACCCACGGCAGGTCGTGCTTGCGCAGCAGCTCGAAGACGCGCATCGCGTACAGCGGGTCGTGCAGGAGGTGGTCGTCCTCGATGAGGACCTCGGTGACGCCGTGCTTGCGGATCTCGGCGAGGTGCAGGTCGAACCAGTCGGTGCCCAGCGCCCGCCAGGGGCCGTTCACCATGGGGATGTAGCAGAAGTCGCAGCCGACGTTGCAGCCGATGGTGGAGAAGATCTGCGCCCAGGAGCCGTGGTCGCGCACCCGCTTGCCCGAGGAGTGGTACGGCTGCTCGTACTGGCGCATGTCGAGCATGCCGAAGTCGGGCAGCGGCATCATGCCGAGCCGCTCGTCCAGGCCCTGCCGCTTGGGCAGGATCCGCATGTACGGCGACCGGGCGGTGGTGCGCACCACGGCGCCGTCGGCCCGCCGGTAGGCGATCCCGGGGACGGCGTCGATGTCGCCGTCCGGCTCGGTGAGCGCCTGGAGCAGGGCGGTGAAGGTCTGGTCGGCCTCGTTGATGACGACGTGGTCGAACGGCGAGTCCGGTACGGCGTACTGCCAGTCGCCGCTTGGATGGGCGCCGCCGGTGACGGTCACGATCGCCGGGTCGATGTCCTTGACCAGGTCGGCGAGGGCGCGGGCGTTGCCCCACTGCACGGTGTAGATGCACTGCACGCCGACGATGTCCGGGTCGAAGTCCTCGATCAGGGCGCGCAGTTGAGCGTCGTCGAGGCCGTAGCGGACGAGGCTGCTGCCGCCGCCGAGGTCGACGACCCGGCGCTCCTGCTCCCAGCCGGCGAAGGGCGAGTCGACGATGCGGACGTCGAACCCGGCGAGGCGGGCGCCTGCGGCGATGCGTAAGAGGCCGATCGGGGTCCCGGCGCGCTTCATCACCTCGAAGGTGTCCAGGCCGAGGGTGCGGAAGCTGCTGCGCTCGGGCGAGGGTTCGACGACGCGGGTGTAGGAGGGGACGAGGAGGAGAACGCGGGGCATCTCCCCGCGGGCGCGGCGCCAGGTGCCGGAGGCGGAGCGGCGCAGCGAGGGCCTGCCCAGGTGGCGCAGGGGCGGGCGCTCGGGGGCGCTGGAGAACTTCACGGACGGGTTCTCGATGAGCACGGACGACGACGAAACGTTTCGCGACACGGGCGCTCCCAGAGTCCGAATACGAACGGGCGTGCGTCGTATCATGACCTACGCGACATTTCCGCGCGCAGACTTCCGGGGTGAATGGCGGGAACGACGCCCCCCGAGGCCGAGTCCGCAGCTCCCGCACGTCACCGCCCGGTCCCCTCCGCCGACGAGATCGACCATGCCCTGCTCGCCGCCTGCCGAGGCAGACGAAGCCGACGGCCGTGCGGAGCCGCCCGTACCGCCGCTCGCCCGGAGCGGCGCCACCCAGCACCGCCCACTGCGCGTCCGGCAAATCCCCGGCAATCTCCATCCCCTTGGCGAAGGTGTGAGCCCGGACGATGCGCTCTGCTTCTTGGCGCTCTGGCCGAGCAGTTGCTGGATGACTGCGTCACCGACGCCTTCCGCAGCAGGGCGCTGCGGCCCGGCCTCGCGCACACCCACGATGTTGAAGGCACCGTGCGCGACCGCGAGCGCGTGGGCGGGCCCCCGCACTCCGGTTCTGCTCAAGGGACATCCCTCCGTAGGTTCCGGCCGGGCACCCCTGCCCAGGCGCCCTCACTCCGTGCCGAGTTCGACCGTCGTCGTGACCCGGGTGACGGAGGGGTTCCTCGGCGCCGAACCGAACCCGAAGCGCACGGGCGGCTCGACCGGTGCCATCGCCCCGAGGTCCACGCCCCCGTAGTGGGCCGAGGCGGCATGGATCGGCAGCAGGTCCCGGGCGCCGTACCATGCCCGGCGACCCCGGCCGGCGCTGCCGCGGGTGCGCACGCCGGGCAGCAGCAGGCGGGCGGGCCGGTCCGTCAGCGCGCTCCATGCCGGACGGCGGGCGAGCGCGCCGGGCACGGTCCGCAGCGCGTAGCCCACAAGCCCTCGCCGGCCGGTGGTGAAACGCAGGTCGAGTGGCCCGGCGGTGACCGTCCAGGCGTAGTCCGTGACACTCACCTCGACCGGGACGACACGGACCGTGTCGAAGACGTAGGTGCCGCTGATGAAGTCCGCTGTCTCCCGCGTGGGGGCGAGCAGCAATCTGTCCCCGTCGGCCCGCTCCAGCATCACGTCACTGAACGCTCCGAAGGGTGACCCCTGCCAGTGTCCGACCACGATCCGTGTGCCGGAGGAGGTGCCCATGCCCGCGATCCAGCCGTCGAAGCGCACGCGCGGGCGTCGCGTGACGGCGCCGGAATTCCGGCAGGGGGAGTCAGGAAGGCTGGCAGACGCGCTCCCGGACACACGGCCTGGAGGGCCCGAGCCGTACATACCTGACTCCTTCCGAGAAGTGTGCCAGGGGCTCGCCGAGGGGGGCTTCCCGGAGGCCCGCCGCGGCGGTCAGCGTCTCCTCCAGTACATCGACGCCGGCATCGGCCAGCGGCCACGGCTCGTGCTCGACGGGTGTCTCCCAGAGCATGCCGAGCCTGCGGGTGTACGCCCGCCAGCGCGAGGTCAGCCACACGTCCCGCTCCGTCGGCTCGATCGGGTCGCCAGGCCGGACGACCAGGCGGTAGGAGGCGTCACCGATCCATCGGGAACCGGAGTACGAGACGGTGTCCCCGTCCGTGGACACGCGGAGGGTGCCCGGGTTGTACGGTGCGCCGATGGCGCGGGCCGCCACCATCGGAGGGAAGGCGACCTCGATGGACAGGAACCAGAGCCCGTCCCGGCCGTCACGGTGCCGTACGTACGTGCGCAGGTTGGTCTCCACGAACGTCGGCAGGCCGGGCAGCGAGGCGGGAACACCGGGTGGTCGCACGTCCGCCATGACGAAGGGGGTGAGCCCCACCCAGGCGGCCCCCTCGTACTCGTCCACGACCAGTCCCCCGGGCAGGAGCGCCTGGACCGCGTCAGGCCGGAACGGCCAGTGGACGAACGTCTGCGTCAGCCAGCCCGCCCGCAGCACCGGCAGGCCCACCCGCTGCTCTGCTCCGTATGCCACCACGGGCGTCGGGTCCCCCGCGCACGATCGAAGGAAACCACGGGGCCCGGCGCGGCGGGCGGAACGGCGCCGGGCAGATCATGAAAGGGCCAGGACGCCGGGCGTCCGGGCGGAACCCTCGCCCGGCTCAGGGAAGGGAGCAGGTTTGCCGCAGGAACGCGGCCGTGTCCCGCAGGGCCTGGGTGTAGCCCGCCTTGTAGCGCGCGTCCGTGTCGGTGCGCCGGCTTTCGGCCTCCGCCCACTGCTCGAGGTGCAGGGCGATGTCGAGGTGGTTGCGGTAGAGCGTGCCGTGTTCGCCGGCGAGGGCCGCTCGTGTGCGCTCCTCGTCCCAGTCCTCCAGCTCGCCGGTATCGAAATCCAGCAGTTCCTCGTCAGGCCGCTGCACGGTTTCCTCCTTCGTTCCCCTCAGGCCGAGGACGAGCAGCCCAGTCGTCCCTTCCAGGCACCCGTCATCGGATCCCAGTCGCGTCTGATGACCGGCTTCCAGACGACGGACTTCTGGTCGGCAGACAGGAAGCAGCGTCGCTTCTCCTCGCGGTCTGCCACCGGACCTGGCTGAGGCCGAGTGCGCGCGCTTCGGCCAGCACGGCCTCCATCAGCACCGGACCACCCGGACCCACCCGGACCCACTCCGCGACCCCGGTGGCCCTCCCTCAGGAATGGGCAGTCCATGCCGCCCAACACGGCGGGTCCTCGCCCGCCTGCTCCTGATGCGGGGCCGTTGCCGGGGTTGATCCGGCCTCGTCGGCCGTTTGCGGTATGCGCAGGTGGGGACCCGGCTGCGCATGACCACGACGCCACGCCGTCGGATGCGGCAGAACCGGGTCCTGTGGCTGCTGGACCGCCTGGAACGAGACCGCCGGGCCGATGCGGTGATCGACGCGATCGGCCGGGGTGTGCGTGCCCTGCCGCTCGGTCGCGGCCGGGACGCGCTGCACGGAAGGTGGCTGGGCCACCCCGTCCATCCGCTGATGGTGCAGGTGCCGATCGGCAGCTGGCTGTCCGCGGCCCTGCTCGATCTACGGCCCGGCCGTTCCCGTGAAGCGGAAGTGCTCATCGGCGTCGGCCTGACCGCCGCCGCCCCCGCGGCCCTGGCAGGCTGGGTCGACTGGGCGGAACTGCACCGCCAGCAAAAACGCGTGGGCCTGGTGCACGCTCTGAGCAACGTGACAGCCGTCGCGCTGTACGCCACCTCACTCACCTGCCGCCTCAGGGGACGCCACGCGGCCGGCCGAGCCTGCGGCCTGCTGGGACTGACGGCGGTCGGAGTCGGCGGCATGCTGGGCGGCCACCTCGCCTACCGTCAGGCGTCCGGCGCCAACCACGCCGAAGAGGTGCCGCACGTGGTCTCGGAGGGCTGGCACCGGATCGGCACCGTGGACGAGTTCCCGGCCGGCCCGTGCGGCGCAGCGTGGACGACGTACCGGTCCTGGTCGTGCGCGAAACCGGCGGCACCGTCCACGCGCTGGCCGACCGGTGCAGCCACCTCGCCGGACCGCTGTCCGAGGGCACGATTGCCGACGGATGCGTCCAGTGCCCCTGGCACGGAAGCGTCTTCCGCCTCTCCGACGGCTGGAACGTACGCGGCCCCGCCACCGCTCCCCAGCCCGCCTTCGACACTCGGATCACCGACGGCCACGTCGAGATACGCCTGCACCAGGACGACCGGGCGGAGCACGCGGACAACAGCCGGGAGACAGGGCGGCAACCGGGCGCAGCGGAGGAGGGCGTGCCCCATGGATCCGCTGGCGGCCACCACGCCTGACGGGCGTCCGCAGGCAGGTCCCCGGGGATGTATGAGGTGAAGGGGCACCTGCACGGTTTCTGTGGCCCACCCGCGGCCAATATGCCCTGTTTGAGACATATGGACGGTGAGAGCGGTTCGTGAAGCGGCCGTCGGTGTCGACGGCCCCCTGTCACCATCCGAGAGGAGTGTGACGGCGATGCCGCTGCGCACCGACAACAAGCGCCTCGCGGGCCCGGGCCGAGGCGATCCGCAGCCCGGGGCTCACTGATCGCCCGCGCACGGCGCAGCACCCCGGATCGGGCACGCCGCCGTCGATAGCGCCTGACGGGAATCCCTGACGTGGCCGCCCTCCACGCCGCCAGGGGCCGTCCGAAGGCTGCCCGGACAGCCGGCCGTCAGGGGATCGCGACCGGCACGGGTGCTTGCTCGGGCTCGTCGGTGATGCCCAAGTGCAGGTGCTCGATGTGGTAGAGGGCCTGGTCGAGCAGTCCGGCGACGTGATTGTCGTGCAGGGCGTAGACGACGGAGCGGCCCCGGCGGGTGCCGGTGACCAGATCCAGGTTGCGCAGCACGCGCAGCTGGTGGGAGCAGGCGGACTGTTCCATGCCGACGGCGTCGGCGAGTTCGGTGGCCGCACAGGGGCCTTCGCGCAGCCGGGCCAGGATCAGCAGCCGGGAGGGCGTGGCGAGGGCCTGGAGGGTCTCGGCGACCTTCGGCGCGTTCTCCGGCGTCAGCCGGGTGCGCGGGGCGGCGTAGTCGCTCGCGGGAGGTTTCTGTCCATGACCCATGGGGCTATCGTACGGGAATGAACGCATGAATAGCTGTTCAGATGTTCCTGTACGGTGGAGGGGTCGGAACCCCGTCCCCATCGAAGGCACCCGTCTGATGACTTCCACGCTGACCGCCCCCGCGCCGCCGGGGCACCGCGCCGCAGGTTCACCGCCCCGACGGCGCACCCGGATCCTGGCGCTGCCCGAGGCACGCTGGGCGCTGACGGCCCTGGTCCTGTTCCTGATCTCCCTCCCGCTGCACCTCCTCGGCGCCCCGGTGTGGCTGTGGGGACCCCTGTATGCCGCCGTCTACGTCACCGGCGGCTGGGAGCCGGGCTGGGAGGGCCTGAAGGCCCTCAAGGACAAGACCCTGGACGTGGACCTGCTGATGGTGGTCGCCGCGCTCGGCGCCGCCGCCATCGGCCAGGTCCTGGACGGCGCGCTGCTGATCGTCATCTTCGCCACCTCCGGTGCCCTGGAGGCGGTCGCGACCGCACGAACCGCAGATTCGGTGCGCGGCCTGCTCGACCTCGCCCCCTCCACCGCGACCCGGCTGCTGCCCGACGGCAGCGAGGAGAGTGTGCCGGCCGAACAGCTGGCGGTCGGGGACATGATCCTGGTCCGGCCCGGTGAGCGGGTCGGCGCGGACGGCCGGGTCATGGCCGGTGCGAGCGAGGTGGACCAGGCCACCATCACCGGCGAGCCGCTGCCGGTGACCAAGGAGGCGGGCGACGAAGTCTTCGCCGGTACGGTGAACGGCACCGGCGCCCTGCGGGTGCGGGTGGAGCGGGATCCGTCGGACTCGGTGATCGCCCGGATCGTGAAGATGGTCGAGGAGGCCTCCGAGACCAAGGCGCCGACCCAGCTGTTCATCGAGAAGATCGAGCAGCGCTACTCGGTCGGCATGGTCGCCGCCACGCTGGCGGTCTTCGTCGTCCCGCTGCTCTTCGGCGACGACCTGCAATCGGCGCTGCTGCGCGCGATGACCTTCATGATCGTGGCGTCTCCGTGCGCGGTGGTGCTGTCCACGATGCCGCCGCTGCTGTCGGCCATCGCCAATGCCGGCCGCCACGGCGTGCTCGCCAAGTCCGCCGTCGCCATGGAACGCCTCGGCCAGATCGACACCGTCGCCGTGGACAAGACCGGCACCCTCACCGAGGGCACCCCGCGCGTCACCGACATCCGTCCGCTGACCGGCAGCGGCCTGAGTGAGGATGAGCTGCTGGCCCTGGCGGCCTCCGCCGAGCACCCCAGCGAGCACCCGTTGGCCCGCGCCGTCGTCGACGCCGCCCGTGAACGCCACCTGAACATCGTGGACGCGGACGCCTTCGACTCCACCCCGGGCCAGGGCGTCACCGCCACCGTCGAGGGCCGCACCATCCAGGTCGGCTCCCCGGACCGGCTCCTGACCGCCGACCCGGGCCGCGCCCACGCCGTCCTACAAGGACTGGAAGACGCCGGACGCACCGCGGTGGTGGTCCTGCGGGACGGCTCCCCAGTCGGCGTACTGGGCATCACCGACCGGCTGCGCCCCGACGCCGCCGCGACCATCGCCGCGCTCACCGCCCTGACCGGCCGCACCCCGACCCTGCTGACCGGCGACAACGAACGCGCCGCACTGCATCTGGCCGCCGAGGTCGGCATCACCGACGTCCGCGCCGGACTGCTACCTGAGGACAAGGTGGCAGCCGTCCGCGCCTGGGAGCAGGAAGGCCGGAAGGTTCTGGTCGTCGGCGACGGTGTGAACGACGCTCCCGCCCTGGCCGCCGCGCACACCGGCATCGCCATGGGCAAGGCCGGCTCCGACCTCGCCCTGGAGACCGCCGACGCCGTCGTGGTCCGCGACGAACTCGCCACCATCCCCACCGTCGTACGGCTGTCCCGCACCGCCCGCCGCCTGGTGATCCAGAACCTCGTCATCGCCGGGACGTTCATCGCCGTGCTGGTCGCCTGGGACCTGATCGGTACGCTGCCGCTGCCCCTCGGCGTCGCCGGACACGAGGGCTCCACCGTCATCGTCGGCCTCAACGGCCTGCGCCTGCTGCGCGAGGCCGCCTGGACCAACCCCGGAAAGGACACCGCGTGAGCAAGCGCTCCCGCCGTACCGCCACTACCGCCTCCCCCACGTCCGCCGGGGCGGCGCGGTGCACGGTCACCGTGTGCCGGGGATGCTGCTGCGGCACGCCGAAGATCCCCGGCTTCGACCACGCCGCACAGCTGCGCGGCCTCCGCCAGGCGCTCGACGGCACCGCGACCGTCCGCGTCACCGACTGCCTCGACGCCTGCGAGCACGCCAACGTCGTCGTCGTACAGCCCTCACCCTCCGGCCGCGCGGCGGGAGGCCGGCCCGTGTGGCTCGGCCTGGTCAACGACCCCGACGCCACCGCCGACATCACCACCTGGATCGAACACGGCGGACCCGGCCTCGCCGACCCGCCCGGCATCCTCGACCTCTACGGCTTCACACCGTCCCGGCGCGTGAGGGGACAGGTGGAAGGCTGACGCAAGACCCGAACTCGCCACCGAGCCAGAGGCCAAGGGGCAGAGCCGTCGCCACGACCAGTGGCATTGCGGGCCCGCTGCGCAAGCGGATCGCCCGCTGCGTGGAGGCTGTCGGGCAACGCCGACCTGGCGTATCCGGGGGCCGCCGACGGCCCGCTGCCGCTCGCCGCACGGCTCGGCAAGCGCTACACCGACCGGCTGCTGAAGGTGGCGACCACCGACCGGACCGTGGCCACAGCTCTGTTCGACATGACCCATCTGCTGGCCCCGTCGAGGGTGCTGGCCTCGGTGCTGCGCGGCCCGAGGACCGCGACGTCCCTGACCACCTCGCCCCCGGTCGCCGTCTCTGCCTCATCGGCCAGCGCACGATGACCTACAAGCACCTGGCCCTGGAGCAACTCGCCCTGCGCCCCGGCGACACGGTCGTCGACGCTGGCTGCGGCACCGGCCGCCGTGAGCAACTCCCTCAGCCCGCCGGAAGCATTCCTGCGGGCATCGTCGTCTCACGCGCACTCCCAGGAATCTCGCGGTGACCTCAAGTTGAGTTGACCACTAGGTTCTGCTTCTTTCGGAATGCAGCCGGCCAACCCAGGCCGTGTTCTTTCCTGCACACCTGCGGCTGATCCTCAGTGCACGATCCGGTAGCGGTGTTCGGGACGGCCGGTGGTTCCGTAGCGAAGTTCGAGCCGGACCATGCCCTCCCGTACGAGGTACGAGAGGTAGCGCTGTGCCGTGGCACGGGAGACGCCGGTGAGTTCGGCGGCCTGGGCGGCGGATAGGGCGTCCTGGGCGGTGCGGAGGACTTGGTGCAGGAGGGCGAGGGTCGGTGCGGAGTGCCCCTTGGCCGGGACGCGGGGAACGGCCGGTGGCCGGGCGGCGCTGAAGAGGGCGTCCACGTCGGCCTGGTCGGTTCGGGGGGCCAGGCCGAGGGCGTCCACGCGGTGCTGGAGTTCGCGGTAGGCGGTGAGCCGCTCGGCCAGGTCTGCGGAGCCGAACGGCTTGACCAGGTAGCCCACCGCGCCGAGTTTCATGGCGGTCCGTACCGAGGTGATGTCCCTGTCGGCGGTGATCATGATCGCGTCGGGGCGGGCGCCGCCCTCGTCCGCGCTGAGCCGGCGCAGCACGTCGAGTCCGTTGCCGTCGGGCAGGAAGACGTCGAGCAGGAGCAGGTCGGGATGGAGGGTACGCACGGCGTCCAGCGTCTCGGCCACGGTCGCCACCCGGCCGACCACCTCGAAGCCCTCGACGCGGGACGCGTAGTCACCGTGGATGTGGCTGATGTGGAAATCGTCGTCCACCACCAGGGTCCGGATCATGCGCGGTCACCTCCTGTCGGCGAGGCCGTGGTGAACGGTGCGTCTCGTGGTACCGGGGTGGTGTCCGGCAGCGGGAGCGCGACGGTGAAGACCGCGCCCGGCCCTTCGCTGACCTCGATCGTGCCGCCGTGCTGCTGGGCCAGCCGGTGGACGAGGGCCAGCCCCAGCCCGCGCCGGGCGGTGCCCCGGTCGGGCCGGGTCGACCAGCCGTCCTCGAAGATCGATCCGGCGGCACCCGGCGGGATCCCCGGGCCGCTGTCCGCGACCCGCACCAGCACCCGGTCGACAGCCTCGATCAGGGAGAGCTCGACCTCGCGCCCGCCCGCCGGGGCCGCTCCGCCGGCCGCGGCGTCGATCGCGTTGTCCAGCAGGTTGCCGACGATGGTCAGCAGCCGGCGCAGATGCGGCGGGTCCTCACCGAGCGCGGAGTCGTCGCTGAGCACCACCCGTACCCCGCGTTCCGCGGCCACCGTGGTCTTGGCGACGATCAGCCCCACGAGCAGCGCGCTGCCGATGCGTTCGCGTACGGACTCCGTCAGCGCCTGTTCGGCACCGGCCGCCTCGACGGCGTACTTGAAGGCGGCGTCGTGGTCGCCGATGTCCAGCAGCCCGGCCACGGTGTGCATACGGTTGGTGAACTCGTGCTGCTGGGCACGCAGGGCGTCGGTCAGCCCGCGCACCGAGTCCAGTTCGCGCAGCAGCCCGATCAGCTCGGTGCGGTCGCGGACGGTGACCACCGCGCCCAGTTCGCGGCCGTGCAGCGCCACCGGCATCCGGTTGACCACCAGGCAGTGGTCGTCGGTCAGCACGCGGAGGTCGGTGCCGGTCAGGGTGCCGTCCAGGGCGCGGCGCAGCCGCCCGTCCGGCAGCACCTCCTCCAGTCCGCGGCCGAGCGCCGTGCCGAGGCCGAGCAGTTTGCGGGCCTCGTCGTTGACCACGGTGATCCGGCCGTCGGGATCGAAGGCGATCACGCCCTCCCGGACGCCGTGGAGCATGGCCTCGCGATCCTGGAGCAATCCGGCGATCTCCTCCAGTTCCAGCCCGAAGGTCGACCGCTTCAGTCGGCTGGCCAGCAGGAACGCGGCCGCCGAGCCGAGTGCGACGGCGATCGCGGCGTACAGTCCGAAGGTGGGCAGCTCCCGCCACAGCTCGCCGAGCACATCGCGTTCGGGGAGGCCGGCCGACACCTCGCCGACCAGCGTGCCCGTGGGCCCGTACAGCGGAGCCTTGCCGTTGGCGGACCGCCCGGTCGCGCCCTGGTCGGAGCCCACGTGTGTGTGGCCGTCCAGCACCACGATCGGATCGCCCACGGGCTCGCCGATGAGCGCCGGGTCGGGGTGCGAATGGCGGATGCCGTGCAGGTCGATCACGACCACGTAAGACGCCCCCGACGCCTTGCGGATCCGCTCGGCGACGCTCTGCACGATGTCGCGGCCACCGCCGTACTCCATGGCCTGCCGGATCTGCGGCTCGGCGGCCGCGGTCTGGGCGATGGCCAGGGCCCGCTGCTCGTAGGAGCGGTCGATCTCGGCCCGCTGGGCGAACGCGAACAGGACGAAGCCGATGGCTCCGGTGAGGGCCAGGATGACCAGCTGACTGGCCAGGATCCGCGCGGAGAGCCTCCCCTTCCCGCCGCGGCCGATCCGGATACGGATGGGCATCACAGGTGCCTACGCCCTTGTCGTGCTGCCGGGCCCGGCCCCTGCGCCGTACCCGTGGTGGCGTGATTGTGTCCCACCATGGACTCGCTGCCCACCCCCCGGCCTGCTGAGCAGAACGCGCAGAACCCCTGTTAACACAACTAACGCGAGATACGTGTGAAACAGCGACGTCACACTGCGCGGCCTTTAGCGTCTGCCTTCCTCGACCTCCGAGGTGAGGAAAGGAGACGGCCTCAGATGGCTTCGCGAAACGATGTCGCGGTGAGCCCAGGCGCCGAGAGAATCGGCCGGGACAGCGCGCGAGTCGAGATTTCAGGACTCACCAAACGGTTTCTGACTCCTGCGGGTGAGGTGTTCACGGCGCTGCGGGACGTCTCCTTCACGGTGGAGCCGGGCCAGTTCTGCGCGGTGGTGGGCCCGACCGGCTGCGGCAAGTCGACGACGTTGAGCATGGTGTCCGGGCTCGACCGGCCCAGCGAGGGGTCGGTCGAGGTCGGCGGCCGTGAAGTGGACGGCGTCGCCGACGGCGTCAGCTTCATGTTCCAGACCGACGCGCTGCTGCCCTGGAAGACCGTCCTCGGCAACGTCCTGATGGGCCCGGTCTTCCGCGGCGTCCCCAAGCAGCAGGCGCAGGCATCGGCGCGCGACTGGCTGCGCCGGGTGGGCCTGACGGGGTTCGAGGACCGTTACCCGCACCAACTCTCCGGCGGGATGCGCAAGCGCGTGGCGATGGCCGCGGCGCTGATCAACGAACCCAAGATCCTGATCATGGACGAGCCGTTCGGTGCCCTGGACGTGCAGACCAAGGCGATCATGTCGACCGAGCTGCTCGGCCTGTGGGAGCAGATCCGTCCGTCGGTCATCTTCATCACCCACGACCTCGACGAGGCCGTGGCGCTCGCCGACCGGGTCGTCGTCATGACGTCCAGCCCCGGCTCGGTCAAGGCGGTCTTCGACATCGATCTGCCGCGCCCGCGCGGTGCGGTCCAGGAGATCCGCTTCCAGCCCCGCTTCATCGAACTTCAGCACCAGATCTGGGAGACGCTGCGCGAGGAGGTGGAGCGCGCCTACGCACGCACCGCAGGAGGTACGGCATGAGCACGACGTCCGCAGTTCCCGCCGGCTTGGTCAAGGACGGCGGCGCACCGTCCGCGGCCGCGGACGCCGCCAAGCGCGCCGCCAGGCAGCGCGTCGCGCTGGTGTGGGCGGGCCGCATCGGCCTCGCGGTCTTCGTCATCGGCGGCTGGCAGGCGTTCACCACCTGGGGGATCGTCGACCCGTTCTTCTTCGGTCAGCCGTCCGGCATCGCCCAGCGGCTGGTCGACCTCTTCCGGCACGGCACCGAGTTCGGGTCGTTCTACTCCAATATCTGGACCACGATCCAGGAGGCGCTCGCCGGCTTCGTTCTCGGAGCCGTCACCGGGGTGGTCTTCGGCGTGACGCTGGGCCAGAGCCGCTTCCTCGCCGACGTGCTCGGCCCCTACATCAAGATGGTCAACGCGATCCCGCGTATCGTCCTCGGCTCGATCTTCATCGTCGCGTTCGGCATCGGCGTACTGCCGAAGATCCTGCTCGCCGCGGTGCTGGTGTTCTTCATCGTCTTCTTCAACGCCTTCCAGGGCGTGCGTGAGGTCGACCGCAACATCCTCGCCAACGCGAAGGTGCTCGGCGCCTCGCAGATGCAGATCACCCGGCACGTCATCGTGCCGTCCGCGCTCACCTGGATCATCGCCAGCCTGCACAGCGCCTTCGGTTTCGCCATCGTCGGTGCGCTGGTCGGCGAGGTGCTCGGCGCGCAGAGCGGCCTAGGCCTGGTCATCAAGACCGCGCAGAACAACTTCGACCCCAACGGCGTGTTCGCCACGATGCTCGTCATCTCGGTCATCGTGCTCGGCGCCGAGTGGCTGATCGGCAAGCTCGAGCACCGGCTGCTGTCCTGGCGCCCGCCGGCGCCGTCCGAGGCCAACTCGCTCTGACGTTCTTGTACTTCCCCCCTCCCTCATCTCAGAACCTTCAACAAAGGAATGTGGTCAGCCATGTCCAGACGATCCGCCGCCGTCGCCGCGTCCGTCCTCACCGTTCTCGCCCTCGGCTCGGTCAGCGCCTGTTCCAGCACCTCGTCCGCCGCGAGCGGCGGTGGGGGTGGCACGCCGACCGTCAAGCTCATGGCCGGCGGCCTCGACAAGCAGATCTACCTGCCGTACCAGCTCGCCCAGCAGCTCGGCTTCTACAAGAAGTACGGCGTCAACGTCCAGCTGAGCACCGAGCAGGACGGCGGTGTCGGCGCCGAGGACGCCATGGCCTCGGGGCAGGTGGACATGGCGGGCGCCTGGTACAACCACACGATCGAGTTCCAGGCGAAGGGCAAGGCGGTCGAGGACGTCGTCCAGCTCTCCGGCGCGCCGGGCGAGCGCGAGATGTGCACCAAGAAGTCGGGCGTCCACTCGGGCGCCGACTTCAGGGGAAAGACCCTCGGCGTCACCGACCTGGGGTCGGGCACCGACACCCTCACCCAGTTCCTGGCCGCCAAGAAGGGCGTCAAGACCAGCCAGTTCCACCGGATCGGGGTCGGTGCGGGCTCCACCGCCATCGCCGCGCTGCAGAACGGCAAGGTGGACTGTGTGATGACGACGCAGCCGACGGTGGCCGCGATCCAGAAAAAGGGCGTCGGTACCTCCGCCATCGACCTGGCCACCACCTCCGGCGCCACGGCGGCGTTGGGCGGTGCCTATCCCGCGGCCGGTGTTCTCGCCCGCACCGACTGGGTGAACTCGCACAAGGCAACGGTGCAGAAGGTCGTCGACGCGCTGGTGGCCACCATGCACTGGATCAACACCCACAGCGCGGCCGACATCGCGAACAAGCTGCCCGCGTCGTACGTGTCGAACCAGTTGGTGACCAAGGCCGACTACATCTCGGCTCTGACCGAGGACAAGGGCCAGTTCCTCCCGGACGGCCTGATGCCGGCCGGCGGGCCGAAGACCTCGTTGGCGACGGAGCAGCTGGTCGGCGACGTGAAGTCGTCGGTGAACCTGAGCAAGACGTTCACCAATGACTTCGCCCTCCAGGCCAACAAGACCGAGGGCTTCAAGACCACCACGACCCCGGCGGGGCCGAACGGCTGAGCCTGCACCGCTCATGTCCGGCCGCCCGGGGCCTGTCCCCCGGGCGGCCTCCGCCACGAGCGCGTCCTGCCAGCCGCCACGCGTCGGTGCGGTCCTCGGCCTGCCCGCTCCGTCGGCGGCGGCGGCGAGGTGATGTACCACCCCGGGCACACACCCGGGGCACGGTACGTGATCAACCTGACTGCCGGGGGAGGCGCTCCCGCTCGGCGGTACCGGCGTATCACGGCATGCCGTCGTGCTGGATGTCCTTGCGGGAGACGGCCAGGTAGCCGACGAAGCCGAGGATGGCCATCGTCCAGGACAGCGTGACCGGACCCAGGCCCAGGTCGAGTCCGCCCCGGCTGTGGCCGACGGCCATCCAGTCCGCGACGGAGGCACCGAGCGGGCGGGTGATGACGTACGCGGCCCAGAACGCGGCCACCGCGTTCAGGCTGCCCCACCGGTGAACGACGGCCGGAACGGCGATCGCAGCGGCGTACAGGACGGCGGAGCCCAGGTAGCCGAGGCCGATCGTGGCGGTGAGATCACCAGCGGCGGTCCCCAGCGCGAACGTGGCCAGCACGGCGGCCCAGTAGAAGGTCTCGCGGCGCCGGGTGTGGACGCTGTGGATGGACAGGGTGCCTTCGCTGCGGTACCAGAGTGCGAACACGGCGGCCAGCGCGGCCATGAAGAACGGGGTCGAGAGCGCATAGGGCACCCCGAGCCCGACGTGCAGGACGTCGGCGGCCATCGTGCCGAACACGCTGACCATGACGATCGCCACCCAGTAGACCCAGGCCACGTACCGCCGCACGGCGAACTGCGCCGCCAGGGCGGCCATCAGAGCGATGCCACCGAGGCCCACAGCAGGCACCGGACCGAGCACACGGGCCAGGAAGTCGGAGGCCGTCTCACCCATACCGGTCGTCAGCACCTTGATGATCCAGAAGTAGACGGTGACCTCCGGCACCTTGCTCGCCGCGTGTCGTGCGTGGTGCGGAAGCCGGTTGTGAGTGAGGTGATCAGTGGTCATGGCAGGCACGATGACATGGTGTCCGGCCGTCACCCCAGACTCCTTTGCCAGAGTTTTGGCGCATCTGGTGCACAAGTTGCCCGAGGCTCGTCCGCCAGCGTGATGCGCCTCGGAGGCCGGCACGGCTACAGGAAGCGGCATGTTCTGGTCAAAGCCTGTCCAAGAATCCGGACTTGCCCGCCTGCCCGTGATCAGGTCCACCCGACGGTTCATGACCACCCGTTCTCGGAGGACCTGGTGCCAGCACCGACCCGTAGAAGACGATGGCTGACGATCTGCGCCATCACCGCGTCCGCCGGACTCGTCGCGATACCCGCAAGCGCCGCGCCCGGTCAGAACAACAGCCCCTTCGGAGCACGCACGCTCGCCCGACTCGCCGCCGAACGCGAGCAGTCGGTGGGCGTCATGAGCCCCAGACTGAAGGACGAAGGCGGCGACGACGGCAACGAGGCCGACGAGATAGCCGAGGGCGCCAACCAGTACGCCGAGGCCCGCACCTCGCCCGGCATCGTCGCGCCGGGCGCGTACGGGGCCGCCTGGGACAACCTCACCAACCTGCCGAGCACGGGCGGTGATTGGCGCAACATCACCGACCTGCCGTACAACTCCGACGACCCGCGCTACCGGGACATCGACTCCAACTCCAGCGGCGGATCGGGCAACGTCACCGGCCGCATGGCGGCGATCGCGGCCGACGACGGCGGGTACGTCTACGCGGGCAGCGCGGGCGGCGGCGTGTGGCGGTCCCGCTCCGGCGGCGGGCACTGGCAGCCGATCAGCGACCGGCTGCCCTCGCAGTCCACCGGCGCGCTCGCACTCGACGGGGCCGGGCAGCTGTGGCTGGGCACCGGGGAGGCGACGACCAACGCTGACGCGTACCTCGGCAGCGGCGTCTATGTCCTGTCCCACCCGCACCACGGCACGTTCTCCGCCCGCAGCCGGGTCGGCGGCGACGAGCTGGAGTCCACCACCGTCCACCAGCTGCGCTTCGGCGGCGGCAAGGTGTGGGCGGCGACCAGCAAGGGCGTGTGGAGCCACTCCGCCAAGAGGCTGAAGGGCGCCTGGAAGCTGGAGTTCGCGCCCAACCCCGACTCTCTGCCGGGCGGTTCGAAGGCCGACGACCCCGATGCCCCGTACAAAAACATCGCCAACGACATCGCGATCGACCCCAAGGACCCGCGCAAGGTCGTCCTCGCGGTGGGCTGGCGCAGCGGCGACGACTACAACGGCTTCTACACCAAGGGCACGGACGGCACCTGGACCCGGATCACCAGCGGCCTCGGCGACCTGCCCGCCGACGCGGACGACGTCGGCAACGTCACCTTCGCCCGCTCCGCCGACGGCTCCCGCTACTACGCCATCGACCAGTCACCGGAGCAGCTGAACACCAACCCGGACAGCGGCCTGGAGGGCATCTACGTCTCCAAGTCCGGCTCGCCCAACGGCCCCTGGTCGAAGATCGCCGACTACAAGGGCCTGGCCGCCGACAACTCGGCGCTGACGACCAGCGGTTACATGCCGGGCGTGCAAGCCTGGTACAACCAATTCCTTACTGTCGATCCGGCGAACGCGGAGCACGTGTACGCGGGCCTGGAGGAGGTTTACGAGACCAAGGACGGCGGCAGCAACTGGTCGGCCGTCGGCCCGTACTGGAACTTCGGCTTCTCCTGCTGGAGCATCGACCCGGCCGAGCAGACCGGTGACTGCAACCAGACCACCCACTCCGACCAGCACGGCGTCGCGATCGGCCGCTACCACGGCAAGAGCTTCGTGTACGTCGGCAACGACGGCGGCGTCTACAAGCGCCCGGTCAACGGTTCCCAGGACGCCTCCGGGCACGCCACCGACTGGACCTCCCTCAACGACGGCACCATCGACACCCTTCAGTACTACTCGGTGGGCGTCGGCAAGGACCTGGACCACGGCGGCCTCTCCGTCACCGGCGGCCTCCAGGACAACGGCCAGTCCATCCTGCGCAGCAACGACGAGGTGATGGGCTCCAACTTCGGCGGCGACGGCGGCGACACGATCACCGACCCGGCCAACGGGTGCGACATCGCCGAGGAGTACGTCTACCTCTCCATCCAGGTGACCCAGAACTGTGCCGTGAATGACGGCGGTTGGGTCGACGACGCCGCCAAGGCCACGTCGTACGACGTCGCCCCGGCCGACAACGCCACCAGCGAGGCCCGCTTCATCGCCCCGCTCGCGGCCGATGCGAAGAACTCCTCGACATGGATCGCGGGCGGCCGGCACATCTGGGTGCAGACCCACGGCTACGCCATCCGCAGCGGCGACGAGTGGACCAGCGTGTACGACCTCGGCGCCGGCCGCACCGCGACCGCCGTCGCGGCCTCGGGCGGCAAGGTGTACGCGGCCTGGTGCGGCCCCTGCAACAACCAGGGCTTCGCCCGCGGCATCGCCGTCGGCAACGCGGACGGCACCGGCTGGCACGACATCACCCTGCCCGTGGACGGGACGGTGCCCAACCGCTACCTCAGCGGCTTCGCCATCGACCCGAAGAACGCCGACCACGTCTACCTCACGGTCAACGGCTTCTCCCGGCAGTGGACCGAGGGGCCCGGCGCCGGTGTCGGCCATGTCTTCGAGTCCACCGACGGCGGCACCACCTGGAAGGACATCTCCAAGAGCCTCCCCGATGTGCCGGCCGACTCCGCGATCGTCATGCCGAACGGCGGCCTCGCCGTCGCCACCGACCTCGGCGTCGTCCACCGGGCGCCGGGCCGTACGACCTGGCAGCGCGTGGGTGACCTCCCGGCCGTCGCCGTGCTCCAGCTGAGGCTGAGCCCGGACGGCAGCACCCTGTACGCGGCCACCCACGGACGCGGCATCTACACGATCAAGGTGCGCGACTTCGACTGACAGCGGCGCGGCAGGGGTGGCCCCGGCTTCCTGGGTCACACCTGCCTCGCGTACGGCACCACGTCCAAGGGCAGCGTGAAAGCGACCCGCGCCGCGTCCGGCTTCACGTCAGCGGGCCCGGCGGCGGCCCTCAGAGGTCGCCCGCCATGCCCAGGCCCGTCAGGGCGCCGACCGGGTCCAGGTCGGGGGTGCCTCGGGGCCACCAGTCCTCCTGGCCCGGCTCGGACTCGTACGCGTACCACAGGCCGTCGCGGCCCAGGCGGAGCTGGACGTGGCCGTGGGGGTGGGTGAGGCGGTTGCGCCAGGGGCGGAAGGCGGGCAGGTCGGCGGCGAGGAGCAGCGGGCGGGCCCGGTCGAACCGGCCTGGCGGGTCCCACGGCTCCTCCAGTACGGCGAGGCCCTCCGGTCCGCCCTGGCGCCAGGCGGCGACCGCACGGGCCAGCTCGGACGGGGTGCGGCCCGCCGCGGAGGCGAGGGAGGAGTAGAGCGCCCGGGTGCCCGCGGTGAGCCCCGAGCCGGGGCGGGCCGCGGCCAGGCGGACCGCGTCTTCCCAGAGGGTCAGCTGCCCGACCGGGTCACGGCCCGTGGTGAGCAGGGCGTGGGCCCGGGCCGCGGCGTCCGTGGCGAGCTGGTCCAGCGCGAACGGGTCCGGCCGGCGGGGGCCGCCGGATAGGCCGGGGGCTGCTCGGGGTGCGGAGGCGGGGGCAGCGGCGCCGGCAGGGGCGGGAGGGCGCGCTGACCGAGAACGTCACCGGCCCGCACTCCCGGAAGAGGCGCAGGCCCCCTGCCCTGGGCGGCGCGCGCCGCACGGGTGGCGCTCAGCCGGGACAGCGCGTCGAGCAGCTCGCGTTCGCCACGGCCGCGCAGCAGGAGCAGGACGAAGGGGTCGGCGTCGAGCAGCCGCGCGGTCTGGTAGCAGAGGGCGGCGGCGTGCTTGCAGGGGTGGCCCCGGTCGGGGCAGCTGCACCGCGGCTCCAGATCGCCCGGGCCGGGCAGCAGGGGCACGCCGCAGTCCGCGAGGGACTGGGGCATCTCCTTGTCGAGGAGTGCCGCGATGTGCCCGGGCCGGTCGGCGGCGGCGTCCAGGAACCGCTCCCAGTCCTGGTCGTCGAGCGTGCGCAGCCGCACCTGCACGCGGTACGGGCGCGGACGGCGGCCCCGCACGTACGCCAGCACCAGGCCGGGCGTCACGGTGATGGCATCGACATGTCCCTGTCCGGCATACCCCCGCCCGCGCTCCAGCCGCTTGACGTCCAGCGCGCCCTCCTCCAGCGCGGCGACCCACGCGTTTCCCCACCAGCTCTCGGCGAAGCCCTTTTCGTCCGGATCCCGGGGCGGGAATGCGGGGAACGTACGGCGGAGCTCGCTGTCGCGGTCGGGGGCCGCCATGGTGTGGGGGACGCGAGGGGTCTCGGGTCGGGTGGTGGAGGGGGCGGGGTCGGCCGGGTCGCGCGGCCAGTCGGTCGTGCCGTCCGGCGAGCGCTCCTGGCCGGTGTCGTCAGGGCCCTCGGGCGCCGCGTCCGGCTCGTCCGTCGCCGCGGGCATCCGGAAGGCGTCGGCCAGCAACTGCCGTACGTCCCGCGCTCCCCCGCCGGCGGCGTGTTCGCGCATCTGCCGCCCGGTCGTCGGCCTCTCGTCCGCGCGGCCCCGCCGCGCCCGGCGTCCGCGCCCCATCCCGGCGCTCTCGGCCTCTTCCCGGGCTCGCCGCGCGTCCTGCCGTGCTGCGCGCAGTGCCTCGCGCGCGATGTCCGCCGCGCGTGGACCCTGCCCCTCGTCGTCGCCCGCAGCCCGGGGCTCCTCCGGTGCGGCGGCGGGCTGGTCCTCCCCGGCGGCGGGAGCACCGGCCGAAGGCTTCCGGGTGGGGATCTCCCCCGGGTCGCCGGGACCGTCCGGCCCGGGGGGTCCCTCCGTGTCCTCAGACGCACCACCTGGCAGCTCACCAGGCGTATCGGCGTCCTCCGCCGCACTCACGTCCCTCGCCGGCCCCTCGCCACGCCGGTGCTCGGAGACCGCCCTGCGCAAGGCCTCCCGGGCCACGTCTCCCGGCCGGGACGCCTCCTCCTGGTCAGTGAGACTCCCGGCCGGGCGGGGGGCGGGTGCCGCTTCCGGGTCCCGGTGTGCCTGCTCCCGGGCCGCCCGCAGGGCCCGGCGGGCCTCGTCGGCCGGGCTGGGCGTCATGGCGTCCTCCGCAGGGAGACCAGGTCGGACAGTTCACGGTCCGTCAGTTCGGTGAGGGCCGACTCGCCGGAGCCGAGGATCGCGTCGGCGAGGGCGCGCTTGGCCTCGAGCATCTCGGCGATGCGGTCCTCGATCGTGCCCTCGGTGATGAGGCGGTGGACCTGGACGGGCTGGGTCTGGCCGATGCGGTAGGCACGGTCGGTGGCCTGTTCCTCGACGGCCGGGTTCCACCAGCGGTCGAAATGGACGACGTGACCCGCGCGGGTGAGGTTGAGGCCGGTGCCCGCCGCCTTGAGGGACAGCACCAGGACCGGGGTGGAGCCGGCTTGGAAGCGGTCCACCATACGCTCCCGCTCCGGTACCGGCGTGCCGCCGTGGAGGAGGTCGACCGGGACCGCGCGGGTGGCCAGGTGGGACGTGATGAGGCGGGCCATGCCGACGTACTGGGTGAAGACCAGCGCGGATCCGTCTTCGGCGAGCAGGGTGTCCAACAGCTCGTCCAGCAGCGCGAGTTTGCCGGAGCGGGCGGCGAGCCGGTCGCCGCCGGCCCGGGCGGGCTCCTCCTTCAAGTAGAGCGCCGGGTGGTTGCAGATCTGCTTCAGCGACGTCAGGAGCTTCAGGACCAGGCCCCGGCGTGCCATGCCCTCGGCGGTCTCGATGGCGAGCATCGACTCGCGGACCACCGCCTCGTACAGCGCGCCCTGTTCGCGGGTGAGCGGCACCGGGTGGTCGGTCTCCGTCTTGGGCGGCAGTTCGGGCACGATGCCCGGGTCGGACTTCTTCCGGCGCAGCAGGAAGGGCCGGACCAGGCGGGCCAGGCGCTCCACCGCTTCCTCGTCCTCGCCGTTCTCCACGGCACGGGCGTGCCGGGCGCGGAAGGACTTCAGCGGGCCGAGGAGGCCCGGGGTGGTCCAGTCGAGCAGCGCCCACAGCTCCGACAGGTTGTTCTCGACGGGCGTGCCGGTCAGGGCCACGCGCGCGGGGGACGGGATCGTGCGCAGCGCCTTGGCCGTGGCCGAGTAGGGGTTCTTGACGTGCTGCGCCTCGTCGGCGACGACCATGCCCCACGCCTGCCCGGCCAGGGCGGGGGCCACGGAACGCATCGTGCCGTACGTGGTGAGGACGAAGCCGCCGTCCAGGTCGTCAAGGCTGCGGTCCGGTCCGTGGAAGCGGCGGACGGGGACGCCGGGCGCGAAACGGGTGATCTCCCGCTGCCAGTTGCCCAGCAGCGAGGCCGGGCAGACCACCAGGGTCGGCTCGCGGCGGGCCCGCTTCAGGTGCAGTGCGATGAGGGTGACGGTCTTGCCGAGGCCCATGTCGTCGGCGAGGCAGCCGCCGAGGCCGAGGGAGGTCATCAGGTCGAGCCAGGCCAGGCCCCGGAGCTGGTAGTCACGGAGGGTGGCGCGCAGGCCCGGCGGCGGCGCGGCCGGGCGCACCCCCGCGGTGAGGCGGTCGCGCAGGGCGGCCAGCGCGCCGGCCGGTACGGCCTCGACCGTCTCGCCGTCCACGTCGGCGGTGCCGGTGAGGGCGACGGACAGCGCGTCGACCGGGTCGAGCAGCCCCAGGTCGCGCTTGCGGGCCTTGCGGACGAGGGCCGGGTCGACCAGCACCCACTGGTCGCGCAGCCGGACGACCGGGCGGTGGGCCTCGGCGAGGGCGTCCATCTCGCTCTCGGTGAGCGGGTCGCCGCCGAGCGCCAGCTGCCAGCGGAACTGGAGCAGGTCCTCGCTCTCGAAGAAGCCGGTGCCGTCGGTCGCCGAGCCGGGGCCGGCCGGACCACCGCCGCGGCCGACAGGTCCTGGGCCAGGTCCCTGGGCCAGTGCACGGCGACGCCGGCCGCGGCGAGCCGGGTGGCCGCGACACCGAGCAGGTCGCTCAGCTCCTCCTCGGTCAGCGCCAGCACGTCGGGCACGTCCTGGTCGGAGAGCCGGTCGAGCGGGGGCCAGACCCGGGCCGCGCGGCGGACGGCGAGGGCGGCGTCCACCCGGGCGCGCGGGCCGAAGGCGTCGTCCGCATCGCCCGCCCACAGCGCCGCCGCGTCGGCGACGAGGGTGCGGTCGGCGAGGCTGTGCACCTGGACGATCGCGGCGCCGGCGCTGCGTGCGCCGCCGCCGAAGGCGTCGTCGAACAGGTCGTACGCCGAGAGGTCCAGCCGGAGCGAGATCCGCACGCCGGCGTCCATGCCGGCGGCGACCTCGGCGGCCCAGTCGTGGGCATCGGGCAGGTGCTGGGCGTCGCGGGCCGCGAAGGGCCTGCCGGTGGCGTGGGGTGCGGCCGGGGTGCGCGGCAGGGTGTCGGCGACCGCGTCCAGGAAGGCGCGTACCAGCGCTTCCGGTTCGGGCAGGCGGATGGGGCCCGGGCCGGGCAGCGGCACGGCGTGGCCCTCGTACGGCAGGGCGGCGGCCACCGCGCGCAGGTGCGCGATGTCGTCCGGGTCCAGCGGGCCGGCGCGCCAGGCATCGTGGCCCGTGGGGGTCAGGCCGGGCAGCAGCCGGCCGCGCGCGGTCAGCCGCAGGGCGTGCAGGGCGGCCGCGCCCCAGCAGGCGGTGGCGGGGTGGGACGCGGGGTCGTGCCGGGCGCGCACCAGGAGCGGCAGGGCTTCGTCCAGCGGGAGGGACAGTGCCGGCGTGGTGCGCCGCCGGGCTCCGGCGCCGTGCCGTCGTACGACCGTGAGCTCGGTGTCGTCGGCGGGCAGGGCCTCGCCCTCGGGGTCCCAGAAGGCGATGCGCCCGTCGCGCGGGAGGGACGCGGGCAGGAAGACGGCCGGGAGCCGCACGGGGACCGCGACCGTCGGCTCCCCCGCCCGCTCGGCCATCACAGCCGTGTCGCCCATACGTCCTGCCACCTCCCGCCCGCGTTTCGGATCAGCTGTCTCCGACTCTACGGGCGGGGTCTGACAATCGGCCCAGGCGTCCGCGCCGGCCGGGCCGGGCTGCGGGTCAGGGCACCGTCCGGGACACCACGTACACCCAGGGATACGCCGGGTTGGACAGGTCCACCACCACGTCGTGCGTGGGCGCGGGGTTCTTCTGCCGGTGGACGAAGCCGTACCACGACTCGCCCTCGGGGAACTTCCAGCCGGTGACCTTGCGGTCGCGGGCGCCGATGGTGATGTGGCCCTTCTTCAGGTCGTCCCGGGTCATGCCCAGGCCCGTCAGATAGGCGTCCAGACCGGCCGCGTTGGTCTCGAACTGGGCGTACAGACGGCTGGTCTTCCAGTTGTTGGTCTCGTAGTACGCCACGTGCCAGGCCGGGTGCGGGACGGGCACCTGGTAGATCCGGCGCTGGAGCTTGGACGGCCAGCCCGCGGTCAGGCCGGTCGCCGAGTACTTCGCCTCCTTGTCCTTTCCGCTGTTCCGGCTCTGGTTCGCGGAGATCACCAGGTAGCCGGCCGGGATGCCGATGAGCAGCACGATGATCAGCAGGGTGAGCGCCCTGCGGCGGATCATGTGGCGGCGGTCCTCGGCCGGGCGTTCCTCGCCGTCAGGCCACGAGCCCTGGTGCGGCAGGGATGCGGTCACAGCGTCTCCTGGGTGCTGCGGCGGGACTGTGCGTACCGCTCGTAGCGCTCGTACCGCTCCACCCGGCGGCGCTTGGCGCGCCGGAAGCGGCGGGCGACCAGCCGGGCCAGGTCGGCGGCGCCGACCATGCCGGCCTCGGGCCCGAGCTGGGCCCGGGCGATGCGGGCCTCGGGGCGGTAGCCGCGGCCGGTCAGATGCCTGCGGAACGCGTCCCGCGCGGGGCCGATCAGCAGGTCGTCGGCGGCCGAGACACCGCCGCCGATGACGAAGCAGGAGGGGTCGAGGGCGGCCGCGAGGTTGGCGATGCCGACGCCGAGCCACTGGCCGATGTCCTGGAGCAGCTCGATGCACATGGCGTCGCCCTCGCGGGCCAGCTCGGTGATCATCGGGCCGGTGATGTCGGAGATGTTGCCCTTGACGTGCTCGATGATCCCGTACGCCACGGGCGAGTCGGCCGCTGCCAGCTCGCGCGCCTCACGGACCAGGGCGTTTCCGGAGCTGTACTGCTCCCAGCAGCCGCGGTTGCCGCACGGGCAGCGGTGGCCGCCGGGCACGACCTGCATATGGCCGAACTCGCCGGCGACGCCGTACTTGCCGCGTTTGACCTGGCCGTCCTCCAGGATCGCGCCGCCGATGCCGGTGCCCAGCGTGATCATCACGAGGTGGTCCTCGCCGCGGCCGGCGCCGAAGCGCCACTCGGCCCAGGCGGCGGTGTTGGCGTCGTTGTCCACGAGGACCGGGACCGACAGGCGGCTGGCGAGGCGGTCCCTCAGGGGTTCGTTGCGCCAGGACAGATGGGGGGCGAACAGCACGCGGTTGCGGTCGGCGTCGACCCAGCCGGCCGCGCCGATGCCGACGGCGTGCACGTCGTGCCGGTCGGAGAGGTCCAGGACCAGCTCGGCGATGGTGTCCTCGACGACCTTGGGGCTCTTGGACTTGTCCGGCGTCTCCGTGCGGACCTTCTCCAGGATGTTGCCGTCGGCGTCGACGACGCCCGCCATCACCTTCGTACCGCCGATGTCGATGCCGACCGTCGGCACGCGGGGTGCCGTCAGGTGTGAGCGGCGCTCCCGGGTGCCGACGGTGCGGAGCACGGTGGCACGGCGGGAGCCGATGGGGGCGGTGAAGTCGCGGTAGGTGCTCATCGCCGCCGATTCTGCCTCACGGGGAGGCAGGGTGCGGAGCGGGGGAACAACCCGACGTACCCGTGTGCGGCTGCGTGGGGGCTGATCGCGCCCACGCGGCGGAGCCGCACATCGATACAGCCCCGCGCCCGAAAAAGCGCCCCCTCAGGTCCTCACAAGGAGCTGGAACTCGAAGGAGTAGCGCGTCGGGCGGTAGGTGTGTGTGCCGTATTCCACTGCGCGGCCCGTGTCGTCGAACGTGACGCGTTGCATGGTGAGCAGCGGAGCCCCTGCCTCCTCCGCCAGCCGCTCCGCCTCCTCCGCCGTCGCCGCCCGGGCGCCGATCGACTGGCGGGCGCTGTGCAGGGTGATGCCCGCCGCTCGCATCAGGCGGTAGAGGCCGGTGGTCTCCAGTTGGGCGGTGTCGAGGTCGAGGAGGCCGGGGGGCAGGAAGTTGCAGAGGTAGGCCATGGGCTCGCCGTGGGCGAGGCGGAGGCGTTCGACGCGGTGGACGTCGCTGTCCTCGGCGACGCCCAGTGCGGCGGCGACCTCGGCGGAGGCGGGTACGAGCGTGTTGACGAGGACCTTGGTGGCCGGGCGCTGGCCCGCCGCCTCCAGGTCGTCGTAGAGGCTGCTGAGCTCCAGCGGGCGCTTGACCTGGCTGTGCACGACCTGGGTGCCCACGCCGCGACGGCGTACGAGGAGGCCCTTGTCGACGAGCGACTGGATGGCCTGGCGGACGGTCGGCCGGGACAGGCCGAGCCGGGCGGCGAGTTCGATCTCGTTGCCCAGCAGGCTGCCTGGGGTCAGCGTGCCGTGCTCGATCGCGGCCTCCAGCTGCTGGGACAGCTGGAAGTACAACGGCACGGGAGAGCTGCGGTCCACGCTCAGCTCGAGCTGCACGGTCGGGTCCACTTCTGGTTTCGGCACGGGCCGAGCGTAGCTCCGTGCGTTGTTGACGGGAAGTTGTGTAGTCAGATTGTCCGGACATACAGATTGACAGGGGCGGGCTGTGCACGCACTTTGTTTTCATGCGCATCGGCGTCATCGGTACGGGCCGCATCGGCACGATCCACGCGAACACACTCAGCCGGCACCGCGACGTAGGCTCCCTGATCCTCACGGACGCGGACGCCTCGCGGGCCCAGGACCTGGCGCATCGGCTCGGTGAGACGGCCGCGCCGGGCGTGGAGGAGATCTTCCGGTGGGGGGTCGACGCCGTGGTGATCACGACGGCGACGTCGGCCCACGCCGAACTGATCGGCCGGGCAGCACGCTCGGGGCTGCCGGTGTTCTGCGAGAAACCCATCGCGCTGGACCTGCCCGGGACCTTAAGCGCGATCGCCGAGGTCGAGATGGCCGGGACGGTCCTGCAGATGGGCTTCCAGCGCCGCTTCGACGCGGGCTACAGGGGCGCCCGCGAGGCGGTGCGGTCGGGCAGGCTGGGCCGGCTGCACACCGCGCGGGCGCTGACCAGCGACCAGACGCCACCGCCCGCGGCGTGGCTGCCGCTGTCCGGCGGGCTGTACCGGGACACTCTTATCCACGACTTCGACGTGCTGCGCTGGGTGACGGGCCGGGAGGTGGCGGACGTGTACGCGGCCGGGTCCGACGCCGGGCCCGCGATGTTCCGCGCGGCAGGCGACGTCGACACCGGCGCCGCGCTCCTCACCCTCGACGACGGCACGCTCGCCACGGTCACCGGCGCCCGGCTGAACGGGGCCGGCTACGACGTGCGCATGGAGCTGGCCGGTGAGCTGGACCAGATCGTGGTCGGCCTGGACGACCGTACGCCGATCGCGTCCACCGAGCCGACCGGTCCGCCGGCCGCGGACAAGCCCTGGACCGGCTTCCTGGAGCGCTTCGGCCCCGCCTACGAGGCGGAGCTGAACGCGTTCGTCGAGGTCGTGCGGGGCGAGCGGGCCAACCCCTGCGACGGGCGCGAGGCCCTTCAGGCGCTGCGCGTCGCCGAGGCGTGCGAGCTGTCGCGCCGGGAGCGCAGGCCGGTGCACCTCGCGGAGATCCCCGGCGGGGCCGCCTCCCCCTTCGCGTGACGGCGGGCCGGCAGGGCGGTCAGTGGCCCTCCTGTTCCTCCTCCAGCAGACCCGCGTCGTACGCCAGCAGCGCGATCTGCACGCGGTTGTTGAGGTCGAGCTTGGCCAGGATGCGCGAGACGTGCGTCTTGACGGTGGCGACGCTCATGAAGAGGCCGGTGGCGATCTCGGCGTTGGACAGGCCCCGGCCGACCGCGACGGCGACCTCGCGCTCGCGGTCGTTGAGGGCGGCCATGCGGGCACGCGCGCGTGTACGACGGGTGTCGGCGGCGGTGCCGACCGCGTGCCGCATCAACTGACGGGTGACGGTGGGCGACAGGACCGGGTCGCCGGCCGCGACCCGGCGTACCGCGCCGAGGATCTCGGTCGGCGGGGTGTCCTTGAGGACGAATCCGGCGGCGCCCGCGCGCAGCGCCCGCAGGACCTGTTCGTCGGCGTGGAAGGTGGTGAGGACCACCACCTGCGGGGCGTCCTCGCGGGCGCGCAGCCGCTCCGTGGCCGTGAGACCGTCCACCGTAGGCATCCGGATGTCCATGAGCACGACGTCCGGGCGGGTGCGGTCGACGAGCGCCTCCACCTCGCCGCCGTCGGCCGCCTCGCCGACGATCTCGATGTCGTCGGCTCCGCCCATCATGAAGGACAGTCCGGCCCGCACCAGCGGGTCGTCGTCGACGAGGAGCAGTCTGATCGCAGTCATGGGCCATACGTAATCACGGCCGGGCCGGGCGCGGGGCGCGGACGGACGGTCGTCCCGCGCCAACGCCTTGTGCCGAAGGTGGGGTTGACGGGTCGCACGCTCAGGCGCGCAGCGTCAACCCGTACGGGGTGCGCAGGCGGCTGAGCCTTCACCAGACCACCGCCATGCTGCGGCTGGTGATCACCCCGCTCCTGGGACGGCCCAAATCGTCGTCATCACGGAGGTGTGACGGGCCGTCACCGGCCGAGGTGGGTGAAGCCCGCCCGCGCACTCAGGTCGTCGCCCCGGATGTGCCGGACGCGTGACCTGAGGTGGGCCGGCATGCCGGGCGGTGCCTCGCGGCGGTCGTTCAGCATCCACGACCGGGCGCTGCGCAGCGCCCGTCCGGGCGGCAGGCCCTCGTAGTGGCCCCAGTCTCGGGTCCGGGGATAGTCCGCGCCTCGGTGTGCACCAGCCACGAGTCCTGCGCCACCGCCGCGAGATCCGCTCCGGACATCAGCGCGACGACCTCGACGTCGGCGGCCAGCCGCAGGAAGGACAGGCTGCGGCGTTCGAACGCCACGCGCGGCAGCAGCCGGTGGCCCCCGTCGGAGTCGAACGGCAGCGAGCGCAGCAGCACCTCGCACACGGCCGCGCCGACACCGAACCCGACGTGGAGGTAGCCGTGGCGGTCGTAGGGGGGTGCTGTCGAAGCGGCTGCAGTGCAAGAAGGCGTAGGAGGGGCGGGCGTTGTACGCGGTCGGCACGCGGTGGGTGGAGTGCACCCTCTTCACCGGTCCCACCACAAGTCGAGGCCAGGCCGCCCCAGACAACCTCCGACATGGCGACCGCCCACCAAAAAGCCGACACCAAGCCGCCCCACCCCCCAGCCGGGAGCCGACGCCAAGCCGTCTCCCCCCAACCGGGAGCCGACGCCAAGCCGTCCCAGACAGGCACTCCCCAGCCGCCAGACTCACCCGCCACACCCCGCAAACCCTGCGGCCGGCCGAAGCGCATCCGCGAGCCGTGCTCAACCCCACGGCAGCCATGCCCGTACCTCGAACCCGCCCTCCGGGGTGTGGCCGTGTTCCACGCGGCCGCCCGCGAGGGTGGCTCGCTCCGTCAGGCCGATCAGGCCCTGGCCGGAGCCGGGGACGGGTGGTACCTCGCCCTCGGGGGGCGGGTTGTGTACGGAGACGGTGAGGCCGTCGCCCGGTGCGCCGGTGACGGACACCGTGACCTCCGTGCCGGGGGCGTGCTTGCGCGCGTTCGTCAGGCCCTCCTGGGCGATCCGGTACGCGGTGCGGCCGACGGAGGACGGAACGGCGTCGGCGTCGTCGACGCGCTGGTCGAGGGCCACCTTCATGCCGGCCTCACGCGACTCGGCGACCAGCGCGTCCAGCGCCGCGAGCGTCGGCTGCGGCCGGCCCGTGTCGTCGGGCTCCCCCGCCCGCAGGACACCGATGATCTCGCGCAGGTCCTGGAGGGCCTCGTGCGCGCTCTCCCGGATCACACCCGCCGCCCGCGCCGTCTCCGCCGGGGGCGCGTCGGGCCGGAACTCCAGCGCGCCCGCGTGCACGCTCAGCAGGGTCAGCCGGTGGGCGAGCACGTCGTGCATCTCCCGCGCGATGGCCTCACGGGCGAGCCGCTGCGCCTGCTCGGCCCGCAGCCGCGCCTCCGTCTCGGCACGCCGGGCCCGGTCCCTGAGGCTCACCAGAAGCTGCCGCTTGGACCGTACGAACATGCCCCAGCCGACGATCGCCACGGTGAGCAGCACGGCGAAGGGCACGCTCACCAGGTAGGGGACGTCCGCGTCGGGGCGCACCCAGTAGTACAGCGGGGTCATGGCCGCGTTGATGCCGCCCACCCAGGCCACGTACCGGAAGGGGCGGTGCACGGCGAGCGTGAACAGGGCGATCAGCCCCGCCCCGCCCGCCGTGTCCGAGACGAAGGTGACGGGAGTCATCGCCACGGCCAGCCCCAGTGGCCAGCGGCGGCGCAGCCAGACGGCCGCGCAGGCCAGCGCTCCGATCAGCTGGTCGGCGACGGCCAGCCCCTCCGGAACGTGGGGGTTGTCGTTGAGCGCCTCTATGGCGGCCGCGCCCACCAGCACGGCCAGCAGGAAGCAGGAGAAGTCGACGACCCAGTCGCGGGCGGTACGCCGGGGCCGTCGCCCGGCCCGTGCGGCGTCGGGGTCGAGTTCGTGCAGCAGGGCGGACGGGATGAGCCATCTGCGCCCGGTGAACAGCGCAGGTGTCTCGCCCGTCAGCACCGGGGAGGACAGCCCCGCGTTGTCACCACTCACGGTCGACAAATCTACGCAGGCCCGGGCCCGTTCACCTCTTCCCGGCCGGAATCGTCGACCGAAGTCGCCGCGTCGCAGACTTTCGACGCGGCCGGCCGGGTCCGAACAGGGACTTGTGTCCAACGCACGCTCGCCCCGCGGCCGATGTGCGTGGGAGGCCCGCGGGGCGAGGCTGTCGCCATGAAGCAGGTGCTGGAGATTCTCGGCTTCCTCGCCCTCGTACAGGGCGTGGCGGGCCTGGTACACGAGTTCACCGACTGGAACTGGGGCCTCGTGCAACGACTGGGGTTCCTCGACGGCTACGAGATCTACGCGAGCGTCGCCCTGCTCGTGCTGGGCGTCGCCCTGTTCGCGGCGGCCGGGAGCCGGAAGTCCGTCTGAGCACCCGGGCGGACTTCCGGCCGGCGTTCACGGACGTGGCCGCCCGGCTCAACAGCCGTAGTCGACCAGGTCGAACGACCTGTAGTGGTCGGCCGTGTAGTAGTCCTCCCGGTTCTCCTCACCGGTGACGATGCGCCGCGCACCGCGCGTGGAGGAGCCGGGGGTGATGACCGTGTACTCGTGGTAGTAGCCGGTCGACTGGCTCGGCAGGATGCCTTCCCGGTTCTGGAAGACGGTGCCGTCCTGCTCGAACGGGAAGGGGCCGCCCTGCTCGATCAGGTCGAGCGTGTCGTGGGCCTGGGACGGCAGGTCGCTGTAGCAGATGTCGCCGACGGCGGTGGGGGCCGCGTCGGCCGTGGTGGCGGAGACGGTACCGCCGACGAGGAGCGCGGACAGGAGGGCGGCTGCTGCGCCGAGCCGCGAGGCGCGTGGGGGGAAATTCATGCGCACATGATGACGCGCGTAGACACTGGCATGTCAATGACAAGCTCGGGGATTTTCCCGTCAAGTCCGATGAGTTGGCGGGAAGTTAACCTGCCCTCCGGCGCCCTCACCCTCTGTTCACCGAGGCCGGTGAGGACGCCGGAGCGGGGCGGTTACGCGTTCTCCGGCAGCGTGTACTCGCCGTACTGCGGGCGGCCCGCCACCTCGTACGTCTGGATCGAGACGCCGGTGCTGGTGACGCTCCCTCCGGTGTGCCGGAACGCGGTCGGTACGGCGCCCTCCGGGAACAGCCGGAACCCGGCGCCGAGCACGACCGGGAAGGTCAGCAGATGGAGGGAGTCGACGAGGCCGAGCGCCAGCAGGGACCGGAGGAGGGCGCCGCTGCCGTGCACCTGGATCTCGCCGTCGGTGCGCTCCTTCAGGGCCGTGACCTCCTTGGCGAGGTCGCCGGTGAGCACGGCGGTGCCCGCCCACCGGGGGTCCGTGAGGGTCGAGGACGGGACGTACTTCGGCAGTGAGTTGAGTTTCGAGGCGACCGGATCGGCGGGGTCGGTCACCTTCGGCCAGAACGTGGTGAAGATGTCGTACGTGCGGCGCCCGAGCAGGAAGGCGCGCGGGCGTGCGAAGACCTCGTCGATGAACCGGCCGAAGTCCTCGTCGGCGTACGGGAAGCTCCAGCCGCCGTGGGTGAAGCCGCCGCGGGTGTCCTCGTGAGGGCCGCCGGGGGCCTGGTAGACGCCGTCGAGGGTGACGAAGAGGGTGGAGACGAGCTTGCCCATGGCGGGTGCCCTTCTTCTCGGAGCGGTCGGGGTCTGTTGTCATCGGTTCAGACCCCGTGTCCACCCGCAATTCATCGCTCGGCCGTACGGCTGCTTAGGTGAGAGACCGGAGCAGCCCACCTCGACGTCCGTTCACCGCCAGCGCCGCAGCCGGTCGGCCAGTGGGATGAACACATGACTTCTCAAGGAAATCTCGACGGCAAGGTGGCTCTCGTGACCGGCGCGAGCCGTGGCATCGGCGCGGCGACGGCCCTGCGGCTGGCCCGGGAGGGCGCGGATGTGGCGGTCGGCTACGTGAACGGCAAGGAGGCGGCCGGGGACGTCGTACGGGCCGTGGAGGCGCTGGGGCGCCGGGCGGTGGCGGTGCGCGCGGACGCGGCGGACGCCGCCGAGGCGGCCGGTGCCGTGACGGCGGCGGCCGAGGCGCTGGGCGGTCTCGACGTCCTGGTGAACAACGCGGGCGTGGGGGTGATCGGGCCGCTGGAGATGCTGTCGCTCGCGGATGTGGACCGGGTCCTCGCCGTCAACGTGCGCGGTGTCTTCCTGGCCTCCCAGGCCGCCGCCGCGCGGATGCCCGAGGGCGGGCGGATCATCACGATCGGCAGCTGCATGGCCCAGCGCGTGCCGGGGCCCGGCGGGACGCTCTACGCGACGAGCAAGGCGGCCCTGGCCGGCATGACCAAGGCCCTGGCCAGGGAACTGGGCGGGCGCGGCATCACGGCGAACCTCGTCCATCCCGGGCCGATCGACACCGACATGAATCCGGCGGACGGGCCGTACGCGGCCGGCCAGGCGGCGATGACGGCGCTGGGGCGGTTCGGGACGGCGGACGAGGTGGCGTCCACGGTGGCGTATCTGGCGGGGGCGACGTACGTCACCGGTGCGGAGTTCGCCGTGGACGGCGGGCACGCGGCGTGAGGCAGGGGGCGCACCGGTGCTGTCGGGCCGGTCCGCCCCCTGGGGCGGGGTCGGCTCAGCCGCCCAGCTCCTGGTGACGCGCCGCGAGGCGCCGCGCGCCGTCCTCCGTCAGGGAGCCGAACAGCCGCAGCCGGGAGATGCCGCCGTCCGGGAAGATGTCCACACGCGCGTGGGTGCCGACGGCCGGGACCGGGAGTACGAAGCGGTGGTTGGTGTCGGGCTGGAGGCGGGTGAGGGGCAGGATCTCCCGCCACTCGCCGTCCTCGCCGTCGCGCACGGACACCGAGGCCCAGCCGGCGCTGTTGCCCTTGAGGTACGCGGTGTCGATCTCCAGGGCGCGGATCCGGGACTGGGCGGCCAGCCGGTAGCGGATCCAGTCGTGGCCCTGGTCGCGGCGGCGCCGGGTCTCCCAGCCGTCGTCCATCTTGCGGGAGCGGCCCGGCTGGATGGTGTTGGTGGCGGGCGAGTAGAAGAGGTTGGAGGCGTCCTCGACCTGTCCGCCGTTCTCCAGGGCGACGACGTCGAAGGTGCCGAGCACCTCCAGCCACGCGGGGTCCGGGACGACCTCGCCGTACACGCGCAGGCGGGCGATGCCGCCGTCGGGGTGCTGGTTGACCCGCAGGTGGGTGAAGCGCTGCTCGACCGCGACGGAGAAACCGTTCGCCGCGTGGCCGCCGACCGGGGTGCGCGGGACCAGGGTCGTCCACTTCACGTCGTCCCCGAGGAGTTCTCCGGGCGACGGGGAGCCCGGCACGCAGGTGCCCTCGACGGAGACGGCCTGCGGGTAGTTGCCGCGGAAGTGCGCGGTGTCGACGACGATCCCCCGGACCACGCCCGGGGCGCCGAGGCGGACCAGCGCCCAGTCGTGGTCCTCCGCGGCCGGCCAGGGGTGCTCGGCGGAGGCGCCCCGGCGGCGGCGCGTCTCCCAGCCGTCCATGATCTTGCCCTTGTGCCCGAAGTGCTCGGGGTCGAACTCGGCGCGCTCGGGCACCAGCAGGTTCTCGCGCTGGGCGAAGAACTCGTCGTTGGCGGCGATGACTCCGGCACCGAGGCGACGGTCGGCGAGGTTGGCGTACTGGGTGAAGGGGAAGTCGGCGGTGCGGTAGTCCGCGTACGGGTCGCCGCCTCCGTAGGGGTTCGCGTCGCCGGTGAAGCTGGGAATCGCCGTCACGGTGATCAGGTCTGCCTTTCGAAGTCCGGGATGGGGATCAGTTGGTCCGGGTGAGGAGTCGGCCCTTCGGTTCGGTGAACTCGCCGTCCGCGACGATGCGCTGCCCGCGCAGCCAGGTGGACTTCACGACGCCGTACAGGGTCTTGCCCGCGTACGCCGTGACATGGTTGCGGTGCTGGAGGGCCGCCGGGTCGACGGTGAAGGTCTCGTCGGGGGCGAGGACGGCGAAGTCGGCGTCGCGGCCCGGCTCGATGGCGCCCTTGCGGTCGTCGAGCCCGACGAGTTCGGACGTCCGCGCGGACATCCAGCGGACCACGTCCTCCAGGCCGTGCCCGCGCCCGCGAGCCTCGGTCCACACCGCCGCCAGGCTCAGCTGGAGCCCGGAGATACCGCCCCAGGCCGTCGCGAAGTCGTCGGTCTTCAGGTCGGCGGTGGACGGAGAGTGGTCGGTGACGACACAGTCGATGGTGCCGTCGGCCAGCGCCTGCCAGAGGAGGTCCTGGTTGGCGGCCTCGCGGATCGGCGGGCAGCACTTGAACTCGCTGGCTCCGTCGGGGACTTCCTCGGCGGTGAGGGTCAGATAGTGGGGGCAGGTCTCCACGGTGAGCCGTACGCCCTCCGCCCGCGCCTCGGCGATCATCGGCAGGGCGTCGCCGGAGGACAGGTGCAGGACGTGCACGCGCGCGTGGAGGGCCTTCGCCTCGCGGATGAGCCGGGCGATGGCGGTGTCCTCGGCTTCCCGGGGGCGGGAGGCGAGGAAGTCGGCGTACCTGGGGCCGGGCTGCTGCGGGGCGGAGGCGAGGAGGTGGGGGTCCTCGGCGTGCACGATGAGCAGGCCGTCGAAGGCGGCGATCTCGGCCATGGTGCGGGCGAGCGAGTCCCGGTCGAGGTGCGGGAACTCGTCCACGCCGGACGGCGACAGGAACGCCTTGAAGCCGAAGACGCCGGCCTCGTGCAGCGGGCGCAGGTCCTTGACGTTGTCGGGCAGGGCCCCGCCCCAGAAGCCGACGTCGATGTGCGCCTTGTCGGCGGCAACCTGCTGCTTGGTTCGCAGGTGCGCGACGGTCGTGGTCGGCGGGAGGGAGTTGAGGGGCATGTCGACGAGGGTCGTGATGCCGCCGGCCGCGGCGGCGCGGGTGGCGGTCCGGAAGCCCTCCCACTCGGTGCGGCCGGGGTCGTTGACGTGCACGTGGGTGTCGACCAGGCCCGGCAGCAGGACGTGGTCGCCCAGGTCCTCCAGGCGGGCACCTTCCGGTACGGGTGCGTCGTACGGGAGGACGGCCGTGATCGTGCCGGCGGCGACCGCGACCGATGCGGCGCGCGTCCCCTCGGGAGTGATGACACGCGTCGAGCGGAGCACCAGTTCAGCGTCGGACACCCGAACCCCTTACTTCCACTTGCTTCCGGTTACTTCCACGAAATGGAATTCAACTTTCTGTTGAAGAAGTCTTCACGCCCCCTTCCGCGCAGTCAAGGGCACACTGAATTACCGCATCCCTTACGCGACCACTCTGGACGTTTCCACAAAGCGGAATTAGGCTTCCAGCACGCAGAACGTAGCTACGTACAAGCGGGGAGTCAACCGACTGCCGGGTAGGCTTCTGCTCTTCCGCCAGTCCCGAAAGGAACGCGCCGTGCCGACGTCCAGCGCCAGCACCACCGACTCCGCCCGGTCCTCCGCCAACGGCGGGGTCCAGTCTCTGGAGCGCGCCTTCGACCTGCTCGAACGGATGGCGGACGCGGGCGGCGAGGTCGGTCTGAGCGAGCTGTCCGCGAGCAGCGGGCTGCCCCTGCCGACCATCCACCGCCTGATGCGCACGCTGGTGGCCTGCGGCTACGTACGGCAGCAGCCCAACCGCCGGTACGCGCTGGGCCCGCGCCTGATCCGCCTCGGCGAGTCCGCCTCCCGGCTGCTGGGCACCTGGGCGCGGCCCTACCTCGCCCGGCTGGTCGAGGAGACCGGCGAGACGGCGAACATGGCACTGCTGGACGGCGACGAGATCGTCTACGTGGCGCAGGTGCCGTCGAAGCACTCGATGCGCATGTTCACGGAGGTCGGCCGGCGCGTGCTGCCGCACTCCACGGGCGTGGGCAAGGCCCTGCTCGCCGGTTTCCCGCCGGAGGAGGTGCGCGCCCTGCTGGCCCGTACGGGCATGCCCGCCGCGACGGACAAGACGATCACAACGCCGGACGGTTTCCTCGCGGCGCTGGAGGACGTGCGCCGCCAGGGCTACGCGATCGACGACAACGAGCAGGAGATCGGCGTCCGCTGCCTGGCGGTCTCGGTGCCCGACTCCCCCACCACCGCGGCCATCTCCATCTCCGGCCCGGCGGGCCGGGTCACGGAGGCGGCGACGGAGAGGATCGTGCCGGTACTCCAGCAGGTCGCCGGCGAACTCTCCGAGGCCCTGGCCACCCAGAGCCCCGCCTGAGGGATTGACACGCCTGACTGGACGGGCGCGAAGCGCCGGTCGGCGAGGGCGGGACTCCGAGCACCCCACCCCAGGGCCGACTGCCGCGCCGGCACGACCCCCGAACGCCGGAGCGCTCCACGACACGGCCGGACGGACACCGGAGCGCTCCACGACACAGCCGGGCGAACTCCACGGCGCCCGCCGGCTGGGCCGGGGAGCCCAGGCCCCCGCCACAGGGCCCACGAACCCCCCGACGCCCCACGACACGGCCCCCGAACGCGCGGACCGCCCCACGACACGGCCGGACAGACTCCACAGCGCGCGCCAATTGGGCCGGGCGGGACTCCGGACATCCCCCGCCCCAGGGTCGGCTGACTCCGGAGCGCCTCGCGGCACGGGCCGGGTAGGTTCTGGAGCGCCCACGACACAACCGGGCGGGCTCCGCGGCGGCCGCGACACGACGGCCGTACGCCGGGGTCGCCCGATCCACGCGGCCCCGCGGACTGCGCACCCGGTCGACACGGCCGCCGCACCCGGGGTCGCCCGATGGGCGCGGCCCCGCGAATCCTCGCACCCGGTCGACACGGCCGCGGCACGCCGGGGTCGCCCGATCGGCGTGCCTCACTGGCCACCTGGAGACCCGGGCACCCCCTAGAGCCCCGAAGCCCCGGCCCTCGAACGTGGGCTGCCGTGGCCTGAGTCCGGCCTCCCCGGCCCAGTCGCCCCCTGCCCTAGCCCTGTCCCCGTACCGGCCCGCCGAAGAGGTCGACGGCGCGGCGGACTTCCGCGAGTTCCGGGGCCAGTGCGCTCACCGAGCCGATCGCGCCCGCGATCAGCAGGAGGGAGCGGCGCAGCCGCGGGATCTCTGGGGTGCCGTCGGCCGCCATCGCGTCCAGGGCGGCCAGTTCCTCCTCTGCGATGGTCCGGTCGGCGAACTCTCCGGGATGGGCGGCGAGCCGGCGACGCAGCCGGGCGACGGCGGAGCGCAGCTCCGTCACGCGCGGATCCTCGTCGCCGCCGGTCACAGGCCCCTGCCGCCTCTGCTCAACGCTCCGCAACACAGTCCTCCCCCTCGCACTCCGTCGTGCGCGTGCCCTTCCGACGCGAAGTCCCCCACCCCGGGCGCCGGTCGGCCGCCCCGCCGGTCGGTGCGGGCGACAGTAAACGACCCGGGCCACCAGACGCCAGTCCATTGCGTCATCGACTTGCTCCGCTGCGTAACTTCTCAGCCCGAGGCCGTGCGGTATGCAGGACCCATGACGACACGGGAGACGACGAAAAGGACGCGTGCGGTTGCGGGGGTGCTGCTCGCCGCCGGGGGCGGGCGGCGGCTCGGCGGGCGCCCCAAGGCCCTGCTCACTCATCGGGGACGGCCGCTCGTGGAGCACGCGGTGCGGGTGTTGCGGGCGGGCGGCTGCGAGCGGGTCCATGTGGTACTCGGCTCCCGGGCGGACGAGGTCCGGTCACGAGCCGTGCTGCCGGAATGCGTACTGGTCGGCAACCCCGACTGGGAACAGGGCATGGGGACGTCCCTGCGGGCCGGGCTGGACTCGCTCGCCGGTACGGGCGCGGTGGCCGCCCTGGTCTCCCTCGTCGACCAGCCCGGCATCGGCCCGGAGGCGGTGGCCCGGGTACTCGGGGCGTACGAGGACGAGGAGTCGCTGGTGGCGGCCGCGTACGACGGAGTGCGCGGCCATCCGGTCCTGTTCGGCGCCGCCCACTGGGCCGGCATCGCCGCGACTGCGACCGGGGACCGGGGGGCACGCGCCTATCTGATGGAGCACGAGCCGGGGATCACGCTCGTCGAGTGCGGGGACGTGGCCCGGCCCTTCGACATCGACACGGAGGCCGACCTCTCCCACCTTGAGTGAACGGGGTGGCACGGAGCGCCACTTTGACTCGACGCGGAGAATCTCGACATCAACAGTCGATTGAACTTCCACTATGAGGAAACTAGTATCCACTGTTCAGAAGCGCCCGAGGGCCCGCGGGCGCCGAACGCCGTATCCGGGAAGACTGGCACCCGGTGCCGAACCGCCGGCTCGTCTTCGTAGCTCGCTGAAGGAAGTGACCGTTCATGTCCGCACCAGCGCCGTCCCCGCTGGCCATCGTCGACGCCGAGCCCCTGCCCCGGCAGGAGGAGGTCCTCACCGAAGCGGCGCTCGCCTTCGTGGCCGAGCTGCACCGGCGGTTCACGCCCCGGCGTGACGAACTCCTCGCCCGCCGCGCCGAGCGCCGCGCCGAGATCGCCCGCACCTCCACCCTCGACTTCCTCCCGGAGACCGCCGCGATCCGCGCCGACGACTCCTGGAAGGTCGCCCCGGCCCCCGACGCCCTGAACGACCGGCGGGTCGAGATCACCGGCCCCACCGACCGCAAGATGACCATCAACGCCCTCAACTCGGGCGCGAAGGTGTGGCTCGCGGACTTCGAGGACGCCTCCGCGCCCACCTGGGAGAACGTGGTCCTCGGCCAGCTCAACCTCATCGACGCCTACACGCGGAACATCGACTTCACCGACTCGAAGTCCGGCAAGTCGTACGCCCTGAAGGCGAACGAGGAACTCGCCACGGTCGTCATGCGCCCGCGCGGCTGGCACCTGAACGAGCGTCACCTCGTCGACGCGGACGGCACCCCGGTGCCCGGCGCGCTCGTCGACTTCGGCCTGTACTTCTTCCACAACGCCAAGCGCTTGCTGGGCCTCGGCAAGGGCCCGTACTTCTACCTGCCCAAGACGGAGTCGCACCTCGAGGCCCGCCTCTGGAACGAGGTCTTCGTCTTCGCGCAGGACTACGTCGGCATCCCGCAGGGCACCGTGCGCGCGACCGTGCTGATCGAGACGATCACGGCCGCGTACGAGATGGAGGAGATCCTCTACGAGCTGCGCGACCACGCCTCCGGGCTGAACGCGGGCCGCTGGGACTACCTGTTCTCCATCGTCAAGAACTTCCGGGACGGCGGCGCCAGGTTCGTCCTGCCGGACCGCAACGCGGTGACGATGACGGCCCCGTTCATGCGCGCGTACACCGAACTCCTCGTCCGTACCTGCCACAAGCGCGGTGCGCACGCGATCGGCGGCATGGCGGCGTTCATCCCGTCCCGCCGGGACGCGGAGGTCAACAAGGTCGCCTTCGAGAAGGTACGCGCCGACAAGGACCGCGAGGCGAACGACGGTTTCGACGGCTCCTGGGTCGCCCACCCCGACCTGGTGCCGATCGCCATGGAGTCCTTCGACAAGGTCCTCGGCGACAAGCCGAACCAGAAGGACCGCCTGCGCGAGGACGTCGACGTCAAGGCGGCCGACCTGATCGCGATCGACTCGCTGGACGCCAAGCCGACGTACGCGGGTCTGGTGAACGCCGTGCAGGTCGGCATCCGTTACATCGAGGCCTGGCTGCGCGGACTCGGCGCGGTCGCGATCTTCAACCTGATGGAGGACGCCGCCACCGCCGAGATCTCCCGCTCCCAGATCTGGCAGTGGATCAACGCGGGCGTCGTCCTCGACAACGGCGAGAAGGTCACGGCCGACCTGGCCCGCAAGGTCGCCGCCGAGGAGCTGGCGAACATCAAGGCCGAGATCGGCGAGGAGGCCTTCGCGGCCGGCAACTGGCAGCAGGCGCACGACCTGCTGCTGAAGGTCTCCCTCGACGAGGACTACGCCGACTTCCTGACGCTGCCGGCGTACGAGCAGCTCAAGGGCTGACTCAGTCCGCGGCCGGCTGGTCCGAGTGGCCCAGGGGCTTCCCCGGGGCCACTCGGTCGCGTACGGCCCGCTTCACGGCCGTCGGCTCGGGGAAGCCCTGTTCGCGGCGGTCCCAGACGACCTCGTCGTCGACGCGGACGACGAACACGCCGCCCTTGCCCGGCTTCAGGGCCAGTTCCGTCACCTCCGCCTCGAACGTGGTCAGCAGTTCCTGCGCCAGCCAGGCCGCGCGGGGCAGCCAACGGCACTGGGTGCAGTACTCGATCTCGACACGGCCACTCATCCGAGGTGCACCGACCCATCCTGTTCGACCGCGGGCTTGCCGTGCAGGTCGGGTACCTGCCTCAGCCACGCGGGGCGTCCTTGCTGGTTGCGCGCCGCCCGGCGGGCCTCCTCGGCGGCCAGCTCCTCCCGGCTGGGGAAGTCGGTGGGCAGCCAGGCCCCCGAGGCCCGCACGCGCGCGTGGAGGTACGACACGTACGCCTCGCGTGCCTCCTGCGCCGTGGCGAAGCCCGGCTCGTCCGCGAGCCAGGCGTCCGGGACCTCGGCGAGGATCCGGCACAGCAGCTCCTCGGTCACCCTGGGAGCGAGCTCGGCGTCGGCGGCCCCGACGTCGGGCCCGTAGGGGCCGAGGGCGTGGTGCCGGAAGTCGTACGCCTTGGCGGGGTCGGTGCCGTCCCAGCGGTGGTGGAAGACGAGCGCGGCACCGTGGTCGATCAGCCACAGGCGCGGAGGCGCGACGCCCAGGGTCGGCCAGACCATGAGGTTGGAGCTGTGGACCGTGCGGTCGACGTTCACGGTCAGGGCGTCGAGCCAGACGATCCTCCCCGCCTCCAGGGGATCGACGGGGAAGACCCGTGCGGTCTCCGGCGTGAAGTCCCGGGCGCCCGGCAGATAGTCCATACCGAGGTTCACGCCCGCACTGGCCGTGTGCAGGCCCCGCACCTCCTGATGCGGCTCGTCCTGCGCGATCACCGGGTCGAAGTGCACCAGCACCAGCTCGGGGAACCGCAGCCCGAGGGCACGGGCCAGCTCCCCCACGATCACCTCGGCGACCAGCGCCTTGCGGCCCTGCGCGGAGCCGGTGAACTTGACGACGTAGGTGCCCAGGTCGTCGGCCTCGACGACGCCGGGCACGGAGCCGCCGGAGTGCAGGGGAGCGACGTAGCGGGTCGCGGTGACCTCTCTCAGCATGTCCTCACGCCGTTCGCCGCTTCAGCCTTGCAGGATTCCGGGGAGTTTCGACTGGCATGCAGATCTCCTTGCCTCCCCAGCAGTCCGTCAGCGGCCGTCCGTCCCCTGTTTCCGGCCTCCGGCATGAAATGAGCATAGTAAGCGAGGGTGATCGCCGGACAGGAGTGGGGGCATGGCCGAACACCGCCAAGACCTGCTCGCCCCGGTCGCCGGCAAGGTGATCGAGGTCGGTGCCGGCGACGGACTCGACTTCCCGTACCACCCGACCACCGTCGCCGCGTCCTGGCAGTGGAACCGGAACCGCACCCTGCGCAGCCTCGCTCACGTCGCCGCCGACGCCGTCACCATCGTGCGCGTGATCAGGGCCGCCGAGCCTCGTCCTGGCGAACGGCCGGCTCATCGGCATCCTCACCGACTTCGTGAACGGCAGGCGATGGACCCCGTCCGTCCCGGTCAGCTGACGGCGGCCGATGACTGCAACGTCAACGGGCCACCTCGCTGAGGGCTCATCCGTGTGGCTGTCGGCGTGTGAGAGCTGGGTCTGCGCGCACCCGATGCGATCCTCTGCGGCCATGGAACCAGGAAAACTCTCCAAGGATCGCGGGTCCGTTCTGCATCAGGTGCGCTATGCGGTCCGGCACCCGGGCCGGGTGCCGGACCATCTGCGACGGCTGGCGCGCGACAGCTGGCTGCGAGCCCGGTACTGGGGGGACCACGTCGCTTACTACCGGGCGGTGATGGCCTCCGACGCGGCGCGCAGCGTGGAGGCGGCGGTCGGCGGAGCGCCCTCGAAGGAGAGCTGGGAGCGGATCGGGCGGATGCAGTTCGCCTATCTGGTGGACGAGCACGGGCTGCGGCCCGACCAGCGGATGCTGGACATCGGCTGCGGCGCCCTGCGCGCCTGGCCTGTTCATCCGCCACCTCGCCCCCGGGAACTACTACGGCATCGACATCTCGCCGGACATCCTGCTCGCCGCGCAGCGGACCCTTGTGCAGGAAGGGCTCCAGGACAAGCTGCCGCATCTGAATCTGGTGCGGGACCTGACCCTGGACTTCCTCCCCGACGCCTCCTTCGACGTCGTGCACGCCCACAGCGTCTTCTCCCACTCGCCGCTGCCGGTCATCGAGGAGTGCCTGGCCCATGTCGGGCGGGTGCTGGCCCCGGGCGGGTTCTTCGACTTCACCTTCGACCGGACCGCCGGGCGCGAACACCATGTACTGCGAGAGGACTTCTACTACCGGACGGAGACCCTGGTTGCCCTCGCCGAGAATTACGGGCTGCGGGCACGGCTCATGGAGGACTGGGAGAAGCTGCCGCACGGGCAGTCCAAGATCCGCGTCACACACGCCGACGTCCGGGCCTCCGCACCAACCGATGAAGCAGCTGCGGCGCATCGAGCAGGAAGCTGACGGCATCGCCCCGGGCCCACCACCCACGGCGGGTTCGTTTTCGGGTCGCAGGGGCCGGGCCGCCCGGTGCCTGGTTCCCGATCTTCGCCGGGCTCCGTCCGCACGATGGCCACTTCACCGTGCTCGGCCTGCTGGTGGCGGTCTTCGACCGGGGCGAGAGGCGCCGTCTACGGCGCGGTGCCGAGACCTCCTGCAGTCGGCGGACGCCGAGAGCGCTCGGCCGGTTCCGGTTGCGCGCCACCGCGACCACCGTCGGCTACGCCGCCTGCGTACTGGGTCTGCTCGGTGTGGCCGTGGCCGGTCCGGCGGACCACGGCCCGCGCGGACTGCCGACCACGGCCCCGGCCGTTTTCCTGCTCCGCGCGGCCCTGCTCCGCGCGGCCCGCGCGGCAACCGGTCGGCAGGCCGACTGACGGGGCGCCGTTACCGCATGGCTCGCCCCAGCCCGTGCCGACGTCCTGCGGGTGATCACCTCCGCAGCCACCCTCGTCGAAGGCGTCCACCCCCGGATCAACCGCCCGGCTCTCGAGTGGACCCTGTCCCGCCTCGTGGTGGAACCGGTGACTGAGCCGATCGCCCGTCACGCCTCCGGTCTCCTCGCCGCCCCGGTATGCGGAACACCGCTCCACGGTCGCCTCAGGGTTGCGGAACGGTCACCCGTCGCCCTCCAGATCCCCCTCCGTCTCCAGGTACACCTGCCGCAGCCCCTCCAGCACCGCCGGGTCGGGCTTCTCCCACATACCGCGGGACTCCGCTTCCAGCAGGCGTTCGGCGATGCCGTGCAGGGCCCAGGGGTTGGCCTGCTGGAGGAACTCGCGGTTGGCCGGGTCCAGGACGTAGGTCTCGGTGAGCTTGTCGTACATCCAGTCGGCGACCACGCCGGTGGTGGCGTCGTAGCCGAAGAGGTAGTCCACGGTGGCGGCGAGTTCGAAGGCGCCCTTGTAGCCGTGGCGGCGCATCGCCTCGATCCACTTGGGGTTGACGACCCGGGCGCGGAAGACGCGGGAGGTCTCCTCGACGAGAGTGCGGGTGCGGACCGTCTCGGGGCGGGTGGAGTCGCCGATGTACGCCTCGGGAGCCGTGCCGCGCAGCGCCCGGACCGTCGCCACCATGCCGCCGTGGTACTGGAAGTAGTCGTCGGAGTCGGCGATGTCGTGCTCGCGCGTGTCCGTGTTCTTCGCGGCGACCTCGATGCGCTTGTAGGCGGTCTCCATCTCCTCGCGGGCCGGGCGGCCGTCGAGTTCGCGGCCGTAGGCGTAGCCGCCCCAGACCGTGTAGACCTCGGCGAGGTCGGCGTCGGTGCGCCAGTCGCGGGAGTCGATGAGCTGGAGCAGGCCGGCGCCGTACGTGCCGGGGCGGGAGCCGAAGATGCGGGTGGTGGCGCGGCGTTCGTCGCCATGGGCCGCGAGGTCCGCCTGGACGTGGGCCCGTACGTGGTTGGCCTCGGGCGGCTCGTCCAGCGAGGCGGCCAGGCGTACGGCGTCGTCCAGCAGGCCGATGGTGTGCGGGAAGGCGTCCCGGAAGAAACCCGAGATGCGGAGGGTGACGTCGATACGGGGGCGGCCCAGCTCCTCGTACGGGACGGGCTCCAGGCCCGTCACCCTGCGGGAGGCGTCGTCCCAGACGGGGCGGATACCGAGCAGGGCGAGGGCCTCGGCCACGTCGTCGCCCGCGGTGCGCATCGCGCTGGTGCCCCACAGGGAGAGGCCGACGGAGGTGGGCCAGTCGCCGTTGTCGGTGCGGTAGCGCTCCAGGAGGGAGTCGGCGAGGGCCTGGCCGGTCTCCCAGGCGAGGCGGGAGGGGACCGCCTTGGGGTCGACCGAGTAGAAGTTGCGGCCCGTCGGGAGGACGTTGACCAGGCCCCGCAGGGGTGATCCCGAGGGGCCCGCCGGGACGAAGCCGCCCGCCAGGGCGTGCACGGTGTGGTCGATCTCGGCGGTGGTCGCGGCGAGACGCGGCACGACCTCGCGGGCCGCGAACTGAAGGATGGCGGCGACCTGTTCGCCGTGCTCGGCGGGAACCGCGGCCGGGTCCCAGCCCGCGTCCTCCATCGCCTGGACCAGGGCGCGGGCCTGCTCCTCGGCCGCGTCGGCGGTCGTGCGGGTCGCGGCGGACTCGTCCAGGCCGAGGGCCTCGCGCAGGCCGGGCAGGGCTGTGGCGCCGCCCCAGATCTGGCGGGCGCGCAGGATGGCGAGGACGAGGTTGACGCGGTCGGCGCCCCGCGGCGGGTTGCCGAGGACGTGCAGGCCGTCGCGGATCTGGGCGTCCTTGACCTCGCAGAGCCAGCCGTCGACGTGCAGGAGGAAGTCGTCGAAGCCGTCGTCGTCCGGGCGGTCCTCCAGGCCGAGGTCGTGGTCGAGCCGGGCGGCCTGGATGAGGGTCCAGATCTGGGCGCGGATCGCCGGGAGCTTGGCGGGGTCCATGGAGGAGATCTGGGCGTACTCGTCGAGGAGTTGCTCCAGGCGTGCGATGTCGCCGTAGGAGTCGGCGCGGGCCATGGGCGGGACGAGGTGGTCGACGAGCGTGGCGTGCACGCGGCGCTTGGCCTGGGTGCCCTCGCCGGGGTCGTTGACCAGGAACGGGTAGATCAGGGGGAGGTCGCCGAGGGCGGCGTCGGGGCCGCAGGCGGCGGACAGGCCGGCGTTCTTGCCGGGCAGCCACTCCAGGTTGCCGTGCTTGCCGAGGTGGATCATCGCGTCGGCGCCGAAGCCGCCGTCCTCGGCCCGGGCGGCGATCCAGCGATAGGCGGCCAGGTAGTGGTGGGAGGGCGGCAGGTCCGGGTCGTGGTAGATCGCGATGGGGTTCTCGCCGAAGCCGCGCGGGGGCTGGATGAGGATCAGCAGGTTGCCGAAGCGCAGGGCCGCGAGGACGATGTCGCCCTCCGGGTCACGGCTGCGGTCGACGAACATCTCGCCGGGGGCCGGGCCCCAGTGCTCCTCCACCGCCGTGCGCAGTTCCCCGGGGAGCGTGGCGAACCAGCGGCGGTAGTCGGCCGCCGGGATCCGCACCGGGTTGCGGGCCAGCTGCTCCTCGGTGAGCCAGTCCTGGTCGTGGCCGCCCGCCTCGATCAGCGCGCGGATCAGCTCGTCCCCGTCACCGGAGGCCAGGCCCGGCACCTCCGCGTCCGTGCCGAAGTCGTAGCCCTCCTCGCGGAGTCGGCGCAGCAGGGCGATGGCGCTGGCGGGCGTGTCCAGGCCGACCGCGTTGCCGATGCGGGAGTGCTTGGTCGGGTAGGCGGACAGGACCAGCGCGAGGCGCTTGTCGGCGGGCCGGATGTGGCGCAGCCGGGCGTGGCGTACGGCGATTCCGGCGACCCGGGCCGCGCGCTCGGGGTCGGCGACGTAGGCCGGGAGGCCGTCGGCGTCGATCTCCTTGAAGGAGAACGGGACGGTGATGAGGCGGCCGTCGAACTCGGGGACGGCGATCTGGCTGGCCGCGTCGAGCGGGGAGACGCCCTCGTCGCTCTCCTCCCAGGCGCTCCGTGAGCCGGTGAGGCACAGGGCCTGGAGGATCGGTACGTCGAGGGCGGTGAGCGCGCCCGCGTCCCAGGACTCGTCGTCACCGCCGGCCGACGCCTCGGCGGGCTTGGTGCCGCCGGCGGCGAGGACGGTGGTGACGATGGCGTCGGCGGCGCGGAGTTCCTCGATCAGTTCGGGCTCGGGGGCGCGCAGGGAGGCGACGTACAGGGGCAGCGGCCGACCGCCCGCGTCCTCGACCGCGTCGCACAGGGCGCCGACGAAGGCGGTGTTGCCGCTCATGTGGTGGGCCCGGTAGTAGAGCACGGCGACCGTCGGGCCGTCGGTCTCCCGGCCCTCCCGGGGCAGCGGGCCCCAGGTGGGGGCGGCCGCCGGTGCCTCGAAACCGTGGCCGGTGAGCAGGACCGTGTCGGACAGGAAGCGGGCGAGCTGCTCCAGGTTGGCCGGGCCGCCGTGCGCGAGGTAGGCGTGGGCCTCGGCCGCGATGCCGATGGGCACGGTGGAGGACGCCATCAGCTGGGCGTCGGGGGCCTGTTCGCCGGTGAGGACGACGACCGGGCGGCCGTCTGCGAGGAGCAGGTCGAGTCCGTCCTGCCAGGCCCGGATGCCGCCGAGCAGGCGTACGACGACCAGGCCGACGCCGTCGAGGAGGGCGGGGAGGTCGTCGAGGTCGAGGCGGGAGGGGTTGGCGAAGCGGTACGGGACCGGGCCGCCGGCCGCGCGGGCGCTGAGCAGGTCGGTGTCGGACGTCGACAGGAGCAGGATGCGGGGGTGCGCGGGGCGCTCCCCGGACGAGTGCAGCATGCGGCGGCTGGCCTTCCTCGGGGTGTCCGCGCCCCGGGCGGGTGGTGGGACGGCGGGAGTTCCTGGCTCGCCCGGCCCGTGTGGGCCGGGCTCACAGTGGCGGGACCGCGCCGGACTCGCACCGGGCTTCCTCCCCTGTCGCCGTCGTGGCGTCGGCGGACCGGATGATCCACCGAGGAGCATAGTAAGGGGCAGGGGAAAAGGGCGGGGCATACACCGGGTGTGATGGTAGGTATGCTCGCCGCCATGTCCACGCCTGCCCTTCGTTCATCGCCCCAGGCCACAGCGGTCTCCCGGGACCGTGGTGACGCCTGCCCGGGGACGCTGCGGCTGCACGCGGCGGACGACGGCGCGCTGGCCCGTGTCCGGGTCCCCGGCGGGGTCCTGACCGTGCGGCAGGCGCGGGCGCTCGCCGACGCGGCGGAGCGGCTGGGCGACGGGGACCTGCATCTGACCTCGCGCGGCAACGTGCAGCTGCGGGGCCTGGACGACGGCTGCGCCGGGGAGTTGGCCGGGCTGCTGGACGCCGCCGGGCTGCTGCCCTCGCGCGGGCACGAGCGGGTGCGTAACATCGTGGCCTCGCCGCTGTCCGGTCTCGACGGGCGGGGCGTGCTGGACGTACGGCCCTGGCTGACGTCTCTCGACGCGGCGCTGTGCGCGAGCGAGTCGGCGCAGGCACTGTCGGGGCGTTTCCTGTTCGCGCTCGACGACGGACGCGGTGACGTGGCAGGCCTCGGTGCCGATGTGACGGTACGGGCGACGGCGGACGGCGGTGCGCAACTCGGCCTCGGAGCGGCCGGAGAGGCGCTGCGCGTCTCCGTCGAGGAGGCGGCGCAGGCCGCGCTGTTGGCCGCGGAGACCTTCCTGGAGGCGGCGCGGGCGAGCGGGGCACGGGTCTGGCGCGTGGACGAACTCGCCCTTCCCGACAGCGAGTTGCTCGACACGGTCGGCCGGCGGCTGACGGCCGAGGGCATCCGCCACGAGCGGCGGGGCCGGGAGACCGACGGCACCGACGGACCGGCCCCGGGAGTGGTCGGTGACGGCCTCTCCGTGCACGTCCCCCTGGGACGGCTCTCGGCGCGCCAATGGCGGGAACTGACGCACGTCGCCGCCGGTGAGCTGCGTCTGACCCCGTGGCGCGGTGTGGTTCTTCCCACACCGGGGACCCACGCGGACGAGTCCCTCGCCCGCCTCGCCGAAACCGGCCTCGTCACCGACCCCGGCTCCCCCTGGCTGCGCGTCGGCGCCTGCGTCGGCAGGCCCGGATGCGCCAAGTCGCAGGCGGACGTACGGACCGACGCGGCCGGGGCCCTCGGCGCGGTCGACCCGCGCGGCCTGCCCCTGTACTGGTCCGGCTGCGAACGCCGCTGCGGACATCCCCGGGGCGACCGCGTCGAGGTGGTCGCCGCTCCGGGAGGCGGCTACCGGGTCTCCACCGCCGTACACGGCGAGGAGCCCCGGACCACCTCGATGAACGACCCCGCCCGACTCGCCGCCGCCCTGGCGGAGATCACCTCATGACCACCCCTACGACGACCGAGAGCAGCGAGAAGACCACCGTGACCACGTACGACTACGAGAAGGACGGCGCGGCCATCTACCGCCAGTCCTTCGCCACCATCCGCGCGGAGGCGGACCTCGCGGCCCTGCCCGCCGACGTCAGCCAGGTCGCGGTCCGGATGATCCACGCCTGCGGGATGGTCGACCTCGTACGGGACCTGGCCTACACGCCGGCCGTGGTGGCTAGCGCCCGTGCGGCCCTGCGCGCGGGCGCTCCGATCTTCACCGACGTGCAGATGGTGGCCAGCGGGGTGACGCGCAAGCGGCTGCCCGCCGGCAACGACGTGCTCTGCACGCTCGCCGACCCGTCCGTGCCGGAACTGGCCGCGAAGCTCGGCACCACGCGCAGCGCCGCCGCGCTGGAGCTGTGGCGGGACCGGCTGGAGGGCTCGGTGGTCGCCGTCGGCAACGCGCCGACCGCGCTGTTCCGGCTGCTGGAGATGATCGAGGAGGGGGCTCCCCGCCCGGCCGCCGTGATCGGCGTGCCGGTCGGCTTCGTCGGGGCCGCCGAGTCCAAGGACGCCCTGGCCGCGCATCCGTCCGGTCTTGAGCACCTTGTCGTGCGCGGCCGTCGCGGGGGCAGCGCCATGGCCGCCGCCGCGCTCAACGCGATCGCGAGTGAGGAAGAGTGACCGGCAAGCTGTACGGAGTGGGGCTCGGCCCCGGTGACCCGTCCCTGATGACCGTACGGGCCGTGGAGGTCATCGCCGAGGCGGACGTGATCGCGTACCACAGCGCCCGGCACGGGCGTTCCATCGCCCGCTCGATCGCGGCGCAGCACATCCGCGCCGACCACATCGAGGAGCGGCTGGTCTATCCGGTCACGACCGAGACCACCGACCATCCCGGCGGCTACAAAGGCGCGATCGACGAGTTCTACGCCGAGGCGTCGGCCCGGCTCGCCGCGCACCTGGACGCGGGGCGGACGGTCGCGGTCCTCGCCGAGGGCGATCCGCTCTTCTACGGCTCCTACATGCACATGCACAAGCGGCTCGCCGACCGCTACGACACCGAGGTGATCCCCGGCGTCACGTCCGTGTCCGCCGCCGCCGCCCGGCTGGGCACGCCGCTCGCCGAGGGTGAGGAGGTGCTGACGATTCTGCCGGGCACGCTGCCCGAGGAGGAGCTGACCGCACGGCTCGCCTCGACCGACGCGGCCGTGGTGATGAAGCTGGGGCGGACCTTCACCAAGGTGCGCGGCGCGCTGGAGGGTTCGGGGCGGCTGGGCGACGCCCGGTATGTCGAGCGGGCCACCATGGACGGGGAGCGGCTCGCCGAACTGGCCGACGTGGACGCGGAGTCGGTGCCGTACTTCTCGGTGGCCGTGCTGCCTAGCCGAGTCGACACCGAGCGGCCCGAGGCCCGGGAGCGGGGCGAGGTCGTCGTGGTCGGGACCGGGCCGGCCGGTCCGCTGTGGCTGACGCCCGAGACCCGGGGTGCGCTGGCCGCCGCCGACGACGTGGTCGGCTACACGACCTACCTCGACCGGGTGCCGCGGCGCCCCGGGCAGGTCCGGCACGGCTCGGACAACCGGGTCGAGTCGGAGCGCGCCGAGTTCGCCCTCGATCTGGCCCGGCGCGGGCGGCGGGTCGCGGTCGTCTCCGGCGGCGACCCGGGCGTCTTCGCCATGGCGACGGCCGTCCTGGAGGCCGCGTCCCAGAAGGAGTACGCGGACGTCCCGGTGCGGGTGCTGCCGGGCGTGACCGCAGCCAACGCGGCAGCGGCCCGTGCGGGCGCTCCCCTCGGCCACGACTACGCCGCCATCTCGCTCTCCGACCGGCTCAAGCCCTGGGAGGTCATCGCCGAACGGCTGCACGCGGCGGCCTCGGCGGACCTGGTGCTGGCCCTGTACAACCCCGGTTCGCGCAGCCGCACCTGGCAGGTGGGCAAGGCACGCGAGCTGCTGCTGGAGCACCGGGCGCCGGACACCCCGGTCGTGGTGGCGCGGGACGTGGGCGGCACCGGCGAACGCGTCCGGATCGTACGACTGGCCGACCTGGATCCGGCCGAGGTCGACATGCGCACGATCCTCCTGGTCGGCTCCTCCCGGACCCGGGCGGTACGGCGCGGGGACGGCGAGGAGATCGTGTGGACTCCGCGGCGCTATCCGGAGGCGTGAAGGGGCAGGGCGGCGGGCTCGCCGCGTGTGTGGAGACCCGGGGAACAGGCCCGGGTACGGATGCGAGGCGAGCCCTCGGCCCGGCCAACCGCGGCCGGGCCGGCTCGCCCCGGGCGGGCCCGTCTCCGACCCCGGTCGGTCCTCAGCGGGTGGCCGGGCACCCACGCCCGCGACACCACTCTCAGACCCACCGGGCCACCTCCGGACCGGCGTCCGCGCGCTCGGGGACCCGGGGAACAGGCCCGGGTACGGACCCGGTGCGAGGCGAGGCCGCGCACCGGGCGACCACGGCCGGGCCGGGTCCCTCCGGCCGACTCGTCTCCGGGTCGGCTCGCGTCCGGCCCAGACCCGTTCTCAACCGCAGGCCGGGAACCCACGCCAGCGGAACCACACCCCGACCCATCAGGCCGGCCCCTCCCGAACCAGGCCGGACGTCAACCGCGGGCCGGGAACCCGCGCCCGTGGAGCCACTCCCCGATCCACCGGGCCGCCTCCTGCCGAACCAGGCCGGACGTCAACCGCCCAACCAGGAACCCACACCCCCGGAACCACACCCACACCCATCAGGCCGGCCCCTCCCGAACCAGGCCGGACGTCAGCCGCGGGCCGGGAACCCGCGCCCGTGGAGCCACTCCCCGATCCACCGGGCCGCCTCCTCCGGCCCGGTCACGACCGGGACGCCCTCGGGGGCCGGGGGGCGGCGGACCACGAGGACCGGCAGGCCGGCCTCACGGGCGGCCGTCAGTTTCGGGGCGGTGGCCGCTCCGCCGCTGTCCTTGGTCACCACGACGTCGACGCGGTGCCGGCGCAGCAGCTCGCGTTCGCCGTCGAGCGTGAAGGGGCCGCGGTCGAGCAGCACCTCCATGCGGGCCGGGTGCGGGGCCTCGGGCGCGTCCACGGACCGTACGAGGAACCACAGGTCGTCCAGCGCGGCGAACGCGGCCAGGCCCATGCGCCCGGTCGTGAGGAACACGCGCCGGCCGAGCGCGGGCAGCAGCCTCGCGGCCTCCTCCAGGGAGCCGGCGTCGTGCCAGTCGTCGCCCTCGACGGGGACCCAGCCGGGGCGCCGCAGGGCGAGCAGGGGAACATGGGCGGTGGCGGCGGCTCGCGCCGCGTGGAAACTGATCGTCCCGGCGAAAGGGTGGGTGGCGTCGATGAGCACGTCCACCCGGTGCTCGCGCAGCCACGCGGTCAGCCCCTCGGCCCCGCCGAAGCCGCCGATCCGGACCTCGCCCGGAGGCAGGCGGGGGCTGGCCACCCGTCCGGCGAGGGAACTGGTCAGGGTCAGGCCGGGCGTGTCGTGGAGCAGTTCGGCAAGACGGCGGGCTTCCGTGGTGCCGCCGAGAATCAGTACGTGCATGGAAGTCCAGGTCCGTTCATGAGCAGCGAAGTGAAGGGCGGCCGCAGGGCCCAGCTGGAGCGCACCGGCCTGCGGCCGGGCTGGACCACCGGCGCCTGTGCGACGGCGGCCACGACGGCTGCGTACACCGCCCTGCTGACCGGCGAGTTTCCCGACCCCGTGACGATCACGCTGCCGAAGGGGCAGACGCCGTCGTTCGCGCTGGCCGTCGAGGAGCTGGGCGACGGGCACGCGATGGCGGGGGTCGTGAAGGACGCCGGCGACGACCCGGACGTCACGCACGGCGCGCTGGTCCGGGTCACGGTACGGCGGCTGCCCGCCGGGGCGGGGGTCGTTTTCAAGGCGGGCCCCGGGGTCGGCACCATCACCCGCCCCGGCCTGCCCCTGCCCGTCGGCGAACCGGCCGTCAACCCGGTTCCCCGCCAGATGATGCGCGAGCACGTCGCCGAGGTCGCCGCCCGGCACGGCGGCTCGGGCGACGTCGAGATCACCGTCTCCGTCGACGACGGCGAGGAGATCGCCCGCTCCACCTGGAACCCCCGGCTCGGCATCCTGGGCGGCCTGTCCATCCTCGGCACGACCGGCATCGTCGTCCCGTACTCCTGCTCGGCGTGGATCGACTCCATCCGGCGGGGCGTGGACGTCGCGCGGGCGGCGGGGCGTACGCATGTCGCCGGGTGCACCGGATCGACCTCGGAGAAGACGGTCGTGGCCGAGTACGGGCTGCCCGAGGACGCCCTGCTCGACATGGGCGACTTCGCGGGCGCCGTGCTGAAGTACATCCGCCGCCACCCCGTCGACCGCCTGACGATCTGCGGCGGCTTCGCCAAGCTCTCCAAGCTCGCCGCCGGGCACCTCGACCTGCACTCGGCCCGTTCCCAGGTCGACAAGGGCTTCCTCGCCGAGCTGGCCCGGCGCGGCGGCGCGGACGAGGCGCTGGCCGCGGAGGTGGCGGACGCCAACACCGGGCTCGCCGCGCTCCAGTCGTGTATGGCCGCCGGGGTGCCGCTCGGCGACCTGGTCGCCACGACCGCCCGCGACGAGGCCCTGGCCGTGCTGCGCGGGGCGCCGGTCGTGGTCGACGTGATCTGCATCGACCGGGCGGGCACCGTGGTGGGGCGCAGCGCGCCGGCCTGACGGCGGGGGCCGCTCACCGCGTTCAGCACACGTGGCGTTCCCGCTCCGGCGAGTACAGGTGGCTGTCCCGGAACTGCTCCGCCCCGAGCGTGCGCCCCACCATGATCACGGCAGTGCGCAGCACACCGGCCTCCTTCGTCTTCCCCGCGATCTCGTCGAGGGTGCCGCGGATGATCAGCTCGTCCGGGCGGGAGGCACGGGCGACGACCGCCGCGGGGCAGTCGGCGCCGTAGTGCGGGAGGAGTTCGGCGACCACGCGGTCCACGTACTTGGCGGCCAGGTGCAGCACGATCAGCGCGCCGCTGCGGCCGAGGGTGGCCAGGTCCTCTCCCTCGGGCATGGCGGTGGCCCGGTTGGCGACGCGGGTGAGGATCACGGTCTGGCCGACGGTCGGTACGGTCAGCTCCCGCTTGAGGGCAGCGGCCGCGGCGGCGAAGGCGGGGACGCCCGGGACGACCTCGTAGGGCACCCCGGCCGCGTCCAGCCGCCGCATCTGCTCGGCGACCGCGCTGAACACCGCGGGGTCCCCGGAGTGCAGCCGGGCCACGTCGTGCCCCTCCTCGTGGGCGCGCAGCAACTCGGCGGTGATCTGGTCCAGGTCGAGCTGCGCGGTGTCCACCAGACGGGCGTCCGGCGGGCATTCGGCGAGCAGTTCGCGCGGGACCAGGCTGCCCGCGTACAGACAGACCCGGCAGGCGGCGAGCGTGCGGGCGCCGCGCACCGTGATCAGGTCGGCGGCACCGGGGCCGGCACCGATGAAGTACACGGTCATCTGTCTGCTCCTGAAGGGGTGTCGAGCGTCTTCCGTACGGCCCACTGGGTCACCGGCATCGCCTGCCGCCACCCGGTGAAGCCTCCCACCGGCACTGCGTGCGCCACGGCGAGCCGCACCAGTTCGCCGCCGTGACGCCGGTGGGCGTCGGCGAGCAGCGCCTCGGACTCCAGCGTCACGGTGTTGGCGACCAGCCGGCCGCCGTCGGGCAGCGCCTCCCAGCACGCTTCGAGGAGGCCGGGCGCGGTGAGACCGCCGCCGACGAACACGGCGTCGGGGGGCGGGAGTTCGGCGAGGACGGCGGGCGCGGCGCCGGTGACGACCCGCAGTCCGGGCACGCCGAGCCGGTCGGCGTTGCGGGTGATCCGTTCGGCGCGCGCCGGGTCCCGCTCCACGGTGACCGCGCGGCACGAGGGGTGCGCGCGCATCCACTCGACGCCGATCGAGCCGGAGCCGCCGCCGATGTCCCACAGCAGTTCGCCGGGGGCGGGGGCGAGCACGCCGAGGGTGGCGGCGCGGATGTGCCGCTTGGTGAGCTGCCCGTCGTGCTCGTACGCCTCGTCCGGGAGCCCTGGTACGGCGCCGAGGCGCAGGGCGGCCGGGGCGCGGCGGCACTCCACGGCGACGATGTTCAGGGGATCGCCGGGCGGCTGCGCCGCAAGCCAGTCGTCGGCTGTCAGCTCTTCGGTCCTGCGTTCCCTGTCGCCGCCGAGCTGTTCGAGGACGCGCATCCGGCTGGGCCCGAAGCCCCGGTCCCGCAGCAGGGCGGCGACCTCGCCAGGGGTGGTGGCGTCGGCGCTGAGGACCAGGAGGCGCCGGCCGTGGTGCAGGGCGGCGGCCAGGCGGGCGGCGGGCCGGCCGACGAGCGTGACGACCTCGACGTCCTCCAGCGGCCAGCCGAGCCGGGCGGCGGCGTAGGAGACGGAGGAGGGGTGCGGCAGGACGCGCAGGGCGCCGGTCTCCTCGGCGAGGGCGCGGCCGATGCCGTAGAACATGGGGTCCCCGCTGGCCAGTACGGCGATCCGGCGGCCGGCGTGCGCGGCGAGCAGGCCGGGGACGGCGGGGCGCAGCGGCGAGGGCCAGGCGACGCGCTGCCCGGTGCACCCCGGCGGCAGCAGATCCAGCTGGCGGGGTCCGCCGATCAGGACGTCGGCCTCGCGCAGTGCGCTGCGGGAGGCGTCGGGCAGCCCCGCCCAGCCGTCGGCCCCGAGCCCGACGACGGTCACGGCGGCGGTCGGTGCGTCAGGTGCGGGGGTCACTGCGCGGTACCTCGTGGTTCGGGGACAACAGAGGCGCACTCTACTGGGCGCTGACCAGCACGCCTGTGCTCGGGTGCACATGCCGTCGCGGAGAATGGCCGGATCCAGCCGGGGCGGGCTGAGCTAGGGTTCGGGCACCCCCCTCCCCACCTGCACTTGGGCGAGGCAACCTTCGCCGCGTGAGATCTGGTGAGGTAACGGTCGGCGGTAGGCGTCTACGCGGGCATCACCTTTCGGCCACGGGCGTGACCGTGTCGTACCCACCGGCATCGTCACCAGCCTGGTCGGCGCGGTGTTCCCGGTCGTGACGCCCCTGCGGCTGCGGGAGACCGCCGGGGCCATGACGGCCTTCGTCATCGCCGCCCTGCGCGGTGACATGGACGACGAGGCCCAGCCCGCCCACGAGCCGGACCCGACGGCGACGGCGGCAGGTCGTGGACAGCCACCCTCACCCTGACCGCGAACCTCGGCTCTCAGGCTCCGCGCAGCGGGTTCGGCAGCGGCAGGTAGCGCGCGTCCGCGCCGTCCGCGCCCGTCCAGCGCAGCAGCAGGTTCGTCTTGGCGGGGAGGGTGGGCGAGGCGAGCAGGGCGGGGATCTCGGGGACGTCGTGGCGGGCGAGTTCGCGGCGGACGGCGGGCCAGGGGTCGAGGCCGGGGTGGCGTTCCGCGAGGGCGCCGGCGATCTCCGCGAGGTGGTTGACGACCAGGCAGTACACGAGCCGCTCCCAGCCCGCCTCCCGCGACACCTCCGGCAGCAGTTTCACGCCCTCGGCGTCCCGGTACAGCGCCTGCACGGGCGTGCCGCCGGCGTCCACGGCGACCAGGGTGTTCTGGAGGTGCGCCTCGATGACGACACCGTGCCGGGCGAAGGCCGTCAGGGCCGGGGGCACCACCTGCGCCAGGTACGCCGCCCACCACGCCTCGGGGTCGGCGGCCCCGTCGAGCGGGCTGCCGTCGAAGCCCTCGACGAGACCGGCGGCGAGCAGCGGGGTCGCGCCGGGCAGGAGACGGCCGCCGAAGCCGTCCCGGACGAGGACGGCCAAGGCCTCGAAGGCGAAGTCGGCGGTGCGGTACCCGCGGTCGCTGAGCCAGGCCGGGGGGCCGTCGAACGTCTCGAAGGCGGCGCACACGGCCGCGTCGGTCCGGCGCAGGGCGAGCAGGTCGTGGCGCCAGAGCCGGCGAATGTCGTTGGTGATGCGCACGTCCAGGCTGAACTTCAGGAACAGGTCGTGGCCGGGCGCGTAGAGCGTGCGGATCGCGGCCGTCGGCCAGGTGTCGAAGGCGGTCGTGCCGAGCCGGACGAGTCTGCCGTCCGCGAAGGCGTCGGCGAGCTCCGGGCCGGCCAGGTCGAGCTGCCAGGGGTGGGCGGGCAGCAGCCGGTAGCCGGGCGGGGCCGTGCCGAGGGCGTCGAGGGCCGAGGTGTCGCCCTCCTCGACGACGGTGTCCTCGCGCAGCCCGAGCAGAGTCAGCGGGAAGCGGGCGTACGCCTCGGGCGCGTACGGCAGCCAGTCGGCGGCCGGGCCCCCGCCGCGCGCCTTGGGGGCCGGGTGGTGGGTGTGGCCGGTGAGGAGACACTGTTCGGAGCGCAGATAGGGGTCGGCGGGCGGGATCGCCCGGGCGCGGGCGGCCAGCAGCGCGGCCACGGCGTCCCGGCTGTCGATCATCTCGGCGGGCAGTCCGAAGTTGGACAGGCCGGTCCGGCGGCGGAGTTCCTCGGCGGTGAGCTTGACCAGTTCGGCGTGGGTGAGGCGGTGCCAGGCGCCGTCCACGTGCACCTCGGGTCCGGTGAATCGGCGGCGGCCCCGCACCCGCAACAGACGGCCGCTGGTCCGCAGCCGGTACACGCCCGGCTCCACGCGCTCCCCCACCTCCCGCAGCAGGCAGTTCAGCAGCGGCACGGCGGCGTACGCGTCGGCCCGTTCGGCGAGACCGCCGGCGACCGGGCCGTCCTGGGCGGAGTCGCCGGGGGAGGATGCGCCCTGGGCGGAGTCGTCGCCGTCGGGCGGGGGCATGAGGTCCACGCGTTCCACTCGTTCCCTGCGGTCTTTCCGGATTTCCGGACTTCCGGGCGGAGATGATCAGTATGCGTGTCGTCGTCATCCCGCCGCGACGCCCCATTCGTACCCGAGGAGCCCGCCCGTGCACCGTTCCCCCACCGCCGAGGCCGAGGTCGCCGACGAACTGGCCGTCGTACGCCCCGGTCTCCTGCCGCGGTACGAGGCCGGACTGCCCGGCGCCAGGGCGGCCGTGCTGTCCCGTCTGTGGCGCGGTCTCGCCCACGATCCGCTGCCCTGGGTCACCCGCCGCGATCAGGGCCGGGACGGGCTGACCCTGTACCTGTCCGACGGCCGCCGGCTGCACGGCCCGCGGCCGGATCCGTACGCGACCGGTGCCTACGTCAGCGTCGTACGGCTCGACGAGACGGAGTACGACGATCCGGCCCGGCTGGTGACCGACCTCGCGGTACCGCACTCCGCGTCCTTCGCCGCCGAACTCGGGCACAGTGTCGCCTCGTTGGCGCTGTCGAGAGCGGGACAGGAGGGGCGCGTTACGGACGGGTGGCCAAAGCGCGACTGGGAGTGGGAGCAGCGGATCGTCGACGGGCATCCGTTCCACCCCACCTGCCGCTCCCGGCCCGGGTTCTCGGTGGCCGAGCAGCTCGCCTACGGGCCCGAGCACCGGCCGCTGGTGGAGCTGGGGCTGGTGCCGGTGCGGGCGGAGGAGTGCCTGGTGACGGGCGCGTGGCCGCGGGAGCTGCGGGACGGGGAGCGGGTGGTGCTGCCGGTGCACCCGTGGCAGGCGGCGCATGTGCTGAAGCGGGTGTGCGAGGAGCGGCGCGCCGGGCGTCCCCTGATGGCGCTGCGGACGCTCGCGCTGCCCGGCGGGCCGCACGTCAAGACCTCGCTCAGCGTCCGGCTGACGTCCTCGGTGCGGGACATCTCGCTGCCCTCGGTCGCGGCGTCGGAGGTGCTGTCGGAGTTCGCCGAGACGCCGGCGGCGCACACCGGCGGACTGCTGCACATGACCCGCACCCTGGGCGCTGCGGCGGCCGGCTCCCCGACCTCGCGGCCGTCCTGCGGGAACCGCCGGAGACGTATGCGGGGGACGGCGAACGGGTCGTGCCGGTGGCGGCGCTCGCCACGACGGAGCTCCCCCGCTCCCCCGCCTGGCTGGCCGGCTTCGCGCGCCTCGCCCTCACCGTCGGTCTGCGGCTGCTGGAGCTGGGCGTGGCCCTGGAGGCGCACGGCCAGAACCTCCTGGTGATCCTGTCACCGGCCGGCGATCCGCTCCGGCTGGTCTACCGCGACCTGGCCGACATCCGCGTCAGCCCGGCCCGCCTCGCCCGGCACGGCATCACGGTGCCCGACCTGCCCGCCCGTATGGTCACGGACGACGAACGCACGCTCCGGCGCAAGCTGTTCGGCTCGCTGGTCGCGGGAGCGCTGGCCGGCACGGCAGGGTCGGGGCCGGCGCTCGCGGAGGCGCTGGAGACGGCCGTACGGGATCTGCCCCGCACCCCGGACCTCGCGGCGCTGCGCGCGGACCCGCTGCCCGCCAAGGCGCTGACGCTGATGCGGCTCTCGCCGCAGACAGCCGGGGACCAGTGGGCGCAACTGCCCAACCCCCTTGGCTGAGCCCCGTTTTGGAACACCGCGCCGGTGATCAATAAGATCCGCCGATGATCACAAGAAAACGGCCGGTGGCAGCGGTCTGCGCCCTGCTCGCCGCGTTGACGGCCGGGCTCGCCTTCCCGGCCGGAGCGGCCGCCGGTGAACCCACCGGCCAGGACGCCCCCAAGGTCGACCTCGTCCTCGATGTGAGCGGCTCGATGCGGGCACGGGACATCGACGGGCAGTCGCGGATGGCCGCCGCGAAGCAGGCGTTCAACGAGGTGCTCGACGCGACGCCCGAGGAGGTCGAACTCGGCATCCGCACCCTGGGTGCCGACTACCCCGGGGACGACCGGAAGACGGGCTGCAAGGACACCGCTCAGCTCTATCCGGTCGGCCCCCTGGACCGCACCGAGGCCAAGACGGCCGTCGCCACGCTCACCCCGACCGGCTGGACGCCGATCGGCCCGGCCCTGCTGAAGGCGGCCGACGACCTGGACGGAGGCGACGGCTCCAAGCGCATCGTGCTGATCAGCGACGGCGAGGACACCTGCGCCCCGCTCGACCCGTGCGAGGTGGCCCGCGAGATCGCCGCCAAGGGCATCGGCCTGACCATCGACACGCTGGGCCTGGTGCCGACCGCCAAGCTCAGCAGGCAGCTGAGCTGCATCGCCGAGGCCACCGGCGGCACGTACACCTCGGTGGAGCATCAGGACGAACTCACCGACCGGGTCAACCAGTTGGTGGACCGGGCGGCCGATCCGGTGGTGACGCCGGTGCCGGTCGAGGGCGCCGCCGAGTGCACCGGGGCACCGGCGCTGAAGTCCGGGCTGTACACGGACCGGGAGGAGTTCGGGCAGCAGCGCTGGTACCGGGTGGACGTGCTGCCGGGCCAGGAGCTGCGGGCCTCGGTGAGCGTGGCGGCCGACCGGGCCGTGAACCCCGGCTACGGGGTGCTGCTGCGGGCGGTCACGGCACACGGCCGGGAGATCGTGCGCGGCGAGGCGGCGGGCGACGGCCGCACGGATGTGATCTCGACGGGGCTCAGGTACCCCGAGCCCGAGCGTGACGGCACCGACAGTGACAAGCCGGCAGCGGAGACCGTGTGCCTGGCGGTCACCCACTCCTTCTCTGCGGCCTCCGGGGTGAAGACCACGCCCGGCCTGCCGCTGGAGCTGACCGTCGACGTCGTGGACGGCCCGAGCCAGGCGGGCGACGTGGCCTCCTTCGGCCTCGGCCGCGGCTGGTGGCTGCTCGGCGCGCTGATTCTCACCGGCTTCCTCGCCGGTCTCGTCTGGGGCTGGCTCTCGCGCTGGCGGGTCGCGGTCTGGAGGACCAACTGATGCGAACGGTACGTGTGTTGAGCGCCGCGCTGCTGACCCTCGGACTGGCGGCCGCTCCGGCCGTGGCCGACGCCTCGCCGAGTCCGTCGCGGGACTCGTCGGCGGCACCCACCCGGGCGGGCACCTCCTTCCGTACGGCCACGGAGTTCGAGCAGGGGCAGCGGGCCACGGCGAGCGGCTCCACGGGCGACTACCTGTACTGGTCGTTCCCCGCCGACACCGGACAGCGCCCCACGGTCCGGGCGACGGTGAAGCTGCCGGACACCCACGCCGCGCAGACCTGGCAGATCGACGTGTACGACGGCCTGCGCCGCCGCCAGGCCTGCCAGTACGGTGCACAGACCCGCACCGCGGCGGCGGACGCCTCCTCCGTGGACCTGACCTGCGTGCTGCGCACGGTCCGCGCCTGGTCGGAGCCGTGGGCCAACGACCCGCTGCCCGGCACCTACTACATCCGACTGACGGCGACCGGCGTCCCCGCCTCCGACCTGGGCCTCCCGGTCGACACCGAGGTCCGCGCCGACTCCAAGGACATCGGCGGCCCGGCGGCGGTGGACGGCTCGCTGGCCGAGCCGCTGGTGCCGGGCATCGCGACGAAGTCCGAGGATCAGCAGGAGAACGCGGCGGTACTGGCCGGCCTCCAGCCCGAGGACGGCTGGGCGTCCGGCTGGTGGTCGGACCGGTGGGTGTGGACGGCGGTGGGCGGCGTGCTGGCGGCGCTGGCGGGGGTCGCCGGGTACGCGCTGACGCGCGGCGCGGGACGGCCGGCACGGGTGCCGCCGAGCGCCTGACCGTGCTTCAGGAGGACCGCCGGCTGCGGGCCTTCTGATCTCCCTCGCGGAACGCCTGGGGGCACGGCGTCGAGGCGCGCCCGGGGCGACCGGGAGCCACCGATGCCCCACCGCCTGGCTCGCCCTCGAAACCCGCCCCGGTGCGGGCCTTCTTTCGTGCCTCGCGGAGGGCCATGACGAGGCCAAGCCTCACGGAGGGCGATGGCGAGCTCATGCCTCGCGAAGTGCCTTGGCGAGCATGCCCTCGCCTCTCACCTCCACCCGGCCCTCCCGCACGGCCCGGGCCAGGCTCAGCTCCCCCGGCTGAGAGCCGTACACGTGCCGGTGTCCAGGACCAGCCGGGCGTCCGGCTCCCCGGGGGCGGGCCCGTCGCCGTACACGGGCCCCTCCTCGGCACCGGCACGCAGGTGGAACAGCCCCTCCTCCAGGCGGACTTCGACGAGTCCCTCCCCGTCCAGCAGGCGCAGCAGCGACAGGGCGAACCAATGCGCCCGTACCGCGTCCGTCGGCCGCCGCTCCCCGAGTTCCGCCTGCCCCCACTCCCCCAGCGCCTGGAGCACGGGCAGCAACTCACGCCCCCGCGCGGTGAGTTCGTACACGTAGGCCGCACCGGGCGGGGGCAGCCGGCGGCGGGTCGCGAGGCCGTCGCGCTCCATGTCCCTGAGCCGGGAGGCGAGTACGTCCGTGCTGACGCCGGGCAGGTCCGCGTGCAGGTCGGTGTAGCGGCGGGGACCGGCGAGGAGCTCCCGGACGATCAGCAGCATCCAGCGGTCGCCGACGACGTCGAGGGCGCGAGCGGCGGGACAGTACTGGTCGTAGCTTCGGCGAGGTGGCATGCGACGCAGTCTAGACAAGTTGTTGGACTTTCCAAGCTGCTACTTGGTAAAACCAAGCAACACCAGTGAGCGAGGGGAAACGGCGCATGGAGTTCCGGCAGTCGAGCAAACTGAGCGAGGTCTGTTACGAGATCCGCGGCCCGGTGATAGAGCACGCCAACGCGCTGGAGGAGGCCGGTCACAGCGTGCTGCGCCTGAACACCGGCAACCCGGCGCTCTTCGGATTCGAGGCGCCGGAGGAGATCCTCCAGGACATGATCCGGATGCTGCCGCAGGCGCACGGCTACACCGACTCGCGCGGCATCCTCTCCGCCCGCCGTGCGGTAGCCCAGCGCTACCAGACCCTGGGCCTGGAGGTCGGCGTCGACGACGTCTTCCTCGGCAACGGCGTCTCCGAACTGGTCTCCATGGCCGTCCAGACGCTGATCGAGGACGGCGACGAGATCCTCATCCCCGCCCCGGACTTCCCCCTCTGGACGGCGGTGACGACCCTCGCGGGCGGCAAGGCGGTCCACTACCTCTGCGACGAGCAGGCCGACTGGTACCCGGACCTGGACGACATGGCCTCGAAGATCACGGACCGTACGAAGGCCGTGGTCATCATCAACCCCAACAACCCCACCGGCGCCGTCTACCCGAAGGAGATCGTCGAGGGCATCCTGGACCTCGCCCGGCGGCACGGCCTGATGGTGTTCGCCGACGAGATCTACGACCAGATCCTCTACGACGACGCCGTGCACCACTCGGCCGCCGCACTCGCCCCCGACCTGGTGGTGCTCACCTTCTGCGGCCTGTCGAAGACGTACCGCGTGGCGGGGTTCCGCTCCGGCTGGCTGGTGGTCACGGGTCCGAGGCAGCACGCCAAGGACTACCTGGAGGGCCTGACGATGCTGGCCTCCATGCGGCTGTGCGCCAACGCGCCCGCCCAGTACGCCATCCAGGCCGCGCTCGGCGGCCGGCAGTCCATCCGGGAGCTCACCACGCCGGGCGGCCGGCTGCGGGAGCAGCGCGATGTGGCCTGGGAGAAGCTCAACGAGATCCCGGGTGTGACGTGCGTGAAACCCAAGGGCGCGCTGTACGCGTTCCCGCGCCTCGACCCCAAGGTGCACAAGATCCACGACGACGAGAGGTTCGTCCTGGACCTGCTGCTGCGGGAGAAGATCCAGGTGGTGCAGGGCACGGGCTTCAACTGGCCGGCCCCGGATCACTTCCGCATCCTGACCCTGCCGCACGCGGACGACCTGGAGGCGGCGATCGGGCGGATCGGGCGGTTCCTCGGCGGGTACCGGCAGTAGGCGCGATTGTCAGTGGCGCGTCGTAGCCTTCCAGCAGGTGGGGCGAGTGCCCCGGGGCCCGTGCCGGAGAGGAGCGCGCCGTGACCCGAACGCCGACCGCCGCGCAGCGGCGTGTCATCGACGCAGCCGACCCGGTGACCGGCCGGCTGCGGGGGACGGAGGCACAGCTCGAGGCGCTGGTGAAGCGGGGGCTCGCCTTCCGTCACCCGAGGCCGCCGCACGATCACTTCCTGACGCCGGAGGGCCACCGGGTACGGCAGGGCGTCGCACAGGTGCCCGAGCCCGCCGCCGAGGCCCCCGCCGGCGCCGGTGTGTTCGCCGCGCGCGTCGGCGGCGAGGAGGCGGCGCCGCAGGCCGGGCCCGCCCGGCGCCGTGAGGTGCACAGCGCCTGGCAGGGGCTGCTGGAGCTGCGCCGGATGACCAACCCGGACGGCGCCGTGGAGCGGCCGTGCGGCTGGGAGCGTACGCATCTCGTGCAGGCCGCCGCACTCGCGCTGGAGGCGGCCGGACACCACCCGGCCGGGCGGGACGCCGGGGGCTACCGGGTGCGGGAGACCCCGCAGCCGGAGGCCGTCGCCGTGCACGAACCGGACGGCGAGGCGCTGAGGGCCTGCACGGCCACCCTGGAAGGGGCAGGCTGGCAGGTGAGCGAGCACCGCGAGCCGCGCACCGGGACCCGCTATCTCCTGGCCTCGCCGCGCCGGGCGTGATGGGCATGCCAGGATCGGTGGATCGTTGCGTACGCCACGAGTGTCCGGTGCGAGAGGGGAAGCCCATGAGCGAGCCGTTTTCCGTCCCGGTGACCGTCCGCGGTTACGAGACCGACGTACAGGGTCACCTCAACCAGAGCGTCTACCTGAACTACGCGGAACACGCCCGCTGGTCGTTACTGCGGGCCGCGGGGATCAGCCAGTCCGCCCTCATCGGCAGCGGCGTGGGCCCGGTCGCCCTGGAGACGACCATCCGCTACAAGCGGGAGCTGCTCGCGGGCGACGAGGTCGAGGTGACCTGCGCCTTCGCCTGGGGCGAGGGCAAGACCTTCCGCATCGAGCAGACCATCCGCAAGACCGACGGCACGGTGGCGGCCGAGATCACGGCGGTCGGCGGCCTGCTGGACCTGAAGGCCCGCAAGCTGGTCGCGGGCCCCCAGGAGCACTTCAGGAAGCTGGCGACCGACCCGGGCCTGTTCGGGCTCTAGGTCAGACCGGCTCCGGCGCGTGTTCCTCGTCGTAGGAGGCGCGCGACTCGGCGATGTAGACCCTGTTGCGCTCGGCCCAGTCGGTCAGGCGTTGCAGGGTCTCGTGCAACTCCCGGGCCACGGGCGTCAGTTCGTACTCCACCTTCGGCGGCACCGTCGGATGGACCGTGCGCGTGACGAGGCCGTCCCGCTCCAGGTTGCGCAGCGTCAAGGTCAGCATCCTGCGGCTGATGCCCTCGATGCTGCGCTCCTGAACTGGCACTGGATCTTCCTGATCAACCTGCCGATCGGGGTCGTCGCCTGGCTCGCGGCCGTCCGCGTGCTGGAGCCGGACCGCGGCGCCGGGCTCGGCAAGGGCGCCGACTATCCCGGCGCGGCGCTGGTCACCGGCGCGCTGATGCTGACGGTGTACGTCATCGTCGGCGCCGGCGAGCGCGCCCTGATTACCACCCTGCCGCTGGGCGCCCTCGCCCTCCTGCTGTTCCTGGCGTTCACGCTCCGCCAGGCCCGGGCCGGTCGTCCACTGCTGCGGCTCCGGCTGTTCCGCTCCCGGCTGCTGAGCGGCGCGAACGCCGTGCAGATCCTGATGATCGCGACGATGTACGGCTTCCAGTTCATCGGCGCTCTCTACGTCCAGCGCGTGCTCGGATACGGCGAGTTGCTCACCGGCACGGCGTTCCTGCCGGCGCCGGTCGCGATCGGGGCTGGTGCTGGGGCTGTCGGCCCGTACCGTCGGCCGGTTCGGCGCGTACCGGGTGCTGCTGGCCGGGCTGGTCCTCATCGTCGTGGGCATGGCCCTGCTGAGCCGGGCCCCGGTCGACGGCCGGTACGTCACCGACGTGCTGCCGCCGCTGCTCCTGCTCGCCACCGGCTTCGCCGCCGCGATGCCCGCGCTGACCGGGCTCGCGATGTCCGGGGCCCGCGAGGAGGACGCGGGGCTGGCGTCCGGGCTCTTCAACACCACGCAGGTGGTGGGCGGTTCGCTGGGTCTGGCGGTGCTGTCGGTGCTGGCGGGCTGGCACACCGACGGCCTGCTCGACCGGGGCACGGAGCTGGTGGCGGCCACGGCGGAGGGCTACCAGCTCGCGTTCCGGGTGGCGACGGTGATCGCGGCCGGGGCGCTGGTGCTGGCGGCGGCGGTGCTGCGGGAGCGGCGCGCCTGAGAGAGGGCCCGGAAGGGCGGGGCGGCGGGACCTCGCGCCCGCCGCCCCTCAGGTGCCACTGTGGTGAGGCACGAGCAGGGCGAAGTCCCCGGAGCGGTGCTTGACGCAGATCCGGCCGCCGACCGGTACCGAGGCCGGCGGTGGCTGTCGGCACCGGCGAGCAGGAGCCGGCACCCTTGACGGCCACCGGCCGACCTCTCTGCCGGAGTGGAGTCCGGAGCTGTGTCCGCCGGTCTCACGGTGCGGCCGGGGTCCTGGGGACGCCCGTGATCTCCTCGCCCGCCTCCATCGGGTGGGTGACGTCCTGGGCGTCCCGGTCGCGTCGGCCCAGGTGGTTGAAGACCAGGTTCAGCAGGACCGCCGCCACGCAGCCAGTCGAGATGCCCGAGTCCAGGACGATCCGCGCCGTCTCCGGGAAGGCGTGGTAGAACTCCGGCGCCGTGATGGGGATGATGCCGACGGCCAGGGAGACGGCCACGATCAGGACGTTGTTGTCCTTGTCCAGGCCGGCCCGGACCAGGGTCTGGATGCCGCTGGCCGCGACGGAGCCGAACAGGACCACGCCCGCCCCGCCGAGCACCGGGCGCGGGACGACGGCGATGAGCGAGGCGGCCGTCGGACACAGGCCCATCAGCACCAGGAATCCGCCGCCAGTTGCGACGACGTACCGGCTGCGGATCTTCGTCATCGCGACCAGGCCGATGTTCTGGGCGAAGGCGCTGCACATGAAGCCGTTGAAGAGCGGGCTGATCGCCGAGCCGAGGGTGTCGGCGCGCAGGCCGGCCGCGATGGTCTTCTCGTCGGCCGGGCGGTCGACGATCTCACCCAATGCCAGCATGTCGGCGGTCGACTCGGTCATCGAGACCACCATCACCACGCACAGGGAGATGATGGCGGCGAGCTGGAACTGCGGCGCGCCGAAGTGGAAGGGGGTGGGGAAGCCGATGACCGCCGCGTCCGCGACCGGGCCGAAGTCCGTGGCGCCGAACGGAATCGCGATCAGTGTGCCCGCGACCAGGCCGAGCAGCACCGCGATCTGCTTGACGAAGCCCCGGGTGAAGCGCCGCAGCAGCAGGACGATGACGAGGGTGCCGGCGGCCAGCCCCAGGTTGGTCGCCGAACCGTAGTCGTGCGCCGCCGGGTCGGGGCCCTGCGCCCAGCCGAAGGCGACCGGGAGCAGGGAGATGCCGATCAGGGTGATGACCGTGCCCGTCACCACCGGCGGGAAGAAGCGGACCGCCTTGCAGAAGACGGGGGCGGCTATGAAGCCGAGGAGTCCGGCGACGATGACCGCGCCGAAGATGACCGGCAGGGCGTCGGACTTGTCCTCGGTGGAGGCGACGATCGCGGTCATCGGGGCGACACCGGCGAAGGTGACGCCGTTGACGAACGGCAGCCGGGCGCCGATCTTCCATATGCCGAGGGTCTGGAGGAGCGTGGCGAGGCCCGCGGTGAACAGGCAGGCGCCGGTGAGGAAGGTCAGGTCGGTGGCGGAGAGGCCGATGGCCGCGCCGACGATCAGGGGTGGGGCGACGACTCCCGCGTACATGGCGGCCACATGCTGGAGGCCGGTCGTCGCCATCTTGAGCGCGGGGAGTTTTTCGTCAACGGGGTGGTCGGCCACGGCGGTTTCCCTCCGGTCGGTTACACGGCTTCGTCATATGACGGCCGTGGGTGTCAAGGAGGTGGTGCTGGTGGTCATGGGGGTACCTCCCTGCTCGAGCGAAGCCGAGAGCTTGGGGGAGGGACCGGGCATGCAGGTGACGGGGGGTGGCCGTTCCGGGGCGCACGCGTACACGAGCGCCCCGGAGACAGCCGCCGTGGACCCCGCTCGGGTCCGCGGCCACCGGCCGGGAGCCGTCCCTCCCGGCCGGAGTCATCCGGGTGTTCAGCCCTGCGCGGCGATCCTCGCCAGCCGCCGGGCCTCGTCCCGCGTCGAGCGGGCGATGGCGTCCTCGTCGGCCGTGAGCAGCCGCCCGTCCTCGACGATCTGCCGGCCGTTCACGAAGGAGGCGGTCACCGGGGCCGCCGCGCCGAATACCAGGGCGGTCACCGGGTCGGCGATGGAGGCGTGGGCGAGCGTGTCCAGCCGCCACAGGACCAGGTCGGCGAGCTTGCCCGGCTCCAGGGAGCCGGTCTCCGCCGCCCGGCCCAGCACCTGGGCGCCGCCGTAGGTGCCCAGGCGCAGGGCCTGGCGGGCGTTCAGGGCGGCCTCCTTGTGCGCGCCGAGGCGGTTGATGAGGAGGGCGTTGCGCAGCTCGGTGTGGAGTTCGCCGGACTCGTTGGACGCGGTGCCGTCGACGCCGAGGCCGACCGGGACGCCGGCCGCGAGCATGTCGGGGACGCGGGCGATACCGGCCGCGAGGCGGGCGTTGGACGACGGGCAGTGCGCGACGCCGGTCTTGGTCCGGGCGAAGGCGGCGATGTCGGAGTCGTTCATGTGGACGCAGTGCGCCATCCACACGTCCTCGCCGAGCCAGCCGGTGGACTCGAAGTAGTCGGTCGGGCCCATGCCGAACAGTTCGTGGCAGAACTTCTCCTCCTCCACGGTCTCCGAGCCGTGGGTGTGCAGCCGTACGCCGAGGCGGCGGGCGAGCTGGGCGCCGTCCCGCAGCAGTTCGGTGGAGACGGAGAAAGGCGAGCAGGGCGCGACGGCTACCTGGGTCATGGCGTCGAAGGAGAAGTCGTGGTGCCGGCGGACCGTGTCCTCGGTCGCCGCGAGCGCGCCGTCCAGGGTCTCGACGGCGAAGTCCGGGGGCAGGCCGCCGTCCTTCTCGCTGCGGTCCATGGAGCCGCGGGCGAGGGTGAAGCGGACGCCCATGTCGCGGGCGGCGCCGATGATCGCGCCCGACAGGTCGCCGGAGCCGTGCGGGAAGACGTAGTGGTGGTCCATGGCGGTGGTGACGCCGCCGCGGGCCATCATCGCGAGCGAGCCCTGGGCCGCCGCGCGCACCATCGGCTCGTCGATGCGCGCCCAGACGGGATACAGCGCGACCAGCCAGTCGAAGAGGTTGTGGTCCGTGGCCAGGCCCCGGGTGATCCACTGGTAGAAGTGGTGGTGGGTGTTGATCAGTCCGGGGGTGACGAGGTGACCGGAGGCGTCGATACGGCGTACGACGTTCTCCAGGTGCTCGGGGGATTTGCCCGCGCCGACCGACTCGATGCGGTTGCCGGCGAGGACGACGTGCCCGGAGGCGTACTCGGTGTCGTCGGCGTCGACGGTCGCGATCGCACAGTTCTCGATGACGATGCGCTGGGCTGCTGCCATGGTTCGTCCTTTGCGCTGAGGTGGAGGGGGCACGGCAGGACCCTGGGGGTTTGAGTGCCGTGGCCGAAGAGAAGGGTTCCCCGGCCACGGGTGCCGAATGAGGGAACGTCAGAGGTTGGTGAGGTCCACGGGGATCTTCGCCTCGCAGCCGTCCCGCAGGATCGTCGCCTCGATCAGGCCGTAGGGGCGGTCGGCCGCGAAGTACACCTCGTTGTCGTTCTTGAGGCCGAACGGCTCCAGGTCGACCAGGAAGTGGTGCTTGTTCGGGAGGGAGAAGCGGACCTCGTCGATCTCGCTGCGGTTGTTGATGATCCGCGCGCCCATCTGGTACAGCGTCTGCTGGAGCGAGAGCGAGTACGTCTCGGCGAAGGCCTGGAGCATGTGCTTCTTCGTCTGCTCGTAGGACTTCTCCCAGTGGGGCACGCGCTGGTCGTCGTCGGTCCAGTTGAACCGCCAGCGGGCGGAGACCTGGGTGGCCAGGATGCGGTCGTAGGCCTCCTTCAGCGTCGTGTACTTGTCCTTGACGTAGCCCCAGAACTCGGAGTTGGTCGAGTTCATCACGACGAGGTCCTTCAGGCCCGAGATCACCTCCCACGACGAGCCGTCGTAGGTGATCTGGGTCAGCCGGACCTCCTGGCCCTTGCGGACGAAGGAGTGCTTGACCTCGTCGGCGCCGATGAACCGTGAGTTGGCCTCGGAGGTCTCGATCCGCTCCCAGGCGTACTCCTCGATGCGGATCCGGGCCCGGTGGATCCGCTCCTGGCTGGTGACGAAGTGGCGGGCGAGGTGGATGCCGAACTGCTCGGCGGACTCGATGCCGTGTTCCTTGGCGAACGCGTACACCGTGTTCTTGGTGGTGTCGGTGGGGAGGACGTTGGCGTTCGAGCCGGAGTAGTGGACCTCGTCCATGTCGCCGCTCAGCGACACGGAGACGTTGAGGTCCTTGATGTGATGGGTGGCGCCGTCCCGCGTGATCTTGACGACTCGGTTCTCGGCCTTGCCGTACTGGTTCTGTCCCAGAATGGTGGGCATGAGTAGCTAGCTCCCTCGGTATACGGAGTAGCCGAACGGGTTGAGCAGCAGCGGTACGTGGTAGTGCTCGCCCGGTACGACGGCGAACGTGATCGCCACCTCCGGGAAGAACACACCGGCGCCGCTGTCCCGATTCGCGGGGGCGTCCTGCTGCGCATCGGCTTGGCTTTTCGCGTCGTTCGCGGACTTCTTCTCGAAGTACGGCTCCACGGCGAAGTCGAGCCGTACGTGGGTGGTTCCCTCCGGCAGGGCCGGGAGGTCCTTGCACCGGCCGTCCGCGTCGGTCGCTGAGCCGCCGAGCGCCTGCCAGTGGGCCACGCGTCCGCTGCGGGCGGAGAGCTGGACGGCGATGCCCTCGGCGGGGCGGCCGGCGCTGGTGTCCAGGATGTGCGTGGACACGGATGCGGTGGCGGAGGTGCTCATGCTGCGGTCAGTCCTCTTCGACGAGTCGGGCCAGGCGGATGCGGTTGATCTTCCCCAGTTCGGTGCGGACGATCTCCCGTTCCCGCTCCGGCGTGTTGCCGATCCGTTCCCTGACCGCGTCGCGCATCTGCTCGCCGGTCCGGCCGGTGGCGCAGATCAGGAAGACGTGGCCGAACTTCTCCTGGTAGGCGAGGTTCAGCTCCAGCATCTCCGCCTTGAGCTCGTCGGAGGCGCCGGCCATGCCGCGCTGCTCCCGGGCCGAGGTGGGGTCGCCGGGCTTCGGGCGGCCGATGGGCGGGTGGCCGGCCATCGCCTCCGCGAGGTCCTGCGCCGTCAGCTCCGCCATGGCGGCGTCGCTCGCGGCGTACAGGGCCTCGGGGGTGGCGTAGGGACGGGCGGCGAGCAGCCGCTTCGCCCACGCCGTGGAGGCACACGCCTCGTGGAGCGCGGTGAAGGCCGCGTGCTCCTCGAGGGCGTTGAACCGGGCCAGGCCCGGCGGCGTGGAAGTGGAAGTCACGGGAGCCTCCGTGGCCGGATACGGCCTTCGTGCTGAACGGGCGTGCCGATAGCTAACGCCCTCCCGCGACAGCACGTCAACAGTTTGTTGAAAATTCCGTGTGACGAAACCCGGCGAGGCGGCGAAACCGGGCATGAGGCCGGTCAGGGCATGCGCCCGGTCAGGTCCCCTTCTCGCGGTTGAGGTAGTTGTAGACGGTGAAGCGGCTGACGCCCAGGGCGCTCGCCACGGTCTCCACCCCGTGCCGTACGGAGAAGGCGCCGCGCGCCTCGAGTATCCGTACGACCTCCTGCTTGGCCTTGCGGTCCAGGTCGGCCAGCGGCATGCCCTTGCGGCGCTCCATGGCGGCGAGGATGTGGTCGAGGGAGTCGGCGAGCTGCGGCAGCCGTACGGCGACGGCGTCGCGGCCCTCCCAGGACAGGACGACGTCGTCGGGGCCGGCCTCGTCGGGCGGGATCATCTCGCCGCCCATGGCGTCGACCAGGGGCTTCACGGCCGCGATGAACGGCTCGTCCCCGGCGCCGCTCACGCCTCGCCCTCCTCGATCACGTTGACCTGGAGCGAGACCCGGGTGGCGCCCGCCTCCAGGGTCTTGCGGAGCAGGGCGTCCACGGCGGTGAGCACCGCGTCGGCACCGCCCTCGGCGGTGTTGCCGAACGGGCCGACGTCCACGGCGTCCAGTTCGGCGGCCTCCACGACCTCGCGGGCGACCAGCGCGTGCGCGGGTGCCTCGTCGAGGTCGAAGGGCTCGGTCGTGAACTCCACTCTCAGTCGCATGCTGCCCCCAGAACCGTCGTGACCTGTGCGACCCTAGCCGACGCCGGGGCGGACCGGACCGCCTGCGCGAGCACTCCGCGTTCCGCGCGCGGGCACCCGCCCTCCATCGCTCTCCATCGTCCTCCACCGCCGGGAATCGTCGCGGGGAACCGGTTCCCCGGGCGGGGGTGAGCCTCGCTCGCCTGCGGTTTCAGCCCCAGATGTCGTACTGCTGGAAACCGGTGCCGACCGAGACCGTGGAGCGAAGATCTCGGAGGTCGCCTTCCCGGTGCCCCGGTAGAGGTAGAGCGTGCCGCCGGAGGTGCGGGCCAGGAACTCGGCGTTGCCGTCGCCGCTGACGTCTCCAACCGCGTCGAAGGCGTTGTAGCCGGTCCAGGCGCTGCGCACCACGATCCGGGAGGACAAGGCCTCGGAGCCGGTCTTGCCGGTGCCCTTGTACAGGTACAGGTCGCCGGTGCCGGCCTGGCGGGCTAGCAGGTCGGCTCTGCCGTCGCCGATGAAGTCGCCGATGAAGTCGCCGTGGCCGCACGGAGTCGTACTGGTTCCAGCCGGTGCGGACCGAGAAGCTGGAGCCGAAGGTGCCGTTGCCCTTGCCCGGGTAGATCTCGCCCGCGCCGCCGGGGCGTATCCGCGACCGGCCTCGCCGTTCGGTCAGCCGATGGCCTGGTACGCGAGGACCCCGCCGAAGAAGATGACGCCCACGCCTGCCAGGAGGTCCACGCCCCGGAGCATCCGGGAGGTGATGTAGCGCCGGAACAGCACGGCCCCGGCGCTGAGGGTGGTGAACCACAGCAGCGTGCCGGAGCCGACGCCTACGAGCATGGCCAGCGAGTCCGCGAGGGTGCCGGTGACGTTCGCCGCCGTGGCGGCGGCGAAGGCCGCCGCCCAGTAGCCGATCGTCGCCGGGTTGGCCGCCGTCGCCGTGAGAGCCGTACGAAAGGCCGCCCACGGCAGCACCGTCTCGCCCTCGGTACCGACGACCGTGATCCTGGCCCGGAACGCCGAACGCACCGAGCGGAAGCCCAGATACGCCATGACCACGGCACCGGCGAGCCCGAGAGCGGTCCGCAGCACCGGGATGTCCAGCAGCTTGCCGACCCCCGCCAGGCCCAGGCCGGCGTACAGCACGTCGACGGCCGCCGCGCCGAGACCGATGGCGAATCCGCACAGGAAGCCGTTGCGCAGAACACTGCGCACGCACAGCAGTCCGATGGGGCCGAGCGGCAGGGCGACGAGGAAACCGAGTCCGAGACCCGCACTCCAGGCCGGGATCACGCTCACCGTGCACTCCCCCGCTGTGCCAAGTCAGGTCAGGTCAGGCCACCGAAGTATTCCACGACGCCCAGGTGCCCCGCCCGGAGAAACCGCCCTCTTGACAAGCCACGACACCCGACGGCAGTCTTCCGGTAAGCAGAAAGCAACTTCCACAATACGGAACACAGCGGAAGGGAGCGCGGCCCGATGGGATTCGCAGACCAGCGCTTCAACGTCAACCTGTCGATCCTCTTCACGGAACTCCCGCCCCTGGAGCGTCCCGCGGCCGCCGCCGCGGCCGGCTTCACGGCGGTCGAGCTGTGGTGGCCCTGGGTCGACTCGCCCACCCCCGAACAGTCGGAGCTGGACGCGCTGAAGAAGGCCGTCGAGGACGCCGGCGTCCAGCTCACCGGCCTCAACTTCTACGCCGGCCGGCTGCCCGGCCCCGACCGTGGCGCCCTGTCGGTCCCGGGCGAGGAGTCGGAGAGGTTCCGCGCCAACATCGACGTGGCGGCCGACTTCGCCGCGTCCCTGGGCTGCAAGGCGCTCAACGCCCTGTACGGCAACCGCGTCGAGGGCGTGGACCCGGCCGAGCAGGACGCGCTCGCGCTGGAGAACCTGGCGCTCGCGGCCCGGGCCGCCGACCGGATCGGCGCGATCCTGCTGATCGAGGCACTCAACCAGCCCGAGTCGCCGTCATACCCGCTGGTGTCGGCACCGGCCGCCGTCGGCGTCGTCGACAAGGTCAACGACACGACGGGACTGGGCAACGCCCGCTTCCTCATGGACCTCTACCACCTGTCCATGAACGGCGAGGACCTGCCGCAGGTGATCGAGCGGTACGCCGCGAAGACCGGCCACGTCCAGATCGCCGACAACCCCGGCCGCGGCGCCCCGGGCACGGGCTCCCTGCCCCTCGAAGACCTCCTGGACCAGCTGAACAAGGCGGGTTACGACGGCTGGGTCGGCCTCGAGTACAAGCCGGGCGACCGCCCGAGCGCCGAGGCCTTCGACTGGCTGCCCCGCTGACCCCCCCGCACCGAAAGGCACCCCCATCATGAGCAACAGCCTTCCCAAGATCGCGTGGATCGGCCTCGGCATCATGGGCTCCCCCATGTCCGAGAACCTCATCAAGGCGGGCTACGACGTCACCGGATTCACCCTGGAGCGGGAGAAGCTGGACCGCCTGGCCGCCGCAGGCGGCACCGCGGCCGGTTCGATCGCCGAGGCCGTCCGCGACGCCGACATCGTCATCACGATGGTGCCGGCCTCCCCGCAGGTCGAGGCCATCGCCTACGGCCCCGACGGCATCCTGGAGAACGCCAGGTCCGGCGCCCTGCTGATCGACATGTCCTCGATCACCCCGCAGACCTCGGTCGACCTGGCGAAGGCGGCCGGGGACAAGGGCATCCGCGTCCTGGACGCCCCTGTGTCCGGTGGCGAGGCCGGGGCCATCGAGGCCGTGCTGTCCATCATGGCCGGCGGTGAGCAGGCCGACTTCGACCAGGCCAAGCCGATTTTCGAGGTGCTCGGCAAGACCATCGTGCTGTGCGGCCCGCACGGCTCAGGCCAGACCGTGAAGGCCGCCAACCAGCTGATCGTCGCCGTGAACATCCAGGCGTGCGCCGAGGCCGTGGTCTTCCTGGAGAAGTCCGGCGTGGACCTGAAGGCGGCGCTGGACGTCCTCAACGGCGGCCTCGCGGGGTCGACCGTGCTGACCCGCAAGAAGGACAACTTCCTCGGCCGGGACTTCAAGCCGGGCTTCCGCATCGACCTGCACCACAAGGACATGGGCATCGTCACGGACGCCGCCCGCAACGTGGGCGCGGCCCTGCCCGTCGGCGCCGTGGTCGCCCAGCTGGTCGCGAGCCTGCGCGCGCAGGGGGACGGCGGCCTGGACCACTCGGCGCTGCTGCGGGCCGTGGAGCGGCTTTCCGGCGCCCAGGTCTGACCCCGCAATCCATCTGAGGTCTTCCAGACCCCGGGCGGCGCCGCCGCTGACACCTGTCCTGTCGCGCCCAGAGCGGCGGCGCCGCCCGGACCCAGCCATACCCACCACTTCAACAAACTGTTGACGCTCCGACACCCCGACCCTAGGCTCCACAAAGCGGAAACATTTTTCCGGTGCCCTCTCGTACGGAAGGTCACGATGTCGCAGCGCGTGCTCACCAACGAGTCCGGCGCCCCCGTCGCCGACAACCAGAACTCCGCCACCGCCGGCGTCGGCGGCCCGCTTCTGCTCCAGGACCAGCATCTGCTGGAGAAGCTCGCGCGCTTCAACCGCGAGCGCATCCCGGTGGGGGTACCGCCCACGCCCTTAAGGCAGTGGGGGAGCGTGGTGCACGCCCGCGGCTCCGGCGCCTACGGCCACTTCGAGGTGACCGACGACGTCACCGGCTTCACCCACGCCGACTTCCTCGCCGAGGCCGACAAGCGGACCGAGGTGTTCCTGCGCTTCTCGACGGTGGCCGACAGTCTCGGCGGCGCGGACGCGGTGCGCGACCCGCGCGGTTTCTCGGTCAAGTTCTATACGGCCGAGGGCAATTACGACCTCGTCGGCAAGAACACCCCGGTGTTCTTCATCGAGGACCCGATCAGGTTCCCGGACTTCATCCGCTCCCAGAAGCGCGACCCGTTCACGGGCCGTCAGGAGCCGGACGACGTCTGGGACTCCTGGGCCCACTCCCCCGAGGCCACGCACCAGATGGCCTGGCGCCCGACAAGATGCTCCAGGGCCGTCTGTTCGCCTACGCGGACGCCCACCGCTACCGCCTGGGCGTCAACCACACGCGGCTGGCCGTCAACGCGCCCCGGGCCACGACCGCCCGGAACTCCGGCCGTGACGGTTTCATGGCGCCCAACGCCCAGGGCCGGCAGGCGAAGAACTACGAGCCGAACTCCTACGACGGCCCGGTGGAGACCGGCCGCCCGCTGTCGGGTGTACCGGCTGATGTCCGCGGAGGAGAAGTCCCGGCTCGTCGCGAACATCGCCGGCGGCCTCTCCCAGGTCTCCCGCGACGACGTGATCGGGAAGAACCTCGCGCACTTCCACGCCGCCGACCCCGAGTACGGGCGGCGCGTGGAGGAGGCGGTCCGCGCCCTGCGCGAGGACTGAACTCCCTGACCGCGTCCGACCGCCCGGGCGACCCGGATGAGGGGTGGTCGCCCCGGGCACGGACGCGGGCAGGGCGCGGACCGCGGCGGAGTGTGAGCCAGTGCGGTGGTGAAGGGCCCGGGCGGGCTTCTCGACCTGAGGGAAGCCCGTTCCGGACTCCGTCGCACCCGCCGCGGCCGCAGTACCAGCACCAGCCCACCCCGCAGACCCCGTCCGGCGGCGCGAACGTCCTGTCGCGCCCGGCCTCGCGCCGCCGGACGGCCAGCCCGTCTCAGGGTGCGGATTGGGCCCGGTCGCAGCAGCCTGAAGGCATGGCACATCCAACCGAGCACCCGCATGTCGTGGTCCATCCCCCCGCCCTGGACGGATCCCGCCGGGTCACCCTGGGCGAGGAGCCCCTGGGCGTCGCCACGCACGCCGACGACGTCGCCGAGATCCTGCGGCTGGCGGACCTGTACGTCACGGACGTCGCGGAGAGCGACATCGTCGAATGGCAGGGCGGCGGCCCGGACGACTGGCCGGGGCTGTCGGAACACCACGAGGCGTGAACACGCGTACGGCACCGGTCGTAGGCCTGGTACGGAACCCTCAAATGAACCTCTGAACCCGGCCCCGGGGGCTTCAACCGCCCCCGGGGCCGGGCACATTCTCGACACACGGGGCCCGCCGGCACGGGGGCGGCGGGCCCCATCCCGCTCGCGGAGGCGGGCCTGCTGCGCTACCCGGTGCTCGGCCCGACGCGCGGCGCCCGCCGCCATGTGCGGGAGCTGCGGCAGCTCCACCCGCTGCCCGCGAGCAGGCGCGGCCTGACGGACCACGACCGGCTGCTCGCGGTCGCGCTGCACGGAGAGGCGGCCCTGCGACTGCTGGTGCCGCGCTTCGCCCTGCGGGCGGGGCTGATCCGCCGGGCCGAGGTGGGCGGCAGGAGCCTCCTCAAGCACTCACCGCGCGGTACGGGCGGGGGCGGCGGGGGTCACTCCTACTGCGGCGGGGGCGGGGGCGGGTGCGGGGGCGGCGGGGCCTGACCGCGGTTTGGGTGTGCCCGGGCCAGGGGGCACGCACGCGTAAGGGGCGGCCCGTCCTCCCGGACGGGCCGCCCCTCTCCCGCGTACGCGTCAGACCTTCAGCGTCTTGATCGATGTCGGCGCGTGGCCGGGCTCGGTGGCGAGCTCCTCGAACTCCACGACGTTGCCGATGTCGTTGGTCGTCGACATGGAGATGTTGGTGACGCGCTCCAGGATCGCCTCGACGACGACCGGCACCCGGTACTCGGCGGCGAGCTTCTTCGCCTGTTCGAAAGCCGCGCCGAGTTCGGCGGGGTCGGTGACGCGGATCGCCTTGCAGCCGAGGCCCTCGGCGACCTTGACGTGATCGACGCCGTAGACGCCGAGCTCGGGCGCGTTGATGTTCTCGAACTCCAGGTTGACCTGGAAGTCGATGTCGAAGGCCCGCTGCGCCTGGCGGATCAGTCCCAGATAGGAGTTGTTGACGAGGACATGGACGTACGGGATCTTGTGCTGCGCGCCGACCGCCAGTTCCTCGATCATGAACTGGAAGTCGTAGTCGCCCGAGAGCGCGACGACGGACGCCTCCGGGTCGGCCGTGGCGACGCCGAGCGCGGCCGGGATGGTCCAGCCGAGCGGGCCGGCCTGGCCGCAGTTGATCCAGTGGCGGGGCCGGTAGACGTGCAGCATCTGGGCGCCTGCGATCTGCGAGAGGCCGATGGTGGAGACGTACCGGGTCTCCGGGCCGAAGGCCTTGTTCATCTCCTCGTAGACCCGCTGTGGCTTGATCGGGATGTCGTCGAAGTGCGTACGGCGCTGGAGGGTCGCCTTCCGCTCCTGCGCCGAGGCCGCCCAGGCGGAGCGGTCGGGCAGCCGGCCGGCCGCCTTCAGCTCGCGCGCCACCTCGACGAACAGCTCCAGCGCGGCCTTGGCGTCGGAGGCGATGCCGTAGTCCGGGGCGAAGATCTTGCCGATCTGGGTGGGCTCGATGTCCACATGGACGAACTTCCGTCCGGCGGTGTAGACGTCGAGTTTGCCGGTGTGGCGGTTGGCCCAGCGGTTGCCGATGCCGAGCACGAAGTCGGACTCCAGGAAGGTCGCGTTGCCGTAGCGGTGCGAGGTCTGGAGGCCCACCATGCCGGCGTTCAGCTCGTGGTCGTCGGGCAGGACGCCCCAGCCCATGAGGGTGGGGACGACCGGGGTGCCGGTCAACTCGGCGAATTCGACGAGCAGTTCGGCTGCGTCGGCGTTGATGACACCGCCGCCCGCGACGATCAGCGGCCGCTCGGCGGCGTTCAGCATCCCGATCGCCTTCTCGATCTGGGCGCGGGTCGCGGCGGGCTTGTAGACCGGGAGCGGCTCGTACGTCTCCGGGTCGAACTCGATCTCCGTGAGCTGGACGTCGATCGGCAGGTCGATGAGGACCGGGCCGGGGCGGGCGGAGCGCATCAGGTGGAAGGCCTGCTGGAAGACGCCGGGGACCTGCGCGGCCTCCAGCACGGTCACGGCCATCTTGGTGACCGGCTTGGCGATCGAGGCGATGTCGACGGCCTGGAAGTCCTCTTTGTGGATCACGGCGGTCGGGGCCTGGCCGGTGATGCACAGGATCGGGATGGAGTCGCCGGTCGCGGAGTACAGGCCCGTGATCATGTCGGTGCCGGCCGGGCCGGAGGTGCCGATGCAGACGCCGATGTTGCCCGCGTGGGTGCGGGTGTAGCCCTCGGCCATGTGCGAGGCGCCCTCCACATGGCGGGCGAGAGTGTGGTGGATGCCGCCGGAGGCCTTGAGCGCCGCGTAGAAGGGGTTGATCGCCGCGCCCGGGACACCGAACGCGTCGGTGACGCCCTCGCGCTTGAGGATCTCAACTGCCGCGCGGGCAGCGGTCATTCGAGCCATCGAGTACTCCTGCTTCGGCTGTCGGATTCGCACTCCCGTCGCGCCCCGCGGTGAGCTCTTCCGTATTGCGGAAACTAACTTCTGCGATCTGGAATTAATGTATGTGTGGCGGGCGAAGGGCGTCAAGAGAGGGGCAAGCGGCGGACAGGCAGGGGTTCACCGGCGCACGATGGACGCGCTGACCCGATGTGAGCCGTACTGGAGTGGTCATGGCCGAGAGCGTGCCGGTGCGCTGTCCGTCCTGCCGACGAGAACACCGCTTCACGGCCCCGTCGTATCCGTGCGCGTGCGGAGCCCCCGTCGCCCCGCGGCTCGACCGGGACGGGACGGTGACACCCGTCGCCCATCGCGTCTGGCAGGACGACTGGGTGACGGTGCGGTGCGAGTCCTGCGGCCGACACGGGGAGTGGCCACGGCCGGAGGTGGGGTGCCCGTGCGGGGTGGTGCTGCGGGTGCCGGTGACGGAGGGGCGGGGCGCGGCCGGCCGGGGCGGCAGGCCGGGCCAGGACATGGCCACGGAGGAGGGCCTCGGGGCTGGTGGTGCGACGGGCCAGGGCACGACAGCCGACGACGACCTCGAGCCTGGCGGCGCGACGGGCCAGGACACGACAGCCGACGACGACCTCGGGGCTGACCGGGACATCGCGGTCGACGCGGACGCCGAAGCCGTAAGGGATGCCGCGCCGGGGCCGGGCAGCGGGACAGGCCCGCGCGACGCCGCAGCCACGGCCGGGCGAGCCGCTGCCTCTGCCCCCACTGAGGGAACCCCTGCCTCTGCCGGTGCCGGCACCGACCGGCCGCCCTTCCGTTCCGTCACGATCCGTACCGCGCTCGACGCCGTCACTGCCGCCGCGCTGTACCTGCGCTGGCTCGGCTACCGGGGCGTCCGGCGGGCGGACCAGCGGCCGCCGTCCGGGATCGGCCTCGCCGCCCGCGGCGTCGTCGCGCTGGTCGACCCCGCCATGCGTCCGGCGACCCTGCGGGACGTGGAGTGCCTGTGGCTGACGGCCATGACGGAGTCGGCGGACTGCCTGTACTTCTCCCTCGCCGGGTACGCGGACGACGCCCGGGCCCGCGCCGACGCCCTCGGCATCCCGCTGTTCGTCCTCGACCTCACCGGCACACCGCGGCCGGTGAACGCCCCGGCCGGCGCACTGGACGCCGCCGGCACGGGGAACCGGGCGCCGTGACACGCCCGGACAGTTCAGTCGTCGCCGGGCCCCGGCTTGCTGAACTCCTCGATCAGCACGGGGTACTGCTCCCCACCGTGTCCGGCGGCGATCGAGCGGTCGGCCATCGCCTTGAACAGCTTCGGCAGTTCGGCGTTGACGCCCACCGCCTCGCTCTCCTCGATCAGGTGCGCCATGGCCCGCGCGTCGGTCTCCAGGGCCGACACCTCGGCCGGGAAGGAGCCGCTGTCGATCTGCTCGGCGTATCCGGGCAGCCATTCGGCCACACCGGCGGCGATTTGCTGCGCGAACGGCGCGTACGTCGCGGCGTCGACACCGGCCGTCCTGAGCAACGCGGTGCCCTGGAGCCAGGCGTTCAGGACGCTCCACATCATGGCCAGTCCGGCCACGTCGTACAGGGACGCCAGGCCGTGGTCCGCACCGAGGTGGGTGACGGTGCCGAGCGCGTCGAGTGTCGGCTTGTGCGCGTCGAAGTCCACCTGCGGGCCGCTGTGCAGAATCACCGCCTCGGGCGTGCCGATGGCCGGCGGGACGGCCATGACGGCGCCGTCCAGGTAGCGGGCGCCGCGCTGCTCGGCCCATCGGGCGGTCTCCCGGGCCTGGGCCGAGTCGCCCGAGGTCAGATTGACCAGCGTCGTGCCGTCGAGTTCGACATCGCTCGTGCCGAACAGCTCTCGCACGGCCTGGTAGTCGGTGACGCAGACGACCGTCAGGGAACCGGCCTGGAGCGCGTCGCCGACCGTCGGCGCGAGCCGTGCGCCTCGGGCCACCAGCTCGTCGGCCTTGGAGGTCGTACGGTTCCACACGGTTGTGGGATGCCCGGCTTTCAGGAACGCGCCGGCGAGTGCCTGGCCCATCAGCCCGAGTCCGATGACTGTCACGGGTATGTCGGTTCTGTTCATGGCAGCATCGTCAACGTTGATACCGATGTGAAGGTCAAGCGAGGTTTTCATGCGGATCGGGGAACTGGGTCGCCGGACAGGCGTCAAGGCCCATCAGTTGCGCTACTACGAGGCCCAGGGCCTGCTGGAGGCGGGCCGCGGCACGAACGGATACCGCGAGTACGACGAGAGCGCCGTACTGCGGGTGAAACAGATCCGCCACCTGCTCGGCGCGGGCTTGTCGTCCGACGACATCGCGTATCTGCTGCCCTGTGCGGTCGGAGAGGCCCCGGAACTGCTCGGGTGTTCCGAACTGCTGGCGGCGATGCGGGCGCGGCTGCGCCGGCTGGACGACCAGATGGCCGCGCTCGCCCGGTCCCGGAACGCCCTCGCCGACTACATCGACGCGGCCGGGCGCATGGGCCGCCGCACCTACCCGCCCTTCGACGGGTCCGCCCCGGAGCCCGTGCCCGCCTGACGGGCTCGTGGAACGAACGAAAAAGGGGAAAACCATGGCGCAGAACGGTGACTTCGGAACGGGCGGAGCGAACAGGGCGTCCGCCCTCGTGGTGGGTCAGGTGCTCACGGCACAACGCACCATCCTTGCCGAGGACATCGCCGCTTTCGCGTCGCTCGTGGGCGACGAGGGGCGCCACCACGTCTCGGCCGACGGGCCCGTCATGGCGCACGGTCTGCTGACGGCATCGCTGGCGACGCGGATCGGCGGGCGACTGGACTACATCGCCCGCCGGATGAACTGGGAGTTCCTCAAGCCCGTCTGGGAAGGCGAGACCATCACCGCACGCGTGACGGTACGGGCACTGAGGCGGACGCGGTCCGGGACGGAGCTCGAACTCGGCATCGTGATCGTCAACCAGGACGGTGGTGAGGTGCTGCGTGGGGACAGCACGGGTGTCGTGCGTGATGCGGCGGGCGTGCGGCCCTCGAAGCCGGCGTGAGGCTCCGGCTGTGCGCGGCCCGACCGGTCCTGGTCCGCGCCCGGCGAGCACGGCCTTGAGCCGGTTCACCATGCCGTGCCGGCCGGCTTCCTGCACCTGCCGGAACGGCGCGGCCGGGAGATGAGCACGGGCGGACTCCTCTACGGCCGAGACGACAGGAGTCACAAAGGAGTTGCACCGGCTGCAAGGCGGCGTGTTTACCGGATTCATCCCGGTGCCGACCGCGCCGCATACTCATCCCATGCGCATCCGCCCCGCGACCGCCGCCGAACTCCCCGCCCTCCAGGGCGTCGAACGTGCGGCCGGTACCCCCTTCCGCGACCTCGGCATGCCGGAGATCGCCGACGATGAACCGCCCGCGCTCGACGTACTGGAGCGCTACCGCGGGGCGGGCCGCTGCTGGGTCGCGGTGGACGAGCGGGACCACCCGGCCGCGTACCTCGTCGCCGAACCCGTGGACGGCGCCCTGCACATCGAGCAGGTCTCGGTCCACCCGCGCGCCGCGCGCCGGGGTGTCGGCCGGGCCCTCCTGGCGTACGCCGCCGACCGTGCCCGCGAGGAGGACCTGACAGCCCTGACGCTGACCACCTTCGCGGAGGTCCCGTGGAACGCTCCCTATTACGCCCGCCTCGGCTTCCACACCATCGCGGAGGCGGACCTCACGCCCGGCCTGCGCGAGATCCGCGCGACGGAGGCCGAACACGGCCTGGACCGGTGGCCACGCGTGTGCATGCGCGCACCGCTGTGACCGAGCCGCGGTGATCCACGCGCGGCTCCGCGGGCTACGGCGTGCTGCAAATGCCGGTCCGGTCCACGGCCTCGACGACGGCGACCCCGAGCTGTTCTACCTCTGCCCGCCCGCGAACCTCTCCCGCAGTTCCACCTTGCGTACCTTGCCGGACACCGTCATCGGGAAGGAGTCGAGGAGCTGAAGTCTGCTCGGGATCTTGTAGTGGGCCAGGCGGCCCCGGCAGAAGGTGTGGAGTTCGTCCAGGGTCAGCGGGTCGGCGGGGTCGTGGGGGATGACGCAGGCGAGGACCTCCTCGCCGTAGTGGTCGTGCGGGACGCCCACGACCTGGACGTCCTGGATCTTGGGGTGGGCGTAGAGGAACTCCTCGATCTCGCGGGGGTAGATGTTCTCCCCGCCCCGGATGATCATGTCCTTGATGCGGCCGACGATCTCGACGTAGCCGTCCTCGCGCATCACCGCGAGGTCGCCGGTGTGCATCCAGCGGCCCGCGTCGATGGCCTCGGCGGTCTTCTCCGGCTCGTTCCAGTAGCCGAGCATCACGCTGTAGCCGCGGGTGCACAACTCGCCCGTCCTGCCGCGTGGTTGGGTGACACCGGTCGCCGGGTCGACGATCTTCACCTCGATGTGCGGCAGGACGCGGCCGACCGTGCCGGTGCGGTGTTCCAGGTCGTCGTCGCGCCGGGTCTGCGTGGAGACGGGCGAGGTCTCCGTCATGCCGTAGCAGATGGACACCTCGGCCATGTTCATCTCGTTGACCACCCGCTTCATCACCTCCACCGGGCAGGGCGAGCCCGCCATGATGCCGGTGCGCAGGGAGGAGAGGTCGTACGAGGCGAAGCCGGGGAGGTTCAGCTCCGCGATGAACATGGTCGGGACGCCGTAGAGCGAGGTGCAGCGCTCCTGCTGGACCGCCTCCAGCGTGGCCTTCGGGTCGAAGGACGGGGCCGGGATGACCATGCAGGAGCCGTGCGAGGTGGCGGCCAGATTCCCCATGACCATGCCGAAGCAGTGGTAGAAGGGCACCGGGATGCAGATCCGGTCCCGCTCGGTGTAGGCGATCGACTCGCCCACGAAATAGCCGTTGTTGAGGATGTTGTGGTGGGAGAGGGTGGCCCCCTTCGGAAAGCCCGTCGTGCCCGACGTGTACTGGATGTTGATCGGGTCGTCGCAGGACAGGCCGTCGTCCGTGATCCGGGCGCCGGGAGTCCCCCGCCCGAGCAGCGCGTCCCAGCTCGGGTCGCCGAAGTACACGACCTCCCGCAACTCGGCGCACTTGTGCCGCACTTGGTCGACCATCGCCCGGTAGTCGCTCGTCTTGTGGCCGAGGGAGGCGAACAGGAGGGAGATCCCCGCCTGGTCGAGGACGTACTCGACTTCGTGGGTGCGGTAGGCCGGGTTGATGTTCACCATGATCGCGCCGATGCGGGCGGTGGCGTACTGGACCAGGACCCACTCGGGGCAGTTGACCGCCCAGATGCCCACCCGGTCGCCCTTGGCGACCCCGGAGGCGAGCAGCGCCGAGGCCAGTTCGTCGACGGCCGCGCCGAACCGCGCGTACGTCCAGCGCCGCCCGGACGGCACGTCGACCAGTGCCTCACGGTCCGGCCAGGTGGCCACCGCGCGGTCCAGGCTGGCCCCGATGGTGTCGCCGAGCAGAGCCGTATCGCTGGTGCCATGACTGTACGAGTTCACCGGAAGTCCTCCTCGCGGTACTCGGCGTCCGACCCGGCCTCCGTGGCTTCGCGCAGCTCGATGCGGCGGATCTTGCCCGAGACGGTCTTGGGCAGGTCGCCGAACTCCAGGCGGCGGATGCGCTTGTAGGGGGCCAGGACCTCACGGGAGTGCTCGAACAGCACCTTCGCGGTGTCGGGGCCGGGCTCCCAGCCCGCCGCCAGGACGACGTACGCCTTCGGCACCGCCAGCCGCAGCTCGTCCGGTGCGGGCACGACGGCCGCCTCGGCCACCGCCTCGTGCTCCAGCAGCGCGCTCTCCAGCTCGAAGGGGCTGATCTTGTAGTCGGAGGCTTTGAAGACGTCGTCCGCGCGGCCGACGTAGGTGATGTAGCCGTCCGCGTCGCGCGCGCCGATGTCGCCCGTGCGGTAGTAGCCGCCGGCCATCGCCTCCGCCGTGCGGTCCGCGTCGCCGTGGTAGCCGGTCATCAGGCCGACGGGGCGGTGCGACAGGTCGAGTGCGATCTCGCCCTCGCTCACGCCGGGCGCGCCCGAGACGGGGTCCAGCAGCTCGACGCGGTAGCCGGGGCTCGGCCGGCCCATCGAGCCGGTCTTGAGCGGCTGGCCGGGGCTGTTGGCGACCTGCACGGCCGTCTCGGTCTGGCCGAAGCCGTCCCGGATGGTGACGCCCCAGGAGCGGCGGACCTGCTCGATGACCTCCGGGTTGAGCGGCTCGCCGGCGGCGACGGTCTCGCGCGGCGGGGTGCGCAGCTGCGTCAGGTCGGCCTGGATCAGCATGCGCCACACGGTGGGCGGGGCGCAGAAGGTGGTGACGGCGGCCCGGTCCATCTCGGCCATGAGACGGGCGGCGTCGAAACGCGTGTAGTTGAACAGGAAGACGGTCGCTTCGGCGTTCCAGGGGGCGAAGAGGTTGGACCAGGCGTGCTTGGCCCAGCCGGGGGAGGAGATGTTCAGATGCACGTCGCCGGGCTTGAGGCCGATCCAGTACATGGTCGACAGGTGGCCGATCGGATACGACGTGTGGGTGTGTTCGACGAGTTTGGGCCGGGCGGTGGTGCCCGAGGTGAAGTACAGCATCAGCGGGTCGTCGGCCCGGGTGGGGGCGTCGGGCGTGAAGTCGGCGGAGGCGCCGTAGGCGTCGTGAAGCGGCAGCCAGCCCTCGGGCACGGCTCCCGCGTCCGTCGCGGCGATGCGGGTGTAGTCGCCGGGGACCTCGGCGAACTTGCCGGTGTCCTCGGGGCGCGCGATGACGTGCCGGACCCGGCCCCGCTCGACGCGGTCACGCAGGTCGGCGGGGCCGAGCAGCGGGGTGGCCGGGATGACGACGGCCCGCAGTTTCATCGCCGCGAGCGCGGTGATCCACAGTTCGGCCTGGTTGCCGAGCATCACGAGGATCCGGTCCTCGGCCCGCACGCCCCGGGCGCGCAGCCAGTTGGCGAACTGGGCCGAGCGTACGGACATCTCCCCGAAGGAAAGCTGCGTCTCGCGGCCGTCCTCCTCGACGATGTGCAGCGCGGTGCGGGCGTTGCCGTGCGCGATCTCGTCGAACCAGTCGAGCGCCCAGTTGAAGCGGTCGGGACGGGGCCAGCGGAAGCCCTCGTAGGCCGTGCCGTAGTCCTCGCGGTGTTCCAGCAGGAAGTCCCGCGCGCTGCGGAACACCTCCGTCGCCGATGCCATTCGTCCTCCTTGGTGCCGGACCATTGCCGGGCGGCTCCGAACCATCGTGTAATCCGTGATGCAGGTCTCACTACCCCCGAACGGGGGGTGCGCCGCGCAGGAGCCGTAGTGAAGGGGCGAGCAGGTGACAGCAGACGCGTCCGAGGCGGTCGAGATTCGCAACGCGCTGCTCCGTCTGCGGCGCGCCACCGGCCTTCCGGTCGCCTTCGGCGGCCTGATGGAGGCCGGACGGCAGATGCGCATCAGCGAACTGAGCGGCACGGCCACGCACGCCCTGCGATCGCTGGTGGTGACGCCGGGGAACGGGCTGGGCGGCAAGACGGTGGTGCTCGTCCGGCCGTGCGTGGTGACGGACTACTCGGTGTCGCGGCAGATCAGCCACGAGTACGACGCCCCGGTGGCGGTGGAGGGGCTGCGCTCGGTGCTGGCCGTGCCGGTGGTCGTACGGCACTCGGTGCGCGGGGTGCTGTACGGGGCGCTGCGCACGGCCCTGCCACTGGGCGGGCGGATGCTGGACGAGGCCGTCGAGGCGGCGCGGGACGTGGAGCGGGCGCTGGTCGTGCGGGAGGAGGCCCGCTCGCTCGCCGCCGAGGGCGGGGCCGGCGCGGGACGGGAGCAGGTGCGGGAGGCGCACGCGGCGCTGCGGGCGCTGGCCCCGAAGATCGCGGATCCCGGGCTGCGGGCCGAGCTGCTCGACGCGTGTGCCCTGCTGACGGCCGAGTCCGCCCCGTCGGACCGGGTCCGGCTCGCGCCGCGGGAGGTGGACGTGCTGGCGTGCGTCGCCGCGGGGGCCACGAACGCGGTCGCGGCCGAGCGGCTGGGCGTGACGCCCGAGACCGTCAAGGCGTATCTGCGGACGGCCATGCGGAAGCTGGGGGCCCGGACCAGGGGCGAGGCCGTGGTCGCCGCGCGCCGGGCGGGATGGTTGCCGTAAGTTTGCGATGTTTTCCGTTACCCTTACCCGTTCGATATGCTGACGGGTTCCCTACCGGGCGCCACCGTCGTGTTCCGCCGCATTCGGGAGACCAGTGAATTCGCGCGCGGACCTCCGCTGTTGTTTGCCTCACCACGCCGTCCGTCCGAAATTCAAAGGGCTGTTGCCTAATATTGGCCAGGACACGACACACGGAGGGGAGCGGTGACCGTGCGACGGGACTTCCAGGAGCCGCCCAGGAGCCGCCCCGACGTGGTCATCGGCCGGGAGGACCTGTTCACGTCGGCACGTGAACAGCTCGGCCGAGGCGGCAGTGTGCTGCTCCACGGGCCCGCGGGAATTGGAAAATCGACGGTCCTGCGGGCGCTGGCAGCGGATTACGCCGGTGCGGCCCGGACCGTGTTGCGCTGCTCGGCCACCGAGTCCGAATCCCACCTGCCCTTCCTGGCGCTGGCCGACCTGTTCGGCCTGGTCCTGGACGAGGTCTCCGGCGCGCTGCCCGCCGCCCAGCGCACCGCCCTGGAGTCCGCGCTCACCGGGCGCGGCGAGTCCACCCTCCAGCGGGACGGGCTCGCGCTGCGCCTCGCCGTGCTGTCGGCGCTGCGCACCCTCGCCGCCAAGGGCCCGGTGCTCGTCGTCGCCGACGATCTCCAGTGGCTGGACGCCGCCAGCGCCGAACTGCTCGGTTTCGCCGCCCGCCGGCTCGGTGACACGCCCGTGCAGATGCTGTGCGCGGTGCGGACCGAGGGCCAGGAGTACGACCGCCATCTACGCGCGTCCCCACCCGACACGCTCGCCGTCCGGCTGGGTCCGCTGTCCCGTACGCAAATCTCCAGGCTGCTCGACCACCGCGGCTACACCCCCCTGTCCCGCTCCACGATCCGCGACATCCACCGCACCAGCGGCGGCAACCCGCTCTTCGCGCTGGAACTGGGCCGCGCCCTCGCCGAGAGCCCCACCCGGCCCCGGCCCGGCGAGCCCCTGCCCGTGCCGACCTCACTGCGGGCGCTGGTGCTGAGCCGGCTGGAGATGCTGTCCGACGAGGCGCGCCGCACCCTGCTCGTGGCCAGCGCCGGTGCCCGTCCCACGCTGGCGCTGCTGCACGCGGCCGGCCGGGAGCACGCCGAGGCCGAGACGGCCCAGGCCGCGGCGCTGGGGCTGCTGGCGACCGAGGCGGAGGGTCCCGCCGTACGGTTCGCGCATCCGCTGATCTCGGCCGCGCTGTACGCGGAGGCCCCGGCGCGAGAGCGGCGGGCCGTGCACGCCGCGCTGTCCACGGCGGCCTCCGACCCGATCGAGCGGGCCCGGCACCTGGCCCTGGCGACCAGCGGCACCGACCCGGAGGTGGCGTCCCGGCTCGCCGAGGCCGCCGCGCTGGCCCGGGACCGCGGGGCGCCGTCCGTGGCCGCCTCGCTCGGGCTGCTCGCGGCCCGGCACACCCCGGCGGACAGCACGCCCGGCCCGGACGAGCGGCGGCTCCAGGCCGCGGAGGACGCGATCACCGCCGGCGAGGCCGACCTAGCCCGGGACATCGCCCGGGACGTGCTGACCCGGGCCACCGTGCCGGGCGAGCGGGTGCGGGCCTGGATGGTGGTCATCGAGGCGGCCGGGCAGGCGCTCGGCGAGGTCGACGCCGTCTTCCCGCAGGTCCTGGCCGACGCGGGCGACGACCCGCGGCTGCTCGCCCTCGTTCACTACCAGCTGGCCTGGCGCGGCCTGGTCGTCGAGGGCGACTTCGCCGAGGCCCGCCAGGAGGCCGCGCACGCGGCGGAGCTGGCCGCCCGCGGCGAGGACCGGCGCACCGAGCTGATGGCGCTGTCCTTCCAGGCCTCCACCGAGACCCTGATGGGCCACCCGGGCGCCCCCGAGACCGTCAAACGGGCGCTGAGGGAACCCCAGGACCCGTATGTGGCCTGCCATCACAACGGCGCCGGCTCGGCCCGGTTCCGCTGGCTGATCATGAGCGACCAGCTGCCCGAGGCACGGGCGACCATCACCGCCCTGCTGCGCGAGGTGCGCAGGCGCGGCATGGTCGAGAGCGAGGTGCACTTCCTGCGCTTCCTCGCCGACACGGAACTGCGCTCCGGGCACTGCGGCCGGGCCCTGGACCTGGCCCGCGAGAGCCTGCGGCTCGCCCGGGACTCCGGGATCGGCGAGGGCGCCTCCGCCATGCTCGCCTCCCTCGCGGAGGCCTCCGCCGGGGACGTCGACCGGGCGCTGGCCCTCGCCCGTGAGGCGGCCGACCACGCCGAGGTCGACGGCGACCAGATGTACCTGTCCCGCGCCCTGGCGGCGCTGGGCTACGCCCAGTTGGTGGCCGGGGACCCGGCGGGCGCGGTCCGTTCGCTGCGCCGGGTGCGGGAGCTGGAGCAGGGCCTCGGCATCAACGACCCGGCGCGCGGCCGCTGGCACGGCGACCTCGCCGAGGCCCTGGTCCGCGTCGGCGAACCGGGCGAGGCCCAGGACGTCATCGACACGGCACGGGTGCACGCGCTGCGGCTGGGCCGGGAGAGCGTGCTCGCCGTCCTCGACCGGGCCGAGGCGCTGGTGCGCGCGGCACGCGGCGAACACCAGGCGGCTCTGGTCCGGCTGACGTCCGTTCAGGACCGGCTCGGCAGGCTCGGCTACGGCCTCGAGGAGGCGCGGGCCGCCTTCGCGCTGGCCCGCCTGCGCACCCAGGCCGCCGCTTCCCCCCGCAGCGGCGGGACTCCCCTGCCGGGACCGGCGTCGTACGACGAGGCCGCCCGGCTGTTCCGGCGCTGCCGGGCACTGCCCTGGCTGCGGCAGGTCGACGCGGCCGGTCCCGCGGCGGTGGAGCCCGCCTCCGTGGCGCCGCCCGTCGCGCTCGACGCGCTGGAGGGCCTCGCGTCGATGGAGCGTCAGGTCGCCTCGCTGGTGATGGAGGGCGCGACCAACCGGGAGATCGCGGCCCGTCTGTTCATCAGCGTCAAGACCGTCGAGGCGACCCTGACCCGGGTCTACCGCAAGCTGGGGATCCGTTCGCGGGTGGACATCGTCCGGCTGGCGGCGGGCCGCCGCACGACCTGACCCCGCCCGCTCCCACCAGGTTTCAAGAGGCCGGACCGAGGGTTTACCCTGCCCAACTCCCTTAGGGGGTTCCCTCATTGGGAGCCCATGCTGCCGGGCTCTAGCTTTGTCGCGTGCCGCTCGCCGGGCACACGGAGATCCGAACAACGGCGTCAGGGTCACCGTGCACGACCACACCCGCGCGACCCCCCACCGGCAACTCCCCGAGGAGACCCATGTTCGGGTTCAACCGTGCCAAGAAGGCCGCCGCCGTCGCCACGGCGACCGCTGCCGCCGCCGCGACCGCGCTGCTCGCCGCTCCCTCCGCCGTCGCCGCGCCCCAGCCGATCGTCGGCGGTACCACGACCACGACGACCGCGTACCCGTTCGTCATGCAGATCACGGACGCCTCGCAGACCCAGTTCTGCGGCGGCACGCTGGTCTCGCCCACGAAGGTCGTCACCGCCGCCCACTGCATGGTCGGCGAGACCACCGGCAGCGTGCGCGTCGTCGGTGGCCGCACCTACCGCAACGGCACCAACGGCACAGTCAGCAGAGTCAGCAAGATATGGATCCACCCGAGCTACACCGACGTCACCAACGGCGACGACGTGGCCGTGCTGACGCTGTCGACGTCGATGCCGTACACGCCGGCGAAGTACGTCTCCTCCTCCCAGACCTCGGTGTACGCGGCCGGCACCACCGCCCGCATCCTCGGCTGGGGCACCACCTCCTCGGGCGGCAGCGCCTCCAACCAGCTGCGCACCGCGACCGTACCGACCGTGTCCGACTCCAGCTGCGGCAGCTCCTACGGCTCCGACTTCGTGCGGAGCGACATGGTGTGCGCCGGATACACCTCCGGCGGCGTGGACACCTGCCAGGGCGACAGCGGCGGCCCCCTGCTCATCGGGGGCGTCCTGGCAGGCATCACTTCCTGGGGCGAGGGCTGCGCCCAGGCCGGTTACCCGGGCATCTACACCCGGCTGACCACCTTCTCCAACCTGGTGACGACGCAGGTCAACTCGTAACCGGGCACAGCTCCTGAGCACCCCTCAGGTGAAATACCAGGGGGCGTTGCGGGCCTCCACGAGCGGCCCGCAACGCCCCCTCTCCATCTCTCCATGCCGCCGGCCGGGTTCGGGTGCTTGAATGGCGGCGGATGGGAGTGATGCTCGTGGTTTCCGCCGACCGTCTCCTCGCCTTCGCCGTGATGTCGCTCCTGGTCATCGTGATCCCGGGGCCCAGCGTCCTGTTCGTCATCGGCCGGGCCCTCGCCCACGGCCGCCGCACCGCCGTGGCGACGGCCCTCGGCAACGTGGTCGGCTCCTACCTGCTGGTCGTGGCGGTCGCGGTCGGGCTCGGCTCGCTGGTCGAGCGATCGGTGACGGTGTATCTGACGGTGAAGCTGGCGGGTGCCGCGTATCTGTTGTATCTGGGTGTGCAGGCGTTCCGCCGCCGTGGGGAACTGAAGGCATCGCAGATCGGCACCCGGTCGGCGGGGCCGGCTCGCGGGGATCTCCGGACGCTGCTGGACGGGGTCCTCGTCGGCGTCACCAACCCGAAGGGCGTGGTGTTCTTCGCCGCCGTCCTGCCGCAGTTCGTGGACCACTCGGCCGGCCATGTGCCCTCGCAGATGCTGCTGTTGGGCCTCGTACCGATCTCGATCGGCCTCGTCACGGACACGCTGTGGGGCCTGACCGCGTCGGCGGCCCGCGCGTGGTTCGCCCGGTCGGACCGTCGCCTGTCGCTGATCGGCGGTGCGGGCGGCTGCACGATGATCGGCCTGGGCGTGACGGTGGCGGTGACGGGCCGGGCGGACTGAGGCGTCGCTCCGCTCAGCTCCGTACGACGCCGAAGCGGATGTCGTACGGCGTCTCCGGGTGCATGATCCGCAGCATCCGCTCCCCCTCGGCGGTGACCTCGTCCCGCTGGGTCCTGGTGAGCCGGCCGAAGGGCTCGATGACGAGGGCCCGCTCCTGCAGTCGCCACAACCCCGCGAGGAACCCGTCGACCAGGAGCGCGCCAGTGGGCGATGTTTCCCTGCCAGGAGCGGCCCCGGTACTCGGGCGGGACGACGCGGGTGCGGTCGGCGTGGGAGAGCAGGAGGTTGTCGAACTCGGGCAGGAAGCGCGGCGGGGCCGGGGTGTCCGGGTCGGGGCGCGGGGCGTCGGGGAGGTCGAAGAGCTCGGTGCCGCTGTCGTCGCGGAAGGTGACGAGTCGCGGGCGGAGGCGTTCGAAGGCGTCGCGCAGGCGGGTCAGTCCGGCCCAGGTCTGCATGTCCCGTACGGAGGCCGGGCCGAAGGCGGCGAGATAGCGCAGGACGACCGCGTCGGGCGTGGCGGCCGGTCCGGTGGGACGGCCGAGCCAGTGCTCGGCGGTGGTCAGGCAGACCTGCCCGCTCCTGCCCCACAGGCCGCGCGGGGTCACCTGCACGAGCGGGAGACGGCACCGGGCGGCGACGGCAAGGGCTTGCGGGTCGGCGTCCGGCCACTCCTGGAGCAGGGCCTCGCGCAGTTGCTTCATGGTGCGGGGCTCGGTCTCGACGAGGTCGTGGGCGAGGGCGGCGAGCCGGTCCAGGTCGACACCGGCGAGTCCCTTGCGGAAGTTCGTCAGCTCCCGGTCCCGGGCGAACTGCACCAGCGGCCGCAGGGTGAGGCAGTCGTCCGCGGTGTGGGTGTGGATGGTGGAGCGCATCGTGACGATCCGGACGACCTCGCGGTCGGCCATCGGCCGGGACAGCGCCTCGGGGGCGAAATCGTCGAGACGGGCGGCGAGCGCGTAGTACGGGGGCTTGACGTTCTGCGCCTGGAGGCCGACCAGGTGCTCGACGGCCGCGGCGGCGGAGATCCCGGCCGGGCGCAGGAGCAGCTGCCGGTCGAGGGTGGCGCGGTTGAGGGCCCGGGTACCGAGGCGGGGTGCCGTGCGGGTGACGCTCCGCTTGGTGTTCGTCATGCGGGCACGGTAGCCGGGGTCGCGGACAGGCTCTGGCCGCAACGGCCGAGACTCCCGGAGCCGGCGGTAATCCGGGCGCGGCGGGGTAATGGGACGTCGATCCCCCAGTTGAGAAGGAGCCGAGGATGACCGACGACGCCTGCCTGTTCCTGCTTGACGACGCGTCCGCGCGGCTCGGCGTGGCCCCCGCCGCCGTCGGGGAGCTCGCCTGCATGGAGACTCCCGCGGTACGCGCGTGGCTGGACGCTCAGGGAAGCACGCCGGCCTCCCCGCACCTGCGCCTGCTGCCGCCGGAGGAGACGGCGGCCATTCCCGAGGGGGCGGAACGGCTGCCCGTCCCGCTGAGCGACGAGGAACTGAGCCGGGTCGGCCACCGGCTGGCACCGGAGCCGCTCGCCCGGGTCGAGGAGGAGCTGCTCGCCTACCGCGACTGCGCGGACGGGCGGGACGGCCTGATCGGACGCGCGCTGGCCGCCGGCGTGGCACCGCACCGCATCGTCGAACTGACCGGGGTGGACCCCGCGACGGTGACCGCTGCGGCGAGCCGCTGAGGACGCCGCGGCTGCTCGGCCGGCGTCCGGGCTCACGCGCCGGGTCCGGGGTCCGGCTGGACGGCTGATTCGATGCCGGCGCGGGCCGCCTCCAGCTGGGCGGCGAACGCGATGCCGAGGAAGAGCGCGACGGCGGTGAGGTTGGCCCACAGCAGCAGGGCGATGAAGGCGGTCAGCGGCCCGTACACGGCGCCGAAGGCACCGCTCTCCTCGACGTACAGCGCGAGCAGCCCGGTGGCCGACACCCACAGCACCAGATGCACGGCCGAGCCGAAGGCCAGCCAGGTGTAGCCGGGCTGGACACGGCGGGGCGACCAGCGGAAGATCACGGCGGAGGCCACCCACGCCAGCGCGAGCCCCACGGGGATGTCGAGCACACCCCACCACCGCGACCCGCTGCCCGCCCAGCCGGCCGAGTCCGCCACGGCGTCGCCCACGGCCTCGCCGGCGACGAGGACGACGAACCCCAGCACCAGGGGCAGACCGGCGGCGAACGCGAGCAGGATCGCCCGCCCGTACTTGCGCGGGAAGGGACGGTCGCGCTCGATGCCGTAGATACGGTTGGCGCCGCGCTCGATCTGGCCCATGGCCGAGGCGAGGTTCAGCAGCGCGAAGCCCAGACCGAGCCACAGGGCGAGCGTGCCCCAGACATCGCCGTGCGCGGTGCGCCGCGTCCCTTCGAAGGCGTCCTCGACGACCTGCGCGCTGGCACCGGGCACGATCCGGCCGAGCGTGAGCTCGATGACCCGGCCCACGCCCTCCGTGTGCACCGACGTGGCCAGCCCGACGAGCGCCACGGTGCACGGGACCAGCCCGAGCACCACCTGGAAGGCGAGGGCCCGCGCGTTGGTGAAGCCGTCCGCGTAACGGAACCGTGCGAAGGAGTCGGCCAGCAGCCGCAGCCCTCCGTAGTGGCGCAGGGCGGTGAACGCCTCGTCGCCGGAGAGCTCGTCTCCGATCATGTCCCGGGTCTGCGGGACGTGGACGGCGGTACCCATGGCGTGGACGCTCCTTGTCGTAGGGCGGCTCCCTGTCGGAGGCTGCTCCCTGTCCGGTTACCCTGTGAAAATCTCTCCCCGCAGGGGAGATCGGGATCACAGAAACGGCGAGGGCAAGGTCACAGGCTCGCCCACTGCTGCTCCTCTGTGTCGGTGTCCTAGCATCCGAGCATGACGGTCCTGCCTGACGACGGGCTTGAGCTGGCCGGCGAGTTCCCTGATGTGCCCCATGAGCAGTGGCAGCGCCTTGTGGCGGGCGTGCTGCGCAAGTCGGGCAAGGAAGTGGAGGGCGCCGAGGCCGAGGAAGCCCTGTCCACCGCGCTGGAGGACGGGCTGCGCACCCGGCCTCTCTACACCGCGCACGACACCGCGCCCGAGCCGGGCCTGCCCGGATTCGCACCCTTCGTGCGGGGCGGCCGGGCCGAGGGGAACACGCTCGGCGGCTGGGACGTACGGCAACGGCACACGGTGGCCGACAACGGCGCGGTGCTCGCGGATCTGGAGAACGGCGTCACCTCCCTGTGGCTGACAGTGGGGGAAGGCGGCATTCCGGCGCCGGAGCTCGGCCGGGTCCTCGACGGCGTCCTTCTCGACCTCGCCCCCGTCGTCCTCGACGCGGGGCGTGACACCGGGACCGCCGCGCGGGAGTTGCTGAGGCTGTACCAGGAGCGCGGTGTCGCCCGGGAGGCGGCGCACGGCAATCTGGGCGCGGATCCGCTGGGTCAGGAGGCCCGGACCGGGAAGCAGGCCGACGTCGCTCCGGCGGCGGAGCTCGCGCGGCTGTGTGCCGAGGGGTACCCGCGGCTGCGGGCGCTGACCGTGGACGCGCTGCCCTACCACGAGGCCGGCGGCTCGGCCGCCCAAGAGCTGGGCTGCTCGCTGGCCACGGGCGTGGCGTATCTGCGGAATCTGACCGAGGCCGGACTGAACGTCGAACACGCCTGTGCGCAGCTGGAGTTCCGGTACGCGGCGACCGCCGACCAGTTCCTCACGATCGCCAAGCTGCGGGCCGCGCGCCGGCTGTGGTCGCGGGTGGCCGAGGTCTGCGGGGCACCGCGCGCGGGGGCACAGCTCCAGCACGTCGTGACATCGCCGGTGATGATGACGCGCCGCGACCCGTGGGTGAACATGCTGCGCACGACCATCGCCACGCTGGCCGCCGGGGCGGGCGGGGCCGACTCGGTCACCGTGCTGCCCTTCGACCACGCCCTCGGCCTGCCGGACGCGTTCGCGCGCCGTATCGCCCGCAACACCTCCACGATCCTCATCGAGGAGTCGCATCTGTCCCGGGTGATCGACCCGGCGGGCGGCTCCTGGTACGTGGAGCGGCTCACCGACGAACTCGCCCACGCGGGCTGGGAGTTCTTCCGGCGTACCGAGCGGCTCGGCGGCATGGCTGCGGCCCTGCGGTCGGGGGACCTCGCGCAGGACCTGGCCGACACCTGGCAGGCCCGCCGCCGGAAGCTGGCCACGCGACGCGAACCCGTCACGGGCGTCAGCGAGTTCCCGTACCTCGCGGAGAAGCCGGTCGTCCGCGAGAGCGCACCCGAGCCGCCGTCCGGCGGGCTGCCGCGGGTGCGCCGCGACGAGGAGTACGAGGCGCTGCGCGCCCGCTCCGACGCCCACCTCGCGAAGACCGGCTCCCGGCCCCGGATCTTCCTCGCCGCGATCGGCCCGGCCACCGCCCACACCGCACGCCTCACCTTCGCCTCGAACCTTCTCCAGGCGGGCGGCATCGAGCCCGTCACGGAGGGCACCTTCGAAGACAGCGGCGCGAGCGAGGCCGTGCTGTGCTCCAGCGACGCGCTGTACGAGGAGAAGGCGGCGCAGGTGGCCACCGAACTGCGATCGGCCGGCGCCTCGCACGTGTTCCTCGCGGGCCGTCCCGGGCAGTACGCCGGTGTCGACGCGTACGTCTTCGCGGGCTGCGATGCCGTGGCCGTGCTCTCCGCGACCCTCGACCGCATGGGAGTGTCCTGATGACCGTCCCCTCCGACCGTTCCGTCCCCGACTTCTCCGGTATCGAGCTGGGGAGCCCGGCCTGCGACGGCGGCCCCGACGAGTGGCGTACGGCGGTCAAGAACGCCTCCGGCGGTGACGACCTGCTCTGGGAGACCCCGGAGGGCATCGCGGTCAAGCCGCTGTACACCGGGCGTGACCTGGAGGGCCTGGACTTCCTGGACACGTACCCGGGCGCGGCGCCGTATCTGCGGGGCCCGTACCCGACGATGTACGTCAACCAGCCCTGGACGATCCGCCAGTACGCCGGTTTCTCCACGGCCGAGGAGTCCAACGCGTTCTACCGGCGCAATCTCGCGGCCGGGCAGAAGGGCCTGTCGGTCGCCTTCGACCTGCCCACGCACCGGGGTTACGACAGTGACCACCCGCGCGTGACCGGTGACGTCGGCATGGCGGGCGTGGCCATCGACTCGATCTACGACATGCGGCAGCTGTTCGACGGGATCCCGCTGGACAAGATGACCGTGTCGATGACGATGAACGGGGCCGTGCTGCCGGTGCTGGCGCTGTACATCGTGGCGGCCGAGGAGCAGGGCGTGCCGCCGGAGAAGCTGGCGGGGACCATTCAGAACGACATCCTCAAGGAGTTCATGGTCCGCAACACCTACATCTATCCGCCGAAGCCGTCGATGCGGATCATCTCCGACATCTTCGCCTTCACCTCGCAGCGGATGCCGCGCTACAACTCCATCTCCATCTCCGGCTACCACATCCAGGAGGCGGGTGCGACGGCCGACCTGGAGCTGGCGTACACGCTCGCGGACGGCGTGGAGTACATCAGGGCGGGACGTGAAGCCGGCCTGGACGTGGACGCGTTCGCGCCCCGGCTGTCGTTCTTCTGGGCGATCGGCATGAACTTCTTCATGGAGGTCGCCAAGCTGCGGGCGGCGCGGCTGCTGTGGGCGAAGCTGGTGAGGCAGTTCGACCCGCAGAACGCCAAGTCCCTGTCCCTGCGCACCCATTCGCAGACCTCCGGCTGGTCGCTGACCGCGCAGGACGTGTTCAACAACGTGACGCGCACGTGCGTCGAGGCGATGGCGGCGACCCAGGGGCACACGCAGTCGCTGCACACCAACGCCCTCGACGAGGCGCTCGCCCTGCCCACCGACTTCTCGGCGCGCATCGCCCGCAACACGCAGCTGCTGCTCCAGCAGGAGTCCGGCACGACCCGCGTGATCGACCCGTGGGGCGGCAGCGCCTACGTCGAGCGGCTGACGTACGACCTCGCCCGGCGGGCCTGGCAGCACATCCAGGAGGTCGAGCAGGCGGGCGGCATGGCCAAGGCCATCGACGCGGGCATCCCCAAGCTGCGCATCGAGGAGGCCGCGGCCCGCACGCAGGCCCGGATCGACTCCGGGCGGCAGCCGGTCATCGGCGTCAACAAGTACCGCGTGGACAGCGACGAGCAGATCGACGTCCTGAAGGTCGACAACTCCTCCGTGCGGGCCCAGCAGATCGAGAAGCTGCGGCGGCTGCGGGCGGAGCGGGACGAGACGGCGTGCCAGGACGCGCTGGACGCGCTGACCCGGGCCGCCGCGGGCGAGGGCAACCTGCTGGAGCTGGCGGTGCACGCGGCCCGCGCGAAGGCGACCGTCGGGGAGATCTCCGACGCCCTGGAGAAGGTGTACGGCCGGCACGCCAGCCAGATCCGTACGATCTCCGGCGTGTACCGCAACGAAGCAGGGGAGTCCCCGTCCGTGGACCGCACCCGAGCACTGGTCTCCGACTTCGAGGAGGCCGAGGGCCGCCGCCCGCGCATCCTGGTCGCGAAGATGGGCCAGGACGGCCACGACCGCGGCCAGAAGGTGATCGCGACCGCCTTCGCCGACCTCGGCTTCGACGTGGACGTCGGCCCGCTGTTCCAGACCCCGGCCGAGGTGGCCCGGCAGGCCGTCGAGGCGGACGTGCACATCGTCGGCGTCTCCTCGCTGGCGGCCGGTCACCTCACCCTCGTCCCGGCCCTGCGCGAGCAGCTCGCCGAGGAGGGGCGTGAGGACATCATGATCGTGGTCGGCGGGGTGATCCCGCCGCAGGACGTGCCGACGCTCCTGGAGATGGGCGCGGCGGCGGTCTTCCCGCCGGGGACGGTGATCCCGGACGCGGCGTACGACCTGGTGAAGCGACTGTCGGACGGACTCGGGCACGACCTGTGATCGATGTCGACGCGTATGTGAAGGGCGTACTCGACGGGAAGCGGGCGATCATCGCCCGGGCCATCACGCTCGTCGAGTCGACCCGCCCTCAGCACCGGGCGCTGGCCCAGGAGTTGCTGACCGAGCTGCTGCCGCACAGCGGGCGGGCCCGGCGGATCGGAGTCAGCGGGGTGCCGGGCGTGGGCAAGTCGACGTTCATCGACGCCTTCGGATCGATGCTGACAGGGTTCGGGCACCGGGTGGCGGTACTCGCCGTCGACCCGTCCTCCAGCCGTACCGGCGGCTCGATCCTCGGCGACAAGACGCGCATGGAACGGCTGGCCGTGGACCCGGCGGCGTTCGTCCGCCCCTCCCCCACCGCGGGCACGCTGGGCGGGGTCGCCAAGGCCACCCGCGAGTCGATCGTGGTGATGGAGGCGGCGGGCTACGACGTGATCCTCGTGGAGACGGTCGGCGTCGGGCAGTCCGAGACCGCGGTCGCGAACATGGTCGACTCCTTCCTGCTGCTCACCCTCGCCCGTACGGGCGATCAGCTCCAGGGCATCAAGAAGGGCGTCCTGGAACTGGCCGACGTGATCGCCGTGAACAAAGCGGACGGGCCGCACGAGCGTGACGCCCGTGCCGCCGCGCGGGAGCTGGCGGGCGCCCTGCGGCTGATGCACGGCAAGGACGCCTTCTGGACGCCGCCCGTGCTCAGCTGCAGCGCGCGTGAGTCGAGCGGCCTGGACACGGTGTGGGAGCGTCTCGAACAGCACCGCACGCTGCTGGACTCCACCGGCCGCCTCACCGCCAAGCGCCGCGACCAGCAGGTCGACTGGACCTGGACCATGGTCCGCGACGAACTCCTCGGCCGGCTGCGGGCCGACCCGGCGGTGCGGGCACTGGCGCCGGTCCTCGAGCAGCAGGTCCGGGAGGGCGAGCTGACACCGACGCTGGCGGCGGAGCGGATTCTGGGGGCGCTCGCAGAGCCCGGCTCGGAGAGTTCCTGAGCCGAAACGGCAGGGAGAGCGATTCCACGCACCCGGCTTGCATGACTATGCAAAGTGATACATACTCTTTCTATGTCCAAGGTCCTCACCTCCCTGCCCGCCGGCGAGCGCGTCGGCATCGCCTTCTCGGGCGGTCTCGACACCTCCGTCGCGGTCGCGTGGATGCGCGACAAGGGCGCCGTCCCCTGCACCTACACCGCCGACATCGGCCAGTACGACGAGCCCGACATCGCGTCGGTGCCCGGCCGCGCCAAGACCTACGGGGCCGAGATCGCGCGTCTGGTCGACTGCCGTGCCGCGCTGGTCGAGGAGGGCCTGGCCGCGCTGACCTGCGGGGCGTTCCACATCCGCTCGGGCGGGCGGGCGTACTTCAACACCACGCCGCTCGGCCGTGCCGTCACGGGCACGCTGCTGGTCCGGGCGATGCTGGAGGACGACGTCCAGATCTGGGGCGACGGTTCGACCTTCAAGGGCAACGACATCGAGCGGTTCTACCGCTACGGCCTGCTGGCCAACCCGCACCTGCGGATCTACAAGCCCTGGCTGGACGCGGCCTTCGTGACCGAGCTCGGGGGCCGCAAGGAGATGTCGGAGTGGCTGCTCGCCCACGGGCTGCCCTACCGCGACAGCACGGAGAAGGCGTACTCCACCGACGCCAACATCTGGGGCGCCACGCACGAGGCCAAGACCCTGGAACACCTGGACACCGGCGTCGAGACCGTCCAGCCCATCATGGGCGTGAAGTTCTGGGACCCCGAGGTCGAGATCGCCACCGAGGACGTGACGATCGGCTTCGACCAGGGCCGCCCGGTGACGATCAACGGCAAGGAGTTCTCCTCGCCCGTCGACCTCGTCATGGAGGCCAACGCCATCGGCGGCCGGCACGGCCTGGGCATGTCGGACCAGATCGAGAACCGGATCATCGAGGCCAAGAGCCGCGGCATCTACGAGGCCCCGGGCATGGCCCTGCTGCACGCCGCGTACGAGCGTCTGGTCAACGCGATCCACAACGAGGACACCCTCGCCCAGTACCACACCGAGGGACGGCGGCTCGGTCGGCTGATGTACGAGGGCCGCTGGCTGGACCCGCAGGCGCTGATGATCCGCGAGTCGCTCCAGCGGTGGGTCGGCGCGGCCGTCACCGGAGAGGTGACGCTGCGGCTTCGGCGCGGTGAGGACTACTCGATCCTCGACACCACCGGCCCGGCCTTCAGCTACCACCCGGACAAGCTGTCCATGGAGCGCACCGAGGACTCCGCGTTCGGCCCGGTGGACCGGATCGGCCAGCTCACCATGCGCAACCTTGACATCGCCGACTCCCGCGCCAAGCTCGAGCAGTACGCCGGCATCGGCCTGATCGGCACCGGCAGCCCGACCATCGGCGCCTCCCAGGCGGCCGCGACCGGGCTGATCGGCACCATGCCGGAGCTGCCGCAGGGCGGCGCCGAGGCCATCGCCTCCCGGGGCGCGGTCTCCGAGGAGGACGCGTGGCTGGACCGCGCCGCGATGGACTCCGGCACGGACTGATCGCTCTGGGTTCCCCGTGAGAGGGGGCGTCACAGAGCAGGCCGGCCCGGCACCGGGCCGGCCTTCCGCGTGTCCCGGGGGTCCCGTCCGCCGGTGGGCGGTCGGCCGAACGGCCGGGGGCCGGTGCGGCGGCAGCCCAGGTGCTCCGGCCGAATGGCCGAGGCACGCACCTGCGTACCCGGGTCAGCCACGGGGAGGCCCGGCGCGCCGATGAGGCACCACCCGGGTGCGAACAGCACGGGTGGCGCCTCATCTGCGACCGTTGCCCGGTCTGCCCCAGGCGTCTCCCTCAGCGCGTGGTGCCGGCCATCTCCGGGACGGGCGTGTCGAGGGCGTCCAGGCCGCGCAGGATGTCCTCGACCCGTTGCCTGGCGTCGCCGAAGAGCATCTGGGTGTTCTCCCGGAAGAACAGCGGGTTCTGCACGCCCGCGTACCCGGCGGCCATGGACCGCTTGAAGACGACCACGTCGGCCGCCTCCCACACGTGCAGCACCGGCATTCCGGCGATAGGGCTGGCCGGGTTGTCGGTGGCGGCCGGGTTGACGGTGTCGTTGGCGCCGATGACCAGGACGACCGAGGTGGCGGCGAAGTCGTCGTTGATCTCGTCCATTTCCAGGACGATGTCGTATGGCACGTTCGCCTCGGCGAGCAGCACGTTCATGTGCCCGGGCAGCCGGCCGGCGACGGGGTGGATGCCGAAGCGCACCTCGACGCCCCGCTCGCGCAGCTTGCGCGCCAGTTCGGCGACCGGGTACTGGGCCTGGGCGACGGCCATGCCGTAGCCCGGCGTGATGATCACCGAGGAGGCGTCGCGCAGGAGCTCCGCGGTCTCCTCCGCGCTGATCTCGCGGTGCTCCCCGTGCTCGCCGTCGTCGGCCGCCGCGGCCGGCGTCCCGAAGCCGCCCGCGATCACCGAGATGAAGGAGCGGTTCATCGCCTTGCACATGATGTACGACAGGTAGGCACCGGAGGAGCCGACCAGCGCGCCGGTGACGATCAGCAGGTTGTTGGCGAGCAGGAAGCCCGAGGCGGCGGCGGCCCAGCCCGAGTAGCTGTTGAGCATGGAGACGACCACCGGCATGTCACCGCCGCCGATGGAGGCGACCAGGTGCGCGCCCAGGGCGAGGGCGATGACGGTGACCGCGATGAGCAGGCCGATGTGGGGCCGTGCCACGAACGCGACGGTGAGCGCGACGAACGCGACCAGGCAGCCCACGTTGAGGACGTGCTTGCCGGGCAGCGTGAGCGGGCGGGAGTTGATGCGCGCCGAGAGCTTCAGGTAGGCGACGACGGAGCCCGTGAAGGTGACGGCGCCGATGAACACCCCGATGAACACCTCGGCGTGGTGGATGCCGAGCAGCGAACCGGTGAGCTCCTCACCGCCGTGGCCCCCGGCGTCGACGTCGAGGTAGCCGTTCCAGCCGACGAAGGCGGCGGCGAGGCCGACGAGGCTGTGCATGATGGCGATCAGCTCCGGCATGCCGGTCATCTCGACCACCCGGGCCCGCCACAGCCCGATGCCCGCGCCGACGGCCGTGGCGACGACGATCAGCACGAGACCGGTGGCGGTGATGCTCTTCGAGGCGAGACCGACGGTGGCCGCCAGCGCGACGACCATGCCCGCGATGCCCCAGACGACTCCCGAGCGGGAGGTCCGGTGCTGCGAGAGCCCGGCGAGGCTGAGGACGAACAGCAGCGCGGCGACGACGTAGGCGGCTTCTGAGGCCGTGACTGTGGTCATCCGTGATCAGCCCTTCGAGAACATGCCGAGCATCCGGCGGGTGACGGCGAATCCGCCGAAGATGTTGATGCTCGCCAGCAGGATCGCGGCGAACGACAGCACGGTGACGGCGGTGTTCCCGTGCCCGATCTGGAGCAGCGCGCCGACCACGACGATCCCGGAGATGGCGTTGGTGACCGACATCAGCGGGGTGTGCAGCGCGTGGTGCACGTTGCCGATGACGTAGAAGCCGATGACGATCGCCAGCACGAACACCGTGAAGTGGCCGATGAGTTGGCTCGGCGAGAAGGCCGTCACCAGGAACAGCGCGAGCGCTCCGGCACCGACGAGGGCGTACGAGGACCACGCGGGGCGGGCGGGCTTCGCCGGCGGGGCGGGGGGCGCGGCCGGTTCCGTGCCGCCTGCGGGGGCGGGCGCGGCGGACACCTGGACCGGGGGCGGCGGCCAGGTCTTCTCGCCGTCGCGGACCACGGTCATCGACCGCTGCACCACGTCGTCGAAGTCGAGGACGAGCCGGCCGTCCTTGCCCGGGGTGAGCAGCTTCATCAGGTTGACGACGTTGGTGCCGTACAGCTGCGAGGCCTGGGCCGGGAGCCTGCCGGGCAGGTCGGTGTAGCCGATGATCGTCACGTCGTTGTCGGTGACGACCGCCTTCCCGGCGACCGTGCCCTCGACGTTGCCGCCCTGGGCCGCCGCCATGTCGACGATCACGCTGCCGGACTTCATCCGCGCGACGTCCTCGGCGGTGATCAGCCTCGGTGCCGGGCGCCCCGGGATGAGCGCGGTGGTGATGATGATGTCGACGTCGGCGGCCTGCTCGGCGTACAGCTGCGCGGCGAGCCGGTCGTAGTCCTCCGAGGTGGCCCGCGCGTAGCCGTCGGTGCTCACCTCCTGCTCGACGCCCACCGTCAGGAACTCCCCGCCCAGCGAGCGCACCTGCTCGGCGACCTCGGGCCGGGGGTCGGTGGCGCGGACCACGGCGCCGAGGCTGCGGGCGGCGCCGATCGCCGCGAGTCCGGCCACCCCGGCGCCGGCCACCAGCACCTTGGCGGGCGGTACCTTGCCGGCGGCGGTCACCTGGCCGGTGAAGAAGCGGCCGAAGGCGTGCGCGGCCTCGACGACGGCCCGGTATCCGGCGATGTTCGCCATGGAGCTGAGGACGTCCAGGGACTGGGCGCGCGAGATGCGCGGCACGGCGTCCATGGCGAGCACGGTGATCGGCCGCCGCGCCAGCTCGTCGACCAGTTCCGGGTGCAGCGCGGGGCCGATGAGCGCGATCAGCGTCGCCCCGTCCCGCAGCCGGCCGATCTCCTCGCTGGAGGGGCCGTTCACCTTGAGCACGATCTCCGCCTGCCACGGGTCGCCGAGCCGGGCTCCCGCCTCCTCGTACGCCGCGTCGGAGAAGCGGGACGAGGCTCCCGCCCCCGGTTCGACCACCACCTCGTATCCGAGTGCGGCGAGTCTCCCCACGGTGGCCGGCGTCGCCGCCACCCTGGTCTCGCCCGCGGTGGACTCGGCGGGTATGCCGATCCGCTGGGGCTCCGGTTCCGCTTCGACCATCGTCTGCCTCTCCGTCGTTCGGGTGCCTGTCCTCCTTGGTGCCCGCATCCTGCACGTTCGACGCCGCATCGGCGGCGGGCCGTGGTCACATGGCCGAGGAGGTCGTCCTCACATCGCCGAGGGGTTGACAGGCAGGCGAACGCGTCAGGTGAACAGATCGGTCGTGCGCTTCCGGATCTCCTCCGGAGTCAGTTCCTCGATCGTCTGGGAGATCATCCAGAGATGGCCGAACGGGTCGGCGAGACGGCCGCCGCGCTGCCCGTGGTGCTGGTCGGCGACGGGGTACACCACGCTCGCCCCGCCCCGCAGCATGGCCTCGGCCACGGCGTCGGCGTCGGACACGTCCAGGGCCATGATCACCGGGCTGCCGCCGAGCGAGTCCGGCGCCGGGTCGCTCTCGTCGGCGTCCTTGACCGCGATCACCGCGTCGCCCAGCCGCAGCATGGCGTGCACGATCTTCCCGTCGGGGTCGGTGTACCGCTCGATCTCCTCGGCGCCGAGCGCGGTCCGGTAGAAGTCGATCGCCCGGGGCCCGTCGGAGACGACGAGCCGGGCGTAGAGGCGGGTGAGGGACGGCTTGCCGCTTGTGTTCGTCATGCCTTCACGATCGCCGGTCCGGGCGGCCGTGGATTGTAGAAAACGGCCGGCCGGGCAGGGCCCGTCACCCGCCGAGCGGAACGTGGTTGCGTTCCAGGGGCGAGCGCGGCGCGTACGCGGTCGGGGTGATCCCGGCGAGCGCGCGGAACTCGTGGATCAGATGGGCCTGGTCGTGGTAGCCGCAGTCGGCGGCGAGGACCGCCCAGTCCGGCTCGCCGGGCCCGGCGTTCACCCGGCCCAGCAGCCGCTGGAAGCGCCGTACCCGCGCATACCGTTTCGGCGGGAGCCCCAGCTGTTCGGCGCACCTGCGAGCGAGCCGCCCGGTGGTCCAGCCGAGGCGGTCGGCGACCTCGCCCACGGGCGTTCCGCGGTCGAGCAGCACCGCGGCGAGACGGACCGCCGGGTCGGGTTCCAGGGGACGTGCCGCCCGCCGCAGCAGGGCCGTCTCCAGCTCCCGCAGGCATGCGTGCGGGCCACCGGTGGCCATAACCTCCAGCAGCCGCTCGCGCAGCACCGCACCGTCCGTGCCCCACAGCTCGTCGAGCCCGACGAGTCGGTCACGGACCGCGCTGACCGGGGTGGGGATGAAGGGATACGCCCCCGCAGGACGGAACGCCACCCATACGACGGCACGCTGCTGCGCCGGGTCGATCACCGCCGGCTCCGTGTACGGCCCTTGGAGAGCCGCACCCCGGGTCCGCCTGTCCGAGGTGCCCAGGGCGTCCCCGTCGAGGTTCACCAGCAGTTGCGCCCCGCCCGTCGGCAGGGACAGCTCGGCGGAGTGCGCGAACCGTCCCTCGGCACAGCCGAGCGCACCGATCAGCGGCGCGAGTGCCGGCGCCGACGGCCGGACCGTGAGCGAGACGGGAATCTCCTCCGCCGTGCGAGCCATAGGCCCAGCCTAGGAGCTCCGCCGCACCGCCAGCCACACCGCCTGGTCGGGCCCCAGCACGCCGTTCTCGAGCGGGCCGCCGGCCAGGAGAAGCTCGGAGTGCGAGGGCAGTTCGTACGGCTCGGCGGAGAGGTTGACCACGCACACGAAACCCGGCTCGCGGCTGAAGGCCAGCACCCCCTCGGGGGCGTCCAGCCACGTCATCGCGCCGTCGCCGAGGGCGGGGTGGTCGCGGCGGATGCGCAGGGCCGTGCGGTAGAGCTCCAGCATCGAGGTCGCGTCACCGGTCTGGGCCTCGACGCTCCGTCCGGCCCAGTCGGAAGGCTGCGGCAGCCAGGGCTCGGCCGTGGCGTCGTCGGGGCTGAAGCCGTAGGGGGCCGCCCGGCCCGACCAGGGAATCGGGACGCGGCAGCCGTCGCGCCCTCGGTCCGTGTGCCCTGAGCGTTCCCAGATCGGGTCCTGGAGGGCGGACTCGGGCAGGTCCTCGACCTCGGGCAGGCCGAGTTCCTCGCCCTGGTAGACGTAGGCGCCGCCGGGCAGGGCGAGCATCAGCAGGGCGGCGGCCCGGGCACGCCGGGTACCCAGGTCGAGGTCCAGGGCGCCGTCGGGTTCGTACCGCGCGTTGGCCATCCAGCTCCGCGCGGCACTGCGGCCGTAACGGCTGGGGTGGCGCATGACGTCGTGGTTGGACAGGACCCAGGTGGCCGGGGCGCCCACCGCGCCGAGCATGGTGAGGGAGTCGTCGATGACCGCGCGCAGGTCCTTGGCGTCCCAACCGCACATGAGGAAGTCGAAGTTGAAGGCGGTGTGGAGGCCGTCGCGGCGGACGTAGGCCGCCAGCCTCTCCGGCGTGTCGGCCCAGGCCTCGGCGACGAAGGAGCGGTCGCCGGGGAACTCGTCGGCGACCTTGCGCCAGGCGCGGTATATCTCGTGCACCTCGTCGCGATCCCAGTGCGGATGGTCGAGGTGCTGCCGTATCTCGTCCCGGCGGGTGAGCGGGCCCGTCACCGCGGGTTCGGCGCGGGGCGGCAGGTCGGGCAGCTCCGGGTGTTTGATCAGGCCGTGGGCGACGTCGATGCGGAAGCCGTCGACGCCCCGGCTGAACCAGAACCGCAGGATCGACTCGAACTCGGCCCGCACCTCCGGGTGTTGCCAGTCGAGGTCGGGCTGCTGGGGTGCGAACAGGTGGAGGTACCAGTCGCCGTCGGGCAGCCGGGTCCAGGCCGGGCCGCCGAAGCAGGACACCCAGTCGTTCGGGGGTTCCGTGCCGTCGGGTCCGCGGCCGGGCCGGAAGACGTAGCGCTCCCGTTCCGGGCTGCCCGGCCCGGCCGCCAACGCCGCCTGGAACCAGGCGTGCTGGTCGGAGGTGTGGTTGGGCACGATGTCGGGGATGACGCGGATCCCGTGCTCGTGGGCTTCGGTGATGAGCCGCTCGGCGTCGGCGAGGGTGCCGAAGCGCGGGTCGATGGCGCGGAAGTCGGCGACGTCGTAACCGTGGTCGGCCATGGGGGACTTGTACCAGGGGTTGATCCAGATGGCGTCCACGCCGAGCGACTTCAGATACGGCAGCCGGGAGCGGATGCCGGCGATGTCGCCGACGCCGTCGCCGTTTCCGTCGGCGAAGCTGCGGATGTAGACCTGGTAGATGACGGCACTGCGCCACCAGGGTGCGGTGAAAGACACGTGCTGTGACTCCTTGCGTGGGGGCGTGTCTACTTCGCGGCGCCGGCCGTGAGCCCGGCGACGATACGGCGCTGGAACAGCAGCACCATCACGACCAGCGGAATGGTCACCACGACGCCCGCGGCCATCTGGCTGCCGAACGGTGTCTGGTACGTCGTCGCTCCCGAGAACTTGGAGATGGCGACGGTCGCGGTCTGCATGCTCGGCTTGTTGGTCATCGACAGGGCGATGAGGAACTCGTTCCAGGCGGCGATGAAGGTGATGATCGCGGTGGTGAAGATGCCCGGCGCGGCGAGGGGGACGATGACCTTGCGGAAGGCCTGGCCGCGAGTGCAGCCGTCGACCATGGCGGCGTGTTCGAGCTCGTCCGGCATCTGCCGGAAGAACGTGGTCAGGTTCCACACCGCCAGCGGCAGCGTGAAGGACATGCTGGGCACGATCATGGACTGGTAGGTGTTGATCCAGCCGATGTCGGTGAACAGCTTCAGCAGCGGGACGACGATCGAGACCACCGGGAACATCGAGGTGGCGATGATCAGCGTGAGGATCAGCCGCTTGAAACGGAACTCCAGCCGGGCCATCGCGTACGCCGTGAACGTGGCGAGCAGGAGCGACATCGCGGTCGTGATCCCGGCGACGATCAGGCTGTTGAGCAGCGCCCTGGTGAAGCCCTGGGCCGGACTGAACACCGACCGGTAGTTCTCGAACGACAACGGGGAGGGGAACAGCGAGGTGCTGAAGATGTCGCCGGTGCTGCGGAGGCTGGAGACCAGCATCCAGTAGAACGGGGCCAGGCAGTAGGCCACCACCACGGCGATGCCCAGATGGGGCAGCCACTGCCGCCACTTGGCCGTGAGGATCATGCCGTCACCTCCCGCACGCGGCGGCGCGGCACCCCGACCGCGTGGCTCTTGCGCTTCTTCGTCCCGCCGGCGCCCCCGATGAGGTCGGCGCCGAGCAGCCGGACGAAGGCGAGCGCGATGAGGAAGACGTAGAGGAAGAGCAGGACCGCGTACGCGGAGGCCGGTCCGAAGCGGACGTTGGACGCCTCGTTCTGCGCGAGCATCGACAGCGTCTCGACGGAGCCTTTCTGGGCGCCGATGAGGATGTAGGGCAGGTCGAACATCCGCAGCGCGTCCAGGCAGCGGAACAGCACCGCCACCAGCAGCGCGGGCTTCACCAGCGGCAGGGTGATGCGCCAGAACTGCTGGAGCGCGCTCGCCCCGTCGAGCCGGGCCGCCTCGTAGACCTCCTTCGGGATCACCTGGAGGCCGGCCAGGACGAGCAGCCCGATGAAGGGGGCGGTCTTCCACACGTCGGCGATGACGACCGCGATCTTGGCGGAGAAGCCGTCGGCGGTCCACAGGACCTGGTGGCCGAGGAGGACGTTGGCGATCCCGTCGGCGTTGAAGATCCACTTCCAGAGCAGTCCGGAGATGGCCGTGGGGATCGCCCAGGGCACGAGGATGCTGGCCCGCACCACGGCCCGGCCCCGGAAGGCCCGGTGCATGATGAGCGCCATGGCGACGCCGATCAGGGTCTCCAGCGACACCGTGACGACGGTGAAGAAGGTGGTGTTCCAGAAGGCGTTCCAGAAGCGGTCGCCGGCCTGGGTGAAGATGTCCGTGTAGTTCTTCAGCCCGACGAACGGCTCGGTGTTGCTGATGAACCCGGTCTTCGGGTCCAGGCCCTTCGGCCCGTACAGGGACTCGTCGAGGGCCATGAGCGTCGGGTAGAGCACGACGATCGTCAGCACCAGCAGGGTCGGGGAGACCAGGATCGCGGCCAGGCGGCCGGTGCCCGCGGTGGCCCGGACGCGTGGACGCCGGGGGCGCTCGGGGGCCGGGGGCCGCCCGGGGCGGCGGGCGGCCCCCGACCCGGGCGCGTAGGGGGCGGTGTCGGGCGGGATCGCGGTGTCGGCCATGACCCGCGGCCTCACTGCGCCGTCAGCTTCTGGAGGTCCGTCTGGAGGTCCTTCAGCGCCTGTGCGCTGCTCTTCTTTCCGGTGAGCGCGGCGTAGACCTCGTTCTGGATCGCGGCGGTCACGTCGCCGTACTGCACGACGCGCGGGCGCGGCACGGCCTTCGTGATCGACTGCTTGAGGTCGGGCAGGTACGGATACTGCTTGTCCAGCGACGCGTTGTCGTAGAGGTCGGCGTAGGGCGGGGCGAGGGAGGCGTTCTTGAGGAAGTAGGTGGCGCTCTCCTCGCTGGTGAAGAACTTCATGAAGTCCAGTGCCGTGGCCTTGTTCTTGGCGAAGGACGACAGGGCCAGGTTCGAGCCGCCGAGGCTGGAGGCGCCGGGGCCGTTCAGGCCGGGCAGGGGCGCGACGGCGAACTTGCCCTTGATGGCGCTCTTCTGGGCCAGGGAGTACACGTACGGCCAGTTGCGCAGGAAGATCAGCTTGCCCGCCTGGAACGCCTGGCGGCCGTCCTCCTCCTGGTAGGTGATGGCCTCCTTGGGGATGGTCTTGTCCTTGAAGGAGCGGACGAGGAAGTCCAGGCCCTTCTTGGCCTGCGGGGTGTCGACGTCGGGCTTGCCGCCGGCGTCGGTGATCTGGCCGCCGGCGGAGTTCACGGCCTCGGCGAAGTTCACCGTGAGGCCCTCGTACTTCTGGAACTGCCCGGCGTAGCAGGACATGTTCTTCGCTTCGGGCAGCTTCTGCACCTTGGCGCAGTCGGCGGTCATCTGGGCCCAGGTGCCGGGGGGTTGGGTCACACCCGCCTTCTTCAGCAGGTCGGTGCGGTAGAACAGCAGGCCGCCGTTGGAGCTGGCGGGGACGGCGTAGAGCTTGCCGCGGTACTGGCCGGTCTGCACCACCGGCTGGAGCATCTTGCCGAGCGGGAACTGGTTCGCGGGCAGCGGCTCGATCCACTGGTGGGCGGCGAACTCGGACGTCCACACGACGTCGGTGGCGAGCACCGTGTAGGCGTCGGACTTCGTCTCCGCGTTCTGGATCATCTGCTGGCGCTGTGAGTCGGCGTCCGTCGGCAGCTGGATGAAGGTGACCTTCTCCTTGGGGTGCGCCTTGTTCCAGCGGTTGATGATCGTCTGGACGGTGCCGGTGGTGTCCTTGCCGGCGACGTACGTGATGGGGCCGCGGCCCTTGAACGACACCGGCGCCGCCTGCGCGGACTGTCCGGAGCCGCTGCCGCCGGACGAGCCGCAGGCGGTGAGGAGGAGTCCGGCGGCGGCGAGCGCTGCGGAACACTGAATCGCTCTGGCGGTGCTGGTCTTCACTGTCTCTCCTGGTCGTGACGTACCGAAGTCGTGTCCGTTCCCCCGGAATGGCTTTGGTCATGAGATTGCGTTGCCACGGCATTCCGCTGATAAAAACAGCAGGTCACAGCGGATGAGAGGCGTCCCTCCGGGGCGACTTCGAACCTGTCGAGACAACGCTTGCACGCTAGGAGTGCCCTGTCGGGAAGTCAATGCGTCGAACCGTGGTAAGAAGGCAAGAACTTGGTGAGACAGCGCTGTCAGCCAGCACCGTGCGCGGTAGCGTTCCTGTGCTAACGTCCGGCGCATGCCACCAGGTCAGCGGCACCCCACGATGGCTGACGTCGCCGAACGGGCCGGGGTCTCCACCTCCACGGTCTCGCGCACCTTGCGCGGCCTGTCCACCGTCTCGCCGGAGGTCCGCGCCCGCGTCGAACGGGCCGCCCGCGAGCTGAACTTCGCGGTCTCACGGCATGCCGCCAGCCTTGTGACGGGCAGGACGTGCAACGTCGCGGTGCTCGTGCCCACGCTCAGTTCGTGGTTCGTGGGCGCGGCCCTGTCGGGTCTCGCCCTCGTCCTGCGGGCGGCCGGCATGGAACTGACGGTCTATGTGATCCCGGGCATGGCCGAGCGCACGGCGTTCTTCGAGCGTCTCCCCGCGCGGCGCAACGCGGACGCGCTGCTGGTGTTCTCCTTCGACCTCACCGAGGAGGAGACCGCCCGGCTGGACAGCCTCGGCATGCCGGTCGTGTACGTCAGCCAGCACGTCGACGGACGCCCGAGCGTCTACGTCGACGACGTGGCCGGCGCGCTGCGCGGCACCCGGCATCTGCTCAACCTCGGCCACCGCCGGATCGCCTACGTACGGACGGTGGGCACCGGTGGTTTCTCCTTCAGCTCCCAGGAGCGGCTGGTCGGTTACCGGCAGGCGCTGACCGAGGCGGGCCTGCCCCTGGACGACGATCTCGTGGTCGCCACGGCGGCGGGAGACAAGCGGGGCGCCGCCGAGGCGGTCGGCAGGCTGCTGAGCCTGCGCGAGCCGCCCACCGCCGTCTTCGCCGAGCAGGACGAGGTGGCCGTCGCCGTGATCTGGACCCTGCGCGCGACACGCGTCGAGGTGCCCGGGCAGGTGTCCGTCGTCGGCTTCGACGACCAGCCGCTGGCCCAGTGGTTCGATCTGACCACGGTGGCCCAGTCGCCCCCGGCCATCGGCCGGGAGGCCGGCGCGCTCGCGCTGGCGCTCGTCAACGACCCCGGCGGGGACCGCGAACGGCACGTCGTGCTGCCCACCCATGTGATCCCCCGGACCACCACCGCCCCGCCTCCGGCCCCACACAGCGAACTTGAGCAGCTGCCTCAACGGCCTTCGCGCTGACGGAAATCGCCGTGCTCCCCGGACGCCCCGAACCTAGACTCGGCCGAAAACGAGGGGGCGGTTGCGTATGACCACGGGACGGAACACCGTCGGGGATGTCTTCAGCGCGGGAGCGGAGGAGTTCCACAACTGGTCCCGGGTGCTGTGGGACCCGGTCGGTGAGGCGACGGCGGACGTGGCCGCCCTGGCCGAAGGCGAGTCGGTGCTGGACGCCTGCTGCGGGGCCGGGGCGTCCGCGCTGCCGGCCGCGCGGGCCGTGGGGGCGGCGGGCCGGGTGGACGCCGTGGATCTCGCGGACGGGCTGCTGGCGATCGGGGAGCGCCGGGCGCGCGAGGAGGGCCTGGCGAACATCCGCTTCCACCGCCACGAGGTCACCTCGTGGCCCGTGCCCGTCCCGGGCTACGACGTCGTGCAGTGCGGACTCGGCGTGTTCTTCTTCCCGGACATGGACCGGGACTCCGCCGCGCTGACGCGGATGCTGAGCCCTGAGGGCCGGTTCGTCGTGACGGTCTGGGAGAAGGGCGCGCTCGGCGGCTGGCAGGCGGCGCTGCGGGGCGCGGTCCTGACGGAGCGAGACCTCCCCAGCCCGCCGCAGATGGAGCAACTGGCCCGGATCGACACCGCCGACACCCTCGCGGCCTGGCTGACGGACCTGGGCGGGAGTGAACCCCGCGTCGTCCAGCGGCGGTTCGACGCCCCGCTGTCCCCGGAGACCGGCTGGGCGCTGGCCACCGGCAGCGGGGCGCGCCGGATGCTGGACGGGCTGTCACCGGCCGCCGTCGAGCGGGTGCGCGCCGAGTTCACCGCCCGGCTCACCGCGGACTCGGTCACCGACCTCGACGTACGCGTCCTGACGGGCACGGCCCGCTTCGCCGGCTGACCGGCCGGCCGGGCGGGGCGGCGGGCAGGCCGCCGTTGCAGGCCCGCGCCCGCAGGGGCCGCAGACGCCGCTCAGTTCGAGGGTGTGCTCGAGCTCCGTGAAGCCCGTGGTCTCGGCGAGCCGGGCGGCCCACTCCTCGACGGCCTCCGCGTCCACGGGCCGGCTGCGGCCGCAGCGGCGGCAGATGAGGTAGTGGCGGTGCTCGCCGGCAGGCCGCCCCAGGTAGAGCCGCTCGCCGCCCTCGTCGCGTACGACGTCGACCAACCCGGCACGGTCCAGCTCGCGCAGGGTGCGGTAGACGGTGGTGAGCCCGACGGTGCTGCCGGAGTCGGCCAGCAGGGCGTGCAGTTCCTGCGCGGAGACGAACTCGTGGCAGCGCCCCAGTGTGTCGAGCACGGCCCGGCGCTGCCACGTACTGCGCAGTCCCGGTGTGCGGATGCGCTCCACGGCCGGGCTCTCCTCCGCTTCGCCCACCACTGGACTCCATTGCTCGACCGGCGTGTTCGTCGGCACACCATGCTAGATGAACATGGTTTTCACGTCGATGACCGACCCGCCCCGCCTCGCGCATCACGCCTGCGCAAACCGTTGACGGAGGTAAGAGGCCCACTTATCTTCTGATCGAATTCACGAACTGCGTTCGAAATAACGGACTCAGACTCGGACAGAGGCGGCCCGTATGCTCCGGACTCCCCCTGCGGCCAGGCGCCGCGGTCCCCTGCTCGTCTGCGTGCTCGCCCTGCTCCTCGCCCTCGCGGGGGCGACGCCGCCGGCGTCCGCGGCGGACGGGCGCCCCTACACCAATCCGCTCAAGTCGGCCAAGGGCGCCGACCCCTGGCTGACGTACCACGACGGCGACTACTACCTGATCACCACGACGTTCACCGGCGTCCTCGCGATGCGGAAGTCGCCGACGCTGGCCGGGCTCGCCACGGCGCCCAGCGTCCAGGTGTGGTCGGACACCACCGCGACCCGCGACACCAACGTCTGGGCACCGGAGATCCACTTCCTGAACGGCCGCTGGTACCTCTACTACTCCGCCGGCCGAAGCGGCGTGGCCTGCTGCGACTCGCAGCGCACCCATGTCCTGGAGAGCGCCGGCTCCGACCCGATGGGCCCCTACGCCTACAAGGGGTCACTGACGGGGTCGAACCTCACGCCGGGCGGCTGGCTGATCGACGCGAGCGTGCTCCAGGCGAACGGGCGGCTGTACCTCGTCGGCAGCGGCTTCGTGAACGGCGGTACGCAGAGCCTGGTCATCGCGCCGATGAGCAATCCGTACACCCTGGCGAGCAGCACCTTCACCGTCGTCTCCAGCCCGACGCTGAGCTGGGAGCGGTCCGGGTCCCCCGTCAACGAGGCGCCCGAGCCGCTCTACCGGAACGGCCGCACCTTCCTGACGTACAGCGCGAGTTCCTGCCAGACGGCCGACTACAAGCTCGGGCTCCTGGAACTCACCGGCGCCGACCCGCTGAACCCTGCGTCCTGGACGAAGAAGCAGACCCCGGTCTTCCAGCGCGACGACGCGGCCGGTGTGTACGGCCCCGGGCACAACGGCTTCTTCTCCTCGCCCGACGGCACCGAGAACTGGATCGTCTACCACGCCAACTCCTCGGCGAACGGCGGCTGCGGCAACGCCCGCACCACCCGCGCCCAGGAGTTCACCTGGAACGCCGACGGCACTCCGGACTTCGGTACGCCGGTCGCCCTCGGCAGCACCCGCCCCGGCCCGTCCGGGGAGACGGCCGCGACCCCGACGTCGTACGCCCTCGTCAACCGCAACAGCGGCAAGTGCCTGGACGTGGCGGGCGGCAGCAGCGCCGACGGCACGAACGTCTTCCAGTGGAGCTGCACCGGTGGCGCCAACCAGAAGTGGAAGGTCGAGGACCTCGGCGACGACACGAGCCGGCTGGTCAACGTGGCCACCGGCAAGGTGCTGGACACCGCCGAGTGCTCCGCCGCCGACGGCGCCGACCTGCGGCAGTGGTCCTGGCTGAACAACAAGTGCCAGCGCTTCCGGCTGGTGTTCACCGCGAGCGGTGATCACGTCCGGATCGTCAACGAGAGCACCGGCAAGGTCGCCGACGTGGCCGACTGCGGCACGGCGAACGGGACCGACGTACGGCAGTGGACCTGGCTGAACAACAACTGCCAGCAGTGGAAGCTCGTCCCCACCACCTGATCGCTCCCCCTCTGATCCGGAGAACTCCCTTGAGACGCAAGAGACGCAATGCGCTGCGGCTGCTCCTGGCCGTCCTCGTCGCCCTCGCGGCCTGCCTCGTCGGAACCGGCGCGCCCGCGCAGGCCGCCGTGCCCGACTCCCCCGGCGTCACGTACACCAACCCGATCGCGGAGAAGCGGGCCGACCCGCACATCTTCAAGCACAGCGACGGCTACTACTACTTCACCGCGACCGTCCCCGAGTACGACCGCATCGTGCTGCGTCGCGCGACGACCATCCAGGGGCTGAAGTCGGCCCCCGAGACGACCATCTGGACCAAGCACACGAGCGGCGTGATGGGCGCCCACATCTGGGCGCCGGAGATCCACTTCATCGACGGCAAGTGGTACGTGTACTTCGCGGCGGGCGCCACGAACGACATATGGGCGATCCGCATGTACGTCCTGGAAGGCACGGGCGCCAACCCGCTCACCGCCACCTGGACCGAGAAGGGGCAGATCAGGACCCAGTGGGAGAGCTTCTCCCTGGACGCAACGACCTTCGTCGTGAACGGCGTGCGCTACCTGGCCTGGGCGCAGCGCGACCCGTCCGTGAACAACAACACCGACATCTACCTCGCGAGGATGGCCAACCCCTGGACGATCACCGGCACTCCGGTGATGCTGTCGCGGCCCACCTACTCCTGGGAGACCGTCGGCTACAAGGTCAACGAGGGCCCGGCGGTCATCCAGCGCGGCGGCAAGGTGTTCATGACGTACTCCGCCAGCGCCACCGACAGCAACTACTGCCTGGGCATGCTCACCGCCTCCGCGAGCGCGAACCTGCTCAGCCAGGCGTCCTGGAGCAAGAGCACCACCCCGGTGTTCGCCAGCAGCGCCGCGACCAGCCAGTACGGTCCGGGCCACAACTCCTTCACCGTCTCCGAGGACGGAAAGAGCGACATCCTCGTCTACCACGACCGCAGCTACAAGGACATCAGCGGCGACCCGCTCAACGACCCCAACCGCCGCACCCGTGTGCAGAAGGTCTACTGGAACGCCGACGGCACCCCGAACTTCGGCATCCCCGTGGCCGACGGGGTCACCCCGCAGCGCTTCTCCTCGTACAACGTCCCGGACCGGTTCATCCGCCACTACGACTACCGGGCCCGGATCGAGGCGAACGTCACCAAGCTCGCCGACTCGCAGTTCCGCATCGTGCCCGGACTGGCCGGCAGCGGCACGGTCTCGCTGGAGTCGGCGAACTTCCCCGGTTACTACCTGCGGCACAAGAACTTCGAGGTGTGGCTGGAGAGGAACGACGGCAGCGCGCAGTTCGCCTCCGACGCCGCCTTCCACCGGCGCGCCGGGCTGGCCGACCCGGCGGGCGTCTCGTACGAGTCGTACAACTACCCGGGGCGATACGTCCGCCACTGGGAGTACCTGCTGAACGTACAGTCGGTGAGCACGGCGACCGACCGGGAGGACGCCACCTTCTACGCCCAGTGACCATGGAGTGGTTGCCCGTAATGCCCTGATTGTCTTCCCGGTGGGCGGGCACTCAGGGCGTGTGCACACACAAGACGGCATGCGACCGCGCAGGGTTCTGCTGACCGGGTGGTTCAGCTTCCGGGACGGGGAGGCGACCGCCGGGGACGTGCTCGCCCTGCGCCGGGTCGAGGACGTGATGCGGGGCACGGGCATCCCTTATGACGTCGCCTGGAGTCCCGGCTTCCGTCCGGAGGCACTGCATCTGGACCGGCTGTGGCCCGAAGACTACTCCCACCTGGTGTTCGTGTGCGGCCCGCTGCACGGGCCGCAGATCGAGGAGCTGCACCGGCGGTTCGCGCACTGTGTGCGGATCGCCGTCGGCACCTCGGTGATCGACCCCGCCAGCCCGGCCGTGACCGGCTTCCACCGGGTGCTGCCGCGGGACGCGCCGGACAGCGAGCCGGTGGAGGACCTCGCGGCCCGCGCCCCGGACGCGCCCGCCCGGCCGGTCGTCGGGGTGATCCTCACGCACGGGCAGCACGAGTACGGGGAGCTGCGGCGGCACGGGCAGGTCGCCGAGGAGGTGACGCGCTGGCTGGCCGGGAAGGACTGCGGACGGCTGGAGCTGGAGACGCGGCTCGACACGCACGACTGGCATCTCAGTGCCACGCCCGCGCAGCTCCAGTCCGTGCTGGCCCGGCTGGATCTCGTCGTCACCGACCGGCTGCACGGGCTGGTCATCGCGCTGCGGGTCGGCACCCCGGTGCTGGCCGTCGACCCGGTGGAAGGCGGCGCGAAGATGACCGCGCAGGCACGGGCCTGCGGCTGGCCCGCGCTGGTGCCCGCCGAGCGGCTGGACGTGCGGCAGTTGGACCGCTGGTGGGACTGGTGTCTGACCGGCGGCCGGGTGACCGCACGGCAGATCCGGGACGGGTTCCGCGAGGGCACCGTGCCGGACAGCGCGGACCGGCTCGTCGAGGCGCTGGCACGGCCGGTCCCCGGTTAGCTGCGGGACCTCACGGGGCACCCGCTTGTACATCCCCGCTGTAGTCCTCCGCCGCACGTCCCCCTCGGGACGCAAGACGGTCCGGCCGCCCGGAAGGAGAAAGCGCGTGTCCATCGGCCGACTTCCCGAGAACGAGCAGCGCATCCTCGACGAGATGGAACGCGCGCTGCGCCGAGACCGCCGCCTCGACCGCCGGCTGCGCACCCTGCGCCTGAGCCGCCGTCCCGACCCCGCCCGCCTCCTGGACCGCCTCGGCTCCTACCGCCCCCGCGTCTGGACCGTGGCGGTCCTGCTCGCGGTGTCGGTCGGGCTGATGGTGGCCGGGATGGTCACCTCCGAGCCGGGGGTGATCTGGGCGTTCGCCGTCACGTGGCCGCCGACGCTGTTCGCCGTGTTCCGGCTGATGTGCCGGTGGTGCGGGAGCTGAGCGTCCACCGCTGACCCGGCGACCGGACCCGCACCGGCCGGTGCGGGTTCAGCCCGTGTAGCGGCGGGCCTTCGAGGCGCGCTGGGCCGGTTCCAGCAGGCGCAGGCGGGACTCGGCCTCGTGGGGCAGGACGCGGCGTTCGCGCAGGATCCAGGGGAGGGCGGCCGCCGCCTCGGCGAAGGCGCGCAGGGACGCGGTGTCGCGCGGCACCGTGCGGGCCAGGCTCACGGTCCGGCGTGGCGAGCGCGTAGGGCACAGGGCGGCGCAGCCAGGCGGTGAGGAGTTCGTTGCGGCGCTGGACGACCGGGCGGCCGGTGCGGGGCGGGGGCGCCGGGTGGTGGTGGGCGACGATGTCCGGGCAGTGGGTGACGCCCCAGCCGCGGGCGGCCATGTCGTAGGCGAGGAGGGTCTCCTCACCGCCGAAGAACAGCAGCCGGTGGAAGCCGCCCGCGTCGAGATAGGCGCTGCGGCGGACGACGGAGGCGCAGGCGAGGAATCCCAGGACCTGGGTGCCGGGCAGGTCGGCGGCCCGTCCGAGGGGCGAGCCGGCGAGCACCTCGTTGAGCGGGTCGGGGTCCGCGGCGGAGCCGACGAGGGTGCGGGCGGCGATGAGGCCGAGCCGCGGATGTTTCTCGAACAGGCGGGCGGCCCTGGTCAGGGCGCCGGGCGCCCACCAGGAGTCGTCGTCGCTGAACGCCACGTAGGGGGTGTCCAGGGCACGGGCACCCTAGTTGCGCGCCAGGGCGCCGTGGTTGAACGGCAGCGCCAGGACGCGGACGTGTGGGAAGTCGCGGGCGGGCACGGCGCGCGTGTCGTCGGTGGAGGCGTTGTCCGCGACGACGATCTGGGGTCGTTCGGGGAGGGCGACGAGGTGGCGCAGGGCCTCGGCGAGGGCGGCGGAGCGGTTGCGGGTGGCGATGACGATGCCGACGGCCGTGGCGTCCGGAAGCGGGATGGTCATCGTGCGGGTGCCCCTCACGGGTGTCGGGTGCCGGGCAGCTCGTCGACCGCGCGCAGGACGTCGTCCGGGGTGATGCGCAGCAGCGCGGGATCGGGACGGCGGCCGTGCGGGTCGCCCTCCGGGCCGTACCACAGCGCGCGGTGGCGCGGGCTGGGCGGCGGGCCCCAGCGGCTCGGTGCGACCGGGCCGAAGAGGGTGACGGAGCGCGTGGCGTGAGCGACCGCGAGGTGGGCGATGCCGGTGTCGCCGCTGATCACGGCGTACGCGTCGGCGACGAGGGCGGACAGCCTGCCGAAGGGGAGGCCGCCGCCGAACACGTCGGTGTCGGGCAGGCCGGCCTGCTTGACGAGCCGGGCCACGAGATCGCTCTCGTCCGCGCCGCCGGTCACGACGACCCTGAGGCCCCGGGCGCGCAGCTGGTCCGCGACGGTCGCGTACCGCTCGACGGGCCAGCAGCGGGCGGGCGACCCGGCGCCGGGGTGCAGCACGACCGCGCCGGGTGCCGGGGAGGCGGTGCGCGGGCGGGGCAGGCACACGTCGCCCGGGTCGGCGTCGATGCCGTACGACTGGAGCAGCCGGCACCAGCGGTCGCGTTCGTGTTCCTCCGGGTACCAGGGCGGGCCGTCGATCTCGGGCGTGTCCGGGTGCGCGAAGGCGAGCAGCTTCAGCGGGCGCAGCCCCATGAGCAGCCGGTGGCTGGGCGGTGCGTTGCCGTGCAGGTCGACGGCGACGTCCGGCGGCGGACCGGTCCAGTCGAGCGAGCGCGGCACGCCCCGCCCCGGCGCGGAGGCGGGCAGCAACCGGTCCACAACCCCCGTCGCCTCGGCGACCGGGCCCAGCTCGGCGGGGGCGGCCAGTACCAGCTCGTGCCGGGGGTAGGCCCGCCGCAGGGCGCGCAGCGCGGGGACACCGGCGAGGAGGTCGCCCAGGCCCAGGGCGCGCAGGACGAGGAGACGGGGGTGCATCGCGTCGGGTGCCGTGTCCGGTGTCATGGCAGCAGACTGCCGCGTGCCCTCGGTGTCCGCCCCCACGGCCGGGCTCATCGGGTGCGTCATCGTGCTCCTTCCGCCGCCCGTTCCATCAGGGCCGTCGAGGAACGGCCGTCGAGATAGGGCAGGAGGACCGCCTGGCCGCCCCACTCCTGGAGGAGGGCGGCTTCCGGGAGGTCGGCGGCCGCGTAGTCGCCGCCCTTGACCCAGACGTCGGGGCGCAGGTCGGCCAGGAGCCGCTCGGGGGTGTCCTCCTCGAAGACGGCCACCGCGTCGACGCAGGCCAGCGCGCGCAGGACCCGGGCACGGTCGGCCAGCGGGTTGACCGGGCGGCCACCGCCCTTGCGGCGCCGGACCGAGTCGTCCGAGTTGACGCACACCACGAGGCAGTCGCCGAGCCGCCGGGCGGCCTGGAGCAGGCCGACGTGTCCGGCGTGCAGCAGGTCGAAGCAGCCGCCGGCGGCGACGACCGTGCCGTGGGCGGCGCGGACCCGGGCGGCCAGGGCGTACGGGTCGTCATCGTCGGGCGGCGGTGCCGGTGCGGCGTCCGCACTCGGTACGGCGGCCGCTCCGCCCGCCGCGACGAAACCGGTCGCGGCCGCGACGGCACCCTCGACGGCCTCGGCGACCAGGTCACCGTCGGCGAGCAGCCCCGCCGCCGTCGCGGCGAACCGGTCCCCGGCCCCGCAGCTGTCGCCGGGGTGTGCGGCGGGCGCGGGGACGAGCAGCGGGTGCTCCCCGTAGGACAGCAGGGCGCCGCGGGCGCCGAGGGTGACCGCGACGGCGGCGGCCCGCCAGTGCCGTACCAGGGCGGCGGCGCTGTGGGCGGCGGCGTGCAAATCCCGGCGCGCGGTTGCGTCCTGCGGGGCGAGGCCGTGGGCCTCCTTCTCGGCCGGCGTCACCAGCCGGGTGCCGGGCACGGGCGCGCCGCCGCGCGGGTGCGGGTCCCAGACCAGCGGCGGGCGGGCGGCGAGGACGTCACGGAGGGCGTCGGCGGTGCCGCGGCCGTAGTCGGAGACCAGGACGGCGGGCGCGGAGCGGACGGCATCGCGGGCGGCGTCCGTGGCCTCGCGGGTGCGGCCCGCGCCGCGGTCCAGACGGACCACCGGACGGTCCTGCGCGAGGACGCGGGTCTTCTCGGACAGGGGGCCGGTCAGGGGCAGCGGGACAAGGGTGAGCCAGGGCTCCAGGAGGCGGCGCAGCGCGCGGCTGGCCGGGTCGTCGCCCACTCCCGCCACCAGTGTGACGTCACGGCCGTCGCGGGCCGCGAGGTAGGCGGCGAGTGCCGCGCCACCGGGCCGGGTCCGCTCCCCGCAGTCGTCGACGACCGGCACGGGCGCGTCGGGCGCGAGCCGTTCGGCGCGCCCGGTCACGTCCCGGTCCAGCAGCGCGTCACCGACCACGACCAGCGGTGCCTTGCCGTTCATGTCACCTCCTGCCGTCGCCGTCACGCCACCGGCCGTCGCGGCCCCGCCGGCCGTCGTCCCCGACGTGCCGACCACCGCTGGCGTCACGCCACCGGCCGTACTCCTCACGCCACCGGCCGTCGCCGTCGCGCCTGTGCCAGCTCCCGTTCTCCACCGCCGCGTCGAACGCCGCGCACACCATGTGCACCGCCACCAGGTGGAGTTCCTGCACGGTGGCCCCCGTCGGGGCCTCGACGCACAGGGACTCGTCGCTGCCCGCCATCAGCGGGTTGGGCGCGGGGCCGGTGAGGGCCCACACCCGCGCCCCGGCCGCGCGGGCGGCGTCCGCGGCGGACAGCAGGTTGGCGCTGGCGCCGCTGGTGGACAGCAGCATCAGGACGTCGCCGGGCCGGCCGTGGGCGCGGACCTGGCGGGCGAACACCTCGTCCACGCCGTAGTCGTTGGCGATGGCGGTGGTGCTGGAGGTGTCGGCGTGCAGGGCGAGCGCGGAGAACGGCGGACGGTCGTCGCGGTAGCGGCCGACGAGTTCGGCGGTCAGGTGCTGGGCCTGGGCCGCGCTGCCGCCGTTGCCCGCGGCCAGCAGCCGGCCGCCGCCCGTGAGCACGGCCGCCAGGTTCTCGCCCCACCGCTGGGTGATGGGTGCCGAGGCGCGGAACGCGGTCAGGGCGGCCTGCAGTTCGTCGCAGTGCCCGGTGACGGGCGGGTGCACGGTCATCACGCCACCTCCTTCTGCTGTGCGTGTCCGGCGAGGACCCGGCGGTGGACCTGCTCCACGCCGTCGGCGACGCGCCGCCAGGTGTAGTGGGCGAGGACGCGGTCGCGGCCGGCGCCGCCGTAGTGGCGGCGCAGCGCGTCGTCGGTGAGGAGTTCGCGTACGGCGGCGGCGACCGAGTCGGGGTCCTGCGGCGGGACGAGCCGGCCCGTGGTGCCCTCGGCGACACTGTCGCGGTGGCCGCCGACGTCGGTGGCGACGACGGGCACGCCGCAGGCCATCGCCTCCAGCGGCACGATGCCGAACGGCTCGTAGACCGGCGTGCACAGCACCAGGTCCGCGCTGCCGATCAGGGCGGGCATGCCGGCCGGGTCGACCGCGCCGAGCAGCCGCACCCGGTCGGCCACGCCGGCGCTGCGCGCGAGCCGCCGCAGCCGCCGGGCCTCGGGGTCGTCGGCGATCCGGTCGGCGGCGGGGCCGCCCGCGATGAGGAGTTCGGCGTCCGGGATCCGGGCGAGGGCCCGTACGGCCTGGTCGTAGCCCTTGCGCGGGACGAGCCGGCCGCAGGCGAGCAGCCGGTGCCGCTCACGGCGTGCCGGGACGCCGTCGGGCCGTACCCCGGGCCGGAAGTGCTCGGCGTCCACCCCGCAGGGCACCACGGACACCTGCCGGCGCGGCACGCCGAGTTCGGCCAGTTCGTGCACCTCGTCGGCGCAGGTGGCCAGGACGCGGGCGCAGCCGCGGCCGATCTGCCGTTCGATGCCGACGCGTTCGGGCGGGCTGGTGTCGCGCCGGCCCTGGTGGCGGCGCTTGACGGTGCCGAGGGCGTGGAAGGTCTGCACGACGGGCACGCCGTGCGGGTGGGCGCCGATCCGGGAGGCCATGCCGGACATCCAGAAGTGGGCGTGCGCCACGTCCGGCCGCTGGTGGGCCCAGGCGCGCGCCAGCCAGGCGCCGAAGCCGGGCATGTACGGGACCAGTTCGTCCTTGGGGACGGGCTCGGCCGGTCCTGCGGGTACGTGCTCGACGACGGCGCCGCCGGGCAGCGGCACCCGGTCGGGCAGCTCGGCCGCATCGCGGCGGGTGTAGACCGTCACGTCGTGGCCGCGCCGGGCCAGTTCCTCGCTCAGGCGGGCCACGTACACGTTCTGGCCGCCTGCGTCGACGCCGCCGAGCGCGGCGAGGGGGCTCGCGTGCTCGGACACCATGGCGATCCTCATCGGGCCACCTCCTTCAGCAGCCGCTCCCAGTCGTCCAGGAAGCGGGACAGCCCGTAGCGGGCGAGGGCCGCCGCCCGTGCTCCCTCGCCGGCCATGCGCGCGTGCAGCGGGTCGGCGATGAAGTCCCATACGGCGCGGGTCAGTTCGTCGATCCGGTTGGAGACCACTCCGGCGCCGGGCGGTACGGCCTCGGTGACCTCGGTGGTGGCGAGCGCGACGACGGGCATGCCGAGGTGCATCGCCTCCAGCAGGGACAGGCCGAGGGAGGTCCAGCGGACGGGGTGGACGTACACGCGTCGCCGCGCCATGGCCGAGTGGAGTTCGGCCTGGGTGAGTTCGTGGGAGCGGCAGCGGTCGGCGGGGACGCCGAGCCGGTCCGCGAGGCCCTCGGTGCCCATGCCGAAGACGTCCAGCGGGGCCGCTTCGGCGAAGTGCGGCAGCAGGTCGGTGCCGGTGGTACGGCCGCGCCGCAGCGGCTCGTTGACGGCGACGGCGGCGCGTTTCAGCTCCCCGGTCCACAGCGGGCCGGGGTCGACGATGCCGTGCTCGATGACGGTGCTGGGCGCCGGGCCGGCGTCCCACATCAGCCGGTTGAAGTGCGTGACGTGGACGAGCGTGACGCCGGGGATGTCGGCGGCGGGGTGGCGGGTGTCGGGCACGTCACCGTGCGGGGCGTTGTGCTCCAGGTACACCAGCGGCGGGCGGCGGCCCAGCCACCGGTCGACCAGGGCGAGTTCGTGCGGGCGTTGCAGCACGACGATGTCGATCTCCTCGTCCCGCAGCCGCTCCGGCGGCACTTCGACGACCGAGTCGGGCCAGTCCCAGGTGCGGGCGCGGCCGAGCCCGTCCGGGCCCCGGTCGGGGGTGACGGGGACGACGTAGGTGTGCGGGCCCTGCACGAAGGCGGTGGTCCACGACCCGTGCACGTGCCAGAGCAGGATCCTCATGCGGCCTCCCCCATCAGCTTCTCGACGGCGTTCACGACGTCGTGCGCGGTGACGGTGTCCAGGCAGGGATGGCCGGGCACGGGGCATTCCCGCGCCCTGCTGTCCGCGCACGGGGCGTCCTGGTCGCCGAGCAGCACGTACGGGACGCCGTACGGCCGCCAGCGCTCGGCGGGGACGACCGGGGCGAACAGGGACACGACCGGGGTGCCGACAGCGGCGGCGAGGTGGGCGGGTCCGGTGTTGCCGGTGACGACGGCGTCGGCGCCCGCGAGTACGCCGGCCAGTTCCGCGGACCCGGTGCGGCCGCCCAGGTCGAGGGCGTGCGAGCCGGCGACGTACGCGGTCAGGTCGCTCTCGCCCGCGCCGCCGGTGACCACCACGCGGTGCCCGGCGGCGGTCAGTTCCCGCGCCACCTCGGCGCACCGCACGGGGCTCCAGGCGCGGGCGGGGACGCTGGCGCCGGGGTGCAGGACGACGTACGGCTCCGGGCCGGTGAGCCCGGTGGTGGCGGGCGGCGGGAGCACTCGGGCCGGCCGTCGTCGGGCGGCGGGAACCCGGCGGCCTCGGCGAGGTCCAGCGCGGCCTCGACCTCGTGGGCGTGCGGGGCGCGGTGGTGGCGTACGTCGAGGAGGGAACCCGGGAAGTCCTCGCTGTCGGCGGCGATGAAGTCCACGCCGGCCAGGCGCAGCAGCAGGGCGGTCGGCAGGGGCGACTGGTGGAAGGACGTGAGGACGAGTGCGGTGTCGGCGTCGATGGTGTCGAGGAGCAGCTCGACCTCGCCGCGGCCGACGGGCGGGGGCGTGAAGCCCACCCAGGGCGCGTCCCACACGAGGATGTCGTCGACACCCGGCAGCAGCCGGGCGGCGGGCGCGCCGCGCGGTCCGCACAGCAGGGTGACGGTGTCGGCGCGGGCGGCGACCGCGCGGATCGCGGGTCCGGCGAGCAGGACGTCGCCGAAGCTGTCGAGACGGGTGACGAGTGCCTTCACGTGTCCCTCCCCTGCCCCGGGCCGGCCGCGTAGGCCTCCTGGATCGGGCGTTCGTCGGCGAGGACGCGGCCCCTCGGCGGTCCGTCCAGTACGGCGCGGACGGCGGTCAGCAGGTCCGGGGCGACATGGTCCGCGTCGGCGGTCTCCTCGGGCCGGGTCTGCGCGGTGGGGACGAGGATGCCGCGGGCGCCGGCGCGGCGGGCGGCCTCCACGTCGGCGCCGATGTCGCCGATGACCACGAGGTCGGCGGGGTTGGTGCAGATCCGCCCGGCCGCCCACAGCACCATGCCGGGCTGGGGTTTGCGGCAATGGCAGCCGTCGTCGGGGCCGTGCGGGCAGACGGCGAACACCTCGAAGGGGCCGAGGAGTTCGTCGACGCGGTGGTTGACGCGGCGGACGTCGGCGTCGGTGAGCAGTCCGCGCGCGACGCCGGACTGGTTGGTGACGACGCCGGTGCGGATGGCGCGTTCGCGCAGCAGGGCGAGCGCCTCGTGGGCGCCCTCGACGGGGCGTACGCGGTCAGGGTCGGAGTTGTAGGGGACGTCGTGGACGAGGGTGCCGTCGCGGTCGAACAGCACGGCCTTGACCGGGCTCATCGTGCCACCTCCTGCCAGGAGGGGGCATGGCGGTGGCGCAGGGCGCCGGTCAGCCGGTGCCAGGTCGCGGCGGGCGGGATGAGCACGCTGGTCGCCAGCATCGTCGTCACCTCGTCGCGGGTGCGCGGGCCGGGCACGATGCGGGCCCGGGCGAACTCCGCCGTGCCGGCCGCCCAGCCGAGCGCGCAGGCCGCGGCGGCCCGGCCGTGTCCCGTGGCGGCGAGGGCGCACGCGGCGACGCCCGCGGTGGTGATCGCCGCGTGCTTGCGGATCCGGCCGCGCGGCGCGACCGCCTTGTCCCACCAGTCGGGTCCGTGCAGATGCCGCATGAGGGCGTCGTCGGCGTTGCCGCGCTGCTGGCGCACGGACACCCAGCGGGAGGCGGGTCGCACGGGGTGGCGGGTGGTGCGGCGGCCCTGCCGGATGCGCCAGCCCGCGTCGAGGAGGCGCAGCGCGAGGTCGGCGTCCTCGCGGAAGGCGCGCCGGAAGCGTTCGTCGAAGCCGCCGACCTGCTTGAGCGCCTCGGTGCGGTAGGCCATGTCGGCGGTGATCCAGTGGGCGCGGGCGAGTCCCGCGGTGCCGCGTTCCCAGTCGGTGGGGCGGCGTTCGCCGGGCAGCGGGACGGCGATGACGCCCTGGACGCCCGCGATGTCGGGGGACGCCTCGGCGAGGTCCTCGGCCAGTTGGACGGCCCAGTGGGGCCCGACCTGGACGTCGTCGTCGAGGAACACGGTCCAGGGCGCGGTCACGGCCCGCAGCCCGGTGTTGCGGGCCGTGGCGGGCCCGCGTCCGCCGCCGCTGAGCACGGTGGTGCGCTCCCGCAGGTCACCGAGGACGGTCAACGGGTGCTCCAGTGTTCCGGGTTCGGGCTCGGGCCGGTCGTCGACGAGGACGATCTGCTCGGGGCGCGGCCCGGTCGCGGCGGCGAGCGCGGCGAGACAGTCGGCGAGGGTGTCCCGCACGAGGGTGGGGATGACGACGGCGTACGTGGTCATGCCGCTGCCCTCCCCGCGTCGAACGCCCGCCCGCGGCGGACCGCGTACGGCCCGATGGCCAGTAGGTCGACGGGCGCGGAGCCGAAGCACTCCAGGGCGTCGCGCGGGTCGTCCACCATGGGCCGCCCGGCGGTGTTGAGGCTGGTGTTGACGACCACGGGCAGTCCGGTGCGCCGCTCGAAGGCCCGCAGCATCCGCGCCACCAGCGGTTCTCGCCGTTGCTCGACGGTCTGGATGCGGGCGGTGCCGTCGACGTGCACGACGGCCGGGACGCGCTGTCGCCACTCCTGGGCGACGTCGTGCACGAACAGCATGTACGGGCTGGGCAGCGGGCCGCCGGAGAACAGGTCGGCGGCGCGGTCGGCGAGGACCATCGGGGCGACGGGCCGGAACTCCTCGCGGCCCTTGACGTGGTTGAGGCGTTCCAGGTTCTCGGCGCGGCCGGGGTGGGCGAGCAGGGAGCGGTGCCCGAGGGCGCGCGGCCCGTACTCGCTGCGGCCCTGGAACCAGGCGACCACCCCGTCCCGGGCCAGTTCCTCGGCCACGGTCTCGGCGATGTCGTCGTGCTTCTCGTACGGGATCGCCGCCGTGTCGAGCCAGGCGCGCAGTTCGTCGTCGCTCCAGCCGCGGCCGAGGTCGGCGCCGGGCATGGGGTCGGGCTGTCCGCTCTCCGTCGCAGCGAGGTGCAGCGCCCCGCCGAGCGCGGTGCCGGCGTCCCCGGCGGCGGGCTGCACCCACACGTCCCGGTACGGGCCCTTGGCCGCGATCTTCGAGTTGGCGACGCAGTTGAGGGCGACGCCCCCGGCCATCGTGAGCGCCTCGCCCCCGGCCTCGCGGTGCAGCCAGTGCACGAGCTCCAGCAGGACCTCCTCCAGGACGGCCTGGGTGCTCGCGGCGAGGTCGGCGTGGTCCTGGTTCCAGGGTTCGCCCTTGGCGCGGGGCGGGGCGAAGGCCGGCCAGTCGACGCCGTGGGCGCGAAAACCGCCGTGGCCGGTGGGGTGGACGTACTGCCGCAGCTGCGGCAGGAAGCGCGGGGTGCCGTAGGAGGCGAGGGCCATCACCTTGTACTCGTCGCTGCTGCGCAGGAAGCCGAGGTGTTCGGTGAGCTCCTCGTAAACCAGGCCGAGGGAGTCGGGCAGCGCCTGGGTGGCGAGGGTGTCGAGCTTGCCGTCGCGATAGCGGCCGGCCAGGTGGGAGGCGGCCTCGCCGCGGCCGTCCAGGACGAGGACGGCGCTGTCGGGGTGCGGGGAGGCGGGCCCGGCGGAGGCGGCGTGCGCGATGTGGTGAGGGAGGAAGACGACCCGTTCGGGGTCGAGGCCGGGCAGGGCCTCGGCGAGGAACTCGGGGGCGCGGCGGGCGTACTCCAGGCGGAGCGGGTCCCAGGGGTCGTTCAGGCCCATGTCGCGGGCGGGCCGGGCGAGCTTCGGGTCGAAGGAGTAGGTGACGGCGTCCAGGTCGCCGGGGCGTATGCCCGCCTGCTCCAGGCACCAGCGGGCGGACAGCTCGGGCAGTTCCCACGCGGAGAACGGCAGCGGGCGCTTGCCGTGTTTGCGCCGGCTGAAGCGCTCCTCCTCGGCGGCCGCCACCGTGTGGCCGTCGACGACGAGGGCTGCGGCCGGGTCGTGGAACAGGGCGTTGATACCAAGGATGCGCATGTGCTCCGTCCCGAGCTGTGTGGCGTACTCCGGCGTCTCGGCGGGTGCCGCGGCTGCGGTTGTCTCAAACACTTGGAGGCAACTCACTGCCCGATGGACTGACTTTTCACCGCATGTGATGCGAAAACACCGCCCCGTTACCGCACTCAGGCGGCCACGGAGCGTGAGAACCAGCCAATGGTCCGCTCGAGCCCCTCGCTCCAGCCGACGCGGGGCTGCCAGCCGAGCCGTTCCCGGGCCAGCCGGGTGTCGGGGCGGCGCCGGGCGGGGTCGTCGACGGGGCGGTCCACGAACCGGATCCGGGAGGCGGAGCCGGTGATCTCGACGATCCGGCGGGCCAGCTCCAGCATCGTGATCTCGTCGCCGCCGCCGATGTTCACGGGCCCGGTCTCGGCGGAGGCGGCCAGGGCGAGCACGCCGTCGACGGTGTCGTCGACGTAGCACAGCGAGCGCGTCTGGCCGCCGTCGCCGGCGACGGTCAGGGGCATGCCGTCCAGGGCCTGTGCGATGAAGGCGGGGACGGCGCGGCCGTCGCCGGTGCGCATGCGGGGGCCGTAGGTGTTGAAGATGCGGACGATGGCGGTGTCGGTGCCGTGCGCCCCGCGGTGGGCGGTGACCAGGGCCTCCGCGAAGCGCTTGGACTCGTCGTAGACGCTGCGCGGGCCGATCGGGTTGACGTTGCCCCAGTAGCCCTCGTGCTGGGGGTGCTCCAGCGGGTCGCCGTAGACCTCGGAGGTGGAGGCGAGGACGAACCGGGCGCCGTCGGCGTGGGCCCGTTCCAGTGCGAGGCGGGTGCCGGTGCTGCCGATGTCGAGGGTCTCCAGCGGCAGCCGCAGGTAGTCGGCGGGCGAGGCGGGACACGCGAAGTGCAGGACGAGGTCGAACCGGCCGGGCAGCGCCTGCCATGCCTCCGGGTCGGTGGCGTCACCGCGCACGAAGCGGAAGCCGGGCCGTCGCTCCAGGTCGACCACGTTGGCGCGGGAGCCGGTGGCCAGGTTGTCCAGGCACACCACCTCCGTGCCGGCGTCGAGCAGCCGTGTGCACAGATGGCACCCCACGAATCCGGCGCCGCCGGTCACCAGGGCCCGGCGCCAGGCACGTCCGCTCACGGGACTTTCCTTCCACTGGCTTTCACTTGCGCGTCGGTGCGAGTAGCCAGGCGAGGAGTCAGAACACTATAAACCGGATGTATACACAAAGTGCGCAGTCCCGGCATGCCTTCTCCGACCAAGAAGATGAAGGAAACGGTGTCGTCGGCGGCGCTGCGGCGGGCGCATCGGGGTCGGGCGCCGGCCGGTGAGGACGACCGACTCGGACCTGATCACCCGCCGCGTCCTCGCCCAGTCCTCCCGGGACGGGATCATCCTGCTGCACGACATCTACGACGGCCGGTGCCTGCCGTACCGGGGATCATCGACGCGCTCAAGGAACGGGGCTATGTGTTCGTGACGGTGCCGCAGTTGCCGGCACCCGGGAAGGCGGAGCCGGGGAAGGTGTACCGACAACTCTCCGCGAGTTCCCTACGATCGTGCCGTGGTGAACATCCTGCTCGAACGGACGGTCCCGCTGCCCCTCGACGAGGCGTGGCGGCGGATCACGCTGTGGCCGCGGCACGGTGAGGTGGTGCCGTTGACGGCGGTCAGGGTGGATCCGCCCGAGCCCACCCGCGTGGGCACGGTGGTCGTGGCCCGCTCGGGTGTCGGGGCGCTGGCCTTCGACGACCCGATGGAGGTCACGGTGTGGCAGCCGCCGCAGGACGGGACGCCGGGGATGTGCCGCCTGGTGAAGCGTGGGCGAGTGGTGCTCGGCTGGGCGGAGCTGGAGGTGCGGCCGGGGCCCGGGGGGCGTACCCGTGTGGTCTGGCGGGAGGAGATCCGGATCCGGCTGCTGCCCTCGCTCTTCGACGGCGCACTGCGGCCCTCGGCGCGGTACGTGTTCGGCCGCGCGCTCAACCGTTTGCTCAGACGTCCGTGACGCCCCGGCGGCCGCCGGGGCGGAACTTTCGTCCAGGACGGGAGCGGCCGCGTCGGCGACCTTGGGGGGCATACGCGATTGCCCGTGACCTTGCGTGAAAGTTTCCGGCGTTCACGCGGGATGAATGCATCTCAACGCTGCTCTGACGTGCACTTTGAGCGGATGATTTCGCCGCTCGATGCACCGGCGGACGATCGCCCACGGTGCTCGGCCGCCCGATGCGGAGAAGTGCGGGGGTGACCAGAGGTGCCCGTGCATGAGGGCGCGGTTGGTGCGGCCGGTGAACTCTCCCCCTGCCTCCGGCCGGGAGGTGCCCCCAGCCGTATCCGGCGAGCACGCTCCTGGCCGGCGTACTCGCCGCGTTTCCCGGCCTCTCGGGTGTCGTCCACGACACGAGCGAGCAGCTTCGCCCAGGCTCCGGACCACCTGCGGCGGCACGGGCTCACGGACCGCTGTTGCCTGGTCGCCGGACTTCCTCCGGTCGGTGCCCGAGGGCTCGGAGCTCTACCTGATGAAGAGCGTCCTGCACGACTGGCCGGACGACCGGGCGGTGACGACCCTGCGCCGCTGCCGTGCCGTACTGCCGCCCGGCGGACGGGGCCTGGTCGTGGAACCGGTGCTGCCCGAGGCCGTCGGGACCGACGGTGACGGGGGCACGTATCTCAGCGACCTCGACATGCTGGTGAACGTGGGCCGCAAGGAGCGCACCCGGGCGGACTTCGCGGACCTGTGCGAGGCCGCCGGACTGTCCCTCACCTCCGTCACCGCGCTCCCGGAGGCGGAACCCTTCTCGCTCCTGGAAGCGGCAGCACGCTCGGCCTGACAGCGCCTCAGGCCACCGACCCGGTCCGCCCCGCCGCCTTCGACTCCGGCTCGTGGTGGATCGGCGTGTGGGCCCCGGTCAGCGAGACCCCGCTGCCGCCGCGCCGGGCGGCGACGATCTCCGACGCGATCGACAGGGCCGTCTCCTCGGGCGTACGGGCCCCGAGGTCCAGGCCGATCGGGGAGTGCAGCCGGCTCAGCTCCAGCTCGGTGACGCCCACTTCGCGCAGGCGTGCGTTGCGGTCCAGGTGGGTGCGCCGGGAGCCCATCGCACCGACGTACGCCACCGGCAGCCGCAGCGCCAGCTTCAGCAGGGGCACGTCGAACTTGGCGTCGTGGGTGAGGACGCACAGGACCGTGCGGGCGTCGACGTCCGTGCGCTCCAGGTAGCGGTGGGGCCACTCGACGACGATCTCGTCGGCCTCCGGGAAGCGCGCCCGGGTCGCGAAGACGGGGCGCGCGTCGCACACCGTGACGTGGTAACCGAGGAACGTGCCGACGCGGACCAGGGCGGAGGCGAAGTCGATCGCGCCGAAGACGATCATCCGGGGCGGGGGGACGGATGACTCGACCAGGACCGTGAGCGGTGCTCCGCAGCGTGAGCCCTGCTCTCCGATCTCCAGGGTGCCGGTGCGGCCGGCGTCCAGGAAGGCACCCGCCTCGGCGGCGACCGTGCGGTCCAGTTCCGGGTGGCCGCCGAAGCCGCCGTCGCAGGAGCCGTCGGGGCGGACCAGCAGGGCCCGGCCCGTCAGTTCGCGCGGACCCGACACGATCCGCGCCACCGCCGTCGCCTCCCCGGACGCGGCGGCGGTGAGCGCGGAGGCGACCACCGGGCGGACCGGATCGCCGGCCCGGACCGGGGTGACCAGGATGTCGATGACGCCACCGCAGGTCAGGCCCACGGCGAAGGCGTCGTCGTCGCTGTATCCGAAGCGCTCCAGGACGGTTTCGCCGTGCCGCAGCGCCTGCTCGCACAGCTCGTAGACCGCGCCCTCCACGCAGCCGCCGGAGACCGAGCCGATCGCCGTGCCCTCGGCGTCCACCGCGAGCGCGGCGCCCGGCTGGCGGGGCGCGCTGCCGCCGACGGCCACCACGGTGGCCACGGCGAAGTCACGGCCCTGCTCGACCCACCGGTTCAGCTCCTCGGCGATGTCCAGCATCTGTCTCGGTCTCCTTAAGGCTGCGAGCGACAAGGCTGCGACGGGCGTCAGTGGACGCCCAGCCAGCTCTCGATCGGGTTGAGGGCGAAGTAGACGAGGAACACCGCCGTCAGGATCCACATGAAGGCGCCGATCTCGCGCACCTTGCCCTGGGCGGCCTTGATGGCGACGTAGGAGATGACGCCCGCGGCGACACCGGTGGTGATGGTGTACGTGAACGGCATCAGGACGACCGTGAGGAACACCGGGACGGCGGTGGCCCCATCGGCCCAGTCCACGTGCCGGGCGTTCATCAGCATCATCGCGCCGATGACGACGAGGGCGGCGGACGCGACCTCCTGCGGCACGATCGCCGTGAGCGGCGTGAAGAACAGGCAGGCCGCGAAGAACAGACCGGTGACGACCGAGGCGAGGCCGGTGCGCGCGCCCTCGCCGACGCCGGTGGCCGACTCGATGAACACCGTCTGCCCCGAGCCGCCGGAAACACCGCCGATCGCGCCGCCGGCGCCGTCGATGAACAGCGCCTTCGACAGGCCCGGCATCCGGCCCTTGTCGTCGGCGAGCTTCGCCTCGGTGCCGACGCCGATGATGGTCGCCATCGCGTCGAAGAACCCGGCCAGAACCAGCGTGAAGACGATCAAGCCGACGGTCATCGCGCCGACCTCGCCCCAGCCGCCGAACTCCACGTCCCCGAAGAGCGAGAAGTCGGGCATGGAGACCGCGCCGCCGTGCAGTTCGGGGGCGCCGGCCGCCCACTGCTTGGGGTCGATGACGCCTGCGGCGTTCAGGATCGCGGCGATGACCGTGCCGCTGACGATGCCGATGAGGATGGCGCCCGGGACGTTCCGGGCCTGGAGCATGAAGATCAGCAGCAGGGTGCCGGCGAAGAGCAGGACCGGCCAGCCCGCCAGTTCGCCCGCCGGGCCGAGCGCGAGGGGGGTGGCCTTCCCTTGGTGCACGAAACCGGACTTGTAGAAGCCGATGAGGGCGATGAACAAGCCGATGCCCATGGTGATGCCGTGCTTGAGCGCGAGCGGGATCGCGTTCATGATCATCTCGCGCAGGCCGGTGACGACGAGCAGCATGATGACCACGCCGTACATCACGCACATGCCCATCGCCTGCGGCCAGGTCATCTCGGGCGCGACCTGGGAGGCGAGGACTCCGGAGACGGAGAGACCGGCGGCGAGGGCGAGCGGCACCTTGCCGACGAGACCCATCAGCAGGGTGGTGAGGGTCGCCGCGAACGCGGTCGCGGTGATCAGGCCCTGCTGCGCGAGGGTGTTCCCCGCCGCGTCCTTGCCGGACAGGATCAGGGGGTTGAGCAGGAGGATGTACGCCATCGCCATGAAGGTGGTGACGCCGCCGCGCACTTCGCGCGCGACCGTGGACCCTCTGTGGGATATGTGGAAGTACCGGTCGAGCCAGGACCGTCCGGCCGGGACGCGGGTGCCTTCGCCCGCGTCTTCGGCTGTGGTCCTCGGCTCCAGTGACTGCTGGGTCATGTGGGCCTACTCCCAAGTTTCATAGGGGGTTGGGATGCACGACCCGGGGGACGGCCCGAGACGAACGAAGGGGGTCCGGGGGACGCGGTCCCCCGGACGGGACTCTCCTGCTCAGGCCTCGGAGAGTGACGTGCCCGTCAGGTGCTCGGGCCGTACCGGAGTCCGGTTCAGCTCGAGCCCGGTCGCGTTCCGGATGGCCGCGAGGACCGCCGGGGTCGACGACAGGGTGGGCGCCTCGCCGACGCCGCGCAGCCCGTAGGGGGCGTGCTCGTCGGCGAGTTCGAGGACGTCGACCGGGATGGTCGGCGTGTCGAGGATGGTCGGGATCAGGTAGTCCGTGAAGGAGGGGTTCTTCACCTTCGCCGTCTTGGGGTCGACGATGATCTCCTCCATGACCGCCACGCCCAGGCCCTGTGTCGTGCCGCCCTGGATCTGGCCGAGCACGGACAGGGGGTTGAGCGCCTTGCCGACGTCCTGGGCGCAGGCCAGCTCGACGACCTTCACCAGGCCGAGCTCGGTGTCGACCTCGACGACGGCGCGGTGCGCGGCGAAGGAGTACTGGACGTGTCCGTTGCCCTGGCCGGTGCGCAGGTCGAAGGGCTCGGTCGGCCGGTGCCGCCACTCCTCCTCGACCTCGACGGCGTCCTCGCCTAGGACGTCCACCAGGTCGGCCAGCACCTCGCCGCCGTCGGTGACGACTTTGCCGCCTTCCAGCAGCAGTTCGGCCGTCGCCCAGGCCGGGTGATAGGAACCGAACTTGCGGCGGCCGATCTCCAGCACCTTCTCGCGGACCAGCTCACAGGCGTTCTTCACGGCGCCGCCGGTGACGTACGTCTGCCGCGAGGCCGACGTCGAACCGGCGCTGCCCACCTGCGTGTCGGCCGGGTTGATGGTCACCTGCGCGACACCCAGCTCGGTGCGGGCGATCTGCGCGTGGACCGTGACACCGCCCTGCCCGACCTCGGCCATGGCCGTGTGGACGGTGACGACGGGCTCGCCGCCCACGACCTCCATCCGGACCTTCGCGGTCGAGTAGTCGTCGAACCCCTCGGAGAAGCCCACGTTCTTGATGCCGACCGCGTAGCCGACCCCGCGTACGACGCCTTCGCCGTGCGTGGTGTTGGACAGGCCGCCCGGCAGCTGCCGTACGTCGGCGCCCTCGCTGCTCTCCCACTGGCGCTCCGGCGGCATCGGCATCGCCTTGACGCGGCGCAGGAGTTCGGCGACCGGGGCCGGGGAGTCGACCGGCTGCCCGGTCGGCATGATCGTGCCTTGTTCCATGGCGTTGAGCTGCCGGAACTCCACCGGGTCCATGCCGAGCTTCTTGGCCAGCTTGTCCATCTGCGCCTCGTAGGCGAAGCACGCCTGGACCGCGCCGAAGCCGCGCATGGCGCCGCAGGGCGGGTTGTTGGTGTAGAGGGCGATGGCCTCGATGTCCACGTCGTCGATCACGTACGGGCCGACCGACAGGGAGGAGGCGTTGCCGACGACGGCCGGGGAGGCGGAGGCGTAGGCGCCGCCGTCCAGGACGATCCGGCACTTCATGTGCGTGAGCTTGCCGTCCTTGGTGGCCCCGTGCTCGTAGTACAGCTTCGCCGGGTGGCGGTGGACGTGCCCGAAGAAGGACTCGAACCGGTTGTAGACGATCTTGACCGGCTTGCCCGTGCGCAGCGCCAGCAGGCAGGCGTGGATCTGCATCGACAGGTCCTCGCGGCCGCCGAACGCGCCGCCGACGCCGGACAGCGTCATCCGCACCTTGTCCTCGGGCAGGCCGAGCACGGGCGCGATCTGGCGCAGGTCGCTGTGCAGCCACTGGGTGGCGATGTAGAGGTGGACGCCGCCGTCCTCCTCCGGCACGGCGAGGCCGGACTCGGGGCCGAGGAAGGCCTGGTCCTGCATGCCGAAGGTGTATTCGCCCTCGACGATCACGTCGGCGCGCTTGCGGGCTTCCGCCACGTCACCGCGGACGATCGGCTGGCGGTGGACGATGTTCGGGTGCGGGACGTGCCCGGCGTGGTGGTCGTCGCGGCCCTCGTGGACGAGGATCGCGTCCGGCGCGGTCGCGGAGGCCTCGTCGGTGATGACGGGCAGTTCGCGGTAGTCGACCTTGATCTTGGCAGCGGCGCGACGCGCGGTCTCCGGGTGGTCGGCGGCGACGATCGCGACCGGCTCGCCGTGGTGGCGGACCTTGCCGTGGGCGAGGACCGGGGTGTCCTGGATCTCCAGACCGTAGTTCTTCACGTCGGTCGGCAGGTCGTCGTACGTCAGCACGGCGTAGACGCCCGGCGTGGCCAGGGCCTCGCTGGTGTCGATGGACACGATCTCGGCGTGCGCGACGGTCGACCGGAGGATCTGACCCCACAGCATGTCCTCGTGCCACATGTCGGACGAGTACGCGAACTCGCCGGTGACCTTGAGGGTGCCGTCGGGGCGGAGCGTGGACTCGCCGATGCCGCCCTTGGCCTGCGAACCCTGGGTGATCTTGGTGGGCGTTCCGTTGGGGGAAGACATGATCAGACCGCCTCTCCCTGCCGGGCGGCCGCCAGGCGGACCGCGTCCATGATCTTCTCGTAGCCGGTGCAGCGGCACAGGTTGCCCGACAGGGCCTCGCGGATGTCCGCGTCGGTCGGGGTCGGGTTGCGCTCCAGCATCTCGTCGGCGGCGACCAGCAGACCCGGCGTGCAGAAGCCGCACTGGACGGCGCCGGCGTCGATGAACGCCTGCTGGATCGGGGAGAGTTCGGTGCCCTCGCCGGTCTGCGAGTCGCCCTTGGCCTCCCTCCCCCAGGCTTCGCCCGGGGGGACCCCCGGCTGGGCGTTCTGGAGGGACGTACCGCAGGCGCCGGTCGCGCAGCCGCCCTCGGCGCGCTGCTTGGCGTAGTCCGCGAGGCCCTCGACGGTGACGACCTCGCGGCCCTCCACCTGACCCGCCGCCACCAGGCACGAACACACCGGCACACCGTCCAGCCGGACCGTGCACGACCCGCACTCGCCCTGCTCGCAGGCGTTCTTCGAGCCCGGCAGACCGAGCCGCTCCCTCAGCACGTACAGCAGGGACTCGCCCTCCCACACGTCGTCGGCTTCCTGCGGGCGGCCGTTGACCGTGAAGTTGACGCGCATTACGCAGCTCCCTCGGTGATGCGGCGGGTGCCGCGGTAGGACTCCCAGGTCCAGGTCAGCGTGCGGCGGGCCATCACGCCGACCGCGTGGCGGCGGTAGCTCGCGGTGCCGCGGACGTCGTCGATCGGGTTGCAGGAGGCGGAGCACAGGTCCGCGAACTGCTTGGCGACGGACGGGGTGATGATCTTCCCGTTGTCCCAGAAGCCGCCCTCCTCCAGGGCGGCGTTCAGAAACTCCTCGGCCGCCTTGGCCCGGATGGGCGTAGGGGCGGCCGAACCGATGCCGGTCCGTACGGTCCGCGTCTCGGGGTGCAGCGCCAGCCCGAAGGCGCACACGGCGATGACCATCGCGTTCCTGGTCCCCACCTTGGAGAACTGCTGCGGCCCGTCGGCCTTCTTCACGTGCACGGCCCGGATCAGCTCGTCGGGGGCCAGCGCGTTGCGCTTGACGCCCTTGTAGAACTCGTCGACCGGGATACGCCGCGACCCGCGCACCGACTCGACCTCGACCTCGGCACCCGCGGCCAGCAGGGCGGGGTGGGCGTCGCCGGCCGGGGAGGCGGTGCCGAGGTTGCCGCCGACGCCGCCGCGGTTGCGGATCTGCGGGGAGGCGACCGTGTGCGAGGCCAGGGCCAGCCCCGGCAGCTCGGCGCGCAGCTGCTCCATGATCTTCGTGTACGGCACGGAGGCACCCAGCCGCACGCTCTCCTCGCCGACCTCCCACTCGGAGAGGTCGCCGATGCGGTTCAGGTCCATGAGGTACTCGGCAGGCGGTGGTCGAAGTTGATCTCGACCATCACGTCGGTGCCACCCGCGATCGGCACAGCGGTGGGATGCTCGGCTTTCGCGGCGAGCGCCTCCTCCCAGCTGGCGGGGCGAAGGAAGTCCATGACCGGCTCTCTTCTTCGTCTTCGTGTGGGCGTTCAGATTGAGCCAATCCGTGTGCGGCGGTCCCGGCTCGTTCATGTGCTGTCAACGCGTAGTGGACTCAGTACACAGGGCGGTGTCCGGCGGGGTCAGTCACGGAAACCATGAAGGAGTTGGCTGGCCAGGACGGGCATCTTGTAGATTCGTATGAACGGAGGCCATCCGAAACCTCCTCGTTTCCCTGTGGAAACGCGCGACACAGCCGCGTGACCTGGGACACAGCCGGGACACGGCCTGAGGGCGGCGAACCCCGCCCACCAGTCCACCGAACAGACGTTCACCGCATACCCCACCAAGATCCACCATAGATTTCGAGACAAAGAACGGCGGCGACGAGAATGCGGCTGCGCGCACTGCTGGACACCGATGCGCTGGGCCTCAGGCTGCTCGGCGGCGAGGACGAGCTGGACCGCACCGTGCGCGGTGTGATGACCACCGACCTGCGCGACCCCAGCCGCTACCTCTCGGGCGGCGAGCTGGTGCTCACGGGCCTGGCCTGGCGCCGGGACGCCGCGGACTCGGAGCCGTTCGTCCGGATCCTGGCGCAGGAGGGAGTCACGGCCCTCGCCGCGGGCGAGGCCGAGCTCGGCGACGTGCCGGAGGACCTGGTCGCGGCCTGCGCCCGCCACCGCCTCCCGCTCTTCGCGGTGCACGAGTCGGTGGCGTTCGCGACGATCACCGAGCACGTCGTACGGCAGGTCTCCGGCGAGCGCGCCGGAGACCTCGCGGCCGTGGTCGACCGCCACCGCCGGATGATGACGTCGGGCCCGGCGGGCGGCGGCCCGGACGTGGTCCTGGACCTGCTGGGCTCGGATCTGGACCTGCGCGCCTGGGTCCTCTCCCCCACCGGCCGCCTGATCGCGGGCCCGAAGACCTCGGGCCCCGCCCTCCCCGCCGAGGCCTGCGGCCGGCTGGCGGCGGAACACCTGACCGCGACCCGCACGGGCCGCCGCGCCCCGCACCGCGTCCTCCTGGGCACCACCACCTACTCCCTCTTCCCGATCCGCTCGACGGGCCGCTCCCCGCAGACCGCCCGGGACGCCCGCGAGACCGTGCTGTCCGACTGGCTGCTGGCGGTCGAGGCGGACGCCGGGGACTGGGCGGAGGAGCGCCTCGACCTGCTGTACGGCGTCACCCAGCTGATCGCGGTCGAGCGGGACCGCCGCGACGCCGCCCGCACGGTCCGCCGCCGCCTCGCCCAGGAGGTCCTGGAACTGGTCCAGACGGGCGCGGCCCCCGCCGAGATCGCCGCACGCCTGCGGGTGGCCGCCCCGGTCCTGCTGCCCGGCCTCGGCGCCGCGCCGCACTGGCAGGTGGTCGTGGCCCGCGTCGACTGGGACGGCGCCGAGATCGAGGAGGGCCCGGCCGCCCAGGCCCTGCTGGAGGAGATCCTCGTCGACCCCCTGACGGCCTGCCCGGAGCACTCCGACCGCATCGCCGTGGCCCACACGGGCGACGAGGCCATCGCCCTCGTCCCGCTCCCCGCCGTCCCGGCGGAGCAGGACGGCTCGGAGACCGGCGTCCTCGCGGACGCGCTCCTGGAGTCCGTACGGGACCCCCTGACGGCCGGCCTGGACGACGACGGCCGCCTCACGCTCGGCGTCAGCGCGGCCGTGCACTCTGCGGAGGGCCTGCGCGGCGCGCTGGAGGAGGCCCGCCACGCCCGCCGGGTGGCGGCGGCCCGCCCCGGCCGGGTCTGCGCGGCGGGCCACCAGGAACTGGCCTCCCACGTCCTCCTGCTGCCCTTCGTCCCGGACGACGTCCGCCGCGCCTTCACGGCCCGCCTCCTGGACCCCCTCCGGGACTACGACCGCCGCCACCGCGCCGAGCTGATCCCCACCCTGGAGGCCTTCCTGGACTGCGACGGCTCCTGGACCCGCTGCGCCACCCGGCTCCACCTCCACGTCAACACGCTGCGCTACCGGGTGGGCCGCATCGAGCAGTTGACGAGCCGTGACCTGTCACGCCTGGAGGACAAGCTGGACTTCTTCCTGGCCCTGCGGATGAGCTGAGACGCGGGGTTCCCGGCCCGGACACGGGGCGCCCCGGAGTCCGTACCGGCGACCAACGACTTTGTGAAATCCTTCACCCACCCTCTTGGCCCGGCGCCGCGATTCGTGCTGAGATGCCGCCACCACTCAACAGCTCGATGGCGTGCTCGGGGAGGGCAACGTGGCGCATTCCGCCATGTCTGGTAACGGAACGACCGCCGGTGACGATCCCCTCCAGACCGCGGTATGGCGGCTGCGCTCACGCGCGTGCTGGGCCGACGCGGCCGCCCTGCTGCTGCCGGCCACCCCCGCGGCGGCGCTGCAACGCGCATCGCTGCTGGTGGAGCGGTGTCTGTACACGGAGCAGGGCTGGGAGGAGGCCGAGGACGCCCTGCGCACCGCCGAGGCGCTGGCCCACAGCGACGACGAACGGGGCGCGGCCGCTTGTGAACGCGGGTACTTGGCCTACGCCGCGACGCTGCTCGCGGTGCGCGACCGGGCCGACGAGGCGCGGGCGGCGCTGGGGCGGGCTGCGGCGCTGATCCCTCCGGGGGCTCCGCAGCGGTCCCTGCTGGACTTCCGCCGCGGGTTGCTCGCGGAGAACCTGACGCGTTCCCCGCAGGCGGCGCGGGCGGCGTATCGCCGAGCGCACGCGGGGGCGACGGCGCAGTCCGACCCGCTGCTGCTGTCCTTCACGTGGCGGCACCTGGCAGGACTCGCCTTGCGGGACGGGGAATTGGCGGAGGCGCGGCACGGTTTCACGGAGTCGCTGCGGATTCGCGAGGAGCTGGGTTATCTCGTCGGAACGGCGCCGGCGCTGGTGTCGCTCGCCGACACGGAGACCGAGCCGGAGGCATCCCGGCTCCGCGAGGAGGCTCGGCGGTTGTTCCGGTTGCTCGGGGGTGTGCCGACGTGGTTGGCGCGGCAGTTGGCACCGGCGCCTCCGCCGGCGGGGGCGGCGACGGCTTGACGGCATGGAAAGGTGACCGGCGTTGTCGCCCGGGCCGGCGGGTGCGCAACTCGGCGCGACGAGGTGCCGCTTCATCGGGACGGGTGCCGCCCTGAGTGGCACGATTGCCCGCAGCTAGGGCGGATCCGCACCCGCGTCCCCGGCCCAGAACCCGCGAACAGACTCAGGCCTTCGTTCAGCCGGCGCCCGTGAAGTGCTCCCCGACCAGCGACCGCACCACGTCCAGGTCGCGGGCGATCAACGCGTCCAGCAACGCCGTGTGTTCGTGCGCGTCCGCCACCAGATCGGCCCTGCCCCGCAGCCCCGGCCCGCTTCCCACCAGCGGCCACTGCGCCCGCCGGTGCAGGTCCTCCGCGATCTGGACCAGCTGCTCGTTGCCCGAGAGGGAGAGTACGGCCCGGTGGAACCTCCGGTCGGACTCGACGTAGGTCGCGCGGCAGCCGGAGGACGCCGCGCGGACCGTCGCCTCGGCGAGGGGACGCAGCTCGGCCCAGCGTTCCGCCGGCACCGTCCGGGCCAGCCGCAGCATCACCGGCACCTCGATCAGCGCCCGCACCTCGGCCAGCTCGGCCAGCTCCCGCGCCCCCCGCTCGACCACCCGGAACCCACGGTTCGGCACGACCTCGACGGCACCCTCGATGGCCAGCTGCTGCATGGCTTCCCGCACGGGCGTCGCCGAGACCCCGAACCGCTCGCCCAGCACCGGCGCCGAGTACACCTCCCCGGGCCTGAGATCCCCGGCCACCAGCGCGGCCCGCAGCGCGTCCACGATCTGCCCGCGCACCGAGGACCGCTGGACGACCGACCGGCCCCGCGGAGCGGACGGCAGGGCCGGCTCGCTGTGCGTGTGCTCCCCCCGCACCACCTCGGCGGCCCCACTGACCCCAGGCGTCACCCGACCCGCATTTGGGCCCGCATCCGCCACCCCAGGCTGCCGCGGCACCCTGACCTGTCCATCCGGCACATCCGCCCTCGGTGCCTCCGCCCCGGCGGAGCCCTGCGCGCCCTGCTTCACGGCTCCTCCTCCGGACGTATCGGTACTTGGGGTCATTACGACGGGTTGTTACTCGTCCGTCAAGCACCATAAGCGCACCGGCCGCCAGTTCAAATCCCAGCGATCTTGAGTAAGGTTAGGCTTACCTTCAAGCGACCCCGTTCAACAGACGCGGACCGGTGATCACATGCCCCTGCCCCCTTCGGCCCTCTCCGGCGCGTACGCCCGTCTGGCCGAGGTCCTCCCGGGGCTGGCCATCACCGAACTCACCGCCGAGGACGAGGCTCCCCGGGGCGGCAACTGGACCACCGCCGCCGCGCTCGCGGAAGCCGGCCCCGGCCTCGACGCCTTCCTGTCCTGGGACGACGCCCAGATCCGCCGGGACTACGACCAGCAGGCACGCCCCGACGTGATCGCCAGTTTCGGCCTGCACCGATACGCCTGGCCCGCCTGCCTCCTGATCACCGTCCCCTGGTTCCTGCACCGCCGCGTGCCCCGCTACCCCGTGACGCACGTCTCGTACGACCGCACGGCCCCCGCCCACCCCGTCGGCCACCTGGCCGTCCGCCCGGCCGGCTTCGCCTGCCTGCCCGGCGACGAGGCCGCCGTGCTGCCCGGCACCCGGGTCGTCCCGGACGAGGAGGCGCTGCGGGCCGAGGTGCGGTCGGCGGTCGCCGAGCACATGGAGCCGGTCCTGGCCGGTTTCGGCCCCAGGATGCGGCGCCGCGGCCGGGCCCTGTGGGGCATGGCGACGGACGAGATCGTCGAGGGGCTCTGGTACGTCGCCCAGTTGCTCGGCGAGACGGAGGAGCGGCGTGCGATGCGCGAGCTGGAGCTGCTCCTGCCGGGCGCGACCAAGCCGTACGTGGGCACGGCGGCCTTCCGCGAGCTGACCGGCCCCGGGGGCGAGCCGCTGCGCACCCGGGACCGCGCGAGCTGCTGCATGTTCTACACACTGCGCCCCGAGGACACCTGCGCCACCTGCCCGCGCACGTGCGACGCCGACCGGGTCACCAAGCTGCTGGCCACGGCCGGTTGAGGCATCGCGGGCGGACAGACACGGGCGGAGCAGCCCCCAACACCCCGTAGGATCATCACCTGACCGGGCACCCACATGCCCGCAACCGATTCACAACTTCCTCACAGGTCACAGGAACTTTCCGGAGAACCACCGGTACGGGTAGTCTTCTTCGAACTCAACTCTCGCCCCTCAAGCGGCAGTTCGAGCAGAATGCCGCCCTGGGCAATCCCTTGCAATTCCTTGGCGGCCTCTTGCCCCGAAACCCCCTGAGGGCCGGTGGGATTGGGCCACTATGGCGGGCGTTACGCCCTATCCCAATGCAAGGGACCACCCAGATGAGACTGACCGACATATCGCTGAACTGGCTGCTTCCGGGCGCCGTGCTTCTCCTGGGCATGCTGGCGGCGGTGGCGGTGCTCGCGCGCGGCAAGCGCTCCTCGGTCAAAGACACGAGCGCGGACGATTCCTGGGAGCGCAGCGAGGAACGCCGCAGACGCAAGGAGGCCGTCTACGGCACCGTCTCCTACGTCCTTCTGTTCTGCTGCGCGGCCGTCGCCGCCGCGCTTTCCTTCCACGGCCTGGTCGGCTTCGGCGAGCAGAACCTCGGCCTTTCCGACGGCTGGCAGTACCTCGTCCCGTTCGGCCTGGACGGCGCGGCGATGTTCTGCTCCGTCCTCGCGGTGCGCGAGGCCAGCCACGGTGACGCCGCGCTCGGCTCCCGGATACTTGTCTGGACGTTCGCCTTCGCCGCGGCCTGGTTCAACTGGGTGCACGCGCCCAGGGGCGCCGGCCACGCGGGTGCCCCCCACTTCTTCGCGGGCATGTCGCTGTCGGCGGCGGTGCTCTTCGACCGCGCGCTGAAGCAGACCCGCCGGGCCGCCCTGCGGGAGCAGGGCCTGGTGCCGCGCCCGCTGCCGCAGATCCGTATCGTGCGCTGGCTGCGAGCCCCCCGGGAGACGTACCGTGCTTGGTCGCTGATGCTGCTGGAGGGTGTGCGCAGCCTGGACGAGGCGGTCGACGAGGTGCGCGAGGACAAGCGCAAGAAGGACGCCGACCGGCAGCGGCGCCGCGACCAGCAGCGCGTGGAGCGGGCCCAGCTGAAGGCGATCAGCCGCGGCCACCGCGGCTACCTCGGCCGCGGTGGCGGCCGGCAGCTGGAGGTGCAGGTGGAGCGCGGCTCCTCGCAGGTCTCCGCGGAGCCTGCCATATCCGGGCCGGAGCAACTGCCCGCCCGCTCGCGTCCCTCCCTTCAGCCCGTTCGCCGCGGAGCTGACCCGGTGACCGTCGACCTCACCGCGGAGGACGACACCATGGCGCTGCCGCGCCTCGATTCCCTGGAGCGCAAGCTCAAGGACCTGGAGCAGCAGTTCGGCTGACCGAGCCGCACAGATCCGGGAGGGGGGCGTGGCCTGCGGGCCGCGCCCCTTCTCCGTCTCCGTTCACGCCGCCTCGGCGTCCAGCTCGAACCAGACGGCCTTGCCCACTCCGTGTGCCCTGACCCCCCAGGCGTCCGCGAGGGACTGCACCAGGAACAGGCCCCTGCCGTTCGTACCGTTGTCGGCGACCGGTACGCGCAACCGGGGTCTGCGGGCCACGAAGTCCCGTACCTCCACCCGTAGTCCACGGGGTCCGACGGTGGCCGTCAGGACCGCGTCGTGGTCGGTGTGGACGATCGCGTTGGTGACGAGTTCGCTGGTGAGCAGTTCCGCCACGTCCGATCGTGCGGTCCTCCCCCACTGCCCGAGCAGCTCCCGCAGGGCCCTGCGGGCCTCCGGTACGGCCCGCAGGTCCGCCCGCCCGAGTCTGCGCCTCAACTGAGGCGCCGACACCTGCTCCGTGACGTCTTCGGCCTTGTCCTCCACCGTCTTCACCGAGAAGGCCCCGATCGTTATGGGGCCGCCCCCTCGTGCCTGCCTCTCCATGACCCCCGCCCGCGCGCCGATGTCGGTTCCCCTCCTGCTCGAACACGTTCACGGGGATCCATGCCCCGTCGGGCACGCGGCAGTCATGCCGAATCGTCAACGCCCGGATGTTCGGCCACATGCCCGGGACCGGCGGGCCGGGCGGAGGGGCCCGGAACAGTACGGCGGCGCGCAGAAGGGGGACAAGAGGATAGCCGGAAGACGTCCTGCGGCGGTTCCTGACCGCCGGAGATCGGACGAACTGCCGATGGCCGGCTGCCGATCCTTCCGTACGCGGCGAAGGAGTGGGGCGGCGGGTCCCCGCGCGCGGCGGTCCGGTGAAGTTGGCCGAAGTACGACGGTCTCCCCGGGGTTCCCGGCCGGTACGGGGCCGGCCTCCCGCCTCCCCGTGGCGGGAGGCCGGCCCGGGTCCTCTCCGGTGGCCGCCCGGTCGGTACAGCTTGTCGACGGCGGTGGTCGTCGTCACCCCGGGCAACTGCCTCACCGGCAAGCGGCCTTCTCCCCCCGCCACTTCGTAGAAGAGGCGGTCCCCGCCCCCTCCCCCGGGTGCCACGGCGCCCCCAGGCGGAACGACCCCGGACACGCCCCTCGCCTGGTCCGCCATTCCCAGGCCTGGAGCCCGGCTGCGGTCACGACTACGTCAGCGCCAAGCCGCCGCAGCAGGTCCCCCCTTTCCCGCCCTCGGCGGGAGCTGCGCGTAGGCGTGATGGGGCGTACGGCGCCCGCGCAGGGCAACGCCTACGCCGTGGAACAGGGCTGCGGCCGTTCGATCGCCCCGCGCCGGCTCTCCCGTCTGCCGCATCCGCTCCGTCACGCCTCCCAGACGGCCGCGGCCGTACGGTCGTCCGCGTACCCCTTGACCCGTACTTGGGAGTCCGCGAGGAACGCGGCGAGGCCGGGCGGCTCGGGGCGGGACCATCGCTCGGCGAGGTAGTCACCCAGTTCGGGTTCGCCGCGCAGCGGGTCGGCGAGGCCGCCGCTGCACACGAGGAGCGTGTCCCCCGGGCGGGCGACGGAGGCGCGGAAGCGGAAGGGTTCGCGGGGTGGTTCCGGGGCCGGTTCGTAGGGGCTGGGCGGGGACGGGATGCCCAGGTCCATGGTGAGCCGGTCGCCCTCGGACGTCTCGGAGGGCGGCGATCCGAAGCCCACGACGGGTTCGCCCCTGATCTCGGCGACCTGCGGTTCGATGTCCTGCCACTCTCCGTCCCGCAACCGGAACAGCCCGCCGGGCCCGACGCCGAAGAAGACGCGCGTACGGCACTCGGGGTCGGCGGGCAGCAGCAGACAGCGCAGGCCGGCCGCGTACTCCTCCGGGTCGACGCCCTGTTCGGCGGCGCTGGCGCGGAGCTTGCCGAGGCTGCGGTCGGTGAGGCGGTGCAGCCCTGACTTCAGGTCACCGCGCCGCCCCGCCCTTATGTCCTCCACGAGCCGCGCGTGGCTGCGCCCGACGGCCCGCCCGATCCAGTGACAGGCCTCGGCGGCGGCCCGGTGCGACCCCGGCGTGGCCCGGGCCCCGGTCGCCATGGCCACCAGCAGCAACGCCTGCTCGCCGGTGCCGAACCGCGCGGTCAGCAATGAGTCCCGCCTCGGCTCCCCCCGATACCGCGCGGAGTCCCCCCGTACGGACACGGCCCGCACCGTGCAAACCCCGTACCGGGCCCCGTCGAGCACGGTGTCCGCGACGAGGTCGTCCAGATCATCGGGGTCGGCGAGGGGGAGGGCAGTGGGTTCGGCGTCGTAGGTGGGCGGCCGTGAACCGACGTAGCCACGGGGCCGGGGGGCGGACGCGGGGCGCTCGAAGGCAGGTTCGGGTTGGTCGGGCGGTGTTGGGGGCGGCGGATCGGCGGGGCGTGGTGGTGAGGGCGGCGAGTCGGCTGGGGCGCGGGATGCGGTCCCGCCGGGCCGGGGGACGCGGAGCGCGGCCTCGTCGGGATCGGTCTCGGGGGCCTCAGCGCCGCCCGGGTCGGGGGCACCGGCCGCATCCCCGCCGGGGCCGGGCTCGGCTGTCGGGGCTGTGGGACCCCTGGGCGGGGCGCCCGCCGTGGTGGAACGGGCCTCGGGGCTCGGCCAGAAGGGAGGGGCCGGGGGTGGCGGGGGGACGGTCGGTGGGGCGGGGGGCGTCCGCGCGGTGGGGATCGTCGCCGCGGGGGGCTCCCCCGGGCTGTCCGACTGGCTGTGGGGCCTGGACGACCCGGCCGCACCGCCCGTGGGCGTTGGCCCGCCCGTCCGTGTCCGCTCACCGTCTCCGGGTGCCCGCTGTCGTCCCTGCCGTTTCGCCGCGGTCGGGAAGGTCACCGGGCCCGTGGGCCGCGCGGGCGGTGGTTCCCAGGGTGCGCGCTGCGGTGACGGGCCTGAGGCAGGTGGGGTGTCCATGATGTCGTCGGCCCCGACCCGAGGCGCCGGAACCACTGGCTCCGAGACGGCCCTCGCGCCCGCCCCGGCTCCCGGCACACCCCGGTCGCCCACCGCCCCCGCCGCCGAGGCGAAGCGGTCGTCGAGGGAATCGGGTGCGGGTGCGGGGCCCGTGTCGCCGGTGGAGTCGTCGTACAGCTGCCCCCACCAGTCGTCGTCGGGACCGGTGGGCCTTCCCCCCTGCTGGCTCATGCCCCTAATTGTCCACCGCACGGGCCGGATGAAAACGGGGCTTGTGGAAAAAACCGGCCTTCCACGGCACCGCGAACGGCGCGTCGAGTGAGCCGTAGAACGGTCATGCGATAGGGGGCGTACCGGCGGCCACGACCGGCTGACCTGCGGGTCTTGACCACGACCACGCTTCTGACCTGCACCTTCTCCCGTGTTCCGGCAGGCTGGTGAGATGGGAGTGTGGGACCTCCTGCTGGTCGGGCTGGTCATCCTGCTCGGTCTGTACGGAGTGCTGCTGCCCGCGGTGCCGGGGTCGCTGCTGGTGTGGGCCGCGGTCATGTGGTGGGCGCTGAAGGATCCGCAGCCCGTCGCCTGGTGGGTCCTGGTGGGAGCCACGGCCCTGATGTTCGTCTCCCAGGGCGTGCGCTGGGCCCTGCCACCCCGGCGACTGGGCGGAAGCGGAGCCACCCACCGCATGCTGGCCTACGCCGGAGCGGGATCCACCCTCGGCTTCGTACTGATCCCCGTGCTCGGCGCTGTCCCCGGCTTCCTGGCCGGCATCTACCTCGCCGAACGCCTCCGCCTCGGCCGGCACGCCGAAGCCGTCGCGGCCCTGCGCACGGCGATGCGCTCGGGCGGCTCCAGCGTGCTGACGGAACTGTTCACCTGCCAGCTGATCGCGGCGGCCTGGGTGGGGGTCGTTGTCGGCTCCTAGAGGACACCCTCGTGCGTCAGCAGCCGTACCTTGCGCTCCAGGCCTCCCGCATACCCGGTCAGTGTCCCGTCGGCCCCGATCACCCGGTGGCACGGGCGGACGACCAGCAGCGGATTGGCGCCGATCGCCCCGCCGACGGCCCGCACGGCCGCTCTGGGCGCTCCGATGCGCGCGGCGATCTCGCCGTAGGTCACGGTCGAGCCGTACGGGATGTCGTCCAGCACGGCCCAGACCTTCTCCCGGAAGACGGAGCCGTCGGTGCGCCACGTCAGCCGGAACTCCTTCAGTTCCCCGGCGAAGTAGGCGGCGAGCTGTTCCTCGGCCTCACGGAAGGGCCCCCGGTCCTGCCGCCAGACGTCCCGCACCTCGCGTCCGCCCTTCTGCCCGGGCACGGACAGCGAGGTCAGCGCGCCGTCCGGGGCGGCGGTGAGGAGCAGCGGCCCGAGCGGGGAGGCCACGTTCGTCCAGTACGTCGAGGTCATCACAACTCCCATTTCCCCGCTGCGCGCAGGTGGTTCAGGGCGTACGAGCGCCAGGGGCGCCAGCTGTCGGGGACGTCGGCGCCGGGTGGGGCCACGTCCGGGTCGCCGAGGGCGCGCGTGCGGATCTCGGCGATGGTGCGGGCGTCCAGGCCGGGCACGGCACGCAGGGCGTCCTGCGCGTCGTCCCGGTCGGCGCCGGGGTCCAGGCGTACGGCGTGGTCGGCGAGGGCGGCGGTGAGCGCGCCGAGGGTGCCGCCGGGTTCCGCGCCGGCCAGGACGGCCGGCTGGGGAAGAGGTGGGTGAGACTGCCGCAGGGGGCGTCCAGGGCCTTGCCGTAGCGCCGCACGAGTCGCTCCGCCTCCGCCCGGCCGACCAGCGCGCGGACCGCGAGCTCCTCCGGGTCGGCGGTGCCCGGCGAGCGCAGGCCGGGACGGGCGGCGACCAGGGGTGCGAGCCCCGGGTCGGCGCCGAGGCGCTCGTCGACGGCGTAGGGATCGGCGTCGAGGTCGAACTGCCTCCGCAGCCGCTGCACGGCGGTGGTGAGGTCGCGGGGGTCGGTGAGGTGCAACCGGGCGTCGAGCCAGCCGCCCGGGTGGGCGCCGGACCCGGTCCGGGCGGTGCCGGGGCGTTCGTCGACGGCGACGATGCCGGTGCCGTACGGGAGGCGGAGCGTGCGCCGGTAGGTGCGCGCGCCGGGCGGGCCGCCGACCTCTTCGATGCCGGGCACGGCCTCGCGTTCCAGCAGGTCGAAGACGGGGCCGGCCTGGTAGGGGCCGCGGTGGGCGAGCCGTAGCGGGATCCCGGCGTTCGGGGTGGCCGTACGACGGGCCCGGCCGCTCTTCGGTGCGGCGGCGGCGCGCAGCTCGCTCGGGGTCGACGCGTACACGGCCCGGATGGTGTCGTTGAACTGCCGCACGCTGGCGAAGCCCGACGCGAACGCGATCTCGGTGATCGGCAGATCGGTGGTCTGCACGAGGACGCGCGCGGTGTGGGCCCGCTGGGCCCGGGCGAGGGCGACCGGCCCGGCGCCGAGCTCCGCGGTGAGCTGCCGCTGCACCTGCCGGGAGCTGTAGCCGAGCCGTCCGGCGAGCCCGGCGACGCCCTCCCGGTCGACCACGCCGTCGGCGATCAGCCGCATGGCCCGGCCCACCACGTCCGCGCGGACGTTCCACTCGGCGGAGCCGGGCACGGCGTCCGGGCGGCACCGCCGGCAGGCCCGGAAGCCCGAGCCCTGCGCGGCGGCGGCCGTGGCGAAGAACCGTACGTTGGCCCGCTTCGGGGTGACCGCGGGGCAGCTGGGCCGACAGTAGATGCCGGTCGTCTCGACGGCGAAGAAGAAGGCACCGTCGAAACGCCCGTCACGACTGCGCACGGCTTCGTACCTGGGGTCCTCCCCCGTGTCTTCGGTGTCTTCGTCCCTTGTGTCTTCGTCCCTCACGCTGCCCAGTCTCCGCCGTCGACGGGGATGCCGCTGGCGGAAATCGGACACGGCACTCCGGGCACCGGGCGGCTACGAACGCCAGTGCGGTCCGCGCTTCGCCTCCATCGCGGCCTTTCCGATGGCGCCCTTCCGCTTCCAGTCCTTGCGGATCTCCGCCCGGAGCCGGGCGTCCGTCTTGGCGACGATGCGCTGGTTCTCCCGCAGGAGCTTGCGGTAGCTGTGCAGCCGCCGCTCGGGCAGGTCACCGTCCTCGACGGCGGCCAGCACGGCACACCCCGGCTCGGCTTCGTGGGCGCAGTCGTGGAAGCGGCAGCGCTCGGCCAGTTCCTCGATCTCGGAGAACACCTGCCCGACGCCGCCCTCGGCGTCCCAGAGCCCGACGCCCCGCAGTCCTGGTGTGTCGATCAGGACGCCCCCGCCGGGCAGGGCGAGCAGATTGCGGGTGGTCGTGGTGTGGCGGCCCTTGCCGTCGACGTCCCGGGTGGCCTGAACCGTCATGACGTCCTCGCCGACCAGCGCGTTGGCGAGGGTCGACTTGCCCGCGCCGGACTGCCCGAGCAGCACGGACGTACCACCGCCGACGATCGCCGCGACCACGTCCAGCCCGTCCCCCTCACGGGCACTGACCGGCACGACCGGCACGCCGGGCGCGCTGGTCTCCACGTCCTGGACGAGGTGGGCGACGGTGACGGCGTCCGGCACGAGGTCGGCCTTGGTGAGGACGACGACGGGCTGGGCTCCGGACTCCCAGGCGAGTGCGAGGAACCGTTCGATGCGGCCGAGGTCGAGCTCGACGGCGAGGGGCACGGCGACGATGGCGTGGTCGACGTTGGCCGCGAGGATCTGCCCCTCGGACCGCTTGGAGGAGGTGGAGCGGACGAACGCGGTGCGGCGCGGCAGGTACGCGCGGACGTAGCGCGGGTTCCCGCCGGGTTCGACGGCGACCCAGTCGCCGGTGCAGACGACCCGCATCGGGTCGTGCGGGGTGACGAACGCGGTGTCGGCCCGCAGCACCCCGTCGGCGGTGACGACGTCGCACTGCCCGCGGTCGACCCGGACCACGCGTCCGGGCAGCAGTCCTTCGGTGTCGTAGGGGGCGAACTCGTCCGCCCACGCGTCGTCCCAGCCGTAGGGAGCGAGCGCGGAGGAAACGGGTGAAGCAGAGCTGGAAGTCAAGGGTGACCCTTCCCAGGTCGGCCCCCGGCCCGACAGTCGGTCGGATCAGCCGGCGGCCACGGAGGTGGACTTGATGGACTGGATGCGGGCAGCGCCCATCGCGATGACAGCCATCGGTCAACACCTCCTCGATCCTCGACTCTCGTGATCCCTCGGCACTTCGTGGAACCGCCGTCACGGTATCCCGTCACGGCTCCGTCGCGTCAACTGCTTTTCGCGCAACCCTGGCCGTTCAGCGTGAAGTCGTACGGCGGGGAGTTCTTGCCGTGCCAGGAGGCGAGGAAGCCGAAGGCCAGGTCGCCGCCCGCGGGGACCGACTTGTTGTAGTCGGCGGCGGTGGCGGTGACACGGGAGCCCTCCTGGGAGACGGAGGCGTCCCACATCTGGCCGACGTACTGGCCGTCGCGGAAGGACCAGGACACGCGCCAGGAGTCGAGGGCCTTGCTGCTGGTGACGGTGACGGTGGCCTGGAAGCCGTCGGGCCACTGGTTGACCAGGTCGTACTCGACCCGGCAGGTGGGATCCTCGCTCTCGTCGTCTTCCGTGGGAGAGGAGGTGCCCTGCGGTTCGGTGTGGCGGTTTCTGCCCTCCGGCTTGCCGGGCTTCTCCGGCTTACTCGTGTCCTCGGTGGCGTTGTCGGCCGGCTTCGAGGTCGCGGGAGGCAGGGTGGGGCCGGACGGCAGGGGCGGCTCGGGGTTGGGGTCGGCCACCGGCTGACGGCCTGCGTCGCCGCGTGCCCCGAGGTCGTCGCCGGAGCCGCCGAACGGCATCATCGAGACGCCGAGCGCGAGGACGGAGACCAGGACGGCGGCGACGAGGAGGCCGCTGCGGGCGACGCGCGCCTTCTGCTCCCCGTCCTCCGGTTCGCCGGTCGCCTTGTCCGCCCGGCCGGGCCGGCCCGCGCCGAGCCGTACCTCGGCGGCGCGGCGGCGGCGCTCCAGGTAGGCGAGGCCGCCCCAGCCGATCACCCCGCCGGCCAGGGCCCCGGGCAGTCCGCCGCCGTGCAGGCGCAGACAGGCGGCGGCCTCGGCGCACTGGACGCAGGTGGCGAGGTGCCGGGAGAGGTCGCCCGGGGCGTCGGCGGCGGAGGAGCGGGTGACGGCGTCCAGCAGCCGGGCGTAGCTGCGGCACTGGGCGTCCATGGGTGTGTCGAGGTGGTTGCGGTGGCAGCGGTCCCGGAACAGGGTGCGCACCTGCTGGAGTTCGTCGGCGGCGGTGGCCGGGTCGAGGCCCAGGCGGCGGGCGGCCACGGGCAGCGGCAGCGCCTCCACCTCGGCCAGCCACAGCAGTTCCGCGTCGGCCTGCTGGAGGTCGCGCAGGCCGCGCAGCGCGAGCGGGCGCGTCAGGGGCGGGCCGGTGTAGCGGGCGGCCTTGTCCGAGTTGAGCCACAGGCGCAGGTCGGGGTCGAGTTTGTGGCCCTGCCCCTCCTCTTCCCACGCCGCGGCCGTGGTGCGTACGGCGGTCAGCAGCAGGGGTATCCGGGGCAACCGGGCCGCGCGGCGGCCGGCGCTGCGCACCGGGCCGGTTTCGGCCGCGCGGGCCTCACGCGTGCCGTGCGCGAACGCCTCACGGCCCAGTTGCGCGGCGGCGGTCGAGCCGGACGTGCACAGGTCGGCGTACGCGAGGACCGCGTCCCAGCACTCGGAGAACAGCGCGGCCTCGGCGGCGTCCTGAGGGGTCGGCAGGTCGGGCATGGGTCTCCTGCATCCACAAGCGAGGTCAACTCACCGTATTGGCAACGGAGTTGGGGGAACCTCGAGGCAGGGCAAGAGCTTTTCACGCCGCCCACACAACTGACAAGCGCCCTGTTCAGATATCAGGACAGGGCGGCGTGCCCCCACGGCTCCGGTGTCGGTATGCCGTACGGGCACAACCGCCCTGTGACTCAACGCCGTACCGCAATGATGGACGACGTCATCGAAGCGTTATCAAACAGCGGTGGGTTCGTCCGCCGGGAGGCTGTCCATGAAGGAGCTGACCGAGAAGACCGCGCGGCCGGCGCCGGGGGGACCGTAGCCGGGGGGCGAGGAGAGGCCGAAGTCCTCCATGGTCTGCCGGTACGCCTGGAGCAGGCGGATGTGGTACTCCAGGGGCGCGCCCTGGGGGTTGGCCTTGCCGAGGGGTGTCGTGGGCTCCGGGCACCAGGTGGTGAAGCGGGGCGTGATGCCGTGCGACATGAAGAAGCGCAGGCCCTCGGTGGTGGAGGCGATGGCCTCGTCGACCGTGGTGAAGCCGAACGGCTCGGCCATCTCCACGCCCGCCACGAAGTTGGGGATGACGTTGCGCGCGCCGAAGACGTCCGCCGAGTCGAGGATGCGCTTGTGCCACTCGTCTCGGCCGACGTACCGCTCCTTGCCTGGGCAGTACATCTTGAACAGGTACTCGTCCCACACCTCGTAGTTGGGGTGGTAAATCTGCACGCCGTAGTCCTTGAAGCGCTGGACGTCGTCGCGCGGCAGCGCCTGGGCCACGACCTTGCCGATCCAGCGGCCGGGGAAGCGCTCCTCGATGGCCTTGGCGTAGTGGCCGTAGAAGTCGGCCTCGTCGCGGCCCGCGACCGTCTTGGTGATGGCGCCGCCGGTGAGGGTGTAGGCGGTGGAGGCCTTCGCCGTGTCGTAGCGGTCGATGATCTCCAGGGCCTCAAGGACCTCCTCGACGTCCTTCACGCCGGTGTACGGGCGCCCGGCGGCCTTGTGCTGGCGCCAGTTGTGGTTGATGTCGCAGTACTGGCACTCCTCCTTGGCGCCGAAGTACTGGCAGACCCGGAAGACGGTCAGGTAGATCAGGTAGCCCCACTGGATGGTCGGGGCCACCTCCATGACCGACTTCCCGCTCGCGAGGGTGTGCCGGTAGTACTCGGGCATCGGCGGCACGCCGACGTCGGAGATCCGCTTGCCGTCGAGGTAGAGGCCGAGCACACCGTCCTCGCCCGCGGCGACGCGGTACGGCGAGGCCGGGTTCACGCGCACCGAGACGACGGTCCGGCGCAGGTCGTACGGGCCGCCGGTGAGGATGATCTCCTCCGGCGGCCGGCGCAGCGCGGCCTCGCCCAGCTCGGGCAGGGTGCCGTGGTCGAAGGAGAAGATGAAGTACGACTTCGGCTTGACCTCACCGCCCTCGTTGTCGCTGAGCGCGGACGGGTCGAAGGCCACACCGCCGCGGAGCAGGTCCTCCTTGAAGACGGCCTCCCGCGGGACGTGCGGGAATCGCTCCATCAGATCCTCGACCAGCGCGGTACGGCTGCCGCTGCCCATCCCGACTCTCCTTCTGGATCGTATGTACGACTCCTCACGGTATCCGTTGCTGAGGAACTGTTTTACAGCGCCTCTCAGCAATCTCGGCATTTCTACCGAAAAGGTTCGTGACGGTGTCACCAAAGCGGAGGGCTTCGGTGTCCTGACGACGATCTCCCGCTTCTTGCTGTCGCTGGTGCGGCAGGGTTGCGCCACCTGCCCGCCCGCCTCGGCCGATGCTCCGGTCGGGTACCTGTCGCCGTGAGACGCGACGGGAATGGAACCGAAGGAGCTTGAGCACGCCGTCCAGGTGGTTCGGGTTGGGTTCGTAGCGGACCATCCCGGTGCTGTCGGCAAGGACCGCGAGGTGCTTCACCCCGAGATCGACACCTACCACCGCATCCGGCCGGGCGACGCGGGCGATCTCCCGGATGGTCTCGACCTGGAAGGCGACGAACCAACGCCCGTGTTCATACCGGACGGTCGCGGCGATGATGCGCGCAGTCCCAGCCCGGAAGCGCGTAAGAAGTTTGGTAGTGGGTTCATGGCTGCGGACCGTCCCCAGCCGAGGCAAGGTGACATGCCGACCGTCCGGCTCGACGCGGATCGCGCCAGTGGTGAACCGGCAGGCCAGGCGCGCCTTGCGTTTCGCCTTCAGGCGCGGGATACCCATCATGGGGCCTTTGCGCTTGCCCTGCTTCGATTTGACGTAGTTGTCGAATGCGGCGGCCGTTGGCCAGTCCGGATTTGCAGGCTTCCTCGGAATTCTCTTTCCACCAGTCGGCGTACTTCGGATCGGTCGTTTTGATCCGGTTGAATTCCCTGGACAGCGCGGGCAGCAACCAGGACCGCCACGGTGTCAGCTCCTCCTCGCTGATGCCGTAGGTGGCTTCGGCTCTGCCCTGCCACCAGGAAGCGGTCACCCAGGGCACGGCCCAGTTGCAGGCGGCGCGGGCGGCACCACAGTGCGAGCGCACCGCCCGCTCCTGCCCGACGTTCGGATCGAGGGCGAACCTGTAGGCCTGTACAACGCAGCCGGACCGCCGCCTGAACTTCCCGCCCACTCAGCCCCTTGAAGATGCCCTCGTCACCCACAACGGGCGCTTGACGTGAAGGTCACACATTCGGTGTACGACCATTCGTTCCCATCCAAGCGTCGTCCGTTCCGGACCGAGGAGGCTTCCTTGCCGAGGTTCATGCCGCGCGCTCCAGTTCCGCCAGGTCGACCCCGTACGCCGGTTTCTCCCCGGCCAGCAGCCGTTCAGCCTCCTCCGCGACCGTCAGCCCGAGGCGGGCCAGTTCATTGCCCTGGGAGCCCGCGAGGTGCGGGGTGACGAAGGCCTCGGGCAGGTCGTAGAGGGGGGAGTCGGTGGGGAGCGGCTCGGGGTCGGTGACGTCGAGGATCGCGGTCAGGCGCCCGGCGCGCAGTTCCGTCACGAGGGCGTCGTGGTCGACCAGGGCGCCGCGCGCGGTGTTGATCAGTACCGCCCCGTCGGGCATCAGGGCCAGCTCGCGGCGGCCGATCATGTGGTGGGTCTCGGGCGTCTCGGGGGCGTGGACGGTGACGATGTCGGACGTGCGCAGCAGCGCGTCCAGCGGCAGCAGGGGGACGCCGAGCGCGGCGGCCTCCCGCTCGTCGACGTACGGGTCGGTGAGGGCGGGCCGCAGGTCGAAGGGGCGGAGCAGTTCGAGGACGCGGCGGCCGATGCGGGAGGCGCCGATGACTCCGACGCGGCGGCCGTAGTTGCCGATGCCGGGGACGACGCCCCAGCCGGAGGAGGTGCGGGTGGCGCGCATCCGGTCGCGGGCGGCGAGGACGTCCTTCCCGGCGAGCAGGATCATGGCGAGGGTGTACTCGGCGACCGGCAATGCGTTGGCGGCGGCGGCCGAGGAGACGGCGATGCCCCGCCGCCAGATCCCGGGGGTGGCGAAGGACTTCACGGAGCCGGCCGAGTGCAGCACGGCACGCAGCCGGGGAGCCGCGTCGAGGACCGCCTCGTCGAGCCGGGGGCAGCCCCAGCCGGTCACCAGGATCTCGGTCCGGGCCAGCGCGTCGCGTACGCCCGGGTCGGCGAAGTCCCGCGCCACGAGCGCCGGATCGATGTCCACCGACTCCCGCAGCCGTGCCAGCACCTCGGGCGGGAACACCTGCGGCACGTTCTCGGGGGTCATGGCGAACAGTGCCTGGGGGCGCTGGCTCAAGGAAGTGACCTTCCGGCTCGGGGACACGCGGAACGGAACGGCTCCCCGGAACACAGGTAGAAACCGCTCTCTACGACGTCTCCACGGTAGGCCGGTCCGGGCCGCGGCGGCAATGGACTGCGGGGCCGGGGTAGGTTCCGGCGGGGGCTTTCCCGGTCCCCGCTGTCTCGGGAAGGACGACGCGATGAACGGGACCGTGACCAACTGGGCGGGGAACATCACCTACGCGGCCAAGGAACTGCACCGGCCGGACTCGCTCACCGCGCTGCGCGCGCTCGTCGCGGACAGCGGCCGGGTGCGGGTGCTGGGCAGCGGACACTCGTTCAACGAGATCGCCGAGCCGGGCGCCGAGGGCGTCCTGCTGTCGCTGGCGGACCTGCCCCCGGAGGTGGACGTCGACACGGCGGCCCGCACGGTCCGGGTCGGCGGCGGCGTGCGCTACGCGGAGCTGGCCCGCCGGGTGCACGGGCAGGGCCTCGCCCTGCCCAACATGGCGTCGCTGCCGCACATCTCGGTGGCCGGGTCGGTCGCGACCGGCACCCACGGCTCGGGAGTGCTCAACGGCCCGCTCTCGACGGCCGTGCGTGAGGTCGAGCTGGTCACGGCGGACGGCTCGACGGTGACCATAGGCCGGGACGAGGAGCGGTTCGGCGGGGCCGTCACCTCGCTCGGCGCACTCGGGGTCGTCACCGCCCTCACCCTCGACCTGGAGCCGGCGTACGAGGTGGAGCAGCATGTGTTCACCGAACTGCCCTTCCGGGGGCTGGACTCCGGGACGATCGAGACGGTGATGGCGACGGCGTACAGCGTCAGCCTCTTCACCGACTGGCGCGCGCCGGGCTTCAGGCAGGTGTGGCTCAAGCGGCGCTCCGACCAGCCGCTGCCCGCCTTCCCCTGGGCCGCTCCCGCCACCGAGAAGATGCACCCCGTGCCGGGTATGCCCGCGGTCAACTGCACCGAGCAGTTCGGTGTCCCGGGGCCGTGGCACGAGCGGCTGCCGCACTTCCGGGCGGAGTTCGTCCCGAGCAGCGGGGCGGAGTTGCAGTCGGAGTATCTGCTGCCGCGCGGGCACGCCGTCGAGATGCTGCACGCGCTCGACGCGATCCGGGAGACCATCGCCCCCGTCCTCCAGACCTGCGAGGTGCGCACGGTCGCCGGCGACGACCAGTGGCTGAGCCCCTCCTACAGCCGGGACACCGTGGCGGCTCATTTCACCTGGGTCGAGGACACGGCGGCGGTGCTGCCGGTGGTGCGGCGGGTCGAGGAGGCGCTGGAGCCCTTCGGGGCCCGACCGCACTGGGGGAAGGTGTTCACCGTCCCGGCGTCCGTGCTGCGGGGGCTGTATCCGCGGCTCGGCGATTTCCGGGCGCTGGCACGGGAGCTGGACCCGGCGGGGACGTTCGCCAACGCCTTCGTGCGGGATGTGTTCAGGGACGCGTAGCGGGAACGGACGCCTACTGAGGTTTTCGTTAGTTCTGTGGGCGTGGCGGGCTTGTTGGTGGGAGTCTGTTGTCGTGTCTTTCAAGCCTTCGCCTGTTGTCTCCGGGCCTGCCGTTCCTCCCTTGACGCGACCGCAGTTGGCCGAGGCCCGGCGTGTACGGGCGGCCGAGTTGTTCGAGCAAGAACGTTCGAATGTCGAGATCGCACTGATGCTGGGGGTCAGCGACGAGAGTGTGCGGCGGTGGAAACGGGTGTGGGAGAAGGCCGGCACTGACGCCTTGCGACGACGCCTGGCCACCGGTCGCCCGCCCAAGCTGGACGACGCCCAGGTCGAGCGGGTGCGGACAGCGCTGGAGCAAGGCGCCCAGGCGCACGGCTTCGAGGCCGATCTGTGGACGCTGGAGCGGGTCGGCATGGTCGTCGAGCGGGTGACGGGGGTGGTTCTGTCGCGTGCATCGATCTGGCGTCTGCTGACCGGTCGGCTGGGGTGGAGTCTGCAGCGCCCGGAACGTCGGGCGGTGGAGCGGGACGAGTCTGAGATCGCCCGCTGGATCGCGCACGAGTGGCCGCGTAGCAAAAAAGGGCGGTGAACACACGTGCCTGGATCGTGTTCCTCGACGAATCAGGCGTCTCGTTGTTGCCTCAGATCCGCCGCACTTACGCACCCCGCGGCCGTACTCCGCTCCTGCGGCATCGGCTCAACTGGAAGCGCGCCTCGATGGCAGCGGCTCTCGGCTATCACGCCACCGACCCCGACCGCGGGCCCCGTCTGTGTTTCCACCTCAAGCCCGGCAGCTACGACACCACCGCTCTCATCGAGGTCCTGGAACAGCTCAAAGCGTTCTATCGCGGAGAGCGGGTGGTCCTGGTCTGGGACGGCCTGTCCGCCCACTGGAGCCGGGCCATGCGCGCCTGGGTCGCCGAACAGAACTGGCTCACCCTCGAGCGATTACCCGCTTACGCTCCCGAGCTCAACCCGGTGGAACTGCTGTGGTCATCGCTCAAGAAACGCGAACTCGCCAACCTTGCCGGCAACCACCTCGCCGATGTCGCCGACGCCACCGAACAAGGCATCCGCCGCATCAACCAGAGCCAGCATCTGCCATGGTCCTTCCTCACCCACACCGGCCTGACCATCCACCCGCCAACCCCACAGAACTAACGAAACCTCAGTAGTGGTCGGCTCCGGAAGTCTTACGGGGGTTGATCATGCCGCCAGGGCGACGGAGGATTCTGCGTGGTGATGGGCGGTGTGCCGGTCGAGTCTGGCCAGCAGATCGTCCAGGTCGGAGGTGGTGAACTTCCACTGGAACGGCTGTGCCGTGGCGTTGTAGCGGTCTTCGAAGGCTCGGAGCCAGTCCGCGACTTGGGCCAGGTCGGTGAAGTCGTTGGGCGAGACGACTTTGCGCTGGAAGGGGGAGAAGTAGATCTCCACCTGGTTCAGCCAGGAGGCGTGTACCGGGGTGTGGACCAGCACCGCGTTGGGGAAGGCGGCGGTCAACCGTTCCGATGCGGCCCCGCCGCGACGGGAGGAGCCGTTGTCCACGATCCAGAACACCCGCTTGGCGCTTGGCGTACGGCTCGGTGCGCATGACCTGGGCGACCAGGTTCATGAACGGGGCGATGCCGGTGCGCGGCTCGGTGCGGCCGAACACCTTCGCGCGGTGGACGTCGTAGGCGGCCAGGTAGGCCAGGGCGCCGCCGCGGCCGTAGGTGTGGTTGACGCGCATCGCGCGGGCCTGGCCGGGGGCGAGGGTGGGATGGCAGCGGCAGCGGGCCTGGACGGAGGTCTTCTCATCCGCGCTGATGACGTACTCGTCCTCGCCCAGCGGTCGGCCCTGCCAGGTGCGGGCGTACCGGTCCAGGACGCGGGCGGCCTTGGTGCAGAAGTCGGGATCGGTGATGAAGATCCACGAACGGTGCTGCCAGGGCTTGATCGCGTCCGCGGCCAGCCAGCGGCGCACGGTGGAGGCCGACACGAACGTGACGATGCCCCGTTCCATGGCCTCGCGGGCCAACTCCGGGCACGACCAGCGGGGCAGCGGTACCCCGGTCTCAGCGGGCAGCCGCAGGCCGGCGCGGTGACCTGGGCGGTCTGCAGTGCGGTGAACGTGCGCGGGCGGCCGGTGCGCTCGCGGTCATCCAGGCCCGGCAGGCCATGCTCGGCGAACCGGCCCCGCCAGGTGCGGACGGTGTCCAGGTGCAGGCCTGTCTCACGGACGATGCGCGCGTTGGAACCCACGCGCCGCGTGCAGGACGATCTGCGCGCGCAGGCGCATCCGATGCTCGATCCTGTGGCCGTAGGCCATCTTCTCCAGCCGCTCGCGCTCGGCGGCGGTCGGGGCTATCGGGCGGGCCGGGGCAACGGGCATGGGGCGAGGGCCGATCGGGAGAAGTGGATGGCGGCAGGCCGTAGCCTGCCGCGTCCGCTTCCCGGCCCGTCGGGCAGGATGGCTGCGATGCCCACACCTCCGCAGTCCACCCGGCTCTCGCTCCAGCAGCGCTTTGGTGGCGCGACGCGCTGTGCCACGGCCGCCAAGCCAGCCGGTCAGCGCTGGCGGCGGGTCGCCAGCCACAGGCAGACGACGGGAGCCACAGCACTCCCGACCGCCGTGGCCAGCGCCGCCGTCGCCAGCGGCTCGCTGAGGGTGGGCACGACGGCGCTGCGTGTGGTGCCGTCGGCGGCCCGTACCGTCAGCTCGCAGCCCTCCTCGGTCATGCTGATCCTGTCGGCCAGTCCGTAACCGGTGTCGAGGCACTTCTTGGTGGCGACGGCATCGGCGACGAAGAACATCACGGCCGCCAGGACGGCGAGTCCGAGCGCCGCCGTCAGACCCACCGTGCGCAGGGTGCGGTTTCCGTCATGGGCCGGTCGGCCCTGCTGGTGGTGTGCGGTCATACGCGCATCCTCCTTGCGGCGGTCAGCTGTTGGCGGGGCAGGTTCCGGTGCCGTTGGACGACGCGGTCGGGGAGCCGCCGCGGACCCATTTCGCGCAGCTCGGCACCGTCCAGCCACGGCTGCTGTTCACCATCAGCTCGGTGAGCGAGCCGGCCCGCGTGTAGTTCAGGCCCATGCAGGAGCTGCCCGGGTCCATACCCGCGTCGTTGCAGTCGTTGCTGAGCTTCTGGCCCGCGAGGCCGTAGGGGGAGGCGGACTTGGCACCCTTCTCGGCGTGGATCCAGAAGTTGTACGTGACGCCCGCGGCCAGCTTCTTCGGGTAGCCGACGCCGACGGAGAAGTCGAGCTTCTGGCACGAGTCGGTGGTGTCGTCCCAGTCCCAGTACGCGGCAGCGGCACTCGGGTAGTTCCAGCCGTAGTCGACGGCGTTCCACTTGAAGCCCGTCGACCAGGCCGCCCAGAACTCGGTGTAGGCGCTGTCCGCGCAGTACGGGCGCGGGAAGATGTCCACCAGGTCGTAGTTGTACAGCGACAGGTTGTGCTCGTAGCCGAAGTCGTCACCGAAGGCGGCGAGGTCGCTGCTCGACCCCCAGCTCATGTAGTGCCGGAAGTGGCGCGGCTTGGAGCTCGCCGAGTAGCGGTAGGCCCTCATCTCCGCCGAGACAGGAGCCCAGGTGTTGCCGATGTTGGCCGGGGTGACGTCGCCCTGGCCGTCGGGCGCGGGTTCTTCCGTCGTGCTGGAGTCGGCGGGGGCGGGCTCCTGGTGGCTCGCCTCGACGGCGGCGAGGACCGCGGCACGGCGGCCCAGCAGCTGCTCGCGCTCCGTGGTGGCCGTGGCGGCCTGCTCCAGCGTGCCGAGCGGCAGTTCCTCGACCGCGGGGGAGTCCGAGTCGAAGACCTGGGACTGGGACAGCACCGGGGCGACGGCGGTGAGCCGGTCGGCAGGCACCTCGCCGTCGACCACGACGAGGAACACCAGCGGCTCCACGCCGTACTCCTCGGTCACGGCCTCGCGCATGTTCTCGATGGCCTGGTCGGCCGGGGCGCCCGGGCCGGGTTGGCTGCCGCCGCCGAAGTCACCGGTGTACCGCAGCAGCAGCGGGTTCAGCCCGGCCAGCGAGACCTTTAGCTCGTCGAGGGTCTGCGGGACGGTGAACAGCAGCCGCGTCACCTTCCGCTGCACCTGCGGAATGCTCGTCGCCGTGACCGTCGGCGCCGGCTCCTCGGTCTGCGCCGCCGCCGTCGTGGCGGGCAGCACGGCCAGGGACAGACAGCTGACGGCTGCCGTGGCCCACAGGCTCATACGTCGAAACGTCATTCGGTATCGCTCCGGATCTTTGCGTACGGGGTACGGATCGGGTCGTGGGAATTGCGTGGGGGCACGGGGTGAGCCACCGGTACGGGAGGGCTCGTCGTACGGGGATCGGTGAACCGTGTGTAGGGACAGCGCCCTTGAGGTACGGGATCAAGTCGCCGTACGGATCAGGTCGCCGTACGGGAAAGGACGGCGCCGCTGCGGGCGTCGACCGTGACGCGCTCCACGTCCGGGGTCTCGGCGCCCGGGCGGCCTGTGAGGCCGCGGTCGACGGTGACCGTCCAGCGCGAGGTGTCCCAGGTGTCGGGGGTCGCGGTCGCGGTGCCGTGGTCGTCGCCGATCGCGGCGCGGGCCGCGGCGACGGCCTCCTCGGCGGTGACCACGAAGCCCGCAGTTCCCGCGGTGCCCCGCGCGGCGGACAGATAGGTCACGGCGCCGGTGCGGCGGTCGACCTCGACGGTCACCTCGCGCGCTCCCGGGTGCCCGGCCTCGGTCGGGCGCCAGCGCAGCAGCGTCACGGCGTCGCCCGCGATATGGCTCACGGACTCCTCGGCGACCAGCTCCCAGTCCGCGCTCCAGCCGGGGACGTTGCGGCCGACGAACTCCTCGGCGGCGGCCCGGACCTCGGCCGCGTCCAGCGACTGCTCACCGCTCGTCGACGGGACACCGACGAGGTCGTACAGCGAACCGTCGGCGTCGGTCCGGTACTCGACGCCCTCGGCGGTGTGCACCGTCGTGAGCGGTTCGCCTGACGGGCCCTCGGCCGAGGTGGTGGAGACGGGCGTCAGGGAGGCGGGCGACGAGAACGTCGGCGTGGCTACCGGCTGGCTGTTGAACGGTTCCCCCTCCGCGGCCGGCTTGAGTTTCACGGCACCGGGATTGGCGGCGGCGCCCCGCACTACGTACTTGTCCCAGCCGCCCGCCGAGCCTTCCTTGGCCACGAGGTCCGAGCGTGCCCGGGACAGTGCGGTGCTCACGCTCACGCCAGTGGTGGCGTGGTACGAGAACCGGCTCCAGAAGTAGTTGCCCGAGTAGTTCGTCGCGCTCGGCAGGGTGCCGGAGGTGGTCGCCGGGTACATCACCAGGTCCGAGAAGCTGATGACCGAGTCGATGCCGCGCGAGACGGCGACGTCGTTGAAGTTCCCGAGCTGGCCCGTCTGCGCGGTGTCGCAGCCCGCGAGCACGAGCAGCCGCATGTCGTCCATGTCGGTGTACGGCAGGTACTCGGTGAAGAACCGCAGATTCTCGTAGATCGGCGCGACGTCGTACGTACGGCCCGCGGCCAGTATCGCGTCCAGGTCGTCCGTGGTGCCCTCGTCGGTCTGGAAGATGCCGCCGTTCGCGTGCCCGAACAGCGCGAAGACGCCCGCGTCCATGCCGTCCGCCCAGGCGTTGTCGGCGCTGCGGCCGGAGGTGTAACTCGTGCCCGTGTAGCCGATCGTGCGGGCCGCGTCGCGGAACGCGGTCGCGCTGAGCCGGGTGTCCAGCCCGTCGTTGAAGCGCCGGCCGAGGCTCGTCTCGCCCACGGCCTGCGCGGGCTGCGCGCCCACGGTGAGAGCGCAGACGAAGGCGGCCGACAGCGCGAGCAGAGACCCGCCGCGGCGGCGGCGCCGTCCGCTGTCCTTGGTGCTGTGCAAGTGACTCTCCGCTGGTGATTACGTCCCCGCCGGGCTGGGGCCCGGCGGTGGTGTCACCTGCTCTACGGGGAGGGGTGGGCGATCCCTCGCGGACAGCGCGAAACTTTTTGGCGCTCTGCTGGTGGGTGGCAGCGTGGGTTTGCATGAAGTCAGGGCGTCATCGCGGCCGGAACCGCTGTACCGGGCAGGGGCGGGACGGAAGCCTCGACGGGAGGAAGCAGCGCCGGGACGCCGGGGAGCGGCGGGAGTGTCGTGGCGGGGGGCTCCAGCAGCGTCGGGAGGTCGGCCGCCGGGGTCGCGGGGAGGGACGGGCCGGTGGGTTCCGTCGCGCCGGTTGGCGGGGTGGTGCCGGTCATCGGCGTCGCTGGTACGGCGCTGGGGGTCACCCCCGCGCCCGCCGGTGTGACGAGACGGGTCTCGATGACCGGCGTACCGGGAATCGCGCCCGGTTCCGCGCCTTGGTCCTCGTACCCGAGACCGGACGAGGACACGGAGTCGGCGGGCCCCGACAGCGGGCTCTCGGGCATGGCCGGCCGCTCCGCCTCGGCGGGCGTGACGAGCACCAGACCGGCGAGCACCACCGCGGCCCCGGCGGACACCAGTGTGGTGGCGGGTGCGGCGGCCGACGTGCCGCCGTTGGTGCGGGGGCGTCCGCGCCACAGGCCGAGGACAAGAGCCAGCGTGGAGGCCAGCACCGCCCGCAGGGTCTGCCGGGCGCGGCCCAGCAGCGACTCCGTGGCCTTGTATGTGAGCCCCATGTGCCGCGCGACCTGCGCGACGTCCAGGTTCTGGGCTTTGAGCTTCAGTGCCTCCGCCTGGCGCCGGGGCAGGGAGCGGCTCTGGAGGGCGAGCCACCTGGCCTCGGCGCGGTCGCAGACCGTGTCTTCCGGAGAGCCGGAGGGGGCGGAGGTCAGCACGGTGTGGGCGCGGGCGCTCACCGCCTCGTCGCGGCGGAGCTGGCGGTGGCGGTCCACACAGAGCCGTACCGTCACGGACGTCAGCCAGGCGCCGAGGCGGTCACGGTCCACGTTCGGGTTCTCCGCCGCGCGGACCATCGCCTCCTGCACTGCGTCCTCGGCGTCCTCCGGGCTCGCGGACCGGCTCCGTGCCACTTTCAGTAGCGCCTCCCGGTGGCTCCACAGCCGCTGCCACTCGGAGTCCGGAGACTCATGTGTCGACAAAATGCCTGCCCCTCTCCGCGGCCGGACTCGCGCGATGCGCGCCGGAGTGTAACCCGCACCTCCGGCGCCGGACGCCGTGGGGTTCGGCAGAGGTCACGGGAGCGGCAGGTCAGGGCCTCGATCCGCCGATGCGTTCTTGAAGGGCGTGCCGCCGGCGTGGAAGCGTGCGGTGTTCTCCAGCCCGAACTAGGATGCGAGGAGTCCGCCCGCGGCGGCAGCACTCCTTGGTCAGCCACCCGTCGGCCGATTTCCGTTCACGCGCCGCGCACCCGGTCAGGGGCCGCCTCGGCACACGGGCGGGCCCGCGCCCCCACACCGCGCAGGGGACGCGGGCCCGACAACCGCACGGTCGCGGCACGCAGTGCGTCTGCGGATCGCCCCGGCCGTCACCGTTGCGCACAACTTGCTCACCGCGACCGGCACGTGGACGACCTGCTGCGCACTGCCGTTCACAGAGACGTCCGTGGTGGAGGCGGCCACCCACGAACGGGGTCCCGACGACCTCCCCGACCTCAACGGCGACCCCGACGTCCTCCATCGCACCGCTGCACGTCCCTCCGGTGGCGGGTGCTGTTCGGCGTCGGATTGGTCACCGTCGGCGCGGGTGCGCGTGCACGACACGGCCGCCGAGGCCGACTAACTATGTAGTCCGCACACCGCCTTCGGACTCGGCCCAGGCTTCAACCGAATCCCACAGACCGGGCAGTGCCGGACGCGCGGTCGCCCGCCGTCCTCGGACCAGCACGCCCGCACCGCCTGGCCGCAGTTGAAGCGGCTGCACGTCCGTAACCGCGGGGCCTTCGCCTACGTCGACGGCGAGCTGGCCGACAGCGAGGGCGTCAAGCTCATGCGCTTACACGACAGCGGAACCGCCGGCAGATGGGGCTTCGCCGGCGCCCCCGAAGAAGCCCTCGACTGCGCCTGCCCGCTCCACCTCGCCGCCCCGGACATCTGACCGGCAGTCACACAACACCGGATCCGAATTCACCCCTCGAAGGACTTCGAACGTGGACCACTTAGCGAGAGGGCCCGGCCGTCCGGCGGTGGACGGCCGAAGGGTCAGGTCGTGGCGTGCGGCCGGCCGGATTCGCTGGGGGTCGTGGCGCGGTCGGCCTCGTCCTCGACGAGCAGGGAGAGCAGCGACGCCACGGTCAGGCCGGCCTCGGCGGGGTGACGCAGCACCTTGCCGGGGTCGATCCGGTACGTGTTGCTGCGGCCCTCCCGGGTGTGGGAGAGATAACCGTCCCGCTCCAGGTCGGCGATGATCTTCTGGACGGCGCGTTCGGTGAGCCGGCAGTGGGCCGCGATGTCCCGGATACGGGCGCTGTGATTGTCGGCGATGGCTGCCAGCACCCGGGCATGGTTGGTGAGAAACGTCCATCCAGTGTGTGGCTCGGGCACTCCATCCATGCTCCAACTCTACCGACCAGGCGTACACGTATTCAAAAACACGTACTGCGTTTCATGTATTGGTTGACGGGTGTGGGGTAGAGAGGCAACGCTGGAAAACGGAGGCAGGGCGAACAGACAAGGGAGAACGGGGCCATGCCGGACCCTGCGCACTCTGCGACGGCGATCCCGCCATGCGCGGCGACCATGGACGTCGTACCGGACGGCGACCGGATGACCGTCACCGTGTGGGGTGAACTCGACCTGGGCAGCCGGCGACTGCTGCCGGATCTGCACGACATCCTCACGCTGTCGGGCAGCGGCCTCGACCTGCGCCTGGACGCGGTCGGGTTCTGCGACTGCTCCGGGCTCAACATGCTGCTCGACCTGCGCCTGCGCGCCCTCGACCAGGGCAAGACGGTCACCGTCCGCTCCAGCGGCCTCGCGGTCGCGCGCCTGCTCGACATGACCGGCACCCGAGCGCTGTTCGCGGCTCCGGGCCCGCACCGGGACGCCGTACGCCCCGCCGCCGACGAGCCCGGCCCGCGGACGGGCGACGACGAGGAGGACCAGGACCTCCGCACCGAAGTCGCCCAGCTGCGACGGGCCATGCAGACCCGGCCGACCATCGACCTGGCCCGCGGGATCCTGATGGCCTCCTTCGGCCTGAGCCCCGAGGCGGCCTGGAGCGTGCTGGTCAGGACCTCCCAGAACACCAACACCAAGCTGCACCACCTGGCCCGGGACCTGGTGGGCACCGTGCACGGCAGCACGCTGCCCGAGCCGGTGCAGCAGCAACTCGCGGCGGCCGTCGCGAGCACGAGCTCCCACGGCGAGGCGGCGTGCCCCGGGGGCGGAGCCGTCGAGGACGGGGACTGACGCACCCGCACGAGCCCGGTGACATCATGAGCGGACCGCGATCGGCCATCACCGGCCCTCACCAGGAGCGCACTTTATAAAGCCCCTTTCCTAACCCCTTGTCGAAAGTCCCGGCAGCCCATAGCCTTGCGCCGCGCCGGTGCCGATGTCGACCCGGCCCGAGCCGGTCTGGGAAGGGATGGGCACCCCGGTGAAGCGCACATCACGTGACATCCGCACCGCGAACCGCTACGAGGTGCTGCGCCAGATCATCGCCGAGTCACCGACCTCCCGGCAGGAGCTGGCGGCCGCCACCGGCCTCAGTCTCGCCACGGTCGCCACACTCGTCGGCGAGCTGCTCGACCTCCGCATGATCACGGAGGTGGGCTTCGAGGACTCGGCAGGCGGCCGCCCCCGGGGCCTGGTGGCGGTCAACAGCTCGGGAGGCGCGCTGATCGGCGTCGACATCGCCGAGACGTACGTCCACGTCGAGCTGTTCGACCTGGGGCTGAACGTCCTCGCCCGCGCCGAGGAGGACGTCCGCGCCGGCGAGAGCCTTCCGGAGCAGGTGGTGGGCCATGTGGCCACCGCGGTCGGCTCGGTGGTCACCCAGGCCGGCATCGAGGGCGCCCGGGTGCTCGGGGTCGGGGTGAGCGTGCCGGGGCAGGTGGACCGCGCCACCGGCACCTCGGAGTACGCGCCCAACTGGGACTGGCACGACGTGCCGCTGCTCGACCTGCTCACCGAGCACATCGCCTACCCCTTGCACCTGGACAACCCGCTGCGTGCCAGCGCGGTGGCCGAGCTGTGGTTCGGGGCCGCGCGCGGGCGGAGCAACGCCGTCGTGGTCAACCTCGGGACCGGCGTGGGCGCCGGGCTCGTCCTGGGCGGCGGACTGCACCGCGGGGTGAGCAACAGCGCCGGGGAGTGGGGCCACACCACGATGGTGCTGGACGGACGCCTGTGCCGCTGCGGCAACCACGGCTGCGTGGAGACGTACGTCGGCGCGCGCGGCATCATGCTGAACCTGCGCGAGATCGGCCCCGACAGCGCGCTGCTGCACCCGGACGACCAGACGGCGACCATCGACGCGCTGGCCCGCGGGATCGCGGCGGACGACCCGGTGGCCCGCAAGGTCGTCCAGGAGACGGCCCGTTACCTGGGCGCCGGCGTCGCGGACCTGGTGAACCTGTTCAACCCCGAGATCGTCGTGCTGAGCAGCTGGGTCGCCCGCACCCTGGGCGAACCGCTGCTGCACGAGGTGCGCGGGGCCGTCGCCCGGCACGCGCTGCCGCGGCCGCTGGCCGCCACCGAGATCGTCCTCTCCCCGATCCCCACCGACCCGGTGTGCCTGGGCGCGGCGACGTTCGCGCTCGAAGGGGCGCTCCAGGCCGTCGGGCAGAAGAACGGCAAACGCACCACCCTCGCGCGCAGCCGCACCACCGCTCCACCCTCGTAGCGGCGGAAGCAACTCCTCCGCCACTCCCGCATGTTCGAAATCGCGAACCGGAAACAACGCTTCGAACAGGCTTCGTCCAACCCCTTGCCGAAGCCTTAGCCGAAGCTCTAGCGTCCCGCACCGCACCTCTCTTTGAGCCATCTGGCGCGAGCCGCCAGCTCGTGAGCCATCAGGCAGTGAGCCGAAGAGCCGCAGCCGCACTCGAGACAAGGACGTCAGCATGTCGGCATCGAGCAACATGAACTGGGACCGCCGAAACGTACTGCGGGCCGCGATGGGCCTGGCCGCCGCCGGCGGACTGGCCGCGTGCGGCAGCAACACCGGCCGGGGCGGCGGGTCCGGGTCGGGCAAGGGCCTCGTCCAGTACTTCCACGCGTACGGCGAGGCCGGCGTGGAGCAGGCCGTCAAGCGGTACGCGAAGGCCTACAAGGGCGCCAACGTGACCACGCAGTGGATCACCGGCAACAACTTCGAGCAGAAGCTCTTCGCCGCACTGCTCACCAAGAACGCGCCGGACGTCTTCGAGTTCCACCCGCAGATTCAGATGGTCAAGAGCGGCCAGGTGGCGGACCTGACCGACATCATCGAGCCGGTCAAGAACGACTTCAACCAGGCCGACATCAAGTCGCACACGGTCGACGGCAAGATATACGGCGTCCGGATGATCGACGACCCGCAGTTCCTCTTCTACCGGCCCTCGATGTTCGAGAAGGCGAACATCGAGGTGCCGACCACGCTGGAGGAGCTGATCGAGGCTGCCGACAAGCTGACCACGAGCAAGGTCAAGGGCATCTTCCTCGGCAACGACCTGACCAACGTCGACCGCCCGCTGATCTGGTCGGCCGGCGCCGACACGCTCACCGCGGACAACAAGCCCGCGTTCAACACCGACGCCGTCGCTGAGGGCCTCAAGCAGCTGCGCGGTCTCTTCACCAGCGGCAACCTGCTCCTCGACGCCCCCGCCGACTCGTGGGACCCGTCGGCCTTCATCCAGGGCCTCACCGCGATGCAGTGGTGCGGCATGTGGGCCATGCCAGGCCATGCAGAAGGCGCTCGGCGACGACATCGGCATCTTCCCGTTCCCGAAGGTCGGCTCGGCCGGCAAGCAGTCCGTCTATAACGGCGGCTGGTCGATGTTCGTCAACGCCAAGAGCAAGAACGTCGAGGCGGCCAAGGAATACGTCAAGTGGCTCTGGATCGACCAGAAGGAGTACCAGGAGGACTTCGCCACCTCCTACGGCTTCCACATCCCGCCGCGCACCTCCCTCGCGCAGTCCGCGGACAAGCTGAAGTCCGGCCTGCCGGCTGAGGGCGTGAAGCTCTTCAACGAGTTCGGCCACTTCGACAACATCGGCTGGACGCAGTCCATGATCGCCGCCTTCTGGGACGTGATCGCCAACACCGTCCGCAAGAACGGCGACCCGAAGGCCGCGCTCGACGCCTGTGAGAAGAAGGTCGACGCCGAACTCAAGAAGCTCTTCGGATAGACCGCCGGACGGATCTCGACATGTCGACCACCACCACACGCGGGGTCGCCCAGCCCGCCCCGGCCAAGGTCTTCAAGACCCGGCCGCGGCGGGGCCTGAGGGCGAACAGCACCTTCAACTTTTGGCTCTTCACCGGTCCGTTCCTGATCGGCCTGGTGATCTTCGTCTTCGTGCCCATCGGCTGGAGCATCTGGCTCAGCTTCTTCGAGGCACGCTTCACGGTCACGCCGAGCGAGTTCGTCGGCTTCGAAAACTACAGATCGATCCTGACGAACGACGACTTCCTCAACTCGCTCGTCACGTTCACCGTGTTCGCCGCTTTCATCGTGCCCGCCACCTGGGCGATGTCTCTGGGACTCGCCCTCCTGGTGAACCGGCTGCGGTTCATGCGGGCGTTCTTCCGGTCGGTGTTCTTCCTGCCGACCGCGGTCAGCTATGTCGCCGCCGCGCTGATCTGGAAGATGTCCATCTTCAACGGCGTCCGCTTCGGCATGGCCAACACCTTCCTCGGCTGGTTCGGCATCGACAATGTCGCCTGGCTGGCCAACCCCGATCCGCCCTGGTACTGGCTGGTCATCGTGACCGTACGCCTCTGGCTGCAGTCAGGCTTCTACATGATCCTCTTCCTTGCGGCGCTCCAGAACATCCCGCGGGAGCTGTACGAGGCCGCCGCCATCGACGGCGCCAAGCCGGGCTGGCAGACCTTCCGGCACATCACGCTGCCCCAGCTGCGGGCCACGTCCACCGCGGTGATCCTGCTCTTGCTGATCGCCGCCTACCAGGCCTTCGACGAGTTCTGGAACCTGCTGCCCAAGGCCACCTGGGGCCAGCCGCCGCTGGTCGAGCTGTACAAGATGGCCCTCGGCGAGAACCAGAACTACGGCGTGGGCAGCGCGGGCGCGGTCGTCCTGACCCTGCTCATCTGCATCGTCACGCTGTTCCAGGGCAAGATCATGGGCTTCGGAAGGGGTGAGGAGTCCAAGTGACCACCACAGCACCCGACCTCGGGAAGGTCACGAAGCCGGCCAAGGCCAAGCGCGGCGGCGTCATCAGCAGCACCGGTCTGTACATCGCGACCGGCATCGCGGCCGTCCTCTTCCTGATCCCCTTCTATCTCATCGTCCGCAACGCGCTGATGACGGACCCGGAGATCACCGGGGAGAACTGGAAGTGGTTCCCCACCACCATCCAGTGGGGCAACTTCAGCGAGCCGTTCAACGACGTCACCGTCGACTTCGCCCGGTCCCTGTGGAACTCCGTGGTCGTCGCCGTCCTGCACACCGTGGGAATCCTGCTGGTCTGCTCGCTGGCCGGCTACGGTCTCGCCCGGATCCCGTACAAGCACGCCAACAAGGTCTTCTACGCCGTCCTGGTCACCCTGATGGTCCCCACGGCGGTCACCTTCGTGCCGAGCTTCGTGCTGGTCTCGTCCCTCGGCTGGGTGGACAGCTACCGGGGTCTCATCATCCCGGGTCTCTTCAGTGGTTTCACGTGCTTCCTGTTCCGGCAGTACTTCCTGGGGTTCCCCAAGGAGCTGGAGGAGGCGGCGCGCGTGGACGGGCTCGGCTACTGGGGCGCGTACTGGCGTGTCGTCGTGCCGAACTCGCTGAACTTCTTCGCGGCCATCGCCACGATCACCTTCATCAACGGCTGGAACGCCTTCCTGTGGCCCCTGGTCATCGGACAGGATCCGAGTGCCTGGACAGTCCAGGTGGCTTTGTCGTCCTATATGACCAACCAGACCGTCAACTACCACCTGATCTTCATGGCCACGGCCATTTCCATCCTGCCCCTGGTGTTCGTCTTCCTCTTCCTCCAGCGCTGGCTGGTGCAGGGGATCGCCCAGACCGGCATCAAGGGCTGAGCTAGGAGACCGATGTCTTTCCGCACCACCTCCGTCGACTACGTCGAGGACGTCTCCCCGGGCAGCGGGGCCCTGCCGCCCCGCGCCTGGTACGCGTCCTCGGACGCGCGGTCCCTGTCCCTGAACGGCAGCTGGCGCTTCCGGCTGTCGGCGACGATCGACGCCGAGGACGACTCGTTCGCCGAGGAGGGCTACGAGGCCGGGGACTGGGCCGAGGTCACGGTCCCCGGGCACTGGGTCCTCCAGGGCGACGGGGCGTTCGGGTCCCCGATCTACACCAACCACCTCTACCCCTTCCCGGTGGACCCGCCGCACGTCCCGACGGAGAACCCGACCGGTGACCACCTGCGCGCCTTCGACCTGCCGTCCGACTGGCCGTCGGACGGCGGGGCGGTGCTGCGGTTCGACGGTGTCGAGTCCTGCGCCCGGGTGTGGCTGAACGGCACCGAGCTCGGCGAGTTCAAGGGCTCCCGGCTGCCGCACGAGTTCGCGGTCGGGCACCTGCTGAAGCCGGGCGAAAACATGCTGGCCGTGCGCGTGCACCAGTGGTCGGCCGGGTCGTACCTGGAGGACCAGGACCAGTGGTGGCTGCCGGGCATCTTCCGTGACGTGACGCTGCTGCACCGCCCGGCGGGCGGTGTGGGCGACTTCTTCGTGCACGCCTCCTACGACCACACCACCGGCGAGGGCACCCTGCGCGTCGACTCCGACGTCGACGGCCGGGTGACGGTCCCGGCCCTGGACATCGATGTCGCCACCGGCGAGTCGGTGACCGTGGCCGTCGAGCCGTGGACCGCCGAGACGCCGAAGCTCTACGACGGTGTGCTGGCCACCGAGGGCGAGCGGGTGCCGCTGCGGATCGGCTTCCGTACGGTCGTCCTCGATGACGGGCTGATCAAGGTCAACGGCAGGGCCGTCCTCTTCAAGGGCGTCAACCGGCACGAGTGGCACCACGAGAAGGGCCGCGCCCTCGACCTGGAGACCATGCGCGAGGACGTGCTGCTGATGAAGCGGCACAACCTCAACGCGGTGCGCACCTCGCACTACCCGCCGCACCCGGCCTTCCTCGACCTGTGCGACGAGTACGGTCTGTGGGTCATCGACGAGTGCGACCTGGAGACCCACGGCTTCACCGAGCAGGACTGGCGGGACAACCCGGTCGACGACGACCGCTGGACCCCGGCCCTGCTGGACCGTGCGGCGCGGATGGTCGAGCGGGACAAGAACCACCCGTCGATCGTGTTCTGGTCGCTGGGCAACGAGGCCGGCACCGGGCGCGGGCTCACCGCCATGGCCGAGTGGATCCACGACCGCGACCCCGAGCGTCTGGTGCACTACGAGGGCGACTGGAACTGCCGCGACACGGACGTCTACTCGCGGATGTACGCCTTCCACGACGAGGTCGAGAAGATCGGGCAGCGGCTCGACGGCGGTACGCACAAGCGCCGTGAGCTCCCCTTCATCCAGTGCGAGTACGGCCACGCCATGGGCAACGGGCCGGGCGGGCTCGCCGACTACCAGGAACTGTTCGAGAAGTACGAGCGGCTCCAGGGCGGGTTCATCTGGGAGTGGATCGACCACGGCGTCAAGCACGCCGAGCTGGGCTACGCCTACGGCGGTGACTTCGGCGAGGAGCTGCACGACGGCAACTTCGTCTGCGACGGGCTGGTCTTCCCGGACCGGACGCCGTCGCCGGGCCTCGTCGAGTACAAGAAGGTCATCGAGCCGGTCCACATCGAGGGCGACGGCGCGAACGGCGTCGTGCGGATCACCAACAAGCAGGACTTCGCCGACCTGTCCGCGCTGGCCTTCGAGTGGTCGTGCCAGGTGGACGGCGAGACGGTCGAGTCGGGTTCGCTGCCGGTGCCGGCGCTGGCGCCGGGCGAGAGCGCCGAGGTGAAGCTGCCGGAGCCGCCCGTGGACGGCCGGGGCGGCGAACGCCAGTGGACCGTGCGGGCGCTGCTCGCCGACGACACGCTGTGGGCCGCCAAGGACCACGTCGTGGCCTGGGGACAGTTCGCCGCGGGGGCACGGCCGCTGCCGTCCTTCCCCGCGAACGACCGGCCCGTGCGCGACGGGGACCGGTTCACCCTCGGCCCGGCCGCGTTCGACGCCCGCACCGGTGCGCTGCGGTCGATCGGCGGGGTCGAGGTGAGCGCCCCGCGGCTGGACGTGTGGCGGGCACCGACCGACAACGACGACGGCGCGGAGTGGCAGACCGACACCCGCTACGGGATGCTGTGGCGCACGCTCGGCCTGCACCGCATGCGGCACCGCCTGGTCTCGGTCGAGGCGGGCGACGACGCGCTGACGGTCCGCACGCGGGTGGCGCCCGCCGCCCGCGAGGTCGGTCTGGACACGGTGTACCGCTGGACGTCCGACGGCGAGCGGCTGAAGCTGACCGTGTCCGTGACGCCGGAGGGCGACTGGACGGTGCCGCTGCCCCGGCTCGGCGTCCGTTTCGGGCTGTCGGAGGCCGACTCCGTGGAGTGGTTCGGCGGCGGTCCCGGCGAGGCGTACCCGGACACCCGGGCGGCGTCCATGGTGGGCCGCTGGCAGTCGACGGTGGACGGGCTCCAGACGCCGTACCTCCGCCCGCAGGAGAACGGCGCCCGCGCCGACGTCCGCTGGGTGGAGCTCGGCGGTCTGCGGATCGAGGGCGACCCGGAGTTCTGGTTCACCGCGCGGCGCTGGACCACCGAGGAGCTGGACGCGGCGCGGCACCGCACCGACCTCACGCCCGGCGACACGGTGTGGGTCAACCTCGACCACGGGCAGCACGGCATCGGCTCGCAGTCGTGCGGCCCGGGTCCGCTGCCGCAGTACTTCCTGAAGGCCGAGCCGGCTCAGTTCGCGTTCGTGTTCTCGACCACCAGGTAAGAAATCGAGGTAAGAACTCGATTAATCGATTGACCCATTGATCGACATTCCGACAGGGTCGGGAGGTCATCCGCGGCCGGTCGGCCCTCGAAGCCGACCGGCCGCAACTGCGTTCACCACAAGGAAGTTGGTGAGTCGGTTGAGTGTCGCCATCGAGGTCCGCGGGCTGTCCCGCACCTTCCACACCACCGTCCGCCGCCCCGGTTTCCTGGGCGCCGTCAGATCACTGGTCAATCCGGAGCGGGTGGCCAAGCACGCCGTCACCGACATCACCTTCGACGTGGCCCCGGGCGAACTCCTCGCCCTGCTCGGCCCGAACAGCGCCGGCAAGTCCACCACCATCAAGATGCTGACCGGCATCCTCACGCCCACGTCCGGCGAGGCCCGGGTCGCGGGCGTGGTGCCGTACCGGGAGCGGGAGCGCAACGCCCGTAACGTCGGGGCGGTGTTCGGGCAGCGCACCCAGCTGTGGTGGGACCTGCCGGTGCGCGAGTCGTTCGCGATCCTGCGCGATATCTACGAGGTGCCGAAGGCCGAACACGCCGCCCGGCTCGAGGAGTTCGACGACATCCTGGACTTGTCGTCGTTCTGGGACACCCGGGTCCGCCATCTCTCCCTCGGCCAGCGGGTGCGCAGCGATCTGGCCGCCGCGCTGCTGCACGACCCGCCGGTGGTGTTCCTGGACGAGCCGACGATCGGCATGGACGTGGTGGTCAAGGAGCAGGTGCGGGAGTTCCTGCGGCACCAGGTGGAGCAGCGCGGCCGTACGGTCCTGCTGACCACGCACGACATGACGGAGGTCGAGCGGCTCGCCGAGCGGGTGGTGCTGGTCAACCACGGCCGGCTGGTCCTGGACGGCACCCTCGACGAGATCCGCCGGAAGTTCGGCTCGACCTGGCAGGTGCGGGCCACGCTCGCCGATCCGCACGCCGAGGTCGTCCCGCCGCCCGGCATCACGCTCCTGCGGCACACCGGCGCGCAGGTCGTCTTCGGCCCCGACGGGGCGGACGCGCCCACCGTCCACCAGGCGCTGAAGGCCGTGATCGAGCGGTTCGAGGTGACCGACATCGCCCTGGACGAGGCGGATTTGGAAGACGTGATGCGGGCCGCGTACGTGCACGCCGGGGAGGTCTGACGTGGCCGTGCCGCACGCCTGGCGCGCCGCCCGCGTCACCCCGCTCGGCGAGCTGAACGCCCCGCCCCGCATGACGGCCGTGGCCCTCCGGCTGGCCGTGCAGGTGGTGCTGGTCTGGTCGCTGTGGCGCGGCCTGTACGCGCAGACCGGCACGACCGCAGGGCTGAGCCGCGACCAGGCGGTCACGTACGCCGTGCTGGCCGTGCTGGCGTCCCGGCTGCGGGAGCTGGACCAGTACGCGGGCCGGGACACGGTCCTCCAGCACATGCACTTCGGCACCATCGTCTACTGGTACCTGCGTCCGCTGCCGCCGCAGCGCTACTACGCCCTGCGGGCCGCCGGCGAGCAGCTGTACGGGCTCGCCTGGGCGCTGACGGGATACGTGATCTGCCTGGCCGCGGGCGTCGTCGAGCCGCCCCGTTCGGCCGCGGTGGCCGGGGTGTTCGTGCTCAGCATGCTGCTGGGCCAGTGGGTCCTGTACTACGTCATGCTGGTGCTCGACCAGTTGTGCTTCTGGACGGTCCGCAACACCGCCGCGATGCTCATCCTGCTGTTCGCGCAGAACCTGCTGTCCGGGGTGTACGCACCGCTGTGGTTCTTCCCGGACTGGTTCCTGACGATGAGCGCCTTCCTGCCGTTCCAGGCCACGCTGAGCGTGCCGCTGTCGCTGTACGTGGGGCGGATCCCCCTGTCCGACGCGGCCTTCCAGCTCTCCGTCCAGGCCGCGTGGGTGGTCGTGCTGGCGTTGTTCACCCGGCTGCTGTGGCGGCGGGCCGCCCGGCGCGTGATCTCGCAGGGAGGCTGAGATGTCGGTGAAGGCTCTGCGGATCGTCTGGCGCGTCACGGCGCTCAACTTCCGCGCGCAGATGGAGTACCGCACCGAGTTCCTGCTGATGATCGCGATCGGGGCGATCTGGCAGGTGTCGGTGATCGTGTTCGCGACAGTGCTGCTGTCCCGGTTCGCCGGGATGGGCGGCTGGGACAGCTCGGACGTGCTGCTGATCCCGGCGACCCGCATGCTGGCGCACGGTCTGTTCGTGCTGTTCCTGGGGCGGATGCACTGGGCCGGCCGGCAGATTCAGGAAGGCCGGGTCGACATCTACCTGATGCGCCCGATGCCGGTCCACCGGCAGATGCAGCTGGCCTTCTTCCCCACCAACGCCATCGGGGACCTCACGGTCGCGGCGGGTCTGATGGTGGGCGCGCTGTCCCGCAGCGACCTGGACTGGACCTCGGGCCGCATCACGTATCTCATCGCGGCGGTGCTCGGCGGCATGCTCCTGGAGGCAGCGCTGTTCACGGTCGTGGCCAGCGCGTCCCTGCGATTCCCGGCCGCCGACTACTGGGGCCGCTGGCTGGAGGAGCTCCTCGGCACGTTCGGCAGCTACCCGCTGAACGTCCTCCCCAAGGCGGTGGGCGGCCTCCTGACCTACGGTCTCCCGCTCGCGTTCGTCGCCTACTTCCCGGCCGCGGTCCTGACCGGCCACGGCCACAGCACCGGCGTGCCGTACTGGCTGGCGGCGGCCTCACCGCTGCTCGGGCTGCTGGCGTATCTGGGGGCGCGGCTGCTGTGGCGGTGGAGTCTGCGGCACTACAGCGGGATCAACGGGTGACCGGCCGGCCCCGCGGATCGGGGTGAACAGGGCGGCCACGGCGAGCAGGACGCAGGTCGTCCCGGCGGCCAGGGCGACCGGTGTCGTGCCCTGTTCCTCCGCCGCCCAGGTGAGGACCGCCGCGCCGATCGGTGCCGCCGCGTACTGAAGGGTCCAGAAGGCGGAGGTGACGCGGCCCAGGAGGTGCTCGGGGGTGACCTCCTGGCGCAGCGACAGCGAGCAGGTGCCCGCCATGCCGACGCAGGCGAGGAACGCGGCGCTCAGGGCCGCCACGACCGGCACGTCACGGGCCCAGCCGAGACCCGCGAAGGCCAGCCCGCACACCGCGACCGAGCCGGTCCACGTCGGGCCGAAGCCGAGGCGGCGACGGGCCCGGGCCACGAGCAGGGCGCCGGTGATGGTGCCGAGCGCGCCGACCGCCATGACGGTGCCGACCGTGCCGTCGTCATGGCCGAGGTCGTGCTTGAGGTGGTAGATGACGAGGTCGTTCAGGCCGAGGGTGAGGAAGCTGAAGACGAACAGCAGGGCGGTGAGCGAGCGCAGCACGGGGTGGCCGTAGAGGAAGGCGATGCCGGTGCGCAGGTCCTGCCACAGGCGCGGGCGCCGGTCCCTGGGTTCCTCCGGGGTGCGCTTGCGGAACCGTACGAAGAACAGGCACGTGGCCGACACCCCGAAGCTGGCCGCGTCGACGCCGACCGCGGCGGCCGGGCCCAACCAGGCGGCGACCAGTCCCGCGCACAGCGGCCCGAGGACGCCCGCGGCGGCGGCCGTGGCGTTCAACCGGCCGTTGGCTTCGGTGAGTTGCCCGGTGCCGACCAGGCCCCGCACGACCGTGACGTAGCCGACCGCGAAGAGCATGCCGACGGCCTCGCACAGCGGGAGCACCACGTACAGCAGCCAGATCCGCGGGCCGAAAAGCCACACCAGCGGGATCACCCCGTACAGCCCCATGCGCACGAGGTCGCAGGCGATGAGCAGCCGGCGCCGGTCCACCCGGTCCACCACGGCCCCGGCGAACACCGCCGCCACGACCGAAGCGGCCCCGCCCACCGCCGTCAGCAGACCCATCCGCGCGACCGAACCCGTGGCCTCCAGCACCAGCAGGGGCAGGGCGATCAGCGCGAAGGAGTCGCCGAGGACGGAGAGGGTCTGCGCGGTCCAGAAGATGCCGAAGTCCCGCTGCCGCCACAGGGGACGGGCGCCGGGTGAGCCCTCGTCGGCGGCGTCCTCGCGCCGCGCCGCCCCGTGCGTCATGCCGCCGCCTCCCCCGTGTCCCCGCTCCCTGGCTCCCTGGCTCCCCGGCTCCCCGGCTCCCCGGCCACCTTATGTCTCCCGATCGGCGCGGCCATCGCGGACGGGCCGCTGTAGGCGCAGGCGTAAATCGATACCGGCGGGCGATGCGGACGGAGTAACCTCCGCACCGTGAGCTGATCTCTCCCGCGGTGTCCCGCACACCGCAGACGCGAACCCGACCCGTACCCCTGACGTTCCGCAGGGAGAGATCACCATGCACATCACCTTGGGCAACACTCCTGACGACACCCTGGCCGCGTTCACCGCACGGGCGGCCGCCGATCCCGGCGTCGTCGGACTGGTCCTCAGCGGCTCCCGGGTGCACGAGGGCATGTTGACGGATCGCTCCGACTACGACCTGCACGTGATCCTGAGGGACCAGCACGCCTCGCCGATCGCCGAGTTGGACTGGTTCCGTTCCGCCCACCTGGACCTCGTGGTCATCCCGCTGGCGGAGTTCCGCACCCGCGGCATGCCGGGCCGCCCCGACAGCTTCGCGCGCTACTCCTACGTCCACGCCGAGGTACTGCTGGACCGGCTCGACGGGACCATCGCCCGGATCCTCGACGGGAAACGGACGCTGGGCGCCACCGAGGCCAGGGCCGCCGTCGACGGCCGGCTCGACGCGTACGTCAACCAGACCTACCGCTCCCTGAAGAGCTACCGCGACGGCCGCCCCGCCATGGGTCACCTGGACGCCGCCGAGTCCGTCCCCTACGCCCTGGAGGTGCTCTTCGCCCTGCACCGCCGGGTCCGGCCCTACAACAAGTACCTCCAGTGGGAGCTGGAACGGCAGCCACTGGGCGACCGGCGGTGGGGCGCGGACCGGCTCCTGCCCGTCCTGCGCCGCCTGCTCGCCGACGGCGACCCGCACACGCAGCGCGCCCTCTTCACCGACATCGAGGAGACGGCACGGCGAGCCGGCCACGACCGGGTCCTCGACTCCTGGGGCGAGGACCTGAAGCTGCTGCGGCAGCCCTGACCGGCGTCAGTGGTCCGCGCAGCACGGTGTCGGGTCGGGAACCTCGAAGGGGACGAGGGTGCCGCCCGCGGCGGGCATGGCGGTCAGGACGAGTGCGCCGTCCTGCCACTGCGGGCGCACGTGGTCCCGTGTCGTCAGCGGCGTGCCGGGGCCGGGCCGGTCCGGCGTGCCGAGGACGGTCACACGGTCGATCGCCGACCTGGACAGCACGTCCGCGACCGTCAGCGTGCCGGTGAGCGAGGTGACGCCCGGGTAGAGCACCGCGCGTCCCACCGGGTCCGGTACGCCGGGCGACACCTCGTGGCCCAGGGCCGTGAGCCGCTCCAGGGCGGTGCGCCGGATCGGCTCCGAGGGCAGGGCGAGGGACAGGACCACCCGGGGCCGTTCGCCGCGCACCAGGTGGGTGCAGCCGAACACTCCTGCGGACAGGGCGAGTTCGGCTGCCAAGGCGTGCAGCAGATGGTCGGCCGCGCGCAGTTCCCTGACGCCCGCGTCCACGGTGAGGGCGTACGGCGTCACGAGGGCAGGACCCACACGGGGTTGGTGTAGAACCACAGGTCGCGCCACGGGTCGGCGTCGCCGACGACGTCGAGGGCCGGGCCGGCCGGGTCGACGGCCGCGCCCATCGCGCCGACGGCGGACCGGTTGCCGTCGGTGCCGCGCAGCCGGAGGTACACGGGCCGTTCCACGCGGCCGAGTTCGAAGGTGAGACGGATGACGCCGGTGGTCTTGCTGACATCGTACGCCTTGACGACCTTGGCGGTCGGGGCCGTGAAGGTGTCCCGGTCGGCGACCGGGCCCGTCACATCGCCCTGGATGACGTCCACGCGGGCCGGCTCCGGGACGAACCCGGCCCAGTTGGGACCGCCGGCCGGTACCACGTCGACGCTCAGGGTGACCTTCGTGCCCTTCTTCACGCGCAGCGCGCCGCCGAGCGTGGCCCAGCGGCCGCCACCCGTCACGCGCACGTCCAGGGCGCTGACGAGCTGCCCGTGGTCGACCCAGATGCGGCCGGCGCGGATGCCGTCCATGACGGCGGCGTACGAGAAACCGTCGGCGCCCACGTGGGTACGGCTGTACTGGCCGGGCCAGTAGTCGCCCTGGGTGAGGTCGATCTTCCCGCCGTAGACCGGGTCGGTGTGCTTGCCGTTGGCCGGGTAGTCGCTGTCGGGGCCGCCGCGCACGGTGGTGTCGGCGTAGACCTGGTGGGAGTCGGAGTTGGCGGTGATCCACCAGGGCTTGCCCTCGGCGAGGAGGCTGTCCCACAGGCCGCCGACGGTGGCGGTCATCCAGTCGAATCCGCCCCAGGTGCGGTAGCTCTCCGGCGGGTAGCCGGGGAAGGAGTTGGCGCTGGGGTTGTTGTCGTAGATACCGCGGGCGCGGGCCATACCGAGCGGGGCGGGCAGGCCGGCGGCCTGGTGGCCGGGGGCGCCCTCGAAGCCGACGGCGATCCGGTGCCGGGTCCCGGTCGCGTCGCGCCAGGCGCGGATCTCGTGCGGGGAGTCGACGCCGCGCCGCGCCGGGTGGTTGGCGAGCATCAGCGCGTCTTTGACCTTGCGCCGTCGGACCTGGTCGGCGAGGAAGTTCAAGCCTGCGACGGCGAGCGCCTCGTTGGCGGGCGTGGAGTCGGAGGCGCCCTTGACGCTGCCGTCGTAGTCGGTCTCGAACTGCTTGAGGACGGCGACCTCGTTCCTGCCCGGGTGCACGAAGACCGTGCCGTGCTCTGCGGCCGGGATGTTCCACTCCAGGCCCTGGAAGACGAGCGTGTCCTCGTAGGCGTCGCGGGCCTCGCGGATGTCGGGGTTGACCTTCTCGACGCCGATCTTCGCGTGCGTGGCGTTGCCGTGGTCGGTGATGACCAGCCAGTCCATGCCGTGTTTCGCACCCTGGCGGACCTGGTCGACGACCCGGTACTTGCCGTCGTTGCTGTACTGGGTGTGGATGTGGTGGTCGCCGGCGAGCCAGAGGAAGCCCTCCCTGCGGCGTCCGGCGGACGAGGCGGCGGCGGGCGTCGCCTGAGCGAGGACGCTCCCGGCCGCCAGGCCCGCGCCGAGCAGACCGGCGCGGCGCAGCAGCGAGCGGCGCGAGCGCTGCTCGGGGGTGAGGGCCTCGTCGGGTACGGAGGTGTCGAAGGCGGCGGGCAGGGCCGACGCGGCCTCGTGCTCGTGCCCGTGGTGGTGATGGCCGTGCGCGTGCCCGTGTCCCATGAAGCGCCTCCTGTGTGCCGCTGCCGTCCGCGGCTGCCGTCCGCGGCTGCCGTCCGCGGCTGCCGTCCGCGGCTGCCGTCCGCGGCTGCCGTCCGCGGCTGCCGTCCGCGGCTGCCGTCCGCGGCTGCCGTCCGCGGCTGCCGTCCGCGGCTGCCGTCCGCGGCGCGTGACCGCGCCGCGTGTGGAGGATCGGGGCGAAACATGAACGTTGAACGACCGAGGGGTGATCGGCGGGCGACCCCGGAGCGGCGGATCACCTCGTCTCTCACTGTTTCCCCAACTGCCCTTGTCCGCCAGACTGATTGACATCAAATCTGAGCACCGTTCATGTTCCGCTCCGCCTCCCCTGACCGGAGACACCCCACCATGAGACGACTCCTCGGCGCCCTCGCCGCTGCCGCTCTGACCCTCACCGGACTGACCGTGACCTCCGCGACGCCCGCCGCCGCCGCGGAATCCGGCTCCTTCAACGTGCTGACGTACAACATCGCGGGCCTCCCCCTCGGGCTCGGCGACAGCGATCCCGAGACCAACACCCCGCTGATCGGGCAGCGGCTCGGGCCGTACGACATCGTGAACGTGCAGGAGGACTTCAACTACCACGCCTCGCTGTACGCCAACGACAAGCACCCGTACCGCACGGCGACCAGCGGTGGCGCGGCCTTCGGCGATGGGCTCAACACCCTTTCGGACCACCCCTTCGAGGACTTCCAGCGGGTGAAGTGGAACGACTGCACCGGTACCAACTGCCTGACGCCCAAGGGTTTCTCGCTGGCGCGAGTGAGGCTCGCGGAGGGCGTCTTCGTCGACCTCTACAACGTCCACACCAACGCGGACGCGACCGACGACGCGCTGGCCGCCCGCCGGGCCAACGTCGAGCAGCTCTCCGACTTCATCCAGGCGAACTCGGCGGGCAACGCGGTGATCGTCATGGGGGACACGAACACGCGGTACACCCGCGCCGGCGACAACATCCGCACCCTGCTGTCCGAGAACGGCCTGACGGACGCGTGGGTGAAGCTGGTGAAGGGCGGCACGCCCCCGGCCCAGGGCAGCGACGCGCTGGTCTGCGACGCGGCGGCGCCCGCGGACGACTGCGAGGTCGTGGACAAGGTCCTCTACCGGGGCGGCAAACTGCTGACCCTCACCGCGACCCGCTACGCCAACGACTGGAAATCCTTCCTCCGCTCCGACGGCAAGCACCTCTCCGACCACTTCCCGCACACGGTCGACTTCTCCTACACGCTCAACCCGTCCCTGCGGGCGAGCGACTTCTTCGGCGGCCCGCACGGCACGGCCTTCAACGACGCGGACGACCTGCCGGCGAACCCCGCTCCCCGCACCCTCACCCTGCGCGGCGGCACCCGCCTGGACGCGGTGTCCCTGACCCACGACGGCGGTACGGCCCTGACCCACGGCGGCACGGGCGGCACGGCGACCTCGCTGACTCTGGCCCCGGGCGAGCACCTGACCTCCGTGAAGCTGACACAGGGTCAGAAGGACGGCCGTACCCGGATCTTCTCGGCGTCCTTCACGACGGACAAGAACCGCACCCTGTCCGCCGGCACGGCCACGTCCGACGCGAAGACCTTCACGGCCCCCTCCGGCTGGCAGATCGTGGGCTTCACGGGCCGCGCGGGCGGCGAGATCGACAAGCTGGGGGTGGTGTACGCGCCGATCCGCTGAGCCCGTACTACGCTCTTCCCTCATGCCCAGAGCCGGCCTCACCCCCGACCGCCTCGTCGCCGCCGCGGCCGACCTCGCCGACGAGGCCGGCCTGGACCACGTCACCCTCTCCGCCCTGGCCCGCCGCTTCGGGGTGAAGGACGCGAGTCTGTACACCCACGTCCGGAACCTGAAGGACCTGCGCACCCGCCTGGCCCTCCACGCGGGCGGCGAGATGATCGACCGGATCGCGGCGGCGGTCGAGGGGCGGGAGGCCGGCCGGGACGCGCTCGGTGCCTTCGCCGGCGCCTACCGGGCCTACGCCCTGGAACACCCCGGCCGGTACGCGGCGACACAGATCCCGATCGACCGGGACCTCGTCACGGACTCCCCCGCGATGCGCCGCACGGCCGAGGTCACCTACGGCATGCTCCGCGCCTACGGCCTGGAGGAACCCGACCTCACCGACGCCGTACGCCTGCTGCGCAGCACCTTCCACGGCTACTGCGCCCTGGAGTCCACCGGCGCCTTCGGCGCGCCCCGGGACGTACAGGCGTCCTGGGACAGGGCGATCGACGCCCTGCACGCACTGCTTCAGAACTGGCCCCGCGAACAGAGGACGACCGATGCGTGACACAGCCGACTCCATAGCGCGGAGCTACGCCCTGGGCACCGGCCCCTGGGCCATGACACCGGTCACCCGGGGCGCACTGGGCCAGATCTGGAAACTCACCGGAAACGGGTCCTCGTGGGCCGTGAAGGAACTTCTCTTCGGCTGCGACGAGGCGCAGGTCCGCCGCGAGGCCGCGCTACGGGACTCCGCGGCCGGCCTGGGCATCGACTCGCCCCGTCTCCACGCCAACCGCCAGGGCGCGCACGTCTCCCGCCTCGGATCCTCGGGCGGGTCGTACGTGAAGCTGTACGACTGGGTCGACGGCACCCGGGCGGACGCTGCCGACCCCGGCATCCTGGACTGGTTCGGCCGCACCATGGCGCTGCTGCACCAGGCCGGTGAGGGCGCCGTGGAGACGCCGGGCGACTGGTACGAGCGGTGTCCTGACGAGGCCGACTGGGAGGACGTCCTCAAGAAGGTCCGGGACGCCGGCCTTCCGTGGGCGGACGAGCTGGGCCGGTTCGTCGCCACGTCCGCGCCCCGGCTGGCGCGCTGGGTGACCCCGTCGGTTCCCGACGGCCTGGTGACCTCGCACCTCGACCTCCAGCCCCAGAACGTCCTGGTCGGCCCGGACGGGCCGGTCCTCCTCGACTGGGACAACGCCGGGCCGATCTCGGCGGAACGGGAGTTCGCGCGGGCCGTCTACGTGTGGTCGGGCCGCAACGAGGTGGACATCGCGTCCGCCCGGCGCCTGACCCGGGCCTACCGGGATGCCGGGGGCCGGGCCGTGGTCACGGGCCCGGAGTCGTTCTCGATGCTCTTCGCCACGGACCTGAACTACATCCATGTGCAGGCCGAGTGCGCCGTCGATCCCGCGGTGACCGCGGCACAGCGCGAGTTCGCGGGCGACCAGGTCGTCACCTGCCTGCGCGGCCTGCCGGACCTCGCCGCCGTGTCGCTGCTGGCCGCCGCGCTCGGCACCTGACGGAACGGCCTACGGAGCAACCTGACGGGCCACTTCCTGGTACGTCGGTGTCAGCCCCACCGGCGCCCGGCCGGCCCTGATCTCCGCCACCGCCTCCAGAACCGCGCCCAGCGCCCGCCGGTACAGCAGCGAGCCGAGGCTGATCCGGCGTACGCCGGCGTCGGCGAGGTGGGTGACGGAGGGGCCGTCCGGTGAGTAGAGCACGTTGAGGGGCGCGTGCGCGTGGCGTACCAGGGCGGTGATCTGCCGCAGGTCGGTGAGGCCGGGGACGAACACGCCGTCAGCGCCCGCCTGTTGGTAGGCGTCGAGCCGGGCGAAGGTGTCCACGGAGTCGCCGTCGCCGAGCCAGTGGGTGTCGGTGCGGGCGTTGACGAAGAGGCCGGGGGCGGCCTCCTTGACGGCGGCGATCTTCGCCGCGTGCCGGTCGGCGGGCCCGAGTCCGTCCTCCAGATTGATGCCGACGACTCCGAGGGCGTACAGCTCACGCGCGAACCCCGCCACCTCGTCCGGGTCCTCGCTGAAGCCGCCCTCGGCGTCGACGGACAACAGCCACGGCTCCGAGCCGAGGGCGAGGGCCAGCCGGAGCGTCTCCGCACGGGTCGCCGCCGCGCCGTCGGGCAGGCCCGCGGCCGCGGCGACGCCAAGGCTCGTCGTCCCGATCGCCCGGAACCCCTGCCCGGCCAGGGCCCGCGCGGACGCGCAGTCCCAGGCGTTGGGCAGTAGGAGGGGCTCCTCGGCGTGGTGAAGGGCGGCGAAGGCGCAGAGGGCCCCCGCGGCCGGTGCCTGCTTCGGATGAGCGGTCATGGGGACACGCTAACCAGGTCGGTCAAGAAAGGATCTCGACGTACCCGTCGGTCCCGTGCACGCGGATCCGTTGCCCGTCCCGGATCAGCCGGGTGGCCCGCTCCACGGCCACGACGGCCGGCAAGCCGTACTCCCGGGCGATCACCGCGCCATGGGTCATCAGGCCGCCCACCTCCGTCACCAGGCCCGCGATCGAGACGAACAGCGGCGACCAACTGGGGTCCGTGAAGGTCGTGACCAGGATGTCGCCCGCCTCGAGATCGGCCTCCGCCATGTCGAGGACGACGCGGGCCCTCCCCTCGATGGCCCCGGCGGACACCGGCAAGCCGACCAGAGCACCGGCCGGCACGTCGTCGCGCCGGTACGCCCCGGCGACGGCCTCACCGTCCGAGGTGAGCACCCGGGGCGGTGTGAGCGCGTGGTACGACCGGAACGCGTCCTTGCGCTGCTGGATGAGCCGGTCATCCACCTGGTGCGAGCGCACGACGTCGTGGAGTTCCTGGAACGTGAGGGAGAAGATGTCCTCCTTCTCCGGCAGCACGCCTGCCCGCACGAGGCGCTCGGCCTCCGCCATCAGGGCCTGCTTGTAGACGAAGTAACGGCTGACGATGCCGTACTTCGGGTACTCCCGGTACCCGATGAAGGTTCTGACCCGGTCGATCATCCGCTTGGCCTCGTCGGCCTTCCGCTCCCCGTCCGGCAGGGCCCGCAAGCGGGACAGCACGTCCTGTGCCTGCTTCAGCGCCTTCTGCCGGCCCTCCTCGAAGCGGCGCTCGGCGGCGCCCGGCTCGAAGTGCCTGACGTTGTCGAGGATCACGGGCACGAGCGTGGTGGGGCGCTCGCGCCAACGCGGCCTCGTGATGTCGATCTCGCCGACGCAGCGCATGCCGTACCGGTCGAGGTAGGCCTCGATGGCGTCACGCGCTTCAGTCCCGCCCGCGATTTTCACCAGCTCGTCCAGGAAGCCCTCGTCCTCGGCGCCCGCGCCCTCCAGGAACGCCACCACCTCCGGATGGGGGCGGATCGCGTCCGCGACGTCGAGCAGCGCCAGTCCCATCTCCGAGGTGACGTTGTCGGGGGCGGACAGTGTGAGCGTGTCAGCCGCGTTCTTCTCGCCCAGCCACTCCTCCAGCTTGTCGTTGAGCCACCACGTGGCCTCCATACCCGCCGTGATCACCTGCATGCTCAGCGGATCACCGAGGACTCGCTTGTGCTCCTCGAAGGCCTCCAGCAGGAAGTCGAACAGCGCCGGTCCGCTCTTCGTCCGGATGTCGCGCTCCAGGGCGGCGATGGACGCCCGGCTGCGCTCGATCAGCTCGGTGACGATGGCCGGATCGGTCTCGATCGGGGCGGACGCGCCGCCGGCCGGCGGCCCGCCGGGATTCGCGTCCGGGAGCGACGGGATGAAATCGCCGCGCTCGAGAACGGTCTCCAGCGCGTCCCTGACCAGCGGATCGCCTCTCCCGATGACGTCGAGGAGGCCGGCGCGGCTCGCGGGCGAGGCCAGGCGCCGGGTGACGTCGACGAACAGCCTCCCGCCGGCCTCGTGCATCGGCGCCATGGCCGTCAGCTGCCACATGGAGAGCCCCAGGGGCCTCATGGGGTCGGTCATCATCTGCTGATGACCGACGGAGACGTAGACGTGATTCTCCTGGTCGCCGGTCTCGGGGACGGGGAACAGCGTCGTGATCGGCCGGCTCTGAACGATCCGGAAGTCATCGTCGGCCAGGCACCATTCGATGTCCTGCGGGCGGCCGAAGTGCGCTTCGATCCGCCGCCCGAGCTCCACGAGCCGCACGACCTGCGCATCCGTCAGCGCCGGCTGCTCCTGGCGCGGCGCATCGATCGCCACTTCCTGCGTGCCGCCGGCCGGCAGGGCGTGAACGGCACGCTGCTTGGCGGCGATCGTCCTGGCCACGACTTCGCCTTCTCGCACCTTGAAGACGTCCGGGTTCACCAGGCCGGAGACCAGGGCCTCGCCGAGGCCGAAGCCGGCGTCCACGGTGGCGATCTTCCTGTTGCCCGTGACGGGGTCGGCCGTGAACAGGATGCCGGCCGCCTGCGGGAAGACCATCCGCTGCACGACGACGGCCATGTGGACCGTACGGTGGTCGATGCCGCTGCGCCGGCGGTAGGTCACGGCCCGCTCGGTGAACAGCGAGGCCCAGCACCGGCTGACGTGCCGGAGGATCGCCGTCGGCCCCACGACGTTCAGGTACGTGTCCTGCTGGCCGGCGAAGGAGGCCGTCGGCAGGTCCTCCGCCGTCGCGCTGGACCGGACGGCGTAGGCGGCATGCTCCCCGTGCCGGACGAGCGCGTGGGTGATCGCCGCCGCGAGGTCGCCCGGGATGGCGATCCCTTCGATGGTCCGGCGAATCTGCGCGCTGAGCGTGCGGACCGCCTCCCGGTCGTCCGGGTTCACGCGCGACAACTCATCGAGCCGATCGTCGATCGACGGCGCTTCCGCCATGATCCGCCGGAAGGCGTCCGTCGTCACGCAAAGCCGGCCGGCACGCGGACGCCCTCGATCCGCGAGAGCCAGCCCAGGTGCGCGCCCTTGCCGCCGACGACCGCGACCCGCGTCTCGTCAACCTCTTGAAGATCCCGCACGTATCGCTCAGTCATTCGACGTCACCGCGTCCCTCAGACGTCGACAACAACCCACGCACGTCGTGCCCCCCTTTTCCGCAGTTCGTGGCACCGGCCGACGATTCTGCGCCGTGACCCGGGCCTTGCGGCAAGCCCCCCAGTGCGCTATACGTTGAGAGTGGCAAGGAGAGAGTTCTCCTTGCCTTTGCCTTTTCCCGTCCGCCGAAGTGCGGTCGGCGGACGGTCGTCTCAAGCCGTGAGCGGCGTTACCTTCACTCCCGAAACGTCCAGCCGGATCCGCGCCCCGTCCCCGTCGCTCCAGCGGACCTCCAGGAGGCCGTCCTCGTCCGTGCGCACGCCGGCCAACTCCGCCAGCGCGACCGGATCCTGCTCCCCCGTCAGCCGAGCCAGGGCGACGAACAGCGTGGCGCTCTCGCCGGTGACGCCGGTGAGGGTGTCGTCGAGGCCCACCGCGGGCAGGAGTTCGGCCCGCAGGCCCTCCCCCGCCGGCCAGCCGGTCATCCGCACCGGTGTCCCCGGTTCCGCCCCGGACACCAGATGCGCCCGTACCTCCGCCGCCCCGTGTGCCAGGACCACGCTCGTCACCCGGGCTCCCCCGCCCGCCGTGTGCCGCGAGGCCGCCCAGCCCTCGCCGACGCCCAGCGGTTCGATGCCGGTGCGGCTCGGGTCGTCGCCGACGAGCACGCTGTTGTCGTACGCGGGGGACGGGGCCGTCACGGTCGAGTAGGCCAGGCGCGTGTAGTACGGGTCGTAGCGGACGTCCTCGCTGCCGTGGTTGTGGAGGCGGACCACGCCGTCGGAACGGGTGGACTGGAACAGCCAGTTGGGAGGACCGACGGGGGTGACGCGGTCCGCGCGCTCGGCCGGGGCGGGTTCCTCCGGCGCCGTCCACACCTCGTGGCCGGGCGGCAGGAGCAGGCCGAGGAAGCCCTTGCTCGCCCAGTACGGGGATGCCGGGCCCGAGTAGCCCTGGAGGACGGACTCGTCGGGGCCGTGCCAGCCCAGGGACAGCAGGCCCCGGTCGTCCACCGCACCCCGGTCGAGGAAGTACCGCAGTGCTCCCGAGGCCAGGCGCCGGGTCTCGCCCGGGGAGAGCGGCGTACGGCCGGTCAGTGCGCCCAGCCACAGCGGTGCCGTCGTCGCGAAGCGGTACGTCAGGGAGCGCCCCTGGCGCAGGGGAGCGCCGTCGCCGCCGAACAGGCGTGCGTAGTCGGAGAGATGGCGTTCCAGACGCGCCCCGTACAGGTCCAGCAGGCGCTGATCCCGCTCCAGCCAGGCGTGCAGCACCGGGTAGAGGTGCATGGCCCAGCCGTTGTAGTAGTCGAACTTGCGGCCGTCGCCGTCGGTGTACCAGCCGTCGCCCACGTACCACTGCTCGATGCGCTCCAGGCCGCGGTCGATCGCCGCGCGGGACGCGTCCGGCTCGTGGCCGACCTCGGCCAGGAAGCCGCCCACCGTGACCGGGAACAGCTCCCAGTTGCAGGGCCACGCCTCGGCGGTGAGCGCGTCGCCGAGCCAGGCCGCCACCCGCTGGCGTACGCCGTCGTCCAGCCGGTCCCACAGCAGTTCCCGCGTCAGCCGCAGGGCGAGCGCGATCGACGCCGCCTCCACCAGGGGCTGGCTGCGGTCCTCGATGCCGGGCCAGACGCCCGAGACCCCGGCGGCCAGCCCGTCGGCGTAGCGCTCCAGGGCCTTCTCGTCGCGGCGGAAGGCGGCCAGCAGCAGCGTGCGGGCGTAACCCTCCAGGCCGTCGGAGAGGCGGCCCGACCAGCTGGTCCGGTCGCCGGGCAGGTGGTACAGCGCGCGGTCCTCGGTCGCGTACGGCTCGACGGCGCTGAGCAGGGCGTCGGCCGCCGCCTCCCAGTGGGCGCGGGTGTAGCCGGTGTACGCGGAGGTCGTGCGGTCGGCGGGAGGCAGCTGCATCGCGTCTCTTTCGTGCTGGGGCAGTTCGGAACAGCTTGGACCTGGGGCGCCCCGGTTCCGGTCGGGGCGCCCCAGGGGTTCATCCCACCCGCACCTTGCCCTTCGGCACCAGATGCCGGGTGACGAGTTCGTCGCGGACCAGGCCCGCGTAGGCCGTGGCACCGCGCACGGAGGTGTGCGTGTTGTCCCGCGCCTCGTTGGAGAGGTACAGGGCCTTGGAGCCTTCGACGCCCAGGGACTCGACGAGTGCCTTCGTCTTCGCCGTGAGGTCGATCAGCGGGACGTCCTGCGCGGCCGCGACGGAGCGTGTGACCGCCGGGTGGTCGACGCCCAGGCCGTTGACCAGGAGCGCTGTTCCGTTGTTCAGCGTGCCGTCGGGGCTGAACCAGCGCCGCACGATGGGAGTGACAAGGACCGGCTGTCCGCCCCGCTCCCGGACTCCCGCCACCAGGGCCTCCAGGTTGGCCCGGTAGGTGGCCTCGTCCGTGGTCTTGTCGTTGTGGGCGAGCTGGACGAGGACCAGGTCGCCGGGGCGGATCAGGGGCCGTACGGTGGCCCACAGGCGCGGGTTCCCCAGAAACGTGACCGTACTCTCGCCGGAATCGGCGTAGTTGGCGACGGACACGCCCTTGCGGAGGTACTGGGGCAGCTGCTGGCCCCAGCCGGAGTACGGGGCGCCGGGCTGGTCGCAGACGGTGGAGTCGCCGACCAGGAAGATCTGGCGAGCGTGCCGGGCCGGCGTGACCTTGATGCCGGCCAGGGCGGGGGCGGAACCGCCGATCCGCAGGTCGAGGCCGGGAGTTCCGTCGGGGCCGGTGGGCTCGCCCTCGGGGGTGCGGACGTTCACGGTGAAGCTGCGGGTGACGCGCTCGCCCGCCGGTGCGGCCGTCTCCGGCAGCAGGGACCGGCGGGTCTCGCCGCTGATGCTCGTGGCGGACGCGGTCTCCCCGCCGAGGACGACCCGCACGTCGTACGTGCCGGGCGGGACGTCGAAGTGGCAGGCGCCGGCGGTGCAGTGCGCGAGGCCCGGCCCTCCGCCCTCCCCCACGCTCGAACCGCCTCGCGCGGGGGGACCCCCATCGCCCGCGTGGGCGGGTACGGCGGACAGGGCGGTGCTCAGCGCCACGGCCGCCAGCACGGCTGTCTTGAAACGTCTCACTCGCAGCTCCTCCGTCACGGCGACAAGGCCTGGCGGCTGAACGTATCGCTTGCGGCAAGCGCTTTCTAGACCCTGAGTCGTTTTCTCAAGGATGCACCCTCCCAGCGCGTGAAAGGCCTTTCGCGAAATCGATTCAACTGTCACTCTCGCTCACACCCGGCCCCCACCTCCGCCGGCACGGGGCCCTCATCGGCACGGCCCGCGCAGCCGGCTTCGGCTGGACCGGCGAAGTGCAGAAGACTCGCCCGGCATCGCCGGGTACGTGCCGACGAGCGGCCGGGGGCAAGGTGGCGGCGCGCGCCTCGGACGGCACACCGGGCGGGTTCAAGAACGCGGACGATGCCCGGACGTCCGCCATCCCCTCCCCGCCCACCCAGCCGAACACCCGGTCGCTGACCAACGGTTCGTACCGCGGCAACAACCACACGTTCACGTACAGCGTCCCGGCGTCCGCCTGGAAGACGGACCCGAGTCGGTACAACGTGCTCAGGATCGACGTGGTGAGCGGGTCGGGGGCGACCGGCTTCCTCAGTGCGGGGACGGCGATCGACGGGATCGACCTGCCGGCCCGGGCGCACTCGGGGCCGTCATGTCCCGCGCGTCCACTGCTGGTTGGTGCCTCCGTTGCACGTGTAGGTGATGAGCGCGGCGCCGTTGGCGGTGGACGCGCCGTTCACGTCCAGGCACTCGCCGGTCGCACGCGACTTGACGTTGACGTACGAGCCGGTGGTGGTCAGCGACCACTGCTGGTTCGTCGCGGAGGCGTTGCAGTTCTCCTGCGTGACCGTGCTCGCGTTCTCCCGCACGCACAGGGAGCTGTTCCTGACCATCAGCTGGTAGTAGCCGCCGCCGACGGACTTGAACCAGTACTTCTGGTTGGTGCCGCCGTTGCAGTCGTACTGCTTGAGCTGGGCGCCCGCCCACAGCGACTGACTGGTCACGTCCGCGCACTTGGACGAGTGGCGGGCGATGAGGGTGTTGTACGTGGCGCTGGTGCCGGAGACGGTCCCGGTGGCCGTGTCGATGGTGACCTCCGGCGACCAGGACATGGACATCGTGGTCGAGTTGGAGAAGGTCAGCGGCAGCCAGACGTAGCGCGAGTCGTTGACGGTCCCGCCGAAGGAGTTGCCCCAGCGGTCGCCCATGTACAGGTACGAGGTGCCCGAACTGCCCTGAACCGGCAGGACGTAGGCGGTCTGCGAGCCGTACGTCGTCGAGTCGCCGATGTTCTTCATGGCCGACCAGGGTCCGGCGATGTTCGTGGCCGTGGCGTACTGCTGCTGGTTGGGGTTCCAGCCCGTGGCGCCCGAGGTCAGCATGAAGTACACGCCGTTCCGCTTGAACAGCGCCGGGGCCTCGCGGTGGCCGCCCGGCCAGGGGTTGGCGACCAGGCTCGCGATGCCGGTGTAGTCGGCGGTGAGGCGGTAGATCTGGAGGTCGTAGTTCTCGCGGGCGGCGGAGATCATGTACCCGGCGCCGTCGGTGTCGGTGAAGACCGTGATGTCGCGGGACATGTGCTGGCCGAGCGGACGGAAGCTGCCCTTCCAGGTGTAGTCGCCGTCGACCGTGTCGGAGACGGCGACGGCCGCGCGGGCCTCGCTGTAGTCGGTGCCGTTCTCCTTGTGCATCCACATCACGAACTTGCCGGTGGACGCGTTGTACATGACCTTGGGCCGCTCGATGTTGGCGGTCGCCAGCTCCGGGTCGCTGGCCTCGGTCAGGACGTGGTTGCGGAACTCCCAGTTCTTCAGGTCGGTCGAGCGGTAGGCGTCGACGTACCGGAAGGTGTTGTCGGCGTTGCGGTGCTCGCCGAACCAGTAGTAGTAGGAGCCGACCTTGATGACCCCGCCGCCGTGGGCGTGGACGGGGTTGCCCGAGGTGTCCGTGAACTGGGTGCCGTTGGTGATGGTCTGGGGCGCGGCCTGTGCGGTGCCGGCGGTGGCGAGCGCGCCGGTCAGCGCCAGGCACAGGGCGAGGAGGACCGCGTACGCGCGTCTCATCTCAGTCACCCGCCTTCACCGTGTCGGCGACGGGGATGCCGAAGTCGGGGGTGCCGTCCGGCTTCCAGCCGAGCTTCTGGATACGGGTGTGCCGGTTGGGGTCGTTCAGCGGGTCGCCGTTGATCTCCTTGTACTGGCGGGCGTGGTAGACGAGGACGTCGGTACGGCCGTCCTCGGCGACGGTGAAGCAGTTGTGGCCGGGGCCGTACTGCTTGGTGGTGTCGTTGCTGGTGAAGACCGGTGTCGGCGACTTGGACCAGCTCATGGGGTCCAGGAGGTGGCTGTCGGCGTCCGCGGTCAGCAGGCCCATGCAGTAGTTGAAGTCGGTGGCGCTGGCCGAGTACGTCATGAAGAGGCGGCCGTTGCGCTTGATGACGTACGGGCCCTCGTTGACCTTGAAGCCGATGCGCTCCCAGTCGTACTCGGGGGTGGAGAGCCGCACCTGCGGGCCCTTCAGGGTCCAGGGGTTCGCCATCTCGGACAGGAAGATGCCGGTGTTGTTGTCCATTCCGGGCTCGTGCTGCGCCCAGGCGAGGTAGCGCTTGCCGCGGTGGGTGAAGGTCGTGGCGTCCAGGGAGAACGTCTCCCAGGCCGTCTTCACCTGGCCCTTCTCCACCCAGGTGCCCTTGAACGGGTTGGGATGGGCGTTCTCCAGCACCCATATGCGGATCGCCCACACGTCCTCCGCGGGCGCCGCGGCGAAGTAGATGTACCACTTGCCGCCGATGCGGTGCAGTTCCGGCGCCCAGATGTGCGCGCCCATGTTGCCCGTGGGGTGGGCGCGCCAGATCACGGACTCGTCGGCCGTGCCCAGGCCGTTCAGGGTGCGGGAGCGGCGCAGGATGATGCGGTCGTACTCGGGGGCGGTGGCGGTGAAGTAGTAGAAGCCGTCCTTGTGCCGGTTGATGTGCGGGTCGGCCCGGTTGCGGACGAGCGGGTTCACGAAGGGGGCCGGCTTCGGGGGCCCGGCCGGGGTGGCGGCCTGGGCCACACCCGAAACGGCGGGGACGGCGGCCAGGGCGCCGGCGGCTGCGGCGCCCTTCAGCAGCAGCCTGCGGCTGGGGGGTTCGGGCAGAGCGTGGTCGCGGTCGCGGCTCATGCGGTGGGGCCTGCCTCTCACTGGGGGACACACGGCGTTGTCTGATGCGTCGTCTGACATTTCGAACACCATCTGTCATTACGAACGCCGAAAAGGTAAGGGTGTGCCACCTGGAGGTCAACGGTTCTGACGGGACGAAGAGGGCGGCCGGGTCGTCAAGGTCGTCGAAACTCGAAGCTCCCGCCCGGCAACCTTTCCCGCTCCGGCGGCCACTGGTGAGTCGGAAGCGTTCTCCTGAACCACGTAAGGACTCATCCGTGGCATCCCATTCCCGCCGCCGCCCCCTCCGCGAACGGCGCACGGCCCTCGTCTTTGCCGTCGCCCTGGCAGCGGTGGGAGTTCTGCTGTCCCTGGTGATGGCGCTCCGCCCCGACGGCGAGCCGAACGCCGTGCGAGCCGCTGCCGAGCCCGCCGCCGACAGCCGGTCGAGTGCCCCGGCCACGGCACCGGAACAGAAGGCCAAACCGAGCCCGAAGCCGAAACCGAAACCGAAACCGAAACCGTCCAAGGCTTCCCCGACGCCGACCGCGACCACCCCGTCGGCGCGGCGGTCCTCGCCCACCAGCGCCCCCCGGTCCTCACCGCGGCCGGCGTCCGGCACGGCACCGCTGGCGGGACGCATCCAGCCCCAGGTCACCTACAAGGGGGTCGCCACCCACTACGACGCCGCGGACGGCGACGGGGCCTGCCTGTACGGCCCGAGCCCCGACCTCATGGTCGCGGCGATGAACCACACCGACTACGAGACGTCCAAGGCGTGCGGTGCGCACATCCTCGTCCGCGCGGCGAACGGCGCCTCCGTCACGGTCCGGATCACCAACGAGTGCCCGCTGCCCTGCGCCCCCGGCCAACTCGACCTCAGCAAAGAGGCCTTCGCCAAGCTCGCCGGCCTCTCCGCCGGCCGGATCCCGATCACCTGGAGCCTGCTGAGCCCCAGCACGTCCGACACCGTCTCGATCCGCTACAAGACCGGCTCCAGCCGGCACTGGTGCGGCATCCAGGCGCTCGGCCACCGCAACCCGCTGGCCCGGCTGGAGGTCAGGACCGGCAGCGGATGGAGCCGGCTGACCCGTACCGAGTACAACTACTTCCTCTCCCCCGACGGCACGGGCTGCGGCGGCCCCCTGAGGCTCACCGACATCTACGGCGAACAACTCACCGTCGACGGCATCGCGGTCCGTCCGGACGCCGTACAGGCGACGCGTGTGCAGTTCGCCCGGCACTGAGCGGTCGACAGCGGGGCGAGGTCGGGGCGGGGTGAACGGCAACCGCCGATTTTTCTGTTATCGGCCGCCCGTCCCCCGCGTCTCCCCTCCCGTGCGCAGTCTCACCCACACCACAGCAGCGGCCGCCGGTGTCCTCGCGGCGGTCGCCTCCCTGCTCGCCGCTCCCCCGGCGGTGGCCGCCGGTCCACGGGACGTCACCGCCGACGTGCTCGCCGACCGGGACGTGACGCTCGGCGGCGACACGGTCGTCAGTGTGCCGCCGGGGACGACGACGTACGACGGCGTGTTCCGCGGCGAGGGCACGCTCACGGTGCGCGGCAGCGGGACGCTGGTCCTCACCAAGGACAGCGACTTCACGCTCCCGGAGTCCCGGCGGCGGCAGCGGGTACGGACGCTCGGCGGGAACCACCCGTACGTCACCGTCACCAACCCCGACCCGCCGGCGGTCACGGTGGAGCGCGGTGCGACGCTCCAGTACGGCGACGGCGGGACGGCCGGACTGGTCGGCCACTTCCCTTACAACACCCCGGCGTTCCGCCTCAACCAGGACAACATCCGGGTCGACGGCACCCTGCGGCTGTCGCTGAGGAGCGCGTACAACCTGGGCACCATCAGCGGCTCCGGGCTGATCACCCAGCCGAGGTTCCTCTGGGGCACCTGGGACCTGTCGGGCACGCACTCCTTCTCCGGGGTGATCGACAACGGTACCCAGCTGAACGCAGGCCGCCCGGAGTACGCGACCTCGCTGCCGAACGTCCGCAAGGTCCTCAACCAGGGCACCTGGACCGTCGACACGCCTTTGGGCCGGACCGTCACGATGGGCATGGACTTCTACCAGCGCGAGTACGGCAGCGACATCAACGTCCAGTCGCGGCCCGGCGGCAAGGTGGTCCTGACCGGCCAGTACAGCTGGTCAAACCAGGGCGGCGACAGCGATCCGTCGCTCAGCGACCCGGCCCTCAACTGGACGCCCGCCCGCAAGAACGTCAACAAGCGCGGCACCAACATCAAGGGCGCGAACGTCCAGTGGGGCGACGGCACCACGAACCGGATCTTCATGCCGGGCACCGCCGAGACGGTCTACATCAACCTCCTGGCCGCCCGCTCCCGTTCCCGCCTCACCTTCGACTACGACGGCCCGGTGACGCTCGGCGCCCCCATCGGCGGCGGCAGATTCCACGACACCCTCTCGGCCCCCGGCGCCGGCGACATCGTCATCGCCGGAACCCCCGGCAACGACGTGACCTTCGCGGCCGTCCAGTACTACGACGGCTCGACGACGGTGGAGAAGGGGGCGGTGCTACGGCTGGGCAGCGGGAAGCGCGGCGGGGACGGCGGGCTGTACACGGCGGGCGCCCACTACAAGGTCGTCAACAACGGCTCGCTCGTCCTGCGCAACACGAACCGGCCCCTCGCCCTCTCCCGCATCGGCGGCAGCGGCTCGCTCACCCAGTCGGGAGCCGCTACGACGACCCTGACGGGCCGGGCCGTCACCTACACCGGGACGACCACCGTCTCCAAGGGCACGCTGGCCCTGCGAAAAGGCGCCACCCTCACGCGCAGCAAGGCGATACGGCTCACGGCGGCCGGGGCACGGCTGGACGCGGGACCGGCGGGCCTGCGCGTCGCGACCACGCTGACGGGCAGCGGCACGGTCAGAGGTGCGGTGACGAACGAAGGTGCCGTGACGACCGGCCTCACCGTGAACGGCGCCTACACACAGAGCTCGAAGGGCTCCCTAATCCTGCGCGGCAAGCCCCTGAGAGTGACCGGGACCGTGCGGCTGGCAGGAGACCTCGACGTGTCGGCGGCGGGAAGCCCGGGCAGGTCCGCTCGTGAGATCACCGTCCTCGACCACCAGGGCGACGGCCGGACCTCGGGAACGTTCAAGGGACTGCGGCAAGGCGCCCGTCTGAAGCTCGGCGACACCACCTACCGCATCGACTACCGGGCGGGAGACGGCAACGACGTCGCTCTGACCGCCGAAACCACCCCGAGCCCCTCCCCCACCGGCCCCGAGGCGTCCGCGTCCGGCGCCGTGGCGCCCCGGAGCGCCGGAGCGTCGGAGGACGTCGGCTTCGGCTGGTGGCCGTACGCGCTCGGGCTGGCGCTCGTCGTCAGCCTCGCCGTACCGATGGCGACGCGACGCGGCCGGGGCCGGCGTCGCGCCGGCCGGCACGCGGGCCGCGCGCGGCAGTGAGGGTCACGGTTGGGAACGCGGGGGGGGGTCAGCGGCCGCTCGGTGCCTCCGGGAAGCCGAGCCGGGGTGCCAGCAGCCGGGCCTCGGCCGCCCAGTCGGCGAGGAAGGCGAGGGTCAGGCCGCGTTCGCGGTAGCGGAGCCCGGCGGGGACGGTGCCCTGGCCGCCGTAGGCCGGCTGCTCGTCGTCCGCCCGGGCGAGCATCAGTGCGGTGAGCCAGTCGTACTTCACGGCGGAGGCGCACACGCCGAGCCGTACGAGCCGTTCGTCGCCACGCCAGCCGCTCGCGCGCAGGCCGTGCAGGTAGGCGTCGTACGCCGCCTTGGCCAGGCCGGGGAGGTCGGCGGCGGGGACGAACAGGTCGAAGACGGAGTCGGCAAGGTAGTTGCCGAGGTCCTCGCCGAGCGCGCCGTCCCCGGCGAACGCCCAGTCGAGGACGACACTGCCGGGGCCGTCGGAGCGGACGTTGGCCGGCCACTGGTCGAGATGGCAGAAGGCGCGCGGCAGGGACTCCATGACCGTGAGGAACCACTCGCGGTCGTGGTGGAGGCGGACCATGTCCTCGCGCAGGCCCGCCGGGAAGTGCTCCCGGACCAGGGGGTGTTGCCAGGCCTCGTCGTCATCGAGGAGGTCCTGGCCCGTCGTCTTGGAGGCCGTGTAGTCGCGCAGGAAGCCCTGCGACAGCCATGGCCGGTCCTCCCCCGCGCCCACCGCGCCCTGCGCGGCCCCGAGCCGGTGGGCGTGCTCGACGTGCCGGGCGAGCGGCCAGTCCGTCGCCGGTCCGCCCGGCACGTCCTCCAGCCACAACGCCAGGTCCCCGTCGCGGCGTTCGACGCAGGCCAGCAGCCGGGGCGCGCGGATGCCGTGCCGCTGCCAGACCTGGGCGAGCCCCGACTGGTAGAGGTACGCCTCCCGACGCCAGAAGTTCCAGTGCCGGGGGTCGTTGGAGGCGGCCCAGGTGACGCCGGTCTCCTTGGTCCGCGTCAGCACCTTCAGTACGGCCGAACGCCCGCCGGCGGTGACCCGCCACACCCCGGCCGTGACGCCGTTCCACGGGTTGTGCGTGAGAGGGACGAGAGTCGTCCCTCCGGGGGCCGCGGAATCGAAGATCTCACGAAACTCGGCTTCCGCCGCGGCGACTTCAGGCATCCCGCCAGCTTACGGGGAGGCCCTCACGGGACCGGCAGGAGGACACATGGAGCCCGCTCCGCTCGGCGAGTCGTGGCAGCGCGTGGAACGCTGGCTCGAGGAACGCGGACGCGCCCGGGAGCTGGCTCCCTCCCGCGGCCACGCCGGCGGACATCGCCAGGGCCGAGGAGCAACTCGGCACAGGCCTCCACCCCGACCACGCCCTCCTGTTGCCGGGCCACCACGGCAGCGGCAACTTCTGCCTGCCGCCCTGCCACCGGATCCTCGGCGCCGAGGAGGTCGTGACCGGCTGGCGGTCCAGGACGAAGGTCTGGGGTGACGGGTCTCCCCCCGCCGACTACACCGCCGACGCGCTGGAGACCGGTCGGTACCTGGACGGTTACCGGCGTCCCGGTGACGACGGCTCGTTCCTGCTGTGGGAGGACTAGACGGTGGCGGAGTCAGCTCGTTCACAGCTCCGGGTTGTGCAGGTCCAAAGCGTCGCCGAGCCGGGTGAGGGATGAGGTCTCTCTGCGCATGGCGGAAACACGCATCCGTTCGCCGGGCAGCAGGACGAGGAGTATCAACGGGCCTGTCACCTCTCGTCTAAAGGGTGCCGATGTTCCGGGAGAGGCCTGTGAGAAGCGCTCGATCTCGATGAGGTCCGCGTCACCGCTCACCAGAAGCTCCCAGATATGTACGAGTTCTCCATCGTCGCCGTTTGAGTCCCGCCCGGTGTGGACAAGCGACTCGGATTTGGTGACGACGGACATGGATGCCCCGGCGAGCGCGTCCTCGACCGCGGCGGGGGCGCCCAGCTCCGTACCGACGATGCCCCCACTGAGGTGGTCGGGGCGCTCCCAGGCACCGTTCAAGCGCCGCACGGAGTAGTACAGCTCTTCAGCGATGAGACCGTCGTCCCTGCGGTGCAGAAGGAGGACGAACCCGAGGTCGCCGCTGATCCACACGTCGGCGACGACGGCAGTGCCAGTGGTGACGGCCAAGTGGCCTGTTGCCGCGTGGACGGTTGGTGGGTTCCCCAGCCGGAGGGCGGTTGCGGCGATGTCGGCCATCGGCTCTCTCATGATCCTTTTGCTTCCTCGTTCCTCGGAGTCCTCGGATCGGCCCGGCCGTTCGAGCGGCGGACCCGTGGGTGTGGCGCGCAGGGAGGGCGGGCCACACCTCTGATCGGTTCACGTGGGGGGCGGCCGACTCGAACCGGCCGCCCCCCACGACGAGCAGGGCGCGCAGGAGGCGGGTCGCGCGGGCGGGGGGCGATGCGCAGTTCGGTGAGGGTCCGCCAGTTCGACGACTCGCGCTGACCGACCCAGCAGCAGACCGCGCAGATACACCCCGCCCCACCGTCGAACGGACCTGGCCAAGCCCTACCAGTCAGCCGTCTCCCGCCGCCCCCGCAGCCACACGTACACCGGAATCCCGGCGAACAGGAACAGTACGCCCTGGTAGACGGCCGCGTAGCCGGCGCCCGCGATCAGCCAGAAGGAGAAGCCGAAGGAGAGGACGGCGACGGTCAGGTCGCGGGCGAGGCCCGCGGGGCGGACGCGGGCGCGGGTGCCGCGGGCCAGCCAGTACAACTGGGCGGCGGCCGACAGCAGGTACGGCACGCAGCCGGTGAACGTGGTGATCAGGACGAGGACGCGGAACGTGGTGTCCGGGCCCGCCGTGTAGTTGAGGGCGATGAGGAGCGTGCCGAGGATCGCGCAGGCCCAGACGCCGAAGCCGGGGACGCCGCCCTTGCCGACCCGGGCGAAGGGCGCGGGGAAGAGACCGTCGCGGGCGGCGGCGTACGGCATCTGCGCGGCCATGAGGATCCAGCCGTTGAGGCAGCCGGTGATCGAGACGACGGCGACCAGGGCGATGACCGTGCCACCCCAGGAGCTGCCGGTGAGGGCGTTCACCGCGTCGGCGAACGGGGCGCCGGAGCCGACGAGCCGGCTGTGCGGGACGAGGCCGAAGACGGCGACCGTGCCGAGGATGTAGACCAACGCCGAGGCCAGGGTGCCGAGGACGCTCGCCCGGGCGACCGTGCGCCCGGGGTCGCGGACCTCGCCCGCGCTGACCGCGGCCGACTCGACCCCGAGGAAGCTGTACAGCAGCAGCGCGGCGGAGGCGGCCAGCGCGCCGGAGACGCTCTGGCCGGAGGCGTTGAACGGGCCGAAGTTGTCCGCGTCGACGAAGAAGAGGCCGATGGTCGCGAGGAGGAGCAGCGGTACGAACTTCAGGATCGTCGAGACGACCTGTACCGTGCCGACCCAGCGGGTGCCCGCGAAGTTGGCGGCGGCGGGCAGCCAGAGAGCGGCCATGGCGACGGCGGCCTGGAGGGCGTGGTTGCCGTGCAGGGGTGTCAGGACGTCGACATAGCCGACGACCGCGACGGCCAGGGCGGCGATGCTGACCCAGCACATCGTCCAGTACGACCAGGCCGACAGGAACCCGGCGAACTCGCCGAACGCGTCCCGCGGGTAGACGTACAGCCCGCCCGTGACCGGGCTGCGCCGCGCCAGCCTGCCGAAGAGCAGCGCGAGGGCGACCGCGCCGACCGAGAGCACGACGAAGGCGAGCAGGCTGACCGTGCCGTAGGGGGCGACGGTGGCGGGCAGGGCGAAGATGCCGCCGCCGATGATGTTGCCCATGACGAGGGCCGTGGCGGCGGCGAGGCCGAAGGTGCGACGGGGAGTGGGCGCCGGGGCCGGCTCGACGGGTTCGGCGGCCTCGGCGGGGCTGGGCACGGTCATGGGCGTTCCTGACGAGCGGAGGGGGAGGGGGAGGGGGGAGGGCTGTGATCGTAACCCGCCGTCCCATATGCTGGGCGACCTGTTCATGTACTGGACACAATCGGCTGGGGTCCCCCGCCGGGTCTCGACTACCGTCGTCCGTATGACCAGCACCCTCACCCTCGCCGAAGCCCTCGCCGCCGGGACCGTCGTCCTCGACGGCGGTATGTCCAACCAGCTCGAGTCGGCCGGGCACGACCTGAGCGACGAGTTGTGGTCGGCGCGGCTGCTCGCGGAACAGCCGGAGGCGATCACCGAGGCGCACCTCGCCTACTTCCGGGCGGGCGCCGACGTGGCGATCACGGCCAGCTACCAGGCCACGTTCGAGGGCTTCGCCAAGCGCGGGATCGACCACGACCGCGCGGCCGGACTCATGGCGCTCAGCGTCGAGTTGGCGCGGGACGCGGCCCGGCTCGCACGCGTCTCCCGTCCGCTGTGGGTGGCGGCCTCGGCCGGTCCGTACGGGGCGATGCTCGCGGACGGCTCGGAGTACCGGGGCCGCTACGGCCTCACTGTCGACGAACTGGAGCGTTTCCACCGCCCCCGCCTGGAGGTGCTGGCCGCCGCCCGCCCCGACGTCCTCGCCCTGGAGACGGTCCCCGACGCCGACGAGGCCACCGCCCTGCTGCGGGCGGTGCGCGGGCTCGGGGTGCCGGCCTGGCTGACGTACTCCGTCGCCGGTGGCCGCACGCGCGCGGGTCAGCCGCTGGAGGAGGCCTTCGCCCTGGCCGCCGAGGCGGACGAGGTGATCGCGGTCGGCGTGAACTGCTGCGCACCCGAGGACGTGGACACCGCCGCCGCGACCGCGGCCCGGGTCACCGGCAAGCCGGTCGTCGTCTACCCCAACAGCGGCGAGGCCTGGGACGCCGACGCCCGCTCCTGGACCGGCCGCTCCACCTTCACCGCCGACCAGGTGAAGGGCTGGCAGCAGTCCGGCGCGCGCCTGATAGGCGGCTGCTGCCGGGTGGGCCCGGAGGCGATCTCGGGCATCGCGGGGACGCTGGGGGCGGTGTAGGAGCGGCACAGCGGCGTACGTGCTCACCGCCGCGTCGCCAGTCCGCGCACAACCCTCCTCCCCTCCCCTCGCCACTGCTAGCCTCCGTCCAGGGAACCGGTTGCCGACGCGTTGCCGCAGTTCCCGCGGGGTGGGTGCGGACCGGCGCCCGGGAGAGACGAGGCAGTGATGACGAGGAAGAGCGGGGACGCGAGCCGCAGCACGATCCGGGATGTGGCGGCCCGCGCGGGGGTCTCGGCGTCGACGGTGTCACGGGTGCTGGGCGGCGTGTACCCGGTGAGCGCGGCGACGCGCGGGCGCGTCATGCGGGCGGTCCGCGAGCTGGACTACGTCGCGGACGCGCGGGCGAAGGCGATCGCGGGCGTCGGCACGCCCACGCTGGCGTTCGTGCTGGAGGACATCACCGGCCCGTCGTTCGCGCACATGGCCCACGGCGTCGAACGCGAGGCGACCCGCCTCGGTCACCTCTGCCTGGTGTGCAGCACGGAGGGCGACGTCCGGCACGAGCTGGAGTTCGTCGAGATGATGCGAGCCCAGCGCGCCGCCGCCGTGATCCTGGTCGGCGGCACCGCCGACACCCCCGAGTACCGCGAACGCACCCACCGCATGGCCGACTCCCTCGCCTCGGCCGGTTCCCGCCTGGTCCTGTGCGGCAGACCACCACTGGACCCCGGCGCCCCGGTGACGGTCATCGAGTACGACAACGAGGGCGGCGCCTACACCCTGGTCGCCCACGTCCTCGCCCAGGGCCACCGCCGGGTGCTGTTCCTCGGCGGCCGGACGGACCACACCACGGCCCTGGGCCGCGAACGCGGCTATCTCGCCGCCCACCGGGCCCGGGGCCTGACCCCCGACCCGTCCCTCCTCCTGCACGGCGACTTCACCCGCGACGCGGGCCACCGCCTCATGCAGCAAGCACTCAAGGACGACCTCGACTTCACGGCCGTGGTGGCCGCCACGGACATGGTCGCCGCGGGCGCCCTCACCGCCCTGCACGAGGCGGGCCTGACCGCCCCCGGCGACATCTCCCTCGCCGGCTACGACGACATCCCCTTCGCCCGCGACCTGCACCCCGCCCTGACGACGGTCCACGTCCCCTACGAGGAACTCGGCCGCCTCGCCGTCCGCACGGCCCTGGAACACACGCCGGGCTCCCCGGACGAGCATCTGCTGCTGGGCACGCACGTCGTGGTGCGCGACTCGGTGGGGCCGCCCCCGCCCCGCTGAGCGGTGGATCGAGGCTCAGGGCTTGACGTCCTCGATCGAGCTGGGGCCCATCTGGGACGCGGAGGTGAACTCCGGCATCGTCGCGGGCTGGTCGAAGAGGAAGAAGCTCTGGTTCATGCCGAGGGTGAACTCCAGGTAGGCACCCGTGGTGGCGTCGAAGCCGTAGTAGGTGTTGCAGGTCCCGGCCCCGTCGCTGTAGGTGCCGTCCATTTCCGGGAGCGGGACGTTGACTATGCCGTTGGTGCCCGATTTCGTCTTCGTCGGTGGTGTTCCCAGCGCACAGTACGAGACGGGGAGGCCCTTCAGAACGAAGTAGCCGTACTCGCCCTTGGCGTTCTGAAGGTAGACGTAGCTGAGTTTGCCTTTGGAACCGGCCTTTCCCCACGTCTTGATCCACCTGTTGATGGTCTCTCGCGTCGTCGAGTACTCGGGGACCTCAATCGGCTGGTTCGCCACCAGTTTGTCGTAGCCCCTCTCCTTCGCCTTCGTCTCCGTCTCCTGTGAGGAATCGTCTTCGCAGGCGGCTGCGCCGAAGCCGGCCAACAGAACGGCGGCGACGGCCAGTACGGTCCGGGTGACGCGTTTCATGACCCTTCTCCTCTTCGTCACGGCGCGCACGTGGTGTTCATGTCGTTCACGTCCAACCGCGGGGGCAGGTCCTCGTCCTTGAAGGCGCTCCGGTGCTCCTGCGCGGCCTTGGCGTTGTATTCGTTGACCGCTTCGATCCGGGACGACTTCAGGGCGGTGAGGGAGGTGTTGATCTGCGCCCGCCTGGACTCGGAGGCCGTCTTGTTCTCCTCTTCCAGAGTCTTGATGGTCCCTTCTTTGGACTGCACCGTGGAGCAGAGTCCGAAGAACTCCTCGTACGTGGCGATCCGGAACGCACCTGAACCTTCGGTGCCGTCGCGCTTGTCGACTTCGCCGCGGAACGGGGCAGTCAGCCAGCTGACGCCACCGACTACGAGAGTGATGATCAGGCCGACCGTGACCAGGGCGGCAATACCGCCGATGACCCAGAATCCGGTCTTGAGCTCTTCCCGGGGCGCGCTCATGGTTCTTCCTTCGGGGATGGGCAATTCATCACGGACAGCTCACCCACGCACGCTACGGAGCGGCCCCGGGACCCCTCCCGAAAGCGGCCTTCGAACTCGCACCACACGATCTTGCCGGGACACCTCGCCCCCACGCCCCACTTGTCCGCCAGCTCCGACACCAGCAACAGGCCCCGCCCGCCCTCGCGGGGCTCCCTGGCGTCCTGCCGCGGCAGCACCGGCTCGCCGTCACCACTGTCGTGCACCTCGACCCGTACGCCACCGTCCTCGCCGAACGGCACCAACCTCAGCAGGAATCCACGGCCGGGCGGCACGCCGTGCACCAGCGCGTTCGTCGCCAGTTCGCTCACGCACAGCAGTAGGTCCTCCGCGCGCCCGCACCCGCCCCAGTCCATGAGCGCGTCGCGCGCGAACGCGCGTGCGGCCGGAACGGACTGGCGCTCCCGGCGGTAGAACCGCTCGCGTGGAGACGGGTGGGGGAAGAGGAGTGGAGTTTCGTCGTTCACGAGACGACAGTCACACTCCGTGGCCATCATGGAACAGACCGCGCACTCGTACAGCCATGTTGTACGTGCGCGGAACAGTGCAAGTACGCGCGTGGGTGGGGAGTTCGCCGCCATGAGCACCACGACACGGTCACGACGGTCACGCAGGAACGCCTCGGCGATGAAGATGGTGGGTGCGCTGCTCGCCCTCTTCCGGGAGGCGGCCGGGTATACGCAGAAGTCCCTCGGGGAGATCTTCGTCGTCGGCGAGCAGCAGATCGCGTCCATCGAGCAGGGCAGACGACCGCTGAAGATGGATCTCGCCGAGCAGTTGGACCAACTCCTGGACACCAAGGGGGCGTTGGTGGCTGCGCTGTCGGAGATGCCGGAGGTGGATCTCATCCCGTTGTGGGCGGAGGAGTTCCTGGATCGGGAGCGGGAGGCGATCGCGATCTCGTCCTACGAGAACCAGGTACTGCCGGGCCTCCTCCAGACGGAGCCGTATGCGTGGGCGGTGTTCCGCAGTCGCGTGCCGTTCTACGACGAGGACACGATCGCCCAGTTGGTGGCGGCGCGCATCGAACGCCAGGGGATCCTGCAAGGCAAGAACCCGCCCATCACCTGCTTCGTGGTCTGGGAGCCGGTCTTACGAGCGCCCATCGGCGGCAGGGAGGTCTGGGTCGAGCAGTTGCGGCACCTGCGCGCGTGTTCGGAACTGCCAGGGCTCATGTTCCAGGTCCTGCCGATGAACCGAACCAGTCACGCGGGCCTCAACGGTCCGTTCGTCCTGCTGGAAACTCCCGAACACCAGCGGCTCGCCTACGCGGAGAACCAGCGCGGCAGCCAGCTCATCGCCGACCCGGATGAGGTGGCGATCCTTACGCAGAAGTGTGCGATGCTGCGGTCACAGGCCCTCACCCCCGAGGACACGAGGGACCTGCTGGACCGTCTTCTGGGAGAGGCATGAGCAGCACCGCACCTGAGTGGTTCAAGTCCAGCTACAGCGGCGACGAGGGCGGCAACTGCGTCGAAGTAGCTACTCGCCCCACCGCCGTCCACATACGCGACAGCAAAACCCCCACCACCCCCCACCTCACCATCACACCCGCCACCTGGACCGCCTTCCTGTCGGCACTGGCTCCTCAGGAGTGACGGCGGCGGCGTCGGTTGCCCACAGGGCGAGTTCGCGGTCCCGGGGGCCGTACGTCGTGTAGGCCACGCCGTTCTCGGCGTCCGGTGCGCGGTCTCCGAAGACGCGCACCGGGTGGGCGGCGTCCCAGCGTTCCCAGCCCGGGTCGCCGTCCGTGGCGAAGCGCACCCAGGCGGCGTGCATCGCGTCGGCCAGCTCCTGCGGGGCGCCTTCTCCGGCCAGTTTGCGGGACTCCGGGACGTCCCCCGTGTCGAAGACGAAGCCGAGTTCCAGCGCGTGGCAGGAGCCGAGGCCGGGGAGGTTCGAGGGCCAGGCGAACTCGTAGACGTACGACGGTTCCGTGCGGGCATCGGCCAGGTGGTGCAGGGGGACGCGCAGGAGGTGGTCGGTGACGAGCTGGCCGATGATGTCCGCCGTGCCCGCCTCGGGGTGCAGGGCGCGGTAGCCGCGCGGGACCTCGCTGCCGCAGTGGCAGCGGGCCATGGCACCCGCGAAGGCGACGGCTCCGAGGCGGTCGACGCGCTCCAGGAGGCCGCCCGGGACCAGCCACAGCCGGTACTCGTCGCGGGTCCAGCCCATCATCAGCTCCACGCCCGGGGCGGCGCCGCCCTCGGTGAGGGCCTCCAGGGGGTCGCGCGGGACGGTGTCGCCGTCGATGACGATGCCGAAGGCGGGGCCGCCGACCACCGGGCTGCTGAGCTTGCCCACCTCGGCCTGGGTGTGCAGCAGCAGGTCGCGGTCGACGGCGGCGAAGGCCTCGGCGGTGGCGGGGATCTTCAGCCGGGAGGCCATACGGCGCACCACCCGCCGTACCTTGGCCCGTTCGGACGCCTCGGGCGGCCCGCTCTGGAGGACCGCCCGCCGGACCAGCCCCTGGGTCTGCGGGGCGGCGATGAGGGCACCGATGCTGATCGCCCCGGCGGACTGGCCGAAGAGGGTGATGCGGCCGGGGTCGCCGCCGAAGGCCTCGATGGCCTCGTGCACCCAGGTCAGGGCGGCGATCTGGTCGCGCAGGCCGGGGTTCGGGGGTGTGTCCGGGAACAGGCCGTAGCCCTCCACGCCCAGTCGGTAGTTGATGGAGACGCACACGACGCCGTCGCGGGCGAAGGCATGGCCGTCGTAGACGGGGACGGCGGACGAGCCCCTGGTCAGGGCGCCGCCGTGCAGCCAGACGAGGACGGGGAGGCGGGCTCCGGAGTCGGGTTCCGGGGTCCAGATGTTGAGGTTGAGGCAGTCGTCGCCCGGCACGACCGGGTCGGACAGGTAGTGCGCGAAGGCCTCGGAGTACGGGGGTTTCGGCGGGGTGGGGCCGAAGGCGCCGGCGTCGCGGACGCCGTCCCAGGGTGGGAGAGGAAGGGGCGGACGGAAGCGGCGGGGGCCGAAGGGGGGCGCCGCGTACGGGATGCCGCGGAAGACCGCGACTCCCCGCTCGTACCTGCCGCGTACGGCCCCGTACGGGCTCCTGACCACGGGGTCCGTCTGGCCTGCCGTCATTCGCCCACCAGCCCTTCGCCGCGCTCGCGCACCGGAAATACCAGAGCATCACATCGCTCATGGGTATTCCGGTGCACGAGCCGGCTTGACCGCTATTTGGCGGACTCTTGGGCGACGGACACGCTATTTGGCGTACATCAGCGTGCCGAACCCGAGCTGGTCGAAGCCGCCGCTGGTGGTGCCGTAGTCACCTCCTCCGCCCTCGGGGGCGACCGAGAAGCACATCTGGGCGATGTACTTGTCGTCGAGGAGCAGGCGCCGGCCGTAGTGGTAGTGGAGCATCGCCCACACCGGACGGACCTGGCCGCGGGAACCGGAGCCGATCACGGTCTGTGACTGCTGGGCGCAGTTCTGGCCGCTGCCCCAGGTGTAGGTGGTGTAGGGCACGTTCATGTTCAGGTTGTACTTGGCGACGTACTGGGCGGCCTTCATGAAGCAGCGGCCGTCGTAGGAGTACAGGTCTTCGCCCTGGTTCCAGGCCATCTCGCAGAGGGCGCCCATCTGGCCCATGCCCATGATGGTGTGGCCCTGGTCGCGGCCGGACTCCTGCCACTGGCCGAGGTCGTAGCCCTCGACGCCCGGGTACAGGAACGGCACCGCGCGCCGGATCTGGCCGTTGCCGCCGCCGTTCTTGAAGTAGTTGACGGCCTGGTCGTACTTGGCGCCGTCGTCGCACAGGATCCCGATGGCCATGATCGAGGCCATGTTGCACAGGTCCCAGTTGGCCCAGTAGTTGGTGATGCAGGCGTCGTTGTGCTCGCGGAGGAAGCGGTCGTTGAGCGGGTAGAAGACGTTGAGCATCATCGTCTTGAACCGGTTGAGGTCGAACCCGGCGTAGCCGCGCATGAGCTCGGCGGCGTTCGCGAACTGCCAGCCGTAGAGGCCTGCGGCCAGGTACCGGTCGGCGTTGCCGGTGATCTCGGTGAGCGTGGACGACCAGGCGTTGAGGATGCGCACGGCGCAGTCGGCGTTGGCGGCGGTGCCGCCGACGTGCCAGCGCAGCGCGTTCTGGTAGGCGGCGTGGATGTCGTTGTAGAGCTGGGGGTAGTTCTGGCCGTCGCCGCCGCGGATGATCGTGGCGGTGGGGCGGGGCGTCCAGGTGGATGCCGAGTGGGAGTTGGCGGTCAGCCTGCGCCAGCCGGAGGCCCAGGGGTCGGTGCCCGCGGCGACCCTGACCTTGGCGCGGTTGATGTCGCCGGCGTTGTGCAGCATGCCGGGGTGGGTGAAGGTCGCCGGGGCCGCGTCCGCCGTGGTGGCGGTGGCGGTGGCGCCGAGGGCGAGGCCGGCGGTGAGGCCGCCGGCGGTCTTGAGCAGACCGCGGCGGCTCACCTGGCCGCCCTCGTGGTGCGTGTGGGGGGAAGTGCGGCTCATGTGGGGGTTCTCCCATCCGTGGAGGATTACATGGGGGTGATGCTCACCTCGTCGAACTCGGTGGTGCTGCGGGTCAGGGGGCTGCGGGAGCAGACCACGAGGCCCACGTAGTAGGGGGCGTCACCGAAGCCGGGGATGTCTCCCTCGGCGAGGGGGGTCCAGGTGGCGCCGTCGTCGGACGAGACGGATGCGGTGAAGTGCGTCCCGGTGCGCTTCAGCCGCAGCAGGCAGGGGGCGGTGACCGCTCCGCTGCCCGTGAAGGTGGACCGGCCGGCGACGGTCGTGCGCAGCATCAGCTGCGCGCTCGTGCCGCCGGTGACGATCGTCCCGGCCGCCTGGTCGAACGGCGACAGGGACTTGGCCATGAGCAGGCCGACCCGGTCGCCGGTGGCCCCGGCGCGGGAGAGCAGGCGGGCGGTGACCTCGCAGTCGCCGGTGACGGGCCGTCGTACGAACTGGCCTGTCATGCCCTGGTTGTTGACGGTGAGGTCGGTCCCGGCGCCCCGTACCACGAAGGTCCCGTCCTGGTGGGAGGTGCTGCCCGGGGTGCGGACGGCGACCACGCCGAGGGTGCCGTAGGCGCGATCGTCGAGGATGACATCGCCCAGGTCGCCGTAGGTCCAGGGCGCGGGCGGCGGGGTGCCGACGGTGAGGGTGAGGGTGCCGGTGGCATCTCCGGCCGCGTTGCCCGCCATGGTGGTGACCTTGAACTCGCCCGTCTCGGTGGGTGTTCCGGAGATCAGGCCGGTGCGCCGGTCGACGCGCAGGCCGTCGGGCAGCCCGTCCGCGGCGAACCGGATCGGTTCGTGCGAGGCGCGCAGGACGTGCTTGAAGAGCTCGCCCTTGTTCGCGAACGCCGTGGTGGCGGAGGTGAGTTCCGGCTTGGAGGGCGCCGGCATGGTCGATGCGGCGGACTCCGACAGGGGGCCGCGTCCGGCGCAGTTGGTCTTGGCGACGGCATAGTGGTACGTCGTGCCGGGTGTGCCGGTGGCGTCGGCGTACCGGGGGCGGGTGCCGAAGCCGACCGCGCCGATGCCGGTGGCGATGGTCTCGTAGGGTCCGTCGGCCGTGGCGGCGCGCAGCACCTTGTAGCGGGCCGAGAGGTCCGGGGCGGTCCAGGCCAGCTCGACCGCGTCGGCGCCCGCGGTGGCCCGCAGATCGCCGGCGGCCGTGGCCGGGCGGGGTACGGACCAGACCTCGCCGGCGGTCCGGGAGGTGACGCTGACGTTGTCGAAGGCTCCTGTGCCGGTCTCGGCGTAGTCCTCGTCTACGCCGAGGCAGGAGGTGAGGGTGAGACCGACGTACGCGGTGCTGCCCAAGTCCACCTCACTGGAGCCGACTTCGGTCCAGCGGATGCCGTCCGGGGAGATGGCGCCGGTGCAGCGGTCGCCCCGGCGGGTCACGCGGACCCAGTACGGCATGCGCAGCCGGTAACCGTCGCCCGCGCCCTCGACGTACGGGGCCTCGAGCGGGGTCGCCGACTCGGGCAGCTCACCGAGGGAGGAAATCGGGAAGGCGGCGCTCGTGGTGATCGTCTGCTGCTGGGACGGCGGCACGGGTGTGCTGCCGGTGCCCTTGATCCCGGCTCCCGCCTTGGGCCGTACGGACCACACGCCGCTCCAGGTGTGCAGCGGCAGGCCCTGGATCAGCATGGCGGCGTGCGCGGCGTCCGCGTCCAGGCCGGCCCGTACGGTGACGCCGATCTTGGAGTACTGGGAGCTGAGCGGATACACGATCCGCGCGGTGATCGTGCCGTCGCCGCGCAGCGGGAGGGAGACCAGGCGGTGGGTGTCGGCGGTGCCGGACGCCTCCAGCACGAACCGCTCGCCGTCGAAGACGGCCGAGCCGGGGATTCTCACGTTCCCGACGTCCCGCGTCTCCCAGGGGTCGGGCAGCCCGGGGACCGCTGCGGCCCAGGCCGAACGGGCGCTGGTGCCCTGGGAGTTGGTGGCGGTGATCCGGTAGTAGGAGGGCCTGCCCGCACGGGCGTCACGGTCGGTGTGGGCCGGCTTGCCGAGGCCGGTCGCGATCGTCTCGTACGGTCCGTCGGCGCCGGTCGCCCGCAGGACCGTGTACGACTCGGCCCACGCCGACGGCACCCAGGTCACGGTGACGGACTTGTCGCCGCCCACCGCCGTGACACCGGCCGGAGCCGTGGGCCTGGCCGGGGACGGGGCGTTCGTCCCCGCGAAGGTGAGAGTGCCCCAGCTGGGCAGGTCGTCGTTGCTGCCCTCGACGACCCGGGCGCCGCCGGTGCCGCGGAAGACGGCCGCCTTGGTGTAGGGGGTGTCGAGGCCCCGGACACCGGCGTAGTGCGCGTAGGCCATCTCGTAGATCGGGGGAGGTTGCCGCGGACCTTGTCGGAGACGGTCGTCTTGATGTACTTGCCGGTGCGGTCCAGGTCGGGGACGAAGGGCACGTCGCCGCCGAGGTTGTAGCGGGCGGCGTACTCGGCGTTCTTCAGCAGCCGGTTGTCGTCGAAGGCGTACAGGTCGACGCCCTGGTTCCAGGCGACCTGCGCGGCGTCCGCGAGCAGGCCGACGGCGAGCTGCTCGTGGCCCTGGTCACGGCCGGACTCCTGGCCCTGGCCGGCATCGGTGACGATGCGGTGCGGGACGCTGCCGTTGCCCGCGCCGGCGGCGGCGAAGCGCAGCGCGTCCTCGAAGAGGGTGGGCTCCTCGCAGAACACGCCGATGGCCAGGATCGACTGGACGGACGTCAGGTCCCAGTTGCCGTTGGCGTAGAGCATGTAGCCGGAGATCGCCGGATACCAGACGCGCAGGAAGGACTCCTCGCAGCGCGCGATGTCCTCCTCGGCCCAGCCGTCGTAGCCGCTGTGCCTCAGCAGTTCGGCGGCGTTGACGAACTTGAAGACCTGGAGCCCGGCGCCGAGCGGCCCGTCGGCACCGGTGACGGCCGTCAGGGATGCCGACCAGGCGTTGAGGATGTCGCGGGACTTGTCGGCGTACGCCCGCTCGCCCGTGATGCACCACATCAGCGCGGTCTGGTAGGCGGCGGCCGAGTCGGCGACGGCCTGGTTCTGGAAGTTGGTGGGGCCGCGGCCCCAGGAGGTGATCTGGCCGGTGTTCTGGATGGCGTAGGTGGCCTTGGAGCGCGCGTGGGCCGCGAGCGCGAGGTAGCCGTCGTGGATCGGGGATTCCTTGGCGGCGACCGCGGCCTTCATGCGGGCCAGGTCGTCGGCGCTGTGCAGCAGCCCCGGGTGCGTGAAGGCGCGGGGCCCGGTGGTGCCGTCCTGGGCGGCGGCCCGGGCGGTGCCGGACGCGAGCAGGCCGCTCGCGCCCTGCACCAGCAGCAGGGCGGCCGCGCCGCCGAGGAAGTTCCGGCGGCTCGGAGCAGATGTGATCATGACGCGGCGGCCGCCTCGGCCTCGGCGGTGGTGAGGAACTTCAGGTTCGTCACGTGCTCGTTGACGAACATGGGCACGCCGTCCGACGCCAGATACCACCTCGGCTTGCCCGTGCTGTCGGCGATCACCCTGCCGTTGACGCGGAGGTTCTCGAAGGTGACGTCCTTGATCGCGTGCTCCGCGTCGAGGCCGGCGATGATCGAGAGGTCGGCGTTCTTGCCGTTGTAGCTGAGGTCCTTGATGTAGACGGACTCGATGGCGCGGCCTGCCGAAGTGTTGTACTTCGGGTTGTACTCGACCCGCATGTGGATGAGCTGGCCCCAGCGGAAGTCCTCCACGCGGATGTTGTCGAACTTGACGTCCCGGACGATGTTGCTGTCACCGACCATGAAGGCGATGGCGCCCTGGTAGGTCACCTGCGGCTCGCGGTGGTCGAGGATGTCGATGTTCTCGTAGCGCAGGTTCTCCAGCACCTCTGGGGTGTCGGAATTGCCGTGCACGCCGATGTTGATCGGGTGGGCGACATCGGCCCAGAGGGAGCAGTTCTTGACGGTGATGTTGCGGGTGTCGCCGTAGAAGTCCCAGCGGTGGGTGTAGAGAGCCACGCAGTCGTCGGAGGTGCGCAGGAAGCAGCCGTCGATCGTGACGTTCTCGGAGCAGTAGAGCTGGATGCCGTCACCCCAGCCCTGGTGACTGAAGGCACGCAGATTCTTGATGGTGAGGTTCTTGGACTCGGCGACCCTGATGTTCTCGTACCGGGGGTTGAGGATCGTGACGCCGTCGATCGTGACGTTCTCGCACTTGCGGACGAAGACCGCGCCGCCGGTCGTGTCGTAGACCACGCCGCGGCCGATCAGCCGGGAGTTCTCCACGCCCTCGAAGATCACGTTGGAGGTGAGGACGGCGCCCGGGGCCAGGTAGACGGTGGTGCCGGTGGGCACCTTCAGGGTTCGGTCGGGGTGGGTGTGCAGACCGGGTCCGAAGTACATGACCTTCTTGTCGCCCTCGGTGGGCACGTCCTGCTCGATCGGATTCGCGAACAGGTGCAGGCAGTCGAAGATCTTGTCGTCGATCTGGACGACGAGGTTGCGGGGCCGGTCCAGGGTGAAGCGCGCGGTGCTGCCGAGCACCTCGGGCTTGATGCCGTACGAGTCCGGGCGGATGCGGACCTTCTCGCCGCCGCCCGGGTTGTACGTGACCTCGACCTCGACCGTGCCGGAGAAGTCGAAGGCGGCCCAGGAGGAGCTCTGGGCTCTGTTGCTGCCGGTGTTCGCGTCGATCAGTGCGAGCTTGGCAAGGTAGACACCGAGCTTCTGCCAGGTGCCGCCGAGCGGCCGGACCTTGACGGTGAAGGAGTTGTTGACAGGCACCTTCGGAAGCGTCGGGTGGATGACCACGCTGTCGCCGGTGGTGCCGGTCTCATCCGCCGCGGCGGCCTGCGCGGTGCCCGCGATGCTGCCGGCCAAGCCGGCGGCAGCGATGACACCGGCGGCCTGGAGGGTGGTCCGGCGTGACAGGGGCGTGTTCATGCGTAACTCCTTGCAAAGGGTTCGGTAAGAGGGGCTACTTCAGTCCGGTCGTGGACATCCCGGCCACGAAACCGCGCTGGGCGATCAGGAAGATCAGCAGGATGGGGACGACGTACATCACGGATGCCGCGGCCTGGAGGTTGGCGACCGGGGTGCCGGCCGAGGTGACGTACGTCGTCATGACGGCGACGGCGAGCGTCGACTTGTCGGTGGACAGGAGGAGTTGGGGCGCGATGTAGTCGCCCCAACTCCAGGTGAAGGCGATCACGAAGCTCGCGGACAGCACCGGCCAGGACTGCGGCAGGAAGATCCGCCAGAAGATCATGCCGTAGCCGCAGCCGTCGACGATCGCGGCCTCCTCCAGCTCCCGGGGCAGCCCGGCGAAGAACTGCCGGAAGAGGAAGACCAGATAGGGAGCGGCGGCCAGTCCCCAGAACACCCACGGCCAGTACGTGTCGACCATGCCGAGCTTGGCGAAGATCAGGTACGTCGGCAGCAGGGTGATCATCTGGGGCAGCATCATCGAGCCGATGAGGATGCCGAACAGCGTCTTCTTGCCGGGGGCTTCCAGACGGGCGAAACCGAAGCCGACCCAGGCCGAGCTGAGCGTGACGAGCACGGCGTAGATCAGGGCGATGATCAGGGAGTTGCGGGCGTAGCCGAGGAAGTCGATCAGGTTGAAGGCGTCGGCGAAGTTCTGCCACTGGAAGTCGGTGGGCAGCCAGTGCACGGGCGAGGCGGCCAGTTCCGCCGGGGTCTTCAGGCCGGAGAGGATCAGCCAGCCGAAGGGGCCGACGAACAGCCCGGTGAGGGCGACGAGGACCGTGTAGAGGACGAGGCGGTTGGCGCGCACCCGCACCCGGGGCGCGGAGTTCGGGAGCAGGCTGGTGGCGGTCACTTCTTCGCCTCCGGGTCGACGTTGTAGAACACCACGCCGGACGTGAACTTGAAGATGAGTCCGGTCACGATGAGGATCAGGACGAAGAGCACCCACAGCAGTGCGGAGGCGTAGCCGTAGCGGCCGAGCGCGAAGTACTGCGAGAAGACGTGCATCATGTACAGGTAGTTGGACTGCGGCAGGGCGGTGACGCCGGCGGTGGTGCCGTCCGGTGACAGCAGCAGCGGCATGATGGTCTGCACGGAGGCGATCACGCCGGTCACGGTCTGGAAGAGCAGCACCGGCGACAGCAGCGGCACGGTGATGCTGCGGAAGGTCCGCCAGGCACTCGCCCCGTCGATCCGGGCGGCCTCGTGGAGTTCCCGGGGCACGTCCTGGAGCCCCGCCAGCGAGATGATCATGACGTTTCCGGCCGCCCACAGCACGCTCATCAGCAGCACGTAGCGGGCGTAGGGGTCGGCGAGCCAGCCCAGCGCGTCGAAGCCGAACAGGGTGATGACGCCGTTGGCGGCACCGGAGTTCTGGTCGAAGAGCGCCTTGAAGGTGAGGCCCACACCGACCGGGGGCACCACGGCCGGCAGGTAGAGCAGGGTGCGGAACAGCCCGCGCGCCTTGACCGGCCGGTTGACCAGGACGGCGAGCCCGAGCCCGGCGATGATCGACAGCGGCACCGACGTGATCGCGAACAGGCCGGTGCGGCCCAGGGAGTTCCAGGTCTGCGGGTCGGAGAACAGCTCGGTGTAGTTGCCGAGGCCGACGTAGCGCCAGTGCGGCGAGATGCCGTCGTACGTGGTGAAGCTCAGCCACAGCGCGTACGCCATCGGCACGATCGTCAGGAGCAGGAAACCGATGATCCACGGCGCGGTGAACAGGTAGAAAGCGCGGTGCCTGCGCGCGGTCATGGAGATCCGGGGCCGCCGGGCGGCCGGCGCGGCGCGGCCGGCACTCGCGGCCGGGCCGGTCCGCCCCGTGACGGGTATCTGGTCGACCGTCATCCCACTTGCTCCTTACCGCGCTTGAGCTGCTCGTTCATGGCCGAGTTCAGGCGGCCCGCGAGGGTGTCGACGGACATCCGGCCGTTCATCGCGGCCGGGGCCTCCTGGTTGAAGAGGGCGTAGAGCGAGTCCGCCGTGGCGTAGGGCGTGTAGGCGATCACCGAAAAGTGCTTCAGCTCGGCGTTCTGCACCTTCAGCACCCGCTTCTGGTAGTCCTCCTGGGTCGGCATCAGCGGGCGCAGGGACTTCAGCGTGGGGATGCCCCAGCCGCTGGAGGCGCGGGCCTTGGCCGGTCCCTCGCCGAAGAACCACTCGAAGACCCGCCAGGCGGCGTCCTTGTTCTTCGCCTTCTTCGGCATCCACAGTCCGGTGCCGGCCTGGCAGGGGCTGATCCGCTGACCGCCCTCGAACATCGGAGCCGGGGCCAGGCGGGCCAGTGGCGCCAGCTTCTTGTCGGCGTTGATCAGCCCGCCGAGCCAGTAGCCGGAGTTGGACATGGCCATGCGGTTCGCCTGGAACGTGGGGCCGTCCCAGGCGTTGGGGTCCGGCTGGATGATGCTCGGCCCGACCCTGACCCGGCCGTACTCGATGTACCAGTTCAGCGCCTTACGGGCCTCGGGGGTGGTGAAGTCGACCCGGGAGAAGTCGTCGCTGAACAGGCTTCCGCCCGCCGCCGCCGTCAGGCTCGCCAGCAGGTTGGGGGTGGACACGCCGTTGTAGCTGCCGCCGAAGACGGTCGTCTGGCCGCTCTTGCGCCGGGTGAGCCGCTCGGCGTTCTCCAGCCACTCCTCGAAGGTGACCGGCTCGGTCTCGGGCGGGTAGTCGACGCCCGCCTTGTCGAAGAGGGCGGTGTTGTACCAGAACATGGAGTCCTGGGAGAAGTCCTTCGCCATGCCGTAGCGGGGGCCCTTGCCCTGGGTTCGGCCGTCGAAGCGCCACAGGTCGTTGACCGGGTCCAGGTCGTCGACCCTGAGGACGCCGCTCCCGGCGAAGTAGGGGTCCAGGTCCTCCATCACGTCCCGCGCCGCGAAGTAGGGCGCGTCGGTGGCGCCGACACCGCGGACGAGGTCGGGCGGGGCGCCGTTGGTCATCATGCCGATGAGCTTGGTGATGTCGTAGCGCACCGTGACGATCTTGACGCCGATGTCCTTCTGGGCCTGTCTGACCAGCTCCGGGGAGATGTCGTCGGGCTTGACCATCAGCGTGACCGTCTCGCCGCCGCCGCTGACGCCGCCGGAGACCTGCATCGCGCAGCCGTTCAATGCCGCCGTACCGGTCGCGGCGCCGGCCGCGGAGAGGGCGAGGAATCGGCGGCGGCTCAGGGAAGCACCGGCATGTGGGTGCATGAACGCACCACCTCCTAGCTTTCCGGCTTGCTGTGGCAACCGGTTGTTGTGCGTGTGGCAGAGCTTCTTGCCGTCGGGATGGCGCGTCAAGAGCCTTGACGAATTTTCGAAAAGACTGTGTAACCTCGGCGTCATCAGCCAGAGCGCTGGTGAGTCCTGCTTTTGGCCGTCGCGATCAAGCCGCCGACGGGTGGTGGGACGCCCCTGACCAGGGGTGGGCGGGACCTCGTCTCGGCAAAGCAAGCTAGGGAACCGGTTGCCGGGGTGGCCGACCGGGGGCTCAGGTACCGACGGTGGCCCAGTCGGCCTGCACCTCCGCGCACTGAAACGGCAGTAACCGATTACCGCACAGGCTCGTGCCGGAACCCCAAGGCGCGGAGCCCCGACCCGTCACTTATTCACAGCTGTCGCCCCGGCCCTGCCGATTGACCACCGCTTCCCAGCGGATCTACGGTAGAAGGCGTTTTCTGAAACAGTTTCCATCCTCTGCTCCAGGAGTGTCATGCCCAGCCCTCAGCTGCCGCGGGCCGTGTTCGCGATGGACCCGGTTCACCTCCCGCTGCTCTTTCCTCCGCCGCTGATGGAGCGGCTGAGGCGCACGGCCGACATCGATCCCGGGTTGGTCGTGCGGGACTTCACCGATCCGGCCGCGGCCGGCGCACTGGCCTGTGCCGAGGTGCTGATCACCGGCTGGGGCTGCCCTCATCTGGGCGCCGTCGCCCTCGCGGCGGCCCCGAAGCTGGGGGCCGTCCTGCACGCGGCCGGGTCCGTGCGCTCCCTGGTCGGTGACGCCCTGTGGGAGCGCGGCGTGAAGGTGTCCAGCGCGGTGACGGGCAACGCCGTGCCCGTCGCGGAGTACACGCTCGCGATGATCCTGCTCGTGGGCAAGGACGCCTTCGACCACCGCGAGCGCTTCCGCCGCACGCACGCCTACCCGGGCCCCGCGGAGACCGCGGCCACCGGCAACCTCAACCGCCGGGTCGGTGTCATCGGCGCGTCCCGTGTGGGCCGCCGACTGCTGGAACTGCTGCGGCCGTTCGACCTCACCGTCCTGCTGCACGACCCGTACGTGAGCCCCGCCGAGGCCGCCGCCCTCGGTGCCGAGTCGCTGTCGCTGGAGGACCTGCTCAGACACAGCGACATCGTGAGTCTGCACGCCCCGGACATCCCCGAGACCCACCACATGCTCGACCGCGACCGGCTCGCCCTGGTGCGGGACGGCGGCGTGCTCATCAACACCGCCCGCGGCGCGCTGGTCGACCACGACGCGCTCGCCGATGAGCTGGTCTCCGGCCGGCTCAGCGCGGTCCTCGACGTCACGGACCCGGAGCCGCTGCCGGCCGGTTCCCCGCTGTACCACCTGCCCAACGTGTTCCTCACCCCGCACATCGCCGGTTCACTGGGCAACGAACTGGAGCGGCTCGGCCGCATCGTCGTCGAGGAACTGGAGCGCCTGGTGGCGGGCCTGCCGCCGGTCCATGAGGTACGGCATGCGGATCTCGCGCGGGTGGCGTGACGGGTCGGGGGGCGTGTCCGGTGCGCGCGTCACGGCGGCGTGTCCGGCGGTGCGCGTTGCTGGAGCGTGTCCGGTGCGCGTTGCGGGAGTGGCCCGGGTCCGCGTCACGGCTGCGTGTCCGGCCCTATGTCCCGGGATCGCGTCCAGCCCTCACGGGAGTGCGCCCGGCCTGCGTCACGGGAGCGTGCTCAGCCCACATCACGCCGGCACACCCAGCCCGCGTCACGGCGGCGCGTCCGGTCGGCGTCACGGCGCCGCGCCCAGCCGGGGTCACGGCAGCGCACCCTAGCCCGCGTCACGGCGGGCAGGCCCTCCGGTCCGTGTCACAACGACACGTCCGGCGCGCGTCTCGGCGGCGCGTCCGGCCGACGGCACATCGGGCAGGCCCTCCAGCCCACGTCGCAGCCCGCGTCACAACAGCACGTCCGGCGCGCGTCCCAACGGCGCACCCGGCCAGCGGCACATCAGGCAGGCCCTCCAGTCCGCGCCACAACAGCGCGCCCGGCCAGCGACATCGGGCAGGCCCTCCAGCCCGCCTCATCAGCCCACCCGGCCCGCACCACAACAGCGCACCCCGCCGGCAGCACACCAGGCAGGCCCTCCAGCCCGCCGTCCACAAGCCCTCCAGCCTGGAGTAACGATGGGATACGGTTTCCGCACGGGTGGGGGCACAGCCCCGGCGTCGGATCGAGCCACGACGGTGAAGGAGCCGCAAGGGTGAGTCAGCGCAAGGCGGCGAGCGACGCCGGACGGGCGACCATTCGCGATGTCGCGGAGCGAGCCGGCGTCTCCGTGGCCAGCGTCTCGCGGGTGCTGTCCGGCAACTACCCGGTGTCGGAGGAGCTGCGCCGCCGGGTGATGAAGGTGGTCCGGGACCTGGACTACGTCACCAACGCCCATGCCCGTTCGCTCGCCGGCGGCGGCACACCGACGGTGGCGATCCTCATCAACAACATCACCGGCGCCGCGTTCGCGCATGTCGCCAAGGGCGTCGAGGGCGCCGCCACCCTGCGCGGCTGGCTCTCCCTGGTCGGCACGACCGGCGACGACCCGGAGCGGGAGCTGGCCCTGGTGAACCTGATGCGCCAGCAGGGCGTGGCCGCCGTGATCCTGCTCGGCGGCGCGTACGACTACGACGAGTACCAGCTGCGCATGGCCCGCTTCGCCCGCTCCCTGGACGCGGCCGGTTCGCACCTGGTCCTGGTGGGCAGGCCCCCGCTGGAGGGCGACGTCCCGGCGACGACCGTCGACTACGACAACGAGGGCGGCGCCTACGCGATGGCCAGCCACCTGCTGTCGGCCGGTCACCGCCGCGTCCTGGTCCTGCCGGGGCATGCCGAACTGACCACCGCGCAGGGCCGGTTGAGGGGAGCGCAGCGGGCCTTCGAGGCGTACGGCGTGCCGTTCGACCCGGGCATGGTGCGGCACGGCCCGTACGACTACGAGCACGGGTACGAGGCCGTCGAGGCGGCCCTGCACGACACGCCGGACTTCACCGCGGTGCTCGCGGGGACGGACGTGGTCGCGGCGGGCGCCATGCAGGCCCTGCGCGCGGCAGGCCTGCGGGTGCCCGAGGACGTCTCGATCGTCGGCTACGACGACATCCCGCTCGCGTCCCAGCTCACCCCCCAACTGACCACCGTGCACGTGCCGTACGAGGAGATGGGCCGCGTCGCGCTGCGCGCGGTGGCCGACCGGCGTGAGGGCGGTGCGGGCCGTCGCAAGAGCGCCGACGGCGACCATCTGGTGCTGGGTACGCATGTCGTGGTCCGTAACTCGGTGCGGCCGCCGAGTCAGAACGGATAGCGAACAGGCTTCGTTACGTAACCGTTTTCCAGAGGCTTTGCGGCCCGTTCGAGGTTTCCTCGGCGGGCCCGCCCAGGCTGGGGACCGGCCTGCCCGGTAACGCGTTGACCTGCGCGTATTCGAGCTGGCACGCGAGTGGATGCCGAGCGTCCGAAGATAACCCGGCGGACAATCCGCTGTAACAAATTTCCGCGCCCCTCTTGCTAAGAGCCGAGCTCCCCGCCTACCGTCCCAGCAACCGCTTACTACAGCTTCTGCTTACGCTTGGCCGACCCCCCGCAACCGCGAGCCGACGGTTTACGGCCGCCGTTCCTGGCCAGCACCACCGAGCCGCTGCCGTCCTCTCGTTCTGAGAACGCCCTATTCCGAAGGATCACGGTCAGATGAACTTCACCAGCCCCCGGAGAAGGTTCGCCTCCGCCGCTGTCGCGGGTATCGCACTGACAGGTCTGCTCTCCGCCTGCGGCGGATCCGGCTCGGGCGACGACGCCGCGTCGAAGTCCGGCCCGGTCACCCTCCCCTTCTGGGGCTGGGCCAACGGCCAGGAGGCGGTCGTCAAGGCGTTCAACGCCTCACACAAGGACATCCAGCTCAAGTACACCAAGGTCACCGACCAGCTGACCATGCAGAAGCAGCTGACCAACGCGGTGAAGGCCGGCAACGCCCCCTGCCTGGTGCAGAACACCGCCGAGTACGTGACCAGCTGGGTCTCGCAGGGCGCGCTCGCCGACATCACGAGTTACGTCGAGGGCGAGAAGGACAAGTTCAACACCGGCGCCTGGGCGAGCGCGCAGGTGCAGGGCAAGCTCTACGGCGTGCCCACCAGCTCGGCGCCGCAGTTCACGATCTACCGCACGGACATCTTCGAGAAGTACGGCCTGAAGCCCCCGGCCACCTGGGACGACTTCATCGCCGCGGGCAAGGAGCTGAAGAAGCACGGCATCAAGATCACCAACTACGCCGGTGAGGACCCGAGCACCCTGGAGGTGCTCGCCATGCAGGCCGGTGCGCACTGGTACTCGATCGACGGCGACGCCTGGAAGGTGAACTTCCAGGACGAGGGCACCCTCAAGGCCGCCAAGGTGATCCAGGAGATCATCGACAACGACCTGAACGCCAAGCTGTCCTTCGCCGACTACGCGGCCGTGCAGCGCAGCTACGACACCGGCGCCACCGCCACCCGGCAGATCTCCACCTGGCAGATGGCCGGCATGGTGCAGAACTTCACCAAGTCCTTCGGCGACTGGGCCCTGGCCCCGTGGCCGACGTACAAGGGCGAGGCGCCCAAGACGCCGGCGGGTACCAACCTGACCGGCAGCGTGACCCTGGTGACCAAGCAGTGCGAGAACCAGGAGCAGGCGGCCCGGGCGGCGCTGTGGATGTCGACGAACCAGGACGCGGTCAAGACGATGGCGAGCCCGGAGACGGGCAACGGCGTGATGCCGGCGCTGGCCGACAGCAAGGCCTACGTCGGTGAGTCGATCTCGCAGAAGCTGCTCGGCAAGAACTACGAGCCGGCGCAGAAGATCGTGACGGACAGCCTGAACACCGTCACCACGGACTGGACCTTCGGGCCCAACTGGACCGCGATGTTCACCGAGCTCCAGGCGGGCTGGGCCAAGGTCGTCAACAAGGAGCAGAAGGTCACCGACCTGCTCGCGCACATGCAGGAGTGGACGGTCAAGGACCTGAAGTCCCGCGGTATCAGCGTCAAGGGCTGAGGCATTCGATGATTCGCTCCATGCGCTGGAAGGGTGCCGCGTTCACGGTGCCTTTCCAGCTCGGCTTCGTCTTCCTGTATCTCCTCCCGATCGGCTACGCAGTCTACGAGTCGCTGTTCACGGAGAAGCAGTCCGGGCTCGGCCTCGGCGGCGCCACGACGGAGTTCGTCGGGCTCGACAACTACACCCAGGGGTTGACGGACTCGGCCTTCATGAACTCCATCCTGCGGGTGGTGCTCTTCGCCTGTGTGCAGATCCCGTTCATGCTGCTGATCAGTTTGCTGCTGGCGCTGTTCCTGGACGCGCTCACGTCCAGGGCGGCGAGCCGGTTCCGGATCGTGCTGCTGGTGCCGTACATGATCCCGGGCGTGGTGGCGGCGATCGTGTGGGTCAACCTCTACAGCCCGGACGTCGGCCCGCTGACCCCGATCGGCAAGGCCCTCGGGTTCGACTGGAACTTCTTCGCACCGTCGATGGTGTGGCCGTCCATCGGCAACCTGCTGACCTGGCACGGCATCGGCTACAACATGGTGATCATCTACTCGGCGCTCCAGGGCGTGCCTCGCGAACTGTTCGAGGCGGCCCGGCTGGACGGCGCCTCGGAGCTGCGGATCGCGCGCAGCATCAAGATCCCGTACGTGCGCGGGGCGCTGGTCCTGACGGGTCTGCTGTCGATCATCCAGATGCTCCAGATCTTCAACGAGCCGGCGCTGTTCCGGAACATCACCCCGCAGACGGTCAGCGACAGCTTCACGCCGATCATGATCATCTACAACCAGGCGTTCAACGCGGGCAACTACAACTACGCGGCCGCCCTGTCCGTGCTCCTCGCCCTGATCCTGGGCGTGGCCTCGTTCCTCTTCTACCGGCTCACCTCGAAGGAGGCCGACTGATGGTGCTGACCGAGCACACCACCGAGCGGCCCCCCGTCCGCAGCGTCCGGCGCCTGACCCGTCCGGACGCGGCCTCCCGCGGGCGGGGCGGTCAGCGCTTCCTCCTCGTCGGGCTGATCCTGGCAGGCGTCTACAGCCTGTTCCCGGTGTGGTGGCTGATCGTCGCCGCGACCAAGGACCGCACGGCGCTGTACCAGAGCAACGGCCTGTGGTTCTCCGGCTGGCATCTGTGGGACAACCTGCAACAGGTGTTCACCTATCAGGACGGCATCTTCCTGCGGTGGACGGCCAACTCGTTCCTGTACGCCGGGGTCGGCTCGCTCGGCGGCACGCTGATCGCGCTCGCAACCGGTTACGGCCTGGCCCGGTTCGACTTTCCCGGCCGTAACGCGATCTTCGCGTGTGTCGTGGGCTCGTTCCTGATCCCGATCGCCCTGCTCACGCTCCCGCTGTATCTGCTGTTCTCGGCGCTCGGCATGGTGGACACCCCGTGGGCGATGCTGATCCCCTGCCTGATCAACCCGTTCAGCGTGTATCTCGCCAAGGTGTACACGGAGGCCACGGTCCCCTACGAGTTGCTGGAGGCGGCCCGGATCGACGGCGCCGGCGAGCTGCGGATCTTCTTCAGCATCGTGCTGCGGATGATGACGACGGGCGGCGCGACGGTGTTCCTGCTGGCCTTCGTCAACACCTGGAACGCCTTCTTCCTCCCGCTGACCGTGCTGCGCGGCAAGGAGAACTGGACGCTCAACCTGGGCCTGTACAACTGGACCGGCACGCGGCTGGAGTCCGGCATCGACCTGACGGGGCTGGTGCTGACCGGCGCGCTGCTGTCCATCGTCCCGATGGCGATCATGATGGTCGCGATGCGCCGCTACTGGCGGACGGGCGTGACGCTCGGCGCCCTCAAGTGATCTCCCTCGCCACCCCTGACTCCTGGGGGCCGCAGGTGACCCTGACTCCCCGCGGCCCCCAGGTGCCCAACCCCCCGGGAGCCCCCGCGTGACCGTGCTGCACAACCCCGTCCTCCGCGGCTTCGCCCCCGACCCCTCCCTGATCCGGGTCGGCGACTGGTACTACGTGGCGACCAGCTCCTTCGAGTGGTTCCCGACGATCCCGGTCCACCGCTCCCGCGACCTGGCCCACTGGGAGTACGCGGGGCACGTCCGGGGCGCGGCCCCCGGCGGCTCGCTGGCCGGGGTGCCCGACTCCGGGGGCATCTGGGCGCCGTCGCTGAGCTGGGACGGGGAACGGTTCTGGGTGACGTACACCGTCGTGCGCTCGGTCGGCACGCCGTACTTCGACCTGGACACGTACGTCTCGACGGCCACCGAGGTGAGCGGCGACTGGAGCACGCCGCGCCGGGTCGCGAGCCACGGCTTCGATCCGGCCCTGTTCCACGAGGACGGCAGGCTGTGGCTGCTGAACCTCCAGAACGACCACCGGCCGGGAGGGCAGCGGTTCGCCGGGATCGTCGTCACGGAACTGGACCGGGACACGCTCGCCCCCGTCGGGCGGACGCGTCTGCTGCTCCAGCACGACCGGCTGATCGAGGGGCCGAAGCTGCTGCGGCGCGCCGGCTGGTACTACCTGGTGCTCGCGGAGGGCGGCACGGGCTGGGAGCACGGGGTGCGGGTGGCCCGCGGCCGGGAGCTGACCGGGCCGTACGAACTCGACGAACGGCCGTTGCTGACCACGCGGGACGATCCGGACGTGCCGTTGCAGAAGGCCGGGCACGGCGAGCTGGTGGAGACTCCGGACGGGCAGTGGCTGATCGGGCATCTCACGGCCCGTCCGCTGCGCACGCCGCAGGGCCGCCGCTGCCCGCTCGGCCGGGAGACCGCGATCCAGGCGGTGACCTGGGACGCGGAGGGCTGGCCCCGGCTGCGGCAGGGCGGTTGGCACCCGGCGGTGGACGTCGGCGTACCGACCCAGCCGCACCCGCTGCCTCCCGCCGCCCCGCCCGAGGACCTGTCCTGGCCCTGGAGTTCCCTGCGCGAGCCGCCGGACCCGTCCTGGGCCGACACGACGGCCCGGCCCGGCTGGATCCGGCTGCGCGGCCGGCACGGGCCGGAGTCCCGCTGGGCGAGCAGCCTGCTGGCACAGCGCGTCACCGAACACCGCGCGGAGGCCGAGGTCACGGTCGAGGCGCGGCCCGTCACCTTCACCCAGGCCGCCGGGCTGGTGCTCTGGTACAGCCCCGAGGCGTATCTCAGTCTGGACCTGACCTGGGCGGAGCCCGAGGGCGAGCCGCAGCGCGGACAGCAGTGGCGGGGCACGCCCGGCGCGGGTGGCCGTACGGTGCTCAGCCTCGTGGAGCGCGACGAGGAGGGCACCCGGCAGGTCTCCGTCGTGGAGGTGCCGGTGGCGGCGCCCGTGACGCTGGGCGTGACGGTCGAGGGAGCCGAGGCACGCTTCTGGCACGTCCGGGACGGGGTGCGAACGGCGATCGGCCCGGCCCTGGACTTCAGCCGGTTGTCGGACGACCACGGTTCCCGGCTGCGCTTCACCGGTGCGATGGCGGGCGTCCACGCCCGGGACCTCGTCGACGCGGCGTTCACGGCGGACTTCACGGGGTTCCGGCTGACCTGTACCCGCTGACCGGCAAGCCCGACTGAGTCGTTGTTCGGGGTTTCGAAAGTTTTGACCGGCGAGAACCGGTGAATTCACTTGTCTTCCCGCCGTCCTGCGCCGCACCTACAGTAGGAAGCGCTTTCTGTCAGGCTGGACTCCGGCCTGCGGTGAGCAGCGCTGGTCGAAACTTTCCACGGCCCTCGGGCGGGCCGGAGAGGTGGGTTCCCGATGGTCCGTACGGCGAGTGCGAGCGTGGCGGCCGGTCCGACGCTGGCGGTCGTGGCCCGCGAGGCGGGGGTGTCGGTGCCGACCGCGTCGAAAGTGGTCAACGGCCGGGAGGACGTGGCGCCCGAGACCCGCCGCCGCGTCACCGAGGCGCTCGACCGGCTCGGCTATGTGCGCAGACCCCGGTTCGACGCGACGAAGGCGCCGCGGCTGGTCGACCTGGTCGTGCACTCGCTGGAGAGCTCCTGGTCGGGCGCGGTGCTGCACGGGGTGGAGGAGGCGGCGCACGACGCGGGCCTGGAGGTCGTGGTGTCGGCGGCCCTGACCCGTACCCGGGCCGGACGCCCGGAGCGCGGCTGGCTGGACAAGCTCGTCGCCCGGGGCTCCTCAGGAGTCCTGTTCAACCTGGCCGAGCTGAGCGACTCCCAGTACGCCTGGCTGGAACAGCACCGGATCCCGTTCGTGATGATCGACCCGGTCCAGGAACCGCCGGAGGGCGTGGCGTCGGTGGGCGCGGCGAACTGGCAGGGCGGTCTGACGGCCACGGAGCATCTGCTGTCCCTGGGCCACGAGCGCGTCGCTGTCATCGCCGGTCACCGGCGCACGATGTGCAGCAGCGCCCGGGTCGCCGGTTACCGCTCGGCGCTCGCGTCGGCCGGGGTCCGGCACCGAGCCGAGTACGTCCGGCACGCCGGCTTCGACGAGAGCCTGGCCCGCCGCCGCATGCTGGAACTGCTCGACCTGCCCGAGCCGCCGACGGCCGTCTTCGTCTGCTCGGACCGGATGGCGCTGGGGGTGTACGAGGCCCTGGCCGAGCGGGGGTTGAGGGTCCCGGACGACGTCAGCGTGGTGGGCTTCGACGACCTGCCCGAGGCACGCTGGGCCTCCCCCGCGCTGACCACGGTCCGCCAGCCGCTGTCGGAGATGGCCGCGACGGCCCTGCGGTCGCTGCTGCGCCTGATGGACGGCCACCACCCGGAGAGCACGCGGACGGAGTTGTCGACGCGGTTGGTGGAACGGGCGAGCACGGGGGCACCGCGGGCGTAGCGCATGCGATCCGCGGTCGCCGCCGCCGTGCGGGGGCGAGTGGTCGACCGGACCCGCGGGTTCCGAGCGAGCGGCAGGCGTTCGTCACGCGGGTTCGCTGAAGGTGTTCAAGGGTGGAATGCGCGTACGGGCGTGGGGAGTTGGCAGGAGTGCCAGGGTCGCCGCCGGGGTGCGGCGGCCGTACTCCGCGAAAGGACTGCCCGGTCATGACACGCGACGCGCGCACGATCACCAACCCGGCCGCCCTCCACGACCCCACGCCGTTCGGCTACAGCCACGCCGTCTCGGCATCCGGCGAAACCGTCTTCATCGGCGGCCAGTACGCCTCCGACGCGACGGGCGCGCCGGTGCCCGGCGACTTCGCCGCGCAGGTGGACCTGGCCTTCGACCGGCTGCGGTCGGCGCTGGAGGGGGTCGGACTCGGCTATGAACACGTCGTAAGACTCGGCACGTTCATCGTGGACCACGACCTCGACAAGCTGGAGATCCTGGGCAAGGCGCTGCACGCGCGCTTCGGCCGGCGGCTCCCGGCACAGACGCTGAGCGGGGTCGCCTCGCTGGCGCTGCCGGGGATGCTGTTCGAGGTGGACGCGGTGGCGGTACGTCCCGGCGCGCCGGTCACCGACTGAATCCGGCTGACCGTCACCCGCCGCCTCGCGGTACCCCCCGAAGCGCCACGCGCCGACCGACCCGCGCGCCGACCGACCGTCGCGCCGTACGCCCGGGCGGCCGCCGGGCGGCGGTCGCCCGGCCGGCAGCCGCACACCCCTTACGCGCGCCACGCGCCCGCCACGGCAGGGAACTGGCCGGAACCGACCGGCGATGCGGCGGTGAGGGGTTGGTGCCCGGGCCGGGGCGGGACGGATCCTCAGGGGTCAGGGCAGGGTCAGCGCGGCCGCCCAGGTGATACCGCCCAGGAGGTGGGCGCGGAAGGCCGGGTCGTCGTAGGCCTCGCAGGCGTGGCCCAGGGCCGTGTAGAAGACGCGGCCCTCGCCGTGCCGCCGGCACCAGACCAGGGGGTGGTCGTCGCCCATGCCGCCGCCCTCGTAGGAGGACTCGTCGGCGGTGGCCAGGACGTGGACCGTGCCGCGCGGGTTGGTGCGGAAGTCGTACCACTCGTCGGTGAAGTCCCAGACGGCGGGCAGATGGCGGGTCGCCGGGTGGGTGTGGTCCTCGATGACGGCCTTGCCGGGCTGGTGGAGGGGGTGGCGGGCGAACCGCGCGCCCAGCAGCTCGCCGTAGTACGGCCAGTCGTACTCCGTGCAGGCCGCCGCGTGCACACCCACGAAACCACCGCCCGACTCCACGTACGCGGCGAGCCGCTCCCGGCCGGCCGGGGTGAGGACCTCGCCGCTGGTGGAGAGGAAGACGACGGCCGCGTGGTCGTCCAGGGGCCGCTCGAGGGCCGCCGGGTCCTCGGTGGCGTGGACCTCGAAGTCACCGAGGGTGCGCAGGGCGGCGATACCGGCCGGGATGGAGTCGTGACGGTAGCCGGTGGTGCGGGTGTAGACGAGCAGTCGGGGTGCCATGGGATCCCAAACTACCGTTCCCAACAACAGCCGTTGTTGGCTCGTCCGGCCTGCTCCGGCTCCCCGGCCGCTACGACAATGCGTGCATGAACGATGACCGGCGGCAACAGATGGAGGCTCTCCGGGAGGAGTTGGTCCGCCGTGACGACCCCGCCGCCTGGGTGCGGGAGGCCGACGCGGTGGACGCCTCGCGGCGCTATCCCGCTCTGTCGTTGCGCGGGCCGGTCTTCGGGGTCGCCGTGCAGGATCCGGCGGTGGGGCCGGAAGGCGGCTGCTGAAGCCGGTGACGGACGGCATGCCGCAGGTGGCCCGGGACGGGCTGCACTCGCACCTGTGGTTCGCGGCGAAGGACGACACCGACGACCCGGCCGTCCGGCGTGAACTGCTGGCGGCCGTCGCGGCGATGGAGCGCGAGCCGGTGAACGAGGTCGAGGCGTGCGGGGTCCGCTACCGCGTGGTGCGCGGCGACGAGTTCGCGCGCTGCGACGACGACGGCCTGGAGCCGCCGCGCCCCACCGACCCCGAGCCGGCACAGCGGTCGTGGGACAGGCGCGCCAAGGACACCACCTCCCCGGACGTCGGCTTCGTGCTCGACCCGGCCCGCCCGGACGGCCTGGCGGCGGGCGCGCTGCAACTGGGGCTGCGCGGGTTCGCCTACACGGGCGCCCTTTTCCTCTCCGACGTCCGCGCGGACTCCGAGAAGGCGGTGGCCACGCACCCGGACCCCGTGCTGCTGCCCACCGGTTTCGGCGTGGTCGAGCGCGGCCGCCACGGCTGGCAGCCCTGCGGCGCGCTCATGGCCACGCCGCACGACGCCCGGCGCCTGCTGTACGGCGGCATGTCCGAGATCTGGGCCATGCTGTACCAGTACGACGATGCCAAGAAGGCCCGGTACGCCCGCGCCGCCGAGGAGTACAAGGCACTCGACCGCGCCGACGAGTTCCGCCTCGACGACCGCCTGTTCCGGATCTGCCGCGTCGAACGCATGCTGCGCATGGGCCCCGACGGACCGGAGTGCCCGCGCCCGTCGGACATCGACGAGTACGGGCCCATGAAGATGCACCCGACGATGGACGAGGACGGCACGATCCACTACGGAACGGCCTAGTGTCCCCCGTTGGCTGCCCTGCCGCGCGCTACGGCCCGCTCTCAGCCGGCGAGGTACTCGACGTCGAGGCTGCCGGAATGTCCGGCCCAGGAGAGAGAACCTCCGGCACCCCGGCTTCGGCATGTCGATGAGGGAAGGGCCCGGCCCCCGGTGACCGAGCGAGTCACCACCTCGTTCGCCGAAGTGCCTGGACCGCCGTGTCGTGATCGTCATGGCGGCGACTTCACGGGCCTGCCCCCGGGTCCTCTTGAACGGATCTGACACCGCGTCGACCAGTGTCCGATTCCTTCAAGACCGGGCGTAGGGGGCCTGCCTACGGTGGGCCCATGACCGCACGATTCGATGCCATCGGCCTGGTCGTCTCCGACATGGCCGCCTCCGTCGCCTTTTACCGCCGGCTCGGGTTCGCCTTCCCTGAGGGCGCCGAGAACCAGCCGCACGCCGAGGCCGAACTGCCCGGCGGGCTGCGGCTGATGTTCGACACCGAGGAGACGGTCCGCTCCTTCCTGCCCAAGTGGCAGCCGCCCTCGGACGGCGGCCGGACCTCGCTGGCCCTGCGGTGCGACGGTCCGCAGGAAGTGGACGCGCTGTACGAGGAGCTGGTGAGCGCCGGGTGCCACGGCGAGCTCAAGCCCTGGGACGCCTTCTGGGGGCAGCGGTACGCCGTCGTGCTCGACCCGGACGGCAACGGGGTGGACCTGTTCGCTCCGCTAGCTGCGGCGGGCGAGTAGCTCCCCCAGCGGCAGGCCCGCCAACTCCCTGACCTCACGGGCGAGATGGGCCTGGTCGGCGTAACCGGCCCGGGCGGCCGTCTCCCCGAAGGGCACGCCGCCCCGGGCCAGCGCGAGGGCGCGGCGCAGCCGCAGGATCCGGGCCAGGACCTTGGGGCCGTAGCCGAACGCGGTCAGCGAACGGCGGTGCAACTGCCGTGCGCCCAGACCCAGTTCGTCGGCGATCGCGGCGACGGGCCGGCCCGCGTCGAGGGCGGTCACGACCTGCCGCAGCAGCGGATCCGGCGGGTCGGTACCGGCCGCCTGCCGCAGGGCGAGGTCCTCCAGCCCGCTCGCCGGGTCGGGGGCCGCGTTCACCCGTGCCGCCAGTCGCCGTACCTCCGAGGCCGGCCACAGATCCGTCAGCTCGACACGACGGTCGCGCAGCTCGTGCGCCGGTACACCCAGCAGGGCCGGGGCCGTGCCCGGGTAGAAGCGGACGCCGGCCCAGGTTCCCGTCTCGCCGCCATCCGTTACGTACGCGTGGGTGTCGGGCCCGGCGACCAGCAGCCGCCCCTCGTGCCACAGCAGGTCCATGCACCCGTCGGGCAGCACACGCGCCGCCCCGTCCGGCTCCGGGGCATTGCTCCACACGACCGCTCCCGCCAACCGTGACGCCCGCTCCACGTACACACGGGCCAGGCTACGCCGCGGGCCGCGTGGGCGCCGCGAGCGTCCCGGGCCCGGCTGCCCCCGCTGCCGGCCAGGTCGGCCAGGTCGGCCAGGGTGGCGCCCCGCCCCCGGCCGCTACGCCAACCGCCGCCGGTACTCAACCGGCCTCACCCCGTACACCCGTTTGAACGCCGTCGACAAGGCGAACGCGCTGCCGTAGCCCACCCTGCGGGCCACGGCGTCGAGCGTGTCCTCGGAGCCGCGCAGGCAGTCGGCCGCGAGAGCGGGGCGCCAGCCGGTGAGGTACGTCATCGGGGGCTCGCCGACCAGGGCGGTGAAGCGGCGGGCGAGCGCGGCGCCGGACACCCCTGCCTTGGCGGTGAGCGCGGCGATGGTCCACGGGTGGGCCGGGTCGTCCTGGAGCAGGCGCAGGACGCCGCCGACGACCGGGTCGGCGAGGGCCCGGTACCAGGCGGGCGCCTCCGCCTCGGGGCGGGCGTCCCCCATGCGCAGCGCGGCGATGACCAGCAGATCCAGCAGCCGCCTGCCGCGGCCCGGCCGGCGCGGCGAACGCGCGTCCGTCACTTCTCGGGCGGCGGCGGAGTCTCCCCGTTGGCCTGGCCGGCGTGGCCGGTGGTCTTCGCGTGGGTGCTCTTCGCATGCGTGCGCAGCCGGGCCGTGACGTCCTCCGGGGGAGGAAGCGGGACCAGCGTTCCGGGAACTCGGAGGGCATGTCCGGGTCGGCCTCACCCGAGGCGGCGGCGCGGGCGACGTACTCGGCGACCTGCGCCTGCCGCAGCCGCTCGTTGGCCTCGCGGGCCGCGGCCGTCGCGGCGGCCGGCCAGACGCGGTCGATGGCGGCGTTGACGGCGGCCCCGACGAGCACCGCGAACGCGGACACACCGATCCACAGCAGCACGGCGACGGGCGCGGCCAGGGAGCCGTAGATCGTCGGGCCCTCGACCGTGCTGGTCAGGTAGATCCGCAGCAGGAAGCTGCCGAGGACCCACATGCCGAGGGCGACGAGCGCGCCGGGCACGTCCTCGATCCACGGGGAGCGGACGGGGACGGACACGTGGTAGAGCGTCGTGAGGAAGGCGATCGAGAGCAGGATCACGACCGGCCAGTACAGGACCTGCACGACCGTCGTCGACCACGGCACGATCCGCACCACCGCGTCCGGCCCGGCCACCATCAGCGGCAGCGCGACCGAGCCGATCAGCAGGGCGACGATGAACAGCGCGAAGGCCATCAGGCGGGTCTTGACGATGCCCCGGACGCCGTCGAGGCCGTACATGACGGTGATGGTGTCGATGAAGACGTTCACGGCGCGGGAGCCGGACCACAGGGCGAACAGGAAACCGATGGAGATGATGTCGGGCCGGCCGCCTTTGGTCACGTCGTGCAGGATCGGCTCGGCGATCTGCCGCACGCCCCGGTCGGACAGCACCGTGCGGGCGGCCTCGAGAATGTTGGCCTGGAGGCTCTCGATGGTGTCGGCGCCGGTCCAGGCGTCGACGTAGCCGAGCAGTCCGATCATGCTCAGCAGCAGCGGCGGCACCGACAGCAACGTGAAGAACGCGGCCTCCGCCGCCAGCCCCAGGATGCGGTACTCGATGCAGGAGTTGACGGTGTCCTTGAGCAACAGCCAGGCGGTCCTGCGCTTGGAGACGTTCCGGTAGAGAGCACGCGCCCGGTGGAGGCGCCCGGAGGGTGTGTCGGGGGTTTCACTTGCTGGCTGCACCCCCTAACGGTATCCGTCGCGCCCGGCCGTACTCACCCACAGGTTGGTCCCTCCGGCGCCCGGGCCCCGCCCTTTGGTGACCGAGGTGCCGCCCCGGGGTACGTTCACAGCATGGCTGGCAGCACGCACTCCGTGAACAACCAGGTCCCGCCGCTGGTCGGGTACGACGTCTTCTCGGCCGACCGGGCCCTCTCGGCGGCGGTCGAACGGCATCTCGATCCCGGCCTGCGCGACGAGGTGCTCGGCGAGCTGTCGGCGCTCGGGCGGACCTCCGGCTCGGCCCAGGTGCAGGAGTGGGGGGCGCAGGCCAACGAGAACCCGCCCCGGCTTCGCACGCACGACCGGTACGGCCACCGGATCGACGAGGTCGAGTTCCATCCGTCCTGGCACCGGCTGCTCGGCAAGGGCGTCTCGGCCGGTCTGACCGCGGCCTGGGACCGGCCGGCCGGGCATCTGCGGCGGGCCGCCGCGTTCCTGGTGTGGACGCAGGTCGAGGCCGGTAACGGCTGCCCGCTGTCGATGACGCACGCGGCGGTGCCCGCCCTGCGCACGGACCCGGAGCTGGCCGCCGAGTGGGAGCCGCGGCTGACGTCCATGGTCTACGACCGTGAGCTCAGGCCCGCGCACCTGAAGGCCGGGGCGCTGTTCGGGATGGGCATGACGGAGAAGCAGGGCGGCAGCGACGTACGCGCCAACACGACGTCCGCGCGGCCGCTCGCCGAGGACGGGACGTACGAACTGACCGGGCACAAGTGGTTCTGCTCGGCGCCGATGTCCGACGGCTTCCTGGTGCTGGCGCAGGCTCCGGGCGGGCTGACCTGCTTCCTGGTGCCGCGGGTGCTGGCGGACGGCACGCGCAACGTGTTCCGGCTCCAGCGGCTCAAGGACAAGCTCGGCAACCGGTCGAACGCCTCGGCCGAGGTCGAGTTCGACGGGACCTGGGCGCGCCGGGTCGGCGAGGAAGGGCGCGGGGTGCGCACCATCATCGAGATGGTGGCGGCGACCCGGCTCGACTGCGTGCTGGGCTCGGCGGGCCTGATGCGGCAGGCCGTGGCGCAGGCGGTGCACCACTGCGCGTACCGGGAGGCCTTCGGCGGGAAGCTCGTCGACAAGCCGCTGATGCGCAACGTCCTCGCCGACCTCGCCATCGAGTCGGAGGCGGCGACGACGCTGGCACTGCGGCTCGCGGCGGCCTACGACGACGGTGGCGAGCAGGAGCGGGCGCTGCTGCGGATCGCGGTGCCGGCGGCCAAGTACTGGGTGACCAAGCGGTGCGCGCCGGTGGCGGTGGAGGCGGCCGAGTGCCTGGGCGGCAACGGCTACGTCGAGGAGTCCGGGCTGCCCCGGCTGGTGCGCGAGTCGCCGCTCAACTCGATCTGGGAGGGCGCGGGCAACGTCCAGGCCCTCGACGTGCTGCGGGCGTTGCAGCGGGAGCCCGGGGCGTTCGATGCGTATCTGCGGGAGGTCGGGCAGGCGCGCGGCGCCGATCACCGGCTCGACGGGGCCATCAAGAACCTGCTGACCGAACTCGCCGATCTGGAGGGCGTGGAGGGGCGGGCGCGGCGGCTGGCGGAGCGGCTGGCGCTGGTGCTCCAGGGGTCGCTGCTGGTCCGGTTCGCGCCACCGGAGGTCGCCGACGCGTTCTGCGCGGCGCGGCTGGGCGGCGACGGGGGCGCGGCGTTCGGGACGCTCCCGCACCGTCTCGATCTGGCGTCGGTGGTGGAGGGGGCCCGGCCGGTGATCTGACCCTGGCACCCGAAAGCGGGGGTGGTGCTGCGCCGACACGGCACCACCCCCGCCGCACTGGCCCGTTCGAGCCACTGAACGCCGCTCGGGACGGCGCCGCTCAAGTTTCGGACACGGCCGGGCTGTCCACCAGGGTTGCAAGGGGTTGCAACTTGCCGCTGACTGTGTGCGGACTGTGCGCGTCCGCTCGGGGGCAGACGGCACTATGAGACGGACAGTCGGAAGAGACTCCGGGGGGCCCACGCCTATGGACGTCACACAGCTCGCCGCCGTGGACACCACGCGTGCGGCCCGGGTGCTCAGCGAGGTCCGTTCCGCCCGGCTGTCCGGGCAGCGCGCGCCGGCGCAGCCGCGCCGGGTGATCGAGCAGTCCTGGGAGCGCATGATGCGCAGCGGTGTGGATCCGGACCACGACTTCCGGGCGGATCCGCTGTCCCGCGAGGAGGTGCAGCGGCGGCGTGAGACGTCGGCGCTGCGCCATGTGCTGCCGGTGCTGCGGGAGGGGCTGCTGAGGTTCGCGGACGTCGCCCACCACATCATGGTGGTCGCCGACGAGGAGGGCCGGGTGCTGTGGCGCGAGGGCAGCGCGCCGGTGCTGCGCAAGGCCGACGGGCTCGGCTTCGAACTCGGCGCGGACTGGCGGGAGGACGTCGTCGGCACGAACGGGCTGGGCACCCCGGCGGTGGTGCGCCGGCCCGTACAGGTCTTCGCCTCCGAGCACTTCGTGCGCTCCCACGCCGGCTGGACCTGTGCCGGCGCTCCGCTGACGGATCCGCGGGACGGCCGGCTGCTCGGCGTGGTGGACGTGAGTGGTCCGCTGGAGACGATGCATCCGGCCACGCTCGCCTGGGTCGACTCGGTGGCCAAACTCGCCGAGGCCCGGCTGCGGGAGAGGCACCTGGAGTCGCTGGAGCGGCTGCGGGCGGTGGCGGCGCCGGTGCTGGCCCGGCTCGGCGGGCGTGCCCTGGCCGTCGACCGGGACGGCTGGACCGCTGCGGTCAGCGGGATGCCGTACACGCGGCGCGTGGCGCTGCCCAAGTCCGTGGCGGCGGGCCCGAGGTGGGTGCCGGCGCTCGGGCTGTGCTCGGTGGAGCCGCTGGCCGGGGGCTGGCTGTTGCGGGCGGCCGCCGACGAGCCCGTGCCGCGCGGGGCGACCAGCATCGTGCTGGACCTCAGACAGCCCCGCAGATGGACGGTGGCGGTCTCCGGCGGCGCGGGCTCCTGGACGCGCGAACTGGGTCCTCGGCATGCCGAGTTGCTGTACCTCCTCGCCGTCCACCGCACCGGCCGCAGCGCCTCGGACCTGGCCGGCGACGTGTTCGGCGACCCGGCCCGCACGGTGACGGTTCGCGCCGAGATGTCGCGAGTACGGCGCTATCTCGGTGCGTTCCTGGAAAACCGGCCGTACCGCTTCGCCGAGGACGCCGAGGTAGAGGTGCTCCTCCCGGACGACCCGCACGACCTGCTGCCGCACTCGACGGCACCGGCAGTGGGGAGGCTGCGCACCCGCGCACCTGCCCCCTGAGGTTCACGTGACGTGCCGTGCGACCGTCCTCGGGGGTGCGTCTTGCGCATATTTGCCGGGTCTTCGCCCCCCACCCCGCCCACCTGCCGTAGCATCCTCTACGGGCCACCCCACCTGCTCCTCCGTCAACGTACGGACCGCAAGGCGCAGTTGGCCCGCCTCGGGAGGACGTTATGAAGCATCGCGGCAGACACCGGCGGCGCAGGCGGGGCAGGGCACTGCGCGGGGTCCTGGCCGGGACGGCTCTCGCGCTCACCGCCGCCGCCACCCTGATCAGCGCCTCGCAGGCCACGGTCGCCGACGCGCCCGGGGCTCTGAAGCCGGTCCCCGTGTCCGCCGAGGCCGGGCGGCTGCCGCTGGCCGAGCACCGGGTGCCCGGGCGGTGGCTCGACCGGCTCGCCTCGAAGATGGGCCGGCCCGTCGGTGTGGGCACGGTGCTGGACAGCGCCGACCGCACGCTGCGGAACGCGGCCGACTGCTCGACCACCGAGAAGCACACCCTGCCGGTCGAGCCGGCGGCCACGCGCGCGTACTGCTTCGGCGGCGCCGACACCCGGGGCTGGCGGTCCGGCGCCGTCACCACCTCGGGCGACGCGGACGACGACGGCCGCTGGGGCGGGAACCGCGTGATCCTCTCCGGCTGGACCCGCGGCGGCACCGAGGGCGGCTCCATGGACGGTCCGGCTCCCGAGCAGGGCCTGGCCAAGGTCGCCTTCGTCGACGCGAACGACTCCGGCCGGCTCCGCTACACCTGGGCGCTGCTGGCCGTCCCGGTGGACGGCGGGCGGGACTACCGGGGACTGGTCTCCCCGCTGTCCGGCATGGTCTGGTACCAGAACAAGCTGCTGGTGACGACCCGCGAGGACGACCGGAACGCGCTGTACGTGTACGACATGGACCGCATCCAGCGCGCCACGGTCGACTCCGGCGCCATCGGCCGGGTGCGGGGCGGCTGGTCGGCGTACGGCTCCCGGTACGTGCTGCCCGCGGTCGCCTCGTACGCCCTGCCCGGCGGGGACGACGTGCCGCACCCGGCCGCCGTCTCCCTCGACCGCAGCACCTCCCCCGACAGCCTGGTGGCGAGCGAGTGGGCGCCGGCGGACGGCGACCGGCCCACCCGGCTGTGGCGCTACACGCTGAGCCGGGACCCGGCCCGCTCCGGCCTGCTCACCACCGACTCCTCGGGTCACGCGGACCCGGTCGAGGCGTACGAGTCGAAGACGGCCGACGTGCGGGGTGTGCTGTCGTACCGCTCGGGCTGGTACCTGGACCGCGCGGCGGGCACGCCCGGCGGGCACGGGACGCTGTGGCGCCAGGACACGCAGGGCGCGCGGGCGACGGAGTGCGCGGCGGACGAGACGCGCCACTGCTGGAGCGGCCGGTCGGGTTCCCTCTCCTACTGGGAGGAGACCGGCGAGCTCTGGTCCCAGTCGGGGCGGATGTTGTTCGCGCTGCCGCTGGCGTCGGTGGACAGGGCGCTGGGCCGGTCGTCGACAGAGCAGTAGGTCAATCGACAGACCAGTGGGTCAGATGATTTTCTGGCCCGCATGACCACCATCGCCGTGACCACTTGGTCCCTGGAGCAGACCGCCCCGACCGACCTGCTGCCGGCGGCCGCGCCGGACGGGGACGTCCGGGTCGTCCGCTCCGAGGTGCCCTCGCCCGAGTTCAGCCGGTTCCTGTATGCCTCGGTCGGCGTCGACATCCACTGGACGGACCGGCTGGGCTGGTCGTACGCGCGGTGGCTGGAGCACCTGGAGCGGCCCGGAGTGGAGACCTGGGTGGCGTACGACCGTGGCACGCCCGCGGGGTACATGGAGCTGGAGGCGCAGGACGACGCGGTCGTGGAGATCCTCTACTTCGGCCTGCTCCCCGCTTTCCGCGGCCGGCGCATCGGGGGGCACCTGCTGTCGTACGGCACGGCCCGTGCCTGGGACCTCGCGGACCGCTGGGCGGGGCTGACGCCCACGAAGCGGGTCTGGCTGCACACGTGCAGCAAGGACGGCGAGCGCGCGATGGACAACTATCAGCGCCGTGGGTTCAAGCTGTTCGACACCAAGGTCGAGGAGGAACCGGAGGTCACCGCTCCGGGCCCGTGGCCTCGGGCGTTCCCCGTCTGACCTGGCCGGACACCCCGGGGCGGCCCGATGTGACCAAGGACACTCATGTCTTGAATTTCGAGACAGGAGTGTCCGAATCTTGGACGAAGCTGGACTGTGTCCAGATCGCCGTGACACGCTTCCGTCATGCCTGGAACTGGGATTGCCTTGGTGAGTCGACGCCACGTCGACCTCGGCCGCATGTCCAGCGCCATCTGTCCGGCGCGCTGAGAGCACTCACGCAGCCCGACACCCCCCTTCCTCGTCTCATCCCCGCGCAATGACGCGCACGTATGCCCATGCGCCCGCGCGCAGGTCAGAGCCTCCCGCCCGTCACCCGACCGCCACCCCTCAACGACGGCGCTCCGCGCCGACCCCTACCCACTGCTGTCCCGAAGGACGTATCAACCATGGCCGCCACCCCGCAGAACCCTGCCGCCGCGACTCCCCGCCGCAAGGTGAGCCGTCACCGCGGTGAGGGTCAGTGGGCCGCGGGGCACCACACCCCGCTCAACGGCAACGAGCAGTTCAAGAAGGACGACGACGGTCTCAATGTACGGACACGCATTGAGACGATCTACTCCAAGCGGGGCTTCGACTCGATCGACCCGAACGACCTGCGCGGGCGGATGCGCTGGTGGGGCCTGTACACCCAGCGCCGCCCCGGGATCGACGGCGGCAAGACGGCGGTCCTGGAGCCGGAGGAGCTGGACGACGAGTACTTCATGCTGCGCGTCCGCATCGACGGCGGTGCGCTGACCACCCGGCAGCTCCGGGTCATCGGCGAGATCTCGCAGGAGTTCGCGCGCGGCACCGCCGACATCACCGACCGGCAGAACGTGCAGTACCACTGGATCCGGATCGAGGACGTGCCCGAGATCTGGAACCGGCTGGAGGCGGTCGGCCTGTCCACCACCGAGGCCTGCGGTGACACGCCCCGCGTGATCCTCGGCTCGCCCGTGGCCGGCATCGCCGCGGACGAGATCATCGACGGCACCCCGGCCATCGGGGAGATCCACCGCCGGATCATCGGCAACAAGGAGTTCTCGAACCTGCCGCGCAAGTTCAAGTCGGCGATCAGCGGCTCGCCGCTGCTCGACGTGGCGCACGAGATCAACGACGTCGCCTTCGTCGGCGTGAACCACCCCGAGCACGGCCCCGGCTTCGACCTGTGGGTCGGCGGCGGCCTGTCCACCAACCCCAAGATCGGCGTCCGGCTCGGCGCCTGGGTGCCGCTGGACGAGGTCCCGGACGTCTATGAGGGCGTCATCTCGATCTTCCGCGACTACGGCTACCGGCGCCTTCGTACGCGCGCCCGGCTGAAGTTCCTGGTCGCCGACTGGGGCGCGGAGAAGTTCCGGCAGGTCCTGGAGGACGAGTACCTCAAGCGCAAGCTGATCGACGGCCCGGCGCCCGCCCAGCCCGTGGAGCGCTGGCGCGACCACGTCGGCGTGCACCGGCAGAAGGACGGCCGCTTCTACGTCGGCTTCGCCCCGCGCGTCGGCCGCGTCGACGGCACCACCCTCACGAAGATCGCCGAGCTGGCGGAGGCGCACGGCTCGGGCCGGGTCCGTACGACCGTCGAGCAGAAGATGATCGTGCTGGACGTCGAGGAGTCGCAGGTCGACTCGCTGGTCGAGGGCCTGGAGGCGCTGGACCTGACGACGAAGCCGTCTCCGTTCCGGCGCGGCACCATGGCCTGCACCGGCATCGAGTACTGCAAGCTCGCCATCGTCGAGACCAAGGCGCGCGGCTCCTCCCTGATCGACGAACTGGAGCGCCGGATCCCGGACTTCGACGAGCCGATCACCATCAACCTCAACGGCTGCCCGAACGCCTGCGCCCGTATCCAGGTGGCGGACATCGGTCTCAAGGGCCAGCTGGTCGTCAACGACAAGGGCGAGCAGGTCGAGGGCTACCAGGTGCACCTGGGCGGCGCGCTCGGCCTTGAGGCCGGCTTCGGCCGCAAGGTGCGCGGCCTGAAGGTCACCTCCGAAGAGCTGCCCGACTACGTCGAGCGTGTCCTGAAGCGGTTCCAGGCGGAGCGCGAGGACGGCGAGCGGTTCGCCACCTGGGCGGCCCGGGCCAGCGAGGAGGCCCTCTCATGAGCGAGCGAGCGGCCCCCTTCTACTGCCCCTACTGCGGTGACGAGGACCTGCGTCCGAGCGAGGAGGGGCACGGCGCGTGGGAATGCGCGGCGTGCAGCCGGGCCTTTCAGCTGAAGTTCCTCGGGCTGCTGGCCCAGGGGCTGAAGCGATCCGACACCGGAGGGGCGAAGATATGACCACGGCTCAGGAACAGCGCACGGCGGAGGATCTCAAGGCGCTCGCCGAGCAGGCGGGCCGCGACCTGGAGGACGCCTCCGCGCTGGAGATCCTCCAGTGGGCGGCCGAGACGTTCGGCAAGCGCTTCTGCGTGACCTCCTCGATGGAGGACGCGGTGGTCGCCCACCTCGCCTCCCGCGCGATGCCCGGCGTCGACGTCGTCTTCCTCGACACCGGCTACCACTTCGAGGAGACCATCGGCACCCGTGACGCGGTCGACGCCGTGATGGACGTCAACGTCATCACGCTCACGCCGCGCCAGACGGTCGCCGAGCAGGACGCGGAGTTCGGCCCGAAGCTGCACGACCGCAACCCCGACCTGTGCTGCGCCATGCGCAAGGTGGAGCCTCTGGAGCGAGGCCTGAAGAACTACCAGGCCTGGGCGACCGGTCTGCGCCGCGACGAGTCCCCGACCCGGGCGAACACCCCGGTGGTCGGCTGGGACGACAAGCGCCAGAAGGTCAAGATCTCCCCGATCGCCCGCTGGACCCAGGACGACGTGGACGCCTACGTCACCGAACACGGCGTCCTGACGAACCCGCTGCTGATGGACGGCTACGCCTCCGTCGGCTGCGCCCCCTGCACCCGCCGGGTCCTTCAGGGCGAGGACGCGCGCGCCGGCCGCTGGGCGGGCCGCAGCAAGACCGAGTGCGGGCTGCACGGATGACGACGACCCAGACGACTCAGACGATTCAGGAGACCGACGTGACGACCGGAGCCACCGTCTGGCTCACGGGTCTGCCGAGTGCCGGCAAGACCACCATCGCCCACGAGCTGGCCGGCGCTCCGCGCCGAGGGCCACCGCGTCGAGGTGCTCGACGGCGACGAGATCCGCGAGTTCATCTCGGCGGGCCTCGGCTTCAGCCGCGAGGACCGGCACACCAACGTGCAGCGCATCGGCTTCGTCGCCGAGCTGCTCGCCCGCAACGGCGTGCTCGCCCTCGTCCCGGTGATCGCGCCGTACCAGGACAGCCGCGACGCGGTGCGCAAGCGGCACCAGGCGAACGGCACCGCGTACGTGGAGATCCACGTGGCGACCCCGGTCGAGGTGTGCAGCGAGCGGGACGTGAAGGGCCTGTACGCCAAGCAGGCCGCGGGCGAGCTCAAGGGGCTCACCGGGGTCGACGACCCGTACGAGGCACCCGAGTCGCCCGATCTGCGCATCGAGTCGCAGAACCAGACCGTGCAGGAGTCCGCGGCGTCCGTGTACGCCCTGCTCAGCGAAAGGGGACTGGCATGACGACCGCCGCCACGGTTTCCGAGGAGACCGGCAGCCCGTACGCGCTCTCCCACCTCGACGCTCTCGAGTCCGAGGCGGTGCACATCTTCCGGGAGGTGGCGGGTGAGTTCGAGCGGCCGGTGATTCTCTTCTCCGGCGGCAAGGACTCGATCGTCATGCTGCATCTGGCGCTGAAGGCCTTCCGGCCGGCGTCGGTGCCGTTCTCGCTGCTGCATGTGGACACCGGGCACAACTTCCCCGAGGTCATCGACTACCGGGACGGCACGGTGGCCCGGCACGGACTGCGGCTGCATGTCGCCTCGGTGCAGGACTACATCGACCGGGGTGTGCTCAAGGAGCGCCCGGACGGCACCCGGAACCCGCTCCAGACGCTGCCGCTGACCGAGAAGATCCAGCAGGAGCGTTTCGACGCGGTCTTCGGCGGCGGCCGGCGGGACGAGGAGAAGGCCCGGGCCAAGGAGCGGGTGTTCTCCCTGCGGGACGAGTTCTCCCAGTGGGACCCGCGACGGCAGCGCCCGGAGCTGTGGAACCTCTACAACGGCCTGGCACGCCCCGGGCGAGCACGTCCGCGTCTTCCCGCTGTCCAACTGGACCGAGCTGGACGTGTGGCAGTACATCGCCCGCGAGGGCATCGAGCTGCCGGAGATCTACTACGCGCACGAGCGTGAGGTGTTCAAGCGCGGCGGCATGTGGCTGACGGCCGGTGACTGGGGCGGGCCGAAGGACGGCGAGACCGTCGAGAAGCGCCTGGTGCGCTACCGCACGGTCGGTGACATGTCCTGCACCGGCGCCGTCGACTCCGACGCCGACACGATCGAGAAGGTGATCGTGGAGATCGCCGCTTCCCGGCTGACCGAGCGCGGCGCCACCCGCGCCGACGACAAGCTCTCCGAAGCCGCGATGGAAGACCGCAAGCGCGAGGGGTACTTCTAAAGATGAGCACGATCACGACCGAGGAACTCTCGGCCACCACGCTGCTGCGGTTCGCCACCGCCGGTTCCGTCGACGACGGCAAGTCCACCCTCGTCGGGCGGCTGCTGCACGACTCCAAGTCGGTCCTCACCGACCAGCTGGAGGCCGTGGAGCGGGCGTCCGCCAGCCGGGGCCAGGAGGCGCCGGACCTGGCGCTGCTGACGGACGGTCTGCGGGCCGAGCGGGAGCAGGGCATCACCATCGACGTGGCCTACCGCTACTTCGCCACGCCCCGGCGCCGGTTCATCCTCGCCGACACTCCCGGGCACGTGCAGTACACCCGGAACATGGTCACCGGCGCCTCCACGGCGGAGCTGACGGTCATCCTCGTCGACGCCCGCAACGGCGTGGTCGAGCAGACCCGCCGGCACGCCGCGATCGCCGCCCTGCTGCGCGTCCCGCACGCCGTCCTCGCGGTCAACAAGATGGACCTCGTCGGCTACGACGAGAAGGTGTTCGCGGCGATCGCCGAGGAGTTCACGGCGTACGCGACCGAGCTGGGCGTTCCCGAGGTCACCGCCATCCCGATCTCCGCCCTGGTCGGCGACAATGTCGTCGACGCCTCCGCGAACATGGACTGGTACGGCGGCCCGACCGTGCTGGAGCACCTGGAGACGGTCCCGGTCGCGCACGACCTGAGCCACTGCCACGCCCGGCTGCCCGTGCAGTACGTGATCCGGCCGCAGAGCGCGGACCACCCCGACTACCGGGGCTACGCCGGTCAGATCGCGGCCGGTTCCTTCCACGTCGGCGAGGAGGTCACGGTGCTGCCGTCGGGCCGCACCTCGAAGATCTCCGGTATCGATCTGCTGGGCGAGCCGGTCGACGTGGCCTGGACGACGCAGTCGGTGACCCTCCTGCTGGAGGACGACATCGACATCTCGCGCGGCGATCTGATCGTGCCCACCAAGGACGCGCCCGCGACGACGCAGGACATCGAAGCCACCGTCTGCCACGTCGCCGACGCCCCGCTGACCCTCGGCCACCGGGTGCTGCTCAAGCACGGCACCCGCACGGTCAAGGCGATCGTGAAGGACATCCCGTCCCGCCTCACGCTCGACGATCTGTCCCTGCACCCGCACCCGGGACAGCTCGTCGCCAACGACATCGGCCGGGTGAAGATCCGTACCGCCGAACCCCTGCCGGTCGACTCCTACGCGGACTCGCGGCGCACCGGCTCGTTCATCCTGATCGACCCCAACGACGGCACGACGCTGACCGCGGGCATGGTCGGCGAGTCCTTCGCCGCCCCGGATCCGGTGAAGGACGAGTCCGAGGACGACGGGTGGGACTTCTGACATGAACCACCCCGACTTCTACTCGATGTTCGCGAAGGAGGGCGGCCGCGTCGGCAGCGGTGCTCTCGGCAGCGGGCAGGGCGGAGTCGCGCGATGTGTGCGCTGACGTACGCGCACCGCTCGCGCGCCCGCACCCCCCACCGCCGTAGACGAAAACCTGCCGACCTCCCGGCCACGACCTGAGAGACCGTGTTCGCCGGGCCTCCGAGAGGAATCCCTCCCGTGCCTGCATCATCCGCGCTGCGCCGATCGTTCGCGGTACTGGCCGCGCTGCCGCTGCTCACGCTGGCCTCGTGCGGTTACGGCTCCCAGGCCAAGGACGACGGGGCGGTGAAGATCGCCGCCGGGGCGAAAAAGATCGAGGGTCTCGACACCGTCAAGATCGGTTACTTCGGGAACCTGACCCACGGCACCGCGCTCGTGGGCTTGCGGAAGGGCTTCTTCCAGAAGGCGCTCGGCGCCACCAAGGCCGAGCCCGCGCTCTTCAACGCCGGTCCCTCCGAGATCGAGGCCCTCAATTCCGGCTCCATCGACATCGGCTGGATAGGCCCCTCCCCCGCCGTCAACGGCTACACCAAGGCGGACGGCAAGAACCTGCGGATCATCGGCGGTTCGGCGTCCGGCGGCGTGAAGCTGGTGGTCAACCCGGACAAGATCAAGTCGTTGAAGGATGTCAAGGGCAAGCGGATCGCGACCCCGCAGCTCGGCAACACCCAGGACGTGGCGTTCCTCAACTGGGCCGCCGACCAGGGCTGGAAGATCGACCCACAGAGCGGCAAGGGTGACGTCACGGTCGTCCGCAGCGACAACAAGGTCACCCCGGACGCCTACAAGTCCGGGTCGATCGACGGTGCCTGGGTGCCGGAGCCGACCGCGTCGAAGCTGGTCGCCGAGGGCGGCAAGGTGCTCCTCGACGAGGCGTCGCTGTGGCCGGACAAGAAGTTCGTGATCACGAACATCATCGTGCGCCAGGACTTCCTGAAGAAGCACCCGAGGGTCGTCGAGGCCGTACTCAAGGGCTCGGTCGAGACCAACAAGTGGATCAACGCCCACCCCGATGAGGCGAAGGCGGCAGCGAACGAGCAGCTGGCGGAGGACTCCGGCAAGGCGCTGCCCGCCGATGTGCTGGACCCGGCGTGGAAGTCGATCCAGTTCACCGACGACCCGCTGGCCTCCACTCTCAACACCGAGGCCGAACACGCCGTCAAGGCCGGGCTGCTGGAGAAGCCGGATCTGAAGGGCATCTACGACCTCGCGCCGCTGAACAAGGTCCTCAAGGCCGAGGGCGAGCCCACGGTCGACGACGCCGGTCTCGGCGTCAAGTAAGCCCGCATCCCGACCCGTTCCCAGGAGGTGACGACCATGGCCACGACCCTCGCCAAGGCCGCCGACGGCACCGAGACGGCCACCCACGCCGCCCGGATCGCCCACGTCTCGAAGTCGTTCCCGGGCCCCGCCGGGCAGCAGCTCGTCCTGGACGACATCACCCTCGATGTCGCCCCCGGCGAGTTCGTCACCCTCCTGGGGGCCTCGGGCTGCGGCAAGTCCACCCTGCTCAACCTGGTCGCCGGCCTTGACCGGCCCTCGGTCGGCGAGATCACCACCGACGGCCGCCCGGCGCTGATGTTCCAGGAACACGCGCTCTTCCCGTGGCTGTCCGCCGGCAAGAACATCGAACTCGCCCTCAAGCTCAGGGGCGTGCCGAAGTCGGAGCGCCACGATCGGGCCGAGGAACTGCTCGAACTCGTCCGGCTCAAGGGCGCCCACCGCAAGCGGGTGCACGAACTGTCCGGCGGGATGCGCCAGCGCGTCGCGATGGCCCGCGCGCTCGCGCAGGAGAGCAAGCTGCTGCTGATGGACGAGCCGTTCGCCGCGCTGGACGCCATCACCCGCGATGTGCTGCACGACGAGCTGACGCGCATCTGGCGCGAGACGCAGCTGTCCGTCCTGTTCGTCACGCACAACGTGCGCGAGGCCGTCCGCCTCGCCCAGCGCGTGGTGCTGCTGTCCTCCCGCCCGGGCCGCATCGCCCGCGAGTGGACGGTGGACATCGAGCACCCGCGCCGCATCGAGGACACCGCCGTGGCGGAGCTGTCCGTCGAGATCACCGAAGAACTGCGTGGGGAGATCCGCCGTCATGGCCAGCACTGATTCGACGACCGTCGCCAAGGACGGCAGCGATCTCGCCGGACTGGAGGCGGGCCTCGACGCGCTGGAGTCGAGGCAGACGAGCCGCACGCCGTTCCGGCAGACCTTCGTCGAGAAGATCCTGCCGCCCGTCCTCGCCGTCGCGCTGGTGCTGGCGGTCTGGCAGGCCCTCGTCTCGTTCAAGGTCGTCGACGACCCGACCAAGCTGCCCACGCCGTCCGCCGTGTGGGACGTGGTCCACACGGCGTGGCTCCAGGGCGAACTGCTCGGCTACATCTGGACCAGCGTCTCGCGCGGCCTGCTCGGCTTCTGCTTCGCGCTGGTGATCGGCACCCCCCTGGGACTGCTCGTGGCCCGCGTGAAGTTCGTCCGCGCGGCCCTCGGTCCGATCCTGTCCGGCCTCCAGTCACTGCCCTCGGTCGCCTGGGTCCCCCCGGCGGTCATCTGGCTGGGTCTGAACAACTCGATGATGTACGCGGTGATCCTGCTCGGCGCGGTCCCCTCGATCGCCAACGGCCTCGTCTCGGGCGTCGACCAGGTGCCGCCGCTGTTCCTCCGCGCGGGCCGCACCCTCGGCGCGACCGGTCTGAAGGGCACCTGGCACATCGTCCTCCCGGCCGCCCTGCCCGGCTACGTCGCCGGTCTGAAGCAGGGCTGGGCCTTCTCCTGGCGCTCTCTGATGGCCGCCGAGATCATCGCCTCCTTCCCCGACCTCGGCGTCGGCCTCGGACAGCTGCTGGAGAACGGCCGCAACGCCAGCGACATGGCCATGGTCTTCGAAGCCATCCTCCTCATCCTCATCGTCGGCATCGCCATCGACCTGCTCATCTTCAGCCCGCTGGAGCGGTGGGTGCTGCGCAGCCGCGGCCTGCTGGTGAAGAGCTGACGTCCCATGATCAACAAGCCTGTTCTCCTCGTCATCGCCCACGGCAGCCGCGACCCGCGGCACGCCGCGACGGTGCATGCCCTGGTACGCCGGGTCCGCTCCCTGCGTCCCGACGCACGCGTGGAGACGGGCTTCCTGGACTTCAACGTGCCCTCGGTGCAGGGGGTGCTGGAGTCCCTGGCGGTCCAGGGCGTCCGTGACGTCGTGGCCCTCCCCCTCCTCCTGACCCGGGCGTTCCACGCGAAGGCGGACATCCCGGCGGTCCTCGCGGACGCTCCCCCGCAGCTCCGTATCCGCCAGGCGGAGGTCCTGGGCCCGTCGCCCCTGTTGCTGTCCGCCCTGGAGCGACGCCTGTACGAGGCGGGGCTTTCCCCCGCCGAGAAGTCCTCGACCGGGGTCGTGCTGGCCTCGGCGGGATCCACCGACCCGGAGGCGATCGCAGTGATCGCAGAAATCGCGCGGGAGTGGCGGCACACCGGCTGGTGCGCCGTGCGGCCTGCGTTCGCCTCCGCATCTCTCCCCCGCACGGAGGACGCCGTCCGGGAACTCCGGGCCCTCGGCTGCTCCCGGGTGGCGGTCGCCCCCTACGTCCTCGCCCCCGGCTTCCTCCCGGACCGCATCGCCCGGGGCGCGGAGGAGGCGGACGTCCTGGCGGAAGTCCTGGGGCCGGCGCCGGAGGTGGCCCGGGTGGTGCTGGAGCGGTACGACGCGGCTCGGGTACCGGCGTTGGCGGCTGTGAGCGCCTGAAAGCAGCGTGCGGAGGAGTCGCCGGAACCTGAAAGGGGCGGCGGCCGTCTTGTCAGTCAGACGGCCCCTTGCACCCCTCTTGAGTCCCCGGTGGGCGCTTGTTCCGCTTCGTGGGCCTGCGGAAGGTCCTGTTCGCGGCGCATCGGGCTCATGACAAGGCCCCGCCCACTCACGGTCCCGCCCACCCAGAGCAGGCGGAAATCCCGGCGGGTGAAAACTCCCCAGCGTCTTCGGTTCCGGTCCGGTGCGCCGTTCGTCGGGTCCCTCCGAGGCATCACGCCGTGAGTCTTACAACCTGTGCGTGGTTGTCACACGGCCGGCTCCGGCTGGAACGCGAAGGAGTAGGGAGCCCAGGGGCCGGTGACTTCGACGCGGAGGCCGGGGATGCCCTCGGCGGCCGCCAGTACGCCGGTGCGGAAGGCGTCGACGCGGTCGGCGGGGACGAGGTAGGCGTCGTTGCCGACGTTGGTGCCGGGGGCCGGGCCCGCGAGGCTTCCGCGTTGCGGGGTGTGTGCGAGGCGGTCGACCGCGAGGGCGCCGGCCGTCCGGGTGAGGTGTGCGGCGGCCTGTGCGACCGTGCGCCAGGCCTCCTCGTTCCTGCGTTGTCTGCGGCGGCGGATCGCCAGGTAGGCGCGGCCGACGCCGAGGCCGGTGGGGGTTTCCCGTCCGGCGTCGGTGTCCGGCTCGGGTGGTGTGATGTCCGGGGTGGCGTAGATCTTGACGCCGAGTTCGACGTGGCCCGTGAGGCGGTCCAGGAGGGACAGGAAGTACGCGCTGCGGGTGTCGAGGGCCTGCCGGGCACGGTCCTCGTCGGGGTAGACGGTGGCCAGGCGGAGGGGCAGGACGGCGGCGCCGCTCGCGACGAGCGCGGCGACCACGGCGTGGTGGGACCGGACCGTGGACTCCAGCCAGTCCAGGTCGTCGAGGTGGGCCTTGAGGGGGGCCTCGTCGTAGTCGGCCGCCGGGACGTGGCCGACGGCGAAGGCCGGCTGTGAGGCGGGGTTGGCGGGCTCCACCAGGTGTATCGGGTCGCCGGCGACCCCGCGCAGATCAGCCACCGCCGCGGCGGCCTCGGGGGTGCGTCGCAGGACCGCGTAGGCGTAGACGCGGTTCGGGTCGGTCATGGCTCCGGCCTCCTGTCGGCCGCCTTGAGGGCGGCGATCTCGGCGCGCAGTCGTTCGTTCTCGTCGGCCAGGGACCGTTCCGGGCGGGCGGCCCGGGAGGAGAGGGAGGGATCGTGTTCCCACCAGTCGATGCCCATCTCCTTCGCCTTGTCGACGGAGGCGACGAGCAGGCGCAGCTTGATGGTGAGCAGTTCGATGTCGAGCAGGTTGATCCGGATGTCGCCGGCGATGACCACGCCCTTGTCGAGGACGCGTTCGAGGATGTCGGCGAGGTTGGCGCTCTGGGGGCCGGGCCCGTGGTCGTAGGGGGAAGATGGGCGGGGTGGTCCGGTGAGTCCGCCTGCTGCCGGATGGGTCATGGTCGGGGGGCTCGTCTCCGGGCGGTGATCTCGTCGAGTCGGTCCAGCAGTTCGTCCTCGCGGCGGTCGTACTCGTCCTCGTCGACGCGTCCCTCCAGCAGGGCGCGTTCCAGATCGACGAGGGCCTGCCGGACGGGGGCCGGGTCGTAGTACTGCGCCTCGGCGGCTGCCTGTAGCTGCTCGGCGGCCCAGAGCGTGGTGCGCAGGGGCGCGAGCGGGAGGGTGAGGATGCCGGTGAGCAGGCCCATGGTCAGCCGGCGAAGCTGTACGGGGGCAGGGGGCCGCGCAGCCGGAAGTCGTAGGCGTCGCCGTAGTCGTGGGCCAGGCGCCGGCCGGCCGTGGTGAACTCCTCGGCGCGGGCGCGTTCGACGAGGAACGACACGTTGAGGAAGTCGTCCTCGGCCGGGTCCGCCACGACGCTGGACCTGGTCAGTGCGGACAGCCGCCCGACGATCTCGTCGGCCTGCCGCCGCCGCCGGGCGTCGACCTGCCGGGCCACCAGTTCGCCGAGGGCGAGGCGGTCCTCGTAGCTGCCGGTGCCGTGACGGGTGCGCTGGTTGAGCCGCCGGGCCTCCTCGGACTCGTCGAGCACCTCGCGCAGCAGGTCGTCCTGGTCGCGGGCGGCCTTGAGGTTGAACTCGGCGGTGCCGTGCAGTTCGCCGAGCCTTCGGGCATAGTCCCGGCCCCGCTCCTCCAGGGCCGTTCTGACGGCGGTGTCGTCGGGGGCGAGCAGGCCGAACCTCATGGGCAGGACCGAGCCGTCCGCCATGAGCCGTTCCTGGAGTTCCTGGTGGGCGGCGAGGTCGCGCCGCTTGGGACGCAGGTCGGGGGGCGCGGCGCTGACCACGGCGGCGAGCGGGCCGTGGACGACCACGCGCGGGGGACCGTCGGTCCCTCCGACGGTGCGCAGGCCGTCGAGCCGCAGGGGGTGGTCGGAGCGGGTGACGGCGTAGACGTAGACGCCGCTCACCGCTCCTCCTCCCTGCGGTCCTTGTCGTCGCGGTCGAAGATGTCGCCGATCGCGTCGATGGCCCCGCCGATCGCGCCGCTGGTCTTGCCTCGGGCGCCGCTCTCGACCAGGTTGCCGACGATGTCGGTGAGTTTGTCGGGGGCTTTGCGGCCGGACTCGAGGTCGAGGCGGTTGCAGGCCTCGGCGAAGCGGAGGTAGGTGTCGACGCTGGCGATGACGATCCGTATGTCGATCTTCAGGATCTCGATGCCGACCAGGGAGACACGGACGAACACGTCGATCACGAGCCCGCGGTCCAGGATCAGTTCGAGGATGTCGAAGAGGCCACCGGTCCCCGACCCGCCGGAGGTGGCGGCGGGTTGCATCCCGCCGGTCTGTGTCATGACGGTCACGGTGCGATTCCTCTCGCGAGACTCGTTCTCGTGCCGTCCGTAGGTACGGGGTGGGCGGCGGACGTGTTCACGCACACACCGAAAACACCTCCCGCGGAGGGAAGTCGGAAGGAGCGGGACGGGCGCTAACGCCCTCGGTCGAGCTGGCCGCGGGCGTAGCGGCGCACCCGTTCGTAGCCCATGCGCCGGCCCTCCGGGTCGAGTATGACCCGGTAGGTCGCCATGATGGTCATGGTGTCGGGGACCCGCTCCAGTTCCACGACCTCCACGTCGGCCGTCCAGCCGTCGGGCGTCGGGCGGACGGCGGTGACGGAGTCGGGGGTCGTGCCGAGCAGTTCGGCAAGCTGCGTCGCCGCGCCGCGCATGGCCTGGACGGCCGTCGTACGACCGGATGGAGTCGTCGGGTGATCGGTGCTCGTCATGGTCCTACCGTGCCAAGGCCCCGGTTCGTGTGGGGGTGATTCGGCCAAACGTCCGGTGCCGTTGACCTTGCCCCTGGGGCAGGGGCGAGGGTCCGGGGCATGGACGACTACCTGAGGCAGACGCCGTACAGCGACCCCGGTGACCTGGACACGAGCGGCCTGCCGCGTGACCCGGGGGAACTCACCGGCCTGGTACGGGACGTGATCATCCATCGGGGTGAGGGAGAGCTGTTCGGATACTCCGTGCCCGAGGCGCGGCTGCACCACGACGCCGAGTCCCGCTACGTCACAAAGATCCTGAGGATCCTGCGGGAGCGCGGTGACGCCCCGCTCACCGAAGAGCGGGCGCCGAAGGAGCGGTTCGTCGGCACGTGCCGGGACTTCTCGCTGCTGCTGTGCTCGCTGTTGCGGGCCACGGGGACGCCCGCGCGGCTGCGCTGCGGCTTCGCGTCGTACTTCGTCGACGGTTTCCACGAGGACCACTGGGTGACCGAGTACCGCACGCCGGAGGGGCGGTGGCGGCTGGCCGACGCGCAGGTCCACCACGGGTACGACGTGCCGTTCGACCCCGTGGACGTGCCGAGGGACCGGTTCCTCGTGGCCGGGAAGGCCTGGCGGGCCTGCCGCGAGGGGCGGGCGGATCCGATGGACTTCGGGCTCAGCGGCGTCGACCGGCTGCGGGGGCTGTGGTTCGTGTGGGGCAATGTGGTGCGCGACCTGGCCGCCGTCAACGGCGTCGAACTGCTCCCCTGGGACGGCTGGGGTCCGCAGTTCCTCGGCCGGGTGCCGCTCACCGGGCACGAACTGGCGGCGGCCGACGCGGTCGGCTCCCAGGACGACCTGGCGCGGCCCTACGAGGACGCGCGGCTGGCCGTCCCCGCGGAGATCACGTCGTACACGACCTACCTCGGCGACCGGAGGGTCACTCTCGCCGGTCGCTGAAGGGCGTGGCCTGGTGGAAGTAGAGCAGCCAACCGTCCTCCGTCCGCCGCCACAGCGAACTGCGGTGTGCGCGCCTGCCGTCGTACTCGGTGTCGAAGACGAGGTGGACGAGGTCGGGGGCCAGCCGTACGCCGTGCACCTGGGAGGTGACGACGGGCGGGGAATCGAGGTCGGTGGTCTCGGCCAGGGCGGCGATGACGGCGGCCCGGCTCCAGTGCCGCCCGGAGGCGCCGAACTCGTGGAAGTCGGGGTGCAGCAGCGCCCCGACCCGCTCGGGCGAGCGGCGCACGTCCGGGTCGAGCAGCGCCAGCTCGCCCTCGATGGCGGCCTCGACGGCCGGATCGTGTTCAGGCATCCGTCATCTCCACCATCTTGACGACGGTGTTCCAGTTACGGGTGGTGGCGATGACGCCCTTGGTGATGCGCGGCTTCGAGAGGTGCTCGGCCAGTTTGGAGCGGCCCAGGCCGTTCGGGGCGTACAGGTACAGGGCGCGGTCGCCCAGGCGGAACTCCTCGGGGAGGTAGGCGAATTCGTCGATCTCCGCGAAGCGCTCGGGAGACACGGGGGCGGAGAAGTAGGTGACGTGGAGCTGCTTGGGCTCCAGGTCGGCGGCCGGGAAGGGGCAGGCGTCGGCGATCGCCTTCAGATAGGCGTGGTCGCGCACGAGCACGTCTACGCCGAACCCGAAGTGCTTCTCGATGGCGTGCGTGATTTCGGCGGCCAGCGACTCCTCGTCGCCGTGACCGGAGGTGAACACGGCCTGGCCGCTCTGGAGGTACGTCCGTACGTCCTCGTGGCCGAGGCCGGTCAGGAGTGCGCGCAGGTCCGCCATCGGGACCTTCTTGCTGCCGCCCACGTTGATTCCGCGCAACAGTGCCGCGTACGTCGTCATCCGCACACCCTAAGAGCTCCTGACGAGATACGGGGTCGTCGGTGGACGTGGTCGTCATGCTCATCGTCGACAACTGCGGCTCGGAGGAGCCGGTCAGTGCCGGAGACGGTGTGCCGCCTGCGGTGCTGCCGGGGTCGGCGGCCTTCTGCTTCGTGTGCCTGCCCGTGCCCGGCACCGTGCCGGTGATGGTCAGCGCGTGGCTGACGCGGCCGGGCATCACCCGGGCTGCGGGTTCCTTGCTCGAGGTCCTGATGAGGAGTCGTCGGCGTTCGGCGGCGGGGTCTGCCCGGCCGGCCACGACCTGCGGCTTCGATCGACTCCATCCAGCAGGAGTGCCGAGACCTGCCCCAGCCCGACACGCAGTCCTGTGACGAGTTGGCCTTCGCCGCCAGCTACGACAGCGCGGGCATGTCCCAGGGGCCGCGGGCGGATACAACCCGGTCGGCTCCGGTGACGAGTGCCTTCAGACCTACGCCAAGAAGGGCAGCGACGGCATCTGGCATCTCGTGCCCGACCTTCGCCACCCGCTCCCGGCTGAAGGGGGCCCAAGAATACGCGCGAGGAGTGCGGGGGCAGCGACGCTCATGGCACAAGGCGGCCGTCGTGCCCCGTGGGGGTGGGCACGACGGCCGGCGGGCGGCTGCCCGGGTCCCGAAATTACTCATCGGTCGCTGCCGGGCACAACCTCCTGCTCAGGATCCACACAGCCGAGGAGCCCGCTATGCCCCCCTTCGGGCCCCGATCGTGGCCTTCGCCTTCTCGCAGGGTCTGATCCCCCGCTGCCGCGTGCGGGCCCGTCGGTTCCCCCGGAACCGACGGGCTCTTTCAGCCGGTGAGTCGCCGCACGTGCAGCACGTCCTCGTCGCAGCGCAGGATCTCCAGCTCCCGGTCCGGGCGAGCACCCCCGAACGTGAGCGCGATGCGACGGTCCGGCACGAGCCGCCAGCGGCCGGGCACGGCGCCAGGTGCGTCCCCGCGTCCCAGCGGGTGGTCGACGAAGGTGCCGTCGGGCGCGAACTCCATGCCGCGCCGCCCGCGCGCCGGCGGGAACGGGTGGTCGTCCGGCCGGTACACCCGCACGTCCTCGTGGTCCTCCTCGTAGGAATGGAGCCACGAGCGGAACAGCTCCGATGGGGGCTCGCTCATGATCCGGCCACCTCGCTCGCCAAGCTATCCAAATTGCCGGTTTTACACCCGAATGACTAGCATTATCAGTGTATGGGTTCGGAGGGAACGGGCAACCGACCGCTCCGCCCGGCGTCGCCCGGCCCTCGCGGCGCGTGTCACACGCGCACAACAGCAGCCGCCTACGCGGCACACCCCCAGCTCCCCCGAGGGGCAGTCATGTCCGATGCGCAGTCCTACCACCGCGTCACCTCCGCCGACTACAGCCGCTGGTGCGGCGCCATGGAGGTGCACCGCAGGCTCCTCACCCTGAACCCCGAGTACGCCGAGAACCGGGCCCAGATCGAGAACGCCGCGTTCGCCTACGAACACTTGGAGACGGCCACCGCCCGGCAGAGCCTCGTCGACATCCCCGTCGTCGTGCACGTCGTGCACAACACAGCCGAGCAGAACGTGAGCGACGCCCAGATCCACAGTCAGATCGAGGTGCTCAACCAGGACTTCCGCGCGAGCAACCCGGACGTGGACAAGGTCCCCGAGGCCTGGCAGGACCTCGTGGCCGATGCGCGCATCCAGTTCCACCTCGCCCGGACCGACCCGCTGGGCCGCCCGACGGACGGCATCACGCGGACGCAGACCTCGACCCCGGCCTGGGACACGGACGACCTGGTCAAATTCAGCCTGAGCGGCGGCCACGACGCCTGGCCCGCGGACGTCTACCTGAACTTCTGGGTCTGCCAACTGCGGCGCGGCCTGCTGGGCTACGCCCAGTTCCCGGGCGGCGCCGCCTCCACGGACGGAGTGGTCGTCACGCACACCGGTTTCGGGACCACCGGCACCGCCGCCGCGCCCTTCGACGGCGGCCGCACGGCCGTGCACGAGATCGGGCACTGGCTGAACCTGCGGCACATCTGGGGCGACGACGACGAGGGGTGCAGCGGCAGCGACTTCGTGGCGGACACCCCCAACCAGGGCGGGCCGAACACGGGTTCACCCGACTTCCCCCATGTGTCGTGCGGCAACGGACCGAACGGCGACATGTTCATGAACTACATGGACTACACGGACGACGCCGCGATGTTCATGTTCACCCAGGGGCAGGCGGCGCGCATGGACGCCGCTCTCGACCACGCCCGCATGACCCTCACCCGCCAGGCCGTCACGGTGTGACGGACCAGCGGGTGACAGCTGCCCCGACTATGCCTGGCGAGCGGCCCGGCTACCCCTACGAGCGGCGAGTTCGGCCTCGATGAGGTCGGCCGCGCGACGGGTGCCGCCCTCCCTGGCCGTCTCCGCCTGGATGTCCTTCAGGCGACGGGCGACCTCCGGATCGTCGACGAGGGCGAGGGCCGCCTCGCGCAGAGCCTCGCCGGTCGCCTCCTCCGTGGGCACGTACCGGGCGACACCGAGGCTCTGGAGCATCTCCGCGTTGCCGAACTGGTCCGCGGCCTGCGGTACGGCGATCATCGGCGTGGCCGTGACCAGGCCCTCCTGGCTGCCGCCCGCGCCCGCGTGCGTGACGAACAGGTCGGCCTGCTTCAGGATCGCCAGCTGCGGCACCCAGGAGCGCACCTCGACGTTCGCGGGGACCTCCCCGAGCTCGGCCGGGTCGATGTGCTTGCCGACCGAGAGCACCAGGCGCCAGCCGGGCAGGTCGCCGAACGCCTTGACGCACTCGCGGTAGAAGCCGGGCTGCTTGGTGAAGGCGGACCCGAGCGAGACGAGCGCGACCTTCTGGGCACCGGCCGGCCGCTCCCAGCCGCCCTCGGCGCTGCGGTCGCCCTGGCAGGCTCCGACGAAGGAGTACACGGTCTCGTCGACGCGGTCCGCGTTCGGCTGAAGGGCCTTGGGGATCAGGACGATCGAGCGGTCGGGCCGGCCCCGAAGGCATCGGGGTGCCGGGTGATGCCGTTCTCCTCAAGCCAGGCGTGGAAGCGGGCGTAGTAGGCACGGCCGCGCTCGGTCTTCTTCGGCTCCTCCCACATGGGCTCGGCGACCTCCTTCTCGTACCCGTCCCAGGCGACCATGGCAGGCGACAGGGAGATCGCGGGCACGCCCCAGCGGTGGGCCAGGACGCGGGCCGGGTAGGAGGCGATGTCGTGCAGGACGAGGTCCGGCTCGTCGCCCTCGTACGCCTCGATCAGCTGTGGAAGGGCCTGGATCGCGTCGTCGAGGAAGGGCTCCACGTTGTCCAGCAGTGTGCTCCCCCAGGCCTCCGGGTCGTCGTCGGGCGAGGGCAGCGTCGAGTTCCACGGCTTCACCTCGGCGCCGGTCTCCGCGACCTTCTCCGCGAAGACCGGCGGGATCGCGTACGTCACGCGGTGGCCGCGCGCCACGAGCTCGCGGATCACCTCCAGACCCGGGTTCACGTGCCCGTGGGCGGCGATGGAGAACATGGCGATATGAGCGCGACTGGTCATGCGCCGGACCATATGCGAGACGAGACGTCTCGTGCAACCGCTCTGGGTTCAGCAGGTCAGCTCCTCGTGCAGCCGCAGCCACCGTTCCGGCGCCACCTCGCCCACCAGCACGCCCGGATCCAGGCGCGCCGCCCGGAACGCGGCGTCCACCCGCCGCCTCGGGTGGGCCCGCCGCAGCGACGCGTGCAGGGAACCGCCGACCCCGGAGAAGCCCAGCTCGACCAGATGGCACCAGCTCCGGTACCCGGCGGCGCCGAGCAGCGGGGTGTCGCGCCGTTCCATGCGCAGCACCCCGGCGTCCACGCGCGGCACGGGCCGGAAGCTGCGCCTGCCGACGCGGCCCAGCAGCCGCCACTCGTATCGGGGCCAGGTCCGGACCGTCAGCAGCGTCCAGCTGCCGAAGTCGCCGGTGCGTTTGCGGGCGTACTCGAGCTGGGTGAGCAGCGTGGCGTCGGTGAGCGCGGGAGCACGCAGGCACCAGTCGACGACGGCCGCGGTACGGGAGAACGGCACGTTCCCGGCGACCGAGAAGGGCGTGCGCGGCGGGCGTGCGGCCAGGAAGTCCCCGCCGACGACACGGACATGCGGCGTGCCGGAGAAGCGGCTGCGCAGGCCTGGGAGGAGCCGCGGGTCGATCTCGTACGCGCGCAACTCCCGGCAGCGTCGTGCCAGCGGAACGGTCAACGCCCCTTTGCCCGCGCCGACTTCGAGCAGCAGCGGGACGGGCCGGGCTCCCGGGACGGCGAGTCGGGCGAAGTGTTCGGCGGTGGCGCGGTCCGCGAGGAAGTTCTGCGAGAGCGCGCGGGAAGTAGCGGTGGGGCGGGCCATGGCCTGCGGTCCTTGTCTTCCGTGAGGGGTGTGAGGGCAGCCGAAGGCCCCGACCGGAAGACAGAGGGAGAGCAGCGAGGTGAGACGCCGGGCTCAGAGGCTCAGCGGGCGTGGCTCCCCGGGCCGGTCAGGGCTCCGGGGCCGCGGCGCACCCGTGCGGCGTGCGCGCAGCCCCGGCCGTGACCGGAGATGCAGATCGCGTTGATTCCCACGGGCAGCACGCTAGGTGCCGCCGGTGGCGACGCACAACGGGATTTCTCCGGGTTCAGCGCTGGTAGCGCGCCAGCACCAGGTTGCCGTCCCCCTCCAGGCGTTCCCGCAGTTCGCGGATGCCGATCGCCCCGCTGTAGTACTCCTGGAGGGCCGGGGTGGCCACCTTGTCCTTCCACTCGGGGTAGCCCCGTACGGTCTGTGCGGGCGCCGGGCGCAGGTGGGCGGCGAGCGCCGTGCCCGTGGACCAGCCGTGCTCGGGTGTGCGCAGGGCCGGGTCGTTCAGCGCCCGCGTGCCGGTCGGCAGCATCCAGTCGCCGAGGGCGAGGCGGACCATGTTCTCCGGCCTCAGCAGGAAGTCGATGAAGGCGGCCGCCTCCTTCTTGTGCGGGGAGTCCTCAGCGACGGACAGCGTCTGCGGGCTGACACCCTGGGTGAGTCCCCCGGCACCGGCCGGGGCGGGCAGCACCTGCCAGTCGAAGCCCTTCGGGGCCTGCTGCGCGATCTGCTGGCGGTAGGAGAAGCCGAGCGGGACCATCGCGTACCTGCCGCCGAAGAAGCCGGGCAGGGTGTCGGAGCCGCCGCTGCCCAGGGTCGTGGGCGAGGCGCTGCGGTCGGTGCCGGCCTGGGCGTGGATGGTGCGCGGCACCACCTGGTCGGCCGCCTCGAACCGGACCGTCACCTTGCCGTCGGCTCCGCGGTGGAAGAGCTGTCCGCCCGTAGACAGGGAGAGGTTGAGCGTGGCGGAGACCGGTTCCTTGAGCGGCCAGGCGATGCCGTACTTCCCCCGGCCGCTGAGCTGTGCGGTGATCCGGCGGAACTCGGCCCAGCTCCACGGCTTCTCGGGCGTCGGGATCCGTACGCCGGACCGCTTGAGCCACTGCGCGTTGGCGATCAGCACGCGCGGCTCCTGGAGGAACGGCACGCCGTAGATGCCGTCCCCGAAGGTGGTCGTCTCCCAACTGCGCTGCGGGATGTCCGATTTCAGCCGCGCGGGCAGCAGAGCGGTGAGGTCGGCGAGGTAGCCGCCGTAGGCGAAGTCGGCGAGGTCGTCGGAGGCGTCGTGGATGATGTCGGGTGCCTCGCCGCCCTCGAAGGCGGTGAGGAGCTGGTCGTGGACGCTGTCCCAGCTGCCCTGGACGTACTCGACCCGGACGTCCGGATGGGTGGCGTTCCACTCCTTCACCAGTTCCTTGTTGGCCTCGACCGACTCCTCCTGCCAGGCCAGGGACTGGAAGCGCAGGGCGATGCGGCCGTCGTCGTCGCGGCTGCCGCCGGAGGAGCAGCCGGCGAGGAGCAGCAGGAGGACGAGGGCCAGCAGGCGTGTGCGCATCAGCTCTTCACCGCCCCGGTGAGCATGCCGCCCGTGATCCGCCGCTGGATGATCGCGAAGACGACCAGCGACGGCAGCGTCGCGAGGAACGCGGCCGCCGCGAGCGGGCCGAGGTCGGCGACGCCCTCGGCGCCGATGAAATGGGTGAGCACCACCGGAAGGGTCTGTTTCTCCGGTGTCTTGAGCAGCACGAGCGCGAAGAAGAACTCGTTCCACGCGGTGATGAACGCGAACAGCCCGGTCGCCACGATGCCCGGCGCGAGCAGCGGCGCCGTCACCGACACCAGCGTCCGCACCCGCCCCGCCCCGTCGACCGCCGCGGCCTCCTCCAGCTCGGGTGGTACGGCCCGCACGTACCCGGCGAGCATCCACAGCGCGAACGGCAGCGCCCACACCACGTACACGAGCACCAGCCCTGGCACGGAGTTGATCAGGCGGAGGTTCTTCAGTACGAGGAACAGCGGGATGATCAGCAGCACGAACGGGAACGCCTGGCTGATCACCACCCAGCCCGTCACCGCCTTGGCCAGCCGGGTGCGGCGTCGGGCGACGACATAGGCCATCGGTGTCGCGATCAGCACGGCGACGACCGCCGCTGCGAGTGCGGCGAGCAGGGAGTTGCGGGCGGCGTGCAGCAGCGGCTGTTCGTCGAAGGCCTGCCGGAAGTTGGCGAGGGTGGGGTCCTCGGGGATCCAGGTCGGGTGCAGGCTGCCCAGCTCGCGCGGCGGCTTGAACGCGGTGGAGACCAGCCAGAGGAACGGGAAGGCGAGGAAGACGAGATACGCGAGCAGCGCGGTGTACTGGCCGACGCGGGCCGGGCGGCTGGTCCTCACGCGTCGTCACCTCCCCTGAGGCGGCCGGCGAGGAAGACGGCCAGGGCGATCGAGATCACGGCCACCATCACGCAGCCCATCGCCGCCGCGTAGCCGAACTGTCCGTAGCGGAAGGCCTCTTCGTAGGCGAAGAGCATGGGCAGACGGGTCCGGCCGCCCGGCCCGCCGCTGGTGAGGACGTACACCAGGGCGAAGGAGTTGAAGTTCCAGATCAGGTTGAGTGCGGTGATGGCCAGGGCGATGGGCCTGAGGGCGGGCCAGGTGACCGTGCGGAAGCGGCGCCAGGCGCTCGCGCCGTCGACCGCCGCGGCCTCGTGGAGTTCGCGCGGGGTGTTCTGGAGTCCGGCGAGCAGCGCGACCGTCGTCTGGGGCATGCCCGCCCAGACGCCGACGACGATCACGGCGGGCAGCGCGGTGGCCAGCCCGCTGAGCCAGTCGCGGCCTTCGCCCAGACCGATGTCGCGCAGGGTCTCGTTGAGGATGCCCGCGTCCGGGTTGTAGACGAGCCGCCACATGATGCCGACGACGACCTCGGGCATCGCCCAGGGGATGATCGCCAGGGCGCGGGCCAGCCAGCGCAGCCGCAGGTCCTGGTTGAGCAGCAGGGCGAGGCCGAGTGCGAGCAGGAACTGCGGCACGGTCACCCCGACCGCCCACACCAGCCCGATCCGGAACGACTCCCAGAACAGCGTGTCCTGCAGCAGGTCCCGGAAGTTGAGGGCACCGATCCACCGGGTGGGCTCGGTACGGCCCGACTGGGCGTCGGTGAAGGCCAGCAGGATCCCGTAGAGCAGCGGCCCGACGCTGAGGACGAGGATGGGGATCAGGGCGGGCAGCACCAGGAACCAGGCGCCGTGGTCGACGGCCCGCCGGGGCCGGGCCCCGCCGGGCTTGCGACCGGCCGGTCTCCTCGGTGGCGAAGCCTCGGTCACCAATGTCACGGAATCAGCCCCTTTGACGGCTCGGCCGACCACGTCATGGTCGTGAAGGCGGTCTGCCTCGTCAAGGCACCGCGCACGCCGCCCCACCTGTGCCGATGCGACACTGACCGGCGGATGGCCGGAACCCGACGGCGGAAGACGTGGACGACGGAGGCGGACGATGGACGAGGCACGGGCCCGGGACGTACTGGCCGCGGCGGGAGTACTGCCCGGCGCGACCCGCGAGGCACGGCTGCTCGCGCTGGGCGAGAACGCCGTGTTCGCGGCCGGGGACCTGGTCGTCAAGGTGGGCCGCGACGCCGAGCTCCTCGACCGGGCGCGCCGCGAACTGGACATCGCGCTGTGGCTCGCGGAGTCGAGTGTGCCGGCGGTACGGGCGGCCGAGCCCGAGCCCCTGCTGGTCGACGGTCACCCGGTGACGGTGTGGCACCGGCTCCCCGACGCCGTACGGCCCGCCGAGCCACGGGATTTGGCCGAACTGCTCCGGGTCGTGCACGCCCTGCCCGCACCCTCCCTCGATCTGCCGCCCCGTGATCTGCTGGGCGGTGTGGAGCGCTGGCTGCGGCTCGCCGGGGACGCGATCGCCCCGGCGGACGCGGCGTATCTGCGGGAGCGGCGGGACGGGTTCGCCGCGCAGGCGGCGGCGCTGACGCCGCATCTGCCGCCGGGGCCGATCCACGGGGACGCGCTGCCGCGCAATGTGCATGTGGGGCCGGAGGGGCCGGTTCTGGTCGACCTGGAGACGGTATCCGCGGACCTGCGCGAGCATGACCTGGTGGTGATGGCCCTGTCCCACGACCGCTACGGGCTCCCGGGCGAGGCGTACGACTCCTTCACCGAGGCGTATGGGTGGGATGTGCGGGAGTGGGAGGGGTGTTCGGTGTTGCGTGGCGCCCGGGAGACGGCCAGTTGTGCGTGGGTGGCTCAGCATGCGCCGAGCAATCCGAAGGCCTTGGCCGAGTTCGAGCGGCGGGTGGCATCGCTCCGGGAGGGGGACGAGGCGGTGCGGTGGTATCCGTTGTGAGCGCTACGAATCTCTGACCTGGATGCTTCGGGCGGCTCGGCGTAGTTCCGCGAGGACCGTGCGGACCGCTGTGCGGGCCGTGCGCTCGGGGCGGTACAGGGCGTCGATGTGGCGTCGCGCCTGCGCTCCGCTGAGCGGCCGGAGCACGAGCGCCGGATGCGGGCGCATGGTCCAGCGCGGCATCAGGGCGATACCGCCCCCGGCGGCCACGGCCTCGGCGACCACCGAGAACTCGTTGATGCGATGGGCCAGATGGAGCCTGCGGCCCGCCGCGGCGGCGATGGCCTCGATCGTCGCCAGGACCGGGAATCCCTCGTGCACGGTGATCCACGGCTCGTCGGCCACGTCGTGCGGGGTGACGCGGCGCTTGGCGGCCAGGGGGTGGTCGGCGGGCATGGCCACGTCCAGCGGCTCGTGCAGCAGCGTCGTCGTGGCCACGGTGTCCGGCCATGGCGGGGCGTGGTCCAGGCGGTGGGCCAGGACGAGGTCGTATCCGCGGGTGAGCCGGGGGAAGTCCTCCTGCGGTACGTCCTCGTCGGCCAGCCTCGGCACCGGCTTGCCCGGCCCGGCCAGCGCGCGCAGCAGCGGCGGGAAGAACGCGGCGCCCGCGCTGTGGAACGCCGCCACCGACACCTCGCCATCGGGCCGTCCGACGAACTCCTCGACGGTGTGCCGTGCGCGGGCCAGCGCCGTCTCCACCTCCACGGCCGCGCCCGCCAGCGCCTGCCCGGCGTCGGTGAGCACCAGCCGTCGCCCCTGGCGCTCGGTGAGCGGCACCGGGATCGCGCGCTGAAGCAGCCGTAGCTGCTGGGAGATCGCCGACGGCGTCACCAGCAGCGCCTCGGCGACCGCCGTGACGCTGCCCAGTTCGCCGAGCTCCCGCAGGATCCGCAGCTGGCGTTCGTCCATGGCCCCAGTGTAGCGACGATGTAGGACCGCTAAATGATCATTTTAGAGATTGGCACTGGGCTTCATGGATGGCTCCGGTGCACCGTAGACGGGTGTCCGACGTCCGCCGTACCGATGCGGTACTCCTCCTTGTCGCGCTCGTCTGGGGTTCCAGTTATCTGTCCGCCCAGACGGCCACTGCCGCGCTCCCCGTCCTGATGGTGCTGTTCGCCCGCTACGCCCTCTCCGCGCTCGCCTGTCTCGGCGTCGTCGCCGCCCGGCGGCGCGGATCGCGCCGGTGGACGCGTGACGAGCTGCGGGCCGGTGTGCCCCTGGGGCTGACCCAGGCCGCGGTCCTGGTCGTGGAGACGTACGGCGTCGCTCACACCAGCGCCGCCAACGCCGGGCTCATCATCAGTCTGACCATCGTCCTCACCCCGCTCCTCGACCGCGGCGCCCGCCGCGGCGCGCTGCCTCCTTCCTTCTTCGCCGCGACCGGAGTGTGCGTCCTGGCCGTCGGGCTGCTGATGTCCGGCAACGGCTTTCACGCGCCACGCCTCGGCGACCTGCTGATGCTCGGCGCCGCACTGATCAGGGCCGTGCATGTCGCGCTGGTCGGCCGCTTCACCACCGGGCGGGCGATCCGCCCCCTGCATCTGACGACGGTGCAGACCCTCGTCGGCACGGCCCTGTTCCTGCCGGTCGCCGCCCACGACCTGCCGGCACTGGTCCGCACGGACCCGGCGACCTGGGCCCAGCTCGTCTATCTCGCCCTGTTCTGTAGTGTGTTCGCCTTCCTGGCCCAGACCTGGGCCGTGCAGCGCACCTCCGCCAGCCGGGCCAGCCTGCTGCTGGGCACCGAGCCGGTCTGGGCCGTCGCGGTGGGCATCGCCCTCGGCGGCGAACACCTCACGCCCCTCACCGGCCTCGGGGCGGCCCTGATGGTGGCCGGCACGTACTGGGGACAGGCGGTGGAACGCGCGCACCGCGACACCCCCGGACCCCTGCCACCCCCGTCCCCCTCCCTCGACGAGGACTCCGCATGCCCGCCCTCACCCACCACGACTCCAGCCGTCACGACGCCGGTCGGCACGACACCTACGACCACCTGATCTCCCTGCTCGACTCCGCCTCCGTCGACTACCGCCTCATCGACCACGAGCCCGAAGGCGCCACCGAAGCCGTGTGCGCGTTGCGCGGGCATCCGGCCTCCGAGGCCGCGAAGTGCATCGTGCTGCGGGTCAAGGTGGACCGCCGCACCACACGGCACGTCCTGGCGGTCGTCCCCGGGGACCGGCGGGTGGACCTGGACGCCGTCAGGGCGCTGTTCGCGGCCCGCTACGTCGGCTTCAGCGACCCCGAGACCGCCGAACGGCTGGCCCGCGCCGTCCCCGGCAGGGTCCTGCCGTTCAGCTTCGATGCCGATCTCGAACTGGTCGCCGACCCGGACGTCGTGACCCGGCCGAAGCTGTACTTCAACGCGGCCCGGCTCGACCGCTCGCTCCTCGTCTCGGGCGCCGACTACGAGCGGCTGGCCAAGCCCCGCATCGAACGCATCGCGGCGCCCGCACCGGTGTGACGCAGGGAGCGTCGGGCCTTCTGACGACGGGGACTTTGCGGACACCCCTAGGCGTCCGCCAGCTCCCTCAACGGCCATGCCCCGTCCACCAAGGCCGTCGCGTCGCCCTTGCCGCGCAAGAAGCTCTGGAAGTCCGCCGCCCACTCCGCGTACCACTCGATCTGGCGGCGGTGGAGGTCCGCCGGGCCGAGGGACGCGATCTTGGGGTGGCGGGCTGCTATCGCGCCGGCCAGGCGGGCCGCCGCGAGCGCGTCGGCCATGGCGTCATGGGCGGAGTCGAGGACCACGCCGTACTCGGCGCAGACCGCTTCGAGGTTGCGTTTGCCACGACGGTAGCGGTCGACCCAGCGGTCGATGGTGTACGGGTCGATGACCGGCGCCGGGTCCACGCCGGCCAGGCGGTCGCGCAGGGACGGCAGTCCGTAGCGGCGCAGCTCGGCGGAGAGCAGGGTGAGGTCGAAGGCGGCGTTGTAGGCGACGACCGGCACGCCCGTCTTCCAGTAGGAGGTGAGGACGTCGGCGAGGGCGTCCGCCACCTGGTCGGCCGGTCTGCCCTCGGCCGCCGCCCGCTCGTTGCTGATGCCGTGCACCGCCACCGCGTCCTCGGGGATCGGCACCCCCGGGTCGGCCAGCCACTCCCGGCGCCCCATCGGCTCCCCGTCCCTGACCTCGATCACGGCTCCCGTGACGATGCGCGCCTCGCGCGGATCCGTGCCCGTCGTCTCCAGGTCGAAGCCGATCAGCAGCTCCCGGTGCCAGCCCATGGGCGGCCCCCCTTCTATGGTGCGTTCCCCCAGTGGTCTCCACCTTCCCATGCACCACTGACAATCAGAGGACCGCGTTCCGCTCAGCCCCTCCGGCGGCCGGGCGAACCACCGCAACCGAGCCACCGCAACCACCCCACGGCGGGGCACAGTTCACGACACCGGCCGCGAATCCGCCCACATCACCTCGAACTCCTCGCGATAGGTGGGAAAGAGGCCGCTTTCGTCGACCTCGCCCGACTTGACCACCTTGCCGCTGTTGCGCAGCACGAACACCGGCGCCTCCATCCCACGGGTCCGGCGCAGATAGTTCTGCACGACCGCGATGCCGTCCGCGCCGTCACCGTCGACCAGGTACGCCGTGAAGCGGGGCGTCTCGTCGAAGACCTGGATCTCGAAGGCCCCCGGGTCGCGCAGCCGGGCCCGTACCCGGCGCATGTGCAGGATGTTCATCTCGACGGCCCGGCTGAGCTCGCCGCGCTTGATGCCCAGTTCGCGCTCGCGCCGCTTGACCGCGCTGGACGCCGGGTTCAGGAACAGCAGCCGCACCCGGCAGCCGGACTCGGCCAGCCGGACCAGGCGGCGGCCGGAGAAGTTCTGCACGAGCAGGTTGAGGCCTATGCCGATGGCGTCGAGGCGGCGGGCGCCGCCGAAGATGTCCTCGGCCGGGAACTGGCGCATCAGCCGCACCCGGTCCGGGTGGACGGCGACCACGTCGGCGTACCGGTCGCCGACCAGGTCCTCGACCGCGTCGACGGGCAGCCGGCGCGCGGAGGGCACGTCACCGCCCGTGCCGAGCATCTCCAGCAGCCGGGCGGAGGCGCGCTCGGCCTGGTTCAGGACGGCCTCGGACAGCGCGCGGTTGCGGGAGACGACGTTCCGGGTGACCTCCAGCTCGTCCAGGGCGAGCTCGACGTCCCGGCGGTCGTCGAAGTAGGGCTCGAAGCAGGGCCAGTGCTGCACCATCAGCTCGCGCAGCTGCGGCAGGGTGAGGAAGGACAGGACGTTGTCGTCGGCCGGGTCGAGCAGATAGCCCTTGCGGCGGCTGACCTCGCGCACGGCGACCGCGCGCTGCACCCACTCCTGCCCGGCGGGTCCGGCGGCGGCCACCACCCAGTCGTCGCCGTGGACGGGTTCGTAGACGGGGCGCAGTACGGCGGCGACGACCGCGCGCAGCCGCTGCTCGACGAGGTTCAGCCAGATGTAGGCCCGGCCGGCCCGCTGGGCGCGGGTGCGCACCTCGCGCCAGGCGTCGGCGTCCCAGTCCAGCTCCGGACCTATCGAGCCCGTCGCGTCCATCGGCCGTGCCAGGGACACGGCGCCGGTCGGGACGTCTGCGGAGTTCCCCTCGTGACCTTCGTCACCAGGGGGCAGCTCCAGCCCTCCCGAGCCCACCCGCGCACCGCCTTCCGCTCCCCCGAGCACTCCCCTTGTCAACGATCAAGGAAGGGTACTCCGGGAGCGGTCGGCGGTGCAGCCGGATGGGCAGGGTAGTGCTGCCGGAGGGCCGCCCCGCCCTGGTCCCCGTGTCACAACTTTCCCCTACTCCCCCAAAAGCCGCGGGAGTATCACGTGCCCCACTGGTTCGGCATAACACGTATGCACTGGTCACTCGGTAAGAGGGACATAAGTCATAGGAGGTTCCCTCACTTTCGGGGAGACTCGAGGGGCAAGGCGTCCCCACCGGCGCCGCTCACCTGAAAGAGTCGTATCCATGCAGGTCTGGCCTGGAGAGGCGTATCCACTCGGTGCCACGTACGACGGCGCCGGCACGAACTTCGCGGTGTTCACGGAGGCCGCGGACCGAGTAGAGCTGTGTCTGCTGCACGACGACGGCTCGGAGACGGCCGTCGAGCTCCGGGAGAGCGACGCGTTCGTGCGGCACGCGTACGTGCCGGGCATCATGCCGGGGCAGCGGTACGGGTTCCGGGTGCACGGCCCGTACGCCCCGGAGCGCGGGCTGCGCTGCAACTCCGCGAAGCTGCTGCTCGACCCGTACGCGCGTGCGATCAGCGGTTCGATCAGCTGGGGCGAGGAGGTCTACGGCTACCACTTCGACGAGCCCGACCGGCGCAACGACCTGGACTCGGCGCCGCACACCATGACGTCGGTCGTGGTCAACCCGTACTTCGACTGGGGCGACGACCGGCTCCCACGCACCGAGTACCACCACACGGTGATCTACGAGGCCCACGTCAAGGGCCTCACCATGCGGCACCCGGGCCTGCCGGAGGAACTGCGCGGCACCTACGCGGCCCTCGCGCACCCGGCCGTCATCGAGCACCTCACCGAGCTGGGGGTCACGGCCCTGGAGCTGATGCCCGTACACCAGTTCGTGAACGATCACCGTCTGGTCGACATGGGCCTGAACAACTACTGGGGCTACAACACGATCGGTTTCTTCGCCCCGCACAACGCCTACGCCTCCTGGGGCGACCGGGGCCAGCAGGTGCTGGAGTTCAAGTCGGCGGTGAAGGCGCTGCACGAGGCCGGGATCGAGGTGATCCTCGACGTGGTCTACAACCACACGGCCGAGGGCAACCACCTGGGCCCGACGCTGTCCTTCAAGGGCCTGGACAATCCGCGCTACTACCGGCTGACGGACGACCCCCGCTATTACATGGACACGACAGGGACCGGGAACTCCCTGCTCATGCGGTCCCCGCACGTGCTCCAGCTGATCATGGACTCGCTGCGGTACTGGGTGACGGAGATGCACGTCGACGGGTTCCGCTTCGACCTTGCGGCCACGCTCGCCCGGCAGTTCCACGAGGTGGACCGGCTGTCGTCGTTCTTCGACCTGGTGCAGCAGGACCCCGTGGTCTCGCAGGTCAAGCTGATCGCCGAGCCGTGGGACGTGGGAGAGGGCGGCTACCAGGTGGGGAACTTCCCGCCGCTGTGGACCGAGTGGAACGGCAAGTACCGGGACACCGTGCGGGACCTGTGGCGGGGTGAGCAGCGCACGCTCGCCGAGTTCGCCTCGCGGCTGACCGGCTCGTCCGACCTGTACCAGGACGACGGGCGGCGCCCGCTGGCCTCGATCAACTTCGTGACCTGCCACGACGGCTTCACGCTGCACGACCTGGTGTCGTACAACGACAAGCACAACGAGGCCAACGGCGAGGGCAACCGGGACGGCGAGAGCCACAACCGGTCCTGGAACTGCGGGGTCGAGGGCGAGACCGACGATCCGGACGTCCTGCGGCTGCGGGCCCGGCAGATGCGGAACTTCATCGCGACGCTGATGCTGTCCCAGGGCGTGCCCATGATCAGCCACGGCGACGAGTTCGCCCGCACCCAGCGCGGCAACAACAACGCCTACTGCCAGGACAACGAACTGGCCTGGGTGGAGTGGCCCGAGGAGGGAGAGGACGCCGAGGGGGGTCTGAGCAAGGAGCTGCTGGCCTTCACGCGCGCGATGGTGTGGCTGCGCCGGGACCACCCGGTCTTCCGCCGTCGGCGCTTCTTCCACGGCCGGCCCGTGGAGGGCACCCACGACGACCTGTCCGACATCGCCTGGTTCACCCCCGAGGGCCGGGAGATGACCCAGCGGGACTGGGACTCGGCCCGGGCCTCGGCGCTGACGGTGTTCCTCAACGGCAACGCGATCTCGGAGCCGGGCCCGCGCGGGGAGCGCATCACCGACGACTCGTTCCTGCTGATGTTCAACGCCTCGCCCAAGCCGCTGGAGTTCCTGGTACCGGTCAACCACGGACGGCAGTGGCAGGTGGTGGTCGACACGGGCCGCGCGGACGGTGTGCCGCCGGGCACGGGCCCGAAAGTGCAGGCCGGGGACCGGCTGACCCTGACCGACCGGAGCATGACGGTGCTCCAGCGGCCCGTGTGACCGCCGACCCGTGCGTCGCCCGGAAAGAGCCACTCGTCCGGGCGACGCGCGGCGCACCTGGCGCGGGCGATGACACGAACGGCGGCAGGGCGGGTACGTAGGTCTGCATGACACCTGAGCGACCTGACCCGGTGGTGCCCACGGCCACGTACCGGCTGCAACTGCAGCCCGAGTTCCCGTTCGGGGCCGCGGCGGCCGTCGTGCCGTATCTGGCCTCGCTCGGCGTCTCGCACCTGCATCTGTCCCCCGTCCTGGAGGCCGTGCCGGGCTCGATGCACGGCTACGACGTCGTCGACCACGCGCGCGTGCGCGAGGAACTGGGCGGCGAGGAGGGACTGCGGGCGCTGGCGCGCACGGCGCGCGAGCACGGGCTCGGTCTGGTGGTGGACATCGTCCCGAACCACATGGCCATGGCACCGCGCCACAACCGCGCCCTGTGGGAGGTGCTCCGCGAGGGCCCGAAGTCGCCGTACGCGCGCTGGTTCGACGTCGACTGGGAGGCCCAGGACGGCCGGGTGCTGCTGCCGGTGCTCGGCGGGCCGCTGGGCGAGGTGCTCGGGGAGCTGCGCGTCGACGGTGACGTCCTGCGCTACTACGACCATGTGTTCCCGCTGCGCGAGGGCACCGAGGACCTGCCGCTGCCGCACCTGCTGGACGCGCAGTGGTACCGCCCGGTGTGGTGGCGGCTGGCCCGGACCGAGCTCAACTACCGGCGGTTCTTCAGCATCTCGGAGCTCATCGGGGTGCGGGTGGAGGATCCCGAGGTGTTCGAGGCCACCCACGACAAGATCCTCCGGCTGCTCCACGAGGGCGTGATCGACGGGCTGCGCGTCGACCATCCCGACGGGCTCGCCGACCCCGACGGCTACCTCACGCGGCTGCACGAGGCGACGGGGGGCCGCTGGACGGTCGTGGAGAAGATCCTGGCCGACGGTGAGCGGCTGCCGGCCTCCTGGCCCGTCGCGGGCACCACCGGCTACGACGCCCTGCGGCACGTGGACGGGCTCTTCACGGACCCGGCCGGGTTCGGGGACCTCCTGGGGCAGTACCGGCGCTTCGCGGCCCCGCAGACGGACCGGGGCGGGCAGTGGGAGGCGACGGTGCGGCGGGCGGCGTACAAGGTCCTCACGCACGAGCTGGCGACCGAGACCGACCGGCTGGTGCGGGTGGCGGCCCGGCTGTGCGCGACCTCGCCGGAGCCGGCGCTGCGCGACCGCGCGCCCTGGGCGCTGCGCACCGCGCTCCAGGAGCTGCTGGTCCGAATGGAGGTCTACCGGCCGTACGAGTCCGTCGACGCCGCGTCCGTGGTCACCGAGGATGCCGCCGCCGAGGCCCGTCTCGCCTTCACCGTGCCCGAGGAGGCCGGTGCGGTGGACGTCGTACGGGACCTCGTACTGGGCCGGTACGGCGACGGGTCCGCGCAGGTGGAGTTCCGGACGCGGTTCGCGCAGACCTCGTCGGCGCTGCGGGCGAAGTCCGTGGAGGACACGGCGTTCTACCGCTACGTGCCACTGCTGTCGGCGACCGAGGTGGGCGGGAACCCGGGCCGTCCCGCGCTGTCGCCGGAGGAGTTCCACGCGTACTGCGCGCGCGTGCAGCGCGACTGGCCGGTGACCGGGACGGTGGCCTCGACGCACGACACCAAGCGCAGTGCCGACGTCCGGGCGGCGCTGCACGTGCTCACCGAGTGTCCGGACCGCTGGGCGGACGTCCTCGCCGAGGTGACACGCACCGGCGAGGGCGTGCCGGACGCGCAACTGGCCTGGGTGGCCTGGCAGACGGTGTTCGGGCTCGGCCCGGAGTCCGGGGCGCGGGAGCGGGTGCAGGGGGCGCTGCTGAAGCACGTGCGCGAGGCGGGCCTGTACACCAGCTGGACCGAGCAGGAGCCGCCGTACGAGGAGGCGGTGGCGCGGTTCGTGGCGGCCGGGCCGTGCGGGGCGCCGGGTGAGCGGGTCGCCGCGTTCCGGGACTCCCTCGAGCCGCACATCCTGGCGAACGTGCTGGGCACGGCCCTGATCCAGCTGACGATGCCGGGCGTGCCGGACGTCTACCAGGGCACGGAGGCCGAGTACCGGGCGCTGGTCGACCCCGACAACCGGCGGGCGGTGAGCTTCCCGCCCGAGGAGTCCGGCGTGACGTCCGGGGAGAAGGTGGCGGTGACGCGGGCGGCGCTGGGGCTGCGGGCGCGCCGCCCCGACGCCTTCGGCGACACGGCGACGTACATGCCGCTGCCCGCCGAGGGACCGGCGGCACAGCACTGCCTGGCGTTCGTCCGCTCCGGCGAGGCACTGACGGCCGTCACCCGCCTGTCCCTCCGGCTCGCGGAGGCGGGCGGCTGGCAGGACACCCGGCTACCGCTGCCGCCGGGGCGCTGGGCGGATGTACTCGAACCGGGGCGGGAGTTCACGGGGCACGCGCGCGTGGAGGAGTTGTTCGCACGGCTGCCGGTGGCGTTGCTGGAAAGGGTGGGCGAGTGAGGCCGGGCTGATTGCGGAGCGGCAGGGCGGCGTCAGGCACCCGTGGCCGGCCCTGCGCCCCTCCGTACCCCCGTGCCCTGCTCAGGCGACCGCAGGTCCCTCCTCGGGACAGTCCTCGTACGCGCGCAGCGGCGAGGCGGGGGCCACGCGTGGGTGGGGCCAGGCCGCGCGCAGCAGGGTCACGAAGGCCTCCGCCGCCCCGGTCGGGGGCAGGCGGGAGAAGACCGTCAGCGTGCGCTTCCAGGGCGGGTCGGGGGTGAGGACGACACAGTCCTCGCCGACCGCGTCGCGGACGAGGTGGGAAGGCACGGCGCAGACACCGACCCCGGCGGCGGCCATCCGTACCGCCGTGGAGCTGTGCTCGGTGAACACGGCGGTGCGGGGGGTGAATCCGGCCCGGCCGCAGGCCCAGTCGAGGAAGCGTTCGCCCTGCACGACGGGTTCCATGACGCAGCGCACCCAGGGGCGGTCTGCGAGTTCGGGCAGCGTCACCGTCGTACGGCCGGCGAAGCGGTCGTCGAAGGGCACGACCAGGATGATGTCCTCCTCGCCGACCGGCACGACCGTGCCGGGCCAGTCGGCGGGTGCCGGACCGACGGCGAGGTCGGCCGCGCCCCGTTCGACCTGTTCCTCCAGTGCCTGCGAGGAGGCGTACTCGTGGAGATGCAGGAGCACGCGCGGATGGGCCGCGCGCCAACGGGCGAAGACGTCCGGGAGGACACCGACCGCGACGGAGTGGACGGCGGCGACGTGCAGTTCACCGCCCTCGGCGCCGGCGGCGGCGCGGGCCGCCCGGCGGGCCTGCGCTGCGCTGCGCACGGCGAGTTCGGCGTGCGGCCGGAAGGCGCGCCCCATCGGGGTCAGACCCAGGTCGAGCACCAGTCCCGCACGGTGGTCGCCGCGGCACTGCACGCACGCGAGGGGGCTTCGCAGACGCCCGCGGCGTCACGGATGCCCGGCGACCGGCGACCGGCGACCCGCGACCCGCGACCCGCGACCCGCGACCGGCGACCCGCGACCGGCGACCGGCGACCCGCGACCGGCGACCGGCGACCGGCGACCGGCGACCGGCGACCGAGAGCGAACACCGGCCCCGCCCGCGCCGTCACCGCGGGCGTCACTCCCGCTGCATCGGCACCGCCGCACCTGACTCCCGTCCCGGCTCCTCCGGGCTGGAGCACGCGCGCGTGTGCCGCGCGGCCAGTTCGAAGGCGGAGAGCACGACGCGCGCCTGGTACTCCGCCTGGCGTGCCACCGGAATCCAGCGCGCCCCGCAGCCGTCGAGGTAGTCGGCGCACCACTCGTCGATCAGCCGGTCCAGCTCCGGCAGCGCCCCGGCCGGGTCGTGTCCGGCGGCCCGCACGAGCCGGTGCAGGAGCCCGGCCGTGCGCAGGGCCAGCCGTCGCCCGGAGATGCGCAGGGCGGCGAGGTGGGCGGTGGTCAGAGGAGGAAGGGGATGGGCGGCGCCGTCGCCGGTGTCGGGGTCCCAGGCGTCGGCGAGGCCCGGACAGACCAGTAAATAGTCGTCGACCGGGGCGAGCAGGCGCGCCCCGTCGGGCACGGTGGCCAGGTGCGGCCGGATGCGGGCCAGGAGGTGCCGCAGGAGGCCCGTGTCGTGGCGCAGGGTGCGGCTCACGGCCCGCAGCACCGCATCCCGGTCGGCGGGCGGGGAGCCGTCCGCCACCGCCGCCACGCCCCACATGGGCGCCTCGACGACCGCGGTGACGGTGCCGTGCCGGTGCGGGTGGAACCACGTCGACTCGACGGCGGCCTCCGTGATGGCCGCGGCCAGGTCGCCCCGGCGCGGCGGCGGTATCCGGTAGACGGCGGGCCCGAGGCCGGGCCAGTACAGGGCGTCGTAGGCGCCGAGTTCGCGGGGGATGCCGAGCCGGGCCGCGGTGTGCGCGACGCGCTGGGCGAGGCCGGGCAGGTCACGGGTGAGCTCGACGAAGCCGCCGCCGACGTCGACGCCGTGCAGGGAGCACTGGAGGAACGGCCGCAGTTCGTCCTGGACGTCGAGCAGGGCGCGGGTCTCCGGCAGGGCGGCGCCGGCCGCGCCGTCGGGCAGCCACTCGGGCTGCTCCAGGAACCCGGGCCGGAAGAAGTTCCGGAAGTACCGGCCGAGGGCGTACGGGCCGGTCAGCCAGCCCTCGTTGCGGCGCAGCCCGTCCGGGTCGAGGCACAGCAGCAGGTTCCAGGTGGCGTCGGCGCCCTCGGTGAGTCGCGGGTCGGCCAGCGCCCGCTCGGCCAGGCGCAGCACGGTGGCGCCGCCCACGGGTTCGTTGGCGTGGGGGCCGGCGACGACGAGGGCCTGACGGCTGCCGTGGCCGACGGAGAGCAGCCACAGGGGCGTGCCCGCGCGGGATGTGCCGATCCTGCGCAGCCGGGCCTTACGCGGGTGGCGGGCGACGAGGGCGGCGGCCCGGGCGCCCAGTTCGTCGACGGTCGGGTAGCGCAGGAGGGGCGGCAGGGCACACCTCCCCAATGCGGTGCCGTCGCTTCACCAGCTGTACATGGCGTACGCACAGTCAGTCACGACTTCAGGGGTACGTCAACACCGCGGAGGGCAACGGGTTTTGAGCCACTCCCCACCGATCGACAGCTGGTAAATCCAAGGCCAGAGCTAAGGCATGGCTCGGTTTCCGGTCAGCCGGCCGCCAGCCGGAACATCATCCGCCCGAAGCCCACCTGGTCGCCCTCGCGGACGACGGCCGCGCCGACGACGCGCCGTCCGTTCACCGTCGTGCCGTTGGTGGAGCCGAGATCACGCAGGACCCACATGCCTCCCTGGTGGCGGAGTTCGGCGTGGACGCGGGAGACCGTCTCGTGGTTGAGGCGCAGTCCGCTGGCGGGGTCACGGCCTATGCGCAGCGGATGGCCGTGCGCCGGGTGGGGCAGCAGCAGCTTGGGCAGCTTCTCGGCCTGCCAGGCTCTGCGCAGCCGTACGGTGAACCCGGAGACCGCCTCGACGGTGCCGAACACCAGACGGGAGAACCGGCTCTCCGTGGGCAGGTCGGCGGTGAGCACGGCGAGCTCGTCCGGGCGGCGGGCGGCGAGCGCGAGTTCCATGCGGCGGATGAACGTGTCATGGGACAGGCGGCCCATGGCGACGCCGTCACGGAGCACCTTCAGTGCCCTGTCGCGCTCCACGTCGGACAGCCGCGCGGGGTACGTGTTGAACTCGAAGGACGACGTCACGCTCGTGATTGTCGGGCAGCGCGGCCGGGCTGTCCAGAAAACGGGAAAACGGCCGCCACGTGCCCGCTTCCGCCGGGACCCGCCGCACATGGGTGGATGCACCAGCGCATTGATCGCGTTTTGACGCACCATGGACGGGCTACATCACGGTGAGCAGACGAAGGGGAACCGTCCGTGCAGTTCGAGGTGTGGGCACCGCAGGCAGGCCGTGTGACGCTCCAGTGCGACGGCGTCACACGCGCGTTGGAGCGCGATCCGGAACGGGCGGGATGGTGGCGGGGCGAGGCGGACGCGCGCGACGGATCCCGGTACGGCTTCGCGCTGGACGACGGTCCCGTACGGCCCGATCCGCGCTCGCGCCGGCAGCCGGACGGCCCGGACGGGCTGAGCGCCGTCGTCGACCACGAGCGCTACGAGTGGCGCGCGCAGTGGCGGGGTCGGCCGCTGCCCGGCGCGGTGCTGTACGAGCTGCACGTCGGGACGTACACGCGCGAGGGCACCCTGGACGCGGCCGCCGAGCGGCTCGGCCATCTCGCCGAACTGGGCGTCACGCACGTGCAGCTGATGCCGCTGTGCCCCTTCCCGGGCACGCACGGCTGGGGCTACGAGGGCGTCTCGCTGTGGGCGGTGCACGAGCCGTACGGCGGGCCCGAGGCGCTGAAACGCTTCGTCGACCGGGCCCATGAACTGGGTCTGGGTGTGGTGCTGGACGTGGTGCACAACCACTTCGGCCCGTCCGGCAACTACCTGCCCGTCTTCGGGCCGTATCTCACGGACCGGCACCACACGCCCTGGGGCGCCGCGGTCAACCTGGACGCGCCCGGCTCGGACGAGGTGCGCGCGTTTCTCATCGGCAGCGCGCTGGCGTGGCTGCGCGACTACCGGATCGACGGGCTGCGCCTGGACGCGGTGCACGCGCTGGTGGACACGCGCGCGCTCCACTTCCTGGAGGAGCTGTCGACGGCCGTGGACGCCCTGGCCGCCGAGGTGGACCGGCCGCTGTTCCTCGTCGCCGAGTCGGATCTGAACGACCCGCGGCTCATCACCTCCCGGGACAAGGGCGGCCTCGGGCTGCACGCGCAGTGGAACGACGACTTCCACCACGCCCTGCACACCACGCTGACCGGCGAGTCGCAGGGCTACTACGCCGACTTCGCGCGCGCTCCCCTCGCCGGGCTCGCCAAGACCCTGACCGGCGGCTACTTCCACGACGGGACGTACTCGAGCTTCCGGGAGCGGCACCACGGCCGCCCCCTGGACCGTACGCGGGTGGCCGGGCACCGGCTGGTCGGCTACAGCCAGACCCACGACCAGGTCGGCAACCGCGCCCAGGGGGACCGCCTTTCGGCCCTGGTCTCCCCCGGGCTGCTGGCCTGTGCGGCCACGCTGGTGCTGACGGCGCCGTTCACGCCGATGCTCTTCATGGGCGAGGAGTGGGCGGCGGGCACGCCCTGGCAGTTCTTCACCGACCACACCGATCCGGAGCTGGCGGACGCCGTACGGCGGGGCAGGCGGCGGGAGTTCGCCGCGCACGGCTGGAAGGAGGAGGACGTGCCCGACCCGCAGGACCCGGCGACCCGGGACCGCTCCTGCCTCGACTGGTCCGAGCCGGAACGCGAGCCCCACGCGCGCGTGCTGGCCTGGCACCGGCAGCTCCTCGCCCTGCGCCACGAGCAGCCCGACCTGACCGATCCCGACCTCGCCGACGCCAAGGTCGGCTACGACGAGGAGCGCCGCTGGATCGCCTTCCGGCGCGGGGACGTCCTCGTGGCGGTGAACCTGGCGCGGGAACCGGCCGCGCTGTCGCTCGGCGTGCCGCACGCGCGCGTGCTGGCCGCGTGGGAGCCGGTGGAGACGCCCGGCGCCGACGGGGTGGTGCACGTGCCCGGGGAGTCGGGTGTGGTGCTGTTGCAGGAGTGAGGTCCCCCGCGACGCTGCGACGCCCTGCTGCCGCCCGGTCCGCTAGAGGGCGTCGTCCGTGTCCCGCAGGTCCGTCACCCGTTCCAGCAGGATCGGCTCCCAGGCCCGGCGCACCTGCGTGCGCAGCAGGGTGAGCCGGCCCGCGTCCCGGCTCGTGAGGGCCCCGGCGAGGTGGACGACGGTGTCGCAGCGGGCCAGCCACAGGCCGCGCAGGCAGGGGCGGGCACCGTAGCCGGCGAGGGTGGCGGCGCGTACGGCGGCGGGTGAGCCGACAGCGAGCGCGAGGCTCGCGATGTCCTCGGCCGGGTCGCCGACGACGGCGTCGGCCCAGCCGAGGACGCCGCGCACCCGTCCGTCGGCGCTGACCACGAGATGGCCGCCCGTGAGCGCGTGGTGGGTGAGGACCGCCGAGCCGGACTGCGCGGCGAGCTGGGCCGCCGCGGGCGCGGTGAGCTGGTTCAGGCGGGCGGCGTCGAACTCGTCGGCGCCGACGAGACGTTCGGCGGCCCGTACGGCGGCCCGGCGCAGCCCCTCCAGGGAGCGCGGGGCAGCACGCGGCACGCCGAGGGTCTCGGCCTGCCGGACCGGCACCTCGCGCAGCCCCGAGAGCAGTCCGGCGAGGTCGGCCTCGCCGACGGCGGACACATCGTGCGCCTCTCCCGAGCCGCCGGGCACCTTGGTGTCCAGCGTGTAGGTCAGCCCGGGCGCCCACTCGCCGTGCGCCACGCTGACCGGCACCGTCACCGGGACGTGCGGGCGGACGAGGTCGCGCAGACGCAGTTCGCGGCGCTGGCGCACGGTGGCCTCGCGGTCGGGGGCGAGGCGCAGCACATGGCGGGTGCCGACCCACCAGGTGGCCGGGTCGGCGCCCTCGGCGGCGGGCCGGACGTCGGGGCCGACGGCGGAGCCCCTTCCCTGCTCGGCCTCCTTGACGCCCTTGGCGCCCTTGCCCTCCTTGATGCCCTTGCCGTCCTTGAGCAGGGAACGGACCAGTCGGCGGACGGTGTCCGCGGTGGGTGTCGGTGCCTGGGTCATGGTCGCGCCGTTGCCGTTCGGGAGGCGTGTGGGGGACATCGGTGGCGTCACTCCACTATGACCAGCTCGCGGGAGGTGGCGTTCAGGCGCCGTCCGCCGTCCTCGGTGACGGTCACGATGTCCTCGATGCGCACGCCGAACCGGCCGGGCAGATAGATGCCGGGTTCCACGGAGAAGCACATGCCGGGCACGAGCGGCCGTTCCTCGCCCTCGATCATGTACGGCGGCTCGTGGGTGGTGACGCCGATGCCGTGTCCGGTGCGGTGGATGAAGTACTCGCCGTAGCCGGCGTCGGCGATGACCGCACGGGCGGCCCGGTCGACGTCCTGGCAGGCGGCGCCCGGCCGCACGGCCCGGAACCCCGCCTCCTGGGCCGCGCGCACGATGTCGTGCACGCGGCGCTCCTCGTCGGTGGGTTCGCCGACGTGGACCGTGCGGGAGGTGTCGGAGCCGTAGCCGTCCTTCAGACCGCCGAAGTCGAGGACGACCATGTCGCCGCGTTCGATGACGCGGTCGCCGGCCTCGTGGTGGGGGTTGGCGCCGTTCGGCCCTGAGGCGACGATGGTGAAGTCGACCTGCTCGTGTCCGTACCGGCGCAGCAGCCGGTCGAGGTCCGCGGCCACCTCCGATTCCCGGCGGCCGGCGAAGGGGACGTTCCGGATCTCCTCGAACGTCGCGTCGGCGGCGGCTCCCGCGGCCGTCATGAGCTCCAGTTCCGCCGCGTCCTTGACGGCACGCAGCATCGGCAGGGCCTCGGTGAGCGAGGTGTAGGAGCTGCCGGGCACGGCCTGCTGCAACGCCAGCAGGTGCAGCGCCCAGGCGTTGTCGCTGATGCCGAACCGGCCCGAGGCGTCGAGCAGGGCGGCGGTGGCGGCGTAGGGGTCCTTGCCGTCGGTCCAGTCGCGCAGGGTCAGGGCGGGCGCGCCGGCCGCCTTCTGCGCGTCCGGGGCCTCCAGGGCCGGGACGACGAGGACGGGGTCCTGTCCGGCGGCGAGGACCAGCAGGGTGAGTCGTTCGGTGACCGCCGGGGGCGTGTAGCCGGTGAGCCAGACCAGGTCCGGTCCCGGGGCCACCAGCAGGCCCGCGAGACCGGCCTCTGCGGCCGTCCGCGCGGCGCGCTCCATACGGGCCCTGTAGTCGTCGGCGGTGAAGGACACCGCCGTGCTTCCGGTCATCCGGACCTCCCAGGGACGGACGAAGGGGCTACGGGCAGCATCCTGCCCGGCCGGAGGGGGCGACGCGAGCCGTCTGCGGACTTCGCCCGAAGATCGCTACTAATGGCAGACGATTGCTCAGCCGTTAGAAGTAATGCTTAGATGCTTGGCATCCATTAGTCGTTCGATCGAGAGGGCGTACGACCGTGCTCGTACTCGCACACATCAGCGATCTGCATCTGGACGGGAGTGCGCGGGCGACGGAGCGCGCCGAGCGGGTGCGCGACCGGCTGTGGGGACTGTCAGGGCATGTGGATGCGCTACTGGTGACCGGGGACATCGCGGACCACGGCACGGAGCCGGAGTACGAGGAGGCCGCCCGCATCCTGGGGCTGGGCGACGGCGACGTCCCGTTCCCCGTGCTGACCTGCCCGGGCAACCACGACAGCCGCGCGCCCTACCGCAAGGCGCTGCTGGGCCTGCCGGGTGCGGAGGGGCCCGTCAACAGCGTGCAGGTCTTCGACGACGGTGCCGTGCTGATGTGCGACTCCAGCGTCCCCGGCAGCGACGACGGGGAACTGGACGAGGAGACGTACGACTGGATCGAGACGACCCTCGACGAACTCGACGGCGGCCTTCCGGCCCTGCTCGCCTTCCACCACCCGCCGGTGGCACTGCACCACCCGCTGCCCGACTCCTACCCGTTGCAGGAGTCCGGCCGGCTGGCCGCGCTGCTGGCCCGCCGGCCCGAGATCGCGGGTCTGGTCACCGGCCACGCGCACACCCCCGCCGCGACCTCGTTCGCGGGGCGGCCGCTCGTCGTCGGCCCCGGTGTGACGTGGACGCTGCGGCTGCCGTGGGAGGGCGAGCAGGTCGCCGACCGGGAGGCGCCGCCCGGGATCGCCTTCCACGTCCTGGACGACACGGGGCGGCTCACGAGCCACTTCCGGGTGGTCACCTGACGGCGTGGTCCAGATGACGATGTGACCCACGTGTCGATGTGGCTCACGTGTCGACGCGGCTCACGTGACCACGGCCGGTACGACCGTCAGCTGCTGGTAGCCGCCGCCGCGGTGCCGCACCGTCAGTTTCACCTCGACGCCGGGGCGGGCGCGGGCGACGGCCCGGGCCAGGTCGGCGGCCGTGTCGATGCGGGTCGTGCCGAAGACGAGGAGCAGGTCGCCGCGCACCAGGCCCGCCTCCTGAGCCGGCCCCGGGACATGGAGCCCGACGACCAGGGCCCCCGGCTTCCCGGCGTCCATGACCTGCACGCCGAGGGTCACGTCGGCGTCCGCCGACGCGGCGGCGGACCGCGAGGGGCCGGGCGACGAAGGGCCGGGCGACGAAGGCGTGTGCCACCCTCGCGGATCGATGACTCCGCCCTTGCCGATCACCGTGGCGCCCATCGCACCGAGGCCGATTCCGGACAGGACCAGGACCACGCCGGCGAACGCGGCGCACAGCACGTTGAGCAGCCGCCTCCCGCGGCGCCGGGCGCCGTGCGGGCGGGGCCGTGCGGGGCCGGACCCCGTCGCCGACGCCGCCCCGTCGGGCTCCTGCCCCGGCATCGGCTTGGGTCGCAGCGCGGTCTGTTCCATGGCTCGCCTCCGGATGGTGCGGATCGCCCCCGTCGGATGCGGAACGATCACGGCTGGTGCTCTACCCGGCACTCCGGCGTGCGATGAGCCACGAACGAGTGAGACTGATCCGGCGTCGGTGGGGGCGTACGTGCCGCCGGGGAAGCCGGAACGACGGCACGGCTCGCACCGCACCCGGCGTACCGGGCGCGGTGCGAGCCGTGGTCGCAGGCGTGGGGCCGGTCAGCCCGTGTGGGACTCGTGCTCGCCGAGCAGCGTGGGGGCGTCGGGGTGGAACCCCGTGGCCGCCGTGGGCACCCGGAAGACGTCCTTCCAGCCGAGCTCGTTGGGCGCGAGCGGGATGGACGTTCCGGCGTCGTGGCGGACCGGCGTGCGGGTGCCGCCCACCGACGGATCGAAGCCCGACACGTCGTAGGCGTCGCGGCCCAGGAGCTGGAAGTCGGCCAGGTGGACGTGCGCGGGGTGGACGATGGGCGCGAGGTTGAGGAAGCTCCCAGGAAGACCCCCGGCGCACTGCCGGGGGGGTTCCGTGATGTCCCGTTCCGAGTGGATCTGACCGAAAGGCGCCGTCTCAGCCGAGAGCGGGCACGGGCAGGGCGGGCGGCCGGTCCGGGAGGAAGCCGTGGGCGCGCCGGGCCAGCCAGTCGGCCTTGTAACGGTCCACCTCGCGGTGCCAGTTGAGGATGCCCGCCATCCAGTTCTGAAGGTCCGTCACGTACTCCCGCATGACGGCGCGCCCCTCGTCCGTGAGCCGGAAGTCCTCGTACAGGACGGGCAGTTCGTGCTCGACGACATGCTCGAACTGCCGCATGCGCTGACTCATCAGGTCGTGCACGATGCCGAGGGCGGTCGGGTAGTCGCAGTTGAAGAAGGACTGCACGACGAGGATCGCGTTGTGGATCTCGCCCTCGTACTCGATCTCCTTCTGGTACGAGAAGACGTCGTTGGTCAGGCACGCGAAGTCGATCGCGGCGTTCTCCAGGGAGCGGACCGGGCCGCTGCGGTAGATCTCGGGCGGCACGGCCGGGCCGTGGCCCATCCGGCACAGGCTCAGGGTGAGGTCGGAACCGAAGGTCGCGCGGCGCATCTCCAGGTAGTCGACCGGGTCGGGGACGCGGTTCTGGAGCTGATTGGACAGCTCCCACACCCAGCTCTCGGTCATGACGTTGATCGCGTCCTTCAGGGTGCGCCGCTCCTCGGGCGTCATGTCCGCGGTGGTGCGCAGCCACAGGTCGACGAGGCCGCGCTCCATGGCGTTGGCGGGGCCGGCGGCGCCTCGCCGGCGACCGGCATGCAGTCGGACAGGCGGGCCGTGGTCAGCCGGGCGGCGGCCAGGTCGCGGCGGTGGCCGTAGACCAGCGGGTAGTAGTCGTCGCCGTAGGTGCCCCAGGCGAGCCACTGCGAGCTGAGGTCGAGGGCCTCGGGCGTGGCGTCCGGGTCGAGGCCCGCCGCGCACAGCGGGAGGTCGTAGGCCCGGAGTTTGTCCGCGTCCCAGACGCCCTCGCCGAGCATGCCCGTGCGGTTGACCCAGTCGGTCAGGTTCCGGCGGGCGGCGTCGAGATGGGGGCTGAGCTGAAGCGGGAACGGCATGCGGATGTCGGGGATCCGGGACGGCCCGACCTTCTGGTACGGCACGTGCGTGTAGGCGCGCAGCCGCCGCTCGGCTCCGGCCGCGGCGAGCAGGGCGCGTACGTCGGCGGCGGAGGTGCCCATGCCGCTGCACCCCGGCCACGGCTTGCTGCCGCGCGCGTTCTGGTTCATGTAGCGGCTGGAGCGCATATGCCACTCGTGGCCGCCGGACTGCCAGTCCTGGAGCCCCTTGGTGTACGCCGCCACGGCCGCGACCTCGCCGGGAGTGAGGCCGTTCTCCAGGGCCACCGCGGGCACTTCGGTGAACGCCGTGTGCTCGAACTGGTGGAGGCGGGAGGTGAGGATGTCGTTGACGGTGTCCGCGGCCTCCTGGGTGGTGCAGCCGAAGAAGGTCTCCAGGACGAGCACGCCGTTGCTGTTCTCGCCCTCGTCCTCGACCTCCCGCTGGTAGGAGAACAGGTCGTTGCGCAGGTGCACGGCGTCGGAGAACGTCTCCATCAGCACCCTGAGCGGCCTGGACTCCGCCACGGACGCGGGCACTTCGGCCGTCGCGTACTCCACGAGGCCCGCCGACCAGGGGGCGCCGCCCACCTTGCGGCGCATCTCGATGTACTCGACGGGGTTGGCGATCCGCCCCTCGTTGATGTTGGACAGCTCCCACAGGGACTCGTTCAGCAGGTGCTCGGTCGCCACGGCGAAGCGGCGGCGCCAGTCCTGCGACATCTTCGGCACCGTACGTGCCCACAGGTCGGCGAGGCCCGCCTCGACCGGGTTCTCCGGCTCCGGTACGGGAGTCGAGAGGTCCAGCGGCATGAACAGGGGCAGCCGGTCCAGGTGTGCCTTGCCGGCGACGCGGTCCTGGCTGCGCTTGTACATCTCCAGGAAGTGGTCGTCGAAGAAGAAGACCCACACGTACCAGTCGGTGATGAGGGAGAGGGCGGGGCCGTCGCAGTCAGGGTGGGTGTACGCGCAGAGCAGGCCGTAGTCGTGTGCGTCGAGGTCGGCCTGCTCCCAGACGCCGGATCCCTCCAGCATGCCCATCTCGCGCGCCCACTCGGTCGAATGGGCTCTGGCCTCGTCGACATGGGGGTTGAGCCGCGCGGGATGCGGCATGTAGAAGTGCGGGAGTTCGAACGGCTGCGTCATGGCCGGGCCCTACCCGGCGCCTCTCGGCGGCATCCACGCAGCCGGACATGATCACACCATCGTGTGAATCGTGGATGAAGGCGGGAGTTCTCGCCGGCCCTTGTGGCGTTCATCTCTACGCGCGCAGACTTACCCCCGCACCCTGGCAGTTCACGTCCCTCTCGTTCACCGGAGTCCGCCATGAAGCAGTCCCGAGCCCTGCCGCGCCGGGCCGCGCTCACCTCGCTCGCGGGGGCGGCGCTGGCCGGTGCGACCTCCCTGAGCGCCTCGGCGTCCGAACGGCACGGGCGCACCGTGCGGTTCGCCACGTTCAACGCCTCCTTGAACCGCTCCGCGCAGGGCGCCCTGGTCCGGGACCTGTCCACCCCGGACAACGCCCAGGCGCGCAATGCCGCCGAGACGATCCAGCGGGTCGACCCGGACGTGCTGCTGATCAACGAGTTCGACTACGACGATCAGGGCGCCGCGGTCCGCCTGTTCCTGCGCAATTACCTGGCGGTCGGCCACAACGGCGCCCGCCCGGTCCGCTACCCGTACCGCTTCACCGGGCCCGTGAACACGGGCGTCGCCACGGGAGTGGACCTGGACGGGAAGAACGGGGCCGTGACGACGCCCGGTTCGGACGCCTACGGGCAGGACGCCTACGGGTACGGCTGGTTCCCCGGCCAGTACGGCATGGCCGTGCTGGCCAAGTACCCGATCGACACGCGCGCGGTGCGCACCTTCCAGCACTTCCTGTGGAAGGACATGCCGGGCAACGTCATGCCCGAGGGCTACTACAGCGACGAGGCCCGGGCGATCCTGCGGCTGTCCTCCAAGAGCCACTGGGACGTGCCCGTGCGGATCGGCCGGGACACCGTGCACTTCCTGGTGTCGCACCCCACCCCGCCCACCTTCGACGGCCCCGAGGACCGCAACGGCCGGCGCAATCACGACGAGATACGCCTGTGGGCCGACTACATCGGCGGACGCCGGCGCGGCGCGTACCTGTACGACGACCGGGGCCGGCGCGGCGGGCTGCGGCCCGGGGCGCGGTTCGTGATCGCGGGAGACCTCAACGCCGATCCGTACGACGGCGACAGCTACGACCACGCCGTACGGCAGTTGCTGGAGCACCCGGCGGTGAACCTGCCGGCCGAGCCGCCCGCGAGCAGGGGCGGTGTGGAGGCGGCCCGGCTCCAGGGCGGTGCGAACGCCTCGCACCTCGGTGACCCGGCGTACGACACGGCCGATTTCGGCGACGCCGCGCCCGGCAACCTGCGCGTCGACCACGTCATCCCGTCCCGGGGGCTGATACCGGGCGCGAACGGCGTGTTCTGGCCGACGCCCGGCGACCCCCTGTACCGGCTGGTGGGGGACGGCACGACGGTTCCGACGTCGGACCACCGGCTGGTGTGGCAGGACGTGAGGGTGAGCTGACCTACCCGGGGACGCTCACCTGGATCAGCGCGTGCGTGCCGCTGGTGCGCCAGCGCTGGTCCTCCGCCGCGACCAGTCCGGCCTCGGTCCGGGCGTCGAGGCCGGTGATCACGTCGGACTTCAGGGTGCGCAGGGCGGCGACCGGGCCGGGGAAGTACGCGGTGACGTCCGGGAACGGCGTGGTCGGGGCCCAGAGCCGGTCGCCCACCAGGCGGCGGTAGTTGAGGTCGCCCTTGACGACGGTGAGCGTGGCCGCGGCGAAGTCGGCGCGCAGGTCGGCGGGCATCTCCTCGTACGGCAACGGGGCGCAGGAGAAGGGGTGGGCGCGGAGGGCCAGGCGGCCGTCGGCCAGGGCGGACCACAGACACTGTCCGTACTCGGCGGCCGCTCCCCCGGCACCGGTCAGCCGGCGCAGCGCGTCGACGACGTCGGCGGCGGTGGCGTCCGAGACGTAGTACGGGTGGGGCTTGACGTGCAGGACGGCTCGTCCGATGCGCCCGTGGGCCAGGAGATGGGCGATGAGGAGCAGGTCGGGGACGAGTTCGCGGCCCGCGTTGTCGGCGACCAGGCACAGGGTGCCCGTGCCGCTGCTGCCGAGCAGGGCCCACAGGCGGTCGCTGTCGTCGGCCACGAGTCCGGGGGTGGCGTCGGAGGCCCGTGCGCCCTCGGCGGAGAGACGGAAGCCGAGGTCGGCGCGGTTGCCCCAGAGGGAGCCGTGCAGCAGGGCCTGTGCCTGTTCGCCGACCGGCCGGTCTGCGAGGTCGTCGAGCGCGGCGAGTTCCTCGTCGGTCTCGTGGGAGTCGAGTTCGGCCAGTTTGGCGGGACGGAAGGGGTCGATGCCCTGCCAGGGGCCGGGGCCGAAGTAGCCGACGGCCTGGAGCAGTCGGCGGTAGAACCAGCTCTCGGACCAGAGCCACGGCACGTCGAACCAGGACCGGCCGGCGTACTCGCGCAGCCCCCAGGTCTCCCAGAGGTCACGGTCGTGCGCGTCGGCGGGGAGCGGTTCGATCTCGCCCTTGGTGCAGTTCGCCAGCAGTTCGTCGAGCGCGCGGTGCTGCCCGGGTTCGTACGGGAAGGCCTCGCGCACCTGCCGGATGATGGCCGGGTGCCGCTCGGCGAGCACGCTGTGGGGGAAGGAGCCCGGCTGGTCGCCGAGGAGCACGGGTGCGGATGGGGTGTCGGGCATGCGGCTCACCGTAGCGCGCGGACGCCAGGTCCCGGCCGGCCTGGCCGGAAGCCCGGGGCGCATTGTCCGGCCCGAGACCGTCAGACCGGTGCCAGTTCGCGCTCCAGGCGGGCCGCCAGGCTCAGGTAGCGGGCGCGGCGGGTGACCGGGACCAGGCCGCGGATGAGTATGTTCCACATCTCGGCCGTCCGGCGGGGCTGGCGCGTGACGGGCTCGCGGGAGCGGCCCACGACCCGCGTGCCGACGAAGAAACAGACCAGGGAGTGGGCCACGACATCGATATCGATGTCCGGGTGGACGTCGGACTCCTTGACCGCGCCGACGAGCCGGGTCGTGACGATGTCCAGCCACTCCGTGAACGGATGGCTCAGCGGCGGACGCGGCCGGATCCCCCCGGTGGCGAGCCGCAGGCCGGCCCTGAGTACCGGATCCTCGACCGACATGCGGGTGATGCCGAATGTGAGGCGCATCAGCGCCTCCAGAGAGGTGTGGCCGCGGTGGTCGGTCTCCGCCGCCAGGCGGGCGGTGTGCGACTGGAGTTCGAGGATCGCGTGGGCGAGGTCCTCCTTCGCCGCGAAGTGGAAGTACAGGGCACCCTTGGTGACCTGAGCGTGCTCCACGATGTCGCTGAGACTGGTCGATTCGTAGCCGCGACGGTCGAACAGGTCAGCGGCGGCCGTGATGATCGTCGAGCGGGTCTGCTCGGCTCGCAACTGCCTCGCCATCGACTGAACTCTCCCGGGACAGAAATGAACGGGTCATGCCGTTTGTTTTTACCCCCCGTACACGATAACTCACCCTCAGACGGCGTTCACCACACCAGTGTGCCGTAGTTCGGGTGCACATCCGGCAAAACAATCGCAACTGGTGAAAGAAAACAGCGCGTTCGGTATCTAACTGTGGGGGTTGTGCGGCCGGACGTAAAGACGGGCCGACCGGTGCCCCATCCGCACCGGCCGGCCCGCCCGCTCGTGAGCTGCCCGTTCAGTGTCCTCGCCGAAGGAGGACCAGGAGATTCAGAAGGATCAGATGGATCAGAAGGTCAGCTTCCAGCCGTTGAGCGTGCCGGTGTCCTGCGCCGCGGTGTCCTGGACGCGCAGCTTCCAGGTGCCGTTGGCGGTCTCGCCGGAGGCGTTCACCGTGTAGGTGGTGTTCACGTTGTCGGCGGAGTCCGAGGAGGCGGACTTCAGACGGTAGGCCGAACCGTCCGGCGCGACCAGGTCGATGACGAGGTCGCCGCGGTAGGTGTGGGTGATGTCGACGCCGACCTGGAGGGCCGACGGGGCGTTGCCGGTGCGGCCGGTGACGCTGATCGGCGACTCGATCGCCGCGCCGGCGTCCGGGATGGCGACGGCGGTGGTGCTGGAGAAGGTCGTGCCGGTGGACGAACCGCCCTTGACGGCCTGGACCGTCTTCGCGGCGTCCGCGAGACCGGCGCCGCAGCCGCCGGAGCAGGTGCCGGGCAGCGGACGGGCGTTGGCCTTGATGGCCGACTCGATCTGCGCCGGGGTGAGGGCGGAGTCGGCCGACTTCATCAGGGCGGCGAGGCCCGCGACGTGCGGGGTGGCCATGCTGGTGCCCTGGTAGTAGTCGTAGTTCTCGCTCGACGGCGTCTTGGTGCCGGAGTTCAGCGTGGACAGGATCCCGTTGGCGGTGGAGGTCCGGGTCTCGCCGCCGGGGGCGGCGATGTCGACGACCGAGCCGTAGTTGGAGTAGGAGGCCCGGCTGCCGGCCCGGTTGGTCGCGGCGACGGTGATGACGTTGTTGCAGTTGGCCGGGGACGAGGACGAGGCGTTCGTGTTCTCGTTGCCGGCCGCGACGACGACGGAGGTGCCGCGGTTGACGGCGCCGTTGATGGCGCTCTGGGTGGCGCTGGAGCATGCGCCGCCCCCGCCGAGGCTCATGTTGATGACCTTGGCGACGTTGGTGTTGGCGGGGACGCCGGAGACGGTGCCGCCGGACGCCCAGGTGATGGCGTCGATGATGTCGGAGTCGTAGCCGCCGCACTTGCCGAGGACGCGGACCGGGGAGATCTTGGCGCCGTACGCGATGCCGGCGATGCCCTTGCCGTTGTTGGTGGCGGCGGCGATGGTGCCGGCCACGTGCGTGCCGTGCCAGGAGGAGTCGGAGGCCGGGATGCCCGCGCCGCACTCGCCCGCGTTGTACCAGTCGCCCGGGTCGGCCGGGTTGCTGTCACGGCCGTTGCCGTCGACGGAGACGGCGGTGTCGGAGATGAAGTCGTAGCCGCCGACGATGTTCGCGGCCAGGTCGGAGTGGGCGACGTAGCCGGTGTCGATGACGGCGACGGTGACGCCGCTGCCGGTGGTGGTGTCCCAGGCGGCAGGTACGTTCATGCTGGCGGTGGACTCGAACAGGTCCCACTGCTTGCCGTAGTCGGTGTCGTTCGGGGTGGCCGTCGGCTTGTTCAGGCGGTCCGGCACGACGTAGGCGACCTGCGGGTCGGCCTGGTACTGGGCGACGACGTCGGCGACGTCCGCCCGGGCGGGGTCCGTGCCCAGGTCGACGAGGGCGGCGCCGGTGCCGAGGCGGCGCTGGAAGTCGACGTCCTCGCCGGTCTTCTCGGCCTTGGCCGCGGCGTCGGCGGCGGCGGCCTTGTCGGACTTGGCCTCGGTGGCGCCGGACTTGTAGCCGACGATGAGCCGCTCGGCCGGAGTGCCGGGGGCGGCCTCGGTCTGGGCGGCCGGAACGGGGGCGGGCCGGGGCGCGGTCTCCTGGGCGACGGCGACCGAGGCGGGGGCGGCGGTCAGCAGGGCGGCGGAGACTGCGGCGACGGATATCAGCTTCCGTCTGAACTCTGGGGAGATACGCACGGTCGTTGCCTTTCGTGGCCGGACTCCGGGCTGGGCGGAGCGGCGGTGGGAGGCGCTTCGTCGCTGAAGCGGAGGGGGGTGGTTCGAAAAGCGACGCGATGGCCGGCCAGGCGTGTGGGGAGCGGACCCGTCCGGGGTTACCTGTGGGTCAGCTGTGGTCGAACGATAGGCAAAGGGAAGGTCACCGGGATACGGGGGAAACCCTCGATCGAGCCGGAAACCCACCCTCTATGACGGGGAGTCGGGCGCGAATGGCCCCCTTTTCGAACGGGTCGTGGCGCGGTGAACGCGCCGGGCCGGTTGCCCGTATCGCACTACCGACCGCTCCGGCCCGGCCGAGGAGACGCAGACGGATGCCCCGTACGACCGCACACCGCACCGCACTCGCGGCCGCCCTCGTGGCCCCGTTGCTGCTGCCGCTGTGGGCGGCGGGCCCGGCGCGGGCGCACGGTGCGCCGACCGATCCGGTGAGCCGGGTGGTGGCCTGCTCCCCCGAGGGCGGTGACCGCGCGGGCTCGGCGGCGTGCCGCGCGGCCGTCGCCGCGAACGGCGCGCCCTTCACGGCGTGGGACGACCTGCGGGTGGCGAACGTGAACGGCCGGGACCGGCAGGTCGTCCCCGACGGCAAGCTGTGCAGCGGGGGCCTGCCCGGCTACCAGGGCCTCGACCTCGCCCGCGCCGACTGGCCGGCGACCCGGCTGACGCCCGGCGAGACGCTGACCGTGCGGTACGTCTCGACGATCCCGCACACCGGCACGTTCCGGACGTACCTGACGAAGCCCGGCTACGACCCGACCGGGCCGCTGTCCTGGTCCGACCTGCCCGAGAAGCCGTTCGCCGAGGTGACGGACCCGGCCCTGACGGACGGCGCGTACCGCGTCGAGGCGGCCCTGCCGTCCGACCGGACCGGGCGGCACGTGCTGTACACGGTCTGGCAGAACAGCGGTACGCCGGACACGTACTACTCGTGCTCGGACGTGGTGTTCCCGGCCGAGACCAAAACGAGGGGCGAGGAGAAGGGGAACCCTCCATCGGCCTCGAACTGCGAACCCGCCTCCGGTCCGTCGACGCCCACGCCGGCGGGCGGCGCCGCGGCGGTGCTGGTGCTCACCGGCGGCGCCGCCCTGGCGCTACGGCTGCGTCGACGCTGAACCGACGCCTCCGAGCCGTCAGTTGACGTTGACGGCAACGCCTCCCTTGGTCACCGGGGCGTACTTGGCGGTGAAGAAGGCATTGGCGAAGCACAGCGACGAGCCGGACGTCTTCGTGAACTGCTGGTTGGTGAAGGAGATGCTGTTGTCGGCGTTGCTCGCCGCGCCGGTCAGGCTGGGTGCCTGGTAGACGCAGTTGATGGTGCCGAGCAGGGTGCGCAGCCTGACCGTGGACTGGATGGCGGAGCCCGCGCCCGGGGTCACGGAGACGGTGCCGTCCGAGGACACGCTGGTGGTGTAGGGCAGGTTGTCGACGGTGATGCCGCTGACGCCGAGCACTCCGACGACGTTGGCGGTGCAGCCGCTGGTGTCGAAGCTGTGCGAGGTCAGGGACTCGGTGGCGGTGCCGGGCGCGGCCGGGTTGTCGGTGACGGTGGCGGCGAACGCCGACGAGGTGCACGAGATGCCGCTGGTGCCGGTCGCGCTGGAGTAGAAGGTGGCGGCGGTGCCGCTCGCCAGGGACGCGTTGAGGACGTCGCCGACCGCGACGGCCGCGCCGTCGGTGGTGGTCAGGACGGGGGTGTCGGCTGCCGAGGCGGGGGCGCTGAGGCCCAGGGCGGCGACGGCGGCGGTGAGGGTGAGGAGGGTGCGCGTGCGCATGCGGGTGTACCTCTTCTCTGAAGCGGGGTGAGGGTGCTGGGGGGCGCGGCCGTTGACGGGCCTCCGGCCGGGCCGGGCGGGGGGTGGCTGGTGGCACGGCGTTTTGCGGAAGGGCCTGTGCCGGTGCCGAGGAGGGGCGGACTCGGGCGGTGGAGAGCCCGTGCGGACGCACCGGGCGGCGAGCTGCCCGTACGCAAAGAGCGGTCCGGGACACGCGGACGATGCCGCGCGGCGGATCCGGCGCCACGGATCCGGTGAGACGAGGAGAGTTGTAGACCTGGCTGCCAGTCAACGTCAAGTCTCCGTAAGGGAGTTGTGCGTTCGCTGAGATGTTCCGATGGTCGGCGACTCACATCCGGCGCACACCCCACACTCTTTGTTCACACTTCTCTTGACCCTTCATGTAACCCCCGGTAACTTCCGAGTCGGCTACTGCGGCGTAACGACAAAGCCCCTGCAACCTCCGGGAGTTGCGGGGAGACGTGCGTACGCGGCCGGTGTCCGCGCCAGGGCAACGTGCCACCGAAGTCCGATCCGCACCGACACGCACCTGGAGCAGACATGACCTCCTCCGCCGAGCACACCCCCGAAAGACCGGTAGCCCCCGCCGCCGTGGACGTCGGTGACGTTCCCGCGCGACGCGGGCGGGTCCGGGCACGCCGGGCCGCGGTGATGGCGGTGCCGGCCGCCGCGGTCGCCGCCGGCCTCGCGGTCCTCACCGCCCAGGGGGCGCTGGGCGTGCAGTTCGCCATCTCCGGTATGCCGTTCACGGTCACCGCCACCGAGCTGAACGGCACCGGCTTCGCACAGTTCGGCGGTCTGGACGAGATGGCCGAGGGCAGCCCCAACGCGGGTGACACCGGCGGCCAGGTGCTGGTCGTCACGTCCGTGATCAAGGACGCGACGCTCACCAAGCTGTGCCAGAGCGTGGACCTGGGCGGCACGAACCTGGTCATCAGGGCGGGTGGCGGTGCGGAGAAGGTCCGGGCCAGCGACCTGACCACCGACTCCACGGAGCTCTCGGGCAACGCGGCCTTCACCGACATCGAGATCGGCAACGACGCCAGCACGCTCGACAAGGCCGGGCCGCTGGGCCGGGGACCGAAGGGCGTGTTCAGCCAGCAGTCCGACACCGTGCACATCGCCAACCTGCGGCAGACCAACTACGCCACGACGGCCGGTGTGTTCAAGCTGCCCGGGCTGAAACTGGGCTTCAGCGGGTCGGGGTGCTGATGCCCGGCGGCCCGCGCGGGAGGATCCGGCCCGCCTTCCGCCAGTGGCGGGCGGGCCGTCCCTTCTGGGGCGGGCTGCTGCTCGCCCTGGGCGGGGCGGAGGTCCTGCTCACCCTGAAGGCGTCGCTGGACGTCATCCTGCACGTCGGCATGCAGGGCCTGGCCGGCTATCTGCTCCCGGCCGTGATGCTGCTGTGCGGCGTGCTGATCCTCTTCAACCCCGCCCAGCGCCTGTTCTACTCGGTCATCGGGGTGCTGGTCTCCCTGGGGACCTGGCTGACCTCGAACCTGGGCGGCTTCTTCGTGGGCCTGCTCCTGGGCGTGGCCGGCAGCTGCCTCACCTTCGGGTGGCTTCCGGACCAGGAGCCGCGCATCGGCCGGCGGCAGCGCAGGAAGCAGGCGCGGGCCGCGAAGGCGGTGGCGCGACCCGTGGAGCGGGAAGCCGGCCGGACTGCCTGAACCAGCCAGTGATTCTCCGCCCTCTGGCGCCGCCCGGCCGCGGCCACTTGGCCGGACGTGTCGCGCACCGCCCACGAGGCGTCCGCGTGTCATGCGAACCACCGCCAGCCCAGGGTGAGTCCCACGGAATGCACGCACCCGACAGTGATCGCCCCGACCGGCCGCGACGTCCACGGCGAGGCCGCCCGGATCCGCGAGCGCGGACCCGTCACCCCCGTCGAACTCCCCCACGGCGTCCCGGCCTGGGCGATCAGCAGCGCCCCGCTGCTGAAGCGGCTGCTCACCGACCCACGGGTGTCGAAGGACGCGCGCCGGCACTGGCCCCGCCGGCTCGACGGCGAGGTCTCATCTGACTGGCCGCTGTACACCTGGGCCGCCGTGCGGAAGATGTTCACGGTCTCCGGCACCGGGCACAAACGGCTGCGCACCCTCGTCTCCAAGGCGTTCACCGCCCGCCGCACCGCGGCCCCGGATCGAGGAGATCACCGCGGAGCCGCTCGACCGGGTCGCCATGCCGGGGCCGACGACGGGGCGGGCGGCGGCGCGGTCGATCTGCGAGAGGAGTCCTGCTCTCCGCTGCCCATCCAGGTCATCGGCGAACCGTCGGCTTGCCCGAGGAGTTGGGACCCGAGCTGCGCGTCGTGGTGGACGGCGTCTTCCACACCTTGGGCCGACGCGGCCGAAGTCACCGACATCTACGCCCGGTTCCACGCCGTCCTCGGCGAGCTCGTCGCCGTGAAACGGGCGGCGCCCGGCGACGACCTGACCAGCGCGCTGATCGCGGGCCCGCGAGGAGGAGCTGCTCGACACGCTGATGCTGATGATCAGCGCCGGCCACGAGACGACGGTCGACCGGCCCTGTGCGAGCGGTTCCCCGGCCTCACCCTCGCCGTACCGTCGGACGAGCTGCGGCCGGTGGACTCGTTCATCTCCCACGGCCATCGGTCGCTACCGGTTCTGACGGGCTGACGGGCTGCGCGGCGGGCCCGGCCGGATCACCGGAGGCCGGGTCCGCGGCGCCCTCCTCCTTCAGTGCCCTCGCCTCGCTCTTGAGGATCCGCATCGAGCGGCCGAGCGAACGCGCCGTGTCGGGCAGCTTCTTCGAGCCGAACAGGACGATCACGACGATCGCCACGATCAGCAGATGCCAGGGCTCCAGTCCGTTGCGCAGCACGTCATGCCCTCTCTCTCTTCGACAGTTGCTACATTGCGCAACTGTACAACCCCCGGGTGGAAGGCAAGCAGACGCCGATGACGGTCACCAGCAGCCGGAGGACGGAGCCGCAGCGGCACAGGGCCGCCCAGCGGGACCACAGGCGACGACGCGCTCGTCGCCGGCGTGGTCGTGGCATACGCGTCGGTCTCGCCGTCTGCCTGGCCCTGCTCGTGCTCGCCGCGGGCGGAGCCGGCTGGCTCTATCTGAAGCTGGACGGCGACATCAGCACCTTCGACTCCGGCGGCCTTTCCGACCACCGCCCCGAGGCCGGCTCGTCGAAGGGCGAGAACGTCCTGGTCATCGGCTCGGACACCCGCACCGGCGGCAACGAGGCCCTGGGCGGCGGAGACAAGAACGACGTGGGCCGCTCCGACACCGCGTTCCTGCTCCACGTCTACGCCGACCACCGGCACGCCATCGCCGTCTCCATCCCCCGCGACACCCTGGTCACCATCCCGCCGTGCAGACTGCCCGACGGCAGCTGGACGAAGGCCCAGCCGGACACGATGTTCAACGCCGCGTACTCGGTCGGCCAGACCGCCAAGGGCAACCCCGCCTGCACCCAGAACACGGTCGAACAGCTCACCGGACTGCGCGTCGACCACACCGTCGTCGTCGACTTCAAGGGCTTCGCGCGGCTGACGGACGTGGTGGGCGGTGTCAAGGTGTGCCTGCCTCAGGACGTCTACGAGAACGACCTCAACCCGCACCTCACCGCCCCGGGCAAGCTGCTCTTCCCCAAGGGCGAGCAGACCGTCTCGGGCCAGAAGGCGCTGGACTACGTTCGCATCCGGCACGGCATCGGCGACGGTTCCGACATCGGCCGGATCAAGCGCCAGCAGGCGTTCGTGGCGAGCCTGCTGAAGGAGGTGAAGAGCAAGGGCCTCACCCCGACGAGGCTGCTGCCGCTGGCCGACGCCGCCACGAAGTCGCTGACCGTCGACCCCGGCCTCGGATCCGCCGACAAGCTGATCTCGTTCGCGATGTCTCTGAAGGACATCGACCTGCACGACACGAAGTTCGTCACCCTGCCCTGGCGCTACGAGGGTTCGCGGGTCGCGATCGTGCAGCCGGACGCCGACGCCCTGTGGGCCTCGCTCAGGGCCGACCGCACGATCGACGGCAAGGACGCCGGTGGGAAGAGGACCGGGCCGTCGAATTCTGAAACCCCCGTCTCCCCCACGCCCATCTCCGGTGAGGGCATCGACGTCGCCGTCTACAACGGCACCGCCGTCCCCGGCCTGGCCGCCCGCGCCGCCGCCGCTCTCACCGCGGACGGCTTCACCGTCACGGGCACGGCGACGGCATCCGCCCAGGACCACACCACGACACTGGTCGAGTACGGCCCCGGCCTGGAGGAGCGGGCCCGGACCGCGGCGGCGGCCTTCCCCGGCGCCGAGCTCCAGTCCGTGACCCGCAGCGGGATCAGCGTCGTGCTGGGGCAGTCGTACGCGGACAGCCCGGCGGCGGCCCCTTCCGCGTCCCCGGCTCCGACCGCCGTACCGTCCGAGGTGGCCGACGGGGCCCGGTCCGCCGACGAGAACCCCTGCTCGGACCTCACCTACGGCTGACGCTGCCGGTGCCGGGCACGGGCCGCCGTCAGGGCCAGGGCGTACAGGCCGAGCACCACCGCCGGCAGCAGGTAGTACGCGGTGGGCAGGGCCGTCATGCCGAGGGCCGCGCCGAGCGGGCTCGGCGGCAGCAGCAGGCCGACGGCCGCGAGGCCGGCCGCCGCGAGAGCGACCGGGCCGGGCGTACGGCTCCCCTCGGCGCGGCGGCCGGTGCGCAGGAGCAGCATCACCAGGGCTTGGGTGATCAGGTTCTCGGTGAACCAGGCCGAGTGGAACACGGCTTCGTCGTCGAAGGCGTCGGGGCCGTTGAGCGCGAACGCGAGGACGGCGAAGGTGGCGAGGTCGGCGACCGCGTTGAGCAGGCCGAAGCCGGTGACGAACCGGAGGAAGGAGCGCGGCCGCAGCACGGCGGGAGCGCGCAGGGCCGCCGTGCCGGGACGGTCGTGGGCGAAGGCGAGCTGGGCCGCGTCGAAGCACAGGTTCTGGGCGAGCACCTGGGCCGGGAGCATGGGAAGGAAGGGCAGGAGCAGACCCGCGGCGAGCATCGCGACGACGTTGCCCAGGTTGGAGGAGAGCGTGACGCGCAGATACGAGGCGATGTTGCCGCTCGCGTGCCGACCGGCGGTGATCGCGTGGCCGATCGCCGTCAGGTCCTTCTCGGCGAGGACGACGTCGGCGCTCTCCCGTGCCACGCCGACGGCGGAGCGGGGCGCGAGGCCGACGTCGGCGGCACGCAGCGCGGCCACGTCGTTCACCCCGTCGCCGAGGAACCCGACGGTGTGCCCGGCGGCGCGCAGGGCGGCGACGACGCGGGCCTTGTCCTGCGGGGTGCAGCGGGCGACGACGGTCGCCTCGCCGACGGCCTCGGTGCCTCCCGGTTGGGCGGCGGTCCGTACCTCCCCCGGATCCAGGCCGAGTTCCCGGCAGGCCCGGGCCGCGGTGGCGGGGTGGTCGCCGGTGAGGACCTTCACGGTGACGCCGCGGTCGGCCAGGCCGCGCAGGGCCTCGGCAGCGGTCGGGGCGAGGGCGTCCCGGAAGGTGACCAGGCCCCGGAAGGTCAGGCCCCGTGCGTCGGGCGTGCGCGCACCGGCCGGGCGGTCCGCCGTCGCGACGGCGAGCACCCGCAGCCCGGCGTCCGCCTCCCGGGCGGCGAGCGCCAGCAGCCGGTCGCGTTCGCCCGGCTCCGTCGTACAGCGCTCCACCACGGCCTCGGCGGCGCCGGTGACGACGACGGTGTGGCGCCCGAGGGAGCCGCGTACCACCGCCGTCGAGATGCGCCGTACCGGGTCGAACGGCACGGCGTCCACGCCGTCGTACTCCTCGCCCACCGGCCCGGCCGCCTCCAGCAGGGCCTCGTCGAGGGCGTCCGGCGCGGGCGGTTCGGCGAGCTGGAGGGTCCACCAGGCGCCGACGGCGGCCCAGCGCAGCACCTCCGGGTCGTCCCGGCCGGCCGGGTCGAGGGCCCGTTCGACGACCGGCCGGTCCTGGGTGAGGGTGCCGGTCTTGTCGACGCACAGCACGTCGACCGCGCCCAGGTCGTGCAGCGCGGGCAGCCGTTTGAGGATCACGCCGTGGGTACGGGCGAGCAGGGTGGCGCCACGGGCGAGGCAGGTGGTGACGATCACCGGCAGCATCTCGGGCGTCAGCCCCACGGCAACCGCGACGGCGAAGGGCAGTGTCTCCAGACCACGTCCGCGCAGCGCGGCGTTCGCCATCAGCACGAGGGGCGGCGTCAGCAGCATGAACCGGATCAGCACCCAGGAGATGCCGTGCACGGACCGGTCGAAGGCCCCGCCCTCCCGGCGCGCGGCCGGCTGCCGGTGAGCGGCGGCGAACCGGGTCCCGTCCCCGGTCGCGACCACGACGGCGGTGGCGGTGCCCCGTGCGACAGCACTCCCCTGGAAACACAGATGGGGCGCGTCGAAGGGGTTGCCCCCGGGCGCACCGGGCCCGTCGGCGGCGGCTTCGGACCGGCCCGGCACGTCGACGGCGGGCGAGGGCACGTCTCCGGCGGACAAGGACACCGGCCCGGACCCGCCGGACTCACCGCCCCCGGATCCGCCGCCCGCCGCGCGCTTGCCGGGCACCTCCACCGCCGTCTTCCCCACCGGCGCCGACTCCCCGGTCAGAACCCCCTGGTACACGGCGAGCCCCCGGGCCTGGAGCAGTCGTACGTCCGCCGGTATCAGGTCCCCGGGGCCGAGGCGCAGGACGTCGCCGGGGACCAGTTCGGTGACCGGCACCTCGCGGGGCCGTGGCGGTTCGTGGGCGATGTCGCGCCGCAGCACCGTGGCCGTGCCGGCGACCAGTTCGCGCAGGGCGGCCATGGAGCGGTCGGCCCGGCGCTCCCCGCTCGCGCGCAGCACGCAACTGACCGCGACCAGGGCGAGGATCACCACGGCGGTGCCCCATGAGGCGACGGCGGCGGACACCAGGCCGAGGCAGAGCAGGACGGCGGTGAAGGGGTCGCGCAGGGCGTGCGCGCACCGGCGGGGCCAGGACGGCGTACGCCGCTGCGGCAGGGTGTTCTCGCCGTGGGTGACCAGCCTGGACGCGGCCTCGGTCTCGGTCAGTCCCCGGGGCCCCGACTCCAGCCGTCGCAGCACCTCCAGGGTGGTGCCCCCGGCGGTCTCACAGGCCATGGAGGCGGCGGCGCGGCGGCGCGGCGCGGTCGGTGAGCCGGCCCACCATGAGCCGTACGACGTCGACGATGTCGGGGTCGTCGACGTAGTACACCTGCCGGCGGCCCTCGCGGCGGGAGCGGACGAGCCCGGCCAGCTTCAGCTTGGTGAGGTGCTGGCTGACCGCGGGCAGCGCGCCGCCGACCCGCTCGGCGAGCCCGGTCACGTCGCTCTCGCCCTGGGCCAGCGCCCAGACGATGTGCAGCCGGGCGGGCGAGGCAAGCAGCCCGAAGGCCGCGGCCGCCTCGGCGAGCACGTCGGCGGGCGGGTCCTCGAAGACACTGCCGGCTGTCGCCACCGTCGCCGCCCCTTCCGTCGCCTCCGTCGTCCTGTGAGCCGCACCAGTCTAGGCGGGGCCCGGCAGCCGACTCGGGAGGCCTTCTCGTGCAGGACCGAGGGCGTCCGAACCGCGCGGACGGTACGGAAAACCAGGGGATGACCTCGGCCGTTCGGCCCATCGAACAGATCATCACGATGCGGCAGCATCAACTCACGGCAGGTGGCTGCTCACTTGACGCCCAGTGGTCACACACGGTTGGCTCCGGGCCAGCGAGAGTCATCCGGTCCGTGCTCAGGTGCGGACCGCCTGTGCTCTCCCCCTGCTCCAGCTCGGCCGCACAGCGAGGTCCGCCCCTCATGAACACTCCTCCCCCGCCGCACACCTCCGCGAGACTCACCCGTGTCGCGGCCATGGTGTCCGCCGTGTGTCTGCTGGTGGCCGGCTGCTCCGTCCTCGGCGCGAGTGACGACGGGTCGGACGCGGACCCGGTGGGCGGGTCGGGCGGCGGGATGAAGGTCGCCCTGGTCACGCACGGCGGCAAGGGCGACGCCTTCTGGGACCTGGTGCGCAGGGGCGCCGAGGCGGCGGCGGCCAAGGACGGCATCGACCTGGCGTACGCCAGCGACTCCGACGCGACCGCGCAGGCCGCGCTGGTGCGGGACGCGGTCCGCGACAAGGTCGACGGCATCGCGGTGACGCTGGCCAAGCCGGCGGCGATGCGGGGGCCGATCGCCCGGGCCAAGGCGGCCGGCATACCCGTCGTCGGGCTCAACTCCGGCATCGACGCCTGGCGGCAGGCGGGCCTGCTGGAGTACTTCGGCCAGGACGAGTCCGTCGCCGGCCAGGCCGTCGGCGACAAGCTGGACGAACTCAGGGCCAAGCACGCCCTGTGCGTGGTGCACGAGCGGGGCAACGTCGCGCTGGAGGCCCGCTGCGCCGGCGTGCGGAAGACGTTCGACGGCGACACCGACAACCTGTATGTGGACGGCAGCGACATGAACGCGGTGACCGCCACGATCGCCTCCCGGCTGCGGCAGGACTCCAGCATCGACGAGGTCGTCACCCTGGGCGCCCAGTACGGGCGCAGCGCGGTCAAGGCCGTCGAGCAGGCCGGCAGCAGAGCCAAGGTCGCCACGTTCGACCTCGACAAGGACCTGGTCAAGGCGATCCGGGACGGCGGGGTGCAGTTCGCCGTGGACCAACAGCCCTACCTCCAGGGCTACCTCGCGGTGGACGCCCTGTGGCTGTACCGGACCAACGGCAACGTCAGCGGCGGCGGGACGGCTCCGGTGCTCACCGGTCCGGCATTCGTGACCAGGTCCAACGTGTCCGCGGTGGCACGGTTCGCCGCCGCCGGGACCCGCTGACCGGGCACGTCCTGTGACGGTGTCGCCAAAGATTCGGTCAGGCCCGGCCCCTACGGTCACTTGTACGGATAACATCCTGCGCATCCCATGTGCCGTAACCGGCACGCGAACATCCCCGCGCCCGTCCTCCACCCCCCGCCCCCACCGTTCCGCCTTCCCGTTCCTCGCTCCCTGCTGATCGCCCTAGGACGACGATGTCTCGACGGACAGGTGCCCGGCGCCGCCTCGGTTCCATACGCCTCTCCCTGGTGCTCCTGGCCCTGGTGCCCAGCGTCACCCTCGCCGCCATGTGGGGCGTGACGACCATCCAGATGTTCTCGGAGGGACTTCGGCTGCGTGACCAGACGGAGCTGAGCCGGTCCACCGGCGCCATGGGCACCGACACGACGCTCGCGCTCCAGCGGGAACGCAGCCTGTCGGCGGCCTGGCTGGCCTCGCCGCACGGTTCCCGGGCCGCCCTCGACGCACAGCGCGAGGAGACCGACGCGGCGGTCGCGAAGCTGGTCGGGCAGGCGGACGCGATCGAGAAGGCGCCCTCCCGCATCTCGGACCGGCTGTACTCGGTGCTGGGCTCGGTGGGCAGCCTGGAGTACTACCGGGACCAGGTGGACAAACCGACCGACATCACCCCCCAGCAGGCGCTGGACCAGTACTCCTCGATCATCGACGACCAGATCCACGCCTTCCAGGAGCTCTCCCAGGTCGACGACGGCGACCTCACCTCGCAGGCCGGTCCGCTGATCGCGCTGGAGCACGCCGCGGAGCTGGTCTCCCGGGAGGACGCGCAGCTGACCCTGGCCTGGCCGTCCGGGCACCTCGACGACAAGGCCTGGGTGCGGTTCGCGGAGCTGGTGAACACCCGGCGCTGGCTGGTGCAGGACCAGGTCGAGCCGCAGCTGACCGGCAGCGCCAAGACACAGACCGAGCGGATCCTGGCGAGCCCGCAGTGGCAGACGCTCCAGACGATCGAGGACCAGGTGCTGGCGGCCCGCAACTCCAGCGCGGCCGCGGACCGCATCGCCCTGCCGGACGCCCAGAAGCGGTGGAACGCCGCCATGGACAAGCTGTCCGAGCAGTACGCGAGTCTGATCCAGCGGCAGACGACGGGCCTACTCGAACGCAGTGCGGACAAGGCGAACGGGCTGCTCGTCAAGGCGGGGATCCTGAGCGCCGGCGGGCTGCTCGCGCTGCTGGTGTGCGTCGGCATGTCCTGGCGGATCACCCGCTCGCTGTCCCGGCGGCTGCGCGGCCTGCGCCGGGCCGCCGTCAGCCTCGCGCAGGAGCGGCTGCCCGACGTGGTGGCGCGGCTGGAGCGGGGCGAGACGGTCGACCCGGAGTCGGCGACGACCCCGCTGGACTACGGGCACGACGAACTCGGCCAGGTGGCCCAGGCGTTCAACGCCGCCCAGCGCACGGCCGTGCACACCGCGGTCGAACTCGCCGACACCCGGCGCGGCTTCCAGAAGATCATCCTGGGCATAGCGCGGCAGAGCCAGAACCTGGTCAACCTCCAGCTGAGCAAGCTCGACACGCTGGAACGCGAGCACTCCGACCCCGACATCCTCAGGGGCCTGTACGAACTGGACTCCACGGCCAGCCAGTTGCGCCGCTACGAGGAGAACCTCGTCATCGTCAGCGGCGAACGGCCCGGCCGCAGCTGGACCGAGCCGGTCGCGCTGATCGACATCCTGCGCAGTGCGATCGGTGAGGTCGCCGAGTACCAGCGGGTGGAGGTGCACACCGAGGAGGAGGTGTACGTCGCGCCGCCCGCGGTGGCCGACGTCATCCATCTGCTGGCCGAGCTCATCGACAACGCGACCGCGTACTCCCCCGCCCCGAGCCCCGTCACGGTGCGGGCCGGGATGGTCGCCAAGGGCCTGGCCGTCGAGATCGAGGACCGCGGCCTCGGCATGTCGGAGGAGGACTACGCGTCCTTCAACGAACAGCTCGCGGTGCCCCCGCAGTTCGACGTGGTGGCGCTCGCCGACGACCTGCGGCTCGGCATGTTCGTGATCGCCCAGCTGGCCCACCGGCACGGCATCGCCGTCACCCTGCGCTCGTCACCGTACGGCGGGACCACGGCGATCGTGCTGATACCGCACGACATCGTGGTGCGGGAGCTCCCGGAGGCCGGTGCGCCGGACCCGCGGGACGCCAAGGACATGGCCGGCGCGAACGGCCTCGCCGCCTCCGTCGGCCCGAGAGGGGCGGGCGACGGCCCGCAGACCGGTGGCGGTGCGAAGAACGGGCAGAGCCCTGACGGGCGGAGCCCAGTGGACGGGCGGAGTGCTGTGGACGTACGGGGTGCGGTCGACGGGTGGAGGCCGGTGGACGCCGAGAACGCCAACCAGCCCACGGACGCCGGGGAACCGGAGGGTGCCGCGGGCACCACCGCCGAGTCCGCGCGCGCCCCCCGGCCCCTCGCCGCGGCCCGGACCGCCCCCGCCGCCGCGTCCGCCCGCGCGGTCATCCCCCGCCGGGACGGTCTCGCCCCGCTCCCCCGCCGGGTGCCGCAGACCAGCCTGGTGCAGGAACTGCGCGAGGAGCCCGCGCCCACAGGCGACGACGGTTCCCCCGACGACTTCACCGCGGAAGCGGCCGCCTCCTCCCTGGCCGGCTTCCAGCGCGGCACGCTCCGGGCCCGTGACGACGACGCCGAGCCGCCGTACGACGAGGAGGTGGCCGCACCACCCCGGCAGGCCGACCCCGTCCCCTCGACTCCGCCCGCCGACCGCTGACGAAGGACACCGCAATGACACGCCCCATCCCCGCCACGCACACCCAGCTCGACCAGCTGCTGACCGGACTCGTGGAGCGGGTCGCCGACGTGAACCAGGCCGTGGTGCTGTCCGAGGACGGCCTGGTGGTCAGCAAGTCCACCGGATTCCTGCGTGACGACGCCGAGCGGCTCGCGGCGACCGCGTCCGGCCTGATGAGCCTCAGCAAGGGCGTCAGCATGGACTTCCGGGGCGGTCCGGTGCGCCAGGCGCTCATCGAGATGGCCCACAGCTATCTGATCCTCACCTCCGCCGGTCCCGGCGCCCACCTGGTCGTGCTCACCGGGCCGGGCGCGGACGTCGGTGTGGTGGCGTACCAGATGAACATGCTGGTGAAGAAGATCGGCGAGCACCTCAGCGCGGCACCGCGGGGCATGGCCGGGCCCGTCGTCGACCCAGGCGTGTGAGGTGGGCGGAGGCGACTCGGCGGGACGGCTCGTACGGCCGTTCGCGCTGACCGGTGGCCGGACCCGGCCCAGCCGCGCCGACTTCACGCTCATCACGACGGTCACCGCGGCCGATCCGCAGCCGGACGGGACGGCCCGGCCGCAGCCCGAGCACACCCGGATCCTCCGGCTGTGTGCCGAGCCGGTCGCCGTGGCGGAGCTGGCGGCCCGGCTCGACCTGCCGGTGAGCGTGGTCGTCATCCTGCTCTGCGACCTGCTGGAGGCGGGCCGGATCACCGCCCGCCCGCCTCGCCTCGTTTCCCGTACCACACCGGACCTGGACCTGCTGAAGAAAGTGAGGGACGGCCTTGGCCGGCTCTGACGTCGCCACCGACGCGTCCTCGGCACCCGACACGGTCAAGATCCTCATCGCCGGCGGCTTCGGCGTGGGCAAGACCACCATGGTCGGGTCGGTCAGCGAGATCGTCCCGCTGCGCACCGAGGAACCCCTGACCATGGCCGGTCTGGGCGTCGACGACCTGGACGGTATCGAGGAGAAGCGGGCCACCACCGTGGCCCTGGACTTCGGCCGGATCACCATCAGCCGGGACCTGGTGCTGTACCTGTTCGGTACGCCGGGGCAGCAGCGGTTCTGGTTCATGTGGAACGACCTGGCCCTCGGCGCGCTCGGCGCCGTGGTCCTGGTCGACGTCCGCAGACCCGAGTCCAGCTTCGCCGCGATCGACTTCTTCGAACGCCGGGGCATCCCGTTCGTCGTCGGGGTCAACGGCTTCCACGGCGAACACCCGTATCCGGCCGAGGACATCCGCGACGCGCTCGCGGTACCGGAGCACGTGCAGGTGCTGCTGTGCGACGCGCGGGAGAAGGAGTCGTGCCGGGACGTGCTGATCGCCCTGATCGACCAGCTGATCGCGACGGCGGTGCAGGCCTGAACCGGGGGTGTCTCAGCTCCGGCCGCGTGCGTTCCCGGGCCACTCGGTGTACGGCACCGGGCGGCCCGTGAACGCGTCCAGGACGATGCGGTCACCGACCGGCCGGTCCAGCTTCACCGTCACCCTCTTACCGCGCAGTTCACCCGTGCAGGGACCGTCCTTGACACCCGTCACGGCGGCGGACAGCACCACGCTGCCGCTCGTCTCCAGCGCCTCCACGGCGGGGCCGTCGTCACAGGCTCCGTGGTGGGCCACCACGGTGACGGACCGGTCGTTCGCCGCGACCTCCGTGAGGCCGCCGAGCGGCGCCAGCACGTCAGCGGGTACGTCCTGCCCGAGCGGCCCGATCGGCGGCCTGGGGAGCGGGGAAGGGCTCACCGCGGCACGCTTGAGGGGACTGTCGTAGCCCTCCAGGGTGAACAGCCAGGCGGGGACGGTCGCCGGGCCGCGGCTGGTGACCACCGTCATCTCGCCCAGCCTCGCCCCGGTCACGGTCAGGCGCGGCCCGGGGCTGTCGGCACTGTCCAGCGATGTGTAGGCCCTCTCGGCGTCCATGAGCGGCGTCGCGAGCGAGCCCCCGCTCCGCCAGGTCACCCGTCCGCTCCCGCCGGGCGGGGCGGGCAGCTTCCCCCGCAGCTCGAAGTTGCCGATCTCGTAGGCGCGCCGGTCGGCGGCGTCGCGGAGGAGGCCCGCCCCGGGCAGTTGGACGACCGCTCCCATGGGGTGGTAGCCCTCGTGCCACTGCCGGGCCGCCACGGAGCCGTCCCAGGCGTCGGCGACCCGGCGGTCGCGGGCCTCCGACCGCAGCGCCGGCTCGGTGCCACGGGTCTTGCCGCCGTCGTTGCCCGCCTGCGTGCTGTCGCACCCCGCTGCGGCGCCGGCTCCGACGGCGCACAGGGCGAGAACGGTGAGGATCCGGGCGGTGCGCTCGAAGTCGGTACGCATGGCTCTCCCAGGGGATCACGGTGACCGGTGACGGTTCCGCTCCTGTGACGCCCCGCCCCCGGCCCGCGTTCGATCCCTTTCCGGTCCGGTCTAGCCTGTTATCGCATCGTGACAGGCAGTCTCTGACAGGCAGCCGGGTCGGGTCAGTCCAGACCCGCCGACTTCAGCCACGCCTTGGCCACGTCCAGCGGGTCCTTCTTCTGGAGCTGCACCTGTGCGTCCAGGTCGAGGAGGGCCTTCGTGTCGAGCTTGGCCGAGACCGCGTCGAGTGCCTCGACGCCCTCCTTGGACAGCTCGCCCTTGCGGACCAGCGGCTGCACGTTCTGGAAGCCGAAGAGGTTCTCGGGGTCCTTCAGGACGACGAACTTCTCCCGGGCGATGGTCGGGTCGGTGGTGAAGACGTCCGCGGCCTGCACGGTGTTGTTCTTCAGCGCCGTCTGGGTCAGCGGCCCGCCCGCGTCGAGGGACTTGAAGGACTTGAACTCAAGCCCGTACACCGACTTCAGGCCCACCAAACCCTGGTGCCGGGTCTGGAACTCCGGGGAGCCGCCGAACACCAGGTCCTTGGCGATGCCCTTGAGGTCGGCGATGGAGGAGTCCGAGGTGAGCTGGTACTTCTTCGCGGTCTGAGCGTTGAGGGTCACGGAGTCCTTGTTCTGCGCGGCCGACGGCTTCAGCAGTTCCAGCTTGGAGTCGAGCTTGCCGTTGATCGCGGTCGTGGTCTCCTCGACCGTCTTCGGCTTGGCCTTGGCGTCGAGGTAGGCCAGCAGGGAGCCGTTGTACTCCGGCAGCACGGTGATGGTGCCGTTCTTCATCAGGCCGTACGTGGTCTCACGGCTGCCGATGTTGGGCTTGTAAGTGACCTTGATGCCCTTGGCCTTGAGGGCCTCGCCGTAGATGTCGGCGAGCAGGATGCTCTCGGCGAAGTTGTTGGAGCCGACCACGACGGTGCCGCTCTGCGCTCCGCCGCCCTTGAGCGGGTCGTCGGAGGTGCCGCCGGAGGAACAGCCTCCGAGAAGAGCTGCCGTCGCGGCGAGCGCGACTGCGGCCGCGCCGGGGTGCCTCGTGATGGACCGGGTGCTGCTCTTCGCCGTAGTAATCACCCATTGATCCAAGCCAGCCGTTATTCGGTCAGTCAAGAGCAGCCTGGTTACAATCGGCGTCGATCTGCGGCGGATTGAGCCGCTCTGCCTCTCATCTTCTGCGCACCCCGGGCGACACCGTGACCCGCGCGACCGCCCAGAACAGCGCGAGCGTGACCAGCGCCAGGACGGCGACCAGCGTCGCGCCGCCCACCACCTTCTCGTAGTCGCGCTGGAAGAGGCCGTCGACGATGTACCGGCCGAGGCCGCCCAGGCTGACGTACGCGGCGATGGTCGCCGTCGACACGATCTGGATGGCCGCCGAGCGCAGGCCGCTCAGGATCAGCGGCAGCGCGACCGGCAGTTCGACCTGGAAGAGGATCCGTGACTCGTGCATGCCCATGCCGCGAGCGGCGTCCACCGGCGAGGGGTCGACGGACCGCATCGCCTCGTAGGTGGTGACGAGGATCGGCGGGACGGCGAGGACGACCAGCGGGATCATCACGGGCAGCATCCCGAACCCCAGCAGGGTCGTCATCAGCACCAGCAGGCCGAAACTGGGCAGGGCCCGCCCGGCGGTGGCGAGCAGGGACAGGGCGTTCCCACCGCGCCCGTAGTGACCGGTGACCAGGCCGACCGGCAGTCCGATCGCGGCGGCGAGGGCGAGCGCCTCCAGGGTGTACCGCACGTGTTCCGCGAGGCGGGCCGGGATGCCGTCGTAGCCGTGCCAGTGGGCGCTGTCGCTGAAGAAGGCGTTGATGAAGTCGAGTACGTTCACCGGGCTGCGTCCTTGAGGGCGGGAGCCTGCTTGCGGCGGGCCGTGCCGCTGGGCATCCAGGGCGTCAGCAGCACGCGCACGAGAACCAGCAGGGCGTCGACGAGGATCGCCAGCAGGGCCGTGGTGATCACGGAATTCCAGGTCAGTTCGGGCCGGTTGTAGATCTGGGCGTCGTGGAGCAGGTTGCCGAGCGCGCCCTGGTTGCCGATCAGCATGCCGACGCTGACCAGGGAGATGCTCGACACGGTCGCCACCCGCAGGCCGGCGACGATCGCCGGGACCGCGATCGGCAACTGCACCTGGAAGTACCGCCGTACGGGTCCAAAGCCCATGGCGGTGGCCGCGGACAGGGTCTCCTGCGGCACCGAGCGCACCCCGTCGACGATCGCCGGCACGAGCACCACCAGGCTGTACACGGCCAGCGGAATCATCACGGTGAGTTCGGTCTGCCCGGTGTAGTCGATGAGGACGACGAAGAACGCCAGCGACGGGATGGCGTACAGCACGGTCGTGACGCCGAGGACCGGCGGGTAGAGCCAGCGGAAGCGCACGCAGAGCTGGGCGATCGGCAGGGCGAGGAGCAGTCCGGCCGCGACGGGCAGCAGGGCCTCCCGCAGGTGCAGTCCGACCAGCCCGATCCAGCTGTGCTGGAGGTCACTCGGGATGTCGAAGAAGTCGTGGAGATAGTCGCTCATCCGGCGACCTTCTCGTCGTCGCGCCCGGCCGCGTGGGCGCTGCGGATCGCCTCGCCGATGGTCTGCTGCGAGACGACGCCGCTCACCCGCCCGCCGGTGTCCACGGCGACGGCCCAGCCGGTCGGCGACAGCACCGCGCAGTCGAGGGCGGCCCGCAGCGAGTCGGTGCCGGACACGAACGGCCGCCCGCAGGACAGCAGTTCCTCCGGCCGGATGTCCCCCGCGAGCAGGTCCCGCGGCTCGCCCCAGCCGAGCGGCCGGCCGTCCGCGTCGGTCACCAGGAGGTAAGGGGCGTCGGGGGCGGCGATCTGGATCTGCTCGGCGGTGGCGTCGAGCGGGATCACCGGGTCGCTCGTCAACTCCAGCCCGGCGGACGGGAAGAACGACAGGCGCCGGATGCCGCGGTCGCCGCCGAGGAAGTCCTCGACGAAGGCGTCGGCGGGGCTGGACAGCAGCTCGGCCGGGGGCGCGTACTGGGCGAGGTGGCCGCCGGTGCGCATCACGGCGACCATCGTGCCGAGCTTGATCGCCTCGTCGATGTCATGGGTGACGAAGACGATGGTCTTGCCCAACTCATCCTGGATGCGCAGCAGTTCGTCCTGGAGTCCCTTGCGCACCACCGGGTCGACCGCCGAGAACGGCTCGTCCATGAGCAGCACCGGCGGGTCGGCGGCGAGGGCCCGGGCCACGCCGACGCGCTGCTGCTGGCCACCGGACAGCTGGTAGGGGTACCGCTTGGCGAGCGCGGCGTCGAGCCCCACGCGCTCCATCAGTTCGGCCGCCCGCGCCCGTGCCTTCTGCTTGCCCCAGCCGAGCATCCGGGGCACGGTCGCGATGTTGTCGACGATGGTGCGGTGCTGGAAGAGGCCGGCGTTCTGGATGACGTAACCCATGGACCGGCGCAGGGTGGTGACGGGCTGCCGCTGGATGTCCTCGCCGTCGAGGAGGATCGTTCCCTCACTCGGTTCGACCATTCTGTTGATCATCCGCAGGGTGGTCGTCTTGCCGCAGCCCGACGGTCCGACGAGGACGGTGATCGAGCGGTCGGGTATCTCCAGCGAGAGCCGGTCTACCGCGACCGTGCCGTCCGGGTACCGCTTGGTGACTGATTCCATCCGTATCAAGGCGCCGAACACCCTTCGGGTTGGCGGAAGCATTGGCCAAGATCGCACGTACCGCTGCCGGAAGAGTCTAGACCTCCTGTGTTGCGTGGCTTCGACGGCCGAGGGGCTCGTTCACCAGATCAGCAGCCCTGCGCCGACCTTCCGGGCATGCGATGGCGATTTCAGCTGTGGGCACCCTGTGAGTCCGCTGATTCTCACGGTCCCCTCAGACTCGGCTCAGGGATCCCCCAGACGCGGCCCTGATCGTCACTGTCATGAACGAAACGAACGCGGGAGGCGTCCGGCGACGGCAGCCGCGTCGGCATCGTCCGCATCCCCGCCCTGCCCCGACGGGCGTGCACCCCGCAGGTGCCGGCCGCGCGCCCCACCCCCGCCGTCCTGCCCGCCGGGGCGAACACCCACTGGAGTACGCGTCATGACGACCCTCGCCCCGCCGCCCCCCGTCCGCGAGGACGGCCCCCGCCACCGGGCCGCACCGCCCGCCGCCGGCGGTGGATTCGCCGCCCGTACGAGGAGGCTGTTCACCGGCGCCCCGGACGACCCTCGCTGGGCCCGCCCCGCCCTGTGGGCGATCCTGGTCCTGGCCACGGTGCTTTATGCCTGGAACCTGTCCTCCATCACCGGCAACACCTTCTACGACGCGGCCGTCTACAGCGGCACCAAGAGCTGGAAGGCGTTCTTCTTCGGCGCGCTGGACGCCGGCAGCTTCATCACGGTCGACAAACCGCCGTTCGCGCTGTGGGTGATGGGCCTGTCCGCCCGCGTCTTCGGTTACGGCACCTGGCAGCTGACCCTGCCGATGGTCACGGTCGGCGTCGGCTCCGTGGCACTGCTGTACCGGCTGGTCAAGCGGGACTTCGGCCCGGTGGCGGCAACGATCACGGCCCTCGCGCTGACGCTCACCCCGATCACGGTCGCCATCAACCGCGACACCAACCCCGACCCGATCCTGGTCTTCCTGATGCTGCTCGGCGCGGCCGCGCTGCTGAAGGCCGTGCGCACCGGGCGGCTGATGCCGCTGGTGTGGGCGGGGGTCGCGATCGGCTTCGCGTTCAACACGAAGATGATGCAGGCGTACGTCGTGCTGCCGGCCTTCTTCCTGGTGTACCTGTGGGCCGCGCCGGGTGGCCTGGGCAGGCGGCTCCGCAACCTCGCCGTCGGCACGGTCGCGCTGGTCGTCTCCAGCGCCTGGTGGATGGTGGTCGTCGACCTGATCCCGGCGTCCTCGCGGCCCTACATCGGCGGCTCCACGGACAACACGGTGTGGGACCTGGTCATCGGCTACAACGGCTTCGGCCGTATCTTCGGAGCGAGTTCGTCGGTCGGCTCGCAGGGCAACGGCGCGAGCTTCGGCGGCGAGGCGGGCCTGTACCGGATGTTCAACGAGATCATGGGCGGGCAGATCTCCTGGCTGATCCCGTTCGCGGTCGTCGCGCTCGTCGGCGGGCTTGTGCTGCGCGGCCGGGCTCCCCGGACGGACGCCCGGCGCGCGGCGCTGATGCTCTGGGGCGGCTGGTTCGCCCTCCACTACCTGACGTTCTCCCTCGCCGAGGGCACCTTCCACCCGTACTACGTCACCGCCATGGCACCCGGCGTCGCGGCCCTGGCCGGTGCGGGCGGCGTGATGCTGTACCGGGCCTTCCGCGACGGATCGGCGGCGAAGTGGGGCTGGGTGCTGCCGGGCGCGGTCGCGGCGAGCACGGTGTGGGCGGTCGTCCTGCTCCAGCGGGTGTCCGGCTCGGGGACGCTGTACACGGTCGCCCAGGTCGTCGCCGGTGTGGCCGGTGCCGCCGCGGTGATCGGGCTGCTGGTCGGGCGGTTCACGAAGCGGCGCCGGCTGGTCGGGGTCGCGGCGGTGGCGGCGATCGTGGCCCTGCTCGCCGGTCCGGCCGCGTACTCGGTGTCGGCGGCGACCTCCAGCACCAACGGCACCAATCCGACGGCCGGTCCGAACAGCGGGGGCGGGATGGGCGGCGGTCAGCGGCCGAGCGGCGTACCGAGCGGCACCAACAGCTCCGGCGGGCAGTCCATGGGCCAGCCGCCGTCCGGCAGCGGCTCCTCGTCCTCCTCGTCGAGCACCGGCACCCGTCAGGCGGGCGGCGGTGGCGGCATGGGCGGCGGCACCCAGGTCACGTCCGACATGATCACATACCTGAAGAAGCACCAGGACGGCGCCACCTGGCTCGTGGCGGTGGCCACCGACCAGACCGCGTCCTCGATCATCCTGGAGTCCGGCGAGCCCGTGATCTCCATGGGCGGCTGGTCCGGCACCGACGACGCGATGACCCTCGCCAAGCTCAAGAGCCTGGTGAAGGCGGGCGAGCTGCACTACATCGTCGTCAGCAGCGACGGCGGGCAGGGCACCAACTCCGAAATCGCCACCTGGGTCAAGAAGCACGGCACCGCCGTGACCGACCACAGCGGCCTGTACCGCCTGGACGCCTCCGACGTCAGCTGAGAGCCAACTCCTGGGCGGGCCGCGCATTTCACCGGCGGCCCGCCCTTCGCCGTCCCCGCGCGGGAACTGGTCGGCACCCTCGCCGAGCGTGAAGTGGCAAACCCACGGGGCGAGTTCGCCTACCCGCTGAGCTCGTCACCGCGACGGTCACGACCGGCCGGAGTGGTGGGATAACCGTTGGCCTGGGACAGGCCGAGTCGGCCACAGTGGCGGCATGAGCATCACCGGCGCCGGGTTCCTGCCCGGCATCGAGCTGTCCAGGGCCCTGTACGAGGAGGCGGTACGGCCGATCCTGCGGGACCACTACCCGGGATTGCGGTACGCGGCCGCCCGTGTGGGGTCCGGCTCGGAGGTACTCGGCTTCGACACCGCACGGTCCGCCGACCACGAGTGGGGTCCGAGGCTGCAGCTCTTCCTCACGGCCGAGGACCGTGCCCGGCACGGCGAGGACATCCGCCGGACCCTGGCGGAACGGCTGCCGAAGCAGGTTCGCGGCTGGCCGACCCACTTCCGGGAGAGCACCGATCCGCTGGACGCGTCCGGTCTCATGGAGCTGACGGACGGCCCGGTCAACCACCGCGTCGACGTGCTGGAGCCGGACGGGTGGCTGTACCGGCAGCTCGGCCTGCGTACGGCCACTGACCGGCCCACCGTGCGCGCGTGGCTGGCCATGCCGCAGCAACGGCTTGCCGAGACCACCGGCGGAGCGGTCTTCCACGACGGGGTCGGCACGCTCACCGAGGTGCGAGGCCGGCTGGCGTGGTATCCGGAGCAGGTGTGGCGGTATCTGCTGGCCTGCCAGTGGCAGCGGATCTCGCAGGAGGAGGCGTTCGTCGGCCGGTGCGCGGAGGTCGGTGACGACATCGGCTCGGCGGTCGTGGCCGCCCGTCTGGTGCGGGACCTGATGCGGCTGTGCCTGCTGCTGGAGCGCCGGTACGCCCCGTACAGCAAGTGGCTCGGCAGCGCCTTCGCACAGACCTCGGCGGCCGAGTCGCTCGCTCCGTCACTGCGCGGCGTCCTTTCCGCGACGGACTACGCGGACCGGGAACGGCATCTCGGCGACGCCTACGAGACCGTCGCCTCCCTGCAGAACGCCTCCGGGCTCATCGACCCGGTGGACCCGAAGCGCCGGCCCTACCACTCGCGCCCCTTCCTGGTCCTGCACGCCGAGCGCTTCTCCCACACGCTGGCGCAGAGCGTCCAGGACCCGGAGCTTCGGCGGTTGCCGCGAGTGGGAGGCGTGGACCAGTGGGCGGACAGCACCGATTTCCTCTGCCGGCCGAACGCGGTCCACGCGGCTGCGGACGCGTTCCGGCGAACCGTGTCGACGTGAGGGCATGAGTCGTGAGGGCATGAGGGGACGCCGGTCAGCCCTCCCGTCCTCCGAGTGGCAGCGACACCGTGAACACGGTCGCGCCCGGCTCGCTGGTCAGCTCGATGCTGCCGCCGTGCGCTCGCACGAGGTCGTTCGCCACCGACAGGCCGAGGCCGCTGCCGCCGCGGTCGCGGCTGCGGGCCTTGTCGACGCGGTAGAAGCGGTCGAAGACCCGGTCCCGGTCGGCGGGCGGGATGCCGGGGCCGGCGTCGGCGACCCGGACCCGGGCGGCGTCCCCCGTGACGGTGGCCGTGATCGAGACCAGCGTGCCGGGCGGGGTGTGCACGGCGGCGTTGGCGAGCAGGTTGTCCAGGACCTGGCGGACGCGCTGCGGGTCCAGGCGCACCTTGAGCGCCCCCGGGCCGGTGGTCACCGTCAGCGGGTGGTCGGGCCGACTGGCCCGGAAGGCGTCGGCGGCCTGCTGGACCAGCTCCACCAGGTCGGCGTCCTCCAGCCGCAGCGGCGCCTCCACCTCCGCCGCGTCCAGCCGGGCGAGCAGCAGCAGGTCGTCCAGGAGGATACCCATCCGGGCGGCCTCGGCCCGCAGCCGGGCCAGGTGCCGGTCGCGTTCCTCGGGGGCGTTGGCGGCGGCGTACTGGAAGAGGTCGGCGTAGCCGCGTACCGACATCAGCGGAGTGCGCAGCTCGTGCGAGGCGTCCGCGACGAACCGGCGCAGCCGCTGCTCGGCCTCCGCGCGCACGGCGAGGGAGTCGTCGATGTGCTCCAGCATCGTGTTGAAGGCGGTCCGCAGCTCGTCCACCTCCGGCCCGCCGTCCCGGCCGTCGGCGCGCAGCGGCAGCCGGGCCGCCGACTCGGTCAGGTCGTGCGAGGCGATGCCGTGCGCGGTGGACGCCATGTCGCTGAGCGGCTTCAGCCCGCGGCGCAGCATGCGGCGGCCGAAGACCACCAGCGCGAGGAGCGCGAGCGCGAAGGTGACGACCTGGATGGTGATCAGCTGCCCGACCGTGTCCTCGATGTCCGCCATGGGCGCGGCGCTCACCAGGACCACCCCGGGCTCGACCTCGCAGGCGCGCAGCCGGTAGGTGCCCGCGCCCTTGAGGTGCTCGGTGCGCAGCAGCTCCGTGTGCGCGGCGGTCTGCGCCGAGGCCAGGGCGGTGAGGTCGTCGACGTCCTCGGGCAGGTCGGCGGGGTCCTCCGGCCTGCGCAGCTCGGGCCTGCCCCCTGAGACGTCGTACACGGCGTAGAACCAGCTGTAGTACTTCTTGCCCGAGAGCGTGCCGTAGTCCGCGATGCTCTTGGACTGGGCGATCTGGGCCTGCGCCAGCTGGGTGTCGAGCTGGGCCGACAGGTAGTCCCGCATGTACGTGGTGAGGGCCGTGCCGACGACGGCGAACACGACCAGCGACAGGGCGCCGAGCCCCAGGGCCAGCCGGGTGCCCAGGCGCATCCCGCGGTAGGCCCGCCGCAGCCGGGCGATCACTCGGAGGCCTGCCGCAGGACGTACCCGAATCCGCGCACGGTGTGGATCAGCGGTGCGCCGCCGTCGTCCGTCTCGTCGAGCTTGCGGCGCAGCCGGCTGATGACCAGCTCGACGACGTTGGAGCGGCCGCCGAAGCCGTACTCCCACACGTGGTCGAGGATCTGCGCCTTGGTGAGCACGGTGGGCGACTTGCGCATCAGGTAGCGCAGCACCTCGTACTCGGTCGGGGTGAGGGACAGCAGTGTGTCGCCGCGCCGCACCTCGCGGGTGTCCTCGTCCATGGTCAGGTCGCCGACCTGGAGCACGGACCGCTGGAAGGCGGGCCCTGCGCTGCGCCGCAGCACGGTGCGCAGCCGGGCCATCAGCTCCTCCACGGCGAACGGCTTGACCAGGTAGTCGTCGCCTCCCCGGGTCAGGCCCGCGACACGGTCGGCGACGCCGTCGCGCGCGGTGAGGAACACCACCGGCACCATCGTGCCGGAGGCGCGCAGCCGGTCCAGGACGCCGAAGCCGTCCACGCCGGGCAGCATCAGGTCGAGCACCACGATGTCCGGGTGGAACTCGGCGGCCCGCTTCAGCGCGTCCTCGCCGGAGTACGCCGTGACCGCCTCCCAGCCCTCGTAGCGGGCGACGGTCGCGACGAGGTCGGCGATGGGCGGGTCGTCGTCGACGACGAGGAGTCGTACTTTTTCCACCCGCTCATAGTGCTTCACGTGTCGTGTGCCGCCATAGCCGCCCGAGCCTTCGCCGCCGGATCGATAAACACTTGAAAGTTGAGCGACAGTATTCCGACAGCTCCCCCGCGCCAAGCTCGGTATCCCAGGATCCGATCAAGGAGCTGCCGATCGTGACGACCCTCCAAGAACCGCCTGCGGCGACCAGCCCGGGCATGCGCCCGGGAGTGGTGGGCCGCACCGGTCTGTACGCGGTTCTGCTCGCCAACGCGGTCGTGGTGACCGTCTTCTTCGTCCAGGCCGGTTTCGCCTCGAACACACTGATCGTGCTGGGGCGGCTGGCGGGGTTGTACGGAGCGCTGCTCATGGCGTTCCAGCTGCTGCTGGTGGCGCGGCTGCCGTGGTTCGACCGGCGGATCGGCATGGACCGTCTGACGTCCTGGCACCGCTGGACGGGCTTCTCGGTGCTGTGGCTGCTGCTGGCGCACGCCGTGTTCATCGTCTTCGGCTACGCCCAGTCCTCGTCCCTGGACCCGGTGAACCAGCTGGTGGATCTCGCGGAGACCGTCGAGGGCGTGCTGCGCGCGATCGTCGCCCTGGCGATCATCATCGTGGTCGGCACGGTCTCGGCCCGCTACGCCCGGCGCCGGCTGGCGTACGAGACCTGGCACTTCATCCACCTGTACACCTACGTCGCGGTGGTGCTGGCGTTCACGCACCAGGTCGCGGCCGGGACGACGTTCGCCTCGTCGTCCGTGGCGACGACGTACTGGTACGCCGTGTGGGGTGTGGCCCTCGCGTCGGTGTTCCTCGGCCGCCTTGTGCTGCCGCTGTGGCGCAACCTCCGCCACCAGCTCCGGGTCACGGCCGTGGTCCCCGAGAACGACGACGTGGTCTCGGTCTACGTCACGGGCCGCGACCTGGACCGGCTGCCCGCCCGGGCCGGACAGTTCTTCCTGTGGCGGTTCCTGACGAAGGACCGCTGGTGGCAGGCCAACCCGTTCTCGCTGTCCGCCGCGCCGGACGGCCGTACCCTGCGCCTGACCGCCAAGCGGGCCGGCGACGGCAGCGCGGCCCTGCGGCACCTGAAGGTCGGCACGCGAGTGTTCGCCGAGGGCCCCTACGGCGCCTTCACCACCCTGCACCGCACCCGCCCGGACGCCCTGCTCATCGCCGGCGGCGTCGGTGTCACCCCGATCCGGGCCCTGCTGGAGGAACTGCACGGCCACGCGGTCGTGATCTACCGGGTGGCCACGGACCAGGACGCCGTCCTCTACGACGAACTGCGCGAACTCGCGCTCGCCAAGGGGGCCGAGCTGCACCTGGTCACCGGGCCGCCCGTGCCCGACCGGCTGGCGCCGCAGGAGCTGGCGCGCATGGTGCCGGACATCACCGGCCGGGACGTGTACCTGTGCGGCCCGCCGCCGATGATGAACGCCGTGCTCGGCAGCCTGCGCGAGCTGGGCGTGCCCAGGACACAGACCCACTTCGAGCGCTTCAGCCTGGCCGGATGACGAGGAGGGATTCGTGAAGCGAGCCATACCCGTCCTCGTCCTGAGCGTCGCGGGCCTGATCCCGGTCTGGCGGTACGCGCCGTCGCACGACACCGGGTCGTCGTCCGCGACCGAGGCCGCGGCGCCCGCGTCGACACCGTCGGCCTCCTCGTCGGGCGGCTCCACGGCCACGGTCGTGTCGGGCTCGACCATCGACACCGAGAAGGGGCCGGTGCAGGTCGAGGTCACCTTCGACGGCGACAGGATCGCCTCGGTGCGGATGCTCCAGCAGCCGAACCATCCGCAGACCACGGCCGCCGTGCCCCAGCTGATCGAGGAGACGCTCCAGGCGCAGAGCGCCGACATCGACACGGTGTCCGGCGCCACGATCACCAGCGACGGCTACAAGGAGTCGCTCCAGGCCGCCATCGACGCGAAGGGCTGACGGCATGCGGCGCGTCGAACACGTCATGGGGTTCCCGGTGTCGGTACGGATCGACGACGAGGGCTTCCCCGAGGCACCGGTGGACGGCCTCTTCGCCTGGCTGCGCGAGGTCGACGCGCGGTTCAGCCCGTTCCGGCCGGACAGCGAGGTGTCGCGGCTGGACCGGGAGGAGGTGCGCGACCCCAGCCCGGCGCTCCGCGAGGTCCTGGACCTGTGCGAGGAGTACCGGATCGCGACCGGCGGCGCCTTCGACGTCCGCCTGCCCGGTCGCGGCCTCGATCCCTGCGCCGTGGTGAAGGGCTGGTCGGTGCAGAAGGGAGCGGAGCTCCTGTCGGCTGCCGGTGCTCGGCGCTTCTGCCTCAACGCGGGCGGCGACGTGATCGCCTCCGGCGGCCCCTGGCGCGTCGGCGTACGCCACCCCGAACACGCCGACCGGCTCTGTACGGTCCTGGACCTCATGGACCGGGCCGTGGCGACCTCCGCCCGCTACGAACGCGGCGACCACATCCTCGACGCCCGCACGGGCCGCCCGGCAACGGGCCTCCTCAGCATGACGGTCGTGGCCCCGACCCTGACCGAGGCGGACACGGTCGCGACGGCGGCGTTCGCCCTGGGCGCCCAGGGCGTCGAGTGGGCGGCGGCCCGCGAGAACTGCGAGGTGTTCGCGGTGGACGCGGACAGGCGCGTGCTGCGGAGCCCGGGGTTTCCGGTGGCCGGGGCGGGGGCCGTCGCGGCGTAGACGAACCCCTCCCCGAACCGGCCGTGTCGCTCTCCCGCCCCTCTCGCTTTCGCTGCCTGACACCCCCGCGTCACACCGGCCGGGCACGTTTCCGAGCGTCCCCCTGACTCGCCCTGCATCGTCCGCCCCGTCCCAGGGCGTGACGCGGAAGGACGACGTACGCCGTGTCCCAGCTTCGGCTCGAAACGCTCCCCGCCCCGCTCCCGGCCGCACCCCGCCGCTCCTCCACCACCGCACGGCTCGTGCGGCCGGCCCTGGCCCTGCTGCCGCTGCTGCTGGTCGGGGGTGGGCCCTGGCCGACCGTCGGGCGGCGTACGAGGGGGCCGCCCGGCTGGTCTCGGCCGACCCCTGGTGGCTGCTCGCCGCGTTCGTCTGCACGTGTCTGACGTGGGTGGCCGCCGCCTGTGTCCGCCAGGGCGCCTTGCCGGAGCGGCTGCCGCCCGGGCTGCTGGTGGCCTCGCAGTTCGCCGCCGGTGCCGCGAACCAGGTGCTGCCGGCGGGCCTCGGCGCGCACGCGGTCACCCTGCGCTTCCTCCAGCGCCGCGGCATCCCCCTGCCCCGGGCCACCGCCTCACTCGCCCTGTACTCCCTGGTCAAACCGGTCGCCAAGACGGTGGTGCTGCTGGCGTTCCTGGTGGCGTTCCCGCACGTGCTGCGGCTCGGCGCGCTCGTCCCGGACGACCGCACGCTGCTCCTCGCGGCGGGCGGCGCGCTGCTCGCGCTCGCCGCGACCGCCGTGACGCTCGTGACCGTACGGGCAGTGCGCCGCCCCGTCCTCGGTTTCCTGCGCACCGCGCTGACCGACGCCCGCGAGCTGCACACCCGGCCCGGCCGGGTGCTCGCCCTGTGGGGCGGAGCGGCCGCCACGCCGCTGCTCCAGGGCAGTGTGATCGCCACGGTCGGCTTCTCGCTCGGGCTGCCGCTGTCCTGGGCGCAGGTGATCCTCGCGCTGCTGGTGGCCGGCACCGCGGTCGGGGCCGTGCCCGCGCCGGGCGGGATCGGCCCCGTGGACGCCGCGCTCGTCTTCACCATGGCCGCGTTCGGCGCCCCGGTGGGCACCGCCACGGCCACCGTCATCGGTTACCGCGTCCTGACGGTGTGGCTCCCTCTCCTGCCGGGCGCCCTCGTCCTGTCGGCCCTCGTGCACCGCAAGGTGCTGTGAGGGCACGCCGGGCGGTCAGCTGTCCGGCAGCAAGTCCGGATCCTCCAGCAGCACCTTCACGTCCCAGGGTCCGAGCGGCACCGCGTCGCCGTATACGGTTTCCGACAGCACGTCCCGCAGGGCGGTGGGTACGGGCACGGGCACGTCCTCCCACGACCAGTTGTGCAGGAAGCGCACGCGGCGGCCGTCCCGGGCGGTCGCCGAGGTGGCCGTGACGCTCGGGTGTGCGGGGCGCCAGGCGCCCTCGGGGGCGTACCGGTCGAACAGGGCCCGGGCGAAGACGGGGTCGGGGACGGTGCCGACGTAGGTGACGCGCCCGGAGCCGTGGCGGTGTGTGGTGACCGCGGGCCAGCGTCCGAAGTGCGGATGCACATACGCCGCCAGCGTCTCGGCGCCCTGTGGCCGCAGTCCGTCCGCCCAGTGCAGGGCGTGCGCGTCGGCCGGGAGGGGGAGGGAGTTCGTGCCGGTGACGGGCAGCGGGTCGCCCAGGTTGCTGAACTCGTCGTACGTCACGCCCGCCGCCTCGGCCAGCCGGCCCGGCTGGAGGCCGGTGCGGGCCCTGGCCTCGGTGTCGGCGTAGCCGGTGCGGGGGCCGAGCACGAGGTGGCCGCCGGCCTCGGCGTAGGCGCGGAGCCGGTCCAGGACGGTGTCGTCGGCGGCGTAGTAGGCGGGGACGACCAGGAGCGGCGGCAGTTCGGCGTCGGGGAGCTGCCCGGGGTGCAGGACGCGCGCCTGGAGCCCGGCGTCGAAGGCACCGCGGTAGAAGGCGTCGAAGATCCTCTCGTACGACCGCTCGTCCGGGCCTCCGTCGGGACCGGCGAGCGGCGGCTGGCCCTGGAGCGCCCACTTGCTGGGCCCGTCGTAGAGGAAGGCCACGTCGGCGTCCGGGGTGAGGGACGCGACGAGGTCCCCCGCCTTCTCCAACTCCCCTCCCAACGCTGCCAGTTCGCGGTAGACGCGGCCGGGTCGCCCGTGGTGCGGGAGGATGCCGCCCCAGTAGGTCTCGGTGCCGAAGTGCAGGGTGTGCCAGTGCCAGTACTCGATCATCGAGGCGCCGCGGGAGATCAGCGCCCAGGCGGCCTGTCGCCACTGGCCGTCGTAGGCGGGGCGGTTGTCCCACGGCCCGCCGATGGCCTGCGCGTTGGTCTCGGTGACCAGGTACGGCTCCTGGCGCGAGGAGTACATGCGGTCGGCGCTGCGGTACAGCGCCCAGGTGCCGTTGGTCGTCCAGTCCTGCCCGGCGCCGCCGGTGTCGGGCAGGGCGAGGGCGTCCTGCATCGTGTAGTACGGGTTGCCCGCGGTGACGTCGAGTCGGTCGGTGAGCCGGTCGTCCTCGACGCCCTGGCGGTCGTAGGAGATGCAGGTCGTGACGAACTGGCCGGGGCGGGCGTACTCGCGCACGAGGTCCGCCTGCCAGGCGATGAACTCGGTGGTGAGCCGGGCCTGGAAGCGCCGCCACGCCAGGTCGTACTGCGGCTGGGCGTTGCCGTCCGGGGTCCACAGGTCGGCCCAGGTGGACAGCCGGTGCGACCAGTAGACCAGGCCCCACTCGCGGTTGAGGGTCTCCACGTCGCCGTACCGATCGCGCAGTTCGTCGGTGAAGCGCTGGAAGACGCCGTGATTGTGGAAGAGGTGCAGGCCCGGTTCGTTGTCGACCTGGAAGCCGATGACCGCCGGGTGGCCGGCGTACCGGCCTACGATCTTGCGGATGATCCGCTCGGCGTGGAAGCGGAAGGCCGGGTGGGTGAAGTCGACCTCCTGCCGGGCGCCCCAGCCGATGCGCTCACCGGTGCGGTGCTCCCCCGCGATCTCCGGGTACTGCCGGGCCAGCCAGGGCGGTACCGCGTACGTGGGCGTCCCGAGGATGACCGAGATCCCCCGCTCGTGGGCGCCGTCCAGGACCGGCTGGAGCCAGTCGAGGTCGAAGCGGCCGTTCTCGGGCTCCCACGTGGACCAGACGGACTCGCCGACCCGGATCACCGAGAAGCGGGCCCCGGCCATCAGGTCGAGGTCGTCCTTGAGGCGCTCGTACGGCTGGTACTCGTGGTAGTACGCGGCGCCGAACAGGACGCGTCGGGGCAGCTTGAACATGCTTCTTCTCCAACTGGGTCGATGGGGTGTCATCCCTTGACCGCGCCCGTGGACAGGCCTTCGAGGAGCTGCTTGCGCAGCAGCACGAAGAGGGCGACGGCGGGCAGCACGGCGAGGACGGCTCCCGCGAGCACGAGGTCGTACTGCCGTTGCTCCGACACGAACAGGGTCTGAAGGCCCAGCGGCAGGGTGTACTGGGAACTGTCGGAGACCAGCACCAGGGGCCACAGGAAGCTGTTGTAGCTCTGGAGGAACTGCCAGACGGCCAGTGCGCCCAGCGAGGGCCGCAGCAGGGGCAGCACGATGGTCCGGAAGATGCCGAACTCGCTCGCCCCGTCGATCCGGGCGGCCTCCAGCACCGAGTCCGGGATGGACTGCACGATGTACTGCTGCATCATGAAGATCCCGAACGCGGGCGCCACCCAGGGCACGATCAGCGCGAACCAGGGACTGCCGAGCCCGGTCTTGACGAGGATCACGAACAGCGGCACGAGGATCACCGCGAACGGGATCGACAGCGAGCTGAACATGACGTTGAACAGCAGACTCCTGCCCGCGAAGCGGAACTTGGCGAAGCCGTAGCCGGCGAGAGCGCACACGAAGACGGACACCGTGGTGGCGACGACGGCGACGACCGTGCTCATCAGGAACCAGCGGCCGAAGGGCTGGTCGGTGAGAAGGGTGCGGTAGTTGTCGAGGGTGAACGGGTCGGGGACGAGCCTCGGCGGGTAGCCGAAGATGTCGCCGCGCGGTTTGAACGAGCCGCTCAGCGCCCACACCAGCGGGGCGAGGAAGCCCACGAGCAGCAGGACCAGTGCGCCGTAGAGGGGTACGCGGGTGCGCGTCATCAGGCGGCCCTCCCGATGCCGAGGAGACGGTTGAAGAGCCGGCTGAGGCCGAAGACGAGGACGAAGAGGACGACGGCCGCGGCGGCGGCGTAGCCGAACTGCTGGCGCTGGAAGGCCGCCCGGTAGATGAACATGGTCACGGAGAGGGTGGACTCGGCCGGTCCGCCGCCGGTCAGCAGGTACGGCTCCTCGAAGATCTGGGCCGCGCCGATGAAGGACGTGACGACGACGAACGCCGTCACCGGCTTCAGCGCCGGCAGGGTGACGGTGGCGAAGGTGCGCAGCCGCCCGGCTCCGTCGAGGGCTGCGGCCTCGTACAGCTCCCGCGGCACGTTCTGGAGTCCGGCGAGGAAGAAGACGGTGAGGTAGCCGGTCCAGCGCCACAGCATCACCAGGGCGATGCTCACCTTCGCCAGGTCCGGATCGCCGAGCCAGTCGACGCCGCCGGTGCCGAACAGGGCGCGCAGCACAGCGTTCGCGAGCCCGAACTGCCGGTCGAAGATCAGGCCGAAGACGAGGGCGACGAGGATGGGCGAGACCACGATCGGCACGAAGTAGGCGGTGCGCCACAGGTCCCGTACACGCAGGCCGCGGGTGTTGAGGGCCTGGGCGATCAGCAGCGCCAGCGGAACGACGACGCACACCGCGACCAGCACGAACACGGCGGTGTTGCCGAGGGCCCGGTGGAAGCTGATGTCGGTGGCGAGCAGCCGGTAGTTGCGCAGCCCCACCCAGTGCGGGGTGCCGAGCCCCACCCACTCGGTGAGGCTCAGCCACACCGAGGCGGCGACCGGGATCAGCATGAACAGGACGTAGAGGAGGTAGAAGGGCGAGATGAAGAGGTAGGGGGCCCAGGTGCGGCGGGGGCGCTGGGCGGCCCGGTCGGGGCCGGTGTGCTCACGGGTCGTCCCGGGCGGGCCGGCGACGGTGGTGGTCATGTCGGTCGCACTCCTATCGGCCGGCCTGGTCGCGGAAGTCCGCCGCGGTCTGCTTCAGCGCCTGACGCGGTGACAGGTCGCCGCGGTAGGCGCGCAGCAGGTTGCCGGCGAGGACGTCGTAGAGGATCGACTGGTCGGGGCTCTGGTGGAACGGCGGTACGTCCGGCAGCAGGGAGCGGTAGAGACGGAACAGCCGCTGCCCGCCGCAGAAGTCGTCCTCGTAGCCGCCCAGGCGCGGATCGTCGTACACGGAGCGGCGGGTGGGCAGATAGCCGGTCTCGGTGAAGCGGCGGACCTGACCGTCGTGGGTGAGCCAGGTCTTGAAGAGGAACTCCGTGGCGGCGCGGGTGTTGGCTTTGTCCCTGACGACGCCGAAGCCGGTGCCGCCGAGCGCGGCGGTCACCCCGCCGCCCCGGGTGAACCGGGGCAGGTCGCGCACCCGCCACTTGCCCTGCTGCTCGGGCACGTTGGGCACCAGGCCGTAGTTCTTGTACCAGATGGCCATGGGCAGGCCGATGACCCGGCCCTGTTTCAGGGCGGTCTGCATGGCGGCCCCGTAGTAGTCGGCGACATCGATGACGAAGCCGCTGCGCAGTCCCTCGCACAGGAACCGCAGCACCTCCTCGGCCTCGGGTGAGTCGAGGAGCAGCTTTCCCTCGGCGTCGAAGAACGCGCCGCCGCGCTGGTAGAGCAGCATCTGGAAGGACTGCACGACCTGGCCGGGGTCGCTGCCCACCGTGGAGACGACGCACAGCGAGGCCCGGTGGTCCCGGTACACCCGGGCACCGGCCTCGGCGAACTCCTCCCAGGTCGCCGCATCCGCCGGGAGGTCGTACGTGTCGAAGAGGTCGGCGCGGTAGAAGTAGACGACCATCGGGGTGTCCGAGTCGAAGGCGTAGACGTGGCCGTCCTTGCTGAAGGGAGCGGTGCGGGCCGGCAGCAGGTCGTCCTTCAGGCCGGGTACGGCCTCGATGTCGGGGGTGAAGTCATGCAGCAGCCGTTCGGAGATGTCGCCGCGCAGCATGCGCGGGAAGCTGCCGATCTCGAAGCCCACCAGGTCGGGGGTGCCGCGTCCGGCGACGGCCTGGGCGAGCAGCTTGGTGACGATGTCCGGGGGTCCGGAGCGGGTCACCTTCAAGTGGTAGCGGAAGTCGGTGGCGCGGTCGGCCTCCGGGACGCCCTTGACGAAGAACTCCTCGTAGCCCGGGTCGTGGGTCCACAGGGAGAGGGTGACGTCGCCGGAGGTGCGGGGCGTTGTGCTGCCACCGCCGCAGGCGGAGAGTGCGGCGGCCGTAGAGAGGCCGAGGGCACCGCGCAGCAGGGCGCGGCGGGTCGGAGGGGAGGGGGGCGGTGGGGTGTACACACGTGGCTCCTCACGTGGTGCGGCTCGAGCCTGTCGCGCCCGGTGTGCGGGCAGCGCGTGCGGCGCCGGTCCTGGACGGCGCACGCGGGCGGGGCGGATCCGGCCGGTGGCGGGGTGCCGGGGCGGCCGTACCGCCGGCGTCAGCAGGTGCGGGCGGTCGGGGGCGGAAGCGGTCAGGGGGCCGGGGCGGGGTGGGGCGCGGGGCCGGGATCGCGTACCGGCCCGGTGGAGGCACGTACGGTCAACTCGACTGCCTGGCCGGACTGTTCGTCCGGGGCGGGGCGGCCCTCGATCAGGGCGATCAGTACGTCGACGGCGCGGTCGGCGACGGCGGCGAAGTTCTGCCGGACGGTGGTCAGCGGCGGGCAGAGATAGGCGGCGGCGGGGATGTCGTCGTAGCCGACGACACTGACGTCGCCGGGGACGGCGCGGCCCGCGTCGGCGAACGCGCGCAGGGCGCCGATGGCCATGTCGTCGTTGGCGGCGAACACGGCCGTGACGTCGGAGAGTCCGGCGAGCTGCCGTCCGGCGGCGTAGCCGGAGGCCGGGCTCCAGTCGCCCGGTGACGGCAGGGGCGGCTCGGGTGCGCCGGCGGCGGCCAGGGCCTCGCGCCAGCCGCGCAGGCGGTCGCGGGCGGCCCACCAGTCCTGCGGGCCGGGCAGGTGCCAGACGGTGCGGTGCCCCAGGGAGAGCAGGTGCTCGGTGGCGATCCGGGCGGCCGCGACACCGTCGCCGCCGACCACGGCACTCGTGCCCGGCGTCAGCTCCACGCCCTCACCGAGACTGACCACCGGCACGTCCGCGCTCAGTCTGAACGGCGTGCCGTCGTCGATGGGCTCGGACAGCACGATGCCGTCCACGCCCTGCTCCAGCAACGCGTCCACGGCGGCCGAAACTCCCTGCCCTTCCAGGGTGCTGGCCAGGGCGACGGAGTACCCGGCGCGCTGCATCGCCCGCTCCAGGGCGATGAGCAGGGTCGACGGGCCGTAGAGCGAACTGCCCAGCGAGACCACGCCGATCCGGCGGTAGCGGCCGAGGAGCAGGGCGCGGGCGGCGGTGTTGGGACGGTAGTCCAGTTCGCGGATGGTCCTCAGGACGCGGTCGCGCACCTCCGGGCTGACGTGCGGTTCGCCGTTGACGACCCGCGACACCGTCTTCTGCGAGACCCCGGCGGCCCGCGCGACCTCGGTCATCCCGGGGCCACGCCGGCGGCGCCCACCGGTGGCCGTGGGGCCTCCTTCGGCTCCGCTGGCGGACATGCGCGCTCCCGGGGTCTGACGGTCTTGGACTACGTAGTCAGCTGTGACTGGCTGACGGGTGGGCGGCTCATGACTACGTAGTCAGGCCAGTGTGGGAGTCCTCGGGGGCCGCGTCAATGGTCCGGACGGAAACATGCCGGGAACGGTCCACCGGCTGCCGGGGCCGGGCTCACGGCAGCGGCTGCTCCGTCCAGATGATCTTGCCGTCGGGGGCGTAGCGGGTCCCCCAGCGCTCGGTGAGCTGGGCGACGAGGAACAGGCCGCGGCCGCCCTCGTCCTCGGTACGGGCGCGGCGCAGGCGGGGCGAGGTACTGCTGCCGTCGGAGACCTCGCAGATCAGCGCCCGGTCCCGCAGCAGCCGCAGCCGCACCGGGCCGGTCGCGTGCCGGATGGCGTTGGTGACCAGCTCGCTGGCGACGAGTTCGGTGGTGAAGGCCAGCTCCTGAAGGCCCCAGGCGGCCAGTTGCTCCGTGACGGCCGCGCGGGAGCGGGAGACCGCGGCCGGGTCGCTGGGCACATCCCACTCGGCGACCTGCCCGGGCCCCAGCGTGTGGGTCCGGGCGACCAGCAGCGCCACGTCGTCATTCGGGCGGGCCGGCAGCAGTGCGTCGAGGACCGCCTCACAGGTCTCCTCCGGCGCCCGGTCGGGCCGGGCCAGGACGGACCGCAGCAGCTCCAGGCCGCTGTCGATGTCCCGCGTCCGGTCCTCGATCAGACCGTCGGTGTACAGCACCAGCTGACTGCCCTCGGCCAGCTCCAGTTCGACCGTCTCGAACGGCAGCCCGCCGAGGCCGAGCGGCGGCCCCGAGGGCAGGTCGACGAACTCCACATCGCCGTCCGGGCCGACGACCGCGGGCAGCGGGTGCCCGGCGCGGGTGAGGGTGCAGCGCCGGGACACCGGATCGTAGACGGCGTACAGACACGTGGCTCCGACGATGCCGGAGTCGGGGGTGTTGTCCACCGCCCAGCCCTCGCCCCGGTCCAGCCGTGCGACCAGGTCGTCGAGGTGGGTGAGGAGGTCGTCGGGGGGCAGGTCCAGGGAACAGAAGTTGTGCACGGCGGTGCGCAGCCGGCCCATGGTGGCGGCGGCGTGCAGGCCGTGGCCGACGACGTCGCCGACGACCAGGGCCACGCGGGCGCCGGACAGCGGGATGACATCGAACCAGTCGCCGCCCACGCCCTCATGTGCGGGCAGGTAGCGGTAGGCGATCTCGACGGCGCTCTGTTCGGGCCGGCCCCTCGGCAGCAGGCTGCGCTGGAGGGCGAGGGCGGTGTCGTGCTCACGGGTGTAGCGGCGGGCGTTGTCGATGCAGATCGCCGCGCGGCCGACCAGTTCCTGGGCGAGGTAGAGGTCGTCGTCCTCGAAGGACACGGGCTTCTCGGAGCGGTAGAAGCTGACCACGCCGAGGGTCGTGCCGCGGGCCCGCAGCGGCACCGTGATCAGGGAGTGGATGCCGACGTCCAGCACCCGTTCCAGCCGTGGCGGGTCCTGGGCGATCCAGCCGCGCGCCTCGGCCAGCACGGGTTCGAGCACCGACTGCCTGGTCTCCAGGCTGCGGGCCTGCGGCGTGGACGGCACGTACTCCACCACCTCGCCGACCCCGTACAGCTGGGACTCCTCGTGCAGGGCGCCCAGCGCGACCCGGCGCAGCGGGGTCTCGGCGCCGAGCGGTCCCGGCTCCTCGCCGCGCAGCACCACATCGGGCAGGTCCACGGCGGCGAAGTCGGCGAACCGGGGCACGGTGACCTCCACCAGTTCCTCGGCGGTGCGCGTGACGTCGAGGGTGGTGCCGATCCGGATCCCGGCGTCGTGCAGGAACTCCAGCCGCCTGCGCGCCAGTACGGCCAGCCGCCCGACGCCCGGCTCGCCCACCAGCAGCAGTCGGCTGTCGCCGTCGCGGTCCGCCGTGGGGTGCGGTCGCGGCGGTCGCGATCCGGTTCCCGGGGGTGCCGGTACGAGGTCCTGGAGGCCCGCGCGACCTGGGGCCGGGACCGTCACGGTCCCGGTCGGCGCGACCACCGGTGCGGGACCGACCGGTGGTGCGACCGTCCCGGCGGCAGCCGGCGCGACCGCCTCGGCGACGCCCGCCCGGACGTGGCGCAGGCGCGGGCCGCCGAGGATGCGCACCTCGACCGCCACGCCCGACTCTCCGTCCGGCCCCGTGACCTGGCGGCGCAGCAGGGTCGCGGCCCGGCCGCCGGGGAGCGTGACCTCGTCGAGCGTGAGGTGCGGTGAGGCGATGAGTTCCTCGGCCCTCTCGCGCAGCACGGCCAGGTCGATCCGCCCGAGGTCGAGTCCGCCGTCGTCGAGTTGCCGGTGCTCGGGCTGTCGCGGCCAGCCACCCGGGTCGCCCCCGGCCCTGCGGTAGGCGGCGAGCAGGGCCCGCTCCCGCTGCGTGGCCTGCTCCAGCATCCGCGCCTCGATGTCCCGGGCGGCGTCGCGGACCATCCGCAGCATGGCCGGGTCGCCGTCACCGCGCAGACAGGTCAGGTCGAGGACGGCCTCGATACGGCCGCTGAGGGGATCGCGCACGGGCGCGCCCGCGCAGGCGAACGGTGCCAGACAGTCGGCGAAGTGCTCACGGCCGGCGACGTAGACGGCTCCCCGTTCGGCCAGCGCCGTACCCACCCCGTTGGTGCCGGCGACGGGTTCGGAGGCGTCGAAGCCGGGGGCGAACCGGACCTCGTCGAGTCGCTCGCGCAGCCGCCGTTCGCCGCCGAGCCGCTGCACCATGCGGCCCTGGGCGTCGCAGAGCGCGATCGTCATGCCGACGTCGGCGAGCGAGGCGGTGAGGTCCTTCAGGACGGGGTCGGCCGCGCGCAGGAACCGGTGGTCCAGCGTCAGGTCCGGGGTGTACGGGAGAGTCAGCCGGTGAGGTTCCAGGCCCACGGACCGGCACCGCTTCCAGGAGTCCAGCACGGGGCCCCGGACGTCCGCCTCGACGTGCGCGCCCGCCAGAAAACGCTCATGGGCATCGACGAGGCCGCCGATGTCGTCCCAGACGACGGTCACCGGGATCACTTCCCTCACCGGAAGGAGACCCGAGCGCTTTCACCCTAGTCCTCATGTGACGCCGATCACAAGATCAGACCGGCGACACCTCTCCCCCTGGCCGGGCCCCACGCCCCATTGATTGATCAATTCAGCATCTCTAGCATCACTCGGTGGCTCCATTCACCTCTTCCTCTCTCGCCCGGGCCGATGCCCGCGGCATCCGGAAGGAGCACCCGTGTTCCCACCCCCTGGACCCTGCCGGCTCCGGCGCCTGCCCGCCGTCGCGCTGTTGCTGGCCGCCGGCCTCGCCCTCCCGCCGGTGCCGGGCGCGGTCGCCGCACCGGACCGGCCCTCGAAGACCGCCCTGCCCCAGGTGTGGCCGCAGCCGAAGAGCCTGCACGCGGGGCCGGCCCGGCTCACGGTCCCCGACCGAGTCGTGGCGGTCGTCGGCCGCGGGACCGACCCGTCGGCCCGGCGGGTCGTCGAGACGGTCCTGCGGGAGGCCGGGGCCGAGCGGATCGTGACGGTCGAGAAGCCTTTGGCGAAGGCCGGCTTCACCGTCTTCCTCGGCGGCCCGGGCGAGAGCAGCGCGACGGCCTCGGCCCTGAAACGGCTGGGCGCCCCGTCCCCCGCCAGGCTGCCCTCCGGCGGCTATGTCCTCGCCTCGGGCCGCGAGGACGGCCGGACCCTCCTCGCCCTGTCCGGCGCCGACCGCACCGGCACCTTCTACGCCGCCCAGACCCTGCGCCAGCTGGTCACCCGGACCGTACCCGAGGTGACCGTCCGGGACTGGCCCACCGCCAGCCTGCGCGGAGTGATCGAGGGCTTCTACGGCACCCCCTGGTCACACACGGAGCGGCTGAACCAGCTCGACTTCTACGGCCGCACCAAGCAGAACGCCTACGTCTACTCCCCCAAGGACGACCCCTATCTGCGCGCCCGGTGGCGCGACGCGTACCCGCCCGCGGAGCTGGCGCGGCTCGCGGAACTGGCCGGCCGGGCCGACGCCAACCACGTCCGCTTCACCTACGCCCTCTCCCCAGGGCTGTCCGTCTGCTACTCCTCGGACGCCGACATCGAGGCCCTCACCCGCAAGCTGGACTCGATGTACGCGATCGGCGTGCGCTCCTTCGCGATCCCGCTGGACGACATCAGCTACACCAAGTGGAACTGCCTTGCCGACGAGCGGGAGTTCGGCACGGGCGGCGCCGCCGCCGGGACGGCCCAGGCCCATCTGCTCAACCGGGCGTGGCGGGACTTCTCCGCGACCCACCCCGGGCTGGAACCGCTGGAGATGGTCCCCACCGAGTATTCCGACCTCGCCGACTCCCCCTACAAGAAGGCGCTGCGGGAGAAGCTGGACCCGTCCGTGGTCGTGGAGTGGACCGGCGTCGGGGTGATCGCCCCCACCATCACCGCCGACCAGGTCACCAAGGCCCGCGAGGTCTACGGCCATCCGATCCTGGTCTGGGACAACTACCCGGTGAACGACTACGTCACCAGCCGGCTGCTGCTCGGCCCCTACACCGGCCGCGAGCCCGGCGTGGCGAAGGCGGCGGCCGGGGTGACCGCCAACCCGATGGTCCAGGGTGAGGCGAGCCGCATCGCCCTGTTCACCTCCGCCGCCTACCTGTGGAACCCGGACGCCTACGACCCGAAGGCCGCCTTCCTCGCCTCCGTCCGCGACCTGGCCGGGCCGGACGCCGCCAAGTGGTTGCGGATCTTCGCCGAGAACAACTACTCGTCCCAGCTCGACGCGACCGAGTCCCCCACGCTGAGCGCGCTCATCGCCGCGTTCCGCAAGGCCTACGACGAGGACTCCGGCCTCGACCGCACCGCCGCCGCGCTGCGGTCGTACTTCGCCGACATGGCCGCCACGCCCGGCGCGCTCCGCACCCGCCTCGACAACCCCGGGTTCCTTCAGGAGACCTCGGCCTGGCTGGACAAGCTCGGCCGCTACGGCACCGCGGGGCAGACGGCCGTCGACCTGCTGCTCGCCGGCAAGCGGGGTGACAGCGAGGCGGTCACCACGTACTGGAACCGGCTCAGGGCCCAGCGCAAGGAGCTCGACGCGATGCCCCAGCAGGTGTCCCCGGGCGTGATGGACCGGTTCCTCTACACGGCGATGACCGAGAACGCGCCCGACCCGGGCGTGGACGCCGCGTTCGCGCCCGGTTCCGTCAGTCTGGAGCCGGGAGGCTCGGCGAAGGTGACGCTCTCCTTCTCCGACACCGCCGCCCGGACGGTCGCGTGGAAGCTGACCGTCCCCGACGGCGTCACCGTCACGCCCGCCCAGGGCACCGTGACCGTCCCGGCCGCGGGCAGCGCGTCCGCGACGGTGACCGTCCAGGCCGGGGAGAGCGCGTCCGCCGGAGTGCGCTCGGTCGTCGTGTCGGGCGAGGGCGTTCTCGACCGCGCCCTCCCGGTCCAGGTCACCGACGGCACCGGCACACCGAGAGCCCTGACCGCCAACTTCAGCGGGGCATCGGTGAGTTCCGTCGACCTGTCGTCGAAGAAGACGACGGACATCGCCGTCGGCGCCCATCCCGGTGAGGTCGTGACGAGTGCGGACGGGCGCACCGCCTACGCGGCCAACCAGGGCTCGAACACGGTCAGCGTGATCGACGTGGCGCAGGGGAAGGTCACCGCCACGGTCCCGGTCGGCCGGGTCCCCGCCGGGCTCGCGCTCACCCCCGACGGCCGCACCCTCTGGGTCGCCAACTACGGGGACGGCACGGTCCAGCCGGTGGACACGGCCGCCCTCACCACGGGCGAGCCCGTCCAGGTCGGCAACGGGCCCGAGAACATGGCGATCACGCCCGACGGCCGCACGCTCTACGTGCCCAACATCAAGGACAACACGGTCACCCCGGTCGACCTGGCCACCCGGAAGGCCGGTGCCGCCGTCCCCGTGGGTCCGAGTCCCTTCAACATCGTGGCCGCGCCCGACGGCAGCACGGTGTACGTGTCCAACTCCGGCGGCTCCACGGTCACTCCGATCGACACGGCCACGAACGACACCGGGCCGACCCTCCTGGTCTCCGGCCAGGCCTACGGTCTCGCCCTGTCGCCGGACGGCCGGACGCTGTGGGTCAGCCCCAGCACCGGCGACACCGTCACGCCCGTCGACACGGTCACCGGCGCCCCGGGCAGGACGGTGAGGGTCGGGAGGTCCGCCTTCGACGTCGCCCTGGACTGGAACGGCGGCACGGCGTACGTCACCACCGCCGACGCGGGCGCCCTGGTCCCGGTCGACACGGCGTCCGGTGCCGTCGGGGCGCCGCTCGCGGCAGGTGCGTATCCGCTGGCCGTCGCACTGACGCCGGTACCCGTGAAGTGAGACGAGAACGGCCGGGGTCCCTTCGCAGGGGACCCCGGCCGTTCGTACGGTCCCGTTCAGCTCGCCGTGCGGCGGATCCGGCCCGCGTACTTCTTCTCCAGCTCCAGGTTGGCCTCGAAGCCGCCGGGCACGTTGGCCGAGACGTAGACCGGGGGGCGCTCGCCGGCGGCGAGGAGGCGGCCGGCCGCCTCGGCGACCGTCATCTGGACCAGCATCACGCCGGTGAGCGTGGACAGGGCGCAGACCGAGCCGCCGCCGGGGAGTTCGAGCAGGGAGTCGCCGCGCGGGGCCGCGTTGTCGAGGACGACGTCGGCGATGTCGGCGAGCTTCCGGCCGCTGGGATGGGCGGCGGGGACGGCCCGGGTGTGGGCGAGGGAGGTGAGGGCCAGGACGCGGTGGCCGTGTTCCTTGGCGTGCAGGGCCATCTCCACGATGACGTTGTTGACGCCGGAGTTGGAGATGACGACGAACAGGTCCTGCGGATGCGGGGCGGCCAGGTCGTAGAGCCGGGCGGCCACCCCGGCCCGGCGTTCGAGGAGCGGGTCGTCGAGGACGGCCGGGTTTTCACCGCCGTAGAGGACGAGGTCGGCGATGCTCAGCCGGTTGGTGGGGACCAGTCCGCCCGCGCGGCCGGCGAGTTCGAGGACGAGGGCCTGCGAATGGCCCGTGCCGAAGGCCTGGACGACACCGTCCGCGCGTACGCACTCGGCGACCAGGTCCGCGGCGGCGGCCACGTCGCCCTGGGCGGATGCGATGACGTGCTGGAGGACGGCGAGGCTCTCCCGCGCGAACCCCTGGGCGCTCACAGACTCGACGGACACGCGACACACTCCCCACTGATGGATTGAATCACCCTACACTCCCCCATCGGTGAATCAATAAATCACGCCGGTTCTCGGGGTTCAATCGGGTCCTGGTATTCAATCCGTGCGACAGAGGGTGGCTGCTACCTTCTCCTCATGCCTCCCACGGACGTCACCACACTGATCCGCACCGAGTTGCCGCGGCTGGCGGGCTCCCTGCGGAAGGTCGGCGAGCTGATCCTGGAGGATCCGGCCGCCGTCACCCACTGCTCGGCCGCCGAGCTGGGCCGCCGCACCGGCACCTCCCAGGCGACGGTGACCCGTTTCTGCCGGGCCATCGGACTGGACTCCTACCAGCACCTGCTGATCGAACTGGCCCAGGAGCGCGGCCGGGGCGAGGTGTCCGACTGGGGCACCGCCGAGATCGGCCCGGACATCTCCCCCGACGACAGCCTCGAACGGGTCGTCCAGGTCGTCGGCACGGCGGATCTGCGGGCCATCCAGCAGACCATCGACCGGATCGACCTCGACGCGCTCGAGCGCGCGGCCCAGGCCCTGGCACGCGCCCGGCGCATCGACGTCTACGGAGTCGGCGGCAGCGGCGCGGTGACCCAGGAGACGGAGACGCGGCTGTTCCGCATCGGCTGCGCGGTCCGCGGCTGGACCGAGGTGCACGCGGCCGCCACCTCCGCGGCCCTGCTCACTCCGGCGGACGTGGCCATCGGCATCTCCCACTCGGGGGCGACCCGCGAGACCCTCGAACCGTTCGAGATGGCCAAGGAGCGCGGCGCCACCACGATCGCCCTGACCACCGACCCGCGCTCCCCCCGTCCAGGACCGCCGACATCCGGCTCATCTCGTCCTCCTCCGAGACCAGCTTCCGGGCCGAGAGCATCAGCAGCCGGCACTCCGTCCTGATGCTCGTCGACTGCCTGTACGTCCGGGTCGCCCAGCTCACCTACCAGCGCGCGAGCGCCTCGCTGGCACTGACCGACCACATCACGCCGCAGCACGCGGTGAAGTCCCGGCGGGCCAGGTGAGACGGCCGAGTGTGCATGGATGAACCACCAAGTTGACGTGAAGGTGGTTGTTTGAATCACTCCTGCCGTGCAGGATGGGGCTCCCCCAGAGCACTCGTAGGAGCCCCATGCGCCTCACCTCTGTCGAGTCGACCGAGCTCTTCACCGGGACCACCGAGCAGCCGCGCCAGGTGGTGGCCGTCGAGCTGAGCCACACTCCGGGCCGGACCGTACGGCTCACCGTCGAGGGTCCGGGCCTCACCGGCATCACGGAGGCCACCGTCGGCGAGGACGGCACCGTACGCGCCGAGGTCCCCGTCACCGGTGAGGACCTGGTGCCAGGCGACCGGCGTGAGATCACGGTCACCGCCGCTGACGGCGGCCAGATCACCACCCGCACCGGCGAGTTCACGGCGGCCGAGCCCGGCTGGACCATGTTCATGGTCAGCCACTTCCACTACGACCCCGTCTGGTGGAACACCCAGGGCGCCTACACCGAGACCTGGGACGTCGCCGACGACCCGGCGACCAGCGGACTGCCCGCCCGCACCTTCGACTCGCGCGGCCAGTCCGGCATGAGCCTGGTCCGCGCCCACTGCGACCTGGCCCGCCGCGACCCGGCGTACACCTTCGTGCTCGCGGAGGTCGACTACCTCAAGCCCTACTGGGACGCCTTCCCGGAGGAGCGCGCCTTCCTGCGGCAGCTGATCCGCACCGGCCGCGTCGAGATCATGGGCGGCACCTACAACGAGCCCAACACCAACCTCACCGGCGCCGAGGCGACGATCCGCAACGCCCTGTACGGCGACGGCTTCCAGCGCGGCATCATCGGCGCCTCGCCGGAGACGGCCTGGCAGCTGGACGCCTTCGGGCACGACCCGCAGTTCCCGGGGCTGATGGCGGACGCGGGGGTCGGCTCCAGTTCGTGGGCGCGCGGGCCGTTCCACCAGTGGGGACCGACGCTGTCGGTGTTCGGCGAGCAGCCGAGGGACCCGGGCCGGATGCAGTTCCCGGCCGAGTTCGACTGGATCGCCCCCTCGGGACGCGGGCTGCTCACCGCGTACATGGTCAACCACTACGGCGCCGGCTGGGCCATCGACAACGCGCCCGCCCTGCCCGAGGCGGAGGCCGCCGCGTACCAGCTCTTCCAGCGGCTCAAGCAGGTCGCCCTCACCCGCAACGTGCTGCTCCCGGTGGGCGGGGACTACGCGCCGCCGTGCCGCTGGGTCATGGACATCCACCGCGACTGGAACGCACGGTACGTCTGGCCCCGCTTCATCAGCGCGATCCCCCGGGACTTCTTCGCCGCCGTCCGCGCGGAACTGGAGGCGGAGGGCCGCAGGGCGTCCCCGCAGACCCGCGACATGAACCCGATCTACACCGGCAAGGACGTCTCCTACATCGACACCAAGCAGGCCCAGCGGTACGGCGAGACCCTCCTCGCCGACGCCGAGGCCTGGGCGACGCTCGCCTCCCTCGTCGCCGGCCACCCCTACCCGGACGCTGCCCTCGACAAGGCCTGGCGGCAACTCGTCTACGGCGCCCACCACGACGCCATCACCGGCTCGGAGTCGGACCAGGTCTACATCGACCTGATGACGGGCTGGCGGGAGCTGCACGACGTCGCCCGGAGCGTGCACGCCGACGCGACCCAGGCCCTGGCCGACCAGGTCACCCCGGGCGACGGGCCCGACCTCGTCGTGTTCAACTCCGCGACCTGGACGCGGCAGGACGTACTGACGGTCGACGACCCGGGTCTCGTACCCCCGGGGCTCCCCGCGGTCCGCGAGGACGGCCGGCTCCATGTCGTCGTCCCGGAGGTGCCCGGCATGGGCCTCACGGCGCTCCCGCTCGCCGAGGGATCCGTGGCCGGCTGGGAGCCCGGCGAGGGCCTCACCATCCGCAACGAGTTCTACGAGGTGACGGTCGACCCGGCACGCGGCGGTGGCGTCAGCAGTCTGCGCGCGCTGACCGAGAGCGGCCGGGAGCTGCTGCGCCCCGGTGACATCGGCAACGAGATCGTCGTCCAGGAGGAGTACCCGAGGCATCCGCGCTTCGGCGAGGGCCCCTGGCACCTCACCCCGACCGGCACGACCGCGGCCCGCGGCCGGGACGTGACCGCCGAGGTGCGCGTCGAGCACTCCCCCGCCGGTTCCCGTATCACCGTCACCGCCGACCTCGGCCTCTTCCGCTGCACCCAGCGGCTCACCCTGTGGCAGGGCGTCGACCGGCTCGACGTCACCACGACCGTCGACGGGTACGACGGCGCCGACCGGCTGATCCGGGTGCGCTGGCCCTCCGACGTACGGGGCGGGCTGCCGGTGCACGAGGTGGCGGACGCGGTGATCGGGCGCGGGTTCGGATTCGTGGAGGTGGACAGCGAACGGTTCCCCTGGACGCTGGACAACCCCGCCAACACCTGGTTCGGCCTCGGCTCCACCGCCCGCGTCGCCGTCCACGACGACTCCGGCGTGCTCCTCGGACACCGCTCGATCGGCGTCGCCGAACTCGTCTACCCCGACTGGGACATCGCGGGCGACCTGGGCACCCCGCTCGCGGCGGCCCTGGTCCGCGCCGGGGTCACGGCGACCTCGACGATCGCGGGCGGCCCGCGCTACGGCGACCTGGAGGTCGACTCCAACCTCCCGGACCTCCGGATCGCCGTCGGCGGCCCCGACCGCAACGCCGTGGTCGCCGAGGCGCTCGGCTGGGACCCGGCGGCCGGGCGGGAGCTGAAGCGCCAACTGGCCGAGCGGGGCGTGGCCGCCGTCTGGGTCGCGCCACGCGCCTGTCTGCGCGAGGAGTGGATCCCCGGGGCCGATCTGCGCGACCTGGAACGCCTGCCGCTGCTGGTGGTGGCGGGCGCCCGTCCCCAGGACGACGCCAAGGCGGTCGACGCGATCGTCGCCGACCTGGACGACTTCACGGTGAGCGCCACCGCCGCCGGCGGCGGCGAGGCCCTGCCGCCCGGCGACGCCTGGGACGGCCGCAGCTTCGCGATCCTCAACCGCGGCACGCCCGGCTGCGTGGTCACCGCCTCCGGCGACCTCTACATGTCCCTGATGCGCTCCTGCACCGGCTGGCCGTCCGGGATCTGGGTGGACCCGCCGCGCCGGACCGCCCCCGACGGCTCGGGGTTCCAGCTCCAGCGCTGGTCGCACACCTTCGAGTACGCCGTCGTCGCGGGCACGGGCGACTGGCGCGCACTGCGCCTGCCGCAGGCGGGCCACGCGTACAACCGTCCGCTGACGGCCCGGCTGCGCCAGTCCTCCGGTGCCCTGCCGAGGAAGGCCACCCTGCTCGGTCTGGAACCCGTCGGCGAGGTGCTGCTGGACGCGCTCAAGCCGCTCGGCTCCCCGCTGGCCCGGGGCAGCGAGGCGCCCGTGGATCCTGGGCGGGGCCTCGTCGTCCGCGTGCACGAGGTCGACGGACGGCCGGTGCGGGCACGGGTGACCGGGCCGGTGGCATGGGCGGCGGGCGCCCGCGCCGACGTCCTGGAGAGGCCCGGGGCGCCTCTCGCCCCGGACGGGACCGGCGGCCTCGAAGCCGACCTGACCGGCTTCGAGGTCGCCACCCTCCTCGCCACGCCCGCCGAGCCGCCCCACCAGGCGTCCGGTCCCGGCATCGCCGCCCATGAGCCCGCCCAGCCCGTCGCCACCCGCTACTGGCTGCACAACTCCGGCCCCGCCCCACGCGGCAACATGCCGGTCGCCGTGTACCTCTCCCCCACCGCCCTCACCGCCGACGGCCCCGTCACGGCGACCGTCCGGGTCTCCTCGGAGCTCACCGACGCGCCGGTGTCGGGCACGGTGTCCTTCGAGGTACCGCCCGGCTGGAGCACCGAGCCCGTCGAACTGCCGTACACGCTCGGCCCCGGCGGCTTCGCCCTCACGGACATCACGGTGACACCCCCGCCGGACCCCGACCCCGGCCGGCACTGGCTCGCCGCCCGGCTGTCGTACGGCGGCCAGACGTACGAGGACGTGGTGGCCCTGGACGTGCCGGACGGGCACAGGGGCCCGACTCTCATGACGGAACTGGGAGTTGAGCGGGTGTCCGTACGCCGGGGCGAGCGGGCCCGGGTCCCCGTGACCCTGCGGAACCCCACCCGCGGCCCCGTCAACGGCACCCTGTGGGCCGTGTCCTCCTGGGGCACCTGGCCGGGCGTCACCCCGGGCTGCCAGGGCTTCACGGTCCCCGGCGGAGAGCAACTGGAGTGCGCGATCGAGGTGGACGGCGACGCGATCCCACCCGGTTCGTACTGGCTGATGGCGAAGACGGCCTGGCACGGCTGCGTGGCGTACACGAAGGCGGTAGAGCTGGAGGTGAGGCCGTGACGGGGGATTACGCGGCTACCGTCCATGGGGACCCGATCCCAAAGGCACGCGTGTCCGTCTTCTTGAACGCCGGCGGGACAGCGCCTCTCAGGGGCGCGGGTAACCGCGCGATCAACCACGACACCGCCGCAGCCGCACGACTACACATCGCGGCACTCTCGGCCCGCGCAGAACGCCAACGACAACGCTGGGCAACCCAGATAGTCGTCACCGACGAACTCGCCCGCCGCGCCTGCGCGGAACGGGGCCTCGCCCCACCGGACGAGGTACTGCCGATGCGCCTGCTCACCGTCCCCGAAACCGCCGTCGCAGACCTCGGCAGCATCGTCGCGGCGGCCCTGGCCCACTCCCCGGCCGCCCGGGCCCTGCTCGCCGAACTGGAACGCGAGCAGCACATCCCGGAGGCGGCCGTACGGGACTACTACGACCGCAACCGAGACCGCTTCCTCACCCCCGAGGCACTGAGGCGCGGTGTCGACCCGTTCGACACCGTTGAACCGTCGGACGTCCTCCCCTACGACCACGTCCGCGAGGGCATCGGACAAGAGCTACGGCACGCCACAGCCCGACGCGCGTTCTTCGACTGGCTCGACCAGGCCCGCGCGGACGTCGTGTACGCCGAAGGCCACGAACACCCCGGCGACCCCTCCCACCCGGACCACGAACACCGGCACTGATCGCCTGCGCAACCGAACAGCAACACGGCAAACCATTGACCTCCGATGAATTCTGGTCCACCTTTTCATCAATCGAAGTCCAACTTGGTGATTTGAGCCAGCACCGACTGGTCCCAGGAGGGCAGCAATGCACGCAAGAAGACTCACCGGATCCCTGACCTGTCTGGTCGTCCTGACGCTGACGGCCGCAGGCTGCGGCCTGTCCGGCGGCGGTTCCGGCGGCGGTGACGCCACGGCCGGCGGCTGCAAGGTCGACAAGGGCAACGTCGGTTCCGGCAAGCTCTCCGGCGACGTCAAGGGAAAGATCACTTTCCAGACCACCAACCTGAAGAAGGACTTCGGGAAGTACTTCAACGGCGTCATCGCCGCCTTCGAGCAGGCCCACCCCGGCACCAAGGTCAACTGGATCGACGACCCGGGCGACGCCACCTTCACCCAGCGCCTGGTCGCCGACGCGCAGGGCTGCACGCTGCCGGACGTGGTGAACATCAACGTCAACACGGCGGTGGCGCTGACGAAGAACGGGTACCTGCTGAACCTGGACGACAAGGCACCGGACGCGGGCAAGCCGTTCGTGCCCGCGTTGTGGAAGTCCAGCATGTACGCCGACGCGGACGGCAAGAAGGTGCACAGCGTGCTGCCCTGGTACTCCGGCGGCATCGTGCAGACCTTCAACACCGACCTGATGAAGAAGGCGGGCCTGGACCCGGCGAAACCTCCGGCGACCGTGCTCGGCCTGTTCGACGACGCGGAGAAGATAGCCAAGGCCTCCGACGGCAAGTACTACGCGTTCCTCGCCAACCCGCAGCTGCGCATCCCGGCCGACTGGCAGCAGATGGGCATCAAGGTCCTCTCCCCGGACGGCAAGAAGTTCACCTTCGCCGACGACCCGAAGACGGCTCGGTGGGTCGAGGCCATGACAAGCCTGTACAAGGCCGGCGGCATGCCGAGGGACTCGCTGTCCTCCACGCAGGACCCGGCCAACGTCTACGGCCAGGGCAAGCTGGTCTACGGCCCCACCAACCCCAACTTCCTGCGGTTCATCCAGCAGAACAACCCGAGCGTCTACAAGAAGACCGGCGTGGCCCGCTACATGCTGGACGCCCTCGGCCACACGGTCGGCGCCCCGCAGTACATCGGCGTCGCGTCCACCAGCAAGAACGCCTCGACGGCGCTGGCCTTCGCGCAGTTCCTGACGAACGCCGAGAACCAGCTGGAGTGGGCCAAGGACCCGAACGTCGTCATCTTCCCGTCCACCACGGCCTCCTTGAACGACCCGTTCTTCCAGTCGGTCAAGGGCGACGACCCCTTCGCCCAGGCCCGCAAGATCGTCGCCAGTGACCGCAAGACCGCCACGGCCGACGAGATCGCGCTGACGCCCGGTGAGCTGAACGCCATCTCGGCCCAGATCCAGCTGGCCATGCAAGGCAAGAAGAGCGCCGAGGACGCTCTGAAGGAGGCGCAGTCCAAGGCGAACCAGCTGATCGAGCAGGGCAGTTGAGGATGACCCAACCGACCGTCCACAAGGCGCCCGTCCCCGCTCCCCCGGGTGCGGGCGCCCGACGCCCCGGCGCTTCGCCCGCGCCCGGCCCGCCGGGGCCCCTGCGCCGCGCCCTCCGCTTCGTCACGCCCGGCCCGAGCGCCGACGCGGGGGGCGCGGCGCTCTACCGCCGCTGGTGGCTGCCCTGGCTGTGGATGACCCCGGCGATCGTCGGCGCGACCGTGTTCGGGGTCTTTCCGTTCCTCAACACGGTCGTCGTCTCCTTCACCGACGCCAAGCCGCTCGGCGGGGCGTACGACGTCGTCGGTCTCGCCAACTACCGCCGGATGCTGAGCGATCCGGACTTCTGGCTGGCCACCCGCAACAGCCTGCTGTACGCGCTGTTCGTCGTCCCGCTGATGGTGCTGCTGCCGCTGCTGCTCGCGATCCTCGTCGAGAAGAACCTGCCGGGCATCGGCTTCTTCCGTTCGGCGTTCTACACGCCGGTCCTGGCTTCCAGCGTGGTCGTCGGCCTGAGCTGGCAGTGGCTGCTGAGCGACCAGGGACTGGTCAACACCTGGCTCCAGAAGGCCCACATCATCCGCGAGGCCATCCCGTTCCTGTCCGACTCGTGGCTGATCCTGCTTTCGGCGATGGGCCTGACGCTGTGGAAGGGCCTCGGCTGGTACATGATCTTCTACCTGGCCGCCCTCGGGAACGTCCCCAGGGAACTGCACGAGGCGGCGGCCGTGGACGGGGCGGGTCCCGTGCGCCGCTTCTGGAACGTCACCGTGCCCGGCGTACGCCAGTCGATGATGCTGGTCGGCACCCTGACCGGCATCGGCTCCCTGCGGGTCTTCACCGAGATCTACATGCTCGGCGGCTCCACGGGCGGCCCCGGCGGCGCCGACCGCACGCTGCCCTTCTACATCCGCGACGTCGGCCTCGACCCGCTCACCGGCAACGCCGGCTACGGAGCGGCGGTCAGCGTCGCCCTGTTCGCACTCACCCTTGGCCTCACGCTGCTCGCCCAGCGCCTGACGAAGGAGGACGAGGCATGACGACAGCCGTCGACAAGGGCCGACGTCCGATGCCCCGCTGGCGCGACTACGGCCGCCCGCGCGAACTGGTCGTCCGCTACCTGCTGCTGGTGTTCGTCCTCTTCATCACCGTCGGCCCGCTGCTGTGGCAGCTGCTGTCGTCCCTCAAGGGCGCGGGCGAGGACGTCTTCGGCGCGGGCGCCTCCCTGATCCCCCGTCACCCGTCGCTGCGGGCGTACCGCGAGGTCTTCGACCAGGTGCCGGTGTGGACGTACATCAGGAACAGCGTGTTCGTCGCCGTGCTGTCCATCACCAGCCAGCTCGTCTTCTCCACCATGGCCGGCTACATGCTGTCCAAGCCGGGCTGGAAGGGCCGCAAGCTGGTCTGGGTGGTGCTGCTGGCGTCCATGATGTTCCCCTTCGAGTCGATCATGGTGTCGCTGTTCCTCAGCATCCGGGACATGGGCCTGGTCGACAACCTGGTCGGCGTCTGGCTGCCCGGCTTCGTCGCCGCGATCAACGTCCTCATCATGCGGGCCGCGTTCCTCGCCGTGCCGCGCGAGATCGAGGACGCGGCGATGCTGGACGGAGCGGGCGAGTGGAAACGCTTCCGGTACCTCTACCTGCCGTCCGCCTACGGCGCGATCCTCGTCGTCACCATCAACACCTTCATCAGCGCCTGGGACGACTTCCTATGGCCGCTGATCGTGCTGCGCACCGAGGACCACTTCACGCTGACGCTGGGCCTGGCACGGCTCCAGACCTCGTCCTTCGGTTACGACCAGCGCATGGTGATGGCGGGCTCGGTGATCTCGGTGATTCCCGTGCTGGTGCTGTTCGTCATCACCCAGCGGTGGTTCTACAAGGGGGTTTCCTCGGGGGCCGTGAAGCTCTGAGTCGGTACGGCGGTCAGGGCGGCCCGCGCGGATGCCGCGACCCGGAACTCGACCACCGTGCCGGGCGGGACGGCCGTACGGAAGTCGGCGCCGAGCGGGAACGCGACGGTGCGGGTCTCGCCCGGCGCCAGGTCGACTGCCTGGAAGCCGTGCAGTTCCAGCGTGCGCGGCCAGACGGGGGTCCGCAGCCGGCGCAGGTAGAGCTGGGCGACGGAACGGCCGTGGCGCCGGCCCGTGTTGGTGATGTCGGCCTCGACCGTGTGTCCCGACAGCCGCGGCGGGCCGTACGCGAAGCTCGTGTACGACAGTCCGTGCCCGAAGGAGTGGAGCGGCTCGGCGCTGTCGTCCACGTAACCTCCGTACTCGGTGTCCTTGTGGTTGTAGTAGACGGGGAGCTGGGTCGCGGAGCGGGGCACGGAGACCGGCAGCCGGCCGACGGGCTCGGCGAGGCCGAGCAGCACTTCGGCGATCGCCTCACCGCCCCACGGCCCGGGGTACCAGGCGGTGAGCAGCGCGGCCGCCGTGCCGGGCACGACGTGCGGGCGGCCCTGGACCAGCACGACCACTGTCGGCGTCCCCGTCGCGACCACGGCCTCCAGGAGCGCGTACTGCGCGTCGCCCAGCCGCAGTCCGGCCAGATCGACTCCCTCGCCGCAGGTCATCTCGGACACGGCGGTGCGCGCGGCCCCGTTGGCGTCGAACGCGGTCCCGGCGGAACGTGCGCTGCTGCCGCCCAGCACCAGCACGGCGACATCACAGGCGGCGGCCTGGGCGATCGCCTCGGGGATGCCCGACAGATCGCCGCCGGTGAGGGCACAGCCCCGGGCGTGGCGTATGTCGACGCCGGCCGGGGCGAGCTTCCGCAGCCCGTCGAGGACGCTGGTGCCGGTGCCGGGCCGTTGCGGGGCGGTGTAGTCGCCCAGTTGGTGGGCGACGGTGTCGGCGTGCGGGCCCAGGACGGCCATACGGGAGACGGCCGCCGGGGATATGGGCAGCACACCGTGGTCGTTGTGGAGGAGGGTGACGCCGGCGCGGGCGAGGGCGGTGCTCAGGTCGCGTCCGACGGCCGGGGACGGCAACGGGCAGGTGCGGTAGGGCTGTTCGAACAGTCCCAGGCGGAATTTCAACCGCAGGACGCGCGAGACAGCCTTGTCGAGAGCCGCCTCATTCACCAGCCCCCGCTCGACCGCCGCCTCCAGATGCGTGAAGCCCTCGTCCCACAGGCTCAGATCCACACCGGATTCGAGCGCGAGCGCTCCCGCGGAGACCTTGTCCCCGGTGATCCGGGCCAGCCGGTCCACGGCCAGTCCGTCCGCCATGACGAGACCCTGGAAACCCCAGCGTTCTCGGAGCAGTTCGTGGAGCAGGGCGCGGTTCCCGGAGCAGGGCAGGCCGTCCACCTCGTTGTACGCGGCCATGACGGCGGCGGCCCCGGCACGGATCCCGGCACGGGCGGCCGGGAGGTGGATCTCGTGCAGCTCCCGGAGTCCGAGCTCGGACTCGGCGGAGTTGCGACCCCCGACGGTCGCGCCCTGCCCGGCGAAGTGCTTGAGGACGACGGGTGCCTTGTCGGCGGGGAAGTGCTCGGCGGGTGCGCCCTGCATGCCGCGCACCAACGCCTCCGTCAGCCGGGCGGCCAGGTACGGGTCCTCGCCGAAGCACTCCTCCGTCCGCCCCCAGCGCGGGTCGCGGGCGATGTCCAGCGCCGAGACCAGGGCGACATGCCCGCCACGGGCGCGCAGTTCGGCGGCGGCGTGCGCGGCGGCCCGCTCGTACAGCCCGGGGTCCCAGGTGGCGCCGACGGCCAGGTTGACGGGCAGGACCGTGCCGTCGAGGGCCATGTGCCCGTGCGGCACCTCCTCGACGAACAGGGCCGGGATGCCGAGCCGGCTGCGCTCGAGGACGTGGCGCTGGACGAGGTGGGCCAGTTCGGCGCCGTCCCCGGCACCGGATCCGGTGGCGTGGTCCACCCCGGACCAGGCGTCGGCGCGCAGCAGCCCGTACAGCGCGCCGAGTCCGGCGAAGCGCTCGGTCTCGGCGTACAGGGCGTCGGTGAGCTCGAAGCCGCCGTCGGGGGTGCGGCGGTAGGCGTCCCAGCCGTACATCCGCTGGTTGAGCTGGCCGGCCTTCTCGCGCAGGGTCATACGGGAGAGCAGGTCGCGGACGCGAGCGTCGACCGGGGCGGTGGGGTCGCGGTACACGGGCGTGCCCTGCCGGGTGGCGGTCACGTACGGCCGCCGTGGGCGAGGCGGGCCAGGGCGACGGCGCCCCGGCAGCCGTCGGGGACCCAGTCGAGGGTGAGGCCGAGGGCGTGGAGGCGGGCTTCGAGGCGGTCGGTGAGGGGGCCGTCGGGGCCGAGCAGTCCGCCGGTGGCGACCACCCGCTCCCCCGGGCTCGGCTCCAATGCCCGTACCGTTTCCGCGAGTTGGTCAGCCGCCTCGTCGAGGATCGCCAGGGCGACCGGGTCCTCGGCGTCCCGGGCCGCCGCGACGACCAGCGGCGCGAGCCGTGCCAGGCGGACGGGGGGCTCGGCCATGACGGCGGGGAGCAGGTGCCTGCGGTAGGCCTCGCGGTGGGGGCGGGACCAGGGGGTGTCGTCGCAGGGCGGGAGGGGGCGCCGACCGACGGCCGGAGAACCGGCCACGCCGCCGGCAGCGACCCCGCGCCCTCCGGTCTGTGCCGAGCCGGCCGGCCGCCCACCCACGCAGGCCTGTGCCGCACCGGCCGACCGCCCACCCGCGGCGCCGGCCCCAGCCCCTTCGGACTGCCCCGGACCAGCCGTCCGTCCACCCGCGCCGGTCTCTGCCGCACCAGCCGACGGCCCACCCGCGCCCCCGGCCCCTCCAGCCTGTGCCGCACCGCCCCGCCGCCCGCCCACGGCCCCAGCCCCTCCAGGCTGTCCCGGACCAGCCACACGCCAGTCCGCGCCGGCCTGTCCCGACTGCCCCGGACCAGCCGTCCGCCCACCCGCGCCGGTCTGCCCCGGGCCGGACAGCCGCCCGCCCGTGGTGGTCGGCCCGGTCATCGGCGGCACCGCCTCGTGCCGCCCGTCACGCGACGTGCCCTCCGCGGTGCCTGGGACCACGTCGGGGGACAGTCTCCGCACCGCTCCACCGGCCACGCCCCCGCCGGGCAGCGCGTCGCCCGGCACCCCGAGTTCCAGGCCCACCGCCTCGGCCAGCACGGTCGGCGCGCCCCTGCCGTCGGCCATGCGCAAGGCGGCCCGCACCGCCGCGCGGCCGATCCAGAAGCCGCTGCCGTCGTCGCCGAGGAGCCAGCCGTCGCCGTCCACGGTGGCGGTGCCGCGCCGCTCGGTGATGCGCATGGCGACCGCGCCCGTGCCGGCCACGAGGGCGAGGCCGTCGGCCGGGGCGCCCGCGGTGGAGGCGAAGGCCGCCTCGATGTCGCTGACGATGACAGGCGGGCCGGCGTCGATGCCCAGCCGGCGCAGGGCGGCGGTGAGGGCGGTCAGGGCGTTGCGCCACCCCGGCTCGTCGGCGGCGGCGCCGGTCGCGCCCGCGAACCCGCCGGCCACGGCCACGACCCGGTCACGGACCGGCACCGGCACGGCCCGCCCGACGGCCTCGACGAGGTGCTCGGTGAGCTGCGGCACCGGCACGGTCAGGGCGTTGCCCGGCCCGGCGGCGCCCTCGCCCACCGGACGCCCGTCGTCGGCGGTCGCCAGGACAGCCCGGGTCCGTGTGCCGCCCGCGTCGAGACCGACCACCAGGGACGAGGGGCCTTGACGCTCCTGGTTCAATTCATTATCCATCGCCGACTATGGTGATTGATGCATTCACACAGGGCAAGCCTCGACGCGAGGAGGATCCCATCCCTATGCTCCGCTTCGGCGTCAACTACACGCCCCGCCGCGGCTGGTTCCACTCCTGGCACGACTTCGATCCGGCGCACGCCCGCGAGGACCTGGACCAGATCGCCGCGCTCGGCCTCGACCACGTCCGGGTCTTCCACCTCTGGCCGCTCCTCCAGCCCAACCGCACACTCATCCGCACCTCCGCCGTGGACCAGCTGGCGCACCTGGTCGACCTGGCGGCCGAGGCGGGTCTCGACGTCCTGGTGGACGGCGTGCAGGGCCATCTGTCCAGCTTCGACTTCTACCCGGAGTGGACCCGCAGCTGGCACCACCGCAACGTCTTCACCGACCCGGAGGCCGTCGCCGCCCAGGCCGAGCTGCTGCGGACCCTGGGCCGCGCCCTCGCCGGCCGCCCCAACCTCATCGGTCTCCAGCTCGGCAACGAGCTCAACAACCTGGTCGAGCACAACCCCGTGACCCCGGACGAGGTGGACCACTACCTGGACACCCTGCTGGCCGCCGCTCGCGAGCACCTGCCCCCGGCAGGCTCGCGACCCACTCCGCCTACGACGCGGCCTGGTACGGCGACGACCACCCCTTCACCCCCGAGGCCTCGGCCCGCAAGGGCGACGTCACCACCGTCCACCCCTGGGTGTTCTCCGGCGACTGCGCCCGCCGCTACGGTCCCCGCTCACCGCAGGTGCTGCATCTCGCCGAGTACGGCACGGAACTCGCCAAGGCCTACGCCGAGGACCCGGCCCGCCCGGTCTGGGTCCAGGAGACGGGCGCCCCGGAACCGCACATCCCGGCGGCGGACGCGCCCGAGTTCGCCCGGGCGACCGTACGGAACGCGGCCGGGTGCGAGGGCCTGTGGGGCGTGACGTGGTGGTGCTCCCACGACGTGGACCGCTCGCTGGCCGACTATCCGGAACTGGAGTACACCCTGGGCCTGTTCGACGCGCGGGGCGGCGCCAAGCCGATCGCGACCGCCCTCGCCGAAACGGTCGCCGAGGTCCGCGCCGGGCACCACCCGGCCCACCCCCGCGACACGGCCCTGGTCCTGGACTGCACGCCGTCCACGCGTTCCGTGTCCGGCCCGCAAGGCGCGTACTTCGACGCCTGGATGGCCCTGCGCACGGAGGGCGTCCGCCCGGCGGTGGTCCTGGCGGCCCGTGCGGACGACGCCGCGTACCTGGCGGCGCGCGGCATCAAGGAGGCCGTACGAGTGCCGTAGGGGGCGCCCGCAAAGTCCCGCCTGCCCTTGCGACGCCCGGCACCCACCCCCTACGGGCTCAGCCGCCCGCCAGCACCTCGGCGACGGCCCGCAGGTTCGCCCGCCCCCGTCCGTAGGAGCACAGCGCGCCGCCCTCCGGCAGCCCGGTGTCGACCCGTACGGCATCGGGCCGTCGGGCCAGCAGGGCGGCGCGCAGCCGTTCCTGCCAGGGGTGCAGCCCGGCGTCGCAGGTGGCGACGACCAGCGGCGCCGCACCGGACGCGCGCACGATCCCGTCCACGACGGCGGCCGGATCCGCCGGCTCCCCGGTGACCGCCGTCCCCGTGGCCGTGGGATCGACGGCGCGCACCTGCGTCAGCAGGTCCTCGCCGCCCCAGTTGAGCGCGGGGTGCGGCGGCGGGAACAGGTCGACGACGTGGGCACCACGCACGACCGGCGGCACCGGACGGCTGCGGACGGCCCGGCGGGCCGCCTCCAGCCCGGCCCCCGCTTCCCAGCTGTCGACCGCCCCGACCGGAACCGCGTACCGCCCGGCGAGCCGCCGCACCCGCCCGGCGGCCTCCCGCAGCCGCTCCTCTGACAGCACGGCCGAGCTCAGCGCGCCGAGCACCGCGTCCCGGCAGGCCAGGGTGACCTGAAGGTCCGGCACGGCCACGATGACCTGGTCGGCACCGGCCGCGAGGGCGATCCGCGCTCCGGCGGCCTCGCCGTAGCGGTCGGCGATCGCCCTCATCTCCAGCGCGTCACTGACCAGCACCCCGTCGAAGTCCAGCTCGTGGCGGAGCAGATCGCCCAGGATGCGGCGGCTCAGGGTGGCGGGCCGCTCGGGGTCCAGCGCCGGGAACACGACATGCGCGCTCATGATCATCGGCACGCCCGCGTCGACGGCCGCCCGGAACGGTTCGAGGTCGGCCCGCAGTTCGTCGTACGGCCGCGGATCGACGGCGATGCCGTGATGGCTGTCGGTCTCGGTGCCGCCGTGCCCGGGGAAGTGCTTGGCGCAGGAGGCGATGCCACGCGCCTCGGTGGCGGCGATCCAGGCCCGCAGGTGCCGGGCGGCGAGCGCGGGTTCGGCACCGAAGGAGCGGGTGCGCACGATCGGGTTGCGCGGATGATGCTGGAGGTCGGCGACCGGGGCGTAGGAGACCGTGATGCCGAGCGAGGCCAGATGCCCGGCCAGGGCGTCGGCACAGCGGGCGGTCAGTCCGGGGTCGTCGGCGACACCGAGCGCGAACGACCCGGGCACCTCGGGAGCGCCGGCACCCACCAGGTGCCCGATCCCGCCGCCCTCGTTGTCGATCCCCACGAGCAGGTCGGGCCGGAGGGCCCGCAGCTCGTCGGCGAGCCGCCGCACCTGCTCCGCGTCCCGCACGTTGCGGGTGAACAGGATGACCCCGCCGAGCCCCCGGTCGACGAGCCGCTTGAGCTCGTCCGGAACGGCCGTCGTCCCGTCGAACCCCGCGACGAGACAGCGGTGGGCGGCCTCGTCGAGGTCGGCGGGGAGGCCGGCGGGGACTGCGGAGGTGCGCGTGGAGGAGGTCACCCCGGACATCTTCTGGCTCACTCAGCCGTAAGTCAACGGCCCCGTGGTTCACCGATTCATCGGCGAGCGGCTCAGGCCTCCTCGGGCGCCAGCCGCAGCGCGATGCTGTTGATGCAGTACCGCTGGTTCGTGGGCGTCGGATACCCCTCACCCTCGAACACATGCCCGAGATGGGAACCGCAGCGGGAGCAGCGCACCTCCGTGCGGACCATGCCGTGGGAACGGTCCTCGATCAGTTCCACCGCGTCGGTGTCCTTGGGATCGAAGAAGGACGGCCAGCCGCAGTGGGACTCGAACTTCGTGTCCGAGGTGAACAGCTCCGCTCCGCAGGCGCGGCAGGAGTAGACGCCCCGCGTCTTGGTGTCGGTGTACTCACCGGTGAAGGCGGGCTCCGTGGCCGCCTGGCGCAGGACCGCGTACTCGCCCGGGGTCAGCTCCGCGCGCCACTGCTCGTCCGGCTTCTCGACGTCGTACGGCATGAGCCTCCAGCCCCTCAGTTCGACAGACGGTCCAGGATGCGCGGGCCGAGGTCGGTGACGTCGCCCGCCCCCATGGTGAGAACGAGATCGCCCGGCTTCGCCATTCCCGCGACCACGGAGGGGACGTCCGCCTTGTCGTGCACCGGCGTCACGTCCGCGCCCGCCGCCCGGGCCGCCTCGATGATCAGCTCGCTGGTCACGCCGGGGATCGGGTCCTCACGGGCCGGGTAGATGTCCAGCACGACCGAGGCGTCCGCCACGGCCAGGGACTGGCCCATCTCCTTGCCCAGCTCCTGCGTCCGCGAGAAGAGGTGCGGCTGGAAGACGACCAGGATCCGGGCGTCGCCCCCAGCCGCGCGCATGGCCTCCAGGTCGGCGGTCATCTCGGTGGGGTGGTGCGCGTAGGAGTCGATGACCTGCACGCCCGCGGCCTCGCCCTTCAGCTGGAGCCGCCGCTTCACGCCCGTGTACGCCGCCAGCGCCGGGGCCAGTTCCTCGGCGGGGACGCCGAGCGCCACGCCCGCCGCGAGCGCGGCCACCGCGTTGTGCGCGTAGTGGCGGCCGGGCACGGAGACCGTGAAGGTCAGCTCCTTGCCCTCCAGCACCACGGTGACCTCGCTTTTCAGGCCCTGCGGCACGACCGACACGATGCGCACGCCGGCGTCCTGCGACTCGCCGTAGGTCACCACCCGCACGCCGCGCCCCGCGACCCGGCGCGTCAGCTCCCGCGCACCCTCCTGATCGGCCGCGATGACCAGCGTGCCGCCCTCGGTGACGCGGTCCACGAACGTCTCGAACGACGCGTGGATCTCGTCCAGCGACGCGTAGTTGGCGTGGTGGTCGAGCTCGACGTTGAGGACGATCGCGACCTCGGGCACGTACTTGTGGAAGCTGCGGTCCGACTCGTCCGCCTCGGCGACGAAGATCTCGCCCTCGCCGTGCAGCGCGTTGGAGCCGGGCGCGTCCAGGTCCCCGCCGATCGCGTACGACGGCTTCAGGCCGAGCTCGCTCAGCGACACCGCCAGCATCGAGGTCGTGGTCGTCTTGCCGTGCGTACCGGCGACCGCGATCGGGCGCAGGCCCTCCATCAGGGCGGCGAGCGCGTCGGATCGGTGGACGACGGGGATGCCGAGCTCGGCCGCGCGGGCCAGCTCGGGGTTGTCCTGGCGGATCGCCGAGGACACGACCACGCAGCTGGCGTCGTCGGCCAGGTGCTCCGCCGCGTGCCCGGTGTGCACCGTCACACCCAGCGCCCGCAGCGCCTCGGCCGTCGCCGACTCCTTGGCGTCACTGCCCGCCACGACGGCCCCGCGCTGCGCGAGGATCTTCGCGATCCCCGACATCCCTGCCCCGCCGATGCCGATGAAGTGCGGTCGGTCCATGGCGGTGGGAAGGCCGGGTGCCATGCGTGTCTCCCTGTACGTGTGCGGAACGTTCAGCGGCACAGCCTATGCCGAAGCCTTCACGGATGCTGACATCGCCGGCGGCTACGCCTTGCTGTGCGAGAACAGCTTCAGCACCGGCACGCCGACCTTGTGCCGAGCCCGCGACGCCCAGTCCCGGTGGAAGAACTCCTCCACGTAGTGAGGGTCGGTCAGCACGATGACCTCATCCGCCCCGACCTCCTCCACCAGGGATTTCAGCGCGTCCAGCGGATGATCCTCGATCAGCCGCCCTTCGGCCTCGTTCCCTGACGCCCGCAACGCCGCCAGCGAAACCTCCAGGGCCCGCTGCCCGACGCTCAGCGCCTCCTCGCCCTCCGGCGTCTCCCCCTCGCGCACGGCCTCGTCGAGCTCGCCGAGCGCGATGTCGTCGATGGCCCGCAGCAACCGGTCCGCCTGCTCGCCGCGCGGCTGGAGCAGCACCTGGAAGGAGACCGGCTCCTCCCCGTGCAGGGTCGTGACGAACTCCACGTCGGCGGACGTCAGGGCTTTCTCGATCATCAATACGCTTGTGAACACCAGGCGCCCCTTCTGCTCCCGGGGGCCTGCGGCCCCACTCCTCCGTGGGCCGTGCCGGGCCCTGCGAAAACCATCCTGCCCCGTGTTCGCACGGGTACTGCCGGATCCAGTGTGCCCTCCGAAAACAAACGGAACGGCACATTTCACCGATGACCGGACCGGCGGCGACCACTGCCCCCGATTCCGGACCAACCGACCGGTTCGACTTCCCGGCCGCCGACATCTGTACCCCGTGCCGCGCGGTTCAGTACGTCAGGACCGCGCGTACCGCGTGAACAGGAAGCCGTCCTCCTCCAGCATCGACACGAGCCTGAAGCGCTGCGGCACCGTGAGGGCGGGCCCCCCGGCGATGCGCTGCGCGCCGCCCGCGGTGAGCATCGGGGAGACGGTCAGGCACAGCTCGTCGAGCACTCCGGCGGCCACCAGCTGCCCGAGCAGCCGCGGGCCGCCCTCGGTCAGCAGCCGGGTGTGGCCGAGGGCGGCGAGGGCCCGGACGGCACGGGCGGGGTCCACGCCGATGCCGTCCCCGGCGGTGACCACCCGGGCGCCCGCCTTCTCGGCGGCGGCGACCCGGTCCTGGGCGGCCGAGGCTCCCGTGATGATCAGGGTGGGCATCAGGGGCGAGGTGAACAGCGGCAGCGAGAAGTCCAGGTCCAGGCTGGCGGAGACGACCGCGATCGCGGGGGCGGGGCCCTGCCCGGCCGCCTCCCTCGTCTGCGCGAACTCGGCACGCGCGCGTGCCGGCCGGTACCCCTCCTGGCGCACCGTCTGCGCGCCGACGACCACGACGTCCGCCAGCGCCCGCAGGGTGCCGAAGATCCGCATGTCGGTCGCGCTGGAGATGGGCTGCGAGCGGCCGTCGTGCTGGGCGGCCCCGTCCAGCGTGGACACCATGTTGGCGCGCAGCCAGGGCAGCGGCCCGCCGGGCCCCGCCTCGGGATAGGCGTACGCGGCGGCCAGCTCGGCCAGACTCCACTCCCGTCCGGCCCCGTCACGGCCCCCCTCCCCGGGCATCCCGCCCGGGTCCGGAGCTGCTGTTTCATCGGTCACAGGGAACAGACGTCGCATGCCGTGCAGTGTTCCACGCCCCGTAGCATGGTGAACCGTGTCCTCTCCCCCTGCCCCCTCCGGAACCGGCCCCATGACCGACGCGGCCCCGCTCTCCCTGTGCGCCCGTGAGCCGCGCGTTCCCGCGGATCGGCTGGTCGCCGAGATGGTGCCGCCGCCGCGGTTCGACTCGGTGCGCTTCAGCACGTACATCCCGGACCCGAACCAGCCCAGCCAGACGGAGGCCGTCAGGGTTCTGGAGGGCTTCGCGGCGGGTCTGGACGGGACGGCCGACTCGGGCAAGCGGCGGCTGTTCGGGTTCGGCAAGGCGCCGAAGAAGGCCCCGGCCGGCCCGCGTGGCGTCTACCTCGACGGCGGTTACGGCGTCGGCAAGACCCACCTGCTGGCGTCCCTCTGGCACGCCACCCCGGCCGAGCCCGCCCGCAAGGCGTTCGGCACCTTCGTGGAGCTGACCAACCTGGTCGGCGCCCTCGGGTTCCAGCAGACCGTCCGGACCCTTTCCGGCCACCGCCTGCTGTGCATCGACGAGTTCGAGCTCGACGATCCCGGCGACACCGTCCTGGTCTCCACCCTGCTCGGCAAGCTCGTCGACGCGGGCGTCGCGCTCGCCGCCACCTCCAACACCCTGCCCGGCAAGCTCGGTGAGGGCCGGTTCGCCGCGGCCGATTTCATGCGCGAGATCCAGGGCCTGTCGGCCCACTTCCGCGCCCTGCGCATCGACGGCGAGGACTACCGCCACCGTGGCCTGCCCGAGGCGCCGCCGCCGTACTCCGACGAACAGGTGACCAAGGCGGCGTACGCCACCGAGGGCGCCTCCCTCGACGCGTTCTCGACCCTCCTGGACCATCTGGCGCGGGTCCACCCCAGCCGGTACGGCGCCCTGACCGACGGAATCACGGCCGTCTGCCTCACCGGCGTGCGGCCGGTTCCCGACCAGTCGACGGCGCTCCGGCTCGTCGTCCTCGCGGACCGGCTCTACGACCGTGAAGTGCCCGTGCTGGCCTCGGGTCTGCCCTTCGACCAGCTCTTCAGCGAGGAGATGCTGAACGGCGGCTACCGCAAGAAGTACTTCCGGGCCATCTCCCGGCTCACCGCCCTGGCCCGCGACGCGGCCAAGCTGGCGAACTCTCGGTAACCACAACCCCAATACCGTGCCAACTCCCGTGGGGGCAAGGGCTGATTCAAGCCAATCCGCCTACGGTTTTCAGGCTCTCTTCAGCTTGAAACGTTAAGTTAACCCTGCAAACGACTTTGCAGGGTTAACGTGTTTCTTGACCGACCATTGACTAAGTGTTGGTCATCGCTAGATGTGCGAATCACTGAAGGGGGGCGCATGCGCCGAGGTACGACGGCACGGACCGTGGTTTCGATCCTCGCCGCCGTCCTGCTCGCCCTCCAGTTCTTCGCACCGACGGCATCCTTCGCATCCGCGCACACGCCCCGTGAAGTCGAGGCCAAGGCTCAGCCTGGAACTGAACCCTCCGGCAAGTCTTCGCGCCCCGGAACCAAGTTCTCCGGGAAGGCTCTGCGCGACGAGATCGCGACCTGCCGCGCCGGACACCATGAGGGCCCGACCGGCCCCCTGCGGACCCGCGACCGGTTCCACAGCGCCGAGTCGGCGCCCTCGGCGCCCGAGCGGCCGCTGCTGAGGCACATCCCGCCGACAGCACCGGAACGGGTCACACCCGGCGTCGCGCACGAACGCGCGTCGAGATCCTCGGCGTCGCACACTCCGGCAGCGCTTCAGGTCTTCCGCTGCTGAGGAACAAAGCAGTTCCATCCCCCCCTCTGTCATGCCCGTCCGACGCGCCCCCACTGCGCGCCAGGAGGAGTCACCACACTCATGCAACCCCTCATCGACAACGCCCGTATGTTCGGACAGCGCCCTGAGGAGTTCGCCCGCCTCGCCGAGGGCCAGTCCCCCGACGTCCTGTTCATCACCTGCTCCGACTCCAGGGTCGTACCGGCCCTGATCACGGGCGCCCGGCCCGGCGAGCTCTTCGAGCTGCGCACCGCGGGCAACGTCGTCCCCCCGTACGCCTTCGGACATCCCACCTCGGAGGCGGCCACCATCGAGTACGCCGTGGAAGTGCTGGGCGTCAAGGAGATCGTGGTCTGCGGCCACTCACACTGCGGTGCCGTCGGCGCGGTGGTGCGGGGCGACGACCTCACCGCCGTACCGGCCGTGCGTGACTGGCTCGCGCACGCCTGCGACGAGCCCAAGTGCGCGGACCCGGCCGACAAGACGGTCACCGAAGCCGTGCAGAACCACGTCCTGGCCCAGGTGGAGCGACTGCGCTCCTACCCGTGCGTCGAGAGCCGTCTGACGGACGGCCGGCTCCGGCTGCACGCCTGGTTCTACGAAGTGCACACCGGAGTCGTGCGGCAACACCGCACGGAGACCGACACCTTCGAGACCCTGTGAGGGACACCATGACCAAGTTCCCTTACCTGAGGCAGGACTTCCTCGCCTCCATCGTCGTCTTCCTGGTCGCCGTGCCGCTCTGCATCGGCGTGGCCGTCGCCTCCGGCGTCCCGGCAGAACTCGGCCTGATCACCGGCATCGTGGGCGGCATCGTCACCGGGCTGATGCGCGGCAGCAGCCTCCAGGTGTCCGGGCCCGCCGCGGGCATGACCGTGCTGGTCTTCGAGGCCGTCAGCGAGTTCGGCGTGGGCACGCTCGGTGTGATCGTGCTGATGGCCGGTCTGCTCCAGCTCGCCATGGGCTTCCTCGGGATCGGCCGCTGGTTCAGGGCGATCTCCGTCTCCGTCGTCGAGGGCATGCTCTGCGGCATCGGTCTGGTGATCATCGCCGGGCAGATATACGCGGCGGCGGGCCTGAAGGCCCCGGAGACCGGCATCGGCAAGATCGTGGGGCTGCCGGGGGCGTTCGCCGACGCCCTGGGCAACACCGAGGCGCTGATCTCGCTCGCGATCGGCGCGGGCACCATCGCCGTCATCGTGCTGTGGAAGAAGCTGCCGAAGGCCGTGCAGTCCGTGCCGGGCGCCCTCGCGGCGGTGGTCCTGGCCACGATCGCCACGCTCGCCCTCAGCCTGCCGGTCGCCACCGTCGAGGTGGAGGGCCTGCTCGGCGTCATCCAGCCGCCCGGGACCGACGCCCTCGGCGAACTGGCCGGCCCGGCCATCTGGGGCACGATCATCGCGTTCGCGCTGATCGCCTCCGCGGAGAGCCTGTTCAGCGCGGCGGCCGTGGACCGGCTGCACGACGGTCCACGCACCCAGTACAACAAGGAGATGATCGCCCAGGGCGCGGGCAACACCGTGTGCGGTCTGCTCGGCGCGCTGCCCATGACCGCGGTGATCGTACGCAGCTCGGCCAACGTTGCCGCGGGTGCGAAGACCAAGGCGTCCCGTGTGCTGCACGGCGTGTGGCTGCTGCTGTTCGCCGCCGCGATGCCGTGGGCCCTGGCCCTGATCCCGCTGCCCGCCCTGGCCGGCATCCTGGTGCACGCGGGCTGGAAGCTGATCCCGTTCCGCCAGATCACGGCGCTGTGGCGGGCTCACAAGGGCGAGGCGCTGATCCTCGTGGTCACCGCCGTGTCGATCGTCGCGGTGAACATGTTCGAGGGCGTGCTGATCGGTCTGGCCCTGTCCGTGGTCAAGACCGCCTGGGAGGCCTCGCACGTCAAGCTGGAGGTCATAGACAAGGGCGCCGGCCCGATCCAGGCGTACCTGTCGGGCAACGCGACGTTCCTGCGGCTGCCGAAGATCCTCGACAGCCTGGAGGCGCTGCCGCAGGACCGCCCGGTCGAGCTGGACCTCTCGGGTCTGCACCACCTCGACCACGCCTGCCGCACGGCCCTGGAGAGCTGGGCCGAACGCCACAGCGCGACGGGCACGGAACCGGTGAAGGTCACCGAGCCGGAGCCGTCTCCGGAGGCCGAGAAGGTAACGGCCGCGTAGCGACGTAGCCGGAACGCCGACAATCCCTGGTCCGGGGCGCGCCCGAGAAGCGCGCCCCGGACCTTCGCGTGTACGAGCCCGGCCCCGAGGCATGGCCCCGACCCCGAGTCCAGGCATATCGTTGCAGGAACAGACGAAACGGGACCTCTGGACGGGGAGGTCGGCATGGTCGAAGAGCTGATCGGGGCGGTGGTGGCGGCCGGGACCGGGGGGCTGGTGTATCTGGCCTCGGCGGCGCGGGTCGTCAAGCAGTACGAGCGCGGGGTCGTGTTCCGGCTCGGGCGGCTGCACGGGGAGGTACGCCGGCCCGGGTTTAACCTCATCGTCCCCGCGGTGGACCGGATGCGTAAGGTCAACATGCAGATCGTGACCATGCCGGTCCCCGCCCAGGAGGGCATCACCCGTGACAACGTGACCGTGCGGGTCGACGCGGTCGTGTACTTCAAGGTCGTGGACCCGACGGCCGCGATCGTCAACGTCGAGGACTACCGCTTCGCCGTCTCCCAGATGGCACAGACCTCCCTGCGGTCGATCATCGGCAAGAGCGAACTGGACGACCTCCTGTCCAACCGGGAGAAGCTCAACCAGGGCCTGGAGCTGATGATCGACAGCCCGGCCGTGGAGTGGGGCGTGACCATCGACCGCGTGGAGATCAAGGACGTGTCCCTGCCGGACACGATGAAGCGCTCGATGGCCCGCCAGGCGGAGGCCGACCGCGAGCGGCGGGCCCGGCTGATCAACGCCGACGCCGAGTACCAGGCCTCGAAGAAGCTGGCACAGGCCGCTCACCAGATGGCCGACACGCCGTCCGCGCTCCAGCTGCGCCTGCTCCAGACGGTGATGGCCGTGGCGGCGGAGAAGAACTCCACGCTGGTGCTGCCCATCCCGGTGGAGCTCCTGCGGTTCCTGGAGAGGGGCCACCAGGAGGTGGGACGCCAGGAGGGGGACCGGCAGGCACCGGCACCGGCGCCCGGTGAACAACCCGTCGACACGACTGAACAGGCCATCGACGCGCTGCGGCACGCGGTCGAGCAGTGACCCGCGCTACGCGCGTGGTTCCCGCCGCCCGCACCAGGTGGTAGACACAGCGGGATCACAGTTCCTGTCCGCCAGCAGGAAGGTTTCCCCATGACCGAATCCGGTCGTTTCGCCACACGCCGCCAGGTGCTCGCCGGGACGGGCGCCCTGGGCGTCGGGATCGCGTTCTCCGGTGCCCTGTCCGAGCTCTTCGCCGGCACCGCCGCCGCCCAGGACCTCGGCCACGACGGCTACGGCCCGCTCGTCTCCGACCCGAAGGACCTGCTCGACCTGCCGGAAGGTTTCCGCTACCGGGTCCTCTCCCGCGAGGGCGACCCGCTCCGCTCCGGCGAGGGCAAGGTCCCCTCCAACCACGACGGCATGTCGGCCTTCGCGGGCAGAGGCGGCCGGGTCCATCTGGTCCGCAACCACGAGAACCGCGCCGACGGCAAGGTCCCGGTCCCGACGGTCGAGGGCCTCACCTACGACCCGGCCGGCAAGGGCGGCTGCACGGCCCTGACGCTGGACTCCCGCAACAACGTCCTGTCGGAACGCGTCGCGATCGCCGGCACGGCCGTGAACTGCGCGGGCGGCCCCACCCCGTGGGGTACCTGGCTGACCTGTGAGGAGACCGAGGACAAGGCGGGCACCGCCGGCTACGCCAAGGACCACGGCTTCGTCTTCGAGGTCGACCCGGTCGACCCGCGCCGCACGGGAGCCGTACCGCTGACCGCGATGGGCCGCTTCCAGCACGAGGCGATCGCCGTCGATCCGCGTCGGGGCGTGGTGTACGAGACCGAGGACGCCTTCCAGAGGCCCTTCGGCCTCTTCTACCGCTTCCTGCCGGACAGGCCGCTGGGCGGGCGGGGTTCGCTGCGCGCGGGCGGCCGGCTCCAGGCGATGCGTGTGCCCGGCGTGCCGGACCTGTCCTCGATCCAGGACATCGGCGCCGAGTTCGACGGCATCGAGTGGGTGGACGTACCGGACCCGCAAGCCGCGCAGACGCCGATCCGGCTCCAGGACTTCGGCCGCAAGGGCATCACCCACGCGCAGAAGCTGGAGGGCTGCTACTGGGGCGGCCGGTCGGTGTACTTCGTGTCGTCGTTCGCCCGCAGCGCGGAGGGCTCGGCGGCCGACCACTTCGGGCAGGTCTGGCGCTACGACCCGGACCGGCGACGGCTGACCCTGGTGATCGCCTTCGGTCCGGACGTCGGCATCCAGAAGCCGGGAGAGTCGCCGGACAACATCTGCCTGGCGCCCAGCGGCGGCCTGATGGTCTGCGAGGACGGCGAGGGCGCCCAGCACGTCTACGGCGTGACCCGGCGCGGCGAGGTGTACGCGATGGCCCGCAACCGGCAGAACATCGGCACGCCGCAGGAGCCCGAGTGGGGTGAGTTCGCCGGGGTGGCCTTCTCGCCCGACGGCGACACGATGTACGTCAACTGCTACCGGCCCGGCACCACGTTCGCGGTGACGGGCCCCTGGCGCCGGTGAGCGCTGCCCTGTTCCCGCCGGGGCGCCGGGTGCGGAACCCGGCGCCCCGGCGCACGATCGAGGCCCGGTGAAGGGAAGGGGGCCCGGTGGCGGAGAAGGTCACAGCGGACAAGGACAAGAAGGCCGAGGGCGGGACCACGCTGCGGGAGCGGCTGCGCGTCCCCGTCGGCGGGCCGGTCGACCTGTCCCGTCACGACGCCGCCGCCACTCCCGGCGGCCCGGACGGCAAGGCGGCGGGCAAGGCCGCCACGGCCCGGATCGGCGAGCAGCTCGCCGGCCTCCAGGAACGGCTGTGGGCGGCGGGCACCGCGGGCGACCGGCGTCGCGTCCTGCTGGTCCTCCAGGGCATGGACACCAGCGGCAAGGGCGGCACGGTCGAGCACGTCATCGGCCGGCTCAACCCGGCCGGCTGCCGGATCACGGCGTTCAGGGCACCGACCGCCGAGGAGCGCGCGCACCCGTTCCTGTGGCGCGTGGAGAAGGCGCTCCCGCTCCCCGGCGAACTGGGCGTCTTCGACCGCTCGCACTATGAAGACGTCCTGGTCGCCCGCGTCCGGGACCTCGCGCCACGCGCGGTGATCGACAGCCGCTACGAGCGGATCAACCGCTTCGAGCGGTCCCTCGCCGACGACGGCGTGACCCTGATCAAGTGCTTCCTGCACATCTCCTACGACGAGCAGCGCCGCCGCCTGCTCAAACGCCTCGACAGTCCGGACAAGCGCTGGAAGTTCGCCCCGTCCGACATCGACGACCGCGCCCTGTGGCCCGCGTACCAGGAGGCCTACGACAGGGCCCTGGAGCGCTGCGGCACCTCGTACGCGCCCTGGTACCTGGTCCCGGCCGACCACAAGTGGTACCGCGACTGGGCGGTGAGCACGCTGCTGCTGGAGCATCTGCGGGAGCTGGATCCGCGGAATCCGGAGGCGGACTTCGACGTGGCGGAGTGCCGGAAGCGGCTGCTGCGGCAGTCCTGATCCGGGCGGTCAGGCGGCCAGCAGGGCGTCGATCTGGCCGACGGCCTCCTTCAGGCCCTCCTCCATGCCCATGGTGATCAGCTGTTCCAGCTGCTCGCGGGAGTCGAACAGGGAGCGCATCTCCATCCGGGTGCCGCCGCCGTGTTCGCTGAGCCGCACCGTCACGGACGTGGTCGGCATGTCGTCCTTGGGCTTCCCTTCGTCGTCGGCGAAGCCGTCGGTGAACTCCAGGGAGGTCGGCTCGGTGACCGAGGTGATCCGCCACCAGCCGCGGTGCCGGTCGCCCTCCGGGCCGGTCATGAAGTACGTGACCTCTCCGCCTGGGGTCAGGTCGTGCTCCTCCACGGTAGCCGGGTAGGTCGGCGGGCCCCACCAGCGCTCCAGCTGACGGGGGTCGGCCCACAGTCGCCACACCCGCTCCACCGGGGCGGCGAAGTCGGCGATCAGGGTGAGGGTGAGGTTGTCGAGGTCCTTGTCGAGGCTGGTGACGCTCATCTCTCGGGTCCTTCCGGGGTGTCGTTCTCTTCGGTACCGGGGTCTTCCGCGAGCAGCCGGGCCATCCGGTCCACGCGCCCGCGCCATGCCGACTCGAGCTCGTCGAGGGCCTGGCGGGCGCGGCCCACCGCGTCGGGGTCGGTGCGCACGAGCTGCTCCCGTCCGCTGCGCTGCTTGCTGACGAGACCGGCCCGTTCCAGCACCGCGACGTGCTTCTGCACCGCCGCGAAGCTCATGGGATAGGCCTCGGCCAGCCGCGAGACCGACAGTTCGCCGCGCACGCAACGGCGCAGTATGTCCCGGCGCGTGGTGTCGGCCAAGGCGTGGAACAGCCGGTCCACCGTCTCGTCGTTCAACTCATCTACAACCATTTGGTTGTACGTTAGCCCTGTCGGCCCCTTCTGTAAAGCGACACGCCCGGTAAAGCGACGCACCGGACACTGAAGCGGGCGGTCGGGGGTACCCGGTGGCTCATGAGCGAGAAGCAGCAGGTCAGCAGCTCGTACTGGATGGAGACGGCACCGGACGGCCGCCATCCGGCCCTGACGGAGGACCTGGACGTCGACGTGGCGGTGATCGGCGCCGGGATCGCCGGACTGAGCACGGCGTGGGAGCTGACGCGGTCCGGGCGAAGCGTGGCGGTGCTGGAGGCCGGGCGGGTGGCGGCCGGGGTCACCGGGCACACCACCGCCAAGGTCACCGCCCTGCACACGCTCGTCTACGACAAGCTGCGCCGCACCCGCGGCCCCGCGGGCGCGCGGCTGTACGCCCGCTCCCAGTCCGAGGCGATCGAGCGCGCGGCCGGGATCGCCGGGGAACTGGGCATCGACTGCGACTGGGAGGCCAGGAGCGCCTACACGTACGCCCGCGACGCGGGCCGGACGGAGGAGCTGCGCGCCGAGGCACGGGCGGCCGCCGAAGCCGGGCTGCCCGCCTCGTTCGTGACGGAGACCGGGCTGCCCTTCCCGGTGGCGGGCGCGGTCCGGGTCACCGGCCAGGCCCAGTTCCACCCGCGCAAGTACCTGCTGGCCCTCGCCACCGACCTGGTCGAGCACGGCGGGCGGATCTTCGAGGACACCACGGTCCTCGGCCTGGACGAGGGCGAGCCGTGCCGGCTGTCGACCACGACCGGGGCGACGGTGCGGGCCCGGGACGTCGTCGTCGCGACGCACTACCCGATCTTCGACCGGGCCCTGCTGTTCGCCCGGCTGTCGCCGCGCCGCGAGCTGGTCGTCGCCGGGCCGATCCCCGCGGACCAGGACCCGGACGGCATGTTCATCACGCCCGACGAGGGCATCCGCTCGGTGCGCACCGCGCCCTACGCGGGCGACCGGCGCCTGCTCGTGGTCACCGGCGAGCACTTCACGCCGGGCACCGGCGACCCGCGGGCCCGTTTCGAACGCCTCACCGCCTGGGCCACCGGGCACTTCCCGGACCTGGACGTCACCCACCGCTGGGCCACGCAGGACATCGACCCCACGGACACCGTGCCGATGGTCGGCCCGCTGCACCCGGGCGCCCGGCACGCCTATGTGGCCACCGGCTTCGGCGGCTGGGGCATGACCGGCGGCATCATGGCGGGCAGCCTCCTCGCCGCGCAGATCACGGGCGAGGAGCGCGAGTGGAGCGAGCTGTACGACCCGCGCCGGCTGAAGCCCGCCGTGCGGGAGGCTCCGGCGTTCCTCAAGACCCAGGCCAAGGTCGCCGGTCACTTCGTCGGGGACCGGCTGCGGCCCGCGCCACCGGTGGAGTCCCTGCCGCCCGGCGAGGGCGCCGTGGTCCGCGCCGACGGGCACCACCGCCTCGCGGTCTACCGTGACGACGACGGCAACCTGCACTCCGTCTCCGCCCGCTGCACCCACCTGGGCTGCCTGGTCGCCTTCAACTCCGCCGAACGCGCCTGGGAGTGCCCCTGCCACGGCTCCCGGTTCGACACGGACGGCAAGGTGATCCAGGGCCCGGCGACCAGGCCGCTGGAGCAGCGGGACATCTGACGGCCGGGTGACGCCCGCGACCGACGCGCATAAAGGGACGATCCCGTTCACATCTTCACACGGTGATCACCCTTCTCCGCCGTGTCGCCGCCGTGTGTGCCCTGAGCACGGCCCTCGCCGCCTGCGGGACCGGCCGGCCCTGGCAGCCGGCCTCACCGCCGGTGTCCGCGCCGCCGTCGCGCCCTCCGACCCTCGCTCCCGGTTCCGGCGGCCTGACCCCGGTCTTCGAGCACGGTCCCCGCACCCGCGGCAGGACCGTAGCGCTCACCTTCGACGCCGACATGACCGCCGGGCAGGGGGCACGGGCGGCGGCGGGCGAGCGGTTCGACCATCCGCGGCTGATCTCCACGCTGCGGGCGCTGAAGGTGCCCGCCACCGTGTTCATGACCGGGCGGTGGGCCGAGCAGTACCCGGACCAGGCCCGTTCCATCGGCAGGGACCCGCTCTTCGAGGTCGCCAACCACTCCTACAGCCACTACGCGTACACGCGGGACTGCTACGGCCTGCCGACCGTGCCCGAGGGGCGGATGCGGTCGGACGTGGAGCGGGCGTACGCCGCGTTCCGGAAAGCCGGTGTGGCGGATCCGATGCCGTACTTCCGCTTCCCCGGCGGCTGTTACGACCGGCGGGCTCTGAAGGCGCTGACACCGGCCGGTGTGACCGCCGTGCAGTGGGACGTGGTCGGCGGCGACGCGTTCGAGACGGACCCGGACGTGGTCGCCCGCCAGGTACTGGACGGGGTGCGGCCGGGGTCGGTGGTCGTGCTGCACTGCACGCTCAGCGCCGCCCCGGCGACCGAGCGGGCAGTGCGCACGATCGTGCCCGAGCTGCGCCGCGAGGGCTTCAGGTTCGTGAAGGTGTCCGAGCTGATCGGGGCGGCGGACGGCGGTGCGCGGCCGCGTCCGGAGGCGCACTGACCGGCCTACGCTGGACGTATGAGCGAGGACGACTACTGCCTGATCGACGCGACCAGGCCACCCCGGGCGGACGGGCCGCCGTACGCGGAGTGCGTGCTGTGCCGGGAGCCGACGGAGTACCCGGAGTCGTACAAGGGCATCACCTTCTGCCCGGTCTGCGAGTGGCAGGAGGCGCAGCGCACCGCCTGCTCAGGGTGATCTGCCTGCTCAGGGTGATCTGCGGGAGGCGAGCGCACCGGCCAGGGCCAGCGCGGCGGCCGTGACCAGGGCTGCCGCGGCCAGGGGCAGCAGCGGCAGCGGGACGGTGCCCGACCGTGAGCCGGTCACCAGGCCCCGCACGGCCGCCTGCGCCGGGGAGCCGGTGGCCACCAGGGACAGCAGCGCCGCGAGCAGCAGGGCCGGGACGGCACGGCCCCGCGACCGCAGCAGTGGCCGGCTGGTGAGCGCGCCGACGGCCGTGCCGAGCAGGGCGCAGGCCAGGGCGGCGAGCAGCCCGGCCCCGCACGCGGGGGCGAGCGGCACGGGGGTGCGGTGGTCCGAGGCGACCGAGGCGCTCAGCAGCGTCACGCCGAGGGTCGCGACCGTGCCGAGCGCCGCCGCGCCGGACAACGCCGCCAACAGGCAGGCGACATGGGCGCGCGCGGGCCCGACGGCCGCCGCCACGCAGCCGCGCGCGGCCTGCGGCTCGGCCGTGGCACAGATCCGCGTCAGCCAGGCGGCGACGGGCAGCAGCGCGGCGGCCGAGTAGCCGAGCGAGTCGAGCACCGGCTGCCCGGCCTGGACGCTGATCGCGAGAAAGGCGGCGTAGAGCAGGAACGGCGGCAGCCAGCGCTGGGAGCGCAGCAGCAGGGCGGCGTGGTAGCGCAGGAGGGCGGTCATCGGAGGCTCCCGGGGGCGTCCGCCTGCCGCGCCACACTCACCACGTGCCAGGGCGGTCGGGCCGTGAGCAGGGCGCGGAGCAGGACGTCGGAGTGCGGGGCGGGGACGGTGAGGCGGTGGCTGCCCGGCGCGGTCTCCTCGGCAAGGGTGACGGTCCGCCGCACATCGTCGGGAAGCCGTCCGTCCGGCGGGCCTTGTACCTCGACGGTCACGTGCGGCCCGGACGGAACCGGCTCCGACGCCGCCTGCTCGACGAGGCTCCCGTCGCGCACGGTGTACGTCGCGTCGGGCAGGCCCGCGAGGCGGCGCGGGTCGTGGTCGACGAACACCACGGATCCGCCGGCCGCCGTGCGCTCGGCGACCGCCCGCTCCAACTCGGCGCGGGCGTCGGCGTCCAGGCCGGTCCACGCCTCGTCCAGCACCAGCAGCTCCGGCTCCCCCAGCAAGGCCTGGGCGACCGCGACCTTCTGGCTGCTGCCCTTCGACAGCCGTGCCATGGGTGTGTCGGCGTAGGCGGCGGCGCCGAGGCGTTCCAGCCACTCGGCGGCGGCACGGGCGGCCGCCGCGCGGTTCAGGCCGTGCACGGTGCCGAGGTGCGTGAGGTAGCCGGCGGCGGTGAACGGCAGGGCCGGCGGGAACCGCTCGGGGACGTACGCGGTGCGCGGGCGGCCGGTGATCCGGCCCTCGCTGGGGGCGTCGATACCGGCGAGCAGCCGCAGGAGGGTCGACTTGCCGGTGCCGTTGGCGCCCTCGACGCGGACGAGCCGGCCCGGGACCACCGTCAGGTCGACGCCGCGCAGCACCCAGGGGCCGCGCAGGCCGTAGCGGCGGCCCGCGTTCTCCAGGCACAGGTCGGGGCGCATGGGCCCCATCCTCCACGATCTACCGGCTGGCACACTGGGATTCGTGAGCGAAGAGCCGACGCCCGTGAGTGACAGCCCCTTCCGGTCCGAGCCCTCGGACCGCGACACGGCACCGCAGTTCGTGCTGCCGCTGGTCGTGCGGATCGAGCGGGCGGACCCGCCGGCGCGTACGGACGCGCTGGAGACGGCCGCGCGGGCGGTGCTGACGATCCTGAGCGACGAGCGGTCGGCCGGCGACGGCGCGTGGGCGCAGGCGGTGCGGGACTGGCAGGACGCGCGGATCCGCAAGGTGGTGCGACGGGCGCGCGGCGCCGAGTGGCGGCGGGCGGAGGCGCTGCCCGGCATCACGGTCACCGGCAAGGCGGCCCAGGTGCGGGTCTTCCCGCCGGTCCCGCTGGACGGCTGGCCCAAGGACCTGGCCCGGCTCCAGGTCTCCGGCACCGACCTGGACGACCCGGAACCGCCCATGGACGCGGACCCGGCCGCGCCCGTGCTGTGGCTGAACCCCGACCTCGGCATGTCGGCCGGCAAGGCGATGGCCCAGGCCGGACACGCCGCGCAACTGGCCTGGTGGGAGCTGCCCGACGAGGAGCGGGCCGCCTGGCACGACGCGGGCTTCCCGCTCGCCGTACGGCCGGCCGACCCGGCCCGCTGGCCCGAACTGACGGGCAGCGGCCTGCCGTTGGTCCGCGACGCGGGGTTCACGGAGATCGCGCCCGGCTCGTGCACGGTGGTCGCGGACCATCCGGCGCTGCGCCGGGAGCCGTACACGCCGGACGGCCCGGCATCCACCCGTTCGCAGTAGCCGCGGGCGCGCCGGTCGCGGGCGGGTGCTCCAGTGGGGGTAACCGGACAACCTCGACCTTAGGAGGCAGCCATGACAAGCGCCGCGCCCCCTCCCCCCGCTCCGCCCGCCCCCGACGACCGGACACCCGGCGGCCCCGGCCCGGGCGGTTCCGGCGAGCCGTGGGCGGCCGGGGGTCTCGCTCTCGGCGGCACCCTGATGGTCGTCTACGGCCTGTTCGCGGTGCTCCAGGGCATCACGGCGATCGCCGACGACGAGGTGTACACGAGCTTCGGCGACTACGTCTTCGAGTTCGACCTGACCGCGTGGGGCTGGATCCATCTGATCGTCGGTGTGCTCGTGGTGGCGGCCGGATTCGGCCTGTTCACCGGGGCCGCCTGGGCCCGGGTCGTGGGCGCGGTCGTGGTCGGACTGGCGCTGATCGCGAACTTCATGTGGCTGCCGTACCAGCCGTTCTGGTCGATCATCATGATCCTGACCGGCCTGTTCGTACTGTGGTCGTTGTTCAACTACCGCTCCACCCGCGCGGCGTAGGCGCCGCCCCGGGACCGCCCCGGTACCGCCCCGGTCAGGAGGGCGGCGGGCGGCGGTCGCGCGCGGCGACCACCGTGTGCAGCCGACGCGTGAGCGCGGTGGCCGCCGCCGTGAGGAAGACCAACGTGTACAGGATCTGAGCGACGGTCACCAGGCGGGCCTCCTGCCCGCTCGGGGTGATGTCCCCGTAGCCGACGGTGGCGAGCGTGACGACGGTGAAGTACAGCGCGTCGACACGGGTGCTCATGCCGGTGAACTGGCCCGGCCGCTGGGCGAGGGCGTAGTACCCCGACGAGAAGACCAGCACGGCCAGGCACATCAGCAGCGGGATCATGACGCCGGGCCGGGTGTGCGGCTTCTCCAGCACGACGTCGCGCACCTGGCGCAGCAGCAGCACGGCCAGCAGCCCCAGGCACAGCGCGAACAGCGGCCAGCCCAGCCAGGGGCGGTCCTCGCCGAGCCCCTCCAGCGGGAGCAGGAAATAGGCCGTGCCCACGGCGACCACCAGTGCCCCGGCCCCGGCCCACACTCGCCGGACCGGGGCCGCCCGCTCGCTGCCATCGCGCATACGTCCGGTCTACGACGCATCGGGGGGTGGCGCGACCCCGGTGCCTCCGTCGGTGGGCCGAACCTCAAATGTTCCTCTGAAGGCGCCCGTGGCGGGGTTCGGGGACGGGCGGCTGGGCCATACCCCCTTCACGTCGAGGAACCGGCCGTGCGGAGGAGGGGACGATGAAGCGACTGGGGACGGGCATCGGGTGGCGACCGGAGATCGCGGACGCCGTGGAGCGCATGCCGGGCATCGACTGGGTCGAGGTGGTGGCCGAGAACGTCTGCCCCGGGCATCTGCCCGAGTCGCTGCGGCGGCTGCGCGAGCGCGGCGTCACCGTGGTGCCGCACGGCGTCTCGCTCGGCCTAGGGGGCGCGGACCGGCCCGACGACGGCCGCCTCGCCGCGCTGGCCGAGCGGGTCGAAGCACTCGGCTCACCGCTGGTCACCGAGCACATCGCGTTCGTACGGGCCGGCGGTGCCCTGACGGCGACCCCGCACCTGGAGGCGGGCCATCTGCTGCCCGTCCCCCGGACCCGGGACGCCCTCGACGTCCTCTGCGAGAACGTGCGCATCGCGCAGGAGGCGCTGCCGGTGCCGCTGGCCGTCGAGAACATCGCCGCGCTGATCTCCTGGCCGGGCGAGGAGATGACGGAGGGCCAGTTCCTGTACGAGCTCGCCGACCGCACGGGCGTCCGGCTCCTCATCGACGTGGCCAACCTGCACACCAACCACGTCAACCGCGCCGAGGACCCGGCCAAGGCCCTCGCCGAGCTGCCCCTGGAGGCCATCGCCTACGTCCATGTCGCCGGCGGCTTCGAACGCGACGGCGTCTGGCACGACAGCCACGCCCACCCCGTCCCCCGGCCGGTCCTCGACATCCTCACCGACCTCGCATCCCGCGTGTCCCCTCCGGGAGTCCTCCTGGAACGCGACGAGAACTTCCCGGAACCGGCGGAGCTGGAGAGCGAGCTGGGGTCGATCCGGAGGGCGTTGGAGGCGGGCGCCGTGGAGCGCGTGAAAACGGAGATCCGCTCGGCGGGCACCGCTCTCGCCCTGCGGCGTGCGGAATCCAGGCCCGGGGCGGAGCTCTCCGCCGAGCAGGGCGATGAAGACGGGGCGGCCGGGGCGGCACGGGGCGTCTTCGGCCTGCCCCACCCTGGTGGGGAAGGGGCCCGGCAGCGGCTCGGGCTCGCACAGGCCGCGCTGCTGTCGGCGCTGGTCGCGGGGACGCCCGTGCCCGAGGGGTTCGACCGGGTGCGGGTCGGCGTACAGGCGCGGGCGCTGGCCGCCAAGCGGGCGGATGTCGTGGCGAAGGTCGCGCCCGAGCTGCCGGAGATCCTCGGCGCGGACTACCGTACGGCCTTCCTCGCGTACGCCCAGACCCAGCCGATGACCAGCGGCTACCGGCGCGACGCGCTCACCTTCGCCGAGCACCTGCTGTCCGCCGGGCGACCCGGGGACGCCGCGGGACGGCGGGAGCTGCGGGAGTGGTGGCTGGAGCGGTCGGGACCGGCGCCGCGATCGCGGCGCCCGGTCCGCCGACTGGCCCGCGCCACCCGGAAGGTGCTGCTCCGGCGCTGACCCGTGGGCCGGCCGGTCAGTCCTTCGGCACCGCGTCGTCGGCAGGCGACAGCACTCTCCCGACGGCGTTCCCTGATCCGGCCTCACCCACGGCTCCAGCCCCGGACCCGTCCTTCACGCTTCCGCCGCCCACCTTCCGCCCGCCGCCGGAGCAGTGAAACGGAACGTCACATACCGACAACACTCCGTCCGGATCGTGAACGAGGCATGGTGTTCCCGGGACCGTGTCACATACAAACAACATATGCTCTGGGCTCTTTTCCTGCTGGCGGCCTGGGCCGTGGCCGGCACGGCGTGCACACGCCTGTGCCTGGCCGCCGTACGCGCCGCGGCCGGTGACGCGGACACCGGCCGGATCCGTGAACTCACGCTGTACGAGGCCGCGTTCCTCTCCGGCGGGCCCAGGCGGGTCGCCGACGTGACCCTCGTCGCCATGGCGCGCCAGCGCCGTCTGCTCCTGGCCCACACCGGCTGGGCGACGGTCGTCGATCCGCGCGGGCGGGACGAGATGGAGCGGTCGGTCATCGGTGCCATCGGCCCCGAGGGGCAGTCCCGGATCGCGCCGGTGCGGGCCACCGCCGCCACGGCGGAGGCGGTGCGCGGTATCGCCGACCGGCTGGTGCGCGCGGGGCTCGCGGTGCCCGACAGCGCCCGTACGACGGTCGCGGCGGCCGTCCGGCAGGTGCGCGTGGCTGCCGTCGCCGTACTCGGTCTCGGCGTCGCCGCGCTGCTGACGCCCGCTCCGCCGGACATGCCGCGTCATCTGGTCGCCCTGTGGTTCGCGCTGCCGCTCGCCCTCACCCTGAGCTGCCTCGCCGTCGCCCGCATCGAGATCCACCCGTACTCGCGCTGGGCCTCCCCGGCCGGCCAACGGCTCCTCGGCGCACTGACCCGGCACGCGGACGGCACCGCCGACGACCGCACGTACCTCACCTCCGTGGCCGTACGCGGCGTTCGCGCGATCGGCGAACCGGATCTGCGGGCCGCCTTCACGCACGGCGAGGCACACGACTGACAGACCGGGGGCGCACAGGGGCATCGGCGCCGACACCGGCAGACGGTGCTTGCCTTCCCCAACCGCCCCACGAAACATCCCTTTTGTCGCCACTGTGCACCGAAGGGATACGCGATGAGAGCCGCCCTCCTCTACTCGGCAGCGGGGTCCTTGCTGCTGAGCGCCCTCACCGCCGCCCCGGACACCGATGGCACGAGGGCGGCGGCCGAACTGCGCGGCACCGCCGTGGCCGCCGCGCGGGCGAAGGCGGCCGGCATCGACTTCGGCCCGTGTCCCGACGCGCAGGACCTGCCCGGCACCATGCAGTGCGGCACGGTCACCGTCCCGCTGGACTACACACAGCCCGACGGCAGGCAGATCGAACTCGCCGTCGGCCGCGCCCGGGCCACGCACAAGGACCCCCACAACAGCAAGCGCGAGTTCCCCCGCCAGGGCGCCCTGGTCTACAACCCGGGCGGCCCGGGCGCCTCCGGCCTGTACTTCCCCCTCGTCGGCCTGCTCCCCGAGTGGAAGCGGATCGCGGCCGCGTACGACCTCGTCGGCTACGCCCCGCGCGGGGTGGGCCGTTCCGCGCCGCTGTCCTGCAAGGATGCCAAGCAGTTCTTCAAGGGGCCCACCCAGGCGCCGACGCACCCCTCCGAGTCGTACAAGAAGGAACGCATCGCGCAGGCGAAGGCGTACGCGCGCGGCTGCGCCGAGCGGGCCGGCGGCGCGCTGCGGCACTACCACTCGCTGAACAACGCCCGCGACCTCGACGTGCTGCGCGCCGCGCTCGGCGAGGAACGGCTGACCTTCATGGGCTCGTCGTACGGCACGTACTTCGGCGCCCTGTACGCGACGCTGTTCCCCGCGCACGTACGGCGGATGGTGCTCGACTCGGCGGTAGACCCCGACCCGGAGCAGATCTGGTACCGCAACAAACTCGACCAGTCGGCGGCGTTCGAGGGCCGCTGGCGGGACTTCCAAAGGTGGATCGCCCGGCACGACGAGGTGTACGGGCTGGGCAGGACCGTGCGGGAGGTGCGGCGCAGCTACGAGCGGGCGAGCGCGCGGCTGGCCGTCGAGCCGGCCGGCGGGAAGGTCGGGCCGGGGCAGTTGCGGGGTGCGTTCCTCCAGGCCGCGTACTACGACGACCAGTGGCCGCACCGGGCGCACGCGCTGTCGGCGTACCTCAAGGGCGATCCCGGGCCGCTGGTCGAGCAGGCGGAGCAGCACCCGGAGGCCGCCGCCGAGGCGGAGAACTCACGCGCGGTCTACCTGGCCGTCGAGTGCAACGACGCCCCCTGGCCGACGGACTGGGAGGTGTGGGACCGGGACAACACCCGGCTCGCGCGGGTGGCGCCCTTCGAGACCTGGGACAACGTGTGGACGAACCTGCCCTGCGCCTACTGGGAGGGGCCGCGGCAGCGGCCGCTCGACGTCGGCACCGGGCCGGGCGAACTGCCGCCGTCGCTGATCCTGGCCGCCGAGCGGGACGCCGCCACGCCGTACGACGGCGCCCTGGAACTCCACCGCCGCCTCACGGGCTCGGTCCTGGTGACGGAACGGGACGCCGGCGCGCACGGCCTGGCGGGCGGGCCGAACGCCTGCGTCAACGGCCATGTGGAGGCGTATCTGCTGGAGGGCCGGCTGCCGGGACGGCGCACCACGGACTGCGCCGCGCGTCCGGAGCCGAAGCCGCAGTCGCGGTCGGTCGGCCCCGGACCGGCCCGGGGCCGACCGACCGCTCCGCTGATCAGGCCAGGCCCGCGACCAGCTCCGCGATGTCCTTGCGGCGGCCCGTGAAGAACGGGACCTCCTCGCGGACGTGCCGACGGGCCTCCGAGGCGCGCAGGTGACGCATCAGGTCGACGATGCGGTACAGCTCGTCGGCCTCGAAGGCGAGGATCCACTCGTAGTCGCCGAGGGAGAACGAGGCGACCGTGTTGGCGCGCACGTCCGGGAAGCCGCGGGCCATCTTGCCGTGGTCGGCGAGCATGCGGCGGCGGTCCTCGTCGGGCAGCAGGTACCAGTCGTAGGAGCGCACGAAGGGGTAGACGCTCACGTAGTCGCGGGGCGTCTCGTCGGCGAGGAACGCCGGGATGTGCGATCGGTTGAACTCCGCGGGGCGGTGCAGCGCCATGTTCGACCACACCGGCCTGAGCGCCCGGCCCAGCTTGGTGCGGCGGAAGAGGTTGTACGCCTCCTGCAACGCGTCGCTGGTCTCCGCGTGCCACCAGATCATGAGGTCGGCGTCGGCACGCAGGCCCGAGACGTCGTACGTGCCGCGGATGGTCACGTCCTTGGCGGCGAGCTGGTCGAACAGCTCCTGGACCTCGTCGGCGTACCCGGCGCGGTCCTCGGGGAGGACGTCCTTCAGCTGGAAGACGGACCAGAGCGTGTAGCGGATGACCTCGTTGAGGTCCTTGGCCAGCTTGCCCTTGTTCGGGATGCGGTCGGGCTGGGCGCTGGAGGCCGTGGTGGAGGCGTCGTCACTCATGCTCCTCATTCTCCCGCTCCGCCGTGCAGGCTCTGCACCGGGTGGGCGGTGAGCTCCTGCACAGCCCGCAGGTCACCGTGGATCTGGTCGACGGCGGCGTACGCGCTCGCGATGCACGCCGGGATGCCGACGCCGTCGTACGGCGCGCCGCACACGGCGAGCCCCGGGAGCTTCGCCACGTGCTCGCGGACGCGGGCCACGCGCGCGTGGTGGCCGACGGGGTACTGGGGCAGGCCGTCGTCCCAGCGGGTGACGCGGGTGGCGACGGGTGTGGCGTCCAGGCCGGTCGCCGCCTGCAGGTCGTGCCGGGAGACCGCCACGAGCCCGTCGTCGTCGCGCTGGAGGATCTCCGTCTCGCCGTACCGCCCGACGGAGGTGCGCAGGACGACGAGGCCGGGGTTCTCGTCGGCGATCCAGCCCCACTTCTGCGAGGCGAAGGTGGAGGCCTTGATGGTGCGCCCGTCGACCGGCGGCACGAGAAAGCCGCTGCCCTCGGGGAGGGCCGTCCCGGCGCGGCGGTAGGCGAGGGTGACCAGGGCCATGGAGGCGTACTCGACGCCGCCGAGCTCGGCGGCGGCCTCGGGGGCCTCGGTGCGCAGGAGCCGGGCTGCGGCGGTGGCGGGGACGGCGAGCACCACCGCGTCCGCGTGCAGTACCCGCTCACCCGTGACGACGCGCCACACCGCGTGCGGCTGCTCCGCCGCAGGGGGCCGGACGGGGCCGCGCGAGTCTTCGGCCGCCCGCCCGGGGTCGCGGCCGAAGGCTCGCGGCCCGGCCGCGTCGGCCGGATCCGGCGGAGCCACCCTGCTCAGCTCCGTCACCGGCGTCCCCGTCAGGATCTCGCCCCCGCGCGCCCGCACCGACTCCGCCACCGCGAGGGGCAGGGTGCCGACGCCGCCCTGGATGCCCGTGAACACCGGGCCGGTCTGCCGGGCGGCGGCCGCCTTCGCCTGGATCTCGCGGACCCCCGCCGTCAGGGAGGCGTGGCTCCGGGCGGCCTGGAAGAGCTGTGGGACGGCCGAGCGCATCGAGATGCGGTACGCGTCGCCCGCGTACACGCCGCCCAGCAGGGGTTCCACCAGGCGGTCGACGACCTCGCGGCCGAGGCGCGCCGCCACGTACTCCCCGACGGCCACGTCGTCGCCGACCTCCGTGCGGGGCAACTCGGCGTCGCGGTCGATGCGGGCGAGGCCCTCGTCGGACAGCACACCGGACAGGGCCGCTGCGGTGCCGGGCACGCCCATCACGTGTCCCTTGGGCATCGGGCGCAGCGCGCCCCGGGTCCAGATCGAGGCCGTCGCGGTGGCGGGCGGCTGGAGCCGGTCGGCGAGACCCACCTCCCGGGCGAGTGCCACCGCCTCGGGGCGGCGGGCCAGCATCGACTCCGCGCCGAGGTCCACGCGCGCGCCCGCGATCTCCCCGGGCAGCAGCTTGCCGCCGACCCGGTCGGAAGCCTCCAGCACGGTCACCCGCGCCCCGCGCGCCAGCAGCCGGTGCGCGGCGGCCAGTCCCGCGATTCCCGCCCCGATGACGACGACCTGCCCCGTGCCCGCACGGGCTTGAACTTCGCGCATGCCCCCAGCCTCTCAGACCCCACTGACAGCGCCGTCGCGCACCGGTGCCCTTCACGAGTCCCGACCGTGACCGCATCGGAACCGTCCCGGACCAAACGTCCGGCGCCGCCCGGGCGTCGAAGAAGCGTCAGCCGAACCGATCCCCCCGGGGGAAGCCCACATGCGCACACGACGACCCACCCGCCACCCCGTCCCGGCTCTCGCCGCGCTCCTGCTGGCCGCGGCCCTCGCGCTCACCGGATGCAGCGGCGCGGGCGAGGACTCCGCCGGCAGCGCCGCCGCCGACCGCGGGATCGCCGCCCCGCATGCGAACGACAAGGCCGGCGCGGACGAGGCCGCCCCCGGCGGCGCCGGAAGCGGAGCCAGGGCGACCGCGCCGCCGAAGCTCCCCACGAGCCACATCATCCGCACCGCGTCGCTGACCGTGCAGGTCAAGGACGTCCCGAAGGCCCTGGAGGTGGCCCGCACCCGAGCCGAGAACGCGGGCGGCTACGTCGGCAACGAGACCACCACCCGGGACGAGGAGGACCACGAGCGCACCCGCGTCGTGCTGCGCGTGCCCGTCGAGAAGTACGACGAGGTCCTCACCGCGCTGGAGGGCGCGGGCAAGCTCCTCGACCTCAGCGCCAAGGCGGAGGACGTCACCGATCAGGTCGTGGACGTGGAGAGCCGGATCACGTCGCAGCGCGCGAGTGTGGCCCGGATCCGCGAGCTGATGGACCGGGCCACGAAGCTCAGCGACGTGGTGACCCTGGAGGGCGAGCTGAGCACCCGCCAGGCCGACCTGGAGGCCCTGCTCGCGCGCCAGGACTCCCTGAAGGACCGCACGAGCCTGGCCACCATCACCCTGTCGCTGTCCGAGACCCCGGTGAAGAAGGAGGCGAAGGACGACGACCCGGGGTTCGTGGACGCGCTCGCGGGCGGCTGGAACGCGTTCGTGACGATGCTGCGCTGGCTCGCGGTGGCAGTCGGCGCGGTCCTGCCGTTCGCGGCGGTGGGCGCCCTGCTCGTGCTGCTGTGGCTGCGCGTCGTACGCCCCCGCCTCCCCCGCCGCCCGCGCCCCGCATCCGCCACGAGCGCCCTGGGCCCGCTGCCGACGGCCCGCCCGGCGCCGCAGTCCACGCCCGCGCGGACGTCTGACGAGCAGGATTGAAATGCCCTGCGCCCGTAGCGTGTTCGCATGAGCATGAGCCGTATGCGCAGGGAGCGACTGGTCGTGATCGGCGGCGACGCCGCGGGGATGTCCGCGGCGTCGCAGGCGCGCCGTCTGAAGGGTCCCGACGAGCTGGAGATCATGGCGTTCGAACGCGGCCACTTCACGTCGTACTCGGCGTGCGGCATCCCGTACTGGGTGGGCGGCGACGTCCCGGACCGGGACCGGCTCATCGCCCGCACCCCCGAGGAGCACCGCGCGCGGGACATCGATCTGCGGCTGCGCACCGAGGTCACGGAGCTCGACCCCGACCGGCAGCGCGTACGCGCGCGTGACCTCGAATCCGGCGCCGAGTCCTGGACGTCGTACGACAAACTCGTGATCGCGACGGGCGCCCGGCCGATCCGGCCGGACATTCCCGGCATGAACGCCCCCGGGGTGCACGGCGTGCAGACGCTGGACGACGGCCAGGCGCTGCTCGACACGCTGGCACGCACGCGTGGCCGCCGCGCGGTGGTCGTCGGGGCCGGCGACATCGGCGTGGAGATGGCCGAGGCGCTCATCAACCGCGGCTACGAGGTGACGGTCGTCAACCGCGGCAGCGAGCCCATGTCGACCCTCGACCCCGACATGGGCCGCCTGGTGCACGAGGCCATGGAGGGCCTGGACATCACGATGGTGAACGACGCCGAGGTCACCAAGATCCTCACGGGCGACGACGGCCGGGTGCGCGCGGTGGCCACCCAGGACCGCGACTTCCCGGCCGACGTCGTCGTGCTCGGCATCGGCGTCCGCCCCGAGACGACGCTCGCGAAGGCGGCCGGCCTCCCCCTCGGTACCCACGACGGCCTCCTCACCGACCGCTCGATGCGGGTGCGCGGGCACGAGAACATCTGGGCGGGCGGTGACTGCGTCGAGGTCCTCGACCTGGTCTCCGGCCAGGAACGGCACATCGCGCTCGGCACCCACGCCAACAAGCACGGCCAGGTCATCGGCACCAACGCAGGCGGCGGCTACGCCACGTTCCCCGGCGTGGTCGGCACGGCGGTCAGCAAGGTCTGCGACCTGGAGATCGCGCGCACGGGACTGCGCGAGAAGGACGCCCACCGCGTGGGCCTGCGCTTCGAGGCGGTCACCATCGAGTCGACCAGCCGCGCGGGCTACTACCCGGACGCCTCCCCCATGACGGTCAAGATGCTCGCCGAACACCGCACGGGCCGCCTCCTCGGCGTCCAGATCGTCGGCCGCGAGGGCGCGGGCAAGCGAGTCGACATCGCGGCGGTCGCCCTCACGGCCGGCATGACGGCGGAACAGATGACGACCCTGGACCTCGGCTACGCCCCACCGTTCTCCCCCGTCTGGGACCCGGTTCTGGTGGCGGCCCGCAAGGCGGCGGCGAAGGTCCGCGGTTCTTTGTAAGGGACGGCGGGACAGCATGCCTCGAGGGGAGCGGGGCCGTATCGATCTGCGGCTCCGCCGCGTGGCGCGAACGCCCGCAACGAGCCCGCACCAGGCCACGCACCCGCACCCCTACGGCGAAACCCTAGGCAGTCCCAGCCGTACCGTTGATCCGGTCAATCGCCTGCCGCGCCTGCTCCGCCGGCGGCCGAGACGGCAACGACGACACCGACGCCGAAGCCGAGACAGCAGGCGGCTGCTCCCCCGCCGGCTTCGCGTGCGCGGCGACCCGGGTCGACCGCAGCCGGTGACTCACCGCCTCCTCCAGCGTCACGGGCCGCCGCATCTGGGTCGCCAGCCGCCCGGCCTCCTGGCCGAGGCGGGCCACGTCCTCCCACGGCAGCCGCACCACCAGCGTCAGCTCCGCCTCGCCGTCGGGCAGGGCGTGCATCGGAGGAGTAACTCGGTCGTTCATCGCCTGTTCCTCACGTCGGCCCCGCGACCCGCCTTCCCCGCGCCGCGGGCGGTTGCCGAGACATACGCACGCCCGGACGGCTCCGTTCACCGGGCCGACCGATTCACCGGCGGCGCCCCGGGCACATGTGTGGTGTGGTCATCCCCGTTCATGACGTGAACCCCGCGCGGCGCACCCCCTGGGTGACGTACGCCCTGCTCGCCGCCGGCATCGTCGTGTTCCTGCTCACTCCCGGCATGGCCGGTTCCGTGGTGGGCGAGAGCAGCCTGGCCCAGCTGTGTCACCTCCAGGCGTTCCTCGACCAGTACGCGGCGGTGCCACGGGAACTGATCCACCATCAGATGCCCCGCCTGGTGCCCACGGGTGACATCGGCGTGGGCCCGCGGGGACCCGGCTGCGTGGTCGGCCCGCCGCCCTACGACAAGTCGCCGGAACTGAGCGTCCTGACGGCGATGTTCCTGCACGGCAGCTGGCTGCACCTGCTGGGCAACATGCTGTTCCTGTGGATCTTCGGCAACAACATCGAGGACCGGATGGGCCACATCCGCTTCCTGCTCTTCTACGTGATCTGCGGCTACGCGGCGTCGTACGGCTTCGCGGTCCTGAACAACGCGTCGGCCGACCCGCTGATCGGCGCGTCCGGAGCGATCGCCGGGGTGCTGGGTGCCTATCTCGTGCTGTATCCGAGGGCCCGGGTCTGGGTCCTCGTGCCGTTCCTGATCTTCCTGCCGCTGCGGCTGCCCGCCTGGACCGTGCTGGGCCTGTGGTTCGTGCTCCAGGCGGTGTACTCCTCCGGCGAGGGCGTCTCCGACGCCGGCACGGTGGCGTACGCGGCGCACATCGTCGGCTTCCTCGCCGGCATGCTGATCGCCTGGCCGCTGCGCCCCGGCACACCACCGCCGCCGGAGCCGCGCGGCATCCTCTTCGGCAGGCGGGCGCGGCCCGGCTGGTAGGACCGGCCGGCCGCCGTCTCCGTCAGCGCGCGCTCCGCGTGTGCACGTACTCCACCAGCCGCGTCAGCGCGTCCGGGTCGGTCGACGGCATGACGCCGTGGCCGAGGTTGAAGACGTGCCCCTCCAGACCCACCGCCGAGTCCAGGACCTCACGGGTCTTCGCCTCGACTGCCTCCGTCGAGGCGAACAGCACGGTCGGGTCGAGGTTGCCCTGGAGTGCCTTGCCGGGGCCGACGCGGCGGGCGGCCTCGTCCAGCGGGACGCGCCAGTCGACGCCGACGACGTCCGCCCCGGCCTCGCCCATGAGCCGCAGCAGCTCACCTGTGCCGACGCCGAAGTGGATGCGCGGGACGCCGTAACCGGCCACGGCCTCGAAGACCTTCGCCGACGCCGGCAGCACCGAGCGCCGGTAGTCGGTGGGGGCGAGGGCGCCGGCCCAGGAGTCGAACAGCTGGACCGCCGAGGCGCCCGCCTCGATCTGCACCTTCAGGAAGGCGGCCGTGATGTCGGCGAGGCGGTCGAGGAGGTCGGCCCACAGCTCGGGGTCGCCGTACATCATCGCCTTGGCGTTCTCGTACGTGCGGGACGGGCCGCCCTCGACGAGGTAGCTGGCGAGCGTGAAGGGGGCGCCGGCGAAGCCGATCAGGGGCGTGGCGCCGAGTTCGCGGGTGAGCAGGCCGATGGCCTCGGTGACGTAGGAGACGTCCTCGGGGGTCAGGTCGCGCAGCTGGGCGAGGTCCGCGCGGGTGCGGATCGGGCGCTCGACGACCGGGCCGACGCCGGGCTTGATGTCGAGGTCGACGCCGATGGCCTTGAGCGGGACGACGATGTCGCTGAAGTAGATCGCCGCGTCGACGCCGTGCCGGCGCACCGGCTGGAGCGTGATCTCGGTGACCAGTTCGGGCCGCATGCAGGACTCGAGCATCGGAATGCCCTCGCGCACCTTGCGGTACTCCGGCAGTGAGCGTCCGGCCTGCCGCATGAACCACACCGGCGTGTGCGGCACGGGCTCGCGTCGGCAGGCCTTGAGGAAGGCCGAGTCGTACGGGGCGGACGGCTGCTGGGCCCGGGGGGCGTCGTTGGCACTCACGGGCCAAGTTTCGCACGCCCCCGAGGGGCGCGATTCAGCCCCTGGACAGGCGCGGGGTGTCTAGCCCGGCACCCGGGCTCAGGGCCCCGTAATCTTCCGGGCATGGCTGCGGCTCAGGGACGACTGTCGGACGGCGCTGGCGGAATGGACGAAGCGAAGGACACCGAGAAAGACCGGCGGGAGGCGGACACCGCCCCGCCGCCCTTCCGGGCCGCCGTCGACGCGCTCACGGCGGCGCGGCTGCGGCCCCAGATCGAGGTCGAGCCGACGCCCCCGCCCAAGCGGCTCGCTCCCTACACCTACGCGCTGGAGGCCGCGGTCGTCGACGGCGACCAGGACCTGGCCGACGGCCGGCTGGTGCTGCTGCACGACCCGGCGGGACACGAGGCCTGGCAGGGCACGTTCCGGCTGGTGACGCTGGTGCGCGCGGAGCTGGAGCCGGAGATGGCCGCGGACCCGCTGCTGCCGGAGGTGTGCTGGTCCTGGCTGACCGGCGCGCTCCAGACGCGGGGGCTGACGTACGGGGAGCCGAGCGGCACCGTCACACGGGCGAGCTCGCACTACTTCGGCGGTCTGTCCGCGCGCCCGGCCGCCTCGCAGATCGAGATCCGTGCCTCGTGGACGCCGCGCGAGGGCCTGGGCGGGACCCCGGACACGGCCGCGCACCTGGCGTCCTGGTGCGATCTGCTCGCCCAGATCGCGGGGCTGCCGCCGGCCGGGCCGGGGGACGCGTCGGTGGTGACGCTGCCCCAGCGGCGGGGACCGCAGTCCCGCTGATCGAACCTGTTCCGACCCCGTACTGATCGAACCTGTACGGGGCGGTCAACACTGCCCTGTCGACGATCACACCTGCGTCCCCCTCTTGGCCGAATCACTTTGTCGATACGGCCACTTTCGACCGCGTACCGACGCAGACCGAAACCGTTCGACCTTCGAATGATCGACCGCGTGTCCGAATTGCGCGGATTGTTATCACCGATTCGTGATCATTCTCTAAAGGCGGACGGGTTGGGTGCCGAAGACGACTGTGACCTTGAAAGCACGGTTCGTCCCGGCTTCACCCCCACGAGCCGGCCCCGTCCCGCACCCCAGGAGGCCTGGTGTCCGTTCTCCTCGAGCAGCCCGCAAGCCTGGTCGCCTACCGCCCGAACAAGCCGACCGCCATGGTGGTCGTGGCCGACCCGCGTGTCCGCTCCACCGTCACCCGCCACCTGTGGGCGCTCGGTGTGCGCGATGTCATCGAGGCCTCGTCCGTCGCGGAGGCTCGTCCCCGCATCGGCAACCCCCGCGACATCTGCGTCGCAGAAGTCCACCTGCCGGACGGCTCCGGCCTCACCCTGCTGTCGGAGACCCGCGCCGCGGGCTGGCCCAATGGGCTCGCCCTCTCCGCCGCCGACGACATCGGCGCCGTGCGCAACGCGCTCGCCGGCGGTGTGAAGGGCTACGTCGTCACCGGCACCCGCACCAACGTCGGGCTCCCCACCCGACCGGGCGCCGCCCCCATCGGCGCCGCCGCCGCACGCCTGCACCGCCGCCCCCCGGGTGCTCCGAGCCACCCGGGCGGCTACCGCGAACTGTCCGGCCGAGAGGTCGAGGTGCTGCGCCTGGTCGCCGAGGGCCAGTCGAACAAGGCGATCGGCGTCTCGATGGGCCTGTCCGCCCTGACCGTCAAGAGCCACCTCGCCCGCATCGCCCGCAAGCTCGGCACGGGCGACCGCGCCGGGATGGTCGCGGTGGCGCTGCGGACCGGAATCATCCACTGATCCCTCCACGACGGCCCGTTGTGATCATTCACTCGCGTGAACGGGACCGGCCGCGGGTCCCGTTCGTGTCACTCACGGTTCGCGAACCCGACACTTCCCCGACCTGACTGGTTTGCGACCCCCGAGCGCCCGTCGACGGAACGTTCCGTCGACGGGCGCTGTCCATACACGGATACCCTTGACAGGTGACCGACGCCCACGAGACCGCAGCAGACAGCTCACTGCGAACCACCGGAGGCGCTCCTCCGGACGACGGCGGATCTTCTGCTACGGAGGCGCCGATCCCTTTGCTGGAACCACGTGAGGGCATTCCGCCCGTGATCGCGGACGAGGCTGCCCTGGCCCGGGTGATCGCCGCCTTCGATGCGGGCTCCGGCCCGGTCGCCGTCGACGCCGAGCGGGCGTCCGGCTACCGCTACGGGCAGCGCGCCTACCTGGTCCAGCTGCGCCGCCAGGGCGCCGGATCGGCGCTGATCGACCCCGTCGCCTGCCCCGACCTGTCCGCCCTGGGCGAGGCCCTGTCCGGCGTCGAGTGGGTGCTGCACGCCGCCACCCAGGACCTGCCCTGCCTGCGCGAGATAGGCATGGTGCCGACACGGCTGTTCGACACCGAGCTGGCCGGGCGGCTCGCCGGATTCCCCCGGGTCGGCCTCGGCGCGATGGTCGAGGGCGTTCTCGGTTACGTCCTGGAGAAGGGGCACTCCGCCGTCGACTGGTCCACCCGGCCGCTGCCCGAGCCCTGGCTGCGGTACGCGGCGCTGGACGTCGAGCTGCTCGTCGACCTGCGCGACGCGCTGGAGAAGGAACTGGACAGGCAGGGCAAGCTGGAGTGGGCCCGCCAGGAGTTCGACGCGATCGCCTCGGCCCCGCCGTCGGAGCCGCGCAAGGATCCGTGGCGGCGTACGTCCGGCATGCACAAGGTGCGCCGGCGGCGGCAGCTGGCCGTCGTACGGGAGCTGTGGCAGACGCGGGACAGGATCGCGCAGCGGCGGGACGTCTCGCCGGGCAAGGTGCTCGGGGACGCGGCGATCGTGGAGGCCGCGCTGGCGGTTCCGGCCGACGTGCACGCGCTGGCCGCGCTGAACGGTTTCGGACACCGGATGAGCAAGCGGCAGCTGGAGCAGTGGCAGGCGGCCGTGGACCGGGCGAAGGCGTTGAGCGAGGCGCAGTTGCCGCAGCCGGGGCAGCCGGTGACCGGGCCCCCGCCACCGCGGGCCTGGGCCGACAAGGACCCAGTCGCTGCGGCTCGGTTGTCCGCGGCGAGGGCGGGGGTCTCGGCGCTGGCCGAGCAGCTCAACATGCCGCAGGAGAATCTGATCACGCCGGACACCGTGCGGCGGGTCTGCTGGGAGCCGCCGGCCGTGGTGGACGCCGAGTCCGTGGCGGCCGCGCTTGCCGGGTACGGGGCGCGGCCGTGGCAAGTCGAGCAGGTGACTCCCGTGCTGGTGGAGGCTCTCTCCGTCAAGGAGGCTTGAGAGAAGGCCCTACTTCGTGGCACCTCGCGTGAAACCGTTGTAGATGAACCGCTGCAGGAACAGGAAGACGATCAGCGTCGGGACGATGACGAGGATCGCGCCTGCCGAGATGGTCTCCCAGTGGGCTCCGAAGGGGCCCTTGAAGCGGAACAGGGACGTCGAGATCACGCCAAGATCTTCGGAGGGCATGTAGAGGAAGGGGATGTAGAAGTCGTTGTAGACGTTGATCCCCTTCACGATCACGACCGTCGCGATCGCGGGCTTGAGCAGCGGGAAGATGACCTTCCGGTAGATCGTGAAGGCATTGGCGCCGTCGATGCGGGCCGACTCGTCCAGTGAGACGGGGATGGACCGTACGAACTGAAGGAAGATGTAGATCGACACGATGTCCGTGCCCATGTAGAGCGCGATCGGCGCCCAGAGGCTGTCGAACATCCCGAGGCTGTTGACGATCTGGAAGGTCGCCACCTGGGTGGTCACCCCCGGGACCAACGCGGCGACCAGGAACAGGGCCAGGACCGGCTTCCGGAAGCGGAACCGGAAGCGGTCGATGGCGTACGCCGTCATCGAGCCGATGAGGACCGTGCCCCCGATGGCGACGATCAGGATGACCGCCGTGTTGCCGAACGCCGAGAGCATCCGGCCGTCCTGGAACGCCGTCACGTAGTTGTCGAAGTTCAGCGGGTCGTCGGGCAGCGTGAGGGCGCCGCTGTCGTCCGCCATCTCCCCGGAGGTCTTCAGCGAGGTCAGGAAGACCACGGTGAGCGGCAGGAGCACGACCAGCGTGGCGAGGACCAGGGACAGGTACACGAGGGCACGGGCCACGGCACGGCGCGTCATACGAGGTCCACCTTGTCGTCCGGGACGAGGCGCCGCTGCACCCAGGTCACCGCCAGGATGATCAGCAGCAGCACGACGGCCGCCGCCGAGGCGAGGCCCGTCTTGTTGAACTGGAAGGCCAGCTTCACGGTCTGGATCACGAAGGTCTCGGTGCCGGTCGCGCCGCCGGTCATGATGTACGGGATCTCGAAGACGGACAGCGACCCGGAGACGGACAGGATCACCGACAGGCTCAGCACGGGCCGGATGCCGGGCGCGATGATGTGGCGGAACTGCTGCCAGCGGTTCGCCCCGTCCAGTTCGGCCGCCTCGTACAGCTCCCCCGGGATGGACTGGATCGCGCCGAGGAAGAGCACGAAGTTCAGGCCCAGGTAGCGCCAGACGGAGACACCGGCGAGGGAGACGTTGGCCGACGTGGGTGTGCCGAGCCAGGCGCGGTCGCCGTCGTAGCCGATCAGGCTCAGGATCGCGTCGAGGGTGCCGCCGTCCTGGAAGAAGTACAGGAAGACGAAGCCGATCGCGACGCCGTTGATCAGGTACGGGAAGAAGAGCACGCCCTTGAAGAAGCTGCGGAAGCGGACGTTGAAGCTCAGGACGGTGGCGAAGTAGAGGGCCGCGGCGATCTGCACCACGGACGCGGCGAGGTAGTAGCCGCTGACGAAGAACACCTCGAACAGCTCGGGGCGGGTGAAGAGTTCGGCGTAGTTCCCGGCGCCCGTCCAGTGCAGCTGGGGGCTGACGCCGTCCCAGTCGGTGAAGCTGTACGCGACCATGTTGACGATGGGCGCGTAGGTGAAGGCGATCAGCAGGACGAGCGGGGCGATCAGGAACAGCCAGGGGGTCACGCCCCGCCACCGCCGCGGCCGGCGCGCGGCGGACGGCGGTGTCGGCCCCGCGGGCGCGGCCGGCGGCACCGGCCGCGCCGCCTTGCGGGTGGTGTCGGTCATCAGGACCCCAGGTTCTTCCGCGCCTCGGTCCACTTCTCGCCGAGCCCGGTCAGGAAGTCGTCCAGGCTGCCCTTGCGGGCACCGCGGGCGAGGTCGACGAGGTCCTGGCGGTAGTCGGGCTTGTAGATGCCGACCTCGGACTGGTTGTCGACGGACTTGACCTCGGCTCCCTTGGTGTCGTCGATGTCGAGGAGCTTCACGCCCGCCTCCTCGTAGGGCTTGAGGACGTCGGGCAGCGGCGCGTCCTTGAGGGGCGAGAGGGCCAGGTTGGCGTCCGCGTAGCCGGACTTGTCGGTGAACCAGTCGATCCAGGCGCGGGCGGCGGCCTTGTGGTCGGAGTTGACGTTGACGGCCTGGTTGTAGTCGGGCAGCGTCGCCGCGCAGAACGTGCCGTTCTTCTGGGCGGGAAAGGGCATGAAGCCGATATCGGCCGGGTCGGCGCCCGCCTGCTTCGCCGCGCCCTGCATCTGGATCACGGCCCAGGAGCCGAGCCACATCGTGGCGATCTCGCCCTTCGCCAACTTGGGCTTGGACGCCTCCCAGTTGGTGGTCGTCGGGTCCTTCTCGACGAGCCCTTCGCGCACGATGTCGTACAGCAGCGTGTCGGCGGTCCGCAGATCGGCGCCCTCGGCCCAGGGGTCGCCCTCGGCGAGCTTCGTGGTGGCCTGTTCGTCGCAGCTGACCGAGCCGTTGACCTGCGTCCACTGGGTGAGCGGCCACATGTCCTTGAAGTTGGTGTAGTACGGGATCGCGTCGGTCTTCGACTTGATCGCCTTCAGGTCGTCCAGGAACTCGTCCGGTGTCGTGGGCCAGTCGGTGATCCCGGCCTCCTGCCACACCTTCTTGTTGTAGACGAAGCCCGGGACCGCGCCGAGCGGGCTCTGGCCGTAGACCTTGGCGTCCACCGTGGTGTAGTCGGTGAAGCGGTACTTCTCGCTCCGCTCGGCCTGACTGCCCAGCGAGGCGAAGAACTTCGGGTAGTCCTTCTTCTCGATCACGGCCGGGATCATGAGGACGTCGCCGTAGTCCTCCGTGTTCATACGGATCTTGACCTCGCCCTCGTAGTCGGTGAGGCCCTCGAACTCGACCTTCACCTTGGGGTAGGTCTTGTTGAACTCGGCGGCGTACTTCTTCATTGTCCCGTCCTGCACGAGGTCGGTCCGGTGAGTGAGGACGGTGATGGTCCCGTCGACCTTGGCGGGATCGCCGGGCGCCTCGGCATCCGCGCCCTTCGAGGTGCCTCCGGTGCCGGTACAGCCCGAGGCCAGCAGGGCGGCGCCCACGGTGAGGGCGAGGACGGTACGGCGGTTCATGTGCATCAGCTCCGTTCGCGGAGAGGAACTCGGGACGGAAGAGCACGTGCGGTATGGCTGGTTCGGCACTCTGACAGCGCTTTCTCAACCGGTAAAGTCCCATTCCCGCCAACGATGTGAACCCTGTACACGACTCTTCGCTGAACCGGTTAAGGGAGTGCGCATGCTGGAGGCCACACCGCTCGGCGACGGATGGATCCTGCGCCACGGCCCGGACGCGCTGCCGGCGTCCGTGCCGGGCTGCGTGCACACCGACCTGATGGCGGCCGGGGTGATCCCGGACCCGTTCCTGGGCCGGGACGAGTGTGAGGTGGCGTGGGTGGGGCGCCGGGACTGGACGTACGAGCGCGAGCTCACGAACGCGTCCGCGCAGGAGCAGACCGACCTGGTCTTCGACGGGCTCGACACCGTCGCCGAGATCTCCCTGGACGGGCGGTTGCTGGGCAAGGTGCGCAACATGCACCGCTCGTACCGGTTCGACGTGACGGGGCTGTCCGGGCGGCTGGCCGTGCGGTTCGTCTCCGCCTACGCCGAGGCGGAGGCCGTGCGGGGGCGGCTGGGCGAGCGGCCCGCCGCCTACGCCGAGCCCTACCAGTACCTGCGCAAGATGGCCTGCTCCTTCGGCTGGGACTGGGGGCCGACCCTGGTGACGGCCGGGATCTGGCGGCCGGTGCGCCTGGAGCACTGGTCGACGGCCCGGATCGCCCGGGTACGTCCGCTGGTCACGGTCGACGAGGGCGTGGGCGTCGTCGAGTTGGCCGTGGAGGTCGAGCGGGCCCGGGTCGAGGCGCCGCTCGCACTGGAGGCGGAGGTGGGCGGGGTGCGGGCCCACGCGGAGATCGAGGGGACAGGCGGGGTCGTACGGCTGCGCGTGCCGGACGTCCGGCTGTGGTGGCCGCGCGGCTACGGCGAACAGCCGCTGTACGACGTCGAGTTGCGGCTGCTGCACGGCGACGACGCGCTGGACGTGTGGCGGCGGCGGATCGGCTTCCGGACCGTGGAGCTGGACCGGCGGCCCGACCGGCACGGCACCGGCTTCACCCTCGTCGTCAACGGCGAGCGGCTCTTCGTAAGGGGCGTCAACTGGATCCCCGACGACGTCTTCCCCTCCCGGATCACCCGCGAGCGCTACCGGGAACGGCTGGAGCAGGCCGCCGGGGCGGGCGTGGACCTCGTACGGATCTGGGGCGGCGGGATCTACGAGAGCGAGGACTTCTACGACGCCTGCGACGAACTCGGGCTGCTGGCCTGGCAGGACTTCCCGTTCGCGTGCGCGGCCTACCCGGAGGAACAGCCGCTGCGCGGCGAGGTGGAAGCCGAGGCCCGGGAGAACGTCGTACGGCTGATGCCGCATCCGTCGCTGGTGCTGTGGAACGGCAACAACGAGAACCTGTGGGCCTTCCGGGACTGGGGCTGGGAGCCGCGGCTGGCCGGTGACTCCTGGGGCGAGGGGTATTACCTGGGCCTACTGCCGCGCGTGGTGGCCGAGTTGGACCCTACGCGGCCGTACGCGGCGGGGAGCCCCTGGTCCGGGTCATGGGACCGGCATCCCAACGATCCGGCGCACGGCACACACCACTCCTGGGACGTGTGGAACCATGAGGACTACGCCGACTACCGGCTGAGCGTGCCCCGGTTCGTCGCCGAGTTCGGCTGGCAGGCGCCGCCCGCGTACGCCACGCTGCGTCGGGCGCTGCCCGGGGAGGAACTCGCGCCCGACTCCCCCGGCATGGTGCACCACCAGAAGGCCGACGACGGCAACGGGAAGCTGGAGCGGGGACTGGCCCGGCATTTCGCCGTGCCGGACGGGGACTTCGACCGTTGGCACTACCTGATGCAGGTCAACCAGGCGCGTGCGGTCGCCGCCGGGATCGAGCACTGGCGCTCCCACTGGCCGGTGTGCGCGGGCACGGTCCTCTGGCAGCTCAACGACTGCTGGCCGGTGACGTCCTGGGCGGCGATCGACGGGGACGGGCGGGAGAAACCGCTGTACCACGAGCTGAAGCGGCTGTACGCGGACCGGTTGCTGACGCTCCAGGCGCGGGACTGCGGGCTGGTGCTGGCCGCCGTCAACCAGGCGGACGAAGACTGGACGTCGACGCTGACCCTGCGGCGGATGTCCGTCGAGGGCGAGGTGCTGGGGCAGGTGACCGTGGAACTGGTCGCCGGAGGGCGGACGGTGGCGCGGATGGATGTCCCGCGCGAGCTGACGCCGGCCGGGCCGAAGGAGTTTCTCGTCGCGGATGCGGGCGGGGGTGCGGACGCGGGCGGGGGTGATGGAGCAGGCGCGGACGGTGACGCGGGCGCAGTCGCAGGCGGGGACGCGGGAACGGACGGGCACACGGGCGCCCGGGCGGACCGCACCGCAGACGCAGACGAGCTGCGGGCCTTGTACTTCCCGGTTCCGGACCGCGAAATCCCTTACCCTGCACCGCAGTTCGATGTCGCGCTCGCCCCGGGCGGCATCACGGTCACCGCCCGCACCCTGGTCCGGGACCTGCTGCTCCAGGCCGACCGGCTGGATCCGGAAGCGCGGGCCGACCGGGGCCGCGTCACGCTGCTGCCGGGCGAAGAGGTGACCATCGGGGTGCGCCGCTGGAAGACTCCGGACGCGGAACGTGCCCGTTCGGCCCTGTACTGCGTGGAGCCCACCCGATGACGGCAACGCCGACCCCCCGCGTCACCATCAAGGACGTCGCCGCGCGCGCCGGCGTGTCCAAGGGCGCCGTGTCGCTCGCGTTCAACCACAAGCCCGGGCTGTCGGAGGCGACCCGGGACCGGATCTTCCGGGCGGCGCGGGAACTGGGCTGGGCGCCGAACCTCACGGCGCGGACACTGGCCGGTTCACGCGTGGACGTGGTGGGGCTCGCGGTGTGCCGCCCGGCGCGGGTGCTCGGGCTGGAGCCCTGGTACATGGAGTTCGTGTCCGGCGTGGAGAGCGTCCTGGCCGAGCACTCCTGCTCCCTGCTGCTGAGACTCGTACGGAATCTGGACGAGGAGCTGGGGGTCCAGGAGGCGTGGTGGCGGGGGCGGCAGATCGGCGGGTCGATCCTCGTCGACTTCCGGGCCGACGATCCCCGGGTGGGCCTGGTGGAGCGGCTCGGGCTGCCGGTGGTCGCCGTGGGGCATCCCTCGCTGACCGGGGGGCTCACCTCCGTGTGGACCGACGACGGGACGGCCGTGACGGAGGCGGTGCGGTATCTGGCGGCGCTCGGGCACCGGCGGGTCGCCCGGGTGGGCGGGGCGGCGGCCCTCGGGCACACGGCAATCCGGACGGCGGCGTTCGACGAGGCGGCGCGGGCTCTGGCGCTGGCCGGGGCGTGGCAGGTCGCGACCGACTTCTCGGGCGACGCGGGGGCGCGGGCGACACGGTCGCTGCTGACGGCTGCGCCGCCGGACCGGCCGACGGCGATCGTGTACGACAACGACATCATGGCGGTGGCGGGATTGTCGGTGGCGGCGGAGATGGGGGTGCGGGTGCCGGACGATGTGTCGCTGCTGGCGTGGGACGACTCGCAGCTGTGCCGACTGACGCATCCGACCCTGTCCGCCATGAGTCACGACGTGCACGGGTTCGGGGCGGAGGTGGCCCGGACCTTGTTCGGGGTGATCACCGGGAATGGAGCGGCCGGGTCACATCCCGTGCCGACCCCGGTGCTGACCCCGAGAGGGTCCACAGCGCCACCCCGGTGAGATGTGACGTTCACCGCTCGCCATGTCAGGACTGGGCAGCTACGTTACTCATAAGTAGCATGGGATGAGCAAGCGCTCAGCGTCCTGGACCCTGGAGGAGAGCCATCGTGCCTCGTACCGTCAGGGACGTCGTCTTCGTAGACGGCGTCCGCACCCCGTTCGGCAAGGCGGGCCCGAAGGGCATCTACCACGAGACCCGTGCCGACGACCTCGTCGTGAAGGCGATCCGGGAGCTGCTGCGCCGCAACCCCGGTCTCGACCCGAAGAAGATCGACGAGGTCGCCATCGCCGCGACCACGCAGATCGGTGACCAGGGCCTGACCATCGGCCGCACCGCCGGGATCCTCGCGGGTCTGCCGCAGTCCGTCCCGGGTTACTCCATCGACCGCATGTGCGCGGGCGCGCTGACGGCCGTGACCGCGGTCGCCGGTTCCGTCGCCTTCGGCGCCTACGACATCGCCATCGCCGGCGGTGTCGAGCACATGGGCCGTCACCCCATGGGCGAGGGCGTCGACCCGAACCCGCGGTTCGTGAGCGAGAAGCTGGTCGACGAGTCGGCCCTTTTCATGGGCATGACCGCGGAGAACCTGCACGACCGCTACCCGCAGATCACCAAGCTGCGCGCCGACGAGTACGCCGTGCGCTCGCAGGAGAAGGCCGCCAAGGCGTACGCCAACGGCAAGATCCAGGCCGACCTGGTGCCGGTCTCGGTGCGCCGGACCAACGCCGAGGCCGGTGAGACGGGCTGGGGCCTGGTCACCGCCGACGAGCCGATGCGCCCGGGCACGACCCTGGAGAACCTCCGGGGCCTCAAGACCCCGTTCCGCGTCCACGGCCGGGTCACCGCCGGTAACGCGGCCGGTCTGAACGACGGCGCCACCGCCTCGCTCATCGCCTCCGAGGAGTTCGCGCGGGAGAACGACCTCCCCGTGAAGATGCGCCTGGTCTCCTACTCCTTCACGGGCGTCGAGCCGGAGGTCATGGGCTACGGCCCGATCCCGGCCACGGAGAAGGCGCTGGCCCAGGCGGGCCTGTCCATCTCCGACATCGGCCTGTTCGAGATCAACGAGGCCTTCGCCGTCCAGGTCCTGGCCTTCCTCGACCACTACGGCATCGCCGACGACGACGAGCGCGTCAACCAGTACGGCGGCGCCATCGCCTTCGGCCACCCGCTGGCCTCCTCCGGCGTCCGTCTGATGACGCAGCTGGCCCGCCAGTTCGAGGAGCAGCCGCACGTCCGCTACGGCCTGACCACCATGTGCGTCGGCTTCGGCATGGGCGCGACGGTCATCTGGGAGAACCCGCACTTCGAGGGGGACAAGTGAGCACCACCGCCGAGCTTCTGCAGCAGGCTTCCGAGCTGTTCCCGGACGAGGTCGTCACCAGTGCGCACGTACGGCACTTCGACCTCCCCCTGGGTGCCGGGCGCTTCGCCCTGATCACCCTGGACAACGGCCACGACCACACCAAGCCGACCACCTTCGGCCCGGCCTCGCTGGCGAACCTGAACGCCGCGATCGACCAGGTCGAGAAGGAGGCGGCGGACGGCGAGATCGTCGGCGTCGGCATCACCGGCAAGCCATTCATCTTCGCGGTCGGCGCCGACCTCAAGGGCGTGGAGATCCTCAAGGAGTACGAGCACGCGCTCGCCATCGGCAAGGGCGGCCACGAGGTCTTCAAGCGGCTGTCCAAGCTGGCCGTGCCGACCTTCGCGTACTACAACGGCGCCGCGATGGGCGGCGGTGTCGAGGTCGGTCTGCACTGCACCTACCGGACCGTCTCCTCGGCCGTCCCGGCGTTCTCGCTGCCCGAGGTGTTCCTCGGGCTGGTCCCCGGCTGGGGCGGCTGCACGCTGCTGCCGAACCTGATCGGCGCCGACAAGGCCGTCTCGGTGATCATCGAGAACAGCCTCAACCAGAACAAGCAGCTCAGGGGCAAGCAGGTCTACGAGCTCGGGATCGCCGACGCGATCTTCGAGGGCGCGGACTTCCTGGAGCAGTCGCTGGTCTGGACCGCGTCCGTCCTCAAGGGCGAGCTGGAGATCGAGCGCCCGGTGATCGACCGCGGCGAGGGCTGGGACCAGGCCGTCGCCAAGGGCCGTTTCATCGCGGACTCCAAGGTGCACGGCGCCGCCCCGGCCGCCTACCGCGCCCTGGACATCATCGCCGCCGCCAAGAACGGCGACCTCCAGCAGGGCTACGACGCCGAGGACAAGGCGCTCGCCGACCTGATCATGGGCGGCGAACTGCGCTCCGGCATCTACGCCTTCAACCTGGTGCAGAAGCGCGGCAAGCGCCCCGCCGGTGCCCCGGACAAGAGCCTGGCCCGCCCGGTCACCAAGGTCGGTGTCGTCGGCGCCGGTCTGATGGCCAGCCAGCTCGCGCTGCTGTTCCTGCGCCGCCTGGAGGTGCCGGTCGTGCTGACCGACATCGACCAGGAGCGCGTCGACAAGGGTGTGGGCTACGTCCACGCCGAGATCGACAAGCTGCTCGGCAAGGGCCGGATCAACCAGGACAAGGCCAACCGCCTCAAGGCGCTGGTGACCGGCGTCCTGGACAAGGCCGAGGGCTTCGCGGACGCGGACTTCATCATCGAGGCCGTGTTCGAGGAGATGGGCGTCAAGCAGAAGGTCTTCGCGGAGGTCGAGGCGGTCGCCCCGGCGCACGCGATCCTCGCCACCAACACCTCCTCGCTGTCGGTGTCGGAGATGGCGTCGAAGCTGAAGCACCCCGAGCGGGTCGTCGGCTTCCACTTCTTCAACCCGGTCGCCGTGCTGCCGCTGCTGGAGATCGTCCGCGGCGAGCAGACCGACGACGCCTCCCTGGCCACGGCGTTCGGCGTCGCCAAGAAGCTGAAGAAGACCGCGGTGCTGGTCAAGGACGCCCCGGCGTTCGTCGTGAACCGCATCCTGACCCGCTTCATGGGCGAGATCCAGAACGTCATCGACGAGGGCACCCCCGTCGAGGTCGCCGAGAAGGCGGTGGAGCCCCTCGGCCTGCCGATGTCTCCTCTCGTCCTGCTGGAGCTGGTCGGTCCGGCGATCGGCCTGCACGTCTCCGAGACGCTCAACAAGGCGTTCCCGGACCGCTTCACGGTCTCCCCGAACCTCAAGGCGGTCGTCGAGGCGGGCAAGCGCGGCTTCTACGTCTACGACAGCGGCAAGCCGGAGCTGGACCCGGAGGTCGCCGCGCTGCTGAAGCAGGGCGACAGCGTCCTGACGGAGGAGCAGGTCCGCGAGCGCGTCCTGGACGCGGTGGCGCAGGAGATCGGCATCATGCTCGACGAGGGCGTCGTCGCCGAGGCGCAGGACATCGACCTGTGCCTCATCACGGGCGCCGGCTGGCCGTTCCACCTGGGCGGCATCACGCCGTACCTGGACCGCGAGGGCGTCTCCGAGCGGGTCAACGGCGAGAGGTTCCTGGCGCAGGGCGTGGCGAGCGTCCCCGCGTAACGCGTAACCCCTGAGGGGGGTGGGGCGTACGGTAACGATCCGGACGCCCCACCCCCCTTCTGCATGCCGTCACAGATAGGATCCTCACACAATCCGACCATTATTTACCTGGCTCTGATGATCTCCACCAGAGACCGCCGGGTGTCCTCGAAGGAGTCTTACGTGGCGTCCACCCGCCGCCGAACACCCCGACGCCGGGTATGGCCCAAGATCAGGCTCCTGTTCCTCTTAGTGGTGGTCGCCGCCGGCGGCACGGCGCTGTATCCCGTGTGGAAGGCGGCGAACCCGGACCCGCCCGAACTCAAGGTCCGCTACCGGACCGACACCCCGGCCACCGCCGCGGCGGCAAAGCCGTCGTTCGAGGTCTTCAACGATACGGAGAAGGCACTGCCGTTGAGCGATGTGACGCTCCGGTACTACTTCACGGCCGACGGCGCCCCGGGTCCCTCGTCGTACGCCTTCAACTGCGTCAACGCCGCCTTCGGCTGCTCGCACGTCGCCGGCCGGGTCGTCGCGATGGACAAGGCCACCGATACCGCCGACCACTACCTGGAGGTCAGGTTCACGGCCGGCGCGGGCAGCCTCGAGCCCGGCGCCAACAGCAAGGGCATCGACCTCCAGCTCTTCCGCACCGACCACAAGCGGCTGAAGCAGTCCGACGACCGCTCCTTCGACGCCCGGATGACGTCCTACAAGGAGGCGGAGAAGGTCACCGCGTACAAGCGGGGCGTCCTCGCCTGGGGTGAGGAGCCGGACGGCACCGAGGCGAGCGACGAGAACAAGACCTCGGCGAAGGCCGCCGCGCCCGACCCGGTGCCGGCTCCCCCGGCCGGAGTGTTGTTCGACGACTTCACCTACCAGGGTCCCAAGGACCCGGCCCTGTTCAAGCACGGCTGGCTGGTCCGCACCAGCAAGGGCGGCCCCGGCATCGAGAACACCTGGTCGGCGGAGAACGTCAGTTTCCCCACCGCCGAGGGCGCCCTGGCCGAGGGGCAGGTGCTCAACCTGCGGGCGAGCACCGACGGCACCGAGGCGGGCACCAGGCAGGCGAGTCTGGGCACCAGGAGCCGCGAGTTCCGCGACGGCACCTACGCGGCCCGCATCCACTTCAGCGACGATCCGGCGGAGGGCGAGGGCGGCGACCACGTCAACCAGACCTTCTACACGATCGGCGGCAGCGGCACGAAGTACAGCGAACTCGACAACGAATACATGCCGAACGGCGGCTGGGGCCGCCTCGGTCCCAAGCTCGACACCGTCTCCTGGTACGACCACGAGAGCAACGACCGCGTCTACAGGACGACCAACAAGAGCCTCGACGGCTGGCACACCATGATGATCACCGTCGAGGACGACGTCGTCACCTACCGCATGGACGGCGAGAAGCTCTTCTCCAGCGACGGCAAGTACTCCCCGCGCTCGGGGATGTCCGTGAACTTCAACCACTGGTTCGTGGATCTGCCGTTCAAGGGCGACCGCGCGTGGGACCTGAAGGTGGACTGGCTCTACTACAACGCGAACGCATCCCTGTCGGTGAAGGAAGTCCAGTCCGCGGTCGAGGACTTCACCGGTGAGGGAATGAACTACTTCGACACGGTTCGGGAGTCCCGGTGAGGAAAAGGCGGTCCAACGCCCACAGGCACGCTGCCGAGGCTGCGGAGAACAAGCCGGTGGTGAGCCGGCGTTCCGCGCTGCTGATGGGCGGCACAGGAGGCGTCGCGATGGCCGGTGGCGGCGCGTGGCTGGGCCAGGTGGTGGCACGGCCCGCCGCCGCGCCGGCCGCCGAGGGAGCCATCGGAGGCCTCACCACGCCTCCCCTCTACGCCCCCTCCGGCCGCCGCCCCAAGTACCGCAGGGCCAGTTGGTCCCAGCAGTTCCAGGCCTCCCACGGCTGGACGCCGGGCGGCGCGGGCACCGCGTCGGCCGAGGCGAACGACAAGTCCGTCTTCGTGCGCGGCACCCAGTCGGTCCGAGTGACCACCAACGGCACCGGCAAGCAGTCCTACGTCCGCAAGACCGGCATGCCCGCGGTCAGCCTGACCGGCAAGATGATCCGGCTCGTCTTCCGCGTCGACGACGTGACGAACCTGGCCAAGCTCGTCTTCTACCTGGGCAGCGGCTCCCTCGCGAACCACTTCGCCTGGACGGTCCACACCCACTCCAAGACGGCGGCCAACTACGTCCAGTCCGGGGAGTGGGTCACGGTCCACCTCCAGTGGGCCGACGTCAACGCGGCGGCCGGCACGTACTCCATCGGCGCCGACGGCAAGCCGTCCACCAAGACCGGCTTCACCGACATGTCGTTCGCCGTGTACGACAACGCGGGCGGCCCGGTGACGTACCGGCTCCAGGCCGTCGAGCTGATACCGGACACCGTCTCGGTCTTCCCCAAAGGCGTCGTCTCCCTCACCTTCGACGACTCCCACAAGTCGATCCACGACCTGGCCCGTCCGGTCATGGAACGCTACGGCTTCCCCGGCACGGTCTACAACATCGCCGACGCCATCGGCACGGGCAACTTCCTGACGCTCAGCCAGATGCGTTCGATGCAGGACTTCTCCGGCTGGGAGATGGCGGGCCACTCGTACGCGAACGCCGTCCACACGGCGAGCTATCCCAAGCTCACCGCCGAGCAGGCCGACGACGACTTCCGGAAGCTGCGCGAGTGGCTGGTGTCCAACGGCTTCACCAGCGAGCACTTCGCCTATCCGCACGGCGCGTTCCAGAAGACGACCGACGGTGTCCCGGTCGACCAGATCGCGAGCCGGCACTTCACCACGGCACGGTCGATCATCTCCGAGACGATCGAGTCGTTCGCACCGGCGATGCCGTACCGCCTCAAGGCGCTGACCGGCATCAACGACGGCACCGGCATCGGCGGTACGGCACTGTCGAAGCTGACGGGCGCGGGCGGCCGGCTCGACCGCTGCGTGAACAGCGGTGACTGGCTGATCCTCTGTCTGCACAAGGTCACCGAGGGCGCCCCGGCCAAGAGCACCGAGATCGGCAAGTCGGGCCTGGAGACGCTGATGAAGGCGATCGACGACCGGGGCATCCCGGTGCTGACGGTCGAAGAGGCGATGGCCTCGTACACCTGAGGTCCGGACACTTGAGTCAGGGGCGGCCCCCCGGCCGCCCCTCTCTTCATGTCCGTCCGACGGACGCGGCCTACCAGCCGCCGCCCTGCCCGTATCCCTGCCCCTGCCCCTGCCCCTGCCCCTGCTGCCAGGACGGGTCCGGGTACGGATATCCACCCTGCTGGGGGTCGTGGTTCTGGCCCGGGTAGGGCTGCCGGTACTGGTCGAGGTGGCCGTCGTAACCGCCCTGCCACTGCTGCCGGCCGGCCGGTTCCGGTGTCCCCCAGCTGACGCGCTGCTGGGGGACGGCCGCGTGCTGTTCCTCGTCGTAACCCGGGAGCGGCTGCGGCTGGGCCGGGATACCGCCCGCCGGGCGGGGCCGGGTGCGCAGGGCCACGCCCTCCAGACGCATCAGCTGGAGCGTCTCGGTGACCTTCTTGTCGGAGTACGGGTCCTCTTCCTCGAAGATCTCCGTCACCTCGGACTCGTGGTCGCCGGCCACGGACACCTCGACACCGCCCTGGCGGGTGCCCCAACTGCCCTTGTGCAGGGTGAACAGGGCGTAGAACCGCAGCGGGGTCAGCAGGGTCAGCTGGATCACGCCGTAGATGGGCGCGAGCAGGAACATGCCGAACCGCTTGACGAAGCCCATGCCCCGGCGCGGGAAGTCGAGGTAGCGCACATTGCGCAGATAGCCCATCAGCACCATGAAGACGAGGTAGTCGCCGATGTGGTGGACGAACTGCTCGGGCTTGATGATGGGCAGGATGACCATCGAGTAGAACATCGCCGAGCCGAAGACCAGCCACAGCGCGAGTTCCATGCAGGTCAGCCAGAAGGCGGGCCGGTACTTCTTCTGGTGCCGGAAGGCCCACAGCGACTCGCGGAAGAAGGACTTGTTCCAGCGGACCTGCTGGCGCAGGAAATGCGGCAGCTTCTCGGGGACGGCGGTGTAGCCGACGGCCGTCTCCTGGAAGACGACCTGACCTTCCATCAGGCAGTAGTTGGTCATGCGGCGGTCGTCGCCGAAGACGGCCGGCTTGCCCAGGAACTGCTGGCCCAGGAAGTCCGGCAGGTACTTGCGCACCAGCTTGCCGCGGTACGCGGACAGCGCGCCGCAGCAGCACAGGACCGACTTCAGCCGGGAGTAGGCGGCCCGCTCGAAGAGGAACGAGTTGCCGTAGCGCAGGTCCTGGAGGCGGGTGAAGATGTTGCTGTCGTGGTTGAGCGCCAGCACCATGCCGGTGGAGGCCATGATCTTCTCGTCGGCCAGCGGCAGCAGCAGCTCGCGCACGGTGTCCCGGGACAGCACCGTGTCCGAGTCGACGCAGAGGAAGATGTCCGAGTACGGCGCGGCCTCGAAGCCCAGCGCGAGCGCCTCGCGCTTGCCCTTGTTCTGGGGCTGCACGCTGACGGTGTACTTGACGCCCTTGGCCTCGAACTCGCGGCGCATCTTCTTCGCCGCGCGGATGCCGGAGTCGTCGGCGCTGGCGTCGTCGATGATGTGGATCTCGTTCGGCAGCCGGCTCTGCGCGAGGAGGCTGCGCATGCCCTGCTCGAACATCACCGGGTCCTCGTTGTAGATCGGGATGACCGCGGTGACCCAGGTGTTCTCCAGGTACTCCAGCTCCTCCCGCCCGGCCTTGGCCGGACGGTAGAAGAGGGCGCCGAACATCTTCAGGGACAGCAGGCCCATCGCACCGATCGAGTACAGGTGCAGGGAACCGGCGTCGAGCCGGGTAACGATGAGCGCGGCCAGGCCCAGGAAGACGAAGTACGAGACCTTCAGGTGCCGGCGCTTGCGGTGCGCGCGACGGCCGCCGGAGTCGACGGCCCCGGGTATGTACGTGTCTTCGGCTGTCACAGCTTGACCACCCGCGGGTGATCGGCGGACCTGCCCCGGGTGTCGAAGAGTGCCCGGGCCCGGTCGGCGAGCACGTCCAGGTCGATCTCGCGGTGCGCCTGGAGCAGGATGGTGAGGTCGGCGGCCTCGGCGGCGGCGAGATAGTCACCGGCACGCTCGACGGGCACACCGCCGACCCGCCAGTCCTCCACCCGCGGGTCGAAGTAGACGAGTTCGGCACCGCGCGCGAGCAGGTTCTCCGCGACGGGTGTCGCCGGGCTCTCGCGCTGGTCGGAGATGTCCGGCTTGTAGGTCACGCCGAGCAGCAGGACACGCGAGCCGCGCACGGCCTTGCCCTGGTCGTTGAGCAGGTCGGCCGCGCGGTTGACGACGTGCACGGGCATCCGCTGGTTGATTTCCTGCGCCAGTTCCACGAACCGGAACGGGATGCCCAGCGAACGGACCTTGTACGACAGGTAGTTGGGGTCGATCGGGATGCAGTGCCCGCCGACGCCGGGCCCGGGGTAGAAGGGCGCGAACCCGAACGGCTTCGTCGACGCACACCGGATGGCATCCCACAGGTCGACACCGATCTCACGGCAGAACATCGACATCTCGTTGACGAGCGCGATGTTGACGTGCCGGTAGGTGTTCTCCAGCAGCTTGGCCATCTCGGCCTCGCGGGTGCCCTTGGCCTCGACGACCCGGTGCACGAAACGCTCGTAGAGTGCGCGGGCGGCCTTGGTGCAGTCGGCCGTGACGCCGCCGACGACCTTGGGCGTGTTCTCCAGCCCGAAGGAGGCGTTGCCCGGGTCGATGCGCTCCGGGGAGAAGGCGAGGTGGAAGTCGGCGCCGACGCGCAGCCCACCGGCCTCCAGCCGGGGCCTGACGACCTCGTCGGTGGTCCCCGGGTACGTCGTCGACTCCAGCACCACGAGCGTGCCGGCCCGGAGGTGGGCGGCGATGTCGTCCACCGCCGCGTGCACCGCGCCGAGGTCCGGAGCACCGTGGTCGGTGAGCGGCGTCGGCACACACACCACGACCGCGGCGGCATCCGCGATGACCCCGGCCCGGTCGGTGGCCTCGAAGCCCTGCTCCAGCATGCCGCGCACACCGGAGTCGGTGATGTCATCCACATGCGAACGGCCGGCGTTCAGCCCGTCGACCACCCGTCGGCTGCGGTCGAGACCGACCACCTTCAGGCCCGCGGCAGCCGCGGACCTGGCTAACGGCAGTCCCACGTAACCGAGTCCGACCACGACGAGATCCACCATGGAGGATCTGCTCACGACATCATTCCCCAACCCCCGTTGCCGCGGCCCCGGTTCGGACGCAGCGGCAACCGGCCCCCCAGCACAATCGAACACGTGCGAGGAGGTTAACAAGGCCTTCACTTTTTGACCACGTTCACCCAAGGTGCGTCTCGTCACGCACACATCCGGCCATCCCTTGACGCACTTCGCGCGTCTGGAGTGACGGGAACATCAGAAGGAACGGGTGTCAGATCTCCCGCCAGGCCTCCAGCGCGAGTCCCGGTTCGTCCTTGCGGCGGGTGAGCAGCAGCTTCCCGGTCGACGGGGAGAGGGAAGCCGCGACGACCTCGTCGTGCTCGTCGAGCGCCAGCGACACCGTGGCGTCGGCGGGCAGTTGGGGGCCGGACTCGGTCCACCACGCCCCGGCGGACTCCAGTTCGGTCGGATAGGCGGCGAAGGCGACCCGGCCGCTCGACGACCGCTGGGCGAGGACGGTGCAGTCGTGCCCCTCGATCTCACAGCGCACGGCGGACACCGGCCCCGGCCCGGCGGAGGCGATGAGCGTCACCGGCTTCTCCCCCGGGCGCCAGGCGCACAGGTCGCCGGAGGTGTCCGTGAAGAAAAGGGTGGTGTGCTCCGCGGACGTCGCGATCGCGCGCAGGGTCCCCGGACGCGCGGGCACGTCGGCCCCTTCCCCCGCACCGGCGTCCGGCCCGGCTCCTCCTGCCGCCAGTGCAGAATCCCGCCGGCCGCGGCGGCATACACCTCGACCAGCCCCGACTCCCCCGTCACGGCGGCCAAGTCCCCCTCCACGTCGTGCCCCTGGAGGTCCTGCCAGGGTCCCCAGCCGCCCTTCTCCTTCTGGTTGCGCAGGCTCACTCCGCCGCCCTTGTTACGGACGAAGACATAGCCACGCCCCTGGGCGTCCACGGCGACGGCCGGCTGGCCCGTCCGGTCGCCCTTCTTGTCGGGGTGCCCGATCGGGACCCAGTCCAGGGGCGCGAGCCGGGGCCGGAAGTGGGTGGAGTGCACGAGTCCCGACTCGCCCGGCACGGTGGGCCTCCAGGCGGCGAGATGGGCGTAGCCGTCGGCGCCCTGGCCGACCGCGACGCCCGGGTGCAGTTTCTGCGTGCCGCCGACGGTTCGGGGGGCCTCCCAGGAGCCGGCGGGGCCGCGTTCCGCGCGGCACAGGACGGCGTCGCCGGAGGACAGGTAGACGGTGAGGCGGCCGTCGCGGCCGCGGAAGAGCCAGTCGCCGTTCACCGGTTCACCTTACGCGGGCGGTGCGACGGGACGCCCCGCCCACCCCCTGCCTGGCCGAGATCCGGCGTGCGACCCTGACCACATGAACAGCAACGCTCCCCTGCTCGTCGTCGTCGACGCCGCGAATGTCGTCGGGTCGGTACCGGACGGTTGGTGGCGCGACCGGAAGGGGGCGGCGGAGCGGTTGCGGGACCGGCTGGCGTCGGACGGGGTGCCGGGGGTGGCCGCGCCGGTGGAGATCGTGCTCGTGGTGGAAGGGGCGGCGCGAGGGGTGGAGTCCGTGGCCGGGGTGCGGGTCGAGTCGGCGGTGGGCAGCGGGGACGATCACATCGTGGACGTGGTCACGGGGGCGGGTGCGCGTCCGGTGCTGGTGGTCACGGCGGACCGGGAGCTGCGGAGGCGGGTCGGGGAGTTGGGGGCGGAGGTGGCGGGGCCGCGGTCGGTACGGCCCTAGTGTGCCGGGTGGGTCCGCGGCCCGGCATGACGGAGTGCCGCCAGCGGCTGCCGGGGCCGGGGCGCTGCGCAACCCGGCGCTGCGGGGTGCCTCCCCCAAGCTCCCGGCTTCGCTCGAGCGGGGGCACCCCCATCGCCCACCCGTGCCGCCCTTAGCGGCACGATTGGCCGCAGCTGATGTCAGAACGTCTGCTCGGGCTTCGTTTCCTCGCCCCTCGCGAGGCGGCTGTGCGTACGGCCGTAGAGGAAGTACAGGACGAAGCCCGCGGCCATCCAGATGCCGAACCGGACCCACGTCTCGGCGGGCAGGTTGATCATCAGCCACAGGGAGGCGCACACCGACAGGATCGGGATGAGCGGCACCCAGGGGGTGCGGAAGGCCCGGTGCAGGTCGGGGCGGGTCCTGCGCAGGACGAGCACACCGATGGCGACCACCACGAAGGCGAACAGCGTGCCGATGTTCACCAGGGCGGCGAGCTCCGTCAGCGGAGTGAAGCCGGCCAGGATCGCGATGACCACGCCGAGCAGGATGGTCGGCCGGTGCGGGGTCCTGAACCGCGGGTGGACGCGGGAGAAGAACCGCGGCAGCAGCCCGTCACGGCTCATCGCGAAGAACACCCGGGTCTGCCCGAGCAGCAGGATCATGCACACCGTCGTCAGACCGACCGCGGCGCCGAAGCTGATGAAACCCGCGTACCAGGGATGCCCGGTGGCCTTGAACGCATCGGCGAGCGGCGCGTCCACGGAGAGCCGGCTGTAGTGCTGCATGCCGGTGACGACGATCGACACGGCGACGTACAGCGCGGTGCAGATCAGCAGGGAGCCGAGGATGCCGCGCGGCATGTCGCGCTGCGGATTGCGGGTCTCCTCCGCCGCCGTGGCCACGACGTCGAAGCCGATGAAGGCGAAGAACACGACGGAGGCGGCGGTGAAGATGCCCATCACGCCGAAGTTGGAGGGCGCCCAGCCGAACATGAGCTGGATCAGCGGGGCATCGAGGCTCTTCCCGGCCTCCACCGCCTTCTCCTTCGGGATGAACGGGTCGTAGTTCTCGCCCTTGATGAGGAACGCACCCGCGATGATCACGACGAGGACGACCGTCACCTTGATGGCGACGACGAGCGACGTGATCCGCGCGGACAGCTTCATGCCGAGCACGAGGATGCCGGTGAGGACGAGGACGAGCGCGGCGGCGAGGATGTCGAAGCCGAAGACGTCGGAACCCTCTCTGCTGCCCAGGGCCGCGGGCATCGACCAGCCCGCGTTGTCCATGAGCGACTGGACGTAGCCGGACCAGCCGACGGCCACCACCGCCGTACCGAGCGCGAACTCAAGGACCAGGTCCCAGCCGATGATCCAGGCCGGCAGCTCACCGAGCGAGGCGTACGAGAACGTGTAGGCGGACCCGGCGACCGGGACCGTGGAGGCGAACTCGGCGTAACAGAGCGCGGCCAGCGCGCAGGCCACGCCGGCCGCGACGAACGCCAGGGCCACCGCGGGTCCGGCGTTGTTCTTCGCGACTGTTCCGGTGAGGACGAAGATGCCGGTGCCGATGATCACGCCGACACCGAAGACGGTCAGATCCAGCGCGGACAAGGACTTCTTGAGCGCGTGCTCTGGTTCCTCGGTGTCGAGGATGGACTGCTCGACCTTCTTCGTCCGGAAGAGGGTGCTGCTCACGGGGTACCTCCCACGCTTGTCGTCCTCGACATGATCGAGAGGGGGCACCGTCCATATGCCCCGGCGCACGAGGATTCACGCCGATGGGCCGGTCTCACCACCCCTCACGGTGGTGAGACCGGCCCATTCAGCGGTGTCTGTCGCGTTGTCAGTCGCGCGCGGGTTCCACGGAGTCGACGGCATCGGCCGCGGAGCGCTCGTACCGGCCGTCCAGCTTGGCGACCAGCCCGGTCACCTGGCGGGCGATGTCCGGCGCGGTGAGGCCGATCTCGGCCATGACCTCGGCACGCGAGGCGTGGTCGAGGAAGCGCGGCGGGATGCCGAAGTCACGCAGCGGCACGTCGACACCCGCGTCGCGCAACGCCTGCGCGATCGCCGAACCGACACCACCGACCCGGCTGTTGTCCTCGACGGTGACGACCACGCGGTGCCGCTCGGCGAGCGGGGCCATGGCCTCGTCGACGGGTTTGACCCAGCGCGGGTCGACGACGGTGGTGGAGATGCCCTGTTTGTCGAGCAGGCCGGCGATCTCCAGGCACATCGGCGCGAGGGCGCCGACGGAGACCAGCAGCACGTCGGGCCGGTCGGTGCCGGGCTCGCGCAGCACGTCCATGCCGCCGACACGGCCCACGGCGGGAACGGCGGGACCGACGGCACCCTTGGAGAAGCGGACCACGGTCGGCGCGTCGTCGACCGCGACGGCCTCCCTCAGCTGCGCGCGGACCTGGTCGGCGTCACGCGGCGCGGCCAGCCGCAGCCCCGGCACGACCTGGAGGATCGACATGTCCCACATGCCGTTGTGGGACGCCCCGTCGGTGCCGGTGACACCGGCCCGGTCCAGCACGAAGGTCACCCCGCACTTGTGCAGGGCGACGTCCATCAGCACCTGGTCGAAGGCGCGGTTGAGGAAGGTGGCGTACACCGCGAACACCGGGTGCACTCCGCCCGTCGCCAGGCCCGCCGCGGACACGGCGCCGTGCTGCTCGGCGATGCCGACGTCGTAGACCCGCTCGGGGAAGCGCTTGGCGAACTTCTCCAGGCCCACCGGCTGGAGCATGGCGGCGGTGATGGCGACGATGTCCTCGCGCTCCTCACCCAGCTTGACCATCTCCTCGCCGAACACGGACGTCCAGTCGGCGCCGGAGGAGGCGATCGGCAGGCCCGTGTCGGGGTGGATCTTGCCGACGGCGTGGAAGCGGTCGGCCTCGTCCTGGAGGGCGGGCTGGTAGCCGCGGCCCTTCTCGGTGAGGCAGTGCACGATGACCGGCCCGCCGAACCGCTTGGCCCGCGCGAGCGCGGACTCCAGGGCCTCCAGGTCGTGCCCGTCGATCGGGCCGACGTACTTCAGGCCGAGGTCCTCGAACATGCCCTGCGGGGCGATGAAGTCCTTCAGGCCCTTCTTGGCGCCGTGCAGGGTGCCGTAGAGCGGCCGCCCGACGACGGGGGTGCGCTCCAGCACCTCCTTGGTGCGGGCGAGGAACCGCTCGTAGCCGTCCGTCGTCCGCAGCGTCGCGAGGTGGTTGGCGAGGCCGCCGATGGTCGGCGCGTAGGACCGCTCGTTGTCGTTGACGACGATGACGAGGGGCCGGTCCTTGGCGTCGGCGATGTTGTTCAGCGCCTCCCAGGCCATGCCGCCGGTCAGCGCCCCGTCACCGATCACGGCGACGACGTGGCTGTCGCGATCGAGGAGCTCGTTTGCCTTGGCGATGCCGTCGGCCCAGCCGAGGACGGTCGAGGCGTGCGAGTTCTCGATGATGTCGTGCTCGGACTCGGCCTGCGAGGGGTAGCCGGACAGGCCGCCCTTCATCTTCAGTTTGGAGAAGTCCTGACGGCCGGTGAGCAGCTTGTGCACGTAGGACTGGTGACCGGTGTCCCAGAGCACCTTGTCCCTGGGCGATTCGAAGACCCGGTGCAGGGCGATGGTGAGCTCCACCACGCCGAGGTTGGGGCCGAGGTGACCGCCGGTCTTGGAGACCGCTTCGACAAGGAAGGTCCGGATCTCCTCCGCCAGCTGGTTCAGCTCCTCCAGGCTGAGCCGGTCCAGATCGCGCGGTCCCCTGATACGGGTCAGCAGCGGCACCCGTGCCTCCTTGCAGTAGAGCTGTTCGAGCTGTTGCCGGGTTTGTCGAGTCTAATGTTCCGCCCCTGAGGACTGCGCCGGGCCCGTGCGTCATACGTCACGCATCTGGCTGTACCCAACTTGTGCCGCGCCTACGACACAACTGTGCCCGGCACCTCGAGGTGCCGGGCGCAGTCATGTGTTTTGGTGCTACGCGCGCCCCGCCGTCTTCTGCGTCTTCCGGGTCACCGCATCGATCACCACCGTGGCCAACAGCACACCGCCCGTGATCATGTACTGCACCGGAGAAGCGATGCCCTCCAGGGCGAGCCCGTACTGGATGGACACGATCACCAGCACACCGAGCAACGCGTTCCACGTCCGCCCACGGCCGCCGAACAGCGACGTACCGCCGATCACCGCGGCGGCGATCGCGTTCATCAGCAGGTCACCGCCACCGGCACCCTGGTTCGCCGCCGCGATCTTCGAGGCGATGAACAGACCACCGACCGCGGCGAAGGTCCCGGAGATCGCGAACACCGAGATCCGGACCATCTCCACGTTGATGCCGGCCCGCCGCGACGCCTCGACGCTGCCGCCGAGCGCGAACACCTTCCGCCCGTACGCCGTGCGCCGCAGCACGAAGTCTGTGACCAGCAGCACCACGATGAAGATCACCACGGCCAGCGGCAGGCCCTTGTACTGGTTGAAGACGATGGCGACGGCGAACGCGACGATCGCCAGCAGCACCGTCCGCACGATGATCTCGCTCAGCGGCCGCGACGGCACCCCAGCGGCCTCCCGGCGCCGGTTGCCGAGGAAGGAGCTGAGGAAGTACCCGGCGGTCACCACGGCGGCCAGCCCGTACGCGGCGGCCACATCGGAGAAGTAGTAGCTGGTCAGCTGGGCCACGACCCCGTCCGGGTCGAGGTTGATCGTGCCGTTGTCGCCCAGGATCTGGAGCATGAAGCCGTTCCAGAACAGCAGTCCGGCCAGGGTGACGGCGAACGCCGGGACGCCGATCTTCGCGAAGAAGAAGCCGTGCAGCGCGCCGGCGACGGTGCCGGTGACGATGGCCAGCACGAAGGCGAGCCACTCGTTCATGCCGTTGGTGACGTTCAGCACGGCGAAGCTCGCACCCGCGACACCGCTGACCGAGCCGACCGACAGGTCGATCTCGCCCAGCAGCAGCACGAACACGATGCCTACGGCGATCATGCCCGTGCCCACCATGGCGACGGACATGTCGGACAAGTTGCCCGCGGTGAGGAAGTTGGAGTTCAGGCTCTGGAAGATGATCCAGATGATCGCGAGGCCGACGACGACCGGGATGGAGCCCAGGTCGCCGGACTTCATCTTGCGCTTGAACTCGGTGACGTAGCCCGCGAGCCCCTGCTCGCGCACCAGCAGCCGGGGGTCGACGACCGTGACGGCGGCCTTGGCCGCCTCGGGGTTCTCCACGACGTGGTCTTCGGGAGCCGCGGAGGTCTTGTCGATGCTCACTTGGAACCCTCCCCGTTCGTGCGCGCCGCACGGCGGGTCACGGCGTTGTCGGTGGCGCCGGTGATGGCGGAGATGATCTCTTCCTGCGAGGTCGACTTGACCTCGAAGACGCCGTTGTTGCGCCCGAGGCGCAGCACGGCGACCTTGTCCGCGACGGCCTTCACATCGGCCATGTTGTGGCTGATGAGGATCACGGCGTGGCCGCGCTCGCGCAGCCGCTCGACCAGGTCGAGGACCTGCGCGGTCTGCTCGACGCCGAGGGCGGCGGTGGGCTCGTCGAGGATGACCAGCTTGGGCTCGCCGAGCATGGACCGGGCGATGGCCACGGTCTGGCGCTGGCCGCCGGAGAGCGAGGCGATCGGGATGCGCACGCTGGGGATGCGGATCGACAGCGTGTCGAGGAGCTCGCGGGAGCGGCGCTCCATCTCCACCTCGTCGAGGATGCCGCGCTTGCGGATCTCCCGGCCCAGGTAGAGGTTGCCGACGACGTCGATGTTGTCGCACAGCGCGAGGTCCTGGTAGACGGTCGCGATGCCCAGGTTCTGGGCGTCGTGCGGCTTGTTGATCTGGACGGACCTGCCGTCCCATTCGATGACGCCCTCATCGATGGGGTGCACGCCGGCGATCGTCTTGACCAGCGTGGACTTTCCGGCGCCGTTGTCGCCGACCAGGGCGACCACCTCACCGGCGTGGATCTCAAGCTCTACGTCGGTGAGCGCCTGTACGGCACCGAACCGCTTGGAGACCCCGCGCAACGCCAGCACGGGCGTAGCGGACACGTGAACCATCTCCTTCGCCGCCTGACCCGGCGGGAGGTTGTGCAGAAGTGTGGGAGGAGTGATCACTCCGGCGCCCCGCAGAGCTTGCGGGGCTGGTGTGGCGGGGCGCCGGAGGAACTCGGGGCAGCCGGCCCGTACGGGAGTCACGGGAGTCCGGACGCGGACTCCCGTATCCCTGAGGGGACCTGACGACTGCTTACTTGAGACCGATGGCCTACTTGAGGCCGATCTTGTCGCAAGCGGCCTTGTACTTGCCCGTGCAGATCTCGCTCACGGTGTAGATGCCGTCCTTGATGACGGTGTCCTTGATGTTGTCCTTGGTCAGCGAGACGACCGGGACCAGGACGGAGGGGATGGCCTTGGTGGTCGGGCTGTCGACCTTGTCCTTGGCGATCGAGTCGAGCGACTTGCCCTGGGCGAGGGCGACGGCCATCTCGGCCGCGACGTCCGCCTCCTGCGGGTAGGGCTTGTAGACGCTCATGTACTGCTCACCGGTGACGATGCGCTGCACGCCGGAGAGTTCGGCGTCCTGGCCGGTGACCGGGATGTCGGCGATGCCCGCGGCCTTCAGGGCCGTGATGATGCCGCCCGCCATGCCGTCGTTGGCGGAGTAGACGCCGACGATCTTGTCCTTGCCGAGGGCGGAGATGGCGCCCTCCATGTTGGCGTTGGCGTTCTCCGGCTTCCACTCCTTGGTGTCGTACTCGCGGCCGATCTTCACCTTGCCGTCGAGCACGGAGTGCGCGCCCTTCTTGAACTGAGCGGCGTTCGGGTCGGTGGACGACCCGTTCATCATGACGATCTGGCCGTCCTTGGCCTTGTCGCCCAGGGCCTTCAGCAGGGCCTCGCCCTGGGTCTTGCCGACGGTCTCGTTGTCGAACGAGGTGTAGGCGTCGATCGGGCCCTCGGCCAGGCGGTCGTAGGCGACGACGGGGATGCCCGCGTCCTTGGCCTTCTTCACCGAGCCGGCGATGGCCTTGGAGTCCACCGCGTCCACGATCAGCACGTCGACCTTGTTGGTCACCATCGTGTCGACCTGCTGGTTCTGCGTGCTGGCGTCCTGCTTGGCGTTGGCGTAGACGACCTCGCCCTTGCCGCCGGTGAGCTCCTTGACCTTCTTCTCGATGAGCGGCCGGTCGAACTTCTCGTAACGGGCGGTCGCGTTCTCGGGAAGGAGCAGGCCGACCTTGATGTCGTCGCCCTTCTTGGCGGACCCGGTGGAATCGGCCTTGTCGCCGGACTCCTTGGCGCTGCCACAGGCAGCAAGCGAAACGGCCATCGTACCGGCGGCGATCGCGACGGCGGCGCGACGCATACGCGTGTTCACTTCAGAAACCTCCCTGACGAGGCCGCGACATTGCGGCCGAGGTGGCTGGAAGTCAACTCGGCCATACGTGCGACGTCAAGAAGTAAATCCTTAACGAGATGGCAACGGTGCCATCCGTTCTCTAAGTGAAGGCGGGCGCCGCCGCTTGCAGCGTTCCGACGGCGGTGCCGTCCAAAAGTGTTGAATCGCCCATCTCGCTGAGGGCCAGCGCGAGCGCTCCGAGTACCTCCGCGCGGCCGCCGAGTGCCCCAGGAAGAACGGACAGTTGGCGTGCCGCGCTGGGGATGGCGTAGCGTCCCACGGACTCGCGGATCGGTCCGAGCACCAGCTCACCGGCCTCGGCGAGATCACCGCCGAGGACCACGCGGCTCGGGTTCAGCAGGTTGCAGAGATTGGCGACTCCACTGCCGATGTGGCGGCCGACGTCGGCGATCACCCGACGGCAGCCGGGGTCTCCGTCCCGCGCGAGCCGTACGACGCCTTCCATCGTCAGGTCGGTGCCGTGGCTGGACTGGAGGAGCGGGAGCACATAGCGCGCGGCCGCGAAGGTCTCCAGGCAGCCGCGGTTTCCGCAGCGGCAGACGGGGCCGGATTCGTCGAGTGTGATATGCCCGATCTCTCCGGCGGTGCCGCCGGGACCGCGGTAGATCTTGCCGTTGATCACCAGCCCGGCACCGACACCGCTGGCGACCTTGATGTACGCCAGATCGCGCACGCCGCGGCCGCTGCCCCAGACCATCTCGCCGAGAGCGCCGAGGTTGGCGTCGTTGTCCACGTGCACGGGTACGCCGAGCCGCCCCCGCAGCTCCTCGGCGGGCCTGGTGCCGGTCCAGCCGGGCAGGATGGCGGTCGAGCCGAGGGTGCCGGACTCGACGTCGATGGGGCCGGGCACGCCGAGGCCGACTCCGGCGATCTTGGACCGGTCGACTCCGGTGGCCTCGATCAGCCGGCTGACCAGCTGTTCCGCCCGGTCGAAGCCCTGCGTCGAGGAGGCGTCCACGTCCAGCGGCTCGGACTCCTCGGCGAGGACCTGGTGGGCGAGGTTCCCGATCGCGACGCGCAGGTGGGTGTGGCCGAAGTCGACCCCGATGACGATGCCGGCGTCCCCGCTCAACGACACGCTGCGGGCCCGGCGCCCTCCTGCCGAGGTCGGCGTGACCTCGACGGTGCCTCTGTCCTTCAATTCCCGGACGATGTTGGACACCGTCGCCGCGGACAGGCCCGTCGTCCGCGCGATCTCGGCCTGGGTGAGGGAGCCCGCCAGGCGCACGGCTCGTACGACCCGCTCCAGGTTGGCTCGGTGCAGCGACGACTGCGACCCCGGAGTCTCCACGACGACCTCCTGCGCGCGGGGCCGCATCGATGAGACCCCGTCCATGTCCAACTAGTGAACTCTAAGCTGAGCCGTTCGGGTCGCCTCCCGTCAAGAGGTTGAACCGATTCGAGGTGTGTGCATGTGGTTGCGGAGCGCTATGGCCTCCGGCGGTTGGGCGGGGTGCCTGTGGCGGCCTGCGCGGGTGTGGCGGGGTGCGCGCCTTGGCCTGCGCGGTGGTGGTGGATCGGCCGCGCCGGCGGCTGCGGGTGCGTCGTGGCTGCCCTAGCTGCGGGCAATCGTGCCGCCAAGGGCGGCATGGGCGGGCGATGGGGGTGCCCCCTGCTCGAGCGAAGTCGAGAGCTTGGGGGAGGCACCCCGCTCCGCCGGGTTGCGGACCCACCCGGCCCCAGCAACAGCGGGAAACCCTCCGGCTCAGCTGCCGCAGGCCGTCGCTACTTCAGGGCACCCGCCGTCAGGCCCTGCACCACCTGTCGCTGGAAGATGATGTACGCCGCAAGAACCGGGAGCATGGCCATCACCAGGCCGGCGAAGAGGCCGGACCAGTCACCCTTGTAGCCCTGGCTGACCGCCAGCTGGACCAGGCCCTGGGTGAGGACGCGCTTGTCGGGGTCGGTGTTGAGGACGGTGGGGAGCATGTACTGGTTCCACTGGCCCAGGAAGTTGAAGATGCCGACGCTGACCAGGCCCGGCTTGGCCATGGGCAGCATGATCTGGAAGAACGTACGGCTGTGCGAGGCGCCGTCGACGAAGGCCGCCTCCGCCACCGACGTCGGCAGGGTCCGGAAGAACGCCGCCAGGAAGAACACCGTGAACGGCAGCGAGTAGGCGATGTAGACGAGGATCAGGCCGTGGATGGTGTTCAGCAGGCCCATGTTGTTCACGACGTAGAACAGCGGGACCAGCGCCAGCATGATCGGGAAGCTCATGCCGCCGATGAACAGGTAGTAGATGAAGCGGTTGCCCGGGAAGTCGAAGCGGGCCAGGACGTACGCCGCCATCGAGCCGAGCACCAGCGTGCCGATGAGCGAACCTCCCACCACCAGGACGGTGTTGAGGAAGTAGTCGCTCATGTTGGCCTCGGTCCACGCCCGCGACCAGTTGTCGAAGTGCAGCGTGTCCGGCAGCGACCAGGGCGAGCCGAAGATGGACCGGTCGTCCTTGAAGGACGTCATCACCGCCCACAGCAACGGCATGACCACCATGAACGCCCAGATGACGAGGATGCCGTGGGAGAAGGCGTTGAGGACCGTGCCCTCCTTCTTCTCCCTCGGCGGCGGGCCCGCAGGCGGGCCGGCCTTCATGACGGGCGCACCGGACTCGGCCGGCACGGGCGCGGGGGTCTGTGTCGTCTTCATCAGTACTCCAGCCGCTCGCGACGGCCCAGCCGCATCACCACGGCGGCGAAGGCCAGCGTGACGACGAGCAGGGCGACACCGATGGTGGTGGCGTAGGCGGCCTGCCCGTCACGGAACGCCTTCTGGTACACGTACAGGACCATGACGGTGGTCGAGTAGTCGGGGCCGCCCGGCCCGGTCGTCATGATCTGCACGACCGCGAACGACTCGGCGCCCAGGGCGAGGATGCCCATGTAGACCCAGCCCGACTGCACGGTGTCCCAGAGCAGGGGCAGGGTGATGCGGAAGAACGTGGTGGCCCGGCCCGCCCCGTCCAGCAGCGCGGCCTCGTACATCTCCGCCGGGATGGAGGCCATGCCGGCGGAGAAGAGGACCACGAAGAAGCCGACCGTGGACCAGACGAGCACCGCCATCACGGCCCACAGGGCGAGGTCGGGGTCGCCCAGCCACAGCGGCTGGACGCCCTCCAGCCCGATCCCGCGCAGGATCGAGTTGATCGCGCCGCTGTCCGGGTTGTACGCGAACGCGAACAGCAGCGCGACAATGGCGATGGACAGCACCTGCGGGAAAAAGTAGACGATCTTGTAGAAGGAGGAGCCCCGGACGCCGGAAACGACCGGACCGTTCTTCCTCTTTCTGCCGCCGACATTGATCATGAAGGCGAAGAACAGCGCCAGACTGATCGTCACGACCGGCAGCAGGAGCGCGAACAGCAGGCTGTGCTGCAACGACTTCCAGAAGATCTCGTCGTCGAGCATCCGGCTGTAGTTGTCGAAACCGACCATCTTGAATTCGGGACTCAGGCCGGTCCAGTCCGTGAACGAGTAGTAGATGGACTGGATGAACGGCCAGATCACGAAGAGCGCGTACAGTCCCAGGGGCAGCGCGAGGAAGCCCACGATGAACCGGTACTTGCCGTGCTGCATCGCCACTCCGGTGCCGTTGCGGACATTGGGTTTCCGTTGCCGTTACTGGTGCTTGTAGTGCTTGATCGAGTCGTCCTTGGCGGCTTCGTCGGCATAGCCCTGGATCTTCTTGATGGCCTCGGCCGGGGTGAGACGGCCGGCCATCATCTCGCCCAGGCCGGAGACACCGATCTTCTCCTTCTGCAACTGCACGTACCAGTCCTGGAGACGGGGATTCACCACGTTCTCGCCCGCCTTGTCCAGCGCCGCGACACCCGATTTCAGACCGGGGGTGAGGGCGATGCCGTCGGTGCCGCCGTTGTACGCGGTCAGCGATTTCACCTTGCTGGTGAAGTTCTTCGAGGACGCCTCGCCGAGCATGATGCGCAGCTGCTCCATGCCGCCCTCGGCGTTCTTCGCCTTGGCCGGGACGATGAACGGCTCGCCGCCGGAGGCCCAGATGGTGCCGAACGGCAGCTTGTCGGAGGAGTCGAGGCCGGTGGGCGCGGAGACGGCCAGGTCGAAGTCCTTCGGGATGACGTTGGCCGACTCGTTCTCCACCCAGGAGCCGTTCGGGATGAACAGCGCCTTGCCCTGTGCCCACGCGGTCTGCGACTGGATGTGGTCCAGGCCCGGGGTGCCCTTGAGGACGTAGCCCTTCTTGTGGAGCTCGTAGTACGCGTCGAAGCAGGCCTTGACGGCCGGGTGCTTCCAGGCGTTCGGCTCCAGGTTGTCGATGGCGTCGAGGACCTCGCGGCCGCCGACCTTGCCGATCATCGGGTAGAGCGAGAAGGGGAGGTAGTACGGGTACTTGCCCGCGTACGTCCAGCCCGCCATGCCCTTCTTCTTGGCCTTCTCGCAGACCGCGAGCATCTGGTCCCAGGTCTCGGGGTACTGCTCGTCGAGCGAGTCCAGGGCCTTCTGCGAGTACCAGACGCCGTAGACCGTGTAGGCGTAGTAGAGGATCCAGACCTTCTCGCCGTCGAACTGGCCCATCTCGACGATGCCGGGGCGCAGCGTGTCGCGGACCTTCTTGTCCGGGTCGTCGTAGGAGGGCGCGTCCAGCAGCGGGGTGAGGTCGGTGAGCTGGTTCTTGCCGACCAGGACGCCCATGTCCATCTGCTCGGCGCCGGAGTTGTCGATGAGGTCCGGCGGGGTGCCCTGGTTGAAGCGGGGCTGGAGCGTGGACTGGATCTTCTGGGTGGCGGAGAACTTCACCTTCACCTTGGGGAAGTTCTTCTCGTAGATCTTCACGGCGTCCTCGGCGTACTCCTTGCCGAAGCCGCCGTCGAACAGGACGAATTCCATGCCCGCGGTGTCGTTGACGCCGAGCGGGTTCTTCGCGGTCTTCTTGCCGGCCTTGGCCTTGCCCCCGCTGTCGTCGCCGCCACCGCTGGCACAGGCGGACAGGAAGCTCATCGCGGGAACGGAGATCAGCCCGAGCGCGGCGGACCTTTTGATCAGATCACGGCGGCCGACACCCTCGGTGCCGTGGTTCTCGGCGGAAGTGGATCCCATGCTCAAGTCCTCGCCTTCTCCAGGACTCAGGCGGTGAACCGGATCCTTCCCGGCACCGCGATCGGGTCAAGCTGGGTCATGCAGGAAAGTGCGGGTGGTGACGTGCGAATCGCGTGAAGCGTCCGACAGGTATAGTCCACTTCCCGCCAGCGGATCAAGATCGAACACAGGGTTGACCGTGGGTCTTATCCGAGTTGAGACCTCGCGGAAAGTCGAGCACGCTGTCCGTTCCTCGGCGGAAAAAACCCGGTCGTCACGCCCGAATGCCACAATCAACACCCTTGACACTCCCCGGCACTTGGGCAACTACTGGTCCTTGCGCCTCGGAATTGACAACGTTGTCCACTGCGCAGGGAGGGTACCCGTAGATGCAGCGGAAGGCTCGGCACAGATGGGGTTCGGCGGCCGTGTCGGCGACCGCCTTCGCTGTGGCCCTGGGGTCCCAGGGCGTTGCGGTCGCACTGCCCGACGCCCCCGAGATGGCCGACCGGAGGTTCGCGTCTTCTTATGAGTCGGACGACCCGGTTCCGGAGCAATCTGAGGGCGCCCTGTTCGACGACACGTCGGCGACCGACGCGGCGGCGACCTCCGTGGAGCTGCCGGTCTCCGAGCGTGCCAGGGCGGTCCAGTACACGCTGACGTCGTCGTCGGACCGTGCGAAGGCGCCGAGCGGCTGGACACTCCAGGGCTCGTCCGACGGCACGACCTGGCGGACGCTGGACCGGCGCTCCGGGGAGTCCTTCGCCTGGGACAGACGGACACGCGCGTTCAGCGTGAGGGCATCGGGTACGTACGAGAGGTACCGCCTGGTCCTCGACGGCGAGGGCACGCTGGCGAAGGTCGAACTGCTCGCCTGAGCAGCCGAGTTGGGGGTCTCATGCCGCTTCCCGTGCCCGTTCTGCCCGAGGGTGTCGACCCGGCCTGGCTGCCGCCCGCCGCCTTCCGGGCGGTCGGCAGCCGGCGGACGCTGATCCGTGGGTCGGGCTCGCTGGTGGAGACGGTGCACGGGGAGGTGGCGGAGGCCTGCCGGCGGTTCGGGGGGCGGGTCGTGCGCGACGTCCAGCCGGGTCAGGCCGCATACGACCTGGTCCTCGACCTCGGTGCCGACGGTCTCGGCGAGGAGGGCTTCGCATGCGCGCGTGAGGGCGGCACGACGACCGTCGCCGCCTCCGGCGGGCGGGGGCTGCTGTACGGCCTGTTCCATGTCGTACGGCTCGGGGAGGCCGCGTTCACCGGCGCCTGGGCGCGGGAGACGCATCGCCCCGCGCTCGCCCTGCGCATGCTCGACCACTGGGACAACGTCGCCGTGCACCCCGTCATGGGCCAGGTGGAGCGCGGGTACGCGGGCGGCTCGCTGTTCTGGGAGGACGGGCGCGCGGCGACCTGGAGCGGGCGCGGGCGTACGGCAGGCTGCTGGCGGCGTGCGGCATCAACGCGGTCGCCGTCAACAACGTCAACGTGCACGAGACCGAGGCGCACCTGCTGACCGACCGGATCAACGACGTGGCCGCGATCGCCGATGTGCTGCGGCCCTATGGGGTTCGCACACACCTGTCCGTGTCCTTCGCCGCGCCGGTGGTGCTCGGCGGACTTCCCACCGCCGATCCGCTGGACGAGGCGGTGCGGGGCTGGTGGGCCACGGCGACACGGCGGGTGTACGAGGCGATCCCCGACTTCGGCGGATACGTGGTGAAGGCCGACTCGGAGGGTCAGCCGGGCCCGTTCGCGTACGGCCGCAGTCACGCCGACGGGGCGAACCTGCTGGCCGCCGCTGTGGGACCGTACGGCGGCACCGTCCACTGGCGGGCGTTCGTCTACGACCACCGCCAGGACTGGCGGGACCGCACGACGGACCGGGCCCGGGCCGCGTACGACCACTTCGTGCCGCTGGACGGCGAGTTCGCGCCGAACGCCGTGCTCCAGGTGAAGCACGGGCCGATGGACTTCCAGGTGCGCGAGCCGGTGTCACCGCTGATCGGCGCCATGCCGCGCACCCGGCTGGCGGTGGAGTTGCAGGTCACCCAGGAGTACACCGGGCAGCAGCGGCACGTCTGCTGGCTGGGGCCGATGTGGAGCGAGGTGCTGCTGTTCGGCCACGAACCGGAGTCGGCCGTGGGGGAACGGGCGCGGGGCGGGCTGATCGGCGTGTCCAACGCCGGCGACGATCCGTTCTGGACCGGGCACCCCCTCGCCCAGGCCAACCTGTACACCTTCGGACGGCTGGCCTGGCGGCCGGACGCCGAGCCGCGTGAGGTGCTCGACGAGTGGATCGGGCTGACCTTCCCGGAGGCCCCGGAGCGCTTGTCCGACGGGCTGCACGCGGTGCTCGACGGCTCGTGGCGAACGTACGAGAAGTACACCGCTCCGCTCGGCGTGGGATGGATGGTGCAGCCGGGCCACCACTACGGGCCGAGCGTCGACGGCTACGAGTACAGCCCCTGGGGCACCTACCACTTCGCCGACCGGGACGGCATCGGCGTCGACCGCAGCGAGGCGACCGGCACCGGGTACGCCGGGCAGTACGCCAAGCCGTGGGCCGAGCTGTACGAGTCGCCGCAGACCTGCCCCGACGAGCTGCTGCTGTTCTTCCACCACGTGCCGTACACACATCTGCTGACGAGCGGGAAGACCGTGATCCAGCACATCTACGACGCCCACTTCGAAGGCGTGGCGGAGGTCGAGGAGGCCCGCCGGGTGTGGGCGGACCTCGCGGACCTGGTCGAGCCGGGGCGTCACGCGCGAGTGGCGGAGCGGTACGAGGAGCAGCTCCGCAGCGCCTGCGAATGGCGCGACCAGATCAACAGCTACTTCTTCCGCAAGTCGGGGGTGCCGGACGAGCGGGGGCGCCGGATCTACTGAGAGATCGCGACTCTACTGAAGGATCGCGACGCCCAGGGGGTCGAGGACCAGGGGTTCGCCCCGCTCGACCCGTTTGCCGGTGAGCAGGTCGGTGGCCGTGGTGTGGGCCGTCAGGCGGGCCGGTTCGGGGGCGTGGTTGAGGAGGAAGAGCAAGGGGGTGCCGTCGGGGGTGATCCGGGTCGCCGTCTCCACGGCCGGGTGGTCGGCGTAGGGGCCGAGCAGGTGGTGACGGGCCAGGATCCGGCGGACGATCCGGTCGACGCCCGGCTGGTCGAGGGCGGTGGCGACGTACCAGCCCTCGCCGTCGCCGAATCGGTTGCGGGTGACGGCGGGGGTGCCGGCGTAGAAGTCGGTGCCGTAGGTGGCGACCGGTTCGGCGCCGCGTGGGAGGACGATCTCGAAGACGAGCCGGGCCTCGGCCGGCAGTTCGGGGATCGGCTGGGTGGACTCCGGTGGGCGTGCGTCCCATTCGTCCACGCGGATGCCCATCAGCGGTGCGAGCGGGCCGGGGACGTCGGTGAGGAAGGCGCGGTCGTGCTCGTCGACGCGGCCGGAGAGGAAGGTGGCCAGGACCGTGCCGCCGCGTGCGGCCGCTTCCTCGATGCGGGTGGCGAGGTCGCCCTTGACCATGTGGAGAGCGGGGGCGAGCACCACGTCGTAGGGCGTGAGGTCGGCGGTCTGCGGGATCACGTCCACGTCGGCGCCGGCCTCGCGGGCGGCCCGGTAGTAGGCGTGGACCACGTCCGGGTACCTGACCAGCCGGGAGGGGCCGTCGGAGATCTCCAGGGCCCACCAGCTGTCCCAGTCGAAGAGGAGGGCGGTGCGGGCCGGGGTGCGGGCGCCGAGGGTCCGGTCACCCAAGAACTCCAACTCCCGCCCCAGCTCTGCTACTTCGCGGAAGACACGGGTGTCGTCGCGGCCCGCGTGGCCGATGACCGACCCGTGGTACTTCTCGCAGGCGCCCCGTGAGGCGCGCATCTGGAAGTACAGGGCGGCGTCCGCGCCGTGGGCGATGGCCTGGAAGGTGGCGAGACGGAGTTCCCCGGGCCGCCGGAGCGGGTTGACGTCACGGCAGGCCGTCGTGGACGGCGTCTGCTCCATCAGCCAGAAGGGGGCGCCGTCCTTCAGGCCGCGCATCAGGTCGTGGGCGAGGGCGGGCCGGGTCGGCGGGGCGTCCAGGGGCGGGTAGTTGTCCCAGGAGGCGAAGTCGAGGTGGGGTGCCCAGCGGTGGTAGTCGAGGGGGCGAAAGGTGCCCATGAAGTTGGTGGTGACGGGCGTGTCGGGGTCGTGTGCGCGGATCACCTCCTTCTCGGCCAGGAAGCAGCCGAGGAGGGCGTCGGTGGTGAAGCGGAAGTAGTCGAGGGTGATGCCCTGGAAGGCGGTGTGGTCGGGACCGCGCCAGTGCTCGGTCAGGGCGTTCGGCGGCTCGATCTGGTCCCAGTCGGTGTAGCGGTGCGACCAGAAGGTGGTCCACCAGGCGTCGTTGAGGGCGTCGAGGGTGCCGTGCCGGTCGCGGAGCCACTCGCGGAAGGCCTCGGCGCACAGCTCGCAGTAACAGGCGCCGCCGTACTCGTTGTTGATGTGCCAGGCGAGCAGGGCGGGGTGGCCGGCGTACCGCTCGGCGAGACGCGAGGCCAGCGCGGTGGCGTGCCCGCGGTACGCCGGTGAGCTGGGGCAGAAGTTGTGGCGCTGGCCGTAGCGGTGGCGGCGGCCCTCGAAGTCGGTGCGGTTGACCTCGGGGTGCCGTTTGGCGAGCCAGGGCGGGAGGGCGGCGGTGCCGGTGGCCAGACAGACCTGGCGCCCCTCGGCGGCGGCCCGGTCGAGGATGCGGTCCAGGACCGTGAAGTCGTAGGTGTCCGGGGCGGGTTGGGTGAGGGACCAGGTGAAGACGCCGACGGTGAGGGTGTCGATGCCGGCCCGGGCGAACAGACGGTGGTCGTCGTCCCAGACGGTTTCGGGCCACTGCTCGGGGTTGTAGTCACCGCCGTACGGGATCTTCGGCGTGCGGGGCGCGGTCATGCCGTGAAGTCCTCCTGGGTCTCGGTGATCACCGTGCGGCTGCCGTGCAGCAGGGACAGCAGCAGCGGGGCGGCCAGCAGGGCGGCCACGGCCTCGGTCAGCAGGGCGGTCAGCGCTGCCGCCAGGACGAGCAGGGAGGCGGCGGCGAGGGTGGCGCGGCCGTGCCGGAACAGGAAGTACCCGGCGAGGCGGGCGGTGTCCCGGGCGCGGAAGGCGAACAGCGAGGTGAGGATTAGGGCGTGGGCGCCCCAGAGGAGGAGCCGGCGCCGATCACCGCGAGCAGCAGCGCCCACCAGCCGGGCAGGCCGGTGGCGGAGAAGTGGGTGAGGGTGAAGGCGATGACCGTCAGCCAGGCCAGCAGGGGTGTCCACAGCTTCAGCGCCGGTACGGCGTTGAGCCGCCAGCCGCGCAGGAAGGCGCGGGCCGGGTGCAGTTCGGTGAGGTCGCGGCTGCGGTGGTGGAGGGCGTAGAGCGCGGCGGACAGCGCCGGTCCGAGGGGCAGCAGGCACAGGGCCGCGAGGGGGAGGTTGGCGGGGTCGGGGCCGAGCAGGAGCAGTCCGGCCAGGCCCGGGGAGGCGGTGAGGAGCAGCAGCGCCTCGGCGGTGAGGACGGTGTGGATGAGGGCGGAGGCGCGGGAGAGGGCTCCGGTACCGAAGTCGGAGGTGCGTACGGTGCTCATGCCGCCTCCCGGCCGGGCAGACGCCGCTCGTCCCACTCGTCCCACCAGGGCGGGGTCTCGTCGACGACCGGGGCGAGCTCGACGAGGACGGCCTCGTGACGGCCCAGGGTCAAGAGCGGGTCGACGCGGCCGACGTCGGCGGTCAGCGGCCGATGGGTGCGCGGGGGCACGGCGGAGTCCTGGGAGTCGCAGCGCAGGGCAAGATCGACGCGGCGGAAGTCGGCCGTCAGCGGCCGATGGGTGCGCGGGGGCACGGCGGAGTCCTGGGAGTCGCGGCGCAGGGCGAGACCGACGGGGTCGGCGTCGGCCGTCAGCCGCCGGCAGGAGCGCGCGGGCACTGCGATGTCCCCGGAGCCGCAGCCCAGGGCAAAGCCCATGCAGTCGGTCAGCCTCCGCCGGGCGCGCCCAGGCCCCGCGAAATCCCGGCAGCCATGGCACAGGGCGAGGTCCACGCGGTCGGCGTCGAGGCGGTGTCGGCCGGCGCCGGTCAGGTGGCCGGTCGGCGCGTCGGGGACGCGGATCACCCGTTCTCCTTCTTGAACCGCTCGTAAGCCTTGTTGTGCAGGTCGACGAGCTGCTGCATGTTCTTCGACCTCAGTTCGGCGAGGTAGGCGTTCCAGTCGGACAGCGGCCGTTTGCCGAGGACGAACTGGAGGGTGTTCTGGATGACGGTGTCCTTGAGCGGGGTGTCCCAGAGGGTCGCCTGTTCCTGTTCGAAGGACTGGAGGGGGTGGGCCGGGTCGATGGGCAATTGCTCGCGCTGGGCCATGGCGTCCTGGAACCTCTTCTCGTCCGGGCTGAACGAGGAGGAGACCAGGGCCCAGCTGCCGCCGTAGGTGAAGACGCCGTTGAAGAAGCCGTAGTCCTTCTGGAGGTCCTTCGGGGCGTCCGGGTCGGAGCCCATCAGGGTGATGCCGGGCTTCAGCCGGGGCTGCCCGCCGGACTCGGTGTAGGTGACGCCCTCGACGCCCCACTTGCAGAACTTCTGGCCCTCGTCCGAGTACCAGAGCCAGTCGAGGAACTGCATCATCGCGACGAAGCCGTCGCTCTCGAGGGCCTTGCTCGAGACCATGACGCCGTTCTCCAGGCGGGTGCCGCCGGGCACCACCGGGCCGGCCTGCCGAGGGGCACCGGGACCATCTCGATCTTGGCTCCGTCGACCTGCTTCTCCAGGTTGTAGCGGTAGTTCTGCACCAGCTCCTGGGGGTTGGCGCTGATCGCGTAGCTTTTCTGGGCGAGCAGCTTCTGCACGGCCTGGTCGTCGGTCTGGCTGAAGCTCTCGGGGTCCATGAGCTTCTCGGCGACGAGCCCCCGCAGGTACTCGACCATCCGGCGGTAGGCGTCCTGGGCGCCGGTGAAGACGAACTTCTGCGCCTTGTGGTCGAAGCTGATGTTGTCGTACGCCCATCCGGCCCGGACGCCGAAGGCCTGGCCGAGGTAGAGGAACAGGGCGCCGCAGGGGAACGGGGTGTTGGTGCTCCAGCGGTCGGAGAAGGGGTACGTGCCGGGGTACTCCTCCCTGAGCGCCTTGAGGACGTCGTACACCTCGTCCCAGGTGGTGGGCAGGCTCAGGCCGTGCCGGTCGAGTACGTCCGTGCGGAAGGACAGCGAGTAGCCGGACTTGACCTTCTCGTGCAGTCCGGGCAGCAGGTAGTACTTGCCGTCGGACTGGCGGATCGAGTCGAGCTCGGGCTCCAGCTTCCACTTGCGCACCTTGTCGCGGAAGTTGGGCATCAGGTGGACGTAGTCGCTGACCGCGAGGATCGCGCCCGACGAGACGAAGGCGACCTCGGAGGGGTGGTACGTCTTCGGGATCAGGAACGGGGCGTCGCCGGCGCCGATGAGGACGCTGCGCTTCTTCTCGTAGTCGGCCAGCGGGACGTCGACGGGCTTGAGGGTCACCCCGGTGCGCTGGGTGAGTTCCTTCCAGAAGAGCCAGCCGTCCTTCATGGGGTAGACGGGGTTGTTGTTGTGCAGGACCGAGAAGGACAGCGGCTTGGCCGCCTTGAACTGCTGCCCGGCCCGGTAGTTCTTCATCGCCCCGTTCTGTTTCCTCGACAGGTCCTTGCCGTCCCCGCCGTCGTCTCCGCTGCCGCAGCCGGTGACCGTGGCGAGACCGATGAAGCCGGCGGCGGCGAGTATCTGGCGCCGCGACAGCTGTCCTGCGTTCTTCACGGAGACTCCTTTGTTCCGTAGGCCGGTTGAGGAGGCGGCGTCAGCCCTTGACCGCGCCGAGCATCACGCCCGAGACGAAGTAGCGCTGGACGAACGGGTACACGCAGAGGATCGGCAGGGCGGTGAGGACGATGGTGACCGACTGGATGTTCGCGCCGACCTGGCTGAGCTGCTCCGTGCCCGCGCCCGCGTTGCCGCCGCCGGTGGCGCCCTGGATGAGGTTGCGGAGGTAGACGGTGACCGGCATCAGATCCGTCCGGTCCATATAGAGGAAGGCGCTGAACCAGGAGTTCCAGAAGGACACCGAGTAGAACAGCACCATCGTCGCCACGACCGCCTTGGACAGCGGCAGGACGATCCTGAGCAGGATGCCGTACGTGCTGAGGCCGTCGATCTGCGCGGCCTCCTCCAGCTCGGTCGGCAGGTTCTCGAAGAAGGCCTTCATGACCAGGAGGTTGAAGACGCTGATCGCGTTCGGCAGGGCGATCGCCCAGACGCTGTTCTTCAGGCCGAGGCTGGTGACCAGGATGTAGTTGGGGATCAGACCGCCGGTGAAGAACATGGTGAACACGGCGATGCCGACGAGCACACCCCGGCCCTTGAGGTGCTTCTTCGACAGGACGAAGGCGTAACACGTCGTCAGCACCATGGCGACGGCCGTCGCCACGACCGTGTACAGCACGGTGTTGCCGTAGTTCCGCCAGAACATCGAGTCCTGGAACACGATCTCGTACGTGGTGAGGTTGAACCCCTTGGGCAGCAGGGTCACCTCGCCGGCCCGGATCTGGCGCTCGCCGCTGAAGGACCGCGCGAGGATGTTGACGAAGGGGTACAGGGTCACCAGCACGACGAGGGTGAGGACCACCCCGTTGACACCCTGGAAGACCCTGTAGGAGTGACTCGGCTTCACCACAGACTCGTCCCCACTGTGCGGCGCGAGAGCTGGTTGGCGGACGTGATGAGGACCAGGCCGATGATCGCCTCGAACAGTCCGATGGCGGCGGCGTAACTGAAGCTGTTGGACTCCACGCCGGACCGGTACACGTACGTCGAGATCACGTCGGCGGTCGGATACGTCAGCGGGTTGTACAGCAGCAGGACCTTCTCGAAGCCGACCGCCATGAACGCGCCGATGTTCAGGATCAGCAGCGTGACCATGGTGGGCCGGATGCCGGGCAGGGTGACGTGCCAGATCTGCTGCCAGCGGTTGGCGCCGTCGATGCGCGCGGCCTCGTACAGGTCCTCGTCGATCGTGGTGAGCGCGGCGAGGTAGAGGATCGTGCCCCAGCCGGCGGTCTGCCAGATCTCCGAGCCGACGTAGACCGTGCGGAACCACTCGGGTTCCTGGATGAAGCGGATCGGTTCGTGGCCGAACCAGCCGAGGACGTGGTTGACCGGGCCGTCACTGGCCAGCATCTGCATCGTGATGCCCGCGACGATCACGATCGACAGGAAGTGCGGGAGGTACGACACCGACTGCACGAACCGCTTCAGGGAGCGCCGGCGCACCTCGTTGAGCAGCAGCGCCAGCACGATGGGGACCGGGAAGCAGAACAGCAGCGTGAGGCCGCCGATCCACAGGGTGTTGCGGAAGACCTGCCAGAAGGTGGGGTCGTTGAGGAACATCTGCACATAGCGCAGCCCCACCCACTCCTCGCCGAAGATCGACCCGCCGGGCTCGAAACGCCGGAAGGCGATGACATTGCCGATCATCGGCAGATAGCGGAAGACCAGGAAGAACAGCAGCGGCAGGATCGCCAGCGAGTACAACTGCCAGTCGCGGCGCAGCGCCCGCCGCCAGCCGGTCCGGGCGGGGTCCCGCTTGCCGCGTCGGGGTGCGGCTGAGGCCTCAGGCGGATCCTTGGTGCCCGGCGGGGCCGACGTGGTGGACGTGCTCATTGCTCGGGCCTCCCGTGGGCATGGGACGCGGAACCGAAACTTTCGAGCGCTTACCGGTAACTTCGCGGCAACTTAAAGGCATCAGAAAGCGCTGTCAATGGGTGCGGCGGCAGTCGGCTGAGGCGTCTGTGCCGCGTTGGTATCGCGTCGAACCTGGGTAGATCCCAGGGGCCTGCCGTCCGTCGTCCATCGCAAGTTTCTGGATGCCTACCGACTCCTGCGAGGTGCCGCCGTGCCCGCGTTCGACCTGCCGCTGACGGAACTGGAGCGCCATCGCCCGGACGTCGGGGAGCCCGCCGACTTCGACGCGTTCTGGCTGCGCACACTGAAGGAGGCCGGGCAGGCGGACCCGCTGGTGTCGGCGCGGCCGGTGGAGACGGGCCTGCGGCTGACCCGGACCTGGGACGTGACGTTCCGGGGCTTCGCAGGCGATCCGGTGCGCGCCTGGTTCAGCAAGCCGGCCGGTGTCGACGAACTCCTGCCCGCCGTCGTCGAGTTCGCCGGGTACGGACGCGGCCGGGGCCTCCCCCACGAACGCCTCACCTGGGTCAACGCCGGGTACGCGCACCTGCTCATGGACAACCGCGGCCAGGGCGACGAGTACGGCTGCGGCGGCGACACCCCCGACCCGCACGCCACGGCCCCGGGCGGGCCCGGCCCTGCGGTACGCGGCCTGCTCGCGCCCGAGGACTACCACTACCGCCGTCTGATCACGGACGCGGTCCGCGCGGTCACGGTGGTACGGGCACTGCCCGGCGTCGATCCCGCGCGGACCGCGGCCGTCGGCAACAGCCAGGGCGGCGGCCTGGCCCTCGCGGTCGCGGGGCTCGTCCCCGGCCTGGCGGCGCTGCTCGTCACCGCCCCGCTGCTGTCCGGCATCCGCCGCGCGCTCGACCTCACGGACGCGGGGCCGTACGGGGAGATCGCGTCCTATCTCTCCGTCCACCGGGGCGCCGAGCACGACGCCTACCGCACGCTGTCCTACGTCGAGGGCGTCTCCTTCGCCCGCCGCGCGCAGGCTCCGGCTCACTTCGGCGTGGGGCTACGGGACACGGTGTGCCCGCCGAGCGGGGCGTACGCCGCGTTCAACCGCTATGCCGAACTGACCGGCACGGCCCCGCGCAAGGAGATCCACGCGCATCCGTTCAACGGGCACGAGGGGGGTGACGCGGTGCAGGTGCGGCGTCAACTGGATTGGCTGCGGGAGGTGTTGGGTGGTCGGAAGTGATGACCGCATGATTCGCGGTCATCGTTCGGGGTTCGTTGACCCGAGGTCCGGCCGGAACTCCGGGTGCGGGATGCCGACCCGTCCATCGGCCGCGCAATTCGGGGTTACTTCCCGATAGGGGACTCCGCGGTGCAGCCGCCGGCGGTCACCAGACCATCGGCACTCTGTTCCTCGATCACCTTGCCCTTGTGGATGATCTTGCATGTGACCTGGGCGCCTTCGGGGTCCGCGGCGACCGGCATGACCGCCGCGGGCATGATGCCGCGCAGCGTGACCGTCTTCTTCCAGGGCAGCTCGGGCTTCGACACCGACTCGACCTTCGGCTCCATGGCCTTGCCACCGCCGCCGTGGAACTCGATCGAGTCGACGTTCTTCCCCGTCACCTCGTAGGTGACTTCGTACGTCTCGTCCACTGCCTTGTCGACCTGGTCGACGGCCTCGGAGCAGGAGCTGAGACCGAGCGCGAGACCGGCGGTGGCGACGGCACAAACGGTTGCACGGATGGTGCGGTTCAAAGGGATCCCCCCGGATCATGAAAGGTCGAATCCGCAGCCAATCGTGAATGGAATGCAAAGTCAACTTCACAAAACCTGACGCCGATGACGCCGGAATCCTGACCGGCGCCCGGCTGCGACAGCCGTAGACAACTGCGCCGCCCGGCGCTAACTTCCGCAACAGCGGGGTGGGAGCGCTCCCATATCGGTGGACCGGAACCCGCCTCGAGTCGCTCCCATCCCGCGCATTCGCACACACGCATCCACAGGCCCGTACCTCAAGGAACGGACGATGCTGTCATGATCCTGACAACTTCGGGTGGACCCCCGATGCCCCGATCAGCTTTTCCCACCCGGGCCCGAGCCCTCCTCCTGGTCCTGCTCTCCCTCCTCGTCACCGTTCCGGCCCTCGGCCTGGTCATGACGGCCGGTGGTGAGGCGGAGGCACACGGCACCCCCATGAAGCCCGGCAGCCGCACCTTCCTGTGCTGGCAGGACGGTCTGACCGACACCGGTGAGATCAAGCCGGTCAACCCGGCCTGCCGGGCCGCGCAGCAGGTCAGCGGCACGACGCCGTTCTACAACTGGTTCTCGGTGCTCCGCTCGGACAGCGCCGGCCGCACCCGGGGCTTCGTACCGGACGGCGAGCTGTGCAGCGGCGGCAACACCAACTTCACCGGGTTCAACACGCCCAGCAAGGACTGGCCGCTCACCCACCTCACCTCGGGCGCGACGGTCGACTTCTCTTACAATGCCTGGGCGGCGCACCCGGGTTGGTTCTACGTCTACATCACGAAGGACGGCTTCGACCCGACCAAGACGCTCACCTGGAACGACATGGAGGAACGGCCGTTCCTGAGCGTCGACCACCCGCCGCTGAACGGCTCCCCGGGCACGGTCGAGGCCAACTACTCCTGGACCGGCAAGCTCCCTGAGGGCAAGTCGGGCCGCCACATCATCTACATGGTCTGGCAGCGCTCCGACAGCCAGGAGACCTTCTACTCCTGCTCGGACGTCGTCTTCGACGGCGGCAACGGCGAGGTGACCGGCATCAAGCAGCCGGGCGACCCGTCCGAGCCGGTGCCCGGCACGTGCACGGCCACCCGCAAGACGACCGGCAGCTGGAACGGCGGCTACCAGTCCGAGGTGACCGTCACCAACACCGGCACCGTCCCGATGCTCGGCTGGATGGTCGACTGGACGCTGCCGTCCGGCCAGAAGATCGACAGCCTGTGGAGCGGCAACGCCACCTACAACGGCCAGTCGGTGATGGTCCACAACGCCGGCTGGAACGGCTCCCTCGATCCCGGCAAGAGCACGACGTTCGGATACACCGTCTCCGGCTCGGGCGGTGACAGCACGACGAGCCTGCCCTGCCGGGTCGGCTGAACCGTCGCGTCGGGCGGGTCCGGCGGCCGGGGCGTCCCGGCTGCCGGGCCCGCTGGCGGGTGTCCGCGGAGAGGCGACCGCGGGACCCGATTGGCGGGTGACAGTGCCGCCGTGACCTCGGTCTCGCTGTGGGCCATGTGGCGCCACGTTGGCGGGCGGCGGCTCGTGGGAGGTGCGCGGGGCCGGAAATCGCCAGAGCGATGCCTGAGTCGTCCTTCAGTCCCATATGTCGCTGTTATCCAGGTGTGCGATTCTGTTGTGAGGGTGCCCTGCCGCTCACGTGGGCGTGGATCCGCCGCGTCGTCGTCGCCTGAGTTCCGGGGACTCCCACCTGCCGGTGGCCGCGGCACGGACGGGAGGTGGATGCGGACATGCCCCATTACGGCGATGCCCGGGCCGCGGCCCCCGGCCTTCGGGCACCGGGGCACGGGGACACCGGGGCGCCTCGTCCCACGCCGGAGTCCGCCGCGCGGGAGCGGGTCCTGACGTTTGCCGGGGTGGTGCTGGCGGCGGTGTACGTACGGAGCGAGCACGGCGCGGAACTCCGGCTGGTGGAGTCGGCCGGCGGCGAGCCGGGGCGCTACGGGTTGCCGAGTCGCGTGCGGCATGGCGGGGGCACCTCGCCCGCCCCGGCGCCGGGCTACGCAGCGGTGTCGGGAACCATCGGGTCAGCCGTGGTCGAGGCCTTTCGGAGTGGGCGGCCGCTGTGGCTCGCGGGCCGGCAGGAAGGCGGAGCCGCCGGCGCGCCACTCGGGGCGGTGCCCCTGGGGGCCGCCGGCGGGTGGCTGGGGTGCCTGGTCGTGGTGGGAGAGGCCGGGGAGGGGTTCGGGGCCGAGCAGCGGGAGTTCCTGGAGCGGTATGCCGAGGCGGTCGCCGGGCGGCTCCGGGGCGAGGCCGACCGGTCCGCCCCCTCGCCGCTCCTGGACTCCGCCCTGCGCGCCCTGGGGGTCGGTTCCTTCGCCCTGGCGCCCGGGACCGGGCTGGTCGAGACCGACCCGGCCCTGCTCGAACTGGTCGGTATCCCCGAGGGCGGCTTCGACGGCAAGACCGACACCCTGCTCTCGTACAGCGTCCCGGAGGACGTCCCGGCCCTGATGTCGGTCATCGAACCGTCCCCGCAGACCCCCGGGCGACGGGAACTGGAGTTCCGTACCCGCCGGGCCACCGGTGAACTGTGCTGGCTGCGCCTGAGCTGCCGGGTGCTGAAGCGCCCCGACGGTGCCCCGGAGCGGGTGCTGGGCGTGGTGACCGCCGCCCCGGTGCTGCGCCGGAGCGCCAGCGACGTCGCCCGGATCCAGTGGCTGACGGCCGCGCTCGACGACGCCACGACGGTCCGGGACGTCAGTCGCGTGGTGGTCGCCGCGCTGCGCGAGCCGCTGGGTGCCGACCGGGTGGCGCTCGCCGAGCTGCTGGAGGACCGGCTGGCGGTCACCGTGCTCGATCCGCCGGGTGCGGGTGCCTGGCCGGAGCTGTGGCGTTCCGAGTGGCGCTCGGAGTGGCCCGACGCGCCGGTCACCGCCCTGCCCACGCTCCAGGCGGCGCTGCGGGACGGGCGGATGAGCCTGTGGCCGGCGGGTGCCGTGCTGGAACCCGGGCTCGCGGGGATCGGCCCCGGCGGGCTCGCGGTCCTGCCACTGCCGGCCAAGGGCAGGGTGGCCGGGGTGTGCCTGGTCGGCTGGGACACCCCGCACGAGTTCGCGCCCGAGGAACGGGCCCTGCTGACGGCGACCGCGGGGCTGGTGGGGCAGGCCCTGATCCGCGCGCACGCCTACGACGCCGAGCAGGAACTCGCGACGATGCTCCAGCGCAGCCTGCTGCCGCGCCGTCTCCCCCGTTGCCCGGGGGCATCGCCGTGGCCCGCTATCTGCCCGCCCGGCGCGGGCTCCAGGTGGGCGGCGACTGGTACGACGTGATCGCGCTGTCGGAGAGGAAGGTGGCCCTGGTCATCGGTGATGTGCAGGGGCACAGCGCCGGGGCAGCGACGATCATGGGCCAGATGCGCACGGCGGTCAGGGCCTACGCCGTGGAGGGGCATCCGCCGGACGTGGTCGTCTCGCACGCCAACCGGCTGCTCGTCGGCATGGAGACCGACCTGTTCGCCACGTGCTGCTACGTCGAGCTGGACCTGGAGGAGGGCAACGCGCTGTTCGTGCGGGCCGGGCATCTGTCCCCGCTGTTGCGTCATCCCGATGGCGGCACGGAGGAGATCGCGGTCGAGGGCGGGCTTCCGCTGGGCGTGCTGGAGGACGCGGAGTTCCCGCTGACGGCGGTGGCGCTGACGCCCGGCACGGTGCTCGCGCTGGTGACGGACGGCCTGGTCGAGTCGGCCGAACTGGACGTGGACGAGGGCATGCGGATCGTGCGCGAGGCGCTCGCCGCGGCCGATCCCTCCGACCCGGGGCGGATGGCCGACGACCTGCTCGGCGAGGCCGGCCGCCGGGAGGACGACGTGGCGTTGCTGCTGCTGCGCTACGACGGGATGCGGGTGCGGCCGGTGCGGTCGGGCTGGGTGGTGTGGCGGCTGCCGGACGCGGTCATGCACGCCCGCCGGTTCAGCGCGCGCACGCTGCGTTCGTGGGACATCGTGGACGAGGCCGACACCGTTCTACTGGTGGTGTCGGAGCTGGTCACCAACGCGCTGGTGCACACGCAGGGCGCGCTCCGGCTGGACCTGACCCTGGCCGCGGACCGGCTGCGGGTGACCGTGAGCGACTCCTCGCCGCGGGCGCCGGCCAAGCCGGTGGTCGTGGACTGGGAGTCGACCGGCGGCCGGGGGCTCTTCCTGGTCGAGGCGCTGTCGGCGGCCTGGGGCTCGGTGCCGGTCGGCGGCGGCAAGCAGGTGTGGAGCGAGATCGTCGTGTCACGCCAGGAGCAGGAGGCGGACCGGGCACCGGCAGAGGAGCCGACGCCGGAAGAGGCACCGTGGGTCGAGCCGGAAGAGGAACGGGAGCCCGGCCGGGGCTGGGGCATCGGCCGCACCCGGGGCTGGGGCATGGGTTGGAACCGCGCCCGAAGCGGAGACAGGGCCTCGGGCCGACGCCGGAACCCAGATCAGACCCCCGACCCGAACGAGAACCAAGCCCCGGAACGGAACCAAGCCCGGCCCTCGCGCCGAAGCCGGACCCCGGACCCGAACGAGAACCAGGCCCCGGACCGGAACCAAGCCTGGGCCGCGGGCCGAAGCCAGGACCGCGGTCGGTCCCGGAGCCGGAGCGGGAACCCGGACCGGGCCCTGGATCCGAACGAGCACCAAGCCCCGGACCAGCACCGGCCCCCGGGCCGGAGCAACCCCTCGGGACGAGGCCGGTCCCAGGAGGGGGGTCGGGATGAGAGGCCGTCAGCCGGCGTGTGGGCGCCGGGCTCGTCGCGGCTGTCATGGCGGTGGCCCTGGCCGGCTGTACCGAGGACGGCGGGCAGGGCGAGGGCGGGTTCACCGTCGGGCTGCTGCTGCCGAGCCGCGCGGTGCCCCGCTGGGAGCAGTCCGACAAGCCCTTGATCGAGAAGCGGGTGAAGGAGCTGTGCCCGGAGTGCGAGGTCGTCTACGCCAACGCGGAGAACGACACGGCGAGCCAACGGCAGCAGGTGAACTCCATGATCACCCGGGGTGTGTCCGTCCTGATCCTGGACGTCGTCGACCCCAAGGCGCTGCGCTCCTCGGTCCGCGCGGCGGACCGCGCGGGCATTCCGGTCGTCGCCTACGACCGGCTCGCCGAGGGCCCGATCTCGGGTTTCGTCAGTTTCGACGGCGGCCGGGTCGGCAGACTCCAGGGCGAGGCACTGCTGAAGGGCATGGGAGCCAGGGCCGACGACGGCGGCGTCGTCATGGTGAACGGCGACCCCTCCAGCCCCAACGCCGCCTGGTACGAGGGCGGCGCCCGGTCCGTGCTCCAGGACAGGGTGCGGATCCTCAAGTCGTACGACACCCTCGGCTGGCGCACGGAGAACGCGCACGACCACATGTCCGCCGCGATCAGCGCCCTCGGCCCGAACCAGATCGACGGGGTGCTCGCGGCCAACGACTCGATCGCCGCCGGTGTCATCGCGGCGCTCAAGAGCGCCCGCGTCTCGCCGCTGCCCCCGGTCACCGGCCAGGACGCCGACCTCGACGCCGTGCGGCGCATCGTCAAGGGCGAGCAGTACATGACCGTCTACAAGCCCTTCCGGCAGGAGACCGAGGCGGCCTCCGCCATGGCCGTCGCCCTGGCACGCGGCAACGACCTCGACGCCCTCGTCACGTCGACCGTGGACAGCCCCACCACCCCGGACGTCCCGGCGGTGCTGCTCGACCCGGTCTCCGTGACGGCCGAGACGATCGGGCGGACGCTCGTCCGGGACGGCGTCTACACGATCGACCAGATCTGCACCCCGAAGCTCCGGTCGGCCTGCGACCGGATCGGGCTCACCCGGTGAGGGAGGTGATCCCCCGTGGCCCATCCACCCGTACTGGCGTTGCGCGGCATCTCCAAGCGGTTCGGCGGCGTGCAGGCGCTCGTGGACGTCGACCTCCAGGTCCGGGCCGGTGAGGTCGTGGCCCTGGCGGGCGACAACGGCGCCGGCAAGTCCACGCTGATCAAGGTGATCTCGGGCGTCAGCCCAGCCGACCGGGGCGTCATCGAGTGGGAGGGGCGGCTCGTGCAGATCAAACGCCCGCACGACGCCCACGCCCTGGGCATCGCGGCCGTCTACCAGGACCTCGCCATGTGCGACAACCTGGACGTCGTGGGCAATCTCTTCCTCGGCCGGGAGATCCACCGGGTGGGCATCCTCGACGAGGTGGGGATGGAGCGCCGCGCCCGCGATCTGATGCGGGCCCTGTCGATCCGTATCCCCGACGTGCGGATGCCGGTCGCGGCGCTGTCCGCCGGGCAGCGGCAGGCCGTCGCGATCTCCCGCTCGCTCATGGGCGCGCCCAAGGTGCTGCTTCTCGACGAGCCCACCGCCGCCCTGGGCGTCGAGCAGACCAGCCATCTGCTCGACCTCATCGAGGAGGTGCGCGACCGCGGTATGGCGATCATCCTCATCAGCCACAACATGGGTGACATCAAGGCCGTCGCGGACCGGGTCGCCGTGCTGCGGCTGGGCCGCAACAACGGTCTGTTCGACGTGAGCACCGTGACGCAGGAGCAGATCATCTCCTCCGTCACCGGGGCGGCGGACAACGCCGTGGCGCACCGTACGAAGGGCGACGAGGAGGCGTGGCCGTGACCGGGGGCGGGCCGCACCGGGGCGCCGGGCCGGTCGCGCCCGGCCGCGGGCCGCGCCCCCGCGGCTGGTCCGGCAGTCTGCGCGACTACGCCCTGGAGATGCGCGGCAGTGTGCGGGACGGCGAGCGCGGGCCGCTGCTGGTGATCGCCGGGTTGATCGTGATCTGGATCGTCTTCCAGGCGCTGGACGACAAGTTCCTCTCGCCGCGCAACCTGTCCAACCTCAGCGTGGACATCGTCGGGACCGGCCTGGTCGCCGTCGGCATCGTGTTCGTGCTGCTGATCCGGGAGATCGATCTGTCGGTCGGCTCGGTCAGCGGCCTGGCGGGGGCCGCCTTCGCCGTGCTGAACGTGAGCCACGGAATGCCGGAGGGGCTCGCGGTGATCGTGGCGGTCGCCGCGGGCACGGCGGTGGGCGCCTTCCACGGGTTGTTCTTCGCCTGGCTCGGCGTACCCGCGTTCGTCGTGACCCTCGCGGGGCTGCTGATCTGGAACGGCCTGACGCTGTACCTGCTGGGCGCGAGCGGCACGATCAACATCGACGAGGAGGGCCTGGTCGCCTCCCTGACCAGCCGGCACTTCGGTGACGACGTGGCGGCCTACACGGTGGCGGCGCTCGGCACGGCCGGGTACTTCCTGGCCGCCCACCGCAACCGCGCCCGGCACCGGGCCGCCGGGATGCCGTACCGGCCGATGGGCGAGATCTGGGTGCGCACCGGTCTGCTCGCGGTGCTCGCCTTCGCCGCGGCCCACACGCTCAACCGGTTCCAGGGTCTGCCGTTCGCGCTGCTGATCTTCCTGGTGGTCCTCGTCGTCTCGGACTACGTGCTGCGCCGCACCCGCTACGGGCGGCGGGTGTACGCGCTCGGCGGCGGGGTCGAGGCGGCGCGGCGGGCGGGCATCGCCGTGGAGCGGGTGCGGGTCGCGATGTTCATGGTGTCGGGGACGCTGGCCGCGATCGGCGGGCTGTTCGTGGCCTCGGGCCTGACCTCGGCGAGCCCCACGACGGCCCGGGCGGCCGGTTCCGGAATGCTGCTGATCAACGCCATCGCGGCGGCCGTCATCGGCGGTACGAGCCTGTTCGGCGGGCGTGGCTCGCCCTGGTCCGTGCTGCTCGGCGTGCTGGTCATCCAGTCGATCGCCTCGGGCATGGGGCTGCTGGGGGTGGAGGACGCCGTGCAGTTCATGATCACGGGTGGGGTGCTGCTGGCCGCCGTCGCGGCCGACGCGCTCTCCAGACGCGCGGCGGCCCGGCGGGGCCGTCCATGAGCCATGAATGTGTCCCAAAATGCCTATGAAACGGCAAAAACGGGTAGGGGCCGGAGTGCCATGAAACGCAGCCGCCTCGTCCGGGCGGCCGTGGCCGCCACGGCCGTCGCTGGCCTTGTCCTCGCCGGATGCGGTGACACGGACCCGCCCGGCGGCGAGCAGGCCGACCTCAGCGTGCTCGCCACGGACGTGCCCCAGGTGCAGACCCTCAAGAAGCTCACCAAGAAACACTTCACCGCGGAGACCGGCATCACGGTCGACTACACCCTGCTGCCGGAGAACGAGGCGCGGGAGCAGATGAACCGCGAGTTCGCGACCCAGGCCGGCACCTATGACGTGGCCAGCGTGAGCGCCTACGAGGTGCCTATCTACTCGGACAACGGCTGGCTCGCCCCGCTGGACCCCTATGTGAAGGCCGACGAGGACTTCGACCAGGGCGACGTCTTCCCCAACCTGGTGTCCTCGCTGACCGGCCAGGACGGCAAGCTCTACGCCGAGCCGTTCTACGGCGAGGGTTCCTTCCTGATGTACCGCAAGGACCTCTTCCGCAAGGACGGGCTGACCATGCCGCCGAACCCGACCTGGCAGCAGGTCGCCGACCTCGCCGCCCAGGTCGACGGCACCGACGGCGCGAGCGGCATCTGCCTGCGCGGCCTGCCGGGCTGGGGCCAGAATCTCGCCCCCATCAACACGGTCGTCAACACCTTCGGCGGCGCCTGGTACGACATGGACTGGAACGCGCGCCTGACCTCACCCGAGTTCAAGAGGGCCGTCGGCTTCTACGTCGACCTGCTCCGCTCCCACGGCCAGCCCGGCGCCGAACGGATGGGCGTGCTGGAGATCCTCGACAGCTTCGTCGCGGGCAAGTGCGCCATGATGTACGACGCCACGTCGCTGGCCTCGTCGATCGAGGCCGACGGTTCCTCGGTCAAGGGCAAGGTCGGCTACGTCCCGGCCCCGCACGACCGGACCGAGAAGGCCGGCTGGCTGTGGACCTGGGCGTGGGGCATCCAACAGGCCTCCGACAACAAGGACGCCGCCTGGGAGTTCATCTCCTGGGCCTCCTCCAAGGAGTACCAGGAGCTGGTCGGGCGGGAGGTGGGCTGGACCGCGGCGCCCGCCGGGAACCGCAAGTCGCTCTACGCCAACCCCCAGTACCAGCAGGCGGCCGGCGCCTGGTACCGGCAGGAGTACACGGCGGCGACCGATTCCGCCGACCCGAAGAATCCCGGCGTCGCCCCCGCCCCTACGCCGGCATCGGCTTCCTGGGCATTCCCGAGTTCGCCGTGCTCGGTACGGCGGTCTCCGAGCAGATCGCCGCGGCCATCGCCGGGCACCAGTCGGTGGACACGGCCCTGGAGAAGTCGCAGGACCTCGCCCAGGTGGCGGCGGCGAAGTACCGGGGCGAGTGACGCGGCGGTCAACGCCGCTCAAAGAGCCCCAGCGCCCCGGCGGGCGACGGCAGTTCATCCTCCGTCTCCTCGGCGGGGGGAAGTTCCACGGTGAACTCGGTGTGTCCCGGTGCGCTGCGCACACCCGCGTGCCCGCCGTGCGCGCAGGCGACCGCCTCGACGACGGCCAGGCCGAGACCGGATCCCCCGGCCTCCGGGCCGCTGCGCGAGCGGGAGGCGTCGGCGCGGGTGAAGCGGTCGAAGACCGTGCCGAGGAGGTGCGCCGGGATGCCGGGGCCGTCGTCGCGGACGCGGACGAGGCGGCGCCCGGCGGTGGACTCCACCGCGGCCACGACCGTGGTGCCGGGCGGGGTGTGCGCCCGGGCGTTGGCGAGGAGATACGCCACGGCCTTGCGCAGGGCCGTCTCGTCGCCGGTGACCAGCGCCGGCGCGTCGAGGCGCAGCGCCAGCCGCCAGGTGTGGTCCGCGTCCGCCGCCCGCGCCTCCCACACCGCCTCGGCGACCAGCGCCGCCAGGTCCACCTCGGCGGACGGCACGGGGCGGCCCTCGTCCAGCCGGGCCAGCAGCAGGAGGTCCTCGACCAGGGCCGTCATGCGTGCCGACTCGGCGGCGACCCGGCGCCAGGCCGGCGCCGGCTCGACCGGGCCGGTGCCGCGGTTCATGAGTTCCGCGTAGCCGACGATGGAGGCCAGCGGTGTACGGAGTTCATGGCCGGCGTCGGACAGGAAGCGGCGCATGCGTTCCTCGCTGCGGCGCACCCGCTCCTCGCCCCGGCGGCGTTCGGCATGGGCGGTCTCGGCATGGTCGATCATGCGGTTGAGCGCGGCGCCGACCCGCCCTGCCTCGCTGCCGGGGTCGGTGTCCGCCTCGGGCACCCGGGGCAGCCCGCCGAGCCGGTCGCGGCCGAGCGGCACCCGGGCGACCTCGGCGGCGACGGCGGCGACCCGGCCGAGGGGACGCAGCTGACGCCGTACGACGACGGCACAGACACAGCCCGCGAAGGCGAGCCCGGCCGCTGCGACGACCGCCTCGACCACGGCCAGACGGTGTGTCATCTCCTGCACCTCGTCCAGGGGCAGTCCGGCGAGGACACGGACCCCGCTCGCCTCCAGCCCGGTGACCCGGTAGGTGCCGAGGCCGGGGACGGTCCGGGTGTGGGGCGTGCCGTCGGGGGCGATGCCACGCAGGGCGGTGCGCTGGCCGGGGGTGAGGTTCCGCGGTGGGGCGGCCGGGCCGGCCACCGCCCCGGCCGTGACCGCGCCGTGCGCGTCGAGCCGGGCAGCGAGCAGCCCGGCTGGGTGCCCGGCCCCGTCGAGGAACGTCAGGTCCCGGTCGTCGCCCGGCCGCAGCGAGGCCCGGGCCAGACCGTGTTCGGCGGCGTCCACGACCCGGCCGTCCAGACGGTCCAGCAGATACGCCCGCTGGGCGAGGACGCCGGCGAGCGTCATCGCGGCACAGACGGCGACGAGGACGGCACCGACACGGACGAGGAGCTGGGTGCGCAGTGACCCAGGGGTGCCAGACATGTACCGATCCTGTCCCGGCCCGCTGGGGGAACCCTGTGCTCAGCCTGAGCGCGGGCGATGACCCCGCGCCGGGGCCACCCGGCCCTGGTGTCAACGGCGCGGGCCGCGCCCCCGGTCACCCGGGAACGCGGCCCTCGAACTGCCGTGAACTGCCTTGACGGCCCGCTTACTTGCGGATCAGGCTGCGCAGCACGTACTGCATGATGCCGCCGTTGCGGTAGTAGTCCGCCTCACCGGGGGTGTCGATGCGGACGACCGCGTCGAACTCGACACCGGTGTCGCTGGTGACCTTCACCGTGCGCGGGGTGGTGCCCTCGTTGAGCTCGGTGACGCCGGTGATGGAGAACGTCTCCTCGCCGGTCAGACCGAGGGACTGGGCCGAGGCACCCTCCGGGAACTGGAGCGGAAGGACGCCCATGCCGATGAGGTTCGAGCGGTGGATGCGCTCGTAGGACTCGGCGATGACGGCCTTGACGCCGAGGAGCGCGGTGCCCTTGGCGGCCCAGTCGCGGGACGAGCCGGAGCCGTACTCCTTGCCGGCCAGGACGACCAGCGGGATGCCGGCGGCCTGGTAGTTCTGCGAGGCGTCGTAGATGAAGGAGACCGGGCCGCCCTCCTGCGTGAAGTCACGCGTGTAGCCGCCCTCGGTGCCCGGCGCGATCTGGTTGCGCAGGCGGATGTTGGCGAACGTACCGCGGATCATGACCTCGTGGTTGCCACGGCGGGAGCCGTAGGAGTTGAAGTCGCGACGCTCGACGCCGTGCTCGGTGAGGTACTTGCCGGCCGGGGTGTCGGCCTTGATCGCACCGGCCGGGGAGATGTGGTCGGTGGTGACCGAGTCGCCCAGCTTGGCCAGCACGCGGGCGCCGGAGATGTCGGAGACCGGGGTGGTCTCCATCGTCATGCCCTCGAAGTACGGGGGCTTGCGCACGTACGTCGACTCCGGGTCCCACTCGAAGGTGTTGCCGGTCGGGATCGGCAGCGCCTGCCACTGGGCGTCGCCCGCGAAGACGTCCGAGTAGGACTTGGAGAACATGTCCTCGCCGATGGCGTTGGCGACGACGTCGTTCACCTCGGCCTCGGAGGGCCAGATGTCCTTCAGGTAGACCGGGTTGCCGTCCTGGTCGGTGCCCAGGGCGTCACGGGTGATGTCGACCTTCATGGAGCCGGCGATCGCGTAGGCCACGACCAGCGGCGGGGACGCCAGGTAGTTCATCTTGACGTCGGGGTTGATACGGCCCTCGAAGTTCCGGTTGCCGGAGAGGACCGAGGTGACCGCGAGGTCGTGGTCGTTGACGGCCTTGGAGACCTCCTCCGGCAGCGGGCCCGAGTTGCCGATGCAGGTGGTGCAGCCGTAGCCGACGAGGTTGAAGCCGACCTTGTCGAGGTACGGGGTCAGGCCCGCCTTGTCGAAGTAGTCGGTGACGACCTTCGAACCCGGGGCGAGGGTGGTCTTGACCCACGGCTTGCGGGTCAGGCCCTTCTCGACCGCCTTCTTGGCCACCAGGGCGGCGGCGACCATGACGTACGGGTTGGAGGTGTTGGTGCAGGAGGTGATGGCCGCGACCGTCACGGCACCGTGGTCGATCTCGTACGTCGAGCCGTCGGGGGCGGTCACGGTGACCGGGTTGGACGGGGCGCCGTTCGGGGCGACGGCCGGGGCGTCGGAGGCCGGGAAGGACTCCTGGCCCGCCTCGTCCACGCTGTCGACGTAGTTGCGGACGTCCTGCTTGAACTGCTCGGCGGCGCCTGCGAGGACGATACGGTCCTGCGGACGCTTCGGGCCGGCGATGGACGGCACGACCGTCGACAGGTCCAGCTCGAGCTTCTCGGAGAAGTCCGGCTCGGCCTTCGGGTCCAGCCAGAGGCCCTGCTCCTTGGCGTACGCCTCGACGAGGGCGAGCTGCTGCTCGCTGCGGCCCGTCAGCTTCAGGTACTTGATGGTCTCGTCGTCGATCGGGAAGATCGCGGCGGTGGAGCCGAACTCCGGCGACATGTTGCCGATGGTGGCGCGGTTGGCGAGGCTCGTGGCCGCCACACCCTCGCCGTAGAACTCGACGAACTTGCCTACGACGCCGTGCTTGCGGAGCATCTCGGTGATGGTCAGCACGAGGTCGGTGGCGGTCGTGCCGGGGGTGAGCTCACCGGTCAGCTTGAAGCCGACGACGCGCGGGATGAGCATGGAGACCGGCTGGCCGAGCATGGCGGCCTCGGCCTCGATGCCGCCGACGCCCCAGCCCAGCACACCGAGGCCGTTGACCATGGTGGTGTGCGAGTCGGTGCCGACGAGGGTGTCGGGGTACGCCTGGCCGCCTCGCACCATCACGGTCCGGGCCAGGTGCTCGATGTTCACCTGGTGGACGATGCCGGTGCCGGGCGGGACGACCTTGAACTCGTCGAAGGCGGTCTGGCCCCAGCGCAGGAACTGGTAGCGCTCGCGGTTGCGGCCGTACTCCAGCTCGACGTTCTGCGCGAAGGCCTCGTTCGTGCCGAACTTGTCGGCGATGACGGAGTGGTCGATGACCAGCTCGGCCGGCGCCAGCGGGTTGATCTTCGCCGGGTCGCCGCCCAGCTCCTTCACGGCCTCACGCATGGTCGCGAGGTCCACGACACAGGGAACGCCGGTGAAGTCCTGCATGATCACGCGGGCCGGCGTGAACTGGATCTCCTGCGACGGCTGGGCCTGCGAGTCCCAGCCGCCGAGGGCGCGGATGTGGTCGGCGGTGATGTTCGCGCCGTCCTCGGTGCGGAGCAGATTCTCCAGCAGGACCTTGAGGCTGTACGGAAGGCGGGCCGAGCCCTCCACCTTGTCCAGCCGGAAGATCTCGTACGACTCGTCGCCCACCTGCAACGTGCTGCGGGCGTCGAAGCTGTTCGCCGACACGACAGTCTCCTTCATTGATGTGCGCGTACCACCACGATCCTGCCGCCACGGCCTCTCGACCAATCCGCTAAGGTAAGGCTAAGTTAGGTAACCCTTACCGTCGGACTCGATGACGGCGTGCGCTGCGGTGCTCCTCGGCAGATATCTCGATGTCGAGATAACTCTAGTACACCGAGGCCGGTTGGTCATGCCCCGGCGTCCGCCACGCGGTCATGCGCACCCCTCCCCGGGGTATCCGAACCAGGTATCCACGCCACGAACGGAGAGGAGACAGGCATGCCGCTCACGTTCCGCAAGAGTTTCCGGATCCTTCCGGGGGTGCGACTGAACATCAACAAGCGCTCCTGGTCCATCACGACCGGCGGCGGGAAGAACGGCCCGCGGCACACGCGCAGCAGTACGGGACGTCGTACGACATCGATGGATTTGCCCGGACCTTTCGGGTGGCGGCGCACGCGCACCACTCGCCGACACTGAAGCCACCGGGGAGGATTGACCTCCCGTCACCCGAATGGACCCCCCGGCCAGGCGCCATCTCATATCTGAGATAGCCTCAACTCCATGGCAGACGATTACCTCGTACGCATCGGCAAGCTCATCCGTGACGCCCGGCAGCACCGGGGCTGGACTCAGTCTCAGCTTGCCGAGGCGCTCGGAACCAGCCAGAGCGCCGTGAACCGGATCGAGCGCGGCAACCAGAACATCAGCCTTGAGATGATCGCGCGTATCGGGGAGGCCCTCGACAGCGAGATCGTGTCCCTCGGCTACGCCGGTCCGATGCACCTGCGGGTCGTCGGCGGCCGCCGGCTCTCCGGCGCCATCGACGTCAAGACGAGCAAGAACGCGTGTGTCGCGCTGCTGTGCGCCTCACTGCTCAACCAGGGGCGCACGGTGCTGCGCCGCGTCGCCCGTATCGAGGAGGTGTACCGCCTCCTGGAGGTGCTGGGCTCGATCGGCGTGCGCACCCGGTGGATCAACGACGGTGTCGACCTGGAGATCGTGCCGTCGGCCGAGCTGGACCTGGCGGCGATCGACGCGGACGCGGCCCGCCGCACCCGTTCCATCATCATGTTCCTCGGTCCGCTGCTGCACCGCATGGACCACTTCAAGCTGCCCTACGCCGGCGGCTGCGACCTCGGTACGCGCACGGTCGAGCCGCACATGATCGCGCTGCGCCGGTTCGGTCTGGACATCGCCGCCACCGAGGGCCAGTACCACGCGATGGTCGACCGCTCGGTCCGCCCCGACCGCCCCATCGTGCTGACCGAGCGCGGCGACACGGTGACCGAGAACGCGCTGCTCGCCGCCGCCCGGCACGACGGCATCACCGTCATCCGCAACGCCTCCTCCAACTACATGGTCCAGGACCTGTGCTTCTTCCTGGAGGCCCTCGGCGTCAAGGTCGACGGCATCGGCACCACCACGCTCACCGTGCACGGCGTGCCGACCATCGACGTCGACGTGGACTACTCCCCCTCCGAGGACCCGGTCGAGGCGATGAGCCTCGTCGCGGCGGCCGTGGTCACCGAGTCGGAGCTGACGGTGCGCCGGGTGCCGATCGAGTTCCTGGAGATCGAGCTGGCGGTCCTGGAGGAGATGGGCCTCGACCACGACCGCACGCCCGAGTACTTCGCCGACAACGGCCGCACCCGGCTGGTGGACCTCACCGTCCGGCCCTCCAAGCTGGAGGCGCCGATCGACAAGATCCACCCCATGCCGTTCCCCGGCCTGAACATCGACAACGTCCCGTTCTTCGCGGCCATCGCGGCGGTCGCCCAGGGCAAGACCCTCATCCACGACTGGGTCTACGACAACCGCGCGATCTACCTGACGGACCTGAACCGCCTCGGCGGCCGGCTCCAGCTCCTCGACCCGCACCGCGTCCTGGTCGAGGGCCCGACCCGCTGGCGCGCCGCCGAGATGATGTGCCCGCCCGCCCTGCGCCCCGCCGTGGTCGTCCTCCTGGCGATGATGGCGGCCGAGGGCACGTCGGTGCTGCGCAACGTGTACGTCATCAACCGGGGTTACGAGGACCTGGCCGAGCGGCTGAACTCGATCGGGGCGCAGATCGAGACATTCCGGGACATCTAGGTTTTTCGTCCTCGACTCGGAGAGACCACCCAGCCGTCGCGCTCAGGGGAGCGCGACGGCGCTCTGGCCGGTTGTGACGCGAAGGAGGTCCAGCTTCCGCGCGTCGCCGCTTGCGGCCGCTGCCGTGTAGGTGACCATGCGCAAATCGGTCACCGGTACTCCTCGGGGCGCAGCGGCGGATGGGCAGCTCGGCCCCTTCTCTCGTGTGGGTCCGCGAGAACGGGATAGTCCGGTGGTGTGGACGCGATTCTGCTGACCTTCGGGCACAGCACCGCCGGTCGGGACCGGATCGCCGATCTGCTGCGTCAGGCCGGCGTCACGGCCGTCGTGGACGTGCGGACCGCCCCCGGCAGCCGCCGCGACCCCGATCTGTCGCGGCGGCGGCTCGCCGAGTGGATGCCGGACCGCGGCATCGCCTACCGGTGGGAACCCGCCCTGGGCGGGTTCCGCACAGCTCCCGTGGACAGCCCGGACACCGTCTGGCGCAACGCCTCCTTCCGCGGTTACGCCGCCCACACCCGCTCCCCCGAGTTCGTCACCGCGATGGACCGGGTTCTGCGCGAGGCCGCGCACGGCCGCACCGCCGTGTTGTGCAGCGAGGCCGTCTGGTGGCGCTGCCACCGCCGGCTGATCGCCGACTTCGCGGTACTCGCCCGCGGCGTACCCGCCCGCCACCTCATGCACGACGGGCGCCTCAGCGCCCATGCGCCGACGCCCGGCGCGCGACTGCGCGACGACGGGCTTCTCGTCTACGACGGGCGCGGAAGCCCTGCCAGCGGCTGAGCCCGTCAGTACAGCTTGTTGACCGCCGTGACGGTGGTGGTCTTGAAGTCGGACACCTGGGCGTGCTGGAAGTTGCCCATCTGCCCCCACAGGACGATCGTCACTGTCCTGCCGTCGCGGCCGACCGAGAACAGGCCGATGTCGGAGGAACCCCACGCCGAAGCGGTGTGGAGGCCGTAGACATGGGCGCCCTCCTCCACGTTCAGCCGGCCGTAGTACTTCTGCGTCGCCGTGATGTCGGGGTCCCGCTCCATCAGCTTCTTCGCGCAGCCCGCGAGGTCCTTGCGCAGCAGCGCCGCGAAGTCCTTGGCCCGCTGCACGTCGCGCTCCACGACCGTGATCTGCTGGGCGCTGGTGTCGTACTCGGTCCCGAACGAGCGGTGGGTGGCGATGGACGGCAGGGCCTCGCCCACACAGACCGGCAGCGGGTCCGGCTGACCGGCGGTGACCGGACCGGCGTACCAGGGCGAGGTCGGGTGCGGCGGCAGCTCGGCCGGCTCCAGGAACCGGGGTGTGGCGGAAGTCGCTGTGGTGGCGGAGGCCGGTGTGGTGGCGGCAGCGGCCGGGACGGCGACTGCGGCGACACCGGCGGCGGCCGCCAGCGCGGCCACGGTGGTGCGGATGCCTCGGGTACGGGCGTGCATGTCTTTCCCCCATGTTTTGTGAATGCGCGGGCTTCAGCCCTTGCACTCACTAGGACCCGTCACCCCCGCATACGTTGCCCCGCACACCTGCTACGGGTTCGTCCCGAATGTCACCGGCGCGCTACAGGGGTCGGGGACGTAACGATCAGCACGTCGGCGGGGGCCTGGATGCGGACCTCGCCCAGGGCGGCGGGAGGCCCCCCTGGACGGGAGGGGCGCATGCGTGCGGCTGATGGAGGCTCTGGGGAGACTGTGAGTAACCTCCCCTGTACGCAGTAGGTTCCCCTTACGCGCGCGTGGGTGTGGCGCGCGTTCTGGGCCGATGCGAGGGGGAGAAGAACGTGCGTCCCGGAGACGAGTTCGCCGGCCGCTATGTCCTCAAGGAGGTCATCGGCGCAGGGCGCGGCGGCGACGTGTGGCTGGCCCACGACACGGTGGTGGGGCAGGACGTCGCGCTGAAGCCGGAGCGGGTCGAGGGCGACCGCGAGACCGCGGTGCGGCGGCTGCTGGGCGAGCCGCGCGCCCTGGCCAAGTTCCGTGATCATCCGCATGTCGTGACGCTGTTCGACGTCGTCACGGTGCCGCCGGACGGGGACACGGGCGGCGACGGCGGCGGGGATGTGGGCGAGACGTACTGGTTCGTCATGGAGTACGTGCCCGGCGGCGGCCTCGACCGGCAACCGCCCATGAGCCCCGAGCGCGTGGCCCGGATCGGGGCCCAACTCGCCGACTCTCTCGCCGCGTTGCACGAGGCGGGCATCGTCCACTGGCGACGTCAAGCCGGCGAACGTCGGCCTCACCCGGCGCGGTACCGCGAAGCTGCTGGACTTCGGTGCCGCCTACCGGGCCGGCGGCAGCGAGACCATCACGGCCAACGGGCCCTACAGCTTCACCCCGGACTACGCCGCCCCCGAACTGGCCCGGGGAACGTCCCCCGGCCCGCCTCCGACGTGTTCTGCCTGGGCGCCACCCTCTACGCCCTCGTCACCGGTTCCCCGCCGCGCGGCGGCGAGCCCGAGGCGGACGGTGACGAGGCACGGGCCGCCGGGGAGGACCAGGACCGTCTGGCGTACTGGAAGGCCGAGCAGGGCGTCGTCGAGATGGACACCGAAACCGTGGGCCCGCTCCACCCCGTGCTCGGCGCCATGCTGCGGCGCGACCCACAGCAGCGCCCCGACGCGGCCGAGGCCGGGCGGCTGCTGGCGGCCGTGGCGGACCACGGGACGCCGGACCCAAACGGCCGGCCCGCCGCCCCCGGTGGCGAGCGCCCGCGACGGCGACGCCGTGCCCTGTACGCGGCCGCCCTCGCCGTCGGCGCCGCACTGGTCCTGAGCCTCGTCGCCGTCCCGGGGGACGGCGACGAGCAGGGTGACGGCCCGAACGGCACCCGTGGGTCCGCCGGGAGGCAGCTGCCGAAGGATTCCTCGCACGGTGGGACGCGGGCCCTGATCGGTGATCCGCGCACCGCCGACGTGTGCGCCCTGGCCGACCCCGACGCGCTCGGCCGGTTCGGGGAGAGCGAAGTCGACGTCGACTACGGCAACTTCGACCGCTGCGACGTGCTCGTCCACCCGGACGACAGGTCCCGTATCGACGTGTCGGTCCAGCTGCGCAGGGGTTCGCCGCCCGAGGCGTCGGACCCCGTCCGGACCATCGGGGGCGTCGCCGTCAGGGAGGCACCGCCCAAGAGGGGCGAGTGCGGGCTGCTGCTGTCCCGGGACGCGGCCGGCGGCAGCAGCAGAGACAACACCGACGGCGACATGTTCGTAGGGGTCCGTGTCGACGTGGGTCACGGCACGGTGGCGGGCGGTGCCGCGGCGCTGTGCGCGGTCGCCGACACCGCCGCCCGCAGCGCGGCCGAGGTCCTGAACCGCGGGCCGCTGCCCCGCCGTTCCCCGCCCTACCCGGCCGCCTCGCTGGTCTGGAGGAGCGCCTGCGCGCTGCTCGACGCCGAGGCGCTGTCCGTCGTCCCCGGCATCAAGGCCGACGTGCCGGAGGCCGGGGTCGCGGACTGGGACTGCGAGTGGTTCAGCGACGTCGACGACCTGGAGGCGGAGATCGCCTTCTTCCGCGACGAGCCCAAGTCCGCGCGGGACGGCCGCCTCGTCCGGCTCAGCGGCTACGACGCCGTCGTCGAGCCGGAGGGCAACGGCGACGACACCTGCACGGTCTTCGTCCCGTACCGGAAGTACGGCGGCCGTGACGCCGAGACGGCCGTCGAGATGCTGCGGCTGCACGTCGGCGGGCAACGGCCCATGGGCGAACTGTGCCATCTGACCACCGAGCTCGCCGCCTCCGCGGCCGCGAAACTGCGCGCCCGCTGACACCCCGCTGCAGCGACCGGCCGGCGCCGGGGAGGGGTCCCGAGCGGGTGGGCCCATGCTGACGGATACGTCCGGCGGGGCCCGCCCGCCGGGGCCGCACCGTGTCGATTCCGTACGAGTCGCACGCCCACGCACCGAGGAGACCAGCGATGACCTTCTCCGCCAGCCTCGCGCGCGGTGTCGCGCCCACCGCGCCCGGCACCCTGCACGCGCGCACGGTCACCGCTGACCTGTGCGCCCCGCCGCGTCCGGGACTGACCGTCCGCTTCGGGCGGGGCGAGCGGCCGGACGTGGACCTGGAGGTCGGCGTGGACGACCTGCGGGTGAGCCGCCGGCACGGGGAGCTGACGTACCTGCACGGGCAGTGGTGGCTGCGCAACACCGGGCGGCAGCTGGTGCGGCTGCCGCGCGGCCGGATGATGCACACCACCACCGAGCCGGTCCCCCTCGCCACCGGCTACACCCCGCTGTTCGTGAAGGGCTCCGGCTACCGCGAGCACCTGATCGAGCTGTACGTGGCCGACCACGACGACCGGGGGCCGGTGTCGCGCCGCCGGGCGGCGACCCTGCGGCCGGAGACCTGGGCGCTGGACGACGACGAACGGCTGCTGCTGGTCGTCCTCGGCCAGCGGTACCTGCTGTACGAGGAGGACCCGCGGCCCCTGACGTACTCCATGGCCGCCCGGCAGCTCGTCCATCTGCGTCCGGACGGAAACTGGAACGAACGGAGGATCGAGCACCGCATCGAGGTGGTACGCCACCGGCTGCACGGCACCGGCTTCAAGTACCCGCTGGTGCACGACAAGAGCGAGGAGCGGCGGCCCTACGACAACACCCTGCTGCACAACCTGCTCAAGGGCCTGGTCGAGTCGACGACGCTGGTGCCGCCGGACCTCAACCTGATGGACGACGCCCCCGACAACCCCGACACCTCCGACATCTCCGACACCCCGGACTCCAGGACAGGTCGCCCGCGGGGCAGCCGTAGCCATGGGCGGTGACGCGTCTGTCGTCCGCGAACGGCTGCGGGAGCTGAGCGGCCCGGAGCTCTACCGCCGCAACGCCTTCCGAGTGACCGGGGCGAGCACCTGCGCGGCCCGCCGCACGATCGTCCGGCGCCGGCAGCAGATCGCCACGGCCGCGAAGGCCGGGGTCGCCGTCGGCCCCTCCGGTGAGCTGCCGCTGCCCGGCGCGGCCGGGCCGGAGGAACTCCGCGCGGCCTTCGACGTGCTCGACCATCCGCAGCGCCGGATCGTCGACGAGCTGTTCTGGTTCTGGGACGCACCGGACGCCTCCTGTCCGTGCGAGCCGGAGCTGCACCGGCAGCACGACGAGGCGGTCCGGGCCCACGCGCGGGCGCTCGACGCGGAGTTGGGAGGCGGCGAGGCGCCACGGCGCCGGGCCGCGGGTGGGCCGAAGCGCCCGGCCGGAAAGAAGAAGGGCCGCGGCGGACCGCGGCGCGACACCGGCCGGCCGGAGGACGGGTACTGGCAGACCGCGGCACGGCTGTGGCGCATGCTGCTCGGGCAGCGGGCGGTCTGGGCGCATCTGCGGCACCGGGTCGTGGCGCTCGACGACAAGCGGCTGACCGAGACCGCGGTGACGGTGCTCGAGGCCGAGGTGCGCCGCGTGCTGGTCTCGGCCGTCGCCGGTCTGGCCGCGCGCACCCAGGACCCGGCCCGGCTGGCCCGCTCCTGCACGCAGTGGACCTGGACCGGCCGGGGCGTCCTCGGGGAGGCGCTGGAGGAGCAGTTGACCCCGTTGTACGAGTCGGCGGAGAGCGAGCTGCGCGAGACGGGGAGAAACTCGCCGGCGCCTTCTCGGAACGCGACCGGAAGACGGCCGCGACCGCCGCGGCCGGGGCACTGCGCGCCCGGGTCGTCCCGGTCGTGGAGCGGCTCGCCGCCTTCGCCGGCTTCGGGATGTCGCTGGGCGTGGGCCAACTCTCCGATACCACCGCCCTGTTGTTCAACAACTGCGCGGTGGCCCTGTCCCCCGCCTCGGACACGGCCCCGCCCGTCCGGGAGAGCTTCGACCTGCTGGACCTGGCGCTGCGGCTGAAGCCGTACGAGGGGACGCGGCGGACGATCGAGCAGAACCGCGCACGGCTGGACGAGGCCGGTGTCTGGTGCGTTCTCTGTCAAGTACAGCTTGTTGAGCTGAGGACAGGTGGCTTTGTTCACGAGAATCTCGTGAACAAAGCCAAGACGCGTGAATTGGACAAGCCGAACAACCTACTCAGTGGTGATGAGCGGGGCGCCGGATGTGACTCGGACGGCGACGACGAGTGGGTGTGGTGAAGGTGCCAGGCGGCCGGGCGGGGCCGTCGCACTCCCCGTCCGGCCGCCTTCCACGGGCGGTGTGACCGCGTGAGGGCTGTTGCCTGGGCGGCGGTCTGCGCTCAGGCGGAGGGGAAGTCGTCCCGGGCCAGAGCGTAAACGGTGCAGAGGCGGCCAAGGACCGTGTCCTCGCGTAGGGGCGTGAATCCGAGACGCTGGGCGACAGCAGATGAGGCAGCATTGCCGTGATGGATCATGGCGGTGATCTGCTTGAGTCCCAGGGCGCCAAAGCCCCACGTGAGAACGGCTTGGGCCGCTTCCGTGGCGTAGCCCCGGCCCCAGTGGGCGCGGGCGAAGGTCCAGCCGATCTCGGTCTCGCCGAACTGCTCCCACCAGTTAAGGCCGCAGCGTCCAATCGTCTCGCCGGTGCTTCGCAGTTCGACGGCACACAGTCCATGACCGCGCTCAGTCCATTGCTGCTGGATGTCGCGCAGGCGCGCTGCGGCCTGCTCGTGGGTGTAGCCGCCGACGAACCGGTTGACCTCGTTATCGGCGTGGAGACGCACCCACCAATCAGTGTCAGCGGCGGTGAGCGGGCGCAGTCGGAGGCGTTCCGTGGTGATCATTGTCGTTCGGTCCTCGCTATCCGTGGGCTCTTGATGGCAGTGCGCTACTTGGTCGGCAATGGCTGAGCCTGTGCCACGGGCGTGCTCTGCGTCGCGCGTCGGTGGATAACGGCGTGTGCCGCTTCCGCCGCCCCGAGGCCGAGCGCGATGAACACTGCGCCGACGGCGCCGAGCCAGTGCGCGCCGAACCATGCCATCCCGGCCTGCCCGACCAGGGGTGCGACCGATACACCGATGTAGACCATGGCCGAGGCAAGGCCAGTGAGCAGGGGTGCCGCGGTGGGCATGGCGGTGATCAGGCGGTGGGTCTGCGGTGCCAGCAGTCCCCATCCGCATACGCCCCATACGAGGAGTGCCGCGATGGTGGAGGGCAGGTGTGCGCTCGTCCATGGCAACAACGCGAAGTCGACCGCGGCCACGGTGATCGCGGCATTGATGATGCGGCGGCCGCCGAAACGGTCGATCAGACCGCCTGAGCTGAGTGTTCCGGCGGTGGCGGCCAGGCCCCACACGAACAACAGGGCGGCAAGAATGGTGCCGCTGCCTCCGGTGGCGCGGTCGAGGCTTTCGCCGATGAAGGAGTAGACGGTGTACAGGCCGGTGTAGACGAGGAGCGTGGTCAGCAGGGTCAGGCCGATACGGCGGTCGGCCAGCGGGGCGACGCGGGTACGCAGCGGGACTGCCGGGGGCGTGGGGATCGCGGGCAGGAGCAGGGCTATACCCGCGGCGGCCAGCACTCCGAGCGCGGAGACGAACAGCATGGTGGCGCGCCAGTTACCGGTGAGGCTGCCGATCGCCGTGCCGATGGGCGCACCTAGCGCGGTCGCAGCGCTGAGGCCGGTCATGACGGTGGCGATGGCGCGGCCGCGACGCTCCGGTGGCGCGAGCGCGGCGGCCGCGGCGACGGCGGCGGGGGTGACCATGGCGCCGCCGAGCCCGGCGAGCGCCCGCGCGGCCAGGGCTACGCCGAAGACGGGCACGAAGGCCGTCATGAGGTTGCCGGCGGTGAAGATGGCGAACCCGGCGAGAAACAGCGTGCGGCGCGGCCAACGGGTAGTGAGCGCCGCCATGACGGGGCCGAGGACGGCGTAGGTGAACGCGTAGGCGGTGAGCAGCCAGCCGGCGGTGCCGACGGGGACGCCGAGGGAGTCCGCCGCGTCCGGCAGGATGCCGGCGATGACGAAGCTGTCGGTGCCGATGGCGAACATTCCGGCGGAAAGGACGGCAAGCGACCGGTACACGATGGAGAGACCTCCGGATTTATGTTGTAACAGAATCTGTTACAACAGCGCTTCGAAGAGAGACCGATCCATGGGGACCGGCCGGTATGGACTGCGGGTCAGGATTCAGAGTGCAAGGCAACCGTCTCCCTCAGCACGTCGGCGACGCTGACGGCCGCCAGTTCGGCTTTCATCGACTCTTCTGCGCGACTGTATGCTCCCCGCAGCACCGGGGGGATGCCGCGTCCGACGGGGCACTGCTGGTTGGGGGTGGCGGGGTGCAACGCGATGAGCGGATCAGGCTCGACGGCCAGGTAGACGTCCCTCAGGGTGATCGACTCCGGGGCGCGGGCCAGCCTCCAACCCGCACCCTGGCCACGCTGCGAAACCACGAGGCCCGCGTCCCGCAGGCTGCCGAGGGCGCGGCGGATGACGACAGGGTTGGTATTGACGCTGGCAGCGATCTGATCGGACGTCACGATGCCGTCGGGGCGCTTGGGGCAGACCAGGGCCATCCACGTCAACGTGTGCGTGGCCACGGTCATGCGACTGCTGGCACTCATGAGACCTCCCGCCGTCGGAGCGGCCGAGGCCGCTCGTGTCGCAACTGATTCTGTTACGACGGGAGGTCGCGTGTCCAGCCATGGCTGCAGCAAGACAGCCCGACCTCTGCGGACCACCTGGGAGGCCGCCGTGGCGCCGGCGGTCGCGGCACCGGGCACGGCGGTGGTGGTGTAGCCGCTGACGGCGACCTTGCGGCGCCGGGCGGGGTTGGTTTTGTTGACGGGTTTCGACACCACTTGTCGCTCAGGGCCGAGAACGCCTTGTTTCGTGGGAGTGAAGCTTCCCCTTGATGTTGGACACCTGGAGACTGGGACGTGAGGTTCCAGAGGAAGTAGTGCCAGGTGGGAAGCAAGAGCAACCGCAGCAGGCGGTACTCGGAGGAGTTCAAGCGCGACGCGGTCGCGCTGGTCCGCTCCTCCGGCAAGACCGTCACCGAAGTGGCCCGGGAGATCGGGGTCAGCGCCGAGGGACTGCGCAACTGGGTCAAGCAGGACACGATTGACCGCGGGCAAGGGGTGCCGGGCGAGCTCACGAGCGCGGAGCGGGAGGAACTGCGTCGGCTGCGGCGGCAGAACCGTGAGCAGGCCGAGACGATCGAGGTGCTGCGAAAAGCGGCGGTCTTCTTCGCGAAGGAGAGCGATCGATGAACGACGTGTATGCGTTCATCGAGGCGGAGAAGACCACCCACCCAGTCGCTCTGTTGTGCCGGCTGCTGAAGGTGGCCCGCTCCTCCTTCTACGCCTGGATGACCGGCGAGCAGGTCCGCGCCGGGCCGCCGACGACGCCCTGGCCCACGAGATCACCGTCTTGCACATCGCCTCCCGGTGCACCTACGGAGTGCCGCGCATCCATGCCGAACTGCGCAGGCTGGACCGGCGGGTCAACCGCAAGCGAGTGGAGCGGATCATGCGTGAGCGCGACATCACCGGGGTCACCCGGCGCAAGCGCCGGTCGCTGACCCGTCCGGCGAAGAAGGCGGTGCCCGCTCACGACCTGATCGGCCGCGACTTCACGGCCGCCGCCCCGGGGCAGAAACTGGTCGGTGACATCACCTACATCCCCACCGACGAGGGCTGGCTGTATCTGGCGACCTGGCTGGACCTGGCGACCCGCGAGATCGTCGGCTACTCGATGGCCGACCACCACCGCGCATCCCTGGTGGTCGACGCACTGACCATGGCCGCCGGCCGCAGCGACCTCCAGCCCGGCTGCGTCGTGCACTCGGACCGCGGAGCGGAGTACACCGCTGACGAACTCCGCCGGGAAATACGCCGGTTGGGGCTGCGGCAGAGCATGGGACGAACCGGCTCGTGCTACGACAATGCCGCCGCCGAGAGCTTCTTCGCGCTGCTGAAAGCGGAGATCGGCACCCGCCGCTGGCCCGACCGGATTACCGCCCGCGCTGAGATCTTCACCTTCATCGAGACCTTCTACAACCGCAAGCGGCTGCGGAGGCATCCAGTCTGGGGCTACCTCACCCCGCTGGAGACCCGGCAGCGACACGAGCAAGAACACGCCCTCGCAGCGTAAGCATCGAGTGTCCAGCATCACGGGGAAACTTCAGGAGGGCGATGTCTGTGAGTTCTGGCAACGCTTGAGGGCTTGTGGTGGGAGCATTGACGTGCTCTGCGGGATGAGGCTGCGATGGCGCCACCGAGATCCAAGGTCGACTTGTACGCGGCAATCCGCCGTGATGCCCGGGCAGGGATGTCGTACCGGGCCTTGATGCGTGAGTACGGAGTCGGATTCCGCACGGTGAAGGCCGCGTTGGAGTCGGTATGCTCCGGCTGCCGACCATCCGGGCCCAGTTCCCCGACCTGGCCGAAGCCGCCGCCCGCGACCAGATGTCCTATCGCGGAACGCGAGGAGAAGAACAGCGTCGCCATCGCCTCCAACGAATCGTTCGGCGGGTGGACCAGGACGTTCACCGACCCGCGGCTCTGCGCGGCCATCGTCGACCGCCTCACCTTCGGCGGGAACATCATCGAGACCGGCACGGAGTCCTACCGGCTCGCCAGCACCAGGGCAGCCCGAGCGCAGGACGCCGCAGGCTGACCTCATCATTGTCACGCTGATCCGTGCGCTGCTTGGCACCACGATCGGTTCAGCAGTGCGCGACGACTTCCAAAGTGATCTTGAGATGCCGCCCCGTCATGCCCTTGGCCTTGGTGACGCCGAAGGCGTACCGGTCGATCGTGGTAGTGCCGCTCGCCGTCATCCGCTTGCCCTCGTGGGCAATCGTGCCGAGTGTGACGGCGATCGGCTGACTCACCCCACATACGGTCAACTCGCCGTACAAAGTGGCATCAGCGCCGGATCGTTCCAGACGCTGGCTCCGGAAGCCGATCTCGGGATGCCGAGCCACGTCGAGGTAGTCAGAGGACCTGACATGGTCGTCACGCTGCTGATTGCCCGACTCGAAGCTTCCTGCCTCTATTACGACGTGCACCAACGACTCGTCTGCCGGGTCCGCCACAGTAATGCGGCCATGACCGATGGCGAAGGTACCTCGGACTGGGAGCAGCCCGAACATGGCGCGTGTGTGGAAGCGGACCGTTGATGCCGCCTGATCGATCTCGTATGCACCTGCTGCTGGTAAGAGCTGGTTCCCTGATGCTGCCATGAGCTCGTAGCCTCCGTGCGCTGAAGATCAACCCGTGATGGGTCAGCCTCTCGCAGCGGCAACGGGTATGCCAGCCCCCACGTGCCGACGTGGCTGACAAGGATGTTCTGGCAGGCGGCCAAAGCGTTGTCGGTTCTCGTCAACATTTCTGCGGCGTTGATCGCCAAAGTGCTCTCCGAAACCGTCGACAAACGTTGTCCGCTCTCGCTTACGAAACCACGGGGTCGTCGGCCAGGACGCCGCCGAAGCGGGCGGCCCCGGCCAGGGCGTCGGAGACGCCCTCGATCGCGCCGGAGCGCGGCCGCGGGGGCGCCGAGGGTGGAGGTCAGCAGGGACGGCAGAGCGCGGTGGGGATCTCGTGGCCGACGTCAGCCAGGAAGCTCGCCGAGCCGATGCCCTTCACCCCGGGCGTGAGCCACCGCTGTTCGTCGGTGGCGCTGTCCTCGGCGGGCGCGGTCTCGGTCATTCCGGTCAGTCTCTCCCGCGCCCGCCGGACGACCACAGTGGACGATCACATGAGGTCGGGCGGCACCGGGTGTGTCGCATCTCCGATGCGGGGCTGCGTGGGCAGCATCCGGACCACACCGGCACCGTCGGCGAGCTGCTGCCGCAGCAGACGGTTCTCCACAATCGACTGGTGCAGGGCACCGACCAGCGCTTCGACGTCGCCCTTCAGCCGGGCGATCTCTTCAGCGTCCGTGGCCCGCAGTTCCTTCAGCCGCCGGACCTGCTGGCGCAGCCGCTTCTCACTGTCGGGAGTCTGTCCGCGGACACGGACCTTGTCGTAGAACTCGTTCTTCAGGTCCGTGTGGCGCTGGGTGAGCGCGTTTCTGGGGACGCCAGCCTCGAGCGCGAGCGCGACGATGGTCAGCGCGCCGTTGGAGTGCTCGGGATGACCGGCCAGGATGCGGTCCATCGCCGCGCGGATGCGGTCGCGTTCGTCGGGGGCAGGGCTCATGAGGTCGGCTCCTGGGGGCGAACGCGGTCGTGCTCGTGGCGGTCAGCCAGCGCTCGCAGCTGCGCGGCGCGGCGGGCGAGGCGGTCGGCGAGGGGGTCGGGAACGGCCTCGGAGGCGACCTGCTTCTCCAGGGCTTGGGCGTGATGAAGGAGCTGAGCGGCATGGTGGTCGGTGCGCGCGATGTTCGCGCACGACGGCCGACAACGGTCCAGCCGCGGGGCGTCGTCGACGGCCAGGAGGTGACACATGGCCCGGTCCCGGTTGTAGACGCACATCAGAAAGGAGCGCGGGTTGTCGTAGACGTTCAGCGCCGGGTTGCCGAGGATGTCGCGGGCTTGGCGGTGGGTGCGGACCGACCCGGCGAAGGCTGGCGCCTGCGCTGCGGCGTGGATCGCGCGGCGCGCGGCCGGCCCGGAGATGCCCACCCCGCGGGCGAGGTCGTCGTGGAGGGTGGTGAGGGTGTCGGCGGTGGCCCGGGCGGTTTCGATGTCCATCAGTTGGTGGATGCCGTCGCGGCCGCGGGCGGCGTACCCGCCGCTGACCGCGGTGCGCATGTGCCCGTACTGGATGGCCAGCGCCACCAAGCCGCCTGGGCGGCGTGCGATGTGCCAGGCCAGGGTGCGGCGAAACCGGGCCAGACCGATCGCGCCGTGCGGATCGTCGGGGATGACCTCGCTTTCCCGTCCCAGGCGCAGGGCCAGGCGGGAGGCCCATGCGACGAAGGCCTCGATGCGCGAGCGCAGTCCCGAATAGCGTAGGGAAGCCGTGCTGGGCGTGGGTGTGTTCACGAAGGTGTGCGTGGCCGCGTCGAACAGCAGCCCTTCAGCCGGCGCGATCTTCTCCAGTACGCGGATCGCCCTCACCACGGGAGGGATCGCCACCCAGGGAACTTCGCGCAGGCGCCCGGCGGAGTGGTGGTTGCCGTCCTCGTCGAAGGCGTTTTTGAACTCGCGCCCGTAGATGAGGTGCTGGCCGGAGGCGACCTCTGGGCAGCACCCGGTCTCCAGGCCCAGCACTTCGGCCGGGCGCATCCCGGTCAGGTAGGCCAGGACGATGAAGCAGGCCGTGCCCAGATGCCGCATGAGCTCGCGGGTCTCGGTGAAGTCGATGAACGCCGTCCACGGCGCGCCGTCGATGCGGCCGGTGATGGGTGTGGCCATCGGGCATGGACCAGGGTTGGCGTCGACGTAGCTGAGCAGGTGCTGCCATGGCTCGGTCACCAGAAGGCCGTTGATCTGCGACGACGGGCAGCCGACCCGGGCGGCGATGTAGGTGTTGGCCAGGGCATGGCGGTAGCCGGCGTTGGGCCTCGAGGGCACCGGCTGGCCGAGGTCGATGAGGTCCTGCAGGTAGCGCTTCAGGCGGGCTTTGGACTCCGGCGTGCCCGGTGTGCGTACGGCCGCGTCGGCCATCCGCTGGCTTTCTGCCCAGGCGGCGAGGATGTCGTCGGCGAAGTCGTCGACCACGCGCAGCGCCCAGATCAGCAGAGGCCCCATGGTGGCCGGGGAGATCACCTCGGTGGCGTTCTCGCCCCGCCCGACGGCCGGTGCCCGGGGCAGGAAGTCGTCGACGCCGAGACGGTGCCAGGGCGGCATCGCCATCCCGCTCGGAGCAGGACCGGCCGCATCGAACGCCCACAACCGGGTCAGGGCCACCAGGTCCTTGGTGACGTTGCCGCGGCTGGCGCCTGGCTGCCGGGCCAGATGACCGGCCCACGAGACCAGAACGTCCTTGGTGACCGCGTGCAGACCGCCCAGATCCTCCTGGTGCAGCCAGAGCGTGAAGCGCTGCCAGCGCAGCACGGTGTGGTAGATCCCGGGCGGGCCCAGGCGGGAGTGCCAGCTCGGATGGCCGACCAGCACGCTCGCCGGCAACGGGATGTTGATCATCATCCAGGCGGCCAGTTGCACCTGGGACCGCACCGCGTCCGGAAACCGTGCCCAGTCCAGCCCGGGCCGGGCGGCGCTGGGGTTGGCGACCAGCGGGGCCAGCGACCACACCTCGTCGGCGTAGATCGACACCGGCACGGGGCCGGGCGCCAGGACCAGCGACGGCGCGACGACCGGCGTGTCCCATGAAGGAAGGGCCGGGAGTTCGGCAGGCAGAGCGGTCACAGGTCGAAGTCCCCTTGCAGAAGCTGGTCGATGATCGTGCGGTCAGATGTGGTGACGGCCTCCAGCGCCGCCTGCCAGACCGGCTCGCCGAGCCGACTGCGCAGGTCGGTCAGCCGGGCATGGGCATCCGCCCAGTCCGCATCCCAAATGCCCGGCTCCAACACACCACGCAAGTGCTCCAAGGCGTTGAGCAGGTGGGCCAGGCGGGGATGATGGGCGGGCATGACGCGGGCGTTGGGGCAGGCCGTGCACAGCAGGAACGACGCGGCGCACCCGTGCCCGGCCGGACTGAACGGGCTGTTCTCCCAGCCCGCGCAGCCAGCCGTCACCGTCTGCCGGTCCCCCGTCTCCACGTTCGATGTGAGGCGCGCGGTGAAGACGGTGCGGCGGGCGGCATCCACCGCCTCGAGCGCGCCGTCGGCGATGACTGGCACCGCCGCCTGCTGGGCCTGCGGCTCGCCCAACACGTAGACGCTGTCGTGGGTGTCCTGGGTGTTCTGCGCGGGCTCGCGCCGGTGCAGCACGTTCACCGTCTTGCGCAGCCGCCGCAACGGGGAGCCCCGCAGTCCCACCGAGCGTGCCCAGTCGCCGCCGGCCAGCTCGTCCACCCCCAGCCCGAACGGGCCGATCCGCACTGCCCTCCGATACCCCTGGCCGTCGTGCGGGGTGGTCTGGCGCCAGATGAGCAGCCGGTCGACGTCCGCATCCAGCTGTTTCATCAGGGCCCGAGCGTGCGCGGTCGCCTCCAGAGCCTCGGTGATCAGACGCCCCGATGAGTCGGCGCCGGAGTCGGTCACGTTGCGGCTCTCGAACCGGCCGCGGTGCCCCGCGCGGCGCCGCTTCTCCAGCCGCAACCGGTAGACCGGCATTCCTGCCTCCGTTGTGCCCGGCAGCGCCTTGGGCACCGGCATCTCAGACAGCGTCGTGGCGTTCAGACCGAGCTCCGCGACGATCAGCACGGCCAGCGCCGCCGACTCCTTGCGGCTCAGGTAGAGCCGCCCCCACGTATATGGCGCCGAGCCGCCGGCCGAGCGGCCCGATACCGCCTGCGGACCGTGCGCGGCCTCTCATACACGGGGACGTCACCAGTGCGGGCCAGCACGTCCAGCGCCTCGCCCAGCAGCCAATCGCTGCCGCCCGGCTCGATCCGGCCCGCCCGCCACGCCTCCAGGCGCTCGGTGTTCTCCCTGATCCGCAGCAGCGCCGTGCGGAACGTGCGCCGCGCTGCCACACGGATGGCCGTGAACTCGTGCGGTGTGTAGGCCTCTTCGCGGCCCGGCGTCCACGCGAACCGCTGGGCCATGGCCTCCCGCACCGCCCGGGGCAGCCGTTCATCGTGCTGCAGCAGGCCGGCGACGGTGGAGTACTTGCTGTACCCGTTCGTGTTCGGTGGCAGGCTCAGCCGCCACGCATGCCAGTGCGCCGCACTCAACCTGTCCACGTCCGGCGGCGCCGGCTCCAGCGCGCTGAGGAACTCGCCGAATGGCCGGATTAGGTACCAGTTCGCCTCGCTGGTCTCCACGCTGTCCCAGCCCCCGCCCGGGGCGCACTTGGCGGCGAACAGCACGGCCAGCGACCGCTGCCACGGCTCGGGGGCAGGGAAGGTGCCGAAGTCGTAGCGGCGCACCCTGCCCTGCTGGTCCCGATGGGTTACCGCCAGGCCGGTCTGGTACAAGGCCGTCGGCCGCTGGTGCGGGGTGTCGGGCAGGGCGGCCGCGCGGCCGCGGCGGCTCACCGGGCCACCAGCTTGTCGTCCAGGTCCTGAATGCCCTCGCTCTCCCGCGCCAGCCGCGCGAACACCGGCGCCAGCTCCCCCTCACGGAGCGGACCGTCGGCCGGCTGGAAGTCGGCCAGCAGCGACCGCAGCTGCAGGTCCGCGACCGGAGCGAGATAGATGTGCTTCGTGGTCTCCAGCTGGGCGTGGCCGAGCAGGTCCTGCACCATCCGCCACGGATCGCCGTAAAGCATTCGGAAGTCCCGCCGTTCCTCCGGCGTCAGGCCCATGCGCCGGTCCATGACGTGGTTGAGGACTACGAGCATGACCAGCGCGAAGCTGTGCCGGGCCATGTGTGGGGTGCAAAACGGCGGCTCGCTCATCACCGGCGCCAGCACCCTCTCGCACCGCTCGTTCGCCGTCCGGAACACGCCCTCCCAAGATGCCGGGTGGAACGGCAGCCCGGCCTCGTTCAGCCACAGCCACAACGGCTCCGGACCGGCCGGGCCCTCGATGAACAAGCTCATCCGCTCATCCACCGTCGCCTCCGTCAGGGGCGTCTGACCCACCACGCCGTCCTGGTCCCGCCAGTGCAACAGCCGCCGACGCCGGCCCGTCTCGTGCGTGACCAGCCGCATCGGCAGCCCGTCGTACCGACCCGCCGCCTGCGCGCGCCGCACCACCCGGGCGCGCGACGACTCCACGTACCCCTCAACCTCACCCACCACGACAGAGGAGGCATAGAACGTGCGCGCCCGCTTCGACTTCGCCACCACCCGCGCCAGACGCCCCGCGTAGTACTGGCCGCCCTCCAACTGGAGACGCGGCACCTCCAGCGTCAGCAGCGAGGCCCCCTCCGTCAGACGCACCCCGGAGGAGAACAGCAGATCAGCGAAGGCCGCGTTGCGGTCGGCCAGCCGTCCCGCCCACCCGGCGTCCGGCAGCCCGTCCGCGCCGTGCCCGCGCAGTCCCACCTCCACCCAGCGCCGGAAGGCGCGCGGCGTCAGCCAGCGCACCTCGCTCGTGCGCGCGTTCTTCGCCCGCGCCGCCGGGACCAGCACGACATCGCCGGTCCGGCCGGTGACCGTACGCATCAGCACCGGGTTCGTCAGCACGTACTCGCGCTGTACCGCCCACTCGTACAGCCGCGCGAGCGCGGCCAGTCCCCGGTTCCACCGCGCCCCGCCGACCCGGCACGGATTCCGCGGCGAGCGGGTCCGCCAGTCCTCGAAGTCCCACAGATCGTCCGCCGACGCCTCGCTCCACCACTTCCCGCGGCCCCACAGGAAATCGAAGAACAGGCAGTAGTCATCCGTGTAGTTGCGCTTCGTCTCCTGCGCGAGACGGGCGAACGACGACCGGCACAGGTACCGGCTCAGTACTTCGTCGATCCGGTAGTCCGGAGAAGAAGAATCGGATCCCCAGGATGAATCCCAACGCGATCCTCACGCACGGCCAGGTCCCCCCACCCAGCCAGAACAGGCACCCGATCACCCGCCACCCGGCGAGTTGTCGGCACCCAGAACGCACGCCAACCCAACACTCATCCACCCCTGTTCGATCCGCTTCAACACGCCGATCCAACAGGGAAGACGACACAAGGCCAAGCCGGCCTTCGATCCGGTCGTCAAGGCTCTGGAGACGGCCGCGCGGCAACTCGACCGGAACGACGCGCGCGGTGCGGCCGGCACCCTGGAGGCCGCCACGCCGCTGCTGCGCGAGCTGCGCCGCCTGCGCCGGGGCGCGCTCGCCGGGCTCCCCGACCTCCCGGAGGCCGTCGACCGGCTCAGCGACTCCGCCGCGATCCTGTTCAACAACTGTGCGATCGCCCTGGCGCCCGGTGGCGGTGGCCGCGGTCTGCGGCTGCTGGAGCTGGCCGAGGAGTTCTGCACGAGCCAGGAGACACGGGTGCGCATCACCACCAACCGGCTGCTGCTCGACAAGGCGGGAGACCTGGGGATGCCGTACGAGGTCTCGTACGGCGGTGGCCGGACGCCCGTGCCGTACGGCGTGCGGCGGCCGCCGCGCAAGAGCTTGGCGACGCACCTGGAGGAGATCTACTACGGGACGTCCCCCATCGCCGCCAAGGTGTGGACGTCGGTGGTGGTGCTGCTGATCATCGGGCTGGTCGTGGTGGTCTCCGGCGGCTAGCACCGTCACTCGGGTGAGATCACGAGGGTGACCGTGCGGTTGCGGGCCGGGTCCGGGTAGGGGGCGTCGCGCTGGTCCGCGCTGTCGGTGGTGAACGCCGTGAGGGGTTCACCGCTCGCGGCGCCGAGTTCGCGGGCGGCGACCAGGGCGCGCCACAGCGCGACGACGGAACCGCCGCTGCGCGGGGCGCCGGGGACGGTGGCCGCGTGGCCGTGCACGGTGACGGCCAGGTGCCGTCCGCCCAGCCGTTCACCGAGCAGGGCCAGTTGCCGGGCTCCCGCCGGGGTGAGCTGAGCTCCTTCGGAGAAGAGCCCCTGGGTGAAGGCGACTTCGACGGAGTCGCCGCGCACGGTGACGCGCATGCCCGGGGCGCGCAGGTCGTCGGCGAGCGCGGCGGCACGGCGGGCGGCGGACGGGTCCTTCTCCTGCCCGGCGCCGGGGTTCCCCTGACCGCCTCCCGCGGTGGCGCTCGCGCCGGGGCTCTGCGCTCCCGCCGCACGGCCGGTGCCCGCACGGTCGGTGTCCGCTCGAACGGTGCGTGGTCCGTCCGGGGTGGTGACCACGCCGGCCACGACGACGGTCACCACGCACACCGCCGCGACCAGGGCCGTACGGGTGCGATGACGGCCGAGCGCCGCCACCGGCCCCGTACGGCCGAGCCGGGCGAGCCCCGCCCTGGCCGCCGGGTCCTCCGGATGCCGTGCCAGGACCCGCTGCCAGCACTGAGCCGCCTCGGTCGTCTCCCCGCGCTGCGCGTGCACCCGTGCCCGCAGATCGAGCACGTCCCGATGCCCGCCGAGGTTCGTGCCCTCGGCCTCCCGCAACAGCCGTAGGGCACCGCTCAGTTCCCCGGCCCGGGCGAGCGCCCGGGCCCGCGACACGCGCAGCACGACGTCGAGCGCGGCGTCGCTCTGAGCGTCGGCCTGGTCTCTCATGCTGTCGGTCCGCCCGTCCGTGCCCGTTCCCCGCATGTCGCCTCCCCTCCGGCCCCGCTCCCCCGGCTCACCGGCTCTCCTGCACCCCGCCGATCCGCCGCTCCTCCGAGACCCCCGGAGGGAGCAGGCGGCGCAGGCGCTGGTTGACGGCGGACAGGGCCGTGCGGTCGCCCGCGGCGACGGCTCGGCGGCCGTCGGCGATCGCGGCGTCCGCCTGGGCGCGCGAGGTCATCTCGTCGCGCAGTTCGACGAGGGAGTGGAAGACGAGGAAGTCCCACTGGTCGCTGCGGCGCAGCAGATCGACCTGGAAGTCCCGCACCCGGTCGGCGAGCCGACGCAGCCCGGCCGGGCTGCCGTCCTCGCCGGCGCTGGTCGCGCGGGTGCGGAGGTTCTCCAGCTCGCGGCGTTCGGCCGGGCCGCCGCCGGTCTGTTCGATGAGATCCTCGCAGCTGTTGAGGAGGTCCCACAGCTCGTGCTGGAGCCCGGGAATGTCGATGGCCTCCTCGACGTCGTCGAGCTGGGCCTCCAGGTCGCGGATGCGCCGGTCGCTCGTACCGGCCGCCCCCGTGTCGACGGCCGCCGCGTCGACCTCCTTGCGCAGATGGACGAAGGCCTTCTCGTCGGACAGGTCGTCGAGCTGGGACAGGGCCTGCTCGGAGTGCACCTCCTCGGCGCGTTCCCGCAGGGAGTGCGTGCGCTGCTCCAGGTCGTGCAGCCGGTCGACCAGCTCTTCGTGCGTGGGCGCCACCAGCTGGGAGCGGTCGATGGTGGCCTCGAACTGGGCGTCGGCGACGGGGATGTCGGCGGTGACGGTGACTTCCCGGTTGGAGGCGCTGATCTCGAAGGTCACCTCGACGGGCGTCTGCGCGGGCAGGTCGAAGCGGACGTCCCGGGGCCGGATCTCCAGCAGCCCGACCCGGGTGTTGCGGTCGGCGCGCCGGCGTTCGCCCTCCAGCAGCGGGATGCGGATGACGGCGTCCGGCTGGGAGCGGCGCAGCGGGATGGACGTCTCGAACGTCTTCGTGATCGAGGTCGGCAGGGCGGTGCCCTTGCGCAGCATCGGCGCGAAGGAGCCGTCGGCCTTGCCGATGCCCAGCGTGCTGGTGAGCACGGCGTCGCCGGGCAGCACCTGGGCGTGGGTGATGGACAGGGTGTCCGGGGCGAGCCGCTGCCGGGTGCCGGTGCCGTCGGAGAGTTCCACGGTGAACCGGGACCGGGTGCCGGAGTCGATGGACACCTCGGTGTAGAAGGCGCCGTCGGGGGTGAGGGTGGTCTGCGGTCCCCGGAAGGGCGGGTGGCCGTCGGGGTTGGTGAGGGTGACGGTGTAACGGGTCCAGTCGGGCACGGCGGTGCCGCCGTTGATCCGGCCGGAGACGGGGATGCCGGTGGTCTCCAGGGACTGGGGTTCGTAGTGGAGTTCCACGGTGAACTCGCCCGGCGCCGCCGTGCGCGGCTTGCTCGGCATCCGCACCGTACGGGCGAAGACGGCGGCCCCGCGCGCCACCACGGTGGTCGGGTCCTGGGTGTGGTCGAGCTGGATGCCCAGGCCCTCCACGGGATCGGCCAGCAGGTCGCGCAGCCCCGGGGCGAGGGTCGCCCCGCCGACGAGCAGCAGCCGGTCGATGTGGTCGGGCCGCAGCGAGCTCTCCGCGAGGGCGTCCCGGCAGAGCTTGACCGCGCGGGCGTAGAAGGGCTGGGCGAGGTCGTCGAGGGCGCCCCGGGTGAGGCTGAACTCGAAGGGGGCCGTGCCGCCTTCGCCGTCGGAGAGGTCGACGGCGATGTCGTAGCAGGCGCGCCGCGACAGCGCGATCTTGGCGTCCTCCGCGGCGAGTTTGAGCTTGGCGAAGTTGGCCCGCCACCGGTTGTTGCGCCGGGCGAAGTCCGGCAGCCCGAGGTCGCGCCGGACGGCGGGGACGAGCAGGTCCTCCACGATGGCCCAGTCGATGAGTTTGCCGCCCAGGCGCGGGTCACCGGCGTGCTGGAGCAGCTGGAGTTCACCGTCGCGCTTGCTCATCACGGCCGCGTCGAAGGTGCCGCCGCCCAGGTCGAACACCATCCAGTGGGTGGACTCGGAGGCGTCCTGCACGCCGTACGCGATGGCCGCGGCGGTCGGTTCCTGGACCAGGGGGCAGTGCTCGCCGAGTCCGGCGAGGGCCGCGGCGGCGGACGTGGCGCTGTTCTGGTGCAGCGCGAAGGAGGCGGGCACGGTGATCACGGCCGCCTCCGGCGGGCTGCCGGTGTCGTGCGCGGCGTCCTGGCGCAGGGACTTGAGCACCTCGGCGGAGAGCTGCTCGGGGGTGAGGGACAGCCCCGCGCGGGCGAACCGCCGGTGGTATCCGGCCACGCCCATCTCCAGCTTGAACTCGGCGTGGGCGTCGTCGGGCTGGGTGTCGGTGCGCTCACGGGCACGGCGGCCCACGTGGATCACGTCCGGCTTGGGCATCCACACGGCGGACGGGGTGCAGTCCCAGCCGTCGTTGTTCTTGATGACGCGTACGCCGTCGTCGTCCGCCACGGCGATGGCGCTGTTGGTGGTGCCGAGGTCGATGCCGAAGTCGATGGTCTCGCGCATTGCGGTCGTCTCCTTGGTCGTTCACATGCCGTGGGTGGGGCCGGGTGCGGGCCGGCCGACGACGACCTGCCCCATCTGGATCCGCTCGCCGCGGTAGTAGACGGTGGGCCGCAGGGTCTCCAGCACCACCTCGTGGGTCAGGCCGGGTTCGTCCTGGAAGGCGAGGACTTCGAGGGACTGGCCCGGGTCGAAGGGCGCGCCGTCGTGTTCCTGGATCTCCAGTCCGCCGTCGGCGAGTGCCTGCCGGCCGGCCTGGACGTAGCGGCGCACCTGCCTGAGGTCCGCGGCCGACAGTTCGCCGGCGCGCTGGTTCAGCTTGCGCTGGGCGCGCCAGAGGCCGGTGGCGGCGGCGAGCAGCGTGCCGGCGTCCGCGCCGTCCTGAGCGGGTTCCTCGGTGGCCGTCCCGACGTCGGCGAGTACGTCCGCGACCCAGTCGGCCTGGCCGGTGTCGAGGAACGGCGGCGGGACGCGGAACTCGGGCGGGTGGCGCAACTGGCCGAGGACGGCGCGCACCCGGCCGGTCCTGTTGCCCCGGCGGGAAGGGGAGCTCATTTTCTTCTCCGTCCGCTGCGTACGCCGTCCGCCAGCCACGCCAGGAACCGCACGATGTGGCCGACGACACCGAGGACGGCGAGTCCGATGAAGAGCACGGGGAGGAAGCCGAAGGCCTCGATCAGATGGCTGAGCGCGCCGCCGACGAACACGAGCACCAGGAGGAACGCCCTCCAAGGGAACGGCCTGGCCCGCGCGGGGCGGCGGCCGGTGCCCGTGAGGTGGTCGTAGATCGTCTCCCAGTTCTCCTTCAGCCCGGCCGAGTCACGGTCCGGGCCGATCTCGTACGCCTTCTCCGCGAGCCAGAGCATCTCCTCGCGCCAGGTGGCGCTGGGCGGGCGGTGCACGCAGACGCCGAGGAGTTCCACCGCGAGGTTGTTCAGGCCGACGGCGACGACGTGGGCGATCTCGTCGTAGCGCCAGTCGGAGACGAACGGTCGGAGCGGCGCCATGTCCTCGAAGCCGGGCACGACCCGGTCGCGCAGGAGCAGGAACGCCTCGCGGTAGTGGTGGGCCTCGCGCTCCCGCTCCGCCGTCAGCAGGTCGCCGTGGATCTTCTCGTACGCCTCTTCCACCGCGCGCTCGAACAGCTCGGAGAACGGGCCGGCGAAGGGCGGAAACCCGGTCCAGGCCGAGCAGACGAACGTCAGGCGGTTCGCGGTGGCCCGGTCGGCGAAGAGCTGGGGGAAGGGGGACACGAGCAGCCGCGGCAGCCGGGCCAGGAGGTCGTCGGCCGCGTCCTCGTCGAGCCGGGGGTCGCCGAGCGCCCGGATCCGGTGCCGGACGTGCTGCCGCAGCGCCCCGTCCGCCAGCAGGCGACCCCAGGCGGACACCACGTCCTCCCACATGGACGCCCGCTGCTCGACGGGCACCGGGCGCCTCCCGGCCTCCGCCTCCAGCACCCGGGCGTGCAGCAGCACGGCGGCGTCGTGCCGTTCGTGCACGTCCGGGTCGCACTCGCAGCCGGAGTCCGGGGTGCCCCACAGCCACAGCAGCTCGTCGACCATGCGCCGGCGCGGGTCCTGGAGGCCCTCGAAGGAGGCCCGCACCTCGTCCTTGCCGTAGCCGCCGGCCGGGGCCAGGTCCGGGGCTCCGGGCCAGCTGTCCTCGACGGCCAGCCGCGCCTCCGCCTTCTGCCGGTGGCGCCGCACGGCCGGTCCGCTCGCGCCGGTGGGCAGGCCGGTGACGGCGAAGACGTTCCTGCGGTACAGCTGTGTGCCCGCAAGTTCCTCGAAGCGGTCGAACTCCCTTACCGGCGTGGTCACATGATCACCCCCCGGCGCCAGGTCATGAGCCGTGTCAGATGCCGCTCCCGCAACAGCGGATAGCGGCTGATGGTCTCCTCCAGCAGGTCGGCGGCCTCGCCGAGCTTGCCGGGCACCCGGGAGAGCGCGGTGGCCTCCCGGACCAGTGCGTCGGCGGACTCGGCCGGCTCGGCCGTACCGGCGGCTTCGGGGCCGGGCGCCGGACGCAGGCCGGACGCGCGGTCGGCGACGGCACGGGCGGTGGCGGGCCGCTCGGCCGGGTCGATCCGCAGCATGTCGGTGACCAGCCGGTCCAGCTCGGGGCCCACGTCGTCGTTGAAGGCGCGGGGCGGCTGCAACGGCCGGGTGAACCGCTCCAGGGAGAAGGACTGCACCGGGTCGCCGCCGTCGTACGGGAAGTGCCCGGTGAGCAGGAAGTACACGATGGTGCCCAGGGCCCACACGTCCCCCGGGCACCCGTAGCCCTTGCCGCGCCGCAGCACCTCGGGCGGCATGTAGGCGACGGTGCCCTGGGCGCTGGCCGCCATGGTGCCCGGGTCGGTCTCCTTGGCCAGGCCGAAGTCGCTCACCTTCACGCGCAGCCCGGTCTCGTCGTAGGTGATGAGCACGTTGGCCAGGGACAGGTCGCGGTGGACGATGGGGTGCGGCCGCTCGTGGGCGACGGCGAGTCCCTCGGCGGCCTGCCGGAGCACGGCGGCCACCTCGCCGACGGGCACCACGCCCGCGTGGGACTCCATCAGCCGCTCCAGGCTGCCGCCCGCCACGTACTCCATGGTGATGTAGCCGCGCACGCCCTCGGAGGTCTGCACGGTGCCCGCGTCGAACACCCGGATGATGTTGGGGTGCCCGAGGGTGGACAGGATCCGGGCCTCGTCGAGCATCCGGGACGTCGCCTCCAACGAGGCCACGTGCTTGAACAGCTTCAGGGCCTGCCAACCGAGGATGTGGTGCCGCACCCGGTAGACCTCGGCGAAGGCGCCCTCCCCCAGCCGGCGGTCCACGACGAGCGCCGAGTTGATCCGCTGCCCCTGCCGGAGCAGGGCGCTGCCCACGCCCGTCGCCGTGTCCTGCGTGCGGTCGAGCACGGGCTCACGCACCTTCCCCACCGGTGAAACCACCCGCGACGTCGCCGGTCCACTTCCCCCGTCCGCCCTGCGGCGGCGCGGGACGCCAGGGTAGGAAGCCCCCGTCGGGACCCCTCCCGACGACCGGGCCGTGATCCGTCTCACTCCCGGCCCGGTACCGTCCATCTCCGGCATCCGGATGTCCATCAGCACCACGTCGGGGCGGGTGCCACGGCTGCCCTCCACCCCGCGCCGGCCGTCGGGCGCCTCCCCCACGACGTCGGTGCCGCTCTGCGCGGACAGCGGTGCGGCGAATTGCGAGCGCACCATGTCCTGGTCGTCGACGACGACCACCCGTACGGCCATGCCCACTTCTCCCGTTCCGGCACGCGAACCCGTGCGGCCCTGCCACTCGCCGGCGGGGACGGCGGGCCGCAGCCCACTCTGCGTCGCGGCGCAGGGCCGCCGCCTCGGCCGAACGGCCAGGACACGCCGGTCCGACCTGCGAAGACTCGGCCGGACGACGGATGCCGCGGCCCCGCGCCGGGCGCGCGCCGCACAGCCCGACCGTGATCCACTTCACACCGGCGCGAAGACGGGCCTGGGCCTTACAGGGCGTAAAGCGACCGAAGAATGGATATGGGCTATACGGCGAAACGCGGGGAGAGTCGGACGTGCCCGGATGCCGGGCGCGGCCGCTTCAGGGGAGGGAGGGCGCATGGACGGCGGGCCCTTGTATCTCGAACCCCGGCTGGAGGCACGGCTCGGGTCGCTCCTGGCGGCGACCGGGACGCTGCACTCGCTCACCGACGCGCTCGGCTCGCCCCTGCACGTGGTGGTGCCGGACCAGATCGCCGAGAACCTGGAGCGGTTCCGGTCCGTGTACCGCAGGCACCACCTGTCCGGCCAGGTCTACTACGCCCACAAGGCGAACCGGTCCAGCGCGCTGCTGCGCCGGCTCGCCGCCACGGACGCGGGCGTGGACGTCGCGTCGCTGGGCGAGTTGCAGCACGCGCTGGGGGCCGGTTTCACCGCCGACCGGATCACGGCCACGGGGCCGAAGAACCCCGAGTTCCTGTGGCTCGCGGCCCGTACGGGCGTCACGGTCGGCGTCGACGGAGTCGCCGAGCTGGACCAGCTCGCCGCGCTGGTACGGGGGCACGCCCTCGCCCCGGTGCGGGTGCTGCTGCGGCTGTCGGGGTTCGAGACGTCGGGGGTGAAGGTGCTGAGCCGGCGCAGCCGGTTCGGCACGCCCGTAGGGGAGTTGGATCCCCTGCTGGAGGCGGTCGAGCGGCACGGCGACGCGGTCGAGCTGACGGGGGTGGCCTACCACCTGGACACGACGAGCGTCGCGGAGAAGGCGACCGCCCTCGAAGGGTCCCTGGCGGCCCTGGAGGCGTGCCGGGCCCGGGGGCTGCGGCCCCGGGCCGTGGACATCGGCGGCGGGTTCGGCGTCAGTTACCTCGCCGAGCGGGAGCAGTGGGAGGCGTACACGACCGCGCTCACGGCCGCCGTCCTGGGCCGCCGCCCGCCCCTGACGTGGGGCGGACACGGCTACGGGCTGCGGGGCGAGTCCGGCACCGTGCGCGGCGTGCTCGGCCTCTACCCCGCCCACCGGTCCGTCGCCGGCGCGGCCTATCTGGACGAGCTGCTGGCCCAGCCCGCCGCCTCCCTCGGCGGCCGCCCGCTGGCCGCGCTGCTGCTGGAGCACCTGTACGACCTGCACAGCGAGCCCGGCCGGGCGCTACTGGACCAGTGCGGGCTGACGCTCGCGAGGGTGCTGGAGGTCCGCTCCCAGGAGGCGGGCGGCGCACTGCTCGTGCGGCTGGCCGCGAAGGCGGACGACATCGCCCTGGAAGACCACGGAGTGCTGATGGACCCGGTCGTCATCCCCAGAAGCGGAGCCGGGCCGGGCGAGGGGCCCGTCGCCGTCCACCTCTTCGGCGGCCTGTGCCTGGAGACCGACCTGATCACCCGGCGCACGGTCTTCCTGCCGCGCCGTCCGGTCCCCGGCGACCTGCTGGCCTTCGCCAACACCGCCGGTTACGCCATGGACTTCCACGCCACCCGCGCCCAGCACCAGCCCGTCGCCCGCAAGGTCGCCGCCTGGCAGGACGGCGACGCCTGGCGCTGGTGTCTCGACGAGCAGTTCTGGCCGATCACGCCCTCGGGGGGAGTCCAGTGAGGTACGACAGCATCACCGAGGCGATAGGCAACACCCCTCTGGTGCGGATCGATCCGGCCGTGCACGGCCTGCGCAACATCGACCTGTACGCCAAGCTGGAGATGCTCAACCCCTTCGGCTCGGTCAAGGACCGGGCGGCCTGGAACATGGCGCGCCCGCTGCTGGCCGAGGCGGTCGAACACGGCAGCCAGGTCGTGGAGTTGTCCAGCGGCAACACGGCGAAGGCGCTGGCGGTCGTCGCGGGCATGCACGGCCTGGGCTTCAAGAGCGTCACCAACCGGATGCGGGTGCCGGAGATCAAGGACCTTCTGCTGCTGCTCGGCGCGGAGATCGAGGAACTGCCGGGGCAGAGCGAGTGTCTGGACCCGACCGCGACGGACGACCCGCTGACCCTCTTCCATCGCACGCTGTCGGCCTCCGGCAGCTCCTATCTCCACACCGACCAGTACTTCAACCCGCGCAACACCGAGGCGCATCTCACCGGCACCGGCCCGGAGATCGTCAAGGACCTGGACGGCCGGGTGCCGGACTGGTTCGTCGCCTGTGTGGGCACGGCCGGTTCCTCCACGGGCGTGGCCCGCGCGTTGCGGGAGGAGGACCCCTCGGTGCGGGTGGTCGGGCTGGTCGCGGCCAAGTCCGACTTCATCCCCGGGATCCGCACCATCGACGAGGTGCAGGAGGTCGGCCTGTTCGACCCGGAGACGTACGACACGATCGAGTCGGTGAGCGCCGACGAGGCGATCGAGGGGATGCTGACCCTGAACCGCCGCTGCGGCATCCTGGGCGGGCCCACCGGCGGCGCCGCCTACCACGGAGCCATCCGTCATCTGCGCGTCGTCGACGAGGAGTTGACCGAGCGGCGGACAGCGGTGTTCATCGTCTGCGACCGCGTGGAGAGCTATCTGAGCTACGTCCGGCAGCGGCGGCCCGACCTGCTGGGCCGGCCGCCCCGGAAGAACTCGCCGGCCGACCTGACCGACGCGGAGGTCGGCGGGGCGCCGTCGGTCACGGTGGCCGAGGCGCGGCGGTGGATCGGTACCGAGGGGCCGCTGGTGGTCGACCTGCGCAGCCCCTTCGCGTACGCGGCGCTGCACATCGACGGGTCGGTCAACATCGTCGACGAGCTGTTCGCCGAACTCCTCCAGGGCGGCCTGCCGTTCAGCCGGAGCCGGCCGGTGCTCCTGGCATGCCCGGTGGGCGAGCAGTCCGCCCGGTACGCGGCGCTGCTGACCCGGATGGGCCATCCCGACGTGCGCAGCCTGGCCGGCGGCATCATCGCCTGGCGGGACGCGGGCGCGCCCCTGGTGCGGGACTGACCGCCATGACCGCACCCGCGATCCGTGATGATCTGCGCCAGTGGCAGCAGGCGCTGCGCGCCCAGTTCCCCATCGTCACCGGGCACCCGGAGCTGGCGTACCTGGACAGCGCGGCGACGGCGCAGAAGCCGCAGGCCGTCCTGGACGCCGTGCAGACGTACCTCACCACGAGCAACGCCAACGCGGCACGGGGCACCTACACCTGGGCCAACCGGACCACGGAGCTGGTCGAGCGCACCCGCGAGCGCGTGGCCCGGTTCCTCGGGGACGACCAGCCCGAGCGCTCCGCCGTCCACTTCACGGGCGGCACGACCGAGGGGCTGCGCACGATCGCCCGCGACTGGCTGCCGGTGTTCCTGCGCGACGGCGACGAGATCGTGGTACCGGACGCCGACCACCAGGCCAACATCGAGCCCTGGTGGGAGACCCAGCGGCTACTCGCCCGCGAGGGCGTGCGCGTCCGGGTGGTGCCGATGCCGTACCAGAGCGGTTCCGGGGACTACGACCACCGCGCGCTGGCCGAACGGGCCGGGCCGCGCACCCGGTTCGTCGCCACCACCCATGTGCACCATGTCTACGGCGGCGACATGAACGTGCAGCGCATCCGCCGGGCGGTCGGCCCGGACGCCGTCATCTGTCTGGACGCGGCGCAGAGCGTCGGGCATCTGCCGGTGTCCGTGGCCGAGCTGGACGTCGACTTCGTCGTCTTCTCCGGGCACAAGGCGCTGGCGCTGCCCGGCACGGGGGCGGTGTGGGCCCGGCAGGCACGCGGCCCGGCGTTCACGCCCGGCGGGTGGAGCGGCACCCCGAACACCGTGGGCATCGCCTCGCTCGAAGCGGCCCTGGACTGGCTGGACGCCGCCGGTGTGGAGCGCGTCGAGCGCTGGACGGTCGCCCTGGCGGCCCGGCTCACCGAGGGGCTGCGGCATCTGGACGCCTACGAGATCCTCGGCTGCCCACTGAGCCTGGCCGCCGACTCGGCCGTGCAGCGGCGCCAGGGCATCGTCACCCTGCGGCACCGCGCCATCGACTCGGGCGATCTGGGCTTCATCCTCTTCAGCCACGGTTTCATGGTCCGCTCGGACAACCACTGCCAGGGCGACGCGGGCGAGAAGACCGGTTCGGTCCGGGTGAGTCTGCATGTGTACAACACCGTTGAGGAGATCGACCGGCTGCTGTCCGTCCTGGCCTCACTCCAGTGACACCCCCAACTATGCGTAATGAGAACCGTTTCCACCTGTAGGCTCGGACGGGAAAGAGTCAGGTGCGAGACGGCAAGGTGGCGCGACCGGATGGGGCTGAGTCTGGCGACGGCGGAGCGGTGGGTGGAGCGATGGGAGCTCCAGCAGCAGCGGTACGCGGTCGACCGCGAGGAGCGGTTCACGGTGATCGCCGATGTCGTCGAGCACGTCACGGCCGGGCACGGCTCCCGGCCCCTCGTCGTCGACCTGGGCTGCGGGCCCGGCTCCCTGGCGGCCCGGCTGGTCCGGCGGCTGCCGGACGCGGAGATCGTGGCGGTGGACCGGGATCCCCTGCTGCTGGAGCTGGGCCGGACCCACCACCCGGACGCGGCCCGCTACGTCGACGCCGAGATCGGCACCCCCGGCTGGACCTGGGCTCTGGACCTGGACCGACCCCTGGACGCGGCCGTCTCCACGACGGCTCTGCACTACCTCGACCGCGACACCCTCCTGCGCGTCTACCGGCAGCTCGCCGCACTGCTGCGCCCCGGCGGTGTCCTGGTCAACGGCGACCATCTTCCCCAGGACGACACGGGCCCGGCCGGCATCGCCGCCCATGTCGGGCGGTGCCGGGCCGACCGGCAGCGGGTGTTCGCTCACGAGGACTGGGGCTCCTGGTGGGCCGCAGTCGCCGACGACCCAGAGCTGACGGACCTGCTCGCCGAGCGCCACCGCCGCGAGGCACCTCTCGACACCGGCCGCCCCGCCGAACTCCCCCTCTCCGCCCATCTGGACCTGCTGCGAGAGGCGGGCTTTTCCACGGCGGGCCCGGTCTGGCAGTACGGCGAGAGCTGCGTGGTCGTCGCCGTTCGCTGACCCGGGCGTCACCCCTGCGCCGCCCTCCGCCGACGGGCGGTGCCGGACGCCCGGACAATACATGCAGGAATCGCTATATGTTAATGTCGCCATGACAGGCCCGGCCGAAGCGCCACGGGCAGCACGAACACGCGCAAGGAGCCACCCCATGACCACCGCCGAGCACGTCACCCACGACAACCACGCCCACACCCACGGCGATGACTGCGGCCACGTCGCCTTCGCGCACGGCGACCACACGGACTACGCCCACGACGGCCACATCCACCGGACGCACGAGGGCCACGTCGACGAGTGCGCGAACGGCGGCCACTCGGTGCATCAGAACCACGACCACCAGCACGGCGACGACTGCGGCCACCTGGCCGTGCGACACGGCGACCACACCGACTACGTACACGACGGCCACCGCCACGCCGCGCACGAGGGACACTGGGACGACCACTGAGGGGTCCACCCCCGCCGCCTTCCGGGCGAACTGGAAATCGTTGTCATATGCTAATGTGTGCATATGACAACGACGCCCTCCCCTCCGACGGACGATCCGGACCAGACCCTGCAGACGGCCAGCGAGCTGCTGCGCGCGCTGGCCTCGCCCGTTCGGCTGGGCATCGTGCGAGAGCTGTCCGCCGGCGGGAAGTACGTCCATGAGCTGGTGACCGCGCTGGGTGTGAGCCAGCCGCTGGTCTCTCAGCATCTGCGAGTGCTGCGGACCTCCCGGATCGTCACCGCCCGGCGCCAGGCCCGCGAGACGCGGTACACCCTCACCGACGACCACGTAGCGCACATCGTGCTGGATGCCATCCGGCACGCCCAGGAGTAGCCCGGCTCAGGCCAGGCTCTGCCAGTGGACCGCGCGGTCGCACCAGCGGCCGAGCGGGGTGCGGTCGTGGCCGACGGCCAGCAGGGCGGCGCCGGTCGCGGCACGGTAGTCCTCGACGGCCGCGACCAGGGCGCTGAGGGTGTCCGGCTCGGAGGCCACCCGATGACGACGGACCCGGCGGACGTGCCGCCGTCCTGGCCGCTGCCGCTGCCGGGGGCCGAGCAGGCGGTGACCGCCGTGGCCAGCGCCGCCATGACGGCGGCCCCTTGTATCCGACGGGTCGACATAGGAACGAGGGCCATCGCGCACCACCGCGACGAGGGAAGCCCAGGTCGCCGGTCCGGCCCGGACCGGTGAGCTCCGCGAACCCGGGCTGCCCACCGGTCCGTTCACCGTTGCGCTCAGCCCTGGGCCAGGGTGATGGCCTGGCCCAGGGCCGCGTGGAGGCGGGGCAGCGGCAGGCCACTGAAGGTGCGCAGCTCCATCAGGGTCGCCTCGACGTGGGCCGCGCCGGGCACGAGCGTGCCGGGAATGGGGCGGCCCGTGTTCACCCAGCGGTGCTCCGCGCCGTCACACACGGCGCGGGTGCCGCCGATGCCGTAGCGGGTGATGGAGGCGCCCTGGCTCACGGAGGAGCTGACGAAGACCGGGCCGCTGGAGCTCTGGCAGCGGTAGGTGCCGGAGAGGGCGACGGTGCCGTCGGCGGCGATCCGGCCCACGGCGTCGACCGTCACCGCCTCGTAGGGGGCGGGTGCCGCGGCGGCGGGTGCCGCGGCGGCGCCGGTGAGCAGGAGCGGCGCGGCACCGGTCACCGCGCCGAGAAGGGGACGTAGACGCATGGGGGAACCTCCCGAGAGGAGTGGAATCGCGGCTTCCACTCGCACCGGGCCCCCAGGGCGCCCGTGATCCTCACCCCTTCGGTGGCGAGTCCACCGCGTCCCTACGGCAGCACCGCGAAGCCGTCCAGTTCCACCAACGCCTCCTCGTCCCACAGCCGGACGACCTCGACGACCGCCATGGCCGGGTAGTCGCGGCCCGCCAGTTTCCGCCAGAGGCGACCCAGTTCGGGGGCGTGGGCGCGGTACGCGGCGACGTCCGTGGCGTAGACGGTGACCCGGGCCAGATCGGAGGGCGTGCCGCCGGCCGCCACCAGAGCGGCCAGCAGGTTGGTGAGGGCCTTCTCGAACTGTTCCGGCAGGGTCGCGCCGGCCACCTTGCCGTCGCCGTCGAGGGCGGTCTGCCCCGCCAGGAACACCACCCTGGACCCGGAGGCCACGACGGCGTGCGAGAAGCCGGCCGGTGAGGTGAGGCCGGGCGGGTTGACGCGTTCGAGGGTCACCGGGCCTCCTGGTGGGCTGCGTACAACTGCTTGGCGATGATGCCGCGTTGGACCTCACTGGCCCCCTCGTAGATGCGTGGGGCGCGCACCTCCCGGTAGAGGTGTTCGAGCAGGTGACCGCGTTGCAGCGCGCGGGCGCCGTGCAGCTGGACGGCCGTGTCGACGACGTACTGGGCGGTCTCGGTGGCGAGCAGTTTCGCCATGGCGGCGCGCTGGGGCACGTCCGGGGCGTCCTCGTCGTACGCCGTCGCCGCCGCGTAGACCACCAGCCGGGCCGCCTCCGTGCGCAGGGCCATCTCGGCGACCTGGTGGGAGACGGCCTGAAGGTCCCTCAGCTTGCCCCCGAAGGCGTCCCGCCCGGCGGTGTGCGCGAGGGTCGCGTCGAGCGCCGCCCGTGCCATACCGACCGCGAAGGCGCCGACGCTGGGGCGGAACAGGTTGAGCGTACCCATGGCGACCCGGAACCCCCGGTCCACCTCACCGAGCACGTCGTCGGCCGTCACCGGCACGGCGTCGAAGTCGAGCGCGCCGATGGGGTGCGGGGAGAGCATGTCGAGCCCGGTACCGGTCAGTCCCGCCCGGTCGGCCGGCACGAGAAAGGCCGTGACACCGCGCGCCCCCGCTCCCGGGGTGGTCCGGGCGAAGACGGTGTAGAAGTCGGCCTCGGGGGCGTTGGAGATCCAGCACTTCTCACCGGTGAGCCGCCAGCGGGCGGGGCCGTCGGGGTCGGCGGCCAGTTCGGCGGGAGCCGACGGGTCGTAGACCGCACGTCCGGAACCCGACGAGCCCCTGTCAGCAGCCCCGGTTCCGCCGCCGGCCGCCGCCGAGCCCGGTGAACGACCGACATGTCCCTCGGCACCCTGACTACCACCGCCGGACACCGCGCCGACGGAGCCACCGGCACGGGTCCGAGCGCCCCGACTTCCGCCGCCCGACGCCTCCGCGCCGACGGAGCCACCGGCATGAGCCCGAGCACCCCGACTGCCACCGTCAGACGCCGGCGCGCCCGGCGAGCCGCCGTCACGGACCCCGGCGCCTTGAATGCCGCCGCCGGACGCCGCCGCGGCGGATGAGCGGTCGGCAGGAGTCGGAGCGCTCGGGGCGGAACTTCCGTCGGGTGCCGCCGAGCCCGGTGAGCCGCCGCCCCCGATCCGGGGGCCCTGTGCGCCCGCGATCCGGGAGCCCTGCGCGCCGCCGGATCCGGCAGGCCCCGGAGCGGGGCCGTCGGCTGCCACGCCGTCACCACCACCGGAAGCCACCACACCACCGGATGCCGCCCCGCCCCGAGAACCGCCGTCGGATGCCGCCCCACCACCACCCGAAGCCACCACACCCCGTGAGCCACCGCCGGACGCCGCCCCCGGCCAACCGTCCCGCTCCGCCCGCAACCCCAGCGCCGCCGCGTCCGACCCCGCCCCCGGCTCACTCAACGCGAACGCCGCCACCGCGCTGCCGTCGGACACCCGGGGGAGCCAGCGGGACCGTTGCAATTCCGTGCCGTAGGCGTGGACCGGGTGGGCGCCGAGGCCCTGGAGGGCCAGGGCCGTTTCGGCTTCCGTGCAGGCGTAGGCCAGGGACTCGCGCATCAGGCAGAGGTCGAGCGCGCCGGAGGTGAAGAGGCGGCCGAGCAGGCCGAGGCTGCCGAGTTCGGCGAGCAGGGCGCGGTTCACCCGGCCGGGCTCGCCCTTGTCGGCCAGCGGGCGCAGCCGCTCCGCGGCGAGGGCGCGCAGCTCGGCGCACCAGGCGAGTTGTGCCGGTTCGAGCGAGAATGCGGTCATCGCCGGTCCCTTCTCCGCCGCCCCTGTCTCCCGGCCGGGGCCACTCCAAGGCTATCGCGGACCGTTGACTGTCGTCACCAACACGATACGCTCCAGGGGCGAGCCCACCACGCCAAGGGGGCGAATCGTATGAATCCACGGGGTACGGCCCACGTCGACACCTTCGCCCGTGACCATCTCCCACCCCCGGACCACTGGCCCGAGCTCCATTTCGACCTGCCGGAGCTGCGCTACCCCGAACGGCTCAACTGCGCCGCCGAACTGCTCAGCGGCCAGCCCGGCGGCCGTCCGGCGTTCCTCACCCCGGCCGGAGAGCCCTGGACGTACGCCGACCTGCGGGCCCGCGTCGACCGCATCGCGCACCTGCTCACCGGCGAACTCGGCGTCGCCCCCGGCAACCGCGTGCTGCTGCGCGGCCCCACCACACCGTGGCTCGCGGCCTGCTGGCTCGCGGTGCTCAAGGTGGGGGCCGTGGCCGTCACCGTGCTCGCCCAGCAGCGCCCGCACGAGCTGAGCACGATGTGCGAGATCGCCCGGGTCCGGCACGCGCTGTGCGACATCCGGTCCGTCGACGACCTCGCCAAGGCCGAGATCCCGAACCTGCGGATCACGGTCTACGGCGGTGACGCCCCGGACGACCTCCTCAACCGCCAGGCGCCCGGCACACCGTACGAGGCCGTCGACACCGCGGCCGACGACGTCGCGCTCATCGCCTTCACCTCCGGCACCACCGGCCGCCCCAAGGGCTGCATGCACTTCCACCGGGATGTCCTGGCCATCGCCGACACCTTCTCCCGGCACGTCCTGAAACCCGAAGCGGACGACGTGTTCACGGGCAGTCCCCCGCTCGGCTTCACCTTCGGGCTCGGCGGGCTGGTGGTCTTCCCGCTGCGGGCCGGGGCGAGCGCGCTCCTGCTGGAGCAGGCCGGTCCCCGGCATCTCCTGCCGGCCATCGCCCGCCACCGGGTGTCCGTGCTGTTCACGGCCCCCACGGCGTACCGCGCGATGCTCGACGAACTCGACGGCCACGACATCTCGTCGCTGCGCCGCTGCGTCTCGGCCGGCGAGAACCTGCCGGCGGCCACCTGGCGGGCCTGGCACGACCGCACCGGCCTGCGCGTCATCAACGGCATCGGCGCCACCGAGTTGCTGCACATCTTCATCTCCGCGGCCGACGAGCGGATCCGGCCCGGCACGACGGGCGTTCCCGTACCGGGCTGGCACGCGCGCGTGCAGGACGAGCACGGCGATCCGGTGCCCGACGGGGAGCCGGGGCTGCTCGCGGTGCGCGGACCGGTCGGCTGCCGCTACCTCGCCGACCCGCGGCAGCGGGAGTACGTACGCGGCGGCTGGAACATCACCGGCGACACCTACGTCCGCGAGGCCGACGGCTACTTCCGGTACGTCGCCCGCGCCGACGACATGATCATCTCGGCCGGGTACAACATCGCCGGACCCGAGGTCGAGGAGGCGCTGCTGCGGCACCCGGACGTGGTGGAGGCCGCGGTCGTGGGACGGCCCGACGAGGCCCGCGGGCAGGTCGTGGTGGCCTTCGCCATCCTCAAGGAGGGAGCGGAACGGGACGCCGGGGCGCTGTGCGCCTTCGTGAGGAGCGAGCTGGCGCCGTACAAGTGCCCGCGCGAGATCGTCTTCCTGGACGCGCTGCCGCGCACGGCCACCGGCAAGCTCCAGCGGTTCAGGCTGCGCACGGGTGGGCTCCCGGACGGCGGCACCGAAGACGACCGGGAACGACCGGGAGTGACCCGTACGACCTAAGATGATCAACGTGTCCGACCAGCATGCACCACGGTCTCTCATCGTCACGCTCTACGGCGCGTACGGCCGCTTCGCGACGGGCCCCGTGCCCGTCGCCGAACTGATCCGGCTGCTCGCGGCGGTCGGGGTGGACGCCCCGTCCGTACGCTCCTCGGTGTCGCGGCTGAAGAGACGCGGACTGCTCGTGCCCGCCCGCACCGTCCAGGGCGCGGCCGGGTACGAACTGTCCCCGGACGCCCGCCAGTTGCTCGACGACGGCGACCGGCGCATCTACGCCACGGCTCCTCCCGAGGACGAGGGCTGGGTACTCGCCGTCTTCTCCGTTCCGGAGTCGGAGCGGCAGAAGCGGCACGTGCTGCGCTCCCGGCTGGCCGGTCTCGGTTTCGGCACGGCCGCGCCGGGCGTGTGGATCGCGCCCGCGCGGCTGTACGAGGAGACCCGGCACACCCTCCAGCGGCTGCGGCTGGACGCGTACGTCGACTTCTTCCGCGGCGAGCACCTCGGCTTCGCCCCGACCGCTCAGGCCGTCGCCCGCTGGTGGGACCTGGCCGCCGTCGCCAAGGAGCACGAGGCGTTCCTCGACCGCCACGCGCGCGTGCTGCGCGACTGGGAGAAACGCGAGGACACCCCACCGGAGGAGGCCTACCGCGACTACCTCCTCGCCCTGGACTCCTGGCGCCACCTCCCCTACACCGATCCCGGCCTGCCGTCCGAACTGCTCCCGGAGGACTGGCCGGGGACCCGCTCGGCGGCGGTGTTCCAGGGGCTGCACGAGCGGCTGCGGGACGCGGGCGCCGACTTCGTGGGGCTGCTCAGCGCCCCAGAGTGAGGCGCGGCTTCGGCGCGTCCGTGCGGCCCGTCTGCGGGCGGCGGCTGCCCGCGCGGTACGGGGCCGGCCAGACGGCGCCGGGGCCCGTGTAGCCCTGTTCGGCCGCCGCGTGCAGCGTCCAGTGCGGGTCGTAGAGGTGAGGCCGGGCCAGGGCGCACAGGTCGGTCCGGCCCGCCAGGATCAGGGAGTTGACGTCGTCCCAGGAGGAGATCGCGCCGACCGCGATCACCGGAATGCCGATGGCGCCCCGGATCCGGTCCGCGAACGGCGTCTGGTACGACCGCCCGAACTCGGGCCGCTCGTCCGCCACGACCTGCCCCGTCGACACGTCGATCGCGTCGGCGCCGTGCGCGGCGAAGGCCCGGGCGATCTCGACGGCGTCCTCGGCCGTGGTCCCGCCGTCGGCCCAGTCGGTGGCGGAGATCCGGACGGTCATGGGCCGCTCCCCCGGCCAGACGTTCCGTACGGCGTCGAACACCTCCAGCGGGAAACGGAGCCGCTTGTCCAGCGAGCCGCCGTAGGCGTCGGTGCGGCGGTTGGTCAGCGGGGAGAGGAAACCGGAGAGCAGATAGCCGTGCGCACAGTGCAGTTCGAGCAGGTCGAATCCGGCCCGGGCGGCGCGGCAGGCGGCGGCCGCGAACTGCTCGCGGAGGTCGGTGAGCTGGGCGCGTGACAGCTCGCGCGGAGTCTGGCTGAACCGCTTGTACGGGAGCGCGGACGCGGCCACGAGCGGCCAGTTGCCCTCCTGAAGCGGCTCGTCCATGCCCTCCCACATCAGCTTCGTGGAACCCTTGCGGCCGCTGTGGCCGAGCTGCACGCCGATCGCGGCGCCGGGCGCCCGGTCGTGCACGAAGTCGGTGATACGCCGCCAGGCCTCGGCCTGCCGGCCGGTGTAGAGGCCGGTGCAGCCGGGCGTGATCCTGCCCTCCTCGCTGACGCACACCATCTCGGTCATCACCAGCCCGGCCCCGCCCAGCGCCCGCGCGCCCAGGTGGACGAGGTGGAAGTCGCCGGGGACGCCGTCGGCCGCCGAGTACATGTCCATGGGCGAGACGACGACCCGGTTGCGCAGGGTCAGGCCGCGCAGCCGGAACGGCGTGAACATCGGGGGCGTGCCGGGCGGGCAGCCGAACTCCCGCTCCACCGCCTCCGTGAAGCGCGGGTCGCGCAGCCGCAGGTTGTCGTGGGTGACGCGGCGGCTGCGGGTGAGCAGGTTGAAGGCGAACTGGCGGGGCGCCTGGTCCAGGTACAGGGAGAGGTTCTCGAACCACTCCAGGCTGGCCCGGGCCGCGCGCTGCGTGGAGGCGACGACGGGCCGCCGCTCCGCCTCGTAGGCCGTCAGGGCCTCGTCCAGGGTGTCCTGTTCCTCCAGGCAGGCGGCCAGGGTCAGGGCGTCCTCGACGGCGAGCTTGGTGCCGGAGCCGATGGAGAAGTGGGCGGTGTGGGCGGCGTCGCCGAGGAGGACGACGTTGCCGTGCGACCAGCGGTCGTTGACGACCGTGCGGAAGGTCGTCCATGCCGAGTTGTTGGACTTCAGGGGGCGGCCGCGGAGTGCCTCCGCGAAGATCTTGGCGCAGCGTTCGATCGACTCCGTTTCGCCGTGTTCGTCGAAGCCGGCCGCGTGCCACACCTCCTCGCGCATCTCGATGATCACCGTGGAGGCGTCCGGCGCGTAGGGGTAGCCGTGCAGCTGCATCACGCCGTGTTCGGTCTCGGCGATCTCGAAGCGGAAGGAGTCGAAGGGGAAGTCGGTGGCGAGCCAGATGTAGCGGCAGTGATGGGTCGTCACCCGGGGGTGCAAGACGTCCGCGTAGGCCTCGCGTGTGGTGCTGTGGATGCCGTCCGCCGCGATGACCAGGTCGTGGGTCTGCGTGAGGTCCTTCGGGGCCTCGGTGTGGAAGCGGAGGTCGACGCCGAGTTCGCGGCAGCGGGTGTGGAGGATCTCCAGGAGGCGTCTTCTGCCGAGTGCGGCGAAACCGTGTCCTCTGGAGGTGTGCCGTACGCCTCGGTGCACGATGTCGATGTCGTCCCAGCGGACGAAGTGCTGGTGCAGGGCCCCGTAGACCACCGGGTCTGCGTGTTCTATACCGCCCAGAGTTTCGTCCGAGAGGACCACGCCGAAGCCGAAGGTGTCGTCGGGGGCGTTTCGTTCCCAGACGGTGATGTCGCGGGTGGGGTCCAGGCGTTTGAGGAGGGCGGCGGCGTAGAGGCCGCCCGGGCCGCCGCCGATGATTGCCACGCGTAGGGGGTGGCTCTTGTCGTCGGGCGGCTGCGGGTGCGTTGTGGCTTGTCGCGCCCCGCGGCGGAGCCGCGTATCGACACAGCCCCGCTCCCCTGGAGCCAACTCACTCACCGTCCGCTCCATTTGGGAGGGCGCTTTTCCGTGAATGCCGCGTGGAACTCCGCGTAGTCCTCCCCTGTCATCAGGAGAGCCTGCGTCGAAGCGTCGAGTTCCACCGATGCCGCCAGGGGCATGTCCAGTTCTGACGTGAGGAGGGCCTTCGTCTGGGCGTAGGCCAGGGCCGGACCGTCTGCCAGGCGGCGGGCCAGTTGTTGTGCTGTCTCATCCGCCCGGCCCTCTTCCGTCAGCTCGCTGATCAGGCCGATGCGCTCGGCCTCAGGGGCCCGGACCGGGTCGCCCAGCATCAGGAGGCGGGTGGCGTGGCCGAGGCCCACGACCCTGGGCAGGAGGTAGGCCGCGCCCATGTCGCCGCCGGAGAGGCCGACCCGGGTGAAGAGGAAGGCGAAGCGGGCCGTGGGGTCGGCCACGCGGAAGTCGGCGGCCAGGGCGAGGACCGCTCCGGCGCCCGCCGCCACGCCCCGCACCGCCGCGATCACCGGGAAGGGGCACTCCCGGATGGCGCGGACCACCTGGCCGGTCATGCGGTTGAAGTCCAGGAGCTGGGCGGTGTCCATACCGAGGGTGGCACCGATGATCTCGTCGACGTCGCCGCCGGAGCAGAAACCGCGGCCCTCTCCGGCCAGCACCAGGGCCCGTACGGACCGCTCCCGGGACAGCTCCGCGAGCAGGTCGCGCAGATCGGCGTAGGCGCCGAAGGTGAGCGCGTTGAGTTTCTCGGGGCGGGCCAGGGTGACGGTGGCGACGCCGTCGGAGAGGTCGACGCGCAGGTGCTCCCAGCTCGGGGTGCGGGCGGCGGAGCCGGTGAAGGGACTCATGACGTGCGGCCTCCTCGGGCGGGCACTGCCTCACTGAGCTCTACCCCACGAATTTATCACTCATTCGTGACTGTCGTCATGAGTGCGCGATAGGCCGTTCGGGTAGGACCCCAGAGGGAGTCGGGCGTGAACCGGGCGGGTCACATCCGTCACAGATCGTCCACACCGGCGTAACGGCGGGAGCAGCTGTGCGCCGCAAGGCGTTCACCTGGGTAAGCCGTGCGGCAAGGGGGCCGCAGGTTCCCCGACAGTGCCCCTCGGACGCCACAGAAGAGTGGCGCCGTACCATTCATCAGGTTGAAAGCAGGATGTCCTGCTCCATGAACGGACCCGCCTTGTACGAACTCCCCTCAGCCCCCACCTCCTGGCGCATCGCACTGCCGCACACCGCAGCGGCGGTGCCCGTGGCCCGTGCCCTGGTCCGTACGGCGCTGACCGAGCTGGAGCACGGGGCCGACTGCGACACGGCGGAGCTGCTCACGGCGGAGCTGGTGGCGAACGCCGTGGAGCACACCTCCGGCGAGACCCCGATAGAGCTGGTGGTGGAGCTGATGCCGTCGGGCTGCCAGGTCGAGGTGCACGACACCGATCCGCAGCCGCCCGGCGATCTCACCTGTCCGGCCGGCGGGATGCCCGACCCCTGGCAGGAGCACGGGCGCGGTCTGCTGCTGATCCGCACCCTGAGCTCGTCGTGCGGGCACCGGCCGACCGAGTCCGGCAAGGCGGTGTGGTTCCGACTGCCCGTGATACCGGCTCAGCGGCGGCCGTCGGCCTGACGCGGTTCAGCCGAGGGTCGCGACCAGCACTGCCTTGATCGTGTGCAGGCGGTTCTCCGCCTCGTCGAAGACGACGGAGTGCGCCGACTCGAAGACCTCGTCCGACACCTCCAGGTGCTCCAGGCCGTGGGCCGCGTGGATCTCCTGCCCGACCTTGGTGCCGAGGTCGTGGAAGGCGGGCAGGCAGTGCAGGAACTTCACGTCCGGGTTGCCGGTGGCGCGCAGGACGTCCATGGTCACGGCGTACGGGGCGAGGGCGGCGATGCGCTCGGCCCAGACCTCCTTCGGCTCGCCCATGGAGACCCAGACGTCGGTGGCGACGAAGTCGGCGCCACGGACACCCTCGTCCAGGGTCTCGGTGAGGGTGAGGCGGGCACCGCTGGTCTCGGCGAGGGCACGGGCCCGGTCGACGACCTCCTCGGCCGGCCAGTAGTCCTTCGGGGCGACGAGACGCACGTCCATGCCGAGCAGGGCGCCGGTGACCAGGTAGGAGTTGCCCATGTTGAAGCGGGCGTCGCCCAGGTAGGCGAAGGCGGTCTCCGTCAGCGGCTTGGCGCAGTGCTCGGTCATGGTCAGCACGTCGGCGAGCATCTGGGTGGGGTGCCAGTCGTCGGTGAGCCCGTTGTAGACCGGCACACCGGCGTGCGCCGCCAGCTCCTCCACCTTCCGCTGGCTGTCGCCCCGGTACTCGATCCCGTCGTACATCCGGCCCAGCACCCGCGCGGTGTCCTTGACCGACTCCTTGTGGCCGATCTGCGAGCCGGACGGGTCGAGGTACGTCGTCGAGGCGCCCTGGTCGGCGGCCGCGACCTCGAAGGCGCAGCGGGTACGGGTGGAGGTCTTCTCGAAGATCAGCGCGATGTTCCGGCCCCGCAGGTACTGCGTCTCGGCCCCGGCCTTCTTGGCGGCCTTCAGCTCGGCGGCCAGCTCGACCAGACCGCGGAACTCCTCCTCGGTGAAGTCCAGCTCCTTGAGGAAGTGGCGGCCGGCGAGGGCGGTCGGGACTGTCGCCATGGGGCGCTCCAGGGATACGGCGGTACGGGGACGGACGACTACTGGAATACTATACAAAACCCAGTATGCCTATACGTCACGGTGGGTGCTCATACGGCCTCCCGTTCCACCGGGCAGCTCATGCACCGCGGCCCGCCCCTCCCCCGCCCCAGCTCACTGCCCGGGATCTCTATCACTTCGATGCCCTGTTTGCGCAGGTGGGTGTTGGTGGTGGCGTTCCGCTCGTAGGCGACCACGACGCCGGGTTCGACGGCCAGGACGTTGCAGCCGTCGTCCCACTGCTCGCGTTCGGCCGCGTGCACGTCCTGGGTGGCGGTCAGCACCCGGATCTCGTTCAGGCCGAGCGCGGCGGCGATCGCGCGGTGCATGTGCTCCGGCGGATGGTCGGTGACCTTGAGCTCCTTCTCGCCGACGCCCGGTTCGATGGTGTACGAGCGGAGCATGCCGAGCCCCGCGTACTGGGTGAAGGTGTCTCCGTCGACCATCGTCATCACGGTGTCGAGGTGCATGAAGGCACGCCGCTTGGGCATGTCGAGGGCCACGATCGTCTCGGCGGAACCGGCGGCGAACAGCTTGTGCGCGAGCATCTCGACGGCCTGGGGCGTGGTGCGCTCGCTCATGCCGATGAGCACCGCCCCGTTGCCGATGACGAGGACGTCCCCGCCCTCGATGGTGGACGGGTAGTCGGCCTGCCCCTCGGACCAGACGTGGAAGGTCTCGTCGCGGAACAGCGGGTGGTGCCGGTAGATCGCCTCGAAGTGCACGGTCTCGCGCTGCCGGGCGGGCCAGCGCATCGCGTTGATGGAGACGCCGTCGTAGATCCACGCGGAGGTGTCGCGGGTGAAGAGGTGGTTGGGCAGCGGGTACAGCAGGAAGTCGTCCAGTTCCATGACGTGGAAGCGCACCGACGTCGGCTCCGGGTGCACATCGAGGAACTCACGCTTGGTCATGCCGCCGACCAGGAGCTCGGCCAGCTCCGCCCCGGGCAGATTCTCGAAGGCGGCTCTCAGATGGTCGGTGGCCAGCGGGCCGTACTCCTTCTCGTCGAAGACCCGGTCCAGGACGAGGGCCCTGGCCGCCGGCACCTGAAGGGCCTCGGCCAGCAGGTCACCGAAGAGGTGGACGGTGACGCCCCGGTCGCGCAGCACGTCGGCGAACCCGTCGTGCTCGGCGCGGGCCCTGCGCACCCACAGCACGTCGTCGAAGAGCAGCGATGTCTTGTTGCTGGGGGTGAGCCTTTTGAGCTCGAGATCGGGCCGGTGCAGGATGACACGGCGCAGCCGCCCGGCCTCGGAGTGGACGTGGTAAGCCATGCCTCCATCCTGACCACCGGAGCGCCGGTTGACGCGCTGCTCGCGCGTTTCGGCGAACTCTTGTTTGCGTCTGCCTGACGACAATCAGCCGGGCGGGAGATCCCCGCATGCCCCCGCCGCTCAGTACCCGGTCAGCCGCTCGGGAGCGGCTGGAGCAGTTCCGGCCGGGCCAGCATGCGCCGCGTCGCCCGGCCCGGGTCGAGCACGGCCCGGGCGACGATCCAGCCGGCCAGGGCATGCGGCTCCGCGGGGTCGGCGGCCAGCTGTCCGGCGTACCGGGCGAGCGCGGCGGCCGCGTCCCCGGCGGCCAGGTGCTCGTCGGCGGTGTGCGGGACGGCGGGGCGGGAGGCGAAGGCGTCCGTGCGCACATCGGGCCAGGAGGTGCGGTCGGGGCGGAAGCGGGGGCCTCCGGTTCCCGGGGAGGGCGGGGCGACGTTGCGCAGCCGCCACTCGGTGCGGTGCAGCGCGGCGGCCGTACGGGCACGGGTGAGCGCGGCGGAGGGGACCGGCTCGCGCAGCCAGCCGTCGAGCGTGCCGGCGAGGCCCGACACGAGGGCCCGGCCCTGCGGGGTGAGACGGCCCTCCGCCAGCAGGGTGCGCACGACGAGACGGCTTTGCAGCCGGCGCAGCGCGAAGTGGTACCCGGCCAGGTCGGCCGACCGGTCGTCCCGCGCCACGGCCAGACGGTCCCGCCAGAAGCCCGCGACGCCCGTGAAGGCGTACGCGCCGTGCAGCAGGCCGGTGAGGTGCCGCGGGTCGGGCCGCCAAGGGGCGTAGTAGCGCTCCTCCCGGTCGTCGTCGAGCAGCGGGAAGAGGTGCAGGAGGGCGGCCATCTTGCTGTGCTGGAACTCGTGGACCAGGGTCTCGGCGAGGGCGAGCGGGGAGGACGGGCGTGCGATGACCATGGCGCCGAAGGAGTCGCCGCTGGAGGCGGAGACCCGCACGGTCGGCGGGGCGGGAGGCGACGTGCTGGTGCGGCCCCAGGGCACAATGGCGCGGATCATGGCCGGGTCGAGCCGCCCAGGCCCCGTACCGCCCGGCGGGGAGAGCACCGCGACCGCCGCTTCGAACAGCCGTTGCCACGTTGCCGCCTCCGCGGCGTCGAGCCTGGCGGGCGGCAGAGGATCGTCGAGGTCGCGGTAAGGACCGAGGTCGTCGAGCGGGATGGTGACAGGACCGGCGGGGCCGCTGTGGGTCAGAGTGCGCAGGGGGAGCCAGGGGGAGGCCGTGTGCACCGGAGCCGGCCGTGCGGTGCCGCCCGGCAGTGGTGCCGCGCTCGGGCGGATCGTCAAGGAGGTCGCGCCGCCGTCGGGGGCCGTCCCGGTGAGCGTCAGCTCTCCGCCACTGGTGTGTGCCCGGCCGACCGTCAAACCCGGCACAGAGTCCGGAAGTCGGGCAAGCCCCAGGCCCGGCAGATACAGCTGCCCGTCCGTGAGAGGCACGCGGAGATCCGTCACCGTACCGGCGTGCACGGCCGCGGTGACAGCCAGCGCGCACAAGTGCCCCGCCTCCACCCACACAGGCGGACCGTCCGCAGTGCCGTGCACCCGGCGCAGCAGATGGGCGATCCAGCCACCGGTAGCGGGCGCGAGCAACAGCCGGTCGACGGGCTCCGGCACCAGCGCGGCCGACTCCTTGAGGACGCGCCAGGCCTCGGCAGGCAAGGTCAGCGGTGTGGCCAGCCCTTCGAGGCGGGCCAGCAGCGTCCGTAACAGCAGCAGTCGGCGTGCCCGCTCCGCCCGTTCGAGGAAGGCCACGGCCTGCTCGGATCCGCCCCCGGTGGCCAGCTCCGCGAGGAGCCGCGCGGGCATACGGAAGGGGGCGGATGTCGGCTCGCTGGTCATGGGCGGAAACCTCCGGCAAGGCAAACGCACCTGGGCCCGGTCGCTCGGGGCTCATCAGGAGCCCCCGCGGCGGGCGGGGACTATTCGGCCCTGGCGGTTCCCTCGTTCCCGCCCGTCATGCTGTTGCGCGCACGCAGGACCTCTGCGAGGAGACGCGTACCGGGCCCGAGCGGAGCCAGATCGTCCACATCTGTCAGAGGCAGATCCGACAGGTCGGCCAGATCCGATTCCCACTCCGGGGCTCCACCCGTGCAGGAGGACGACTGGTGAACGGCGGTATCAGCCCAGTGGCGAGCGCTCGACTGCTCCACGGTGTCTCCCCCTTCTCGGTCCATGGTGGCACACAAGGCACCAGGGCCCGTCCGCAGCCCGACCGACCGCCAGATCATCGCACATGGTGCCCCGTGTCTCGGCGTGTGCTGCTCGACCGGACCAGTGCGCGCAGCGCGGCGGCCAGTTCGGACTGCCTCTCGGGATCGTCGTCGACGATCAGTACGGCGTCGTACAACTCCCAGAGTGCCTCGGGCTGTCGGTGGGCGAGCGCCGTGAGGATGCCTGCCGCGTCGGTCCGGGCCTTGCTGTGCCGAGGCAGTGTCCCGGACAGGGACGGCCCCAAGCCGGCCACGACGGCCTGCCGTTCGGCAGGGTCGGCCATCAACGGGTAGGCGAGAAGCGCTTCCACCGCGCGATGCAACGGGGAGACGGACCGCTCCCGGGGCGCGGGTGCGTCACCCGAAGCCGCCAGCTCCTCCATGCGCCCTGGGGTGCGGAGTTGAATCTCGGGGTGCTGGAAGGTCCGGCCGGCTTCCCGGAGCACCGCGATCCGCTCCCTCACCGCGGTGAACAGTTCCTCCGGGTCCGGCACAGCCGGCAGAACGTCCGCGTGGTCCGTCAGGACGTCGAGGAGTACGTCCGAGAAGAGACCGGTGGCCCGCACAGGATCGTTGGCCGCTTGTCTGCCCCGGCCCGCGGCCCGCATCAGCGTCTGCCGGTGGGTGAGCGTGCGCCGTCCGCTCGGCAGGGCGTAGGACGGCAGCGGGTCGCGGAAGGCGAGAGCTTCCTCGAACGTCTCGCACGCGTCAACGATCCACAGCTGCTCGGTGAATCCGGGCACGGCGTCGCTGGCGTAGCGGGTGAGCGCCGACTCGAGGTCGAGGCAGACCTTGTCGCTCGTGGTGGCATCCGCGCAGAACAGCCGGGTGTGCCCGGCCCGGTCGAGGACTCCGTGCCCGCCCCACCACACCCAGAGGATGTCTCCGCGGGCCCTCGGCAGTTCCCGCACCAAGGCGCGACGCAGCGTGGCGTGGTCGGCGGGCCGGTACTCGACCCGCGGTACGAAGGGCGGCAACGGAGACAGATGCAGGTGGAGTTGGTTCTCGGGCACTCCGGCCGAACGCAGCATCCGGTGGAAGGCGACGGCGTCACGGGCCGGGCCGGGAAGGTCCCAGGTGGAGCCCGCCTCGTACGCCTCGACACCTACGATCAGGGCGCGCACCCGGGCGGGGTCCACGCCCCGCACAGGGCGGTCGTGCCCGGTCACGGGAGGCGCTCCGAGATGAGCCGGTACACGCCCGGGTTCGTCCAGTAGGCGCTGTGCGCGGCGGGGAAGGGCTGCCGGCTGTCCACGGCCGCGTCGGTGATCCGGCCGGGAAAGAGGCGGGCCCCGACGTAGCTCAGTACGTCGCGCGGGTCGTACACGTTCAGCCACTCCGGTACGTGCGGGGGCAATGGTTGGGGGTGGGTGAGAGAAGGCAAGGACCCGGATTCGTAGAGGAAGGGCGCCTGGGAGCCGACCGTCACCAGGAACCGGACCTGCGGCAGTGGAGTGGCGACGAGGGTGTCGAGCGCGATGATCCCACCGAGGCTGTGACCGATCAGGGTCACCGGGGGTTCGAGACCTGAGACCAGGGTGCGCAGTTCGGCGCGGACTCCCTCACCACGGCAGAGGTAGCGCAGCACATCGCCCGCGGCCGGATGGGCAGCGTGGGTGAGTGAGTGGCGGCGCCGGAGAACGGCTCGCGAGGCCAGGGTTCCCGCCCACCCCAGCAGGCGGGTCCGCAGGCCGCGTTCGGAGCCCCTCGGTACAGCGCCGAGGTAGTGAGCGAGGCGGTCGACGAGTTCGTCGCGGCTGCGGCCGTCCGGAACGAGCGGATGGCCGGCGTCGAGGGCCCGGGTGACGGCTTGGGCGACCAGTGCCCTGGCCGCCAGCACGGTGAATTCGTCCGGGTCGAGGAATGCGGCGGCGGAGCCGAGCAGTGGATGATCGCGCAGGCGTGTCGCGGCCTCCGCCAGCGCGGGGGCCCACTCGGGCGCGATGTCGCCGCCCTCGGCCATCAGGGTGGTCAACCGCTCCTGGAGCCGCTGTTCCGGGAGTGCTGAGCCCGGTGGCCGCTCGTTGGGGCCGTGTGCGGCTGCTGCCGCGAGAACGAGTTCGGCGTCGGGGTCGGCGTAGAGAGCGGCCCAGGCCGCCACGTCGTGGTCGGCCGCCGAGGTGTCGGGGAAGCTGCCGATCCCGCGGTGCCCGCCGGTCTCCGGCGGGATGCTGGCGCCGCCTGCGGCGAGGATGGCGCCGTGTGTCCCGCCCCAGTAGTAAGGCACGATGCACAGGTCGTCACGCAGAGCGGTGAGCCCGGCGGTGACACGTCCCGCGAGCGCCGAGAAGCCCGGTCGGCGCACTCCTGTCCCGTGAACGAGCACAACCGTCGACATGAGCCCTCTTTCTCCTTCTTCGAACGAGGAAGCACTTTCCGGGCACTGGTGGCCGTCATCAGCCGCTAGAGCGGCATGGGTGTCATGTCGCACTCGATGCGACGGCGCTGACGGGCCGCGAGCAGCCAGGGATGGTCGACACTGAGCGCGCGGGCGAAGCCCGCCACCGCCTGCTGCTGCAGCCGGTCCGCCTCCGCGCCGCGGCCCAGCCCGCGCAGGTCGAGGGCAAGGTTCGCCGTGCCGGACAGGGTCAGCGGGTGTTCCTCGCCCAGGACTTCTGCCAGCAGCGGCACAGTGGTCCCGTCGATCTCGTGTGCCCGGTCGAAGTCGAGGCGGAGGTAAGCCGTGTTGGCCCGGCCGATCGCCGCGGTCAGAGTGATCACATGACCGGGTCCCACCGTCTCGCCGAGCCTGCGGGCCGCCTCGTCCTCCAACTCCTGCGCCTCGTCGAGGGAGCCGAGCGCGCGCAGGGTGGCGGCAAGGTTCGCTTTGGTCAGCAGGGAGTAAGCGTGGTCCTCACCGAGGAGGTACGCATACCGTCGCAGGGTCTCCTCGGCCAGTCCTCGGGATTCCTCGAGCCCGCCGGCAAGGCGCCGGTCGACCGCCACGTTGGTCGCCGTCTGCAGCGAGTCGAAGTGGTCGGGGCCGTAGCGGGCGCTGAAGCGCCGCAACGTGGCCTCGGACAACCGGGCGGCCTCGACGAGCGCACCGTCACGGCGCCGGCAGACCGCGAGAGTGCGGGCGATACGCAGGCTGAGCGGGTTCTCCGCACCGAGCGCGGCACGCACCCGGCGGTGCACATCCTCCTGAAAGCCTCGGGCACCCGCATAGTTGCCGGCTTCCAGCATGTCAAGGGCAAGGGCGTTGAGGCTGTTGAGGGTGAAGAAGTTCGCCGGCCCGAACATCAGATCCCTCAGCCGGGCGTTCTCCTGGTCGAGGCGCAGCGCATCCGCGAACTGCCCGCACAGTCGCAGGGCAACGCCCCAGCTGTGAGTGGCCCGCAGTGTTATGGGGTCGTCCGAACCGAACTGGGACCGCGCCAGCTCGGCGGCTTCCAAGCACAAATCCCGCGCCTCCTGGAACCTGGCCTGGTAGCCGCAGGCGTCGGCCATCTCGCACAGGGAGTCGATCAGGTCCTCGGGGTCGACCTCCATGCGGCGGGAGACCTCCAGCGCCCTCTCGGTGAGCGGGATGGACTCGGGGACCTGGCCGATCTGTCGCAGCAGGAACCCCAGGCTCTTCATCGTGCGGATGACGTGGATGTTCTCCTCCCCCGAAGCCGCGAGCCATGCACTCCAGGCCTGCCGGGCAAGGTCCGCGGCGCCCTGGTGATCGCCCCAGTAATAGAGGAACCAAACGGTGTCGAAAACCAGTTCGCGCACATAGGTGTCGGTGCTGGTCACCGCCCGGGAGGTGAGCACATGGGGCAGCAGCGCCTGGTAGGCGCGCCATTCCAGCGCCGAGCCGTAGGGGCCCGGTTTGGCGGCCGACAGCAACTGGTGTGCGGCGTCCCGCATGTGCTCCCGTTCCTCGTGGCTCAGTTTGGCCAGGAGCACGGTCTGCAGCAGGCGGTGCATCTGCAGGGTGTCGGTCCGCGGGTCGACCTTGACCAGGGAGAACTGGCTGAGGTCGCGCACGGCGCGGTTCAGTTTGATCGATTCACGCAGCAGAGGGTCCACCTCGGGCGTGATGGTGACACCGCGGCTGCCGCGCAGGATGGACTTCGGAATGGGCTCGGGGGCCATGCTGGCGCAGATGTCGAGAAGCTGCCGGGCGCCGGGATTGCTCTGCTGGAGCCGTTCCAGTGAGATGTCCCAGGCGGCGGCGACGGAGACCGGGTAGTCGGGTGCGGGGTCGAGATCGAGGATCTCGGGGCTGCGCTGGTCGAGCAGGTCGAGATACTCGTCGACCTGCATGCCCGTCACAGCGTGCCAGGTGCCCGCCTGCTCCACCGCGAGGGGCAGGTCGCCGAGAGCCTCGGCGAGCCGGCCGGCGTCCTCGGTCGACAGGTCGGGGGACCGCTTCTGGAGCAGTTCGATGGATTCCACACGTTCGAAGACATCCACGGGCAGTGGGGTTGCCACCCGCTCCCATGCTCGGTTTCGGGAGGTGACGATGATCTTCCCGGGCCCGTTGGCCGGGAAGTAACCACGCACCATCTCGACGTCCTCGGCGTTGTCGAAGACCAGCAGCCAGTCGTCGTGCGGCACTCCGGTCCGCAGCGCCTCCAGGGCCGCGGGAACGGCCGTGCCTGCGGCGGGAACTCCCACGCTGTCCTGATCCGTCGGGGCGACGCCCAGTTGGCCGGCCAGAGTCGCCAGTGCGGCGAGCACGAGGCTCTCCCGCTCGGCGGGGATCCAGCAGATCACCTTGTAGTCGTACTGGTGGGTGTAGACGTACTCCAGCACGAGCTGGGACTTGCCCACACCGCCGAGCCCATGCAGTGCGTGAGGCAGTACGGCCGCGGTGTCCTGGGCGGCGAGCTGTTCCTCCACCGTCCGCAACAGTGCCTGACGGCCGACGAACGTCGTGTTCCGCAGGGGAACATTCACCAGGAGTGCAGGTGATTCCGTCGATGTCCTGTTCATTCCCTGCCGCGCCTCCGTCGGGTGCTGGTTCAGCTCGGGAGACATCGCCGCCGGCTGCGCGGCCGGTCTCTCGTGGACGGGCCCGTCCGTCGGCCGTGTGCACCGCCCTCCGGGCCTGTGGGTGACAACACTCGGGACGCCTCGCCCCGCCTCGATCCGGCGGGCCCGTTCGGAATACGGTCCCGCCAGCGCCCTCATGACCGCGACCTCGGACTGCCGCCAGGCCCCGGCGTCCGGGTCGGGCAGGGCGGCGCCGTACGGGTCACGCAGGGCGGTCCGCAGCGCGACACCGCGTTCTCCTGCCGCGGGCAGTTCGCCCAGGACACTGATGATGCGGGCCAGCTCCGCGCGGGTCGTGGTGGCGAGCAGCGCCTCACGTATGCCTTCGGCGAACTCCGGATGTTCCGTGTCGCGACCGTCCCAGTCGATCAGACCGCCCATGAGGATCTCGGCGAGGTGCTCGGGCCGGCGGTCGGCATGGTCCGTTTCCGCAACTGTTCGATGAGGTCGAACTGGAAGGGAACTGCGGCGAGTTGGGTCGCAAACCGACGGGCCGTCGGCGTGGCCAGAGTGAAGAAGCGGCCCACCGCGTCGCTCGCGTCCGATCGACGCGGAGCGCGCAGTCCGGGCGCGGGCACTCCTTGGGACAGCGTTCCCGCCACCAAGGCGGGCAGTGCACGGCGCACGCCGCGCTCTCCGACGACCAGATCGGCCCAGGCGGCGACGGAGCCCGCCTTCAAGGACAGCACCGGGACGGGCAGGGCACCGTCGAACAGTTGAGGCAGGGGGCGCAGCGGATCGGGTCCCCCCGCCGACGGTCCGAGACCGAGGCGGTGGTTGGCCGCGCCGAAGCCTCCGGCCTCCAGTTCCGCGGGGTGGGGGTACAGGGAGGAGCGGTGCCGCATGTGCGGTGGAAGGAGGTGCACGACGGCGGTGGGGCCGACCTGGCCGAGGCGGTCGAGGAGGTGGTCGGCGGCGGGTGCGGCCCAGCCGTGGCTCAGCCCGTCGGTCACGACGAGGAAGACCCGGTCTCTCCGGCCGTTCAGGATCTCCCCGGGATCGGCTGTGGTCCCCGCCGCACTCCACCGCAGCATCGGCTCACCGCTCGGGGCTACCGCCACCTTGACGGTGCGTACGGCCCGGAAAGCACCGCTGTGTTCGGCGGCGGCGGACAGTCCGGCCGTCTCCTCAGCCCAGATCGCCATGGTGGGAGCCTCGTCCATGAGGAGGACCAGCTCGAACGCGGTGGTGTCGGCCGGCCGGAAGGCAGGGATCCACAGCTCGTCGAAGACGCCCCGCTCCGCCGTGGCCTCTTCGTCCAGTTGCACGGCGTCGGGGGACGGCACCTGACGCGCGAGGCGGTGCAGGGCCCGGGCCAGCTCCGCGGCAGGTCTCCTCCACGCCGACGTGCCGGACCGCGTCCGGGGAAGGACGGGGACGCCGAGCTGTATCCGGTCTGAGCCGTCCGGGTCCGGCGTGAACGGGGGCGGCGGGGACGTGCCCGTGTCGTCCCTCGGCACATCCGGCGGCTCGTCGTGCGACGGACGGTTCGGGGATCCAGGTGCCCCGCCCGCCCGTTCATCTTCCTCCGGCGTGTTGTCGTCCGTCCGGATGGGGCGCCCGGTGCGGGTCCAGTGGGCGCTCAGCCAGACGGCGTCGGCGAGTTCCTGCCAGCTGGGCGTGGGCGACCCCGGAGTGGACGGTAACGGCTCCGGCCCCGACGGGGTCACGACTCCCGTACCGACACCGCCGGAGCCGGGGTCAGGGGCGAGCTTGTCGGGCACCCCGTCCACTCAGCGGCCCTTCGCCAGGTCACGCAGCAACATCTCCAGGAGCTTGCGACCGCCTTCGTCGGTCCGGAAGGTACCCGCAGAGGTGAGCTGGACGGCGTTGAGCAACTGGTCCAGGGAGTGCATGCCTCCCGCCTCGATCCGTTTAACGAACAGATCCACGAGGGCTTCAGCGTCCGGCGGCCGTGCCCTCAGGTGGCTTTCCACGATGGCGAGCAGTTGCTCACGGGTGGGAGTGCGCATCGCCAGCGGGAGACAACGCCGGCGAAAGGCAGCCGGGAACTCCCGCTCCCCATTGCTGGTGATCACCACGACGGGAAACTCGCGGCACTCCACCCGTCCTCGGCGCACCACGGCGTGCACCCCGGGATCACTGGTGTGCACCCGTGCGCTGTCCTGCGTGCTGCGCACGAGTTCCGGGATTTCGTAACTGCCGTTCTCCAGCACGTGCAAGAGGTCGTTGGGCAGGTCGATGTCGCTCTTGTCGAGTTCGTCGACGAGCAGCACGCGCGGGCGGTCGTAGGGCAGCAGAGCGGTGCCCAGCGGTCCCAGGGTGATGAACTCGCCGATGGCCGGGGGCGGTGGGCCGTCCTCGGCTCCGGCGGCCACGGCGGTCGCTCCGGTCGGGTTCAGGCCGGCTCGCCAGGCCGCGATGGCCTGGGCGCGCCCGAGAGCGTCATGGGCGTACAGGCCGTCGCGCAGCGTGGTCCGGCTGACGATGTTCCACTCCAGTACGCGGCCGAGACCGAGCTCACGGGCCATGAGGTAGGCGAGCGTGGACTTGCCCACGCCCGGCGAGCCGGTGACCAGCAGTGGCCTGCGCAGCAACAGGGCGGCATTGACGATGTCGGTGCTCTCGCCGTCGAGCTGCGGCACGGCGTCGACCTGCCCCAGGCGGCGCGTCGCGGACTCCTCGTCCTCGGGTGGTGGGGGCTGCGGAGGGCCGCCGCGGAACCGGCGCCATGGCGGCACGGGCGGCAGTTGGGGCGGCGTCCCTCGCGGGACGGCTCCCGTGGCTCGGAAGACTCGCCAGTCCTCCACCTCCGCCGGTTCCGACCCGCTCATACCGGGGTCTCCCTACTGTCGATGGTGTGCCTGCTGTCGGGGTAACCGATGTCGTGTTCGTGCGCCAGGTCGTAGTCGGCGGCTGTCTGGATGTCGACCAACCGGTTCGGGTCGTCCCAGAAGAAGGCGATGTGCCGGCCGAGCAACAAAGGCCCGGCGGCGTCGAGTTCAGCCCTGCGTCTCAATCGGTGGATGACGAGCGGAAGCTGCGTCGGCTGCTGTACGGCGGCGAAGACGGCCGTGACCACTTCACGGCGCTCCTCGAGGAACGTACCCCTGCGGTCCCAGACCGCGAGGGCGATCCCTTCGGCGATGGCCGCCTTGAGGGCTTCCGTGGCAGGCCCTCCGTCGGGAGCGTCGATCACCGCGGCCGTGTGGCCGGGCTCGGCGGCGAGAGCGGCCTGCCACTCGTCCAGACCGCCGACGTCGGACGTCCGCCAGCCGTGGACGGTGATCCCGTGGCTCTGCAGTCTGGTCCACCGTTCCTGCCACTGCGCCCTGACCAGAACGTCGTCGGTGCGCATCCGCTCCAGGCTGCGCAGATGTACCGCGTACTTCAGCCCCAGAGGCAGCGGCTTGCCGTCTCCCGAACGGACGGTCAGACCCGCCACGTTGTGGTTCAGCAACTCGTACGGAAGGACGAACTCCACGTAGGGCGGCGTGCCTTCGCCGCCGTCCGAGACGGGATCGCGGAGCCCGGAGCCGAGCCGCACGACCTGGCGCAGAGCGCGCTCCACCGCTTCGCCGAGTCCGTCGAGGCTGATCGTCTCGGGCAGCGACGGCTGGGGTTGCCAGTAGCCGGGGACCGTGTTGAGCCAGGGGCGGACCACGATGTCTCCGGAGCCGTCGCCCGCCGGTTCCACGGTCACGACCAGGCATCTGGGAATCGTCGGGTCGGGAGTGGCACTCGCCCGGTGGGCCCGGCGTCGCTCGAGTGCAGTGAGCAGACCGGCCCGCTCCGCCCAGCTCCGCGCCCAGGAGGACAGGGCGTGTTGCCAGCCGGGGGCCCGGGTCAGCTCGGCCGCTTGCTCCATGAGAAGCACGGCCGGCGGTAGACCGTCCGGCTGCACGTTCAGCTCCGTGAGATGCAGGAAGAGCCGACCCGGAGACAGCCGTGGGGGCAGTTCGAGGTGCAGTTCTCTGACGAGTCCGTCGCGCAGCGCCGCCCCGGACAGCTGCCCGTCCAGGGCATCCAGGAGTGCGAGAGCCGCATCCGTGTCGCGCCGGGTCAGCGGTCCGGGCAGGGGCGTTGCGACACCCCCCGGATGCGCTTCGGACGTGAGCAACTGCTCGAACTCGGCGGCGACCGCGGCGCCTTCGAAGAGCCGCACCACATCGACCAGTGCTCGCTCGCCCTCGGGTACGATCAGTGCCGCTCGCACCAGAGCGATGACGTCCTCGCGCTGCTTGGTTCCGCGCAGGTCGACGTGTACGTTCAGCTGGTCCGAGAGCACCCCGGCGAAGAAGACCCGCCCCGGCTGATCCTCAACACAGCTCAGTTCGCACAGCGCCTCTGTCAGGCGGAGCAGCAGGTCCCCTCCCGACGCGCGCCCGAACTCGCCTAATCCCGCCGCTGTCTCCACCGACCTTCCCCCACGAGTCGGTACACCTGACTGACCAGCGAACGTAGCACGTCAAGTCCCCGTTAACCAGGTCTGCTTGACATCGGGAGTCACAAAGCGCAGGTGGGCGGCAGCAGTGCCGTCGCCCACCCGTTCACAGCCGCGGGTCCACCGGCTCCGACTCCAGTGCCAGCACCCCGAAGACCGCCTCGTGCACCCGCCACAGCGGCTCGCCCCCGGCCAGCCGGTCCAGGGCCTCCAGACCGAGCGCGTATTCGCGGATCGCCAGGGACCGCTTGTGGTTGAGGAACCGCGAGCGCAGGCGCGCCAGGTTCTCCGGGCGCGTGTACTCGGGGCCGTAGATGATCCGCAGGTACTCGCGGCCGCGGCACTTGATGCCGGGCTGCACCAGGCGGCCCTGGCTGTCGCGGACCACCGCGCCGACGGGCTTGACGACCATGCCCTCGCCGCCGCGGCCGGTCATCTCCAGCCACCAGTCGACACCGGCCTGGACCGACTCGGGGTCGCCCGTGTCGACGTACAGCCGCCGGGTGGTCTGGAGCAGGCCGCTGCCGTCGTGCTCGACGAGCCGGTCGAGGAGGGCGAGCTGCTCGTCGTGCGGCAGTCCGGCGAGGCTGCGGCCCTGGACCGCGAGGATCTGGAACGGTGCCAGGCGGACGCCGTCCAGGCCGTCCGTGATCCAGCAGTAGCGGCGGTACGCCTCGGTGAACGCGGCGGCGTCGGCGGACCGTTCGCGGGTGCGGGACAGCAGTCCGGTCACGTCGACGCCCCGTGCCGCCGCGTCCTGAAGCGCCGCCAGCACGCCCGGGAACACCGCGCCGGACGCGGCACCCACGGCGGCGTACTGCGAGCGCAGCAGCCCGGACGCCTTCAGCGACCAGGGCATCAGCTCGGCGTCGAGCAGCAGCCAGTCGGTCTCCAGCTCGTCCCAGAGGCCGGCGTCGCCGATCGCCGTGCGCATCCGGTCGAGGATCTCCTCGGTGTGGGCGTCGTCGTCCAGGAACGGGCGGCCGGTGCGGGTGTAGAGGGACCCGGTGGCGCCGTCGACGCCGAAGCGCTTGCGGGCCGTCTCCGCGTCCCGGCACACCAGGGCCACCGCCCGCGAGCCCATGTGCTTCTCCTCGCACACGACCCGCGCGACACCGTCCGCCGCGTACTGGGCGAAGGCCTCGGCCGGGTGCTCCAGGTAGCCGTCGACGTGCGAAGTCGCCGTCGGGGCCATCGTCGGCGGGAGGTACGGCAGCAGCCGCGGGTCCACCGCGAAACGGCTCATGACCTCCAGGGCAGCCGCCGCGTTCTCCTCGCGGATCGAGATCCGGCCCTGGTGCCGGGTCTCCACGACCCGGCGGCCGTGCACGTCCGCCAGGTCCAGCGGACGGCCGTCGTGCCCGCCGGGTGCCTCGGTGCGCAGCGGCTTCACCGGCTCGTACCAGACCCGCTCGGCCGGTACGTCGACCAGCTCGCGCTCCGGCCAGCGCAGCGCGGTGAGCTTGCCGCCGAAGACGGCGCCGGTGTCCAGGCAGATGGTGTTGTTGAGCCAGGTGGCCTCCGGGACGGGGGTGTGGCCGTAGACGACCGCCGCCCGGCCCCGGTACTCCTCCGCCCACGGGTAGCGCACCGGCAGGCCGAACTCGTCGGTCTCCCCGGTCGTGTCGCCGTACAGGGCGTGGCTGCGGACCCGGCCGGAGGTCCGGCCGTGGTACCTCTCGGGCAGCCCGGCGTGGCAGACGACCAGCCGGCCGCCGTCGAGGACGTAGTGGCTGACGAGGCCGTCGATGAACTCCCGTACCTCGGCGGCGAACTCCTCGCTCTCGCCCGCCATCTGCTCGATGGTCTCGGCGAGGCCGTGGGTGTGCTGCACCTTGCGGCCGCGCAGGTAGCGGCCGTACTTGTTCTCATGGTTGCCGGGCACGCACAGGGCGTTGCCGGACTTCACCATCGTCATCACGCGACGCAGCACGCCCGGGCTGTGGGGGCCCCGGTCGACCAGGTCGCCGACGAAGACGGCGGTCCGGCCCTCGGGGTGGACCCCGTCGGTGTAGCCCAACTTGCCCAGCAGCGACTCCAGTTCGGCGGAGCAGCCGTGGATGTCGCCGATGATGTCGAAGGGACCGGTGAGGTGGGTGAGGTCGTTGAAGCGCTTCTCGGTGACGACCGTGGCGTTCTCGACGTCCTCCACGCCCCGCAGGACGTGCACCTTGCGGAAGCCCTCGCGCTCCAGGTGCCGGAGGGAGCGGCGGAGTTCGCGGATGTGGCGCTGGATGACCCGGCGGGGCATGTCCGCGCGGCCGGTGCGGGCCGCGTTGCGCTCGGCGCACACGTCCTCGGGCACGTCGAGCACGATGGCTATCGGCAGGACGTCGTACCGCCGGGCCAGCTCGACCAGCTGACGGCGCGCCTCGGGCTGCACGCTGGTCGCGTCCACGACGGTACGGCGGCCCGCGGCTAGGCGCTTGCCCGCGATGTAGTGCAGGACGTCGAAGGCGTCGCTGGTGGCGCTCTGGTCGTTCTTGTCGTCCGAGACGAGACCACGGCAGAAGTCGGACGAGATGATCTCGGTCGGCTTGAAGTGCCTGCGGGCAAACGTGGACTTGCCCGAGCCGGAGGCGCCGACGAGCACCACCAGGGAGAGGTCGGTGACGGGCAGGACGCGGCCCTCGCGTACGTCGGTCATGCCGCCTTCGCCTCCTTCGGGGTGGTCAGGGTGAACACGGCCATCTGGGTGGGCGGTCCCACCTCCGGGTCGTCCGGGCCGACGGAGACGAACTCCGCCCCGTATCCGTGCCGTTCGGCCACCGCCTCCGCCCAGGCCCGGAACTGCGCGCGGGTCCACTCGAAGCGGTGGTCGCCGTGCCGGACGTGGCCGGCCGGGAGGTTCTCCCAGCGCACGTTGTACTCGACGTTCGGGGTCGTCACGAGGACGGTCCGGGGGCGGGCGGCGCCGAACACGGCGTACTCCAGGGCGGGCAGCCGGGGCAGGTCGACGTGCTCGATCACCTCGCTGAGCACGGCGGCGTCGTACCCCTTGAGCCGGTGGTCGGTGTACGCGAGCGAGCCCTGGAGGAGCTTGACGCGCGCGGCCTGCCGCTCCCCCATGCGGTCCAGCTTCAGCCGCCGGGAGGCGATGGTGAGCGCCCGCATCGAGACGTCCAGCCCCACGATCTCCGTGAACGCCGGGTCCTCGAGCAGCGTCTGCACCAACTGGCCCTGCCCGCAACCGAGATCGAGCACCCGGGCGGCCCCGGACGCCTTGAGCGCGGCGGTGATCGCCTCCCGGCGCTGTACGGCCAGCGGGGTCGGCCGCTCCTCGGTCTCGGTATCGGCCTCGACCGCGTTGTCGATCTCCTCGACCTCGCTGTCGTCGGCCTCGGCCAGCCGCACCAGCTCCAGCCGCTCCGTCGCCTGCCGGGTCAGCGACCAGCGGCGCGAGAGGTACCGGCTGGTGATCAGCTTCTGCTCCGGGTGGCCGGGCAGCCAGCCCTCACCGGCGCGCAGCAGCTTGTCGACCTCGTCGGAGGAGACCCAGTAGTGCTTGGCGTCGTCCAGGACCGGAAGCAGGACGTAGAGGTGGCGCAGGGCCTCGGCGAGGGTGCGGTCAGCGGACTCCAGTTCGAGCCGGACGTAGCGCGAGTCGCCCCACTGCGGGAACTCGGCGTCCAGCGGCACGGGCTCGGCGGTGACCGTCCAGCCCAGCGGCTCGAAGAGCCGTCGTACGAGCCCGGGGCCGCCGCGGGCGGGCAGCGCGGGCACCTCGATCCGCAACGGCCGGGGGACGGCGGGCAGTTCGGGCCGGGCGTTGCAGACACCCTTCATCGCGCTGGAGAACACGCTGCTCAGCGCCACGGCGAGGAGGGAGGAGGCGGCGTACGGGCGGTCGTTGACGTACTGCGCGAGTGCCGCGTCCGGGGCGCCGCCCCGGCCCTTGCCCTTGCCGCGCCGGACCAGGGCCACCGCGTCGACCTCCAGCAGCAGCGCCGCCGTGCAGCGCTCGGCGTCCGCCTCGGGGTACAGGACGTGGGCCGTGCCGTAGGACGTGGAGAACGTCTGCGCCTTCTCGGGATGCTTGTGCAGCAGGAAGCCGAGCTCGGTGGCGGGACGCTCCGGGGTGCCGGTGGTCGTGAGGGTCAGAAACACGGTGGGTCGACCTTTGATCAGTGGTCTGAACTGCGGTTACGCCCCACCGTACAGAGACGGCACCGGCAGCACCCGGGAATTTTCGCTAGCCTCCCGATCGACCGGGCGTTCGAGGGGGATTCGGGAAGAGCGCCCACGCACACGGAGATGCGGAGGCCTCACAGTGACAGACGCCGGGACCAGCGGGGGACAGATCGACACCGGCAAACCCCACTCGGCACGCATGTACGACTACTACCTCGGCGGGAAGGACAACTATCCGGTCGACGCGGAGGCGGCCGAGCAGGTGATCTCCCTCTTCCCCGCGACCAGGGAAATGGCGCGGACCAACCGCTCGTTCATGCACCGCGCCTCCCGGCTGCTGGCCGAGCGGGGAACCCGGCAGTTCCTCGACATCGGCACCGGCATCCCGACGGAGCCGAACCTCCACCAGGTCGTCCAGGGTGTCGTCCCGCAGGCCCGGGTGGTGTACGCGGACAACGATCCGATCGTCCTCCGGCACGCCCAGGCCCTGCTGCACAGCTCGCCGGAAGGAAAGACCGCCTACGTCCACGGCGACGTGCGGGAACCGGGAAAGATCGTCGCGGCGGCTCGGGAGACCCTCGACTTCACCCGGCCGATCGCGTTGTCCCTCGTGGCCCTGCTGCACCTGGTGGCGGACGAGGACGAGCCCGGCCGGATCGTCCGCGAGCTGCTCGAACCCCTGCCCTCCGGAAGCTACTTGACGCTCTCCCATGCGACGGGTGACTTCGACCCGGAGACCTGGGAGCGGGTCGTCGAGGTGTACCGCGAGGCCGGGACGGCGGCGCAGGTGCGCAGTCGCGAAGAGTTCTCGGCGTTCTTCACGGACCTTGAACTGGTGGATCCCGGCGTGGTGCCGGCCGCTCAGTGGCACCCCGAGCTCGGTGAACAGCGCGGCGGCGACGGCGAGGACGAGGAGATGCCCCTCTACGTGGCGGTCGGCCGCAAGCCCTGACGGACGGCGCGGGGCCGTGACCGACGGCGGTCCGGCGGATCGCGCGCCGTGCCCGATCCGCCGGACCGTCCTGCCGTCCCGGCCTTTTTACGACAGCTGGGACTGCACCTGCGAGGAGATCAGCTCCAGGTGGTCGAGGTCGTCCAGGTCGAGGATCTGGAGGTAGATGCGGCTCGCGCCGACCTCGGCGTAGCGGCCGATCTTGTCGACGACCTCGGCCGGGGAGCCCGCCAGGCCGTTGAGCTTCAGCTCGTCGGGTTGGCGGCCGATCGCGGCGGCCCTGCGGGCGACCTCCTGGTCGTCCCGGCCGACGCAGACGACGAGGGCGTTGGAGTAGGTAAGGTCGCCGCTGCGGCCGGCCTCCTCGGCGGCGGCGCGGACGCGGCCGAACTGGCGCTCACTGTCCTCGATCGAGGCGAAGGGGATGTTGAACTCGTCGGCGTACTTCGCGGCCAGCCGCGGGGTGCGGGTGGCGCCGTGGCCGCCGACGAGCACGGGGATCTTCTGCTGTGCGGGCTTGGGCAGCGCGGGAGAGTCCGTGAGGTCGTAGTAGGTGCCGTGGAAGTCGAAGGTCTTGCCGAGCTCCGTCGACCAGAGGCCGGTGACGATCTCCAGCTGTTCCTCGAGGCGGGCGAACTTCTCCTTGGGGAACGGGATGCCGTAGGCCTTGTGCTCCTCCTCGAACCAGCCGGCGCCGAGGCCGAGTTCGACCCGGCCGCCGGACATCTGGTCGACCTGGGCGACCTGGATGGCGAGCACGCCGGGGAGCCGGAAGGTGCCTGCGGTCATCAGGGTGCCGAGCCGGATGCGCTTGGTCTCGCGGGCGAGTCCGGCCAGGGTGATCCAGGCGTCGGTGGGGCCGGGCAGGCCGTCCACGGAGCCCATGCGGAGGTAGTGGTCGGAACGGAAAAATGCGTCGAAGCCGAGCTCCTCCGTGGCCTTGGCCACGGCGAGCAGAGTGTCGTAGGTGGCCCCCTGCTGGGGCTCGGTGAAGATGCGAAGATCCATGATTCCATCCTGCACGCCGGGGCGCGGGACGACGAGATCGGCCCCTCGTCCCGTCCGGTCCCCGGTCGGGTGAAATTACGTCCATACCGCGGGTCCCGCGTGACCGGGCCAGTGACCGGCCCCGTTGGTGATCGTTGGCTCGGGCGGAGCCGGAGCCCCCGGCTTCCGCACCGGCCGGTGAGCGCCGGGGCGTCACCCGCGTCGGCCTCCCCGGGGGGCCAGGGGCCGAGGAGGCCGTCATGTCCGAAGAGACCGTGCCACAGCAGGGCGGGACCGGGCAGCCGAAAGGGCTGTTGCAGCAGATGGAGGAGCTGATGGCGGCGTTGAACGCGGACCTGTCGGCGCTGGACGCGGATCTTCAGGCGGCGGGGGACGCCGACCGGAGGTCGGGCGAGGAGGAGCAGGTCGGCTGAGCTCTGCTCCCGGCGTGCGGCCGGGGGTCGGCCTGCGGCAGCCGCTACCCCGCCTCCCTCTCCGGTAACGCCTGCTCCCGGTCCGCGAGTCTGCGGAGCATTTCCAGGACGCGGTCCCGTGACTCGTCCGCCGCGTCGATGGCCTCCATGCACTGCCAGTACGTGCCCTCGTCGTCCGCGGCGCAGGCGAGGCCCACGAGGGCTATGCCGACCTCGCCGAGGAGGCCGCCCAGGTACATCAGGGTGTGGCGGGCGTCGCCCAGCTCGGTGAGCTGGCCCGCGCGCAGCTCACCGGGAGCCAGTTCGGGCGGGTCGAGGACACCGCAGCCGCGGCCCGCCAGCTCCGTCAACCCCAGGGCCTCGCCGCGCAGTTCGGGCGGGCCCGCGACCGCGAGGCGACTTCCTATCGCCTGCGCGAGGGCCTGCGCCTGCCACACTTCGGCCAGGATCCCCGGTACGTCGCCGCCGGCGGCCAGGGACCGCCTGCTCGTCACGATGAGCCGCACCGCGTCCATGCGCTGCCCCCGTCCTGTCCGACGCGCTCCGCGCGTCCGTCCGCCCGAACTCCCTTGTTCACTACCCAGAGTGAAGGGGTGTGAGACGAAAAGCCAGAGGAAGACGGAAATCTGCGGACAACAATTCGGATTCGGGCCGCGTTTTGATTACGCAGAGTGCAAATGGACTGCGCGACTCCGGGAGTGGACTGTGCGGCTCCCCAGAGACGGCCGCGTGACTCCTAGATCGGGAACCTCCGCTCGTTCCGGTCGATCTTCGCGTCCAGCGCCGCCAGCGGGTCGATGCCGAGCACCTCGCACAGCTGGAGCAGATACGCGAGCACGTCGGCGACCTCGTCCGTAACGCGGTGCGCGGTGTCCGGATCGGTCATCACACGGGCCGACTCCTCGGGCGTCGACCACTGGAAGATCTCGACCAGTTCGGACGCCTCCACGCTGAGCGCGGCGGCCAGGTTCTTGGGGGTGTGGTAGGGCTGCCAGTTCCGCGCGGCCGCGAACTCGGCCAGCCGGCGTTGCAGTTTCGCCACGTCGAGAGGTTCTGTCACGGCTTCAGGTGTACCACCGTGACCCCGTCGGTCCCGGCGGCCCACGACGCGTCGCTCACCGCGCCGACCAGCCGGATGTGCCCGCGCTCGCACATCCGGGCCGCGAGCCGCAGCAGTTCGCCCCGCTGGCCGGGGTCGAGCCCCCGGTCGAGGCCGTCGGCGAGCACGGTGAGGGTCTGGAGGGCGGCGGGCACCTCGCCGGCCGGGTCGACCTCCAGCACGCCGGGGCCGGTGAGCAGCACCAACGCCAGGGCGACGTACCTCAGTTCCCCGTCACCGAGCCGCCCCATGTCGGTCCGGACGCCGTCACCCCGGTCGAGCACCGCCCGCACCGTCCCGTCGGCCGACGGCTCGGCCAGCACGTCCGCCACCGGTCCGGCGCAGCCGGCGCGCACCGCCGCGACGAGCTGCGTGTGCCGCCGGCCGCACTCGGCGCGGGTGCGCCACAGGACGTCGGCGAGGTTGCCGCAGCCGCCGAGCAGCCGCCCGACCCCGGCCGGTACGGGGCCGCGCATCCGGCCGGGGTCGGGGTCGCAGGCGAAGACCGAGCGCAGGGCGACCACCATCTGCTCGGCGGCGGCCAGCACCCTGCGCTGCCCGGGTGTCCTGCCGGCCACGCGCAGCGGCAGCAGGGCGGTGCCGAGCCGGTCGTCCGGCAGCGGGCCCCGGGTCACCGGCGTCGGCCCGGCCGTGTGCCAGGCGGCCTGCACGGCGCGCTTGCCGGGATCGCGCAGGGCGGTCTCCAGCAGGATTAGTCCGCCGGCCGTCAGCCGCTCCCCCACGACGCACAGCCGGGGCTCGGCCTGCACGGCGACATCGAGCCGGACCGGGCCGGCGGGCCCGTCTGCCGTGCAGCCGATACGGAAGCCGCGGCGGCGCTGCGCATCGGGCCGGGCCCGCTCCGGGACACAGGCGACGGGGTCCGGGAACGCCTCGTTGAGCGCCGCCCCTCCCCCGAGCCGGGCGAGCGCCTCGTACGCCCGCAGCGCACTGGACTTGCCACAGCCGCTGGGGCCGGCGAGGAGGGTGAGCGGCCCGAGCGGGAGTGCGGCGCGGCGGTGGCCTGCGAAGGCGGACAGCCGCAGCTCGGTGACACGCGGCCGGCCGGGGTGCGGGTCGCCGCCCGCCGGTGGGCCGGGCTGCACGAGGGGGGTCGGAGCGAAGGGCTGGGTCATATCCGGACCGTAGACTCCACCCGCAGGACGAACCGTTCCGTCTCCCAGGGCTTCCTACGAACGGGCGACCCGGCCCGCGGGGCGCGTCACACCCCGGGAACCCCGATCCCCTCCATCAACCCGGTCACCTCGGTCCCCGCCGGCGTCAGCAGGAACACGTTGCGGTCCACCCGGTGCATTCCGCTCGCCAGGCCGAAGACGACGCCCGTGCTGAAGTCGAGGACGCGCTTGGCGACCTCCGTCTCCGCGCCGGTCAGGTCCAGCAGCACCGGCACGCCCGCCATCAGGGTCTCGGCGACGTCCCGGGCATCGGCGAAGACGTTCACCCGCAGCACGACGAAACGGCGCCGCGCCTCCGTCTCGGCCTCGGGTAGGGACCGGTGGCCGACGGACGACGGCCAGGCGTCCCGGCCCCGCAGCGGCACGACCTGGGCGAGCCCCTCCCACTGTTCGTCGGTGACATCGTGGCTGTTCACCGGCATGCTCCGTCCTGGCTCGCGCTGGCTGTCTCCATCGGCCAATTCTTGCGCACGGTCACCCGTTCGGCCCAACTGCGACACGCTCCGCCACCTCGATGCACCTCACAACGGCCGGAAGGCGACTGTGTGACGGGCGTAACTCCTCGTGATCAAGCGATGTGACACCTGCGTAACGGGACATTCGTACCGTCGACGGCATGACCACGACGCCCCGGCCGCAGCAGGAGACGACGCAGCAGGTGCGCACCGTCTGCTCGTACTGCGGTGTGGGCTGCGGCCTCGTGCTCGACGTCGGCATGGGACCGGACGGGCGGCGCACGGTCCTGAAGGCGTCCGGCGACAAGGCGCACCCGGCGAACGCGGGCCGGCTGTGCACCAAGGGCGCGACCACGGCCGACATGCTCGCCGCGCCCGGGCGGCTGACCACCGCGCTGGTCCGGGACGACCGGGGCGAGGAGCCGGTGCCCTCGCCCGTCGCCGACGCGATCGCCGAGACCGCCGCGCGGCTTCGGGCGATCGTCGACGCGCACGGGCCGGACGCGGTCGCCTTCTACGTGTCCGGGCAGATGAGCCTGGAGGCGCAGTACCTGGCGAACAAGCTGGCCAAGGGGTTCGTGCGGACGAACGCGATCGAGTCGAACTCGCGGCTGTGCATGGCGAGCGCGGGCACCGGCTACAAGCTGTCGCTGGGCGCGGACGGGCCGCCCGGCTCGTACGAGGACTTCGATCAGGCGGACGTCTTCCTCGTCATCGGCTCGAACATGGCCGACTGCCATCCGATCCTCTTCCTGCGGATGATGGAGCGGGTCAAGGCGGGTGCCAAGCTGATCGTCGTCGATCCGCGGCGGACCGCCACCGCCGCCAAGGCCGATCTGTTCCTCCAGGTCAGGCCGGGGACCGACCTCGCGCTGCTGAACGGCCTGCTGCACCTGCTGCACGCGGACGGGCACACCGACCCGGAGTTCGTCGCGGCCCACACCGAGGGCTGGGAGGCCTTGCCCGGGTTCCTCGCCGACTACGGCCCGGCGGCGGTCGCGGAGATCACCGGGCTCGCCGAGGACGACGTCCGCCGGGCCGCCCGGCTGATCGGCGAGGCCGGCACGCAGTGGATGAGCTGCTGGACCATGGGGCTGAACCAGTCCACGCACGGCACCTGGAACACCAACGCCCTGGTCAACCTGCATCTGGCGACGGGCGCGATCTGCCGTCCAGGCGCCGGGCCGTTCTCGCTCACCGGGCAGCCCAACGCCATGGGCGGGCGCGAGATGGGCTACATGGGCCCGGGGCTGCCGGGGCAGCGGTCGGTGCTCGTGGCGGAGGAGCGGGCGTTCACCGAGGAGGTGTGGGAACTGCCGCCCGGGACGCTGCGGGCCGACGGGGCCGGGCAGGGCACCGTCGAGATGTTCCGGAAGATGGCCGACGGGGAGATCAAGGCCTGCTGGATCATCTGCACCAACCCCGTCGCCTCGGTCGCCAACCGCCGTACGGTCATCGAGGGTCTGGAGGCCGCCGAGTTCGTCGTCACGCAGGACGTGTTCGCGGACACCGAGACGAACGCGTACGCCGATGTCGTCCTGCCCGGCGCGATGTGGACCGAGGCGGAGGGCGTCTTCGTCAACAGCGAGCGCAACCTCACACTGACGCAGCCGGCCGCCGACCCGCCCGGGGAGGCGATGGCCGACTGGCGGATCATCGCGGAGGTCGCGTGCGCGATGGGTTACGAGAAGGGGTTCTCGTACGACAGCGCCGAGCAGGTCTTCGAGGAGATCCGGCGGTTCCACAACCCGAAGACGCAGTGGGACCTGCGCGGTGTCTCCTACGAGCGGCTGCGCCGGACGCCCGTGCAGTGGCCGGCCGCGCGGGAGGACGGACCCGAGCGCAATCCCGTCCGCTACGTGGGGGACGACGGGCTGCGGTTCCCGACGGCGAGCGGTCGAGCCGTCTTCTTCGCCCGGCCCCACCTGCCCGCCGCCGAGATGCCGGACGACGACTATCCGTTCGTGCTCAACACCGGGCGGGTGCAGCACCAGTGGCACACGCTCACCAAGACCGGGAAGGTCGCCAAGCTCAACAAGCTGAACCCCGGGCCCTTCGTGGAGCTCCACCCGCAGGACGCCGAGGCGCTGGGGGTCGCGGAGGGCGATCTGGTCGAGGTCGCCTCGCGGCGCGGGCGGGCCGTGCTGCCGGCGGTGGTGACGGACCGGGTGCGGCCGGGCTGCTGCTTCGCGCCCTTCCACTGGAACGACCTGTTCGGCGAGTACCTGAGCATCAACGCGGTGACGAGCGACGCGGTGGATCCGCTGTCGTTCCAGCCGGAGTTCAAGGTGTGCGCGGTGTCGCTGGCGAAGGTGGCGACGCCCGTGCGAGAGGCCCCCGGGCAAGAGGCGGCGAGCGCCGTACGCGAGGAACCGGCCGGGGCTCTGGCGCCCACGACCGTCACCCCCGGCGGAACCGACCCCTTCGGCCTCCAGCCCTCCCCTCCCCCGGTCCTGTCCGCCCAGGAACGCCAGTACCTCACCGGCTTCCTCGCCGGGCTCGGCTCGGGCGCCCCCGGCGTTCCCGTGCTCCCGCCCGACGCGCCCTTCACGCCCGAGCACGCCCTGTGGGTCAACGGGGTCCTCGCCGGCATGTACTCGCGCTCGGCGCCGCCGGCCGCCCCCGCGCGGGAGCCGGCCGGACGTGAGGTCGTGGTGCTGTGGGCCTCGCAGACGGGGAACGCCGAGGAGTTCGCCACCACCACCGCCGAGCGGCTGACCGCGACCGGGCACCGTACGACCCTCGTCGGCATGGACGAGGCCGACGTCGCCGCGCTCGCCCGCACCGCGGACCTGCTCTTCATCACCAGCACCTTCGGGGACGGCGACGCGCCCGACAACGGCACCGGCTTCTGGGACACGCTCTCCAATGAACAGGCGCCGCGGCTGGACGGGGTGCGGTACGCCGTGCTGGCCTTCGGCGACTCCTCGTACGACGACTTCTGCGGGCACGGGCGGCGGCTGGACGCCCGGCTCGACGAACTGGGCGGGGTGCGGCTGGCCCCGCGTACGGACTGCGAGCCGGACTACGAGCCCTCCGCCGGGGAGTGGCTCGACCAGGTGCTCTCGGCGCTGGGCGGTCCGGCCGCACCGGCCGACTCCCCTGCCTCGCGACCGGAACCGAAGCCCAAGCCCAAGCCCGCCACCGCGGTCGCCCGGCTCGTCGGCAACCGGCTGCTCAGCGGGCCGGGCGCGGGCAAGGAGGTCCGGCGGTTCACCTTCGACACGAGCGGAACGGACCTGGCGTACGAGGCCGGGGACGCGCTCGGCGTGCGGCCGGTCAACGCGCCTGCCCTCGTGGCGGAGTGGATGGCGGTGACCGGGCTGGACGCCGGGACGGCCGTCGAGGTGGCCGGTGTCGGCGAGGTGCCGTTCGGCGAGGCGCTGGCCCGGCACCTCGACATCACGAAGATCACCCCCGACCTGCTCCGCTTCGTCGCCGAACGCGCCCGGGACAAGCACGAGTTGCGCAGGCTGCTGCGGCCCGACAACAAGGACGGGCTGGCGCAGTGGTGCTGGGGACGGCAGGCCGTGGACGTGATCGCCGAGTACGCGGTGCGGGCGAGCGCCGAGGAGTGGGCCGGGGTGCTGCGGGGGCTCCAGCCGCGGCTGTACTCCATATCGTCCAGCCCGCTGATCGATCCGCGGCAGGTGTCCCTGACGGTGTCCGTGGTGCGGTACGAGAACCTGCACGGGCGTCCGCGCGGCGGGGTGTGCTCGCCGTTCCTCGCCGACGCCGGGGCGGACACCGAGGTGCCGGTGTTCGTGCAGCGCTCGCCGCACTTCCGGCCCCCGGCCGACGCCTCGACGCCGATGGTCATGGTCGGCCCCGGCACCGGCGTCGCGCCGTTCATCGGTTTCCTCCAGGAGCGGAGGGTCCTCGGGCACCGGGCCCCCAACTGGCTGTTCTTCGGCGAGCAGCACCGCGCCACGGACTTCTACTACGAGGACGAGCTGACGGCGCTGCTCGACGAGGGCACCCTCACCCGCCTGGACACCGCCTTCTCCCGCGACCAGCGCAACAAGGTGTACGTACAGGACCGGATGCGCGAGCACGGGCCGGAGCTGTGGCACTGGCTGCGCGACGGCGCCCGCTTCTACGTCTGCGGCGACGCCTCGCGCATGGCAAAGGACGTGGACCGGGCCCTGCGGGACATCGCGGTGGCACAGGGCGACATGAGCGAGGCGGAGGCCGCCGCGTACGTGAAACAACTCGCGGCGGACAAGCGGTACGTACGGGACGTGTACTGAACGCCGGGCCTTACTCGCCTCACACCGGACTCTTCACCCCCCACCGGCCCCCGCTCACCTGCGGCGATTAGCGTCCTGCGGCGTGTACTCGGCAGAAACCACGCTGGTGGTACCCGGCCCGCGCACGCAGTCGGCGGCGGCCGGGCCGCCGTCCCCGGCCCAGTGGCACCGCGTCCTGACCCTGCTCGCCGACATCAGCCTGCTGATCGGTACCCGAGCGGCGTGGACGACCGCGGCCAGTCACCGGCCGGCCGTGGCCGCGGTGATCTCGGTCTGCTACGCCTCGATCCTGGCGTGCGGGGTGCTGGCCCTGGCCGTCCGCCGGGAACGGTCGCTGGCCCGGGTGGACCTGTGCGTGCTGGTGACGGGCGTCACGCTCACCCTGTGCGCGTGGGTCATGCTCCACCAGGGCTCCGACGAGGCGCTGCTCACGACCCAGGCGGCGCGGGAACTGGCCGCGGGACACCCGGTGTACGGGCAGCCATGGCCCTGGCTCTTCGGCCACGGTGTGGCCCTCACCCCGACGGTCACCGGGGGCTACGACCTCACCTACGGCTATCCGCCGCTGGCCCCGCTGCTGGCCGTGCCGCTGCTGTGGCTGGGGCACGGCGGTACCCCCGCGACGGCGGTGAGCACGGGCGCGCTGGTCGCCGGCACGGTCGTGCTGTGGCGGATGCTGCCGGCGCCGTGGCGGTCCGCCGCGACCATGGTGTGTCTGGGCTTCGGGATGCTGCCGTCGTACGGCCGGCTGGGCTACCCGGCGGTCGTGGCCATGGCCCTGCTGGTGCCGGTGGTGGTGCGCTGGCCGCGCATCGGGGCGGGCGGGCGGCTCGGGGCGGCGGGTCTGGCGCGGGCCGCGTGTGTGGGGGCGGCGTGCGCGGCACAGCAACTCCCCTGGTTCCTGGCGCCGTTCCTGCTGGCCGGGATCTACGCCGTGCGCCGCGGCGAGCTGGGCGGCCGGGCCGCGGCGCTGGTGGTGCTGCGGTTCGCCGGGGCCGCGGCGACCGTGTGGCTCCTGATCAACACCTACTTCGTCGTCAGCGAGCCGGGCCCTTGGCTGAGGGGGATCGCCCTGCCGCTGACGCAGGGCGCGGTGCTGCACGGGCAGGGCGTGGTGGGCATCTCGCTGTACCTGACCAACGGCAGTGACCGGCTCGACTGGTACTCCTCCGCGAGCCTGCTGCTGCTCGCCGGCCTGCTCGCGCTGTTCGTGCTGAACGTACGGCGGCTGGGTCCGGCCGCGACCGTCCTGCCCTGGTGCGCCTTCTACCTGGCGACCCGCTCCCAGGACGGCTACTACCTGTTGATGACGCCGCTGTGGGTGGCGGCGGCCGTCACCGCTCCCGCGTCGGCGTTCGCCGGGGCGTGGCAGCCCCGTCCGCGCCTGCTGTCCGGGCCACGGCGCCGCCCTGCCAGGATCGCCCTGGCGGTGCTGCTGCTCATGCCCGCGCTGGGCGGCGCGGCCGTGGCGGCGACGGGCACGCCACCCCTGCGCATGCGGGTCGTCGCGGCCCGCCACCCCACCCCGGCGACCGTCTCCCGGCTCACCCTCCAGGTCACCAACACGGACGACACGGCCCTCGCCCCGCACTTCACCCTGACCATGGGCCAGGGCATGAACCCGTACTGGCGGATCGTCCGGGGCCCGCGCAGCCTGCCCGCGCACGCCACCGCCCGCTACGAACTCCGGCCGCCCAAGGGCCGGTTCACCGTGCCCCGGCCCGGGGTCCGGATCCGCCTGCGCGCGTTCACGGCGTCGCCGCAGACCCTGTCGAGCGCGGATGTGCAGCAGGCGGTGCGCCGGACGGGCTGACGGCGGCGTCAGCCCGTGGCCCGGGTGAAGCGGAGGGTCGCGGTGACCGTGGTCCGGCCGCGGATCATGCCCAGCTGGTTCCAGCCCATGCCGAACTGCTCCCGGTCCACGGTGAATTCCGTCTCCAGCGTGAGTCCCGTGGCATCCCCGTCCTTCAGGCGGGCGGTGAGGGACAGCGGCCTGCTGACGCCGCGCACGGTGAGCTGACCGACGATGTGCACCTGGTCGCCGTCGCGGAGCTCGGCGCTGCGGGCCACGAAGGTGATCTCGGGATGGTGGTCGGCGTCGAAGAAGTCGGCGGACCTCAGGTGGGTGTCGCGCTTGGCGTTCTCGGTGTCGAGGGAGGCGACGTCGAAGGCCAGGGTGCCGACGGCGGACCCGTCGGGCCGGACCTCGCCCGAGCCGCCGATCGCGGCGAACGTGCCTTTGACGGTGACCAGGCCCCACATGGTCTTGTGCTGGATGCCCACGGTCGAGGCGGTCGTGTCGAGCTGCCACAGTCCGGTTTCCACGGCTACGGTCATGATCCTTCTCCACCCATGTCGTCCAAATTTGGATGACTTGCACGCTAGCGTCTCGTCCAAAATTGAACAACCCCCTGTTCCAAATGTGGACAACAGGTAGGCTGGCGTGTATGGCCGACCCCCAGGAGCACCCCGCCGACCTGCCCGAATGCCGGTTCGCCGAGGGCAGCGGGCTGCTGCCGGACGAGCTGCGCGCCTGGATGCTGCTGCTCGCCGCGACGGGGGCGGTGGAGCAGCGGCTGCGCGCGGTCGTGAAGGAGAAGCTGGAGGTCTCGCACGACGAGTTCCTGATCATGTGCCTGCTCGCGGAGCAGCCCGAGGGCGGCCTGCGCATGACGCGCGTCGCGGAGCTCCTGGGCCGCCCGAAGACCCGCCTCACCTACCAGATCGCCTGCCTCCAGCACGCCGGCCTCGTCACCCGCAGGTCGGTGTGCGGCGACAAGCGCGGCGTCGAGGTCACCCTCACCGACAAGGCCCGCCGCCTCCTGACCGAGGCCTGCGGCCCGCTCGCCGAGACGGTCACGCAGTCCCTCGCCCGCTTCATGGGGCCGGACCAGCGGCAGGCCCTGTGCGCGCTGGTGCCGGACCTCGCCGAGGAGTCCCGCGCGGACTCCTGAGCGGCGGTTCGGCGGAACGCGGTCCTGGGTACCCGGCGCCCACTGTTCCGAGAGCAGGAGGAGGGCTCCATGGGCGCGTTGGACCTGCCCGATCCCGTCGTACGGCATCCGGTGGGTGGCTCGCCCGTCGACACGGTGGCGCTCGCGGAGGCGCTGCCCGAACGGGTCGAAGGTGAGGTGCGGTTCGACGGAGGGAGCCGGGCCGCGTACTCGACGGACGCGTCCAACTTCCGGCAGACGCCGATCGGGGTCGTGGTGCCGCGCACGCCCGAGGCGGCGGTGGAGGCGGTGGCCGTGGCCCGCGAGCACGGGGCGCCGGTGCTGTCGCGGGGCGGTGGGACGAGCCTGGCCGGGCAGTGCACAACACCGCCGTGGTGATCGACTGGTCGAAGTACTGCGACCGGCTGGAGTCCGTGGACACCGAAGGCCGTACCTGTGTCGTGCAGCCCGGCATCGTCCTGGATGAGCTCAACAGGCGGCTCGCGCCCACCGGCCTGCGCTACGGCCCCGAGCCCGCCATCCACACCAACTGCACGATCGGCGGCATGATCGGCAACAACTCCTGCGGCGCCACCGCTCAGGCGCACGGCAAGGTCGTCGACAACATCGCCCGCCTGGAGGTGCTGCTCTACGACGGCACCCGCTTCTGGTGCGGCGAGACCAGCGACGAGGAGTACGCGGAGATCGAGCGGCAGGGGGATCTGCGGGCGTCCGTCTACCGGCGGTTACGGGAGCTGCGTGACGCCTGCGGCGACGAGATCCGCCGCCGCTTCCCCGGCATCCCGCGCCGTGTCTCCGGTTACAACCTCGACTCGCTGCTGCCGGAGCACGGCTTCGACGTGGCGGGACTGCTGGTCGGCAGCGAGTCGACGCTCGTCACCGTGCTGCGCGCGGAACTCGAACTACCGTGGTCCTGGCCGACGGCTTCAGCTGCCGTACGCAGATCCACGAGCTCGACAGCGGCGGCCACGAGGGCGTGCACCTGGCGGAGCTGCTGGCCTCCGCGCTGCCCGGTGCTGCGGGCGGCGCGGCTGCGGGCAGCGCGTACGGCGTCGCCCCGGGTGCAGGGCCCGCGCCCCCGGCTGGCGGGCCAGGGCTCTGGCGCTGGCCGGTGCGGGGTTGGCCGTCGCGGGTGCCGGCGCCGGGCTGGTCCGCGGGCTGCGTCGTTGAGCCGCCACGTCCCGAGCGGCGTTTTCTACACCGTCGTAGAATCCGGGAACACGGGCGCGACGACGAACGTTGACCCGGAGACACACCACGCGTAAGGAGCCACTCGTTGTCCGCCAGACCGACGGACCCTTCGGGGCACAGTCCCCGACCATCCCGCCACGACATCAGTGATCGCGGCACAGGGCGGGATGGTGTCGGATGAGTGCCGCGAACGCCCTGCTGGGCCTGCTCGCCGTGTTCGTGCTGACCGCCGGCACCGGCTACTTCGTCGCCCAGGAGTTCGCCTACGTCTCCGCGGACCGGCTCACCCTCGCGCGTGAGGCCGAGGCCGGGGACCGCAAGGCCGCCCGCGCCCTGCGGGTGCTGGAGCGACTGTCGTTCATGCTGTCGGGCGCGCAGCTCGGCATCACCGTCACCGGCCTGGTCGTCGGATTCATCGCCGAGCCGTCGGTGTCCGCGCTGCTAGAGCCCGCCCTGTCCGGGCTCGGCCTGCCCGACGCGGCCGTGAGCGGCGTCTCCGTGACGCTGGCCTTCGTCCTGGCCACGGTCGTGCAGATGGTGCTGGGCGAACTGGCCCCGAAGAACCTCGCGATCGCCGTGCCGGAGCGGCTGGCGAAGGCGCTGGCCCCGTCGACGCTGGCGTATCTGAAGGTCGTCGGCCCTGTCGTACGCGTCTTCGACAGCGCTGCGAACAAGCTGCTGCGCAAGGCCGGCATCGAGCCGGTCGAGGAGCTGCACCACGGCGCCACGCTGGAGGAGCTGGGCCATCTGATCGGCGAGTCGCACGAGCGGGGCGCGCTGCCCAAGGACACCGCCGCGCTGCTGGACCACGCGCTGGAGTTCTCCGAGCGCACCCTCGACGAGGTGATGGTGCCGCGCGCCGACGCCGTCTTCGTCCGCAAGGACGCCGGCGCCGACGAGGCGGTCGGCCTGATCGCCGGGCACGGCCACTCCAACTACCCCGTCCTCGGCGACCACCCGGACGACATCGTGGGCGTGCTGGGCGTGCGCGAGCTGATGGCGCTGCCCGCGGCCCGGCTCGCCGGCGCGCGTGCCGGTGAGGTGGCCCGGCGGCCGCTGCTGCTGCCGGACACCCTCGGGCTGCCGGACGCGGTGACGCGGATGCGGGAGCAGGACGACGAGTTCGCGGTCGTCCTCGACGAGCACGGCGGCGTGGCGGGCATCGTCACGTACGAGGACATCGCCGAGGAGCTGGTCGGCGACATCGCGGACGAGTCGGACCGGGTCACCGTGCTCGCCGTCGCGGACGGCGACGGCTGGCTGGTGGACGCCTGCTGCTGGCTGGACGAGGTGGCCGAGGTCACCGGTGTCCGGCTGCCGGAGGACGACGACTACGACACCGTGGCCGGTCTGGTCGTGGACCGGCTCGGCCGCTTCCCGACGGTCGGCGACCGTGTCACGGTCGAGCTGCCCGAGGGCGGCCGCGCCGTGATCGACGTGCGCACGCTCGACCGGCACGTGGCCGACCGGGTACGGATCAGCCCGCTCGTGGACGCGGAGGAAGCCGAAGAAGCCGAGGAGATGGCGTGAGTTTCCCGATGGCGGTCTTCGTGACCGTGCTGCTGCTGATCGGCAGCGGCTTCTTCGTGGCGGCCGAGTTCGCCCTGGTCGCCGCCAAACGGCACCGCATGGAGAAGGCGGCGGCCGAGGGGCGGCGCGGCGCCGGGGCGGCGCTGGCCGGCATGCGCGAGCTGTCGCTGATGCTGGCCGGCGCCCAGCTGGGCATCACCGTGTGCACGCTGGGCCTGGGCTCGGTGTCGAAGCCGGCGATCTCGCACGAACTCGACCCGCTGCTGCACACGCTGGGCCTGCCCAGTGCCGTGAGCTACGGCGTGGCGTTCGCCGTGGCGATGGTCGTGGTGGTGTTCCTGCACATGGTGGTCGGCGAGATGGCACCCAAGTCGTGGGCGATCGCCCACCCCGAGCGTTCGGCGATGCTGCTGTCCCCGCCGTTCCGGGCCGTGGTGCGGGCCGTACGGCCGCTGATCCGGCTGCTCAACGCCGTGAGCAACGCGCTGGTACGGCTGTGCCGAGTGGCCCCGCGCGACGAGCTGACCTCGGTGCACAACCGGGAGCAGCTGACGCACCTGGTGGCGGAGTCCGAGCGGCTGGGCCTGATCAGCACGACCGACTCGGAGCTGCTGACCCGCTCGCTGACCGAGCCGGAGACGCCGGTGGCGGCGCTGCACATCCCGGCGGCGGAGCTCACCTGGGTCGAGGGCGGCACGGACGTCGAGGCGCTGCTGCGGCTGGCCGCCGACCTCGACCGCACCCGGCTGCTCGTCCGGGAGAACGGCACCGTCCTCGGCTCGGTCCACGCCCGTGACGCCCTGGTCGCCCGGGCCAGGGGGCGTGCCACAACCGCCCGTGAACTGGCCCGTCCGGTGCCCGAGCTGACGGAGGCAACCACGGTCGCCGACGCGATCGAGGTGCTGCGCCGCCGCCGGTCCTCCCTGGCCGTGGTCCGTGACACCGGCGGCCGACTCACCGGTCTGGTCACCCTGGACGACCTGCTGGCCCGGCTGATGCAGCCGGCCGCGGCGGCCTGACGGAGCGGAATCCGAACCTCCAGCCAATCTGCACACCGTCCGCAAGGACACCGTGGAACGGCAGGCCGGGCACCAAGCCCATGGAGCGCCATGGGAACTTGGCACCGAAGTGCCCGCTTCGGGAATCGGGGCGCAACACCCGTACGTGCCACAGGACGACGGGGTGTGTGAAGGAGTGGGTACATTCCAGTGCACGCATGATCATGTCGGTGAAGACGGTCGCCGCAGCGCCCGCTTCGACGCCGTCGAGCAGTTGGCCGTCTGCTCCGCGGAATGCTTTGATCCTGCGCACGGCGGAGCCGTCGGTGCGAATCTCGATTCCGAATCCGGCGACCCCCCACGCGCGCCGCCATTGCAAGACATTCACGCGAAGGGAAACACCCCATGAACCTCACCCCTCAGGTCGACAGCGCCGAACTCTCCGACGCCGACCTGGACCTCGTCTCCGGCGGCATGGCGGGCGGCGCCTCCGTGGGCCTCGTGGGCAGCCTCTCCAGCGGCCTGATCGAGCCCCTGACCGCGGGCGTCTGCGGCGACCTCCAGGGGAGCCTGTCGTCGGAGGGCGGCGCGGCCGGCGGCAGCGCAAGCGTTCACACGACGTCGCTCTGACGACATCCGCATAAAGGGCCCCGGGGCACGATTCCCGGGGCCCTTCGCCGTGCCCGGGCACTTTCCCACGGTCGCAAAGTTGGGGAATTCGCGAAACTCGTGACGGAATCCTGGACACGACGGGGGTGGGTAACACCGCGGCACTGCATGGCGCAGACTTACACGGGCCCCCCAGACCCGGCTGAAAAGCGATAGGACAAACCCTGTGAAAACCGACTCGACCCGGAACGAAGAACTGCCGATCTACGAAAGCCTCATACGCGAACGCGGTGATGTCGTCGAGGAGGCCCGCGTCGTCGCCGAAGAGACACAGCACCAGGTGACGCAGGCCCTGAACGGGCACGCACCGGTGCGGCAGGAAGCCGACCCCGAGCAGTAGGCCTCACGCGCGGGCATCGCCCGGCGGCGGGGCCGCGTTCCCCCTGCCGAAGGCCCACGCCATCCCCGGTTCCGTCACACAGCGGAAGACGCGCCGCACGGGCGGCGTGCACAGGGCTGTGACGACCACGGCCGCGACCAGGGTGGCGGCGATCGCGCCGACGGGCCGGTGGACCCAGGCCGGCTCGTACCAGCCCCAGTACTTGGCGGCCTGCGCGACGAAACCGTGCAGCAGATAGCCGTACAGCGTGCCCGCGCCCAGCGCGGTGAACCACGTCCGGCGCCCGGGCACCCAGGCGAGGAAGCAGGCGACCAGGACGGCCGAGCAGCCGAAGGCGGCCAGCGTCATCACGGGCCCGTACCAGAACGGGGCGGCCAGTTCCCGGGCGCTGTCGGCGTGGAAGAACCAGGCGTAGTTCATCCGCGGAACCGCCCAGTACGCCACCCCCAGGGCGCACCCGGCCACCGGCACGGCGAGGATCCGCGCCCTGCGCCGGCGCACCAGCCGGAAGTGCTCCGGCCGCAGGAGCAGTCCGAGCACGAAGTACGGCAGGAACTGAAGGGTGCGCTGGAGGTCGAGGTCGTGGCCGACGGACGGCGAGAGCGTCGCCAGCATCGCGACGACGAGGGCCGTCGGCAGCGGCCACCGCACATGGCGCCAGAGAGGTGTCGTCAGCCGCCAGACGAACAACGCCGCCAGGAACCAGGTCAGATACAGCGGGTCCAGCAGGCTGACCGGGCGGTCGGGGTCCTGGCTGCTCCACCGGGTGAACAGGGTGTACGCCGTCTCGAACACCACGTACGGCACGGCGACACCGGTGACCAGGCGCTTCAGGCGCCCCGGGCTCCCGTCGAAGGTGCGCGAGAAGTAGCCGGAGACGATGATGAACGCCGGCATGTGGAACGCGTAGACGAACATGTACAGGGCGGTGACGGCCCTGCTGCCCGGCCGCAGCGGCTCCCAGGCGTGTCCCGCGGCCACCAGCACGATCGCCAGGTACTTGGCGTTGTCGAAGAACGCGTCCCGCTGCCGCACCGGGCGGGCCGCCGCGCCCTGTTCCGTTCCCCGGGACGCCCGGGTCTCCTCGGCCGCCGGGCGGGCCGTCGTCACCGTGTCACTCACGGGCCCTCCCGAAGCGACTGGAGGCTGCTGTGCCTCGTCCTGCTCGGGGTAAGGGGGTGGCGTCTGCGCAGAACATCGCCCGCACCCTAATCACAGGGCCGTGCCCCGGTTCAACTCGTAACGGGGGTGACTCGGTTCGGTTCATGCCCGGGTATACGTGTCCAGACGGGCGATCGTCTCCGTGAGGGAGACGGTGAGGGTGGTGATCTCGTCGGAGATCAGGACGCGGGGGTGGGCGAGGAGGGCGCGGGCGAGGGCGGCGCGCTGGAGTTCGCCGCCGGAGAGTCCGCCGGGGCGGCGGTGGGCCAGTTCCTCCGGCAGGCCGAGGCGGTCCGGGGTGGCCGACGCCTCGTCCGCCGCCGCCCGTTCGCCGGCACCCCGCCCTACGGCCTGCCGTTGACGACCGCGCTAGGCGAGTTCCGCCGCCAGCAGCGCGGCCGTCCTGGCCACCAGCGCGTCGTCGGCCGGTGCGTCCTGCTCGGGCTGGGTCGTCAGGACGGACAGCACGATCGGCGTGCCGTCGGGCGGCCAGGTGATGCCCACGTCGTGGGCGCCGCCGTACGCCGCAGGCCGGTCTTGTCGGCGAGCACGAGGCGGGCGCAGGACAGGCCGATCGCGCGGGGAGAGGTCGTGTCGGTCACGCGCCACGGTTCCGCGCTGTTGAGCTCCGGCTCCCACCGGTCGAGCCGGGAGCGTACGGCCGAACCGTGGCGGCCTACCTTGTGCGCGGAGAAACGCCGTCGGCGAACGGAACGCGCGCCGCGCGGAGCCCGGTCTGCCGACCGCCCGCTGGAGCGCCGGGGTCAGGTCTCCTTCCACACCAGCACGGTCAGCACCGCGCTCGCGACGGTGACCGGGACGGCGGCCTGGTTCAGCAGCCGTACCCGCATGCTCCGGCCCGACGGGAGCCGCTTCGTCAGGGGCATGACCGCGAAGGTGCCGCCGCCGGTCCCGACGATCTCGTGGATCGGGTGGTCCGCGCGGTGCTGGTCCCCCTGGTACTCGGACATGCGCGCCTGGACGACCGCGCCCGCCGGCAGCCCGTCGATGTGGAGGCTGACGCTCCCGCTGAAGCGGGCCGGGCCACGGGCGAAGACGCTCCCGCCGGTGGCGTGGTCGCCGGTCTCGTCGGCCCACTCCGTGGTGAACTCGACCGAGTCCCAGGCACCGGGCGCGAGCCGGTACCCCCCGGCGATACCGAGGTTGACGTACTGGGGCATGGGGTCCTCTCCTTCCCACAGGCCCGCCGGGAGGGCCAGGGCGTCGGCGACGTCACGGCGGAAGTCGGCCATGTCGAATCCGCGCGGGTCGACCTTCCGGTCGCTCCACTCCAGGTGACCTATCGCGCTCTTGGGGCCCCAGCCGTGCGCGCGGCAGATCGCGGCGGTGGCCTTGACGATGGCGATGTACTGGACATTCGGCCACGGGTCCTTGCCGTCGCCCTTGTTCTCGCACTCCCAGCCGTAGAAGCGGGCGTTGCCGTCGACCGCGCCGGCCGAGCCGTCGTGCTCGTGCGTCGCGGGCGGGTACGTGCCGTACGACTCGCCGATGACGGCGTCGAGCACGTCACCGTCGCCGCCTCCGGCGTGGTTGGCCCGGCCGTTGCCGGTCAGGTGGACGACGCCGTCCTTGGTGATGCATCCGGTGGCGAGCGGACCCGGCAGAGCGCTGTGGCCGTGGTAGATCAGCTCGACGACGTCCGTGCCGGGCCCGGTGACGGTGTGATGGATCATCACACCGTGCACGGGACCCCACGGGCCTTTGTGATTACGGTTGTTGGTGCGCCATCCGCCGACCTCGTGAACGGCGCAGCCCTCGGCCTTCAGCGCGGCGACGAGCCGGGCGGCGGTGAGCGGGGTGGCCATGAGTCAGTCCTCCGTTCCGGCGCGTGCGTGCCGGTCTGAAGACGGTGCGATCACATCTGCGGAGCGTGCCCGGCCGTGGAGCGGGTCTGTCTGCGGTGCGCGTCCGGCGGATCGTTTCACCAGAGCTGCCGCGCGGACGTCGCCAGGCTCTCACCATTCTCGCGCCGCTCGTGTCGTCGCTCACCTAGCCGTACGCCACGTCCGTAAATTCGGCGGGATCAGGACGCTCCGGCACCAGGGAGGCCGGGGCGCTGTCAGTGACCCGGCGTAGGGTCCGCCGCCATGAGCGTCCCCGCCGTCGAGGAGCCCTGGGCGCGCGTCGACGCCTGGCTGGCCCGGCACGCTCCCCTCACCCGCGCCACCCTGCGCCCACCCGCACCGCAGGCCGGCATCGAGGACGCGGAGCGCACGCTCGGCGTGACGTTCCACCCGGACCTGGTGGCCTCGCTGCGGTGCCACGACGGGGTGGAAGTGGACGAAGACGCTGTTCAGTTGTCGTTTTACGGACCTCTGTGCGGTGGCGCGGACATCGTGCGGAACGCGACCCTCCTCCACAGCTTCGGGGTGGGTGAGGACGGGCTGCCCCTCACCCTGGGCATCGGCCGGCGGCCCTCGGACGGCCTGTTCCTCGCCCGCCGCCCCGGGCCCCGCTACGGACAGGTGGGCCGCCGCTTCGACGAGGACATGGCCTCCTTCGCGCACCGGCCGTCACTGCGTCATGTTCTGGCCGACCTCACGGACGCCGTGGAGGGCGGTCTCCCGTTCCTCGGCCGCATCCCCCTCGCCGTGGCCGGAAAGCTGCTGTGGGAGGAGGAGCGGACCGTGCCCGCCGACGTGGTCTCCCCGCTGGCACAGGCCGCCGCGCTCGCCGAGCCGGAGTGGGACCCGCCCGCCCTCCAGCGCCCGGTCTTCACGAACTCGGCCGGGAGCACCCCGCCGCCACCCCGGCAGGAAGGGGCGCAGCGGCTCTTCTTCGTCCGCACCAACCGCCCGCGTCCCGCACCGCTGCCCGACCAGCCGGACGTCGTCCGCCTCCGGCCTGACCCCGGCCGAGATGCTGCGCCGGCTCGGCGCGGTCCCCGCCACCGTACGGCCGCGCGACCTCGGGCAGGCTCAGCGGGCGGCGGAGTGCGCGTGGGCCGCGCACCGGCCCCTGGTCCGTGCGGGCGAGGCCGGCGGATGGGCGTACGCCACGCTGGAGGGCGGCGCCGCGCAGTTCGCCCGGCCGGAGGTACTGCGCGCCCTGTCCGCCGGCACGCGCGTGGTGGTCCTGACCAGGCATGGCCCGGAGGTCGTCCTCACCTTCGCCGAAGACGGCGTGCCGTGTCCGCAGGACGACACCCGGCGCGTCATGTCGCCGCGGGGGAGCAACGCCGCCGGCGGACCATGGGCGCGGCGCCTCGGTGTGGACCTCTGGCCCGGGTCGACCGCCGCGTACACCCGCTTCCTTCCCGTACTGAAAACAGGACTTCGGCATCGCCTACGCCCCGGACGAGGAGGGTCCGACGGAGCAGACCAGTGCCCTGCTGCTGGCCCTCCTGGACGACCTTCCCACGGGGGACCGCGGATTCCCTTCGCAGGTGCGGCACTTGGATCTGGCCGGGCTCGTGGAGCGCACACCGCCGCAGCGCCTGCGCACCGCCATCGTGGCCCAACTGTCGTGCCCGGCCTCGAAGACGCGTCTCGACACCTACCCGGAGGTGGCCGCGGCCCTCGACCGGATCCACCGCGGCCTGCCCGTCGACTGTGACCAGGACGGTCCCCTGGGCCTGCGCATGCGCACCCTGGCCGCGGAGGTCCATGCGACCCGGCAGCTGCTACGGGACGACGACACCGCCCCGTGTCCCACGAGGGCCTCACCGCATGGATCGCACGCGACAACGCGGCCCACGCACTGCGCGAGTTCCTCCAACTCCCCCTCCTGGTCGCCCCGGCGACGATCCTCGATCAGCGGGTCTCCCTCCACTGGCGACGAACTCGCCGCCGGCCTGGACGGCGCGTGACGCCCAGGACGTCCGGGCACGTGGTCTCTCCGCAGCCCGGCGCGTCGCAGACGAGGAGGGACCGCCCGGCGAACGCGGGCTGGAAGGCGATGTCGGCGCAGTCCTCCTCGGTGGAGCCGAAGCCGTGCAGGAAGACGACGGGGGCACCGTCGCCGTCCACCCGCACGGCATGTTCAGAGGTCGCGTGCCCGGGCGTGCGAATGTCCCTCCAAGGGGAACGCGGGTGGCGCCGCCGGCAGGAGCGAGGACAGTTCATAACCACACTTCTGCGCGACGCGGCACGAGGCCGTGTTGTCCGCCTGGTGCAGGAGCTCCAGACGGGTCAGTCCGTGGCCGGCGAAGGCCGCGAAGGCCCAGTCCGTCAGCGCCTTCAGGGCCCGGGGAGCGACGCCCCGGCCGCGCGCATGCGCAGCGGTCCAGTAGCCGACCTCCGCCGACGAGGCGCCGGAGGCGACGTTCTTGAGGACGACGTGCCCCACCAACCGCCCCTCGGCGGCATGCTCTCGAACCTCCGAGACGGCGAACGCGAAACGGTGCCCTGCTTCCCAGCCGCCTTGCTGATCCTGGACCCACTGCGCCGCACCGGCACGGTCGTGCACATCCGCACTCGCCCAGCGGCGCAGGGCCCCGTCCCGGTACAGGTCGACGAGGTCCGCGGCGTCGGCCGGATTCCAGGGACGCAGAAGGAGAGCGGGGGCCGATGCCGTGGCCGCGGCGGTCAACCGCGTGATGTTCCCGTCCATCAGGCGAGCGTACGTGGCCGCCAGGCGTGTAACGCTTCTCGCGCCCGTGCCCAAGAACAAGTGAAGTGCCTTTGCGGGACTCCGGTGAACCTCCGACGAGGACCCGGGGAGCCTCCGACGAGAAGGAGTCGTTCGTGGATGGCGTGGAACGGTTACGGGGTGGGCCCGCCGCGGCGGTACGTGACCCTCGGCTCTTCGAGGAGTTCTACCGGCGCCACGTGGACGCGGTCACGCGTTTCGTGGCCCGGCGCGTCGACGATCCGCACACCGCTGCCGACCTGACGGCGGAGATCTTCCTCGCCGTCCTCGACTCGGCCCACTCCTACCGGCCCCGCCTCGGCAGCGAGACGGCGTGGCTGTACGGCATCGCCCGCAACGTCGTGTCGTCGGAGCGCCGCCGGGTCGCCCGCGAGGCGGAACGCGATCTGCGTTTCTCCGGGCGGCGGTTGCTGGAGGCCGACGACATCGCCCGTATCGAGGACAGGCTCGACGCGGAGAGCCCGGGACGGCGCGCCCTGGCCGCGCTGGCGGCTCTTCCCGAAGGCGAGCAGGCCGTCATGGAGCTGATCGCGGTCGACCAGCTCACGGTCACGGAGGCGGCGGCCGCACTGGGCATCCGCCAGGTCACGGCCCGGGTCCGGCTGCACCGGGCGCGCAAGGCGCTGCGGGAAGAGGCGGACGTCAAGGCACCGAAGAGCACTCCCGCGCCACCACGGGCAAGGCCCACGAGTCCCACGGGAGCGGGCACCCCGGACCCGTCGCTGTTGCACGTCGCAAGGGGAGGCGCCCGAGCATGAGGACGACATTCGAGGACCGTCTTCTCGACGAACTGAAGAGGGAGATCCGGCTGCGTGAGAGCGGCGAGACCTGGTCGGGTGACGTCAGGACGGGCGAGCGCGGGACGAAGGCTTCCCTCGGCCGTTTCCTCGCTCGGCTGGCTCCGTTCGCTCCGTTCGCTCCTCGGCGGATCGCGGTCGTCGCGGCGGCCTGTGCGGTGGCCTGGCTCGCCGCGGTGGTCGTGCCCGGTTCGGCGGCCGGCTCGAAGGCGTACGCGGTGGAGCCGGTCGGAGACGGCAGCGTCAAGCTCACCGTGCAGGAGCAGAGCATCGGTGTCGCCGCCCAGCAGGAACTCGCCGACAAGGTCCGCCCGTGGGGCATCGAGGTGACCATTGACCTGCTCCCCGCCGGCTGACGTCTGTGAGCGCAGCAAAGTCTCCCCGGTGGTCGACGCACACGGCCGCCCCCTGATCCTTGACGGCCGCCCCCTGATCCCCGTGAAGGCCGGCTGGGACGTCACCCTGCGCCGGGGCAACGTGCTGGCCTTCGAGAACACCCGGGGCTCCTCCCAGCCCCGCGCGGTCGAGTTCTACGCGACCAAGAGCGAGGCCGAACCCTGCGTTCCGATGAAGGTCTCCCTGTCCGACGTCCGAAGCGGTCGGCGTCGGTGACGTCACGATTACCCGGGTCCGCCGTGCCGGCCGGTCCGTCGCGGCTGGGCTGGCTGGACGCCTTGCGTGGCATCGCGGCACTCGTCGTGGTGTTCGACCACTCGGCGTACACCTTTATGCCGGAGTTCCGGCGGGAGCTGATGCCGGAGTTCAACACCAGCCGCTACGGCATCATGGTGTTCTTCCTGGTGAGCGGCTATATCGTGCCCGCGTCGCTGGAGCGCCGGGGGTGCGTCCGGGCGTTCTGGACCGGACGGTTCTTCCGTGTGTACCCCCTGTGGGCGGCTGTCGTCGCGGCAGCCCTCGTCGCCGGTGTCCTGGGCGTCGCGGAGCTGCCTGACTTCGGCGGGCTGAGCGCCGCCACGGTGGCCGTCGCCCACGTCGCCATGCTCCAGGAGTTGCTGGGGACGCCCAATCTCCTGCTCGTCCTGTGGACGCTCTCGTACGAGATGGCCTTCTACCTGCTGGTCGTCGCTCTCTTCACGGTCCGCCTTCACCAGCGGTCGGCAGCGGTCGCCGTCTTGCTGGCCGTGGTCGCCGCAGTGAGCGTGGCGGCAGGGGTCGTACTGCCGGTCTCCGCCCTCTCGGAGAGGGTCGGCACCGGCCCGCTGGTCGCGTGCACCTCGATCGCCATGGCGATCGCCATCTGCTGTGCGAGCGCCGCGTCACCCGTGCTCCGGGTGGCCGGGGGCGTGCTGGGCGGCGTGGCGGCCCTCGTCCTGGTTCCGCTCAACGGCACGGTTCCCCTCTGGGAGGGCCTGGTGATCCTCGCCGTGATGTTCCTGGGCACCGCCGTCTACCGGGCCGAGCACGGTCAGAGCACCTGGCGACGCGCGGCCCGCGCGGGTGCAATCGTGACCGCCTGTGCCGTGGGCAGTGCGTACGGGTACGGCGACGGCTCCCACTTCACGCGGCGCGGCTGGATCACGGCGTTCCTGCTGGCCGTACTCACCTTCGGTGCCGGACTGGCGTGCCGTCGCCGGCGGATACCGCACCCAATGATCGGACTGGGAACGCTCAGTTACTCGGTCTACTTGCTGCATCCGCTGCTGCTCGCCGTGTTCGACCACACGATCGGCCGGCGGCGGCAGGACCATCCCGTACTCGAAGCCGCCTTCTTCGCCGTGCTGCTGCCGCTGTCTTTGCTGACCCACCGTCACATCGAAGCGCCGGGCCAGGCATGGGGCCAAAAGCTGGCACGCCGTCCCCGCGTGGACGGAACGCCACTCATTCGCATGGATCGTTCGGCCGTTCAGCCTAGAAAAGCCCCACGTCAGACGGCTGTGCCGCCTCAGCGGGACTAGTTTCCGCGGAGTTGGACGCGCACTGCCGATCGAGGAGCCCCATGGCGACACATACCGAACCGGTCGCTCCGGTACCGGCGGCGGAGCGCCGCGGCCCGGGCCAGGTGATCGTCTCCTGGCTGACGACGACGGACCACAAGAAGATCGGGCACCTGTACCTGATCACGTCGTTCGGCTTCTTCCTGATCGCCGGGGCGCTGGCGATGGCCATCCGGGCCGAGCTGGCCCGGCCGGGGATCCAGTGGCTGTCCAACGAGCAGTACAACCAGGCGTTCACCATGCACGGCACGATCATGCTGCTGCTGTTCGCGACGCCGACGTTCGCCGGGTTCGCCAACGCGGTGATGCCGTTGCAGATCGGCTCCCCGGACGTGGCATTCCCTCGGCTGAACATGCTCTCGTACTGGCTGTTCCTCTTCGGCGGTCTGATCGTGCTCGGCAGCCTGCTCACCCCCCAGGGCGCCGCCGACTTCGGCTGGACCGCCTACACCCCGCTCAGCGGCGGGGAGCGCACCCCCCAGGTCGGCGGGGACCTGTGGATCATGGGCCTGGCGCTGTCCGGGTTCGGCACCATCCTCGGCTCCGTCAACTTCATCACCACGATCATCTGCATGCGCGCCCCCGGCATGACCATGTTCCGGATGCCGATCTTCACCTGGAACGTGCTGCTCACCTCGGTGCTGGTGCTGCTGGCGTTCCCGGTGCTGGCCGCCGCGCTGCTGGTGCTGGAGGCCGACCGCCGCTTCGGGGCGCAGGTGTTCAACGCGGAGAACGGCGGCGCGGTCCTCTGGCAGCATCTGTTCTGGTTCTTCGGCCACCCCGAGGTGTACATCCTGGCCCTGCCGTTCTTCGGCGTGATCACCGAGATCATCCCCGTGTTCGCGCGTAAGCCGATCTTCGGTTACACGGGGCTGATCGGCGCCACGATCGCCATCGCCGGGCTGTCCGTGACGGTGTGGGCGCACCACATGTTCGCCACCGGGGCGGTGCTGTTGCCGTTCTTCTCCTTCATGACGTATCTGATCGCCGTGCCGACGGGGGTGAAGTTCTTCAACTGGATCGGCACCATGTGGAAGGGCTCGCTGTCCTTCGAGCCGCCGATGCTGTGGGCGGCCGGCTTCCTGGTCACGTTCCTCTTCGGCGGTCTGACCGGCGTCATCCTCGGCTCGCCGCCCCTGGACTGGCACGTGACCGACTCCTACTTCGTGATCGCGCACTTCCACTACGTGCTCTTCGGCACGATCGTGTTCGCGATGTTCGGCGGCTTCAGCTTCTGGTGGCCGAAGATGACCGGCACGATGCTGGACGAACGCCTCGAGAAGATCCACTTCTGGACGCTCTTCGTGGGCTTCCACACCACGTTCCTGGTGCAGCACTGGCTGGGTGCCGAAGGCATGCCCCGCCGCTACGCCGACTACCTCGCCGCGGACGGTTTCACCGCGCTCAACACCCTCTCGTCGATCGGCGCGTTCCTGCTGGGCCTGTCCACTCTGCCGTTCCTGTACAACGTGTGGAAGACCGCCCAGGAGGGCAAGCGGGTCGAGGTCGACGACCCGTGGGGGTACGGGCGTTCCCTGGAGTGGGCGACCTCGTGTCCGCCCCCGCGGCACAACTTCCTCACCCTGCCGCGCATCCGCTCCGAATCCCCCGCCTTCGACCTGCACCATCCCGACGTGGCCCAGCTGGACGAGGCGGAGAACACCGGCAAACGCGATGTCGTCGAGGCCGACGGGCACAAGGGCGAACGGCCGTGAGACGCGGCGGTCACGAGGCGCCTCACGACGACCAGCGGCACGCGCTGGCCGACGAGGCGGAGGGCTACCTCCTCGCGCACGCCCATCGCGACCAGGCACGTCGCGAGGCCGAAGACCTCTGCGCACGGATGCCGTGGCTGACCATCACCCAAGCAGAGGAACTCACCGGCCACTACATCCGCCGGCGCCTCGACGTCACACGCCAGCTGCTGCACAGCACGGTCCGGCGGGCCGAGGAGCTGCGACAGGAGTACGAGAGCCGCTACGCCGCCCTCCGGCACACCCTGCTCCGCCGCCACGCCGCCTGCGCCTGTGCCGTCCTCGCCTGCGCGGGCGGAGTGAGCGCTCTGACGGTCCTGCTCACCCGCTGACCAGTTCGGGATCGGGTTGCGACTGCCGCGCCGGCACGGCCTTCGTTTCCCACTGACCGGTGGTCCGTACGTAGCCGTAGATCACCGAGGACATCGCCAGAATGAGCAGCGGTCCGAACAGCCACGGACGCTCGGCCATCTCCATCGGCAGATAGCGGTAGGAGAGCAACAGCGCGGTGAAGACCGCCACTCCGTAGGTGACCAGCTGGATTCCCGACCGGTCCCAGCCGCGTTCGAGCGAGCGCAGGGCCGCCTCGATCGTGACCGTGAACACCACGCCGGCCACGAGGTCCACGCCGTAGTGGTAGCCGAAACCCAGCGTCGCGGTGAGTGTGGCGATCAGCCAGAACGTGCCCGCGTAGCGCAGCACGCGCGGGCCCTTGCGGGAATGGATGTAGATCGCGGTGGCCCAAGCCGTGTGCAGGCTGGGCATGCAGTTGCGGGGGGTGATCCCGTCGAACGGTATCTCGTGCGGGACGGCGCTGATCGGCGGCGGCAGGTCCGGCCACAGGTTGGCCACCGCCCAGTGCCCGCCGTCGGCGCCGTAGGCGAAGATCGGTCCGACGACCGGGAAGACCATGTAGATGCCCGGCCCGAGGAGGCCGATGACCAGGAAGGTGCGCACCAGGTGATGGCGCGGGAAGCGGCGCTCGGCCGCCACGTTGCGCAGCTGGTACAGCGCGACGACGACCGCGGCCACCGCCAGTTGGGCGTAGACGTAGTCGAGGGCACGGGCACCGACCGGGCCGGTGGCCGTGACGATCCGGCCCACCAGCCACGACGGGTTGCCCAGCGCGTGGTCGGCGGTCGCCAGGTACGGGTCGAGCACCATCGGGCGGGTCTTCGAGGTGATGAGCAGCCAGGTGTCACCGGTCTTGCGGCCGGCCACCAGCAGCAGGCCCAGCCCGACGCCCTTCAGCAGCAGGACACGTTCCTGGCCGGTGCGCCGCGTCACAGCGATGACCGCAACACCCAGAATCACCCACAACGCGCCGTTGCCGAAGGGATGGCCGTCGGTCAGATCGGCGCCGACCGCCCACCGCGCCACCAGGAAAACGGCGTCGATGCCGATCGCGGCGCCGAACGCGATGAACCGTTGCCGCCGGGTGAGCACCACCATCGTCAGCGCCATGCAGGCGTACAGCAGGAAGCCGGATTTGGGGGCGACGATCACCTCCCGCACCTGGCAGGTGATCGGCCCGGGCAGCCCGTAGCGGCGCGCGGCGATCTCCAGCGCGATGAGAAACCCGAGGACCACCACACCCGCCGTGGCCCACAGCATCGTCCGCGGTCGAGGCCATGCGGCGAACGCCATTCTGCGTCTTAATCGCGAGAAGATCCGCGTTGTTATAGGTATCAATTGTCTTATTCGATGTGTTGGTGGTCATGAGGGTGATCGTGACGCGATCGAACATGCTATCGGAACGGTGCGTGCGGGGTGGGAAAATACAAAGAGTCGCCGACACGACACCGATGATCGTTCAAGCGCCTGCCCAAGCGGCTGAATCAGGTGCGTTGGGGCGTTGCCGCCCCCGACGCACAACCGCCCGCAGCGCGTATGTCCTTGGCGCACCACCAGCCACATGCCGAAATGGCCGGTGCCTCGCGCTATCGATCCGACGGCGCGGTGGAGCGCTCCCGAAGCCGGCCGCCTCCACGTTCCCTCGTGCGTGAAGGACGGACCACCCATGCGTGTACACCCCGGCATCGAGCAGCCCGGAGCGGCTCAGGACGAACCCGTCGCGATCGTCGGAGCCCGCCTGCCGCTTCCCTGGTGCCGTCCGCTCCCTCACCTCGCTCTGGCGGTTGTTGACGGCGCGCCGGGACACGGTGCGGGAGGTGCCCGGCGAGCGGTGGGAGCAGGTGGAGCTGGCCGGTTTCCCGACCAGGTCGCGGCCCGGCTGCGCTACGGCTGCTTCCTCGACGACGTCTACGCCCACGAGCCGGAGTTCACCGGGATCAACGCGCAGGAAGCGCCCCTTCGACCCGTAACACGGGCAGGAGGACGCGCCTCCCGGTGCGGAGCCGGCCGCCACCTCGCGGTCGTATCCAACCGGCCTTTCCCGCCGCCCGTTTCGCCCGACGCCAGGTGACCCTTCGTATGCCTCCTCCTTCCGCCCCCACCCGCACGCCCGGCACCTGGGACGTGATCGTCGTCGGCGCAGACCCGGCAGGCGCCACCGCCGCCCGCGTCGCCGCCGAGAAAGGCTGTGCGACGCTGCTGCTGGAGCGCGTCGCCATTCCCCGCTACAAAACCTGCGGCGGCGGCCTCATCGAAGCATCCCTCGCCGCCCTGCCCCCGGCCTGGCCACGCCCTTGGTACGCGGCGCCACCGTCCTGGCCGCCCGGCTCCCCCGGGACCGCGAGAGTACTTCTCTGTGAGCGCCCGCCGTGCCCGGTGGCGGCACCGCTCAGGCAGCCGGACGGCTGGTGAATACACTCTGCCTCATGTCGAAGCCTGACGAGCTGCTGGTTGAAGTCGCCGCCCTGGTGGAATCCGGGCAGAGCAATCAGATGTCCCTGACCGTGGTCACCGGCGGTGCTGTCATCACCGGTCGACTGGCTCCAGAAGCGGTGTGGAGGCAGAGGGTGTCGGACGTGCTCACGGATTCGGAGCGCTTGGGCGAGTTCTCCGCCGTCTTCGGCGCTCCTGTGAAGAACGGGCCGCCCACGCATCTTCACTTCCATGTCGCCCGCATCCTTCAGGGCACCGTGGGGATCCCGGAGACGGGCGGAATGTACCGCGTCGCGATCGAAGAGGTCAGCGCCTGGACCGTGGGCGACTTCAGCTATTCCGACCGCTGAGCGATCAGTTCAGAAGCTCTTCCCGGCCGGTTCGAGGATCGCCACGCCTTCCTTGCCAGGTCCCATGCCTCGACAGTGAAGGCCCTTCCTCCTCTCCCTCCGGTGCGGGCCTGAAGCCGCCACGGCCCGTCACCGACGGGATAGAACCTGAGAGTGAGGGCCTGGCCGGTGGACAGGTAGACCTCGGCGATCGAGCGGTCCACGACGACACGCAGTTCGACAGGAGCGCCGGGGGCCTTCAGGGCCGGGCTCGGGAGAGCGTACGCGCCTGCTTGCGCTCGTGCGTCCAGTGACGCGTGGCTGCGGTCGACGATGAGATGGCCGGCGGTGGGGTCGAGGCTGATGTCGAGATACTCGGCTCCGTCCGAGGACGTGATCAGGCGCAGACCGCTCGTCCCGGTGGGGTCGGGGGTCAGGACGGCGGTGAGGTCGAAAGTGCGGCCGACCTCCCCCAGCTCGGTCGGACGGGACGGGGTGACCTGTCCCGTGTGGTGCACGACGCGATCCCCCCGCAGGGCGAGCAGTTCACGGGCCGGACGCTGGCCGACCGTACCGTCGTCGGCCAGGGTGAGTTCGCGCGGGAGGGTGAGGACCCCTGCCCAACCGGCCTCGCCTGACCAGGAGTCGGCGCGGGCCTCCCACGACCAGCCCCACAGCAGCCATCGGTCTTCGTCAGGGGTTTTGAGCAGAGCCGGCGCATAGAAGTCCGGGCCGTGGTCCAGTCGTACGGGAGAGGCCGTGGCCGTGAATCGGCCGTGTTCCTCCCGGCCGGCGTGTACCGTCACGTGGCTCGGGCCGCCCTGCTCAGTCCAGTCGCTGACGACCAGGACGCCGCGGTCGCCGAAGGTCGCGTACTGGGGGCATTCCCAGCCGACCGGGTCGGCAGTCCCGGCGGGGCTGCTGGTGTGGAAGGGGCCGAGGTGAACCCAGTGCTCCAGGTCCCCGGACTCGTAGAGCTGCGCCGCTCCGCGGCCGTCGGCGAGGGCGGAGCCGACGAGCATCCGCCAGCGGCCGTCCTGCTGCCAGACGTAGGGGTCCCGGTACATGGTCGTCTCCGCGGGCGGCTGCGGGATGAGCAACTCCGGCCGCTTGGTCCAGGTGTAACCGCCGTCGGTCGACTGGGCGGTCGCGACCGGCTGCCACCAGCGGTCGTCGCGGTGGGCGGAGTAGAAGGCGACGAGTCGGCCGTCGACGGAGACGGCGTTGCCGGAGAAGCAGCCGTCCGTGTCGTGGCCGCCGGGGGTGGGGGCGAGGGCCACCGGGAGTTCCTCCCAGGTGATCAGGTCGGGGCTGCGGAAGTGGCCCCAGTGGATGGTCGCGTGCCGCGGGGCGTACGGGTTGTACTGGAAGAACACGTGGTACTGGCCGTCGTGGAAGACCAGCCCGTTGGGATCGTTGATCCAGTTGCGGGGCGGGCGCACGTGTACGGCGGGCAGGTGGGGGTCGGCGGGGGGCGTGGACACACGGGGCCTTTCGAAGGGCGCGCGAAGCGCGGGCGTGGAAGCGGAAGGGGGCATCGGGCTCAGCCCTTGACGCCGCTGGAGGCGATGCTGCTGACGAAGGCCCGCTGGAACGCCACGAACAGGGCGAGCACCGGCACGGTGATCATCGAGGAGTAGGCCATGATCTCGCCCCAGGAGGGGTTGAGCTGGAAGAAGTAGTCGATGCCGACCATGACGGGCCGCAGTTCCTCGCTCTGGACGACCATCAGCGGCCACAGGTATTGGTTCCACATGGGCAGGAAGGCCAGGATGGCCACCGTGGCGATCGCCGGGCCGGACAGCGGCATGACGATGCGTCGGTAGATGCCGAACCAGCTCGCCCCGTCGATGACCGCCGCTTCGTCGAGCTCCTTGGGGATGCTCTGGAAGTACTGGTGGAACAGGAAGATGAACATGGCGTTGCCGATGAACGGCAGGATCTGCACCTGGTAGGTGTCGAGCCAGCCTTCCGTCACGACGATCCGGCCGCCCTCCAGCTGGAGCCAGGGCAGTTTGTTGACCCACCAGACCATCGGCAGGGCGAAGGTCTCGAACGGCACGATCAGCGTCGCGATCACGGCGGTGAGGACGATCTTCTTTCCGCGCCAGCGCATCCGGGACAGCGCGAACGCCGCGAGGCTGTTGATGAAGACGCTCAGCGCCACCGTGACGGCCGAGATCCCGATCGAGTTGAGCAGGAAGCGCGTGGCGGGCACCCGGTCGAAGACCCCGGTGTAGTTGTCCAGGGAGAGATGGCCGACCGGCAGGAACGCCTGGATGCCGTCGAGGTCGCCGAAGATCTGCCCGTCGGGCTTGAACGACGACACCAGCATGAAGACGATCGGGAACGAGAAGAACAGCGCGAGCGCGACGCGTGCCGTCTGCACACCGATCCGGCGCGGTGACGGCCTCCGGCGGCGGCCCGGGCGGGCGGGAGCAGGGGATACGGAGGTCATGTCAGTCCTTCTCCCGGGTGAGGAAGCGCTGGACGAGGGAGACCGCCAGCACCAGAACGAAGAAGACGAGGGAGATCGCGGACGCGTATCCGGTCTGCTGCTGGCTGTAGCCGGTCCGCACCGCCTGGTAGACGACCGTGCTGGTGGCGTCCAAGGGCCCGCCTTGCGTCATCACGGCGACCTGGGTGAACAGGGCGAACGCGTTGATGGTGATGGTGATGAGCACGAAGGTGCGGGTGGCCTTGAGGCCGGGCCACGTCACGTGCCGGAAGCGGACCCAGCGGGTGGCGCCGTCCATGTCGGCCGCCTCGTACAGCTCCTGAGGGATGGTCTGGAGTCCGGCCAGCCAGATGATCATGTGGAAGCCGACGCCCTGCCAGACGGACATGACGATGATGGCGGGCATGGCAGTGGACGGGTCGGTCAGCCAGTCCGGTCCCTGGACCTGGCCGAAGGTGAGGTGGGAGATGATCTCGTTGACCAGCCCGGTCTTCTGGTACAGCAGCGTCCACAGGATGGAGACGACGACCATCGAGGTGACGACGGGGAGGAAGTAGACGGTGCGGAAGAAGTTGACGCCCTTGACCTTGGCGTTGACGAGCAGGGCGAGCAGCAGCGCCAGGCCCCCCTGGAGCGGGACGATGACGGCGGCGAAGTAGAAGGTGTTCCGCAGCGACTTGTAGAACAGCGGGTCGTCCAGCAGGGTGCGGAAGTTGCGAAGTCCCGTGAACTGGGCGGGGACCGGGGAGATCAGGCGGGCGTTGGTGAACGCCAGGGCGAAGGCCAGCACCACGGGGATGACGATGAACATCACCAGCAGGAACACGGCGGGGCTGACCATGCCGAGCGCGGCGAGGCTCTCTCTGCGCCGGGCGCGCCTGCGGGTCGGCGGCTTGGCCTTCGGGGAGGCGTCGGTCTCCCCGGGCCGGGTGGACATGGAGGTCATTGTGGTGGCCATGGGACATCCAGGCAGGTATGTGTTCCCGGCGGAGGCGGAAGGGTTGAACCGGCTTTTGCCGTCCGCCGGGAGGGGCGGGCGCGGTCAGCTGCCGGTGGCGTAGTAGCCGTTGCTCGACAGGTTGTTGTCGATCTCTCCGGCCGCCTGGTCGAGGGCGCCCTTGACGTCGGCGCCGGCCAGGATGTCCCGAGCCGTCTTGGCGAACACCGTGGAGATGTAGGGGTAGGCCGGGGTGACGGGCCGGACCACCGCGAACTGCTGTGCCGCCTTGAGGAAGATGTTGAACCGGCCGCCCGCTTCGTAGCCCTTCACCTGCTGCGCCGCCGCGTTGGTGGCGGGAATGGTGTTGGTGGCCTTGGCGAAGTCCACGAAGTACTTCGTCTGCCGGGAGAAGTTCAGGTACGCCTGGGCGCCTTCCTTGTTGGAGCAGGTCGAGCTCATGCCCCACTGCCAGGACGCTCCGCCGATCTTCGGTCCGTTGCCGAAGTCGACCGGCGGGAGGATCGCGAGGTCGCTGCCGAACTTGTCGACGTTGGCCTGGGCCGACCAGCTGCCGTCCCACTGGATGGCGGTCTTGCCGTTGCGGAAGTCGTCGGCCGGGCTCTTGCTGGACTTCTGTGGTGCGTAGCCCTTCGTGACCAGCGAGCGGAACCACTTGCCCCACTCGACGGCCTTCTCACCGTTCAGCGTGCCCTTGGCGGTCTTGTAGTCCGAGCGGTCGATCAGATCCCCGCCGAAGCTCTGGAGCATCGGGGAGTAGGCGTACGGCCACCACTCGCCGGGGTCGCCCGTACCGAGGTCCAGGGTGTTCTTGAACGTGCCGCCCTCCTTGATCTTGGCGAGCGCGTCCATGAACTCGTTCTTGGTCCAGGGCTTGTCGAAGGTGGGCACGCGGATGCCGTACTCCTTCAGCACCGACTTGCGGGAGTACAGGGTCAGTGCCACGTCGTAGAAGCCGAACGCGTAGGTCTTGTCCTGGTAGGTGGCGACCGTGCTGGGCAGTTGGTCCTTCACGGCGACCTTGCCCGTGGACAGGTCCAGCGGCGCGAGGTACCCGCCCCAGGCCCAGTTCGGGACGTTGGGGCCGTCGACGTCGAGAACGCACGGCAGCTTCTTGGCGGAGGCCGCGGCCACCACCGAGTCGTTGTAGGAACCCTGCGGGAATGCCTGGATCTTGACCTTGTACGTGCCCTGGCTGGCGTTGAAGTCCTTGACGATCTTCTTCACGACGTCGTACTCGGCGGCGTTGCCGGCATTGTGCGTCCACAGGGTCAGCGTGTTGCCGTCGGCGCCCGACGAGCCGGCGCTCCCGCTGCCGCCGCACCCGGCCACGAGCGCTGCCGCGGTCAGGGCGGCTATGCTCGATGCCGTGAGGCGCCTGGTTCTCGACTCCACTGGGTTCACTGGGTCCTCCAATGTCACTGGGCACGGTCCTGGCAGACCGTGCCGGCGGCCGCTGCTGACGGCCGTCTGTATCGGTGGTGCTTCGCCGTTCCGGGGTCAGAGTCGGGGCGGCGAAGCGACCGATGCCCGTGCCACCAGCGGGCAGGGCAGCATTTCCTGAGCAGCCGGACCAGGCTCCCGGCCCGGGGCGCCCGTGAGCGCGAGCAGTTGTGCGACGGCCCGCGCCCCCATCTCGTAGTGCGGCAGGGCGACGGTGGTCAGCCCGGGGAACAAGCCGTCACAGATCAGGTCCTGGTTGTCGAAGCCGATGACCGACAGGTCGTCGGGGATCGACAGTCCCAGTTCGGCGGCGGCGCGGTAGACGCCCATCGCCATCCGGTCGGCGAAACAGAACAGCGCGGTGGGCCGTTCCTCCGACTGCAACAGCCGGAGCGCGGACCGGTATCCGCCGACGGCATCGCTGGTCTCCGCCACCACCAGCCGCGGGTCCTCGGCGATCCCCGCTTCCGCGAGGACGCCGCGGTAGCCCTCGAGGCGCCCGTGGGTGGCCGGGATGTCGTCGACGTTGTTGAGGAAGCCGATCCGGCGGTGGCCGTGGCGGACCAGCTCGCGCACCGCCGTGCGACCGCCCAGGACCTCGTCCGGTACGACCGAGGGCACCCCGGGGTCGTCCGAGCGCGCGTCCAACAGCACCGTGGGGACCGACCGCAGCCGCTCCGGCAGCTCCACGACCCGGTGGTACATGGACGCGTAGAGCACGCCGTCGACCTGGCGCTGGAGCAGCAGGTCGATCTCCTTGCGCTCCAGCTCGGGGTCGCCGCCGGTGTTGAGCATGAGCAGCAGCAGGTCGTGCTTGGCCGCTTCCTCCTGCGCTCCGAGGATGATCCGGCCGGCGTGCGGGGTGGTGGCGATCTGGTCGCTGACGAAGCCGATCGTGTGCGACCGCTTCAGGCGCAGCCCCCGCGCCAGCCCATTGGGTGCGTAACCCAGTTCCCGGGCCGTTTCGAGAACGCGCTGCCGGGTCTCGGCGTTGATGCGCTTGCCCTCGACCTCGTTGAGGATGTGGGAGACGGTCGTGGCCGAGACGCCCGCGGCTGCCGCCACGTCCTTGATGCCGATCCGCCTGCCCATGTCGTGCCCAATCGTTTTGGCAAGTGAGTGCGGGATGAGATTGCGCCTCACGGAGCGCCCCTGTCAACGGCTTGTTACGAACTCGTGGCCGAGTACCGTGTGCCGGCCGGCCCGCGAGGCGGGCCGGCCCGGTCAGGCCACCGGATCGAGGAAGGTCAGCACGGAGGCGTCCTCCTCGATCAGAGGAGCGAGTGCGGTGTTGAACGGGCCGCCGTACGGGGCCTTCAGGTGTGCCTGGAAGGCGTCCTCGTCCCGGTACACCTCGAAGATCCAGTAAGCGCGCGGGCTGGCCTCTTTGGTGTAGACGTCGAAGGCGAGGTTGCCCTCTTCCTCGCGCACCTTCTCGGCGTACTCCAGGATCAGGCGTGTGACCTCGTCCTCCGCTCCCTCGCGGGCGGTGAACTCGGCAAGCAGGGTTTTCTTCATGGTCTCGCGTCCTTGTCAGTCGTGGGCGGAGTCGAGGTGCCAGACGACGGCCTTGTCCAGGTTCACCGAGCCGTTCTCGGCGAAGACCTCCACTCCCTGGCTGGCCGGGTCGGGGAAGATCTGGTCGGTGATCACGGCCTCGCCGTTGCCGCCGAAGACCTCGACGGACGACCAGTCGACGAGGATCCGCAGCTTGACCTTGCCGTTCTCGGGCTTCAGTGGTGCTGTCTGGACGCCGGGGAAGGTGCTGTTGAAGTCCACGGCGCCGGAGCGGGTGCGGTCGACGTACAGCTCCTGTGTCGTGGTGTCGTAGCCGATGACGGTCTCCTCGCCCCTGGCACCCGTGCGCACCTTCAGGCCGAAGCGTTCGGCGTCCTTGAGGGAGAAGGTCGCCTCGATGTCGAGTGCCTTGCCCTCGGCCGCAGGACCGATCAGGGGCTTCGTCGCGCTCTTGACGGTGACACCGGACGCCGTTGCCGGCCCGCTCTGCCGGAGGGACTCCAGGCTGCCCACGGGCTTGCTGGTCAGCCGGATCCGGCCGTTGACGGTACGCAGTGCCATTTCCCGCGGAATGCTTTGCGCGCCGCGCCAGGGGGAGGTGGGGATGGCGCCGCTGTAGTCCCAGTTGTTCATCCATCCGATCATGTAGCGCTTGCCGCCCGGTGCGTTCTCCCAGGACACGGCCGCGTAGTAGTCCTTGCCGTAGTCGGCCCAGTCGGCGCGCTGCACGACGGACTTGGCGGGGGCGTCGGCGGCGGTGAACCGGTCGGCCAGGATGTGGCCCCAGCCGGCGGTGTTCATGTCGACGATCTGTATCCGCGCCTTCTTGCCGGCGTAGGGACGCAGGTCGAAGGACGCCCAGTCCAGGGCCTCGCTGTTGGAGCCGGTGGCGCTGCGGACGACCTGGCCGTCGACGACCAGGTTGACGGACGTCTCCTGGGAGACGGGCTGGGCCTTGGCGTCGGACAGCACGATGTGGTCGACGTTGATGTGGCCCCAGCCGCCGGTGTTGTCGTCGACGATCCTGATCCGCGCCTTCTTGCCGGCGAGGTCCTTGACGTCCCAGGAGGACCAGTTGAGCGCCTCGGCGTCCTTTCCGGTCGTGCTGCGGACGACTTGGCCGTCCACGAGGAGCTCGACGGCGGTGGGGTTGCCGGAGCCGACGGGGTGGTTGCCGCCGCCGACGAGGAAGTTGACGTAGTCCTTGTCGATGGTGAACTCCGGCGAGGTGAGGGTGCCCGTGGTGGAGTCGCCGTTCAGGTAGCTGTTGACCAGGCCGCTGCCCAGGAATCCGGAGACTTCCTGCTGGTTGGGGAGGGTGCCGGTGGCCGGTGCCGAGCCGAAGGCGTCTCCGGTCGTCGTCCAGTCGCCGTAGCTGCCGCCTTCGAAGTCGGCGAGGACCGTGCCCGCGGGCGGGTCTGCCTCCTCCAGGAGCGTCCCGGGCTCGTGCGGGTGCCGTCCGCCTCCGACCTTGAAGTTCAGGTAGCGGCTGTCGACGGTGAACTCGGGCGAGGTGAGGATGCCGGTGGTCGCGTCACCGCCGTGGAAGCTGTTGGCGAGGCCCTTGCCGTCGAAGCCTTCGACGGTTCCCTGCCCTGCCACCGCCCCGGCCGCCGGTCCGTCGCCGAACGCGGTGCCGGTGGCCGTCCACGCGCCGAAGTCGGTGCCCTCGAAGTCCTGCATCACCGTGCCGGAGGGCGGGGTGTAGGTGCCCTTGTCCTCGGCGGTGAACTTCCTGCCGTCGAAGTCGCCGATGAAGTACTGGGCGGCCGAACCGCCCGCGATACCACCGGGGTTGATGTTGACGACCAGGACCCACTTGATGTTGTTCTTGTCCCCGTCGACCGCGAGGGGGAACAGGTCGGGGCACTCCCACACGCCACCCGTCGCGCCGGCCGGCCCGAACTCGCTCTGGAGCTTCCAGTCCTTGAGGTTCCTGGACGAGTAGAACTGCACCTTGTGCTCGGCGGACAGCGACACCGTCATCAGCCAGCTCTTGGTCGGCGCGTACCACTGGACCTTGGGATCGCGGAACTCCCTGGAGCCGATGTCGATGACCGGGTTGCCCTGGTACTTGGTCCAGGTGCGGCCGCGGTCGGTGCTGTAGGCGAGCGACTGGGCCTGTACGCCCGTGCCCTTGTCGTAGCTGGTGTAGATCGCCACCATGGGCGGGTTCTTCTCGGTACCAAAGCCGGTGGTGTTGTTCCAGTCGACGACCGCGCTGCCGGAGAACACCATCTCCTCGTCGTCGTGCGACAGGGCGAGAGGCAGCTCCTTCCAGTGCACGAGGTCCCGGCTCACCGCGTGCCCCCAGGACATGTCGCCCCAGGAGTTGCCGTTGGGGTTGTACTGGTAGAAGAGGTGGTACTCGCCCTTGTAGTACACGAGGCCGTTGGGATCGTTCATCCAGTTCTTCTCCGGAGTGAAGTGGAACTGGGGCCGGTAGGTCTCGGAGTACGGCGGCGTGTCGGCGGCGACGGCCTGCGGGGCCGGCGGGGCCGCGGACAGCGCGCAGACGGTGGCCACCGCCGCCATCATCCGTATACGGGCATGCCGGGATACACGTCCTGAGCTCATGGTGTCTCCTGTGCCGTGGCCGTCCGCGCGCAGCGGAGCCTGGATTCCGGCGCGGAACCGACCGAAGGGTGACGCCTTCTCAGCGCCGTCGTCCATGGCGCCGAGAGGGAAAGGAGGTGTCATCGTTGACTTGTGTCATCGATGACATCGAGTGGCCCGATGATGGCCGCCATCCGGCCGACGCGTCAACGGTTCGGCCGGGATGTCGGCTGCGCGACTTGTAAGTCCGTCATACGCGATCGGCCGTGGCGAGCTGCTCCAGCTGGTTCCGCCACGGGGGGTTGGGCCGGCGACCGAGCAGGTCAGGGCCGCGACGCGGGTGGCGAACCGGCAGGCTTCCGCGACATCGTCGAGGCGGAGTTCCGTCAGCCGGCCACCGAGCAGGCCGCGGGCGCCCAGGTGGTGCAGCAGCCCGGCGGTGAACGAGTCCCCCGCCCCGACCGTGTCGGCGACGCTCGTCGGCACGGCAGGCACCTGGACACGTTCGCCGTCGAGCGAGGCCAGGGCGCCGTCGGCACCACGCGTGATCACCACGAGCCGCGCCCCGGAGGCGTGCCAGATGTCGCAGGCCTCCTCGGGCGGCGTGCCCGGCAGCAGGAGTTCCAGGTCGTCCTCGCTGAGCCTCAGTACGTCGGCGAGGCCGCACCAGTGCGCCAGCCGGGCGCGGTAGACGTCGGGGTGGACCAGCAGCGGCCGGACGTTGGGGTCGATGCTGATGGTCGCGTGAGGGGAGGCCGCCGCCAGGAAGTCCTCCACCACCGCCGCCCCGGGCGCCTGGACCAGGGCCAGGGATCCGGTGTGCACGCAGGCGGTCCGGGACAAATCCACCCGTGCCAGCTCCTCAGCCGTCCACTGCCAGTCGGCCGTGTTCTGCGCATGGAAGGAGAACGCGGCCTGCCCCCTGGCGTCCAGTTCCGCCACGGCCAGCGTGCTGGGTTCCGCCGCCGTGACGGCGCTCGACAGGTCCACTCCCGATGTCTCCAGGTGTGCGCGGAACAGGCGGCCGAACACATCGCCCGACAGCCGCGCGAGGAAGCGGGCCGGGGTGCCGAGCCGGGCCAGTGACACGGCCGTGTTCGCAGGTCCGCCGCCCGGCAGCACACGCAGGGCGAGTTCGTTCGAGGCGCCCCCGGGTTCGGCGAACGCGTCCGCGACGCACTCCCCCAGGACGGTGATCTGACGCGGGCTCATGGGCTGCTCTTCTCTGACGAACGGAGGGGCACACCGGGCGTCGTGGTGCGGCTGCCGGATCGCCACGGTGGAGCGGCCGCGAGCGTTGCCGATTTGTGACGAGTGCAAGGCATTGACGTTTCCGGGAGACGGAGTCCATCATCCTCGCCATGCAGTGTCAACGATGACATAAGTCAACGATGACACCCTCGGGCGGCATGCTCTGACAACAACCCCGTGCCGCTCGCCACACCTCAGGAGTCGATCATGTCTCGCACCACTCGCCTGTCCTCCTCCCTCCTCAGAGCCGCCGCGGTCACGGGTGTCGCGGCCCTCACCCTGACGGCCTGCGGATCCGGCTCCGGTTCCGGATCGGGTTCGGCCGGCGCCGGTTCGGGCGACGTCAAGGTGGGGCTGATCACCAAGACCGACACCAACCCGTTCTTCGTGAAGATGAAGGAGGGCGCGGAGAAGACCGCGAAGGCCGAGGGCGTCAAGCTCTTGACCGCGGCAGGCAAGTTCGACGGCGACAACGCCGGTCAGGTCACGGCCATGGAGAACATGGTCGCCTCCGGCGTGAAGGGCATCCTGATCACCCCGAGCGACTCCAAGGCCATCGTGCCCGCGATCGAGAAGGCCCGGGCCAAGGGTGTCCTGGTCATCGCCCTGGACACCCCGACCGAGCCGCAGAGCGCGGTCGACGCCCTCTTCGCCACCGACAACCTCAAGGCCGGCGAGCTGATCGGCGAGTACGCCAAGGCCGCGATGAAGGGCAAGACCGCGAAGATAGCCGCCCTCGACCTGGCACCGGGCGTCTCCGTCGGCGTCCAGCGGCACAACGGCTTCCTCAAGGGCTTCGGCGCCACCGAGAAGGACGTCGCCTGCGCCCAGGACACCGGCGGCGACCAGTCCAAGGGCCAGACGGCGATGGAGAACTGCCTCCAGAAGGAACCCGGCATCAACGTCGTCTACACGATCAACGAGCCGGCCGCGCTGGGCGCGTACACCGCGCTCAAGGCCAAGGGCCGGGAGAAGGACGTCCTGATCGTCTCCGTCGACGGCGGCTGCACCGGCACCCAGGCGGTCAAGGACGGCAAGATCGCCGCGACGTCCCAGCAGTACCCGCTGAAGATGGCAGCCGAGGGCGTCAAGGCCGTCGTGACGTACGCCAAGGACGGCAAGAAGGCGTCCGGTTACACCGACACGGGCGTCACCCTGATCACCGACAAGGCGCAGGACGGGGTCGCGTCCAAGGACACCGCCTACGGCCTGGAGAACTGCTGGGGCTGAGCCGCCCCCGACGACCGTACGCACCCCAAGCGGGGCGGCCGATTCCCACCTCCCCGACCGGGGGACGGCCGCCCCCTCGTTCCCTTGTCCTCCGGCAAGGAGAGACACGGACTTCTGTCTTCCGACAAGGACTTCGTATGACAGCCACGACCACGCCCCCGAGCACGTCCTCGCCGTACGCCGGGCTCAAAGCGCCGACCACGGCTCGCAGGCTGCTCACGGCACCGACCACCGGCCCGCTGGTCGCCCTCCTCCTGGCCTGCGCCTTCTTCTCCCTCTCGACCGACCAGTTCCTCACCGGCGGCAACTTCTCGCTGATCGTGCAGCAGGTCATGGTCGTCGGCACCCTCGCCATCGGTCAGACCCTGATCATCCTGACGGCGGGCATCGACCTGTCGTGCGGTGCTGTCATGGCGTTCGGCAGCATCATGATCGCCAAGATGGCCGCGGAGGGCTCGCTGTCCCCGCTCGCCGCCATCGCCCTGGGCATCGCCGTCTGCGGCGGATTCGGGCTGCTCAACGGGCTGCTGGTGCAGAAGATCCCGCTGCCGCCGTTCATCGTCACCCTCGGCATGCTCAACGTGGCGTTCGCTCTGACCCACATCTACTCCGAGGAGCAGACGGTCACCAACCTGCCCGGCCCGCTGACGGCCCTCGGGCAGACCTTCCCGCTCGGCGGCACCGACATCACGTACGGCTCCCTGGTCACCATCGGCCTCTTCCTGCTCCTCGCCTACGCGCTGAGCAGCACCGGCTGGGGCCGGCACCGTCTACGCGCTGGGCAACAGCCAGGAAGCGGCGCGGCTGAACGGCATCCGTACCTCCCGCCTGACCGTCGGCGTCTACACCGTGGCGGGCGTCCTCTACGGCATCGCCGCCCTGCTGCTCATCTCCCGCACCGGAGTCGGTGACCCCCAGGCGGGTCAGACCGACAACCTCGACAGCATCACGGCCGTCGTTCTGGGCGGCACCAGCCTCTTCGGCGGGCGCGGTTCGGTCCTGGGCACCTTCATCGGCGTCCTCATCGTCGGTGTGTTCCGCAACGGCCTGCAACTGATGGGCGTCGCCTCCATCTACCAGACGCTGATCACCGGCGTCCTGGTGATCCTCGCGGTGACCGTCGACCAGATCTCCCGGAAGAAGGCCCGATGACCGCCACCTCCTCCCCCACCCCTGTCCTTCAGGCCCGTGGTCTGGTCAAGCGCTACGGCCATGTCACCGCCATCGACGGCGCCGACTTCGACCTGATGCCCGGCGAGGTCCTCGCCGTCATCGGCGACAACGGAGCCGGCAAGACGAGCCTGATCAAGGCGCTCACCGGCGCGCTGGTCCCGGACGAGGGCGAGATACGCCTCAACGGCAAGCCGATTCAGTTCTCCGGCCCGCAGAGCGCCCGCGCCCACGGCATCGAGACGGTCTATCAGGACCTCGCCGTGGCCGCCTCCATGGACATCGCCTCGAACATGTTCCTGGGGCGCGAGCTCCGCCGCCCCGGTGTTCTCGGCAGTGTGTTCCGCATGCTGGACAAGAAGCGCATGCGCCAGGAGGCCGCCGAGCACATGGCCGACCTGAAGATCGGCCTTCGCTCGCTGACGCAGTCCGTCGAGACCCTCTCCGGCGGACAGCGGCAGGCCGTCGCGGTCGCCCGTTCCGTCGCCTGGGCCCGCAGCGTCGTCGTCATGGACGAACCCACCGCCGCCCTCGGCGTCAAGGAATCCGGTCAGGTCCTCGACCTCATCCGCCGGGTCCGGGACAAGGGCCTGCCGGTCGTACTGATCAGCCACAACATGCCCCACGTCTTCGAGATCGCCGACCGGATCCACGTCCACCGGCTGGGACGGCGCGCCGCCGTGATCAAGCCGTCGGACTACTCCATGGCGGAGGTCGTGGCCATCATGACCGGCGCGCTCACCGTCGATGCGGCCGGAGGTACTGTCGTAGCCGATTCCGAGGCGGCCAAGGCCGCGGGAGTCCAGGCCACCTGAAGACAGGACAGAAGCACTCACAGGTTCCGGCCGAGGCCGCGGCCGGGCCGACGAGCACAGGAGACTGTTTCACCCATGGCAGCCAAGCGCCGCCCGACCCTGGCAGACGTCGCCCGAGAAGTGGGCGTCAGCGCCAAGACCGTCTCCCGCGTCCTCAACGAGGACGGCCCCGCCTCGGCCGAGACCAGGGAACAGGTGCTCGCCGCCGTGGCCAAGCTCGGCTTCCAGCCGAACCTCATGGCCCGCAACATCCGGGTGGGCGGGCCCGACACCACGATAGGACTGGTCATCCCCGACCTGGCCAACCCGTTCTTCGGAGCCGTGGCAAGGAGCATCGAGGACACGGTCCGCGACCGCGGCCTGACCCTGCTCATGGGTTCCTCCGCGGACGATCCCGACCGCGAGCGCTCGTTGACGGACAAGTTCCTCGCCCGCCGCGTCAGCATCCTGATGGTCGTGCCGTCCGTCGGCGCCGACCACTCCCACCTCAAGACCCACCGCGCCGCGGGGCTGCCCGTCGTCTTCATCGACCGCCCGGGAGCGGGCCTGGCCACGGACAGCGTCGTCAGCTCCAACCGTGACGGTTCCCATGAGGGCGTCGCCCACCTGATCGCCCACGGACACCGGCGCATCGGCTTCATCGGCGACCTGCCCACCAACCTCTACACCCGCCGCGAGCGCCTCGCCGGCTACCGCTCGGCCCTGAAGCAAGCCGACATCCCCTATGACCGTTCCCTCGTCGTCAGCGCACACGACCAGCAGGGGGCCGAGGCCGCGACCTCGAAGCTGCTCGACCTGGCCGGTCCGCCCACGGCCCTGTTCGCCGGCAACAACATCATGGCGCTGGGCATCGTCGCCGAACTCGCCCGCAGCAAGCGCAAGGACGTGGCCGTCGTCGCCTTCGACGACGTCTCGCTCGCCGAGGCACTGGAACCGGCCCTGACCGTGGTCGCCCAGGACCCCGAGGAAATCGGCAGGACGGTGGCGACGACCGCCCTGGCCCGACTCGATGGCGACCGCTCCCGTTCTCGCACCGTCACCGTCCCCACCCGGCTGATCGTCCGGGGATCGGGCGAACAGCCCGCGGCGGTCACGCGGGGGACATGACCGGGTCGCGGAAGCTCTCCTACTGCTCCGCCTCCGTCGCGAACCGCAGGGAGATGCGCCGAAGGACGTCCGCGGCAGAGACGTCGGTGCGTCCTTCGTCATGCGCTTCGGCGAGTTGCACGAAGGCGAACGAGAAGCAGTTGGCGATGCTCACGAGGGTGGGCCCCAGCTCCTCGGCGACGAGGTCCGCGGCCGCGCGGCCACCGGCATCCGCAGGAAGCCGGATCCGCGGCAGGGTCTCCGCGAGAAGCGCGGAGACGGCCCCGGTCAGCGCGACCTGCCCATCGGGGTTCTCGCGCACCTGCCGCCGCACCTCCAGTGCCTCGGTGAGCATCCCGACGACCTTCTGCATGATCTCTCGCTGCTCCATGGGCGCAGCCTAGACCGGCGCTCATCACGGCGTGGGGCGCAGCGGTTCTCATCCTCGCCGGGCTGCGGGCGCCGTCCGCCGCACCCGTCCCGGCGCACCGTCGTACGAGCGTCACGTCCGGCCCGAGCAGCGTGGTCGCCGAGCCCCTCCAGCGGTTCCTTCAGGTAGCCACAGTGTCGGTGCGGGCGGAATCCAGCGGTGGGTACGCGGCACGGTGCCGCTGACGCCGAAGATGGTTGTGAGGTGGCCGAAGCCGCCCAAGGCCCGGTGCCGAGAAGAGTTCGTTGAGCACATCGTCGGGTGCCGTCGCGCAGGCGAGCGCGCTGCCCCGTTACAGGTGTCGTCGCAGAACTGCTGGACGAGGGCGACGCGGCCGACCTCATCGCACGCTGGCAGCCGTCCTGGCAGGAGGGCAACGTCGCGCAGATGCTGCGCGCCGTGCGGGAGTTGCTGGAGGAGCTGGGGTTGCCGGAGCTGGAGCCGCTCGACCCGTCCGCGCTCAGCGAGCGGACGGTGATGCAGGCGCTGCGGCCCGGCGCGCACAACGCGGCCGTCCTGCTGGTGCCTTCGGGTGTGGAGGCCAAGGCCACCGAGGCCCTGGTGGACAACTGTTGCAGATGTCGACCCGGACCGGGCAGATCCCCGGCACCACCCTGGACGCGCTGCTGAGCGGCGGTGAGGGCGGTGCGCGGGACGCTGCCGCCGCCGTGGTGGCTCCGGGGCCGTGCAACGAGAGCCAGGAGTCGGTCATCTCCTCGGCGATGACACGGCCCCTGACGGTGGGCGACCGGGCCGCCCGGCACGGGCAAGAGCGAGGTCGTCACGGCCGTCGTCACCACCTGTGTCGCCGCCGGGCAGTCCGTGCTGGTCGCCTCGACGAACAACGAGGCCGTGAACGTCGTGGCCGAACGCTGCGACGACATCGCTCCCGGCCTGCTGATGCGGACGGGCAACACCGAAGCACTGCAGCGGGAGGCGGCCAAGCTGGAGCGGCTGCTGGGCGAGCCCGCCCAGGCGCCGCGCCGCGATCGGCCACCGTGGGCGGAGGCCGCGCGACACGTCGGCGAGGAGGGGCGGCTGCTGGATCTGCTCCGGGAACGGGCGGAACGGGCGGAGGCGCTGGAGCTTCCGCTGCCGCTCCTGGAAGGTGTCTGGGCGGCGCCGGGCGCGGACGGCTCGGCCGCGCTGGGACGCTGGGAGGACCGGGCGCGGAAGGTGGCCGGTGCCCCCTGGTGGCTGCTCGGCCCGTGGCGCCGGGGACGGGCGCCGGCCGCGCTCGTCCCGGCGGTGACCGATGAGGCGGAGGAGGGCCGACCGGATCTTTCGAACCTGCCGGACCGGCCGTCGTGGCCGGAGTGGGCGACCGGGCGGCCGGTGCCGGCGAGGCTGCTGGAGTCGCTGGCGGACACGGTGGCCCTGGAACGGGAGGTGCGGGCGCTCGTCCCAAGGCACACGCGATGGGACGAGGACGGGCTGCGGCGGTCACGGCTGGAGGCAGCGGGCACGCTCTTAGAACTGTCGGCGGAGCTGACGCGGGCGCGCGGGCTCATGCAGCAGCGGCTCCAGGCGCTGCGGAGCCGCTCGGGCTTCCAGCGCAGCCAGAAGAACCTGATGGCGCACATCAAGGGATGGGCCGTCAGCACGCACTCGGTGCGGCAACTGGAACTCGCCCCGAAGCTGTTCGACCTCGTCGTCATCGACGAGGCGAGCCAGTGCTCCATCCCCTCGGTGCTGCCGCTGCTGTTCCGGGCCCGCCGGGCGCTGATCATCGGCGACCCGATGCAGCTGGGGCACATCTCCGGTGTGTCACCGCAGCAGGAACAGCAGGCGCGCGTCCGGGCCGGGCCGAGCGCGGCACAGCTGGAGGACCACCGGCTCACGTACCACGTCTACTCCTCGTACCACGCGGCCGAACGGCACGGTGACTCCGCGCTGCTCCTCGACGAGCACTACCGGTGCCACCCCCGGATCGCCGACATCGTCAACGGCTACTGCTACGCGGGCCAGTTGCAGGTGCTCACCGACGTACGGCGGCAGGTCCCGGCCCTCGACCCGGTGGGGGCGGCCGATCCGGGGCCGACGCTGGGCTGGGTCGACGTACCGCGCGGCGCGTCGGCGCGGGGCGGCGACGGGCGGTCCTGGCGCAACGCGGCGGAGGCGGAGGGCGTACGGCGGGTGGTGGACGAACTGCTGGCGCGGCTGCCGCAGGACGCCACGGTGGGTGTGGTCACGCCCTTCCGGGCGCAGAAGGAGGCGTTGGCGCGGGTATGGCGCGACGACGACCGCGTCCGGGTCGGCACCGTGCACGCCTTCCAGGGCGGGCAGCGCGACGTGATGGTCCTGAGCCCGGTGGCCACGCACAACACCCCGCCGAGGACGACCCATTGGGTCGCGAGCCAGGTCAACCTGTGGAACGTGGCGGTGACCCGGGCCAAGTCCCAGCTGATCACCGTGGGCGCGCACGCGTTCTGGCAGGGGCAGAGCGGACTGCCGGCCCTGCTCGCGGGGGCGCTCGGCACGCCTGGGTGCGGACACGGACGAGGCCGACGGGCCGGTGGTGACGGCCACCCCGGCGACCGGGTTCCGCGAGGAACTCGCCGATCGGCTCCAGCAGTACCGGGCCGAGCGCGGGATCAGCGACCTGGAGCGGGCGGCGGTGGTCGGCGGCCACCCGGTGGACCTGCTGTTCACCGAGGCCGGGGAGAACACGGCGGTCCTGATCGACTTCGGCCCACCGCCGGGCATCGACCCGGCACGGCATCTGCGGCTGACCCACGCGCGGGACGACCTCCTGACCGGGCTGCCGTCCGGGGGCTACGGGGCGAAGGCGTGCCCGGTGGGCCGCACGGTGCGGGTTCCGGCGTGGCGGATCCTGGCGGGTGGGGAGGTACTGGCACCGCTGTTCGACTGAGCCGGGAGACGCTTTGGCCGGGGGCCGGTTCAGGTGCCGGGCAGGGACCGGACGACGTACGTCATGTGCTGGACGTTGCCTGCCCAGAGCCACTGAGTGTGGGTGCCGGTGCCCTCGCTGTCCGTCATGGGCCCGTCGGCACAGTCGCGCAACCAGGTCTCGCCGGCGCTCGCGACCGCTCGGCGGAAGTCGGGCAGATCGCGGATCCGACGGGCGGCGGCGCGGATGCCCGCCGTACGGTCCGGCCCACCGTTCAGCACCTTGCACAGCACGAACGAGCGGTCGGTGGTGTAGCGGAGGACGCCCCAGGGCGGGCCTCCGTCCCCCGGCTCCGTGGCCAGGGCCGCGGGGGGCTGGACTCCATAATCGCCGTATCTGAGCCGCGAGAGGCCTTCCCGATGGCCCGCCCGAATCTCGTGCCACATGTCCCAGTCGGCGCGGGGCTCCTCGTGCGGCTTACCGAACCGCATCATGTCGTCCGTGACATGGGGGAACGCCCCGCCGAGCACGGCGACGGTCCGCCGGTCGCCGGCCAGTGCCACGAGAGCGTCCAGAGCGCGCAGCGCCTCCTTACCCGCGTCGGGGCGGCCGGGCAGGACAGCGCCCAGGTCCAGCAGCAGATCGACGGGCACCCCCCGGTCGACCCGGTCCAGCAGTGCGCCGACGGCCTCGGCGACGGCACCGTTCCACTCTCCCGGCATGCGGACACGGACACCGACCCCGCAGCCACAGCGGCGGGCGGTCTCCACCGCGGCCGCCTGCTGGGCCTCGCTCCGCTCGGGACCGGTCACCGGGCGGAGCAGGGGGTTGAGCGCGGTGCACTCGGCCAGGATCGCGGCGAGTGCCGATGTCTGTGCGGCCTCGGCGAACGGGGCGTCGATCCAGCCCGGATGGCGCCGGTGCACGCCCCTGACGCGGCGCAGTTCCTTCTGCCAGTGGGCCCTCCTGAGTTGCGCCGGGGGCGTCCCTGGAGAGGGCGGAAGGTTCCACAAGGGCGCGACCGCCGCCTGTATGTCGGGCCGGAGGCGTTCATAAGCAATCCGGGCATGCTGCCGGACCGGCAGAACGGGAACGTAGAGCGGTTCGGACATCGCGGCTCCCCCTCGGCACTGCCCGCGCGCTTTCCCTCTCCACCAGGGTCCGCGAGCGTGAAGGGGCGCGAAAAGAGCGCCTTTCGGCCCGAATGACTGAGAAGCCGTCGTCGTACCGAGAGGTTCGAGAGCGGATCGAACATGGAGCACACGCGGCTTCGTCGCATGCTCGGCGATAGCGGCAGCGTCGAACGACCCGCTAACTGGCTCTAACAAAAGCTGGTTGATCATGTGACTGTCGGCTTGATCGTTCGTTGATGTGGGCATGGGGAAGCGTCAGTCGCGGCCGTGGATGGTGTCGGACGAACTGTGGTCGCTCATCGAGCCGTTGTTGCCCGAGCCACCGCCGAAGCAGGTGGAGGGACGGCCACGGGTGCCCGACCGGCAGGCCCTGTGCGGGATCCTGTTCGTCCTGCATACCGGCATCCAGTGGGAGTACCTTCCCCAGGAGCTCGGCTTCGGCTCGGGCATGACGTGCTGGCGGCGCCTGGCGGCCTGGAACGAGGCCGGCGTCTGGGACCAGCTGCACCGACTGCTGCTGAACAAGTTGCGGTCGAAGAACCAGCTGGACTGGTCGCGGGCGGTGATCGACTCCTCCCACGTCCGGGCCGCACGCAGGGGCCCAAAAGCGGTCCCAGCCCGGTCGACCGCGCACGACCGGGCAGCAAGCACCACATCATCACCGACGGCCAAGGGATCCCGCTCGCGGTGTCTTTGACCGGCGGAAACCGCAACGACGTCACTCAACTCCTTCCCCTGCTGGACAAGATTCCGGCAGTGGCGGGAGTTGTCGGCCGGCCCCGCAGGCGGCCCGACATGCTCTTCGCGGACCGCGGCTACGACCACGACAAATACCGCCGTCTTCTACGGCGACGCGGGATCCGGCCCGCGATCGCCGAGCGGGGACAGCCGCACGGCACCGGTCTGGGCACCTTCCGATGGGTCGTCGAGCGGACGATCTCCTGGCTGCATGGCTTTCGCCGCTTGCGCATCCGGTGGGAACGACGCGACGACATCCACGAAGCCTTCCTCGGACTTGCCGTCTGCCTGATCACTCACCGACACGTTCAAAGGCTTTGTTAGGGCCAGTAAGGCCGAAAAACTACAGGTCAACGACCTTTGTCGACCGGCTCCAACATCGCCACGCACTCCACATGATGCGTCATCGAAAACATGTCAACTTGAGCGAGTCATGTAAAAGACCAGGTCAGACCCTGTTTCTCGGATTGCGGCCGCGCGTGCGGGCGTCCAGAGCGTCAAACGAGCGTCATGACCATCAGTCCATCCCTCCCCTTCGGAGTGAAACAGGCTGCCACGACCAGCTCCCCTGCGCGATCCCGCCTGCGCTCACTCTGGACACCAGCCGCACATCATGACCGGCACCACTTCTCAGGTCGCCATGGTGGACTCATGCCCTCGTCCTCGATCCGGACCGCGATGGCGGTCACCGCGCCCTCCAGGTCGAACGTGCCCTCCTCGAACTCGTCGTCCAGAGCCCGGTATCCGATCGCGAGCAGCGGGTCCGCGTACACACCTGTCGCCTCGGCGAAAGCGCGGGCCTCGGTCTGGTCGGTCGCCTCGTCCGGCTTGTCCGCGTCCGACTTGCTGCCGGTCGGGTCGTCCTCGTACTTGTCGGCCTCCTTCGTGGCCCGGGTCACCCAAGGTGCCGGCGGCCACGCGGGACGTCCAGCACGCCAAGGCGGCGCAGACGAACGCGCAGTCGGCCGTCAACGACGCTCAGAGCGCGCTGAACGCGGCGAAGAAGATGGCCGACGACGCGCGCAAGATGCGCGAGGACGCCGCCCGCGAGGCCAAGAACAAGATCGACGAGGCGTCCGACGCCGGCATCCAGAACCGGTCGTGGTGGGAGGACATCGGTGACTGGTTCACCGACAACTGGGACACCATCGTCGCGGTCTGCCAGGTCGTCGTCGCGGTGGTCGGCGTCATCGCGCGACCGGCTCTGTCCAGCGCTCCACCGGCTCGCCACCCAGCAGGGATACCTGCCACGCGCGAACCGGCGACCTCGTGCAGGCCCGCCACTTCACCCCGGTGGCGGACAGCATCCGGCCGGTACTGCGGAGGAGTTCCCCCTCGTGCCGGTGATCGAGCGCGTTCTCCCTGTCTCGCCGGGCGCCGTCGTCAGACAGCGGTCGGCCCGTACGTCGAGCGCAGCAGGACGCCGAGACCACCTGCCGGAACGTCCACGCCGTCCCCGCCGGAAGGAGGAACGACACCGCCACCTGGCCGGGATCGCCACCCATGCCATGTCTCACGGGCCGGATCCGCCCCGTCGGGCCTGCGACGCCACCGTCCCGTGCCCGGATCGGTACGGCGCCCATCCCTCCGACGGCCGCACCACGGTGTTGCGCCCCATGACCGGCGTGCAACTCCACGTTGCGGACCCCGCCTATGGCGGCCTCCCATGGGCACACGTGTGGTGCCCGAGAAGGGCAGCGAACGGAAGGAGTTGTCGTGTCGTTCCTCTGGGCGATCATCGCCGGGCTCGTCATCGGCCTGCTGGCCAAGCTCGTCGTTCCCGGACGTCAGCCCATCCCCCTGTGGCTGACGGTCATCATGGGCATCATCGGCGCCGTCGCCGGCAACGCGCTCGCCACCGCATTCGGCGTGCGCGACACCGGCGGTATCGACTGGATCCGCCACATCTTCCAGATCGGCATCGCAGCCGTCCTCATCGCGTTCGTCACCCCGCTGTGGGCCCGACGACGCGCATGACGGTTCACCCACCGCACGGGACAACGTGCCTGGCGTGCTAGCCGTGTGCCTCCAGGAGACACGGAGCACGCGCAGGTCGACCAGTCCCATGAGCCGGTCACCCGGCTCGGCCTGCCGGCGGTCTTCGGCCCGAGCGGCGTGCCGGAGCCACAGCCGGGCCCATGGCCGCACGCCTCGGGCCGACGGTATTCTGCCGCCGGCCCGTCCTGGAACACCGTCGCCAGAAGTCACCTGACGGACCCGACGGGCCCCACCTTCCATCAGGTCCTCTCCTTGTCGTGAATCGAACCTCCCTCCAGGCTCGCTGCCGCTCCGCTGAGTCAGACGCGGACGGACCCCGATCGATGCCCTGACCGGACAACACCAGAAGCCTCCCTGACCTGCGGCGCCGTTCGGACGAGATCGGATGGTCTGAGTGGTGTCCATCGGCCATCGACGGCACGAGGGGCGTCATCCGGGCGGCAGGCGGGGCCGATGACAGGGGCAGGGGGTCAGTCGATGCTTCGCACTATGTGCGGGTCGGCGGCCAGCGCCTCCTCCTCGTCCTCCCCCGCGAGCAGCAGGGGCGGGACCCGGTTCGGCTCGGCGGCGGGATCCGGTGCGCCGAGCGGCAGGACACCTCGGTCGAAAACAGTAGTCATCCATTGCTCCTTCTGAGGGCGTGGCGTACATTCCGGTCGGACACACCGGCGAAGCGACAGCGCGAAAAGCACTGGAACACCGGCAGAACAAAGGGTGGCGTACACCGGATCGGCCTCATCGGCCGGCAGGGGACTCGGCGCTGACCTCTCGTCAGATATCGCCCGTGTTACCGACATCCCGAAGTCGGACTTTTCGGCGACTCACCCACGCCTGCCTCGGGGCGGAAACCCGGGGGTATGAGTGAGCCATAATGCAGTTCATGTTCTTCATTCCCGCCAGGTAGGTCAAGTGCACCCACAACGGCCGGATCGCGCCCTTGAACTGACCGGCGGCTACACATAGCACGGCACCGGACATCCGCCCCCTGCTCCCGGGGCGGCTCACCAAAGACGGACAAACAGTAGCAAGGTCCAGCAGAGCACCACCTCAGGTGATTTATTCTTTCGGCCAAACAGCAGACGATAGTTGTATGCGTACGCACCACCCCATGAGAATGAGCCAGGAATGACTGCTCGACCCACTCGCTTGAAAGCACGCTGCCGCCGGTGTCAGCTGCTCGACCGATGGGCACCGAAGGTTGAGGGTGACCTGTTCATGTGGATCTGCCGTGTTGAATCCGACGCCAGGACGGACATACGCCGGAGCGCCGGCGTTCCGCTGCGATCCATGAGCGCCTCCGACGCCTGGCAGGCCGTAGACGGTACCGGATAAGCCCACTCTGCCAGTACTCACCATCTCGCCGAACGCCTCTTGTGCACCTTCCGTGCACCGTGACGCGATCTGCCGGACGGCACGGAAGCATGTGCTTCTGCAAGTTTGGGGAATTCAGCACCTTTTCCTGCCCCCCACGGGTTGCGGTTCCATCTGAACTAACGAGGGACTATCCATGCGGGTACTTGTGATCGAGGACGAGGCGACGACAGCCGAATCAATCGTGAGTGGTCTGCGCCGCCACGGCTTCGAGGCCGATTGGGTGGATTCAGGAAAAAGGGCTCTTGAAATTCACCAGAAGGTCGATTTCATCGTGCTCGACCTTGGTTTACCGGACACCGACGGCCTGGAAGTATGTCGCCGAATAAGGAAGGTAAGCGAAACCCCCATCATCGCCGTCGCCGAGAAGCAGAATGAGTTGGAGCGGGTACTGGGGCTGCAGGCCGGATCCGACGACTGCATCGACCGTTCCTATGGAATACACGAGTTGGTGGCCCGCATCCACGCCATCATGCGGCGTATAAGACCGACGAGAAGCACGGCGGGCGGCACCCTTGCCCACGGCCCCCTGCACATCGACATACCCTCCCGTGAGGTGCGGCTCCACGACGAGCCGATGTCCCTCACCCGCAAGGAATTCGACCTGCTCCTCACGCTCGCCTCGCAGCCGGGCACAGTGCTGACGCGGAAGGACCTGATGGCCCAGGTCTGGCACGACACCTGGGCCAAGGGGCGCACCATCGACACGCACGTCAACAGCCTGCGCGCCAAGCTCGGTTGCAGCGACTGGATCGTCACCGTCCGCGGCGTGGGCTTCCGTTTCGTCCCGGGGGAGGACATTCACGCCCCGTACGGGAGGGAGTCGGCGTAGCACGCGCCCCGGTCACCGCTCGGGCGTGCCGGAGCGGGCCCGTCCACGACCGCGCTCGGCGAACGTGCCGCTCACGTCCTCCGTGTGGTAAAAGGTCCGGCCTGCCCGGCTGAGACGACGCCAGCGCCGCTCACTGGCCAGGCGGTAGACGGTGCCGGTGCTCACCTCCCACAGACGGGCGATGTCCCCGGCTGCCAGCCACAGCACGGTGGCGGGCGCCGGACCCGGCGCCGGCTCGTCCACGGCGGCCGACGGGGCCGGGGCATCGGCCGGGGCCAGCCGGGACCGGAGTGCCACCCATTCCCACGGCGCCCAGGCATGCCCGGAGTCCCTTGAGCAGACGATCCCGGCATCCCGCCCCGTCCGTGTCCCTCCGCCGTGCCCGCGCTCGGCACGCGCCCCCTGCGCAGGACGGCCCCGTACAGGATCCCCCTCGGGGCCACCCCGCGCCGGACCCCGTTCCACTTCGCCGACTCGTCCCGGGCCGTGGGCCAGGAGTGTGCCGGCGCATTCCTCGACGGGGCAGGGGCCCACCGGTACGCCCGATGCCGGAGGGGGTTCGACCACGCGGCGTGCCCGCCGGGCCAGCCGGCTCGCCTCGGCGGTCAGATCGGCGACCGCGTCGTGCGCGGCCAGCCAGTCCACGTGTCGCAGCAGGAACCCGGCGAGTTCGGGGACCTCGCGCCGAGGCGCGGCCACACCCCGTTCGTCGACCACCAGCCCGCTCCATGACGCGAGCACCCGCAGCATGGCGAAACGCACGTCCGCCGCGGCCGTGTTGAGCGGAATCCCCCGCTGGGGGCCGCCGGCGGAGGGGCGTTCCTCCCAGCGCCGGGTGCGGGCACCGCTCAGGACCCGGCCGCACTCCTCGTACAGTCCCGGCAGGGAGGCGAGCGCGGCGGTGAGGGCGAAAAGGCAGTCCCCGCACAGCCTGATTCCGGATATTCGGTTTCCGGGTTCATGGGGTACCTGCCCAGCCGTTCCGGAAAAGCGGGTTGCCGGAGTCCGGCGGCGGCCGGTTTCCTGGAGGACGGCCGGTGTCATCGCCTGCCGATTTTCGACACAATGTTCCCCCTCGCATGCGGGGCGCGTTTCTTCCCGTCGACTCTGCTTGCGCGTCATCACCGATATTCCTCTCGGATTCCAGGTGTATGGATAAATCATGCACACACCGGACTTCCATAAAAGCCGGAGGACACGTCTTTTGACGGGGATCTGGCCTTTCTTGCAGCTACTGTCGGGTCGTTTTACGGTTACCCAAGGTTCGCTGTCGCAACTAACCGACTACTGACCAACTGATCAGCTTCTGGTCGCGCGTCTGACGCTCCCCTGACACAGCAGGGTGAGGGATCCGGCCCGCGCGGGAGGAGAGGCCCGGTCAGCGCGACTGGGTCGCGGGCGGCTGCTGCTGAGCCACGGCGTGGTCGAGGACGCGCCCGAGGAGGGCGGTCAACTGCTCCCGTTCCTGCGGGGAGAGAGGGGCCAGCAGGTCGTCCTGGGCGCCGTTGAGCGCGTCACCGATGGAATGGAGCTGGGCCCGGCCCGCCTCGGTCACGGTGACCGTGTTGCGCCGACGGTCGGCCTGGTCGACGACCCGCAGCACCAGCCCCGCCGCGGCGAGCTCATTGACCGCCTCGACGATGTAGCTGCGGTCGATGCCGCAGCGCCTGCCGAGCTCCGCCTGGCTGGCCGGCCCGAACTCATCGAGCGCCGCGAGCAGCGCGAAGTGGTAGCGGCGGGCACCGACGGAGGTCAGCGCCCGGGCGACCAGCCGCGCGGCGCGGGTGGCGATCTGGGTGACGAGCCAGCTCGGCGTGGTGCGCAGCCGGGCCGGGGCCTTCGAGACATCTGTGAGGTCCACCTCACCAAAACTACCAGCTCTGTTGTCCTGACCCACGATTGTGATACGTTGGCCTGACCAACGTTTGCGGTTCGGGATGCACCATGAGCCCCCGTATGCCTGTCCAGTAGGGAGCGAACTCCACCATGATTCTCGTCACCGGGGCCACCGGAAATGTCGGGCGCAATGTTGTCCATCAGCTTCTGGAAGCGGGAGAGAAGGTCCGTGCTGTCACCCGCGACCCGGAGAAGTCCGGGTTGCCGGACGACGTCGAGGTGATCGCCGGTGATTTCTCGCGCCCGGAGACCCTGGCCGAATCACTGAAGGGTATCGACCGGGCTTTCCTGTTTCCTGTCTTCGGTCAGCTCGGCGGGTTTCTCGACGCCGCCGCCGCGGCGGATGTCGAGCACATCGCGATGCTGTCGTCCTCGGCCATCGAATTCGAGAACCCGGGCTTCATCGGCCAGGTGCACCTCGAGTGCGAGAACGCGGTGACGGGCTCCGGCATACCGAGGACCTTCGTCCGCGCCGGCCTGTTCATGCTCAACGACCTCGCCTGGTCCGGGCAGATCAACAACGGCGGGGTCGTACGGACCGCCTACGGCACCGCCGCCGCGGCTCCGGTGGACGAGCGGGACATCGCGGCCGTCGCCGTCGCCTCGCTTCTCTCCCCCGAGGACGGCGCCGTGCACAGCCTGACCGGTCCGCAGTCCCTCACCCAGATCGACCGCGTCCGGATCATCGGCGAAACGCTGGGCCGACCGGTCGAGTTCGAGGAGCTGCCCCGGGAGGCGGCGCTCGGTCACCTCACCCAGCAGATGCCGCCGGACGCCGCGGAGTTCCTGCTCGACCAGCTCGCCTCGTGGCAGGGCATCACGGCGGAGGTTCTGCCGACCGTCGAGCAGGTGACCGGCCGGGCCCACACCTACGCCGAGTGGGTTGCCCACCACGCGGCGGATTTTTCCTGAGCGGCTGAAATCCACGCACCGCCCGTCGCACGTCCCGAATCTTTCCGTTCCGGAACGCGCGGCGGGCCACTCGTGCTGCCGTGACACGGAGAAGCAGCACACGGAGAGGCAGCACACGCACAGAAGAAGCAGAGAAAAAAGCAAGCGGAGAGGGGAACACACCCGGGCGGATTTCCTCCCGTGGATTCCGTGAATCTCACGGGAGGAAATCCGCCCGGTCATGCTGTCGTCGCCCGGCCGGTCTACACCGTGGCTGGGGGGATATTGTGATTGACGCGGAAGGTGTTCGCCGGGTCGTACACGGCCTTGATCTTCCGCAGCCGCTCGTGGTCCTCCGGGCGGTAGCCGCGGGCCACGTCCTCGGGCGTGCGGTCCAGACTGAACATGAAGGTGGGCAGCAGCGCCCCGGTGTCCCACTTCTCCAGCCGGTCCAGAACCCGCTGTTCGGCGGCCCGGGAGCGCTCGGCGGCCTCCGTGTCCGGCGGTGCGGGCATGCTCATGAAGACGTGGAAGGTGCCCTCGGGCACTCCCAAGGCGGCCGGCACGGCGCCGGGCCGTGCCAGGGCACCACCCAGATGACGGATCTCGACACCGCCAGGCGGCAGATGACCATGGTCGTGACCTGCCACGTCGAGCAGCGCGGCGACCGCCTCGGCATCGAGGTCGCGCAGCAGGGCCGTCCGGCACCAGGCGTAGGTGGGCCGGAAGGGGTCGTGGTAGATGTCGCCGACCCGGGTGTACGGCATCTCGGCGACCTCGTCCCGCTCCGGGCCGAGGTCGCGCAGCGGGGCGACCAGGCGTTCCCCCTCCTCCGCGGAGCCGGTGAACGCGATCCGCACATGGATGACGAACCTGCCCCGGTTCTGCTCCGGCACCGCCGGATGGTCGGGGAAACGCAGCAGGATGATCGAGGAGTTCATCTCCTCCGGCAGCCCGTCCAGCCAGGAGAAGTAGGCGGGCACGACCCGGTCGGCCGCCTCACCGGGGAAGAAGAACCCGCCGCCGTACAGCCGAGTGACGGGCACCAGACCGATCTCGGCGGCCGTGACCACGCCGAAGTTGCCGCGCCCGCCGCGCACCGCCCAGAAGAGGTCGGGGTCGGAGTCCGGTGTGACGGTGCGCAGGGTGCCGTCGGCGGTGACCAGGTCGAACGACCGCACCTGGTGGGCGGCGAAGCCGAAGGTACGGCCGAGGACCGGGAGTCCGCCGCCGGTCAGGTAGCCCATCACGCCGACGTCCGGGGAGGAGCCGTTGAGCGGGGCGAGCCCTGACTTCGCGGTCTCCGCGACCACCTGGCCCCAGCGAACGCCGGCGCCCACCCGAGCGGTGCGTGCCTCGGCGTCCACGGTCACTTCGGTCAGCTCACGGGTGTGGACGAGGACGGCCCCATCGGCCGGCAGCACGGCTCCATGACCGGTCGACTGGACGGCCACCGGCAGCTCGTGCGCGACGGCGTACCGGACTGCGGCGGCCACGTCCTGCGCGGAAGACGCGGCCACGATCACCGACGGCTGGTGGTCGACCGTAAGATTCCACCCCTTGCGCAGCTCCTCGAATGAATCCTCGCCAGGAAATAAGATCCGGCCGACCACGGAGGAACGCAGCTCCTCGACAGGGTTCGTTGGCACGTCTTCGCCTTTCTCAGCGCACTGGGTCGCCCCGTCCTAAAACGGGACGCACGACTCCCTTCGGGGAATCATTCATCGATAGTAGTGGGTGTCTGTTAAGGGCTGATGAGCAATGTGCGGAATCATGGGGTCGATCTTCCGGATACGTAACCGGAATCTCCCTGATTTCCATCCGCAAACCGAAAGAATTGCGCCATGTTCATCGCATGGAGGGCCTCGGCGGAAGGCCCAGGAGGCACTCCTCCAGGAAGCCGAGCATCCTCAGGTGGTACGAGCGCGCGGCCCAGCCGAGGCTGATGTTGTGGCCCGCGTACGGCTGCCACTCGGTGGAGACCGCGGCCCGGGGGAACAGCCCGCGCAGCTCGGCCAGCGCCTGCGGATCGTGCCGCCAGCGACGTTCATGCTCGGCGAAGGTGAACCGCACGGGCAGCCGTACGTCCGCTGCGAGTTCCCCCAGCACCCGCTCCCAATGAGGGAGTTCGGCCACCTCACGGGGCGGCGCGGGCGTGGTGAGAGCAGCGGCCAGCCGGAAGGTGTCCGGCGGGTACAGCCCCAGCGGCCCCCAGTTGTTCGCCCGCATCGCCGTACGCCACCGGCTCGGAGAAAGGTCCGCCACACCCGCAGCAAAGCGGTGGCCGCAGCCGGAGACCGCCAGTCCTTGCAGCAGGAGAGCGTCGTGGCGGGCGGCCAGGGTGAGGGCGACCTTGCCGCCGTACGAGTGCGCCAGGACGAAGTAGCCGTCGCCCAGCGGGTGGGTGTCCGCGAACCCGGCCAGGGCCGTGGCGAGCAGCGCCGCCTGCTCGGCAAGGGGAAGGCCCTCGGGCAGTGCCGCTGCCGACCGGCCGTAGCCGGGGCGGTCGACGGCCAGGACCTGGTAGCCGAGGCCCGCGGCGAGGGTGAGCAGGGAGAGATCCCGGTGGGCCGTGCCGTGGAAGTAGCCCGCGCGCATCCCGCCGCCGTGGACGGCGACCACCGTGGCCCGGGGCGGGATCCGCGGGTCCCCGGCGAGCAGCCCGGAGAGCTGGACGCCACCGGCGTCCAGCAGGACCTCCCGTACGACGGTGCCGGCGCCGGAGGCCGGGCTGCTCGGTGTCGCCGTCCTCATCCGCCCGCCCTCCCGGTGAGTACCGGCCGCGCCCCGTGCAGGTACGGATGGCGCGTCCGGCCCTCCCGCAGGACCGTGCCCCACCAGCCGAGCTGGTCGAGCAGGGCCTTCGCCGCGGTGGCGCAGCCCTCTGGGTCCCGGGGGCTGCCCTCCGGGTCGAACAAGTCCCACACACCGTGGAAGCTGACCGTGTCGCGGACCGCCACAGCGTGGAGTTCGCCGAGGACCTGCCGTAGCTGTTCGACGGCGCGCAGGCCTCCGGAGCGTCCGCCGTACGAGACGAAGCCGACCGGTTTGGCCTGCCATTCGCTGTCATGCCAGTCGATCAGCGCTTTGAGAGAGGCCGGGAACGAGCGGTTGTACTCGGGTGTGACCAGCACGAACACATCGGCGGCGGCCAGTCGTGGGGTCAGGTCGGCGAGCTGGGCGGCGGCCTCGGGCGGCGGGGCTGTCACCGGCTCCGCGGGCAACGTGTACCCGGCCAGGTCGATGACGTCCGTGCACAGACCGCCGTACCGCCGGGCCTGACCGGCGAACCACCGGGCGACGGTCGCGCCGGTGCTGCCCGGCCGGCCGCTGCCGACCACGACGGCCAGCCTCAGGGGGTCGTGCGCCATGGAAGCTCCCATCGAGTGGCGGGACATCAGGTGAAGTCGGCGACGTGGTCCTCGGCCCACTGGCGGAAGGTGCGGCCCGGCTTGCCGAGGAACCGGTCCACGGGCGAGATCGGGTGGGGGTTGTCGACCAGCTGCGCGAACATCTTCAGACGCGCCTCGATCGCCCCCGGTGGGATGCCGACCTCGGCCATCTCCTTGCGCGCCTCGTCGTGGGTGATCTCCTCGAACCGCACCGGCCTGCCGACCGCCTCACCGATGAGGCTGGCCCGGCCCGCGTAGGTGATCGACTCCGGGCCGCTGAACAGCGGCTTCGTCCCGAGCAGATCGTCGGTGAGCAGTGCGCGGGCGCCGACCTCGGCGATGTCCCGCTCGTGCAGCGGGGCGGAGTGCGCGCGGGCGTACGGGCCGCGGGCCACGCCCGTCGTCCTGATCTGCTCGCGCCATTCGAGGGCGGTCACGGCCAGGCCGCCCGCCGGGTGCAGGGCCGTCCACTCCAGGCCGGACTCCTCGATCCGGCGTTCCAGGTCGCGGTGGCGCACGGCGATGAAGTTCTTCGGGTCGTCGTCGAGGGCCGTGTAGGAGGAGAGGGCAACGATGCGCCGGACGCCGTGTTCCCGTGCGCGGCGGATCAGTTCGGCGGGGCCGTCGGGGAAGGCGGCGAGCACGAAGAAGACGGAGTCGATCCCGTCGAGGGGCAAGTCCTCGGTACGGGCCGTCTCCACGCCCTCGGGCAGGCCTGCGCGGGACGGGTCGCGCGTCAGGGCCCGTACCCGCTGTCCCGCGGCCAGCAGCAGATCGACGAGGGGGCGGCCGACGTGCCCGGTCGCGCCGGTGACGAGTATCACGATGAGTCTCCCAAGGGGAACGTTCGGATGTCTGGGGGCAAGCGGTGGCGCGGCCGGTCAGGCCGTGATCCCCCGGGTGTAGCCGAGTGCCGCCGGTTCGAACTGCATGACGGCGTGGCTCGCCACCGAGCGGATGTCGCGCCAGAAGCGCTGGAGCGGGTGGTGGTCCTCCTGGGCGCGGGTGCCGCCGGTGCGCAGGAGCAGGTCGGCCGCATCGGTGAGGAGTTCCAGGGCCAGGGCGGCATCCCGGCGGCTGCGCCGGACCAGAGCCGGGGTCAGCGCCGCGCCGTCGGCGGTGTCGGCGACGCGTTCGACCAGCAGCCGGGCCGCGTCGACGAGGCCCGCGGCGCGGGCGTAGCCGACCTGGTAGGCCTGGGCGGCCTCGGCGCGGGGGCCGCCCGGCGGGACGGAGAGGCCGACCGCCGCGTTCAGGGCGCCGTAGGCCGCGCCGAGGGCGGGCGCGACGAAGGTCAGTCCGTTGACGGCGAGGGTCGGCAGCGGCGGGCCGGGGACGCCGACGGTGCGGCCCTGCATGGCGTCCGCGCGGACACAGGTCCGGTACTCGGGGACGAATGAGTCGTCCAGGACGAGGGTGTGACTGCCGGTGCCACGCATTCCCAGGGAGTGCCACGTGTCGCGGTACGAGAAGTCGGCCCGCGGCACGAGGAAGAACCGGGGTCCGCCCTTGCCCCCGGGGCCGCCCGGGCCACCGCCTCCGGGCCCACCGGACCCAGGGCCGCCGGCCACGGCACCGGCCCCGCCCGCACCCGGCCCCCCGGCAGCGCCCCCGCCCGAACCGGCAGGCCCCGGCATCGCCGGGCCCGCCAGGAGGGCCCAGTCGGCGTATTCGACACCGCTCACGAAGGTCCACTCGCCGGTCAGCCGCCAGCCGCCCTCGGTGGGTTCGGCGGTGCCGAGGGGTTTGTTGACCACGACCACTCGGGCATCGGGGCCGGCTGCCCAGACCTCGGACTGGGCCCGCTCGGGAAGGCAGGCGACGTAGCGAGGGGCGAAGGCGAACAGGGAGGCGAGCCAGGCGGTAGCCGAGCACTCCTCGCCGAGCGCCGCCACGGACCGGGTGAGGTCGGCGAAGGTGCCCGGCTCGCCGCCCTGGCTTCGTGGCACGAACCACCGCGGGAAGCCCGCATCGGTCAGCGCCTGGATCACCTCGGGCTGCACCCGCCGCTCGCTGTCCGCCTTCTCCGCCTGCGCGCCCGCCAGCGCGGCGGCCTCCCGGACGGCCTGCGGCGCAGACCCCAGCGGGGAGGAGCCGTCCGCCAGCAAGTCCCGCCAAACCTCGGTGCGCAGCTCAGCGCTGGTGTCGAAAGTGGTGCGGTGCACGACCGTGCCGTCGGGCGTACGGACCTCCGCCGGTCCGGAGCCGGCGTAGGTCCCGCCGGAGCAGCGGGCCCGGACGACGACATCGACGTGGCCCGGTCGGCCCGCCTCGGGGGCGAGGGTCTCCGTGAAGGCGTACGTGAACCCGCTCTCCGTCGGCTCCCAGGTGCCCCGCCCGGTGCTGATGGGCGTGACCAGGGTCAGCCCGCCGTCCGGGGCGAAGGAGATCGTGAAGGTCTCCGTCTGGTCGTCGTGGACGGCCGTACCGGTCCAGACGCCGACCGGCGTCCGAGGCCCGGAGCCGTCCTGCGCGGGCGTGTCCGGACCGCTGTTCAGAGATGTGGCCATTTCTCATCCCTCCAGAAAACTGAACGTGCACTTATTTCTGATCGCTTGTACATTTCTTGTCCCCCGGCGGATCCGGCGGCAGAGGCCGCCCCACGCGCCGGTCCCGGCCGGGGCCCGCAGCCGCTTCCACAGCGCAGTGGCCGCACAGATCTCACAGACCGCACCGTGATGGGAGAAGCCGTCATGTCCGTCGAAGACAGGCCCGCCGCCGCCAGAGGAGCGACACCTCCCACCTCCGGGCACCAGGGCCTCGCCCTGTTCGTGCTCGCGACTGCCCAGTTGATGATCATCCTGGACAGCACGATCATGAACATCGCGCTGCCCAGCCTCCAGGAGGACCTCGGCATCGACAGTGCCCAGTTGGCCTGGGTCGTCACCGCGTACGTGCTCGCCTTCGGCGGCCTGCTGCTGATCGGCGGCCGGGCGGGCGACATCTTCGGTCGGCTGCGGGTGTTCCGGGTCGGCCTGACCGTGTTCACGCTCGCCTCGTTACTCGGTGGCCTGGCCCCCAACGAGACCGTGCTGATCGCCGCCCGCGCGCTGCAGGGCGCCGCCGGGGCCGTCGTCGCGCCCTCCACACTCGCCCTGATCGTCGCCACCTTCGCCGAAGGCCCCGCCCGCCGCCGGGCCATGGGGGTCTACGGTTCGATGAACGGCGTGGGCTCCACCCTCGGCCTGCTGCTCGGCGGCGTCCTCACCGCCTCCCTGAACTGGCGCTGGGTGCTTCTGGTGAACGTGCCGATCGGTATCGCCGTCCTGGCCGGCACCCGGCTGCTGAAGGACGCCGGCCACAACCCCGGCCGACTCGACGTACGCGGCGCGGTGACCGGCACCATGGGGCTGACCTCACTGGTGTACGGCATCACCCGGGGCGGCGACGAGGGCTGGGGCGACCCGCTGACCATCGGCGCGCTGCTCCTCGGGGCCGTCCTGCTCGGGGTGTTCCTCGCCCTTCAGCGGAGCACCCCGCAGCCGATGATGCCCCTGCGCCTGCTGAAGGACCGCGACCGCGCCGGCTCGTACGCCACCATGATGCTCATCGGGGCGGGCATGTTCGCCATGTACTACTTCCTCACCCTCTACATGCAGCAGATCCTGGGCTGGTCGGCCCTGCGCACCGGTCTGTCCTATCTGCCGCTCAGCCTCGGCATGTTCGTCGCCGGCGGCTTCGTCGCTCCCCGTCTCGCGGCGCGCTTCCCCACCCGCGCGGTGACCGGTCCCGGTCTGGCCCTGTCCGTTCTCGGGGTGCTGTGGCTCGCCACGCTGACCCCGGACTCGTCGTACGCGTTCCATCTGGCGCCCGCGATGCTGGTGACCTCGCTGGGGCTCGGCCTGTGCTTCGTCCCCCTGACCATCCGGGTCGTCGGCAGTGTCGACCCGCGGGACACGGGCATCGCCTCGGGGGTTCTGCAGACCACCACGCAGGTCGGCGGCGCCCTGGGCCTGTCGCTTCTGCCGGGCATCGCCGCCGGTGCGGCCGACGACCGGCTCCCGGCAGCCTCCGAGTCGTTCTTCCGGGCCGTGGCCGAGGACGACGGCACCCTGCGGGCGCGGGCGGCCGACGCCCTGACCCACGGGTACGGACAGGCGTTCCTGGTCGTGGCGTGCCTCTACGCAGTGGCCATGGTGACGGTTCTGGCCGCCGTGACCGCCCGGAAGTCCCGGCAGTCCTAGGTTGGAAGTCGGTGTGAGCACGCGAGAAGGAGGGGTCCACCGTGAAACACAGCCTTGAGGAGAGCCGGCGCGGGCGGACCGGGCAGGCCGCGCCGGCTCTGCCCCGGCCCGACGGCAAGGGCGACCGCACCCGGCGCCGCATCCTCCTGGCAGCACGCAGGACCTTCGCCCAGTACGGCTACGAGCGGGCGACGATCCGGCTGATCGCCGATGCAGCCCAGGCGCACAAGTCGTCGGTCATGCAGTACTTCGGGACGAAGGAGCAACTCTTCAAGGAGGCCGTGAGCTTCGAGATCCCCATCGACGAGCTGACCACCCCCGACCCCGCCTCGACCGCCGAGAACTACCTGCGGACCATGCTGGGCCGGTGGGCGTCGAGTCCGGACAGCCCGATGGCCGTCCTCGTCCGGACCAGCATGACCAGCGAGGCGGCCGCGGAGGAACTGCGCACCCTGGTGACCACCCAGTCCGTGGACGCCATCGCCGAACACATCGACCTGCCCGACGCCCGGATCCGGGCTGGCCTGTTCTCGGTGATGATGCTGGGCATCGCCAGCGGCCGCTATCTGCTGCGCGTGCCGGACGTGAGCGAGCCGGATCTGGAGGACGTGGTGCGGGTGGCGGCACCGGTGATCCGCGCGCTGATCTCCGGCGAGCCGGAAGGCACGGGGTGCGCGGAAGCGGCCCTCGGGCCCGCGGAGGAGGAAGAGGGAGAGGGAGGGGAAGAGGGCGCGTGCGATGGAGGCTGAGGGGGCCTCATACGCGCGCCGTTGTTCCGTGCATGGCTTCCAGGCGGCGCAGGGCAGCCGTCCAGGTCGCCCAGCAGTCGCCGCGTTCCGTCGGCAGCATGCACACCACCTCGGTGGCGCCGGAGCGTACCGAGCGGTGACGGCGGGCCGGAGCCGACAGGGAGTTGCCCGGGCCCGACTCGACCAGGACGTACGCACCGTCGTCGAGGAGTCCTGCCAGCGCCTGCCAGTACAGCACCGGCTCGGCCATCTGTCGGGCCCAGAACGCCGGGTCGACCGCGTCCTCAGCCCGGACCAGCCGGCCGGTGCGGGCGGAGCGGACCGGAATCCTCGGCGGGGCTGGCGACTCGGCGGCGACGGCCTCCTCGAAGACGAGCGCGGCCTCGTCGAGCACCGGCGAGTGGAACGGCTCACGGGCCCGCACCCGCCGTGTCACCAGCCCGGCGTCCCTGAGGGTGCGGTCGACGGCGCCGAGCAGCGCCTCCGGGCCCGCCAGCACGGTCTGCGCGGGGGCGTTGACCGCGCCGACGACGACGCCCCGCTCGACGAGGTCCGGATCCAACCGGGACTCCACGTCCTCGGGAGTGGCGGCGACCGCGAGCAGTCCCCCGGCGGGCGCGGTCGCCAGGACCCGGCAGCGGGCCAGCATGATGCGGGCCGCTCCCGGCAGGTCGAACACTCCGGCCAGGGTGGCCGCCGCGAGTTCGCCGACGCTGTGTCCGAGCAGCACGCCGGGCCGCAGCCCGCGCCGCTGGAGCAACAGGCCCACCGCGTAGCCGACGGCGAAGAGCAGCGGCTGGGCGCGCCGCCCCGCGTCGATGGGCAGGACGGGGTGCGCCCCCAGCCAGTCGGCCCGGATTCGCCGCCCCTCCTCCCCCATCAACTCCAGGAACTCATCGACGATCATCCGGAAATCGGGCTCCCGCTCGTACAACGGCGCGGCCATCCGGGCGTACTGGGCACCCTGCCCCGGCAACAGCAGGGCGACGGGGCGTTCGCCTCCGCGGTAGTCGTCATCGGTCATCGGTCATCTCCTGAAGGGTCATCTGCGCCAGCTGCGGGACGGGTTGAACAGGGCCTGTCGTTCCGGACGGCGCCAACGGACGCGGGAGCGGTCCGGCGGGCCGGGGTCGGCCCCCGCGCGGGACAGCGCCGCCAGGAGGACCGCGGTCACCGCGGCGATCTCCTCCGGGGTGGCACTGCCCTGTACGACCCGCAGCGAACGCTCGGCGCTCACTGCGGCGGGTTGCCGTGCTTGCGGTGCGGCAGCTCGGCGTGTTTGGCGTGGAGCATCGCCAGGGAGGCGATGAGGACCTGCCGAGTGCGGGCCGGGTCGATGACCTCGTCGACCAGACCCCGCTCGGCCGCGTAGTACGGGTGCATCAGCTCGGCCTTGTACTCCTTGACCTTGCGGGCCCGCATGGCCTCCGGGTCGTCGGCCTCGGCGATCTGGCGGCGGAAGATGACGTTGGCCGCACCCTCCGCGCCCATGACGGCGATCTCGTTGGTCGGCCAGGCGTAGGTGAGGTCGGCACCGATGGACTGGCTGTCCATGACGATGTACGCACCTCCGTAGGCCTTGCGCAGGATCAGCGAGATCCTCGGCACGGTCGCGTTGCAGTAGGCGTAGAGCAGCTTGGCGCCGTGGCGGATGATGCCGCCGTGCTCCTGGTCCACGCCGGGGAGGAACCCGGGGACGTCCAGGAGGGTGACGATCGGGATGTTGAACGCGTCGCACATCTGCACAAAACGTGCGCCCTTTTCCGACGCGTGGATGTCCAGGACACCTGCCAGGCTCTGCGGCTGGTTGGCGACGATGCCGACGACGTGGCCGTCCAGCCGGGCCAGCGCGCAGATCAGGTTGCGTGCCCAGCGCTCGTGGACTTCCAGGTAGTCGCCGTCGTCGACGATCTCCTCGATGACCTTGGCCATGTCGTAGGGCCGGTTGCCGTCCTCCGGCACCAGGGTCAGCAGGGACTCCGTCAGCCGGTCGGCGGGGTCGTCGCAGAAGACCGAGGGCGGGTTCTCCCGGTTGTTGGGCGGCAGGAGGGAGAGCAGGTGACGCACGTCCGCGATGCAGGTCTCCTCGTCGTCGTACGCGAAGTGACAGACACCGGAGGCCTCGGCGTGCACGTCCGCGCCGCCCAGGCCGTTCTGGGTGATCTCCTCGCCGGTGACCGCCTTGACGACGTCCGGGCCGGTGATGAACATCTGGGACGTCTCTCGGACCATGAACACGAAGTCGGTCAGCGCCGGCGAGTACGCCGCACCGCCCGCACAGGGACCCAGCATCACCGAGATCTGCGGGATCACCCCGCTCGCCTTCGTGTTGCGCTGGAAGATGCCGCCGTAGCCGGCGAGCGCCGAGACGCCCTCCTGGATACGGGCACCCGCGCCGTCGTTCAGCGACACCAGGGGCGAGCCCGCAGCCAGCGCCATGTCCATGATCTTGTGGATCTTCGTGGCGTGGGCCTCGCCCAGGGCGCCGCCGAAGATGCGGAAGTCATGGGCGTAGACGAAGACCGTCCGGCCCTCCACCGTGCCCCACCCGGTGATCACACCGTCGGTGTACGGCTTCTTGGCCTCCAGGCCGAAGCCCGTGGCCCGGTGCCGGCGCAGGGACTCGACCTCGTGGAAGGACCCATCGTCGAGCAGCAGTTCGATGCGCTCCCGGGCGGTCAGTTTCCCCTTGGCCTTCTGTGCCTGGGTCGCCTGCTCGCTGGGGCCGCGCAGGACCTGCTCCCGCAGTGCGTGGAGTTCGGCCACTCGGGCAAGCATGTCAGGCCGCTCCTTCGGTTCGCAGGACGGCTTCCACGGTCTGCTGCACCTGCTGGGCGTCGCCGGTGCGCAAGGTGGTCACGCCCGGCGCGATCCGCCCGCACAGACCGCTGAGCGCCTTGCCTGGCCCGACCTCGACGAAGCGGTCCACGCCGTCGGCGGTCATCCGGCGGACCACGTCGGTCCACAGCACCCGGCCGGTGAGCTGTCCCAGCAGGAGTTGCTTCGCGTGCTCGCCGTCGGTGACCAAGACTCCGTTGCTGCCGGAGTAGACGGGCACCTCGGGGGCGCGGAACGGGACGTCGTCGAGCGCCGCGGCGAACGCGTCGGCGACCCGGCCCATGAGGCTGCAGTGCGCGGGGCCGCCGATGCGCAGCGCGACCACCCGGTCCGCCCCGGCCCCGCCGACGAGGTCACAGAGCCGGTCCACGCCGGCGACCTGCCCGGAGACCACCACCTGGGTGGGGTCGTTGTGGTTGGCGATCTCCACCACGTCACCGGTCTCCGCCGCGGCCCGCAGGCACAGCTCCTCGACCTGGTACAGCGTCAGGCCCACGACGGCGGCCATCCGGCCCGGCACCTGCTCAGTGACCGAGGTCATGAGCTCACCGCGGATGCGCACCAGCCGCAGCGCATCCCGCCAGTCGAGGACGCCCGCACACACCAGCGCGGAGACCTCGCCGAGGCTGTGGCCGGCCACGGCGTCCGGAGCGAGGCCGTGGCGCCGCAGCACGTCGAACGCGGCCACGCTGCACAGCAGCATGGCGGGCTGGGTGATCCGCATGTCGGCCAGCGCGGCGGCCGGCCCTTCCCAGCACAGGGCGGAGAACGGGAAGCCGAGGATGTCGTCGGCGGGCGCGTAGTACGTGTCCCGCAGGTGCGGCCACTGTTTGACGAGGTCGAGACCCATGCCGACCCGTTGCGAGCCCTGGCCGGGGAACACGAAGGCGGTTCTGCCCATGGGAATCCCTTCTTCCTTGTCGGGGTGCCGGGCCCGGCTCACAGGAGGGTGCCGCCGGTGGCGTCGAGGAAGGCGCCGGTGATCCAGCGGGCGTCATCGGAGGCGAGGAAGGCCACCACGCCGGCGATGTCCGTGGGCCGGCCCACCCGGCCGAACGCGGACAGCTGCGCCATGAACTCCACCGCCTGCGGGTTGGCGAAGATCTCGCCGCCGTTGTCGGTGATGCCGGGGGCGACGCTGTTCACGGTGATGCCGCGGCCGGCGAAGTGCTTGGCGTAGTGGCGCGCCAGGGTCTCCACGGCGCCCTTCGTCATCGCGTACGCGATCTCCTCGGGGTTGGCGAAGCGGGTGAGCCCGGAGGAGATGTTGATGATCCTGCCGCCGTCGCGCATGTTCTGCACGGCCCGCTGGATCACGAAGAAGGGGGCCTTGGCGTTGACCGCGACCAGCCGGTCGAAGAGGTCGGTAGTGGTCTCCTCGGGGGTGACGCCGCCCATGATGCCCGCGTTGTTGACGACGATGTCGAGCTCGATGCCGCCGGTGTGCTCCTTCAGCCCTTCCTCGACGCCCTCGAACAGGGCGTCGACGTCGCCGGGCACACCGAAGGTGGCGCGCACCGGGAAGGCCCGGCCGCCCGCCGCCCTGATGCCGGTGACGGTCTCCTCGGCCGCCTCCTTGTTCCGGGCGTAGTGCACGGCGACCAGCGCGCCCTCCGCGGCCAGCCGCTCGGCGACGGCTCGTCCGATACCCCGGCTCGCGCCGGTGACCAGGGCAGTCTTGTTCACCAGGGTTCCCACGTCATTCCTCCTGAAGGTCGTTCGGGTCACGGGGGTGGAGCCTTCGGGGCGGGGGCTGCCCGACACGGTGCCGGGTACGGAGGCGGTGACAGAGGCCCCGGCGGAGGCGGGGCGCGGCCGAGGCTCGCCGAACCAGTGCCGCAGCGCCCTCACGAATCCGTCAGCCGTACCGGGCTCGGACGTGGACGCCGTTCGTGCCCACACCGTGTGTCCGTCCGGACGCACCAAGAGAGCACGGACCCCGGCGAGGGGGCCGTCCGCCGGGGCGTGTGCGGCCACCACGCGCACCCGGTCCGCCCAGCGCGCTGCCCGAGCCCTCAGCTCCGCGTGGCCGGGCGCGTCCGGGGCGAGGTCGAGCAGCAACCCCCGGGCCGCGTGGAGCAGTTGTGAGGTGGAGATGTCCGTGCCGAGGCCGGTGCCGAGTTCAGTGAGCGGCAGCCGGGCGCCCAGCCAGGGCGGGTCGGAATCTCCCTCCGGCTGGCGGACGTCCAGGCCGCTGATCATGTCCGCGAGCAGCGCTCCGGCGGAGTCGTACCGCAGCAGTTCACCCAGCACCGCGCGCAGGGCGTCCGTCTCCTCGCCGCCGAGGAGGATCGAGGCCTGGGCCGCGATGTTGCCGAGGACACGGCGTCCGATTCGGTGCCGTTCGTCGTGGTAGGTGTCGAGCAGCGCGGGCGGAGCCCAGCCGCGGACCTCGGCGGCCAGTTTCCAGCCCAGATTCACCGCGTCCTGGAGGCCGAGGTTGAGGGCCTGGCCGCCGACCGGCAGCTGTGCGTGGGCGGCGTCCCCGGCGAGCAGTACCCGGCCCTGCCGGTAGTGTGCGGCCTGCCGGCCGGCGTCGCCGAAGGCGTTTACCCACAGCGGTGTGCCGCCGGAGATGTCCTCGCCGGTGACCTCCCGCCACACCGTGGCGATCTCCGCGAACTCCGGTTCCCCGACGCGGACTCCGGCCGGCCGCCCGAAGCGGTGGACCATCACCCGGGTCACTCCGTCGGGGCGGCGGCCCGCGATCGCAAGGCCCTTGGGCAACCGTTCGAAGCGGCGGTCCGAGATGTCGACGCCCGCGACGTCCGCGCGCAGCAGTTCCCGGGTGGCGTCATGACCCGGGAACGCGATGCCGGCGAGCCGCCGTACGGCGCTGTCCTCACCGTCGCAGCCGACGGCGTACCGGCCGGTCAGCCGGATTGTGCCGCGCCTTGCCCGGGCCGTGGCCTCGATGCCGTCCGCCGACTGCCGTAGAGCGGTGACCTCGTGGCCCGTACGCACGTCAGCGCCCAGTCCGGTCGCCCACTCCAGCAGCAGCTCCCGCAGCCGGGTCTGGGGCACTTTCCACTGGCCGGCGTACGGGCTGTCGGTGGCGCCCAGGCCGAGCGGGAGGCCGCCGAAGTGGCCGCGCGGTTCGTTCGGGGGCAGTTGCGGGCCCAGGTGTTCCAGGAGGCCGCGCTGGTCGAGGAGTTCCATGGTGCGGGCGTGCAGGGTGGTCGCGCGAGACTCCTGGGACGGTTCGGTGAGCCGTTCCAGGACAGTCACCTCGGCGCCGCCGAGGCGCAGTTCTCCCGCGAGCAGCAGACCCACCGGGCCGCCGCCGACGACGATCACCTGTGCGGTCACGGTCTCACTCCCACGGTCGTGCCCGTCGCCTCGCGGCGGGCGGCGAAGTCCAGCGCCTCTCGCCAGCCGGCGCGGCGACGCAGCATGTGCCGGTACTTGGCGGTGTCCCTGCGCCGGTCCACCAGAAGCACCCCGGTGAGCCGGTCCCGGGCGCCGAGCAGCGCCACGAAACGGTGGCCGTCGACGTCGCCGAAGATCTCGGTGTGTTCGGCGTCCGGCACGCCGAGGAACTGGATCCGCACCCCGTACCAGTCCGACCAGAAGTAGGGGACGGTGGCGCAGGTCTCGCTCGCGCCGAGAGCATTGCGGGCGGCGATCGCGCCCTGTTCGGCGGCGCTGCTCCAGTGCTCCAGGCGCATCTCCCGCTCGAACAACGGGTTGTACCAGCGAGCGGCGTCGCCCGCCGCGTGGATCCCCGGCAGGGAGGCGGCGAGGTCCGGACCGCACACCACGCCGTCGTCGAGCCGCAGTCCGGACCCGGCGAGCCAGTCGACGGCCGGCTGCGCGCCGACCCCGGCGACGACCAGGTCGGCGTCGAGCGCGGTGTCGTCGGAGAGCACCACCCGGTCGGGCCACACCTCGGCGACGTCGATGCCGCAGCGCAGCCGGGCACCGTGCGCGGTGTGCATCCGGGAGAGCAGCGGACCCAGCTCCGGGCCAACGGCGCGGGCCAGCGGGGCGGGTGACGCATCGACCAGGGTGGTCTCGGCCCCCCGGCCGCGGGCCGCCGAGGCCACCTCGGCGCCGATGAACCCGGCGCCCACCACCACGACCCGGCGGGCGTCGGCCAAGCGCCGGCGCAGTGCGCGGGCGTCACCCACCGTGCGCAGGCTCAGTACGCCGCTCCGCTCCTGGGCGGCAGGCAGCCGCCTGGGCCGTACACCGGTCGCGACGATCAGCCGGTCGTACGGCATCTGCCGGCCGCCCACCTGCACGGTGCGGGCCTCGGCGTCGAGCCGCTCGGCGGGCGCGCCCAGCAGCAGCCGGACGCCCAACTGATCGGTGAGATCCACCCGTTCGCGGTAGTGCGGGACGGGAGGGTCGATGTCCGGGTGGTCCAGGAAGGACTTGGAGAGCACCGTGCGGTCGTACGGCAGGTGCTCCTCCGCGCCGATCAGGGTGATCTCGCCGGTGAAGCCGGCCGCGCGCGCCGCCTCCACCGCGCGCAGGCCGGCCAGCGACGCGCCGACCACGACGAGTCGGCGTATTTCCTGGTGGGCCGTCACCGGCTTCTCCTGAAAAGGGTGTTGCGCAAGACCCTCAGCAGCAACCGGGGGCGCAGCAGCGCGGTGCCCGGGTCGGCCAGGGACAGCACCCGGATGAGGGCGTGGCTGACCATGGCGTCCCGTGCGGCGGCCCGCTGCACCAGACCGCTGTACGCCTGGGTGAACCGGGTCTTCGGGGTACGGCGGCCCTCGACTCCCGGGAACCGCAGGTCGTTCACGAGGTTCGCTTCCCAGCAGGGGCCGATGGCCTGCCGGGCGAGGTCGCGAAGAAACGGCAGGGGACGCGGTTCGGCCCCGGCGCGCAGATGGCTGCGCAGGGTCAGGGCGCTCAGGGCGGCCATCGTCATGCCCTGCGCGTACACCGGGTTGAAGCTGCACACCGCGTCCCCGACGAGCAGCAGGCCGTCGGGGAAGCGGGACAGCTTCTCGTAGCGGCGGCGCACACTCGCCGGGAAGCGGTGCGCCACCGGATCACCCAGCGGCTCGGCCTGCTGGGTCAGCTCGTACAGGTCGGGCACCGGCAGGGACTTGGCGTACGCCTCGAACTCGCCGGGGTCGGTGGGCGGCATGTCGCCGAGCACCCCGTTGACGGTGAGCTGGATGCGGCCCTGCTCGATCTGGGCGCAGATCCCGCCCCGCGGGTTCTCCGGCGAGGCGATGACGATGATCGCCTGCCCGTCGTAACGGGCCCCCGGCCGCACACGGTACTCGCGGGTCGCGTACCCGACGCCGATCTCCAGCCGGTCCTCCTCGACCTGCGGATAGCCGAGCGCGGTGAGCCAGGACGGGGTGCGGGTGCCCCGGCCCATCGCGTCGACGACGAGGTCGGCGCCGATCTCCCGCTCGGTGCCGCCCGGTGCACGGTCGCGGACCCTGGCCCCGGCGACCCGGCCGTGGCCGGGTGCGGTGGTCAGCGCGGTGACCTCATGGCCCTCCAGGAGGGTCACCCCGGGCAGCTCCCGCACCCGGGCGCGGATGCGGGACTCCAGGAAGGGGCGGCTGGAGGCCACCGTCACCAGGGTGCTGGGGGCCTTCTTCAGCAGCCGGCCGCCGAAGAACCAGTCACCGCGCGCCACGGTGTCCTCGACCGGCGCGCCGTCCGCGGCCATCCTTTCGGTGAAGCCGGGGAACAGATCTTCCAGGACCTGCTGGCCCCGGGGCGACAGACCATGGATCTGCCGCCCCTGCGGGACCCCGCGGCGTGGCCCCGGTCCCTCGGACAGTTCGTCGCGGTCGACCACGGTCACCCGTGTGTACGCCTCCGCCAGCGCCCGCGCGGCCAGCAGCCCCGCGATGCTGCCGCCCAGCACCAGGGCGTGGTCGCCGACCCGGTCCGCCATGGCGGTCACCTCCTCGCTTCGCGTGTGTGATTTCCTGGCCCCTTGGGCCCGTTGTGCCCGACGGCCCCGGTCAGCCAGCCTGGGAGTGGTCCAAGCGCCACAGCGCGCCGACGGGGCAGACCCGCACCGCCCGTTCGGCGGCCGGTTCCTGTCCGGAGGGAATCTCGGCGGACGGGTCGTAGAGCACGAGGAGATCGCCCTCGTCGTCGAGCCGGAACAGCTCCGGCGCGGCCTCCTCACACAGGCCGTGCCCCTCGCACCGGCCGAATTCGACGGACAGCTTCATGTGTCGGTGGCTCCTCGTGTCATGTGCCGGCGCTCCTCGCGCCGTGCGGCGGCCGCGCGTTCAGGCGTGCAGCACAACGGGCAGGGTCTCGATGCCGCGGATGGTGTTGTGCAACCGCCAGGTCGGCACCCCGACCTCGATCCGTCGCACCTTGCGCAGCAGCGCGTCCATCAGCGACTTACCCTCCAGCCGGGACAGCGCCTGGCCCACACAGCCGTGGATGCCGTGTCCGAAGCCGAGGTGCTCGGCGGCGTCGGGGCGGGTGATGTCGAAGGTCTCCGGGTCGTCCCAGTGCCGTTCGTCGCGGTTGGCGGAGCCGTACAGCAGCAGCATCCGTGAGCCGGCCTTCAGCTCGGCACCGCCGAGGACCCGGTCCCTGGTCAGCAGCCTGGTGAAGCCGCGCAGCGGGGACTCGCGCCGGACGATCTCGTTGAACGCGTTGCCCGCCAGGGACGGTTCGGCCTTCAGCAGGTCCCACTGGCCGGGGTGCTCACCGAACAGCCACAGCATGCTGGAGAGCGCGCTGACCGAGGTGTCCATCGAGGGGGCGAGGAAGTCGCCGAGCAGGGCTGGCAGCAGTTCGTTGGCGATCTTCCCGGCCTGGGCGTCCGCGACGAGCTGCGCGCCCCAGGAGCCGGGCCGCAGATTGCCCGGCACCGACATCCGGTACAGAAACTCGCCCATCTCCTTCAGCAGCGGGAACCCTGCCACGGTGCGCTCGTTGAGCGGGCCGAAGGCGTTGAAGCCGGCCGCCGCCCAGTCGAGGAGCCGCTCCCGGCCCTCCTCGACCGGCCAGCCCAGCAGGTCGGGCACGATGGCCAGCGGGAACGCCTGCCCGAAGTCGGTGACGGCGTCGAACTCCCCGCGCTCGATCAGCTCGTCGACGAGCCGGTTCGCCCAGTCCGCCACGTACCCCTGCACCTCGCGCAGCGCCTTCGGGGTCAGATGGCGGGCGACCAGGCCCCGCACCAGGTCGTGATAGGGCGGGTCACTGGTGAGGCTGCTGCCGTGCTGGGCCTTGTTCAGTTGCTCGGTGACACCGACGCCCTCGCCGGAGATGAACGACTCGTGGTCGTGCAGCGCCTCGTAGACCTCCTGGTAGCGGGCGGCGGCCCACACGCCGTACTGGTCGAGACGGACCACGGGCCCCAGGTCGCGCAGGGCGCGGTAGGCGTCGTAGGGATTCAGGATCGACTCGTCGGTATACGGGTCGATGTCGGACTCTGGTATCTGGGTCGACAGCATGAGGGGACTCCTGGTGAAAGAACTCCTGATGAAGGGCTGGGGCCGCGGCGGATCAGCGGCGGCTCTCGGCGTACGCCTTCGCGTGGCCGAGGGTGGCGCGGCTGTTGCCGCTGAGCGCCGTGCGGACCAATTCGCGCGCCTCGGCGAGGCCGGCGTCGGGACCCAGGACCGAGGCGATGTTCGCGGTGTTGATCGCCACCGTGTGCTGCGAGGTGGCGCGTACGCCGTCAGCGTGCTCCTCCAGGAGCCAGTAGCCGGTGTGCAGGGTCATCAGGGCCGGCAGGGTGGTCTGCTTGTAGACGATCCGCTGGTGCGGGAAGCAGACGCGGACGGAGACGGTCGTGTGGGTCGAGCCGTCCTTGGTGCGGGTGTCCATCTCCAGGGTCTGCAGGCCGGGCGCCGGTTCACCGAGCCGGACGGAGGCGACGTGCGGCAGCCGCTCCTGCCAGAGGTTCGCCTCGTTGAGGAAGTCGTAGACGTCCTTGGCGGATCCGTCGATCTGCACGCTGTCCTCGAACGACAGCAGGACCCCGCTGTCCCCGGCGACCAGTTCCACGTTGGCCTTGAGGGCGGCCAGCTCCGTCCGGGAGTTGCGGTCCACCGCCCGGTCGATCCAGGCGAGCGCCTCGGGGTCGTCGTCGACCGCCCGGTAGTCGTGCAGCAGCCGGACCCGGCTGGTGTCGGCGGACAGTTCCTCGATGATCCAGCTGCCGCCCATGGCGGCGACCGGGGGCGCGGAGACCTCCTGCCGGAAGTCGATGCGCAGCGCGTCCGGGTGGAGGGTGCGGCGCGAGGTCCAGTTCTTGGGCTCGCCGTTGGCGGTGGCCCAGATGCGTATGCGTTCGTCGGCGCCGTCCTGTTCGAGCTGCTCGGCGTGGACGGTCGGGGGGAAGATCCGCGGCCAGTTCGCCACGTCGGCGATGAGCCGGTGGACGGCGGCTGCCGGGGCGGACACGGTGATCTCGTGTTCGACCTCGCGCGGGCCCTGCTGTGACATGGGGTTCGACTCCTCGTGGGAAACGATCGCTGGGGGTCTCAGAAGTTGCCGAGGCCGCCGCAGACGTTGAGGGCCTGCGCGGTGATGGAGGCGGCGGTGTCCGAGGCCAGATAGCCGACGAGGCCCGCCACCTCCTCGGGGGTGGAGTAGCGGCCGAGGGGGATCTTTGCCTGGAACTTCTCGAGGATGGCGTCCTCGGTGGTGTCGTACGCCGCCGCGTAACCGGCGCGCACCCGCTGCGCCATGGGCGTCTCGACGTACCCGGGACAGACGGCGTTGACGGTGATGCCGGTGGGGGCGAGCTCGTTGCCGAGGGCTTTGGTGAAGCCGACGACGCCGTGCTTGGAGGCGGAGTAGGGAGCAGCGAGGACGACACCCTGTTTGCCGGCCGTGGAGGCGATGCTGATGATGCGGCCGCGATCCTTGTGGCGCATGCCGCCGGTGGTGAGGGCCTCCCGGGTCATCCGGAAGACGCTGGTGAGGTTGGTGTCGATGACATCGGCCCACAGCTCGTCGGCGAGGTCGGCGGTGACCCCGCCGCCGCTGCGGCCGGCGTTGTTCACCAGCACGTCGACCGTGCCGAAGGTGTCGACCGCGGCCCGTACGAAGGCCCGTATGTCGTCCCCCGACCGGACGTCGCAGGCCCGGCCCTCGACGGTCAGGCCCTCCTCGCGCAGTTCCTTGACGGTGGCCGTGACGGATTCCTCGGTACGTGCGCAGAGGAAGACCCGGTGGCCCTGGGCGCCCAGCATCCTGGCCACGGCGAGGCCGATACCGCTGGTCGCCCCGGTGACCAGGGCGACCCGCTGCTGATCGGTCATGTTCACTCCAGACTTCTGTACGGGCGTGGGGTGTCTCAGGCGCGGGTGGCCAGCAGCTGCGCGTTGACGGCGTCGACCAGTCGCCGGGGCGTCTCGGCGTCGATGAGGGTCTCGTCCTCCAGCTCGATGCCGTACTCGCGGCCGATGCGCGCGCCGGTCTCCAGCAGGGCCAGCGACTCGTAGCCGAGGTCCACGAAGGTGACGTCGTCGATGTCGTCGTCGAGATCGAAGTCCTCACCGGCGCCCTCACGGAGGATGCGGCGGAGGTCGTCCAGGGTGAACGCCTTGGCGGTCATGGTGGGTTGGTCCTTTCGTTGAGCGGGTGGTCGGGCCGTCGGATCAACCGGCGGCGCGGACGAGGAGGGCCGAGTTGAACCCGCCGTAGCCACGGGCGACGACCAAGGCGGTGCGGACCGCGGCGGCGCGGGGGGCACCGGTGACGAGGTCGAGGCCGTAGGCGGGGTCGGCGGTCACGTTGACGGTGGGCGGGATCAGACCGTCCCGGATGGACAGCAGGGCCGCCGTCACGTCCAGCGAGCCGGCACCGGAGTAGAGGCGTCCGGTCATGGTCTTGGGCGCGGTCACCGGGACCAGGCCGGTGCCGAACACCTCGTTGATCGCGGTGGCCTCCGCCCGGTCCAGGTCCACCACACCGGCCGCGTCCGCGAAGACGACGTCCACCTCGTCCGGCCCCACGCCCGCGTCGTCGAGGGCGAGGCGCAGGGCGCGGGCCAGCGCGAGCGGACGCCCGCTGCCGGGCCGGGGGTCGGTGGTGGCGCCGTAGCCCGCGATCTCGCCGTAGACCTCCGCGCCCCGCTCCCGGGCGTGCTCGGCGGTCTCCAGGACCAGCAGGGCACCGCCCTCGCCGGGGACGTGGCCGCGCGCGCCGCGGTCGAAGGGCAGGTAGGCGCTGCCGGGGTCGGCGGCGGTGCTCATCCGGTCGGCGGCCATCTGGGCCACCCACCCCCAGGGGCAGATGGAGCCGTCGACACCGCCGGAGACGACCAGCGTGGTGCCCTTGCGGATCTGTCGGCGGGCTTGGGCGAGCGCGTCGAGTCCGCCCGCCTGGTCGCTGACGACGACCCCACTGGGGCCCTTCATGCCGTGCCGGATGGAGATCTGGCCGGTGTTGACGGCGTAGAACCAGGCGTACGACTGATAGGCGCTGACGTACTTGCTGCCCTTGCTCCACAGGTTCTCCAGCTCGCGCTGGCCGAACTCGAAGCCGCCGGAGGAGGCCGCGGTGATCACCCCTGCGTCGAACTCGGCCATCTCGTCCTGCTTGATCCCGGCGTCGGCCAGCGCCCAGTCGGCGGCGGCCAGCGCGAGCCGGGTCATGTGATCGGTCTGCGGGATGAGCCGGCTCTGCAGATGCTCCTTGGCGACGAAGCCCGGCACCTCGCCGGCCAGCCGCGCGGGGTACTGGGAGGCGTCGAACCGGCCGACCGGCCGGATGCCGCTGACGCCTTGCCGGGTGGCCTCCCAGTAGGCCTCGGTGCCGAGGCCGTTGGGCGCGGTCACACCCAGTCCTGTGACGACGACGGACGTGCTCATGCGGTCCTCCTGTCGGGCCGGGCCAGGACCATCGCGCTCTGGAAGCCGCCGAAGCCGCTGCCCACGGTGAGCACGGTGTCGGTGCGCCACTCACGGGCGTTGAGCGGCACGTAGTCGAGGTCGAGGTCCGGGTCCGGGTCGTGCAGGTTGGCGGTCGGGGGCACCACGTTGTGCTCGATGGCCAGTGCGGACGCGGCGATCTCGACGGAGCCGATGGCGCCCAGCGAGTGACCGATCATCGACTTGATGGAGCTGACCGGCACACGGTAGGCGTGCTGGCCGAGGCTGGTCTTGAACGCGGCTGTCTCATGGCGGTCGTTCTGCTTGGTGCCCGAGCCGTGGGCGTTGACGTAGTCGATGTCGTCGGGATTCAGGCGGGCCTCGTCCAGCGCGACCCGTATGGCCTCGGCCATCTCCGCGCCGTCCGAGCGCAACCCGGTCATGTGGTAGGCGTTGCACCGGGAGGCGTAGCCGCAGACCTCTGCGTAGATGTGCGCACCGCGCGCACGGGCGCTCTCCAGTTCCTCCAGGACGAACCCGGCCGAGCCCTCTCCGAGCACGAAGCCGGTGCGGCTGCGGTCGTACGGCCGGGAAGCGTGCTCGGGATCGTCGTTGTAGGTGGAGGTCGCCTTGATGGCGTCGAAGCAGGCCACGGTGATCGGGGAGATCGGGGCCTCCGTGGCACCGGTGAGCGCGATGTCGGCGGCCCCTTCCCGGATCAACTCGACCGCGTACCCGACCGAGTCGATGCCGGAGGTGCAGCCGGTGGAGATGACGCTGCTGGGGCCCTCCGCGCCGACCGCCCAGGCGACCTCGGTGGCGAAGGAGCTGGGCACCAGGTGGTTGTAGAGGTACGGCGGCGCGTATGTGTGGTCGACGAGGGTGAGGCGGCCGTCGTCGCTGACGGTCCGGTACTCGTTCTCCAGGCTGATGGTGGCCCCGACCGCGCTCCCGATGGTCACCGCGATCCGGGCGGGGTCCACGGCCGCCAGGTCGATACCGCTGTCGGCGATCGCCTCGCGGGCCGTGACCACCGCGAACTGAGCGGCCCGGTCCATCCGGCGGATCTCCTGCGGCTTGAGGCCGTGCTGCGCCGGAAAGAAGTCCACCTCGGCGGCGACCCGCGACCGGTAGCCCGTCGGGTCGAACGAGGACAGTGTTCGAGTGGCGGTGCGCCCGGCGGTCAGCAGCGACCAAAAGTCCTTCGCGCTGGTTCCGCCGGGTGCCACCACGCCGATGCCGGTGATGACGACACGTCGGTTCACTGGGAATCGCCCTCCTTCGGGTTCCACAGGTAGAAGCGCCGGGCCATCGCGTCCGACGGGGTCTGCCACGCCGGGTCGTACGGATCGATGAAAGGCCGCAGATCGGCGCTGATCCGCTGGAACCGGGGGTCGGTCTTGGCCTCCTCGATCGCCTCGCCACCGCCCTCGTGGTCGAAGTCCTGGAGGTGGAAGTAGAGGCCCTGGTAGGAGAAGAGCTGGCGACGCCGGGTCCCCATCCGGTGGGGCATGTCGGTGGCGTCGAACGCGTCGAAGAGCTGGGCGACTTGCGCGGACGATTCAGGAGACATCCGGGCGACGATCAGAGTGCTGTGCATCCGTGTCCTCTTCGTGTTGTCCGTGTAGTGGTGGCCGTGTCGTGCCGGCCGTCCGTGGGTTTTCCAAGAGGGACGGTTCAGCGCGGTGCGCCGAACCAGCGGTACAGCTCCCGGGGGAGGTCACCGACGCCCGCCGCTACCCAGGCGACATGGCCGTCGGGGCGTACGAGTACGGCGTCGGCGCCCGTCAGGGGGCTGTCCGGCTCCGGCTCGTGCAGGCTGCCGGTGAAGACGTCGACGCGCCCGGACCAGCCGGACGCCGTCCTGCGCAGCGCGGCGTCGTCGGCGAGGTCGAGCAGGACCCCGCGGGCGGGCCGCAGCAGTTCGCTGGTGCTGGTCTTGGCCCCGCCGTCACGGCCGACCAGTTCGTGGTGCGGGACCCGGCGGCCGAGCAGCGGATGGTCGCCGGGCCCGACCTCGTAACGGATCTCCAGGCCGGTGACCATGCGGGCCAGATGGAGGGCCACGTCGGGCAGCGCGATCAGTTCGCCGAGCACGTCACGCAGCGGCTGCACCTCCTCTCCGCCGAGGAAGAGGAGCCCCTGGGCGCGGGTGTTCATCAGCAGCCGCTCGCCGACCGGGTGCCGCTCCCTGTGGTAGCTGGAGAGCAGGCCGGGCGGGGCCCAGCCGCCGACGACGGCGGCGAGCTTCCAGCCGAGGTTGACGGCGTCCTGGAGACCGACGTTCATGCCCTGGCCGCCGGCCGGCAGATGAATGTGGGCGGCGTCGCCCGCCAGCAGCAGCCGTTCCCTGCGGTAGCTGGAGGTCTGGCGGCTGGCGTCGCTGAACGAACTGGCCCACACAGGGGTCGCCCCGCTGATGTCCTGCCCGGTGATTTGCTGCCAGGCAGCCGCAACGGCCGGAAAGTCGGCGGGCTCGCCGCGCACCGGGGCGCCGTGCTCCTTGACGATGATCCGCTGGACGCCGTCGCCCAGCGGCGCGGCCATGGCGACCCCGCCGGTGAGCCGCTCACCGAACGGCCGGGCCTCGATGGCGCAGTCCTTCAGATCGGCGAGCATCATCTCGTACGTCCCGGGGGTGCCCGGGAAGTCGAACCCGCCCAGTCGGCGGACCGTGCTGCGGCCGCCGTCGCAGCCGACGACGTAGGAGGCGCGCAGTGACACGGGCCCGTCGGGGCCGACGGCGCGGACGTCGACGCCGTAGGGGTCCTGCTCGATCCCCACCACCTCGTGCCCGCGCCGGATGTCGGCGCCCAGCTCGGCGGCCCACCGGCCGAGCACCTCCTCGGTCCTGGACTGGGGGATACCGTGGGAGGTCCGGTGCGGGCTGTCGAGCGTGCCGAAGTCGACGAGCAGACCGCCGAAGTGCCCCATCGGACTGGTCTGCACCTCGCCGAACCTCGGCAGCAGGCCCCGCTGGTCGAGCACCTCCATGGTCCGCACGGTGAACCCGAGCGCCCGCGACTGCCCGGTCGGCCCGGTCAGCCTCTCCAGTACGACGACCGGCACGCCGGCCAGCCGTAACTCACCGGCGAGCATCAACCCGACAGGGCCTGCGCCCACTACGATCACCGCGCTGTCCATACGTCTGCCTCTCCTTCGGTTCCTCGGGAACTCGGTCACGGCAGGCCCGGCGCCCCCGGCGGCACGACGACGGCCCCGAACGGTGAGGCCGTTCGGGGCCGCTGGGGGTCTTGTGGAGGGGATGCCGAGGGGTGCGGCGCCACGAGGGGGGCCGCGAGGGCTGCGAAGACACAGCACCGGACTCTGGTATCCAGCTTCTTCGCTTCCGGCCCCGTGTACAAGATCGGTTCCGTCAGGGATCAGGCAGGCTACTGTCAAGGCGGTGTACAAATGACAGAGCCGCGCAAGGGGATTGTCAGATGTTCCTCCTGGGCCCCGGCCCGCGGCCTTGAGCCCCCGACGGCCGCGGGTGCACAGCCGGAACCTGGTGCCGACGAGGTGCCCCTGCCGCCGACATCGACGTCACCCGGGAACGAGCTTCGCGGCATCTTCTCCTTCGACTCCGAGTGGAAGCGATCGACCCGCTGGCTCAGGGCCCGCCGTCGACGCGATCAGGAGGATCACCGGGAACGGGCACAACAAACCGACTCCCCTGCCTGATCACGGCCCCACACGAAAAGCCGACCCGGAAGGCTTCTCTCAGATGGGCGAACCTCCGTCACGCGCGCCGGAGCACCCACCGGGACAGGAGGTCGGCCCTCCGCCCAGGGGACGCACACGCATGTAGCAATGGACATCGGGTACCGGGCAGCATCGGGCTTTCGGCCCGCACCGCGGCATCACGCACGCACAGGACGCCAGGTGGTGACACTGGTGTCAAGGTCGAGCCGGCTTCGAGAGTTGGTCGCCCGGGAGGTCTCCGAGCCACATCACTCGGACGGGAGCACGCCGTGGAAGTCATCCGGGGAGCGACTCGGTAACCCGTCCGGACGGACGGCGTGACCTGGCCCGCTGAACACACCGCCCGCTTCTCCGACCTCCGTCGTGTGGTGCGGACAGGTACCCCGACGTGAGCAGATCCGGTCCGGGCGCACTCCCGTTCTTCCTGCGGCCCCTTCGTGCCGGGCTTCGGCCGACCGCCGTCCCGGCTCCGCGCGTCCCGCTTTCCTCCGCGCGGCCTTCCGGTCTCCCCCATCTGTCCAGCCGGAACGGACGGCCTGTGGCCGCCATGTGACCATGCGAATGAAAGGACATCGTCGTGCCGTACGCGTCGCCCGCTGTGCCCGTACCTCCCCGTCCCCGCTCCAAGGCAGCGGACCTGAAGGTCCCACTCGTCGAAGGCGGCACTGGAATCTTTCCGAGCAGTCTCCGGGCAACTGCACCATGCTGGTCTTCTATCGCGGCCTGCACTGCCCCGCCTGCCGGAACCAACTGGAGCAGCTCGACAGGCGCTTCGGCGAACCGACCACCACGGGAGTGAATCCCGTCGCCGTCAGCGCCGACTCCCTCGACCGTGCCGGCCGTTCCCGGAGCGGCTGGGCTATCCGCGAGGTACCGGTGGGCTACGGGCTGACGGTGCCGACCATGCGCGAGTGGGGTGTCCTGGCGGCGACGCATCGTCAGTCCCTCTCGTCAGCCCCGTCCCGCTACGGCCTGCTCGCCATGCGCTCCTGCGCGGGCTCCTCGTGGACCTCGGTGGTCTGCTCCTCCGGCGCCGACTTGGGGAGCCAGCGCAGGGCGGCCGTTCCGAGGGCGGCGTGCAGAAGGCTCGCCGCGACCACGACGACGTGCAGGCCGGTGACGAACGCGGACTTCGCGTCCTGGATCACGGATGGGAGCAGGGAGGGCAGCTGGAGGGTCTCGTCGAGGGTGGGGGCGAGGTCCGGGCCCTGGAGGCGGAAGAGCAGCGCGGCGAGCGAGCCGAGGATCGCGATGCCGAGGGCGTTGCCGATCTCGTTGCTGGTCTCGGCGATCGCGCCGGCCGAGCCCGCACGCTCCGCGGGGACCGCGCCGACCGCGGTGTCCGCGACGACGGCGAAGGAGATGCCGTATCCCAGTCCGGCGATCACGGTCGAGGCGATGTACCAGCCGATCCCGCCGGTGACCGTGGTGGGGAGCAGCAGCAACAGGCCGCCCGCGATGGAGAAGTGGCAGACGAGGAGCGCGGCCCGCTTGCCGATGCGTTCGACGACGGCCGGTGTGACGATGCAGGAGACGGTGAGGGCCGCCGCGCCCGGGAGGGCCAGGAGCGCCGCGTGCAGGACGCTCAGGTTCAGTACGGACTGGAGGTAGATGCCGGACAGGTACGCCGCCGCCGACCATGCGGCCAGGGGCAGTAGGCCCGTGATGACGGCGATGGTGAAGACGCGGTCGCGGAAGAGGGAAAAGTCGATCAGCGGGTTGTCGAGGTGCCGTTGGCGCAGGCCGAAGAAGGTCAGTACGGCGATGCCGACGATCATCGTGGTGATCGGGAGGGCCGAGATCCCGTCGGCGGCCAGGTGCTTGATCCCGTAGATCGTGAGCAGCAGGCCCCCGGCGGAGGTCACGACGCTGAGCGGGTCGACGCGGCCCGTCCCGCCCGACCGGACCTCTCGGAGGAGGACCGGCGCGAACACCAGGAACACGACGATGACGGGGAGGTTGACGAGGAAGACCGAGCCCCACCAGAACTGGCCGAGGAGGGCGCCGCCGATGACCGGGCCGATGGCGAAACCGGCCGCGAAGGCCGCGGCGAAGATGCCGATGGCCTGGGCCCGGCGCCGGGAGTCGGGGAACAGCTCGCTCAGTACGGCCAGCGCCGAGGGCAGCAGGGTCGCACCGGCCACGCCCATGAGCGCCCGGCAGGCGATGAGGAGTTCGGGGGTCGGTGCGAACGCGGCACCGGCGGAGCCGAGTCCGAACACGGTCGCGCCGATCATCAAGAGCTTCAGCCGGCCGTAGCGGTCGCCGATGCTGCCGAAGGCGACCAGCAGGGAGCCGACGGCGAAGCCGTAGATGTCCAGGATCCACAGCGCCTGGTCGGCGGTGGGCGAGAGGGCCTGGCTGATCCGGGGCATCGCCAGGAACAGGATCGATCCGTCCATGGAGACGAGGAGGACCGGGCCGAGGACCACCGCGAGCCCGAGCCAGGCCCGCAGTCCGGGTGCGTTGTTCGCATGCTGTTGAGTCATGGTGCCGACACTCAGGCACGGCGTGGCCGACAGCCATCCCCGTGGCGTGGGTACACCCGACAGGTACACCCACGGGGCGTGCGGGCGCCCTACGCTCGTCACATGGAGAGCCTCGGAACGTTCCTGAAGAGCCGTCGTGACCGGGTCACTCCGGCTGAGATCGGTCTGCTGACCTACGGCACCTCCCGCCGGGTCCCCGGTCTCAGACGGGAAGAGCTCGCCCAGCTCGCGGGGGTGAGCGCGGGGTACTACACGCGTCTGGAGCAGGGGCAGGCCGAGACCGCCTCCGAGCAGGTGCTCGACGCGCTGGCCCGGGTACTCCGGCTCGACCAGGTGGAGACCGTCCATCTGCACAACCTCGCCCGGCAGTCGGTGAAGCCCGGTCTGGGCGAACCGCCCCGCGAGGAGCCCCACCCGCGGGTACTGACCCTCCTGGAGTCACTGGGCGAGGCCACGCCCGCGGTGGTGCTCGGCAGGCGCGGCGACGTCCTCGCGTGGAACCGCACCGGGCACGCGCTGGTCGCCGAGCACATCCCCTTCGAGGCGCCACGAAACCCGGAGGGGCGTCCGTCGATCCCCAGGATGTTCTTCCTCGACCCCCACACCCGCGACATGTACCGCAACTGGCCGGACCTCGCCAAAATCCACGTCGCCTACCTGCGCCTCACCGCGGGCCGCTATCCCACGGACGCCCGGCTCGCCGGGCTGATCGGCGAACTCCTCATGAACAGCGCGGACTTCGGCACGATGTGGGCGACGGGTGACGTCTCCGACTGCACGACGGGGGCCATGCATCTGCAGCATCCCACCGTCGGGGCGGTGAGCGTGGACTACCAGGTGTGGCTCCAGCCCGACAGCCCCGACCACCGCGTCGAAATCTACACCCCCAACGACGCGACCTCCGCGGACGCGTTGCGCGTGCTGAACCAGCAAAGCGGCCGGGGTGACGAGCCGGAGTCGACGACCGTACGGGCCGAGCAGCGCTGAAACCGCCCGCGCTCCTCCCGGTGGACGCCCGCGAAGAGGGCGGAGCGTCCGTACGGAAGAAGCGGGGCGGCTGTACGCGGGGGGACGTGCCCCGCGTACTCAGCGCATACCGGGTCCCGCCTGCTCAAGACATGCGGGTGCCGTGTGCTCAGGACATGCGGGTGCCGTGTGCTCAGGACACGGTCTGCTCCTGCCGGTCCGGGACCTCGGCCGTCGTGTCCCGCTCCTCGCGCGGCAGCCAGCGCACCGCGGGGACGCCGAGCGCGAGCGTGAGAGCGGCCGCGACGCCGATCGCCGCGTGCAGTCCGGTGACGAAGGCGTCCTTGACTGCTTCTTGCCGATGCGGCCTCCTCAGAACCGGCGGCCAGGGCAGTGCGCGGGGCGTTGATGTGGCCTTGGAGCAGGCGTTTGATATCCGCCACGTCCACTGGTCCCGCACATACTTGGACGGGTGAGTGGACTCGTGGCCGAGCCAAAGCGCGATCACGACAGGTCGATACCGGGACTTGGCCGCACCGATCGTTACTTGCGTCGCATCGCACGGCGCACAACCCCAGGATGCCGCATCAGCTTGGGACCCAGCACGATCGCGGATACCGTCAACCCCAGCCATGGCCGGACATGCGGCGTCACTCGGCGGATGCGACCGTCCGCGTCCTGTTCGATCAGCATCGCGTCCTCGACACGCACACCTCCGAGTCGAGCCTCGGCCACGGCAACGGTCGTGTCAGCGTTCCCGATTCGAAGACGCCAGTTCAGATCTCGCGACAAACTCGGCAGAAACGCAGCGAACACGGCCCGCAGATCGTCGCGGCCCCGGATCACCACTCGGCTGGACAACGGTGTCACCATTTCGGCGTCCTCGGCCATCGTTTCGATCACGGCGTCGACATCACCAGCCGCAACCGCGGCGCAGAATCGACCTACCAAGTCGCCGGTAGCCACGTCTTCAGCACCAACACCTTCGGACACAACGTCAAGTTCATCCATCAAGACGACCCCCAGTTATAGGACGTTGGGTAGAGCGGGGTGCGGCTGAGGTTCGGCACAGCCTTCTCACCTGATCTGTCCACCGCACCTACGGCCGATTGCGGCTTCCTCAATCGTTTCTCGCGCAGCGGGGTTCGATGGCTATGTGGTCGCCGAGCTGTCCCACCAGGTCTTGATGGCTTCACTCATCTCGTCGGCGGCGTCGGACTGCACGAAGTGACCGGCGCCATGAACCACCACGGTGGTGTGGCTCGGGAACTTCTCCTCCAGGCGCGCACGGTCTTTGTCACCGAAGGTCATATCGGCGTCCGCCCATACGATGAGCGTAGGGAGCTGGTCGAGCTGGGTCAGGTGTTCCTCGATGTCGGCGAGAAACTCGCGACTGTCGGTGATGGCGCCCGGCAGAATCGCGCAGGCGTTGCGACGTTCCCGCGTGGCGAGGGCCTCCCTGTAGTGCGTCATCTCGGACTCAGAGACCTTGCGGCGCCGGTGGCCCGCGGGGATCAGCGCGTTCACGAACAGGTTGACTCGCCTGATCAACTCACGTCCGATGGGTCCCCCCATCACCCGGGACGCCATTTCGGCGCGCAATTCACCATTGACCGGCCATGCCCATGTATTCGCCAACACGAGCCGCTCGAACTTGCCCGGTCGCTGCTCGGCCGCATGCAGGCCGATCGGTCCTCCCCAGTCATGCGCGACCAGAGTGAGCTTCGACAGTTCCATGTGGTCGAGGAACGCCACGACCACGGCGGCGTGGTCGTCAGGCCGGTAGCCGTAACCGGGCGCCGCGACCGACAGCCCGAACCCGGGATAGTCCAAGGCGATGCAGCGGAACCGATCGCGCAGGGCCGCGATGACTTCCCGGTACACGAACGACCACGTGGGGTTGCCATGCAACATCAGCAAGGTCGGCCCCGAGCCCTCGTCGATGTAGTGCACGACGTGCCCATCCAGCTCGACGAAGCGGCTCTCGAACGGATACAGGTCGGCGTCCACCCAGGACGGGCGCGTGCCTGCAGGTTGCTGGGTCGACACTTACTGGGCCTCCTCGATCCGGGTTGACTTATACTCAAGTCAGTTTGAGAAAGTCAAGCACGAGTGAGTCGAGGAGAGCAATGCCCAAACGGTCTTATGGTCAATATTGCGGTCTTGCCCGGTCGCTCGACGTCATCGGCGGGCGCTGGAGTCTGCTCATCGTCCGGGAACTGCTCGTCGGCCCGGCTCGCTACAGCGAACTGCTGGCCGGGTTGCCCGGCATAGCCACCAACCTGCTCATCGACCGCCTGCGGGAACTGGAAGAAGCCGGCGTCGTCCAACGCACGCTCGACGCCGACAGGAACGGCGTCGCGTACATGCTCACCCCTTGGGGCAGCGAACTTCGGCCCGCTGTCGCTGCCCTCGTGAACTGGAGCACCCCGCTGATGATCTCGGGCCCGCAGGGGGACAGCTTCCGGTCGCATTGGCTGGTGGTGGCACTGGATTCGCTGATGCATGACAGGCGATCCGACGAACCGACGACGGTTGGGCTGGCCGTCGACGACACAATCGTCACCGTGCGCGTCGAGGAGGCAGGCGCGCACGTCGAACTCTGCCGTGAGGAAGCGCCCGCGACCGTGCTTCGCGGCGATCCTGCGATCGTGTTGGGCTTGGCATCAGGCATGCTGACGGTCGAACAGGCCATCGCCGGGGGCGATCTGGTGGGGCAGGAAAAGGATCTCGCCCTCGCGTTCGGGCGTAGCTGATCCGCGCGGAATCCCGAAGATCCCAGGGCGGTCCACGCGCTGTGTCAAGCCGCGAGTCGCCATCGGCCGAACTGACGTCCAGCCCCCGGCAAGCGTTCACGCGGGGCCGCTGAGCAGCGGCCCGGCGAGCGCGAGGACGACTCTTCTCGCGCGGGTAGGGCGCGGAGGCGCCCTGGCGGCGGCGGACGACGACCTCATACTCGTCGTCGGTCAGCATGGGCAGCTCCGCGAGCGGCAGCTCCCGGGAGTCCAGTCCGCGGCGGAGGAGTTCCCCGACGTGCCCGGCGGGGGCCGCGGCCGTGAGGTGCCCGTCGAACACGTCGTCGGCGTAGTCCAAGTCGACGCGCAGGCCCGGCTCGTCGTCGAACGCCTGCACCATGACGGAGAGCGCGTCGGCGGCGTGGACCGGGGCCATGATCGTGGTGGTCCGGTTCACCCCCGGGATCCCCGACGGCCGGGGGAAGCGCAGGTAGGAAGCGGTGACGTCGAACAGTCGGCGGCCGTCGGCGCCCTGTACGGGGGCCTCGCGGAGGATGTCGCCGAACGGCAGCCGCTCGTGCTCCCTGAGCCGGTCGATCTGCCGGCGGACCCGCTCGGCGAGCTCGACCAGCGGCAGGTCCTCCGCCACCGGGATGCGCACCGGCAGGTTGTTGGCGAACTGGCCCACGATCGAGCGTTCGCCCTCGGTCCGGCGGTTCAGGAAGGGCACGCCGAACACGACCTCGTCGGCCTGGTGGATGCGCCCGAGGCACACCGCGAACGCCGAGAGCAGGTAAGGGAAGGGGGACGCGCCCGCGTCGAGGATGCGCCGCACCAGCTCCTCCCCGACCGGGAAGGAGTGCCGGCCGCGGCCGGGCCGGGCGGCGCCGGAACGCGTGAAGAGAGCGGGCTCCATGCCCGCCAGATAATCTCGGTAGAACGCGCGGTCATTCTCGCGGTCCGCGTCGCCGAAGACGGAGTCGAATTCCTGGATGGAATCCCAGTATGAGGCGGAATCGGTCCGCACTGCCGACTTGGCGGCTTTTTCCCCGACAGCCGGAACGTCTTTTCCGGACACGCGCGAGCGGTAGTCGGAAAGAGTCCGCAGGGTCAGCGCGTTCAGGGCCCAGGCATCGGTCACGATGTGGTGCGAGGTCAGCACCAGGTGGACGGCCTCCGGCCCCTCGGTGACCACGGCGGCCCGGAACAGCGGCCCGCCCCCGAGGTCCAGCGGCCGACCCAGCTCCTGCTCGCACCAGATCCGCACGGCCCTGGCGGGGTCCGGTCCGCCGGAGAGGTCGATGTGCTCGAAGGGCGGCGCCCCGGCGTCCGGCTCCTCCGCGATCCGCCGGACCCGGGGGACCCCTTCGCCGTCCTCGCCGAACCGCAGCCGAAAGGCGTCGTGCTCCCGCACCGCACGGGCCAGGCAGGCACCGAGCAGCTCCCGGTCCACGGCCCCCGCCAGCTGCTCGTGGACCAGTACGTTGAATTGGCAGTTCCCCGGTGCTCTTGCTTCGGCCGCCCAGATGTCGCGCTGGTAGCCGGTTAATCCGAGGGCCCTGGATTCAGCTGCTATCCCCACGGAACACCACTCCTTCGCCTGCCATTCGTACGCGAATAAATAACGGCTCGGATCAGGCTAGGGTGAAGGGGTTGGTGCGGCTACTGCGTAATCGAGTAGGGCGTATTCGAGTAGGGAGTGCGAACGAATACGTCCTCGCTCCGGCGCACGCCGCCGGAGCGGGCCGGACCTCCGGAGTGCGGGGCCCGCCGCACCCGGGAAACGCCGGTCACACGGGCAGCAGCGTTCGGTCACGCCCGGGTGACGAGGTTCAGTCCCGCCAGCGCGGCCGCGGCGTGCGTGGCGTGGCCCGAGGACTGGCTCTTGGCCAGGGCCCGGTTCAGGTGGGACGTGGCGGCGTCCCGGTCACCGCGGAGCCGTGCGGCGTGCCCGAGGCCGATCTCGGCACGGATCTCGCCCCGGTGGTAGGCGCGTTCGGCCGACACGGACAGCGCGCGCTCGTACAGCTCCGTCGCCCGCTCGGTGAGGCCGCTCGCCAGCGCGGTCCTGCCGAGGAAGATCAGCGTCTCGACGACCTCGGTCCACAGGCCGAGCTCCTCGGCCATCAGGAGGCCCTCGCGGTGCAGCCGTTCGGTCCGTACGCGGTCGCCCTCGCGTTCGGCCGCGAGTGCCAGGGACCGGGTGGCCCGGAGCTGGCCCCAGCGGTCGTCGACCTCGCGGAACAGCGCAGCGCCCAGCTCCGCGGACCCGTCCCGCGTCGGGCCGTGGCTCGCCAGCTCCACCAGGGCCGCGGCCTCGCCCCAGCGGTCCCGGGCGGCACGGGCGCCGGCCAGGCTGGCCTCCACCAGCTGCCGCCCCTCGCGGTGGTGGCCGCGGCCGGTCAGCCCGGTGCCGACGAACCACTGGAGCCGGGCCTTCAGCACCGGGTCCTCGACCCCGGAGGTGGGGTCTTCGCCCGCCGGGCCGGGCACGGCGTCGGCCTGCGAGGTGCGCAGCTCGACACCGGCCAGCCAGACCCGTGCCGTCAGACGCGCGGCCGGGGCGGCGTCGACGTCGGCCGCCAGCGCCGTCCGCAGGGACCTGCGGGCCTCGGGGAACCGCCCGCGCAGGAACCAGAACCAGGCCAGCGCGTTCACCAGCCGCACCGCGTACCCGGCGGAGTCCTGGGCGACCGCGAAGTCCAGGGCGCGGCGCAGATTGACGGTCTCCGCGATGAGGCGTTCCAGGGAGCACCGCTGGTCCGGGCCACGCAGCCGTTCGCTCTCCCGCTCGGCCGACTCGGTGCAGTACCGCACGAAGCGCGCGCGTACGGCGCTCTCCTCGTCCGCCTCCGCCAGCCGCTCGGCGCAGTAGGCGGCCACCGATTCGAGCAGCCGGAACCGGTCGCCCTCACGGACGACTAGCGAGCGGTCCACCAGCCGGGAGAGCAGGTCGGGAATCCGCTCGGCGGGCAGCTCCCCGTCGGCGCAGACCGCCTGGGCGGAGGGCATGACGCAGCCGTCGGCATGCACGACCAGGCGGCGCAGCACGGTGCGCTCGTCCGGCGTCAGCAGCTGCCAGCTCCAGTCGAGCATGCCCCGCAGCGTCTGCTGGCGGTCCGGGAGCCCGCGCACCCGTACGTCAGGCCGGGCGAACCGGTCGTCCAGCCGGGCGGCGAGCTCCTGCGGGCTCAGCGTCCGCAGCCGGGACGCGACGAGTTCCAGGGCGAGCGGAATGCCGTCGAGGCGGCGGCAGATGGTGGAGACCGCCGCCGCGTTGTCCACATTTAGGACGAAGCCGGGCGCCGCCGCGGCGGCCCGCTGCACGAACAGCTCGACGGCGCTGGACCGGGCGACCGTCCGCGGATCGGTGTGCTCCGGCAGCGCCAGCGGCGGCACTGGGTGCACCACCTCGCCGGGGATGTCCAGGGCTTCCTGGCTGGTGAGCAGGAGGTGGGCCGCCGGCACGGCCGACAGCAGGGACTTGGCGAGCACGGCGAGCGACTCGACGAGGTGCTCGCAGTTGTCCAGCAGGATCAGCAGCTGCTTGTCGGCCACCGCCTGGCACAGCCAGCCCACCAGGTCGTCCAGGTCCGGTTCGGTCGCCGCCGTGTCGCACAGGCCCAGCGTCGTGATGACGCGTTCGGCGATGTCATCCGGGCCGGACGCGGCGCCCAGGCCGGCCAGCTCGACCAGCCACACCCCGTCGGCGTACTGCCCGGCCGCGTCGCCCGCCGCGGCTATCGCCAGCCGCGTCTTGCCCACCCCGCCGAGGCCGGTGAGGGTGACGAGACGGGTGCTCGCGCCGGGGTCCAGCCGGGCCAGCACCTGCGCGGCCGCCTCGCGCCGCCCGATCAGCGGGGTCAGCGGGGCGGGCAGGTTCGTCCGGCACGACCGCGACCCGATCGCCGGTGTGGCCAACTGCGGCTCCTGGCGCAGGATCGCCTCGTGCAGCGCGGCGGCCTCCGGACCGGGCGAGGCCCCCAGCTCCTCGGCCAGCTCCCGGCGCAGCTCCTGGAAGCTCTGCAGCGCGTCGCCCTGCCGCCCGGAGCGGTACAGGGCGCGCATGTGGGCCATGCGCAATCGCTCGCGCAGCGGGTGCCGTGCCACCAGCGTCCCCAGTTCCGCCGCCAGCGCCGTGTGCTCGCCCAGGGTCAGCCGGACCTCGGCGTGGTCCTCGACGACGGCCAGGCGCAGCTCCTCCAGCCGGGCGATCTCACTGCGGGCGAACAGGGACTCGGCCACGTCCGCGTAAGCCGGGCCCCGCCACAGGGCGAGCGCGTCGGCGAACAGGTCCGCCTTCACCGCCGGCTCCCGGTGGGCGCGGGCGCGGTCGGCGAGCTCCTGGAACCTCAGGGCATCGACCACGTCGTCCGCGAGCAGCAGCCGGTAGCCGGCGGGCTCGCGGACCACCTGCTCCCGGCCCAGCACCCGGCGCAGCTGGGAGATCTTGGTCTGCAGGGTGTTGGTGGACCCGCCCGGCGGGTTGCTCGCCCACAGGTCTTCGATGAGGCGGTCCGCCGGCACCGGCCCGCCGCCGTGGGCGAGCAGGTTCGCCAGCAGGGCGCGCACCTTCGCTTCGGGGACCCTGACCGGCCGCCCCTCGGCGTCCCAGACGGCCAGCGGTCCGAGCACCCCGTAACGCATGGCTACAGCTTATCGCCGAACGACCCTCAGGAAACCATGCGTGAGGGGCGGCACAGTGGCGATCGCATGTCGACGATCCGAGAAAAAGGCAAGGAGTGCCATGAGCACAACGACCGTAGGCAGGGCGGGGGCCCGCGAGTGGGGAGGGCTGGCGGTCCTCTCGTTGCCCACCGTGCTGCTGGGCCTCGACGTCACCGTGCTGTACCTGACCCTCCCCTCACTGGCCGAGGATCTGCGCCCGTCCGGTACCCAAGAGCTGTGGATCATGGACGCCTACGGCTTCCTGATCGCCGGCTTCCTGCTCACCATGGGCACGCTGGGTGACCGGATCGGCCGCCGCCGGCTGCTGATGATCGGGGCCGCGGCCTTCGGGATCATCTCGGTGCTGGCGGCCTACGCCACCAGCGCCGACATGCTCATCGCCGCGCGGGCGGCCCTCGGGGTCGCCGGTGCCACGCTGATGCCGTCCACGCTGGCCCTGATCAGCAACATGTTCGCCGACCAGCGGCAGCGCTCCCTGGCGATCGGTGTCTGGGCCACGAGCTTCGCGCTCGGCATGGCGCTCGGACCGGTGGTCGGCGGGGCGATGCTGAACCACTTCTGGTGGGGTTCGGTGTTCCTGCTGGCGGTGCCGGTCGCGATCGTGCTGCTGGTGGCCGCGCCGCTCCTAATCCCCGAGTACTCGGCGCCACAGAGCGGTAGGTTCGACCTGATCAGTGTGACGCTGTCGCTGATCGCGATCCTGCCGGTGGTCTACGCGGTGAAGCGCTTCGCCAAGGACGGCCTCGATCTGCCGATGATCGTCGCCGCGCTGATCGGCGTGGTCTTCGCGGTGCTGTTCGTTCGCCGGCAGGGCAAGCTGGAGAGCCCGCTGCTGGACGTGCGCCTCTTCGCCAACCGGACGTTCAGCTCCGCGCTGAGCGTGCTGCTCATCGGCCTCGTAGGCGTCGGCGGCTCGATGCTGCTGATCACCCAGCAGCTCCAGTTCGTGGAGGGGCTGCCGCCGGTCGAGGCAGGGCTGTGGATGGGCCCGCCCGCCCTGCTGATGTTCCTGGCCGCGATCGGCTCGCCCCTGGTCGCGCGGCGGGTGCCGCCGGGCCTCGTGGTGGCGGCCACCCTGGTGCTGTCCACGGTCGGGTACGTCCTGCTCGCCCTGGTGGGCCCCTCGGGCGGCATCGCCCTGATGGTCGTCGGATTCGGCCTCGTCTACCTCGGGCTCGGGGCGATCGCGGCCCTGGGCACGGACCTGGTGGTCGGGGCGGCGCCGCCGGAGAAGGCCGGCTCGGCCTCGGCGATGTCGGAGACCGTGCAGGAACTGGGCCTCGCGCTCGGCGTGGCGATCCTGGGCAGCCTGGCGACCGCGGTCTACCGCAGTCAGATCGACGACAAGATCCCCGCCGGCACCCCGTCGGACGTGGCCGACGCCGCGGGCGACAGCCTCGCCGGCGCCGTCGCCTCGGCCCAGCAGATGCCCGCTGGCTGGCTCGACCTCGCCAAGGAGGCCGCCACCTCCGGCATGAACACGGCGATGGTCGTGGCCGCGGCGTGCACCGTGGTCCTGTCCATCCTGTCCGCCGTCGTGCTGCGGCACGTCGGAGCCATCGGCGACGAGCCGGAGGCCGCGGCGGAGGCGGCTCCGGCCGAGCCGGCGAAGTCGCAGGTCTGACCGGCCGCGGCCCGCACCAGTCGCCCCCCGCTCGCGGGGGCGGCGGGGCGGCGCGCGCACCGGCCCAGGGCCTACTCGGCCCCCTCCGCCACCACGTCCCGCGCCAACTGGATGAAGGAGCTCAGCGCCGGATGGCGATTGTTGGAAGCCCAGACCAGGTACACCGGCACCGCGGGCGCGTCCCGCAGGGGGAGGTAGCTGATCTCGGCATGCGGGTGTATCCAGGCGGTGGAGGCCGGGGTCACGCCGATCCCGACACCGGCGGCGATGTAGCTCTGCCAGTCGTCGATCGTGTCCACCTCCACCGCCACCACGGGTTGCTCGCCCTCCTCCCACAGGCCGAGGTTGGTGGTTCCGGAGAAGGAGTTGATCACCAGCGGGTAGTCGGCCAGGTCTCGCAGCAGCACCTCATCCAGCTCGATCAGCGGGCAGCCCGAGGGGACCGCGACGACCCGGGACTCCATGACGAGCAGCTCCTCGTGCAGATTGCGCCGCCCGGTGTGCGTGCGCATGATCGCCACGTCCGACTGGCCGGTGGTGAGCCCGCCCGCGGGGTCGTCGACCCGCTTCAGGCGTACCAGGACCTCCTGGTACGCCTCCTTCCACCGGCGCAGTATCTCGCTGGTATACACACCGATCGCCGACCAGGCGTGCCCCACCCGCAGGGCCCGCACCCGGTGCAGGTCCGAGTGCAGGGCGTCGTCGAAGGCGGTGACGGCGGCATCCGCCTTGGCGCAGAACATCTTTCCCGCCACGGTGAGCTGCACCCCCTCCGCGGAGCGTTCCAACAGACTCTGTTTCACGTGGCGTTCCAACTCCGCGAGTCTGCGGGACGCCGCGGACTGGGCCTCGTGCAGACGGGTCGCGGCTTTCGAGATGCTACCTTCGTCGACCGCCATGAGGAACGTCCTCAAGTGGTGGATTCCCACAGCCATGACGCTGCTTTCCTTTCGCAGAGCTATAGGGGGAGTGCATGCGACGCGGCCCGGAGGCGTACCCGGTCAGAAGCGTGCGCGGGTTCCCGGACATCGGAAGAAGCGCCCCTCGGCGCCCGTCGTCCGCCGGTCCGCCCGCGGCGCCCGTGTCATCGCCGGTCCGACGCGGCCGGCTCATCTCGCCCTCTCTCCACCGCGGCACCGGTTCCACGCCGCCCGCTCCACAGGCCGGCCCGTAGGCGGGCCAATTCCCGTTATGGGTGGGGAGATCCCGGGGCCGGTTCCCGGCAGGGGCCGGCCATGGCTTTCGGGTCGTCATCGCTTCCAGGAGGACGGCACACTTGCAACACCCCGCATAGGCATAGAGGGAACGACGAACATCGACATGCAATAGACCCTGGAGCCGACGAATCAGGCACTGCCCGTGCCCACGGCGGCTTCGGTGCTCAGTGTGGCCGGTGAGCGTTTACATGTTCAACAGCGTCTCGATGAAGGACTGATATGCACCTGTCACCTGACACGTTAGTTGCGTGAAACGTCGGGCCGAAGCGTTTCAGTGCAGGTGGGGCACTGATTGCGGCCACCGGAAACAAGGGATGCTCGGGCGATGTGGACTGTTCCGGGTGGCGGAAATAGGATGTGCGCCGTCTCGATGGCGGAAAGTCGGCGCATCCTTTTCCGGACACCGGTCGTGCGCCCTCCGCCGCCTCCGCTCCGTACGTGAACGGGCGGTCCCGCGGAAGTTGGAGACTGGACGAATCGCCGCCCGGTGAAGGTATAGCGGCAGTCAAGGTGTGCCAGGAACTGTGTGTCCGCACGCCCATCCGCGGAAGTCCCGGAAACGGTGCGGCGGCCGACGCATCTTTTCGCGCTTCACCAAGCGTCGACGTGTGGCGGGGGAATTCTCTCCGGGTGTTCACTGGGGCCCGCCGAATCCGCCTGGCGCCTCAACGCGGCGCCCGCGCCACCTTCTTGGCGATCTTCTCGGCGTCCAGGGCCATTTCGCGGAGCATCCCGCTGGTCGGGTTGGTGAAGCCGGTGAAGTAGACCCCCCGGGGCCCCCTCCGCGACCGGCCGCCGTGGACGACCGGCCGGCCCCGCCGGCCCCGCCCGTCCAGGACGTCCAGGACGTCCAAGTGGCCGACCAGCGGCTCCAGGGCACGTCGTAGCCGGTGGCGGCGATGACGGCGTCCGGGGTGAGGCGGGTGCCGTCGGCCAGCACCACCGCGTCCCGGTCGAACGAGGCGACCGCCGCCACCGGGTAACCGTGCCCGCCCGCACCGCGTCGATCAACCCCACGTCCTGGACCGGGATCGTGCCCTGCCGGACCCGGGAGTTGTCCGCAGCAGATCGCGCCGGTCACCAACTGCTTCTTCGACCTCGTCGACCTCAACGCAGACGGCATGATCGGCCAGGCCGAGTTCCAGCAGCTGTTCGACTCGGTCGCCGGTGTGCCCGGCGAGGACTGCGCCACGGTCTTCGCCGCTCTGGTCAGGGACGGCTCCGGTGGGCTGGACCGCGCCGAATTCCACCAGGCCCTCACCCAGTTCTTCTACGGCAACGACCCGGATGCTCCTGCCAACCACATCTTCGGCAGGGTCACCGCCTGACAGCCCGGGATCCGGCCGCCCACACCACTGCTGTGTGGGCGGTCGGCGTCGAGGCCCCAGGCCAGGCAGTCCCTGGCGCGTCCCGTCGGTCGGCGGCCGACTCGTCGTTCTCGTCAAGCTCCGGCGCGTCGGGGTCGCGCAGCGGCCGCAGGGCACCGGCGGCCGGGGGCGAGGCGGTGAAGCTGCAGCGGCCGAGCACGTTCAGGCTGCGGTGCTTGAGCGGGGACAGCCGGGCGGTGGCGATGTCCTCCTCGCGGAGCTCGTGGCCCTCCGCCGTACCGGACCAGCGCCGCCATGCGGTTCGGTGGGAACTGAGACAGCTTAGGCCGGCCGAGCCGATACGCGCTGATCTCGTCCACGCGCTCCAGCGCGCGGGCGGCTGACGTCCAGCATCGGCCAGCGGTGGGCGTCGAACGAGCGCCAGGACGTCTCCTCAGTCGCGCTCACAAGATCGAGGGCAGCCTCACCGGCAAGGCAATGCGAGCTATCAGGTCAACCCTGCGACGCGCATGGTGGGCCACGAGAGGCACGGAACCTGCTGCCGGCGCCGCGCGCCCCTGACCCCCGCGCCCGCCGGACCCGGCGGGCGGACCTCCGCGTCCGCCGCTGCCGCTGGGAAGCCCGGCCTGCGCGTCCGCTCAGCCACTTCTGTCGGCATACGGCCACCGCAGCCGCGCCGGCACACCGGCGGGCCGACCTTCGCTCGTCCTGGACGTCCGACCTGCAGTGACGGCTCGTCAGAACGAGCGTCGAACAAGCGTCGAAACCGCGGAGAGCCACCCGTAGCGACGGCATCGCAACTCCCCCACCATCCCGGCAACGACCCGGCGTAACGCCAGGTCAGACGACGTCCGCGAGGGATACGACACGCTTGACGTCATGCTGCGTGGGAAACATGTCGAGCACATCCGGCCATCCCTGAGAAACCGGGAAACTACAGGTCAAATCCCCTTTGCAGCGGGCTACAAAATCGCCACGCACTCCACGTGCGACGTCATCGGAAAGATGTCGCACGAAGCCCCGTTCCAGACGGCTGTACGGCGGCCTGGAGCGTCAAACGAGCGTCACAGAGCGGAGTCTCGTCCCAGCCGAGTCGAGTGGGGCCACAGCGCCCTGACCTCCATCAGAAGGTGCCGACGGCGGCTGGCCAGACGGTCTCCCGCCGCTGCCCCGGCTCGGAACGACACCCGGCGCTGGAGCGCTTGACACCAAACCGGCACATCGCACCGGCGACGTACCGCGCGGACGCTGGTGAGCGTCCCCAATCCTCTCCTGCGGGATCGGTGTGTTGGGGTGATCGACGAAATGCGCCTGGATGCCGTCGTAGGTGGCCGTGCGGCCCGGGTCTGTCAGGCGGCGCAGGACGGCGCGGGCGCCGGGCATCACGACAGCGATCATGTCGAAGAGCAACCGCTCCGTCCAGCCCTCCCCAAGGTCTTCCCCTCCAAGATCCTTCGGGCCCGGTCGAGGTCCAGGGCGGGGTGCCTCCGGCCAGGCGCTCACCAGCGCGCAACGGGAGCACCAGATCACCCCTGGACGTGCTTGAGCGGGACCATTTGGTTGCGGGCCCTGGCTGCCTACGGTGAGCTGCCAGGTCACTGACCTGCACCGCTTCAGGGAGCGCCTGGCGGATCGCCTCGCCGTAGGAGCCGGAGCCGTCGCGGCAGACGTATGCGGCCTCACGTAGCCACGCGGCCAGGGTCTGGGCGGTGCGCTCGGGCAGGACGTCGATCCGCTCGCCGGTCTCGGCGTCGATGATCGCGGTGGCGTAGCGGTGCCGACGCTTGAGGGCGATGTCATCGATGCCGAGCACGCGCGGGACGCGCAGCGGCGGTGCCGCCCTTCGCATGAGCATGCGCAGTTCGGTCGAGCGGGAGATCACGCGGGAGAGACGGGCGCCCGCCCGGCCCGCTAACTCCTTGACCACGGAGCCGAGTTGGTCTGCCAGGCAATTGGTGCGACGCTGGTAGCACTCCACGACGCCGGGAACCTGCTCACGGAACGTCTGCCGCGGGCAGCCGAGCACCGGACAGACCAGGCGCCGGGCCCGCACCGACGCCACGACCCGCCGTCCGTCCACCGGCACGTCCGCGACCACCCGCCCGTGGAAACCATGCACCCGCCCCGTCGGCTGACCGCGCACCGGGCACGGCACCGGATCGTCCCGGGTCCGAGCCGACACCCGGATGGCCTCGCCCTCGTCCGTCACGTCCTCGATGACGAGGACCGACAGTCCCGAAAACACCACATCCACAAGCTCATTGACATCGCGCACACCACGCCACGATGGCCGTCACCCTTCGTTGCCACCGATTCCGGGACAGAGCTTGATCTTCCTGCGGTCGGTGAGCCGTGTCACGTAGTTCGTCGTGCCGTATTTGCCCGGCAGTCCTTGATGAGCTTGGCGACCTCCGGCCATGGCCCGTTCAGGCTGTAGCTGATCACCGGCACAGCCTGCACGTTCACGCAGCCGACCTGTCGGGGAGCGCCGGGCAGTGCGTTGTCACAGCGGAGGACCACGGTAGAAAGATTCGTCAGCTCTGACGGCGCCGCCCACTGCGGGTTGGTGGACGTCCAGGGAGGCGACGCTGCGGCCGGTTCCCCGCTGCTTGGCGGCAGCGGTGTTGACGGTGGTGTCCATGAAAAACTGGCCGTAGGGCTCGGCACTCTTGGACGTAGTCTGTGCCGGGAAGCTCTTCTTCGCCACCTTGCACTTGCCGACGCAGGAAGCACTCCCAGATGCCTTGGTGCCCGGGTATCACGGCCGATCCGGCCTCTATCCGGTGATGGCCACCGGGGCGTCCCAGGCGTTGCGGTCGACGGTGATGGTGTGGCCGCCGCGGGTCTCCTTGCTGTTGACCATGTACTGGTGGGCACGGCTGTGGTCGGTGTAGAGCTTGGAATTCCAGGGCCAGTCGGCGGTGGTGGTGTTCTTGTTGTTCCACAGCGCGTACCAGAGGTTGCCGGGGAGGTCGGTCCGGTCGGTGGCCGTGGCGATGGCCTTGGCGCTGGAGCTGCTGAAGCCGTAGAGCCCGGCACGGTATGTCTTGGCTCGCAGGGTCTTGGTGAAGGAGCGCACGTACGTCAGGGTGGCGTCGTTGCACGCTTTGTTCGTGATGTCGTACGACTCCATGTTGAGGTAGATGGGGCTGCCGGGCTTCATGCCGAGTGCGGATGCCTTGGCGACGGCGTCCTCGGCGTTGCTCTTGCCGAGGGCGGCTGCTGTGGTGGCGGTGAACCTCTCCGGGTTTCTGCTGGTCTGGCAGGGCGGCTGGGCGCCGACGTAGAGCGGGATGAGCTTCCACCCGGCGGTGCTGACCGACTTCACCCAGGACGCGGTGAGGTTGGGCTGGGCGCAGCCGCGGTTCTTGCCGCCGATGTAGACCGCGGCTGCGCCGTAGAAGCCGGTCTTCCACGCCCTCATCGCGGCGAGGGAGGGCGCCGTGCAGGTGTCAAAGGCCCGGCCCGTGTACGTCTTCTGCGCCGGCCAGCTCGAGGCGGCCATGGAGGCCTGCGCCGCGATCCCGGCACCGGCGACCACGACGACGCCTGTCGTGGACCACGCGATGTAACGGCCTCTCCTGGACAGCCTGTGCTTGGTCATTCCCCACCCCATTCGGATCACGGCCCCGGCCGTATCTGTGCACCGGCGGAAGGCTTGCGAACGCGGCGACACACCGTGGGGTGTGGCTGCGGCGCTCGGCGCGTTCTGTGGCGGCGCGGTTGAGCTCCGGCAGTCGGAGCGCTCCGCACTTTATCCAAGCCGCCGCTGGTCGGTGGTGGAGGGTGTCAAGGATGGGCTCCAGGGTCTCCCAACGGATGTCGGCGGCCTTCGAGACCGTGGTCACGACCGGTTGTCATGCCGACGGCTCCGCAACGTCGCTGCGGAGGGGCGGTCAATAGCTCCAAGGCGGTGTGAACCGTCATGGGTTCAGTCTCTTCCGCTGTGAGAGACCGGGACCCATGGCGCCTTACTGCCGAAGCGTCTGCGGAATACCTTGCCGGACGTCGCGTACGCCACTTCCACCGCGTCACGGTCGACGTTGTTGCGAGCGGGGTGCTTGGGGACCTTCCGGTACCCGCAGGCACGCATGAGGTCGATCGCCGCTTTCCAACTGTCCGCGGCCACCACCACCTCGTCGACGGCATCGCAGGCGTTGCTCGCATCGGCCAAGACCGCGTAGGCGACCACCATGTCCGTGACCGTGACCTTGGCGCTCATTCCGCTCATATCCATTCCAGTCCGTGATGCGGGGCCGCTCGAGCGCTGATGACGCTCACTGACTTGGATCGGGGCGGCCAGGAGTTCCTGGCCGCCCCGACGTTCATCGTCCGCTTCTTACGTCAACACCATCGTCTCTCAACGTTGTCGACGTCTGCCGCGACTCAGGCGCGATGCTCCTCATCCGATGCTTCGGACAGTGTCTTCGGGATCTGCTCGATCACCCAATCCTGACCGCCGTCAGCAAGGCCGTGGCGCGTGTAGCTGTGGAAGGGAGCGTCGTGGGCGAGAAGCTCATGCATCGCCTGAGCTGCACTGTTCAGTTCCACGGCGCAGTCACCGGCACCGAGAGCGTCCAGCCCTTGGGCTACGTGCGCAAACCACGCCTCCTGGTCCGTCACGACGAAGTCCCAGCGGCCCGTGATGCTGATGCGCTCGGCATCTCCGGGTACTGATCCGTCACCGAACTCGTTCTCTTCCGTGTCCTCGACCTGTTCCTCGCCATCGAACAGGTCGGAGAAAGGACTCCCCCAACCCGATGATTCGAAGGTTGCGTCGGAGTAGCGCGCTGCGGCGGCACGTACCCGCTCAATGACGTCGACAGCCCGTTGAGGTGCGACTTCCTCTCCGGACATCACCTCGGCATGTTCGGTCAAGGCAGCCACGAGCTCATTCAGCGCGGCAGGGATACTCATGTGCTCGACACCGTTTCCGTTGCTTCCGTTGTTTCCGATTCTCCGGCCGATTTCTGACCGTGTCGTCCCGTCACCAGTTGTAGTGGCGGGTGTGAGAGATCTGCCCGCGCCTGTTGAAGTAGTCCACGTGGACGTGGTTGCCAGAGGAGCAGACTCCACGGTATCTGCAGCGGCCGCCCATTCGGGCATCGCGCCGGGCAGCTGCTATCGCCTGTGCCTTCGACTTGAACTTCGTCGGCGTGCGCAGATCCTTCCAGCCTCGCTTCTTGGGGATCCGGCGGGCACAATTGTGGACAAGCGCGGACTGTCCGTCAGCCACCACGTAGTAGGTGTGGGTGCCGGCGACGGTCAGGTTGAAGACGGTCCGGACTGCCTGCGTGCGGTCGGTGGCCGTGACCTTCGGCTCGCTCCTGCTGGGGTTCGACAAGACCGAGCCGGGGGTCAGCTGGATCGCGTCGACCCATCCGCGCCCCTGGACGAAGAACGGGTGGTTGGCGGTCGCGGTGATCCTCTTTGACTTGCCGTCGCCGTCGGCGTCCACGGACAGGGTGACGAGATCCTTGGTGCCGTGACCGGTGATCACGTCGGAGACCGGGGAGATCGTGGTCTCACCGGTGATTTCGTTGACCGCCTGGACCAGATCGCCGATCTGAACCTGGCTGATCGGTTTGGTGCTGCCGTCGGCCATGACGACCGGCGTCTCGGGCAGGAAGGAGTTCCGGCGGCAGCTGCGGGCGATGGTGCGTGCGGCTCGCAGGGCGCGGTAGCCGCGGTAGGCGCGGTAGCCCCAGGCGGCGGCACCGAGGCCGGGGATGAAGCCCGCCGCGGTGAGCGCGATGTCCCACTTGTTGCGCCAGGCCCAGCGTTTGGCCCTCTTGAAGATCTTCTTCCAGCCCCATTTGCCGTCGAGGTCGAAGCAGTTGACCGGGTCGGCCGAGCAGTACTCGTAGGCGTTGGCGTTGCCGCCGTGCTGGGGGTCGACCGACAGGAAGCGGCCGGTGGCGGGGTTGTACTGGCGTACGCCCATGAGGGTGTAGCCGGCCACTGTCTCGCTGGAGCGCTGCTTTCCGCCCAGCCAGCCGTAGCGCACGGCCTGCTGCCTGTCGCGCGGGTTGCCGTACTCGTCGGTGTCGAGGACAACAGGCGCCTCGCCCGCGTTGAGCGGGAGCTGGAGCGCCACGTCGCCATGGATGTCGGTGAACTGGAGCACCGTGTCACCGGTGGCGCTGGTGACCGCGCCGAGGGCCCCGGACAGGGAGTCCACGTTGCGGGTCAGGACACCAGTGGCGGTGTTCTCGACGACCCAGCGCGGATTGTCGTTGTCGCCGTCGTAGTGGTTGAGCTTGTTCTCGGTCGGTGACCAGGTTCCGCCGCTGTTGGTCTCCACGGTCCACGCGCGGAAGCGCAGTGCGGCGTCGAGGGTCCAGGTCTGGCGCTTGGTGCCGCTGGTCTGCTGGTGGGCGAGATCGTTGGTGTAGTAGCCGACTTTCACGCCGCCCGGCAGGGCGGTGGTGCGGCCGAACGCGTCATAAGCGTAGCCGCCGTCGGTGATGCGGTCGGCGCTGTCGAAGGTCGAGGTCTTGCTGGTTCCTCCGGTCGTCGGGCAGTCCATACCGGGCGCCGAGGCGGCCGTGGTCAGGGACGTGCGGTTGGTGTGCTTGTCGAAGCCGTAGGTGCGCCGGGTGCAGACCGTCTCCACCGTGTCGTCGACCTGGGCGAGGCGGCCGGCGGCGTCGTAGCGGTAGGTCTGGTCCGACCAGCCGGCGTGGCTGGTCGTCTGGCCCTGCACGGACTCGGTGACCGCGTCGGACATCACCACGGTGCCGTCACTGTCACGGGTGTAGGTGCGGTCGACCGGAGCGCCGGTGGTGTCCTCGGTCTGGGTGAGGGTGTAGCCGCCGGGCAGCTTCTCCGTTGCGACCGAGCCGTCCGCGTCGTACGTCGCCTGGAAGACACCCGCGACGGAGTCCGTCGCCCTGGTGGCCAGGCCGCGCGGCTCGGCGGTGTGGTCGTAGGTGAAGGTGACGGTGGACGGGGCGGTGTCGTTGACCTTGACCGGGCGGTCCAGCGCATCGTATTCGGTCGTGGTCTTGCCGCCGTCGGCGTCCGTGTACGAGGCGACTCGGCCGAGCTTGTCGTAGACCTGCGTGATGGTGCCGCCGGTCGGCGATGTCGTGCGGATCTCCTGCCCGGTGGCCGGGTCGTACTCGGTGGTGGTCTCCGGGACGGCTTGGCCGGTGCCGCCGGTGACCTTCACGGTCTCGGGGCGACCCGCCGCGTCGTAGCTGGTGGTCGTGGTCCGCGTGACGCCGTTGGCGGTGTCGGTGCCGACCGTGGCGTTGCCCCACCAGTCGTACTGGGTGCTCGTCGTGGGGAGTTGCGCCGGGTTGCTGCCGCCGCCGGTGATGGCGCCACCGGGTCCGGTGGAGCACACCAGGTCGGCCCACTCCGGACGGCCGGCGCACGTGCCGGTGCCGGTCGCGGACCAGTACGTGGTCACTACGGTGCCCGCGTCGGCGCCTGTGCTGCCCGTGTTGTACGTCTTGGCCACACGGCCCAGCGCGTCGTACTCGGTCGTGGTGGTGATCGCGAGGCCGCCCGGGTCCTGGACCGACTTCACCGGCAGGCCCTTGGCCCAGTCGTACGCGGTCTGCACGACCCTGGTCTCGCCGTGCACACCGGGGTGCTCACGGACCTGGGCGCCGGTGGTGACCTTGGTGATCTGGTCCTTCACCTTGGCGGTGCCGTCGGTCGGCCGGCCCGCGTCGTACTCGTTGACCGTCCAGCTCCGGGCAGTGACGGGCGAGTCGGCCGCCACCAGGGTGGTCGTGCCGGACTTCAGGTCCGCGGTCAGGTCGACGCGCCGCAGCGGGCCGAACTCCTCCAGCTCACGCGTGCCGTTGTCGTTGTAGACGGACTTGGTGGTGAGCAGGTCGGCGCGCTCGGACGAGGCCAGGGAGGCGATGCCCAGCTCGGCCTGCATCGCGCGGTCCGCGGCGGTCGTGCCGAGCGCCACGGCCCGGTTGGCCGCCGTCAGCTCGCGGACGGTGTTGCCGAAGCGGTCGTACTCGGTGGTCGTCATGTGTCCGCCGGGCGTCGCGGCGTTCACCGCGCGGCCCGACACACCCATGTACGTGACGTCGGCGCGCTTGTAGGACGTGGCGGTCAGGCCGCTGCCCGCGTTCGACGCCGGGACGCCGTCGGCGGGGAACACGGCGGTCGCGTCGGTCGGGGCGTCCGACTGGCCCCATGCCTTGACGTCGGCAGTGCCCATCTTGTAGGGGGCGGTGCTGCCGGTCAGCGGCACGTCATAGACGACGCTAGTCGCGGCCGTCCCTTCGACCGCGTCGAGGGTGCCCTGCCGCAGCGCCGGCCGCGACGCCTTCAGAAGCATGCCGTCACCGGCCGCGCTGCTGGAGCCGGCCTTGCCGTAGGTGAAGGTCCACGGAAGCTGACCCGGCGGGGTGACCTGGGTGACGCGGCCCGCGGTGTCGTAGGCGTACTGCGTCTTCAGCGCGGGGCTGATCAGCGGGTTCCACGTCTCGGTCAGCCGGCCGGCGTCGTCGTACCGGTAGGTCTGCACGACCTTGGACGTCGCCGATGCCGCGCCGGGGTCGGTCGACCAGAGACGGATCTCCTTGACCTGGTCGGTGAAGTCGCCGAGCGAGGAGGCGTTCGCGGTGGTGGTGCTCGCGTACACGAACTCCAGTGCGCGGCAGCCCTTGGTGGCCGGGGTGGCCGTGCAGGTCGCGGCGGATACGGCCGACGTCGGCGCGATGACTCGCTTGGGCCGGGCCAGCGTCTTGCCGGCGACGTTCACCGTCTCGGAGACCACGGTCGTGGAGGTCTGCGCCAGGCCGTCCATCAGCGCGCTGGAGACCTGCCAGGTCGTCGCGGCCGGATCCGGCTTGGTGAACTCGGTGACGGTGCCCTCGGTGTCGGAGAGTGTGAAGGTGCTGCTCACACTGCCCTTGAGCGTCAGCTCCTCCGAGCCGGGCTCCGGTATCCAGCCGGTCTTCGCGGCGTTCGCGGTGAAGGAGATCTCCTCGCCCTCGATGTCCACCACGGCCACGGCCGTGTCGGAGATTCTCCGCAGGTGCGAGTAGTCGGAGTCGGTGGCGTCGGCGGCTGTGCCCGACACCCACTCCTTGCCGAAGATGGCCACCTGGCCGGTCTGTTGTTCCCCGGCGTCCGGCCTCCGGGAGGACGCGGTGCGGGTCACCGACAGGTCGAAGTGCGAGGTGTCAGTGGCGGACAGGCTGTAGTCACCGGTCAGCAGGTTCAGCGAACCGGGGCCGATCTCGTCGGTCGCGGCCCCGGAGGCGTTGCGGTCGACAACCACGGACAGCGGCTGCGTACTGCCCGAGGCGTTGTCGGGCCCGGTGAAGTCGGCCTTGATCTGGGCGGTACCGTCCGGGTCGACCGTGGTGGTCGCGTCCCACACCAGCTGATCGTTCCTGCCAGCCGTGAGAGCCACCGGCCAGGCGGTCAGCGGCGTGCCGGACGAAGTGACGTCACCCGCGGGGATCCGCTCCCACGCATCGGCCTCGGAGCGGCGCCAGGAGAACGACACCTTGTCGTACTTCGAACCGTCGGCCTCCGCGACGAGCGGCAGGCGTCGGGCGGTGCGCTCGCCCTCGTCGGGCCGGACGAAGCCGCCCGGACCGGCGTGGAACGTGTAGTCGACGGCCTCGGACTTGTTGTCGCCCTTGTCGACCTGGCGGACCTGAAGGGTGTGGGTTCCGTCCTTGGGCGGGGTGATGCTGAGGGCCCTGGCGGCGGTGGAGCCACCGGTGGCGACCTTGGTCCAGGTCATGCCGTCCAGCGACCACTCCAGCCAGTTGTGGTCGGTGCCCTTGGGGGTGACGGTGAACGTGCCGGCTTGTCCGGCGCCCTTCACCCACTGGGGCGTCGGGTAGTCCGTGGACGTGATGGAGGTGGGGGCGGAGGGGGCGGTGGTGTCGACGGTGAAGGTCTTCCAGGCCGACCAGCCGTTGTTGTAGTGGGACCCGTCGTAGGGCGAGGTGCGGAATTTGTAGGTCTTGCCGTTGGTCAGCACGCCGGAGGGCACGGTCACCGAGGCGACTTGCCCGGAGGGCACGTACTTGGAGACGATGACGTCGCCGACCTGGGTGTTGGTGGCGTTGTCGAAGATCTGGAAGGTGCCGTTGACCTTGTCACCGTCGGCGTCGACGAAGGTGTCCCGCAGGGTGGGTGTGGTGGTGTTCACCACGTAGGCGCCGCTGTAGGAGAAGTAAGGCGGGCCAGCCTCCTGCTTGGTGCCCGTGCGCGGCCGGTAGTTGTAGTTCACCACCAGCTTGGGCGGGTTAGAGGCCGCGTTTGCGGAGTTGACCCGCTTCCACTGGGCGGTCGCCGACTCGTCGGAGGCGCGGATGCCCATGTGGCCGCGGGTGGCCTTGGCCGACGCCCACTCCTGCATCAGCGTGGTGACGTCGGCGTGGATCCAGCCGTCCGACTGTGTGCTGCAGCCCGGGTTGCCGCGGGTCTCGGTGGAGGTGGCCTTCTTCGCCGTCATCGTCGGACGGTTGGTCCAGCGGCTGGAGGTGGACGCCGCTCCGGAGGACCACACCTCCCAGGGGTAGGGCTTGCAGTCGGTGTTGCCCGAGTGAAAGTTCCACAGACTCAGCTTGGCACTGGACACCAGTGCGTCCTGGACCGGCGAGGTGTTCCAGGAGATGAACGACTGCGCGGTGCGCGGCGTGCCGTCGGCGTTCTTCGTGCCCGGGTTGCCGAAGTCCAGTTCGGTGTCGTTGGACCAGTCGACGGTCTCGCCCTGCTGGACGTAGGTGTCGAAGACGTTGGACAGCGAGGACGTCGACGGGTCGACAGTGACCGGGTACTTGGTGTCCGGATCGGCGAGGAACTTCGCGTCCGGGGTGATGACCAGATCGATGGAGGAACGCTTCTTCACTACCTTCAGGCCGACCTTGGCCTTGCGGGTATGTTCTCCGGACCGCTCGTCGACAGTGGCGTCCCACATCACCGGAGCGGGCATCACGGCCCGCTTCTTGTTCTTCTTGTCCGTGAACTGGACGCTGCCGTCCGGCAGGTGTTTCACCTTCAGGCCCTTGGCCTTCAGCGGCAGCGTGTAGGAGTAGTTCCCCTGCTCAGGGCGCTCCTTGACCTCGACGAACTGCTCGAAGCCGGTGCGTGTGGCCTCGACCACTACGTCCGCTCCCGGCACCGCGTTGACGTACTGCGCCCGCGTCCCGTCGAGCTTGGGCTGGGGCAGTCCGCCCTTCCACTGCAAGGTGATCCGCTGATCACCCTCTCCCAGGCTCACCAGGTCGGTGGCCTTGGCTTCGCGTGCGGCCGTCAGAGACGTGGCGGGCTTGCCCGTCCTGCCGGTCAGCCGCAGTCCACGGGGGTGCGCCTTGGGTTCGACCGACCCTCCGTCTTCCCGGACCAGGGCGAGGTCGACGTCGCGCCAGTCGTCCGTGTCCTCGTCCCTGAACCGGGTGGGCCCGGCGGTGAGTTCGGTAGTGAGGGAACCGTCCTTGTTCACCCACGTCGTGGAGGACTCCGTACGCTCCGACAGCGCCTCCACCCGCTTGCCGGACAGGCGGGCGGCCACTCGAGCGGATGGGATGTCCACTGCCTGTGTGGCCGCCGCCTTCTTCGGAGCCTTGGTGCTCTGGGGCACCGGGGCGGCTGCGGCATACGCGCCGTCCAGCAGCGTGACGGCCAAGGCCAAGGACAGACCCCCCGCTATCCAGCGAGTGCTTCCCCCGGACCGAGGATGTCTGCGTCTGTGAGACGCAGGATCGTGAATCATCCAGATTCTCCGGTCATTTCACATGTGACGATGCATCACGAACGTGATGCCGGTGTGAAGGTACCTTGCGCAAAAAGAAGCTAATTGCCGTCAAGTGATGGCAAAGTGGAGCGCCATCGTTGGCGAAGTAGCGAGTGATCTGTCTCACGAGGATGGTGGGTTCCAGCAGTGCAACCTTCTATGGTTGCCGGAAGTCCCTGTGTCGCGCGTCTCTCCCTGTCGGCATGAGTGTTGTCCGGTCCCTCTCTCGCACGTGCCAGGACGTCACTGATCCGCCATGGGTAGACTTCGCTACATCTGGAGTGCAGCTGTCGTTGCCACGGCCGGGCTCACCGGGCGGGAAGTACCGACCGGCCGGTGGATGCCTCGGACGGGGGCGGCAAGGCCGCTCCGGCGCACACCGCGGTCCGTACGGCGCGCTGAAGACGACCGAGAAGGGCACGCGGGCCGCCTTGGCGCAGCGCGACACCAAGCGGTTCAGCATGCTCGGCGTCACCTGGGCCGACCCGCCGGCGAGCGTCACGGGAACCGTCGATGCGCGCACCCGGGCCGTCGGATCCGGGCAGTGGTCGAGCTGGCTGCGGCTGGACGGCGACAGCGGCCAGGGCGAATCGGCCTGGCCGCACCTACGCTCAGCTCACGGCGCTGGAGAAGGACACCCTCGCCGCCCATCCCCAGGACCGCGTGCAGGGATTCCGGGTGTCGACCTCCGAGAAGGAGACGCTCACCCTCGGCCGGTACGAGTTCGTGTCAAGGCCCAGACGGAACGCGGCGCCGGCGGGACGTTCGGCTACGGGCTCCTGCTGCCGAGTAACGAGGACACGTTCCTCGCGGCCGGCGACAACTTCACAGTCGGCCCGCGCTCGCAGGACGGCCGACCAATGGCCATCCCGCGAGCGGACGAGCTCGTGGTCAGCAGTGACGAACGCAGGCCGCGAAGGCGCCTCAACGGTGACGAGACCTTTTCCTGGCCCACAGGCCTGACGAGCCATCAGAACGAGCGTCACATGAGCGTCACGACTGCTCTGCGCGGACCCGGTCAGGATCGGAGACACCACACGCCGGTCTTCCCGGTAATCATCGAACCCGCAGGTCAGACCCGTTCGGCCGGCATAGGGCGTGCTCCACCTCGTGCGCATCGCGAAACAGGTCGAGCACGCCCGGCCGTCCTGACTGATGCACAAGAAATAGCAGGTCAGAGTCCCTTTTTAGTGGGCTCAAGAATCGCCACGCACTCCACGTGCGACGTCATCGGAAACAGATCGAACGCCCGAAGCGTCCGCACCCGATACCCACCGTCCCGGAAGTACCCCAGATCCCGAGCCAACGCAGCCGGATCGCACGCCACATACGCGATCCGCCGCGCCCCCAGCGAAGCCAGATGCGCCACCGTCTTCCGGCCGGCACCCGCCCGCGGCGGATCCAGGACGATCAGGTCGACCTCCGTGATCCCCGTGCGCGGCAGCACGCTCTCGACCTTGCCCTGCTCGATGCGGACGCGATCGAACTCGGCGAGGTTGTGCCGCGCGTCCTCCACCGCCCGCTTGCCGGACTCGATGCCGAGGACGGCGCCCTGTTCGCCGACACGGTCGGCGAGTGCTCCCGCGAAGAGGCCGACGCCACAGTAGAGGTCGAGGGCCATGTCCCCCTTGCGGGGCAGGAGGCCCTGCATGACAGCCGTCACCAGGGTGTCCGCGGCCTTCGGGTGGACCTGCCAGAAGCCGCCGCCCCCGACCCGGTGGGTCCGGCCGTCCGCCCGCTCGCGGACGAAGGGGCGGCCGTGGACGCGGTGGACGCCGCCGGAGCGCTCGTCCACGCGCAGCACCGACACCGGGCGGTCGAGTTCGACCAGCGGGAGGCGCGCGCCCGGCTTCGGCGTGAGGATCACCTGGCGGTCCTGCGAACCCGTCGCCGCGATCGCCTCGACGGAGTCCATGCCGGTCCACACCCGCTTCTCGATGCCCAGCTCACTGACCCCCTCCGCGGCGATCATGCAGTGGTCGATCGGCTCCACCTCGTGGGAGCGGTGCCGGCGCAGGCCCGCGCGGCCGTCGGCCGTGACGGCGTACTGGACGCGGGTGCGCCAGGCCGGGACCTGGCCCGCGGGCACCTTGTCGCCCTCGGCGGGCACCACCGTGCCGTCCCAGCCGGCCTCCTCCGGTGTGAGCCCGGCGAGGTGCTGGAGCTGTTCGGCGATGACGTCGGCCTTCAGGCGCCGCTGCGCGCCCGGCTTGGCGTGCTGCCAGTCGCAGCCGCCGCAGCGGCCGGGGCCGGCGAACGGGCAGGGAACGTCGATCCGGTCCTTGGAGGCGTCCAGCACCTTCACCGCGTCCGCGCGCAGGAACCGGGCGCCCTCCTCGCCCTCCGTCACCCGCGCCACGACCCGCTCACCGGGCAGGGCGTGCCGGACGAACAGCACTTGACCCTCGGACGTGCGGGCGATGCAGTGGCCGCCGTGGGCGACGGGGCCGATCTCGACCTCGTACTCCTCCCCCACCAGCGACTTCCTCGGTTCTGCCTGCATGGTGGGGTGACTCCAAAAGCGTGAGGGGAAACGGCCGAAGAGAAAACGGCCGGACAACAGCCCACCAGTCTACGTGGGTGCCGCCCGGCCGATTCACGCCCGTGTCACACAGGCAGCCGACCGCCCTCAGGCCTTCGGGTCCGAGGACTCCTTCGGCCGTTCCTGCGCCGGTCCCCGCCGCACCGAACCCGGCGCGCTCCACTCCTGCTGCCTGCGGGCCCGCCGCTTGGCCGCCTCGGAGGACTGGAGCTGGTACGGCACCGAGGTCACCATGATCCCCGGCGTGAACAGCAGCCGGCCCTTCAGCCGCAGGGCGCTCTGGTTGTGCAGCAGATGCTCGTACCAGTGGCCGACGACGTACTCGGGGATGATCACGGACACCGCGTCCCGCGGCGACTCCTTGCGCAGTCCCTTGACGTACTCGATGATCGGCCGCGTGATCTCGCGGTAGGGCGAGTCCAGGACCTTCAGCGGTACGTCGATGCCGCGCCGCTCCCACTCGTCGCGCAGCGCCTTGGTCTCGGCGGGGTCGACGTTGACGCTCACCGCCTCCAGGGTGTCCGAGCGCATCAGCTTGGCGTAGGCCAGGGCGCGCAGGGTCGGGCGGTGGATCTTGGAGATCAGGACGACCGAGTGGACGCGGGACGGCCTTACGCTGTCGTCGCTCGGGCCCTCGGGGGCGGCGATCTCCTCGGCGACCCGGTCGTAGTGCTTACGGATGGCCGTCATGGTCGCGTAGAAGATCACCATGCCGAGCAGGGCGACCCACGCGCCGTGCGTGAACTTGGTGACGAGGACGACGACCAGTACGAGACCGGTGAAGAAGGCGCCGAAGGCGTTGATGGCGCGCGAGCGGATCATGTGGCGGCGCTTGGCCTTGTCCTGCTCGCCGGCCAGGTGGCGGTTCCAGTGCCGGACCATGCCGGTCTGGCTGAGCGTGAAGGACACGAACACGCCGACGATGTAGAGCTGGATCAGGCGGGTGGAGTCGGCGCCGTAGATCCATACCAGCAGTCCGGCGGCGCCTGCGAGCAGCACGATGCCGTTGGAGAAGGCGAGGCGATCGCCGCGGGTGTGCAGCTGGCGCGGCAGGTAGCGGTCCTGGGCGAGGATCGAGCCGAGCAGCGGGAATCCGTTGTAGGCGGTGTTCGCGGCGAGGAACAGCACCAGCGCGGTGGCCGCGGCCAGCACGATGAAAAGGAGGCTGCCCTTGCCGAAGACGGCCTCGGCGACCTGGGAGATCACCGGGTTCTGGACGTAGTCCGCACCGAGCGGGACGCCGTTGTGGACGAGGTCCTTGGCCGGGTTCTCGGCCATGCGGACGTCGGTCGCGGCGGCCAGCGCGATGATGCCGCAGAACATGGTGACGGCCAGCAGGCCCATCATGGCGAGCGTGTTCGCGGCGTTCTTGGACTTGGGCTTGCGGAAGGCCGGGACGCCGTTGGAGATCGCCTCGACGCCGGTGAGCGCGGCGCAGCCGGAGGAGAAGGCGCGCAGCAGCAGGAAGACCAGGGCGAAGCCGGCCAGGCCCTGGTGCTCGGGTTTGATGACGTAGTCCGCCGTCGGTGCCCGCATGGTGTCGTCCAGGACCAGTCCGCGGAACGCGCCCCAGGCGATCATGGTGAAGACGCCCGCGACGAAGACATACGTGGGGATCGCGAAAAGCGAGCCCGACTCCTTCACGCCGCGCAGGTTCATCAGCGTCAGCAGCACGATCACGCCGATCGCGCAGAGCACCTTGTGTTCGACGACGAACGGGATCGCGGAGCCCAGGTTCTCGATGCCGGAGGAGATCGACACCGCGACGGTGAGGACGTAGTCGACGAGCAGCGCGCTCGCGACCGTCAGGCCCGCCTTGGGGCCGAGGTTGGTGTTCGCCACCTCGTAGTCGCCGCCGCCGCTGGGGTAGGCGTGCACGTTCTGCCGGTACGAGGCCACCACGGTGAACATCAGCACGACGACCGCGACCGCGATCCACGGACTGAAGTGGTACGCCGTCACACCCGCGATCGACAGGACCAGCAGCACCTCGCCCGGCGCGTACGCCACGGAGGACAGCGGGTCGGAGGCGAATACGGGGAGTGCGATGCGCTTCGGCAGGAGTGTTTCCCCGAGCCGGTCACTGCGCAGTGCGCGCCCGATCAGGATCCGTTTGGGCACGTCGGTCAGTTTGGACACAACAGAGGATCGTAAGCGTTCGATTGCGGGCTCGCCCACCCGCCACCCCTCATCGGCGTCCCGTCTGCTCTCCGGGTGAATTCAGAGGCTGCTGCGGCTGCCGATTCCGCAGGTCACCCGGCTCCCATGCCTATATGACTAAGCCCGTCCACTCCCGGCTGTCGCCGCCCCTGGAGGCCCCATGCACACGACCGCAGAGCTGATCGGCGCAGCGGCCACACTGTTCGTCCTCGGAACCCTCACTGTGGCGAGCGTGCGCAGCATCAGCCGCCGCAAGGACGTGTCGCCGGGGACGCGCTAGAGCCGCGGGGCGGGAGTGCGTCACCGGCTTCCGTCGCACTGCCCGCCGCCTGCCCGGCCCGCTCCAGTTCCGCCACCCCGGCACGCAGTTCCTCCCGCCCGATGCTGTCCGTCCGGGTCGACGGGACCGTGCAGGCGTACGCCCCCGCCACCGCGCCGTGCAGGGCGCAGTGGCGGGGCGGGGCGCCGTTCAGCCAGGCGAAGAGGAACGCGGCGGCGAAGGCGTCGCCGGCGCCGTTGGAGTCGACGACCGGTGCCGGGGGCGTGGCGGCGGGTACGTGGGTCAGCTCGCCGTCGGCCAGCAGGTACGCCCCGTCCGCCCCGGCGGTGGCGACGACGGCCCGGGCCCGGCCCCGCTCGGTGATCCGCCGCATGGTCCGCTCGGGGTCGGTCAGTGCCGTGCTCGACAGGAAGACGAGGTCGGCCTGGTGGGCGAAGGGCTCGTGGTAGGGGTCGGACCCGTCCCAGTCGTGCAGGTCGGTGGAGATCGTGATGCCCGCCTCGCGCAGGACGGGCAGCGCGTGGGGGCACGGCTGGGTGATGACGACATGGGCGTGCCGGCCGGCCGCGGCCAGCTCCCGCAGGGTGGCCTCGGGCAGCCGGTCCGTCTCCGCCGAGCGGGTGGCGTCGTACAGGGACAGCCGCCTGCCGTCGGGGCCGACGAGGTTGACCGCGCGCTTGGTGCCGAGCGGCTGGGGGACGGCGGTGAGCGCGATGCCGCGGTCGCGGTGCAGGGCGCGGACCAGGTCGCCCTCGGGGTCGTCGCCCAGCATGTCGATGTGATGCGTGCGCAGCCCCAGGGCGTTCGCGGCCAGCGCGACGAAGTCACCGCTCTGGCCCGCGCGCGTCACGATCCCGGGCCGGATCATGTGGCTGTCGGCGAACGGCACGGGCAGCTCGGGCACGTGCACGATGGTGTCCACGCCCGCGCCGCCCAGGACGAGGACGTCGATCTCGGTACTCATGTCAGGTTCCTCCCCCGCCGAGGGCCGGCAGGGCCCTCGGCAACCCCCTCGACTTTGCCGATACGTTGGAGTCGGGCAGTCGAACGCGGCACCCGCCCCGGAAGGCATCATGGCGTGATTCCACCGGCATGATGGTGCCTGGCGGCCCGCACTCAGGCCGCCACGTGGTGCCTGGCGAGCCGAAAGAGAGACATGAGCAGGACATTGTTGATGGTCAGAGGGCCCGTAGGAAGCACGGTGTGACGCGATGCATATTGTGATCATGGGTTGCGGAAGGGTGGGCTCCGCCCTGGCCCAGACCCTGGAGCAACAGGGCCACACGGTCGCCGTGGTCGACCAGGACCCCACCGCCTTCCGCCGCCTGGGCTCCTCCTTCGGCGGCCGCCGGGTCACCGGGGTCGGCTTCGACCAGGACACCCTGCGCGAGGCGGGCATCGAGGAGGCCGGCGCCTTCGCCGCCGTCTCCAGCGGTGACAACTCCAACATCATCGCCGCGCGCGTGGCCCGCGAGATGTTCGGCATCGAGAACGTCGCCGCACGCATCTACGACCCCCGCCGCGCCGAGGTCTACCAGCGCCTGGGCATCCCCACCGTCGCGACCGTCCGCTGGACGGCCGACCAGATGCTGCGCCGCCTGCTCCCCTCGGGCGCCGAGCCGCTGTGGCGCGACCCCACCGGGGGCGTCCAGCTCGCCGAGGTGCACAGCTCCACCGCCTGGGTCGGCCACAAGATCAGCCGGATCCAGGAGGAGACGGGCGTGCGCGTGGCGTTCCTGACCCGGCTCGGCGAGGCGGTCCTGCCCACCTCGCAGACGGTGTTGCAGGAGGGCGATCTGGTGCACGTGATGATGCGCACCGACGAGGTCGACACGGTCGAGGCGGCGTTCGCCAAGGGTCCCGAAGAGAAGGGCGGTCACTGATGAGGGTCGCCATTGCCGGAGCCGGCGCGGTCGGCCGCTCGATCGCGGGCGAGCTGCTGGAGAACGGCCACGAAATCCTGCTGATCGACAAGGCGCCGACCGCCATCTCGGTCGAACGCGTCCCGCAGGCCGAGTGGCTGCTGGCCGACGCCTGCGAGATCACGTCCCTGGACGAGGCGGCGCTCCAGCGCTGCAACGTCGTCATCGCCGCGACCGGCGACGACAAGGTGAACCTGGTCGTCTCGCTCCTCGCCAAGACGGAGTACGGCGTTCCGCGGGTGGTCGCCCGGGTGAACAACCCGAAGAACGAGTGGCTCTTCAACGAGTCCTGGGGCGTGGACGTCGCCGTCTCCACGCCGCGTCTGATGTCGGCCCTGGTCGAGGAGGCGGTGAGCGTCGGCGACCTGGTCCGCCTGCTCCGCTTCAGCCACGGCGACGCCAACCTGGTCGAGCTGACCCTGCCGGAGGAGTCGGCCCTGGCCGGCACGCGGGTCGGGGACGTGGAGTGGCCCGAGGACACGTCCCTGGTCACGATCATCCGCGGCACCCGCGTGCTCACGCCCTCCCGGGAGGACTCCCTGGAGGCCGGAGACGAGCTCCTCTTCGTGGCCGCACAGGCCCGTGAAGAGCAGCTGGAGGACCTGCTGTCGGTACGCCGGGACAGCGCGGCGAGCTGAGCGGAGTGCTGCCGAGCGAACAGAAGGGGGCGTCCCGAACCGGGGCGCCCCCTCCGTCACGTCGTGAGGTTCACTGCTCGGCGGACCGGGCCGCGGACTGCCGTTCCCTCTCCTCGGCGGCCTTCTCCTCCGCCTCCATCTCCGCGAACACGTCGATCGGCGCGGGCGCCTTCGCCAGGAAGACCCACGTCAGCCAGACGGCCAGCAGGAACGGCGGGATCTTCAGGGCGACCAGGACCCAGCCCAGCTGTGTGGTGTCGGCCCACCAGTACAGCGGGAAGAGGATCGCGCACTTGGCGAGCAGGATCGCACCCCACGCGTAACTGGCCTTCGCGTAAGCCTTCTTGCGGCCGGGGTTCCGCGTGCGCCAGGAGAGGTTCTCCTTGAAGACCGGGCCGAGGATCAGCCCGATCAGCGGGACACCGCACAGGGTGGTGACGATGTAGGCGAGTCCCAGACCCAGCGTGTAGAGCATGCCGGGCAGGTAGAAGTCCTTGGCGTTGCCGGTCATCATCGCGAAGACGACACCGAAGGCCACGCCGAAGACACCGCTGAAGGCGTGCTTGACGGTGTCCTTCATCACCAGCCGGACCACGACCAGCACCAGCGACACGGCCAGCGCCGCGATCGCCGACAGGTGCAGATCCTTGTTGATCGTGTAGATGGTGACGAACAGCAGGCCGGGCAGCACCGTCTCGACCATGCCCCGCACGCCGCCGAACGCTTCGAACAGGGCGGCCTCGGTCACCGCCCGGGCGTCGTCCGCAGATGTCTCTTCGGTCGGCTTGTCGAGCGACGTCACCGGCTACTCCCGTCCGAGGGGTCTCAGTTCGTACTTGGGATTGAACAGCACCCGGCGGCCCCGGCTCATCGAGATCCGGCCCGATGCGATCAGCTTGCGCCCCGGTTCTATGCCCACGATGGAGCGCCTGCCGAGCCACACCACGTCCAGCGCGGCGGAGCCGTCGAACAGCTCGGCCTCCAGGGCCGGGACTCCGGCGCGCGGCCGCAGGGTGACCGTGCGCAAGGTACCAGTTACCGTCACTATCTGCCGGTCCTGGCAGTCTCCGATCCGGATACAGCCCGCGGTCTCGGCGTCCTCGCGCAGTTCCTCGGACTCCAGGTCCTCCTGCGACGAGGAGAGCCGGTCGAGCATGCGCCGGAACCGGCCCGCCGGCTTGTGCGAACGAGGAACAGCACTCATGACTAGAGCCTACCGGGGCCCGCTGACAGCCACGTAGCCCCGGGCGAGAACCTCACTTCTCGAACCGGTACCCCATCCCCGGCTCCGTGATGAAGTGCTTCGGATGGGAGGGATCCGCCTCCAGCTTCCGCCGCAGCTGCGCCATGTACACGCGCAGATAGTTCGTCTCCGTCCCGTACGACGGCCCCCACACCTCCTGGAGCAGTTGCTTCTGCCCGACCAGGCGGCCGCTGTTGCGGACGAGGACCTCCAGGAGGTGCCACTCCGTGGGGGTCAGCCGTACGTCCTTCCCTGCGCGGTTGACCTTCTTCGCGGCCAGGTCGACGGTGAACTCGTCGGTCTCCACGATCATGTCGTCCTCACCGCCCCCGGCCGGTTCGGCCCGGCGCACGGCGGCCCGCAGCCGGGCCAGCAGTTCGTCCATGCCGAAGGGCTTGGTGACGTAGTCGTCGGCGCCCGCGTCCAGCGCCTCGACCTTCTCGTCGGAGGAGTGCCGGGCGGACAGCACCAGGATCGGCACCCGGGTCCAGCCGCGCAGGCCCCTGATCACCTCGACGCCGTCCATGTCGGGCAGGCCGAGGTCGAGGACGACCACGTCGGGGTGGCGGGCGGCGGCGAGCTGGAGGGCGGTGGTGCCGTCGTGGGCGGCGTCGACCTCGTACTTGCGTGCCCTGAGGTTGATCACGAGGGCGCGCACGATCTGCGGCTCGTCGTCGACCACCAGCACACGGGTCATGAGGTCTGCCTTTCCGGTTCGGCTGCGTGTTCCGCCACCAGGAGCGGGCGCGGTCCCGCCGCGCGGAGGGTGAGGACCATGGTGAGCCCCCCGCCGGGCGTGTCCTCGGCGTCGAGTGTGCCGCCCATGGCCTCGGCGAAGCCGCGCGCCACCGCGAGCCCCAGTCCCACACCGGCGCCGCGCGGGGCGTCGCCGTAGCGCTGGAAGGGCTCGAAGATGCGGCCCTTGGCCTCGTCGGGGACGCCCGGCCCCCGGTCGACCACCCGTACCTCGACCCGGTCGGCGAGCGCGCTGGCCGCGACCAGCACGGGCGTGCCGGAGGGACTGTACTTGACGGCGTTCTCGACGAGGTTGGCCATGGCCCGCTCCAGCAGCCCGGGGTCCACGTCGACCATGGGCAGGGTCTCCGGGACGTCCAGGTCGACACTGCCCTCGGGCACGCCGCCGAGCGCCATCGGCACCACCTCGTCGAGGTCGATCTCGCGGATCAGCGGGGTGACCGTGCCGGTCTGGAGCCGGGACATGTCGAGCAGGTTGCCGACGAGGTGGTCGAGGCGGTCGGCGCCCTCCTCGATGCCCTCCAGCAGCTCCGCCCGGTCCTCCTCGGACCACTCGACGTCCTCGGAGCGCAGGGAGGTCACCGCCGCCTTGATCCCGGCGAGCGGGGTGCGCAGGTCGTGGCTGACGGCGGCGAGCAGCGCCGTGCGGATGCGGTTGCCCTCGGCGAGCGTGCGGGCCAGGTCGGCCTCCTCCTGGAGCCTGCGCCGGTCCAGGACGACGGCGGCCTGGGCGGCGAAGGCGGCCAGCACGCGGCGGTCCTCGGCGGGCAGGACGCGGCCGGTCAGCGCGAGCGCCATGTGGTCCCCGACCGGCATGTCCACGTCCGCCTGGTCGGGCCGCTCGACCGGACGTCCCTGCCCGACGCGGCCGGCGCAGGTCCACGGCTCGACGTCGCTCGCCCTCTCCAGCAGGGCCGCCGTCTCCATGCCGAAGGTCTCCCGGACCCTCTCCAGCAGGTCCTCCAGGCCGGTCTCGCCGCGCAGCACGTTGCCCGCGAGGAAGGACAGGATCTCGGACTCGGCCCGCAACCGGGCGGCCTGGTGGGTGCGGCGGGCGGCGAGGTCGACCACAGAGGCCACCGCGGCACCGACGGCCACGAAGATCACGATGGCGACGATGTTCTTCGGGTCGGCGATGGTCCACCGGTGCAGGGGCGGTGAATAGAAGTAGTTCAGCAGCAGGGAGCCCACCGCCGCCGAGGCCAGCGCCGGGAACAGCCCGCCGAGCAGCGCCGCCGCCACGGTCAGCGCCAGGAACAGCAGCATGTCGTTGGCGAGGCCGAGGTCGACGGCGCTGAGCAGCGCCGCCAGGACCGGCGGGCCGGCGACCCCGGCCAGCCAGCCCCACACCCGCCGGGACCGCCCGAGGCGCGCGCCCCGGGCCACCGGCAGTCCGCGGCCTTTGGCGACCTCGTCGTGGGTGACGATGTGCACGTCGAGGTCGGACCCGGACTCCCGGGCGACCGTCGCGCCGACGCCGGGCCCGAAGACGTACTGCCAGGTCCTGCGGCGCGAGGAGCCCAGCACGATCTGGGTGGCGTTCACACCGCGGGCGAAGGCGAGCAGCGCGGCCGGTATGTCGTCACCGACCACGTGATGGAACGTTCCGCCGAGGTCCTCGACGAGGGTCCGCTGCACCGCCAGTTCCTTGGGCGAGGCCGAGGTCAGCCCGTCGCTGCGGGCTATGTAGACGGCCAGTACCTCACCGCCGGCGCCCTTCTCGGCCAGCCGCGCGGCCCGGCGGATCAGCGTCCGGCCCTCGGGGCCGCCGGTCAGGCCGACCACGATCCGCTCGCGCGAGCCCCAGATCCTCGACACCCGGTGGTCGCTGCGGTACTGGGTGAGGTAGGCGTCGACCCGGTCGGCCACCCACAGCAGCGCGAGCTCTCGCAGGGCGGTCAGGTTGCCCGGGCGGAAGTAGTTCGACAGGGCCGCGTCGACCTTGTCGGGTTTGTAGATGTTGCCGTGCGCCATCCGCCGCCGCAACGCCTCGGGCGACATGTCGACCAGCTCGACCTGGTCGGCCCGCCGTACCACCTCGTCCGGCACGGTCTCCTGCTGCCGCACCCCGGTGATCGACTCGACGACGTCGCCCAGTGACTCGAGGTGCTGGATGTTGACGGTCGATATCACGTCGACACCGGCCGCCAGCAGCTCCTCCACGTCCTGCCAGCGCTTGGCGTTGCGGGAGCCGGTGATGTTGGTGTGGGCGAGTTCGTCGACCAGGGCGACCTGGGGGCGGCGGGCGAGGACGGCGTCGAGGTCCATCTCGGGGAAGACGCCGCCGCGGTACTCCAGCCGCCCGCGCGGCACCTGCTCCAGGCCGTGCAGCATCACCTCGGTGCGGGGGCGGTCGTGGTGCTCGACGAAGGCGACCACGCAGTCCGTGCCCCGCTCGACACGGCGGTGCGCCTCGGACAGCATCGCGTACGTCTTGCCGACGCCCGGTGCCGCACCGAGATAGATCCGAAGCTTGCCGCGTCCCATGGCCTCATTGTCTTCCGGTCTGCCGACTGCGCAGCGTCGACCTTACGGCCAACAATCACGACATATGGGTTCCGGGCACGGCAGGGGGACCGTATTTGACGGAACTCTGACGCACCCGGCCGGTCGGATGAGAAAGGGCCGCACCCCCTGGGGGAGTGCGGCCCTGGTGTCTCTGCGGCTCAGCGAACCTCGGTGATCTCCGGTCCGCGCTGGAGCTGGCCCATTCCGCCGGCGAAACGGGAGCCCTCCTCCTGCTGGACGCCCTCGGGAACCATCTGGGCGTCGTTGGGCAGCTTCAGGACGATCGGGTCGCGGGGCGCCATCGGGCCCTCACCGCGGACCACGACCGTGTCCCGGAAGACCTGCTCGAGCAGGCCGGCGGCCTGCGGCTGCACCGCGCCCTGGCCCGAGATGACCCCGCGCAGGAACCAGCGGGGGCCGTCCACACCGACGAACCGCACGACCTGGAAGCCGCCGGTGCCGTCCGGCAGCTGTACCGGCACCTGGGCGCGCAGCTCCCAGCCCAGCGGCCCCTCGACCTCGTCGACGATGCCGCCCTGCTGGGTGATGCCCGAGCCGATCTCCTCGCGCACCTCGGCCCAGATGCCCTCACGCTTGGGCGCGGCGAAGGCCTGCAGCTGGATGGCGCTGTCCCGCAGCACGACCGTGGCCGCCACGATCGCGTCACCCGCGACCTCGACCCGCAGCTCCATGCCGTCGACGCCCGGCACGAACAGACCGCCCAGGTCGACCCGGCCCTCGCCCGGGTCGCGGACCTCGGAGCTGTCCCAGGGTCCGTCGGGCCGCGGCGCCGGCTCCAGCCTCAGGCGCTCGCCCTCGCCGCCCGCCTCACTGTCGACACCGTCGACGACCTGCTCGGCCTCGCCGGCCGCGTCCTCGGCGGCATCCCTCTTCTTGCGACGTCCGAACACGTCACTGTCCTTCCCGGTCGGATACGACCGAAGCGTATCGATTCCCACCCGCCTGACCGCCCAGGGCGGCCTGACCGCTTGTGCCGCTCGTCCCGTCCACCGCGGCGTGCCCTCCGGTGGACCCGAAGCCCCCCTCGGCCCGCGCGGAGCCGGGAAGCTCCGCCACCTCCTGGAAGCGGACCCTCTCGACCTGCTGGACGACCAGTTGGGCAATCCGGTCGAAGCGCTCGAACCGCACGGCCTCGCGCGGGTCGAGATTCACCACGATCACCTTGATCTCCCCACGGTACCCGGCATCAACCGTCCCCGGGGCATTCACCAGGGCGACGCCGCAACGGGCGGCCAGGCCGGACCGGGGGTGCACGAAGGCCGCGTACCCCTCCGGCAGCGCCACAGACACTCCCGTGGGCAGCACGGCCCGCTCGCCCGGCGCCAGTTGGCACGCCTCGGTGGTGCGCAGATCGGCTCCCGCGTCCCCGGGGTGCGCATACGTCGGAAGCGGTACGTCCGGGTCGACGCGCCGGATCAGCACGTCCACGGGCTGACGGCGCACAGGGCTCGCAGCAGTCATGGGGTCTTCCGGGCAGACGGGGCTCGTGGGGGTGCTGGGTGTCATGGGGGCCATGGGAGTTTCGGGAGCTCTGGGAGTCTCGGGGTCCAGGGGACGGCTCTTGGGGGCCGCGGGGCTCACGAGGTCTTCTGGGCTCACGGGTTCACCTCGAAGGCGCGGACGCGCCGGACCTGGTCCGGGTCGTTCATGGCCGCCTGGATCTCCTCCTGGCGGCCGTGGTCGACGAAGTGGTCGAGCTTCACCTCGATGAAGAGCGCGTCGGCACGGACGGCGACGGGCCCGTCGGGGCCGCCGACGCGTCCGGTGGCGGTCGAGTAGATCTTCCGCCCGGCCACCGCCGTCACCTCCGCCTCCAGATACAGCGTGGTGCCGACGGGCACGGGTTGCATGAAGTCGGTCTCCAGCCGTCCGGTCACGGCGATCGTGCGCAGCAGCCAGTTCAGCGAGCCGAGGGTCTCGTCCAGTGCGGAGGTGAGCACACCGCCGTGGGCGAGGCCCGGGGCGCCCTGGTGGGCGGGCTGCACGGTGAACTCGGCGGTGAGTGACACGCCCTCGCCGGCCCGTGCCTCCAGCTGCAGCCCGTGCGGCTGGTCGCCGCCACAGCCGAAACACTGGCCGTAGTGCGCACCGAGCAGCTCACCGGGCGCCGGAGCGTCCGGATGCCGCACCGGTCGCACGGCGTCGGCCGGAGGCTGAAGAGCAGCGGAAGTACGACTCACAGCCGGAGACCTTACCCGCGCGTCGGGCCCTTCCGGACACCGTGTCAAGCTTGGCTCCATGCAGCTCTCCGCCGCCCCTTACGAAGAACGCCTGACCGCTCCCCGGTCCTGGTGGCTGATCTCGTTCCTCGTCGGGGTCTCCATGGCCCTGGTCCTGCTCCCGTTCGGCACGCTGCCGATGCTCGGCGGCCTGGCCGGGGGCACCGCGGTCGCGGCCGTCGCCGCGAGTTCGTACGGCTCGGTCCGCATCCGAGTGGTGGGCGATTCGCTGATCGCGGGCGAGGCGAAGATCCCGCTGGCGGCCCTGGGCGAGGCCGAGGTACTGGGCGCGGAGGAAACCCGTGCCTGGCGCACCCACAAGGCCGACCCACGCGCCTTCATGCTGCTGCGCGCCTACATCCCCACGGCCCTGCGCGTGGAGGTCACGGATCCGGAGGACCCGACTCCGTATCTGTACCTGTCCACGCGCGAGCCGGAGCGCCTGGCGGAGGCGCTGAAGGCGGCGAAGCCGGCGTAGCACAGCTGCGCGGAGCTTCATCCGGCAGATACCAGCAGCGGGCGCGGCACGCGCGTCGACGGCACGCGCTGCGCGGGCCTCGGCGTCGCCTCACTGCCCGTCGTCGCGCTTGTCGCGTTTCTCGTCGGGCTTTTCGCTCCCGGGCTTTTCCTTCTCGAGGCGGCCCAAGGGGTCGTTCGTGAGCTCACCCATCTCCAGGGCGTCCGCCGGACGTTCCAGCGGGGGGAGCGCCTCCAAGGCCTCCCAGGGCACCTGGATCCTGCGCAGGTCCTCGCGGATCCGGGCGGCGAGCTTTCTGGTCTCGCTGCGGTTCATGGCCGCCCCGACGGCGGCGCCCACCAGGAACGGCACCAGGTTCGGCATGCTGCGGACCATCCGCTTCATGATCCGCTGCCGCAGCTCGCGCTTCATGCGGCTGTTCAGCGCCGTGCTCAGCGTCGACGGCTTGGTCGCGTCGATCCCGCGCTCCCCCGACCACGAGTGGAGGTACGCGGTGCTGCGCTGCTTGAGGTTGCCGGGCGGCCGTACGCCGTAGACCTCGTGGAGTTCGGCGATCAGCTTCAGCTCGATCGCCGCGACTCCGGTGACCTCGGCGGCCAGTTCCGTCGGCATCGCGGGCGGCACGGGAAGCATCGCCACCGCGCCGATGCCCGCTCCGACCGTCGCCGTCGCCTTCGCCGCCCCCGCGACGAGTTTGTCCGCGAGCTCTTCGGGCCCCAGGTCCGGGAACTGCCTGCGCAGGGTCGCCAGGTCCCGTACGGGGACCCGAGGGGCCAGTTCGATGATTCGGTCGGCGAGGTACGCGAACCCCGCACGGGCCCGTTCGCCGCCCTTGCGGGCGCCTTCCCTGGTCCTCTCCCGGATCGCCCCCGCCCGCCGTCGGGCGACGGGTTCGGGGACGTCCACGGACGCCGGGAGGTCACCCCGGTCCGCGGCCGGTTCGAGCGAGGCCGCCCCCGTACCGGTTGAGCCTCGCTCGTCGTCACGCGCTCCGTGCTGCGGGCCGTCGAGCGGCCCTTCGTCCGCCTTCCGCTTGGAGAAGCGGCGCTTCCAGGGAGGGGTCGAGCCAGTCACGGCCGACCCGTCCTCAGTCGCAGTCGCGGCAGATCGGCTGGCCGTTCTTCTCCCGGGCCAGCTGGCTGCGGTGGTGCACCAGGAAGCAGCTCATGCAGGTGAACTCGTCCTGCTGCTTCGGGAGCACTCGGACGGCCAGCTCCTCGTTCGAGAGATCGGCGCCGGGGAGTTCGAGGCCCTCTGCGGCCTCGAACTCGTCGACGTCCACTGCGGAGGCCGACTTGTCGTTCCTCCGAGCCTTCAGCTCTTCGAGGCTGTCCGAGTCAACGTCGTCGTCGGTCTTGCGTGGAGTGTCGTAATCGGTTGCCATGTCGCTCTCCCCCTCTGGGTGTCTGCGGTGTCTCCAGCGCACGTAACGCGTGAGAGGCCGGACTTGTGCCCGACCTGAGGCGGAGATTTTGCCTCACATCAAGGTCTGTTACTCAATCGACACCCAACCGGACTCCTCATGAGTGATCGGCTTGGATGGCGATGGGGACCGTACACGGTCCGAATGCCGCACTTCAAAGGCGTCTCACCGTGTACTTCCCGTGATCAAGACCCCTGAAAACCGGGACTTTCCCGGCTTTCCGACAGGACACATGATCACGGAGAGTAGATGGCCAGAAAGCCGCCCCTGTGATCGATCACACATGCGGCACGTGCGGTGCGATGTCGAAAATTCCGCGCAAAGCGAACATCCCCGTGTGCCGCCGAGTTGATCGGCGACATGATCTCAGACGGGCAGTGTGACTCGCATGACGAGCCCACCCCCTTCGCGCGGCTGCGCGTAGATGTGCCCGCCGTGTGCCCGGGCCACCGACCGGACGATGGACAGACCGAGTCCGACGCCCTTGTCGCTGCCCGTGCGCTCCGTGCGCAGCCGCCGGAACGGCTCGAAGAGGTTGTCGATCTCGTACGCCGGCACGACCGGGCCCGTGTTGGAGACGACCAAAACCGCCTGACCGTGCTGGACCTCGGTGGTGACCTCGACCCAGCCGTCCTCGGCCACGTTGTAGCGCACGGCGTTCTGCACCAGGTTGAGGGCGATCCGCTCCAGCAGCACGCCGTTGCCCTGGACGACCGCGGGCTTCTGCTCGCCGCGGATCCGCACGCCCTTGGCCTCGGCCTCGCCGCGCACCTGGTCGATGGCCTGCCCGGCGACCTCGGCGAGGTCCACCGCGCCCCGCTCGACGACCTGGTTGTCGCTGCGGGCGAGCAGCAGCAGGCCCTCGACGAGCTGCTCGCTGCGCTCGTTGGTGGCCAGCAGCGTCTTGCCGAGCTGCTGGAGCTCCACCGGCGCGTTCGGGTCGGACAGGTGCACCTCCAGGAGCGTGCGGTTGATCGCCAGGGGTGTCCGCAGCTCGTGCGAGGCGTTGCCGACGAAGCGCTGCTGGGCGGTGAAGGCGCGCTGGAGCCGCTCCAGCATGTCGTCGAAGGTGTCCGCCAGCTCCTTCAGCTCGTCGTCCGGGCCGTCCAGCTCGATCCGGCGCGACAGGTCCGAGCCCGCCACCGCACGCGCGGTGCGGGTGATACGGCCCAGCGGCGACAGCACGCGCCCGGCCATCGCGTAGCCGAAGGCGAAGGCGATGACCGCCAGGCCCAGCAGCGCGAGCAGCGAGCGGCTGAGCAGGTTGTCCAGGGCGTGCTGGCGCTGCTCGTTGACGCACTGGTTCATGGCGTTGTTGAACTCGGCCGGCGAGGCCTGGTCGGGCAGGTTGCAGATGTCGCTGGTGACCTTGCCCTCGACGATCTTGAACGGCAGCTCGCTGCCCACGTTCAGCGCCTGCGCGGCCAGCAGGTAGATGATCGACAGCAGCAGGATGCCGGCGATCAGGAACATGCCGCCGTAGAGCAGCGTGAGCCTTATGCGGATGGTCGGGCGCAGCCAGGGGAACGGCGGCGCGGGCCGCCGGGGATCCCAGGTGGGCTTGGGGGGCGCCTGAGGGGGCGCGGGAGTGGTGGCCACAGTCGGTCAGATCCGGTAGCCGGAGCCGGGGACGGTGACGATCACGGGCGGCTCGCCGAGCTTGCGGCGCAGGGTCATGACCGTGACGCGCACGACGTTCGTGAACGGGTCCGTGTTCTCGTCCCAGGCCTTCTCCAGTAGCTGCTCCGCCGAGACCACGGCGCCCTCGCTGCGCATCAGCACCTCCAGGACGGCGAACTCCTTGGGCGCGAGCTGGACCTCCTTGCCGTCCCGGAAGACCTCACGGCGGTTGGGGTCGAGCTTGATCCCGGCACGCTCCAGGACCGGCGGCAGGGGCACGCTGGTGCGCCGGCCGAGGGCCCGCACGCGCGCGATGAGCTCGCTGAACGCGAACGGCTTGGGCAGATAGTCGTCGGCGCCGATCTCCAGGCCCTCCACCCGGTCGCTGACGTCACCGGAGGCCGTGAGCATCAGCACGCGCGTGGGCATGCCGAGCTCGACGATCTTGCGGCAGACGTCGTCACCGTGCACGAGCGGGAGGTCGCGGTCGAGGACGACCACGTCGTAGTCGTTGACGCCGATGCGCTCCAGGGCGGCCGCACCGTCGTACACGACGTCGACGGCCATGGCCTCCCGGCGCAGTCCGGTGGCCACCGCATCGGCGAGCAGTTGCTCGTCCTCGACGACGAGTACGCGCACGTCCCTAGTCCTTCCTCATGTCCACCCGCGTAGCGCCGCACGGGCGCAGACGGGCAGGGGTCTTCGACGGTGTGCTGGTGTGTTGCCCTCCATCCTGCCCTTTTCGGCCATAAGTCGGAGGTAAGGCGGGTGAGGCGACGGGGCCCGAGGCGGAACAAGAGATTTTCTCCTCCGGTTAGGTTTCCACGGAAGAGAGCTTGGGGAGGACGGCTTTACATCCCACGATCACGCTCTGCTGGTACCGCACCACCATGCGGTGCGCATCAACCCGCTTTCCGCAGGGCGGGCGTGGGTGTCCGGCACCGTCGCCGCCCAGCTGAGCGGCGCTGGGCATCCACCGGAGACGTGATCGTCCCTTCCGAACGGCACACCCCCGTGCCATCGACCCACGACCCAGGACGAGGGGGCGCAGCATGGACGCATTCACCGCAGGACTTCTGCAGCGCATAAGGGCGACCGAGTCCGATCTGTCCCGGGCTCGCGACGAGGGCGACGACTTCCTCGTCGAGGTGGAGCAGGGTGAGCTCGACGACCTGCGCCGTCTCGCCGCCGAGCACGGTGTGGAGGTCGGCGCGACGAGCGTCTGATACGGCCGTACGAAGCGGGCTCCGGCGAATCCAGCGCCGGGGCCCGCTTCGTCGGTTCATGGGCCCTGTGGCCGGTGCTCGTCTCGGGAGCGGCCGGCGGTCAGTCGTGCCAGGCGCCGAAGTCCTCCAGCAGGCGCTGGAGGGGCTCGAAGACGCCCGGGGTACCCGCGACTGTCAGATCACCCGACGGGCGCTCTCCGGGGCGTCCACCCGTCAGCGCGCCCGCCTCCCGGGCGATCAGGTCGCCCGCCGCGAGGTCCCAGGCGTGCAGGCCGCGCTCGTAGTAGCCGTCGAGGCGCCCCGCAGCGAGGTCGCACAGGTCGACCGCCGCCGAGCCGCCGCGCCGGATGTCGCGCAGCAGCGGGATCAGCCGCTGGGCGACCTCGGCCTGGTGGGCGCGAACCTCTGCCACATAGTTGAAGCCCGTCGAGACCAGCGCCTGGTCCAGGGGCGGCGCGGGGCGGCAGGCCAGCCTGCGCTCGCCGTCCCAGGCCCCGGTGACCCAGGCGCCGCCGCCGAGCACCGCGTGGAACGTCTCGCCACGCATCGGGGCCGTGACGACTCCGACGACGGTCTCGCCGTCCTGCTCGGCGGCGATGGAGACGGCCCAGGTGGGCAGCCCGTACAGGTAGTTGACCGTGCCGTCGAGTGGGTCGATCACCCAGCGGACGCCGCTCGTGCCCTCCGTGGCGGCGCCCTCCTCGCCGAGGATGCCGTCGTCCGGGCGGCGCTCGGCGATCAGGCCGGTGATCAGCTTCTCGGCCGCGATGTCCATCTCCGTGACGACATCGATGGGACTGGACTTGGTCGCGGCCACCGCGAGGTCGGCCGGGCGCCCGTCCCGCAGCAGCGCGCCCGCGCGGCGAGCGGCCTCCTGGGCGAGTTCGAGCAGGTCCTTGTGCAGGGGGTCGGTCACGGGGCTCCTCACGCGTAGGGGCTGTCGGCGCCCGCCGCGGCGGGGCGGGGGGCGCGGGCCGGGCAGCAGCCGACCGGGCAGAGGTGGTGGCTCGGACCGAGGGCGCCCAGGGCGCAGGGGGTGATCTCCTGCCCGCGCTCGACGGCGGCGCGCTCCACGACGAGCTCGCGGATCGCGGCGGCGAACCTCGGGTCGGCGCCGACGGTCGCCGAGCGGCGCATCGGCAGCCCCAGCTCCTCCGCCTTGGCCTTGGCCTCCGTGTCGAGGTCGTAGAGGACCTCCATGTGGTCGGAGACGAACCCGATGGGGGCGATCACCACGGCCGGGACACCGGCCGCGTGCCGCTCCTGAAGGTGGTCGCAGATGTCGGGCTCGAGCCAGGGGATGTGCGGGGCGCCGGAGCGGGACTGGTAGACGAGCTGCCAGGGGTGGTCTACACCAGTGCGCTCCCGGACGGCGTCCGCGATCAGCTTCGCCACGTCCAGGTGCTGTCTGACGTACGCGCCGCCGTCGCCGTGGTCCTCGACGGGCCCGGAGGTGTCGGCGGAGGCCGTCGGGATCGAGTGCGTCGAGAAGGCGATGTGCGCCCCGTCCCGAACGTCCTCGGGCAGCTCGGCGAGGGACCGGATCACCCCGTCGATCATGGGCTCGAGGAACCCCGGGTGGTTGAAGTAGTGCCGCAACTTGTCGATCTTCGGCAGCTCCAGCCCCTCGGCCTCCAGGGCGGCGAGCGAGTCGGCGAGGTTCTCGCGGTACTGGCGGCAGCCCGAGTACGAGGCGTAGGCGCTGGTGGCGAGGACCAGGATGCGGCAGCGGCCGTCGCGGACCATCTCGCGCAGCGTGTCCGTCAGGTACGGCGCCCAGTTGCGGTTGCCCCAGTAGACCGGCAGGTCCAGGCCGTGGTCGGCGAAGTCCTTGCGCAGGGCGTCCAGCAGGGCGCGGTTCTGGTCGTTGATGGGGCTGACTCCGCCGAACAGGAAGTAGTGCTGCCCGACTTCCTTGAGACGTTCCTTGGGGATGCCGCGCCCACGCGTCACGTTCTCCAGGAACGGGACCACGTCGTCCGGGCCTTCCGGGCCGCCGAAGGAGAGCAGGAGCAGGGCGTCGTAGGGGGTGACATCGCGCGCGTCTGGCATGAGTCGATCCTGCCACCCTGCACTGACAGCCGGGAAACGGCGGGGTGACACCTGCGCGGCGGGCGGCCCCCGGCCGGCCTGACCCGTGCGTCGGGCGCACCGCCAGGCGTAATCTGTGGTGACTGCGTTCGCAGATTACTGAGCCTTTCGGAGACCCCGTGCCCAGCCCCTACCGCGCCCTGTTCGCCGCCCCCGGCTCCAAGGGTTTCTCCGCCGCGGGCTTCCTCGGCCGAATGCCGCTGTCGATGATGGGCATCGGCGTCGTGACGATGGTCTCCCAGCTCACCGGGCGGTACGGCCTGGCCGGTGCCCTGTCGGCCACCATCGCGCTGGCGGCGGCGGCGGCCGGACCGCAGGTGTCGCGGCTGGTGGACCAGTACGGACAGCGGCGGGTGCTGCGGCCGGCGACGCTGATCTCGCTGACCGCGGCGGCCGTCCTGCTGTTCGCGGCGCACCACGGGTGGCCGGACTGGGTGCTGTACGTGGCGTGCGTCGGCATCGGCTGCGTACCGAGCGTCGGCGCGATGATCCGGGCCCGCTGGGCGGCCCTGTACCGGGGCACGCCGCAGTTGCACACCGCGTACTCCCTGGAGTCCGTGGTGGACGAGGTGTGCTTCATCTTCGGGCCGATCATCTCCATCGGTCTGTCCACGGCCTGGTTCCCGGAGGCCGGTCCGCTGCTCGCCGCCTGCTTCCTGGCCGTCGGCGTCTTCTGGCTGACCGCGCAGCGCGCCACCGAGCCGAAGCCGCACCCGCGCGAGCACCGCGGTGGGGGCACGGCCATGCGCTCGCCGGGCCTTCAGGTCCTGGTGGCCACCTTCGTGGCGACCGGGGCGATCTTCGGGGCGGTCGACGTGGTCACCGTGGCCTTCGCCGACGAGCAGGGGCACAAGGCCGCCGCGAGCATCGTCCTCGCCCTGTACGCGGCCGGTTCCTGCGTGGCGGGCATGGTGTTCGGACTGCTGCACTTCGCCGGGGCGCCGGAACGCCGGTGGCTGCTGGGCGTGTGTGCCATGGCCGTGAGTATGATCCCCCTCCTACTGGTCGGGAACTTGCCGTTTCTGGCCGTGGCGCTGTTCGTTGCGGGTCTGTCCATCGCTCCGACGATGATCACGACGATGTCCCTCATCGAAGAGCACGTACCACGCGCGCAGCTCACCGAGGGCATGACCTGGGTGAGCACCGGGCTCGCGGTGGGGGTCGCGCTCGGCTCCTCCGCGGCCGGCTGGGTGATCGACGCGGCCGGGGCGCGTGCCGGGTACGGGGTTCCGGCGGTGGCCGGGGCCGTCGCGGTCGCGGTGAGTTTCCTCGGATTCCGTCGGCTCAAGCGGCCGGCTACGGGTCGGGGAGGCTCCGTTGAGCAGCACAGCGAACGGAAAGAACGGCACGTGGCGTAACTGGGGCGGCAACGTCTCCGCGCGGCCCGCGCGGGAGGTCACCCCGGCCTCCGTCGACGAGCTGGCCGCCGCCGTGCGGCGGGCCGCCGAGGACGGCCTGAAGGTGAAGGCCGTCGGCACCGGGCACTCCTTCACGTCCATAGCGGCGACCGACGGTGTGTTGATCCGCCCTCAACTGTTGACCGGCATACGCGACATTGATCGCGAGGCCATGACCGTCACGGTGGAGGCCGGCACCCCGCTCAAGAGACTCAACGTGGCCCTGGCGCGCGAGGGACTGTCGCTGACGAACATGGGCGACATCATGGAGCAGACGGTCTCCGGTGCCACCAGTACCGGCACGCACGGCACGGGCCGCGACTCCGGCTCGATCGCCGCCCAGATCAAGGGCCTGGAACTGGTCACCGCCGACGGCTCGGTCCTCACCTGCTCCGAGAAGGAGAACCCGGACGTCTTCGCGGCCGCACGCATCGGCCTCGGTGCCCTGGGCATCGTCACCGCGATCACTTTCGCCGTGGAGCCGGTCTTCCTGCTCACAGCCCGCGAGGAGCCGATGCCGTTCGACAGGGTCCTCTCCGACTTCGAGGAACTCTGGGCCGAGAACGAGCACTTCGAGTTCTACTGGTTCCCGCACACCGGGAACACCAACACCAAGCGCAACAACCGCAGCGCGGGCCCGGAGAAGCCGGTGCCACAGCTCCAGAGCCTGTTCGAGGACGAGTTCCTCTCCAACGGGGTCTTCCAGGTGGCCAACTGGGTCGGCCGCGCGGTGCCCGCCACGATCCCCGCGATCGCCCAGATCTCCAGCAAGGCCCTGTCCGCGCGGACCTACACCGACATCCCCTACAAGGTCTTCACGTCTCCGCGCCGAGTGCGCTTCGTGGAGATGGAGTACGCCGTTCCGCGCGCGGCCGTCGTCGAGGCGCTGCGCGAGCTGAAGACGATGGTCGACCGCTCCGGCCTGAAGGTCAGTTTCCCCGTGGAGGTGCGCACCGCTCCGGCCGACGACATCACGCTGTCCACCGCCTCGGGCCGGGACACCGCGTACATCGCCGTCCACATGTTCCAGGGCACGCCCTACCAGCGGTACTTCACCGCGGCCGAGCGGATCTTCACCGCCCACGACGGGCGCCCGCACTGGGGCAAGGTGCACGGCAGGGACGCCGAGTACTTCTCCCGGGTGTATCCGCGCTTCGCCGAGTTCACGGCGCTGCGGGACCGTCTCGACCCTGATCGGCGGTTCCAGAACGACTACTTGCGGAGGGTTCTGGGGGCGTAGGCGACGCACTGGGGGTGGTGTTCCCCGGGCCTTCGCTCCCCTCCGCACTCGATGTGGGTGCCCGTGCGGGGCCGGATGCCGTAACGCCACCTTGTCGGGTGAGGGTGAGGCGACCTCGCCCTCGGGGGTGACGCCGGTGCCGGACGAGTTGTTCGTCGTGGCGTCGCCATCACTGGAGGAGCCCAAGTCGCTTGAGGCGCCTGAGTCGTCGGAGAGTGAACTCGCCGGGCGCCGGAGGCATTGGCCCCCTCCGTCTCGAATTCGCTCGTTCCACCGACACCATCGGGCCTTTCACGCGTCCCCGGACCTTGCCCGCCTTCCCGCACACGGTCGTTCAACTCCACAGGAAGGGGACGCGTGTCCGAAACTGTAAGTTCCGTTTCTGGTGATTACGTGAAGTTCCCCACGTTCAAGATCACGAAAAGCGGGCACGAGGCGGCCGAGTCCGCCCTCTTGCCAGAAGTTGGACGGCGCGCCAATCCACGCACGTGGCCCAAATGGAGTACTGTTGCGAGCCCTGGGTCCGGTCTCCCGTCAGGGTGTACAGGGCCTTCAAGGACCGCCGGGAGGGGGCTAGTTGCACAGGGTGACAGAGTTCGTCACTTAGCGTTGCGAATAGGTAACCGTGCCATAACGGCGATCCAGGGCCCGCGCCCGACACGCCGGGCAACTCGGCAAGGTTGTGGCAGGCTGCACCCGGGCAGGCCACACTCGACTAGCGGAAGCAGCGACGCACGTGACGTCGGCAGGCACCACCCGGGAGGTCCCCATGCCCGAACTGCGTGTCGTGGCCGTCTCGAATGACGGCACACGGCTGGTGCTGAAGGCTGCGGACAGCACGGAGTACACGCTTCCGATCGACGAACGGCTCCGCGCCGCCGTGCGCGGCGACCGTCCCCGCCTCGGCCAGATCGAGATCGAGGTGGAGAGCCACCTCCGCCCCCGCGACATCCAGGCGCGTATACGTGCCGGCGCGACCGCGGAAGAGGTCGCGCAACTGGCCGGCATCCCCGTCGACCGGGTCCGCCGCTTCGAGGGCCCGGTGCTCGCCGAGCGTGCGTTCATGGCCGAGCGGGCCCGCAAGACCCCGGTCCGCCGCCCCGGCGAGAACTCCGGTCCGCCGCTGGGCGAGGCCGTGCAGGAGCGGCTGCTGCTGCGCGGTGCCGAGAAGGACACCGTCCAGTGGGACTCGTGGCGTCGCGACGACGGCACGTGGGAAGTCCTGCTCGTCTACCGCGTCGCGGGCGAACCGCACTCGGCGAGCTGGACGTACGACCCGCCCCGTCGGCTCGTCCAGGCCGTCGACGACGAGGCGCGCATGCTCATCGGCGAGTCCGACGACCTGGCCGCGCCCGAGCCCAGCTTCCCGTTCGTCCCGCGGATCGCCCGGCTGCCGCGCGACCGGCCGCTGGACCGTTCCGGCGACCGGGAGCGGCTCAGCCTTCCGGCACCGGCGTCCGAGCCGGTGGAGGAGAGCACGGATGAGCGGGACTCGCTGACCAGCCTGCTGGAGGCGGTGCCGAGCTTCCGCGGCGACCTGGTGGTGCCGGAGCGCCCGGCACTTGAGCCCGAGGAGGAGCCCGTCGCCGAACCGGAGGCGGAGGAGCCCCCGGCTCCCGCCGCCTCGGCAGGTTCCGCCTACGCGGACGTCCTCATGCCGCGTTCCGTCGGCAGCCACCGCGACCGGCTCATCGGTGCCACCGACCGCCAGGCCGAGGCCGACGGCGTCCGGCCGGGCCGCAGAGCCGCCGTCCCGAGCTGGGACGAGATCGTGTTCGGGACGCGGCGCAAGAAGCAGGAGTAAGTAGCCGGATCGGCTTCGGCTTCGGGAATGAGGGCCGCGCCTTCCAGGCGCGGTCCTCGCTCATGTCGGATTACCGGGGGTCCGGTCCCACCGCCACCGGCCGGTCCGGGTCCGAGGACCACTCCGACCACGAACCCACGTACAGCTCCGCCGGAATGCCCGCCACCGCCAGCGCCAGGACCTCGTGGGCCGCGGACACCCCCGACCCGCAGTACACGCCGACCCGCGCACCTTCGGTCACGCCAAGTCCCCTGAAACGCGCGCGCAGTTCCTCGGCGGCGAGGAAGCACCCGTCCGCCCCCACGTTCTCCGTGGTGGGCGCCGACACCGCTCCCGGGATGTGCCCGGCCACCGGATCGATCGGCTCCACCTCCCCCCGGTACCGCTCCCCCGCCCGCGCGTCCAGCAGCACCCCGGACCGCGCCAACGCCACGGCGGCGTCGGCGTCGAGCAGGCCGGCCGCCCCCGGCTCGGGCACGAAGTCGCCCTCGGCCGGTGTCGGCACGGTCTTCTCCAACGGCCCCTCCCAGGCCGGCAACCCGCCGTCGAGGACCCGCACGTCCGGGTGACCCGTCCAGCGCAGCAGCCACCACGCCCGGGCCGCCGCCCAGCCCTGGCCTCCGTCGTAGACGACCACCGGTGTCCTGGACGACACGCCCGCCCGGCGCATCACGGCGCCGAAGCGGGTTAGGTCGGGCAGCGGATGCCGGCCGCCCTTCCCCGGCACCGAGGCCAACTCCCGGTCCAGGTCGACGAAGACGGCCCCGGGAAGATGCCCTGCCTCGTACGCGGCCCGGCCGTCGTACGGCGGCTCGCCTGCCGCCTTGCCGGCGGTGAGCTGCCAGCGGACATCGAGCAGGACGGGCGGGTTGGCCCCCGTCAGATCGCTCGCGAGGTCGGATGTGGAGATGATGGCGTTCATGCCTCCATCCTCGCGCACAGGGGGGCCGAGCCGTCCGGGTCCGGCTACCCTGCTCGGTTGAGGCGGGGCCATCACATGGTGTACGGAAACAAGCACATGCTGTACACCTGAACGACACGTGCCGACAAGCGCGCCGCAAGGGACAGCACACCGCACATCAGGCATTCTCCCGGACAGCGGCCCGCCCCGCAGGGTGTACCCACGAGGGCTGCGCAGAGCACGCCTACCGCGAGGCCGAGAAGAGAGTGACGATGACCGACGCACGGGAGTCCGCCGGCCCGAACGGCGCAAGACCGGCTCGGAACGCGCCCGGCACGCCCTGCTGGGTGAGCCTGATGGTGCACGGGCCGGACGCGACCCAGGAGTTCTACGGAACGCTGTTCGGCTGGGAGTTCCAGCCGGGCCCCCAGCAACTCGGCCCGTATGTACGGGCGCTGCTCGACGGGCGCGAGGTGGCGGGCATCGGCCGGCTGCCGCCGGACCGCCATCTGCCCATCGCGTGGACCCCCTACTTCGCCTCGGACGACGCCGACCGGACCGCCGAGACGGTGCGCAGCTGCGGCGGCACGATCGGTGTGGGCCCGCTGGACGCCGCCGACGCCGGCCGCTTGGCGATCGGCTCCGATCCCTCGGGGGCGGTCTTCGGCGTCTGGCAGGCCGCCGGGCACCTCGGCACGGCCGTCTCGGGCGTCCCCGGCACGCCTGCCTGGAACGAGCTGCTGACCTTCGAGTCGGCGACCGTCGCCAAGTTCTACCGGACGGTGTTCGGCTTCCAGGAGGAGCCGGTGGTGTCCGCCGACCTCGACTACGTGATCCTGAACCTCGGGAGCGGGCCCGTCGCCGGCATCCACGGGCTGGGGCAGGCCCTGCCCCGCGACCGGGGCCCGCACTGGGGGACGTACTTCCAGGTCGCCGACGTCGACGACGCTCTGGACCATCTTGTGCATCTTGGCGGGCACGTCCTCAAGCCGGCCCACGACACCGCGCACGGCCGGGTGGCGACGGTGGCGGATCCGGAGGGGGCGCGGTTCGCGCTGCTGCAACGGCAGTGCTGACGGTCCGCCTGCCCGCCGGGGGCCGGGACCGCACCGCCGGGACCGCACCGCCGGGTGGTCAGGAGGACGACACCGGCAGCACGTCCGGGGACAGGGCCGCCGCGCGGGCCGTCGCCGAGGTCATGCGGCGCCTGTGGTGGCGGCGGCACAGGACCTCGTAGCCGATCTCGTCGGCGGAGTGGGTGACGTCGCCGACGACCACCTGGGCACCCTCGACGACCATGACGCCGCCTATCGTGCGGGCGTTGTGCGTGGCCCGGGCACCGCACCAGCACAGGGCCTCGACCTGGAGCACCTCGACCCGGTCGGCCAGCTCCACCAGCCGCTGGGAGCCGGGGAACAGCTTGGAGCGGAAGTCGGTCGTGATGCCGAAGGCGTAGACGTCGAGGCCCAGGTCGTCGACCACACGCGCGAGTTGGTCGATCTGCTCCGGCGCGAGGAACTGCGCCTCGTCGGCGATCACGTAGTCCGCGCGGCCGCCCTGCGAGAGGTGGTCGACGAGATAGGCGTAGAGGTCCTGGCCGTCCTCGACCTCCACCGCGTCCGTGACCAGACCGAGGCGCGAGGACAGCTTGCCCTCGCCGGCGCGGTCGTCACGCGAGAAGATCATGCCCTGGAGGCCTCGCGCCGAGCGGTTGTGCTCGATCTGGAGAGCCAGCGTCGACTTCCCGCAGTCCATCGTTCCGGAGAAGAACACCAGCTCGGGCATGTCGAGTTGAGCACCTTTCGGCGTGGCAGATCGGGGCGGGGCTTGCTTCAGGAGCGTACTTCGAGCAGCGGCACCAGCTGCTCGGCGGGGGTCATCGAACCGTGGTTGCCGACCATCGCCGACTCCTTCGGCTCCCGCTCGGAGGCGATGAGCAGGACGTCGTCGCGCGCGGCGGCGACCACGTCGCCGATACGGCCGTACACCCGCTCGTCGATCTGCGGGCCGAACCAGCCCGCCGCGATGGCCTCGTCGCGGGAGGCCACCCAGAACTGCTCGCCGAGCACCTCGCGCCAGCAGGTCAGGACGTCGTTCGCGGCGCCGGGCACCGCGTAGACGTGCCGGGCGCGGCCCTCGCCGCCGAGCAGGGCGACTCCGGCGCTCAGCTCCCAGTCCTCGTCGAAGTCGATGCGGTGCTGCTCGTCGAACGGCACGTCGATCATGCCGTGGTCGGCGGTGACGTAGAGGGCGCTGCGCGGCGGAAGTTGCTCCGCGAGGCGCTGGACCAGGCGGTCGGCGTACATGAGCTGGCCGCGCCAGGTGTCGGAGTCGACGCCGAAGCGGTGGCCGGCGCCGTCGACCTCGGCGAAGTACGTGTAGACCAGGGAGCGGTCGCCCGCGGCCAGTTGCTCGGCCGCCAGGTCCATCCGGTCCTCGCCGGTCAGCCGCCCGAGGAACGTTCCGCCGCTGAGCGCGACCCTGGTCAGCGGGGTGTTCTCGAAGGTCGGGGACGACACCTGCGCGGCGTGCACGCCCGCCTCGTGGGCCAGCTGGAAGACCGTCGGGTACGGCTGCCAGGGGCCGGGCGGGGCCCACGGCTGCCAGCGCAGCTGGTTCATCAGCTCGCCGGTGTCCGGGTTGCGCACGGTGTAGCCGGGCAGGCCGTGCACACCGGGCGGCAGGCCGGTGCCGACGGAGGCGAGGGAGGTGGCCGTGGTCGCCGGGAAGCCGGCGGTGAGCGGACGTCCGGTGCCGCCGCGCGAGGTGGCGAGCAGGGACGTCATGAAGGGGGCGTCCTCGGGGTGCGCCCTGAGCTGCTCCCAGCCGAGACCGTCGATCAGGAACACGCAGTTCCGGTCGGCGGGGGCCAGCTCGGGGATCGCGGCGGTCATGCCCGGCACGCCCAGGCCGGCGGCCAGCGTGGGCAGCAGGTCGGCGAGGGAACCGCTGCCGTACTCGGGGACCGGCGCGGAGGTGACGGTGAGCGGTTCGGGATGGTGGTCCCAGGCCGTGTTCGGCTGTGCCATCAGTGTGCGCTGTCCGCGGTCGCCTCGGAGAGAGCCTGCGCGAAGGCGAGTGCCTGGCGCACGGTCTCCGGTCCGTCCCCGGCCTCGCTGACGCGCAGGCTGAGGTCGTCCGCCGTCGAGTTGCCGGTGTAGCCGTGGTCCGCCTCGCAGTTGGGGTCGCCGCATGCGGCCGGCTCGAGGTCGATGCGGGAGACGGCGCCCCAGCCGATGGTGAGGACGACCTCACGGGGCAGCGTGCCCGGCTTGTACGACTCCGGGTTGGCGACCACGCGGCTGACCACGATCGACGAGATCCGGCTCAGCTTCACGGACTCCGTCGACGTCGTGGCGTACGGCGTCGGGGAGGTGCTGTCGGCGGCTTGCTCGTCGGTGTGGCTGACGATGAAGCGGTGGTCCGTGAGGACGAGCACCGTCACGTGCCGCCGCACCTCGTTCTGGTCGAACGTCGTCTCCTGGTGGACCAGGTACGACCGGATCGGCTCGCCGCCCACGGCGGCTTCCACCGCCTCGGCCACGAGGGCCGGGTAGTAGCCGCTGCGCTCGATCGCCGCCCGCAGCCCCTGGGTCGTCGTACTGGTCTTGGCCATGACGCCCATCCTACGGGGGCCCACTGACTGCGAGGCACCGCTCGCCCCCTGTCAGTACGCGGGGAGGGTCCGCGGGCCGAGGTCGTCGCGGGCGGGCGGTGGCGCGAGGCGGACGGAGGCGCCCAGGACGCTCAGGCCGTGCGAGGCGACGACGACCGGCTCCAGGGTGACCGCGACGACCTCGGGGTGGTCGTCGACCAGCCGGGACACCCGCAGCAGCAGCTGCTCCAGGGCGCGGGTGTCGGCCGGTGCGGAGCCGCGCCAGCCGAACAGCAGGGGTGCGGTGCGGATCGAGCGCACCAGCGAGGTCGCCTCCTTGTCGGTGACCGGGATCAGCCGGTGACCCGTGTCCCCGAGCAACTGCGAGGCGGCCCCGGCGAGCCCGAAGGAGAGCACGGCTCCGGCCGCGGGGTCGATCACGGCCCGTACCACGACGTCCACGCCGCGCGGCGCCATCCGCTGCACGACGGGATGCAGCTCCTCGGGCGCTCCGAACAGCTCGGTCAACTCGGTGTACGACCGCCGCAGTTGGTCCTCGTCCGCGAGGTCGAGGCGTACACCGCCCAAGTCGGCGCGGTGCCGCAGGTGCGGGGCGGTGGCCTTGAGGGCGACGGGGTAGCCGAGGGTCCGGGCGGCCTCGGCGGCGGCGTCGGGGGTCGGGGCGGGCAGGGCGCGGTGGACGGGGATGCCGTAGTGGCCGAGCAGGTCGCAGGTCTCTTCCGTGCCGAGGGTGAGTCCCTGCCCGCGCGCGAGGAGCCCGTCGATCAGCGTGGCGGCGCCCTTCTCGTCGATGTCCTCGTACTCGGGCACCTTGCCGGGGTCGGCGGCGTCGCGCCGCCACTGCGCGTAGCTGACGGCCTGAGCCAGGGCACGGACGGCACGTTCGGCGGCGGGGTAGGCGGGGATGAGGTGGGAGTCCTCCGAGGGTTCTTCGGGAGGCGTCGGGCGGGGGGTGAGCCGAGGGCCGGCTGGGCTGGTTCGCGGCGGATTGTCCGCGTCGGCCTGCGGTGCGGTGCTCGCCGCCGCCGACAGGGCCTCTGCCAGACCGCCCAGCTCCACGTGCACGACCAGGACCGGCTTGGCCGGTGCGGCGGCCGCCGCGGAGCGCAGCGCGTCGGCGAGGGCCGCGTCCGCGACCGAGCCCTCCCCCACCGCCGGTATGGCGGTGACCACCACGGCGTCGCACCGGTCGTCGGCGAGCGCCCGCGACAGGGCCGTGTGGAAGTCCGCGGCGGAGGCCGCCGTGGTCAGGTCCTGCGGGGGGTGCGGCCGCAGCCCCTCGGCGAGACAGGCCTCGTACGTGAGCAGGCCGAGCGACTCGGAGTTGCCGAGGATCGCCACCCGGGGCCCGGCCGGCAGCGGCTGGCGGGCGAGGAGCAGCCCGGCGTCCACCAGCTCGGTGATGGTGTCGACCCGAATGACGCCGGCCTGCCGCAGCAGCGCGGAGACGGTCGCGTGCGGCAGCCGGGTCGCCCGTACGGCGTGCCCCTGGGGAGCCGCTCCGTGCCGGGCGCCCTGGACCACGACCAGCGGCTTCGCGGCGGCGGTCCGGCGGGCGAGGCGGGTGAACTTGCGGGGGTTGCCGATGGACTCCAGGTACATGAGGACGACGTCGGTGTCGGGGTCCTCGTACCAGTACTGGAGGACGTCGTTGCCGGAGACGTCGGCCCGGTTGCCGGAGGAGACGAAGGTGGAGACGCCGGTCACGCCCGTGACGCCGCCGCCGCGCCGGTGCAGCCGGGACAGCAGCGCGATGCCGATGGCGCCGGACTGGGCGAACAGGCCGATGCGGCCCGGGCGCGGCACCTCGGGGGCGAGGGAGGCGTTGAGCCGTACCCGCGGGGAGGTGTTGATGATGCCGAAGGCGTTCGGTCCGATGATCCGCATGCCGTACGTGCGCGCGTGCCGCACGAGGGCGCGCTGGCGTTCGCGCCCCTCGGGGCCGCTCTCGGCGTACCCGGCGGAGACCACGACCAGCCCCTGCACGCCGTGTTCGCCGCACTCGGTGACGACCTCGGGGACGTGTTCGGCCGGCACGGCGACGACCGCGAGGTCGACCGGGCCGTCGATGTCCCGCACCGAGCGGTGGGCGGGCACCCCGTCGAGCTCCTTCTGCCCCTCGGGGAGTGCCTTGTTCACGGCGTAGAGGCGGCCGGTGTATCCGGCGTCGCGGATGTTGCCGAGGACGCTGCGGCCCACGCCGCCCGGCGTGCGCCCGGCGCCGATGACGGCGACCGAGCCGGGCGCGAGCAGCCGCTGCACGGACCGCGCCTCGGCACGGTGCTCGCGCGCGTACTGCACGGCGAGGGAGCGGTCGGTGGGTTCGAGGTCGAACTCCAGACGGACGACGCCGTCCTCGAAGCTGCGCTTCTGGGTGTACCCGGCGTCCGTGAACACCTTGATCATTTTGCTGTTGGCGGGCAGTACCTCGGCGGCGAAGCGGCGGATGCCGCGCTCGCGGGCGACGGCGGCGATGTGTTCGAGGAGAGCGGAGGCGACGCCTCGGCCTTGGTGGGCGTCCTGCACGAGGAAGGCGACCTCGGCCTCGTCGGCGGGCGCGGACGCGGGCGTTCCGTCCGCGCCGATCCGGTCGTAGCGTACGGTGGCGATGAACTCGCCGCCGACTGTGGCCGCGAGTCCCACCCGGTCCACAAAGTCGTGGTGCGTGAAGCGGTGGACGTCCTTGGCGGACAGGCGAGGGTACGGCGCGAAGAAGCGGTAGTACTTCGACTCGTCGGAGACCTGCTCGTAGAAGCTGACCAGGCGCTCGGCGTCATCAACGGTGATGGGCCGGATGCGCGCGGTACCACCGTCGCGCAGCACCACGTCGGCTTCCCAGTGGGCGGGATACTCGTGCCGGTCCGGCGAGGTCTGCATGGGCCCCAGAGTACGGCTAGCGCCTGACAACGGCGCGAGGCAGTCTGTGGAGGGCGTCAGTCGGGTCGAGGCCGCGATCCGACGGCACCCCGGGGCGGGACACCAGGACCGCTCCGGCAGCTTCACGTATGGGAAACTGGTCTAGACAACCCTGAAAACTGAAGGGCAGCAACACATGGCTGAGCGCCGCGTCAACGTCGGCTGGGCCGAGGGCCTTCACGCCCGCCCCGCCTCCATCTTCGTCCGAGCCGCCACGGCCGCAGGCGTCCCGGTGACGATCGCCAAGGCAGACGGCAAGCCCGTCAACGCGGCCTCCATGCTGGCCGTCCTCGGCCTCGGTGCCCAGGGTGGCGAGGAGATCGTCCTCGCCTCCGACGCCGAGGGCGCGGACGCCGCCCTGGACCGGCTGGCGAAGCTGGTCTCCGAGGGCCTCGAGGAACTGCCCGAGACCGTCTGAGCATTCTTTCGCGCCTGATCCGGTACATCCTGATCCGGTGCACTCTGAAGGGCTCGTCCGAATTCATCGGGCGAGCCCTTCGCCATTTCCGGTCATGGGTCGCCGATATCCCGTTCCCGGGCAGCAGAAATAATCCCCCGCGAATTACCTGCTCTTTGTATACGGCTCCCGTGTTAATGCCGCAGGCTCGCCGTGTTTACGGGATGTTGCGAGTTCCTCACACGCTCGCCCCGCTCCCCGGCGGAGCCGAAACGCAGCCGGTGCGCGCCTGTCGCGCGCTCGGCGTGCAGCGCCGTGACCGCCCGCGCGCGCTCGCTGTCACCGCGCGCCACGGCGTCCACGATCGCGCCGTGCTCGGTCCAGGACTCCACGGGACCGGCCGGCGCCTCGACGGTGTACATCCAGGCGATCTTGTGGCGGAGCTGGGTGAGCATCGAGGTCAGCGCGGGGCTGCCGGAGGCCTGCGCGAGCGTCTCGTGGAACCACCCTCCCAGGGAGCGCAGGTCGTCGCTGTTGCCCCGGCGCGCGCGCTCCTGGCCGAGCCTGACCAGGCCGCGCAGGACCTTCAGATGGGCCTCGGTGCGGCGCTGGGCGGCGCGGGCGGCCCCGAGCGGCTCCAGCAGCATGCGCATCTCCAGCAGGTCGGCGGCCTCCTGCTCGGTGGGTTCGGCGACGCACGCGCCCGCGTGCCGCCGGGTCACCACGAAGCCCTCGGCCTCCAGGGTGCGCAGGGCCTCCCGGACGGGGACGCGCGAGACGCCGTAGCGGCGGGCGAGGAGTTCCTCGGTCAGCCGGCTGCCGCGCTCGTAGACACCCGCGACGATGTCGTCCCGGATGGCCGTGCACACCGAGTGCGCGGGAATACGCATGACCGACCTCCGTTTAATCCCCGTGAAACGTCGACTAGTGACGCGTGTTCCGTGACTCTATTGCAATGAGCCGGAATTTCCGACGGCGGGCCGGAAACCATGGATATTTTTTGGACAGCCGGGCGTCACAAACGCCGAAAGCCCCGGCTCGGGAGCCGGGGCCTCGGGTGGCGGAGTGGTACGCCGTCAGACGTTGACGCCGTGCGAGCGCAGGTAGGCGACGGGGTCGATGTCGGAGCCGTACTCGGGGCTCGTACGCGCCTCGAAGTGCAGATGCGCACCGGTGACGTTGCCGGTCGCGCCGGACAGGCCGATCTGCTGGCCCGGAGTGACCTGCTGGCCCACCGAGACGCCGATGGACGACAGGTGGCCGTACTGGGTGTACGTCCCGTCGTTCATCTTGATCACGACCTGGTTGCCGTAGGCACCGCCCCAGCCGGCCTCGACGACCGTGCCCATGCCGACGGCGTGGACCGGGGTGCCGCTGGCGGCGTGGAAGTCGACGCCGGTGTGGCTGCCGGAAGACCAGACGGCGCCGCCGGCCTTGTAGCCGGTGGAGACGTACGAGCCGGAGATCGGGGGCACGAAGGTGTTGAGGCGCTTGCGCTCGGCCTCGCGGGCGGCGCGCTCCTTGGCTTCACGGGCCTTCTCGGCCGCTTCCTTGGCCTCCTCGGCCGCCTCGGCGGCCCGCTTGCGGGCGGCCTCCTCGGCCTTCTTCTTGGCGGCGGCCTCCTCGGCGGCCTGCTTCTGGGCGACGGCCTGGGCGTCGATCTGCTCGGCCACGGTGCCGCCCATGGTGACGACGGGGGTGAGACCGGTCTGCTCGACGGCGGGCTCGGCCGCGAAGGCCGGGGCTGCCACGGTGCCGATGACACCGGTGGTGGCGAGGGCCGCGACGCCCGCCGCGCGGGCCGTGCCGCGCTGCATCCGGCTGGGACGACGATGCTTCCCGGTGGCGCGGGTGAACGCCATGGAGTGCCTGGTCCTTTCCTTCCTTCTCGCCTACCGGGTTAGCTGACGGGTTCGGAGCAGGAAGGTCTCCTACGGACCCCCTCGCGACTCGCGCGGGCGTCCGATTCACCCCAGGGACTGCGTTGGGTCCCCGGCTCCCCTGGCTCGCGCCGTACGGGGACTCGGCGATGACTGTCCGGTGCCGCGGATGCGGCGCACTGCCTGACGAACAGCCCGGACGAACCTAAGCGGGGCCACTTTCAATTCCCAAACGGATCGCGGTTTTTGTAGCGCATCCCACAGGGCAGACAGGCAACCTCCGCATCAATTCGGGCATAAAGGAGCCCTGGTGCCTTAGAAGACAACCAGGGCCCCTACGCGCGCGTGCTCCTACTCGGCGGCCACGACCGAGACTTCGCCGATGCCCAGGGCCTCGACCGGGCCCTTGATCTGCGCCGCGTCGCCGACGAGGACCGTCACCAGACGGTCCACCGGGAAGGCGCTGACGGCCGCCGCGGTGGCCTCCACGGTCCCGGTCGCGGCGAGCTGCCGGTACAGCGTGGCCTGGTAGTCGTCGGGCAGGTGCTGCTCGACCTGGTCGGCCAGCGTGCTCGCGACGGCCGCCGCGGTCTCGTACTTCAGCGGCGCCACGCCGACCAGGTTCTGAACGGCGACGTCCCGCTCGCCGTCGGTCAGCCCCTCGGCGGCGAGGGTGCGCAGCACCGTCCAGAGGTCCTGGAGAGCCGGGCCGGTGTTGGGGGTGTCCACGGAGCCGCTGATGGCGAGCATCGCCGCACCCGTCCCGTCCGGGGCGGACCTCAGGACCTGACCGAAGGCCCGCACGCCGTAGGTGTAGCCCTTCTCCTCACGCAGCACGCGGTCCAGGCGGGAGGTGAGAGTGCCCCCGAGGCAGTAGGTGCCGAGCACCTGCGCGGGCCACACGCGATCGTGCCGGTCCGGTCCGATCCGGCCGATCAGCAGCTGCGTCTGGACGGCTCCGGGGCGGTCCACGATGACGACCCGGCCCGTGTCGTCGGCCGTCACCGGCGGTACCGGGCGCGGCTCGGCCGCGGAGCCGGTCCAGGCGCCCAGCGTGTCGCCGAGCAGGGCGTCGAGGTCGATGCCGGTGAGATCGCCGACGACCACGACGGTGGCCGTGGCGGGCCTGACGTGCCTCTCGTAGAAGGCGCGTACAGCCGAGGAGTCGATCGCGGCGACCGTCTCCTCGGTGCCCTGGCGGGGCCGCGACATGCGCGAGCTCGCCGGGAACAGCTCCTTGGAGAGTTCCTTGGCGGCGCGGCGGCCGGGGTTGGCCAGCTCGTGCGGGATCTCGTCGAGGCGGTTGCGGACCAGCCGCTCGACCTCGCTGTCGGCGAACGCGGGCGCCCGGAGGGCGTCGGCGATCAGGCCGAGCCCCTTGGCGAGCCGGGAGGCGGGCACCTCCAGGCTGAGCCGGACGCCGGGGTGGTCGGCGTGTGCGTCGAGGGTGGCGCCGGCGCGCTCCAGCTCGGCGGCGAACTCCTCGGCGGAGTGCTTGTCGGTGCCCTCGGAGAAGGCCCGGGCCATGATCGTGGCCACGCCGTCGAGGCCGGCCGGCTCGGCGTCCAGGGGCGCGTCCAGCAGCACCTCCACGGCGACGACCTGCTGGCCGGGGCGGTGGCAGCGCAGCACCGTCAGGCCGTTGCCGAGCGTGCCGCGCTCGGGGGCCGGGAAGGCCCACGGCTTGGCCTCGCCCGCCTGCGGCTGGGGGTGGAAGTCCATCGTGGCGAGCTCGGTCACTTGGCCGCCTCCTCGTTCTCGTTCAGGGCCGCGGCAGCGGTGTCCTCGGTAGTGTCGGCGTCCTCGGCGGTCTCCGCTGCGCCGGCGTCGTCGGCGACGGGCTCGTAGACGAGCACCGCGCGGTTGTCGGGGCGCAGGCGGGCCCTGGCTACCTCCTGGACCTCCTCGGCGGTCACGTCCAGCACGCGCTGCACGGCGGTCAGGGCGAGCTGCGGGTCGCCGAACAGGACGGCGTACCGGCAGAGTTCGTCGGCGCGGCCGGCGACCGTGCCGAGCCGGTCCAGCCACTCGCGCTCCAACTGGGCCTGGGCGCGCTCCATCTCCTCGGACGTGGGGCCCTCCTCGGCGAACCGGGCGAGCTCCTCGTCGATGGCGGACTCGATGACCGGGACCTCCACGTCACCGGACGTCTTCACGTCCAGCCATCCCAGGGAGGGCGCTCCGGCGAGCCGCAGCAGGCCGAAGCCTGCCGCCACGGCCGTACGGTCCCGCCGCACGAGGCGGTTGTACAGGCGGGAGGACTCGCCGCCGCCGAGGACGGTGAGGGCCAGGTCGGCCGCGTCGCACGCGCGCGTGCCGTCGTGCGGCAGGCGGTAGGCGGCCATCAGGGAGCGTGCCGGGACCTCCTCCTCGACGACCTCGCGCAGCTGCTCGCCGATGATCTCCGGCAGCGTGCCGTCCCGGGGCGCGGGCTTGCCGTCGTGGCCGGGGATGGAGCCGAAGTACTTCTCGATCCAGGCCAGGGTCTGCTCCGGGTCGATGTCGCCGACCACGGAGAGCACGGCGTTGTTCGGCGCGTAGTAGGTGCGGAAGAACGCGCGCGCGTCCTCCAGGGTGGCCGCGTCCAGGTCGGCCATCGAGCCGATCGGGGTGTGGTGGTAGGGGTGGCCCTCCGGGTAGGCGAGGGCGGTGAGCTTCTCGAAGGCGGTGCCGTAGGGGACGTTGTCGTAGCGCTGCCGGCGCTCGTTCTTGACGACGTCCCGCTGGTTCTCCATCGACTCGTCGTCGAGCGCGGCCAGCAGGGAGCCCATGCGGTCGGCCTCCAGCCAGAGGGCGAGCTCCAGCTGGTGGGCGGGCATGGTCTCGAAGTAGTTGGTCCGCTCGAAGCTGGTGGTGCCGTTCAGCGAGCCGCCCGCACCCTGGACGAGCTCGAAGTGGCCGTTGCCCTTCACCTGGGCGGAGCCCTGGAACATCAGGTGCTCGAAAAGGTGAGCCAGGCCGGTACGCCCCTTGACTTCGTGGCGCGAGCCGACGTCGTACCAGAGGCACACCGCCGCGACCGGGGTCAGGTGGTCCTCGGAGAGCACCACGCGCAGGCCGTTGGCCAGGCGGTGCTCGGTCGCTGTCAGGCCCCCGGAGCCTGCCTGGGCTGTGGCCGTGTGACCCATGGGCATGTACGTCCCTTCGATCGCGGCGCGGTCGTTCGAACCGCGGTTTTCCTGGCGAGTCCTGCCACTGTATGCAAGCGCGCGGGGCCCTGGTGAAGTTCCCGGGGGGCGTACGCGGAGAGCGAGAGGGGGAAGCGGCCGGGGGGCGGTGTGCGGTGGTGGGAGCGCGCCCGGCGGACCCGGCAGGGCCGCGCCCGCGCGCGGTGATCCCGGCACACGGCCGGCGGCCCGGAGCCGGGAGACCGCCGGTCGAAGACCAGACCGCGGACGGGCAGGCCCGCGGCAGTCCTCCGAGGGGGGTCCCGGCCGCCGCCGCGGCCCGGCGAGCGGCACCCGCCGGCACACGGCCGACCGCCCGGAGCCGGGAGGACCCCGGCCGAAAGACCGCGGACAGGCCAGCCCGCGGCAGTTTTCCGGCGGGGACCCGGCCGCCGCCTCGGCCCGGCGAGCGGCACCCGCGGCCCGCGTACAGACCCCTGTCGGGGAGGCCGTGGACCGGGCCCTGGTCCCGGTTGTCAGTGCGGCGGTCCACAATGGTCGGCGTCAGATCTCGTTCAACGCTTCAGCAAGGAGCCGGCAGCGATGGCCCGCCGCAGCACGAAGACCCCGCCGCCCGACGACTCGTACGAGGAGAGAATCCTCGACATCGACGTCGTCGACGAGATGCAGGGCTCCTTCCTCGAGTACGCGTACTCGGTCATCTACTCCCGCGCCCTGCCCGACGCGCGCGACGGCCTCAAGCCGGTGCACCGCCGCATCGTCTACCAGATGAACGAGATGGGCCTGCGCCCCGAGCGCGGGTACGTCAAGTGCGCCCGCGTCGTCGGCGAGGTGATGGGCAAGCTGCACCCGCACGGCGACACGTCGATCTACGACGCCCTCGTGCGCATGGCCCAGCCCTTCTCGATGCGCGTCCCCCTGGTCGACGGCCACGGCAACTTCGGCTCTCTGGGCAACGACGACCCGCCGGCCGCCATGCGGTACACCGAGTGCCGGATGGCCGAGGCGACGAGCCTCATGACGGAGTCCATCGACGAGGACACCGTCGATTTCAACCCCAACTACGACGGCCAGGAGCAGGAACCGGTGGCACTGCCGGCCGCCTTCCCGAACCTCCTGGTCAACGGCGCCTCGGGCATCGCGGTCGGTATGGCCACGAACATGCCGCCGCACAACCTGCGCGAGGTGATCGCCGCCGCCCGCCACCTGATCAGGCACCCGAACGCGGACCTCGACGCCCTGATGAAGCACGTCCCGGGCCCCGACCTGCCCACGGGCGGCCGCATCGTCGGCCTGTCCGGCATCCGGGACGCGTACGAGACGGGCCGCGGCACGTTCAAGATGCGCGCCACGGTGTCCGTGGAGGACGTGACGGCCCGCCGCAAGGGTCTCGTGGTCACCGAGCTGCCCTTCACGGTCGGCCCGGAGAAGGTGATCGCCAAGATCAAGGACCTGGTCGGCTCGAAGAAGCTCCAGGGCATCGCCGACGTCAAGGACCTCACGGACCGAGCGCACGGCCTGCGCCTGGTCATCGAGATCAAGAACGGCTTCGTGCCGGAGGCGGTCCTGGAGCAGCTGTACAAGCTGACGCCGATGGAGGAGTCCTTCGGCATCAACAACGTCGCCCTGGTCGACGGCCAGCCGCTCACGCTGGGTCTGAAGGAGCTGCTGGAGGTCTATCTCGACCACCGCTTCACCGTCGTGCGGCGGCGTTCGGAGTTCCGCCGCGGCAAGAAGCGCGACCGGCTGCACCTGGTCGAGGGTCTGCTGACGGCCCTGCTGGACATCGACGAGGTCATCCGCCTCATCCGCTCCAGCGAGAACTCGGCGCAGGCGAAGCAGCGCCTGATGGAGCATTTCTCGCTGAGCGAGGTGCAGACGCAGTACATCCTCGACACACCGCTGCGCCGTCTGACCAAGTACGACCGCATCGAGCTGGAGGCGGAGAAGGACCGGCTCAACGCGGAGATCGAGGAACTGACCCGGATCCTCGACTCGGACGCGGAGCTGCGCAAGCTGGTCTCCTCCGAACTGGCCACGGTCGCCAAGAAGTTCGGCACCGACCGGCGTACGGTCCTGCTGGAGTCGGGTGGTGCCCCGGTCGCCGCCGTGCCGCTCCAGGTGGCCGACGACCCGTGCCGGGTGCTGCTGTCCTCGACGGGTCTGCTGGCCCGGACGGCGAACGGCGAGCCGTTCGCGGAGGACGCCGGCGCCAAGCGTGTGAAGCACGACGTGATCGTCTCGGCGGTGCCGGCCACCGCCCGCGGCGAGGTGGGCGCGGTCACCTCGGCGGGCCGGCTGCTGCGGCTGAACGTGATCGACCTGCCCCAGCTCCCGGAGTCGATGCCGACGCCGAACCTCGCGGGAGGCGCCCCGCTGGCGGAGTTCGTCTCCCTGGAGGACGACGAGACGGTGGCCTGCCTGACGACGCTCGACGAGTCGTCGCCGGGTCTGGCGCTCGGCACGGAACAGGGCGTGGTCAAGCGGGTCGTGCCGGACTATCCGTCCAACAAGGGGGAGCTGGAGGTGATCACCCTCAAGGAGGGTGACCGGATCGTCGGCGCGGTCGAGCTGCGCACCGGCGAGGAGGATCTGGTCTTCATCACCGACGACGCCCAGTTGCTGCGCTTCCAGGCGTCCCAGGTCCGCCCGCAGGGCCGCCCGGCCGGCGGCGTGGCCGGCATCAAGCTCTCCGACGGCGCGAAGGTCATCTCGTTCACGGCGGTGGACCCGGCCGCGGACGCCGTGGTCTTCACCGTCGCCGGCTCGCGGGGCACGCTGGACGACTCCGTGCAGACGACGGCCAAGATGACCCCGTTCGACCAGTACCCGCGCAAGGGCCGCGCCACCGGCGGCGTCCGCTGCCAGCGGTTCCTGAAGGGCGAGGACTGTCTGTCCCTGGCCTGGGCGGGCCCGGCCCCGGCCCTCGCGGCACAGAAGAACGGCACCCCGGCCGACCTCCCGGAAATGGACCCGCGGCGTGACGGCTCGGGTGTGTCCCTGGCGAAGACGGTGGCGGTGGTGGCGGGGCCGGTCTAGGGCCCTCAGGCGGAGGGCTCAGGCAGGCTCTGCCGGGTCCTCCTCCGGATTGCGTACGTACCGGAGGACGCCCCACATGCCGCGCTCGTCGGCGTGGGAGGCGTCGCTCCGGCACGCGCCGAGTTCCTTGTCGAGGGCGGAGGCGTCGATGTTGGAGCCGATGAGGACCAGCTGGGTCAGGCGTTCGCCGCCGGCAGGCCAGGGCTCCGGGTAGAAGCGCAGGAACCGCCCGACGGCATGGACGGCGTAGCGGTTGCGGACGTCGTACGGCCCGAAGTCGACGTAGCCCTTGATCCGGTACAGCCCCTCGGGCCGGCTGTCGAGGAACTCCATCAGCCGGCGCGGGTCGAGGGGCTCCCGCGAGACGAACGACAGGCTGTCGTAGTCGATGTGCAGGTGCCCGGCGTGGTCGTCCGCGCCGTGATCGTGCAGGTCGTCGAAGGACAGCTGACCGATGCGCTCCTCGCTCGGCCTGCAGTCGAAGAGGAACTCGGGATCGATCCGGCCGTAGGAGGCCGGGACGACGGCGGCGCGGTCGACGAGGGACCGGACCAGTCCGAGGACGCGTTCGCCGTCCGCCGCCCGGTCGAACTTGTTGACCACGACGAGATCGGCCAGCGCGAGATGCCGGTCGATCTCGGGGTGCCTGGACCGGGTGTCGTCGAACTCGGCGGCGTCGACGACCTCGACGAGCCCGCCGTACACGATTCCCGGGTGCTCGCTGGCGAGCACCATCCGCACGAGTTCCTGCGGCTCGGCCAGCCCGCTCGCCTCGATGACGATGACGTCGATGCCGAGGGAGGGTTCCGCGAGCCGTTCCAGGTACTGGTCCAGCTCACTCGCGTCGACGGCACAGCACAGACACCCGTTGCCGAGCGAGACCGTCGAATCGCCGAGCGCTCCCGCCACGGCCATCGCGTCGATCTCGATGGCCCCGAAGTCGTTGACGATGGCTCCGATGCGGCTGCCGCCGCTGCGGTGGAGGAGGTGGTTGAGGAGTGTGGTCTTCCCCGAGCCGAGGAATCCGGCCAGGACGACGACCGGGATCTGCTGCTGTCTCGGGCTCGGCAAACTCACCGTGCGACCTCTCTCACGCCGACGCGTGCACCGGCTCGCGTTCCCGGCACACGTACGAGGATGGGATGCCGCCCCAGGATACGAGCCGTGGGAATCGCGACGAAGTGAACGATTGTTAGCAGCACTGGCGGGGCAGACGTTGGTCATGGCGCCGGTTTGTGCGACCCTCGCTTCCCTCCGTGCGCCTCCTCTCCGCCTCCCCGCCGATCAGAGCCGCTCGGCACTCTGGGAGACGGCAAGCGCCGCCCACCGCTCGCCGGTCCCCTCCAGTCGACCCGCGTACCGACGACCGGCGAACGGCCGCCTGAATCGGGGGTTGACATGGACACACGGAATTTGAGCTTTCGAGGGCTGGGCGCCACCGCCTCGGCAGGGATCGTCCTCGCGGCGGGCGCCGCCGTCGCCATGGCCGCGCGGTGGCCCGCGTTCCACGCGTTGCGTGCACGGATCGAGCACCTGGAGGAGGCCGCGCAGTCACAGCGCCGGACCGGCTTCGCCCACCAGCAGCGCCTGCACTGGGAGTTGCTGAGCAAGGCGATGGACGACCCGGAGCTGGCAGAGGTGCTGGACGCTTACGACGGGACCGTCTCGCCCAGGAAACTCCGCCAGTTCCTCTTCGCCAACGCCCTCTACACGAACGCCCTGTGCTACTACCGCATGGGCAACATGAGCCGGGAGGAGTTCTTCGGCTTCGCCCGGAGCATGCTTCAGAACCCCGTCTTCAGGGAGTACTGGTACGCCTCCCGCCCGCATCGGGCGACTCTCGTCGACTCCTCCGAGGAGGCCAGGCTGGGACACATGGTCGACGATCTTCTCGCGCAGCTGGAGGACGCGGACACCGACGAGTGGTGGGTGGTCGGGGAACCGCCGGGCGAGTAGTGGCGGACTCGGCCGTAAGCGCCGTACCCTCCGAATCACTCTCCTGAACGCATCACACGGCTGGGCGGTAACGAACCCGTAAACCAGCGCGTTTCCCCAGGTGCCAACAAGGTTGACTACTGCGCATCCCGCGAACCGGGTCGACCACCGCCGAACCGCCGCTCCACGCCGCCCGGTTGTCGAGGCCGCGGTCCTACAGGGCCGCATCGCACCGCAGGCTACAGTGCGCACCAAGCCTCGAGATCAAAAGGAACGCCAGAACAGTGAGCCACATCATCCGTCGGATTGGCACCCCTCCCAGCGCGCGGGGAAGTGCGACTGGTGCCAATTGCCCCGATATCTTCGAGCTGTCCGACGGCAGGTTCGCTGTGATCGGCACCGACGTCACCGAAGAACTCGACGGAAATCTCCCCGGCGACGCGTCCCGGGCCGACTACGAGCGCATCGTGGTGGTCACACGCAGGACGCTCATCGACGCCAAGGCGGACATTCCTGACGCCTGATCTCGTCGGATGCCCGTCACGCGAAGGGCAGTGCCCGTCGCGCCGGCGGGTCAGGCATCCGTCGAGCCGACGCTGCGGCTCGGGCCCGGCCCCTCTTGGTGCCGGGCCGTTCACGCTTTGACGCCGGGCCGTTCGCGTCTCGGGTGCCGCGCCCTTCGTGCTCCGGCGACACCGTCCGTCAGGCAGGCACGGGCGCCGGCGCCTCCGGCCCCACATAGCGCGCCACCGGCCTGATGATCTTCGTGTCCTCCGCCTGTTCCAGGATGTTGGCGCTCCAGCCCACCACGCGCGCGGCGGCGAACGTCGGTGTGAACATCTCGCGGGGCAGGCCGCAGAGTTCCATGACCACGCCCGCGTAATACTCCACGTTGGTGTGGAGTTCACGGCCGGGCTTCAGCTCCGCCAGGATCGCCTCGACATGCCGCTCGACCTCCACGGCGAAGTCCACCCGCGGGCCGCCGAACCCCTGGGCGACCTCGCGCAGCATCCGCGACCGCGGGTCCTCCGTGCGGTAGATCGCGTGCCCGAAGCCCATGATGCGCTCCCCGGCGAGCACCCGCTGCCGCACCCAGGAGTCGATACGGTCCAGGGTGCCGATCGCGTCCAGGGTGTCCAGCGCACGGCTGGGCGCACCCCCGTGCAACGGCCCCGACAGCGCCGCCACCGCACCGGCGAGGCAGGCCGCCACGTCCGCACCCGTCGACGCGACGACCCGGGCCGTGAACGTTGACGCATTGAATCCGTGATCAATGGTTGAGATCAGGTATTGCTCGATCGCCCGTGCGTGCTGCTCGGTCGGCACCGAACCGGTCAACATGTACAGGTAATTGGCCGCGTACGACAGGTCCTCGCGCGGCTCCACGGGCTCGAGCCCCTTCCCCAGCCGGTGCAGCGCGGTGAGCAGCGTGGGTACGGCCGCTGCCGCCTCGAGGGTGTCCTGCCCACGCCGGTCGGCATCGATGTCGTACACGGGCCGGAAGCCCTTGGCCGCGCCCAGCAGCGACAGTGCCGTGCGCATCCCGGCGAGCGGGCCGGAGCGCCCGCCGGCCGCCGCGATGGCCGGCAGGGCCGCTCGTACCTCGTCGGGCAGCCGCCGCAGCGCCGCGGTCTGCGCCGCGAACGCCGCGCTCTGCCCGGCGTCCGGCAGTTCGCCGTGTACGAGCAGGTGCCAGACGTCCTCGAAGGCGCGGGTTCGCGCGAGGTCGACGGCGGAGTACTGCCGGTAGTGGTAGAAGCCCTCGACGCCACGGACGTCACCTACCCGGGTGTCGGTGACGACGACACCGGCGAGTCCCCGTGGTGCGTCGATGAGAGCGGCTGCGGACCTGTTGACGGACATGTCTTCCTCCCTGGACTTGATTCGACTGTCCATGGTTGACTTGACTTGTGTCAATATTGATTGAATCAATACATCATTCAATGGTCCGCTAGGCGGATACGGTGACCCCCATGCACGATCAAGAGCCCGCCTCTCTCGACACGGAACGGCGGCTGAGCACCAAGGAGGCCGCCGAGCTGCTCGGCGTGAAGCCGGAGACCGTGTACGCGTACGTGAGCCGCGGTCAGCTCAGCAGCCGACGGGTGTCCGGCGGCCGGGGCAGCACCTTCGACGCCAGGGAGGTCGAAGCACTCGCCCGGCGCAACAGGCGGGAGAGCGCGGGGAATTCCCCCTCCGGCGGCGAGTTGTCCGTACGGACCCGCATCACGCTCATCGAGAGCGACCGCTACTACTACCGCGGTGTCGACGCGGTCGATCTGGCCACGCGGCACACGTACGAGGAGGTCGCCGAGTGGCTGTGGACGGGCCGGATTCGGCCGGGCAGCACGTTCACCGCGCCTGCCGCCTCGGTCGCCGTCGCCCGCCGCGCCGTCGACGCGCTGCCCGAGCACGCCGCGCCCACCGACCGGCTGCGCGTGGCGACGATCGCCGCCGCGACCGCCGACCCGCTGCGCTTCGACCTGTCCGAGGACGCCGTGCTCGGCACGGCGCGCACCCTCATTCCCACGCTCGTCGCCGCTCTGCCGCCCGCGGGGCACGACCGCCGCGACACCGGGCCCCTGGCCCACCGCCTGTGGACCCGGCTGTCGCCGCGCAAGGACCCCGACGAGGCGTCCCTGCGTGCCCTGGACACCGCCCTCGTGCTCCTCGTCGACCACGACCTGGCCGCCTCCACGCTCGCGGTGCGCGTCGCCGCGTCGGCCCGTGCCCACGCCTACGCGGCGGTCTCCGCCGGGCTCGGCGTGATCGAGGGCCCGCTGCACGGCGCGGCCAGCGGGCTCGCCCACCGGCTGCTCGTCGATGTGCTCGACCAGGGCGACGCCGCGCCCGTGATCGCGGACGAACTGCGCGCCGGCCGCCGTATCCCGGGACTCGGCCACCGGCTCTACCCGGGCGAGGACCCACGCGCGCGCGCCCTGTTCGCCCTGCTGGAGCAGATCCCGCGCGCGGAACCCGCACTCCTCGCGGCCCGGGACATCGTCGAGACCACCGCCCGCCACGCGCCGCTGCACGCCAACGTCGACCTGGCGCTCGCCGTGCTCACCACGTCCTGCGGCATGCCCCCGACCGCGGGCGAGACGATCTTCGCGGTGGCCCGTACGGCGGGCTGGATCGCCCATGCCCTGGAGGAGTACGGCGAGCGCCCGCTGCGCATGCGCCCGAGCGGGCTCTACGCGGGTCCGAAGCCGCCTCAGCCACGACCGGATTAGCGCAGGGCGGGGCCGAGAGTCACCGCGAGCCAACTCAGGTTAGGCTCACCTCTGTGAGTACGTGCTCAAGCGTCTCCCGGGACTCCGACGAGCCCGTTTCGGGAACCGCGGCCACCGCGACGACCTGGCTGCTGCTGGAACAGCCCGGCCCGTGGGGTGCCAAGGCGCTCACTTCGAGCCACCTGGACCCCGCGCTGGGCCGTGCCCTGGAGTCGGCCGCGAAGGACACGGGCGTACGAATCGTGCTGATCCGCCGTCCCGGACGGCACGCGGACCGCAGGATGCCCGCCACACGCCGGGTGTACGCGGCCCACACCGTTCCGGGAAACGTGTGGCTGCACGGCGCCACGACCTCGGACCCCGGGCAGCTCCTCGATCTCGACTTCGCCGCACTCGGCCGGGGCGATCACCGCTCCTTCGACGCGGTGCTCGGCGGACGGCCCCACGACGGTGATCCGCTCGCCCTCGTCTGCACCAACGGCAAGCGCGACCGCTGCTGCGCCCTCCTCGGCCGGCCTCTCGCGGCCGAACTCGCCACGTCCGGGGTCGAGGGCGTCTGGGAGGTCACTCATCTGGGTGGTCACCGCTTCGCCCCGACGGTCCTCGTGCTGCCGTACGGATACGCGTACGGCCGGGCCGAGGCGCACACCCTCAAGGAGGTCCTGCACGGCGCGCGGGAGGGACGGATCGTCGTGGCGGGGTGCCGGGGCAGCTCGGCCTGGGAACGCCCCGGTCAGGCGGCCGAGCTCGCCGTGCGCACCAGGACCGGTGAATACGCAGCGGAGGCGCTGAGCGTCGTACGGACGGCCGGCGCGGCCCCGCGCTGGGAGGTGACCGTCGCCCACGCCGACGGCCGCCGCTGGCAGGTCGAGGTGGTCCAGGGCGCGGCCCTGCCGCCCCGGCAGGAGAGCTGTGGAGCGGCAGTCCTCGGTTCGCCCGCGCGGATGGACGTGGTGGCCGTGCGCGAGGTGAGGGTGACGACGGCGCTCGCGAGCTGAGCGGTCCGCCGGCCGCGGTCCGGACCGTCTCCTCAAGCATTGGTCAAGAGATCCAGGCCACACCCATTACGGCGGGTAGACAGCCCCACGTACCTTCTTGGGTATGAGTCCCACTCCCCCCGCACGCCGCCTGCGCCTCGGCCTGCCCCGGCGGGTGTTCTCGCAGGTGCTGCTGATGCAGGTGGCGATCGCCGCGGGAGTCGCGGTCCTCGCGACCGGGCTGTTCCTCGCGCCCCTGAGCAACCAGCTGGACGACCAGGCGATGCGCCGCGCGCTCGCCATCGCGCAGACCACCGCGCAGCAACCGGGTCTCGCGAACGAGGTGAGGGACACGCCTCCCTCACCGAACGGTCCGGTGCAGCGGGAGGCGGAGCGGATCCGGAAGGCCACCAAGGCCGAGTACATCGTGGTGATGGACTGGCGGGGCGTGCGCTGGTCGCATACCGACCCGAAGCAGATCGGCGGCATCGTCTCGACCGACCCCGGCCAGGCTCTGGCCGGCAAGGAGGTCATGGAGATCGACAGCGGCACCCTGGGCCGTTCCGCCCGCGGCAAGGTGCCGCTGCGTGACAGCGACGGCATGGTCGTCGGCGCCGTCTCGGTCGGCATCGCCTACGACAGCGTCCGGGCCCGGCTGATCCACGCGATCCCGGGACTGCTCGCGTATGCCGGTGGTGCCCTGGCCGTCGGCGCGCTGGCCGCGTGGCTCATCTCCCGGCGGGTCCAGCGGCAGACCAGGGACCTGGCCTTCTCTGACATCGCGTCGCTCCTGTCGGAACGCGAGGCGATGCTGCACGGCATCCGGGAGGGCGTCGTCGCCCTGGACCGCACCGGCCGCATCCGCCTGGTCAACGACGAGGCGCAGCGCCTGCTGGGCATCGGGGACGCGGTGGTGGGCCTCTCCCCCGACGAGGCGCTCGGCGCGGGCCGCACGGCCGACGTGCTGGCCGGGCGCGTGACCGGCACGGACCTGCTCACCGTGCGGGGCCAGCGGGTGCTGGTCGCCAACCGTATGCCCACCGACGACGGCGGCGCCGTGGCGACCCTGCGCGACCGCACCGAGCTGGAGCAACTGGGCCGCGAACTCGACTCCACCCGTGGGCTGATCGACGCCCTGCGCGCCCAGGACCACGAGCACGCCAACCGTATGCACACGCTCCTGGGGCTGCTCGAACTGGAGATGTACGACGACGCCGTCGAGTTCGTCGGCGAAGTGGTCGGTGACCACCGGGCCACCGCGGAACAGGTCACCGAGCGGATCGAGGACCCGCTGCTCGCCGCCCTGCTGGTCGGCAAGGCGACCGTCGCGGCCGAACGGGGCGTCGCGCTGTGGGTGTCGGACCGGACCCGGCTGCCCGACCGGCTGATCGATCCCCAGGGGCTCGTCACCGTCGTCGGCAACCTGGTGGACAACGCCCTCGACGCCGTCGCGGGCAAGCCGCACGCGCGCGTGGAGGTCGAACTGCGCGCCGAGGGTCGTACGGCGATCCTCCGGGTGCGCGACACGGGCCCGGGAATCCCGCCGGAGCACCGCGAGTTGATCTTCACCGAGGGATGGTCCACGAAGAAGCCGCCCGCGCACCGCGAGCGGGGCATCGGACTCTCCCTGGTGCGCAGGCTCGCCGAGCGGCAAGGGGGCAGCGCGACCGTCGGCGAGGCGCACGGCGGGGGTGCGGAGTTCACTGTCGTCCTGCCCGAGGCGCTGGCCGAACCGGGCCCGGAACCGGCCCTGACCGTGCCGTCAGCCCCGCAGACCGCCAAGGAGGAGTCGTGATGATCGAGGTCCTGGTCGTGGACGACGACACCAGGGTCGCGCGGGTCAACGCCGCCTACGTCGAGAAGGTGCCGGGCTTCCATGTCGCCGGCGAGGCCCACTGCGCCGCGGACGCGCTGAGCCGGCTGGAGACGCTGCCCCGGCTGGATCTGGTGCTCATGGACCACTACCTGCCCGACGATACGGGGCTCGCGGTCGTCCAGGAGATGCGCCGGCGCGGCCACCAGACCGACGTGATCATGGTGACGGCGGCCCGGGACGTGACCACCGTGCAGGCGGCGATGCGGCACGGCGCGTTGCAGTACCTGGTCAAGCCGTTCGCCTTCGCGGGCCTGCGCGCCAAGCTGGAGGCGTACGCGGAGCTGCGTCGCACCCTCGACGGCGGCGGGGAGGCGGAGCAGGCCGAGGTGGACCGCATCTTCGGGGCGCTGTCGGCCCCCTCAGAACCGGACCTGCCCAAGGGCCACTCCCCCACCACCGCGGAGCTGGTCCGTCAGTCCCTGATGAACGCGGACGGGCCTCTGTCCGCCCAGGAGATCGCCGAGCGGACCGGGGTGAGCCGCCAGACCGCCCAGCGCTATCTCAAGCTCCTGGAGCGCACGGGACGGGCCAGGCTGACCCTCAAGTACGGCGACGCGGGCCGCCCGGAACACCGTTACGTGTGGGCGACCCGCGCCTAGATGAGTGAGTCCGATGTTCTCAGTGGTCGTAGGCGATGAGAGATCGTTTGACCTTGGCGCCGGTGGTCCAGTTGTGCCAGATGCCGGCCGCCATGGCGAGTAGTCGTTGTGCGGTGCGGGCGAAGACTCCGGCTGTGGTTCTGCCTCCGTGTTGTTCCAGGCTGAGCTGGCCTTTGAGGGTGTCGAAGACGGCCTCGATCCACTGGCGGACGCGGGCCAGGCAGCCGTGCCGGACCGGCTCGTCCTTACGGTCCGGCCGCACCAGGTGGACGCCCAGGCGCTCGGTGAGGAACGCCTCGAACTCCCGCCCGGCGAAACCCTTGTCCGCAAGGATCACCTGACCGCTGTGGATGAGGCGGTGGTCGCGTTCCAGCAGCGCGGTCATCACCTCCCGCTCGCCCAGTTTCGGGTGGGCCAGGCACCAGGTGACGGGCATGCCCTCGGCCGTGGTGAGGAGGTAGAGCCGGAAGCCCCAGAAGAAGCGGGAGTGGCTGCGGCAGTAGCCGTATCCGGCGTGGCCGACCAGGTCGGAGCGTTTGACGGTCTCGCGGGAGGCGGCGCAGGGCAGCGGAGTGGAGTCGATCAGCCGCAGGTCGTCGTTCCAGGTCGGCACCTGCCTGGCATGAGCTTCGATCACACGGCTGATCAGCGGTCCGGCGGCGTTGAGGCGCTTGTTGTAGGCGGACTGCTGGGGCAGGTAGCGAAAGAGGTGTCCCAGTCGGGCGTGGGCGAAGCGGATCCAGTGCCGGGCCGAGGGGAAGCCGAGCAGGACCTGGGCGACAGCCAAGCACAGCAGTTCGGCGTCCGTCAGTTTCGGGGGTCGCCCGATCCGGCGACGAGGGGCTACATGGTCGTCGATGAACACGTACAGTGCCGCCAGAAGGGCGTCCAGGCTGGTAGTCACACACGAGCCAACGGGCGCCCTTCGCCATGGTCGCGACCAGCACACACATCGGACTCATTCATCTAGGGGTGAACAGGTCGACCGGATCTTCAGCGCCCTGCGCACCACCCCGGTCCGCGCGTCCCCGGGGCTGCCGAGCGGCCACTCGGAGCCGACCACGGAACTGATCAGCCGCGCACTGCACCGCGCCGACCACCCGCTCACCGCCAACGAGGTCGCCGTCGAGACCGGACTGAGCCGCTCGACCGCCCAGCGCTACCCGCGCCGCCTGGAACAGTCCGGATGCCTGTGCCTCTCCCCCAAGTACGGCGACACGGGTCGGCCCGAACACCGTTACGCGGGGGCCCCGTAGCCGTACGCCGCTGAAGGCACCGCCGCTACGCCGCTCCCGCCCCGGTCAGCGACCGCACCTCGGTCTCCGCGTGCTTGGCCTCGTCCGGGACCTCTGCCGAGGTGACCGTGCCCAGCCAGCCCGCGAGGAAGCCCAGCGGGATCGAGACCAGGCCTGGGTTCTGCAACGGGAAGTACTGGAAGTCGACGTTCGGGAACAGCGAGTCGGCGCTTCCGGAGACCACCGGGGACAGCACCACGAGCACCAGGGCCGGGACCAGACCGCCATAGACGGCCCATACGGCACCGCGTGTGGTGAAGCCGCGCCAGAACAGGGAGTAGAGCAGCACCGGAAGGTTCGCCGACGCGGCGACGGCGAAGGCGAGGCCCACCAGGAACGCGACGTTGAGGTCCCGCGCCAGCAGGCCGAGGGCGATCGCCACCACGCCGACACCGACGGCGGCGACACGGGCCACGGCCACCTCGCTGCGGAGCTTGCCGCCCGGGCGCCGCAGGGACGCGTACAGATCGTGGGCCACCGACGCCGAGGACGCGAGTGTGATCCCAGCGACCACGGCGAGGATCGTGGCGAAGGCGACAGCGGCGACGATCGCGAAGAGAACCGTTCCGCCCGTGGATCCCGCGCCACCGCCCAGATCGAGCGCCAGCAGCGGAACGGCCGTGTTCCCGGCCGCGTTCGACCCGCGTACCGCGTCCGGCCCCACGATGGCGGCCGCGCCGAATCCCAGCACGATCGTCATCAGGTAGAAACCGCCGATGAGCCCGACGGCCCAAACCACCGACCGGCGTGCGGCGCGCGCGGTGGGCACGGTGTAGAACCGGGACAGGATGTGCGGCAGCCCGGCCGTGCCCAGTACCAGGGCCAGCCCCAGACTGATGAAGTCGAAGCGGGCGGTCCAGTCCCCGCCGTACTTCAGCCCGGGCGCCAGAAACGCCTCCCCGTGACCGCTGCGCTCGGCCGCCGTGAGCAGCAGCCGGTCCAGGTCGCCGTGGAAGCGCACCAGGACGAGCGCCGTCAGCGCGATCGTGCCGCCGAGCAGCAGGACGGCCTTGACGATCTGGATCCACGTCGTCGCCCGCATCCCTCCCAACGACACATAGATCACCATGAGCCCGCCGACCCCGATGACGGTCCAGGCCCGCGCCGCCTCACTCGTGCCCCCGAGCAGCAGCGCCACCAGGCTGCCCGCGCCGACCATCTGCGCCACCAGATACAGAACGGACACGGTGACCGAGGAGGTTCCCGCCGCGATCCGTACCGGCCGCTCCCTCATCCGCGCCGCCACAACATCGGCCAGCGTGAACCGGCCGCAGTTGCGGACCAGTTCAGCCACGAGGAACAGCACCACCAGCCAGGCCACGAGGAATCCGACGACATACAGCAGCCCGTCGTAGCCGAACAGCGCGATGAGCCCGGTGACGCCCAGGAAGGAAGCGGCCGACATGTAGTCACCCGCGATGGCAAAACCATTCTCCATGGGAGAGAAGAGCCGCCCACCCGCGTAGAACTCCTCCGCCGAACCGCGCCGGTTGCGGCTCACCCAGGTCGTGATCGCCAGCGTGACCGCGACGAACCCGCCGAACAGCAGCAGCGCCAGCGTCTGGTGTTCACCCGTCACGAGACACCTCCGTTCACACCGCGCGTCAGCTCCTGTGTGTCCCAGCGCAGTTCGAGCGCCGCCCGGTCCCTGCGCAACCGCGCGTGCCGCGCATACGCCCAGGTGAACAGGAATGTGGTCAGGAACTGCCCGAGCCCCGCCACCAGCGCCACGTTCACCGCCCCCGCCACGGGCCGCGCCATCAACTCCGGCGCGGTCGTGGCAGCCACGACGTAGCCCACATACCAGGCGAAGAACGCTACGAAGGCCGGCACCACGAACCTCCGGAACCGCCGCCGCACCTCCTGGAAGGCAGCGCTGCGCTGCACCTCGAGATACACATCGGCCGCCGCGATCCCGCCCTCCCTGCGAGGAGACGGAACCACGGCCAGCGCCGGCCCCCGGCACCAGCTGACTCGCCCCAGCCGGAAGCGAGGACGTCGTACCAGGGATCGTCGTACCTGAGGTGTCCGGCCTCCTCGGCCGGGCCCAGGCCGGCACCGTCGATTCGCTCGACCGGACTTTCCTGACCAGCCCCATCGCTACGGGGACGGCCCTTGCTTGGCTGCATGCCCAAGGATGGACAGAACGGGGAGATCCCCGACTCCTCTTCCCCTCGCTCTTCACCCCATCAGGTGACTCAACCCGCTGGTGGCCGCACCAGCCCCTTTCCGTACGCGTAACGCACCGCCTGTGCACGGTCCTTGAGCCCCGTCTTGGTGAAGAGGTTGTTGATGTGGGTCTTCACGGTGGCGGTGGAGACATGCAGCCTGCGGCCGATCTCCTGGTTGCTGAGCCCCTCGGCGATGAGCAGCAGCACCTCCGTCTCCCGCACGGTGAGCCCGTCCGGCGCCTCAGGGGGCGAGGCCGGTCTCACCTCGGCCTCCGCCAGACGCTCCAGCAGCCGCCTCTGAACGCTGGGCGAGAGCCCCGCGTCCCCCGACAGCACGCTGTGCACGGCCCGCACGATGTCCTCCCCGCCGGCGTCCTTCGTGAGGTAGCCGCGCGCTCCCGCAGCCAGTGCAGGGAAGAGCGACTCGTCATCGGCGTACGTCGTGAGCACCACGACCTGCGTCCCGGGGTACTCCGCGCGGATCCTGCGGGTCGCCTCCACCCCGTCACAGCGAGGCATGCGCAGGTCCATCAGCACCACGTCCGGGGCGACTTCGGCGACGAGCCGCATCGCCTCCTCCCCGTCCCCCGCCGCGCCGACGACCTCGATCCCGGGCAGCAGACCGAGCAGCATCACGATGCCTTCCCGCACCACGGTCTGGTCGTCCGCGACCACCACCCGAGCGGGCTTCCGCTCGGTCCCCTCCGTCATACCGGCACCTTCAACGTCACCACGAACCCCTCCTCGCCCGGCCCGGCCTCGAGCGAACCGCCCAGCAATTCGGCTCGCTCCCGCATGCCCAGCAGACCGTACCCGGCTCCCGTCCCGGTCAGCTCGCCCGGCGAGCCGCCCGAGTCCCGCACATCCAGGGTCACTCCGTGCGGGTTGTAGTCGAGCCGCAGGCGCACTTTGGCGCCCGGAGCGTGCTTGCGGGCATTCGTCAGAGCCTCCTGGGCCGCTCGGCGCACAGCCTGCGAAGCCTCGGCCGGCATCGCCCTGCGTTCACCCGTGATGGTGACCTCCGCGCCGTCGGCCGTACCCACCAACTGGTTCAGGAACTCCTCCAGCGGGGTCAGATCCCCGCGCAGGGCGGAGAGCGCCTGCCGCGTCTCGGAGAGCCCGCCACGCGCCATCTCCCGCGCCGCCACCACTCGTTCGAGAATCTGCTCCCGTTCCCCGCCACGCTCGATCAGCAGCCGGGCCGCCTCCAGGTGCACGAGCTGGGCGGACAGGCTGTGCGCCAGCACGTCGTGAATCTCCCGCGCTATGCGGGCCCGCTCCGCGAGCGCCGCCGTCTCCGCCTCGGCCGCACGCGCGGCCCGCTCCTGGGCGAGCAGCCGCTGGGCGCTGCCGCGGGCCTCGGCGTCCAGGCGCAGCGTGTATCCGGCCAGGGCGAGGCCGACGCCGGTGACCACGGACGTCAGCACTTCGTCGTGGTTGACGGCCCCGAACGAACCGAGTGCCACGCCTGCTGCGCTGAGGGCGACTGCCGGTGGGAGCCGCTCCAGTGCCGAGACGGCGCATCCGCACCACATGACAAGGGCCGCGACCTTGAAGCCTGACATCTGGGCGGCGACGGCGACACCCTGAAGCAGCGCGAGCGACGCCAGCGACGGCCACAGCCGGTGCTGGAGCGTGGTCCGGAAAAACAGCCAGGCGAGCAGTGCCGCCAGAAGCACCCCTCCGGCTCCGGCCGCCATCTTCCAGCCACGCGCCTCGCTCTCGGCGAAGACACGCCAGATCAGTACGCCGAGGACCAAGGCCCTCACCGTCCAGACCATCAGGCACCGGGAACGGGAGAGTCCCTCGTGGCTGAGTGCCTCCCGGGAAGGCCAGCGTGTCCAGGCGTTCTCCTTCACACGTGCTCCTTCCCCGCAGGCCGCATCATGCTGTCACCGTACGCCCCGCGCGAGTTCACGGCAGGACGCAGCAACTGACCGCGCCAGGCCGGGGTTCCGGTCCGGACGAGCAGGGTGCCGGCCATCCTCAGCAGCACGGCGGTCCTGTCCTGGTGAACGCCCACCGCGGCACCGAGCGCGTAGAGCCCGACGCGCAGCCCGATTCCGACGACCCAGACGGCGACGCTCGCCGTGCTGCTCCTGCTCCACACGGTGCCGTCAGGCTCCGCCCATATGCGGGTGGTCCAGGCCCAGCCGGCCCCGGTGGCCAGACCGACGAGCAGTTCGGCGCCGAGCAGCACCACCGAGACCGTGTGGTGATGGGCGTCGAGTATGCCGGGCTCGCGCAGCGCGACGACGGCCAGGATCGCGGGCAGGAGCCACCAGCGGCGCTCGCCGTCGATGGGGGTTGCGCGGAACTGCCGGGCGATCACCAGCACCGCAACGGCCACGATCACCAGCGCGTCGACGAGCCCGGACATCACAACCTCCGTGAGCGGGAAAGGGGATGCCGGCAGCGGTGCCACCGACGCCTTCGACGCTACGGAAGTCGCCAGGTCATGGGATCGGAGTGCGGGTGGATCACGGGTGGATCCCCGGCCGAGCTGTTTCTCCACCCAGGGGTGGAGAAACAGCTCGGCCGCGACGGCCTGGGCCGCGTTCGGGCCACGTCACCAAAGCCGGTCAGACCGTATCCCAGGACCCAACCAGCACCCGACCCGGAATAGATCACCAGCGCCCCAGCCCTGCCCTGCCCTGCCCTGCCCTGCCCTGCCCTGCCCTGCCCTGTCCTGCCAAAGCCCAGCGCAGCGACTACGCGTCGATCCGCGACCGATCCAGCGTCGCCGCCGAGTTGGAGATGAATTCCTTGCGCGGCGCGACGTCGTTGCCCATCAGCAGATCGAAGACCTGCTCGGCGGCCTCGAGGTCAGAGAGGTTGATCCGGCGCAGAGTGCGGTGGCGCGGGTCCATGGTCGTCTCGGCCAGTTGGTCGGCGTCCATCTCGCCGAGACCCTTGTAGCGCTGGATCGAATCCTTGTAGCGGATGCCTTTGCTCTGGAGCTCCATAAGAGTGTCGCGCAGTTCCCGGTCCGAGTACGTGTAGACGTACTTGTCCTGGCCCTTCTTCGGCTGGACGATCTCGACGCGGTGCAGCGGCGGCACCGCCGCGAAGACCCGGCCGGCCTCGACCATGGGCCGCATGTAGCGGTGGAACAGGGTCAGGAGCAGCGTGCGGATGTGCGAGCCGTCGACGTCGGCGTCGGTCATCATGATGATCTTGCCGTAGCGCGCCGTGTCGATGTCGAAGGTCCGGCCCGATCCGGCTCCTATGACCTGGATGATCGCGCCGCACTCGGCGTTCTTCAGCATGTCCGTCACGGACGACTTCTGGACGTTGAGGATCTTGCCCCGGATCGGCAGCAGCGCCTGGAACTCGGAGTTCCGGGCGAGCTTCGCCGTACCGAGCGCGGAGTCGCCCTCGACGATGAACAGCTCGCTGCGGTCGACGTCGTCGCTGCGGCAGTCGGCGAGCTTCGCCGGCAGCGAGGAGGACTCCAGGGCCGTCTTGCGGCGCTGTGCGTCCTTGTGCTGCCGGGCGGCGATGCGTGTACGGGCCGCTGCGACGGCCTTCTCCATCACGACACGGGCCTGCTGGGCGGCGTCCCGCTTCGTGGACGTCAGGAACGCCTTGAGTTCCTTGGTGACCACGTTGTTCACGATGCGGCGGGCCGCCGAGGTCCCGAGGACCTCCTTGGTCTGGCCTTCGAACTGCGGCTCGGCGAGACGCACGGTGACGACCGCGGTCAGGCCTTCCAGGGCGTCGTCCTTGACGATGTCGTCCTCGGCTACGCGCAGGAGCTTCTTGGCGCGCAGCACCTCGTTCATCGTCTTGGCGACAGCCTGTTCGAAGCCGGCGACGTGTGTACCGCCCTTGGGGGTGGCGATGATGTTGACGAACGACCTGAGCGTCGTGTCGTAGCCGGTCCCCCAGCGCAGCGCGACGTCGACGCCGAGTTCGCGGGTGACCTCGGTGGGCGTCATCTGGCCGTGGTCGTCCAGGACGGGGACCGTCTCCTTGAAGATGCCCTGTCCGGAGAAGCGGAGGACGTCGCAGATCGGCTTGTCGTTCGCCAGGTACTCGCAGAACTCACTGATTCCGCCGTCGAAGCGGAAGGACTCCTCGCCCTTGCTGCCGCCCTCGCCGAGCCCGTACTCGTCGCGCACGACGATGGTCAGGCCGGGCACCAGGAACGCGGTCTGGCGGGCGCGCTGGTGCAGGTTCTCCAGGGAGAGCTTGGCGTCCTTGAGGAAGATCTGGCGGTCGGCCCAGTACCGCACGCGCGTGCCGGTGCGGGTCTTCGGGATCTTCTTGGCCTTGCGCAGGCCGCTTTCGGCCTCGAACTTGGCGTCCGGACCGTTCCCGGCGAAGGCGCCGGGGACACCGCGCCGGAAGCTGATGGCGTGGGTGTGTCCACCGCGGTCGACCTCGATGTCCAGACGGGCGGACAGGGCGTTCACCACGGAGGCGCCGACGCCGTGCAGACCGCCGGAGGCGGCGTACGAGCCGCCGCCGAACTTGCCGCCGGCGTGCAGCTTGGTCATGACGACCTCGACACCGGACAGGCCGGTCTTGGGCTCGACGTCGACCGGGATACCCCGGCCGTTGTCCCGGACCTCGACCGAGCCGTCGTCATGGAGGATGACCTCGATGTGATCGCAGTAACCGCCGAGGGCCTCGTCGACGGAGTTGTCGATGATCTCCCAGAGGCAGTGCATCAGGCCACGGCTGTCAGTGGACCCGATATACATACCGGGGCGCTTCCGCACGGCCTCGAGCCCCTCGAGGACGAGCAGGTGCCGCGCGGTGTAGTTGGACCCGTCCCGGTCTGCTCCTGCCAGCAGAGCTGTGGACGGCACGGACGTCTCGGCGGTCACGCGGTTCGCTCCTCGCTGAATTTCAGATGGGGCCCTCATGGGTAAGGGCGCGGCTTCAGTCACCGGTGAGAGGGTACCGAGGCCTGGTAGAGCCGTTGTAACGCCACCCTCGTCGGAAACTCACCCTAGTCCAGACTCGCATGTTTGTTCGATCCCTCGTTGGAGTGAAGCACACATCACGTTCCCTTCCAGGCATGAACCATTTAGGCTCCGGGCACGTCCTCATGAACAACCGGCAACCCAGCCGGGAGGACCGACCACCGATACAACGCGAAGCCCCGTAAGACACATAGACACGCAATACGGCACATTCGCCGCCAACCGGCAGCAGACAGCCGCCTCGCAAAGATTTTTTCGAGGAAAAGCCACGAGCGGGAACGTTTTGGGGCTGGTTGGATGTTGACCCTGGTACGACAGCTCGTCGAGCTAGAGAAGAGGCGACGTGACTACTGTTCTGACCCCTGCGAGCCAGTTGACGGCCGCTGATCGCTGCGACCGCTGCGGCGCCCAGGCGTACCTGCGCGTCGTTCTGCTCAGCGGCGGAGAGCTGCTCTTCTGCGCCCACCACGGGCGCAAGTTCGAGCCGGAACTCAAGAAGATCGCCGCTGAGATACAGGACGAGACGGAGCGGCTGACGTCCGCTCCCGCGACTGCCTCCGAAGAAGAGCGCTGACACCTCGCGTCCGACGACGAGCCAGCACGGCACAGGCCGGTGAACGGGCGGCTGCCTCCACTATCGAGGCAGCCGCCCGTCCTCGTCCCCGCCAATCCGCTCAGGCTCCGCCGGACGCACCCCGCGCGGTTTCTTCACACCGTACCGGCCGAGCTTGGGCATGATCTTCACACCGGAGTCCAGTCGAGCGTGCGCATGATGTCGGAGACACGCACATACACCCCCGGGCTGCCGGCCGCCCACAGCCGATCCCCCAGGACACGAGCCCGATCAACCGCCCCTGGGCCACCAGCGGCCCCCCGCTGTCGCCCTGGCAGGCGTCCCGGCCTCCCTTCGCCTCTCCGGCGCACAGCATGCTCCTGGCGTCGTAGACGCCACCCGCACCTCCCGGATACGCCTCGTCACAGAGAACATCGGGGAGCACACGCACGCGTGCCGCCCGCAGACTGTTCGAGTACTCCCCGGCGCCCGAGATATCGCCCCATCCGTACACCGTCGCGGCTTCGCCCACGGCGTACGCGGGGTCGCCGGCGGCCGCCATGCCGATGACCGAGCCGACGGGCAGAGGCTCGGCCAGGGTGAGTACGGCGAAGTCCCCGACGTTGCTGGCACCGTCGTAGGCCGGGTTCATCCAGGTGTCTCGCACGGCGATCTCCTGGCCACCGCGGTCCGAGAGCAGGTCCGTGCGCCCCGCTATGACCCTGAGATCGCGTACGCGCTCCGGTGGCCCGCCGAGGACCTCCTCGTCCACGCAGTGGGCCGCCGTGAGCACGGTGCTGCGGCCGACCGCCACTCCGCCGCAGAACTGCCCCGCGCGCGTACCCCCGAACCGGTCACGACTGGACAGGGCCACCGTCCACGGGCTCTCCGACACGTCGACGGGAAATCCCCCTATGACCACCCTGTCGGCGGCCACAGGGGCATTTGAGCCCACTGATAGGGCGGATACCGCGGCTGCCACAACCAGCGGTCGGGCCAGGGCTCGGGCAAAGCGACGACGCATACACGCTCCTCACTCCGTGGTGTCGGCGAGACACCCAGAGTGATCCACCCGGTGGCGGCCCGCACCCGCGGAGAGCGTGAAGAAGGCCCGGTCCCCCGAGGAAAACCGGACCTTCCGCGTCGTACGACCGCGACGACTAGTCGAGGTAGTCGCGCAGCACCTGCGAACGGGACGGGTGGCGCAGCTTCGACATGGTCTTGGACTCGATCTGGCGGATCCGCTCGCGCGTGACGCCGTACACCTTGCCGATCTCGTCGAGGGTCTTCGGCTGACCATCGGTGAGACCGAAGCGCATCGAGACGACACCCGCCTCGCGCTCGGACAGGGTGTCGAGCACGGAGTGCAGCTGCTCCTGGAGGAGCGTGAAGCTGACCGCGTCGGCCGGGACGACCGCCTCCGAGTCCTCGATGAGGTCACCGAACTCGCTGTCGCCGTCCTCGCCCAGCGGGGTGTGCAGCGAGATGGGCTCACGGCCGTACTTCTGGACCTCGATGACCTTCTCCGGGGTCATGTCGAGCTCCTTGGCCAGCTCCTCCGGGGTGGGCTCGCGGCCCAGGTCCTGGAGCATCTGGCGCTGCACGCGCGCGAGCTTGTTGATGACCTCGACCATGTGCACCGGGATACGGATGGTGCGGGCCTGGTCGGCCATGGCGCGGGTGATCGCCTGACGGATCCACCAGGTGGCGTACGTGGAGAATTTGTAGCCCTTGGTGTAGTCGAACTTTTCGACCGCGCGGATCAGACCGAGGTTGCCCTCCTGGATGAGATCCAGGAAGAGCATGCCGCGGCCGGTGTAGCGCTTGGCCAGGGAGACCACCAGACGGAGGTTGGCCTCCAGGAGGTGGTTCTTGGCGCGGCGGCCGTCCTCGGCGATGATCTCCAGCTCACGCTTGAGCTTCGGCGCCAGCTTGTCGGCGTTGGCCAGCTTGTCCTCGGCGAACAGACCGGCCTCGATGCGCTTGGCGAGCTCGACCTCCTGCTCGGCGTTGAGCAGCGGGACCTTGCCGATCTGCTTGAGGTAGTCCTTGACCGGGTCGGCGGTGGCACCGGCGGCGGCGACCTGCTGGGCGGGCGCGTCGTCCTCGTCGTCGTCGGACAGCACGAATCCGGCGTTCTCCGTGCCCTCGGGCTCCTCGCCGGCCTTGCCGGGAGCGGCCTCCTCGAGCACCTCCTCTTCGAGAAGCTCGACGTCGTCCTTCTTGGCGCTGGTCTTCTTCGCGGCTGCCTTCTTGGCAGGCGCCTTCTTCGCGGCTGCCTTCTTGGCGGTCGTCTTCTTGGCGGCTGCCTTCTTGGCAGGTGCCTCTTCCTCGACGGCGGGCTCGGCGGCAGGAGCCGCCGGCGTGGCGGTGGCCTTCCTGGTGGTCACCGCCTTGGCCGCAACCGTCTTGGTGGTGGTGCGCTTGGCGGGACTCTTCGCTGCGACGCTCTTTCGGGTGCGCTTGGGCTCTGCGGCACTGACCATCAGCGTCACACCCTCTTCCTCGAGGATCTGGTTGAGGCTGCGCAGTACGTTCTTCCACTGAGTGGCCGGAATCTGGTCAGCTTCGAAGGCCCGACGCACGTCATCGCCGGCGATCTGCCCCTCAGCCTTTCCCCGCTCAATGAGAGCCATGACAGAGACGGACTCGGCGATCTCCGGCGGGAGCGTACGGGATGTGCTGGCCGACACGAACAACCTCTCGGAACGTTGGAAAACGGCTTCCGGCCCCGTCCACAGTGGACAGGAGCCGACCGCCGGCTTGGGGGTGGGCCGACGGCGCGGGCGGGGGCCGGGAAGATGCACAGCGCCGTGAACGGCGTCCGTATTCCCTCCGCGGCTGTCACCTCTTAGGTCATCGCGTTCTTCCCGCGAGCGTTACGCCCAATTCGCGTGGCCCGAGTCACACCCCGTAAGCGAACAAAATCGATCAGACAGGGGCAAAGCAGGTCGCATCTGGCTGTCAGCCGGCCGCTCCAGCGGATCTGCGGCCCCTTCGCGCCGTCGGACCCCGCGGGATCGCGAGGATCCCGCGGGGTCCGACGGGAGGCGGTTCACCGAACGGGCGCTGCCACAGGAGGGGGGTGGCGCACCCGGCCGCGCCGCCCGCGGAACGCGGTCAGTGCTCGCGCGGAGCGGGCACTACGCGTTCCACCTCGGGGTGGACCGTGAGGAGTTGCCGCATGGCCGCCTCGGCCGCGGCTCCGTCGCCGGCGGCGAGGGCGTCACAGATGCGGCCGTGATGCGCCAGCGAGGTCTCGTTCGGCCGGTCACAGCCCGCGACCGGACCGCCCGAGACCTGGAGGGCCGCGGACACGATCCCGGAGAGGTGCTCCAGCATGCGGTTGCCTGCGACCTGGATGAGCAGCGAGTGGAACTCGGAGTCGGCACGGGAGAAGGTGAGCGCATCACCCTGGGCCATCGCGTGCCCCATGATCTCGACCATGTCCGTCAGGCGCTGCTGGACGTCCTCGCGCCCGTGCCCGGCGGCCAGGCGGGCGGCGAGCGGCTCGATCGTCCAGCGCAGCTCGCTCAGCTCGCGGCGCTGGTCGTCGCGCTGCGGCCCGAAGGCCCGCCACTCGATGATGTCCGGGTCGAGGAGGTTCCAGTCACTGACGGGGCGCACGCGCGTGCCGACGTTCGGGCGGGCGCTCACCAGGCCCTTGGCCTCCAGGACGCGGAGCGACTCGCGGACGACGGTGCGGGAGACCTCGAACCGCTGGCCGATCTCCTCGGGCACGAGCGGACGGTCGGCGCCCAGGTCGCCGGAGACGATCATCTGACCCAGCTGCTGGACGAGTTGGCCGTGCAGCCCGCGTCCGCGGCTGCCCGCGGCGCGTCGGCCCACCCGGCCCAGCTCGGGGTCCCCGCCGCCCCAGGCAGGTGCACCGACGCGGTCGACGGCGGGCGCCTCTGCGTAGGGGTAGCGATCGAGTTCGCCCGGGCTCGCGAGGCCGGAGTCAGCGGAGCGGGCGGCGGTCATCATGGTGTGCGCAAGGGTACTCACGCATCCTTTGTCGGCGCCGTCTCCAACTCCCTTGAGGTCTTTGGTGAAAAGCACACGAAAGGGTGATCGCTCACCCCATCGCAATTGACGCCTTATCGGAAAGAAATGGGCGTTCTGCGGGGAGTTGTGCGCACGGCCGGACTCAGGGTTACGGACAGTCGTCACCGGAACCGGCTCCGCAGTGCGGTCAGCAGATACGCGAAGAGCAGTGCGGTCAGCGACAACGTCAGTGCGCCGCCGACCGGTTGGGAGATCGCACTCAGCGCGGCTTCCAGGTAGCGCTCTCCCCCGAAGGGCCATCGCGGCAGCAGAGCCTCGCGCAGCCGCATGGGAAGTCCCGCCGCGGTCCGCACGGACGGCCCCTCCAGGACCTCGTGCACCGCGGGTACGACGAGGAGCGGCACGGCGGCCACGGCGGCGAGCCCGGCCGTGGTGGACCGGAAGACGCCTGCGGCCAGAACGCCCGCCCAGGCGCAGCCGACCATCAGCCCGATCCAACTCGCACTCAGCGAAAGCCAGTCGGCGGGAACCTGGGCGAGCTCCCGTCCGTAGATGAGATAGAGCACCTCGGCGTCGCAGCCGACGGTGAGGACGGCCAGCATCAGCGCGGTGGCCGTGGCGACGAGCAGTTTGGCGACCAGCAGCCCCAGCCGGCGGGGCACGGTGCCGCGGTCCGCGGCCAGGGCGGGGTGGCGAAACTCGTCGCCGAAGGCCAGCGCGCCGAGCAGCCCCGCGCCGAGCGCTGCGGGCGGCAGGGGCAGCTCCTGTGGCCACGCGGCCAGCAGGCGTGGCTGCGGGGTGTGCCCGATACGGGCGAGCACGACGGCGGTCACGGCGGACACGACGAGCACGGCGGCCCCGGTGAGGAACCCGGTGCCGATCCCGGCGGCACGGCGGATCTCGTAACGGAGTGGACGCAGGGGGCTGGGGGCGGGGCGGACGGCGATGGGAGGCGGCAGAGGGGGCAGTGCGTCGAGCGTGCGTGCCGTGCGGGCATCGGCGCGGTGGAACGCGCGAGGTGTCGTCCTCTCCTGAGGACGGGCCTCGGTGTCGGACGGGTGGCCGGCCGAGGGGGCGTCCGAGCGCTCGTGCGGCTCGACGGCGGGCTGCGCGTGCCCGGCGGGGGGCAAGGGCTCGTCGGCGACCGGCTTTGGTGCATCGACGGTGGGTCGTGGCTCAGCCGGGGGTCGCGGCTCGACGGTAGCGGCCACGGGATCGGCGGTGACCGGGGGCAGCTTCGACGCGTCAACGGCGGGGCTTGACTCAGCCGCAGGTCGCGGCTCGACGGTAGCGGCCACGGGATCGGCGGTGACCGGGGCCGGCTTCGACGCGTCGAGGGTGGGTTGCGGACCACCGTTGGCGGCCTGGGGCGCGACGGTCGCCCGGTGCGCATCGGTGACGTGCCCTGGCCTGGCATCCGCGCACTCCGGCTCCACGTCGACGTGTTCGAGCATGTCGGCAGACGTTCCCGCCGTGCCGGCCCCGTGCGACTCGCCCGCCGTCTGCCCTGCCTTGCCCGGGCCCGGGTCACGGCCACCCTGCGGCTCACCTGTCTGCGCTACTCCCGCCCCGGGCCCCATGTCGCCGATTTCGTCGGCGAGTTGGTGCACGAGGATGCCGTGGCGGAACGCCGTCTCACCGACCTCCGCGCAGGTACTGCCGTACACGGAGAGGCGGTTGCCGCCTTCTCGTACGACTTCGACGGAGCGCTGGGCGATGCGGGCCTGCTTGGCCAGGAGAGCCGCCAGACGGGCCGCGTGCGGGCTGCGTACGGCGACCCGGGGACGCAGGCGGGTGCGCGAGAACTCCGCGGCCTCCTGGTCGGCCACGAGTCTGCCCTGTTCCAGCGTGACGACGCGGTCGGCGGTGCGCGCGGCCTCCTTGGGGTCGGCCGTGGTGAACAGGACCGTGCCGCCCTGGGTGGCGTGTGCGCGCAGCATGCCGTGCAGCCAGTGACTCTCGCGGGCGGACAGCCCGTCGGCGGGATCGTCGAGGACGAGCGTGTGAGGGTCGGCCAGGAGGGCGCAGGCCAGACCCAGGCGGCGGTCCATGCCGCGCGAGAGGGTGCCGAGGCGTTCGTCGCGCAGGCTCACCAGCCCGACCGCATCGAGCACTTCGTCGGCTCGCCGGACCGAAACCCCTGTGGCGGCACACAGCATGCGCAGATGACCGCGGACCGTGCGGGCCGGGTGCCCCGGCACGTCGCCCAGCAGCACACCGACCTCGCGCGAGGGGTGGGCGATGCGGTGCAGGGGGCGGCCCCGGAAGTAGGTGATGCCCCGGCCCTGTTGGAGTTCCAGCATGAGCCTGAGGACTGTCGTCTTGCCGGCGCCCGGTGCTCCGAGCAGCGCGGTGACGCACCCCGCTCGCGCCTCGAAGGAGACGTCGTCGGCTGCGGGCGGAAGCTCTTTGCGGGGGTTGCTGGTCAGTCCGAAGGCCTGGATCACCCGCAGCAAGATAGCGCGCTATGTCCGGTTTTCCGGGCACCACGAGGCCTGCTTCGGGCACGACGATCACCCTTCTCCGGGCCGGGCGCGTGGCGTTCCGGACTCGTCAGACCTCGGGGCGCAGCATCGGAGGGTTGAGCAGAGTCGCACCGCCGGCGCGGAAGAGCTGAGCCGGGCGGCCGCCCTGGCGGGTGGTCGTCCCACCGGTGGGGACGAGGAAGCCCGGTGTGCCCGTGACCTTGCGGTGGAAGTTGCGCGGGTCGAGTGCCACGCCCCACACCGCCTCGTAGACACGGCGCAGCTCTCCGACGGTGAACTCGGGCGGGCAGAAGGCAGTGGCCAGCGACGAGTACTCGATCTTGGAGCGAGCACGCTCCACTCCGTCCGACAGGATCTGCGCATGGTCGAACGCGAGCGGCGCGACCGGCTCGGCGTCCCGCCCGTAACCGCCCTGGTGCAGCAGTTCCTCCACCGGGGCCCAGCGCGCGTTGCTGGCGTCGCCGCCGGCCCGGGCGCAGGCAGGTCGGGAGCGAGGGCTAGGTGGGCGACACTGACGACCCGCATCCTGGGGTCCCGCTTGGGGTCGCCGTAGGTGGCGAGCTGCTCCAGGTGCGCCCCGTGGTCCTGCGCGGGGGCGGACGGGTCGTGGACGCGCAGTCCGGTCTCCTCGGCCAGCTCGCGTGCCGCGGCCTGTGCCAGATCCTCGTCGGCTCGTACGAAGCCGCCGGGGAGCGCCCAACGCCCCTGGAACGGCGGTTCGCCCCTGCGTACCGCCAGCGCGCACAGGGCATGGCGGCGCACGGTCAGCACGACCAGGTCCACAGTGACGGCGAAGGGCGGAAACGCTGACGGGTCGTAGGGCATGCGGCGATCATAGTCGTCTGCCTGACGATAAACACTCCCTTCGGCGGTCGCATCGGCGACTGATCCACTTCGGTCGGATATGGACACCACTGGCCAGCCCGCTTGGCTGACGGTTGAATGTCGTACCAGGTCACACCCCCAGTTGAAGTCCGTCGGCCGCCTCCTCGACCATGGCGAGGCCGAGCCGGCTGACCCGCACGGAGAACGGGGCGCCCGCGATCCGCAGTCCGGTGAAGCCGATCTCGCCCAGGGGCGAGCTGCGCATGGGGCGCAGGGTGACCGTCCCGGCCGGGGCGTCGGGGCGGATGCCGGCGAGCGTGGTCAACAGCAGCACTCCGGCGGCCGCCGATGTGGCCGCCGGGCGGCAGGCCGCCGGGTGCGGGAGGGGAGCGCTCCCCTCCGTGCGCTGTTCCCCCGCGTACATGTCGGGCAGCCGGTGGGCGAAGGTCTCGGCGGCCGCGAGTACGCCGCGCAGCAGCGAGGTCGCCTCCTTCTCGTAGCCGGCGGCGGCCAGACCCGCGACGGCGAGTGCGGTCTCCTGGACCCGTACGGCCCCGGCGCGGTGGCCGAACGGATTGAATCCCGGTTCCTTCGCACCCAGTCCACGCAGGCCCCAACCGGAGTCCATGACGGGGCTGCCGAAAAGCCGGGCGAGGTTCTCGGTCTGAACCTTGTCGAGCAGACCGGGCGCCAAGACGCCCTCGCCCAGCAGTCCGGTGTCGAGGAGGTGGACGGCGGCCGCGCCCAGATGAGGCACGGGCCTGCCGTCCGGGGCACGGGCTGCCGCGGGCCGGCCGCCCCCGCGGTCGTCGACCCAGAAGTCCTTGCGGAAGGCGGTTCTCAAGGCCTGCGCCCACTGCCGGAGTGCCGCACCACCCGTGCGGCCGCAGGCGTCGAGCAGGTCGGCGCCCAGGAGTGCCGCGCGGTGAGCGTGGGCCTGTGTCTCGCATCGGACGGGACCGCCGGGGTGCGGGTCGCGCAGGTACGGGTCGTCGCCCACGGTCGTTCGCAGCCAGGTCAGACAGCGCTCGGCGGCAGGCAGTAGTTCCTCCGTCTCCTGCTCGCCGAGGCCCCAGCGGCGGGCCTCGGCGAGCAGTGCGGGGAACAGCAGCGTGGCCTCCGTACCGGTGCACTGCGGCGGAAGGTGCGGGCCTGCGTCCCGTCTCGGGCCGGGGATCGTCCCGGACTGCGGTCCCGGGCCGCAGAGTTGGGTACGGGCGAGGATCCGCAGTGTCCCCGCTGCCAGGCCCGTACCGAGCGGCAGGGCCATCCGGGCGGCCACGAGCGCGTCGGCCGGGGCCAGACCGCAGCGCCAGGGTGCCCCGGCCGCGAGGTGGGTGTCGGCGGGGTGCGCGGAATCACGCAGCAGGAGGGCCTGGAGATCCTCGATGCTCGTGCTCAGGAGTGCGGGGACTCCGGGGTCGTCTCCTTCCGCTCGCGCCGCGGCCAGAGGGCTGGTCGCCGCGCGGCCCACGGCTCGGAGGGGACCGGCGCCGTCCGGCCGCACCCGCAGCTCCACGCTTCTGCTGCCGCCCGGTGGCAGGTCGAGCTCCCACCGCAGCAGTCCGGCCGAGGCCAGGGCGTCCGAGGGAGGCGGTGCGGCCGTGACGGACGCGTTTCCGGTGGCGCAGGACCAGCGCAGGCCGGAGTCGTGGACACTGGCGGGGAGCTCGGGTCCGGCGCGGCCCGAGGCGATCGACCCGAGGTCGGCCAGGTCCGTGCCCAGGGACACCTCGACGGGCAGACGCAGCGGGCGGGGAGCCGCGCTGTGCAGGGTGATCCGCTCCGTGCCGTCCGCGAGACGGTTGCGTTCCACGACCACGTCCGGGTCCGGGCCTGCCTGTGGCGACGTGCGAAGCGTGCCCACGAACCTGGCGCGGTCGGCGGCAGCCATACGGGCCTGGACGGCGAGCGGTTCCCGCCCGGCCACGCGGATCTCGCACCGGGAGAGCACGCGTCGGCCGGCTCGGTAGAACCCCTCCAGCCCCCGGCCGGTCATCTGCCCTCCCTCCGTCGAGATGGCCAGACCGGGAAGAGCGACGCAGATCATCAAGGTGTGGGCGGGCGGCAGGTCGGCAGACCAGCGCAGACCGGGGATCGTGGCGCCTCGGGGAAGCCCGGCGGGCTGCCCCGTGGAGGACGGGCCCCGGCTCTGAGCCAAGGGCGGCGAGGGCAAGCCGTACCCGGACCCGGAACCAGGGTGACGGCTCTGGCCCGCCCCATTGGGGGACGAACGGCCCCCGTCCGGTGTCGAGGGCGGACACGAATCCGGTCCGGTGGGCAGCGAGGCGGGTGAGGCACCCCCGGGGAACCTGGGCCCGAATCCGTCGACGACACGTGCCGTCGGCCGCGGAGCGACGTCCTGGGCCCCCGACCGCGGAGCCCCGGCCCCGGACAGGCCAGGGCCCGACCTCCGGGGCGGCGGGGTTCCACCCGGGGCGTGGGGGTCGTCGGTGGCGGAGGAGGGCGGAGTCGGCTGATGCATGGAGAGGCTTCCTCTGCGCTCTGTGCGCCTCGATCGAGTTCGGCGCCGGTGCCGGAGGGCTCCGACGGGGCAGGGGCAGTGCGGCGTCACGCCCCGTCCAGGCGTTCCGCCACTCAGGTGAACGGCATGAACCTCCTCAGGGTCACGCCCGCGTCCCCGGGGCGCGTCGAGGCCACCGGGAGGGCACTCACTCCTCCCCCTCCGTGCCTTGGCCGCGCTGTGCGCCTTCCTGGCCCGCGCCCTGGCACGGCACTGCCGTCTTCTTCGACGTACGCGCACGCGTGCCGCCCGCGCGTACGCTGCCGGACCGCGCGGTTCCCGCGGTTTCTCGCCCGGTCCGCGTGCCGGCTTCTGCGGCACTGGTAGGGCGCGTAGTGCCTGCCGGAGTACGCCGACGGGGCACCCGCGTGCCCCGGACACGGTCTCCCGCGCGGGTACCGCCCGTGGCCGTGCCGACAGCACCGGCGGAACGGGTACGGCGTCGACGGCGTGAGGGCGTCGCCGTGGACGTAGGTGCGGGCTCTTGCTCGAACTCGGGCACGGCTGCCTCGACCATGGCGACCTCGTCGGCGTCCGACCGAGTCGGGGGGCTGTCCTTCTGCGCGACGGAGCTGTCGACGCACCCGGCGGAGTCGTCCTCCCTGGCCCGCGAGCTGTCCGCCCTGGCCCGGGAGCTATCCGCCCGCTCAGCGCAGACGTCCGCCTCAGCCAGGGAACCGTCCACCGACTCAACGCAGACGTCCGCCCCAGCCAGGGAACCGCCAACCTGCTCCACGCAGCCGTCCGCCGGGGCCAAGGAGTCGTCCGCCCGCTTGGCACACTCGTCCCTCCGGGGCATGGAAGCGCCCACCCGGGCATCCAAACCGTCGACCGGAGCCGCCGAGCCGGCGTCTCCCGGGCGCCCACGGTCTTCGCGCTCCGCTCGCAGGCAGCTGCGGATCGACTCCGGGTCGAGGCCTTCGTTGCAGGCCTGGTGCAGGAGACGGGCGAAGAGATAGTCGGGATCCGCGCTCAGGGCCATGGCGAGGGCCTCCCGCGCCTCCAGTTCGTCGCCGGTGGACCATGCGACCCAGCCGGCGAGAGTGAGCGGCGCAGCGGCGTGCTCGCCGTAGGGTCCGACGCATCGGCGGGCCAGTGACCGCCAGAGGCGAAGGGCGTGTCCGGCCTCGTCTCCCTCCATCCACTCGGCCGCTCGGTCACGGGTCGCGCGGTCCTGGAGGCCGAGGATCAACCGGGCTGCCTCGTCGTGCCCGAGAAGTTCGTCGTCGCGGAGATCCGCCAGGAGCATGCCGGAGACGGGCCGGGCCCCGGCGAAGCGGTCCAGGATGCGCCCGGCCAGTTCCAGTGTCTCGTCGGCCACCTCGGCGCGGCCGGCGTCGTCCAGAATCCTCGGGACCAGCGCCAGACTGGCGGTGTCCAGGGCGGTCTCCTGCTCGAGAGCGGCAGCGTTCTCCCAGGGGAGCAGCCGGGCCCGCAGCTCCCGGAGCGTGCCGCGTACCTGGATCCCCGCGTAAGTGGCAGCGGCGGCGAGCACCGACGTGCCGGGCAGGCCCATGGGGACTCCCTCGGGCGGGCAGCACGCGGCGTTGTCACAACAGAACGACCAGTAACGACCGTCGGAGATGCACAGCGCCTCGACCACCGTGACGTCCAGGGAACCGCACTCCACACGCAGCTTCTGGGCCAGCGGCCTCAGCCGCTCCATGACCTGCCGACCGGACTCGCCCTTCTCCGGTTCCTGGCAGAGGAAGGCGACCATCGAATCAGGGCGGGCCCCTCGGCGCTCGCTGCCCGTCACCAGGCCGTGGGCCAGTTGCCGGGCCGCCGACGGCCAGTCGTCCGCGTTGGCGGGGATGCCGAGCCTGGCCCGGCCGCCGAACCGCCCGCGTCCGTCCCTGTCGTGCAGGGCGGCCAGGACGATGCTGTCCTCCGGGTGGTAACCGAGCAGATACGGCAGTGCGTCGGCCAGTTCGGCCGGGGTGCGCAGGGTGACCTGGTGCTCGCCGCCGTGGTCGTCGTACGCGGGGCCGGGGACGTGCGGGCCGGTCCTGTCGCTCCCACGCTTCTCCTGTCCGCCTTCCTTGTGCTCGCCGTGCGCGTCGGGCCCGGTGATGTCGCTGTTTTCGGAGGATCCAGTCGCTTCGCTGTGGTTCGTCATGCGAAGACGATCTCGCGGAATCCGAAGCTCCGCTTGACCCTGTGGATAACTCCGATCAGGGACACGTCACTCGAAACAGCGAGGTGTCTGATGATTTCGTGCACCGCTCGCGCTGTCAGTGCCGTCCTGTTGTATGGAGCGCATGGAGCACACCAGCAACGCTGATCTCCGGGCGACGGCCGACGCGGTTCTCGCCCGTCTCGTCGGGGACGTCTCGGGAACGGCCCGGCTGCGCGAGGACCAGTGGCGGGCGATCGAGGCGCTGGTCGCCGACAGACGCCGTGCCCTGGTCGTCCAGCGCACGGGCTGGGGCAAGTCCGCGGTCTACTTCGTGGCGACCTCGCTGTTGCGGGCGCAGGGCAGCGGTCCGACCGTGATCGTCTCCCCGCTGCTCGCGCTCATGCGGAACCAGGTCGAGGCAGCGGCCCGGGCCGGCATCCACGCCCGGACCATCAACTCCTCCAACACCGAGGAGTGGGAGGCCGTTCAGGACGAGATCGCCGCCGGTCAGGTCGACGTCCTGCTGGTGAGTCCCGAGCGGCTCAACAACCCGGACTTCCGGGACCAGGTGCTGCCCCGGCTCGCGGCCGCCACCGGACTGCTGGTGGTGGACGAGGCCCACTGCATCTCCGACTGGGGCCACGACTTCCGGCCGGACTACCGCCGACTGCGCACGATGCTCGCCGACCTCCCGCCCGGCGTTCCGGTGCTCGCGACCACCGCCACCGCCAACGCGCGCGTGACGGCCGACGTCGCGGAACAGCTCGGCACCGGCGGCAGCTCGGACGCCCTCGTACTGCGGGGCCCGCTGGACCGGGACAGCCTGAGTCTGAGCGTGCTCCGGCTGTCGGACGCCGCACACCGGATGGCCTGGCTCGCCGAGCATCTCGACGAACTGCCGGGTTCCGGGATCATCTACACGCTCACCGTGGCCGCCGCCGAGGAGGTCACCGCCTTCCTCCGGCAGCGCGGGCACACGGTCGCCTCGTACACGGGCAAGACGGAGAACGCCGACCGTCAGCAGGCCGAGGAGGATCTGCTCGCCAACAAGGTGAAGGCGCTGGTCGCCACCTCGGCGCTCGGTATGGGCTTCGACAAGCCCGATCTGGGCTTCGTGGTGCACCTCGGTTCGCCCTCCTCCCCCATCGCCTACTACCAGCAGGTGGGCCGTGCGGGACGCGGTGTGGAGCACGCCGAGGTACTCCTGCTCCCCGGGAAGGAGGACGAGGCGATCTGGGAGTACTTCGCGTCGCTCGCCTTCCCCTCGGAAGACCTGGTGCGCCGCACGCTCGACATCCTCTCGCACGCGGAGAAGCCCCTGTCGCTGCCCGCTCTGGAGCCCCTGGTCGAGCTGCGCCGCTCCCGCCTGGAGTCCATGCTCAAGGTCCTCGACGTGGACGGGGCGGTCAAGCGGGTCAAGGGAGGGTGGAGCGCGACGGGGCAGCCGTGGACGTACGACGCCGAGCGGTACGCGTGGGTGGCGCGTCAGCGCAAGGCCGAGCAGCAGGCGATGCGCGAGTACGCGTCGACGACGGACTGCCGGATGGAGTTCTTGCAGCGCCAGCTCGACGACGAGGCCGCCAAGCCATGCGGTCGCTGCGACAACTGCGCGGGCCCGCGCTTCACCGCGGACATGTCCGAGGAGGCACTCGACGCGGCGCGTGTGGACCTGGGGCGTGCGGGTGTCGAGGTGGAGCCCCGCCGGATGTGGCCGACCGGGCTGCCGACGATCGGAGTGGACCTCAAGGGACGTATCCCGGTCGGCGAACAGGCCACGCCGGGACGTGCGTTGGGGCGCCTGTCGGACATCGGCTGGGGCAACCGGCTGCGGCCCATGCTGGCAGCCCAGGCCCCCGACGGACCCGTGCCGGACGACGTGGCGAAGGCCGTGGTGGGGGTGCTGGCCGACTGGGCCAGGGGACCCGGCGGCTGGGCCCCGGGTGCGTCGGACCCTCAGCCCCGCCCGGTGGGCGTCGTCACCGTCGCCTCGCGCACACGGCCCCGCTTGATCCACTCCCTGGGAGCGCGGATCGCGGAGGTCGGCCGGCTGCCGCTGCTGGGCGCCGTCGAGTACACGGGCGATGTGTACCCGGGGCCCCGGAGCAACAGCGCCCAGCGGCTGAAGGCGCTCGACGGGGCACTGACCGTGCCGCCCGCCCTCGCGTCCGCCCTCGCCGAGGCCCAGGGCCCGGTCCTCCTCGTGGACGACTACACGGAGACCGGCTGGACCCTCGCGGTCGCGGCCCGGATGCTCCGACGCTCCGGCGCGCAGGGGGTGTTGCCGCTGGTGCTGGCCATGCAAGGCTGACCGCGCGTCGAGAGCCATGGCCGCCAGATCCTGGCCGGGAACCGGCCGCTGACCGGGCGCCGCCACCTGCCCGGTCGCGCACACCTCTGGACGCGGCGCACCTCCGTGACGTACGAACGTGTCGGGCTCGAACGCCCCATGGGTGGCCCGGCGACGCACAGGGTGGGGATATTAGCCGCGCAACATCTGATAACGGTCGGCTGCGCCATTTGCTCGTTGCCGCATTCAAGTTCGACAGGAACAATTGAGGTCCGCTCCCGCACGGCACGACCGCCGATCCGGTAGGGCTTCGCTGCGGTGCGCGCTCCCAGAATCCGACCCCGCCCGCAGTGTGGGCGCGTAGCCGAAGGGAGGACCGTGACCTTCGGATTCGCTCCGGCCTCGGCAGCGGCGTCGACGTCCGTCGCTTCCGCCAACCGCTTGCTCGAACCCGCGGAATGGGCCGCCGCCGGGATCCCGCTGCTCCGCAACCCCCGTGAAGTCGTCAGCGGACTGCACGCCCGGCACCACCCGCAGCCGGCGACCGCCGTCATCGCCGTGCTCGACCCGGACGAGCGGCTGCGGGCGAGTGCCTCGTTCGGCCGCCGACCGGCCCCGGCCGACGGCTGGATGTTCCGCAACGTGCTGCTGGCGCAGCTGCGCCGGATCATCCCGCACGATCTGCGGCGCCGCACACCGGTGCGCACCGCCGTACTGCTCTACTGCCGCGAGGGAGACGCGCGTTGGACGGAGGAGGACGGCGCGTGGATGTGGGGGCTGCGCGACGCCTGCACTCTGCACGGGCTGCGCTGCGGGGCGTACATCACGCTGACCCGTGACGGCTGGCAGGTGCTCGGCGAGGGCCGCGGCGGACGCCGCCCTCACTCGGCCTCGGCACCGGAGCCGTTCGACACGTCGGAGGCACCGCCGCCGCTGCCGCGCACCGGTGGCGCCGCCTCCGAGGTTCTCCGCCGCGCTGCGGCGGCACGCTGAGGCCCTGGGCGGACCGTCCCTGGACAGACCGTTCCGCACGGACTCGGGGCGGAACACCGTCGCACGGCACACCACGGTTCCGTTGACCGACAGTCGGAACGAACACCCCGAACAGCGCTGAGGCCGCCCGGACAGGACCGCACGCAACGACGGCGTGCAGCCTTCCGGGCACGCCGAACCACCCGTCGTGCGGAGCCGCCGAAGCGGCGACTCAAGTCAGCTCACGGCGCCTGACGTCAGCCCCGGCGCCCGACCGGACGCCACAGCACCGACTCAGACGCTCGTGCCCAGCACCGAGTTGATCCGCTGCGGATCACCGCAGACGATCAGCAGGGCGGTGGCCCGGGAGTGGGCCAGGGACAGGGCACTCGCGGCTGCGGCCTCGGCACCGCCGTTGACGGCGACCACGACCACCGGACGAGACGCGACCCGGCCGGCGACGGTGGCGTCCGTGTAGAAGACGTCGTCACCGGCGTCGTGCTGGGCCCAGTAGGCGGTCTCTCCGAAGGACAGCTCGTGGGCGGCCCACGGGTGCTGTTCGCCGGTCGTGATCACCAGGACGTCACCGGGGGCGCGCCCGGAGTCCAGGAGCAGGTCCACGGCCTCCTCGGCGGCGTCGAGCGCGCCTTCTGCGGAAGCCGGGATCAGCTGGATCTGCGGGGCGGCCGGTGCGGCGTCACCGGCCGCGGGACCCGACGGACCGGGCTTGGCGGCCACCTCACGCGGCGTGCGCTGCACGGGCGGCGCGGGCCGGAGGGGACCGGGACGACCGGGACGCGACGGAGCCGCGGGACGGGGGCCGGGTACGGGGCGAGGGGTCGGCGCGGTGCGGCCGCTGGCCGGAGTAGCGCGGGGACCCTGGGCACTCTCGTGAATCTGAGGCTCCTCGGGAATGAGAGGCATGGGTTGATATTTATCAAACGTTGGTACGGCCCGCTTCGGCGGGTGGCGCATGCGTGCGAACGAAACCCTCAGAAATCGAAGCCGAGCTGACCCTCGATTTCCGGAACGCTTCCGTCCGTCCAGCTGCGGGCCTTCTTGAGGTGCCGCCACTGGGGCAGCGCATCAAGATACGCCCACGACAACCGGTGGTAGGGGGTCGGACCCCGCTCCGCCAGTGCGGCCTTGTGCACGGGTGAGGGATACCCGGCGTTGTCCGCAAAACCGAAGTCTGCATGGTAGATACCCAGTTCGGCCATCATTTTGTCGCGCTGGACCTTGGCGATCACCGAGGCCGCCGCGACCGCCACGCACGACTGGTCGCCCTTGATCACCGTACGGACCCGCCACGGTGCACCGAGATAGTCGTGCTTCCCGTCGAGGATGACCGCGTCGGGTCGGACCGGCAAGGCGTCCAGAGCACGCCCCGCGGCGAGCCGCAGCGCGGCCGTCATCCCCAGGTCGTCTATCTCCTCAGGGGAGGCGTGTCCCAGGGCGTACGACGTCACCCACTTCCGCAGCTCCTCGGCAAGTTCGGTACGTCGCTTGATGGTGAGCAGCTTCGAGTCGGTGAGACCCTCGGGCGGCCGGCGCAGTCCGGTGATCGCCGCGCAGACGGTGACGGGACCGGCCCACGCGCCGCGCCCCACCTCGTCGACACCTGCAACGATCTTCGCTCCGGTCGTGGCTCGAAGGGAGCGCTCGACGGTGTGAGTAGGCGGTTCGTACGGCATGGCGACCCTAGGTTACGCCGCCCGGAACCGCCCGCGACACCCCGGTCGGCCCCGGCGGTCCGACGGGCCTCGCCGGTCCCTGTCAGGCGTCGCTCGACCGCGGCAGCGGAACCATCAACTGGTCGATCGTCTCCTCGATTTCCTGAGCCCGTCATTCGCAGCCGCACATCTTGGAGCGGTACATCGTCATCGCCGGGATGGCATCGAAGACGCATCGGTTCGCAGCGCCGGAACGCACCTCCCCTTGCTTGATCCTGCGCTCGATGACTTCCCGCAGCATCTCGATGGCGGGCTTCACGACCCCGGCGAAGATCACGCCATGCAAGCGCTCGGCCTGCGTCGTATCGCATTCGTGAATCACCGAGCGAAGCGCGAAACCCGGACGGGAGAACATCGCGTCACGGGCGGCTCTCCGGCACAGCGCCAAGAGGTCCTCGCGCACGCTTCCCTCGTCCAGTACCGCGTCGAGGTGCGGCAGTCCGGCGCGCAGGGCGCCGGCGACGAGGTCCTTGGACGGCCACAGCCGGTAGACCGCCGCCTTTCCGGTCTGGGCGCCGGCGGCGACGCCTTCCATCGTCAGGCCGTTTCATCCGACTGTGCTGAGTTGATCCAGCGCGGCGCCGAGGAGTTCTTCTACATCGTGCTCTCGCGCAGAACGTGCTCGGCTTCAGCCCGATCGATGCGGGCTCGCCTTCCTGCCCGTGACGGTCGTGATCGCGCTCGGCGCGGGTCTCTCGCAGCGGTTCCTGTCGGTGCTGGGCCCGAAGCCGTTCATGCTCCTGGGCTCGGCGCTCGCGGCGATCGGACTCGCCTGGCAGGCGCTCATCAGCTCGGACAGTTCGTACGTCGGCGGGGTTCTCGGTCCGATGCTGTTGTTCGGCTTCGGTATGGGGCTGAACTTCGTGACGCTGGCGCCCGCCGCCGTCTCCGGTGTCTCCCAGCACGAAGCGGACGCCGCGTCCGGACGAGGCGGCTTCGGCGGGACGCAGGCGGGCTCGAAGCAGGCCTGCCGGCGACTGTCTGGCCGACTCGCGACCGGCCGCGGATGTCCCACGCGGCGTGTGAATGCGTCCCACCAGTGGATCAGAACAGCGAGCAGGACCTCCATAACCACCCCCTTCGCGCTCCCTGCACGTATCTCCGGCGCGTGCTGCCTCATGGCTCGCACGGCGGATGCCAGGACAACGAGCATGCGGTCACGGAGAGTTCCCAAGGTGCACGGAGAGTTCTGGTTGCTGGCACGACACAGGAAGGTTCTGGTCGCAGCCCAGTGCAGGAGGGTTCTGACCGCTAGACCGACGCGGGCGCCCAGCCCGGCAGCGGCTCCGTCCGCTCCACCCACTCGGCGGGCGGCGCCCCCGCCTTCCCCGAGCCGATCACACCGCCCACGATGGCGCAGGTGGTGTCGACGTCCCCACCGGCCTGGGCGGTCGTCCAGAACGCCTGCTGGTAGTCACCGAGGCTTCGCGCGGCTGACCAGAGGGCGAAGGGCACGGTGTCGTGGGCGGTCGTCCGCCGTCCGCACCCCAGTACCGCCGCGACCGTGGCCGGGTCGCCGTAGTCGAGCATGTCCCGGGCCCGGCGCAGCCCCGCGCCCACCGCGCTCTTCGGCACCAGGTCGATGACCCCGTCGAGGAGGGCCTCGGCACCGGGCGGACCGCCGGGGGCGGCGGCGAACGCGGCGGCCGCGGAGACGGCCATGGCGCCGACGACGGCCTCGCGATGCTGGTGAGTGATGTAGGCCGAGATCTCAGCCTGGTGGGTCGCCTGCTCCGGGTCGTCCGCGTACCAGGCGCCCAGCGGGGCGATCCGCATCGCGGCGCCGTTGCCCCAGGACCCCTGTCCGTTGAAGATCGCGGCGGCGAGCTCCCGCCAGTCACCGCCCTCCCGGACGAGCCGCAGCAGGCGGCTGACCGCGGGACCGTAGCCCCGGTCGACATCGTGGTGCTCGGCGAAGGAGCGGGCCAGGACGTCCTGGTCGATGCGGTGGTGAGCGACCAGGACGGCGACGACAGAGGCGGCCATCTCCGTGTCGTCGGTCCACTGCCACAGCCCGGACGGCACTTCGCGGCGCTTCAGCAGCGGGTAGTTCACCGGCAGGAAGTACTGGGAGCCCAGGGCATCCCCGACGGACAGTCCGCGCAGGCTGGCCAGGGCGCGCTCCAGGCGCCCGTCAGGGGAGGAATCAGCGGTCATCGCCCTGCCACTCTATCCGGTGATCCCGTAGGGCTCGGGATCTCGCCAGCGCTCGAACGGCCGGTCAAGGGTGTACTTGCCGTCGTCTCCCAGAACGAGCATCCGCACCTCTCCGTTCCCCGGGTTCGACAGCGACTCGAACTCCGCGACCGTCCAGTGGAACCACCGCATGCAGAACAGCCGCATGGCCAGACCATGGGTGACGATCAGGACGTTCGGCGGATGGTCGGGGTCCTCGAAGCTGCGGAACAGGCTCTCCAGGAAGCCACCGACCCGGTCGTAGACGTCGGCGCCGGACTCGCCCTGGGCGAAACGGTAGAAGAAGTGGCCGTACGCGTCACGGTAGGTCTTCTGGAGGCGAACCTCGTCGCGGTCTTGCCAGTTGCCCCAGTCCTGCTCACGCAGCCGGGGTTCCTCGCGCACCCGTATGAGCCCGGGGTCGAGGCGGAAGGCACGCAGTGTCTCGTGCGTGCGGCGGTACGGGGAGACGTACACGCTGACGCGCTCGTCGCCGAACAACTCGCGCAACTGCTCGCCCGTCGCCTCCGCCTGCCGCCGGCCCCGCTCGGTCAGCGCCAGGGCGTGGTCGGGTTCACGCTCGTACACGGAGTCATCAACATTGCCCGTTGACTCTCCGTGCCGGACAAGGACGATGCGCCGTGGTCGTGCCATGCCGAAACCCTAGATCGGGTGAGGGTCCGTCGAGCACTCGTACCGCGCCTAAACAGCGGAGGTCACACACATCCTGCACCACAGATCCCACAGGAGGTGCACATGTTCGATCAGACTCATTCGATTCGGGCCCGTCCGACCCCACCCGGAGTCAGACCGTCCAGCTCGGTTCCATGTCCACGACATCCCCGGTGAGCGCCGCCACGTCCGCCTCCGTCTGAGCCCTCAGGGCGAGCCGTTCCACGCGTTCGGCGCGGTACTTGCCGTGCTCGGCGGCCGACCGCCACATCGACAGCACGACGAATTCGTTCCCGGGCGCCTCGCCGAACAGGCCGCGCACCATGCCGGGCGAGCCGGCCATCGCCGGGTTCCAGACCTTCTCCTGCATCAGCACGAAGTGCTCGACCCGCTCCTCGTGGACACGGCAGAGCGCCACACGCAGCAGGTCGGCGTCCGTGAAGCGCGGTTCGAAACCGGTCTTCACATCGAAGCGGTAGTCGAAGAGCCTGACCTGGGCGTTTTTGAACGTGCCCGACTGGGCCGACGCGAGCCGGTCGTGAGACCGCGCCATGAAGGAGTCGTAGAAGGCTCGGCTCTCCCAGAACGCGAAGATGTGCGCCACGTCCGGCCGCCCCCGGCTCCAGCCACCCCCCTGTCCCCGAAACCCCGGCTCCCCCAGAAGCCCCGCCCACTTCCGCTGCCCCCGCTCGAAACCGCGGCGGTCCACCACGGTGCAGCGAATCCACTTGACCAGCACCGCGCCATGGTAAGGCCACGGAGCGTGGCGCCGGTCACTCTCGGCTGGACCGCTCTCCGGCGCGCGCACCCGCACGCGTGGCAGGATGGACAAACAGTCGTGAGTGCCCGGCAGTTGAGGCGGACGGGCGAGTCGGTACGGGGAAGGGGACGCTGGTGGACGGGCTCAACAAGGGGCTTCGCAAGATCGAGATCGCGGTGCGATGGGATCCCAGTCCGGCGGGGCAGCCGTCCACCGACCTGGACCTGGTCGCAGCGACCTATCTGACGGACGATCCGTACGGAGATCCCGCCTACGTGGTGCACTTCGACAGCCGCTCCCCCGACGGCACCATCTATCTCAACCGGGACAGCAAGGACGGCCAGGGCTTCGGCTACGACGAGGTCATGACGCTGGAACTCGACCGGCTCGACGGCCGCTACGCGCGCGTGGTGGTCGGTGTCGTCATCCAGCAGCGCCCGGCGGAGCGCACTTTCGTCAGTGTGGTGAACCCGGGGCTGCGTATCCGCGAGGGGTACACGGTCCTGGCCGAGAACGACTTCGGGGGTGCCCTGGGGGCCACGGCGGCGACAGTCGCGGAGTTCGTCCGGGACGGTTCCGGTCCCTGGGACTTCCGCCCCGGTCTCCGTGGTTTCGAGGGCGACCCCGTGGACTTCGCCAGGACGATGGGTGCCGCACACCGGCCGTGAGTTCCCCCGGAGGAGCGAGACCGCGGGGCAGGGGTGAGCTCGGTGTTCCCGGACGGCTGGGACTGCGAGGCCCGGCTGGTCGACGGCCACTGGGTCGAACGCCGTCCCCGCCGTCCGGACGTGGAGCGGCAACTCCGGACGGAGACCCGCCTGCTGCCATGGCTCGTACCGCACCTGCCGCTCGCTGTGCCGGTGCCCCATATCGTGGCAGGCGATCCGCTCATCGTGCGGCACGCTTTGGTCCCGGGTGAACCCCTGGCAGAGCCGGACGCCTCCCAGGGACGCGTCTTGGGGTTGTTCCTGCGGGCCTTGCACAGGGCAGACACCGAAGAGGCCGTGCGACGCGGTGTGCCGCCCGCGCGCGAAGTGCTCCGTGAACGCGTCGCCCTGGCGGACGACTTCCGGGCTCGCGTGCTGCCCCTCCTGCCGCCGGACCGGCGCGCCCCCGCCTCCGACCTGCTGAAGGCCGTCAGCACGCTGCCCGCCGAGGCCCTCGTCCACGGGGACCTCGGACCCGAGCATCTGCTGGCCCAGGCTGGTGTGCTCACCGGTGTCATCGACTTCGGCGACGCGCACATCGGGGACCCCGCCATCGACCTGGCGTGGGCGCTCAACGGCACCTCACCGGCGTTCGCCGAGGCCTGCGCCGCCGCCTGCGCGGCACCGCCGGCGCTGCGCGAACGCTCCCGTGTCTGGCACCGCCTGGGCCCGTGGTACGAGGTCACGCACGGGTTGGACACCGGCGACCAGGACACCGTCCGTTCAGGGCTGGACGGCCTGCTGGACAGGCTCCCCGGCTCCCGCGGCCTGTGACGACAAGAGGGGCACCGGCCCGAAGGCGGTGCCCCTCTGTCATCTACTCAGGCGCTAGGCGTCAGCTGCAACCACTGGTCGAGCCGCAGCCCTCGCAGATGTAGCAGGAACCGGCGCGCTGCATCTTCGTCCCGCAGGAGAAGCACAGCGGGGCGTCGGCCTGGATGCCCAGCTGCATCTCCACCAGTTCGGCGCTGGTGTGGGCCTGCTGCGGGGCGGGCGTGGCCGCCTCTTCGTTCTTCGGCGCGGAGACGGCCTTCAGCTCCTGGGCGCGCGGCGCCGACTGGGCCAGGCCCTCGACGTCGACATCGTCCTCGTTCGGCTCGTACGAACCGGTCTCCAGGTGACGCTGGCGCTCCTCTGCGGAGTGGATGCCGAGCGCGGAGCGCGTCTCGAACGGCAGGAAGTCCAGCGCCAGGCGGCGGAAGATGTAGTCGACGATCGACTGCGCCATCCGCACGTCCGGGTCGTCCGTCATACCGGCCGGCTCGAAGCGCATGTTCGTGAACTTCGAGACGTACGTCTCCAGCGGGACGCCGTACTGGAGGCCGACGGAGACCGCGATGGAGAAGGCGTCCATCATGCCCGCGAGGGTCGAGCCCTGCTTGGACATCTTCAGGAAGACCTCGCCGAGACCGTCGTCCGGGTAGGAGTTGGCGGTCATGTAGCCCTCGGCGCCACCGACCGTGAAGGACGTCGTGATGCCGGGACGGCCCTTGGGGAGGCGCCTGCGGACCGGGCGGTACTCGACGACCTTCTCGACCTGGGGCTCGACGGCGGCGGGCTCCTCGGCCTTCTCCTCCCACTTCTTGGTGGAGAGCGGCTGGCCGACCTTGCAGTTGTCGCGGTAGATCGCGAGCGCCTTGACGCCCAGCTTCCAGGCCTCGAAGTAGATCTCCTCGACCTCCTCGACGGTCGCCGTCTCCGGCATGTTGACCGTCTTGGAGATGGCGCCGGAGATCCACGGCTGGATCGCGGCCATCATGCGGACGTGGCCCATCGGGGAGATGGCCCGCTCGCCCATGGCGCAGTCGAACACCTCGTAGTGCTCGGGCTTGAGGCCCGGGGCGTCGATCACGTTGCCGTGCTCGGCGATGTGGGCGACGATCGCCTCGATCTGCTCTTCCATGTAGCCCAGGCGGCGCAGGGCCTGCGGAACGGTACCGTTGACGATCTGCATCGAGCCGCCGCCGACCAGCTTCTTGAACTTGACCAGCGCCAGGTCGGGCTCGACACCGGTGGTGTCGCAGGACATCGCGAGGCCGATGGTGCCGGTCGGGGCGAGCACGGACGCCTGGGAGTTACGGAAACCGTTCTTCTCACCGACGCGCAGCACATCTCCCCAGGCCTCGCTGGCGGCGGCCCACACCGGGGTGTCCAGGTCGTCCATGCGGACGGCCTTGTCATTGGCGTCCGAGTGCTGCTGCATGACGCGCTTGTGGGCGTCCGCGTTGCGGGCGTAGCCGTCGTACGGGCCCACGACCGCGGCGAGTTCGGCGGAGCGGCGGTACGCCGTTCCGGTCATCAGGGAGGTGATGGCGCCGGCGAGGGAGCGGCCGCCGTCGGAGTCATAGGCGTGGCCGGTGGCCATCAGCAGGGCGCCGAGGTTGGCGTAGCCGATGCCGAGCTGGCGGAACGCGCGCGTGTTCTCACCGATCTTCTGGGTCGGGAAGTCGGCGAAGCAGATCGAGATGTCCATCGCGGTGATGACCAGCTCGACGACCTTCTGGAAGCGCTCGGCCTCGAAGGACTGGTTGCCCTTGCCATCGTCCTTCAGGAACTTCATCAGGTTCAGCGAGGCCAGGTTGCAGGACGTGTTGTCCAGGTGCATGTACTCGCTGCACGGGTTCGACGCGGTGATCCGGCCGGACTCGGGGCAGGTGTGCCAGTTGTTGATGGTGTCGTCGTACTGGATGCCGGGGTCGGCGCAGGCCCAGGCGGCCTCGGCGATCTTGCGGAAGAGCGCTTTGGCGTCGACCTCCTCGATGACCTCGCCGGTCATCCGGCCCCGCAGACCGAACTTGCCGCCCTGCTCGACGGCCGTCATGAACTCGTCGTTCACGCGGACCGAGTTGTTGGCGTTCTGGTACTGGACGGACGCGATGTCGTCGCCGCCCAGGTCCATGTCGAAGCCCGCGTCGCGCAGGACGCGGATCTTCTCCTCTTCCTTGACCTTGGTCTCGATGAAGTCCTCGATGTCCGGGTGGTCCACATCGAGGACGACCATCTTGGCGGCGCGGCGGGTGGCGCCACCGGACTTGATCGTTCCTGCGGAGGCGTCGGCGCCGCGCATGAAGGAGACCGGACCGGAGGCGTTGCCGCCGGAGGACAGCAGTTCCTTGGAGGAACGGATCCTGGAGAGGTTCAGACCGGCACCGGAGCCGCCCTTGAAGATCATGCCCTCTTCCTTGTACCAGTCGAGGATCGACTCCATGGAGTCGTCGACGGACAGGATGAAGCAGGCGGAGACCTGCTGGGGCTGCTTGGTGCCGACGTTGAACCAGACAGGGCTGTTGAAGCTGAAGACCTGGTGCAGGAGGGCGTAGGCCAGCTCGTGCTCGAAGATCTCGGCGTCGGCGGGCGAGGCGAAGTACTTGTGGTCCTCTCCGGCCTTCCGGTACGTCTTCACGATGCGGTCGATCAGCTGCTTGAGGCTGGTCTCGCGCTGCGGGGTGCCGACGGCACCGCGGAAGTACTTGCTGGTGACGATGTTGACCGCGTTCACCGACCAGAAGTCGGGGAACTCGACGCCGCGCTGCTCGAAGTTGACCGAGCCGTCGCGCCAGTTGGTCATGACGACGTCACGGCGCTCCCAGGCCACCTCGTCGTACGGGTGGACCCCAGGAGTGGTGTGGATGCGCTCGATACGCAGGCCCTTGCTCGCCTTGGTGCTCTTGGCGCGGGAACTCCGTGCCGGACCACTCGCCGTCTCTGTCATGCCGCCTCCCTGTACGGGCGAAAACGCCCTGAAGTGCCCCGTTGTTCCCGTGGCACGGTGTTCTGTCTGGTGTCGCGGGCACCCACTCACATCGCCCGCAACAGGTCTTCACATCGCCGCCGCCCGGCCGGGGCCCGGAGCTGCCGCCCGGGTCCGGCCCGCCGGTCAGTCGGCGGCGCCTGCGGGCTCGGGGACATGCGTCGTCCCTCCGGGCCCGCGGTCGTCTTCCTGGCTCCCCGCCCCCGCGTCCTCGCGGTCTCCGTCGTCCGCTTCGGGGCGCCCCGTCTCTTCCCTGAGCTCCGCGATGGCCGCCTCGAAGTCCTCGAGCGAATCGAACGCCCGGTAGACGGAGGCGAATCGCAGATACGCGACGAGATCGAGCTCCTGCAACGGGCCGAGTATGGCCAGCCCCACGTCGTGGGTGGTCAGCTCGGCGCTTCCGGTGGCCCGCACCGCCTCCTCGACCCGCTGGCCGAGCTGGGCGAGCGCGTCCTCGGTGACGGGCCGCCCCTGACACGCCTTGCGCACACCATTGATGATCTTGGTGCGGCTGAAGGGTTCGGTGACTCCGGACCGCTTGACCACCATGAGCGAGCACGTCTCCACGGTCGTGAAACGACGGGAGCAGTCAGGGCACTGGCGGCGCCTGCGGATCGACGTGCCGTCGTCGGTCGTACGGCTGTCGACGACACGGCTGTCGGGGTGCCTGCAGAAGGGGCAGTGCATGAACTCCAACCCTCCTCACAGCAGACTCAAAAGCCTCGCTGGGTCTCTTGCGCCTCACGAAGCAGCCCCAAGCATAGGCGATGACCATGGGCGCCAAGACCCGGGGGACCACAACTTGTGGGCTACTGCTGCAATCCAACCACTAGATGTGGGGATTGGCTCATACATCCAGGCAGTACGCGCGTGTCGCGCGAGTAGACGCAGGTGACACATGACCGACCGGTCGCGCCGGCCTCGTACACCCACAGCCGCACCGCTGGACACGCCCGGCCGACCCCGCCAGCCGCATCCATGCGCGCACAGCCGTATCGCTGCGGCACATGCGGAGATACCGTGGGCCCCGCGAGGAGGGGACGTGGGACTCCCGCACAGATGAGGGCTGGTCCCGGGGCGCGGGAATGCCGGATGGCAGACTGGAGCACCCCCGAGGCGATCACCCCGGCGGTGAAGAGTACAGCAATGGGCGCTTTTGCCCGCCAGGTGGAGCGGTAGCCAATACACCCGGACAAATGATCGCGTCAGCCGATTCGCGATTTTTCACTCGAACGTGTGTTTGGCGCAACCTTTCGAAAGCAACTACCGTTGTCCAGCAGGGAGACCATCGAGAGGGGCCGACGTGACCACCACCGCAGACAGTGCCGCCATCACTGCCCAGGACCGCTCCCAGGGCCGACTGGAGCCGGTGCACGCGATGAACGAAGCCACGAATCCGGAGGGGCACAAGCGCTCCCTGCCGGGACGACCTCCTGGCATCCGGGCGGACAGTTCCGGACTCACCGACCGCCAGCGTCGCGTGATCGAGGTCATCAGGGACTCGGTGCAGCGGCGCGGCTACCCGCCGTCGATGCGCGAGATCGGCCAGGCCGTCGGCCTGTCCAGCACGTCTTCCGTCGCACACCAGCTGATGGCACTGGAGCGCAAGGGCTTCCTGCGCCGCGACCCGCACCGGCCGCGCGCGTACGAGGTGCGCGGCTCCGACCAGGCCGCATCCGTGCAGCCCACAGACACCGCGGGCAAGCCAGCCGCGTCGTACGTCCCGCTGGTCGGCCGCATCGCCGCCGGTGGCCCGATCCTCGCCGAGGAGTCCGTCGAGGACGTCTTCCCCCTCCCCCGCCAGCTCGTCGGTGACGGTGAGCTGTTCGTCCTGAAGGTCGTGGGGGACTCGATGATCGAGGCCGCCATCTGCGACGGCGACTGGGTCACGGTCCGCCGTCAGCCGGTCGCCGAGAACGGCGACATCGTGGCCGCGATGCTCGACGGAGAAGCCACCGTCAAGCGCTTCAAGCGCGAAGACGGCCACGTCTGGCTCCTGCCGCACAACGCGGCCTACGAGCCGATCCCCGGCGACGACGCGACCATCCTCGGCAAGGTGGTGGCCGTACTGCGCCGCGTCTGACACCGCGCACCGCGTCGGGTGGGCCCAGCGGGCCCGCCCTCTGACCGGGCCCCGGGACCCCTGCGCCGGTTCCGGGGCCCTGCGCTGTCCGGGCCCCGGTACGTACGCGGTGTCGGGGCCCGGTATGCGCAGTGGGGGTTGGCCCGCGGCTCCGCCCCAGCAGGCCGACCCCGATGGCTCACTCGGCTTCCGCCTGCTTCGCCAGCGCGTCGATCGCCGCCAGCGACTTCCGCACCTGGTTACGGTCCGTCGTGTACCAGAAGTCGGGCAGTGACGCCTTCAGGTAGCCCCCGTACCGGGCCGTCGCCAGCCGCTGGTCCAGCACGGCGACCACACCGCGGTCGCCCGACGCCCGTACGAGACGGCCGGCGCCCTGGGCCATGAGGAGCGCGGCGTGGGTGGCGGCGACCGCCATGAAGCCATTGCCGCCAGCGTCCTCCACGGCCTTCTGGCGGGCGCTCATCAGGGGGTCGTCCGGGCGCGGGAACGGGACTTTGTCCATGACGACCAGCTGACAGCTGGGTCCGGGGACGTCCACGCCCTGCCACAGCGACAGGGTGCCGAACAGGCAGGTCTTCGGGTCGGCCGCGAAGTTCTTGATGAGCTCGCCGAGCGTCTCCTCCCCTTGGAGGAGGATCGGGAACTCGGGGATCCGGGAACGCAGTTCCTCGGCGGCCACCTGGGCGCCCCGCATGGAGGAGAACAGGCCCAGGGTGCGGCCGCCCGCCGCCTGGATGAGCTCCGTGAGCTCGTCGAGCATGTCCCCGCGGTCGCCGTCCCGCGCGGGGCGCGCCAGGTGCTTCGCGACGTACAGGATGCCCTGCTTGCGGTAGTCGAAGGGCGAGCCGACGTCGATGCCCTTCCACTGCGGGAGGTCATCGCCCTCGGTGCCCTCGGGGGCGAGCCCGAGGGAAGCGCCGACGCCGTTGAAGTCGCCGCCCAGCTTCAGCGTCGCGGATGTCAGGACCACGGAGCGGTCCGCGAAGAGCTTCTCCCGCAGCAGACCCGAGACGGACATAGGGGCAACGCGCAGGGAGGCACCGAAGCGGTCGTGGCGCTCGTACCAGACCACGTCCCATTCGGAACCGTTCGTGATCCGCTCCGCCACGTCGTGCACGTTCTCCACGGAGGCCAGAGCCTGCTTGCGGACCGCGTCCTCGTCCTGGACGGACTTGTCACGGGTCGTGCCGATGGCGGAGATCACGGTGCGGCACGCGTCGCGCAGTGCCATGAGGGCGTAGCCGAGGTCCTCGGGGATCTCCTCCAGGCGGCCCGGCAGGGCGAGCTCCATCAGACGTTCGAAACCCTCGGCGGCGGTCTGGAGCTGGTCCGCCGCCTTCTCGTTGACGAGTTTGGCGGTCCGGCGCACCGCACGGTTGACCTGGCCGGGCGTGAGCTCGCCAGTGGCGACTCCGGTGACCCGCGAGACCAGCTCATGGGCCTCGTCGACGATCAACACCTCGTGCTGCGGAAGGACCGGGGCACCCTCGATGGCGTCGATCGCGAGCAGTGCGTGGTTGGTGACGACGACCTCGGAGAGCTTGGCGCGCTCGCGGGCCATCTCGGCGAAGCACTCCGCGCCATAGGCGCACTTCGAGGCGCCCAGGCACTCCCTCGACGACACCGACACCTGAGCCCAAGCCCGGTCCGAGATGCCGGGTGTGAGGTCGTCGCGGTCGCCGGTCTCGGTCTCGTCGGCCCAGTCGCGCACCCGCAGCAGGTCCTGCCCCAGCTTGCTGGTGGGCGCGGCCGCCTCGAACTGGTCGAAGAGACCCTCCTCCTCGTCCTGCGGCACACCCTCGTGCAGGCGGTGCAGGCACAGGTAGTTCGACCGGCCCTTGAGCATCGCGAACTCCGGGCGCCGGCGCAGCAGGGGGTGCAGCGACTCGACCGTTCTCGGCAGGTCGCGCTCCACCAGCTGGCGCTGAAGGGCCAGGGTGGCGGTGGCGACGACCACACGCTCCCCGTGCGCGAGCGCGGGCACCAGGTAGCCCAGCGACTTGCCGGTGCCGGTGCCGGCCTGGATCAGCAGGTGGGAGCCGTTGTCGATCGCCTCTGCGACGGCTTCGGCCATGGTCACCTGACCGGGGCGCTCCGTACCGCCGACGGCAGTGACGGCAGCATGCAGGAGTTCGGGGAGTGAGGGCTTCGTCATAGCGCGACCACCCTACGACCCAGCACTGACAAACGGGTGATCAAGGCAGGGACGGGGGACGGGATCAAGACCTTGGGCTCCTCGGTCAGGGTGGGTGGACGGGCGGACGGGTGGCGGGGGCTCCGGCGGGATGTGACCGGTTCGGGAGGGCGGGGCAGGGGGAGCCATGGGCGGAGCAGAGTGGTCGGGCGGGGCGGTGCGAACCGTGGCCAGGAGGATGGAGCGGGTCCCGGCCGTCCGTCGTGGCCACGCGGGCGGGGCGGCGAGCGACTCGAGAAATCTCTGCGGCATGAGCGGGAACCGCGACGCCACGCGCCGCGTTCAATGAGTGATGGAGTGATGACACAGTGCTACAGAAGATGCCGGAGGGACCGGTCTCGGACCATGAGGGCGGCTCGCTTGTCGGGCAGGTCGACCTCGGCGGAGAACCGGAAGCCGGCGGTCAAGAAGGCGGCGATGGAGGGGGTGTTGCGAATGTCGGGTTCCGCGATGACGCGTGCGCAGGAGGGCCGCTGCGCGAGTACGAGGTCGGCGACGGCTCGGAGCAGCAGACCGCCGAGGCCACGCCCTCGGTCGGCGACAGCGCCGACAAGAAGGTGGAGCCCCGTGTCGTGAGGCCGGGCCGGGTAGTAGCGGGCCAGTGGATCCAGGTCCGCCCGGTAGATCTCCCAGTAGCTCATCGGCGTTCCGTCCAGCACGCCGATGCACGGCACGCTGCGTCCGTCGCCGACTAGCTGGGCCAGCACGTGGTCCTCGGTCACGTGCTGTGGCCCGGACAGCTCCCAGAACGCCCCAGCGGCGGGGTCGTTCATCCAGCGGCTGATGAGCGGAAGATCACGTTCGACGCGCACGGGGACGAGGTGAAAGAAGCCCGCGGGTGTGTCGGTCGGGCCCCAGTCGGCGACGCGGTCGAGGAGATCGTCCTCGACCACGAGGACGGAGAGGGCCGAGGGGACGGGGGCCTCACGGGTGGCGGCGGTGGAGTCGGAAGGCTGGGCCGTGCGCTGGTCCGGCCGCCGTGCTCCGTGGATGTCGGACGCCTCGTCCGCGATGAGGGCGAGGAGTTCGTCCGGGAGCCGTAGGTCCATGGTGTCTTCGCCGTGGCGGGCACAGGAATCCGCACAGGGATCCGCACCGGAATCCGCGTCGGCTCCCGCGCTGGACGCGACGCCGGGACCGGCATCGAAGCGGGCGTTGGAGCCCTCCCCGGCATGGACGTCGGCCGTGGCAGGGCCAGCGGTACCGGTGTGGGCGGTCGAGTCGGCGGGAGGCACCAAGCGCTCCTCTCAGGAAAGTGGGTGAGGCGTGTCCTCAGGGATGAAGGAGGTCGGTTGTCGTCAGGGACGGTCAGGGTGATCAGCAGTGCAGGGGATTGGCGATGGTGACGTAGACGGACTGGGTGTCGACCGGGCCGACGAGTTCGTCGAGGCCGTGGAGTCGGGTCAGCAGGTTGGCCTTGCAGCGCAGGACGGGTGAGTCGAGCAGCCAGGCCGGCAGCGAGGTGCGCAGCCGGGCCGGGCCGGAGGCGACGTTTCCGAGGAAACGGCGGAAGGCGGCGAGCAGCAGCCGCTCGTCGGCCAGCCCCTGGGAGCCGAACGCGCCGATGAGGCCGAGGACGTTGTTGACCGCCAGGTAGTAAGCGAAGCGCTCGTCGGTGACCTCGTCGCAGACGAACGTGTCGCTCCGCTCTCCGATGCCGGGCAGCCGGGCGTCGAGGTCCGCGCGCCGGGACTCGCGGAAGTAGTAGCCCTGGTTGTCGCGGTAGCGGCCGCCACTTGGCCATCCGTCGCTGTCCAGCAGGAGCAGGGTGTTCTGCTGGTGAGCCTCCAGGGCGATGCCGGCCTCGCCGTCCAGCCACAGGACGGGGCGCACGACGTGTTCGAGGTAGCGCAGGAACCACTCGGCGGCGACGGCTCCGCGGGGCCTGCCGGTCCGGCGGGCGAGACGCGTGACGACCTCGGCCAGCCGGGACCGAAGGACCCGGCCGTGGATCTCCGGGCGGTCGGGAGCGGTTCCCGGCCGGGCGGGTGAGGAGGGGCGCGGCGAGACGAGTCCGGCGACGCAGGAGACATCGTCCGAGGGGCTGAACGGGTTGTGGCGGATCACCACATCCAGTCCGGGCAAGGGGACGCCACCGGAACAGTCGGAGCCATCGGAAGCATCGACAGCGATCCAGGCCGGGTCGCGAACGATGTCGAAGCACGGATGCACGGCCCGCCATTGCTGCGCGAGTCCGCTGCGGAGCAGGCGGTGGACCTCGACACCGCGGTGCAGTTCCTTACGGAGGTTCTCGCGACGGGAGTTGGTGATGCGCAGGCCCAGCGACAGCTTGAGCATCGCGGGAGCACCGGTTTGGTAGACCGTTCGTACGGAGGAGGTGGGTTGCCAGGGAGTGCCGTGGGTGCCGAGGTCGCGGAGCAGTCCCCTGTCGAGCAGGGCAGCGGTCTCCGGGCGGTGCCGGATCTCGCGGGCCTGCCAGGGGTGCACGGGCAGTAGGGCGTACCCGTCCGGCAGCGGCAGGTCGGTCCCGGCCAGGCGTGCGGTGAGTCGGGCCGCGGTGACAGGGCGGCCGCGTTCGGTCCAGGCGGAGTCGGTGGCGAGGACGGAGGGGGCGACAGCGATCCAGTGGAGGGGGAAGAATCCGTGCAACTCGGGCGAGTACAGGCGTGCTTCAGCCTCGGAGAGGCCTTCTCGGCTCTTCGGGGTCGGGTGCAGGGGGTGTCCGAGGACGAGTGACTGTTCCGACTCCAGGAAGAGGTCGGGGCTGTCGACCGGGTGTTCACGGCGGTCGCTGAGGAAGGAGGTGACGCGGCGGAGGGAATCGGCAACGCCCGCGACAAGTGCGATACCGCCGTTACTGTCGCCGTGGGCGTGGGCGTTACCGTGGGCGTAACCCTGTCCGTCTGCGGGCGTCTCCCTGGAGAGCAGTGCGGCGACCGTGACGGCGTCTGCCGGTGGGGCGTGGTCGGGAGCGTCGGCCAGACGCGGGAGACCGAAGCGGTGCCAGCCCGTCGGGGACCAGTAGCGGACGGGGGCGAGCAGGGCCGTGCCGCTGGCGGGAAGGGGGATGCGGAGGAGGCCGTCGGTAGGGGCGGGTCGGCTGGTCTCTCGCACCCAGCACCGGAGCAGCGCCTCCACGGCTGCTGCCTGGGCGACGGCATGCGGGTCGGGATGCTCAAGGAGGTCGGTGGTGAATCCACCAGCCTTCACATCACCGTCCCTCACCTCGCCGCCCTGCGCCTCGGCGTACTGCGCCGCCCCAGACCTCTGACACGGGACCGCCGGGTTCGCCGTGACCGCTGAGTTCGCCGACACCTCCGAGGCCCGGAGGTCAGGGGAAGAGCCTCGTCCCAATGTCATGGCGTGGTCGTCGCGCTCAGGGATGGCTTTCAAGACAGGCACCTCGTTGGGTGGTTCCGGGACGTCGCTGGGTGAAGGCCCATGGCATGAGTTCTCACGGCGTTGAGGCTCACGACGGGTACGGCGCCGCCGCCATGCCCCCATCGCACCGAGCTGCCGCCCGGACCGCGTCGGCCAGGCGGTCCTGCACGGCGGCCGCCTGTTCGTCGGTGATCGTCAGGGGCGGCAGCAGCCGGACGACGCTGGCGTGACGGCCGCCGAGTCCGACGATGAGGCCGCGCCGCAGGCACTCCCGCTGGACAGCGGCCGCCAGTTCGGGGGCGGCGGCGAGAGGTGCCCCCGCTGCCTCAGCCGCCCGCCCGGCTCTCCCGGTCTCGCCCTCCGGATCCACGAACTCCACCCCGATCATCAGCCCCCGCCCCCGCACGTCGCCGACGCACGGAAATTCCCCGACCAGCCCCTGGAGTTGACCCAGCATGCGCGCCCCAAGAGTCGCCGCGCGTTCGGTGAGGTGGTTTTCCCGGACGTGGGTGAGGGTCGCCGTGCCGGCGGCCATGGCGAGTTGGTTGCCGCGGAAAGTGCCGGCGGGGGCGCCGGGTTCCGGGACGTCGAGGTCGTCGCGGTACACCACGACCGCCAGTGGCAGACTGCCTCCGATGGCCTTGGAGAGGACCATCACGTCTGGGGTCACTCCGCTGTGCTCCACGGCCCAGAAGGCTCCGGTCCGCCCGACGCCGGTCTGGATCTCGTCGGCGATCAAGGGGATGGACCGGTCGGCCGTGAGCTGCCTCATGCGCCGCAGCCAGGCGTCCGGTGCGGGAATCACCCCGTCCTCCCCCTGGACGGGCTCGACGATCATCCCGGCGGGGAGCGGAAAGCCCGGCCCGGGGTCGTCCAGGACGGACTCGGTCCAGCGGGCGGCGAGGTCGGCCCCGCGTTCGCCCCCGAGGCCGAAGGGACAGTGGTAGTCCTGCGGGTACAGGCGGGCGACCCGTGCGTCGTGGGCGTCGGCGGACGCGTCGAGTGCTCCGGCCGTCCTTCCGTGGGAGGCGCCGGTGAACGCGATGAGGCCGGTCCGGCCGGTCGCAGCGCGCACCAGTTCGCAGGCGGTCTCCACGGCGTCGCTGCCGGCCGGTCCGCAGAACCGCACGCGGGCGCGGTCGGCGAGCCCTGCGGGCAGGGTGCGGAACAGCTCGGTGATGAAGGCGTCCTTGACGGGTGTGGCCAGGTCGAGGACGTTCAGGGGCGCGCCGGAGTCGATAACCTTGCGGATGGCTTCCAGAACGACCGGGTGGTTGTGCCCGAGGGCGAGCGCGCCGGCGCCCGAGAGGCAGTCCAGGTAGCGGCGGCCGTCCGCGCCCTCGATGGTCAGTCCCCTGGCCCGCACCGGCACGATCGGCAGGGCACGGGCGTACGTGCGGGCAGCGGACTCGCGCGCGGACTGGCGGCGCAGAATCCCCTCATGTGCGGCGCGCGCTCCCGGTGCCGTGTCGTCGGCGGCGCTGGGGAGGGCCCGCACCGGCATACGCCCCACAGTGGCCTCCTCGGACGCACATCCTCCATGGGTGGATTCCGCCACGACTTCCCTGACCTCCCACTGGGCACGGGCACAGAGGACCACACACAGACAGCAGACCCCCCACCGCTACCAACCGCGGTCCGCTCACCGGGTTACGGGTTGCCTCAAGATCCTTTCCGTGACGGAACTGTTGCGGTTCCGTCGGGCCGCCCCCACAGCCACCGCATAGTGTGTGGTGCCGTTCCCGGACGCCGTGAGATCGGCCTGAACTCCCCATGAGTAGGCGGGAACCAGGCCCGAAGCACCGGTTCGTCCATGCTCGTTCCACATCAGGGGGAGTCACATCATGCGATCCACACGGCCGTTGTCCACCGCCAGCCGAGAGGGGAGGGCACGCCGCAGGAACTCCCCCGTGCTGGCCGCCGTGGCCCTCGCCTCGGCGTTCGCGCTGACCGCCACCGCCTGCGAGTCGGGCGACGCCGCGGCGGGCGGCGAGGCCTCCGCGTCGGCCGGCGCCTCCGACGACGGCAAGCTGAGGATCCCGGACGACATCAGGGACCGGCTCCGCGAGCACGGGATCGACATCGACAAGTGGAAGAACGGCGCCTGGAAGAACTGGGACCGGGACGACTGGCTGCGCGAGGCCAACGAATACATCAACCCGATCATCGAGGGACTCTGGGACCCGGACCGCATGCGGGAGGCCGAGGAGCCCGACGAGGGCATCGACGACAGCGACCTCTCCGGTGACCAGGGCGTGACCGATCCCGCGCCCGAGCCGGTCCAGGCGCAGGCCGTGCCGCCGTCGTACCACGCCAACGCGCCCACGGCCGGGAAGGTGTTCTTCGACTCTCCCAAGGGCTCGGCCGTCTGCTCGGCGACGGTGGTGAAGGACCCGGCCCACCCGGGCAAGTCCAACCTCGTGTGGACGGCGGGCCACTGCGTGCACGCGGGCAAGAAGGGCGGCTGGTACCGCAACATCGCGTTCGTGCCGTCGTACAACGACGACGGCAAGCCGGTCGCGGAACTGGAGAACGCCACCAGGGAGGACGTCGCTCCCTACGGCGTCTGGTGGGGGGACTGGGCACAGACCTCGGACCAGTGGATCGAGCAGGGCGGCTCGACGGGCGGGGACGGCGCTCCCTACGATTTCGCGGTCATCCATGTGACGCCGGAGAAGGGTAGTGGCGGCAGGTCGCTGGAGGAGACGGTCGGTTCGGCGCTGCCGGTGGACTTCAAGGCCCCCGCCGTGCCGAAGGCGAAGAACGTGACGGCCATCGGATACCCGGCCGCGCCACCGTACGACGGGCAGAAGCTGTACCAATGCCAGGACCAGCCGGGCCGGCTGTCGGTCACCGCGTCGGACCCGACGATGTACCGCATCGGCTGCACCATGACCGGCGGTTCGTCCGGCGGCGGCTGGGTCGCGACGGGCTCGGACGGCAAGCCCGCGCTGGTGTCCAACACCTCGATCGGCCCGGTGACGTCGGGCTGGCTGGCCGGGCCGCGGCTGGGTGACGTGGCCAAGGGCGTGTACGACTCGGTCAGCGAGAAGTTCGCGGGCCGGTGACGGCCGACTGAACACCGTCGGCGGTGGGGTGGTGCCCCCGTCCCCTGCCCGCGCCTGTGCCCGTACCCGTGCCCACCTGGCGCAATGGCCCGTGGACTCACGGAACTCCACCACCCCCGTACGCCCTCAACTCCACGGGCATCGTGGGGTATCGCGCCGGGGGCTCCGGCACCCGGTATGCATGCACACGCGCAGCAGCACACGCGCCAACGGGGTCATTGCACCATGCGTTCCGCAGCTACGCCCGCGGCACCGAGGCGCAGGCGGCGCACCGTTCTCGCCGCCACCGGGCTCGTCACCGCCCTGGCGCTCACCGTGACCGCCTGTGCAGGTTCGGCGGACTCGGCGAGCGACAAGCCCGACGCCACCACCTCGCAGGCCGCGGACGACGGGGGCAAGGTCAAGATCCCGGCCGACCTCGCCTGCAAGCTCAAGGAAACACGGGATCGACGTCGACCGGTGGAAGGACGGCGGCTGGAAGGACTGGGACAAGGACAAGTGGCTCAGTGAGGCCGAGGACTTCGTCAACTCGGTGATCTAGGGCCTCTGGAAGCCGGAGCGGATGCAGTCCGCGAAGGAGGCCGACAAGACGGTCACGACGAAGGACGCGTCGGCCGTCCAGGGCGTGAGCGACCCGGTTCCGGCGCCCGTCCAGGCGCAGACCGAGAAGACGCCGTACCACCGGAACGCCGCTCCGGTCGGCAAGGTCTTCTTCGACTCCCCTTACGGCCCGGCCGTCTGCTCCGGCACGGTGATCAAGGACGTCAACCACCCGGGCAAGTCCAACCTGGTGTGGACGGCGGGCCACTGCGTGCACGCCGGCGGCTGGTACCGCAACCTCGTGTTCGTCCCCGCTTACAACGACCTCGGCAAGTCCGAGGCGGAGCTGAGCAACGCCAACCCGACGGAGGTCGCCCGTACGGCAACTGGTGGGCGGACTGGGCCTCGACCTCGAACCAGTGGATCCAGGGCGGCTTTGAGACCGGCAGTGACGGGGCGGCGTACGACTACGCCGTGCTGCACGCGAAGCCCGAGCAAAGCGCCAAGTCCCTGGAGGAGACGGTCGGTGCCGCCCTGGACGTGGACTTCTCCGCGCCGTCCGCGGCCGAGAAGATGGGCGCCTGGGGCTACCCGGCGGCGCCGCCCTACAACGGCCTGAAGATGTTCAAGTACATCGACGTCCCGGGCCGGTTCTCGCTCAGCCCGAGCCTGCCGACGATGTACCGCATCGGCTGCACCATGACCGGCGGTTCGTCCGGCGGCGGCTGGTTCCGGGGGCTGAACGGCAAGTCCGTGCTGGTCTCCAACACCTCGATCGGCCCGGCCGACAACAGCTGGCTGGCCGGTCCCCAGCTGGGCCGCGATGCCGAGGCGCTCCAACAGAACATGAGCAGGACCCACGGCGGTCGATGACCGAGGCATGCTGAAGGCCCGCTCCCTGCGGGACAGGGAGCGGGCCTTCTCGCGCTCAGACCGCTCAGGTCGAAGACGCGCCTACGCGGAAGGGTCAGAGCGCCGGCGCAGGGACATACGGCGTGAGCTCCGCCGCCAGTTCCTCGTGCACCCGCACCTTGAGCAGGGTGCCCTCCGGGGTGTGCTCCTCGGAGAGGACCTCGCCCTCGTCGTGGGCACGGGCGACCAGCTTGCCGTGCGTGTACGGCACGAGCGCCTCGATCTCGACCGACGGGCGCGGCAGCTCGTTGTCGATGAGCGCGAGCAGCTCGTCGATGCCCTGGCCGGTGCGGGCCGAGACGGCCAGGGACCGCTTCTCGACACGCATCAGCCGCTGGAGCGTCAGCGGGTCGGCCGCGTCGGCCTTGTTGATCACGACGATCTCGGGTACGTCGGTGGCGCCGACGTCCCTGATCACCTCGCGCACGGCGGCCAGCTGCTCCTCCGGGTTCGGGTGCGAACCGTCCACCACGTGCAGGATCAGGTCGGACTCGCCGACCTCCTCCATCGTGGAGCGGAACGCCTCGACCAGGTGGTGGGGCAGATGGCGCACAAACCCGACCGTGTCGGCCAGCGTGTACAGCCGGCCGCTCGGGCTCTCGGCCCGGCGCACGGTCGGGTCGAGGGTCGCGAACAGGGCGTTCTCCACCAGCACGCCCGCGCCCGTGAGGCGGTTGAGCAGCGAGGACTTGCCGGCGTTGGTGTAGCCCGCGATGGCGACCGAGGGCACCTTGTGGCGCTTGCGCTCCTGGCGCTTGATCTCGCGGCCGGTCTTCATGTCCGCGATCTCCCGGCGCATCTTCGCCATCTTCTCGCGGATCCGCCGCCGGTCCGTCTCGATCTTGGTCTCACCGGGACCACGGGTGGCGAGGCCGCCGCCCTTGCCGCCGCCCATCTGCCGGGACAGCGACTGACCCCAGCCCCGGAGCCTCGGCAGCATGTACTGCATCTGCGCGAGCGCAACCTGCGCCTTGCCCTCTCGGGACTTGGCGTGCTGGGCGAAGATGTCCAGGATCAGGGCGGTCCGGTCGATGACCTTGACCTTGACGACGTCCTCGAGGTGGATCAGCTGGCCCGGGCTGAGCTCACCGTCGCAGATGACGGTGTCCGCGCCCGACTCGAGGACGATGTCGCGCAGCTCCCGGGCCTTGCCGGAGCCGATGTAGGTGGCCGCGTCGGGCTTGTCGCGGCGCTGGATCACACCGTCGAGCACCAGCGCGCCGGCCGTTTCCGCGAGGGCGGCGAGCTCCGCGAGGGAGTTTTCCGCGTCCTGCACGGTTCCCGAGGTCCAGACGCCGACGAGGACGACCCGCTCCAGGCGGAGCTGGCGGTACTCGACCTCGGTGACGTCCTCGAGCTCGGTGGAGAGGCCCGCCACACGGCGCAGAGCCGCGCGCTCGGAGCGGTCGAGCTGGTCGCCGTCCCACTCTCCGTCGATCTCGTGGCTCCAGGCGACGTCCTCTTCCATCAGGGCATCGGCCCGAAGACCCTCGGGGTGGCTGTGCGCGAAGCGCTTGGTGTCCTGGGAAGGGGAAGAAGAGGAGGTCATTGGATCCTTACGTAGCTGGGAAACCGTTTACGGCGACGGAGCGCTGCGAGCTTTCCGTCACCGGGCATAACGCGCGAACGCCCCGGGAGATTCCCGGCGCTCCGTGCCGCGCCGACCTGAAGATAGTCGCACGGCACGGGGCGTCTCGTCACCGTGTTATCGAGCGACCGCCTCAGCGGGCGCACCCACCTTCGCGGGCGCGGCCGGCTTCCAGTCCGGGTGCCCCGGCATCGGCGGGGTCTTCTCCCCGTACAGCCAGCCCTGGAAGAAGCCGTCCAGGTCGCGCCCGGAGATCTCGGCGGCCAGCCGGACGAAGTCCTCCGTCGTGGCGGTGTCGTCCTGGTACCGGCCGACCCAGGCGCGTTCCAGACGTTCGAAGGCCGGTCGGCCGATCTCCTGGCGCAGGGCGTACAGGACGAGCGCGGCGCCGTCGTAGACGTTGGGACGGAAGATGCTGGTCTTGCGGCCCGGCTCGGGAGCCTTGGGGGCGGCGGGTGGTCCGCCGGACGCGCGCCAGCGGTCGGAAGCACCGTACGCGGCCTTCATTCGGTCCCGCATCGGCTTGTCGGCCTGCTCCTCGGCGTACAGCGCCTCGTACCAGGTGGCGTGCCCCTCGTTGAGCCACAGGTCGGACCAGGTGCGGGGGCCGACGCTGTTGCCGAACCACTGGTGGGCCAGCTCGTGGATCATGATCGAGTCGACGTACCACGCCGGGTAGACGGGCTCGGTGAACAGCTCCCGCTCGAAGAGGGAGAGCGTCTGGGTCTCCAGTTCGAAGCCGGTGGAGGCGTCGGCCATGAGCAGGCCGTACGTCTCGAAGGGGTAGCGGCCGACCTTGCTCTCCATCCAGGCGATCTGCTCCGGGGTCTTCTCCAGCCAGGGTTCGAGCGCCTTGCGGTGCTTGGTCGGGACGACGTCCCGTACGGGCAGTCCGTGCGGGCCGATGCGGTGCAGCACCGTGGAGCGGCCGATGGAGACCTGGGCGAGCTCGGTGGCCATGGGGTGCTGGGTGCGGTACGTCCACGTGGTCGACCCGCCAAACCTGTCCACCCCGGCGGACAGACCGTTGGCGACGGCTGTGTGGCCGTCGGGTGCGGTGACCCGGATGGTGAACATCGCCTTGTCGGAGGGGTGGTCGTTGCACGGGAACACCAAGTGCGCGGCGTCGGCCTGGTTGGCCATGGCGAGGCCGTCCGCAGTGCGCACCCAGCCGCCCTCGCGCCCCTTCGCGGGCACCGGGTCACTGGTGTGCCGCACGGTGATCCGCATCCAGTTGCCGTCCGAGACTGAGTCCTCGGGCGTGATCACCAGGTCCTCGCCGGCGGTGCCGAACGTGGCGGGCTCGCCGTCGACCTCTACCGAGTGGACCGTGCCATGGGCGAAGTCCAGGTTGACGCGGTCCAGGTCGGCGGTGGTCCAGGCGTCGATGGTGGTGACGGCCCGCAGCGGCTCGCTGTTGCTGCCGGGGTAGGTGAAGGAGAGGTCGTACGCCGCGACGTCGTAGCCGGGGTTGCCCAGGTACGGGAAGAGGCGGTCGCCGACGCCGAGCGGGACGGCCGGGGCGCTCGCGGCGACGAGGCAGACGGAGACGGCCGAGGCGAGCAGCGCCGCGGACGTCCGCCGACGACAGGAACGGGTTCGGGTGCGGTGGGGGGTGAGGCGCATGCCTCACGGCTATCAGCGCGCGCGTGCGTGACGGGGACGACGCGCGTCCGGCCCACCCGAACCGGGGACCGGGGCCTGCGCCGGGTGCCGCCCCTGTCCGGTGGCCGGCGTCCGGACCGGCTCAGCCGCCCTGCATCTGCGGTTGTGCCCGGGTGACGTCGTACACCCCGGCCACGTTGCGCATTGCGCGCATGAGGGCGGGCAGGTGGGCCGCGTCCGGGAGCTCCACGGTGTACGTGTGACGGACCTGCTGCTGGGTCGGGGGTTCGACGGTCGCGGAGACGATCTCGGCGCCTTCCAGGGCCATGGCCTCCGTGAGGTCCGCGAGCAGATGGGGGCGGACGAACGATTCGGCGACCAGCGTGACCCGGCACTCGGTGGCATCGCCCCAGCGCACGCCGACCTCGGCGCGCCCCCCGTCCTTCATACGGGCCACCGCGGCGCACTCGGCGCGGTGCACGGTGACCGCTCCCCCGCGTACGGCGAAGCCGGTGATCTCGTCGGGCCGTACGGGTGTGCAGCAGCCGGCGAGCCGGACGGTCGCGCCTGGCCGGTCGGTGAGGACGTTGCCGCCGGAGAGGCGGGCGGCCGCCTGCTCGGGAGCTGGGCCGTCCGGGTCGGATGGGACGGCGGTCGCGGGCCGGGGAGGCGCCGCGCGTTCCTCGGCCTGCCGGTCCTCCCGGCCCTCGGTCCGCTGGGCCTCGGCCTGCGCCGGATGAGCGGCCAGCCACCGCTGGATGGCGATCCGGGCCGCGGGCGTGTGCGCGTGCTCCAGCCACTCCCGGGAAGGCTCGGACACCGGGTCCTGGCCCATGAGGAGCTGGACCGTGTCGCCGTCCTTCAGGACGGTGCTCAGCGTCGCCAGACGGCCGTTGACACGGGCGCCGATGCACGCGTGCGCGTCCTCGCCGTACTGCGCGTACGCGGCGTCCACACAGGTCGCCCCCTCGGGCAGGCCGAGCGTGCCGCCGGCGGGCCGGAAGACGGTGATCTCGCGGTCCTGGGCGAGGTCCTCGCGCAGGGTCGACCAGAAGTGGTCCGGGTCGGGTGCCGCCTCCTGCCAGTCGAGGAGCCGGGAGAGCCAGCCGGGACGCGTGGGGTCGACGCGTTCGCCGTCGGCCGGGTCGTCGGGGGCCGGTGCGTACGGGTTGCCGAGCGCGACGACTCCGGCCTCGGCGACCTTGTGCATCTGGTGGGTGCGGATGAGGACTTCGACGACCTGGCCGTCCTCGCGGGCGACGGCCGTGTGCAGCGACTGGTACAGGTTGAACTTCGGTACGGCGATGAAGTCCTTGAACTCCGAGACCACCGGCGTCATGCAGGTGTGGAGTTCGCCCAGGACGCCGTAGCAGTCGGCGTCCTCGTTCACCAGCACCAGCAGGCGGCCGAAGTCGGAGCCCTGGAGCCGGCCGCGTTTGCGGGAGACCCGGTGCACGGAGACGAAGTGGCGGGGCCGGATGAGGACTTCGGCCGGGATGTCCGCCTCGCGCAGCACGGTGCGCACCTCGTCGGCGACCTCGGCGAGCGGGTCGTCCGCGCGGGCGGCGTTGCGGACGATCAACTCCCTTGTGTGCTCGTACTCCTCGGGGCGCAGGATCGCGAAGACGAGGTCTTCCAGTTCGGTCTTGAGCGCCTGGACGCCCAGCCGTTCGGCGAGCGGGATCAGCACGTCACGTGTCACCTTGGCGATGCGCTCCTGCTTCTCGGGGCGCATGACGCCGAGGGTGCGCATGTTGTGGAGCCGGTCGGCGAGTTTGATCGACATGACGCGGACGTCGTTGCCGGTGGCGACGAGCATCTTGCGGAAGGTCTCGGGCTCGGCGGCGGCGCCGTAGTCGACCTTCTCCAGTTTGGTGACGCCGTCGACGAGGAAGCGGACCTCCTCGCCGAACTGCTCGCCGACCTGGTCGAGCGTCACATCCGTGTCCTCCACGGTGTCGTGGAGCAGAGACGCGGTCAACGTCGTGGTCTCGGCGCCGAGTTCGGCGAGGATCAGAGTCACGGCGAGCGGGTGCGTGATGTACGGCTCGCCGCTCTTGCGCATCTGGCCGCGGTGCGAGGACTCGGCCAGGACGTAGGCGCGGCGCAGGGGTTCGAGGTCCGCGTCGGGGTGGTGGGCGCGGTGCGCGTCGACGACGTGGCTGATGGCGTCGGGCAGCCGGCCTCGGGCGGCGGGGCCGAGCAGCGCGGCGCGGCCGAGGCGTCGCAGGTCGATCCGGGGGCGGGCCTTTCTGCGCGGGGCTGTCGGCGTCACCGGTCCTGACACCGCGCCCGGCATCGGGCCTGGGGTCACGGAATTCGTGGCCTCCGCACTCATGGGCACCTCCGGCTGCGTGGACCGGCGGACGGGTGCCCCATGGCGGACACGGCTCAGGGGGTGGCTTCGTCCCCCGTCCGGGCCGGTGCTTGATGCTACCGAGCCCACCACGCCCGGCCGACCGCCTCTCGCCGAGCGTGAAACTGATCACCCATTCGAGGGACGAATGTGAGGTTTGTGCCCCCGTACGTCGTGACCATCACGGTTCCAATCCCGCCAAGTGGCCGGTTCCATACGGCGGTTTCGGGTCGAGTGGCCGACGGCGCGCGGCGATTTCAGGGCGATCAGCGCCTGTTCATTCACGCGCGCATGGCGGTCTCCAGCCAGTCGGCTGTTCACGCGCGCGTGGCGGTCTCCAGCCAGTCGGCGTCGATCTCGCCCTCGGCCACGATCACCGCCGGGCCGGTCATCTCGATCTCGCCGTCGGGCCGCTCGGTGATCACCAGGGTGCCGCCGGGGACATCCACGGTGTAGGTCGCCGGGGTGCCGGTGACCGCCGGGTCGGCGCCGTCTCGGCGGGCGGTGGCCACGGCCACCGCGCACGCGCCCGTGCCGCACGAGCGGGTCTCGCCGGCACCGCGCTCGTGCACGCGCAGCGCGACGTGCCCGGGGCCGCGGTCGACCACGAACTCGACATTCACACCGTGCGGGTAGGCGGCGGCCGGGCTGAAGGGCGGCGGGGAGATCAGATCACCGGCGTGGGACAGGTCGTCCACGAAGGCGACCGCGTGCGGGTTGCCCATGTTCACGTTCCGCGCGGGCCAGCTGCGCTCTCCGACGCTGACCGTGACGCCGCCCTCCGGGAACAGAGCCTTGCCCATACCCACGGTGACGTCACCGTCCTTGGCGATGTGGACCGTCTTGACGCCTCCGCGTGTGGCGACCGTGAGGTCCCCTTCGGTGACATGTCCGGCGCGCTGGAGGTAGCGCGCGAAGACGCGCACGCCGTTGCCGCACATCTCGGCGATCGAGCCATCGCCGTTGCGGTAGTCCATGAACCACTCCGCCTCGGCCGCCATGCCCCTCGCCTCGGGATGCGCCGCGGATCGCACCACGTGCAGCAGCCCGTCACCGCCGATGCCCGCACGGCGGTCGCAGAGGGCTGCGACGGCGGCCGGGGGCAGGTCGATGGCGTTCTCGGGGTCCGGGACGATCACGAAGTCGTTCTCGGTGCCGTGACCCTTGAGGAAGGGGATCCGCGTGCTCATGCCCTCGATCGTACGGTCTGCTCCGCGGGGAGGGCCGTGCGGATTCGCCGTGGGCGTGCGGGTGCGTCGCGGTGTGCGGGTGCGTCGTGGCCTGTCACGCAGTTCACCGCGCCCCTTCCGGGCGCTCCGGCATGCGGCGCTCTAGCGGAGCCGCGCTACTCGCCACACGGCCAGTACGACCACCGCGGCCACCATGACGGTGTACGCGAGTACGACGCGCCAGTCCGGTCTGCGGCCGGAGCCCCGGGCCGGCAGGCCCGGCCAGGTGTAGCCCACGCGACGGGCGGCCATCATGCCCCAGCCGGCCGCGCACGAGCAGATCAGCAGCCCGAGCATGGCGATCACGGCCCCGCTGTCGCCGAAGTCGAAGGCGAGCGGGAACGCGAACATCAGGGAGCCGACCGCGGCCAGGCTCACGATGGGCGCGAGCTGCCAGATGCGCAGCCGGCGCTGCGGACGCAGCTCGACCTCGACCTCGCCCGCGAACATCTCCTCGGGCTCGGGGCCGTCGTCCGTCACACCCTGCATCTCGTCGGGACCGTCGGAGCTGAGACGGTCCGACTCCTGCTCCGGTCCGTCCCGGCGCTCCGGTTCATCCCGGTCGGCGGTGATGTGATCGGTGCCTTGTGCGGTGTCGCGAGGGCCGGCCTTCATCGCCACGCGCCCTCCCAACTAGGACTCAGCTCGGTCGATCGAAGCTCGATGATGGCACGCCGCCGCAGGCCCGGATGACGGCCTGCGCGTCCCGATGCCATGACGTGATCAGGCTGTAACCGGTCGTTCGACCAAAGACAGCGCGAGCTGCGGAAGTTCTGTGAGATCGGCCGCAGCCCCACTCAACCAGTGCACCCGGGGATCGCGCCTGAACCATGAATCCTGACGGCGCGCGAAGCGCTTGGTGGCACGTACGGTCTCGGCCCGCGCGTCCTCCAGGGTGCACTCCCCGGCAAGCGCCGCGAGCACCTGCTGGTAGCCGAGCGCGCGCGAGGCGGTACGCCCCTCGCGCAACCCCTGCGCCTCCAGTGCGCGCACCTCGTCCACTAGGCCGGCCTCCCACATCCGGTCGACCCTGCGCGCGATGCGCTCGTCCAGCTCGGGCCGGGCCACGTCGACGCCGATCTGGATCGTGTCGTACACCGAGTCGTGGCCGGGAAGGTTGGCGGTGAAGGGCCTGCCGGTGATCTCGATCACCTCCAGGGCCCGGACGACCCGGCGGCCGTTGCTGGGCAGGATCGCCCGCGCGGCCTCGGGGTCGGCGGCGGCGAGCCGGGCGTGCAGCGCGCCGGAGCCACGCAGCGTGAGTTCCTCCTCCAGGCGGGCGCGGACCTCCGGGTCGGTACCGGGGAACTCCAGGTTGTCGACGGCCCCGCGCACATACAGTCCGGAGCCGCCCACCAGGATCGGCCAGCGGCCTGCGGCGAGCAGGGCCTCGATCCGCTCACGGGCCAGGCGCTGGTACTCGGCGACGGACGCCGTGGCGGTCACGTCCCAGATGTCCAGGAGGTGGTGGGGGACGCCGCCGCGCTCCTCGGGCGTCAGCTTGGCGGTGCCGATGTCCATCCCTCGGTAGAGCTGCATGGAGTCGGCGTTGACGACCTCACCGCCGAGACGCTGGGCCAGGAAGACGCCCAGATCGGACTTTCCGGCCGCAGTTGGTCCGACGACGGCGATGACGCGGGGGGCGGGGGGTGCACTGCTCACCGACCCAGTCTCGCAAACCTCGAACCCTGCTCTCGAACGAGTTACGTGACGCCACGGCCCCGGGGTCGTTGCCCGTTGCGAGGTTCCCGCCGCCGGATCGCGGAGGCGGTGGCCCGGGTCGCGCAAACGGACGCACCGGGCGACGCGGGATTTCGCCCGCACGAGTAACGTATGGAGTGGATATGGGCGTTTTTGCACGACTTCTCCGGCGGTCCAAGGCCACGGAGGAGGCGACTGCCGCCGAGGCTCAGGCCGACGAGGCGACGGTCGGGGCCGAGGCGGAGGAATCGGCAGGGGCAGAGGCGGCGAAGGGTACGGACGGGGCAGCGGAAGCTGCTCAGCCGGCGGCTGAGGCCGCCGAGGTCACCGAGACCAAAGGCATCGACATCCCCAAGCAGCAGTCCACCGACAAGGCGGCCGACAACGAGGCCGGCGAGGGCGCCCGCACGTGACCGCCGTGCGCGAGGGAAGGTGAACCATGGGTCTCCTGGACAATGTGAAGGCCAAGCTGGGCCCGGCCAAGGACAAGGTCTCGGACCTCGCGCAGCGGCACGAGGACAAGATCCAGCACGGCCTCGACAAGGCCGCGCAGGTCGTCGACAAGAGGACCAAGGGCAAGTACAGCGACAGGATCCAGTCGGGCACGGGCAAGGCCAAGGGCGCCGTGGACCGACTCGCGCACAAGGGCGACAGCGGACCGGGCTCGGGCGGCACGGCGACGCCGCCGGGCGCGGGCAGCACCATGCCGCCGCCAAGCGCAGGGGGCACCACGCCGCCGGATCCGGGCCGTACAGCACCACCGCGGGACGCCGGAGGTACCATGCCCCCGGACACTGGCCGTACGGCACCGCCGCGGGACGCCGGAGGCACCCCGCCGCCGGACGCACCGCCTCCCACCTCCTGAGCGCGCATCGACGTTGCGGGTCCTGAACACACACATCGCCACACGGGGGGCACATCGGCGGACGGCCGCGGAGCACGAGGGCTCCCGGCCGTCCGCCGTTTCCCGCCTCCCGCCACCGGGCCCGCCCTGCCGCCGGGGCTACGACCAGGTGGCCACGACGTACCCCACTCCGTACGGCGCGTCCTCGTACAGCAGTGATCCGCCGAGGTCCGCGCCCTCGGCCGCGCCCGCCAGGACCTGCCAGGGGGCCAGGCCGGAGACCTTCAGTTCGCGCGCCAGCCCTGTGTCCAGCGTCGTGAGCGCGGCCAGGTCCGCCGTGCCGAGTGCGCGCGCGACCTCCGCGTCGAAGGGCGCCGCCCGTTCGTCCAGATACCCCGGGGCCTTGAGCGTCCGGCACGCGCTGGCGTCACCCATCACCAGCAGCGCGACCCGCTCGGCCCGTGTGGCGAGGCCCCGTCCGGTCCGGGCACACCGCTCGGGCACGAGCCTGTCCCCCACGCCGAGCCCCTCGACCGGGGCGTCGGACCATCCCGTCCGCTCCAGCAGCCAGGCGGCCACCGCCAGTGAGTACGGCAGCCGGTGTTCCACGGGCGTGTCCTCGTCCCGTCCCAGCCGTACGTCGAGATCGACGCCGAAGCCCCGGAACGAGCCCCGCGTGCCCTCCGGATACGTCTCGGGCCCGGCGCTGTCCACCGGCCCGACGACCACGAGCCGACCGGGCCGGGCGGCGGCGAGCACGCCCAGCGCGTCCGTGCAGGCGGCCCGCGCCGCGTCCAGCTCCGGAGCGGCGCCCGCGGCGACGTCGGGCACCAGCAGGGGCGGACAGGGGCAGACAGCGGCGGCGACAAGCATGATCGGCAGGGTAACCCTCCAGGGCCACCCCTACGCATGCGGCGGACCCGGCCTCACACTCGCCGCAGCCCGGCCGGACACCAACCCAGCAGGTCACAAGCCCGGCAGCACACAGGCCGCACCCGACCCAGCCCCGGCCCGACGCACGCCGCAGCGGGGACCCAGCCAAAGCCGAAGCCGACCGCGGCCGGAATCAACCCGCAGCCGTGGCCCAGCCGCGGTCAGCACCGACAGCGGGCCCAGCCCGGCTCAGTCGCAGCCGCAGCCCGTCGCCGCCACCGGGAGCGGCTCGGGGACGCCGATCTTCGGCAGGCCCAGGAGCACGCCTGGCCGGGCCGGCTTGCCCGCCTTCTCGGCGTTGCGCTTCTCCCAGGCGTCGCCCGCGCGCGTGCGGCGCACGTCCAGCACAGGGCCCTCGGCGAGGAGGTGGTGCGGGGCGGCGTAGGTGATCTCGACGGTCACCACGTCACCGGGGCGGACCTCCTGGTCCGGCTTGGTGAAGTGGACGAGGCGGTTGTCGGGGGCGCGGCCGGACAGGCGGTGGGTCGTGTCGTCCTTGCGGCCCTCGCCCTCGGCGACCATCAGCTCCAGCGTGCGGCCGACCTGCTTCTTGTTCTCCTCCCAGGAAATCTCCTCCTGGAGGGCGACCAGGCGCTCGTAGCGCTCCTGGACGACCTTCTTGGGGATCTGGCCGTCCATCTCGGCGGCCGGGGTGCCCGGGCGCTTGGAGTACTGGAAGGTGAAGGCCTGCGCGAAGCGGGCCTCGCGCACGACGTGCAGCGTCTGCTCGAAGTCCTCGTCGGTCTCGCCCGGGAAGCCCACGATGATGTCGGTGCTGATCGCCGCGTGCGGGATGGCGGCGCGGACCTTCTCGATGATCCCCAGGTAGCGATCCTGGCGGTAGGAGCGGCGCATGGCCTTCAGCACCGTGTCCGAACCGGACTGGAGCGGCATGTGCAGCTGCGGCATCACGTTCGGCGTCTCGGCCATGGCGGCGATGACGTCGTCGGTGAAGTCGCGCGGGTGCGGGGAGGTGAAGCGGACGCGCTCCAGACCCTCGATCTTGCCGCAGGCGCGCAGCAGCTTGCTGAAGGCCTCCCGGTCGCCGATGTCGGAGCCGTACGCGTTGACGTTCTGCCCGAGCAGCGTGATCTCGGAGACGCCCTCGGCGACCAGGGCCTCGATCTCGGCGAGGATGTCGCCGGGGCGGCGGTCCTTCTCCTTGCCTCGCAGGGCCGGGACGATGCAGAAGGTGCAGGTGTTGTTGCAGCCGACGGAGATGGAGACCCAGGCCGCGTACGCGCTCTCGCGCCGCGTCGGCAGCGTGGACGGGAACGCCTCCAGCGACTCGGCGATCTCGACCTGTGCCTCCTCCTGCACGCGCGCGCGTTCCAGCAGGACCGGCAGCTTGCCGATGTTGTGCGTGCCGAAGACGACGTCCACCCAGGGCGCCTTCTTCACGATGGTGTCGCGGTCCTTCTGCGCGAGGCAGCCGCCGACCGCGATCTGCATGCCGGGGCGGGCGGCCTTCTTGGGTGCCAGGTGACCGAGGTTGCCGTACAGCTTGTTGTCGGCGTTCTCACGCACGGCGCAGGTGTTGAAGACGACGACGTCGGCCGCGTCGGCGCCCTCGGGGGCGCGGACGTAGCCCGCGTCCTCCAGCAGACCGGCCAATCGCTCGGAGTCGTGGACGTTCATCTGGCACCCGTAGGTGCGTACCTCATATGTGCGCGTGCCGCCCACTGACTGGCTCCGGTCGATGCTGCTCATGGGGACAAGGGTAGGCGGTCGCCGGAAGTGACTCGGTCGCCTGTGGACAACCCGGGGCCCGGGCTCATGCCTCGATGAGACCGGCGCGGATCGCGTACCTGGTCAGCTCCAGACGGTCGCGCATGCCGAGCTTCTGGAGGAGGTTGGCGCGGTGGCGTTCGACCGTCTTGGCGCTGATGAAGAGGAGTTCGCCGATCTCCTTGGAGGTGTGGCCCTCGGCGACCAGCTTGAGGATCTCCTCCTCGCGTTCGGTGATGGCTCGTTCCGGCAGGCCGTCGCCCCGGTGCAGCCGCTCCAGGTAGGAGCGGACGAGGGCCCGCTCGGCGCCCGGGTAGATGAACGGCTCGTCGCGCACGGCCGCCCGGCAGGCCTCGACCAGGTCGCGGTCGGCGACGGACTTCAGGACGTAGCCGCTGGCTCCGGCCCTGAGCGCCTCGAAGAAGTACTCCTCGTTGTCGTACATCGTCAGCATGAGGATGTGCAGGTCGGGCAGCCGTCGGCAGAGTTCACGGGCCGCCTGGAGGCCGGTCATGCGGGGCATGGCGACGTCCAGGACGGCCAGGTCGACGGCGGTCTCCCGGGCGCGGGCGACGGCCTCGGCCCCGTCCCCTGCCTCGGCGACGACCGTCAGGTCGGGCTCCCCGTCGAGGATGAGGCGCACTCCCCGGCGTACGAGGGTGTGGTCGTCGGCGAGCAGGACGCGGATCGGGGGCCGGGCGGTGGTTGACGAGTTCCCCGGCGTCATCCGTGTGGACATCAGCGTGTTCCTTCCGTCGCCGGTATGCGCAGGCGTACGTCGGTGCCCCGGTCGGGGGCCGGTTCGAGGGTGAGGGCGGCGCCGATCAGGAGGGCGCGTTCGCGCATGCCGGTGATTCCGGCGCCCTCCGGGGCGTCGCCGAGGCCCGTGCCGTTGTCGCGCACGAGGAGTTCGACGCCGCCGGGGACCGGCCGGAGGCGGAGTTCGGCACGGTCGGCGCCGGCGTGCCGGGCGGTGTTGGTCAGACCTTCCTGGGCCACTCGGTAGACGACGAGTTCCGATTCCGGGGTCAGGGCGGGGAGGTCACCGGTGACGTGGTGGCGCACGGTCAGCCCATGGGTCGTGAACTCGGCGGCGAGCGAGCGCAGGGCGCTGGCCAGGCCGAGTTCCTCCAGGACGCCGGGGCGCAGCCTGCGGGCGATCCGGCGGATCTCGTCCAGGCCGGCCCGGGTCGCCTCCTGCGCCTGGCCGACCTCCTCGCGCAGGTCCACGGGCGCCCGGTCCGCGACGCGCTTGAGCTGGAGGAGGACGGCGGTCAGGGTCTGCCCGACCTCGTCGTGGAGTTCCCGGGCGATCCGGTTCCGTTCGCTCTCCTGTGCGGACAGCGCCCGGGCGGCGCCCGCGGCCCGCTCGGCCTCCAGCCGGTCGAGCATCGCGTTGTACGTCGTGATCAGCCCGGCCGTCTCCGCGGGGCCGGCGACCACAGGCCGGGCGCCCGGACGCAGCAGGTCCACGGTGGCCATGGCCCGGTCCAGCCGTTGCAGGGGTCCGAGGCCGAAGCGCAGCACGAGCGCGTTGCCGGTGAGCAGCATCGCCAGGCCGCCGAGCAGGAGGAGCGCCTCGCCCGCCAGGACGGGGGTCGACACGGTGACCGGGCCGAGCAGCAACGCCGTGGCCACGACCAGGCCCGCCGCGTTGAGCGAGAAGATCCGCCAGAACAACGACACGTTCCTGGATCCGCTCCTTCCTGCCCTCGCGTATGACACCGCCCCCTCCACCCTCTCCGGCGACCGACCGCTGTGTATATCCGTCACGACACCCATGTCGTCACCGTACGGCCGGATGACAGCATGCGGACTTGACCCGTCCGTTGATCGACACCGTTCGCCAGACCGACAAGAGCCGGACGACCAGCCAGAGCGGGACGGACAACCGGGGCCGGACGGACAACCAGAGCAAGACGAAACAAGGGGAAGAAACGTGTCAGCTCCGCGCCTGAGGGCGACGCCGCTGCCGGGCATCGGGGTCCAGTACGACCTGGAGACCCGGGAACACCGCCAACTGTCGGTGGTGGCGCACCGCGACGGCACGCGCACGGTGAACGTGTACCGGGCAGACGATCCCGACTCCTGCGCGCAGTCCCTGCGGCTGACCAGCTCGGAGGCGGGTTCGCTGATCGACGCGCTGAAGCCGTCCCACCACAGTCCGAGTCTGCTGTACACCACGGACCTGGGGCTGGTCGCCGAGCGGATCGAGGTGGCCGCGACCTCGCGCTGGAACGGGCGGGTGCTGGGCGACACGCGGATGCGGACGGAGACGGGCGCGTCGGTCGTGGCGGTGCTGCGCCGGGCCGAGGCCATCCCTTCTCCCGCGCCGGACTTCCGGCTGGCGGGCGGTGACACGCTGATCGTCGTCGGCACCCGTGAGGGCGTCGACGCCGCCGCGTCGATACTCGGCCGGGAGTGAGCCGGTGCACTCCGCGGTCCTGCTGATCGAGTTCGGTTCCATCATCCTCGGCCTCGGCCTGCTCGGCCGGTTCGCCGCCCGTTTCCGGCTGTCGCCGATACCGCTGTATCTCCTGGCCGGTCTGGCCTTCGGCGAGGGCGGTCTGCTGCCGCTCGGAGCGAGCGAGGAGTTCGTCGCCACCGGCGCCGAGATCGGCGTCATCCTGCTGCTGTTGATGCTGGGCCTGGAGTACACGGCGAGCGATCTGGTCTCCAACCTCAAGACCCACTACCCGTCCGGTCTGGTCGACTGCGCGCTCAACGCGCTGCCGGGGGCGGCGGTGGCACTGCTGCTCGGCTGGGGGCCGGTGGCCGCCGTCGTCCTGGCCGGTGTCACCTGGATCTCGTCGTCCGGCGTGATCGCGAAGGTGCTGGGCGATCTCGGCCGGGTCGGCAACCGGGAGACGCCGGTGATCCTCAGCGTGCTCGTGCTGGAGGATCTGGCGATGGCGGTGTACCTGCCCATCGTCACGGCGCTGGTGGCGGGAGCCGGGCTGCTGGCCGGCAGCCTGACCCTGGCGATCGCGCTGGGCGCGGCGGGCCTCGTCCTGTTCCTGGCCCTGCGCTACGGCAGGGTCATCTCCCGCTTCGTCTCCAGCGACGACCCGGAGAAGCTGCTGCTGGTCGTGCTGGGGCTGACGATCCTGGTGGCGGGTGTGGCGCAGCAGCTCCAGGTGTCGGCGGCGGTCGGGGCCTTTCTGGTGGGCATCGCGCTGTCCGGGGAGGTGGCGGAGGGCGCGCACACACTGCTGAGCCCCCTGCGCGACCTGTTCGCGGCGGTCTTCTTCGTCTTCTTCGGGCTGCACACGGACCCGTCCAGCATCCCGCCCGTTCTGCTGCCCGCCCTGGGCCTGGCCGTCGTCACCGCCCTGACGAAGATCGCCACCGGTTACTGGGCGGCGCGGCGGGCCGGAATCTCCGTCAAGGGCCGTTGGCGGGCGGGTGGTGCGCTGGTGGCCCGGGGCGAGTTCTCGATCGTCATCGCCGGCCTGGCGGTCTCGGCGGGCGTCGAACCGTCCCTCGGCCCTCTGGCCACGGCCTACGTCCTCATCCTGGTCGTCCTGGGCCCCCTCACCGCGCGCTACACGGAGCCCGCGGCGACCTGGTGGAGCCGACGCCGCGAGTCGTCCCGGGGTACGGCGGAGACGACGCCCCGGGCCAGGGAGGCGGACGCGCCGGTGGCCGACTGAGGGGCGGTGCCGGGCAGGGACAGGGAAGCCGCCGTCGGCCCTGGCGGCCGCCAGGCGGCGGACCGGGGCGCTACCGCGTGCCCCGGCAGCCGCCGGCCGCCGGGGCAGAGGCCACCTGTGGCCCTGGCGGGCGTCAGACGGCGGACAGAGGTACCACCGAGTACCCCGGCTGCCGCCGGGCGGCAGACAGGGGGACCAGGCAACCCCGGCGCACGTCAGCAGAGGTACCACCGCGCACGCGGGCAGCCGCCGGACAGGGGAACCACCGGCAACCCGGCGGACGTCAGCCGCCGGACCTAGGAGCCACCGGCAGCCCCGGCAACCGGCCCGACACCAGACCGAGGTACCCCCCACCCACCCCGGCAGCCGCCAGACGCCGACCAGAGGCGAGCCGCCGACCCGCGCGGCACAGGCTCAGGCGTCGGCGGCCGGTTCCCACCCCTGCCTCCGCAGCACCCCCGGCACATCCGGTGCCTCGTAGTGCTCCCCCTTGAGCACCTTGCCGTCCTCGCGGCGGGAGACGGAGCCGTCGGGACCGATCTTGGTCATGTTGGAGCGGTGGATCTCGGCCAGTACCGCGTCGAGGTCGATGCCGTGGACGAGCGCGGTGCCGTAGGCGACGTAGACGACGTCGGCGAGTTCGTGGGCGAGCCGGTCGATAGGGCCCGTCACCGACACCTCGGCGACCTCCGCGGCCTCCTCCGCGAGGAGTTCGCCGCGGTGGGCGGCGAGTTCCGGGGACACCTCCGTGGGGGTACTGCGGGCGTCCAGTCCGAAGGCGAGGTGGAATGCACGGACCAGGTCTGCGGGCGAGGAGCTCATACGGGCGACTGTAGTGGCCGCCACTGACACTCCCTGGCCCCCGCCCTGGGAACCCGCCCCTGGTCAGCGGGCACCACGGCTGGCAGGATCTCGCGCATGTCCAAGGTGTTCCCCCTTGTCGGCAGGCGCCAGGCCCTCACGGGCGGCGCCGCCTCCCTCGTGGTCCTCGGGCTGTTGCTGTGGTGGCTGCGCCCCTGGGCCGAGGAGCCACCGGGCGGAACGATCAGGTTCAGCACGGGCACGCGCGCGGGGGTGTACTACGAGTACGGCGACCTCCTGCGCAAAGCGATCGACAAGGACATGCCCGATCTGAAGGTACGGTTGCTGACCAGCGCCGGTTCGCAGGAGAACGTCGCGGACGTGGCGACGGGCCAGGCGGACTTCGCGATCGCCGCCGCGGACGCGGTCGCCACGTACAAGCTCGACAACAGCACGGGCGCCGACCGGCTGCGCGGTGTCGCGCGCCTGTACGACGACTACGTCCAGCTCGTCGTACCGCCGGACTCGGACATCCGCTCCGTCGCGGACCTGCGGGGCAAGCGCGTGGCCATAGGGCTGCCGAACTCCGGCGTACGGCTGATCGCGAACGGCGTGCTCAAGGCGGCCGGGATCGACCCGGAGAAGGACATCAAGCCGTCGTCGGACGGCATCGACACCGGCCCCAAACGGCTGGGACACGGCCTCGACGCGTTCTTCTGGTCGGGCGGGCTGCCCACGGACGGGCTCAGCCGGCTGGCCAAGAAGTCGGCGTCGGCCTTCCGCTTCGTGCCGATCGATGCCGCCCTCGTGGCGAAGCTGCACGACCAGGGCGGTGCCACGCGCTACTACCGCGCCACCAAGATGCCGGAGTCGGCCTACCCCGCCATCCAGCGCGGCGACCCGGTCCCCACCCTGGCGGTGTCCAACCTGTTGGTGACGCGCAACGACATGGACTCCCGGCTCACCGAGTGGCTGACCCGTACGGTGATCGACAGCCGGGACGGCATCGGAGCGACTGTCCACTCCGCCCAGCTGGTCGACGTCCGCACGGCGATCTACACCGACCCGCTCAAGCTGCACGACGGGGCCCGGCGCTACTACCGGTCCGTCAAGCCATAGCGCTGCCCCCCGACTCTACGCCGGTCCGACCCTCGGCACCGTCACCGTCACCTTCAGCCCGTGCGGCTCGTGATGGTCGTACGTGATCGAACCGCCGCCCGCCGCGAGCAGCGCCCGTGAGATGGACAGTCCGAGGCCCGAGCCCTTGATGTTCTGATGGCGGCTGCTGCGCCAGAAGCGGTCGCCGATGCGGGCCAGTTCCTCGTCGGTGAGGCCGGGGCCCTGGTCGGTGACGACGACGGTGGAGGTGTCGCCGTCGGGGGCGACGGTCACCTCGACGGTCCGGCCCTCGGGCGTGAACTTCACCGCGTTGTCGATGATCCCGTCCAGGGCGCTGGACAACGCCACCGGGTCGGCCCACGCGGTCGTCGGCGGGCAGTCGCCCACCAGGCGTACGCCCTTGGCCTCGGCGGTCGGGGACCAGGCCGCGACCCGTTCGGCGGCGAGCTCGCCGATGTCGGTGATCTTCAGATCGGCCTCGGTGTGCTCGGCCAGCGCCAGGTCGAGCAGATCGTCCAGGACCTGCGCGAGGCGCTTGCCCTCGGCCTGGACCGAGGCGATCTCCTGGTTGCCCTCGGGCAGCTCGAAGGAGAGCAGCTCGATGCGCAGCAGCAGTGCCGCGAGCGGGTTGCGCAGCTGGTGCGAGGCGTCGGCGACGAAGGCGCGCTGCTGCTCCAGCACGTCCTCGACGTTGTCCGCCATCTCGTTGAACGACCGGGCCAGGCGCCTGAGTTCCGGCGGGCCGCCTGCGGCGGCGACGCGGGACTTCAGCCGCCCCGTGGCGATGTCGTGGGTGGTGGCGTCCAGCACCCGTACGGGCTTGAGCACCCAGCCGGTCAGCCGCAAGGCGGCTCCGACGGCCAGCAGCATCGCGGCGGACTCGCCCGCGCCGATGACCAGCCAGCCGTGCAGCGTGCGGGAGCGCATCTGCCCGGTGGGCGAGTCGGTGACGACGACCGCGACGACGTCCCCGTCCCGGATGACCGGCGAGGCGACCACGAGGTTGCGGCGCTGCCAGGGCCACACCTGTCGCGGGTCGTGGCTGCGGCGGCTCAGCTTCGCCTCTTCGAAGGCGTCGCGTACCTCGCCCTCTTTCGGCAGGGACCACCTGGCCGGGGCGTGAGCCATGGCGGTGCCGGTGCGGTAGAAGACGCCCGAGCGAATGCCGTAGACCTCGTAGTAGCTGCGGAGCTCGCTGCTGAGGGTGGCCAGGCGCTCGTTCTCGAACGCGCCGGTGGTCCCGTCGGGCGAGTCGGTGACGAACTGGGCGAGAGCCGCGAAGCGTGCCGTGTCGTCGATCCGGTCGACGACGACCTTCTGCTGCTGGGCGCCGGCCAGGCTGACGGCCAGCGGGATGCCGAGCGCGAGCAGCACGGCCGCCATCAGGACGATCAGCAGCGGGAGCAGACGAGTGCGCACCCGGCCCCGCTACCCGGCAGGCGCGACGAGCCGGTAGCCGACTCCGCGTACGGTCTCGATGAGGGCCGGCATGCGCAGCTTGGCGCGCAGGGACGCGACGTGCACCTCAAGGGTGCGACCGGTCCCCTCCCAGCTGGTCCGCCACACCTCGCTGATGATCTGCTCCCGGCGGAAGACCACCCCGGGCCGCTGCGCGAGCAGGGCCAGGAGGTCGAACTCCTTGCGGGTCAGCTGGATCACGGTTCCGTCCACGCTGACCCTGCGAGTGGGCAGCTCGATGTGCACCGGGCCGAGGCGCAGCTCGGTCTCGATGCCGCTGGAGGTGTCCTCGTGGGAGGTGCGACGGCTCACGGCATGGATGCGGGCGAGCAGTTCCCCGGTGTCGTACGGCTTCACCACGTAGTCGTCGGCCCCGAGATTGAGGCCGTGGATGCGGGAGCGCACGTCGGAGCGCGCGGTGACCATGATCACCGGCGTGCTGGTGCGTTTGCGGATCTTGCCGCAGACCTCGTATCCGTCCTGGTCGGGCAGGCCCAGGTCGAGCAGGACGACTCCGAAGCCGTCGACCTCGGGGACCAGCGCCTGGAGGGCCTCCTCGCCGCTGCGCGCGTGCGTGACGTCGAACCCGTGCCGCGCGAGAACCGCGGACAGGGCGGCGGCGACATGGTTGTCGTCCTCGACGAGCAGCAGTCTCACCCGGTCCCCCTTCGGTTCACTGGCCGTACGATCTAGATGTGTACAAAGAAGCGTGCACGCGCGCGCGTGCACCTTGTGCAGTCACGCTGATGGATGAGGACGGCGTCAAGAGGGTTCCGGTTGCGGAGAGCTTCCGTTACCCGGCCGATATGAGCGCTGCTCATAAGTGCTACGACACGTGTCCGATTGCTATCGGATCGTGATGCTCAGATTCCCCTCAGATGTAATGACGCAGGTCGTAGAGGGTTACTACTGTCCTCCGAAACCGAGGAGGACGGAGCCTGAGAGCGATGACCGAAGTATCGGTGGCCAAGGAAGATGTGGCCGCGACCGGAGAACTGGTCGTCCTGAAGAGCGTCAACAAGCACTTCGGCGCGTTGCACGTACTCCAGGACATCGACCTGACGATCGCCCGCGGTGAAGTCGTCGTGGTCATCGGACCGTCCGGGTCCGGCAAGTCCACCCTGTGCCGCACCATCAACCGCCTGGAGACGATCGACTCCGGCTCGATCGAGATCGACGGCAAGCCGCTGCCCGCCGAGGGCAAGGGACTCGCCCGGCTGCGGGCCGACGTCGGGATGGTCTTCCAGTCCTTCAATCTCTTCGCGCACAAGACCGTGCTGGAGAACGTGACGCTCGGCCAGGTCAAGGTCCGCAAGAAGGACAAGCAGGCGTCCGAGGAGCGGGCCCGGGCTCTGCTCGACCGGGTCGGCGTGGCCGCGCAGGCCGAGAAGTACCCGGCACAGCTCTCCGGCGGCCAGCAGCAGCGCGTCGCGATCGCGCGGGCGCTGGCCATGGAGCCGAAGGTCATGCTCTTCGACGAGCCGACCTCCGCGCTCGACCCCGAGATGATCAACGAGGTGCTGGAGGTCATGCAGCAGCTCGCCCGGGACGGCATGACCATGATCGTCGTCACCCATGAGATGGGTTTCGCACGATCGGCCGCAAACCGCGTGGTGTTCATGGCGGACGGCCGAATCGTCGAGGAGGCTGCGCCCGACCAGTTCTTCAGCAACCCGCGCAGCGACCGTGCCAAGGACTTCCTGTCGAAGATCCTGCATCACTGACGGCGCACGTCGCGCGCGACGCGACCTGCGTCACCGCCCTTGACGGCCCGCATCTCTTCACAAGTCAAAGGATGTTCACCATGAAGCTCCGCAAGGTCACCGCCGCCTCGGCCACCGTGTTCGCCCTCGCCCTCACCGCCACCGCGTGCGGCGGCAGCAACGGCGGCGACTCCGGCTCGGACGGTGGCAAGACGATCACCGTCGGCATCAAGTACGACCAGCCCGGCCTCGGCCAGAAGACGCCGCAGGGCTACGCCGGCTTCGACGTCGACGTCGCCACGTACGTCGCGAAGAAGCTCGGCTACGACGCGGACCAGATCGAGTGGAAGGAAGCGAAGAGCGGCGACCGCGAGACCATGCTCCAGCGCGGTGACGTCGACTTCATCGCCGCCACATACTCGATCACCCCGGAGCGCCAGGAGAAGGTCGACTTCGCCGGCCCGTACCTGCTGGCCCACCAGGACGTGCTGGTCCGCGCCGACGACAACTCCATCAAGTCGCCGGCGGACCTCAACGACAAGAAGCTGTGCTCGGTCACCGGCTCGACCTCGGCGCAGAACGTCAAGGAGAAGCTGGCCCCGAAGGCCGACCTCCAGCAGTACCCGACGTACTCGGCCTGCCTGGGTGGTCTGCAGAACAAGAAGATCGACGCGCTGACCACGGATGACTCGATCCTCGCCGGTTATGCCGCCCAGGAGCAGTTCAAGGGCAAGTTCAAGCTTGGCGGCTTCAAGATGACCAACGAGAACTACGGCATCGGCGTCAAGAAGGGCAGCGACCTCAAGGACAAGATCAACAAGGCTCTTGAGGAAATGGTCGCCGACAAGTCCTGGCAGAAGGCCGTGGACAAGAACCTCGGCCCGGCCAACTACAAGAACGAGCCCGCGCCGAAGATCGGCGACATCAAGAGCTGACGCAACGGCTGAGGCAACGCCTGACGGGTGCGCCGCCCTCCGGGGCGGCGCACCGGGGCATCCCTATACGCGGAAGCGCGGGAGATCGTGTTCGACTTTCTTAGTGACTACGACATCCTGGGAGCCTTCTGGACGACGGTGCAGCTCGCCCTGCTCTCGGCCGTCGGCTCCCTGATCTGGGGCACCCTGCTGGCCGCCATGCGCGTCGGTCCAGTGCCACTGATGCGCGGTTTCGGGGCCGCCTACGTGAACCTCGTACGGAACATCCCGCTGACCGTGATCATCCTGTTCACCTCGCTGGGCCTCTACCAGGCCCTGGGCGTCGACCTCGGCGCCGACAGATCGGAGTCGATCAACTTCCGGCTCGCCGTGCTCGGTCTCATCCTGTACACCTCCGCCTTCGTGTGTGAGGCGCTGCGGTCCGGCATCAACACTGTGCCGGTCGGTCAGGCGGAGGCGGCGCGCGCCATCGGCCTGAGCTTCTCGCAGGTGCTGCGGCTGGTCGTGCTGCCGCAGGCGTTCCGCTCGGCGGTGGGTCCGCTGACGAACGTCCTGATCGCGCTGACAAAGAACACCACGGTCGCCGCGGCGATCGGTGTGGCGGAAGCGGCGTTGCTGATGAAGGAGATGATCGAGAACGAGGCGCAACTGCTGCTGATCTCCGCGGTCTTCGCCTTCGGTTTCGTGTGCCTGACGCTGCCGACCGGTCTGATCCTCGGCTGGGTGGGCAAGAAGGTGGCGGTGAAGCGATGAGTTCCCTTCTCTACGACGCGCAGGGGCCCCGCGCCAAGCGGCGCAACGTGCTGTTGACGGTGATCTTCCTGGCCACTCTGGCGGCCGTGCTGTGGTGGGTGTACCTCACCCTCAAGGACAACGGCCAGCTCGAATGGGTCCTGTGGGAGCCCTTCTTCACTAGCTCCGAGCCCTGGTCGACGTACATCTGGCCTGGTCTGCAGAACACGCTCAAGGCCGCGGTAATCGCCGTGATCATCGCGCTTCCGCTCGGTGCGGTGTTCGGCATTGCCCGCCTGTCGGAGCATGCCTGGATCCGGGTACCAGCCGGAGCCGTGGTCGAGTTCTTCCGCGCCATTCCGGTGCTGATCCTGATGATCTTCGGGCTCGCCCTGTTCGCCGAGTACACGAACGTCTCGTCCGACGACCGTCCGCTGTACGCGGTCGTCACGGGTCTGGTGCTGTACAACGCCTCGGTCCTCGCGGAGATCGTCCGGGCGGGCATCCTGTCCCTGCCCAAGGGCCAGTCCGAGGCGGCCATGGCGATCGGCCTGCGCAAGAACCAGGAGATGCGGCTCATCCTGCTGCCGCAGGCGGTCACCGCGATGCTGCCGGCCATCGTCAGCCAGCTCGTCGTCATCGTGAAGGACACCGCCCTCGGCGGCGCCGTCCTCACCTTCCCCGAACTGCTCGCCTCGGCGAGCACCATGAGCGGCTACTACGGGGCGAACACAATCGCCAGCTTCACGGTCGTGGCGGTCATCTTCATCGCGCTCAACTTCGCCCTGACCTCCTTCGCGAGCTGGCTGGAGCGCCGGCTGCGGCGGGCCAAGAAGTCGACGGGTGCGGTCGTGGGGGTGGACGACGCGGAGATCGCCGGTACAGCCGGGACCGGCCCCGGAGGCACCATCTGACACCTGGTCACCCCACGTGACACACTAAGGGGCAGTGGCATGATCGCCACTGCCCCTGGTCACTTGACGCAAGCACCGGCAATGGGTTGCATACGTTCTGTGATCGTGCACCCTGCTCCAACTTCCTGTTCACCTACGTCTCTCAGGACATCACCACGGGCAGGGGGCGCCGCGCCGTGGACCCGGTGATCATCGTCGGAGCGGGGCCCGTCGGGCTCACGCTCGCCCTGGCGCTGGCGCGTCAGGATGTGCCCTGTGTCGTCCTCGACGAGGGGCCGGGCAAGGACGAACCCCGTGCGGCGCGCACCGTCGTCCTGCGCGAGGACACCGCCGCCCTCATGGAGCGGCTGACCGGCGTGCCACTGTCACAGGCCGGCTCCCAATGGGCCGGATGGCGGTCCATGCGGCGCAAACAGGTGATGCGCGAGATCGTCTTCGACGGCACCGAGCCCGCTCCCCTTCACATCGCCCAGCACGTGCTGACCGACGCTCTGCGCGCGGCCCTTTCCGGTGAACGGCTCGTCAAAGTCACGGTGGACAGCCGCGTGGACCGCATCGAACAGGAGGCCTCGGGCGTCACGGCCCACACCCGCGGCCCAAAAGGCACATGGTGGCGCGGCAGTTATCTGGTCGGCTGCGACGGCCCCCGCTCGACCGTGCGCAAACTCCAGGACATCCGCTTCCCGGGCCGTACGGCGGTGGAACGTCACGCCGTCGCCGCGCTGCGTACGGAACTGCCCTGGCACGACGAGGCGTTGCTGCACCGCATGCCGCCGTGGCGCATGTCGGGCCCCTCGGCCGGTGAAGTCACCGCGCGCCCGCTGCCGGACGGAGTCTGGCGTCTGGACTGGCTCCTGCCTCCCGGCAAGGACCTGGTCACACCCGAACTGCTGCTGGCCAGCATCCGGGAGACCCTGGCCGGCTGGGCGGGCGGCACGACCTCGCCGTACGACCTGCTGGACACCGGCGTCCACACGGTCCACCACCGACTGGCCCGCCGCTGGCGCGCCGACCGCGTCTTCCTCGCCGGGGACGCGGCCCACCTGCTCGGCGCGCTGGGCACTCACGGGCTGGACGAGGGCCTCAGGGACGCCGACAACCTCGCCTGGAAGCTGGCCCTGGCCTGGCACCACGGGCCGCACGAGGCGCTCCTCGACAGCTATCAGAGCGAGCGCCGGGCGGTTGTCGCCGCCCGGCTGCGCGCCGCCGACCATGCGCTGCCGTTGCTGCGCGGTGGCGGGGGCCTGCGCTCCTACGTCCCCGGTTCATCCCGGGGCCACGACGCGCTCCTCACGGACGGTCACTTGGGGCACGGCCAGCTTGGTGCGCCGGGGGCGTACGCCGACTCGCCTCTCGCGCCCCCACGCCTCGAAGGAGAGACCCCCGTCGACACACTGCCCGGAGCTCCGGTCGCCGACGTACGGGTCACCGCGGAGGACGGCACCTTCGTACGACTGCGGGACCGGCTCGGCCGCGGCGCGCTGCTCGTGGTGCTGATCGCGCCGGGCACGGGCGTGTGGGAGCGCAAGCACTGGGTCAGCGCCGGCATCATGCCCCGGCTCGCGGCCGCCGTCACGGCACTGCCGCACGCCGCCGAGCTGCTGGTCGCCGAGAGCTATCCGGGTGCTGCCGCGCACACTGTGCTCCTGGTGCGCCCCGACGGACACCTCGTCACCGCGCTGAACGGAGTGCGCCCGGACGACCTGTACACGGCGGCGGAGGCCACGGTGGGCGGACCGGCGAAGGCGCAGGCCGAGGCCGGTGCGTCGGCCGGCTCCGCTGACGTCGACACCGAGGGTGACGTGCTCGCTGTCACCGTGCGTCCGCATGGTGACAGCGAGTTGACCGGTCCGGGCGGTCATGTTGTACTCCGGTGCGTGACCGACACCTGTGTGCGCCTGTGGCGGAGGGTCCATATGGACCTCGTCCGCTATGCGGGCTGCGTGTGTCGCCCGTCCTGTTGACTTCGCATCCCTCTCCCTCCATGCGAGCGCCGCGCTCTGTCTGCTACGGCCGACGCGCCTGATTCGCGAACCCTCACAGGATTTTCAGGACGGCACCCGTGTCTGTATCCCCTTCCGCACTCCCCGCTGTCTCCTCTTCCGGCTCCTCTGCCGTCTCCTCGGCCGTTTCGGCGCCCACTCAGGCCGACCTCTTCGACTTCGTGCGGCGTACGGCGGCCGACACCGAGCTGATCGCCTCCCTGCCGCTCGACCCGGAAGGCCGCACCTGGGTGCGGCTGGACGGGCCCGGCGGCAGCGAGGCCTGGCTGATCGGCTGGCCGCCCGGCACGGGAACCGGCTGGCACGACCACGCCGACTCCGTCGGCGCCTTCCTGACCGCGTCAGGCGAGCTCAAGGAGAACTCGCTCGCCGCGCGGCTGCCCACCGACGGCTGGAAGACCCTCGAACTCACCGACGGTGTCGACCGGGAACGCCGACTGCCGTCCGGCCAGGGCCGCGCCTTCGGCCGCCACCATGTCCACGAGGTGCTCAACGAGTCCCCCGACCGGCACGCGATCTCCGTCCACGCCTACTACCCGCCCCTGCCGCAGATCCGCCGCTACAGCCGCAGCGGGTCGATCCTGCGGCTCGAGCAGGTGGAGCGCCCGGAGGACTGGCAGTGAGCACGACGCACAAGCGGGTGAGCGACGGCAGCAGTGGCGGCAGCGGTAGTGTCCAACGTCCTGTCGGCATCGACGAGTTGCTGGAGCGTGTACGGGCGGGCTACGGGCGGATCGAACCTCAGGATGCGTACAAGGCCGCCCGGGCCGGTGACGCGCTGCTGGTGGACATCCGCTACGCGGCCCTGCGTGAACGGGACGGCCTGATCCCCGGCGCCCTCGTGGTCGAGCGCAACGAGCTGGAGTGGCGCCTCGACCCGCAGGGCAGCCACCGTCTCCCCGAGGCCACGAGCCATGCCCTGCGCATCGTCGTGATCTGCAACGAGGGGTACGCCTCCAGCCTGGCGGTCCAGTCCCTGCACCAGCTGGGACTGCACCGGGCCACCGATCTGGTCGGCGGGTTCCAGGCTTGGCGGGCGGCGGGGCTTCCGGTGGTGTGACCCCGCTCCTCGACGGCGGCGCGGCCCACGAGGTTCTCGCCCTCGCCTCAGAACCCCTCGTCCCCGAGAAACCCCGTGTCCTCGCCCTCCTCCTCCAGCGCCTGCCGGACCACACGCAGGGCCATGCCCTCGGAGTAGCCCTTGCGGGCGAGCATGCCCGCGAGGCGGCGGAGGCGCTTGTCCCGGTCGAGCCCGCGAGTGGAGCGGAGCTTCCGCGCGACGAGCTCCCGCGCGGTCGCCTCCTCCTGCTCGGAGTCGAGCTGGGAGACGGCCTCGTCGATCAACGTGGAGTCGACGCCCTTGGTCCGCAGTTCCCGGGCGAGCGCACGCCGCGCCAGCCCCCGGCCGTGGTGCCGGGACTCCACCCAGGCGTCCGCGAAGGCACTGTCGTTGATGAGGCCGACCTCTTCGAACCGCGACAGCACCTCCTCGGCGGCGTCGTCCGGGATCTGCCGCTTGCGCAGGGCGTCGGCGAGTTGTTTGCGAGTCCGCGGGGTCCCGGTGAGCAGGCGCAGGCAGATCGCCCGAGCCTGCTCGACCGGGTCCCCCGGGGGCTCCCCCTGCTCGGCCCTCGACGAGGAGAGGGGACCTCCGTCCTCGGCAACCGCCGCGCCGAAGCCGCGCCGGCGGCGCCCGCGTCCACGCCCGTCAGACGACCCGCCGCCACCTGAGCCGTCCCTGGACGAGACGCCTCCGCATGAGTCGCTGCCGGACGAGCCGCTGCCCTGGGAGGCATCCCCGTACGGCACGTCGTCTCCGTACAGCCGGTCGTCCCCGTGTCCGTCCTCCCCGTCCACGACCAAGCCCGTCTCCCCTCCGGTGCCCCTCCCCCGTGGGGCACCGGAGGCGGCGTACTCGTACTCCGCCCAGTCGGTTCGTCGTGTCACGGGTCAGCTCTTGGCTGCGGTGGCCTTGGCCTTGGCGGACTTGGCCGCCGCCGGGGCGGGGACCGCCGCGGCGTCGGCCGGTGCCGGGGAGACCGCGGCGTCCGTGCCCGGCTCGGCAGCCGGCTCCTCGGGACGCACGCCGACGCCCAGCTTCTCCTTGATCTTCTTCTCGATCTCGTTGGCCAGGTCGGGGTTGTCCTTCAGGAAGTTGCGCGCGTTCTCCTTGCCCTGGCCGAGCTGGTCACCCTCGTACGTGTACCAGGCACCGGCCTTGCGGACGAAGCCGTGCTCGACGCCCATGTCGATCAGGCCGCCCTCGCGGCTGATGCCGTGGCCGTAGAGGATGTCGAACTCGGCCTGCTTGAAGGGCGGCGCGACCTTGTTCTTGACGACCTTGCAGCGGGTGCGGTTGCCGACTGCCTCCGTGCCGTCCTTCAGGGTCTCGATGCGGCGGATGTCGATGCGCACCGAGGCGTAGAACTTCAGCGCCCGGCCACCGGTCGTGGTCTCCGGGGAGCCGAACATCACGCCGATCTTCTCGCGGAGCTGGTTGATGAAGATCGCGGTGGTCTTGGACTGGTTGAGCGCGCTGGTGATCTTCCGCAGTGCCTGGCTCATCAGGCGGGCCTGAAGACCCACGTGACTGTCGCCCATCTCGCCCTCGATCTCCGCGCGCGGGACGAGCGCCGCGACGGAGTCGATGACGATGAGGTCGAGGGCTCCGGAGCGGACCAGCATGTCCACGATCTCCAGGGCCTGCTCGCCGTTGTCCGGCTGGGAGAGGATGAGGTTGTCGATGTCGACGCCGAGCTTCTTCGCGTACTCGGGGTCGAGGGCGTGCTCCGCGTCGACGAAGGCGACCTGGCCGCCGGCCTTCTGCGCGTTCGCCACCGCGTGCAGGGTCAGGGTGGTCTTACCGGAGGACTCCGGTCCATAGATCTCCACGACACGGCCGCGGGGCAGGCCGCCCACGCCGAGGGCCACGTCGAGGGCGGTGGATCCGGTCGGGATGACCTCGATGGGCTCCTTGGTCCGGTCACCCATGCGCATGACCGCGCCCTTGCCGAATTGCCGTTCAATCTGTGCGAGAGCGGCATCCAGGGCCTTCTCGCGGTCGGTTCCTGCCATGGGTTCCACCCGATTTGCTTGAGTCGATCGCTTCACGTCAAAGACGCTAACGCCTGCCACTGACAATGCGCCCCGACGCACGTCCGGCCTGTGGATAACTCGGGCACTTCTCCACCCAAAGTACGCCGAAATGCCCGCCGTTGAGCTTTGCCGGAGACTCCATAAGAATAGATGTTCGATTTTCGTGTCAAGCGCACCACGCGGCACCTCCCTGAGGCAGGGTGCAGCGGCTCAGAAAGAGCCCTTCCCGGAGCCCCCATCCTCGGACCGCCCGCTCTCGGGCCGCTCCGTTCCCTCACGCCGCGCCCACAGCTGCCTCGCGCGCGTGACGAGGCTCGGCCCCTCCCCGCGTCGGCGATGGCCGTGCACCCGGGGGTCGTCCGTAACGTCGTACCGCTTCACGTACGCCCCCAGGAAGGCCTGGAGCGTGGCGATGGCGGGGATGGCGATCAACGCGCCGACGGCGCCGAGGAGCGCGGTGCCGGCGACGACCGAGCCGAAGGCGACCGCGGGGTGGATGTCGACGGTCTTGGCCGTCAGCTTCGGCTGAAGCACGTAGTTCTCGAACTGCTGGTAGATCACCACGAAGATCAGCACCCACAGCGCGTACCAGGGGTTGACAGTGAACGCGATCAGCATGGGCAGCGCGCCCGCGAGATACGTGCCGATGGTGGGGATGAACTGCGACACCAGGCCCACCCACACGGCGAGCACGGGCGCATAGGGCACGTCCAGGGCCTGCAACAGGACGAAGTGGGCTATGCCGGATATCAGTGCCATCAGGCCGCGCGAGTAGATGTAGCCGCCGGTCTTGTTCACGGCGATCTCCCACGCGCGCAGCACCTCGGCCTGCCGTGCGGGCGGCAGGAGGGAGCAGATCGTGCGGCGCAGGCGCGGGCCGTCCGCGGCGAAGTAGAACGAGAACAGCGCGATCGTCAGCAGCTGGAAGAGCCCCCCGATGACCTGGGCGGACACGTCCAGGACACCAGTGGCGCTGTTCTGCACGTAGTTGCGCAGCCAGTCGGAACGGAGGAGGCCCTCCTGGATGTCCACGCGCTTCAGGTCGGTCTTGAAGTGTGTGTTGATCCAGTTGATGACGGAGTCGAGGTAGTTCGGAAAGCCCTCGATCATCTTGATGATCTGGTCCGCGAGGATGGAACCGAGGAGCGTGACGAAGCCCGCCGAGACGATGATCACGCCGATGAAGACGACGAACGTGGCCAGTCCTCTGCGCATGCCGCGCGAAGCCATCCAGCTCACCGCCGGTTCGATGGCGAGCGCCAGGAAGAACGCGATGAGGATGTTGATCAGAAGGCCGGTGAGCTGGTGGAAGGCCCAGCTGCCCAGCTGGAACACTGCGACGAGGGCGAGTGCGAGCACCATGGCGCGCGGCAGCCAGCGCGGCATACGGCCGTTCGGCCCGGCGGCCCCGCCGGCGGGGGGCGGGGTGGGCGGTGTCGTACCGAACGGGGAGGGCTGCTGGGCTTCCTGCCCGGTCTCGTCAGTGGGTGCCACGCACCAAGTTTCACCCACGCCACCGACAGCCGTCTGCCCGCCCGCGATCTCCGAGGGCCGTCGATCAACGGTCGCCACGACGGGTCAACGCTTCTCCCTCGGCACGTCCATGACCGCGCACACCACCCGCCAGACCTCCCTGGCGTCCCAGCCGGCGTCGAGCGCCTCGTGCACGGTGTGCCCGCCGAGATCCGACATCACATGGTCGCGCGCGAAGGTGTCGGCGTAGCCCGGACCGAAATGCTCATCCATCCGCTGCCAGAAGACCGTCAACCGCATGACTCCAGTATCCCGCCCCTGGGGGTGGGCCTGAGCCGTGACCGCCTGCCGGCACCGTTCTCCGCCCTACGGTCTGACCCATGGCCGAAACAGGAGCTCCCTCACTCGCCCAGTCGCCCCCGCCGCACACCCCCGTGGCGCGCGCGGAACGCTTCGTATGGCTCACCGCGCGCGTGCTCGAGCAGCGCCTCTTCGCCCACCACTTCCGGGGCGGCACCGCCGGCCCGGTGGAGACCGCCCTGGACGCCTACCGCAACGAGGACGGCGGGTACGGCCACGCGCTGGAGCCCGATCTGCGCGGCCCGGTCAGCCAGCCGCTGCACACCGCCCACGCCCTGCGCGTCCTGGACGCCGTGGGCCGCTGCGCCGGACAGCGTGTGGAACGCGTCTGCCGCTACCTGACGTCCGTCTCCACGACGGACGGCGCCCTCCCGGCGATCCACCCGAGCCAGCGCGGCTACCCGACGGCCCCCTTCGTGCCGGTCGTGGACGACCCGCCCAGCGCTCTCCTGGCCACCGGGCCGGTGGTGGGGCTACTGCATCGCAACGAGGTGTGGCACGCCTGGCTGTTCCGGGCCACGGACTTCTGCTGGCAGGCGATCGAGTCCCTGGAGAAGTCCCACCCGTACGAGATCGAGGCGGCCGTGGCCTTCCTCGACTCCGCCCCCGACCGCCCGCGCGCGGAGGCGGCCGCCGACCGCCTGGGCCGCCTGGTACGCGCACACCACCTCGCGGCCGTCGATCCCGACGACCTGGACACGTATCCGGTCTCTCCCGGCTACGCCCCGGGCGAGCACCACTTCCCGTACGACTACGCGAGGACACCGCAGTCGCTCGCGCGCCCGTGGTTCACGGACGACGAGATGGCCCGCTCCCTGGACCACCTGGCGGCCCAGCAGCAGGAGGACGGCGGCTGGCCCGTCCGCTGGCGCCACTGGGCCCCGGCACCCGCCCTGGAGGCACGCCCCATGGTGACGATCGAGGCCCTGCGCACGCTGCGGTCCTACGGCCGCTCCCTCGGCTGATCACCCCACACCCATGGCCCGCACCCCAGCGGTGACCAGCACGGCCGCCGCGACGACGAGCAGGAACGGAGCGCGCAGCACCAGTGCCACTGCCGCGGCTCCGAGCCCGGCGGCCCGCGCGTCCAGCACCAGCACCTGCCCGTCGGCGAAGGTCTGCTCGGCCGTGAGGGCCGCCAGCAGCGCCACGGGCAGCAACGCGGCAAGGCGCTTCACGACGGGCCGTTCAAGAGCCCCGGCGGGCACCAGCAGCCCGGCCAGCTTGACGGCGTAGCACCCAAGGACGGTCACACCGATCGCGATCCAGACGTTCACCCCTGGTCCCCCCGCCTCTTGCGCCGACCGTCCGCCCAGAGCACGACCGGCGCCGCCAGCGCGGCCATCAGCACCGGCACACCGGCAGGCAGCACGGGCAGTAGCCCGAGCAGCAGCAGCACGGCGAGCCCGGCGACAGCCCGCTCGGTGCCGGTCTTCAGCATCGGCGCGAGCAGCGCAAGAAACACCGCGGGCCCCGCGGCGTCCAGCCCCCACGCGTCGGTGTCCCCGAGGGCCCCGGCGCCCAGGGCACCGAGCAGCGTGGTGAGATTCCACAGCACGTACAGGCTCAGCCCGGTCACGACGAACCCGATCCGCGCACCGCGCCGCGTGGGCTGTGCCAGCGCGACGGCGGCCGTCTCGTCGATCACCCACTGGGCGGCGAAGGGCCGCACCGCGCGCGGGAGGGCCAGCAACTGCGACAGCCGCAGGCCGTAGAAGGCGTTCCGCACGCCCAGGAAGAAGGCTCCGGCAGCCGCCGTGAACGGGCCGCCACCGGCCGCGAGGGCTCCTACCAGGGCGAACTGGGACGCCCCGGTGAACACCAGCAGACTGAGCGCACACGTCTGCATCAGCGTGAGCCCGCTGCCGGCCGACGTCACCCCGAAGGCGAACCCGGAGAGCCCGACGGCCACCCCGACCCCCAGGGCGTCGCGCACCACGGCACGGTCCGCCTTCCCACCGGTCTCTGTATCTCTGAGAGCTGTCCGATCTGTCACGCCCAGCACGCTACGAGGAGCCGCTACCGGAAATCTTGTACGTTCTTGCGCTCCCGCTGATACGCCCCCGGGGGCACACCGACCATCCGGCTGAAGTGCCGGTTGAGATGCGGCTGATCGGTGAACCCCACGGCCACGGCGACCTCCGAGGGCGCCGTGCCCAGGTCCAGCAGCCGCCGCGCCCGCCGTACCCGCGCATCCGTGAGCCACGCGTGCGGCGGCATCCCGTAGGCGTCCCGAAAGGCTCGCAGCAACGCGAACGGACTGGTCCCGAGCTCGGCCGCCAACCGCTCCAGGCTCGGCGGCCGCGCCATCCGTTCCTCCAGCACCGCACGCGCGCGTGCCGCGATCCGGGCCCCCGACGTCCGCACCTCCCGCCGCGGCATGGGCCCACCGTTGAGCCGCAGCAACCTCGTCACGGCGACCCGCAGCAGCGTGTCCGCGGCCAACGCGTTGCCCTCGTCGGCGGCCCGCAGCACCTGATGCACCAGCCCGACGGCATACGGATCGTCCACCACCGGGCTGACGAACCCCGGCGTGCCCCGCAGCGTCGTGGTCTCGGCCGCGATCTCCGCCACCACGTCGACGGAGGGATACACGGCCCCGTAGCGCCACCCCTCGGGCACACCGGCCCGCCCGGTGTGCGGAGTGTCCGGATTCACCAGAGCGAGCGCCCCGGCCCCCGCGTACTGATCGCCCCCACCGTGGTGGAACACCTCCACCCCGTCGGCGATGGCGGCGATCACGAAGTTCTCGTGCGTATGCCGCACGAACGTCTTCCGCACATACCGGGCCCGCAGCAGATCCACCCCGGGCAGCTCGTCGTACTGCCAAAGCCGCGCGCGCTCGTTCATACGCCCATTGTCCGGGGCCCCGGAAACACGGCGGCAAGCCCCACGCACCCGCACCCACCACCGGCGAGCAGGCACCCCGGTCCGACCGGCGGAGGCACCCGTTGTCAGTGGCGAGGTGCACGATGGACGCATGGCCAGCAACGCACACCGAGCCCTGGACGCCTTCTCGCCCGCGACCCGCGCCTGGTTCACGGGCGCCTTCTCCGCTCCCACCACCGCCCAGGCCGGCGCGTGGCGGGCCATCCGACAGGGTTCGGACGTGCTGGTCGTCGCCCCCACCGGCTCCGGCAAGACCCTGGCCGCGTTCCTCGCCGCCCTGGACCAGCTCGCCTCGACCCCTCCCCCGCCGACCCCAGGAAGCGCTGCCGGGTCCTGTACATCTCCCCCTTGAAGGCCCTGGCCGTGGACGTCGAGCGCAACCTCCGCAGCCCCCTGACCGGCATCCGCCAGGAGTCCGTACGGATGGGCCTGCCCGAGCCCGAGGTCAAGGTGGGCATCCGCTCGGGCGACACCCCCGCCGCCGAGCGCCGCGCCCTGTCCACCCGCCCGCCGGACATCCTGATCACGACCCCCGAATCGCTGTTCCTGATGCTGACGTCGGCCACCCGCGACGCGCTGACCGGCGTGGAAACGGTGATCCTCGACGAGGTGCACGCGGTCGCCGGCACCAAGCGCGGCGCCCACCTCGCGCTCTCCCTGGAGCGACTGGACGACCTCCTCCCGAAGCCCGCCCGCCGCATCGGCCTCTCCGCGACGGTCCGCCCGGTCGACGAGGTGGCCCGTTTCCTCTCGCCCCGCCGCAAGGTGGAGATCGTCCAGCCGGAGTCGGGCAAGGAGTTCGACCTCTCCGTGGTCGTCCCGGTCGAGGACCTGGGCGAGCTGGGCGGCTCCCCGGTGTCGGACGGCTCGGAGGGCGCCGAGCGCCCGTCGATCTGGCCGCACGTCGAGGAGCGGATCACCGACCTCGTCCAGTCCCACCGCTCCACGATCGTCTTCGCGAACTCCCGCCGCCTCGCCGAGCGCCTGTGCAACCGCCTGAACGAGATCGCGTACGAACGAGCCACAGGCGAGACCCTCGACGAGCACCACTCCCCCGCTGAGCTCATGGGCGGTTCGGGAGCCGCCCAGGGCGCGCCACAGGTCATCGCCCGCGCCCACCACGGCTCGGTGTCCAAGGAGCAGCGTGCCCTGGTCGAGGAGGACCTCAAGGCGGGCCGCCTCCCCGCCGTCGTAGCCACGTCCAGTCTCGAACTGGGCATCGACATGGGCGCGGTCGACCTGGTGGTCCAGGTCGAATCACCCCCCTCGGTGGCCTCCGGCCTGCAACGCGTCGGCCGGGCGGGCCACCAGGTGGGCGCGGTGTCCACCGGCGTGGTCTTCCCGAAGTACCGCGGCGACCTGGTCCAGGCGGCGGTGGTCACCGAACGCATGCGGACCGGCGCCATCGAGTCCCTCAGGGTGCCCGCCAACCCGTTGGACGTCCTGGCCCAGCAGATCGTCGCGATGACGGCCATGGACACCTGGCAGTTCGACGACCTCCTCGCCGCCGTCCGCCGGGCCGCCCCCTTCGCCTCACTCCCCGAATCCGCCTTCACGGCGGTCCTCGACATGCTGGCCGGCCGCTACCCGTCCGACGCCTTCGCCGAGCTGCGCCCGCGCGTGGTGTGGGACCGCGTCACCGGTGAGATCACGGGACGCCCCGGCGCACAGCGCCTCGCTGTCACCTCCGGGGGCACGATCCCCGACCGCGGTCTCTTCGGCGTCTTCCTCGCGGGCGCCGATCCCAAGAAGGGCGGCGGCCGAGTCGGCGAACTCGACGAGGAGATGGTCTACGAGTCCCGCGTCGGCGACGTCTTCACGCTCGGCACCAGTTCCTGGCGCATCGAAGACATCACCCGCGACCGCGTCCTGGTCTCCCCGGCCCCGGGTGTACCGGGCCGGCTGCCCTTCTGGAAGGGCGACCAGCTGGGCCGCCCGCTCGAACTGGGCCGGGCGGTGGGCGCGTTCCTGCGCGAGGTCGGCTCGCTGTCCAAGGACGACGCCCGGCTCCGTCTCCTCGCCGCAGGCCTGGACGCCTGGGCGGCGGACAACGTGCTCTCGTACCTGGACGAGCAGCGCGAGGCCTGCGGACACGTCCCGGACGACCGGACGATCGTCGTGGAGCGCTTCCGCGACGAGCTCGGCGACTGGCGCGTGGTCGTGCACTCCCCCTTCGGCGCCCAGGTGCACGCCCCCTGGGCCCTCGCACTCGGCGCGAAGCTCTCCGAGCGCTACGGCATGGACGCGCAGGTCATGCACGCCGACGACGGCATCGTGCTGCGCCTGCCGGACGCCGACCTGATGGGCCTGGACCTGCTCGACCAGGAGCCGGTGAAGATGGGCCGGGAGTACGACGCCGAGCAGGCACCCCTCGGCGCGGCGGACGTGGTCTTCGACAAGGGCGAGGTCGACCAGGTCGTCACCGACCAGGTGGGCAGCTCGGCCCTGTTCGCCTCCCGGTTCCGGGAGTGCGCCGCCCGCGCGCTGCTGCTGCCGCGCCGCAACCCCGGCAAGCGCACTCCGCTGTGGCAGCAGCGCCAGCGCGCCTCCCAGCTGCTCCAGGTGGCGAGCGAGTTCGGCTCGTTCCCGATCGTCCTGGAGGCGGTCCGCGAGTGCCTCCAGGACGTCTTCGACGTCCCCGGCCTCGTCGAGCTGATGGGCGACCTGGAATCCCGCAAGGTGCGTCTCGTCGAGGTCACCACTCCCGAGCCGTCCCCCTTCGCGCGCTCCCTCCTCTTCGGCTACGTCGCCCAGTTCCTGTACGAGGGTGACTCACCGCTCGCCGAGCGCCGTGCCGCGGCCCTGTCGCTGGACTCCCGGCTGCTGGCCGAGCTGCTGGGCCAGGCGGAGCTGCGCGAGCTGCTCGACGCGGAGGTGCTGACGGAGCTGGAGCGGGAGCTTCAGTGGCTCACCGAGGACCGCCGCGTCAAGGACGCCGAAGGCGTCGCGGACGTCCTCCGCGTCCTCGGCCCGCTCACCAACGCGGAACTCGCCGAACGGGGCGCCGAACCGCCATGGGCTCAGCAACTGGCCGGCGCCCGCCGCGCCATCCGGGTCCGGATCGCCGGCACAGACCACTGGGCGGCGATCGAGGACGCGGGCCGGTTGCGCGACGCCCTGGGCACCGCCCTGCCGGTCGGCGTCCCGGAGGCCTTCACGGAGCCCGTCAAGGACCCGCTCGGCGACCTCCTCGCGCGCTACGCCCGCACCCACGGCCCGTTCACCTCGACCACGGCGGCGGCCCGCTTCGGCCTGGGCGTGGCCGTCACCGAGGGCGCCCTCCAGCGGCTGGCCGCGGCGGGCCGGATCGTCCAGGGCGAGTTCCACCCGGCCGGGATCGGCCAGGAGTGGTGCGACGCGGCCGTACTGCGCCGCCTGCGCCGCCGCTCCCTGGCCGCCCTGCGCCATGAGCTGGAGCCGGTGCCGCCGGCCGCACTCGCCCAGTTCCTTCCGCAGTGGCAGCACATCGGCAAGGGGCACTCCCTGCGCGGCGTCGACGGCCTGGTGCGCGCCATCGAGCAGGTGCAGGGCGCGTCCGTTCCCGCCTCCGCCCTGGAGAAGCTGGTCCTGCCCTCGCGGGTCGCGAACTACAACCCGGCCATGCTGGACGAGCTCACCGCCGCCGGAGAGGTGGTCTGGGCCGGAGCGGGCTCCCTCCCCGGCAAGGACGGCTGGGTCTCCCTCTACCTGGCGGACGCGGCCCCCCTGCTCCTGCCGCCCCCGCACCCCTTGGAGCTGACCGCCCTGCACCAGTCCGTCCTGGACACCCTCTCCGGCGGTTACGGCCTGTTCTTCCGCCAGATCGCCGACCAGGTCCGCGCCACCACCCACCCCGACGCCACCGATCCCCAACTGGCCGACGTCCTCTGGGACCTGGCCTGGTCCGGCCGTCTGACCAACGACACGCTCGCTCCCATGCGCTCCCTGCTCGGCTCGGGCCGCACCGCCGGCTCCACGGCCCATCGCGCCAAGCGCACGGTCCCGCGCGGCCGCTACGGCTCCCTGACGGCCGCGGCCCGCCCCGCCTCCCGCTCCGGTCCGCCGACCGTCGCCGGCCGCTGGTCCCTGCTCCCGGCCCATGAGCCGGACCCCACGGTGCGGGCCCACGCCCTCGCCCGCACCCTCCTCGACCGGCACGGCGTGGTGACCAGGGGCGCGGTCTCGGCTGAGGGCGTGGAGGGCGGGTTCTCGGCGACGTACCGCGTCCTGTCCGCCTTCGAGGAGAGCGGCCAGGCCCGCCGCGGCTACGTGGTGGAGGGCCTCGGCGCCGCACAGTTCGCGATGGACGGTGCCGTGGACCGCCTGCGCGCGGTGTCCAACGCCCGCGACCGCGGCGAGGACCTGCCCGGCCCCCCTCCGGGAACCGACCTCGATCCGTTCCCCGCCCATGACTTCGCCGGGCTGGACGACTCGCTCCCTTCCAACGACCACCCCGACGAGCCCGGTCCCGACGGCTTCCCCGGCCTCGGCCCCGCCTACGTCACCCCTGTCCCCCATCCGACCAGGGACGAATACGTCTCGCCCCGGGACTACGCCCCGCAGGGCACCCCGCCCTGGCAGAACGGCGGACGAGCACAGTACGGTCCCGGGTTTTCGGGCCGCCGCACCCGCCCGGACCCCGCCTCCCGGGCCGTCGTCCTCGCCGCCGCCGATCCGGCGAACGCGTACGGCGCCGCCCTGGCCTGGCCCGAGCCCCCGACCGGCGCCGGGCACAAGCCGGGCCGCAAGGCGGGCTCCCTGGTGGTGCTCGTCGACGGTGAGCTGACGCTCTACATGGAGCGCGGCGGCAAGACCCTGCTGGCCTGGGCCACCGACCCGGACGGCGACCCCACCGACGACCCCCGCCTCCGCACAGCCGCCGAGGCGCTCGCCGCAGCCGCCCGAGCCGGCTCCCTCGGCACGGTCACGGTGGAGCGCGTCAACGGCGCCCAGGCCCTGACCTCCCCCATCGGCACCCTCCTGGAAGGAGCGGGTTTCATCGCGACGCCCCGCGGACTCCGCCTCCGCGCCTGATCGTCACGCGCCCGTGCCACCCTTGACCCATGCCCGAAGGTGACACGGTCTGGCAGACCGCGAGCCGGCTGCACAGCGCCCTCGCGGGCAAGGTGCTGACCCGCAGCGACCTCCGGGTGCCCCGGCTCGCCACGGCCGACCTCACGGGCCGTACGGTCCTCGACGTCATCCCGCGCGGCAAACACCTCCTGACCCGGGTCGAGGGCGGCCTGACCCTGCACTCCCACCTGCGCATGGACGGCTCCTGGAAGGTGTACGAGAACGGCCGGCGCTGGAGCGGCGGCCCCGGCCACCAGATCCGCGCGATCCTCGGCAACACCGACCGCACGGCCGTCGGCTACCGCCTCCCAGTCCTGGAGCTCCTGCGCACCACCGACGAGCACCGCGTGGTCGGCCACCTCGGTCCCGACCTCCTGGGCCCGGACTGGGACCCCGACCGGGCCCTCGCCCATCTCCTCCAGGACCCCGCGCGCCCCCTCGGCGAGGCCCTGCTCGACCAGCGCAACCTCGCCGGTATCGGCAATGTCTACAAGAGCGAGCTGTGCTTCCTGCTCGGCGTCACCCCCTGGCTCCCCGTCGGCGACCTGCCCGCCGAGCGCGCCGCCAAGCTGCCCGCACTCGCCAAGAAGCTGCTGGAGGCCAACCGCGATCGCCCGATCCGCAGCACGACGGGCCGCCGCGGCCAGGATCTCTTCGTGTACGGCAGGGCTCCCCGCCCCTGCCTGCGCTGCCACACCTCCGTCCGCGTCGCCGACCAGGGCGACGGCTCCCGCGAACGCCCCACGTACTGGTGCCCCACCTGCCAGCCGGGCCCCGCCCCGGCCGCTTCCCGGGTCCGGCGAAGCCGCTCCAATTGACGACCCGTCAGAAACGCTCGTACCGTCCCTGTATGCCTGTCACGGCGTACGACCTCACCGGCCGCACCGCGTTCGTCACCGGCGCCGCGAGCGGCATCGGCCGCGCCTCGGCGCTCCTGCTCGGGGAGGCGGGCGCCACCGTGCACTGCGCGGACCGCGACACCGAGGGCCTGCACGAGACAGCGACCCTGATCAAGGACGGCGGCGGCACCGCACACACCCACGGCCTCGACGTCACCGACCGCGCCCGGCTGAGGCAGGCCATCACCTCCTGCGAACGCCTGGACGTCCTGGCCGCGATCGCCGGGATCATGCACAGCAGCCCGGTCCTGGAGACCCGGGACGAGGACCTCGACCGGGTGCTCGACGTCAACTTCAAAGGAGTGCTGTACGCCTGCCAGGAGGCGGCCGGCGTGATGATCGCCCGGGGCACCGGGGGCAGCATCGTCACCATGGCCTCGGGCGCCGTCGACACCGGCGCCCCCGGGCTGCTCTGCTACGGCGCGGCGAAGGCGGCGGTGGTCCAGCTGACCAAGACCCTCGCGACCGAGGTCGGCCGGCACGGCATCCGCGTCAACACGGTCGCGCCCGGCTGGATCCGTACGCCCATGACCGACCACCACGACAACGGGGCCCAGGCGCACACCGCGGCCGTCATGGCCCGCATGTCCCCCCTGGGCAGGGTCGGCACCCCCGAGGACATCGCCCACGCGGTCCTGCACCTGGCATCCGACGCCTCGGCCTTCACGACGGGCCAGATCATCCGCCCGAACGGCGGTGTGGCGATGCCCTGGTGAGGCACACCGGCCCATCAGACACACACCCCGCACATCCGGCGCCTCTGTCACCGGAGTAACACCCGAAGTAGCCCACCCTGACATCACCCCCGCCGCGACACGACACCCCGGCCCCCCGCCCCCAACACCCCCCGCCACCGCCCGGTATCAACCGCTCCACTCGCCCGCCCTTTCGGCACGCAGTGCACCGGCAGCACACTCAGCCCCCACCCCCCGGCCGCGACCGCCGCCTCCAGCACCCCGGCCCCGGGCGCAACCGCCAGCCGCAGCACCGCCCACCACCACAGCGCCCCCAGTCCCACCGCAGCTCCGCGGGCCCCCCAGCGCCCTACCCCCGCCATGGCCGCCACCTCCAGCCCGACGATATTCGGACGCTCGGGCCGGCGGACAGGGCGCACCAACGGCACACAGGCCCACCGCACACCCCACTGCGCCGAGCAGCGAACCCGCGAGCCGGGAAACCCCGAGCGGCGAACCCCCGGGTCGGCCCGTCGCCCGCTGCCGCGCCCGCTCCGGTCACCCGTTCTCGGCCTGGAACATCCAGTGATGCTTCTCCAGGTCTGCCGTGATCCCGATGAAGATGTCCTGGCTCACCGGATCCGGCTCACCGGTCGCCTCGACCCGCTCCCGCATCCGCGCGATCACCGCGCCCAGCGCCTCGACGAGCGCCCCCACAGCGGTCGCGTCATCGACCCACCCCTCGGGGGTCACACCGATCCCGCTGCCGACGGCGACCGTCGCGGCACGCCCGTCGGGCGGAATCCCGAGCGCCGCGGCGCGCTCCGCCACGGTGTCGGAATGCTGTCGCGCGGTGTCGACAACCTCGTCGAGCTGGAGATGCACGGAACGGAAGCGCGGCCCCACCACGTTCCAGTGGATCTGCTTCGCCACGAGGGCGAGGTCCACCAGGTCGACGAGGGCGCCCTGCAACGCCTCGGACACGGTCTTCAGGCTCGCGTCGGACAGCGGGCTCTTCACGACGTACATCCGCACCTCCGTTGACTGCCCCCCGCCATCCCCTCAACGATGACCGCCGCACGCCCCACCGGCAAACGCAAACAAATCGGGCACAACCTCACCCGGTAGTCCGCAGTCAAGCGAAAACCCCGACCGACACCCCTCCGGTTCTCCCGGAGAACCCCGGCCGGGGCCTCACCACTATCGGCGCCTGGTCAGCGCCGCTCGTTCATGCCACGCACGCGCTAAGCGTCACGCGGCGACGACGTCCACCGCCTCGGCGGGCGCCTTGATGGTCACCCGTTCCGGTGGCACACCGGTCACCGAAACAGAACCCAGCATCGGGCGAACCGGCGTGGGCACAGGTTCGCTGGGGGTGGCCGCAGCGGACTGGGCCAGCTCGGCAAGGGCGAGTTCGTCGCTCACTTCCCGCATGAGCTCGGACATCCGTACGTCCAGCGCGTCGCAGATGGCGGAGAGCAGTTCGGAGGAAGCCTCCTTCTGCCCCCGCTCCACCTCGGAGAGATAGCCGAGTGAGACTCGGGCGGACGAGGAGACTTCGCGCAGAGTACGGCCCTGGCGCTGGCGCTGCCGACGCAGCACGTCACCCAGCAGGCGACGGAGCAGAATCATCGGTGGCTCCCTCCTCGGACCGCGTAGCCGCATCCATTACGCCCCACCGTACCGCCTTGCGCCGCGGCCGTGCGGGGAGCGATGTCGTGTTCACTCAGGGCTGCAAACATCAAAACCCCCCGTTCCGTTCCGTATCCTGTGCCCGCTCATTCCCAGTCTGTTCGCCCGCAAGCTCCTCCAGGAGCAGTGCGAGTACGCTCCGTACACTCTCTCTACGAATTTCCTCGCGGTCGCCGTTCAACCGCAGACCCTTCACTTTTCCGCCGCCGGCAGAACCGGAATCGGCCCTCAGGGGTCCGTCCACAGCGACGAAGACCGTCCCGACGGCTTGTCCGTCCTGCGGATCGGGGCCGGCGACACCGGTGGTCGCGATGCCCCAGTCCGCGCCGAGCACCTTGCGCGCTCCGGCCGCCATCTGGGCCGCGACCTGCGGATCCACCGCTCCTCGGGCCGCCAGCAGGGTGGCGTCGACACCCAGCAGTTCATGCTTAAGTTCGGTGGCATAGGCCGTCACCGAGCCCCGGAAGACCTTGGACGCCCCGGGGACGGATGTGATCTCCGCCCCAACGAGGCCACCGGTCAGCGATTCCGCGACAGCGAGCGTCCTTCTCTTCACCGTGAGTAGTCGCACCACGTCGGTGGCCGTGGAACTCACGCTTCCTTCTCCTCCAACGCGGCCTTGCGCTCGGCGATTCCCCGCCTGCGCAGCACAATGGCCTGTTTCACATAGTCGAGCCCGGTCACCACGGTCAGAACGACCGCCGCGGCCATCACCCAGAACCTCAGCGTGGCCAGCCACCCCGTCAGCGCCAGCACGTACATGCCCACCGCCACGCCCTGCGTGAGAGTCTTGAGCTTGCCTCCGCGGCTGGCGGGGATGACGCCGTACCGGATGACCACAAAACGCAGCAGGGTGATCCCGAGTTCCCGGCCGAGGATGACGCCGGTCACCCACCACGGCAGATCGCCGAGCGCGGACAGACAGATCAGCGCCGCCCCCATGATCGCCTTGTCGGCGATGGGGTCGGCGATCTTCCCGAAGTCCGTGACGAGGTTGTAGGTGCGCGCCAGGTGACCGTCGAAGAGGTCGGTGATCATGGCGATGGCGAAGGCCGCCCAGGCGAGGGACCGCCACGCCGGGTCGTATCCGCCGTCGGCGAGCAGCAGCGCGACGAAGGCCGGCACGAGGACCAGCCGGAGCATGGTCAGGAGGTTGGCGACGTTCCAGACACTGGCCTGGTTGACGGCCGCGGCCGCCAGCTTCCCGCCCCGCGCGGGCTTCCCGTCGTCCTGTGCATCGACGACGGCGCTCTCCGGCCGGCCCCGCCGTCACCCGCACCGGACGCCGCACCATGCCGTGCACCGGGCGCCGTACCGGACGCCCCGCCCTCGGCCGACCGCGCGGCCCCACGGCCCACCGCGGCCCCGGGAACCTTGCCCGAGGCCGCACCCGCCGCCGCCCTCCTCGCGCCGGAGGGGCCTCCCGCCGCGGATGCCGGAACACCGGTCATCTGCCCGCCTCCTCACCACTCCACGCCGGCGACGCGAACGAGCCCTGAAGCGGCTCGGCCACCAGGTCGACGCCCTCCGTACCGACCACCTTCGCCTCGACCATACGGCCGCTGCTCAGCCCCGCGCCGCTCGTGAGCATCACCTGGCCGTCCGTCTCGGGCGCCTGGTGCGCCGCGCGGCCGTACACGCCCTCCTCGTCGTCGACGGACTCGACGAGCACGTGCACCGTCTGGCCGACGCGCTCCTCGGCGCGCTGTGAGACGAGTTCCTCGGCCAGCCGCGAGACGCGGGCCAGCCGCTCGGCGACGACGTCCTCGTCGAGCTTGTTCTCGTAGGTCGCCGCCTCGGTGCCCTCCTCGTCGGAGTAGCCGAAGACGCCGATGGCGTCCAGCCGCGCGCCGTTCAGGAACCGCTCCAGTTCGGCGAGGTCGGCCTCGCTCTCGCCGGGGAAGCCGACGATGAAGTTGGAGCGCACGCCGGCCTCGGGCGCCTTGCTGCGGATGGTGTCGAGCAGTTCCAGGAACCGGTCGGTGTCGCCGAAGCGGCGCATCGCGCGCAGCACGCCGGGCGCGGAGTGCTGGAAGGACAGGTCGAAGTAGGGCGCGACCTTCGGGGTCGACGTCAGCACGTCGATCAGGCCGGGCCGCATCTCCGCGGGCTGGAGGTAGCTCACCCGGACCCGCTCGATGCCGTCCACCTCGGCGAGCTCGGGCAGCAGCGACTCCAGCAGGCGGATGTCGCCGAGGTCCTTGCCGTAGGAGGTGTTGTTCTCGGAGACCAGCATGATCTCCTTCACTCCCTGCTCGGCCAGCCAGCGCGTCTCGTTCAGCACGTCGCTCGGGCGGCGGGAGATGAAGGAGCCGCGGAAGGACGGGATGGCGCAGAAGGAGCAGCGCCGGTCACAGCCGGAGGCGAGCTTCACGGACGCGACCGGGGAGCCGTCCAGACGGCGCCGCAGGGGCGCACGCGGGCCGGAGGCCGGGGCGAGGCCCTCCGGAAGGTCGGCCGGGGCGTGCCCGGGCAGCGCGACCGCGGTGGCCGACTCCTGGCGCTCCGCCGGGCTGATCGGCAGCAGCTTGCGCCGGTCGCGCGGGGTGTGCGAGGCGTGGATGCCGCCGTTGAGGATGGTCTGGAGCCGGTCCGAGATGTTCGTGTAGTCGTCGAACCCGAGCACGCCGTCGGCCTCCGGGAGGGCCTCGGCGAGTTCCTTGCCGTACCGCTCGGCCATGCAGCCCACCGCCACGACGGCCTGGGTTCTGCCGTGTCCCTTGAGGTCGTTGGCCTCCAGGAGGGCGTCGACGGAGTCCTTCTTTGCGGCCTCGACGAAGCCGCAGGTGTTCACGACAGCGACGTCCGCGTCCTCGGCGTCCTCCACGAGCTGCCAGCCGTCCGCCTCCAAACGGCCTGCGAGCTCCTCCGAGTCCACCTCGTTACGGGCGCAGCCAAGGGTGACGAGTGCGACGGTACGGCGTTCAGGCATGGGCTCAAGAGTACTTCGTCCCGCTGACACCCCACGTCGACGGGGTTGGCCGTTTCCCGGCCAACCCCGTGGTGACTGCGTCCCTCGGACCGGTTATCCGGCTTCGGGGTCGCCTTTCGTGTACGTCAGGCGCTCCACGGCGCCCGGCTGGAAGTCGTCCTTGATCTTCTTGCCGTTGACGAAGAGGTCGATCGCGCCGGCGTCGCCGAGGACGAGGTGGACCTTCGAGCTGTCCTGGAAGGTCTTGGTGTCGCCCTGCTTGAGGACGCCGTCGAAGATCATCCGGCCGTTGTGGTCCTTGGCGGCGATCCAGCTGCGGCCGTCGACGGCGGCCACCTGGACCGTCACCTTGTCCTGGGGCGCGGCCGCGATGGCGCTGTCGGACGCCTCGGGCTTGGGGTCGGCGGGCTTCTTGGTCTTGGTGGTCGGGGAGGCGGATTCGCCGGGAGTGGAGCCCTCGGTCACATTCGCCTCGTTGGCGCTGTCGTCGCCGCCCTGGAACATGGTGAACCCGACGAAACCGACCACGGCGACGATCGCGGCGACCATGGCCGCGGTCCAGTTGGGCCCCCGCCGCTCCGGACGGATACGTTCCGCCTCGAACAGGGGAGCTGCCGGGGTCGGTGCCGGGCGCCCGCCGTGCTCGTCGCCGTACCGGGCGAGCAGCGGCGCGGGGTCGAGGTGGACAGCCTTGGCCAGGGTCCTGATGTGCCCTCGGGCATAGACGTCCCCACCGCAGGCGGTGAAGTCGTCCGCCTCGATGGCGTGCACGATGTTCATGCGGACCCGGGTGGCGCTACTGATGTCGTCGACGGTCAGCCCAGCGGCGATACGCGCCTGCTGAAGGGCACGGCCGATGGAGGGGCGGGCTTCCTCGCGGTCTTCTTCGACGCGCTCGTCTGCGAACGGACGCTCGTCTTCAGGGGAGTTGCCGATGGACACGGGGGCGCCTTTCGAGCGTATAGCCGCCTGTGCTGGAGGTTCAGTCTAGGGGGGGTACAAATGGGTGGGGCAACCGGGCGGTGGCACTTTGTACGCCATCGGAATGGCCCGACATTCCCATGGTGGGGAAGCTGCCTGTCGCTTCCCTCAACTTGACGTACGGCGATGGGAAACGGTTGCTCGATGCCCCCTTACGGGTGAGTCACGATCCGGACACCCGATTGCAGTACAACTCGGCGAGGCGACCGGCATGTCCCGCTTCCCTACCCTTCAGACTCCCCCCGGATCAGCGCGAGCACGCCATCCAGCTCGTCAGGCTTCACAAGAACGTCACGAGCCTTGGAACCCTCGCTCGGTCCGACGATGTTCCGGGACTCCATGAGGTCCATCAGCCGCCCGGCCTTGGCGAAGCCGACCCGCAGTTTGCGCTGAAGCATGGACGTGGACCCGAACTGCGTGGAGACGACCAGTTCTGCCGCCTGGCACAGCAGGTCGAGGTCGTCGCCGATGTCCTCGTCGATCTCCTTCTTCTGCTTGGTCCCGACGACGACGTCGTCCCGGAAGACGGGCGCCATCTGGTCCTTGCAGTGCTGCACGACGCCCGCGATCTCCTCCTCGGTCACGAAGGCGCCCTGCATACGGGTGGGCTTGTTGGCCCCCATCGGCAGGAACAGCCCGTCGCCCTTGCCGATGAGCTTCTCGGCGCCCGGCTGGTCGAGGATGACCCGCGAGTCGGCCAGCGACGACGTGGCGAAGGCCAGCCGCGACGGCACGTTCGCCTTGATCAGGCCGGTGACGACGTCGACCGACGGCCGCTGGGTGGCGAGCACCAGGTGGATGCCGGCCGCGCGCGCGAGCTGCGTGATGCGCACGATCGCGTCCTCGACGTCCCGCGGCGCGACCATCATCAGGTCGGCCAGCTCGTCGACGATGACCAGCAGATACGGGTACGGCTGGAGCTCGCGCTCGCTGCCCTCGGGCGGCTTGACCTTGCCCTCGCGCACGGCCCGGTTGAAGTCGTCGATGTGCCGGTAGCCGTAGGCCGCCAGGTCGTCGTAGCGCAGGTCCATCTCGCGTACGACCCACTGGAGCGCCTCGGCGGCGCGCTTGGGGTTGGTGATGATCGGTGTGATCAGGTGAGGGATGCCCTCGTAGGCGGTCAGCTCGACCCGCTTGGGGTCGACGAGGATCATCCGGACGTCCTCGGGGGTCGCCCGCATCATGATCGAGGTGATCAGGCAGTTGATGCAGGACGACTTGCCGGAGCCGGTGGCGCCGGCGACCAGCATGTGCGGCATCTTCGCCAGCGAGTGCATGACGTAGCCGCCCTCGACGTCCTTGCCGAAGGCGACCAGCATCGGGTCGTCGTCCTCCGCGGACTCAGCGAGTCGCAGCACGTCACCGAGGTTGACCATCTCGCGGTCGGTGTTCGGGATCTCGATGCCGACCGCGGACTTGCCGGGGATCGGGCTGATGATCCGCACGTCCGGGCTGGCGACGGCGTAGGCGATGTTCTTGGCCAGCGCGGTGATCCGCTCGACCTTCACGGCGGGGCCGAGCTCGATCTCGTAGCGCGTGACCGTCGGCCCGCGCGTGAAGCCGGTGACGTTGGCGTCCACTTTGAACTCGGTGAAGACGTTGGTCAGCGCGGCGACTATGGCGTCGTTGGCGGCGCTGCGGGCCTTGCCCGGGCCGCCGCGCTCCAGCAGGTCGAGCGACGGCAGCGCGTACGTGATGTCCCCGGACAGCTGGAGCTGTTCCGCGCGCGGAGGCAGGTCGCGGGGCTTGGCGGGCGGGGCCTTGGTGAGGTCGCGGACGCCCGCCCTCGGCTTCTCCTGCTCGGGCTTGTCCTGCTTGAGCTTCTCCTGCTGGGGCCGGGCGGCCGGGACGGGCGTCGGCGTGGTCCCCTCGCGGTCCCCGACGGTCACGCCCTGGGTGAGGTCGGCGACGATCGGCGAGGGCGGCATCCCGTGCAGCACGGCCCCGTCGAGCGCTGCGGCGGCCGCCGCGGCGACGTCCACGGCGTCCACGGGCCGGTCCATGTCGGGCTGCGGCACGGCGGACCGCCGGGGACGGCCGCGGCGCCGGGAGAGCGCCTCCTGCTCGGCGCTGTCGGGGTCGTACGCCGTGGGCGCCGGCGCACGCCTGCCACGCGGGCGGGCTGGCAGCGCCTCACGCCACTGCTCGTCGTAGCGCTCGTCGTCCTCCCCGAACTCGTCCTCGGCCGGGTCGCGGACGATCCCGAGCCGCACCCCGAGCAGCCGCAGCCGCTGCGGGATGGCGTTGACCGGGGTGGCCGTGACGACCAGCAGCCCGAAGATCGTCAGCAGCACGAGCAGCGGCACGGCGAGCACGTGGCCCATGGCGTACGACAGCGGGGTCGCCATGGCCCAGCCGATGAGGCCGCCGGCGTCCCTTATGGCTTGCATGCCCTCGCCGCGCGCGGGTGAGCCGCAGGCGATGTGGACCTGGCCGAGCACGCCGATGACGAGCGCGGACAGGCCGATGACGATGCGTCCGTTCGCCTCGGGCTTCTCCGGGTGGCGGATGAACCGCACCGCGATGACGGCGAGCAGGATCGGCACGAGCAGGTCGAGCCGCCCGAAGGCACCGGTCACCAGGATCTCGACCAGGTCGCCCACGGGGCCCTTCAAGTCGGCCCAGGTGCCCGCGGCGACGATCAGCGCGATGCCGAGCAGCAGCAGGGCGACGCCGTCCTTGCGGTGGGCCGGGTCGAGGTTCTTGGCGCCCTGCCCTATGCCGCGGAACACGGCACCGACGGCATGTGCGACACCGAGCCACAGGGCGCGCACGAGCCGGTAGATGCCTCCGGTCGGGCTCGGAGCCGGTTTGGGCGCGGCCTTCTTCGCCGCGGCCTTGGCGGGCGCCTTCTTCGCGGGGGCCTTTTTGGCAGCGGCCTTCTTCGCCGGAGCCTTCGCCGAACCGGCCGCCTTCTTCGCGGGCGGCTTCTTGGCTGCGGAAGAACGTGAGGCCATGGGTGTGAGGTTACCGGGGGAGACGACAAGGGACACGTGTGCCTGCGGCTTCACCCGTTCGTGTCGCTCCGGGAGAGGCACAGAACTGACGCGCGCTCATGGGTGGGCAACCAGGCCTGCCCGGGCGTCAGTTCTGCGAGGGCACCGACGATGTGCTCCCGGCGCCCGGCTCCAGCGCGTCCAGCGCCCGCCGCAACCCCGTGAGCTTGCGCTCCAGATGAGCCGCCGTGGCCACCGCCGCGGCATCCGTCGAGTCGTCGTTGAGCTGCTTGGTCAGCGCCTCCGCCTGCTCCTCGACGGCCGCGAGCCGCGCCGAGAGCTCGGCGAGCAGCCCGGCCGACTCCTTGGCCTCGCCGCCCGCGTCCTTGCCGTTGCCCTCCAACTGGAGCCGCAGCAGCGACGCCTGCTCGCGCAGCTGGCAGTTCTTCATGTACAGCTCGACGAAGACGGAGACCTTCGCGCGCAGCACCCACGGGTCGAACGGCTTGGAGATGTAGTCGACCGCGCCCGCCGCGTAACCCCGGAAGGTGTGATGCGGCCCGTGGTTGATCGCGGTGAGGAAGATGATCGGGATGTCCCGGGTCCGCTCCCGCCGCTTGATGTGCGCGGCTGTTTCGAAGCCGTCCATGCCCGGCATCTGGACATCCAGCAGAATGACCGCGAAGTCGTCCGTGAGCAGCGCTTTGAGCGCTTCCTCCCCGGACGATGCCCGCACCAGCGTCTGATCGAGCGCAGAGAGGATCGCCTCCAGCGCAAGCAGATTCTCCGGCCGGTCATCGACCAGGAGGATCTTGGCCTTCTGCACCATGGCCCGCCCTCCTCGCCCCGGCGTGGGGCCTCCCCTGTCCGCAGGACCTGAGGATGCACCGGTGGGTGCCGCCCCAGGGGACGACTCCCTTGCGCCGCCCGTCCTTGTGCCGGTCATCGTAGCCGCACCCCGCCTGTCGCCACACCCTGTCACCGTGATGTCACTGTGCACGTAGCAGAAACGCAGCAGGAGACCAGAAGGTTCCCCAGATCTCGTACTTCTACACGACTATGCGCACACCGAGTCCGCAACTCCGTGTGAACACCGAACCTTCCCGCCAACGTTGCGTTACGGCCCAACGTTCCCCTCATTCCCCTCGCATCCACTGGTCCATCACCGTCAGCAGGTGATCGGGGTCGACCGGCTTCGTGACGTAGTCGGAGGCGCCCGACTCGATCGCCTTCTCCCGGTCGCCCTTCATCGCCTTCGCGGTCAGCGCGATGATCGGCAGCCCGGCGAACTGCGGCATCCTGCGGATCGCCGTGGTCGTCGCGTACCCATCCATCTCGGGCATCATGATGTCCATCAGGACGACCGCCACGTCGTCGTGCTGCTCCAGCACCTCGATGCCCTCACGACCGTTCTCGGCGTACAGCACGGACAGGCCGTGCTGCTCCAGGACGCTGGTCAGCGCGAAGACGTTGCGGATGTCGTCGTCGACGATCAGGACCTTCTGGCCGCCGAACCGGATGCCGCGCTGCGGCTTCGGCGTCGTCTCCTGCTCCGCGGGCGTCCACTGCTCCTGCTGCGCCGGGCGCGGCGCCAGCTCAGGCATCCTGCGGCGGCGCCGGAACAGGGCGGCCGGCCCGTTCTGTGTCTCGTTGTACGACTTCACCTCGGCCGGCGTCTCGACCTCGACCTCGGACAACTCGGACAGGTCGGACGACGACATCAGGTCACTGGCCTCCAGGGCCGGCAGCTGCTGCTGGTAGCCCTGCGGCGGCAGTTCGCTGGGGTGCAACGGCAGGTACAGCGTGAATGTCGAGCCACGGCCCGGCTCGCTCTGCGCGTGGATCTCACCGCCGAGCAGCTGGGCGATCTCGCGCGAGATGGACAGGCCGAGACCCGTACCGCCGTACTTGCGGCTGGTCGTACCGTCGGCCTGCTTGAACGCCTCGAAGATCACCCGCATCTTGCTGGACGCGATGCCGATCCCGGTGTCGGTCACGGAGAACGCGATCAGCTCGGCCTCCGGGTCGGTCAGCGACCCGGTCTCCAGCAGCTGCTCCCGGATCTTCTGCGGCACGTCGTCCCGCGCCGGCCTGATGACCAGCTCCACCGACCCGGAGTCGGTGAACTTCACCGCGTTCGACAGCAGGTTGCGCAGCACCTGGAGCAGCCGCTGCTCGTCGGTGTGCAGCGTGGCCGGCAGCTCCGGGGAGACCCGCACGGACAGGTCCAGGCCCTTCTCCGCCGTCAGCGGCCGGAAGGTCGCCTCCACGTAGTCCACGAGCTGGACGAGCGCGATCCGTGTCGGGGAGACGTCCATCTTGCCCGCCTCGACCTTCGACAGGTCGAGGATGTCGTTGATGAGCTGCAACAGGTCCGAACCGGCCCCGTGGATCGTCTCGGCGAACTCGACCTGCTTCGGGGAGAGGTTTCCCTCGGCATTGTCGGCGAGCAGCTTGGCCAGGATCAGCAGGGAGTTGAGCGGCGTGCGCAGCTCGTGCGACATGTTCGCCAGGAACTCGCTCTTGTAGCGCATCGACACGGCGAGCTGCTCGGCGCGCTCCTCCAGGACCTGCCGCGCCTCCTCGATCTCGGTGTTCTTCACCTCGATGTCGCGGTTCTGCTGGGCCAGCAGCTCGGCCTTCTCCTCCAGTTCGGCGTTGGACGCCTGGAGGGCCTTCTGCCGCTGCTCCAACTCGGCGGAACGCTCACGCAGCTGCTCGGTGAGCTCCTGCGACTGCGCCAGCAGCCGCTCGGTCTTGGTGTTCACCGAGATCGTGTTGACGCTCGTCGCGATCATCTCCGCGATCTGGTTGAGGAAGTCCTTCTGGATCTGGGTGAACGGCGTGAAGGACGCCAGCTCGATGACGCCGAGCACCTTCCCCTCGAACAGCACCGGCAGCACGATCACCTGCGCGGGCGGCGCCTCGCCGAGCCCGGAGGAGATCTTCAGGTAGCCGCTCGGCGCGTTCTCCACGAGGATCGTCCGCTTCTCCGTGGCAGCCGTCCCGATCAGCCCCTCACCCGGCCGGAACGACGTCGGCATGGAGCCCATCGAGTAGCCGTACGAGCCCAGCATGCGCAGCTCGTAGTGATCGTCGTCCGCGGCGTTCATGTCCTCGCCGTCGACGAGCGGCATCGTGAGGAAGAACGCGCCGTGCTGCGCGGAGACGACCGGGGTCAGCTCGCTCATGATCAGCGAGGCCACGTCCTCCAGGTCGCGGCGGCCCTGCATCAGCGCGGAGATACGGGCCAGGTTTCCCTTGAGCCAGTCCTGCTCCTTGTTGGCGATCGTGGTGTCGCGCAGGTTGGCGATCATCTTGTTGATGTAGTCCTGGAGTTCCTGGATCTCGCCGGACGCGTCCACGTCGATCTTCAGGTTCAGGTCGCCCCGGGTCACCGCGGTCGCCACGCGCGCGATGGCACGCACCTGCCGGGTCAGGTTCCCGGCCATCTCGTTCACGGACTCGGTCAGGTCCCGCCAGGTGCCGTCGACGTCACGCACGCGTGCCTGCCCGCCGAGCTGCCCTTCCGTGCCCACCTCACGGGCGACCCGGGTGACCTCCTCGGCGAAGGACGACAGCTGGTCGACCATCGTGTTGATGGTCGTCTTCAGCTCCAGGATCTCCCCGCGCGCGTCGATGTCGATCTTCTTCGTCAGGTCACCCTTGGCGATGGCCGTGGTCACCATGGCGATGTTGCGCACCTGGCCGGTCAGGTTGGACGCCATCTGGTTCACGGACTCGGTCAGGTCCTTCCACGTACCGGCCACACCCGGCACGTGCGCCTGCCCGCCCAGGATGCCGTCCGTGCCCACCTCACGGGCCACCTTGGTGACCTGCTCGGCGAACGAACTCAGCGTCTTCACCATCGTGTTGATGGTGTCGGCGAGCTGCGCGACCTCACCGCGCGCCTCGATCGTGACCTGCCGCGTCAGGTCACCGTTGGCCACCGCCGCCGAGACCTGGGAGATGTTCCGCACCTGAGTGGTCAGGTTCTTGGCCATCAGGTTGACGTTGTCGCTCAGGTCCTTCCAGATGCCCGTGACACCCGGCACGTGGGCCTGGCCGCCCAGGATGCCCTCGGTACCCACCTCACGGGCCACCCGGGTCACCTGCTCGGCGAAGGAGGACAGCTGGTCGACCATCGTGTTGACGGTCGTCACGAGTTCGAGGATCTCGCCCTTGGCGTCGACGGTGATCTTCTTCGACAGATCGCCCCGGGCGACCGCGGTCGTGACCTCGGCGATGTTGCGCACCTGGATGGTCAGGTTGTTCGCCATGCCGTTCACGGACTGGGTGAGGTCCTTCCAGGTGCCGGAGACGCCCTGCACCTCGGCCTGGCCGCCCAGGATGCCCTCCGTACCCACCTCACGGGCCACACGCGTGACCTCCTGGGCGAACGACGACAGCTGGTCCACCATCGTGTTCAGGGTGTTCTTCAGCTCCAGGATCTCCCCGCGCGCGTCCACGGTGATCTTCTGGGACAGGTCACCCCGGGCCACCGCGGTCGCCACCTGGGCGATGTTGCGCACCTGCGCGGTGAGGTTGCCGGCCATGCCGTTCACGGAGTCGGTCAGGTCACGCCACACACCGGCGACCCCGGGCACCTGCGCCTGACCGCCCAGCCGGCCGTCCGTACCCACCTCACGGGCGACCCTGGTCACCTGGTCGGCGAAGGCCGAGAGCTGGTCGACCATCGTGTTGATGGTGTTCTTCAGCTCGAGGATCTCCCCGCGCGCGTCGACGTCGATCTTCTGCGACAGGTCGCCCCGGGCCACTGCCGTCGTCACCTGCGCGATGTTGCGCACCTGGGAGGTGAGGTTCCCGGCCATGGAGTTGACGGAGTCGGTGAGCTCCTTCCACGTGCCCGACACGCCGTCGACCCGGGCCTGGCCGCCGAGGCGGCCCTCCGTGCCCACGTCCCGGGCCATCCGGGTCACCTGGTCGGCGAAGCTCGACAGCTGGTCCACCATCGTGTTCACGGTGTTCTTCAGCTTGAGCATCTCGCCGGAGACGTCGACCGTGACCTTCTGCGACAGGTCACCGTTGGCCACCGCCGTCGTCACCTGGGCGATGTTCCTCACCTGTCCGGTGAGGTTCCGGAACGCCGTGTTGACGGAGTCCGTCAGGTCCTTCCACGTCCCGGCCGCGCCCGGCACCTGTGCCTGACCGCCCAGCTCACCCTCGACACCGATCTCACGTGCCACACGCGTCACTTCGGCACCGAAGGCGGAGAGCTGGTCGACCATCGTGTTGACGGTGTTCTTCAGCTCCAGCATCTCGCCGGCCACGTCCACGGTGACCTTCTGCGACAGATCACCATTGGCCACGGCCGTCGTCACCGCGGCGATGTCCCGCACCTGAGTGGTCAGGTTCCGGAAGACCGTGTTCACCGAATCGGTGAGGTCCTTCCACGTCCCCGCCGCACCCGGCACATTCGCCTGGCCGCCGAGCCGCCCCTCGGCCCCGACCTCGTTGGCCACACGCGTGACCTCGTCCGCGAAGATCCGCAGCGTCTCGGTCATCTGGTTGATCGTCTCGGCGAGCTGGGCCACCTCGCCCCGCGCCGGCACGGTCACCTTCCGCGACAGGTCACCGTTGGCGACCGCCGTCGTCACCTCCGCGATCCCGCGCACCTGGGCCGTGAGGTTCCCGGCCATGGTGTTCACCGAATCGGTGAGTTCCTTCCACACACCCGCGACCCCGGGCACCTGCGCCTGCCCGCCCAGCGCACCCTCGGTGCCCACCTCACGGGCCACCCGGGTCACCTCGGAGGAGAACGCCGACAGCTGGTCCACCATCGTGTTGACGGTGTTCTTCAGCTCCAGCATCTCGCCGGCCACCTGAACCGTGACCTTCCGGGACAGATCCCCCTTGGCGACCGCCGTCGTCACCAACGCGATATCCCGCACCTGAGCGGTGAGCCGATACGCCATCGTGTTGACGGAGTCCGTGAGATCCCGCCACGAACCCGACATACCACGTACACGGGCCTGCCCGCCCAGCTTGCCCTCGGTGCCCACCTCACTGGCCACACGCGTGACCTCGTCGGTGAACGTCGACAGCTGGTCGACCAGATTGTTGACGGTCCGCCCGACCTTCAGGAACTCGCCGCGCAGCGGCTGCCCGTTCCCGTCCGGCACCTGCGTCCGCAACTCCATACGCGGCGACAGATCACCCTCGGCCACCGCCGACAGCACCCGGCTGACCTCGGAAACCGGCCGCACCAGGTCGTCCACCAGTGCGTTCGAGTTGTCGATCGCGGTCGCCCAGGAGCCCTCACAGGCCCCCGTCTCCAGCCGCTCGGTGAGCTTGCCCTCCCGGCCCACCATGCGCCGCACCCGCGAGAGCTCACCCGTCAGATGCAGATTGCGGTCGGCCACCTCGTTGAAAACCGCCGCGATCTCGGCCATCACGCCGTCCCCGGACACCGTGAGCCGCTTGCGGAAGTTGCCGTCCCGCATCGCCACCAGGGCAACCATCAGCCGGTTCAGGGCTGCCGTGTCCACTTCCGTCGTGCCGCTGCGCACTTTGCCCTGATTGCTTGGGGACTGTCCGCCTTTCGCGCGCGTCTTCGTGCCACGCGTCGCTGCGCCAGACTCCACTGTGTCCCTCCCGCAGGGGTTCGACCGTCACTGCTGTGCTGAGGTACCACGCTCGGCGTACCGGTTACTACTGCGTATTCTCCGCCCTGCATACCAGGCCGTTCCCAGGGGGCTGCTGCCCCCCGTACGCAGAAGACACTCAGCCTGCCCGGACTTTCACAAGAAGCTTGCCCAGTGTTTCACCCTGGCCGAACCAGGCCATAACAGTTCGGCAGCTTCGCACATCGTCCGCACACCCTCCGGACGGAAACACTGCAGACCGGCATCCGCATGGACCGCGAAGGTAAGTAACCTTGCATCCGGCTGTCCAGCCGCGCCGGTCCGTCCGGCCTGGGCGGTGGCACGAAGACGAGCGGGCATCGGAGGGGCGGCCGCACAACATGACCACCGGACTGATCCCGGGGGACAGCCCCCGGACCCCCGGCCGACGGGCGGCCTGCCGCAACAGCGGCGCGAGCCGGTCGGCCCCGCAGCCCAGCACATCGAGAACCGGTCGAGGAGTTCTGTGATCACCGCGCGCGCGGCCGCCAGTTTCGAGCCCGTCGGGCGATCTGTCGCGAGCGCCCGCTCCTTCGTCCGCGACACCCTCCAGGGCTGGGGCTTCGCCGACATCGTCGACGACGCCGTCGTTCTCACCAGCGAACTGGTGACCAACGCCGTGGTCCACGCCGGCACCTCCGCCGACCTGCTCTGCCTGCGCAGCGACGAGGGCGTGCGCATCGAGGTGGCCGACCGATACCCCGAGCGTGAGATCCCGCTCCAGGGCTCGGCCGTCAACATGGGCAGCCCCGACCGCGAGGGCGGACGCGGCCTCCAACTGTGCGCGGCCCTCGCCGGCCGCTGGGGCGTCGAGTACACCCCCACCCACAAGACCGTCTGGTTCCAACTCGACCTCCCGGCCAGGGCGGTAGGCACCCGCGCGGCCGGCCCGGCCCTCCCCGCCGACCTCCTCCCCCTCGCCGACGGCCGGGTCCGCGTGGCCGTCATCCAGATCGACCGCACCGGCCACATCACCGCCTGGAACGAGGACGCCGAGGACCTCTTCGGCTACCCGGCCGAGCAGGTCACCGGCAAGCCCCTGACCGACCTCGCGGCCTGGCCTCACACCCCGGGCACCAGCACCGGCATCGCGGAGGCACTCCAGCTCTCCCGCTGGGAGGGCAGTTACGGCATCCGCGCCGCCAACGGCCGCGTGACCCCCGTCTACGCCTCCCACCTGCGCGTCCGCGACACCGGCGGCGAACCGTCAACCGTGTGCCTCCTCGTACGGGACCACGAACGGGCCGTTCTCCAGACCCCCCTGCGCGTCCCCGCCTCCGACACCTCAACCACCTCCGAGGGCCAGAGCACCGACCCCTTCGAGGTGTTCATCGGCTCCCCCGCCCCGGACGACCTCGACGGCCTCCTCCAGCGCACGGTCGAACGCGCCCGCGACATGCTCGACGGCGACTCCGCGTTCCTCCTCCTGGCCACCGACGACGAGACGGAACTGGAGGTCCGCGCCTCCACGGGCCTTCCCTCCGCCCGCCAGCGCTTCGCCCGCGTCCCCGTCGAGGCCGGCTCCGGCCGCTACGGCTCCGCCCGCATGCCGGCCGTCCACGACGACCTGACGGCGGTCCCCGGCGCGGTGCCGCTGCTGAACGGCACGGGCATGCGCGCGGTCGTCACGGTCCCGCTGAAGGTCGAGGGCCGCCTCACCGGCTCCCTCGGCGTCGCCGCCGAGGCCCCGGGCAGATACTCCAACGAGGAGGCCCTGCGCCTCCAGTTCGCCGCCGACCGCATCGCGCTCGCCGTCGAATCGGCCCGCCTCGGCGAACTGGAACGCCTGCGCCGCGGCTCCCTGAGCTTCCTCGTCGAGGCCTCCGACCTGCTGGCCGGCACCCTGGACCGCGACCAGACCCTGGCCCTGATGGCCCAGATGACGGTTCCGACCCTGGCGACCTGGTGCGCCGTCTACACGATCGCCGACCAGGCCTCCGAGCCGTACCTCTCGTACGTCCTGCACGAGGACGAGGAACTCATCGACGGCATCAAGTCCCTGCTGTCGAAGGTGCCCCCGCCCGACCCGGTCCCCACCCCCGGCGCCCGCGTCTGGACGGCCCCCGCCGAGGTGGCCCACCAGGCGGCCCTGCGCAGCTCCATGCGCAGCCTCGGCCTCAGCGGCGGCCCGACCCGCCAGGTCACCCCCGGCATCGGCCCGACGCTCGCCACGGCCTCCGCGGTGGGCGGCGAGACGGTCGTCCTCCCCCTGGTCGCCCGCAACCGCGTCATCGGCATGCTGACCCTCGGCAAGCCGACCGACGAACACTTCCGCCAGGAAATCCTGGAACTCGCCGAGGACCTGTCCCGCCGAGCCGCCCTGGCCTTGGACAACGCCCGCCTCTACTCCGAGCGCACGGCCATCAGCCAGTCCCTTCAGCGCAGCCTCCTCCCGCCGGAGCTCCCCACGATCGAGGGAGTCGAGGTCGAGGTCATCTACCGCGCGGCAGGCGAGGGCAACGAGGTCGGCGGCGACTTCTACGACGTCTTCCCCATCCGCGACGGCGCCTACGGGTTCGCCATCGGCGACGTCTGCGGTACGGGCCCGAACGCGGCGGCGGTCACGGGCCTGGCCCGCCACGCCCTGCGCCTCCTGGCCCGCGAGGGCCTCAGCGGCCCGGCGGTCCTGGAACGCCTGAACTCCGCCATCCTCGACGAAGGCGCCCGCAGCCGCTTCCTCACCCTCCTCTACGGCGAGATGCGCCCCCAGGAGGACGGCAGCGCCGAACTGAAGGTCGTCTGCGCCGGCCATCCGCTCCCGCTGCGCCTGCGCCAGGACGGCTCGGTGGAACCGGCAGCCGAACCCCAGCCGCTCCTCGGCGTCATCGACGACCTGGAGCTCTACGAGCAGACGGTCACCCTCGACCCGGGCGACGTCCTCCTGTGCGTTACGGACGGCGTCACCGAACGCCGTGAAGGCGCCCGCATGCTGGGCGACGACGGCCTCGCCGACGTCCTCACGACCTGCACGGGCCTCACGGCCGGCGCGGTCGCGGCCCGCATCATGCGCGCGGTGGAACGCTTCGCGTCGGACGCCCCGTCCGACGACATGGCGATCCTGGCGATGCGCGTCCCGGGCCTCCACAAGGACTAGGACACGAAAAAGGCCCCACCCGTGAGGGTGGGGCCTTTTCTGCTGGAGCCCCCAAACGGAATCGAACCGTTGACCTTCTCCTTACCATGGAGACGCTCTGCCGACTGAGCTATAGGGGCCTGTCGCGTTGCGGTGTTCCCGCGCGGCAACGGAATAGATCATACCCCGGACAGACCCGTGCTCCCAACCACGTCAGAAGGCGGGCTGAAGAAGCCCTCCAAGGGCATTACAGGCGGACACGATCCGCTGCATGTCCCGCTTGGTCAGGGTGGCGTCCACAGGCAGTGCAAGCGTTTCGTCGGAAGCACGCTCCGTCTCCGGAAGGGAAACACACCGCCGGAACTCGGGCAGTCGATGCACCGGAGTCTTCACCGGCACCCGGCACTCGACTCCCCTGGCCCGCACAGCCCGTGCGAAAGCGTCCCGGTCCGGGCGCCCGTTGCCCGGAACCCGCACGACGTACTGCTGATAGGTGTGCCCGTCACCGTCGTCCGGCGTCCGCACACCCCTCAACTTCGCATGGAGATAAGCCGCCCGCTCCCTGCGCTGGGCTATCTCGTCGTACGGCGCCTCGGACTCCCCCTGCTCCAGCACGAGCAGCCCGTGCCGAGCTCCCAGCGCGTGCAGCCGCGCGATGTCGGCGAGCCGCCCGAAGCGGTGCACGACCACCACGGCCGCGGTCCGCGGAGTCACCGCCGCTTCCACAGCGGAAGTGTCGAGGCAGTAGGTGACCGGATCTATGTCGGCGAACACCGGCAGTGCCCCGGCCTTGGCCACGGCCTCGGCGACTTCGACGTTCCCGAAGGCCGGCACGACCACCTCGTCACCGAGTCCGACACCGGCGGCCCTGAGCATTGCAGCAGTACCCATGCTGTGGATGCTGATCGCGCAACGTGAACTTCAAGTGACGGAGAACAAAAAAGGGTTGGACCCGTAACCGAAGTTCCGGGTCCAACCCTGTCAATATTTGTTCGGCGGCGTCCTACTCTCCCACAGGGTCCCCCCTGCAGTACCATCGGCGCTGTAAGGCTTAGCTTCCGGGTTCGGAATGTAACCGGGCGTTTCCCCTACGCTATAACCACCGAAACACTATGAAACTGACAACCGCACCACACCGTGACCATGGCATGGGGCTGTTCGTGGTTTCAGAACCAACACAGTGGACGCGAGCAACTGAGGACAAGCCCTCGGCCTATTAGTACCGGTCAACTCCACACGTTACCGTGCTTCCATATCCGGCCTATCAACCCAGTCGTCTACTGGGAGCCTTACCCCATCAAGTGGGTGGGAGTCCTCATCTCGAAGCAGGCTTCCCGCTTAGATGCTTTCAGCGGTTATCCCTCCCGAACGTAGCCAACCAGCCATGCCCTTGGCAGAACAACTGGCACACCAGAGGTTCGTCCGTCCCGGTCCTCTCGTACTAGGGACAGCCCTTCTCAAGACTCCTACGCGCACAGCGGATAGGGACCGAACTGTCTCACGACGTTCTAAACCCAGCTCGCGTACCGCTTTAATGGGCGAACAGCCCAACCCTTGGGACCGACTCCAGCCCCAGGATGCGACGAGCCGACATCGAGGTGCCAAACCATCCCGTCGATATGGACTCTTGGGGAAGATCAGCCTGTTATCCCCGGGGTACCTTTTATCCGTTGAGCGACGGCGCTTCCACAAGCCACCGCCGGATCACTAGTCCCGACTTTCGTCCCTGCTCGACCCGTCGGTCTCACAGTCAAGCTCCCTTGTGCACTTACACTCAACACCTGATTGCCAACCAGGCTGAGGGAACCTTTGGGCGCCTCCGTTACCCTTTAGGAGGCAACCGCCCCAGTTAAACTACCCATCAGACACTGTCCCTGATCCGGATCACGGACCCAGGTTAGACATCCAGCACGACCAGACTGGTATTTCAACGACGACTCCACCTGAACTGGCGTCCAAGCTTCACAGTCTCCCAGCTATCCTACACAAGCCGAACCGAACACCAATATCAAACTGTAGTAAAGGTCCCGGGGTCTTTCCGTCCTGCTGCGCGAAACGAGCATCTTTACTCGTAGTGCAATTTCACCGGGCCTATGGTTGAGACAGTCGAGAAGTCGTTACGCCATTCGTGCAGGTCGGAACTTACCCGACAAGGAATTTCGCTACCTTAGGATGGTTATAGTTACCACCGCCGTTTACTGGCGCTTAAGTTCTCAGCTTCGCCCACCCGAAAGTGAGCTAACCGGTCCCCTTAACGTTCCAGCACCGGGCAGGCGTCAGTCCGTATACATCGCCTTACGGCTTCGCACGGACCTGTGTTTTTAGTAAACAGTCGCTTCTCGCTGGTCTCTGCGGCCACCCCCAGCTCAAGGAGCAAGTCCTCTCACCGGATGTGGCCCCCCTTCTCCCGAAGTTACGGGGGCATTTTGCCGAGTTCCTTAACCATAGTTCACCCGAACGCCTCGGTATTCTCTACCTGACCACCTGAGTCGGTTTAGGGTACGGGCCGCCATGAAACTCGCTAGAGGCTTTTCTCGACAGCATAGGATCATCCACTTCACCACAATCGGCTCGGCATCAGGTCTCAGACTATTGCCAGGCGGATTTACCTACCTGACGTCCTACACCCTTACCCCGGGACAACCACCGCCCGGGATGGACTACCTTCCTGCGTCACCCCATCACTCACCTACTACCACCTTGGTCCGGCGGCTCCACCACTCCCCTTTGCCCGAAGGCTCCAGGGCGGCTTCACGGCCTTAGCATCAGCGGGCTCGATGTTTGACGCTTCACAGCGGGTACCGGAATATCAACCGGTTATCCATCGACTACGCCTGTCGGCCTCGCCTTAGGTCCCGACTTACCCTGGGCAGATCAGCTTGACCCAGGAACCCTTAGTCAATCGGCGCACACGTTTCTCACGTGTGAATCGCTACTCATGCCTGCATTCTCACTCGTGAACCGTCCACAACTCGCTTACGCGGCTGCTTCACCCGGCACACGACGCTCCCCTACCCATCCACACACCCGTTGGGGCTGTTGTATGAATGACACGACTTCGGCGGTACGCTTGAGCCCCGCTACATTGTCGGCGCGGAATCACTAGACCAGTGAGCTATTACGCACTCTTTCAAGGGTGGCTGCTTCTAAGCCAACCTCCTGGTTGTCTCTGCGACTCCACATCCTTTCCCACTTAGCGTACGCTTAGGGGCCTTAGTCGATGCTCTGGGCTGTTTCCCTCTCGACCATGGAGCTTATCCCCCACAGTCTCACTGCCGCGCTCTCACTTACCGGCATTCGGAGTTTGGCTAAGGTCAGTAACCCGGTAGGGCCCATCGCCTATCCAGTGCTCTACCTCCGGCAAGAAACACACGACGCTGCACCTAAATGCATTTCGGGGAGAACCAGCTATCACGGAGTTTGATTGGCCTTTCACCCCTAACCACAGGTCATCCCCCAGGTTTTCAACCCTGGTGGGTTCGGTCCTCCACGAAGTCTTACCTCCGCTTCAACCTGCCCATGGCTAGATCACTCCGCTTCGGGTCTTGAGCGTGCTACTCAAACGCCCTATTCGGACTCGCTTTCGCTACGGCTACCCCACCCGGGTTAACCTCGCAACACACCGCAAACTCGCAGGCTCATTCTTCAAAAGGCACGCAGTCACGAGGCAAGCACAAGTGCTTGCCCGACGCTCCCACGGCTTGTAGGCACACGGTTTCAGGTACTATTTCACTCCCCTCCCGGGGTACTTTTCACCATTCCCTCACGGTACTATCCGCTATCGGTCACCAGGGAATATTTAGGCTTAGCGGGTGGTCCCGCCAGATTCACACGGGATTTCTCGGGCCCCGTGCTACTTGGGTGTCTCTCAAACGAGCCGCTGACGTTTCGACTACGGGGGTCTTACCCTCTACGCCGGACCTTTCGCATGTCCTTCGCCTACATCAACGGTTTCTGACTCGTCTCACGGCCGGCAGACCATGAAAGAGAGATCCCACAACCCCGTATACGCAACCCCTGCCGGGTCTCACACGCATACGGTTTGGCCTCATCCGGTTTCGCTCGCCACTACTCCCGGAATCACGGTTGTTTTCTCTTCCTGCGGGTACTGAGATGTTTCACTTCCCCGCGTTCCCTCCACACTGCCTATGTGTTCAGCAGCGGGTGACAGCCCATGACGACTGCCGGGTTTCCCCATTCGGACACCCCCGGATCAAAGCCTGGTTGACGACTCCCCGGGGCCTATCGTGGCCTCCCACGTCCTTCATCGGTTCCTGGTGCCAAGGCATCCACCGTGCGCCCTTAAAAACTTGGCCACAGATGCTCGCGTCCACTGTGCAGTTCTCAAACAACGACCAGCCACCCATCACCCCACCCCTGAGGGCGAGTTCACTGGGGCCGGCGCCGAGGAAAGTTCATTCCCTCAGACACCCAACAGCGTGCCCGACACAGTCAGTTGACCAGATCAGCGTTCCACGCTCCGAAGAGCAGTACTAGCGCCTGATCCATCCTGGACCGTGCCGAGTAGTCAACGTTCCACCCATGAGCAACCAGCATCAGACACTCGCTGATGTACTGGCCTCTGACCAAGCCAGGCTTGGTGAGAAGTGCTCCTTAGAAAGGAGGTGATCCAGCCGCACCTTCCGGTACGGCTACCTTGTTACGACTTCGTCCCAATCGCCAGTCCCACCTTCGACAGCTCCCTCCCCACAAGGAGGTTGGGCCACCGGCTTCGGGTGTTACCGACTTTCGTGACGTGACGGGCGGTGTGTACAAGGCCCGGGAACGTATTCACCGCAGCAATGCTGATCTGCGATTACTAGCGACTCCGACTTCATGGGGTCGAGTTGCAGACCCCAATCCGAACTGAGACCGGCTTTTTGAGATTCGCTCCACCTCGCGGTATCGCAGCTCATTGTACCGGCCATTGTAGCACGTGTGCAGCCCAAGACATAAGGGGCATGATGACTTGACGTCGTCCCCACCTTCCTCCGAGTTGACCCCGGCGGTCTCCCGTGAGTCCCCAGCACCACAAGGGCCTGCTGGCAACACGGGACAAGGGTTGCGCTCGTTGCGGGACTTAACCCAACATCTCACGACACGAGCTGACGACAGCCATGCACCACCTGTACACCGACCACAAGGGGGACCCTGTCTCCAGGGTTTTCCGGTGTATGTCAAGCCTTGGTAAGGTTCTTCGCGTTGCGTCGAATTAAGCCACATGCTCCGCCGCTTGTGCGGGCCCCCGTCAATTCCTTTGAGTTTTAGCCTTGCGGCCGTACTCCCCAGGCGGGGCACTTAATGCGTTAGCTGCGGCACGGACAACGTGGAATGTTGCCCACACCTAGTGCCCACCGTTTACGGCGTGGACTACCAGGGTATCTAATCCTGTTCGCTCCCCACGCTTTCGCTCCTCAGCGTCAGTATCGGCCCAGAGATCCGCCTTCGCCACCGGTGTTCCTCCTGATATCTGCGCATTTCACCGCTACACCAGGAATTCCGATCTCCCCTACCGAACTCTAGCCTGCCCGTATCGACTGCAGACCCGGGGTTAAGCCCCGGGCTTTCACAACCGACGTGACAAGCCGCCTACGAGCTCTTTACGCCCAATAATTCCGGACAACGCTCGCGCCCTACGTATTACCGCGGCTGCTGGCACGTAGTTCAGCCGGCGCTTCTTCTGCAGGTACCGTCACTTTCGCTTCTTCCCTGCTGAAAGAGGTTTACAACCCGAAGGCCGTCATCCCTCACGCGGCGTCGCTGCATCAGGCTTTCGCCCATTGTGCAATATTCCCCACTGCTGCCTCCCGTAGGAGTCTGGGCCGTGTCTCAGTCCCAGTGTGGCCGGTCGCCCTCTCAGGCCGGCTACCCGTCGTCGCCTTGGTGAGCCGTTACCTCACCAACAAGCTGATAGGCCGCGGGCTCATCCTGCACCGCCGGAGCTTTACAGCCCCCACCATGCGATGGAGACTCATATCCGGTATTAGACCCCGTTTCCAGGGCTTGTCCCAGAGTGCAGGGCAGATTGCCCACGTGTTACTCACCCGTTCGCCACTAATCCCCACCGAAGTGGTTCATCGTTCGACTTGCATGTGTTAAGCACGCCGCCAGCGTTCGTCCTGAGCCAGGATCAAACTCTCCGTGAATGTGTACCGGTAATCCGGTCGACACCACGAGAGCGGAACAGTCGGAGGAATAATCCGACCGTTCACAGCGTCCTCGCTGTGTTTTTTCAAAGGAACCTCGCCCCAGCAGATGCTGGAGACGGGGTATCAACATATCTGGCGTTGACTTTTGGCACGCTGTTGAGTTCTCAAGGAACGGTCGCTTCCTTTGTACTCACCCTCTCGGGCTTTCCTCCGGGCGCTTCCCTTCGGTCTTGCGTTTCCGACTCTATCAGATCCTTTTCGATCCGATTTCCTCGGTGCTTTCCAGGTTCCCGCTTCCGCGTTTCCCTTTCCGGCGCTTCCGACTTTATCAGAGGTTTCTGAGCCGGATTTCCCTCCCTCGTCCGGAGCGTGGTTCCGGCACTGGAGTTGGCCGGGTGCCCCGTCGGGAGGAGTTGTAAACCTACTGGAGCGGGGCTCCTCGATGCAAATCGAGGAGCCCCGCTCCCAGTTGGCGCCTGGTCAGGCCCGACGGATCGTCAGACCTCCACGACCACAGGCAGGATCATCGGCCGGCGCCGGTACGTGTCCGAGACCCACTTGCCCAGCGTGCGGCGAATGAGCTGCTGGAGCTGGTGGGGTTCGACCACTCCGTCCTGGGCGGAGCGTTCGAGTACCTCAGTGATCCTGGGGATCACGTCGCCGAAGGCGGAGTCCTCGATGCCGGAGCCGCGGGCCTGGATGTGCGGGCCGCCGGTGATCTTCCCGGTGGACGAGTCCATGACCACGAAGACCGAGATGATGCCCTCGTCGCCGAGGATCTTGCGGTCCTTGAGGGCCGGCTCTCCCACGTCGCCGACCGAGAGGCCGTCGACGTAGACGTAACCCGCCTGAACCTTGCCGGAGATCTTGGCCTTGCCCTCGATGAGGTCGACGGCGACGCCGTCCTCGGCGATGACGATGCGGTCGTGCGGGACGCCGGTCAGGGCGCCCAGCTCGGCGTTGGCGCGCAGGTGGCGCCATTCGCCGTGCACCGGCATCAGGTTCTTCGGGCGGCAGATGTTGTAGAAGTACAGCAGCTCGCCCGCGGACGCGTGGCCGGAGACGTGGACCTTGGCGTTGCCCTTGTGGACCACGTGGGCGCCCCAGCGGGTCAGGCCGTTGATCACGCGGTAGACCGCGTTCTCGTTGCCGGGGATCAGGGACGACGCCAGGATCACCGTGTCGCCCTGGACGATGCGGATCTGGTGGTCCCTGTTGGCCATCCTCGAGAGCGCCGCCATGGGTTCGCCCTGGGAGCCCGTGCAGACGAGGACCACCTCGCTGTCCGGGAGGTCGTCGAGCGTCTTGACGTCCACGACCAGGCCCGGGGGGACCTTCAGATAGCCCAGATCCCTCGCGATGCCCATGTTGCGGACCATGGAGCGCCCGACGAAGGCGACGCGGCGGCCGTACTCGTGCGCCGCGTCCAGGATCTGCTGGATGCGATGGACGTGGCTGGCGAAGCTCGCGACGATGATGCGCTTGCGGGCGCCTGCGAAGACCTGGCGCAGGACGTTCGAGATCTCCCGCTCGGGCGGGACGAAACCCGGGACCTCGGCGTTCGTCGAGTCCGAGAGCAGGAGGTCGATGCCCTCCTCGCTCAGGCGTGCGAACGCGTGGAGGTCCGTGAGGCGGCTGTCCAACGGGAGCTGGTCCATCTTGAAGTCGCCGGTGTGGACCACCATGCCCGCGGGGGTGCGGATGGCCACGGCCAGCGCGTCGGGGATGGAGTGGTTGACCGCGACGAACTCGCAGTCGAAGGGGCCGATGCGCTCGCGGTGCCCTTCCGCCACCTCGAGGGTGTACGGGCGGATGCGGTGCTCCTGCAGCTTGGCCTCGATGAGGGCGAGGGTCAGCTTGGAGCCGATCAGCGGGATGTCCGGCTTCTCGCGCAGGAGGTAGGGGACGCCGCCGATGTGGTCCTCGTGGCCGTGCGTGAGGACGATGCCCTCGATGTCGTCGAGGCGGTCCCTGATGGACGAGAAGTCCGGCAGGATCAGGTCGATTCCGGGCTGCTCCTCCTCAGGGAAAAGCACTCCGCAGTCGACGATCAGCAGACGGCCGCCGTACTCGAAGACCGTCATGTTGCGGCCGATCTCGCCGAGGCCGCCGAGCGGGGTGACCCGCAGGCCGCCTTCGGGGAGCGGCGGGGGCGGGCTGAGTTCGGGATGCGGATGACTCAAAAGACTCTCCTCACCACGCGCGCCACGTACCGGTAGGGCACGTGGCGCGCGTGACGTTCGTGCAGAAGCAGTTGTCATATGGGGTGGCGCGGGCACCGGTGGCCCGCCTATTCAGTTGTGAAGCAAGTGCGCGGAGGCCGCGCGAAGTCTGGTGTCAGAGCTGTACCCCGCCGGCGGCAAGATCGATCTTGAGTTGCTCGATCTCCTCGGGCGCGCACTCGACCATGGGGGCGCGCAGGGGCCCGGCAGGCAGCCCCTTCAGGGCGAGTGCCGCCTTGGTCGTCATCACGCCCTGGGTGCGGAACATGCCCGTGTAGACCGAGAGCAGCTTCTGGTGGATCTCGGTGGCCTTCTGGACGTCGCCCGAGGTGTACGCCTCGACCAGGGCGCGCAGCTCGGGGGTGACCACGTGGCCGACGACCGAGACGAAGCCGACGGCGCCCACGGAGAGCAGGGGCAGGTTCAGCATGTCGTCGCCGGAGTACCAGGCGAGGCCGGAGCGGGCGATGGCCCAACTGGCGCGGCCGAGGTCGCCCTTGGCGTCCTTGTTGGCGACGATCCGGGGGTGCTCGGCGAGGCGGACGAGCGTCTCCGTGTTGATCGGGACGCCGCTGCGGCCGGGGATGTCGTAGAGCATGACCGGCAGCTCGGTGGCGTCGGCAACGGCCGTGAAATGCCGGTAGAGGCCCTCTTGCGGGGGCTTGTTGTAGTACGGCGTCACGACGAGCAGGCCGTGCGCGCCGGTGCGCTCCGCCGCGCGGGCGAGTTCGATGCTGTGGTGGGTGTTGTTGGTGCCGACTCCGGCCACGACGTGGGCGCGGTCGCCGACGGCCTCCAGGACCGCCCGTACGAGATTCGTTTTCTCCGCATCGCTGGTGGTCGGCGACTCACCCGTGGTGCCATTGATGACCAGGCCGTCGTTGCCTGCGTCCACCAGGTGGGTGGCGAGCCGCTGCGCGCCATCGAGGTCGAGTGCGCCGTCCGCCTTGAAGGGCGTGACCATGGCGGTGAGGACCCGCCCGAAGGGGGTCTGCGGAGTCGAGGTCGGAGCCATGGGTTACACGCTACTCGTTGCTCAGGACCGGGTCTGCCCTAGGGGGAGGCGACAAGTCATGACAAAGGTGGAGCCCGGCACTGCCTGCTCGGGGGTTCAAGCAGTGCCGGACCCGTTTGATCAGGCTAGATGAACTTCTCGAAATGCCGCAATACGGACACTTCGCGCGGCTGAACCGTACATCTGTACCTGATCGGGGAACCGGGGCGGGTTATGGCGCCACGCGTCCGTTCGCGTTGAAGGCGGCGTAGGTGAGCGGCATGAGCCGGGCCCACTCGGCCTCCATCTTTTCGCCGACCATCTCGATCTCGCGTTGCGGGAAGGAGGGGACCTTGGCCAGCTCGTGCTGGGTGCGCAGGCCGAGGAAGTGCATTAGCGAGCGGGCGTTGCAGGTGGCGTACATCGAGGAGTACAGGCCGACCGGGAGGACCGCGCGGGCGACCTCGCGGGCGACGCCGGCGGCGAGCATCTCACGGTAGGCCTCGTAGGCCTGCCGGTAGGAGTCCTCCATCACGCGGCCGACCAGCTCCTGCTGGGCCTGGGTGCCCTCGACGAAGACGTACTTGCCGGGGCGGCCCTCCTGGACGAGCTTGCGGGACTCGTCGGGGACGTAGAAGACCGGCTGGAGCTGCCGGTAGCGGCCGCTCTCCTCGTTGTACGAGTTGTGTACGACGATTCCGTTGGCGAGGAAGTTGTGCCAGGGACCTTCCACGGAGAGGTCGTACGTCATCTCCTCACCGTCCCCCTCGATGGCCACGACGGGGTCTGGCACTGCCTTGGCGATCTTGCCGCCGCGCTGGGCCAGTGCCTGCTCCCCGGCGCTCTTGGTGGCGTGGCACGGCTCACACGCGGGCGCGAGGTTCTTTTCATCGAGGGCCTGCGTCAGATCGCTCGCCACCGGGACCCTGTGGTCCAGGGCGAGTCGGTCCCGCGGGAAGTCCTGTCCGCACAGGTGGCAGGCGTCGATCTCCTTAATCAGCTTCTCGCGCTGCATGGCCGTCCACACGCCGATGCCACGGCGCAGGCTCGGCGGGACCAGGGCCTGCGACGGGCGCGGGACCGTGCCGGCCACCAGCACGGCGTCCCCGACGGTGAGTTCACCCGCCTTGCACCAGCCTTCGGGAGTGAACACTGCGTGGTCGACCGTGCAGCGGAGGGTTTTACCCGAGGCCGTGGTGATCTTGATGAGCGGCTTCACACCCGACTCGATCACGTCGACGATCCTGGCCCGCTGGGCAAGCAGGCTTTCTTCGTCGTAGCAGCGCACGTGGTTGCGGCGCACCGATTCGAGCTTGCGGATCCGGGTGCTGGGATGCTGCTCGCGGAACTCGGCGACGGCGGACTCGGCCGCCTCGCGACTCTCGTACAGGCCGAGGTAGTGGTTGGTGTCGCCGCGTCGGACCTGGGCCATCCACTTGCCCGCCCGGCTGTGCCAGGTGACACCACCGGCCGAGTGCGGCAGACGGTCCTCGACGCCCAGGTGCCAGAGCCTGTACAGCTCGGCGATGGTGCGTCGGCGGAGGTGACCGGCCTCGCTCACCAGCGTGATCTCCGTGTCACCCGCGATGCACCAGCCCACGCGGTGCCGCATGAACTCGCGGAAGACGAAGATCGGGGCGCTGATGAAGAAGGTCATCGAGTTGTGCTCGAAGGGGCTGCCGTGCCGGTCCCGCATCAGGTAGTTGATCAGGCCCTTGGAGCGCTCGGGGTCCTTGTTCAGCTCGTCCAGGGACTGCTCGCCGAGGGTCGAGACGCGGGCGGAGAAAAGGACGTCCGCGTCGGACGCGGTGTGCTTGACCAGCTCGACGGTCACATCGCTGCGGTAGCTGGGCTTGAGGTCGTCGGCGGGGGTGTCGGTCACGGTTGGCAGGGCCTTCCCATCTCGTCTTGTGGCGACGCCACTCTACGGCCCGACGAAAACCGCGCGATCGGTGGCGTGCCGCAATGAAGTCGGCGAAACAGGGCACCTCTGAGGGAGTTCGTTCGTCTCTACAGATGAAAGTGATCCGTTCCACCCTTGAAGGGAGACGCACCCCTGATGTTCGGTCGGCGTGAACCCGTACCGTTTGCCTTCGTCGCCGAGGCCGACAGGTTCCGCAGCAATGTCACTCCCCCACCGCGTGAGCGGCTGTCCGCCGGCCAGATGGCCGGGCGATGGCTCATGGGGCTCACCATCGTGGCGGGGCTCGTGGGGTCCCTGGTCATCGGGACGCCCGCGCTGTCGCCCGACCATTCGGCCCAGCAGCCTCAGCAGTCCCAGGCGTCCGAGAGTCGCTGAACCGCCCCGGACCGGCGGTGACTCCATCCGGCCCCCCGCCAGTGGTGACCGGGGACACAGATCGGTAACCTCACCGGGCACAGCCCAGCATGGATCGAGTGAGGACCAGCCGTGCCCCTGCCCTTCCTGACGGCCGACCGCGTTTTCGAGGCGGCGGACGATGTCCCGCTGCCGTACGACGACCGTGACCGCTGGCGGCGGCCGTACCGGCCCGGGCCGTGGCGGGTGGGGGCGGCGGCCCTGGCGCTGCTGCTCGCCTCGTTCGTGCTGTTCGCGGCGGTCATCATCGCGGCGACGGCCCAACTGGCCTCGGCCGGTGTGGTCTTCGGGCTCGCGCTGCTCGTCATCGCCGGGGCGCTTCGGCTGCTCCGCGTGGGCGTGTGGGTGAGCGCGCGCGGGCTGCGGCACGTGAGTTTCCTTACCACCCGTACGGCGTCCTGGGACCAGGTCGCCGCCGTGCGCACGGTGCAGCAGCCGGTGCGCTGGCTGGGGCTGCCCCGGCCGGTGCAGGGGCAGGCGCTGCTGCTGGTCCGGCAGGGGCAGTCGCCGGACGGTGGGTCGGCGCTGCTGACCACGCACAACGCGGACTTCCTGGGCCGGGTGGAGGCCTTCGACCGGGCGGCCGACTCGGTCGAGGCCTGGGCGGACGAGTACCGCCCGCACTGACGTCCCTCGGTGATCCCGGATTCTCATGCCGGAGGGGCCGGACCGCGAACGGTCCGGCCCCTCCGGCATGAGCGGGGTGCGGTTCAGGCCGTCTCGGGCTGCTTGCCGTCGTGCAGGGCGATCGCGCGTTGCATCGCCTTGCGGGCGCGCGGGGTGTCGCGGGCGTCGTGGTAGGCGACGGCGAGGCGGAACCAGGCGCGCCAGTCGTCGGGGGCGGCCTCCGTCTCGGCCTTGCGTCTGGCGAAGACCTCGTCGGCCGAGTCCCGGTCGATCCGCCCGCTGGGGGTGCGCCTCAGTTCGTCGACGGGCAGGCCGCCCTCGGCGTCGAGTTCGGCGGCGAGGGCGTTGGCCCTGCGGACGAACTGGGTGTTCTTCCACAGGAACCACAGGCCGATGGCCGGCAGGATCAGCACCGCGACACCGAAGGTGACGGTGAGGGGGGTGCCGGTCTCGATGAGCAGGACGCCGCGGCTGCCGACCAGGACGAAGTAGACGACCAGGACCGCGGCCGTGAGGACGTAGGTGAGCTTCGCGCGCATGACTGTCAGCAGCTCAGTTCAGGTCCAGGAAGTGTTCCAGGCCGAAGGTCAGGCCCGGGGTGCTCACCACGCGGCGGGCGCCGAGCAGGATGCCCGGCATGAAGCTGCTGTGGTGGAGCGAGTCATGCCGGACCGTCAGGGTCTCGCCCTCGGCGCCGAGCAGAACCTCCTGGTGGGCGAGCAGGCCGCGCAGCCGGACGGCGTGGACCGGCACTCCGTCGACGTCGGCGCCGCGGGCACCGTCCAGGGCGGTGGCCGTGGCGTCCGGGGCCGGGGCGGTGCCGGCGTTGCGGCGGGCCTCGGCGATGAGCTGGGCGGTGCGCGTGGCCGTGCCGGAGGGGGCGTCCACCTTGTTCGGGTGGTGCAGCTCGACGACCTCGACGGACTCGAAGTACGGGGCGGCGATCTGCGCGAACTTCATGGTCAGGACGGCACCGATGGAGAAGTTGGGTGCGATGAGCACGCCCGTCTCCGGGGACTGCTCCAGCCAGCCCTTCAGCTGCGCGAGGCGCTCGTCGGTCCAGCCGGTGGTGCCGACGACCGCGTGGATGCCGTGGCGTACGCAGTAGTCGAGGTTGGCCATGACCGAGTCGGGCGTGGTCAGTTCGACCGCGACCTGGGCGCCGGTCTCGGCCAGCGTCTCCAGCTTGTCTCCGCGGCTCAGCGCGGCGACCAGTTCCATGTCCTCGGCGGCTTCGACGGCTCGTACGGCTTCCGAGCCGATCCGGCCCTTGGCGCCGAGGACCGCCACGCGCAGCTTGCTCATCTCTTGTGCTTCCTTCACCAGGGGGTTGTCAGGCGACGGCGTCGTGCAGGCGGGCCGCCTGTTTGTCCTTCAGCGGGCCGATGACCGACAGGGAGGGCCGCCGCCCCAGGATCTCGCGGGCGACCGAGCGGATGTCGTCCGGGGTGACCGAGGCTATCCGCGACAGCATGTCGTCGACGGACATCTGCTCGCCCCAGCACAGCTCGCTCTTGCCGATACGGTTCATCAGCGCGCCGGTGTCCTCCAGGCCGAGGACCGTGGAGCCCTGGAGCTGGCCGATGGCGCGCCCGATCTCGTCGTCCGAGAGGCCGTGCTCGGCGACGTGGTCGAGTTCGTCGCGGCAGATCTTCAGCACGTCGTGCACCTGCGACGGCCTGCACCCCGCGTACACGCCGAACAGGCCGCAGTCGGCGAAGCCCGAGGTGTACGAGTACACGCTGTAGGCCAGGCCGCGCTTCTCGCGGACCTCCTGGAAAAGGCGGGACGACATGCCGCCGCCGAGGGCGGTGTTCAGCACGCCCAGCGCCCAGCGGCGCTCGTCCGTGCGGGACAGGCCCGGCATGCCGAGCACGACATGGGCCTGCTCGGTCTTGCGGTCGATCAGCTCGACCCTGCCGGCGGTGCGCAGGGCGCGTCGGCCGCTGCGCGGGGCGACGGGCGCGGCGGCGAGATCCTTGAAGGCGCCGGCCTTCTCGAAGGCGGTACGGACCTGCCGTACGACCTTGTTGTGGTCGATGTTGCCGGCGCACGCGACCACGAGGTGGGTCGGGTCGTAGTGCTTCTTGTAGAAGCGGCGGATGCGGTCGGCGGTGAGGGCGTTGACCGTGTCGACGGTGCCGAGGACCGGGCGGCCGAGGGAGTTGTCGCCGAACATCGTGTGCGCGAACAGGTCGTGCACGCAGTCGCCCGGGTCGTCCTCGGTCATGGCGATCTCTTCGAGGATGGCGCCGCGCTCGACGTTGACGTCCTCCTCGAGGATGAGCGAGCCGGTCAGCATGTCGCTGACGACGTCGATGGCGAGGGGCAGGTCGGTGTCGAGCACGCGCGCGTAGTAGCACGTGTACTCCTTCGCCGTGAACGCGTTCATCTCGCCGCCGACCGCGTCGATCGCGGAGGAGATGTCCAGGGCGGACCTGCGGGTCGTCCCCTTGAAGAGCAGGTGCTCCAGGTAGTGCGTGGCGCCGTTCAGGGCCGGGGTCTCGTCGCGGGAGCCGACGTGCGCCCAGATGCCGAAGGTCGCGGAGCGGACCGAGGGCAGGGTTTCGGTGACGATGCGCAGGCCGCCGGGGAGGGTGGTCTTGCGGACCGTGCCGATGCCGTTCTCGCCCTTGATCAGGGTTTGGGTACGGGCGACGGCCCGCGCCTCGGAAGAGGTGCGGGCCGTCGCCTGGGAGCTACTCGACGTCACTTGTCGGTGTCGTCCTTCGTCTCATCGTTCTCTTCGCCCTCGATGACCGGGATCAGAGAGAGCTTGCCGCGGGAGTCGATCTCGGCGATCTCGACCTGGACCTTGGCGCCCACGCCGAGAACGTCCTCGACGTTCTCCACGCGCTTGCCGCCGGCGAGCTTGCGGATCTGCGAGATGTGCAGCAGACCGTCCTTGCCGGGCAGCAGGGAGACGAACGCACCGAAGGTGGTCGTCTTGACGACCGTACCGAGGTAGCGCTCGCCGACCTCCGGCATCGTCGGGTTGGCGATGCCGTTGATCGTGGCGCGGGCGGCCTCGGCGGAGGGGCCGTCGGCGGCACCGATGTAGATCGTGCCGTCGTCCTCGATCGTGATCTCGGCGCCCGTGTCCTCCTGGATCTGGTTGATCATCTTGCCCTTGGGGCCGATGACCTCACCGATCTTGTCGACCGGGATCTTCACGGTGATGATCCGCGGCGCGTTCGGGGACATCTCGTCCGGCGTGTCGATCGCTTCCATCATCACGTCGAGGATGTGGAGGCGGGCGTCACGGGCCTGCTTCAGGGCGGCGGCCAGGACGGAGGCCGGGATGCCGTCCAGCTTGGTGTCGAGCTGGAGGGCGGTCACGAAGTCCTTGGTGCCGGCGACCTTGAAGTCCATGTCACCGAAGGCGTCCTCCGCACCGAGGATGTCGGTGAGGGTGACGTAGTGCGTCTCGCCCTCGATCTCCTGGGAGATCAGGCCCATGGCGATACCGGCGACGGGGGCCTTCAGCGGCACACCGGCGTTCAGCAGCGACATGGTGGAGGCGCAGACCGAGCCCATGGAGGTCGAGCCGTTCGAGCTGAGCGCCTCGGAGACCTGGCGGATCGCGTAGGGGAACTCCTCGCGGGCCGGCAGGACCGGGATCAGGGCGCGCTCGGCGAGGGCGCCGTGACCGATCTCGCGGCGCTTCGGGGAGCCGACGCGGCCGGTCTCACCGGTGGAGTACGGCGGGAAGTTGTAGTTGTGCATGTAGCGCTTGCGGGTCACCGGCGACAGCGTGTCCAGCTGCTGCTCCATGCGGAGCATGTTCAGCGTCGTGACACCCAGGATCTGGGTCTCGCCGCGCTCGAACACCGCGGAACCGTGGACCCGCGGGATCGCCTCGACCTCGGCGGCCAGGGTGCGGATGTCGGTGACACCGCGGCCGTCGATGCGCTTCTTCTCCTTGATCACGCGCTCGCGGACCAGCTGCTTGGTCAGCGAGCGGTACGCGGCGGAGATCTCCTTCTCGCGGCCCTCGAACTCCGGCAGAAGCTTCTCGGCGGCGAGCTGCTTGACACGGTCCAGCTCGGACTCGCGCTCCTGCTTGCCGGCGATGGTGAGCGCCTGAGCGAGCTCCGGCTTGACGGCGGCGGTGAGCGCCTCGAGGACGTCGTCCTGGTAGTCCAGGAAGATCGGGAACTCCCCGGTCGGCTTGGCGGCCTTGGAGGCGAGGTCCGACTGGGCCTTGCACAGGACCTTGATGAAGGGCTTCGCGGCGTCCAGACCGGCCGCGACGACTTCCTCGGTGGGCGCCTCGGCGCCGCCCTCGACCAGCTTGATGGTCTTCTCGGTGGCCTCGGCCTCGACCATCATGATCGCGACGTCGCCGTCCTCCAGGACGCGGCCCGCGACGACCATGTCGAAGACGGCGTCCTCGAGCTCGGTGTGCGTCGGGAAGGCCACCCACTGACCGCGGATCAGCGCGACGCGGACGCCGCCGATCGGGCCGGAGAAGGGCAGACCGGCCAGCTGCGTGGACGCGGAGGCGGCGTTGATCGCCACAACGTCGTACAGGTGGTCGGGGTTGAGCGCCATGATCGTGGCGACGACCTGGATTTCGTTGCGCAGGCCCTTCTTGAAGGACGGGCGCAGGGGGCGGTCGATCAGGCGGCAGGTGAGGATCGCGTCCTCGGAGGGCCGGCCCTCACGACGGAAGAAGCTGCCGGGGATCTTGCCGGCGGCGTACATCCGCTCCTCGACGTCCACCGTGAGGGGGAAGAAGTCGAGCTGGTCCTTGGGGTTCTTGGACGCGGTGGTGGCCGACAGCACCATGGTGTCGTCGTCCAGGTACGCCACGGCGGAGCCGGCGGCCTGCTTGGCCAGGCGGCCCGTCTCGAAGCGGATGGTGCGGGTGCCGAAGGGACCGTTGTCGATGACGGCCTCGGCGTAGTGGGTCTCGTTCTCCACTAGCGTTTTCTCCGTTACTTTGTCGTCTTTCGTCCCACGCTGCCCGTGTGGCAGGGGGACGGTGGCGGAGAAGCGCTCCGTGCTGTGCGGGCCGGTCTTCGATCGAAGCACCCGGGGCTCGCTTCCCCCGGGGGCCACTACCGAGGACCGGCGGCGGCTAGGCGCGCTTCCCCTCTTCTTGTCGTGCTGTGTCGTCCGTATGGCGTTGTGCTACCACACTACAAAGCGGCAGTGACACTCCGCACGTACAGCAAAGGGAGCGGTCCCCTTTCCAGCAGGGAACCGCTCCCTTCACAGCGTCTTACTTGGCGCCCGCCGCACCGCGGCGGATGCCGAGGCGGTCGACCAGCGCACGGAAGCGCTGGATGTCCTTCTTGGCGAGGTACTGGAGCAGCCGGCGGCGCTGACCGACCAGGATCAGCAGACCACGGCGGGAGTGGTGGTCGTGCTTGTGGGTCTTGAGGTGCTCGGTCAGGTCGGAGATCCGACGCGACAGCAGAGCGACCTGGACCTCGGGGGAGCCGGTGTCGCCCTCCTTGGTACCGAACTCGGACATGATCTGCTTCTTCGTAGCGGCGTCGAGCGACACGCGTACTCCTCATAGTCTGTGAATGGCCACCGAGTGCCCCCGGTCTGCTTCTCGGGGGAGCTTCCGTGACTCGGAAGGCGGGGATCCGCTGGGCGCGGCCCCCAGGGCGTGGGCTCCGGGGGTGCGTACACAAACGGCCGTCGACCAGGGTACCAGGCGGTCGGGGCCGTCTTTGCGCTGGTCCCCGAACCGGCCGGAGGGGGCGGGCGGGGCCACTAGGGTGAGCGGGTTCGGATCGTCGGTACGGCGTCGTGGGTACGTCGCCCTTCGCACGTCGTCGTTGGCACGTCGGGATCCGGACGTTCGGAACCGGTACGTCGGGAAGGGGTCGCTACGGCATGGCGGAGACGGCTGAGGAGATCAAGGCACGCAAGGAGCGGGAGCGCGACGAGCTCTACGCCCTCGACATCTCCGGTGTCGAGTGGCACTGCGCGCCGGGCACCGAGGAGCACGAGGAGCGGGTCGAGATCGCGTACCTGCCCGAGGGCGCGGTGGCGATGCGGTCCTCGCTCGACCCGGACACGGTGCTGCGCTACACCGAGGCGGAGTGGCGGGCGTTCGTGCTGGGAGCGCGGGACGGGGAGTTCGATCTGGAGCCGGGGGCGCACAACGGGGAGTTGCAGGCGGAGGCCGGGCAGTAGTCGCAGATTCTCCGCAGTCGTACGTAGCTTCCGCGGAGCGCGGCGAGGGGTGGGCCGGTGATCGGCCGCCCCTCGCCGTGCTTCTTCGTGTGTGGTCGCGCTTGTTCGTGTGCGGCGGCCGGTCCGTTTCAAGGCACCTTCGGGGCAAGGTGGTTCGTGGTTCTTCACGTTAGTCACCCTGTTTGTTCACCAAAGTGACGCGACGGACAGGGGCTCGGGGGTGGACGGGCCTGCCGAGGTGGGGCTTGTGGTGATTAGGCTGGGACAGGGCGCGACGTCAGAACCCGTGAGTAGGCGTGGGCGTCCCAGGGGGAGAGCGGGGGAGCCTGGATCCGGACGACCTCGGACGACCCCTGTTTACGCCTCAGAACGACCTCGTACGACGTCGGACGACAAGCAAGGGTCGCCCCAGCACGGCATGAGGGTGCTCGACCACACCAGGAGGAACACTGTGAGCAGCGATCGGGACGGGAACCGCGGGGGCTGGGCGACACCCGGCGATGACCAGCCCGACGCGGAGTCCGCGGCAGAGATGACGGGCGAGTTCACCATCGACTACGCGCCGCCGGCCTGGTACACGCAGAACGCCTCGGGTAGTTCGAGCTCGGGGCAGGGAGCGGGTGCGTCCGAGGACTCGAGTGTTTCCGGGGCGCCCGGGGGACCCCGCCCGCAGGGGGGTTCCCAAGCGCAGGAGTCCGGGGCGCCGAGCGGGCCGGTTCCGCCGCTGCCCGGGCTCACTCCGCCGCCGCATGCCAATCCTTCCGGTGCGGCATCGTCCATTCCGAGGCAGGGGCAGGGGGAGGCTTCCGGCCCGGCTCCGGCACCGGCTCCTTCTCCGGCCCCGGGGGCGCCTTTCACGCCGCCCGCGCCGCCTCCTGCTCCGGGCGCTCCGTTCACGCCTCCTACGCCTCCCGCACCTCCCGCGCCCGGGCCGGGGGCGCCCTTCACGCCGCCCGCACCTGCTTCCGGAGGGCCGGCTGCCGTGCCCCGGCTTCCGGTGGGGTTCGAGCCGCAGGGGGCGCAGTCACCAGGCTCGCCGCCGCAAGGGCGGGCCGAGACGCCTGCGGCGGATCCGGCCTCTCCTACGGCCGTGCCGAACATCCCCGTCAGTGGGTATCAGGCGCAGTGGGCGCCGGCCCCTCCGTCGCAGGCTCCGGCCACTCCCGAGGCTTCGCCTGCTCCGGCTTCCGATGACGCGGAGCCGGGGCACGGTGATCTGGAGAGCGGTGCCACGATGCGGTTCTCCGCCGTCGCCTTGAAGCGGGAGCTCGCGGAGCGTGCCGCCGAGGCCGAGGCACGGCTGGAGTCGGCCGACGAGGACAGCGCGGCCGCTTCCGGCCCGGGCGAGGAGTCCGGCGGTGACGTCGAGGGCGCTCCCATCGACGCCGACGGTGACGCCGGCGAAGACGTCTCCTCCGACTCGGTGGTGGCGGTGGATGCGGCTGACGTGTCCGGTGCGGACGGGCCTGCTTCCGACGATGCCTACAGCGGGGACGGGGAAGGTGCGGTGACCGCACCGGAGGAAGAGGCTCCCGAGGACGCGGCTCCGGAGGCGGAGACGGACGAGGCCGGGCCGCAGGATGCCGAGCCCGAGAACTCCGTGCCTGCGGATGTGGACGCGGTGTCCGCGGAGGCGGTCCCGGCGGATGCGACTCCTGTGGACGCGGTGCCTGCCGATGAGGACCCGGCTGATGCCGTGCCTGCGGACGAGGTCCCGGCTGCTCCCGAGCCGGCCGACGCACAGCCCGACGACGCCCCGCCCGCCGACGCCGCTTCGGAGGACAGCGTTCCGCACGACGCCGCCGCGCCGGGTGTGTCCGGCGCCCAGCCCGCCTGGACTCCCCCGGCTCCTCAGGCCATGCCGCCGCTGCCGCCGTCGTATGAGCCGGCCGCTCCGGCCCCGGCCGGCCAGTGGCCCGCGCAGCCGCAGCACCAGCCTCAGCCGCAGGCCCAGCCCACGGACCCGAACGCGCCCGCGCAGCCGCAGCCGTCGGTGCCGGCTCAGCAGCCGCCGTTCCAGCCGCAGGCGCCGCAGCCCGCGCCCGCCGCCTGGAACCCGCCGACCGCACCGACGCCGCCGAACCAGCCGCCCGGCCAGCCCGCACCGCAGCCCGGCGCCCACGGCTTCCCGCAGCCGGGAGCTCCGGCGCCGACCGCGCCCAACGCCCAGGGCGGCTACGGCTTCCCGCACCCCGGCGCCCCGGCCGCACATCAACCCCCGGCCCAGCAGCCCAACACCCCGCCCGCCCCCGCCCCGAACGCGCAGGGCGGTTACGGATTCCCGCAGCCCGGGCCCGACAGCCCGTCGGCCCCCGCGCCCAGCGCGCAAGGCGGCTACGGCTTCCCCCACCCCGGCACGCCCGCCCAGGCACAGCAGCCCAACACCCCACCCACCCCCGCGCCCAACCCCCCGAGCGGCTACGGCTTCCCCCACCCCGGCGTGCCCCCGCAGGCCCAGGCCCAGTCGCAGCCCGAAGGGCAAGGGCAGCCTCCGCAGCCCGTGGACCCGCGGACCGGGGCCGCCTGGCCGCAGCCCATGCAGCACGACCAGCGGCAGCCGACCAACCCGGGGGTCGCGCCGCTCGGTTACACCGCTGCCGTTGAGTTGTCGTCCGACCGGCTGCTGAACAGCAAGAAGCAGAAGGCCAAGAGCAGCCGTCCGGCGGCCGGCGGCGGACGGTTCAAGATCGGTGGGAAGAAGGAGGAGGCCGAGCGGCAGCGGAAGCTGGAGCTGATCCGCACGCCGGTGCTCTCCTGCTACCGGATCGCCGTGATCAGCCTCAAGGGCGGTGTCGGCAAGACGACCACGACCACCGCGCTCGGCTCCACGCTCGCCACCGAGCGGCAGGACAAGATCCTCGCGATCGACGCCAACCCGGATGCCGGCACCCTCGGGCGTCGCGTGCGGCGCGAGACCGGGGCGACCATCCGTGACCTCGTCCAGGCGATCCCGTACCTCAACTCGTACATGGACATCCGGCGGTTCACGTCCCAGGCGCCGTCCGGGCTGGAGATCATCGCCAACGACGTCGACCCGGCCGTGTCGACGACCTTCAACGACGAGGACTACCGGCGCGCGATCGACGTGCTGGGCAAGCAGTACCCGGTCATCCTCACGGACTCCGGTACCGGACTGCTCTACAGCGCCATGCGCGGTGTGCTGGACCTCGCCGACCAGCTCATCATCATCTCGACACCGTCGGTGGACGGTGCGAGCAGCGCGAGCACGACGCTGGACTGGCTGTCGGCGCACGGGTACGCCGATCTCGTCGCCCGGTCCATCACCGTCATCTCGGGTGTGCGCGAGACCGGCAAGATGATCAAGGTCGAGGACATCGTGTCGCACTTCGAGACGCGCTGCCGTGGCGTCATCGTCGTGCCCTTCGACGAACATCTCGCCGCAGGTGCCGAGGTCGACCTTGACATGATGCGGCCGAAGGTGCGGGAGGCGTACTTCAACCTCGCGGCGATGGTCGCCGAGGACTTCACCCGCCACCAGCAGGCGCACGGCCTGTGGACCTCCGACGGCAACCCGCCGCCGGTGGCCGCCCCGCCGCTGCCCGGCCAGCCCGTCCCGGGCCAGCCCCAGCCCCCGTATCCCGGACAGCAGCCAGGCCCCGGGCAGCCGGTTCCCGGCCAGCAGGTCCCGGGCCAGCCGGGCCCGTACACCCAGCAGCCGCAGCCCGGTCAGCCGTACGCCCAGCCCGGACAGCCGTACCCGCAGGCCGCAGGTCAGCCGCCCTTTCCGCAGCCCGGTCAGCCGGGACAGCCGGCCCCGCAGCCCGGACAGCCGTATCCCCAGCCCGGACAGCCCCCGGCAGCGCCCCCGCAGCCGGGCTACGGCTACCCGCAGGCCGGTCCGCCCGGTCAACCAGGTCAGCCCGGTTACGGCTACCCGCAGCCCGGCCAGCCGGGGTACCCGGCGCAGCCCGACGGGCAGACCCCGCCGCCCCCGCCTCCGCCGCCGTCGCAGTAATCGCCTCACCCGATCGGCCCCTTTCGAGGGGCCGGTCCCCTTCGTGGCCCGCGCCGTTCCCACTCGGCGCGGGCCGCGGTGCGTTCCGGGGGCGAAATCCGTTGCCAGGCCCTGGCCAGGGGCGCGTCAGTGGTCTCGACCAATGGCCGCGGAAAGCTCGCCAATTCGTTATTTCCGCAGGCCACAAGGGGTCAATGTGCCGTTGACGCGTGAGATGGCCGCTGATAGACACACTCATCATCCATCTGACAACCGATCAACCTGACGCCTGATCACCCATCCTTCCCCGTCCGAGCGATGACGCGAGGTCCGACCATGGGCACGAAAGATCAGACACGCAGCCTCCCGCGCGGCCTCAGGCTCGTCGCCGTGGCCGGAGCGGCCGCGCTCACCCTCACCGCCGGTCTCGCGACTCCGCTCGACCCGGCGGCCCGGCAGGCCCGTGCGGCCGACGACGGCAAGAAGGTGCTGACCGTCGCGGTGGCGCAGAGCGTGGACTCGCTCAGCCCGTTCCTGGCGGTCCGGCTGCTCAGTACGAGCATTCACCGGCTCATGTACGAGTACCTGACGAACTACGACCCCAAGGACAACCACGCCGTCCCGGGCCTGGCCACCAAGTGGGAGTCGTCGTCGGACAAGCTGACCTGGACGTACACGATCCGCTCCGACTCCACGTGGTCGGACGGCAAGCGGGCCACCGCCGAGGACGCGGCGTGGACGTTCAACAAGATGATGACCGACGACGGCGCCGCCACGGCGAACGGCAGTTACGTCGGCAACTTCCGGAAGGTGACGGCGCCCAGCCCCACCAAGCTGGTCATCGAGCTGAAGAAACCGCAGGCCACGATGACCGCGCTCGATGTGCCGATCGTGCCGAAGCACGTGTGGGAGAAGGTCTCGGACTTCTCCGAGTTCAACAACGACAAGAGCTTCCCTGTGGTGGGCAACGGGCCGTTCGTGCTGACCGGGTACAAGGCCGACAGCTACGTCCGGCTCAAGGCCAACAAGAGCTTCTGGCGCGGATCGCCGAAGTTCGACGAGCTGGTCTTCCGCTACTACAAGGACCAGGACGCGGCGGTGTCGGCGCTGCGCAAGGGCGAGGTGTCGTTCGTCGCCGGTTCGCCGTCCCTGACGCCCGCCCAGGCGGCCTCCCTGGAGGACGCGGAGAACATCAAGGTCAACGACGCCCCCGGCCGCCGTTTCTACGCCCTCGCCACCAACCCGGGCGCGAAGGCGAAGAACGGCGAGAAGTTCGGCGACGGCCACCCGTCCCTGCTGGACCAGCGGGTGCGGAACGCGTTGTTCAAGGCGGTCGACCGCAAGGCCATCATCGACAAGGTGTTCCAGGGGCACGCCGTCGAGGGCGAGGGCTACATCCCGCCGCGCTTCTCGCAGTACTTCTGGAAGCCGTCCGCCGGCCAGAAGCTGACGTACGACCCGGCCGAGGCGGCCCGGATGCTCGACCAGGCGGGGTACGAGATGAACGGCGACGGCAAGCGCGTCGGCAAGGACGGCAAGCCCATCACCTACCGCGTCCTGTGCCACGCCACCGACCCCAATGACAAGGCGGTCGGCAAGTACCTCCAGGAGTGGTGGGGCAAGCTCGGCATCGGGGTCCAGCTCAACTGCCTGGACAACGTGACCGACCCCTGGCTCGCCGGCACATACGACCTGGCCTTCGACGGCTGGTCGGTCAACCCGGACCCGGACTTCGTGCTGTCCATCCACACCTGCGGAGCGCTCCCGGCGACCCCGAAGGACACGGGCGCGACCGACAACTTCATCTGTGACAAGACGTACGACGAGCTCTACGCCCGGCAGCTGGCCGAGTACGACCCCGCCAAACGGGCGGACATCGTCAAGCAGATGGAGTCGCGGCTGTACGACCTCGGGTACATGAACGTCATGGCGTATCCGAACGCGGTCGAGGCCTACCGGACGGACCAGATCAAGTCGATCACGACCATGCCGGCGAAGGCGGGGAACATCTACGGCCAGGACGGCTACTGGAGCTGGTGGTCGGCGGTCCCGGCTCAGTCGAGTGGCTCGTCGGACAACGCGTCGTCGACGGGGGTCGTGCTCGGGATCGTCGGGGGTGTCGTGGTCCTCGCCGGGCTCGGCGTCTTCGCGGCGATGCGGCGGCGCTCCACCGCCGAGGACCGCGAGTAGCGCGGGCGAGCGGGCACTGATGACCGCTGACGCGACCCCCGCACTGGTCGAGGACAAGCACACGGCGGCCGGGCCTCGGGTACGCAAGAGCTCCGCGTACCCGCGGTACCTGGCGGGCAAGCTGGCCGGTGCGCTCGTTTCGCTGCTGGCCGTGCTCGTCACCAGCTTCTTCCTCTTCCGGCTGATCCCCGGCGACCCGGTCAAGACCATGACGGGCGGCCGTCAGGTCTCGGCCGAGCAACTGGCCGCCTACCGCGAGGAGTTCGGGCTCGACCTGCCGCTGTGGCGGCAGTTCACGGACTACTGCGGCAAGGCGCTCACCGGCGACTTGGGGACGTCGTACCAGTTCCGTGCTCCCGTCGTCGACAAGATCACCGAGGCGCTGCCGAACACCCTGCTGCTCACCGGGACCGCCTTCGTCCTCTACACCGCGCTGGGCATCTTCCTCGGCACCCGGTCGGCCTGGCGGCGCGGCGGGCTCGGCGACCGGATCCACACCGGCCTGGCGCTGACCCTGTACTCCATCCCGTCCTTCTGGCTCGGGCTGCTGCTGATCATCGTGCTGTCGGTGGGCATCGGCCCGATCCCGGGCATGTTCCCCACCGGCGGCATGGAGTCGGGCGGCAAGGAGGGCTTCGCGTACGTCGTCGACGTGGCGCACCATCTGGTGCTGCCGGTGGTGACGCTGGTGGCCGTGGAGTACGGGCAGACGCTGCTGGTCACGCGGTCGGCGCTGCTGGACGAGATGGGCAGCGACTATCTGACCACCGCGCGGGCCAAGGGGCTGCGCGACGACCTGGTGCGGCGCCGGCACGCCGTGCCGAACGCGCTGCTGCCGACCGTGACGCTGATCTTCATCAACCTCGGCCGGACGGTGGCGGGCGTGATCCTGGTGGAGACGGTGTTCTCCTGGCCAGGCCTCGGCGGGCTGTTCTACCAGGCGCTGAGCGTGCCCGACCTGCCGCTGGTGCAGGGGCTGTTCTTCGTGTTCGCCGCCGCTGTGATCGTGATGAACACCCTCGCCGACCTGGTCTATCCGCTGCTGGACCCCCGGGTGGCCCGATGACGACGACCGACACGGCCCTGAGCCCGCGCGCCCTCGCCCGGCAGCGGCGCCGGGCCTCCGTCGCGCGCTTCTGGCGGCAGTACCGCGCCGAGCGGGCGGGGCTGTACGGCCTGACCGCGCTCGCGCTTTGCGCGCTGCTGGCGCTGTTCGCGCCGCTGTTCGTCGGCTCCGGCGTGAGCAGTGTGACCGACGCGCCGGGGCATCCGATGCAGAGCCCGAGCGCCGAGTTCCCGCTCGGCACCGACCAGTTCGGCCGGGACCTGCTGGGCCTGGTGGTGTGGGGCTCGCGGGTGTCGCTGCTGGTCGGGCTGCTGGCCGCCGTGCTGTCGGTCGCGATCGGCACGCTGATCGGGGTCACGGCGGGCCACTTCAAGGGCTGGTACGCGACGGTGATGATGCGGATCACCGACTGGTTCCTGGTCATGCCGACGCTGGTGCTGGCGATCGCCCTGGCCACCGTGATGTCCCGCTCGCTGACCACGACGGTCATCGCGATCGGCGTCACCACCTGGCCGACCACGGCCCGCCTGGTGCGCGCGCAGACCCTCGCCGTGGAGACGCGGCCGTACATCGAGCGGGCGAAGGCGCTCGGCGGCGGCCACTGGCACATCATGTCCCGGCACGTGCTGCCCAACGTCATGCCGCTGGTGCTGGCCCAGACGACCCTGATCATCTCCACCGCCATCCTCGCCGAGGCGACGCTGGCCTTCCTCGGCCTCGGTGACCCCACGGTCGTGTCGTGGGGCGGGCTGCTCCAGGACGCGCGGGAGGCGGGCGCGGTCAGTGCCGGGGACTGGTGGTACCTGGTGCCGCCGGGTATCGCCATCGCCGTGGTGGCGCTGGCGTTCACGCTGTGCGGGCGGGCCGTGGAGTCCGTCCTCAACCCCAGGCTGGGGGTGTCGCGGTGACGCTGCTCGACGTCAGGGACCTGACGGTGACGTACGCGGGCGGGGCTGCCGCCGTGCGCGGGGTGGATCTGCGTCTGGACGCCGGCCAGAAGCTCGGCCTCGCCGGGGAGTCCGGCTGCGGCAAGTCCACGCTGGCGCTGGCCCTGCTGCGGCTGCTGCCCGCCGGGACCCGCATCACGGGTGAGGTCCTGCTCGACGGCGAGGACGTGCTGACGATGAAGTGGGGCCGGGTTCGGGCGGTCCGCTGGGCCGGGGCCTCCGTCGTCTTCCAGGGAGCGATGCACTCGCTGAACGCCGTGCACCGCATCGGCGACCAGATCGCCGAGCCGATCCTGCTGCACCGGAAGGCCACCCCGGCCGGGGCGAAGAAGAAGACCGGAGAGCTGCTGGAGCAGGTCGGCCTGCCGGCGGCCCGCGCGGACGCCTATCCGCACGAGCTGTCCGGCGGGCAGCGGCAGCGCGTCATGATCGCCATGGCGCTGGCCTGCGATCCGCGGCTGATCATCGCCGACGAGCCGACCACCGCGCTCGACGTGATGATCCAGGCGCAGATCCTCCGGCTCGTCGAACAGCTCGTCGCGGACCAGGGCCTGGGCCTGATCATGATCAGCCACGACCTGGCGGTCCTCGCCGACACCTGTGACCGGCTCGCGGTGATGTACGCGGGGCGGGTGGTCGAGGAGGGCCCGGCCCAGCAGGTGTACGAGGACGCCCGGCACCCGTACGCCAGGGCCCTGTCGGCCGCGTTCCCGCGCATCGGCGACCCGGCCTCCCGGTTCGCTCCGCGAGGGCTGGCGGGTGATCCGCCCGATCCGGCGGCGCTGCCGTCCGGCTGTACGTTCCATCCGCGGTGCCCGGTGGCGCTGGAGTCCTGCCCGGAGGTGGACCCGGTGCTGCACGAGGCGGGGCCGGGGCGCCGGGCGGCGTGCGTCCTGGTCGGACCCCCGCCGGACGAGCCGCGGGCGGAGCCTCAGGATCCGGAAGCCCTGGAGGAAGCGAGGCCCAGCACGCCATGACCACGTCCCCCACGGCCCCCGAGGTCACCACGGCACCTCTGCTGAGCGCCCAGGACCTGCACGTCACCTTCCCCGGCCGGCACGGCGGCCCCCGGGCCCGCGCGGTGGACGGGGTCGATCTCGACATCCGGCCCGGCGAGATCGTCGCGCTGGTCGGCGAGTCCGGCTGCGGCAAGACGACCCTGGCCCGCTGTCTGCTGGGCCTGGTCGAGCCGACCTCGGGCCGGGTCGCCTTCGACGGCCGCACGCTGGAGTACTCCGGCCGGTCCCTCAAGGCGTACCGCAAGCGGGTCCAGCTGGTCCTCCAGGACCCGAGCGGCTCGCTCAACCCGCGGCACACGGTGTACGACGCGGTCGCCGAGGGCCTGCGCATCCACGGCTACGGCGGCGACGAGCGGACGGCGGTCGCACAGGCCCTGTCCCGGGCCGGTCTCCGCCCCCCGGAGCGCTTCTTCCTGCGCTACCCGCACGAACTGTCCGGCGGGCAGCGCCAGCGGGTCGTCATCGCGGGCGCGCTCGTCCTGGGACCCGAACTCCTCGTCGCCGACGAGCCGGTGGCGTCCCTCGACGCCTCCGTGCGCGGTGAGATCCTCGCCCTGCTGCTGCGGTTGCGCACCGAGCTGGGCCTGTCCGCGCTGGTCGTCACGCACGACCTTGGGCTGGCCTGGAACATCGCCGACCGGGTCGCCGTGATGTACCTGGGCCGGATCGTGGAGACGGGCGCCGTGGAGCAGGTCCTGACCGCGCCCCGTCACCCGTACACCCAGGCCCTGCTGTCGGTGCTCCCGGAAGCCCCCGGTGACCCGGTGGTCCTCACCGGCGAGCCCCCGGACCCGTCGCGGGTGCCGTCCGGCTGCCGCTTCCATGTGCGCTGCCAGATTCTCGCGAGCGGTGAGGCGGAGACAGCGGGAGTGGCCGACGCGTGCAGGAACCAGGACCTGAAGGTCCTGAGTGGGGGCGGGGAATCGCAGGTGGCTTGCCACTGGGCAGCGTCGTCCGCCCTCAGGGGCGCGAGGCTGTGACACTATGCGGCTCCGCCGCGTGGGCGCGCCAAGCCCCCACACACTCGCAGACGGCCCACAAGCGAACTAGGCAGCCTCGTCAGCCGCCACCAGCTCCCTGCACTTCTGAACGTCCTGCCCCATCTGCTCCAGCAGCGCGTCGAGCGTGTCGAACTTCGCCTGCCCCCGCACGAACGCCAGGAAGTCGACCGCGACATGCAACCCGTACAGGTCCAGCCCGACGCGGTCGATGGCGTACGCCTCCACCGTGCGCTCGGTGCCCTCGAACTGCGGGTTCGTGCCGACGGAGATGGCGGCCGGCATCGCCTCGCCCTGGGCGTGCAGCCAGCCGGCGTAGACACCGTCGGCGGGAATGGCGGTGTGCGGCAGCGTCTCGACGTTGGCGGTCGGGAACCCCATCTCGCGGCCGCGCTGGGCGCCCCGGACGACCACGCCCTCCACCCGGTGCGGACGGCCCAGGATCTCGGCGGCGCCCTCCACGTCGCCCTCGGCGACCAGACGACGGGTCAGCGTCGAGGAGAACGGCTCACCGCCACCTGCCTCGCCGGTCACGTACAGGTCGACGACCTCGACCTCGAAGTCGTAGATCTTGCCCTGCGCGGCGAGGAACTCCACGTTGCCGGCGGCCTTGTGCCCGAAGCGGAAGTTGGGGCCCTCGACGACGGCCTTGGCGTGCAGCTTGTCGACGAGCACCTTGACGACGAAGTCGGCCGGGGACAGCTTCGAGAACTCGGTCGTGAAGGGCAGGATGAGCACCGCGTCCACGCCCAGGCCGGCCATGAGTTCGGCGCGGCGGTGGTGCGGGGCGAGCAGCGGCGGGTGACTGCCGGGGCGGACGACCTCGCTGGGATGCGGGTCGAAGGTGACGACGACGGCGGGCACGCCCAGCTCCCGGGCGCGGTTCACGGCATGCCGGATGATCAGCTGGTGTCCGCGGTGGACTCCGTCGTAGGAGCCGATGGTGACGACGCTGCGCCCCCAGTCCTGGGGGATGTCCTCCAAGCCACGCCAGCGCTGCACTGTGCCTGCTCCTTGTCGAAAGCTGGTCGAACCCGTGTCCGTGGTTGTTCCTGGTTGCCTCGTACGCAGGTCTAAGGGTGCCATGCCGGGTGCCTGCGGCCCGCATCGGCATGGGGCTGTGACAGGGCGCACGACCCTGCGATCCCCTCCGACGTGCGCGGGATCCGTCGGGCGGGGACGCGTACGCCCGCCAGGTTCTCGATCGTCCGGTGGGAACTCGGCCCGACCAGCGCCGCCCACTCCTCGGGCGCGTCGGCCAGCCAGCCGGCCACGCGGGCGGCGAAGCCGGGCACGTGCCGGCCGAGGTCGACCAGGGCGCGGTCGAAGCGGCCGGCGCCCTCCGGGGTGCTCGCGAGGAGCAGTCCGACGCGGCGGACGAGGTCGCGCAGGTCGTCGCCGCCGCCGTTCCGGGCGGCGGCGTCCAGCAGCGCGTCCAGGACGTCGATGTCGTGCTCGCGGGCCAGGAGCGCGTCGCGCAGCTCGCGGCGCAGCGGGCGGGAGGCGGGGATGCCGGGTTCGATGAGGACCGCGGCGAGGGCGCATCGCAGCCGCACCGGGCCGCCCTCCAGCAGGCCGGTGACCAGCGGCAGGAGCACGGCCCGGGCGGCGGGGCCCCGGTCGAGCCGCTGGTCCACGTACGCGGCCATGTGCCCGGCGAGTTCCGGCCGCTGCTGTGCCGCCCGCCCTACCAGCGCGGCGACCCGCCGGGCCAGGCCGCGCGGGGTGGCGTCGGCGAGCGCCCGCAGCGCCTCCTCCGGGTCCGGCCGCTCCAGCCGCGCAGCGAAGGCGCCGAGGACCGGCTCGGGGTGGGCCAGGAGGGCGGCGGCCGGCGCGTGCGGCGGGAGGTGCGGGTCGCCCGCCGCGAAGTGCTCCAGCGCCCGCGGCAGATACCGGGCCCGGGTGTGCGGATCCTGGACGAGGAGGGCGAGGGCGCCGCCGTGCAGGGCCCGGTCGGTGGGGCGGGCGAGCAGGGTGAGGGCCGCGTAGCGCAGCAGGGCGCGGTCGCCTCCGGTGCTCACGTGCGGCGCGACGCGCAGGCCGTGCGCCATCGCGGCACTGCGTCGCGCCGGCCGCTCGTCGCGCGCCCACCGGTCGACGGCCCGGCACACCGCCGACGGCTCCTCCTCGGCCAGCACGGCGAGCAGTTCGTCGGCCCTCCGGTGCGCGCGGTCGACGAGCACGTCCGCCAGGTCGTCCAGGGCGCTGTGCCGGTGGGTGTGCAGCAGCGCCTGCGCGGCCGTGGCGACGGTCGCGTGCGGGGTGGCGGGCAGCGGCTGCTCGTCGTCGAACCAGCGGGCCAGCAGCGGCTGTACGGCGGTGGGGTCGGCGGCCAGCAGCCGCGCGACCGTGTCCAGGAACCGGGGACCGGCCTCGCACGGCGGGCCGTCGGCGTGCACCAGCCGCCTCAGCAGGGCGAACCGCTCGCCCTCCGGCAGCCGTACGCCGGCCCAGAAGGCGGGCCCGACCTCCTCCGGCACGGGCCTGTCCTGCCGCCGCCAGGCCACGATCCGGTCGGCGAGCAGCCGCAGCACCTCCGTGTACGGCGTCGCCTCGGGCACGGCCGACAGGGTTCCGGCGAGCAGCCGGGCGGCCCACCAGGACCGTGGGTCGGCGTCCAGGGCGTGCACCAGGTCCGTCAGCCGGGAGGCCAGTTGGTCGGTCCCGTGCTGGCGGGCGAGGAACAGCAGCGCCTGGACGACGGGCCCGATGCGGTGGTGCGGGACGGGGTCGCAGTGCGCGTCATGCCCGCGGTGGACCAGGGCGTGCAGGGCCTCGGCGAGGTCGAGGTGCAGGCCCTGGAGCCAGTCGGCGAGCTCCTCGTGGGCGAAGCGGTAGCCGGCTCCGGCGGGCACGAGCAGCCCCTCGGCGAGGACGGCCGACGCCCAGCCGGTGCCGCCGCCGAGCCGCGCGGGTGCGGGCCCCCATGGGAACACGGTCTCGAACGCCTTCCTGTCCAGATCCCCCAGCCCGGGTGCGAGGCTGCGCCGGGCGGCCTCGTGCACCTGCCCGGCGACCTTCGCGGCCAGCCGGCGTACGGCCGTGCCGCCCAGGCCGTTCCCGGCGGCCAGCCGCGCGGCGATGCGCAGGGACATCAGGTCCAGGTAGGCCGCGAAGACATCGTCGCGGCCGACGGTGACGCCGGGGCCGCCGGGACTGTCGGGAGCACCGGCGATCTCCGGGCCGTCGAGGGCACCGAGGGCCTCCCGGATCTCGGCGAGCAGCCGCAGGGTGAGGGGGTGCCGGGCGTCGGTGTCGACGAGGGCGCTCTCCGGGATGCCGTGGCGCAGGCGGGCCTGACGGGCCTCGTCCTCGGTGAGATCACCGAGGCGCACGCACGCGGACCGCTCTTGGGCACCGGCCGGCCGGTGCAGGACCTCCGCCGGGAACCCCGCCCCCTCCCAGTACTCCGCCCGGCACGCCACGACCAGCCGCACGCCCGTCTCGCGCAGCCACCGCACCGTCCCGTCCGTCCAGTCGGCCAGGCGGCGGGCCAGCGCCGAAGGCATCTCCTCCGGGCCGTCGAGGAGCAGCAGCAGGGGCCGGCCGAGGGCACCGGCGAGGCGGGCGAGGCGCTCGGGCGTGGTGTCGCCCAGGTCGGCCGGCAGGAAACGGGGCCGGGACGCGGCCACGACAGGGGCGGCCCGGGTCAGCGCCCGGCGTGCCGCGTCGGCCACCGAGGCGTCGTCGTCCCGCAGTTCGCAGCCGCGCAGCCACAGCGTGGGATGCCCGCTGCGGGCGCGGCGCGCGGCGAGCGCCGCGAGTTCCGTCGTACGACCGCTGCCGGGCGCCCCGACGAGGCCGAGCACGGCCGCCGGGGCTGCCGTGAACGCGCTGAACTCGTCCACCACCGCCGCCCGTTCGACCGGCTCCGGGAGACCCGTGCCGCCGGGCGGGCCGTCCAGCCCCACCGCGGTGCCGGTCAGCTCCAGCGCCCCGGCCAGGTTGAGGTCGGCGCCGTACGCGGGGACCGTCGCCGCGTTCTCGGCGAGCAGCTCGGCGAGCGGGCCCGCCGCGCCGGAGACCAGGGCATGCAGCGGTACGGCGAACCCGACGTCGCTGTGGGCGGAGCTGAGCGCGGTGCCGAGGACACCGACGACGGCGCCGGTCGCGGCGTCGAGCACCGGGCCGCCGGCCGCTCCGCCGCCCAGCCGCAGCGCGTCCCGCCCCGCCGTGCCCACCGCCAGCTCCAGCGCGCCGTCGAGGCGGTGGAGGCGGTCCGTGGCCGTGTACGTCACGGCGGTCGAGCCCAGCACCCTGGCCTCGCGCCAGCCTCCGGCGGCGATCCGCACATAGGTGCCGGTACCGGCCCCGCCCCGCGCGGTGACGGGCAGCGGCGGCACGCCGAGGCCCTCGGTCCGTACGAGGGCCAGGCCGAGCGCGGGCAGCGGGGTCACCGCGTCGGCGGACACGACCCGGCGGCGGTCCCCGGCTCCGTACAGGACGAGCCGGGGCAGGCCGTCGACCGCCTCGTGGCTGGTGACGAGCGTGCCGTGGTGGTCGGCCACGAAGCCGGTGCCCCGGGGCGGCCGGCGAGGTCGTGGACACGGACGAGGGCCGGGCCGGATGCCCCGCCGTCGGTTCCCTCGGTCGTCCGCTCCGCTGTTCCGGGGCGGTCCTGGGAGTCTGGTGCGCTGTCGTGTGTCTCCCCGGACCGGTTTCGCGACGTCATCGTCGAGCCTCCCCGCCGTACACCCGTGCCCTTGTGTTCGACGGTAGGGGCGAGATGATCAGCGGGACAGATCGCTCGGCGAAAGCGCCCCCTTCCGCTCCCCCGGTTCACTCCGAGCGCCTGCACGGACGGGTGAACGAAGCGGGGCGGCTGGATACACCCTAGGGGTGGGGGAACCGAGGGGGGACCGTGGAGCGGCGGCAGCGGAGGTACCCCGTGGTCGCCGCTCCACGGGCGGACGGTCCCGGCGTGCCGTCAGCCGAAGACGGCCAGGCTCTTGGCCTTGCCCCGCTGCTCCTCGACGAGGGCGAGGAAGCGGCCCTCCGGGTCGAAGACGGCGACGGGGCCGGAGCCCGCGTACTCCTCGGGCATGTCCAGCCGTACGCCGTTGGTGAGCAGCCGGGCGCGCCGGGCGTCGACGTCCCAGCGCCGGAACGCGGCCGCGGCGGCCTCGGCGACCGGCATCACGGTCAACTCCTGCTGGAGCTGGTCCAGGGTGCGGGCCGCGTCCAGCTTGTAGGGGCCGACGCGGGTGCGGCGCAGGGCGGTGAGATGTCCGCCGACTCCGAGGTCGGCGCCCAGGTCGCGGGCCAGGGCCCGGATGTACGTGCCGGAGGAGCAGACGACCGAGACGACCAGGTCGAGTACGGCCGTGCCATCCTCGGCGATGACCTCCCGGACGTCGTACACGCCGAAGGAGGACACCGTGACGGGCCGGGCCGGGATGTCGAATTCCTCGCCGTCCCTGGCCCGCTTGTAGGACCGCACGCCATTGATCTTGATGGCGCTGACCTTGGACGGCACCTGCATGATGTCGCCGGTCAGCTTGGCGATGCCGGCGTCGATGGCGTCGCGGGTGACCCCGGAGGCGTCCGTGGAGGAGGTGATCTCCCCCTCGGCGTCGTCGGTGAGGGTGTTCTGCCCGAGCCGGATGGTGCCCAGGTACTCCTTCTCGGTCAGTGCGAGGTGGCCGAGGAGTTTGGTGGCCTTCTCGACGCCGAGGACGAGGACGCCCGTCGCCATCGGGTCGAGGGTGCCGGCGTGCCCGACGCGTCGCGTCCTGGCGATGCCGCGCATCTTGGCGACGACGTCGTGCGAAGTGAAGCCCGACGGCTTGTCGACGATGACGAGGCCGTCGGGCGTGGTGTGCTTCTGGGTCATTCGGCGGTGTCGTCCGTCTCGTCGTCCTCGTCCGGCTTGCGGTACGGGTCGGCGTCGCCGGCGTACTTCGCGCCCGCGGACGCCTCGCGCACCTTCGCGTCGGACTGGCGCGCCTTGTCGAGGAGGTCCTCGATGTTCCGGGCGGTGTCCGGTAGGGCGTCCATGACGAAGGTCAGGGTCGGCGTGAACTTCACACCGGCGGCCCGGCCGACCTCGGAGCGCAGGATGCCCTTGGCGCTCTCCAGGCCCGCTGCGGCCGCGTTCCGCTCCTCGTCGTCCCCGTACACGGTGTAGAAGACGGTCGCCTCCCGCAGGTCACCCGTGACCCGCGTGTCCGTGATGGTGACGTGCGAGCCGAGCCGCGGGTCCTTGATCCCGCGCTGCAGCTTCTGGGCCACCACTTCCCGGATGAGGTCCGCCAGCCTCTTGGCCCGCGCGTTGTCGGCCACTGGTCCGTCTCCCGTTCTTTCCTGTCTGGGTCGTTCTCGGTTCGTCAGTCGTCTTCGCCGTGGAAGCGCCGCCTGACGGACAGCAGCTCCACCTCGGGGCGGGCGGCGACCAGCCGTTCGCACCGGTCGAGTACGTCGCTCAGGTGCGCCGCGTCGCCGGACACCAGCGCGAGGCCGATGACGGCCCTGCGGTGGAGGTCCATGTGATCCACCTCGGCCGCGCTCACCGCGTACTTGCGCTGGAGCTCGGCGACGATGGGGCGGACGACGGAGCGCTTCTCCTTCAGCGACCGTACGTCGCCGAGGAGCAGGTCGAAGGACAGCGTCCCCACGTACATGTGTATCCGGATGACCCGCCGGTACGGGATCGATGGCCCTGCGGTTGGGGCAGGGACATCAAGAACGGTACCGCGTACCTGCCGGTGGCTCGACGGGGTTTTCCTTTGCCCGGCCACCCGCCCGACACGGTTGGCCAGGAGGCCCTGCCCCCTGGGGCTCCGCCCCAGGCCCGGGCGGGGCCTGCGTCCCCTGCGCCCCTCTCGCGGCCTCACGCCAGCACCCCTCGCGGGGCCTCAACCCTGCACCCCTCGCGGGGCTTCGCCCCTGCGCAGCCCGGTGGGGTGCCGAGGCACCCCGGCGGGCTGCGCCGAGTCTGTCCGCCGGTGAGACAAACGGCCAGCCGGCCGACGCGGCGGTGCCGCGTCGGCCGGTCTGGGTGCCGTGGGTGTTACACCCGCGGCTTCTCGCGCATCTCGTACGTCGCGATGACGTCGTCGACCTTGATGTCGTTGAAGTTGCCGAGGTTGATACCGCCCTCGAACCCTTCGCGGATCTCGGTGACGTCGTCCTTGAAGCGACGCAGGCCCTCGATGTTGAGGTTCTCCGCGACCACCTTGCCGTCGCGGATGAGGCGGGCCTTGGTGTTGCGCTTGACCTCGCCGGAGCGGATGAGAACACCCGCGATGTTGCCCAGCTTGGACGACTTGAAGACCTCGCGGATCTCCGCCGTACCGAGCTCGACCTCCTCGAACTCCGGCTTGAGCATGCCCTTGAGGGCCGCCTCGATCTCCTCGATCGCCTGGTAGATGACCGAGTAGTACCGGACGTCCACGCCCTCGCGCTCGGCCATCTGCTGCGCACGCCCGGCGGCGCGCACGTTGAAGCCGATCACGATGGCGTCCGAGCCCATCGCCAGGTCGATGTCGGACTCCGTGACCGCACCGACGCCGCGGTGCAGGACGCGGATGTCGACCTCTTCGCCGACGTCCAGCTGGAGCAGGGAGGACTCGAGAGCCTCGACGGAACCAGAAGCGTCACCCTTGATGATCAGGTTCAGCTGCTGGACCTCGCCGGCCTTGAGCACCTTGTCCAGGTCCTCCAGCGACACACGGCGCGTGCGCTTCGCGAAGGCCGCGTTGCGCTCGCGCGCCGCACGCTTCTCCGCGATCTGACGGGCCGTACGGTCCTCGTCGACCACGAGGAAGTTGTCGCCCGCACCCGGGACGTTGGTCAGGCCCAGGACCTGGACCGGCGCCGACGGGCCCGCCTCGGTGACGAGGTTGCCGTTGTCGTCGTGCATCGCCCGGACTCGGCCGTACGCGTCGCCGACCACCATGGTGTCGCCGACCCGCAGCGTGCCGCGCTGGACGAGGACCGTCGACACGGCACCGCGGCCGCGGTCGAGACGGGACTCGATCGCGATGCCCTGCGCGTCCTGGTGGGGGTTGGCCCGCAGGTCGAGCGAGGCGTCGGCCGTGAGGATCACGGCCTCCAGCAGGGAGTCGATGTTCAGACCCTGCCTGGCGGAGATGTCGACGAACATCGTGTCGCCGCCGTACTCCTCGGCCACCAGCCCGTACTCGGTGAGCTGACCGCGCACCTTGGTCGGGTCGGCGCCCTCGACGTCGATCTTGTTGACCGCGACGACGATCGGGACGTCGGCCGCCTTGGCGTGGTTGAGCGCCTCGACCGTCTGCGGCATGACGCCGTCGTTGGCCGCGACGACCAGGATCGCGATGTCGGTCGACCTCGCACCACGGGCACGCATGGCGGTGAACGCCTCGTGACCCGGGGTGTCGATGAAGGTGATCTTGCGCTCTTCGTCGTTGACCTCGGTCGCGACCTGGTAGGCACCGATGTGCTGGGTGATGCCGCCGGCCTCGCCCGCGATGACGTTCGTCTTGCGGATGGCGTCCAGCAGTCGGGTCTTACCGTGGTCGACGTGACCCATGACGGTGACGACCGGCGGGCGGACCACCAGGTCCTCCTCGTCGCCCTCGTCCTCGCCGAACTCGATGTCGAAGGACTCCAGGAGCTCGCGGTCCTCCTCCTCGGGGCTGACGATCTGAACCGTGTAGTTCATCTCGTCGGCGAGGAGCTGGAGCGTCTCGTCGGAGACGGACTGCGTGGCAGTGACCATCTCGCCGAGGTTCATCATGACCGCGACGAGCGACGCCGGGTTGGCGTTGATCTTCTCCGCGAAGTCGGTGAGCGACGCACCGCGCGACAGGCGAACGGTCTCGCCGTTGCCGCGAGGCAGCATCACGCCGCCGACCGACGGGGCCTGCATGGCCTCGTACTCCTGACGGCGCTGCCGCTTCGACTTACGGCCACGACGCGCGGGACCGCCGGGACGGCCGAAGGCGCCCTGCGTGCCACCACGACCACCGGGACCGCCGGGACGACCGCCGAAGCCGGGACGGCCACCGCCGCCACCGAAGCCGCCGCCACCGCCACCGGGACGACCGGCGAAACCGCCGCCGCCACCCGGACGACCGGCGCCGCCACCGCCACCGGGACGACCGGCGAAACCGCCGCCGCCACCCGGACGACCGGCGCCGCCGCCGGGACGACCCGCACCGCCCGGACCACGGCCACCAGGGCCGCCACCGGGACGCGGGCCGGCAGCGGGACGCTGCGGCATCATGCCGGGGTTCGGACGCGGACCGGCGGAACCGCCACCGGGACGCGGGCCGCCGCCCTGCGGACGCGGCATCGAACCCGGGGTCGGGCGGTTGCCGCCCGGAGCCTGCGGACGCGGACCGCCGCCCTGGGCGCCGGGCGCCTGGGGACGGGGACCGCCACCGGGACCGCCGGGGCCGGGACGGGAGCCCTGCGGACGGGGCGCCTGCGGGCGCGCCATGCCGGTGGAGCCACCCGAGGTGAAGGGGTTGTTACCCGGACGCGGACCGGCCGGACGGGAACCCTGACGCGGCGCCGGAGCGCCGGGACGCGGACCCTGACCACCAGGACGCTGGCCCTGGCCGCCCTGGCCCTGGCCGGGACCACCGGAGGGGCGACCGCCGGGCTTGGGGGCGCCGGGACGCGCGCCGGGCTTCGGCCCGGCCGGAGAGGACGGAGCCGAGGGCGGCGCCGTGAACTCGGGCGCGGCCGGGGCCGGACGCGGCGCGGGCTTGGGGCCCGGCGTCGGACGCGGACCGGGGGACGGCGCGGGGGCCGACGGGGCCGACGGCTGCTGGGCAGCCGGAGGCTTGGGCGCGGCCGACGGCTTCGGGGCAGCCGGACGGGCCGACTGCGCCGGAGAGGGCGCCGCGGGACGGGGGGCGGCCTTCTTGGGGGCCGCGGGCTTCGCGGCGGACTTGCCGTTGCCGCCGCCCTGCTGGAATGCGTCAGTCAGCTTGCGTACAACGGGCGCTTCGATGGTCGAAGACGCCGAACGGACGAATTCACCGAGCTCCTGGAGCTTGGCCATGACGACCTTGCTCTCGACACCGAACTCCTTGGCGAGTTCGTAGACCCGGACCTTAGCCACTTCGCTCCTTTGAGGTCCGGGTGAAGCCGGACCGTCGCTAGTTCATGGGCGTACTCATCGCGTACTCATCGAGTGCTCATCGCAATCTCGACCTGCTTTCGACTCGCGAGGTACCTAGACCGCACGGGGTTCCGTGCGGCGCGTTCTTACCGTGTTGCCCTGATCGGCAACTGTTGTCTGCTCGACGTACCGGCGCAACGCCTTTGTGTCGAGCGCTCCCGGGGCGCGCAGTGCCCTCGTGAACGCCCGGCGGCGAACCGCCTGGTCAAGACAGACCGGTGTGGGATGCACATACGCACCCCGGCCGGGCAGCGTACCGCGTGGATCAGGGACGCATGCGCCCTCGACCGCCACGATCCGCAACAGATCGGCCTTGGCCACTCGCTCCCGACACCCCACACAGGTGCGTTCAGGGCATGCGCGGGTGCGTGTCCGGCCAGACACCGTTAAGTCTACCTCCCCGTAGGCACCTCACCCCTTTGGGGCAGGATTCGAACAGGTGCCGCGTCCGAACCTGTCGTGATCTGAACGACCCGCGGCTTGGATCTATTCCCCGGTCCGGTCCGCGGCCGGTTCCGTGTCCGGCCGGATGTCGATCCGCCAGCCGGTCAGCCGGGCGGCGAGGCGGGCGTTCTGCCCTTCCTTGCCGATGGCCAGGGACAGTTGGTAGTCGGGCACGGTCACCCGGGCCGACCTGGTCGCCATGTCCACGATCTCCACCTTGGAGACGCGGGCCGGGGACAGCGCGTTCGCCACCATCTCGGCCGGGTCGTCCGACCAGTCGACGATGTCGATCTTCTCGCCGTTCAGCTCGCCCATCACGTTGCGCACGCGGCCGCCCATGGGGCCGATACAGGCGCCCTTGGCGTTCAGACCGGACCGGGTGGACCGGACGGCGATCTTGGTGCGGTGACCGGCCTCACGGGCGATCGCGGCGATCTCCACGGACCCGTCGGCGATCTCCGGCACCTCCAGGGCGAAGAGCTTCTTCACCAGATTGGGATGCGTACGGGACAGCGTCACGGACGGGCCGCGGACGCCCTTGGCCACCCGGACGACATACGACCGCAGCCGCATGCCGTGCGGGTACGTCTCGCCCGGCACCTGCTCCTGCACCGGCAGGATGGCCTCGAGCTTGCCGATGTCCACCAGCACGTTCTTCGGGTCGCGGCCCTGCTGGACCACACCGGTGACGATGTCGCCCTCACGGCCGACGTACTCGCCGAGCGTCGCGTCGTCCTCGGCGTCGCGCAGGCGCTGGAGGATGACCTGCTTGGCCGTGGTGGCGGCGATACGGCCGAAGCCGGACGGGGTGTCGTCGAACTCGCGGGGCTCCTGGCCCTCCTCGAGGTCCTCTGGGTCCTCCTTCGCCCACACGGTCACATGGCCGGTCTCCCGGTTGAGCTCCACGCGCGCGTGGCGGCGGCTTCCCTCGGTGCGGTGGTAGGCGATGAGGAGGGCCGATTCGATCGCCTCGACCAGCAGGTCGAAGGAGATCTCCTTCTCCCGAACCAAGCCCCGCAGGGCACTCATGTCGATGTCCACGGCTACGCCTCCTCTTCCTTCTTGTTGTCCTTGCGGCTGAACTCGACCTGGACGCGTGCCCGGACGATGTCGTCGAAGGCGAGTCTGTGCGCGGTGGCCTTGCGGCCCTTGACCCCGGGCACCTCGGTGTCGACGCCCTCGTCGTCGACTTTGAGGATCCTGGCGACCAGCTCGCCGCCCTCGGCCAGCTGGAACCTCACCAGCCGGCCCGTGGCGCGGACGTAGTGCCGGTGTTCCGTGAGGAGGCGCTCCGCGCCCGGGGTGCCGACCTCGAGGGTGTACTCCCCCTCGCCCATAGCGTCCGTCTCGTCGAGCTTCGCCGAGAGCGCGCGGCTCACATCGGCGATCTGGTCCAGGTCCGCACCGGTGTCCGAGTCGACGACGACGCGCAGCACACGCTTGCGCCCGACGGAGTCCACTTCGATCTCTTCGAGATCCAGGCCCTGGGATGTGACGAGCGGTTCCAGCAGTTCTCGCAGCCTCTCGCTCTGGGTGGTGCTCATCCGGGTGACTCCTCGGCCGCGTGTGCTGTTGTGGGATGGGTCGCGTGTCTGGTCAAAGGGTATCCGGTCGCGGGGTGTGTTGCCGTCCACCCGGTGACGAACGGTGCCGCTGAGTGGTCCCGGGCGGCGGCCCGGGTACCGTGATCACGGGCGTTCAGCCCTAGGGCCCTTCTGCTGGATCTCCGCAGGAGAAGGAGCAGAAGGGCCCTTAGAGTCGCTCCCTTCTCGTACGAGCCCCCCGAGGACGTCTGACGTGCCGTTCCCCTCATCGCCGCGCGCCCGCTCGGGGCCGCGCAGAAGGACTCTGCTCGCCGTCGGCCCGACGGCCCTCGCCCTGGCCGGCTGCACCGGCGGCGACGAGGACCGGGGCGACCCGGGGGACGGCCCGTCGGCGGCGGAACGCCGGGCACGCGCGCGTGCGGCGCGGGACAGCGAGGGGCTGGTGGAGCGGTACGACGCCGTGATCGCCGCCCACCCGGGGCTCGCGGAGCGGCTGCGGCCGCTGCGGGCGGAGGCCGTACGGCATGCGCGGGCCTTCGGAGGGGACGCGGGCCGGGAGGCGTCCGCCTCTCCCTCCCCCTCTTCCGCATCTCCCCCGGCCACCGCCGTGCCGGGCGACGACAAGGACGCGCTCGCCGCGCTCGCCGCCGCGGAGCGGGAGCTCGCCGACCGGCGGGCCAAGGCGCTGCTCGACGTGCCGGGCGAGCTGGCGCGGCTTCTGGCATCGGTGGCGGCGGCCGGGGCGGCGCACGTGTATCTGCTGACGGAGGGTGGCGCGTGAGCGAGGCGAAGGACCGGGAGCTGCGGGCCCTCCAGGCGGCGCTGGCGGCCGAGCACGCGGCGGTGTACGGGTACGGCGTGGTCGGCGGGCGGATCGGCGAGGGGCAGCGTGCCGAGGCGCGGACCGCGTACGACGCGCACCGGGCGCGCCGGGACGCGCTGGTGCGCGAGGTGAAGGATCTGGGGAGCAGGCCCGTGGCGGCCGCCGCCGGGTACGCGCTGCCGTTCCCGGTGCCGGACGCGGCGGCGGCCGTACGGCTCGCCGCCGAGCTGGAGGACCGGGTGGCCGCGGTGTACTCGGACCTGGTGCGCGCGGCGGGCGGCGGGCGACGGGCCCTGGCCGCCGAGGCGCTGCGGGAGGCGGCGGTGCGGGCGGTGCGCTGGCGCGGCGAGAGCGTAGCCTTCCCTGGGCTCGCCGAGCGGGCCGGCACGGCTCCGCCCTTGGCGGCGCCGACGGCGTGACCCGCGCGGGGCACGCACCGCGGACAGCACGAAGGGAACGACTCGCGCATGGTTTTCGAACCGCCGAAGCGTCTGGACAGGGCGCTCGGTGAGACGGCACCGGACGGTGACGACTGGCTGGAGAAGCTGCCCGGGACGGCGCAGCAGGCCGTCGCGCTACGCGAGTTGATTGTGGAGCGGGTGCAGGTGCCCGGCGGGCGCAGCAGCCTGGTCGTGCTGGTGCGGACGGCCGACGGAACGCCCGCCGTGCTGAAGCTGGCGCCTGGCCGGGCCCGCCCGGAGGCGGAGCGGGCCGCGCTCGCGCACTGGGGCGGGCGGGGTGCCGTACAGCTGCTCGAACCTCCCCCTAGCTCTCGGCTTCGCTCGAGCGGGGAGATCCCCCCGTCGACCGAGGGCGTGCTGCTGCTGGAGCGGCTGCATCCGGACGTGTCGGTGCGGTCGCTGCCGGAGGCGAAGGCGTTGCTGGAGGCGGCGGGGACGCTGCGGCGGCTGTGGGTGGAGCCGCCCGCCGACTACCCCTTCGAGACCGTGGCCGAGCGGACCGGGCGGCAGGCCGAGGCGATGCGGGCGCGTGCCCGGGTGGATCCCGAGGTGGCGCCGCTGGTCGACGTGGCGCTCGCGGCGCGTGAGGAGCTACTGGCCGCGCCGCCCGAACACCGGCTGCTGCACGGCACGTTCCGGCAGAGCAAGGTGCTCTCCGGGGAGCGGATGCCGTGGCTGGCCGTGGGTCCCGACCCGGTGGTCGGCGAGTGCGCGTTCGATCTGGCCCGGCTGGTCCGCGACCGGGTGGAGGACCTGATCGCCCAGCCGTCCGGTGCGGCGACGACCCGCCGGCGGGTCAAGCGGCTCGCGGAGTCGCTCGACGTGGACCAGGAGCGGTTGCGGGGCTGGACGCTGTTCCGGGCCGTGGAGTCCGGGGCGCGGGCACGGCGGGTCGGCCGGGAGCGGGACGCGGAGTTGCTGCTGGAGTTCGCCGGGTGGCTGTAAGGCGTCCGGGCCGGAAGGGTCCAGCTGTGAGGGCCTCGCGGGCCGGACGCGCTGGATCGTCAGCGCGTCCGGCGCCCGGAGGTCCGGTCTCTCAGGCCGTGAGCCGGGCGACGGCCTCCTCGACCGTCAGCTCCTCGCGCTCGCCGGTGCGGCGGTCCTTCAGTTCCACGACGCCGTCGGCCGCGCGCCGCCCGGCCACCAGGATCTGCGGTACGCCGATCAGCTCCGAGTCGGTGAACTTGACGCCCGGGGAGACGCCGGGGCGGTCGTCGACCAGGACGCGGACACCGGCGGCGGCCAGCTTCCCGGAGATGTCGAGGGCCAGTTCGGTCTGGAGGGCCTTGCCGGCGGCGACCACGTGGACGTCGGCCGGGGCGACCTCCTTGGGCCAGCACAGGCCCTTGTCGTCGGCGGTCTGCTCGGCCAGGGCGGCGACCGCGCGGGAGACGCCGACGCCGTAGGAGCCCATGGTGACGCGGACCGGCTTGCCGTTCTGGCCGAGGACGTCGAGCTTGAGGGCGTCGGCGTACTTGCGGCCCAGCTGGAAGATGTGGCCGATCTCGATGGCCCGGTCGAGCACGAGGCTCGTGCCGCACTTCGGGCAGGGGTCGCCCTCCTGCACGACCACGACGTCGACGTACTCGCCGACCTCGAAGTCGCGGCCCGCAACGACGTTCTTGGTGTGCGTGCCGGCCTTGTTCGCACCGGTGATCCAGGACGTGCCCGGGGCTACCCGCGGATCGGCGATGTACGGGACCTTGTCCAGGCCCTGCGGTCCGACGTAGCCGCGGACCAGGTCGGGGCGGGCCGCGAAGTCCGTCTCGGTGACCAGCTCGACGACGGCCGGGGCGAAGTGCGCCTCGACCTTGTCCAGGTCGACCTCGCGGTCGCCGGGGACGCCGATGGCGACGATCTCGCCGTCGACCTTGACGAGGAGGTTCTTCAGCGTGGCCGAGGCCGGGACGCCGAGAGAGGCGGCGAGGGTCTCGATGGTCGGGGTGTCCGGGGTCGGGATGTCCTCGGCGGCCGGCACGTCCGCCGCGTCGACAGGCTTCAGCTCGTACGTGATCGCCTCGGTGTTGGCGGCGAAGTCGCAGTTCGGGCAGTCGGCGAAGGTGTCCTCGCCGGCCTCGGCCGGGGCGAGGAACTCCTCGGACTTGGACCCGCCCATCGCGCCGGCGGTGGCGGCGCAGATGCGGTAGTCGAGGCCGAGGCGGGCGAAGATCTTCTGGTAGGCCTCGCGGTGCAGGGCGTAGGACTGCGCGAGGCCCTCGTCCTCGGTGTCGAAGGAGTAGGAGTCCTTCATCAGGAACTCGCGGCCGCGCAGGATGCCGGCGCGGGGGCGGGCCTCGTCACGGTACTTGTGCTGGATCTGGTAGAGGATCACCGGCAGGTCCTTGTAGGAGGACGCCTGGTCCTTCACCAGCAGCGTGAAGATCTCCTCGTGGGTGGGGCCCAGGAGGTAGTCGCCGCCCTTGCGGTCCTGGAGGCGGAACAGCTCCTGGCCGTACTCGTCCCAGCGGCCGGTCGCCTCGTACGGCTCACGCGGCAGCAGGGCGGGGAGCAGCACCTCCTGGCCGCCGATGGCGTCCATCTCCTCGCGGACGATGCGCTCCACATTGGCCAGGACCCGCTTGCCGAGCGGCAGCCAGCTCCAGATTCCGGCGGCGGTGCGGCGCACGTAACCGGCGCGGACGAGCAGCTTGTGGCTGAGGACCTCGGCGTCCGCCGGGTCGTCGCGCAACGTCTTCGCCAACAACTGGGACATGCGCTGGACCGGTACGTTCGCCATGGTTTAGCTCCTGCTACGTGTGGGTGATGGCAGGAGGTTATCCGGGGGGTACCGGGCGGTGGAAATCGGTTAACGACGGCGGAGCGGGAGCGGAGCGCCCATCACCGCGTACGGCTTCGGGGCGCTCGGGAAGAGGACCTGGCGGGCCAGGTCCCGGTAGCCGAGGGAACGGTAGAGCGCGCGGGCGGGGCTCTCGGTGTCGATCGCGGAGAGGATCGAGCGGGGTTCGTCGGCGCTGTCGGTGATCGTGGTGATCAGGGAGCGTCCGATGCCGCGGTTCTGGTAGGCGGGATGGACGTGCAGTTCGGTGATCACGAAGGCGTCGTCGAGCCAGTGGTCGTGGTGGTTCGCCCTGAGGTACGGCTCCACGACCGTGGACCACCAGTGGGTGCGGTCGTTGGGCATGCCGTAGACGAAACCCACGAGGTTTCCGCCGACTGTTGCGCCGAGGGCGCGGGCGCCCGGGTAGGTCATGTGGCGGAGGACGATCTGGCGGCGGACTGCGACTTCGTCGGGGCCGAGGCCGAACGCTACGGCTTGGACGGCCAGGGCCTCGTCGACGTGGGCGGGGAGGTCGAGTGGGCCGATCACGAGGTCCATGCGGGGAGCCTACAGGGGCGTTTCGGTTGTCGTCCGGGGGCGGATTCCGCGGGGTTGCCCGCGCGGATCACCGCGCCCCGTCAGGGCACTTCAGAACAGGACGCTCATGAAAGCGCCGACCTCCTGGAAGCCCACCCTCTGGTACGTCCTTCGTGCTGCCGTGTTGAAGTCGTTGACGTACAGGCTCGCCACCGGGGCGATGTCGGCCAGGGCGTAGCGCAGGACCGCTGCCATGCCGGGGGCCGCCAGGCCGGTGCCCCGGTATTCGGGGGCCACCCACACGCCCTGGATCTGGCAGGCGCGGTCGGTCGCGGCGCCGATCTCGGCCTTGAAGACGACCTTGCCGTCCGTGTCGAAGCGGGCGAAGGAGCGGCCGGAGCCGACGAGTTCGGCGACGCGGGCCTGGTAGAGGAGACCGCCGTCGCCGGCCAGCGGGGAGACGCCGACCTCCTCGGTGAACATCGCCACACACGCCGGCATGATCTTCTCCATCTCGTCCTTGCGGACGCGACGGACGTAGGGGTCCGGGGCGATGTCCTCCGGCAGGCGGTCGGTGACCATCAGCGGCTGATGACGGCGCACGTCGCGGGCCGGGCCCCACTGGGGCTCCAGCAGCCGCCACAGGTCGGCGGTGGAGCCGGCCGGGCCGACGATGGAGGAGCAGCGGCGGCCGGCCCGGCGGGCGCGGTCGGCGAAGGCGCGGACGGCGCGCGGGGTGGCGCAGATCGGGACGAGGTTGGCCCCCGCGTAGCACAGGGACGTCAGCATGCCGTCCTCGTACCAGCCCCACATCTCTCCGCCGAGTCGCCACGGGTCGAGGCCGGCGATCTGCACCCGGGACGCCACGAAGGCGTTCGCGACCGGCTCGCGGTCGAGTACGGCCAGCGCGGCGTCCAGGTCGCTCGGTTCGAGGACCCGGGATGTGGTCTGCGTCAACACGTGCGGGGCCTCACACACTCGGGTCTGCTGGTCTCCGCACTATAGCTGCGCTGCTTGGGCGGGCGCCTTGGAGCTCGGGCGCTTCTCGTTGTCGGGCGGCTGCGGGTTGTCTGTGGCTTGTCGCGCCCACGTGGCGGAGCCGCATATCGACCACAGCCCCGCGCCCCTGAAACAGGGCGCGGGTAAACCACCAGTCCTGGAAGCCTCAGCCCGCTACCGCCACCGACGGCTCGCCCGAGGTGACGCCGTCCTTCTCCATCTGCTCGGCCAGCTTCATGGCCTCTTCGATGAGGGTCTCGACGATCTTGGACTCGGGGACGGTCTTGATGACCTCGCCCTTGACGAAGATCTGGCCCTTGCCGTTGCCTGAGGCGACGCCGAGGTCGGCTTCGCGGGCTTCGCCGGGGCCGTTGACGACGCAGCCCATGACGGCGACGCGGAGCGGGACCTCCATGCCCGTGAGGCCGGCCGTGACCTCTTCGGCCAGCTTGTAGACGTCGACCTGGGCGCGGCCGCAGGACGGGCAGGAGACGATCTCCAGGCCGCGCTGGCGCAGGTTCAGCGACTCCAGGATCTGGATGCCGACCTTGACCTCCTCGACCGGCGGCGCCGACAGGGAGACCCGGATGGTGTCGCCGATGCCCTGGCTGAGCAGCGCGCCGAAGGCGACCGCCGACTTGATCGTGCCCTGGAAGGCGGGGCCCGCCTCCGTCACGCCGAGGTGCAGCGGGTAGTCGCACTGCTCGGCGAGCTGCTTGTAGGCCTCGATCATGATGACCGGGTCGTTGTGCTTGACGGAGATCTTGATGTCCCGGAAGTCGTGCTCCTCGAAGAGCGACGCCTCCCACAGGGCCGACTCGACCAGGGCCTCGGGGGTCGCCTTGCCGTATTTCTGGAGGAGGCGCTTGTCGAGGGAGCCCGCGTTGACGCCGATGCGGATCGGGGTGCCGTGGTCACGGGCCGCCTTGGCGATCTCCTTGACCTTGTCGTCGAACTGCTTGATGTTGCCGGGGTTGACGCGGACCGCCGCGCAGCCCGCCTCGATCGCGGCGAAGACGTACTTCGGCTGGAAGTGGATGTCGGCGATGACCGGGATCTGCGACTTGCGGGCGATGGTCGCGAGGGCGTCGGCGTCGTCCTGGGTCGGGCAGGCGACACGGACGATCTGGCAGCCGGAGGCGGTGAGTTCGGCGATCTGCTGGAGCGTCGCGCCGATGTCGGACGTACGCGTCGTCGTCATCGACTGGACCGAGACGGGAGCGTCTCCGCCGACGGCCACGGATCCGACCTGGATCTGCCGGCTCTTCCGGCGCTCGGCGAGCTTGGTCGAAACGGACGGCATGCCGAGAGAAATCGCAGTCATCTGCTGTGCAACCCCAAGTCGTGGATCAAGGTCCGGTCCCGTGAGCAGCGGGCTCCGAGCTTCGAGATTACGGCACATGCCTTGGCGCGGGCACATCCCACTCGCATTGCCACTCAATGGGAGGCGGCCCGGCACAAAGTGTGCCGGGCCGCCGCGAACGCTGTATGACTAGGAGATTCTCACCGGGTTAACCACATCCGCGATCAGCACCAGGATCGTGAAGCAGATGAAGATCCCGGCGACCACGTACGCCACCGGCATGAGCTTCGCCACGTCGAAGGGGCCGGGGTCCGGCCGGCGCAGCAGCTTGGCCGTGTTGCGGCGCAGCGATTCCCACAGGGCGCCCGCGATGTGGCCGCCGTCGAGCGGCAGCAGCGGGAGCATGTTGAACAGGAACAGGGAGAGGTTGAAGCCGGCGACCAGCATGAGGGCCATGGCCAGCTGCTGGGTCGGCGGAATGTCGAGCGTGAAGATCTCGCCGCCGACGCGGGCCGCGCCGACCACGCCCATCGGGGAGTCGGCCTCGCGGGGGGCGCCGTCGAAGGCCGCGTTCCACAGGGCCGGGATCTTGCTGGGGAGGGCGGCGAGGGAGTCGACGGCCTCGCCGATCCGGTCGCCCATCCAGGTCACGGACTCGCCGAAGTCCTGCTTGACCACGCCGGTGGCGGCGCTGAAGCCGAGGAATCCGGCCTGGACGTACTGGCCCTCGACGATCTGTCCGGCGGAGTCCTTCTTGGCGACCTGGTTGGTGGCGATCGTCGCGTGCAGGGTGACGTCCTGGCCCTTGCGGTCGACGACGATCGGCACCTCCTTGCCGGGGTTGGCACGGATCAGGTCGGACAGCTTGTTCCAGTCGTCGGTCGGCACGCCGTTGAAGGAGACGATCTTGTCGCCCGCCTTGAGGCCCGCGGCGGCGGCCGGGGCGGCCGGGTCGCCCTTCTCGCACTTGTCGCGGTTCTCGCTCTGCGCGATGACGCACTGCGAGACGGAGCTGACGGTGGTGGTCTGCTGGGTGATGCCGAAGCCCATCAGGATGGTGAGGAACAGCGCCACGGCCAGGACCAGGTTCATGAAGGGGCCCGCGAACATCACGATCACGCGCTTCCAGGGCGCGCGCGTGTAGAACATGCGCTTCTCGTCGCCCGGCCCGAGCTCCTCGTACGCGGCCGAGCGGGCGTCCTCGATCATGCCGCGCCACGGGGAGGTGGAGCGGACCTCCAGCCGGCCGTCGGGACCGGGCGGGAACATGCCGATCATGCGGATGTAGCCGCCGAACGGGATGGCCTTGAGCCCGTACTCCGTCTCGCCCTTCTTGCGCGACCAGATCGTCGGGCCGAAACCGACCATGTACTGCGGCACGCGGATGCCGAACAGCTTGGCGGTGGACAGGTGCCCCAGCTCGTGCCACGCGATCGAGAACAGCAGGCCGACCACGAAGAGGCCTATGCCGAGGATGAACATCAGGGTCGTCATGCACGGGCCTCCGCCGTCTGTGCCGCCAGTTCCCGGGCCCGGGTCCGCGCCCAGGTCTCCGCTTCGAGGACGTCCGACACGGTGAGTGAGGTTCCCGTACGCGGGGTGCCGTGCTCCTCGACGACCCGGGTGACGGTCTCCATGATCCCGTTGAAGGGCAGTGCGCCCTGCCGGAACGCCTCCACGCACTCCTCGTTGGCCGCATTGAACACCGCCGGGGCGGTGCCCGCGAGCTCGCCGACGTGCCGGGCGAGGTTCACCGACGGGAAGGCCTCGTTGTCGAGCGGGAAGAACTCCCAGGTCGAGGCCTTGCTCCAGTCGAAGGTGGGTGCGGCGTCGGGGACCCGCTCGGGCCAGCCGATGCCGATGGCGATGGGCCCGCGCATGTCGGGCGGGGTCGCCTGGGCAAGTGTCGATCCATCCGTGAACTCAACCATCGAGTGGACATACGACTGGGGATGCACGACCACCTCAATGCCGTCGAAGGGAATGTCGTAGAGGAGGTGTGCCTCGATGACCTCCAGGCCCTTGTTGACGAGGGTCGCGGAGTTGATCGTGATGACCGGGCCCATGGCCCACGTGGGGTGCGCGAGGGCGTCCTCGACGGTGACGTGGGCCAGCTCCTCCTTCGTACGGCCGCGGAACGGACCGCCGGAGGCGGTGACGACCAGCTTGCGGACGTCGGCGCGGGTGCCGGCGGCCAGGGCCTGGAAGAGGGCGGCGTGCTCGGAGTCGACCGGGATGATCTGCCCGGGTTTGGCGAGGGCCTTGACCAACGGGCCGCCCACGATGAGCGACTCCTTGTTGGCGAGCGCGAGGGTGCGGCCCGCCTCCAGGGCGGCCAGGGTCGGGGCGAGTCCGATCGAGCCGGTGATGCCGTTCAGGACGGTGTGGCAGTCGGACGCCGCCAGCTGCGTGGCGGCGTCCGGGCCGGCGAGGATCTCGGGGAGCGGCTCGCCCGTGCCGTACTGCGCGGTGAGCGCCTCGCGCAGGGCGGGTACGACGTCCTCGCGGGCGACCGCGACCGTGCGCGCCCGCAGCCGGTACGCCTGCTCGGCGAGGAGGGCGACCCGGCCGCCGTTGGCAGACAGGCCGGTGACCCGGAACCGGTCGGGGTTGCGCAGCACGAGGTCGATGGCCTGCGTGCCGATGGACCCGGTGGAACCGAGGATCACCACGTCCTTCGGGCCGTCGCCCGCCACCGGGTCGTAGACGAGGTGCGGGTCGGCGAGGGGGGCTGGACTGTCGCTCATTCCTCCATTGTTGCCGTAAGCATCGTGTGTGAGGACAGCGCGTCCCCACTCCCGGGGGCGCGTGCCGCACTGGCTCGCGCCCCTGGGGTGGATGTTCAGCGGATCGGCCGGTGGACGTTCTCCGTCTGGGACGGCCCCGGTGTCGCGTCCGCGATCCACGGCCCCTCGCCCGACGGGTCTACGATGCCGCGCTCCAGCCACTCGTACGTGCCCGACAGGACGCCCTTGACGACCTTGCGGTCGAGGTCGTCGGTGTTGGTCCACAGGCGGTTGAAGAGCTCCTCGATCCGGATCCGGGACTGGCGGCAGAAGATGTCGGCGAGCTGGTAGGCCTCGCGGCCGTGGTCGCCCTGGCTGCGCAGGAGTTCGGCCCGTACGCAGGCCGCGCTCATGGCGAACAGTTCGGCGCCGATGTCGACGATCCGGCCGAGGAAGCCCTGCTTGGACTCCATCCGGCCCTGCCAGCGGGACATGGCGTAGAAGGTGGAGCGGGCGAGCTTGCGGGCGGTGCGCTCGACGTAGCGCAGGTGTCCGGAGAGGTCCACGCCGTGCCTGAACTCGCCGTAGGAGGTCGGGAGCCGGCCCGGGCCCGCGACCAGTTTCGGGAGCCACTTGGCGTAGAAGGCGCCCGCGTTGGCGCCGGCCTTCGCCTTGTCCCCGAGGGACTTCTCCGGGTCGATGAGGTCGCCGGCGACCGAGAGGTGGGCGTCGACGGCCTCGCGGGCGATGAGGAGATGCATGATCTCCGTCGAGCCCTCGAAGATGCGGTTGATGCGCAGGTCGCGCAGCACCTGCTCGGCGGGAACGCCGCGCTCGCCGCGGGCCCGCAGGGACTCGGCCGTCTCGAATCCGCGCCCACCGCGGATCTGGACGAGTTCGTCGGCCATCAGCCAGGCCATCTCGGAGGCGTACAGCTTGGCGAGGGCGCCTTCGATGCGGATGTCGTTGCGGTCCTCGTCGGCCATCTGTGAGGCCAAATCCGTCACGGCCTCCAGGGCGAAGGTGGTGGCCGCGATGAAGGAGATCTTGGAGCCGACCGCCTCGTGGTGCGCGATGGGCTTGCCCCACTGCTCGCGGGCCGCCGACCACTCCCGGGCGATCTTCAGGCACCACTTGCCGGCCGCGACGCAGGAGGCGGGCAGGGAGAGGCGTCCGGTGTTGAGCGTGGTCAGGGCGATCTTCAGGCCCTGGCCCTCCTCGCCGATGCGGTGGGCGGCGGGGACGCGGACCTGGTGGAAGCGGGTGACGCCGTTCTCGATGCCCCGCAGGCCCATGAAGGCGTTGCGGTTCTCGACGGTGACGCCGGGCGAGTTGGTCTCCACGACGAAGGCCGTGATGCCGCCCTTGTGGCCCTCGCTCCTCGGGACCCGGGCCATGACGACCAGCAGGTCGGCGACAACGCCGTTGGTGGTCCACAGCTTCACGCCGTCGAGGACGTAGTCGTCCCCGTCGGGCACGGCGGTGGTGGCGAGGCGGGCCGGGTCGGAGCCGACGTCGGGCTCGGTGAGCAGGAAGGCGCTGATGTCGGTGCGGGCGCAGCGCGGCAGGAAGCGCTCCTTCTGTTCCTGCGTGCCGAAGAGCTTGAGCGGCTGCGGTACGCCGATCGACTGGTGCGCGGAGAGCAGCACGCCGATCGCGGGGCTGGCGGAGCCGACCAGGGACAGCGCCTTGTTGTAGTACACCTGCGTGAGGCCGAGACCGCCGTACTTGGTGTCGATCTTCATGCCGAAGGCGCCGAGCTCCTTCAGCCCGTCGATCACCTCGTCGGGAATGCGGGCCTCGCGCTCGATGAGGGCCGCGTCGACCTTCGTCTCGACGAAGTCGCGGAGCTTGGCGAGGAACTCCTCGCCGCGCTGGGCCGCCTCGTCGGCCGGGAGGGGGTGGGGGTGGATGAGGTCGAGCCGGAAGCGGCCGAGGAACAGCTCCTTGGCGAAGCTGGGCTTGCGCCAGTGCTGTTCCCGGGCGGCCTCCGCCACCTCTCGGGCCTCCCGCTCGGTGACGGCGGGACGGGAAGAGGGAGTGGTGGAAGCGGACATGAGGGTCACCTCGCCGCATATAGGGATAATGAGGACCGTACGCTACCGATCAGTGCTACTGGATCGTTGGTACCCGAAACCGGACGCCCCCACCAGTCCTCGCGCGTCCGTTCAGCCGAAGGGGGCGGAACGCTCCCGGACTTGTCGGGGGCTTGACGACGGTGTTGCATCAAGGTGCCTCCCCGGGAACGGCCCACCTCTCGCTCGCCGTTCTGGAATTCGGTATCGAAGCGCTTCGACGACCTATGGACACGTACTCCCGCTGGAGCTACTGTCGAACCACCCTCACCCCCGCATATCAGCAACGCGCATTGTCGAAGCGCTTCACAAAGCTTGGAGAGCTGGATGGTCACCCTCGCCGAGGTCGCCCAGCACGCCGGAGTCTCGGCGAGCACGGTGAGCTATGTCCTCAGCGGCAAGCGGTCCATCTCCGCGACCACCCGGCAGCGGGTCGAGCGGAGCATCCGCGAGCTCGGGTACCACCCGAACGCCGGGGCCCGTGCCCTGGCCAGCAGTAAATCGAACATCATCGCGCTGATGGTCCCGCTGCGCACGGACATGTACGTGCCCGTGATGATGGAGATCGCCATCGCGGTCGCGACCGCCGCGCGGACGCACGGGTACGACGTGCTGCTGCTCACCGGCGAGGAGGGCCCGGACGCGGTGCGCCGCGTCGCCGGGAGCGGGCTCGCCGACGGGATGATCCTGATGGACGTCGAGCTCGACGACGAGCGGCTGCCGTTGCTGCGCGCGACGGACCAGCCGTCCGTATTGATCGGGCTGCCCGCCGACACCGCGGGGCTGACCTGCGTCGATCTGGACTTCCGGGCGACGGGCGCGCTGTGTGTGGAGCACCTGGCGAAGCAGGGGCACCAGGACATCGCTGTCATCGGCGAGGCCCCGGCCGTGTACGAGCGGCACACCGGTTTCGCCGAGCGCACCCTCGACGGGCTGCGGTCCCGTTCCCGGGAGCTGGGCGTGCGGCTGCTGCACCGGCCGTGCGACGGCGGGTACGACGCGATGGCCGTGACGCTCGCCCGGATCCTCGACGAACGCCCGGGGACCACGGGGATCATCGTGCAGAACGAGTCGGCGGTCGAGCCGCTGCTCGCGCTGCTGCGGCAGCAGGGCCGGGCCGTGCCGGAGGACGTGTCGGTGGTCGCGATCTGCCCCGACCAGGTCGCGACCCAGGCCTCGGTGCGGCTCACGTCGGTCGCCATCCCCGCGCAGGAGATGGGCCGGCATGCCGTGGAACACCTGGTCGCCAAGTTCGAGGGGCGCGGCAGCGACGAGGTCGTGCTGATCGCGCCCGAGCTGACGGTCCGGGGCAGCACGGGTCCGGCGCCCACCCCCCGGCCGTAGGCACCCCCCTCCTCCCGCTCGCCGGCCACAGCCCTCCTGCGAGGGCACCCCCATGTCCGCACCCTCTGTCTGCACTCCCCCAGGAGCACAGGAGCCCGCCACGTGAATCAGCCTGCTGAAACCCAGCCCCAGGTGAGCCTGGCGCAGTCCTCCCCCACCGTCGGCACGTTCCGCGAACGGGGCGGCGCGCTGGAGTGGAGCGGCCGTCAGGAGACCGTACGGATCGAGCCGTGGGGTCCGGACGCGGTCCGGGTGCGGGCCCGGCTCGGCGGCCCGGTGCTCGAAGGGCTCCCGGGCGCGCTCCTCGACGAGGCCCCCGCGACACCGTCCACGGTGAAGATCGAGCAGGGGCGCGGGCAGCTGACCGTCGGCGCGCTCACCGTCGACGTGAACGCCGAGGGCCTGGTCCGCTTCCTGCGGACGGAGGACTCCGCCGAGCTGCTCGCCGAGGACCGCGCCCACTTCTGGTGGCCCGGCTCCCGCCTCTACACGGCCGTCGGCAACGGCCACCACCGCCTGGAGCAGCGCTTCGCCGCCTACGACGACGAGAAGCTGTACGGCCTCGGCCAGCACCAGCACGGGCGCCTCGACCAGAAGGGCCTGGTCCTCGACCTGGTCCAGCGCAACGCCGAGGTCGGCATCCCGGTGCTGACCTCCAGCCGCGGCTACACCCTGCTGTGGAACAACCCGGCGATCGGCCGCGTGGAGCTCGCGCACAACGGCACGCGGTGGGTCGCCGACTCGGCCCGGCAGATCGACTACTGGATCACGGCGGGCGACCCGGCCGCCGCCCAGCGCCGCTACAGCGCGGTGACCGGCCGGACGCCGATGCTGCCTCAGTGGGCGGCCGGCTTCTGGCAGTGCAAGCTGCGCTACCGCACCCAGGACGAACTCATGGCGGTGGCACGGGAGTACAAGCGGCGGGGCCTGCCGATCTCCGCGATCGTGTGCGACTTCTTCCACTGGACGCACCTCGGCGAGTGGAAGTTCGACCCGAAGGAGTGGCCCGACCCGGCGGCCATGGTGCGGGAGCTGGAGGAGCTCGGCATCAAGCTGGTGGTGAGCGTCTGGCCGTCGGTGTCGCCGCTGAGCGAGAACCACCCGGTCATGGAGCAGCGCGGCTACTTCATCGGAACCCAGTACGGCCCGATGGCCCACGCCGACTGGCCCGACAAGGAGGTCGCCTCCACGGTCCAGGTGGCCTTCTACGACGCCACCAACCCGGACGCCCGGGAGTTCGTGTGGTCGAAGGTCAAGGAGAACTACCTCGACCCGTACGGCATCACGGCGTTCTGGCTGGACGCCTGCGAGCCGGAGCTGAAGCCGGGCTTCCAGGAAAACCTGCGCTACTGGGCGGGCCCCGGCCTGGAGGTCGGCAACATCTACCCGGCCGAGAACGCCCGCACGTTCTACGAAGGCCTCGTCGCCACCGGCGAGGAGGAGGTCATCAGCCTCAACCGCTCGGCCTGGGCGGGCAGTCAGCGCTACGGCGCCGCCCTGTGGTCCGGGGACATCGGCACGGACTTCCCGACCCTGCGCCGCCAGATCGCGGCCGGCCTCAACACCGCGCTGTCGGGCATCCCGTGGTGGAACACCGACATCGGCGGCTTCCACGGGGGCGATCCGGACGACCCGGCGTACCGGGAGGTGATGGTCCGCTGGTTCCAGTTCGGCGCGCTGTCCCCGCTGATGCGCCTGCACGGCTTCCGCGACCCGGGCATGCCGCTGGGCCCGGAGATGACCGGCGGCCCGAACGAGGTGTGGTCGTACGGTGAGGAGGCGGGGGCCGTCCTGGAGAAGTACCTGCGGCTGCGTGAGCGCCTGAAGCCGTATGTCCTGCGGGTCATGCGGGAGGCGCACGAGGAGGGCCTGCCGGTGATGCGGCCACTGTTCCTGGAGTTCCCGGACGACCAGGCCACCTGGTCGGTCGACGACTCCTACCTCTTCGGCCCGGACCTGCTGGTCGCCCCGGTGCTGACCGCCGGCGCCACCGCCCGGACGGCGTACCTGCCGGCGGGGGCCACGTGGACGGACGCGTGGACGGGTGAGACGTACGAGGGCGGCCGGTCCGTGACGGTCGACGCCCCGCTGGACCGCATCCCGCTGTTCCTGCGGGACGGGGCGCGGCTGCCTGTAGCGGAGTAGCCGTGTCGGCAAGGGGTGGCCGGATCGATGGAGGTCTTCCGGCCACCCCTTCCGCCTGCTCGGCCAACTTCCGTCCACCGCAGTCGTGTTCGAGAGGATAGGTTTCCCTGCGTGTCCACGTCTCCGCTCGCCCTCACGCTGGCCAATGTGTTGCTGCGGCCGGGCTTCGGCTCCCGTCGTACCCCGGACCGGATCTTCGACCGCATCGTGGTGGAGGCCGGTGAGGCGCCCGGAGACCGGGAGTTCGTCGACGGCTTCCGGTCGCTGCTGGGGTGGTGGGCGAAGGCCGAGAACCTCACCCCGGTCGGCTGGCAGTCCGCGCAGGCGCACGTCAGGCGGCATCTCGCCAACCGGGCCCGGGTGCGGCGGCTGATCGCCGAGCGTCCGGAGATCGAGCGGGAGCCGATCGAGCGGCCGGTGTTCGTCGTGGGGCTGCCGCGCACCGCCACCACGGTGACGCACTCCGTGCTGTCGATCTCGGACGAGCACCGGTGTCCCCTGCTGTGGGAACTGCTCGGGCCCGACCTGGAGTTGCCGCCCCGGCAGCGGCGCAAGGCGATCACGGCCGGGCGCCGGCTGGTGCAGGGCACGAACCTCTTCGCGCCGCGCTTCCGCGACATCCACGCGATGGCCGCCGAGGGCCCCGAGGAGTGCACGTTCGCGCTCCCGCACGCCCTGATGCCGTTCTCCCAGGCCCGTATCCCCGAGTACCTGGCCTGGCACCGCGAGCGGGACTTCGTCGCCGACTACCGGTACCTCAAGCAGGTCTACCAGGTGCTCCAGTACGGCCGTCCGCGGCGGCGCTGGATGCTGAAGTCCCCCATGCACCTGGAGAACCTGGACGCGCTGCGCACGGTCTTCCCCGACGCCACGATCGTGTGGTGCCACCGCGACCCGGTCACCGTCGTGGCGTCGTTCTGCTCGCTGATCGAGCACGGCATGGCCGTCAGCACCCGCCCGCTCGACCTGGCCGGCATCGGCACCACCTGGCTGGGCCTGCTGAGCCGTGCCATGACGCGCGGTCTCGCGGCCCGGGCCGCCATCCCGACGGAGCAGCTGGTGGACGCCCCGTACTCCTGGCTCGGGTCCGACCCCGCCACCGGTGCCCCGAAGCTCTACGCGGCCGTCGGCGCCCCCTGGACCGAAGCCGACGCGGCCCGTCTCCCCGCGGCCGTCGCCCGCCCCCAGGGCACCCGCAAGCACACCTACGACCTGTCCCGCTACGGCCTGACCCGCGCCGAGGTCGAGTCGGCGTTCGCGGACTACAACGCGCTGCGGGCCGAGGTCGACCGCGCCTGACGGCACGGCCGGCCCCGGCCCTGAGATCCCAGGATCAGCTGCTGCTGACCGTCAGGTTGTTGGTGGTGAAGTTCAGGCCGCCGGACGACGAGGTGACCTCGTAGCCGAACTGCACGTCACCGATGGTCTCGTTGCCCATCCACTTCTTGGTGTCCTTGATCCACTTCAGGATGGGCAGCATGTTGACGCTGCCGGAGTTGGAGTCGGACGTCCGCAGGAACGAGAAGACCTCGTTGTTGCCGTTGCTGCCCTTGTAGACGTTCCACGTGTGGCCGCCGAGGGTGACGCTGCCCTGGGAGGTGCCGATCGGGCCGACGGCGCCGTTGTAGTTCATCCAGAGCATGATCTCGTAGTCGTAGTCGGTGTCCCAGATGTCGTACGACGTGTTGTACGCGCCGGACGACGGGACGCTGACGTTGTAGTTGCTGGTGAGCGAGGAGAGGGAGGTGATCGACTTGTTGATCACCTTCTTGGAGTTGGGGTAGGACTTGATGCCGCCGGTGTTGGGGTGGTTGGCCCAGACACCCCAGTTGGTCCCGGAGTTGGCCCAGATGCACTGGCTGCCGGCGCCGGAGCCCCAGATGTTGTTGTAGAGCGTGTAGCCGTTCAGGCTCGTGTTGCCCCACTGGTCGCAGGAGTTCCAGACGGCGGCGGAGGCGGGGGCGGAGGCGAGGCCGACGGTGGCGCCGAGCGCGAGGGCCGGGGCCAGCAGTGCCTTGGTGATCCGGCTCAGTGTGCGTGTTGCCATGGTGTCCCTTCCATGGGTGGGGGAAATGCGGGGGGATTACCGCGCCCTCACGGTGAGGACGCGGTCTTCTCCGGCGACGAGGTCGAGGGGCTCGGCACCGGAGGAAGTCCTGAGTTCGACGCGGACGGTACGGCTCGGCCGGAGGACGGCGGTGGCCCCGCCGTCCGGGGACCAGGCGAGGTCGATCTCGGCCCCGAACCGCGTACGCACACCGCGCAGTGCGCCGCTGGGGTACGCCGCCGGGAGCGCGGGCAGCAGGACCAGCCGGTGGGGGGTCGACTGCACGAGCATCTCGATCAGCACGGCGGGCAGGGTGTGCGCGGCGTCGGCGTTGTAGACGTCGCGCTTGGGGTAGTGGGCGCTCATCAGGGAGGCGTGGAAGAAGTCGCCGTCCAGGACCTGGCCGAGAGCGTGGGCGACGCGCTCGCCGTCCCTGAGCCGGGCCGCGATGAGCGCGTGGTGCAGGTGGCCGTGCGCGGAGTCGTTCTCGGCGCCGCGCAGTTCGAGGGCGCGATGGGCGGCGGCCGCGAGCTCGGGGGTGTCGTAGGGGGTGATCTCGTCGAGCGGCCAGACGCCGTAGAGGTGGCTGAGGTGGCGGTGGTCGTAGGAGTCCTCCAGGCCCGGCCAGGCCCATTCCGCCAGGGCTCCGTCGTCGTTGATCCGGTGCGGTGGGAGCCGGTCGGCGAGGGTACGCCAGCGGTCGGCGTCGCGGCCCGGGTGGTAGGCGGCGGCCGTCCGCAGGGCGTGGCGGGCCGCGGAGAGGTCCATGGCCGCGTTGATCGTGCCCCAGCTCGCGTTGGCGGGCCGGTTCTCGGGCGAGTAGGAGGGGACGACGACGAGCCGGCCGTCCTCGTCCGTGCGGGTGAGGAAGTCCTCGTAGAACAGGGCGACTTCGGCGAGCGCGGCGGCGGTGTGCGGGTCGCGGGTGCCGTGGGTCTCGTCGTGGTCGACGAGCGGTTTGAGCAGCCAGTCGGCGCCGGCGGTCCACAGGTGCAGCGGGTACTCGCGGTTGAAGTGGTACGAGTGGCCGGACTCGCCGTCGGTGTGGCCGGGTGCGACGGCGCCCCGGGTGCCGAAGACGGCGCGGGCGTTGTCGCGCCAGTCGGGCAGCTGGCGGTGGATCAGGTTCGCGTGGGCCTCGGTGACCTCGGGGAGGGCGGCGGCAGCGGCCGACGCGGTCTGGAGGTTGAGGTTGGCGTCGTTGGTGAACGCTCCCGACCAGGCCGTGTTCCAGTCGCCCGTCCACAGTCCGGTCAGGCGGGGCGGGAAAAGGCCGCTCGCGGACAGCAGGTGGTAGCGGCCGGCCGCGAACAGGCGCTCCAGCAGGGCGGCGCTGCGGGGACGCTTCAGCAACTCGGAGCCCGGCAGGGCGCGTTCGGCGGGGTCGGCGGCCAGGTCGAGGGTGACGCGCTCGTAGGCGGTTCGGTGCAGGGCGGCATGGCGGTCGAGGAGCACGTCGTACCCGGTGAGCAGGTCGCGCAGGGCACGGCCCTCCTCGACCACGTCCAGTTCGCCGGTGTGCCGGTGCACCCGGGTGAGGAGCAGGACGGAGCGGGCTCCCTCGACGTGCACGCCGGGGGGCGTGAGGGTCCACGTGCCGCCGGTGACGGCGAGCAGGGTGACGCCGGTGACGGCCAGGTCGCTGTCCGGGTAGCGGGCCCGCAGGCTCAGCAGGGCACCCTCGGGGGTCAGGACGGCTCCGTGGCCGACGCCCAGTCCGGCGGGGGCGCCGGGCAGCCGGTGGTCCAGGTCGACGTCGAGGGTGAGGCCGGGCCCGGTGACCTGCTGGACGATCACGTCGTCGGCGCGGGAGACGAAGACGCGGCTGGTCCAGCCGGTGCAGGCCGCCCGTACGACACCGGTGGTGAAGTCGACGTCGCGCCGGTGGTCGGGGCAGTCGCCCGGCGGTCGGCGCAACCGGACCTGGAAGGCGGGGTGGAAGGGCTGCACCCACTGGTGCGGCCGTCCGTCCGTGAAGCTCTCGGCCGCTGTCGTGTCGCCCGCCAGGAGGCGGTCCTGGAGGGCGGGGAGGCCGGCGGCGAGCTGCGGCGGCCGGGGGTCCCTGCCGCCCGGCCGTACCAGGGTGTGGTGGGTGACGACGACCCGCTCGTAGTTCGGGTCGCCGAACACAAGGGTGCCATGGCGGCCGTTGCCGCTCAGGAAACCGTCCTCCCAGCGAGCGGCCGGGTGCGGCTCCCACGTGCCGTGGACGGGTGCGGAGTCGGTCATGGCCGCAGCACCGCCGCCCCGTAGCGGCCGAGGGTGACCCGGTCGGTGACGGCCGTCCCCGTCAGCAGGTCGTGGTGGGTGCCGGGGACCTCGACGGTCACCGGCTCGCGGCCGTGGTTGAGCACGAACAGCACCTCGCCCCGCAGGACGGCCTCGACCTGCTCGGGGAGGCCGTCGAGCACCGGCCGGACGCCCGCGTCGACGGCGATCCGGGCCAGCAGCTCGCGCAGGGCCCCGGGCTCGGGGAGCGTGGAGAGGTACCAGGCCCGGCCCTTGCGCAGGACGGCGGGCATGCCGTCCAGTTCGCCGCCCTTGTAGCAAGTCGTGTCGTCGGGGTCGGCGGGCTCGATCTCCTCGGACCACAGCGTGCCCCGGAAGCCCTCGCAGGCGACGGTCTCCCCCGCGTCCAGCGGCCACCACTCGTGCAGCGTGCGGATGCCGAACAGCTCCCTCAGCCGGGCGTCCATGCCGCCGGGGCGCACGCGGTCATCCTCGTCGGCGACGCCGGTCAGGAAGCCGCAGACGAGGGTGCCGCCGCCGCGGACGTAGGCGAGGAGGTTGTCGATCGCCGCGTCGGTGAGCGCGTACAGCTGGGGCACGACGGCCACCGAGTACGGCGTCAGATCGTGCTCGGGGTGGGCGAGGTCGGTTGCGAGGTGGGCCTGCCAGAGGGCCCGGTGCCAGGCGCGCAGGACGTCCGGGTAGTCCACCTGGCTGGACAGGCGGCCGTCCTGGGCGCCTGCCCACCAGGCGTTCCAGTCGTGCAGGACCGCGATGTTCGCGGTGATGTGCCGGCCGGCCACCTGGGGGGCGATCTTCGCCAGGTCCGCGCCGAGCTGCTTGACCTCCTGGTACGTACGGCCCTCCTCCCCCGCGTGGCTGACCATGCCGGAGTGGAACTTCTCCGCGCCCTGCCGGGACTGCCGCCACTGGAAGTAGCAGACGGCGTCGGCACCCCGGGCGACGGCCTGGAGGGACCACAGCCGGTTGAGGCCACGCGGCTTCGGGTGGTTCACACCCCGCCAGTTGACCGGCCCGGCCGCCTGCTCCATGAGCATCCACGGGCCGCGCGCCTGGGAGCGGGTCATGTCCTGGACGAGTGCGCCGTTCTGGGCGCCGAGCGGATCGCGCGGGTCCGGGTAGAGGTCGACGGAGACGACGTCCTCCTCCCCCGCCCAGCGCCACGCGTCCTGCCCGAACCACAGCGGCATGAAGTTGCTGGTGACCGGGATGTGCGGGGTGTGACGCCGGACGATGTCCCGCTCGGCGGTGTAACACTCCAGGAGCATGTCGGAGGTGAAGCGCCTGAAGTCCAGGACCTGGGCGGGGTTGCGCATGTAGTGCGGCAGGCGGGGCGGCAGGATGCCGTCCCAGCAGTCGTAGCCCTGGCTCCAGAAGGCGGTGCCCCAGGCCTCGTTGAGGACGTCGAGGGTGCCGTACTTCTCGCGCAGCCAGCGGCGGAAGGCGGCCGCGGCCTCGTCGCCGTAGTCGAAGGTGCAGTACTCGTTGTTGATGTGCCACATCGTCAGGGCCGGGTGGCCGCCGTAGCGGGCGGCCAGGTCCTCGGTGATGGCGGCGGCGTAACGCCGGTAGGTGGCGCTGGAGTGCGAGAAGTGCTGGCGGCCGCCCCACCACTCGGTGCGGCCGTCCTCGGTGACGGGCAGGGTGTCGGGGTGCAGCCGGCCCATCCAGGGCGGGGGCGAGGAGGTGGGGGTGGCGAGGACGACACCGATGCCGTTCTCGTGCATCAGGTCCATCAGGGTGTCCAGCCAGCCGAACTCCCGCGCACCGGGCCCCGGTTCCAGCTTCGACCACGAGAACACCCCGAGGGTGACGGAGTTGACGCCGGCGTCCTTCATCAGCCGGACGTCCTCGTGCCAGGTCTCCTCCGGCCACTGCTCCGGGTTGTAGTCCCCGCCGAAGAGGAGACGCCCCCGGGTGGCATCGCTCAGACCGGGCTGTTTCCTCCCGGTCATCAGGCGGGCTCCCCGTACTGCACTCCCCGCCCGTTGGTGGCGATGTAGACCCGGCCGTAGACGCGCGGGTCGCCGGTGATGGCCGCGCCGATCCAGCCCCACTGGTGCTGGTCGTCGTTGATCCGCGTCCAGGTCTTCGCCTCGTCGTCGGAGCGGTAGACGGCGGTGATGGTCTCGGTGGAGCCGACCATGTAGACCGCCGGGTAGGAGGCGCCCTCGGCGGCCTTGCCGAAGCCGAGCGTGTACGACGCCCAGCAGCTGCCGACCTTGGTGAAGGTCGCACCGCCGTCGGTGGAGCGGTACAGCCCGTTCCACTTCAGGCTCAGCCACAGGTCGCCGGAGCGGCCCGGGGCCGCGACGAGCCGGAACTCGGTGTCTCCCGAGTTCAGGCCGGTGGCCCGGGCGGTGAAGGTCATGCCGCCGTCGGTGCTGGCGTGGAGCGTGCCGGTGGCTGTGTCGAAGGCGTAGAAGCGCTTCGGATCGACCGGGTCCGCGACCGGGGCGGCGCCCTTCGGGTAGGAGGTGACCTCGGTCCAGGTGGCGCCGTTGTCCGCCGAGCGGTGGGCCGGGTACGTGGTGCCGTCCCAGTGCGCGAAGGACCACAGCAGCACGCTGCCGTCGGCGTTCGTGGCGATCGGCCCGGGCGCGTCCTTGGCGATGGCGGGCTGCGCCTTGAAGGGCTCCCAGGTCTTGCCGCCGTCGTTCGACCAGGCGCCGTTGCCGTGGTCGCCCCAGCCGGCCCGCACGACGTACGACGGCTTGGCAGCGGCCAGCGCGAGTCCCGTCGACGTGCCGAACACCGGGTTCGACGCCATGCCGCGCGAGGGGGACGCCGTGAGCCGCTCGTGGTACATGACGCCGATGTCCCCGGACCCGCTGATCAGGTGCGCCTCCCCGGCCGGAGGGGAGATCAGCTGCCGGATGGACGCCTCCTCCAGGCCGCGGATCTGCGGGGCCCAGTTCCTGAGGTCGCGGGTGCCGTAGAGGGTCGCGCCGGTGCCGTAGACGATGTGCTCGGAGTCGAACGGGTCGAGGCCGACGGCCTGGATCCACCAGCCGAACTTGGGATCGTCGCCACCCCACTTGAGGTACGGCGTCTCGGAGACGTCGAAGACGGCCCTGTCCTTCAGGGACGTCCAGGTGCGGCCGCCGTCGGTGGAACGGAAGACGGTGTCGATCTCGGCCCAGCGGTTGTTGGTGGAGACGACGACCGTGCCGGGGCGGCGGGCGTCGACGGCCACACCGCCATAGCCGAAGGAGTCGGTGGAGCCGTCGGCCGTGGTTCCGCCCGGCTTCACCGGGGTGACCTCGGTCCACTTCCCGGTCGTCGTACGCAGCTTGTGCACGCTGCCGTCGGACTGCCCGTTCGGGCCGGGAGCGTTGGCGTACGTCACGTACAGCTCGCACGTGTGCCGGTCGTACGCGGCCCGGACCGGGACCTTGGCTGCGGTACCGGCGGGCTGCCCGGGGACGGCCTTCCAGGTCGTGCCGTCGGCGGTTCTGTAGAGGTTCGCGGAGGTGCCGTCGGAGTCGCCCCAGCCGGCGTAGACGCTGCGGCCCGCGGCGACGAGGAGGGTGATGCCCTGGCCGGTGGCGCTGGGGGTGGCCGGGAAGCTCACGGCCTTCCAGGTGGCGCCCCGGTCGGTCGACTTGAGCAGCCCGTCGTGCCGGGTGCCCAGCCAGAGGGTGTCGCTGTCGCGCGGGTCGACGAGCAGCCGCTCGCCGCAGCCGCGCCCGTCCTCGTTGGCCCCGAGCTTCACGGTGAGGTCGGTGCGCTTCCAGGTCGCGCCGCGGTCCTCGGAGCGCAGCACGGCCCCGTTGCCGGCCCAGGACTGCGCGTACGTGCCCAGGGCGAGGTACAGCCGGTTCGGGTGGGCCGGGTCGACGGCCATGGCCTCGACGCCGAGCAGGTTCCAGTCGTCCCAGCCGATGTGGTCGGTCAGCGGGATCCACCGGTCGGTCCGGTCGTCCCAGCGGTAGGCGCCGCCGATGTCGGTGCGGGCGTAGGCGAGGCCGCGGACGGTGGGGTGGAAGAGGACGCCGGTGACGAATCCGGTGCCGCCCTGGACGGCGTTGCGCCAGCGGTAGGCGCCGCCTGCGGCGGGGACGGCGGCCTGCGCACGCCCCTGGAGGACCGGAAGGGTGGCGACCGCAGCGGCGGCAGCGGTCCCGGCGAGCACTGCGCGTCTGCTGAGGGGAAACGTGCGCATGACATACCTCAGTTCTTACAAAGGGGAGAAGTTAAGGCACTTAGGGGCGCGGGGAACTGCGCGAACAACCACAACGCAGCCGCAGCCAACACACGACGAACAGCCCTACGGCGAGAACTCACACAAGGGGCATCACCCCTTGACGGCCCCCGTGAGCATGCCCTTCTTGAAGTGCTTCTGGACGAAGGGCGACAGGACGGCGACCGGCAGGAGGGCCATCACCATGACGGCCATCTGCACGGCCAGGCCCGACAGCTGCCCGGTCTTGATGGCCTGGCCCAACCCCACCGGTGCTTCCTGCTTCTGCACCAGCTGGATCATGACGTTCTGCAACGGCATCATGTCCTGGTCGTTCAGGTACAGGGAGGCGTTGAACCAGGCGCTCCAGTACCCGACGGCGTAGAACAGCGTGATGACGGCGAGCACCGCACGCGACAACGGCATGACGATCTGCCACAGGATCCGGAAGTCCCCGGCCCCGTCGATCCGCGCACTGTCGATGAGCTCCTGCGAGATCCCCATGAAGAAGCCGCGCAGCACGAGGATGTTGAAGACGCTTAGGGCACTCGGCAGGATCAGCGCCAGATAGCTGTCGGTCAGGCCGAGGGACTGCACCAGAAGGTAGGTCGGGATGAGACCGGCGCTGAAGAACATGGTCGCCAGCAGCATCATCAGGATCCAGCGGTGGCCGAGGGAGCCGCTGCGGGACAGGCCGTAGGCACACAGGACGGACACCGTCATCGAGAACAGCGTGCCGACCAGGGTGACGAGGACGCTGATGATCGCCGCGCGGGTGACCTGGCCGCCGCTGAGCAGTTCCTTGTAGGCGATGAAGGTGATGTCCTTGGGCACCATCACCAGGCCGCCGGCCTCGTCGATGGTCTTGCGTGAGGACAGGCTGGTGACGACCACGATCCACAGCGGGAAGAGAATCGCCAGGCAGGCCAGCGACAGGGCGAGACCCTTGCCGGCGAGACCGGCCCTGGAGGGCGCCTCCTCCCAGGCCGGCCGGGGCGGCGCCTCCCACCAGCCAGGTTCCTTCACCGGCTTGTCGATGACGGCGCTCACTTCTTGTACACCCCCTGCTCGCCCATAAGATGGGCCACCTTGTTCGCGGCGAGGACCAGGCCGATGCTGATCACGCCCTTGATGAGTCCGGCGGCGGCCGCGTAGCCGAAGTCCTGGTTGCGCACGCCGTTCCACCACACGAAGGTGTCGAGGACCTCGGCCGCGCCCGGTCCGACGGCGTCGCGTTGCAGCAGGATCTGTTCGAAACCGACGGTGAGGGCGTCGCCGACCCGCAGGACCAGCAGCAAGGCGATCACCGGGCGCAGCGCGGGCAGCGTGACATGCCACATGCGGCGCCAGCGGCCGGCGCCGTCCATCGCGGCGGCCTCGTACAGGTCCGGGCTGACCGAGGCCAGTGCGGCGAGGAAGACGATGATCCCCCACCCGGCGTCCTTCCACACGCTCTGCGCGGTGATCAGGAGGGGGAAGGTGTTCGGGTCGGTCATGATGTTGAGGCCGTTGTAATCGTGCTGCCGCAGCAGCTGGGAGAGGATGCCCGCGCCGCCGAAGATTTGCTGGAAGACGGCGATGACCAGCACCCAGGAGAAGAAGTGCGGCAGGTAGAGAACGGCCTGTGCCACCGCCCGCACCCGGGGCCTGACCACGCTGTTGATGAGCAGCGCGAGCAGGATCGGGATCGGGAAGAACAGCACGAGCTGGAGGGAGAACAGCACCAGCGTGTTCTGGAGGGCGTTCCAGAACGCCGAGTCCTCGAAGATCCGCTGGAAGTTCTCCATGCCCACGAAGGGGCTGTTCAGCATGGAGACGATGCCGTTGTCGCTGATGTAGGGGTCGTAGTCCTGGAAGGCGACGACGTTGCCGAGGATCGGCAGGTAGTTGAAGACCAGGACCAGCACGACGGCCGGCAGGGTCATCAGGAGCAGGACGCGGTCGCGTCTGAACCTGAGCCACAGGCTCAGTTTCCCCGAGGGTCGCTTCTCCGGTGAACCGGTGGCGCCGCCGGACGCCACCGGGGTCTTCTCCGTCATGTCGGCCTCGGCCCTGCTCCGAGGCACCGTGCTGTGGGACACGGCCGTCTCCTTGCCTCGGTACTCGGTCAGTTGGACGCGGAGCCGTTCTCATCGAGGATCTTCATGTACCAGTCGCGCAGCTTGTCGCCGCCCTTGCTCTTCCAGTCGGAGACGGCCTGCTGCATGTCGCTGATCTTCTTGCGGCCGCGGGTGATGTCGTCCTCGAGCTGCTCGAAGTCGTTGCCGAGGTTGGTGTAGCGGCCAGGCTCGGTGATCTGCATGCCCCAGAAGGAGGACTTCTTGGTGAAGGCGCCCATCCGCTGCTGCCACTCGACTTGGCCCTTGGCGACGTCCGGGAAGTCGGGGTGGGCGAGAGTCGCCGCAGGGCTCGCGACCATCACGTAGGCGTTCATCACCTCGTTGTTGCCCTTGTCGGTCTTGACGGGGACGCCGTCCTTGACGGAGTAGTGGGTGCCCTCGACGCCGTAGTTGGTCATCATGTACTCCCTGGTGCCGTACGGCGCGGCGGTGACGTTGGCGACGGCCAGCACGTCACGGATGACCGACTCGGAGGCCTTCTTGTTGATGAAGGCGAAGATGCCGGCCGGCTGTTCGGCCCAGAGGCGTGGGTTGCCGCCGTCGTGGCCCCAGATGTCCATGCCCCAGATCTTGAACTCCGGGTTCTGGGTAGCCTGTTCGCTCGTGCGGCTCCACCACTGGGTGATGTTGTTGGGGTAGATCAGGAACTCGCCGGCGGCAAACTTAGGGCCGGGGTCGGGGGCGTTCTTGCCCAACTCGGAGTCGGGGTGCACGACTCCGGCGGCGAAGAGCTTGCGGGTCCACTCCAGGGCCTCGAGGTACTCCTCGGTCTCGATGCGGCAGATCAGCTTGCCGTCGACGAGGTTCCACCACAGCGGCTTCTCGCTGCCCGAGAGCACCCCGAAGTTCTGGAAGGCGGTCCACTTCATGTCGAGGCAGGCCCACCGCTTGGCCTTGGCGTTGGTGATCTCCTTGGCCAGGGCCATGAACTCGTCCGCCGACCGGGGGATCTCGTATCCCTCCTTGTCGAAGATGTCCTTGCGGTACAGCGGCACGATGCCGGTGACGTACGGGGCGGGCTGCGGCAGGCCGCGCAGTTTCCCGCCGAAGATGGAACGCTGCCAGGCGTCCGTAGGGATCGCGGCGAGGTTCGGGTACTCCTTGACCGCGTCCCCGGACAGGTACGGGCCAAGGTCGGCGAACTTGCTGATGATGGCGCTTGGGATCTTGCCGTTCATGTTCCAGCCGGGGACGACCACCACATCCGGGATGTCGCTGGAGGCGAGGACGGCGCCGAGCTTCTGGTCGTAGGTGTTGCCGTCCTGGTTCTGCCAGACGACGTCGACGCCTATCAGGTCGTTCATCGCCCTGTAGTAGGCGTTGTTCTGCTGAGGCGGGGAGCCCCAGAACGGCGACATGATGGTGACCTTGCCACCCTTGCCTAGCTTCTTCGAGACCGAGGTTTTCAAAGTGGCCAGGTCGAGCTTGCTGGTGAAACCGATCGCCGAGCCGTTCTTGGCCGGGATGTCCGGCTTCACCACGTTGCTGGCCACGAAGGCCGGCAGGATCTTCTTGGCGTCCTTGCCCGAGGTGGTGCCGTCGCGCGACCCGTTGTCCGACCCCCCGCAGGCGGCGAGCAACGGCACTCCCCCCGCCACCGCTGCGGTGGCGACCGCCGTGGAGGCGAGGAAACTTCTCCGGCTCGGTCCGGAGGAGGCGGAGGCGGCGTTCGGCGTCATTGCGTCAACCCTTCATGGCGCACCAGGACACCCGGCGGTGGGCCGTCGGCTGCGGTGTCTCGAGTGGAACTGGCTGAGCCGAAGCGATACTCCGACGCGTGACGAGGATGGCGCACCATTGGGTGGCGGACTTCACAGTCGAAGCGCTTCGATGTTGCTGCGAGGTTAAGTGAACACCCAGGGGTGCACAAGGGGCGATTCCAAGATTCCTCCGAGGTATGCACGATCGCGACCTGAGTCGTATGCCGCTTGGAATGCCGCCGAATGTCGCGAGTTGTTGCACCGGGGTGTCTTGACACCCACCCCCACGTCGAATGAGCATCGAAGCGCTTCGAAAGGGCCTTGCCGCTCCATCCCAGAGGGAAACCCACGTGACCGCACACACGCCGCCCAGCCCGCCGTTCCGCGATCCGCGCCTTCCGTTCGCGAAGCGGATCGACGACCTCCTGTCGCGGCTCACGCCGGCGGAGAAGATCGCCTTCCTGCACCAGTTCGCGCCCGCCGTGGAACGGCTCGGCATCGCCGCCTTCCGCACCGGCCAGGAGGCGCTGCACGGCGTGGCGTGGATGGGCCCGGCGACGGTGTTCCCGCAGGCGGTCGGCCTCGGCGCCACCTGGAACCCGGAGCTGGTGCGGCGCGTCGGCGACGCGGTGTCCAGGGAGGTCCGGGCGATGCGCGCCAAGGACGACCGGGTCGGCCTCAACGTCTGGGCCCCGACGGTCAACCTGCTGCGCCACCCCCTGTGGGGCCGCAACGAGGAGGGCTACTCGGAGGACCCGAAGCTCACCTCGACGATCGCCACCGCCTACACGCACGGCCTGCGCGGCGACCACCCGACCTACTGGCGCACCGCCCCCGTGCTGAAGCACTGGCTCGCACACAACAACGAGACGGACCGGTCCACGACGTCGAGCTCCGTGCGCCCGCGCGTGCTGCACGAATACGACCTGCGCGCCTTCCGCGAGACCGTCGAGGCGGGTGCGGTGGCCGGCGTGATGCCGGCGTACAACCTGGTCAACGGCCGCCCCAACCACGTCTCCCCCTACCTGGGCGAGCAGCTGCGCGCCTGGACCGAGGAGGACCTGCTGGTCTGCTCGGACGCGGGCGCGCCGAGCAACCTGGTCGATTCCGAGCACTACTTCGACACGCACGAGGAGGCCACCGCGGCCTCCCTCGTGGCGGGCGTCGACAGCTTCACGGACCATGGCACGGACTCCTCGCAGATGATCGGACGCCTGCGCGGCGCCCTGGAACGCGGGCTGCTCACCGAGGCCGACGTCGACACGGCCGTCCGACGGCAGCTCTCGGTCCGCTTCCGGCTCGGCGAGTTCGACCCGGAGTACGACCCGCACAACGCGACCAGCGAGTTCGACTCCCCGGCCCACCGCGCCCTCGCGCAGGAGGCCGCCGAGCAGGCCGTCGTGCTGCTCAAGAACGACGGCCTGCTGCCGCTCGCCCCGGACACCCGGGTCGCGGTGGTCGGTCTGCTCGCCGACGAGTGCAAGCTCGACTGGTACAGCGGCACGCTCATCCACCGCTCGACCCCGCTGGAGGGCCTGTACGAGCGGTTCGGCGCGGAGCGGGTGGAGTTCGCGGAGGGCGTGGACCGGGTCCGGCTGAAGGCCTCGGCCGGAACCTTCCTGCACGTCCCCGAGGCGGACGCCGACGACGAGGTGCGCGGCGCCGAGGGCGCCCTCGACCCGGCGCTGCTCGCGGGCCGCACCGACCTGCCCCCGCTCACCACCGACGCGACCGGCACGGAGCTCGCGCTGGTCGACTGGGGCGAGGGCGTGCTGACCCTGCGCGCGCCCGACGGCCGCTACCTCTCGGTCGCCGACGACGGCCGCGTCCGCGCCTCCGCCGACCAGCCGGGGGGCTGGATCGTCCAGGAGACGTTCCGCCTGGAACCGCACGAGAACGGGCACCTCCTGAAGCACCTGGGAACGGGTCGCCACGTGTGTGTCTCCGCCGACGGCGTGAAGGTTGCCGACGAAGATCCCGAGGTGTTCGAGCTGGTCGTCACCGAGCGCGGCGAGGAGGCGGTGGCGCGGGCCGCCGCGCAGGCCGACGTGGTCGTGGTGGTGGCGGGCAACGACCCGCACATCAACGGCCGCGAGACCGAGGACCGTACGACCCTGCGGCTGCCCGGTCACCAGGAGCGGCTGCTGCGGGCCGCCCGCGCGGCGAACCCGGCGACCGTGCTGGCGCTGGTCTCCGCCTACCCGTACGCGATCGACCCGGCAGATCTCCCGGCCGTGCTGTGGACCGCGCACGGCGGCCAAGCGGCCGGCACCGCCCTGGCCCGTGTGCTGGCCGGCGACGTCTCCCCCGCCGGCCGCCTCCCGCAGACCTGGTACGCCGGCGACGCCGACCTGCCCGGCCTCCTCGACTACGACGTGATCGGCAGCCGGCAGACGTACCTGTACTTCGAGGGCACGCCCCTGTTCCCCTTCGGGCACGGTCTGTCGTACACGTCGTTCTCGTACGACGGCCTGACGGCCCGGGTCGCGGACGGGTCGGTGCACGTCTCTTTCACGGTCACCAACACCGGTGACGTCACCGCCGACGAGGTCGCCCAGCTCTACACCCGGGCCGTCGACCCGTCCGTGCCGCGTCCGCGCCGCGAGCTGCTGGACCACCGCCGCGTCACCCTCGCCCCCGGGGCGACGGCGGAGGTGGGTTTCCAGGTGCCGTTGTCCGCCTTCGCGTTCTGGGACGTTGCCCAGGACCGGTGGCGTCTGGAGCCGGGCGCGTACGAGCTGCTGGCCGGGGCCTCCAGCGAGGACGTCCGGCTGCGGACGGCCGTCACGCTGGACGGCGAGCCCGCCCTTCCGCGCCCGGTCGTCGCGGGCGGTCTGGCCGCGGCCGGCTTCGACGAGCACAGCGGCATCGAGATCGTCGACCGTACGAAGGTGTCGGGCGACGCGGTGACGCCGGCGGACGGGGCGACGGGCGAAGTCGTCTACCGGCGCTGCGACTTCGGGCGCGGCATCGAAGAGGTGACGGTGGAGGTGGCCGGCGAGGGCACGGTCGAGCTGTCCCTCGACGGCGGCCCTGCGCTCGCGGTGCTGTCGCCCGGCACCCCCACGGCGGGCCCGTACGACTACGTCTCGCTCGGCGCGTCCGTCGCCGCCGCGGGCGTGCACGACGTGCACCTCAGACTGCGCGGCCCGCTGCGGCTCGCGCACGTCGGCTTCTCCGGTTGAGGGTCCGGAGCAGGCCGGCGCAGAGAAGGGGCCCGGCACCGGAAGGCATCGGTGCCGGGCCTCTTCGCACAGCCTATATGAAAATGGTTCCCATGAGCTAGAGGTTGATTCCGGTCAGCACCATCACGCGCTCGTACGTGTAGTCCTCCATCGCGAACCGCACGCCCTCACGGCCCACGCCGGACTGCTTGACGCCGCCGTACGGCATCTGGTCGGCGCGGTAGGACGGCACGTCGCCGACGACCACGCCGCCGACCTCCAGGGCGCGGTGGGCCCGGAAGGCGGTCTGGAGGTCGTGGGTGAAGACGCCCGCCTGGAGGCCGTACTTGGAGTCGTTGACGGCGGCGAAGGCCTCGGCCTCGCCGCTCACCTTCTGCACGGTGAGGACCGGCCCGAAGACCTCCTCGCAGGAGAGGGTGACACCGGCCGGAACGTCGGCCAGCACGGTCGGCGCGTACGAGGCGCCGTCGCGCTTGCCGCCGGTGAGCAGCCGGGCACCGGCGTCGACCGCTTCCCGCACCCAGGTCTCGACGCGCTTGGCGGCGTCCTCGCTGACCAGCGGCCCGACGTCGGTCGCGTCGTCGCTCGGGTCGCCGGTGACCTGGGCCTCGACGGCGGCGACGATGCGCGGCAGCAGCCGGTCGTACACGGAGGCGTCCGCGATGACCCGCTGGACGGAGATGCAGGACTGCCCGCCCTGGTAGTTGGAGAAGGTGGCGATGCGGTTCGCCGCCCGGTCCAGGTCCTCGTCGCTCGTCCAGTCGGCGAGGACGACGGCCGCGCCGTTGCCGCCCAGCTCCAGGGTGCAGTGCTTGCGCGGCACCGAGTCCATGATCGCGTAGCCGACCTTCTCGGAGCCGGTGAAGGAGATCACGGGCAGGCGCTCGTCCTGCACGAGGGCGGGCATCTTGTCGTTGGCGACCGGCAGGATGCTCCAGGAGCCCGCGGGCAGGTCGGTCTCGGCCAGCAGGTCGCCGATGATCAGGCCGGACAGCGGGGTGGCCGGGCCGGCTTGAGGATGATCGGGGCACCGGCGGCGATGGCCGGGGCGACCTTGTGGGCGCAGAGGTTGAGCGGGAAGTTGAAGGGTGCGATGCCCAGTACGACGCCCTTCGGGAAGCGGCGGGTGAGGGCGAGCCGGCCCTGGCCGCCGAGGTCGGTGTCGAGGCGCTGGGCCTCGCCGCCGTTGAACCGCCGGGCCTCCTCGGCCGCGAAGCGGAAGACGGACACGGCCCGGCCGACCTCGCCGCGCGCCCACTTGAGCGGCTTGCCGTTCTCGGCGGAGATCAGCCGCGCGATCTCCTCGGTGCGCTCGGCGAGGCGCTTGCTGACGTGGTCGAGGGCGGCGGCGCGGACATGGGCGGGGGTGGCGGCGAACTCGTCCCGCACGGTGTACGCGGCGGCCACGGCCTCCTCGACCTGCGCGTCCGTCGGCACGCTCACCTTGCCGACGAGCCGCCCGTCCCACGGGGAGGTGACGTCGAAGGTGTCCTCGCCGGTGGCCTGACGGCCGGCGAGCCAGAAGGCGTGGGTGGAGGTCATGTGGGTTCCGGCCCTTCGGCGTTGGGGGTGGTCCTGTGCTTCGGGATCAACGGTAGGCGCGGGGTGACCGAACGGCGTTTGTCCGGGGCGTAGCAATAGGAGGCGGGGACACTACGGTCTGGCTACTCGGAGCTGGTCGCCTTGAGGGCCAGCCAGAGCTCCATACGGGCGTCGGCGTCGTCCAGGGAGCGGCCGAGGATCTCCTCGACCCGCCGCATGCGGTAGCGGAGGGTGTGGCGGTGGACGCCGAGATCGGCCGCCGCCGCGTCCCACTGGCCGTGCCGGGACAGCCAGGCGCGCAGGGAGGCCACGAGGTCGCCGCGGCCCGTGGCGTCGTGCTCGTACAGCGGCCGCAGCATCCCGTCGGCGAAGGCCCGTACCGCGTCGTCCGCCAGCAGCGGCAGCACGGATCCGGCCGCCATCTGCTCGTGCTCCACGAGGACGCGCCCGCGCCGCCGCGCCACCGACAGCGCCTGCTCGGCCTGCTTGTACGCGGCGGAGGCGGCGATGGGCCCGGCCGGCGCCGACAGCCCCACGACCAGCTCGTCCTCCTCGCCGCCCGCCACCTTCTCGCCTACGCCGGCCCGGGCCGTCTCCAGGGCGGCCGCGTACTCCCCGCAGGCCGCGGCGGCGGCGCCGCCGTCCGCGGCCAGCACCACCAGCCGTTCCCCCTCCGGCACGACGAGGACGGCCTCGCCGGCCCGGGCCGCGGCGGACTCCATGACGTCGGCGAGCGCCGCGAGGGGGTCGCCGTTGGTGTCGGCCGCGGCGAGCGCGGCGGCCGACGGCCGCTCGACGGCCGGGGCGCCCGCCCCGGCCTCGGCACGGGCCAGCGCGGCCGAGGCCGACACCGGCACCCGCTCCGCGACCAGCATCCGGAACGGCGCGTCCAGCAGCCCGCCGTAGAGGTCCCCGGCGACCGCTCGCGCGTGGTCCGGCTCCCCGGCCAGCAGCATGCGCAGCACCGCCGCGCCGATCCGCTGCTCGGCGGCCTGGAGGGACCGGGAGCGCTCCGTGGTCAGGGTCAGCAGTGCGATGGCCGAGTGGACGGCGTAGCGCTCGGCGGTGCCGAGGGCGGCGGCCGTGCCCACGGCGAGGGCCGCGCGGGGGCGCCGGCCCGTGCCGATGGTGTGCAGTTCGACCCGGTCCTCGTGCTCCGGTCCGCCGACCACCGACGAGGCGGGCGCGGGCCGTTCCCGCAGCCGCTGTATGTCGCCGGTGAGCCGCGCGGCCCGCCGCCCGGCCCACTCCGGTGCCGTGGCGACGACGGCGCCGGAGGCGTCGTACAGCGCGGCCCATCCGTCGACCTGCGAGGCCAGCGCGGCCAGCAGCCCCTCCGGACCGCCCGTCTGCGCCTGCCTGGTCAGCTCGCGCTGGGCGGCGAACCCGGCCGTGACGGCCCGGTACTGGTCGGCGGCGATCGCGGCGGACACGGCCTTGCTGATGGCGAGGAACGGCGTGCGGCGCGGCACCTCCAGCAGCGGCAGGCCCTCCTCCTCGGCCGCGTCGACGAGCGCCTTGGGGATCTCCTCGTAGTTGACGCCGACGGCGAAGCCGAGCCCGACCACGCCGGCCCCGACCAGCCGCCGTACGTAGCGGCGCATGGCCTCCGGGTCCTCGGCGTCCAGTTTGAGCGCGGTGATCAGCAGCAGTTCCCCGCCCTCCATGTAGGGGACGGGGTCGGCGAGCTCGCTGACGTGCGCCCAGCGGACCGGCACGTCGAGGCCGTCTTCGCCCGCCCGCACGGTGAGTTTCAGCGCGGAGTGGTGGACGAGCGAGGCGAGCGTCGGGGGCATGAGGCCTTCAGGTCTGCGTCAGGACTGTGTGATCTCTGTGCTCTTTTGGTCGCCAGGTATGAACGACCTGTGCCGATTCTGCCTCACCGTACGGTCCCCGCGTACCGGCACCGGCCGGAACACGTCAGCCCCGAAGATCCACCAGCAGCGGTGGCGCGTGCTCGCCCTTGACGTCGGTCAGCGACAGCACCGCGTGCCCGGCCGGCATCCCGTGCGCCAGCTCGGAGGCGGACCAGCGTTCCCGCTCGACCTGCCGTACGGTCACCGCCCGCGCGGTCGGGGCCTTGCCGGTCATCACCCGACGCAACATGTGCACGGCCTTGCCGGCGGGTGTCTCCGCGATGATCTGCCGGTCGGTGACGTCCCGGGCCTCGGTCCACTCCTTGCCCCACACCTCGGCGAAGTCCTGCCCGTCCCACGGGGTGAGTCCCGACAGCGCCATCCGGCAGCCGGTGGCCCCGAGCAGCGGCCCGCGCAGCGGCCGGGGCACGTCGTCCAGCGTCCGCAGGGTCAGCACGACCCCGGCGTTGCCGGACCGCAGCCGCTGGATACCGCGCACGGCCTCGGGTGTCACCACCCCGGTCGCGTCATCGAGCAGCAGACAGGCGAACAGCGACCGGTCCTCCCGTACGGCGACACTCGCCGTGAACTGCGCGAGCACCAGCCGCGCCAGCATCCGGGAGGCATCGGCGTGCCCGCGCTCGGGCAGGTCGATCCGCACCCGCACGGGATGATCGAGGGCCTTGAGGGTGAAGGGCCGGGTGGCCCCGGAGGTATCGAAGAAGGAGGCGAAGGCGGGCCGGTCCAGCAAGGCCACCCGATCCGCGAGCACCCCGCCGACGTCACCCGGCTGCCCCATCTGCCGTTCCCGGGCGTCCAGTTCCCGCAGCAGCGACTCCTGCCCGGCGTCCTGAAGCCCCTGCCGCAGGGCGGCCAGCGGCCCCGGAGCCCCGTCCAGCAGCTGCCGCAGCTCCGGTACGGACGGAAAACGCCCGTGCACGGCCCGGAACGGCCCGAGCAGCTGGGCGAGCACGTTCGTGGAACGCCGGCTGTCACTCCCCGGGTGTGGGTCGGCGAGATCGCCCACCAGCGCCTCGGCGAGCACGGCCGCGGCCTCGTCCGGGTCGCCGGTCCCCCCGTACAGGTCCACGTCGTACTCGGAGTCCTGGTTCCCGATCCGCACGACGACGTCATACGCGTCGGCAGGCCCGAGCCCGGCCCCCGCCGCCCCGACCACGACGACAGCGGCCCGCCCGGCGAGAGCATGCAGACACAGCGACTCGGCGAGGGGCCGCACGACGGTCCCGGTCTTTCCGGATCCGGCGGGGCCGACGGCCACGAGCGAGGTGCCGAGCAGGTCGGGCCCGAGGCCGAGGCCCGCCCCGCGGTAGGAGTACGGGTTGCGGGAGTCGTCCACGGTGGTCCCCAGCCGTACCTGGCCGGTGACCAGGTCGTGCCGGGCGAGCCGCGCCGGCAAATCGCGCTCCCCGGAGGGGTGGAGGCAGGCGGCGGCTCCGTCCCGAAGGACCGTGGAGCTGAAGGTGGCGAGGCTGTGCCGTCCGGTGCGCACGCCCTGCCAGGCACGGAGGATCCGGGCATGATCGACGTCCCCCATGAGCCCGGAGCGGGCCTCGGCGGCGAGCCGCTCGGCGGCGTCGACGGCTCCGGCGGCGCGGAGCTCGTTCCACTGGGCCGGGTCGTCCTGGGCGGCCGGTTGTGCCTCCTGGGATTCCGGCCGACGGAAACGGGGGGCGACGAAACGGCGCCACACCTCGCCCCAGCGGCCGAGCCGCGCCACGCCGACCATGATCGCCAGGGCGACGAGCAGCTCGTAACCCTGGTAGACGATGAACGTGCCGGTCTCGCCGATGCCGCTGTCGGCACCACGCCAGGCGTCGGGAACGATCAGGTCGAACGGCACCCACCACCAGTTGCCGAGATAGCCGTTCTGGAGCAGCGACCAGATCAGCCATCCCACCAGGAAGGCGATCAGCGCCCCGCTCAGCAGCTGCCGGGTGGGGATCTCCTCGGGCTCCTCCGCGGGCCGCGGCCGGTGCCCGAACCGCCACACACCGGGCGGCGCCTCGGGCCGGGGCGTACGCAGCCACGTCAGGAAGGAGGACCCGTCCGGCATCGGAGGCACCCCGGGCGCCCGGATCGGCCGGGGCGGCACAACGGATCCGCCCGGCGGCGCGCTGAGGCCGTTCGGCGGCCCGCTGAGGCCGTTCGGCGGCACCGCGGGCACCTCCGGCGGCCCCGCCGGACGCGGCACCGGGTTCGCATGCGTACCCCGCGCCTCCTGCGTCCCGTCGCTGTCCATCGCCTTTGCCCCCTGACCAGCCGCTCCGTCCACCATCAGCGAGCCAATCTAACGCCCTCCCCTGGGGAGTTCACCGCTTACACGGCCGGGGCGTGGGCACCGGCCCACGAGACCGCCATGTCCACCCCGGACAAGCCGCCCCGCCGACAACGCCCACATGGAGCATGCCCACCCCCCTCCCCCCGCCCTAGCCTGCGACAAAAGAAGCGAAGTGTCTGTACATCCCGTCCGCACCACCCAGGAGCCCCGCATGAGCGCACTTCCGCAGGAGCGTCGCGTCGTCACCGCCATCCCCGGACCGAAGTCGCAGGAGTTGCAGGCCCGCCGTACCGCCGCGGTCGCGCAGGGTGTGGGGTCCGTGCTGCCCGTTTTCACGGCGCGGGCCGGGGGCGGGATCATCGAGGACGTCGACGGGAACCGGCTGATCGACTTCGGGTCGGGCATCGCCGTGACCTCCGTCGGCGCCTCCGCCGAGGCCGTCGTGCGCCGGGCGTCCGCGCAGCTCGCCGACTTCACCCACACCTGTTTCATGGTCACGCCGTACCAGGGGTACGTCGAGGTCGCCGAGGCGCTCGCGGAGCTGACGCCTGGTGACCACGCCAAGAAAAGCGCGCTGTTCAACTCCGGCGCCGAGGCCGTCGAGAACGCCGTGAAGATCGCGCGGTCGTACACGAAGCGGCAGGCCGTCGTGGTGTTCGACCACGGCTACCACGGGCGGACCAACCTGACCATGGCGCTGACGTCCAAGAACATGCCGTACAAGCACGGCTTCGGGCCGTTCGCGCCCGAGGTGTACCGCGTGCCCGTGGCGTACGGCTACCGCTGGCCGACCGGTCCCGAGAACGCCGGTCCCGAGGCCGCCGCGCAGGCCATCGACCAGATCAGCAAGCAGGTCGGCGCGGAGAACGTCGCCGCGATCATCATCGAGCCGGTGCTCGGCGAAGGCGGTTTCATCGAGCCGGCCAAGGGCTTCCTGCCGGCGATCCGCACGTTCGCCTCCGACCACGGCATCGTCTTCGTCGCCGACGAGATCCAGTCCGGCTTCTGCCGTACCGGGCAGTGGTTCGCGTGTGAGGACGAGGGCATCGTCCCGGATCTGATCACCACCGCCAAGGGCATCGCCGGTGGTCTGCCGCTCGCCGCCGTGACCGGGCGCGCCGAGATCATGGACGCCGCGCACGCCGGCGGCCTGGGCGGCACCTACGGCGGCAACCCGGTCGCCTGCGCGGGCGCCCTGGGCTCGATCGAGACCATGAAGGAGCTCGACCTCAACGCCAGGGCGAAGACCATCGAGGCCGTGATGAAGGCGCGCCTTTCCGCCATGCAGGAGAAGTTCGACGTCATCGGCGACATCCGCGGCCGTGGCGCGATGATCGCCATCGAGCTGGTCAAGGACCGCGCCACCAAGGAGCCGAACCCGGAGGCGACCGCCGCACTCGCCAAGGCCTGCCACGCCGAGGGCCTGCTGGTCCTGACCTGTGGCACCTACGGCAACGTGCTCCGCTTCCTGCCCCCGCTGGTGATCGGCGAGGACCTGCTGACCGAGGGCCTCGACATCATCGAGCAGGCCTTCGCACGCATCTGACGTCGGCTTCGCATCTGACGTCGGCTTCGCATCCGCCCCGGCGCCGGATCGCGCGCATCTGAGCCGCCATCGGGGCAGGTGAGCCGCTCCGGTTCCGCTACCGGGGCGGCGAGCGGCAGAGCGTGTGAAGAAGGTGTGCGAGGTGGATGACAGCAGGCCCTGCGGCCTGTCCTCCGCCCAGCCCCTGTCGTAGGTTCTACCCAGATGAGAGATACACCCCCGCCCACAGGGGACTGTGGGTGACATCAGGCCGGGGCCTCCCCAGCTTCGACCTGGTCGTGCCCTCGCGCACACAACCGGAGCCTGAGGCTCTGGATCTCCTCACCGATCGGACAGTCGCCCGCCCCAAACCCCCCGGGGCGCGCGACGTTCCGGTCCGGACGGCCGCCTCGGAACCACCCCCCCTGTTCCGGGGCGGCCGACCTCCCTCTACGCCACGCTGTGCGGCGGCTTCCTGAGCACTTCCGTCAGTGCCGAGATGCTGTGCTCGCCATGACCCGCCTCGGCCGCCCGTCGCACGAGGTCGTGCAGGGGGGCCAGCCAGGTGGTGTCGACGTTCGTCTCCTCGCTCAGGTCGTCGTCATGGACCGCGCCCGCGAGGAAGAGGTTCACCGAACTGGCGGCATCGCCGTAGGCACCGCTGTCGATCTCCGCGGCGTAGACGGGCAGCAGCGCTTTGATCATGTCCAGCCACTTGCCGGCGAACCGCACCATCGAGTCCACCCGCAGCCCGCGCGCCTGGACGGCGGCGGCCCCCTGGAAGAAGCCGACGAGCGCGGGCAGCAGCATCGCACCCACCGCCATCTCGTACAGCGCGGCGAGATCGGGCTCCTCCCCGAGATGGACGGTGTCGCCGCCCAGCACTCTCAGGGTCCTCTCGTGTTCGTCGAAGACGGCCTTGTCCCCGCTGTAGTAGAGCAGGGTGTCCGGCTTCCCCACGGCCGACGGCACGTTCTTGACGGCCCCGGCGAGCAGACGGGCGCCGTGCGCGGTGGCCCACGCGGCCGTCTCACGGGCGCCGGCCGGGGAGCCGCTGTTCAGTGTGACGAGAGCCCGGCCCCGTAACACCCCGGCGGCCGGTTCCAGTGCCGCGCGGGTGTCCTCGAAGGTGGTCAGGCAGGTGACGACCAGTCCACTCGCCGCGACCGCGTCCGCGACGGACGCGGCGTGCAGCGCCCCCTGGTCCACCAACGGCCCGGCCCGGCCCGGGGTGCGGTTCCAGACGGTCGTCGGGTGCCCCGCCGTCACGAACGCCCCCGCCAGTGCCCGGCCCATCGAGCCCAGTCCGACGACGGTGACCGGTGTGCGGTTGTCCCCAGCCATGTTTTCTCTCCCTTGTTCTCCGTACGGGAAATCCATGCTGGGTGATCGCGTACATTCCCTCAAGTACCTACATTTTCCTCGGGTACTGACATTCTTGTTCGTGGGAGGGCCGAATGACGAAGCGCACCTATACGTGCGGACTGGACGCCGCCATCGCCGTCATGGGCGGAAAGTGGAAGGGTCTGATTCTGTTCTCGCTCGGTGAGGGGCCGTTACGCTTCGGGGAGTTGAGGCGGGCCGTGGCCGGAATCAGCGAAAGGATGCTGATCCTTCAGCTCCGGGAGATGGAGCACAGCGGTCTCATACACCGCGAAGCGCATCATCAAGTGCCGCCGAAGGTGGAGTACTCGCTGACCGATTTCGGCCGTTCCCTCAACGCGGCGATGGCGCCCCTCGGTGAATGGGGCGAGGAAAATCTGGAGCGGATCGAAGCCATTCCGTGAGCGGGAATCATGCCGTTCCTTCGGCGGGCAGGGCCGGTTCCGGGCGGTGTATTCCTCGGGGGCGGTATCCCAGGACGTCCGCGAGGCCGACGAGATCCGCGAGCAGCCAGACGATGGCGAGCCACATCTCCGTGCCCTGGAGGCCGGGTTCACGCCCCGGGCCGGTGCCGTCGGGGGTGGGGCCGAAGGGGAAGCCCCGGCCCGGGTGCCAGCGGCGCAGGGCGGCGGTGAGCTGGGTCGCCGCCCAGGAGCGGGCCTCCTCGGCGCGGTGGGTGGTCTGCCGGGCGCAGAGCCACAAGGGGTGGATCACGTCCAGGACGTTGCAGGCGTTCTCGCGGCCCGGGGAGAAGTGGCGGGGGTCGCGAGCGTGGTCGAGGACCGTGTCGATCACGCGCTCCGCGTACGGTACGGGCAGGCCGAACTGGCCGAAGGAGCCGCGGGTGAGCCGGTAGTAGCCGTTGACCATCTGGAGGCGCCCGGAGTCGGGGGTGGGAGAGCCCCACATGCCCGTCCAGGGATCGGCATGGGTGTGCATCCAGCCGAACAGCGCCTCCAGCGCCCCGGGCGCGGCAGCCTCCGTACCGAGGCGCAGGTTCCAGTGCGCGGCGGTGGCCCAGGAGTCGACCCACGCCCCGGCGTGCCAGGCACGATCGCGCCAGGGCAGCCCGGCCAGGTGCCGGACCAGCTGGTCCGCCGTGGTGGTGCGCACCGTGTGGACCGGGTGGGCGAAGGAACTGCCGAGCAGGTCCAGCGCGTAGCCGACGCACAGCACGTGATAGGCCGAGGCCCCGTCCCCCGGCAGCCCGGCCGGGCCGGGGACCGGCGGTGCCGCGCCGTACTCGGGGACCAGTCCGGTGGTGGGGTCCTGGAGCGCCCGCAGCCGTGCCGCGTGCTCGGCTGCGGACAGGTGGGGCGGCGCTTCCCCGAGCAGCAGCTCGGCGATCTCGACGGCGTCGCAGTGCGCCCGCACGGTCGGCTCGGTGCCGGGCCGGTCGACGTACCGCCCGGTGCCGGGCTGCCGGCAGTGGTCGAGCAGGTCGGCGGCCTGTGCGCGGGCGGTGGCGGCGAAGGCGGACAGTTCACCGGCGAGGGCCGACGGCTCCGGGGCGGGGTGCGGTGCCTCACTGCCCGATGCAGCGACACCGGATGCCTCAACACCCGATGCCGCACCACCGGGCGCCACACCGCCCGACACCCCCGCGTGTTGTGCCGCCCCGCGCGCCTCCCGGCGGTCGCGTATCCGTCGGGCCGGGTTGCCGGCCGCCACCGTCCACGCGGGCAGGTCCTTCGTGACGACCGCGCCGGCGCCGATGACGCAGTGGTCGCCGATGGTGACGCCGTCCAGGACGACCACGTGGGAGCCGATCCACACGTCGTCGCCGACCGTGATCCCGCGGCTGGTGACGGGCTGCTGATGAACCGGCAGCTCGGGCGAGGTCCCGTGGTTGAAGGCGAGCAACGAGCTGTGGGCGCCGATACGCACTCCGTTCCCGAGGGTGACGGTGCCGCGCACCACCGTGAAGGGATTGATCGTGCAGTCGGCACCCGCGCGTATGTCGCCGGTGACGTAGGCATGGGCCGCGATGTACGAGTGGTCGCCCAGGTGCAGGACGTCCGGGTACACCGCGGCCGTCTCCGCGACGAAGCAGTGCTCACCGAGCCGTACGGACCCCGTTCCCGACCCCGCTCCCCGAGCAGCCGCTTCTGCCGCTGCTCCTGTGCCGTGCGCTGACCGTCCGAGGCCTGCTCGGCGAAGAGCCACGGGCAGTGGTCGAAGTGGCCGTCGTCGTGGGACGGGTGATTCACGTGATCCTCCGCAAGGGGCGGCGAGTGGACGTCTGCGCTCGTGCCAAGCTGTGCCCCATGCCGATCCCCGCGAACCAGGAACGCGCCACGTCCCCCGCGCGGACGCGGAGAACACACCCGGGCGCCCTGACCCTGCTGTTCGGTTTTCCCGCCCTGCTCTTCGCCCTGATCACCTGGCAGGTCGTCGCCGACGGCCCGCTCCTCCGGCTCGACGAGCGCGTCAGCCGCGGCCTCGTCCATCCGGACGGTCTCTCCGAGTTTCTCTCCGACCTCGGCAACGTCCAGGTCGCGGTCCCGGTCCTCGCCATCGCCCTCGGATACGTCGCCCTGCGAACCCGCCGCACGCACCGCTGGTGGCTGCCCGTCACCGCCGCGGCCCTCCTCATGGCCCTGGTGCCGGCGCTGATCATCCCGCTCAAGGAGCTCACGGACCGCCCGGGCACCCCGGCCGTCCCTCCCGCAACCGGCTTCTACCCCTCGGGGCACACCGCCACGGCCGCCATCGCCTATGGCTGCGCGACCCTGCTGCTGCTCCCCCGGCTCGGCCCGCCCCTCGCCCGCCGCGCCCTGGTCGCCGCCTGCCTCGTCCTCGTACTCGGCGCGAGCTACGGCCTGGTCCGCCGCGGCTATCACTGGCCACTGGACGTGGTGGCCAGCTGGTGTCTGTGCGCGGTGCTGCTGTCGTCGCTGTGGCTGTTCCTCAGGCGGACGACGCCGCCCGTGCAGCCCAGCGGTAGGGCCTAATCGTCGTTCTCCGTGGCAAGCCCCGCCGCCGCCTCGTGCATCGCCAGTTCCAGCAGGGCCGGGTCCGTCAGGGTGCCCGTGCCGTCCGGGGGACGAGCCAGCGGACTCCGCCGGGTGAGGAACGGCCCGGGTACGGCACGACGATCCAGGTGCCGGCGCCCGCTGTGCGGATGCCCGTGCCGAGCCAGCGGGCCGCGGTGCCCGGCGGCACGAAGAACCCCATGCGCGCGTCGCCGAAGTCGACGAGGACGGGGCCCGGCTGGTCGAGGACGCGGCTGAGCACGTCGAGCGCGGCATAGCCGAGTTCGCCGGGCAGGATGAGCACGTCCCACGCGCTGCCGGCCGGCAGCAGCGCGATCCCGAGCGGGTTGCGCTCCCACTCCCAGCGGCAGGCCTCGGGATCGGGCGCGACGGATGAGAGCCACTCGACCGCCGTCTTCGCACCGGTCATCAGGAAGACCTCCTTCTCACTCGTGAATGTCGCGAACGCGCAGGGCGTCACGAGGGAGAGGGAGGTCTCCTTGCGGACATTACGCGGGTTCCGGCCCCTCATTGGAGTGAACCGTCTCACACCCGCCGGTTCAGCTGTCGAAGCCCAGCCCCAGCCGGTCCATCGTGCGCAGCCACAGGTTGCGGCGGCCGCCCTGGGCGTCCGCGCGGGCCAGGGACCACTTGGTGAGGGCGATGCCCGTCCAGGCGAAGGGCTCCGGCGGGAAGGGCAGGGGCTTCTTGCGGACCATGTGCAGTTCCGTGCGTTCCGTGCGCTCGCCGGACAGCAGGTCCAGCATCACCTCGGCGCCGAAGCGCGTCGCGCCGACGCCCAGGCCCGTGTAGCCCGCCGCGTAGGCGACCTTCTGCTGGTGGGCGGTGCCGAAGAACGCCGAGAAGCGGGAGCAGGTGTCGATCGCGCCGCCCCAGGCGTGCGTGAAGCGGACGCCCTCCAGCTGCGGGAAGCAGGTGAAGAAGTGCCCGGCGAGCTTGGCGTAGGTCTCCGGGCGGTCGTCGTACTCGGCGCGGACGCGGCCGCCGTAGGGGTAGATCGCGTCGTAGCCGCCCCAGAGGATCCGGTTGTCGGCGGACAGGCGGAAGTAGTGGAACTGGTTGGCGCTGTCCCCGAGGCCCTGGCGGTTCTTCCAGCCGATCGAGGCCAGTTGGGCGGGGCCGAGCGGCTCGGTCATGAGGGCGTAGTCGTAGACCGGGACGGTGTACGAGCGGACGCGTCTGACCAGGTTCGGGAAGATGTTGGTGCCGAGGGCGACCCGGCGGGCGCGGATCCGGCCGTAGGGGGTGCGTACGGCCATGCCGGCGCCGTACGGCTTCAGGGTCAGCGCCGGGGTGTGCTCGTAGACGCGGACGCCCAGCTTCACGCATGCCCGCTTCAGGCCCCAGGCCAGTTTCGCCGGGTGCAGCATCGCCACGCCCCTGCGGTCCCACAGGCCCGCATGGAAGGTCGGTGAGTTCACCTGTTCCCGGACCGCGTCGGCGTCCAGGAACTCGACGTCCTCGGCGAGGCCCCGGCGGGACGTCTCCGCGTGCCAGTCGCGCAGTTGCGCCGCCTGGTACGGCTCGGTGGCGACGTCGATCTCGCCGGTGCGTTCGAAGTCGCAGTCGATGGAGTGCCGGGCGACCGCCGCCTCGATCGCGTCGAGGTTGCGGGCGCCCAGCTCCTGGAGCTTGTGGATCTCCTCCGGCCAGCGGGCGAGGCCGTTGGGCAGGCCGTGGGTGAGGGAGGCGGCGCAGAATCCTCCGTTGCGGCCCGAGGCGGCCCAACCCACCTCGCGGCCCTCCACCAGCACCACGTCCCGCCGCGGGTCGCGTTCCTTGGCGATCAGCGCCGTCCACAGTCCGCTGTAGCCGCCGCCGACGACCAGCAGATCGCAGGTCTCGGAGGAGGTGAGGGCGGGTTCGGGGCGAGGCCGGCCGGGGTCGTCCAGCCAGTACGGGACCGGCTGGGCGTCGGAAAGCGAACGAATCCATTTGTACCGCTGCTTCATGGCGCTCGGGGCCATGATGTCAACTCCCTCAGGTTATGCCTTTTGTCTGTTGCGGCGATGACCGACGGCCATGGAAGCCAGGACGAACAGTACGGCGACGACGAACATGGCCGTGCCGATGACATTGATCTGTACGGGCGTTCCGCGCTGCGCCGAGCCCCAGACGAACATGGGGAAGGTGACGGTCGAGCCGGCGTTGAAATTGGTGATGATGAAGTCGTCGAAGGAGAGGGCGAAGGCGAGCATGGCGCCTGCCGCGATTCCCGGCGCCGCGATCGGCAGGGTGACCCGGACGAAGGTCTGGAACGGGCCCGCGTACAGGTCCCGCGCCGCCTCCTCCAGTTTGGGATCCATCGACATCACGCGCGCTTTGACGGCCGTGACCACGAAACTCAGGCAGAACATGATGTGCGCGATGAGAATCGTCCAGAAACCCAGCTGTGCGCCCATGTTGAGGAACAGGGTGAGCAGCGAGGCGGCCATGACGACCTCGGGCATCGCCATCGGCAGGAAGATCAGCGAGTTCACGGCGCCACGGGCGCGGAACCGGTAGCGGACCAGCGCGAAGGCGATGAGCGTGCCGAGGAGCGTGGCGCCGAGCGTCGCCCAGAACGCGATCTGGAGGCTGACCGACAGCGAGCCGCACAGATCGGAGACCCCGCACGGGTCCTTCCAGGCGTCCAGGGAGAACTGCTGCCATTCGTAGTTGAAGCGCCCCTTCGGTTTGTTGAAGGAGAACACCGTCACGATGATGTTCGGCAGCAGGAGATAGGCGAGCGTCAGCAGTCCCGCGATGACGACGAGATTTCTTTTCAGCCAGTTGACGAAGGGCATTTAGACCAGATCCTCCGTCCCGGACCTGCGGATGTAGAGGGTGACCATGAGAAGAATGGCCGCCATGAGGATGAAGGAGAGCGCCGCGGCCGTCGGATAGTCGAGCACTCTCAGGAACTGCGTCTGGATGACGTTTCCGACCATGCGGGTGTCCGTGGAGCCGAGGAGGTCGGCGTTGACGTAGTCACCGGCCGCCGGGATGAAGGTCAGCAGCGTGCCGGAGACGACACCCGGCATCGACAGCGGGAAGGTGACCTTGCGGAAGGTCGTCCAGGGACGTGCGTACAGGTCGCCCGCGGCCTCGTGGAGCCGGCCGTCGATCCGCTCCAGCGAGGTGTAGAGCGGCAGGATCATGAACGGCAGGAAGTTGTACGTCAGTCCGCAGACCACCGCGAGCGGCGTGGCGAGGACCCGGTCGCCGGCGGTCCAGCCGAGCCAGTTGGTGACGTCCAGGACGTGCAGCGTGTCGAGCGCGCCGACGAGCGGGCCGCCGTCCGCGAGGATCGTCTTCCAGGCCAGGGTGCGGATCAGGAAGCTGGTGAAGAACGGCGCGATCACCAGGATCATGATCAGGTTCCGCCAGCGACCCGCGCGGAAGGCGATCAGATACGCGAGCGGGTAGCCGAGCAGCAGGCAGAGGATCGTCGCGGTGCCCGCGTACATCACGGACCGGACGAACTGCGGCCAGTACGCGGACAGCGCGTCCCAGTACGTGGCGAAGTGCCAGGTGACCTTGTAGCCCTGCTCCAGCGAGCCCGTCTGCACGGACGTGGAGGCCTGGTAGATCATCGGCAGCGCGAAGAAGACCAGCAGCCAGAGGATGCCGGGGAGCAGCAGCACGTACGGGGTCCAGCGGCCCCTGCGCTTCGGGGGTTTCGGCTCGGGGGCCTGTGGTGCGAGCGGCGGTGGCGCCTCGGTCAGTGTCGACATCAGACCGCCTCTTCCACTCCGGCGTCGACGTCCTGGGCGGCGTCCAGGCCGAAGGTGTGGGCCGGGTTCCAGTGCAGGACGACCTCGGCGCCGGGCACCAGCCGCGGGTCACGGTCGATGTTCTGGGCGTAGACCTCGAAGTCCGGGCAGACCGGGCTGTCGACGACGTACTGCGTCGAGACGCCGATGAAACTGGAGTCGGCGATCCGGCCGGTGATGCGGTTGCGGCCCTCGGGTATCTCGCCGGCGTCGTCCGCGTGGGTGAGGGAGATCTTCTCCGGGCGGACGCCGACCAGCACCTTGCCGCCGGTCGCCGTGGGCGCGCCGCACCGCGCCTCGGGCAGGACGAGCTTGCCGCCGCCCGCCTTCAGCACGATCTCGTCGCCGCTCTTGGAGCCGACCTCGGCCTCGATGAAGTTCGAGGTGCCGAGGAAGTTGGCGACGAAGGTGGTGCGCGGGTTCTCGTAGAGGTCGGCCGGCGAGCCGAGTTGCTCGACGCGGCCCGCGTTCATCACGGCGACCGTGTCGGCCATGGTCATGGCTTCCTCCTGGTCGTGCGTGACGTGGATGAAGGTGATGCCCACCTCGGTCTGGATGCGCTTGAGCTCCAGCTGCATCTGGCGGCGCAGCTTGAGGTCGAGGGCGCCGAGCGGCTCGTCGAGGAGGAGCACCTTGGGGTGGTTGATCAGCGCGCGGGCCACGGCGACGCGCTGCTGCTGGCCGCCGGAGAGCTGGTGCGGCTTCTTACGGGCCTGCTCACCGAGCTGGACCAGGTCGAGCATCTCCTCGACCTGCTTCTTCACCGACTTCAGGCCGCGCCGGCGCAGTCCGAAGGCGACGTTCTCGAAGATGTCGAGGTGCGGGAAGAGGGCGTAGGACTGGAAGACCGTGTTCACGGGCCGCTTGTACGGCGGGAGCGCGGTCACGTCCTGGTTGCCCAGCGCCACGGTCCCGGAGGAAGGTTCCTCCAGGCCGGCGATCATGCGCAGGGTGGTGGTCTTGCCGCAGCCGGAGGCGCCGAGCAGGGCGAAGAAGGAGCCCTGCGGGACGGTCAGGTCGAGCGGATGGACGGCGGTGAAGGAGCCGTAGGTCTTGCTGATGCCCGTCAGGCGGACGTCACCGGTGGGGTCTGTCTTGTTCGTCATCGTGGGTCACGCCCCCGTCAGCTTCGCGAACTTCTCTTCGAACTCGGTCTCTTCCTTCGAGCTCAGCGAGCGGAAGGCGTGCGACTTGGCGGCCATGGCCTTGTCGGGGATGATCAGCGGGTTGTTCGCCGCGTCCTCGTCGATCTTCGCCAGCTCGGCCTTCACGCCGTCGACGGGACAGACGTAGTTGATGTACGCGGCGAGTTCGGCGGCCGGCTTCGGCTCGTAGTAGAAGTCGATGAGCCGCTCGGCGTTCGTCTTGTGCCGGGCCTTGTTGGGGATCAGCAGGTTGTCGGTCGACGTCATGTAGCCGCTGTCCGGGATGAGGAAGTCGATGTCGGGGCTGTCCGCCTTGAGCTGGACGACGTCCCCGGCCCAGGCGACGCAGGCCGCGAAGTCGCCGCTGGTCAGGTCGGATGTGTAGTCGTTGCCGGTGAAGCGGCGGATCTGGCCCTTGTCGACGGCCTTCTGGAGCCGGGCGATGGCCGCGTCGTAGTCGTCGGCGGTGAACTTCGCCGGGTCCTTGCCCATGTCGAGCAGCGTCATGCCGACGCTGTCGCGCATCTCCGACAGGAAGCCGACCCTCCCCTTGAGCCTGGGGTTGTCGAGCAGGTCGGATATCGACGTCACCTCGACGCCGTCGAGCGCCTTCTTGTTGTACGCGATGACGGTCGAGATGCCCTGCCAGACGTACGAGTAGGCGCGGCCCGGGTCCCAGTCGGGGCTGCGGAACTGGGCCGACAGGTTGGCGTAGGCGTGCGGCAGGTTGGCCGGGTCGAGCTTCTGCACCCAGCCCAGGCGGATGAGGCGGCCGGCCAGCCAGTCGGTGAGGACGATGATGTCGCGCCCGGTGTCCTGGCCCGCGGCGAGCTGCGGCTTGATCTTGCCGAAGAACTCGTTGTTGTCGTTGATGTCCTCGGTGTACTTGACCTTGATGCCGGTGCGTTTCGTGAACTGCTCCAGCGTCGGGTGGTGCTTGCCGCTGTCGTCGACGTCCATGTACTCGGTCCAGTTGGAGAAGTTCACGGTCTTCTCCTTGGCCGAGTGGTCCTCGGCCGAGACGCCGCCCTGCGACGTGCCCGCCGCCGGGATGCCGCAGGCGCTCAGCGTCCCGAGACCGCCGACCGCCAGCGCGCCGCCCGCGGAGGCGCGCAGCAGCGACCGCCGGGTGAGGGCGGCCCTGCCGTTCCTGAAACTGCGCCGTATGGCGGCCACTTGGGCCGGGGACAGGCGGTCGGGCTCGTACTGCTCCATGCGCGTGGTGCCCTTTCGGAGGGTGGGCGGCCGTTGGTCAGGCGGCCTGCAGACGACTATCGGTCCCCGAAGACGGTGCGGTGCCAGTCTTTGGCGGCCACCGCCGTGTTGTCGAACATGACGTGCTTGATCTGGGTGTACTCCTCGAACGAGTACGCGGACATGTCCTTGCCGTAGCCGGAGGACTTGTATCCGCCGTGCGGCATCTCGCTGATGATCGGGATGTGGTCGTTGACCCACACACAGCCCGCCTTGATCTCGCGTGTGGCCCGGTTCGCCCGGTACACGTCCCGGCTCCAGGCGGAGGCGGCGAGCCCGTACGGGGTGTCGTTGGCGAGCGCGATGCCCTCGTCGTCGGTGTCGAACGGCAGCACGACCAGGACCGGTCCGAAGATCTCGGACTGGACGACCTCGCTGTCCTGGGCGGCGTCGGCGATGAGGGTCGGCCGGTAGTAGGCGCCTTTGGCGAGCTCGCCCTCGGGTGCCTCGCCGCCGGTCACCACGCGCGCGTAGGCCCGTGCCCGGTCGACGAAACCGGCGACCCGGTCGCGCTGGGCGTGTGAGACGAGCGGGCCGAGGTCGGTGCCGGCCGCGAAGGGGTCGCCGAGCCGGACGGTCTCCATGAGCGCCGCCGTCCGTTCCACGAAGGCGTCGTACAGCGGCCGCTGTACGTATGCGCGCGTGGCGGCCGTGCAGTCCTGTCCGGTGTTGATGAGCGCGCCCGCGACCGCGCCGTGGGCGGCGGCCTCCAGGTCGGCGTCGTCGAAGACCACGAAGGGCGCCTTGCCGCCGAGCTCCAGGTGGAGGCGCTTGACGGTGGCGGTGGCGATCTCCGCGACGCGCCTGCCGACGGCGGTGGAGCCGGTGAAGGAGGTCATGGCCACGTCGGGGTGGCCGACGAGGTACTCTCCGGCCTCCTTGCCGGTGCCGGTGACGATGTTGACCACACCGTCCGGGATCCCGGCGTCCGTGACCGCCTGGGCGAAGAGCAGCGAGGTCAGCGGGGTGAGCTCGGCGGGCTTGAGGACGATGGTGTTGCCCGCCGCGATCGCCGGCAGGACCTTCCAGGCGGCCATCTGGAGGGGATAGTTCCAGGGCGCGATGGAGCCGACGACCCCGATGGGCTCACGCCGGAGGTACGACGTGTGGTCGCCGGAGTACTCACCGGCGGACTGGCCCTGGAGAAGCCGTGCCGCGCCGGCGAAGAAGGCGGTGTTGTCGATCGTCCCCGGGACGTCGAACTCCCGGCTCAGCTTCAGCGGCTTGCCGCACTGGAGCGACTCGGCACGGGCGAAGTCCTCGGCACGGTCGGCCAGGACCGCGGCGAACCGGTGCAGGGCGTCGGACCGCTCGCCGGGCGTGGCTCCCGCCCAGCCCGGGAACGCCTCGCGGGCGGCGGCGACGGCCCGGTCGACGTCGGCCGTGCCCGCCAGCTCGTAGCGCAGGACCTCCTCGCCCGACGCCGGGTCGACGACCGCGTGCGTGCGGCCGGAGGTGCCCCTGGTCAGGCGGCCGGCGATGTACTGCGCGCCCTCCTCGAAGCGCTCCTCGGCCGGGAATCGGTCCGGGGTGGCGTTGCCCGGGTTGTGCATGTCGCTCTCCTCCGTGTCCCCGCGGTGGGGCCGGCGTGGCTCAGGCTCGATTTGAGTGCCGATCCTGACAGAGGGATGTCACTCCAACAAGGGATTCCGTTGTTGATTTTTGGTTACGCGACGGAATCTGTCGACCAGGTGTCGATTCCGACGGGAAATGGCAGGACGCTGTGTCAGGGGTGCGTGCCAGACTCGCGCGCATGGAGAGGATCACGGTGGCGGTCACTTCCCGGACCGCCCTGATCAGGGCGGTCCGCGCGGGGAGCAGGATCAAGTATCTGCACTTCTGGGGACACCGGCCGCGGCCGGACGGCCGGATCGGCACGAGCTGTCTGAGCCAGTGGTGGCCGGCGCCGTTCACGGTGGACGGCGTGGAGTACGCGACCGCCGAGCACTGGATGATGGCGGGCAAGGCGCGGCTGTTCGAGGACACGGCCGCGGAGCGTGCCGTGCTTGCCGCCGGGCATCCCGCCGAGGCGAAGAAGGCCGGACGGCTGGTGCGCGGTTTCGACGAGGCGATATGGCAGCGGGAGCGGTTCCGGATCGTCGTGGAGGGCAGCGTCCACAAGTTCGGCGCGCATCCGGAGCTGCGGGCGTTCCTGCTGAACACCGGTGACCGGGTGCTGGTCGAGGCGAGTCCCGTGGACCGGGTGTGGGGCATCGGGCTGGCCGCGGACGACGAGGCGGCGGCGGATCCGGAGCGGTGGCGGGGACCGAACCTGCTGGGATTCGCGCTGATGGAGGCGCGGGAGCGGCTGCGCGGGGCATGAGTGAGGGGCCGGCACATGGGGCCGGCCCCTCACCGTGAAGCAGCGGCTTCAGGCAGCCGCGCCGAGCCCGCCCATGACGCTGGCGAAGAGCAGGAAGCCCAGCAGCGGCAGGATCACGGTGGCGATGATGCCGCAGACCAGTCCGGCGGTCGCCGCACCCTTGTTGGTGGCCTCACCTCGGGTGGCCCTGCCCCGGCCGATGGCACCGAAGATGATCGCCAGGATGCCCAGGATCACGCCGAAGAACCACAGCAGGAAGGTCACGCTGCACACCACGCCGATGATGCCCAGCACCAGACCCGTGGTTCCCATGCCGTTGCTCGGCTGCGCGGGCATCGCGTAGCCGGGCGCCTGGGGGTAGCCCGCGGGCGGCGCGGCCGGGTAGCCGGGGCCGCCCTGGGGGTAGCCGTAGCCGGGGCCGCCCTGGGGGTAGCCGTAGCCGGGGGCCGGCTGCTGCGGGGGCTGGGACGGCGGACCGAACTCACCGGGCGTGGGGTTGGTGTTGGACATGGACGATCTCCCCTCCGTTGTCAGACCAGGGAATCGTAGTGGCCAACTCCGCCGCGCCGTACGGCTGTTTCAGTGGTGGGACGGGGCGGTGGCGACCGGGGCGTGGGCACCGTAGTACGGGTCGTCGTACGGCTCGTCGCTGTTGATCGCGGCCGTGATGCCCACGGCTATCAGGACGATCACCGCGATTCCGAGGATGATCCCGATGATGCCCATGATCAGACCCGCCTGAGCCTGACCGTGGTTGGTGGCCACTCCGGCCTCCGCGCGCTTGCGGCCCTTGATGCCGAAGACGACGGCGAGGATGCCTGTGACCAGGGAGACCACACCGTACAGACAGAAGAGCGCGCAGGAGACGATGCCCAGCACCATCGCGGCGATGCCCATGCCGTTCTGCGGGGCAGGCGGCATACCGGGCCAGCCGTAGCCCGCCTGGGGGTAGCCGGGGTAGCCATAGCCGCCGGTGGGGGCGGTGGGCGGTGGCGGGACAGCGCCGGCGCCGGAGGTGTCGAACGGTGGCGTGCCGGTGGGCGGGGTGAAACCCGCGCTCGGCATCGAGGTGACCGTGGCCTGGTCGTGTACGGACGGCGGCTGTGGCGTCTGGTTCTTGTCGAGCGAGGTCTTGTTCTCCGGGGGCGCCCACGGGTCGTGGCCGCCACCTCCGCCGGGCTGCGTCGGGTCCGTCATGGTGCATCCCCCCTGGGTCGATCGTGCCGCCATGCTACGGGGCCGTTCGGTGCGTACTACAGGGCGGGTACATCGGGGTTGATCGCGCCCCCGCGGCACAGCCGCGCATCGATGCGGCCCCGCGCCCTCGGGGCCGCTGCTCCCGTGCCTACGATGAGACCCGAGTCATCGATCAGCCGATCACCCGCGCCCCGCCCGCCACACGCCGGCGAAGGCGCCGTCCGGGGAGGAACCCTTGACCGAGCATCTCGTCGACCCGCGTGCCCCACGCGACCTGAAGGCCTTCGTCGCCGGACTGCCCAAGGCCGAACTGCATGTGCACCACGTGGGCTCCGCCTCCCCCCGGATCGTGTCCGAACTGGCCGCCCGCCACCCCGACTCGAAGGTCCCGACCGATCCCGCCGCCCTGGTCGACTACTTCTCCTTCACCGACTTCGCCCACTTCATCGAGGTGTACCTGTCGGTCGTCGACCTGGTCCGCACCCCGGAGGACGTCCGGCTGCTGACCTACGAGGTGGCCCGCGACCTGGCCCGGCAGCAGGTGCGGTACGCCGAGCTGACCATCACCCCCTTCTCCTCCACCCGCCGCGGCATCGACGAGCGCGCCTTCATGGACGCGATCGAGGACGCCCGCAAGGCCGCCGAGGCCGATTTCGGGACCGTGCTGCGCTGGTGCTTCGACATCCCCGGCGAGGCGGGACTCGAAGCCGCCGAGGAGACGACCCGGCTCGCCACCGACGACCGGCTGCGCCCGGAGGGCCTGGTCTCCTTCGGCCTGGGCGGTCCCGAGGTCGGCGTGCCGCGGCCGCAGTTCAAGCCGTACTTCGACCGGGCGATCGCCGCCGGGCTGCACTCCGTACCGCACGCCGGCGAGACCACCGGCCCGGAGACGGTATGGGACGCCCTGACGCATCTGCGGGCCGAGCGCATCGGCCACGGCACCAGCTCCGCGCAGGACCCGAAGCTCCTCGCGCACCTCGCCGAGCACCGGATCCCGCTGGAGGTGTGCCCGACGTCCAACATCGCCACGCGCGCGGTCCGCACCCTCGACGAGCACCCGGTCAAGGAGTTCGCCGAGGCCGGGGTCATCGTCACGATCAACTCCGACGACCCGCCGATGTTCGGCACCGACCTCGACAACGAGTACGCGGTCGCCGCCCGGCTGCTCGACCTCGACGAGCGGGGCCTGGCCGACCTGGCGAAGAACGCCGTCGAGGCGTCCTACATGGACGCGGAGGGCAAGGCCAGGATCAGGGAGGAGATCGACATGTACACCGCGGGGTGGCTCGACCGGTGACGCCCTCCCCCGAGCGCCCCGGGCGGCTCGTGACCGCGGTGGCCCACCGGGGCGACCCCTACCGCCACCGCGAGAACACCGTCGCCTCGCTGCGTTCCGCGCTCGGCCGGGGCGCGGACGCGGTGGAGATCGACGTCCGGCTGACCCGCGACGGGGTGCCGGTGCTGTTGCACGACGGGACGCTGAAGCGGCTCTGGGAGCACGAGCGGCCGGTGCTCGCGCTGTCCTGGGAGGAGGTGCGCGGGCTGACCGGCGGCGGGGTTCCGGCCCTGACGGAGGCGCTGGCCGCGACCGACGGCCGCCGGGTGATGATCGACCTGCCCGGCTGCCCGGACGTGCGGGCGGTGCGGAGGGTAATGGACGCCGTACGGGAGACCGGGGCGGCTGACCGCGTCTACTACTGCGCGGGCGCCGACGCCATGCTCGCCGTGCGCGCGGCGGACCCGGCCGCCGAGATCGCGCTCACCTGGACGACGCTGGCCCCGCCCCGGCCCGTCCTGCTGGAGGCGATCCGCCCGCGCTGGCTCAACTACCGCTTCTCGCTGGTGGACCGCCCCCTCGCCGACCGCGTCCACCGCGACGGCTACCTGCTGTCCGTGTGGACACCCGACACGCGCCGCTCCATGCGACGGCTGCTGGACGCGGGCGTGGACTCCATCACGACCAACCGCATCGACGTGCTGTGCGCTACACGCGCGAGCGCTGCGGCACCCTCGCCGGATCGGCCGGGGTCGAGCGCGTGACGTACTGCGGCACCGGCGCGCTGTCCGTGCCGGTGTCGCGGACGAGGCCGTAGCGGATCGCGCCCTGGGCGGGGCCCTCGTTGACGTCTTTGTCCACGGCCTGCCAACTCGACGGGGAGACCGCGATGCCGTAGTCGCAGCCGCGTTCGTTCTGGGTGAGGGTGACGGTGCCGTCGACGTAGAAGTACTCGTTCTGCCACATCTGCTGGGTGCCGGGCGGCAGCACCGCGTATCCGATGTCCGGGCCGCCCATGCCGGTGACGTAGCCGTTCGGGGCGCCGGGCAGCGGGTCGTCCATGCGGCGCCAGCCGCCGGAGGCCACGTGGAACAGCTTGCCCTTCAGGCCGGTCCAGGTCGGCATGACCACCGCGCCGGGCCGGGCGTGCGGCGAGATCTGCCAGCGGACCAGGACGTAGCCCTGACCGCTCAGCGTCACGCTGTCGCCCCGGTGTTGCATGACGGCCTTCGGGCCGCCGGTGCTGGTGATGCCGGACTCGGGGCGGCGGGGCAGGGCGGCGGGCCGGGCGTCCGGGTCGGGGGCGCGGTCGACGGCGTCGACGACCGTGCCGTACAGGTCGGCCTTCTTCGTCGCCGGCGGGGAGGGCGTGGGGGTTGGGCTGGGCGTGGCGGAGGGCGGCGGTTCGGAGGCGGCCGTCGCCGTGGGGGTGACCGCGGCCCGGGGAGGCGGGGCGTCCGGCGGCTGGGTGACGACGTAGGCGCCGCCCGCGACGATCGTCGCGCCGGCGGTCATCGCGACGGCCGGCTTGGTGAACGCGCCCAGCAGCTTGGCGGACCACCCGGCGGAGCCGGCGGCCACGGCCGTCTTGCCGCCGAAGGCGAGTGACAGCGTGAAGCCGACGGGCAGCGGGACGAGCGCGATGCCGACCAGGAGGCGTTCCGCCGGTACGACGGACTCGCGGGTGTCGCCGCAGTAGCGGCAGCCCCGGATGTGCCGGGCCAGCCGCTTGCGCCACACCGAGTCGGGCCGGCCGTTCCAGCGGCCGGTCAGCTCGCGCAGGTCGGGGCAGGCGCCATCCAGGGCGCGGACGATGCCGCGCGAGGTCTCCAGGCGCTCCTTCATCCGCTGCACGCGCACGGCGGCGTGCTGCCGGGTGATGCCGACGGCCGCGGCCAGTTCGCGCCGGGTCAGTTCGCCCGCGACCTCCAGCCACCACAGCGACAGCAGCTGCCGGTCCTCGTCGTCGAGCCACCGCACGGCCTCGGCGACCTCACGCCGCTGCCCCTCCAACTGGAGCCGCAGCACGGTCAGTTCGGCGAAGTCGGCCGCCGCCGCCTCCTCCAGCCGGTCCGCGGTGCGGCGCCGGGCCCGGTCGCGGATCTGCCGCATGGCGATCGCCACCAGCCAGGACCGGAAGCTGTCCGGGTCGCGCAGCGAGCCGAGGTTGTCGACCGCGCGCAGCATGGTCTCCTGGACGACGTCGTCGACGTCGGCGTGCCCGTTCAGGGCCCGGCCCACGATGTTGTAGACCAGCGGCAGCCAGCCCGCGACCAGCTCGTCCAGCGCCCGCCGGTCGCCGGACTGCGCCGCCGTGATGGTGGCGCGCCAGTGCTGACTGTCCACGGTGGCCTCTCGACGCCTGGGATCACTGATGTTCCGCACGCACCCTCTCAGGTAGGACCGGGATCTCGGCTGGGCCGGGGGTCACAGACGGAGACGGTGTGAAGGACTCGCGGATAACACTTTTCCGCGCGGACCACCGGACGCACGAGGAACCATGGACGCACCAGCGGCCCCGGACGGAATAAACCGTCCGGGGCCGCGGGCGGCCTGCTCGGGTGACTACGCGTCCAGCGACGTCATCACGTGCTTGATCCGCGTGTAGTCGTCGAAGCCGTACGCCGACAGGTCCTTGCCGTAGCCGGACTTCTTGAAGCCGCCGTGCGGCATCTCGGCGACCAGAGGGATGTGCGTGTTGATCCAGACGCAGCCGAAGTCGAGCTTCTTGGACATCCGCATGGCGCGGCCGTGGTCCTTGGTCCACACGGAGGAGGCGAGCGCGTATTCGACGCCGTTGGCCCACTCCACCGCCTGGTCCTCGTCGCGGAAGGACTGGACGGTGATGACCGGGCCGAAGACCTCCTTCTGGATGATCTCGTCGTCCTGTTTCAGGCCCGAGACGACGGTCGGCGCGTAGAAGTAGCCCTTGTCGCCGACCCGCTTGCCGCCGGTCTCCACGCGCGCGTGCGCGGGCAGCCGGTCGATGAAACCCTCGACCTGCTTGAGCTGGTTGGGGTTGTTGAGCGGGCCGAACAGCACGTCCTCGTCGTCCGGCTGCCCGGTCCTGGTCTCGGCGGCGGCCTTGGACAGCGCGGAGACGAACTCGTCGTGGATGGACTCGTGGACGAGGACGCGCGTGGCGGCCGTGCAGTCCTGGCCGGCGTTGAAGTAGCCCGCGACCGAGATGTCCTCGACGGCCTTGGGGATGTCGGTGTCCTCGAAGACCACGACCGGCGCCTTGCCGCCCAGCTCCAGGTGGACACGCTTGACGTCCTTGGCCGCGGACTCGGCGACCTGCATGCCGGCCCGTACGGAACCGGTGATGGAGGCCATCGCCGGGATCTCGTGCTCGACCATCATGCGGCCCGTCTCGCGGTCGCCGCAGATGACGTTGAAGACGCCCTTCGGCAGGATCCCGCCGAGGATCTCCGCGATCAGCACCGTGGAGGCGGGGGTGGTGTCGGACGGCTTCAGCACGACCGTGTTGCCCGCCGCGATCGCCGGGGCGAACTTCCACACGGCCATCATCATCGGGTAGTTCCACGGCGCGACCTGCGCGCAGACGCCGACCGGCTCGCGGCGGACGATGGAGGTCAGGCCCTCCATGTACTCACCGGCGGAGCGCCCCTCGAGCATCCGCGCCGCACCCGCGAAGAAGCGGATCTGGTCGACCATCGGCGGGATCTCCTCGGAGCGGGTCAGCCCGATGGGCTTGCCCGTGTTCTCCACCTCGGCCGCGATCAGGTCCTCGGCGCGCTCCTCGAAGGCGTCCGCGATCTTCAGCAGGGCCTTCTGGCGCTCGGCGGGCGTGGTGTCGCGCCAGCCGGGGAAGGCCTCGGCGGCCGCCGCCATCGCGGCGTCCACCTCCGCCTGCCCGGACAGCGGAGCGGTCGCGTACGCCTCGCCCGTCGCGGGATTGACCACCTCGGTGGTCCGTCCGTCGGCGGCGTCCCGGAACTCACCGCCGATGTAGTTGCGCAGACGACGCAGCTCGGTGCTCACTGCCGGCCCTCCAGTTCGGATGTCCAGTACTTGAGACACCCACCCTAGTCGGCCGACCCACGTTTTCAACACCCCCGCTCCCCTCGATCGTGCGGAATCCGCAAGACTTGGCTACCGAAACAACGGATTTCATCGATCGAGGCTTGCGGAAGTGTCGAGACCTCGTGCACAGTGAGTCCGTGGCCAGTCGAAGCGCAGATCAGAAGGGCTCGCGGGAGCACCGCGAGTCCTCCCGCGAGTCCAGGAACGGCAGCTCGCCGCAGCTGGACGCCGTCTCCCTCGCCATCATCGAGCAGCTCCAGGAGGACGGCCGCCGGCCGTACGCCGCCATCGGCAAGGCCGTGGGCCTGTCCGAGGCGGCCGTGCGCCAGCGCGTCCAGAAGCTGCTCGACCAGGGCGTGATGCAGATCGTCGCCGTCACGGACCCGCTCACCGTGGGCTTCCGCAGACAGGCGATGGTCGGCGTGAACGTCGAGGGCGACGTGGAGTCGGTGGCCGACGCGCTGACGGCCATGTCCGAGTGCGAGTACGTGGTGATGACCGCAGGTTCCTTCGACCTGATGGTGGAGATCGTCTGCGAGGACGACGACCACCTCCTGGACGTCATCAACAAACGCATCCGGGCCGTCCCCGGAGTGCGCTCCACCGAGAGCTTCGTCTACCTCAAGCTCAAGAAGCAGACCTACATGTGGGGAACCCGATAACCGTGAGGACCCGATAGCCGTGAGCAAGGACCTCTCCCAGACCGCGTACGACCACCTGTGGATGCACTTCACGCGCATGTCGTCGTACGAGAAGGCCCCCGTCCCCACGATCGTCCGGGGCGAGGGCACGTACATCTACGACGACCAGGGCAAGCGCTACCTCGACGGTCTCGCCGGCCTGTTCGTGGTGCAGGCCGGACACGGCCGGGTCGAGCTCGCCGAGACCGCCTTCAAGCAGGCGCAGGAGCTGGCGTTCTTCCCGGTGTGGTCCTACGCCCACCCCAAGGCCGTCGAGCTGGCCGAGCGCCTCGCGCACCACGCCCCGGGCGACCTGAACAAGGTTTTCTTCACCACCGGCGGCGGCGAGGCCGTCGAGACCGCATGGAAGCTCGCCAAGCAGTACTTCAAGCTGGTCGGCAAGCCCACCAAGCACAAGGTCATCTCCCGCGCGGTCGCCTACCACGGCACCCCGCAGGGCGCCCTGTCCATCACCGGCCTGCCGGCCCTGAAGGCGCCCTTCGAGCCCCTCGTCCCGGGCGCCCACAAGGTCCCGAACACCAACATCTACCGGGCGCCGATCCACGGCGACGACCCCGAGGCCTTCGGCCGCTGGGCCGCCGACCAGATCGAGCAGCAGATCCTCTTCGAGGGCCCGGACACGGTCGCCGCGGTCTTCCTGGAGCCGGTGCAGAACGCGGGCGGCTGCTTCCCGCCCCCGCCCGGCTACTTCCGGCGGGTGCGCGAGATCTGCGACCAGTACGACGTGCTGCTCGTCTCCGACGAGGTCATCTGCGCCTTCGGCCGCCTGGGCACGTACTTCGCCTGCGACAAGTTCGACTACGTCCCGGACATGATCACCTGCGCCAAGGGCATGACCTCGGGCTACTCCCCGATCGGCGCCTGCATCATCTCCGACCGCCTGGCCGAGCCGTTCTACAAGGGCGACAACACCTTCCTGCACGGCTACACCTTCGGCGGCCACCCGGTCTCCGCGGCCGTGGGACTGGCCAACCTCGACCTGTTCGAGCGCGAGAACCTCAACCAGCACGTCCTGGACAACGAGGGCGCGTTCCGCTCCACCCTGGAGAAGCTCCACGACCTGGCGATCGTCGGCGACGTCCGCGGCAACGGCTTCTTCTACGGCATCGAGCTGGTCAAGGACAAGGCGACCAAGCAGTCCTTCGACGCGGACGAGACCGAGCGGGTCCTGTACGGCTTCCTCTCCAAGAAGCTGTACGAGAACGGCCTGTACTGCCGCGCCGACGACCGCGGCGACCCGGTCGTCCAGCTCGCCCCGCCGCTGATCTCCGACCAGTCGACGTTCGACGAGATCGAGCAGATCCTGCGCGCCACCCTGTCGGAGGCGTGGACGAAGCTCTGATGTCGCTCGCGATGGCGTTCCTGATATCGCTCCTGATGTCGTCGCTCTGATCGTCTGCATGGATGATCAACACCGGCCCCGGTGCCGCCCGTTCGAGTGAGAAACGGCGGTCCGGGGCCGCGTGGTGTCCGGCGTCCCGCCACCTTCTGCCTAGCGTGCCAGTGACCGATCGACCCTGCCTTCGTTCCCCCGCACGGGGGATTGGCAAGGGAACTACGGATCTGAACCGAGGTGTACGCCCATGGAGGCTTCGCCGGACAACGACGTGCTCTGGGCACGGGCCCTGCACTTCCAGCACGACGACGGCTCCCCCGCGCTCGGCGGTGTCTCGCTCGGCGTCCGGGAGGGCGAGATCCTCGCCGTCAGCGGCCCGCGCGGCAGCGGCAAGACGACCCTTCTGCGGTGCCTGTCCGGCCTGGTGCCCGTCCGGCGCGGCGAGGTCTGGTTCAACAGCATGCCCGTGCACACCATGGGCCCCCTCACCCGCGAGCGGCTGCGCCGGGACCGGTTCGGCTGGATCGACCCGGCCCCCTCGCTGGTCCCGGAACTCGACGCCTGGGAGAACGCCGCCCTGCCGCTGATGCTGCGCGGCACCAGCCGGCGCCGCGCCAAGACCGCGGCCATGGAATGGCTGGAGCGCCTGGACATCGGCGAGGGCGCCCGCAAACGCCCGCACCAGCTGGTGCAGGCCGAGCGGCAGCGGGTGTGCATCGCCCGCGCCCTCGCCCCCGCCCCGTCGGTGCTGTTCGCCGACGAGCCCACGGCGCCCCTGCACCGCGCCGACCGCGCCCATGTGCTGCGCACCCTCACCACGGCGGCCCGCTCCCACGGCATCACGGTCGTCCTGGCCACCCACGACGCCGAGACCGCGGCACTCGCCGACCGCACGGTGTCCCTGCTCGACGGGCGGCGCGTGCAGACGGTGCACCTGCCGCCGGTCGCCGAGCCCACCGAGACGGAAGGCCGGGCCGCGTGCTCGCTCTCCGTCTGACCCGGGGCTCCCACCCCTCCGTCCAGCTGCGCCGCCTCCTGGTCGCGGCGGCCTCGGCGGGGACGGGTTTGCTGTTGCTCTGCACCCTGGGCTACGCGCTGGGCCACCCCGGCTCCACCGGCGCCGCCCTGATGCGCCTGGCCTGGTGCCTGGCTCCGCTGGCCGCCACCGTGTACTTCGCGGTCGCCGTGGCCCGTACCGACCCCGGCACGAAGCCCCGCCCCGGCCTCTCCGCGATCGGCCTCGGCCCGCTGCGCCTGATGGCCGTCTCGGCGGTGACGACGGCCCTGTCCTGCACGCTGGGCTCGACGCTGGCCCTGCTGTGCTTCCTGCATCTGCGCGGCGACCTGACGGGCATGCCCTTCGACGGCGCGGCCGCCGAGTCCCTCGCGGCGGGCCGGCCGCTGCCGCTCCCGGGAGCCCTGACGCTGCTCGCGATCGTGCCCGCAGCCGCGTCGGTGGCGGTGGCACTGTCGCTGCGGCCGAGGGAGGCGGGGCCGGCGCCGTCCCGGGCGGCCGGGAGATACGGCCGTTTCGGCGCGTACCGGCGCACGGCCACACGCGAGACCTCCGGGACGTACAGCCGTTTCGGCCGGCAGATCGTCCGGCCCACGGACGTCCGCGCCACCGCGCCCGCCGAACCCACCGAGGCGGCGGGGCAGAACGGCGGGCCGCCGCCGGCGCGGACGGGCGCGTCCGTCCCGGCCGCGGCCACGGGCTCGACCACGCGGAGCGCCGGGAGCACCGTCGAGGACCCCGCCGAGCCGTCCGGTCCTCAGACGGCGGCACCGGACGCCGTGAGCGCCGTGCACGCGGCCGGGGACGCCGCGCGGCAGTCGGCCCGGCACGCCGCGACACCGGACACCGCGGCTCCCGAAGCAGCCCTGTCGGACACCCTCCTGCCCGACAACGCCTCCACGGCCGCCCCTTCCGGTCTCCCCTGGGGCATCACCGTCCTGGCCGCCGGTCTCGCCGTGGAGACCTACACGAGCCGTACCTCCCCCACGCCCCCCGACCTCACCTTCTCCGGCGCCTCCCCCGGCGTCCTGGCGGGCTGGGCGCTGGCCGCCCTCGGCCTGGCCCTGGCCGGTCCGGGCCTGACCCATCTGTGCGGACGGCTGCTCCAGTCGGCCCGCCCCGGCGCCCTCCGGCTCCTGGCCGGCCGGATCCTCATGGCGGAGGCCACCCGGATCGGCCGCCCCCTGGGCGTGGTCTGCGCGGTGCTGGCGGCCGCGTACGCCATGGCGCTGCTGCACGCTCCGGACGGACTGTCGCTCGGTCCGCTGACCACGCTCGGCGTGCTGCTGGTGACCGGCTGCACCGTGGCGACGCTCCTCATGGCCGCCGTCGAGGCCCGGCAGGCCCGCGCCGACACCACCGCCGCGCTGCTGCGTCTCGGCGCCCCGGCGACCATGCTGCGCAGCGCCGCCGCCCTCCGCGCGGGCGCACTGCTCGCCCTGTTCGGCCCGCTCACCCTGACGGTCGCCGAGCTGGCGGCACTGCCGCTGGCCCGCTGAGGCCCACTGAGGCCCGCTGAAAACTCGTACGAAAAAATCTCCGTACGGCGATGAGTTCCGCGCAGGCTCCCGGTCTATCCCCACGTAACGACACGGACCCGATGGGAGAGACCCCGCATGTACGAGCAGATGATCTTCGTGAACCTGTGTGTCAGCGACCTCGACGCCTCGAAGAAGTTCTTCACGGAGCTCGGCTACTCGATCAACGAGAAGTTCAGCGACGACACGGCCGCGTCGGTCGTGATCAGCGACGCCATCGTCGTCATGGTGCTCACCAAGGAGAAGTACGCCCAGTTCACCAAGAAGGAGATCGCGGACCCGAGGAAGACCAGCGAGGTGCTCATCGCGCTGAGCGCGGAAAGCCGCGAGAAGGTTGACGAACTGGTCGAGAGGGCCGTCGCGGCCGGCGGCTCGGTCTCCGGCGAGACCCAGGACTACGGCTTCATGTACGGCCGTTCCTTTGACGACCTGGACGGCCACACCTTCGAGGTCGTGTGGATGGACCCGGCGGCCGTCGAGGGCTGAGACATGGCTGTGCCAGCATGGGCGCGTGCAGACGATGCCCGCCCATGCGGCCCACCATGACGACCGTGAGATCGAGACGCTCGAGGAGTTCGACGCGACCGTCTCGGCGCGCGGCACGCTCGCCGGTCACCGTATCCAGGCCGTCGACCTGACGGACCGTACGCGCGAACTGCTCAGCACGGACACGGCGGGCGCCGTCTTCCTCGGCTGCGCGATGCGCGAGGAGGCCGCCGCGAAGATCCGCACGGACGGCGCGCTGGTCTTCCCGCCGGTGCCGGACCTGCCCTTCGACCCGTACCGCGGCCATGTCTACTCGCCGGAGGAGCTCTTCGAGTCGCTGGCGGACGGCTACGAGGCCACGCCCGACGCCCAGGCGTACGCCTGGTTCCAGCGCACGAAGGCGGACCGGGACATCTACGCCTCCATGCTGCGCGCGGTCCACGACGACTCCGTCTCCGACGCACTCGACGAACTCCTGACCGGCGCCCGGGTCGTGGGCGTCATGGGCGGCCACGCGATGGCCCGTGGCACCGAGGAGTACGCGGGGGCGGCGCGGCTCGGCCGGGAGCTGGCCCGCGCCGGTCTCACGGTCGCCACGGGCGGCGGCCCGGGCGCGATGGAGGCCGCGAACCTCGGTGCGTACGCCGCCCCGTTCGATGACGAGATGCTCACCGAGTCGCTCGAACTGCTCGCCAAGGCACCGCACTTCACGCCGTCGATCACCCACTGGGCGACGGCCGCCTTCGAGATACGCACGCGCTGGCCGCAAGGCGGGCGTTCCGTCGGCATCCCGACCTGGTTCTACGGCCACGAGCCGCCGAACGCCTTCGCGTCGCACATCGCCAAGTACTTCGCCAACGCCACCCGCGAGGACGGCCTGCTGGCCCGGTCCGACGCGGGCGTGGTGTTCCTGCCGGGGGCCGCCGGCACCGTACAGGAGATCTTCGACAACGCGACGCCGAACTACTACGAGTCGCGGGGCGAGCCGACGCCGATGGTGCTCGTGAACCGCGCGCACTGGACGGAGAAGCTGCCGACGTGGCCGCTGCTCCGGTCGCTGGCCAGGGGCCGTTCGATGGAGGCGCGGATCGCGCTGGTGGAGCGGGTCGAGGAGGCCCCGGAGGCGTTGAAACGTCTCGGCGGTTAATAAGCTGGCAAAGCAAGTGCTTGCAGCCTGCATATGCGTTGACACTACTTATGTGGCGCTTATAAACCTGTGAGCCTGTCGGTAGTGCTGATGTTCAGTCAACACTGCCTCCACCCCCCGCATTTGCGCATCCCGTAAAGGACAAACGTGGCAGTTCTGTCCGTATCCCGCCGTACGGCTTCGCGCCGTACCGTCGCACGTTCCGTGCGGATCCTCGGTGTCGTCTCCGCCTCGGCCGCGCTCGCGCTCGGTGCCGCCGGCAACGCGCTCGCCTGCAACATCAACGAGTTCTCGGCCGAGGCGAAGTGCGATGGCGACAAGGGCGTCATCACCGTCACCGACGTGGACCCCGCCGGCATCCCGGCGACCGTCACCGTGTACCTGGAGAACAACGGCGCCGACGCGAAGAAGGTCGGCGAGCAGGTGGTCAAGGGCTCGCGCGAAGGCACCACCATCACCTTCGCCGAGAACTGGAAGCCGAACGCGGAGTACCGCATCCACGTCAAGGCCACTCCGTACGTCGACGAGGACATCAAGCCGAACCTCGTCACCCCGGCCACGGCCTGCAAGAAGGAGGAGGAGAAGCCGCCGGCGACTCCGCCGGCCACGCCGACCCCGTCGGCCTCCCCCTCGAAGCCGGCCGAGGAGACCGACACCCCGGCTCCGTCGCCGTCGGAGAGCGAGAGCACCACGCCGGCGGGCAACGCGCCCGCGCCCGCGGCCGGTGACTCCAACCTCGCCGAGACCGGTGCCGACTCCAACACCGGCATCATCGCCGGCATCGCGGCGGCCCTGGTCGTCGTCGGTGGCGGTGCGGTGTTCTTCGGCATGCGCCGTCGTGGGGCGAACAGCAGCGACAGCTGACGCCCGCGCATCAGCGCCCGGTGGCCCGTCCCCCTTCGTGAGGGCGGGCCATCGCCCGTCCCGGCCCTGCCCGAACATCGCCCGCTGAGCGGCCCGCGCAGGGCGACGGTGGCCTTCGCATGGCCGAGCGGCGCCAGACGCGGGCCGATCAGCCGAGCACCACGATCTCGGCCGCGTCGAACTCCACGCCGGCCTCGTCCCCGACCTCCGGCGCCGCCCGCAGCGCACACGCCGCCTCCAGGCGCGGGGCGTCCTCCGGCTGGAGGTGGACGGCGACGTGGGTGCCCTTGAAGGTACGCGCGGTCACCGTGCAGCGCAGGCCCGTGCCGGCGGGCACCAGGCGCACGCCGGCGGGCCGCACGAGCAGGGTCCGCGTGCCCTGCGGGGTGTCCTCCGGCACCGGCACCTTGCCCCACGGCGTGTCCGCGGCCTCCGCCCCGACCGTCGCCTCGACCACGTTCCCGAAGCCGAGGAAGCGGGCCACGAACGCGTCGGCCGGCCGCTGCCACACCTCAAGAGGCGTACCGGCCTGGGCGATCCGGCCGTCCCGCATCACCACCACCCGGTCGGCCAGCGCGAAGGCCTCCCCCTGGTCGTGCGTCACGGCGAGCACGGTGATGCCCAACCGGCCGAACAGTTCCCTCAGCTCGACGACCAGCCGCTCCCTGAGCGACCGGTCGAGCTGGCCCAGCGGCTCGTCCAGCATCAGCAGCCGGGGGCTCGGCGCCAGGGCCCGGGCCAGCGCCACCCGCTGCTGTTCCCCGCCGGACAGCGCCGCGACGGCCCGGCGGGATGCGCCCGGCAGTCCGACCAGGTCCAGCAACTCCTGTACACGGTCGGCCCGTTGCCGCTTCGACGCCCCGTGCATACGCAGTCCGAAGGCGACGTTGCCGCTCACGTCCCGTTGCGGGAACAGCTGGTGGTCCTGGAACATCAGCCCGACCCCACGCCGGTGCGCGGGCACGCCCGCCTGGTCGCGCCCGTCGAGCGACACCCGCCCGGAGTCGAGCGGCTGAAGCCCCGCCACCGCCCGCAGCAGCGTCGACTTGCCGCTTCCGCTGGGCCCGAGCACGCACACGATCTCGTGCTCGGCGACCTCCAGATCGACGGCGTCGAGCACCGCCCGCCCGCCGAAACGGACCGTCGCGCCCTCCAGGCTCAGCAGCATCTAGAACTCCCCGGTCCGGTCCGTCCGCAGCCTCTCCAGCACCAGCAGGGCCACAGCGCACACCACCATCAGAATCGTCGAAAGGGCCATCGCCTGGCCGTAGTTGATTTCCCCGGGCCGCCCCAGCAGCCGCGCGACGGCCACCGGCAGCGTCGGGTTGTCGGGCCGCGCGATGAACACCGTCGCCCCGAACTCCCCGAGCGACACCGCGAAGGCGAACCCGGCCGCGATCAGCAGCGCCCGCCGTACCAACGGCAGATCCACCTCGCGCCACACCCGCCAGGGCGAGGCCCCCAGCACCGAGGCCGCCTCCCGCAACCGCACGTCCACCGCCCGCAGCACCGGCAGCATCGTCCGCACGACGAACGGCACACCGACCAGCGCCTGCGCGAGCGGCACCAGGATCCACGAGGCCCTCAGATCCAGCGGCGGTTCGTCGAGGGCGATCAGGAACCCGAAGCCGACGGTCACCGCGGACACCCCGAGCGGCAGCATCAGCAGCGCGTCGAAGCCGCGCACGAACCGCCCGGCGTCCCGGCGGGTGAGCGCGACGGAGGCGAGCCCCCCGATCACCACGGCGATGAGGGTGGCGGCGACGGCGTACGACAGGGAATTGCCGATCGCCTCGACCGGCGCCACCAGGAACACTCCGCCGTCGTTCCTGGTCAGGGCCCTGTAGTAGCCGAAGCCGGGCGCGTCCAGGGATCGCTGCACCAGCACGGCGAGCGGCAGCAGGAGCAGCATGACCACGGTAACGAGCACCCCGCCCAGCAGCGCCCACTGCCCGGTGCCGCGCGGCCGGCGCGCGGTCACGGACGGGTCCACCAGCCGCAGCGCGGTCTCCCGCCGCCGTACGGTCCAGGCGTGCAGGGCGAGGACCGCGCCCACAGCGACGAACTGGATCATCGTCAGCACGGCCGCCGTGGACAGGTCGAAGATCTCCGACGTCTGCCGGTAGATCTCCACCTCCAGGGTCGAGAAGGTGGGCCCGCCGAGGATCTGGACGACGCCGAAGGACGTGAAGGTGAACAGGAAGACCATGAGCGCGGCGGCGGCCACGGCGGGCGCGAGCGCCGGCAGCGTGACCTGCCGCCAGGCCCGCAGCGGCGAGGCCCCGAGCATCCGCGCGGCCTCCTCCTGGCGCGGGTCGAGCTGCGCCCAGAGCCCGCCGACGGTCCGTACGACGACCGCGTAGTTGAAGAAGACGTGCGCGAGCAGGATCGCCCACACGGTGGTGTCCAGCCGCACACCCCACAGCTCGTCCAGCAGCCCGCCGCGCCCGACCAGTGCCAGGAAGGCCGTACCGACGACGACCGTGGGCAGCACGAACGGCACGGTCACGACCGCCCGCAGGACCTGCTTGCCGCGGAAGTCCAAGCGCGCGAAGACGTACGCGCCGGGCAAGGCGATCAGCAGGGTGAGCACCGTCGAGACGACCGCCTGCCAGGCGGTGAACCACAGGACGTGCCGGACGTCGGACTGCGCCAGCACTTCTCCGATCCGCCCGAACCGCCAGACCCCGTCGACCTCCAGACCGCGCGCGACGATCGCGGCGACGGGGTAGGCGAAGAAGACCGCGAAGAACGCGACGGGCACGGCGATGAGCCCGAGCCGCGCCGCGCTCCCACGACGGTCCTTGCGGACGGCTGCTCCGGTTACTTCAGTACGAGCGAGGTCCACGACTTGACCCACTGGTCACGGTTTTCGGCGATCTTCGCCGGGTCCATGGTCGCCGGGTCCTTGGCCCGCGGCCCGTACTTCACGAACTCCGGCGGCACCTGGGCGCCCTCGCGTACCGGGTACACGTACATGTTGAGCGGCATGTCCTCCTGGAACCGCTCGCTGATCAGGAAGTCGAGGAACGCCTTGCCGCCCTTGGTGTTCTTCGCGTTGCTCAGCAGCCCGGCGTACTCGACCTGCCGGAAGCAGGTGTCCTGCGCGACCCCGGTCGGTGCCTCGGTGGGCTTCGGGTCGGCGTAGACGACCTCGACGGGCGGCGAGGAGGCGTACGACACGACCAGCGGCCGGTCCCCCTTGGCCTTCTTGCCGCCGGCCGAGCCGGAGAACTCCTCGTTGTAGGCCTGCTCCCAGCCGTCGACGACCTTCACGCCGTTGGCCTTGAGCTTCTTCCAGTAGTCCTGCCAGCCGTCGTCGCCGTACTTCGCGGCGGTGCCGAGCAGGAAGCCGAGGCCGGGCGAGGATGTGGAGGCGTTCTCGGTGACCAGGAGGTTCTTGTACTGGGGCTTGACCAGGTCGTCGAAGCTCCGCGGCGGGGCGAGCTTGTGGTCGGCGAAGTACTTCTTGTCGTAGTTGACGCAGATGTCGCCGGTGTCGACGGGCGTGACCCGGTGCTTGTCCTGGTCGGCCCGGTACTCGGGCGCGATCCGGTCGGAGCTCTTCGCCTCGTACGGCTGGAACAGGCCGTTGTCGAGGGCGCGGGACAGCAGCGTGTTGTCGACGCCGAAGAAGACGTCGCCCTGCGGGTTGTCCTTGGTCAGGATGGCCTTGTTCACGGCCTGCCCGGCGTCGCCGTCCTTGAGGACGTTCACCTTGTAGCCGGACTGCTTCTCGAACGCCGCGATGACGTCCTTCGAAGCGGCCCACGAGTCGTGGCTGACGAGGGTCACGGTCTTGGAGTCGCCGGATCCCTGGCCGCCGTCGGACGACCCGCAGGCGGCGAGTGTGCCGGCCATGCCGAGTCCGACGACCACCGCCGTCAGCCGCCTGTTGTGGTTGCTCACTGGATTCCTCCTGGAGTGACCAGGAGAAGACGCGGCCCTGCCCGGGATCTCTGGGGTCCCGGGCAGGGCGCAACAGCTCGAGTGATGACCGATCTCCCTACCCAGAATGACCTGGGCCAGGTTCGGAGGGTCTGCGGCCGTGTGCCGCACTCTCAGCGCTGTGGCGCTCCCCTGTCGGAATGTGAAGATGTCGGATTTGCAGGTATCGCAGTCTGCAGGTGTCGCAGTCTGCACGTGTGCTTACGCCGGTCAGACTACCGTTCGGTGGCCGCGAGCTGACCACACGCCCCGTCGATCTCCTGACCACGGGTGTCCCGGATCGTCACCGGCACACCATGGGCCGCGATCGCCTCCACGAACGCCTTCTCGTCCTCGGGCCGCGAGGCCGTCCACTTGGAGCCGGGCGTGGGGTTGAGCGGGATCAGGTTCACATGCACGGGCCTGCCCTTGAGCATCCGCCCGAGCCGGTCACCGCGCCAGGCCTGATCGTTGATGTCCCGGATCAGCGCGTACTCGATGGACAGCCGGCGTCCGGACTTCGCCGCGTACTCGAACCCGGCGTCGAGGACCTCGCGCACCTTCCACCGCGTGTTCACGGGGACGAGGGTGTCGCGCAGCTCGTCGTCGGGGGCGTGCAGCGAGATCGCGAGGCGGCACTTGAGGCCCTCGTCGGCGAACCGGTGGACGGCCGGGACGAGACCGACCGTCGAGACGGTGATCCCGCGCTGCGAGAGCCCCAGCCCGTCGGGCTCGGGGTCGGTGAGCCGCCGGATGGAGCCGAGGACCCGGTTGTAGTTGGCGAGCGGCTCGCCCATGCCCATGAACACGATGTTGCTGAGCCGCGCCGGCCCGCCGGGCACCTCGCCGTCCCTGAGGGCCCGCATACCGTCCACGATCTGGTGCACGATCTCGGCGGTGGACAGATTCCGGTCGAGCCCCGCCTGCCCGGTCGCGCAGAACGGGCAGTTCATCCCGCACCCGGCCTGCGAGCTGATGCACATGGTCACCCGGTCCGGGTAGCGCATCAGCACGGACTCGACAAGCGTCCCGTCGAACAGCCGCCACAGCGTCTTGCGCGTGGTGCCCTGGTCGGTCGACAGATGCCGCACGACGGACATCAGCTCGGGAAGCAGCGCCTCCTGAAGCCGACCGCGGAGCCGGCCGGAATATCGGTCCACTGCTCCGGATCGTGCGCGTACCGCGCGAAATAGTGCTGCGAGAGCTGCTTGGCACGAAACGGCTTCTCCCCGACAGCGGCAACGGCCTCCTTGCGCTCGGCAGGAGTGAGGTCGGCGAGATGCCGCGGCGGCTTCTTGGCTCCGCGCGGGGCGACGAAAGTGAGTTCTCCGGGTGCAGGCATAACCCATCCAGTGTGGCAGATCAACTGCGGGTGCCCAGGCCAGACTGGGGTGGGGGTGGTCACCTGTGGGTGCCGTCTGTCAGCTTCGGTCGGCCTCGGACGGCCCAGGGACGGCCCAGGAGGCTGGCTCGGCGGTTGCGATAAGCGTTTTCGGCATGACTGCGGCACGTGGCTCTTCGCCCGAAGCAACCCGGGCAAATCCGCCTTGGGCCGACGTAGGTAGCCGGGCCGAAAGCACCTGGTGGGCCGTTCGCCCCCGCGCCAGCCCCTCCCTGCGGCATCCTACGTATGCACGTAGACGCAGTACCGGAAAGCCCAGCACTTCCTTGGGGGGTCCATGGAAATCGTTGATCACTTCATTGCACGCTATGCGAAGGAGTACGACTTTTACAGCAGGGCGGCACATCTAGTCGCCCAAGCGCTGGAAAGAGATCTCAAAGAATCAGGCGTCCGGTGCATCGTCACGTACCGCGCAAAGGACATCACGCGCCTAGAAGAGAAGTGCCGACAGCGTGGACCAAGAAAGAAATACAAGACAGTAGAGGACATCTATGACGACATTGTCGACCTGGCAGGCGTCCGCATTGCACTTTATTTCCCGGGCGAGCAAAACCAGGTAGAAAAGGCCGTCAATCGCTTGCTCGATCTGACTGAGAAGAAAGTTTTCCCCGAATCCAACAAGAGGTCACCCGGGAAGGAATTTTCCGGATACTCGGCAATTCACTATCGAGTTCGCCTCAAGGAACGCGAGCTAATCGATCTGGACAAACGGTACGCCAAGGCGCGTGTCGAGGTACAGGTCGCGTCAGTACTTATGCACGCTTGGTCAGAGGTGGAGCATGACCTCGCCTACAAGCCGTTATCGGGCGACTTGTCCGAGGAGGAAAAGGTAATTCTGGACCAACTGAATGGATTGGTTATCGCTGGCGAAATGTCACTCAAGATGCTGCAAGAGGCGAGCGAGAATCGAGTTGCCAGGAACGGCCAATTCCTCAATCACTACGAACTCGCAGCATATCTACTGAGTCAGGCAGGCAAGATACTAGATGAGCCGGTCGGGGACTCGGGCCTAGGCCGAGTAGACCTGCTGTTCAATTTCTTGAGGCAGCTGAACAAGGAGACACCTACCGACCTGGCTCCGTATCTGGCATCACTGCACGACAACGTCGAGATGCGCCCCCTCGCGGAGCAGGTCATTGATGCTCTTCTCGCTGAAGATGCTTCGCGATACGAGCATTTCAACTCGGTTCAGGTTGACGCAGACACTGCTTCACTTGACCCTAGTTCTCAAAGCGCACGAATGCATCAACAGATCGGCCATTTCCTTACAAGCTGGGTAGAGCTGGAAGAGTCGTTGCGGAACCTTGCCCCGACGGAAGGCGACGAGCGAATGCGAATGCCACTACCAATCATCCGGCTAATCAACCGCCTACCGGCTTTGGACGGGGAGACTCGTCATGAGATCGATTTGCTGCGGAGGGTGCGAAACAATGTAGTGCACGGAAGGGATGTCCCGCCCTCCAGCTACCTAGCCGAGGCCACTGATCGAGTTCAGGCAATCACGGAAAGGGTGCGCCAGATTCGCCCCTGATGAAGTGATCCCGAATAAACCCCTCCACGATCGCTGCCGGGCAGATAGGTCGGCGGAGCGGCTTTGGGCTGGAGCTGCTTTGGGGCGAGTGATCATGGCCCCGTAAGCTTCCGGCGCGTCGGGCAGTCTGTGGACCTGCCCGTTAAAGCACGACGTTGGGGCCATGATCTTCGAGGCTCGCCCCAAAGTGGCTGCCTAAAGCCGTGGAGCCGACCGCCCCAGCCACAGAGGGTGTCTCCCTCTTCATGCCCGCAGCCGCCGAGCGCGCCGCCGGGCGCGGCCAGCCGGGGCGCAGACAGGAGGCAGGCCGCGCCGCAGAGGCGGCGCGCGCCCGCGCCGTGCGCGGGCACTTGATGAAGTAGGGAAAGTCTTACCGCGCCATGATCCCTTGGACCCGTCCGGGGCTGTCGGCTGTGTGCCCGCTGGGCTACCGTGCGATCTATGTCCTCTGCCCTAGACACGCCTCAAGGTGCGGCCGAGCTGGCCGAGTCTCTGTTGCCTCCGCTCGGGAATCGCTGGCTGCACACTCAGGCCGTAGCGGCTCGTGCTCGCGAAGCTTCGGCGGCAGTGTCCGAGGGTGACCGTGATCTGCTTGTCGCTGCCGCGTGGCTGCATGACATCGGCTACGCCCCCGAACTGCGGGACACGGGCTTTCATCCCCTCGATGGTGCGCGGTATCTGGAGACGCTTGGTGCGCCCTCCCGGCTCGTGCGCCTGGTTGCTCACCACTCCGGCGCTGTGTACGAGGCTGAGCAGCGCGGCCTGACCGCCGAGCTGGAGGTGTACGACCGAGAGGACTCCCCGGTCCTGGACGCGCTGATCTATGCGGACATGACGACCGGCCCGGCCGGTCAGTCCTTCGTCTTCGACAGCCGTATTGACGAGATCTTGGAGCGCTACGAGCCTGGTAGCGAGGTGCACAACGCGATCAGCAAGGCGCGGCCGTACCTCGGCGCCGCTGTCGGTCGGACGCTCGCTCGCCTAGGCGATCAACCGACGTAGGGCCCAGGGCGGTCAGCCAAGCCGTGATCGATCCGCATCCGCATCGACGGATGGATGTTCAGGCTGTCCAGCCGACTGGGATGCACGAACGCCACTTCCTTGCTCTCGCTGCTCGTGCGCAGCTCGCCGCCGACGATGCTTGCTCGGAAACAGATCGAGAACTGCTGGCGGACCTCGCCGTCGTCGTACGCCATGACGTGAGCCGGGTTGGTGTAGGTGCCGACCAGTCCCGTCACCTCGACGTCGAACCCGGTCTCTTCCTTGGTCTCACGCACAGCCGCATCGGGTGCCGACTCGCCGACGTCGACCCCGCCACCGGGCAGGGCCCATAGGTCGTTGTCCGTCTTGTGGATCAGCAGTACTTCCCCGGCGTCGTTGAGGGCCACCGCGGTTACGGACGGCACGATGCTGTTCGCCTTCGGCGCGTTCGGATCGTTGAAGTAGTCGACTCGGGCCATGACTCCAGCGTCGCACGCTCGTCGTCGGCCGGAGACCAGGTGCCGGTTCCGCCGGCGCCCGCAGCCCCGGTCTCCAACGTGTCGGCGCTTGCCTATGCGGGTCGACCGCGCTCCCAGGTGTAGTCGAAGCTGCGCATGTAGTGCCGGAAGGTGCGGGCGCCCGGGATGTAGCGGAAGTGCAGCACAGGGTTCTGTCCGGCGGGGGCTCCGATTACGTGCGGGTTCACCAGCACGTCGTCATCGAACCGGTAGATCGAGTTGTAGAGGATCGTGTCGTGCAACCGGACTTCGACGCCGGGCGTCGTCATCGCCGGTTCGAGGTAGCGCCGCGTAATCCGGGCACGTGCGGCCAGGTCGCCCCCTATGCCCTCTTCTTCGCCGCGCTGGCGGACCATCCCGGAGTCGGGATCGCCAAGCAGGACACGAACCTGGGCTCCGGCCTTGGCCTTCTCCGCCAACTGGTCCGGCAGGTCCGGGTGGTTGTCGAAGAGGAACAGCCCTGCGTACACGAGGATGTCCACCTGGTCCTTCGCCTTTTCGATCAGCGATGACCACAGCGCTGCCGGAACCGCGCCCCGGTGGGGGTAGTACGTGATCAGCTCGGATGTGCTGGCGGACTCGGCCTGCTTCTCGACGGTCGGCCACAGGTAGACCTCATCGGCATCGAGGAAGCTCGCGGCCTTCCAGCGGTGTCCCCGGTGCGGCGTGCGGTTGGTCGTGATCCAGCGCTCCACGCTCTTGGGGTCGACCCCGACGTGCTGAGCCAGGGACTGGATGGTCTCGCCCTTCGCTGAAATCGCCGCGCGCAGACGCTCGTTCGCCATGGCTCTCCTCTCGTAGGACTTCTTAGGGACGTTTTGACGATAGCTCAGACGTCCCTAAACGTCCATACGGACCGTGATACGTCCACTGCCTCTCGCGGTCTCCTGATCTCACCGGCGCTTCCGTCGGTTCGAACAGCCCTCCAAATTCAGGAGACAGACCATGCGTCAGATTCCCGTCGACACCGCCAACGCGACCGTCATGGTTGCCAAGGCTCCGCAGCCCAAGGTCAAGGACCGTCGTACCGGTGAGATCGCCCTCGACAAGGACGGCGTGACGCTGATGACCGTGGAGGTCATGTTCTCCACGCCGGATGAGGTGGAGATCCTCAAGCTGACCGTTCCGCAGCCCGGCGTCTCCGAGGACCTGACCATGGGTACCCCGGTCGCCCTGACGGGGCTGGTCGCCTCGGCGTGGGAGAACGAGTTCAACGGGCAGAAGCGCCACGGGATCGCGTTCCGCGCGGTCGCCGTGACCTCGCTGGCCGCCACCGGCTCGGCATCTGAGGCGGCCTGATCATGACGTGGTTCATGGTCGCTGTGGTTGTGGTCGTCGCTGCTGCGGGTCTCCTGCGGTGGCGGCGCCCCGCCTGGTACTGGCTGACCTTCGGGATCATCCTCGCCACGCTGCGGGTCCTGGTTCGCTACGCCTCGGTCATGGACGCCTGCGGTCTGACGGTCCCGCCTTCGCGCTGGCGGCTGGCCCTTGCTCGTGTGGCTAACCGGCCGGTGCCGGAGTCCCGCCCGCCGCGCATCCTGCGGCTGCGCCCGACCCGGACCGGTCTGGTCCTTCGGCTCAAGCTCCGGCCCGGCCAGGACGCCTTCGACGTGGCGGCCTCGACGGACCGGCTGCGCCATTCCTTCGGGATGTACGGCGTGACCTCCCGAGAGGTCCGCTCCGGCGTCGTCGAGGTGCGGATGACCGGCTATGACGTGCTCAAGCGGGTCCAGATGCCCGCGAAGGTCGACCCTGCCCCTATGCGGGTTCCCGTCGCGCTGCGGGAGGACGGCTCGGTGCACTACCGCGACTATCGCGCCGTCCCGCACGGTCTGACGCTTGGGGCCACGGAGTCTGGCAAGTCCGTCTACCAGCGCAACCTGGTGGCCGGTCTGGCCCCGCACCACGTCGCTCTGGTCGGCATCGACTGCAAGCAGGGGGTCGAGCTGTTCCCGCTGGCACGCCGGTTCTCCGCGCTGGCCGACAACCCGGACACCGCGCTGGAGCTGCTGGAAGCGCTGGTGTCGCACATGGGGGAGGTCTACCAGCTGATCCGGGCTGAGCAGCGCATCAGTGTCGCGGTGCCGGATGCGGAGATCGCCGCCGACATCTGGGACCTGCGCGAGGACCTGCGGCCGGTGCCGGTCGTGGTCCTGGTCGACGAGGTCGCCGAACTCGCCCTGTTCGCCAGTAAGGAGGAGGAGAAGCGCCGGGACCGGATCATCACGGCCCTGGTCCGTCTCGCTCAGCTCGGCCGTGCCGCTGGCATCTATCTGGAGATCTGCGGGCAGCGCTTCGGCTCCGAGCTCGGCAAGGGCATCACCATGCTCCGCGCCCAGCTCACCGGCCGTACCGCCCACCGCGTCAACGACGAAACGAGCGCCAACATGGCCTTCGGCGACATCTCCCCGGACGCCGTCCTGGCCGCCATCCAGATACCCGCCGAGACTCGAGGCATCGCGATCGCCGGTGACTCCACCGGGGGCTGGCACCGCATCCGCGCCCCGCACACCTCGCTGCGCCAGGCCGTGAACACCTGCAACAGGTACGTCGACCGCACCCCCAATGTGCCCGCCCTGGCGGCCTACCGGCCCGCGACTGGTTCTCTGCCCTCGGCTCGGGTGCCGCTGTCCAAGACTGCCCCCGCCACGGCCTGACTCTTCCCGCTTAACCGGTCGGCGTGACCGCTTCGCGCCAGGTCCCTACCCCCGCCATGCCTCACGACAGGAAGGAACCGTGATGACTCGCCCCGCTCTCCGCGTCGACGCCGTCCTGGTCCAGGCCGTCATCGCCGGGGCGCTGTCCTTCGCCCACCTCCACGACCTGGCCGCCGCTGCCGGACAGGACGGCTGGAAGGCCTGGGCCTACCCGATCAGCGTGGACCTGCTCCTGGTCGCCTCCTGGCGGCGGCTGCGCTCGCACGGCCCGTCCCGGCTGGCCTGGTGCTGGTTCGTGATCGCCCTGGTCGCCTCGCTCGGCGCCAACGTCGCCACCGCTGGACTCCTCGACCTCGACCACGTCCCGGCCTGGCTGCGGATCCTCGTAGCCGCCTGGCCCGCGCTGGCGTTCATGGGCGGAACGCTCCTCGCTCACTCGGCCACGGACCGGGTGCCGGATCCGCCGGCACCCGCAGCCGCGGCTCCCGCGCCCGACATCGAGCCCGAACCGCTGCCCGCCAACACGGAGTTGGAAGAGTCTTCCGCTCCCGGGGCTGAGGAAGCTCCCGCGCTTCCCGCCCCCGAACCTGCCGCAGCTGCGCCCTCTGCTCCGGCTGCGCCGGTCCCGGCTGCGCTGGTCGACCACGCCCGGAAGGTCGCCGACGACCACCGCACCCGTACCGGTACGCCGATCGACGCCGACACTCTGCGCGCCCGCCTCGGTGTCCCGCCCCAGTTGGCCGACGCCATCGCCGCCCAACTCGCCTGACATCGACGGGAGACACGCCATGACCAGTGACCCGGCTGACCTGACCGCCGCCGACCACCTCGACGCCGCCCGCGAGATGGCCGCCGCGAACCGGCCCTTCCTCGCGCACCTGCTCGCCGAGGAAGCCGCCAGCCGCACCACCAACCCGGCCACCGCCGCCGGTATCCGCGCCGCCTTCCCCGACCCGGCCCTGACCCGAGAGGAAACCGCCTGACATGCCCGCCCGTGACCACTTCCACTCCGTGATGCGGATCGGCCCGGTGCAGATCGGCACCCACCGCGACCGGCACGGCCAGACCAAGTACGCCGCCGTGTGCACCGCCGACCGGTGCGGCTGGTCCTCCGACTACTCCAGCCAGTCCGCCGCCCAGCTCGCCGCCCGCACCCACCGCTGCCGCGTCCGCTAGGAGGCAACCGCCATGCAGGTTCCGCTCTGGCTCGCGCTGCTCGTCGTCGGCTACCTCGGCGTCAAGCTCATCCGCCCGCCCTGGTGGCTCATCACGGTCCTGCTGCTCGGCGGCTTCCTCCTCGCCGACAGCGTCCTGGCCCCCGCCATCGACACCTTCGTCAAGTAGAGGAGATCGCTGATGTTCCGCCCGAAGATCCCGACCATGCCCACGCCGACCGGCCACGTCACACCGCCCGCCGTCGTCGAGCCGACCACTAGCGTCCCGGCCGCCCAGACCCCGCCGCCCGCCCCGGTGGCCCCGGCCCCGTCCCGGCCGACGGTGCAGCTCACCCCCGGCACCGCCCTCGCCCTCGTCGGCGGCGGCACCGCCGTGGTCCTGGTCGTCGGCGCCGTCCTGGTCTCCATGCTCCTCGCGGTCGCCATCACCGGCGCCTCGGTCGCTGTGTGCGCCGTCGTCCTGCGCTCGCTGCTCGCCTCGGAGACGAAGCGGCGCTGACCGGCCCCCGGAGCGGCCTCAACCGCCAAGTCTTGTCCGCTCCGGGCGCCGTCCCTGTCCGATCTCACAACCGGAAGGAACCCCCATCATGACCCGCCCGACGCCGGTCACCACAACCACCCGGATCTGCCCGAACTGCGACGGCTTCCCCACCGTCGCCGTCACGTCCGGCACCCGCGACCACCGTGGACACCTGCCCACCACCAGCGTCGACTGCCCCTTCTGCTCCGGCACCGGCACCGCGCCTCTTCGCGCGCGCCTGACCACCGCCGACCTGGGAGTGAGCGCATGAGCGCCCCGGACCAGAACCTGACGGCCGCCCTGGCCGACGTCAAGGCAGAGATCGCCCGCACCGACAACAAGACCGCCCTGCTGCTCGCCTTCGTCGGCGCGGCCCTGGCTGGTGCCTGGACGGTCGCCAAGGACGCACCGCTGAACCTCGCCACCGTCCTCGTTGGTGGCGCGGGCATGGTCCTGCTGGTCGCGGCGATCGGTCTTCTGCTCGGCTCCGTCCGCCCCAACCTGGGCGGGACTCACCGGGTCGGCTTTCCCCTGTGGGCCACGCTGACCGCCGAGCAGATCACTGCCGAACTGGCCGACGACCGGCGTGCCCAGCACATCGCCAACCTGTCCCAGATCGCCGTCGCCAAGTTCACCGGCCTCAGGCGGGCGGTCGACCTCACTCGCATGGGCGGCGCCCTGCTGATCACCGCAGCCCTGATCGCAGCCGGAGGCACCGTATGACCAACCCCGCGATCCTCGCGGGCCTGGACCCGACCACCCTGGGCGATCTGCTCCGGGTGGCCGGGTCTCCGGGCTTCGACCGCTGGCACGACCAGATCCGCCGCACCGGCGGCTGCGCCGACCCCATCCACCTCACCGGCTGGACCCTCACCAAGGACAAGACCACCGGCGAGACCCTGCACCACTACTCCACCGAGCACGAGCCCGGCGGACGCCTCCGCGTCGCCTGCGGCAACCGCCGCGCCTCCCGCTGCCCCTCCTGCGCCTTCACCTACGCAGGCGACACCTACCACCTCATCCGCGCGGGCCTGGCCGGAGACGACCGACGCGACATCCCCGCCACCGTCCGCGACCACCCCCGCGTCTTCGCCACCCTCACCGCCCCCTCCTTCGGTCCGGTCCACAACCGGCCCGACCGAGGCGTCTGCCGCTGCGGCACCCACCACGCCCCGGAAGCACCGGAACTGGGCACAGCCCTGGACCCGGCGACGTACGACTACGCGGGCGCCGTGCTGTTCAACAACCACGCCGGACAGCTCTGGCAACGCTTCACCAACCGGCTCCGCCGCGAGATAGCAGCCCGCGCCGGCATCACCCAACGCGAGCTGAAAGAGTGCGCCCGCCTCTCCTACGGCAAGGTCGCCGAGTTCCAGAAGCGTGGTGCTCTCCACTTCCATGCCGTGATCCGCATCGACGGACCCGAGGGACCAGACACCCCGCCCCCGGCCTGGGCCACCGTGCAGCTGCTCGACGACGCGATACGCGCCGCCGTCGTGCATTCCTACACGTCGGTCTCCGTCCCGGCCGCCGAGGATCAACCGGCCCGCACCTTCCGCTGGGGCACCCAGCTCGACGTCCGGCCCGTGAAGGCCTTCGGCGACGGCTCCGACATCACCGAACAGGCCGTCGCCTCCTACGTCGCCAAGTACGCCACCAAGGCCGCCGAGAACACCGGCACCCTGGACCGCCGCATCGGCGAACTCGCCGAACTCGACCGCCACCAGGTCCCCAACCACACCCGCAGCCTCATCCAGGCCTGCAAGCAGCTCGACCCGCTGTATCCCGACCGGCGCCTGTGGGCCTGGGCTCACATGCTCGGCTTCCGGGGCCACTTCTCCTCCAAGTCCCGCCGCTACTCCACCACCCTCGGCGACCTCCGCCAGGCCCGCGCCGACTACCGCGCCGCCCAGGAACACGCCGCCCTCGGCCTCGAGGACGTCGAGCCGGACACCGTCCTGGTCCTGGCCGACTGGCAGTACGCCGGACACGGCCACACCCCCGGCGAATCCGCCCTCGCCGCCACCATCGCCCGCGACCTCCAACTCAACCGCGAAACCGCCCGCGAAGCCCTACGCGACCAACTCACCGACGAAAGGGAGTGCTGACCATGGCCGCAGAACTGCCGAACCGGTTTCTGACCCCTGAGGACCTGGTCGAGATGTTCGAACTCCCCAGCGTCGAAACCGTCTACCAATGGCGGCGCAAGCGCACCGGCCCCCGCGGCTTCCGAGTCGGCCGACACCTACGCTTCGACCCGACCGACATACGGGCCTGGGTGGACTCCCAGCTTGGAGAGGCCGCCTGATGGCCGGACACATCCAAGACCGCTGGTACAAGACCGAACCGGGTCCGGACGGCAAGCCGGTGAGGGTCAAGACCGACCGGTACGGCAATGGTCTCCGCTACCGGGCCCGGTACGTCGGCCCGGATGGCACCGAGAAGAGCCGATCCTTCCCCGACCGTCAGAAGCGCCGGGCGGAAGAGTGGTTGGCCGAGACGGCCGCCGACATGTCCCGTGGTCAGTACGTCGATCCCAGGGCTGCCCGGACGACCTTCCAGCAGTACGCGGAACGCTGGATCGCCGGTCAGACGACCGATCTGAACACGCGCATCGGAGCGGAAACCCGTCTTCGGCTGCACGCCTTCACTCGTATCGGGGCGCGTCCGCTCGGGTCCTTCCGCCCGGTCCACATCCGCGAGTTCGTTCGCGACCTGGAGAACGACTCGATAGGCGGCACCTACGCGCGCAACATCTATGCCAACGTCCGCGCGGTGCTGTCGGCCGCCGTGGATGACGGCCACCTCGCGCGGAATCCGTGCTCGGCTGCGTCCGTCCGCCCGCCTGCTGTCTCCTCCTCCCGGGTCGTGCCCTGGCTCCCGTCCCAGGTGCGTGCGGTCCGCGACGCTCTACCCGAGCGTTACCGAGCCATGGTCGACGTCGGCAGCGGCTGCGGCCTCCGACAGGGCGAGATCGTCGGTCTGGCCGACGACACCCTGCAGCTCGACATCGACAGCCTTCGGGTCACCGCTCAGGTCAAGTTGATCCGGGGCGTCGCGGTCTTCGCTCCGCCCAAGGGCAACAAGGAGCGTGATGTGCCGCTGCCGTCCTCGGTGGCCTCCGCTCTGCGCGAGCACATGAAGAGTCACCCGCCCGTGGGCATCAAGCTGCCGTGGGGCAGGCCTGACGGCCCGCTCACCGAACGGCGTCTGATTTTCACCAACACGGCCGACGGAATCGTCTGGCGAAGCAACTTCAACATTCAGGAGTGGAAGCCTGCCCTGGCGGCCGCCGGCCTCATCCCGACGCCCGAGCCCGGCAAGCCGTACGCCTCCGCCCGGCAGCACGGAATGCATGCCCTCCGCCACTTCTACGCCTCGGTCCTCCTGGACGCGGGCGAGAGCATCAAGGCCGTGAGCGAATACCTCGGGCACTCCGATCCGGCGATGACGCTGCGGGTCTACGCCCACCTGATGCCCAGTAGCAGCGAGCGGGCCCGCCGAGCCCTGGACAGTGTCTTCGGCACGGCCCAGGAGCCCTGACGGCCCAGGGACGGCCCACAGGGCATAAGACGGCCCCCTACTGGCGACAACATCGCTGGTAGGGGGCTTCTTCATGCCCGGAGCACATCAGTTCTCCGGGCTTAGGCATGGCCGTACCAGTGTCGCAGATCGATTCAGGTGACCTGCGACCGCTGGGCACACGGTGCCTTCCGGGGTCCGCTCCGACGCCGCCCTACTCTCCCGCGTGCTCCAGCCGGTCCTTGAGGATCTGCTCATTGCGCGGCAGTTCCTTGCGGACCTGAGGGCGTACGACGAGCGGAACGAGGACCTTGCCGATGCCGTGGCCCTCGAAGTCGACCTCGATGGTCACGTGGGAGCGCCGCCCCTCGTCGAACGGCTCGACCTCGCCGTGCACCCGCGCCCGGACAGGGCCGTCGACACCCCGCAGACCCCAGCTGTGCGGCGGGTCGTACTCCGTGACCTCCATGGTCATCGGCATGACCCGGCGTCCGATGTGCCGGGTGACCCGCATCCGGGAGCCGACGCCGACGGGCCCCTCGTCGAGGCGTTCCGCGGACACGGCGCTCAGCTGCCACTCCGGGATCCGCTGGGCGTCCGTGACGTAGTCGTAGACGTCCTCGGGGCGCCGGTCGACGTCGACGGTCTGTCGAATACTGGACATGATGTCCCCCTTTGCGGCGTACACCTGAATCGTCCCACTTGGTGACGCCGCAGGCACCTCCGCACAACAACAGCGAGCCCCCGTCGACCATCGGACGGGAGCTCGCCGTGAGAAACCGTGAGAGCCGTGTCGCCTCAGCCGGACCCCACGAAGAGGACGAGCAACAGCCACACCACCGGAGCCGTGGGCAGCAGCGAGTCCAGCCGGTCCATGATGCCGCCGTGCCCGGGCAGCAGCGTGCCCATGTCCTTGATGCCGAGGTCCCGCTTGATCATGGACTCGCCGAGGTCGCCGAGCGTGGCGCTGACCGCGACCGCCAGACCGAGCAGCAGCCCCTGCCACCAGGCACCGTCGTCGATGAGGAACTCCAGGCACAGCGCACCCACGACCATGGCGAAGGCGACCGCGCCGAGCAGACCCTCGCGGGTCTTGCCGGGGCTGATGCGCGGGGCGAGCTTGTGACGGCCGAAGCGCCAGCCGACGGCGTAGGCACCGGTGTCACTGACGACCGTGAGCAGCAGGAAGGTGAGCACCCGCTGCGGCCCGTCATCCGCCGTCAGCATCATCGCGACGAACGTCGCCAGGAACGGCACGTAGAACGCAGCGAAGACGCCCGCCGTGACGTCTCTGAGGTAGTTCTCGGGCGGTTCCGTCATGCGCCACACCAACACGGCCAGTGCCGTGAGCGCCATGGCGACCCAGGCGCCCTCGGCGCCCCTGACGTACCCGGCGACGACCATCGCGGCACCGCCGAGCGCGAGCGGCACGAGCGGCGCCCGGATGCCCTTGCGTTCGTCCAGCCGCTTGGTCAGCTCCCACAGGCCCACCACGACGGCGACCGCGATGACGCCGACGAACACGGCCTTGACGACGAACAGCGACGCGACGATCACCGCGCCGAGCCCGACCCCGACCCCTATCGCGGCACTCAGGTCGCGACCCGCGCTCTTCTTCTGCGGCTTGGGTGCCGGGTCTGCGGCGTCGGGCATGGGCTCCGGATTCGTCTCGTTTCGGACCGGGGAGCCGCTCAGCCGAGCAGCCCCCCGGTCGTCATCCTGGTTTCCGCCGTACTCGGCTGCGTCGGGCACGATGGGCATGGGGCGAGTCTGAGGCGCTTCATGCGCATCGTATGCGGGACCCGCCCAAGCGGCTCCCCGCACGTGCCCATGGCCAGGGCTGTGGGCGTGCCCATGGCCATGCCCTTGGTCGGTGGGCCCCCAGTACCCGGCCTGTGGCGGCGCCCCCCAGGAAGAGTCGTTCATCAGACCTCGAGCAGCTCCGCTTCCTTGTGCTTCAGGAGCTCGTCCACCTGCGCGACGTACTTCGCGGTGGTGTCGTCGAGCTCCTTCTCCGCACGGCGGCCCTCGTCCTCGCCGACCTCGCCGTCCTTGATCAGCTTGTCGATGGCGTCCTTGGCCTTGCGGCGCACGGAGCGGATGGAGACCTTGGCGTCCTCACCCTTGCTCTTGGCGACCTTGATGTACTCGCGGCGGCGCTCCTCGGTCAGCTCGGGGAACACCACCCGGATGATGTTGCCGTCGTTGCTCGGGTTGACGCCGAGATCGGAGTCGCGGATGGCCTGCTCGATGTTGCGCAGCGCGCTCTTGTCGAACGGGGTCACCACGGCCATGCGCGGCTCGGGCACCGAGAACGAGGCCAGCTGGTTGATCGGGGTCGGCGCACCGTAGTAGTCGGCCACGATCTTGTTGAACATCGCCGGGTGCGCACGGCCGGTGCGGATCGCGGCGAAGTCCTCCTTGGCGACCACGACGGCCTTCTCCATCTTCTCCTCGGCCTCGAGGAGGGTCTCTTCGATCACCACTTGCTCCTGCGTGTCTTGAGTAGGCCCGGCTGCGGTTCCATGTGGGGCGGCGGCCGGCTGCGTCGCGTCTTCTTCCTGCACGGTTCCCGACCGGCAGGACATTGTCCATCCCCCGGCCCGGCTCCGTCCCGTCCGTCCCCCGGACGGGGTTGTTCTCGGGTCTCAGTCCCGGCTGCCGGGCTCTCCCACCAGCGTGCCGATCTTCTCACCCTTGACGGCGCGCCCGATGTTGCCCTCCGCCAGCAGCTCGAAGACCACGATCGGGAGCTTGTTGTCGCGGCACAGGGTCACGGCCGTGGCGTCGGCGACCTTCAGGTCGCGCGTGATGACCTCCCCGTACCCGAGGTGGTCGAACTTCACCGCATCCGGGTTGGTCTTCGGGTCGGAGTCGTAGACCCCGTCCACGCCGTTCTTGCCCATGAGCAGCGCCTCGGCGTCGATCTCCAGGGCGCGCTGGGCGGCGGTGGTGTCGGTCGAGAAGTACGGCATGCCCATACCGGCACCGAAGATGACCACACGGCCCTTCTCCAGGTGCCGTACGGCGCGCAGCGGGATGTACGGCTCGGCGACCTGGCCCATGGTGATGGCGGTCTGCACCCGGCAGTCCACCCCCACCTTCTCCAGGAAGTCCTGGAGGGCCAGGCAGTTCATGACGGTGCCGAGCATGCCCATGTAGTCGGAGCGGGCCCGGTCCATGCCGCGCTGCTGGAGCTCGGCACCGCGGAAGAAGTTGCCGCCGCCGATGACGACCGCGATCTGCGCACCGTCGCGCACGACGGCCGCGATCTCGCGGGCGATCTTGTGCACCACGTCGGGGTCGACGCCCAGGCCCCCACCGCCGGAGAAGGCCTCTCCGGACAGCTTCAGCAGAAACCGGCCGCGTACTTTGCCGTCGTCGCTCTTCTGGGCCTTGGTGGTCATGGGGTTCCGCCTCTTTCACGTGTTGCACATACGAAGAAGGCCATTGCCGGTGGGGCGTGGTTCGCATCCCATACGGCAATGGCCTCCTCGTCAGATCTGCTGTCGTCCGCCACCCCTGTGACGGCGTACCCGGACGACTGCTGCCGACCCTATCGGGACCGGGCGTCGATCGCGGTACGGACTCAGATGCCGACCTTGATGCGCGTGAAGCGCTTCAGGGTGACACCGGCCTCGTCCAGGACCTTCTGGACGGACTTCTTGTTGTCGAGCGCGTAGGGCTGGCCGAGCAGCGTGGCGTCCTTGAAGAAGCCGTTGAGGCGACCCTCGACGATCTTCGGCAGGGCGGCCTCGGGCTTGCCCTCGGCGCGGGTGGTCTCCTCGGCGACGCGGCGCTCGGACTCGACGACCTCGGCCGGCACGTCCTCCTTGGAGAGGTACCTCGGCGCGAAGGCGGCGATGTGCTGGGCGACGCCCTTGGCGATCTCGGCGTTCGGCTTGTCCAGCTCGACGAGGACACCGATCTGCGGGGGCAGGTCGGGCATCGTGCGGTGCATGTACGCCGTCACGTAGCCGTCGGCGAACTGCGCGAAGCGGTCCAGGACGATCTTCTCGCCCAGGTTGGCGTTGGCCTCGTCCACGAACGCCTGGACGGTCTTGCCGGCCTCGATCTCGGAGGCGAGCAGGGCCTCGAGGTCGGCCGGGGAGGTCTTGGCGACGTGCTCGGCGATGGCGGTGGCCACGCCCTGGAACTTGTCACCCTTGGCGACGAAGTCCGTCTCGCACTTCAGCTCGACGAGGACACCGGAGGAGTTGTCGTCGGCGATGATCGAGACGACGGCACCGTTCTCGGCGGAACGGCCCTCGCGCTTGGCGACGCCCTTCTGGCCCTTGATGCGGAGCGCCTCGACGGCCTTCTCGACGTTGCCCTCGGCCTCGTCCAGCGCCTTCTTGCAGTCCATCATGCCGGCGCCCGTGAGCTCACGGAGCTTCTTGACGTCGGCGGCGGTGTAGTTCGCCATGAGTCTGTGAATCTCTCTCGAAGTCTGGAAGATCGAAGATCTGCGGATGTGCCCCATGGAGCCGGGGGACGCTGTCCTTCCGCTGACCTACGGGTGAACGGCGGGAGCGGAGTTGATGTCACCGCTCCCGCCGTCAACTCGGACTGACGGGTCAGGCCTGCTCGGCCTCGGCGGCCTTCTCGCCCTCGGCCGGCTTCTCGGCCTCGGCCTCGGCGACGGCGGCCTCAGCGGCCGGAGCAGCCTCGGCGGCCGGAGCAGCCTCGGCGGCCGGGGCGGCCTCGGCGGCGGGGGCAGCCTCGTCGGCCTTCTTCTCGCCCTCGAGCAGGTCGCGCTCCCACTCGGCGAGCGGCTCGCCCGCGGCCTTCTCGCCCTTGCCCTCGGTGGCGACACCGCTGCGGGCGATGAGGCCCTCGGCGACGGCGTCGGCGATGACGCGGGTGAGCAGGGTGACGGAGCGGATCGCGTCGTCGTTGCCCGGGATCTTGTAGTCGACCTCGTCGGGGTCACAGTTGGTGTCGAGGATCGCGACGACCGGGATGTTCAGCTTCCGGGCCTCACCAACGGCGATGTGCTCCTTCTTGGTGTCCACGATCCAGACGGCGCTGGGCACCTTCTGCATCTCGCGGATACCGCCGAGGGTCTTCTCCAGCTTGGCCTTCTCGCGCGAGAGCACGAGAAGCTCCTTCTTGGTCAGACCGGACGCGGCGACGTCCTCGAAGTCGATCTGCTCGAGCTCCTTCAGGCGCTGGAGGCGCTTGTAGACGGTCGAGAAGTTGGTGAGCATGCCGCCCAGCCAGCGCTGGTTGACGTAGGGCATGCCGACGCGGGTGGCCTGCTCGGCGATGGCCTCCTGCGCCTGCTTCTTGGTGCCGACGAACATGACCGTGCCGCCGTGGGCGACGGTCTCCTTGACGAACTCGTAGGCGCGGTCGATGTACGACAGCGACTGGAGCAGGTCGATGATGTAGATGCCGTTGCGCTCCGTGAAGATGAACCGCTTCATCTTCGGGTTCCAACGACGGGTCTGGTGACCGAAGTGGACGCCGCTCTCCAGCAGCTCCCGCATCGTGACGACGGCCATGGCCGTATCTCCTTGTGCTTCTCGGTTGTGCCGCGGATGCCGGATGACTTCCGCGCCTGACGCCCACTGCGCGCCGTGCCGCGAGGGACCGAGGGGCGCTGATACGGCCCGTTTCCGGGGTGCGTATCGGGGCGTGCGAAGTCGACCCGGTGACCCGGATCGCCACCAGAAGTGTACGGGACCCGCGGGGCACCGGGTGACGCCGTTGTCCACAACCGGACGGCGGTCCACAGCCACGGCCTGTGCCGGGCAGCGGTCCGGGACGCTTTCCGCATGCGAGCGAAACGATGTGTACGTGTGGGTACGCGGCTGATACTGCTGCTGATCGTGACGGTGACGGCCCTGCTGGCCCCGCCGCCACACCTGTTCGCGGCCGACGCCGCCCCACCCGCCGCGGACGCCACCGTCCCGACGGTGGGACGTGCCTGGCCCGTGGGGTTGCACCCCCGGGTCCTCCGCGGCTGGGAACCCCCGGCAACGGCCTACGGCCCCGGCCACCGAGGCGTGGACCTGGCGGCAGCCCCCGGGACACCGGTACGAACGGTGGCGTCGGGCCGCGTGTCGTTCGCGGGCCGTGTGGCCGGCAAGGGGGTCGTCTCGGTGGAGCTGACAGGGACGGGCGACCCACCCCTGCGCACGACGTACGAGCCGGTGACAGCGACGGTTAAGGAGGGCGAGGAGGTCGAACCGGGCGAGGTGATCGGCACGGTGGACGCAGCGGGCTCGCACTGCACGGTTACGTGCGTGCACTGGGGGCTGCGCAGGGGCGAGACCTATCTGAACCCACTGTCACTGCTGCCACCCTGGTTGCTCCACAGGGGCCCGTCGCGACTACTGCCGCTCTACGGGGCTACCTAGCTGCGGGCAGTCGTGCCGCTCGGGGTGATGGGGCCCCTGCTCGAGTGCAGCCGAGAGCTCGGGGGAGGGTGGGCGCAGCGGCATCCCGCGGCGCCGGGCTGCGCCCCCACCCGCCCCGGCCCCAACGCCGCTCAGCCCCGCACACCCCGCAGGGCCACGGACACCGCCGCATCCGCGACAACGCCCGGCTCCTCCGCAGCCCCCAGCTCAATCCGCCGCACCGCCGCGTCCACAACCCCCTGGACCAGCATCGCCGCCAGCCGAGGCTGCTCATGTCCCATCTCACCCAGCGCCTCGACGATCATCGCGACCAGCCCACCGTGCGCCGCCCGGATCTTCTCCCGGGCCCCGGCGTCCAGCTCACTCGCCGAGATCGCCACCACTGCCCGGTGCCGCCGGTCCCCCACCAGCTCCAGCTGCTGCCGCACATACGCCTCGACCTTGGCCTCGGCCGTCCCCGCCCGCTCCATCGCCGCCGACACTTCCGCCGCCCAGACGGGAAAGTCGACCTCGCACAGCTCCTCGACCACGGCCGCCCGTGACCGGAAGTACTCGTAGACGGACGAGCGCGCGAGCCCCGTCCGCTCGGCGAGGGCCGGGAAGGTCAGCGCCTCCGTACCCCCCTCGGACAACAAGGAACGAGCCGCGTCCAGCAGGGCGGCTCGCTGCATCGACCGGTGCTCGGCCACGGAGGCCGCTCGAATCCTTGGCACGTCAACCACTGTACGGACGTGCCAGGCCCGGCGGGAGAGGCTCCCGCCGACCCGTCACCGTTCTGCCAGGTCAGCGGCCGAAGCTCGCCAGTTTCGCTCTCAGCTGGAGCACCGACTTGGTGTGGATCTGGCTGACCCGGCTCTCGGTCACACCCAGCACGTTCCCGATCTCGGCCAAGGTGAGCCCCTCGTAGTAGTACAGCGTGACCACGGTCTTCTCCCGCTCGGGCAGCGTGTTGATCGCCCGCGCGAGGAACCTGCGGAGCTCCCGGTCCTCGGCGACCTCCACCGGGTTGTCGGCGGCGGTGTCCTCCAGCGTGTCCATGACGCTCAGCCCGTCGCCGCCCTCGCCCCGGCCGTGCAGCAGCTCCTCCAGGGCCACCACGTTGGCCAGCGACAACTGGCTGAACACCGCGTGGAGTTCCTCCACCGCGATGCCCATCTCGGTGGCCACCTCACCCTCCGTCGGCGTCCGCCGCAGCCGCGCTTCCAGCGTGGCGTACGCGCGCTCCACGTTGCGCGCCTTCTGCCGGACCGACCGGGGGATCCAGTCCAGGGCCCGCAGCTCGTCGATCATGGCGCCCCGGATCCGGGTGATCGCGTATGTCTCGAACTTGATCTCGCGGTCGATGTCGAACTTCTCGATCGCGTCGATCAGGCCGAACACCCCGGAAGAGACGAAGTCCGCCTGCTCGACGTTGGACGGCAGGCCCACGCTGACCCGGCCGGCGACGTACTTCACGAGCGGCGAGTAGTGCAGGATCAGCTGCTCCCGCAGCCGCTCGTCCCCCGTCGCCTTGTACGACCGCCACAGCTCGTCGAGCGTCGAGGGAGCGGGCGGCCGCACGCTGCCACCGTCACGGGCGGCTGGGGGGATCGCCGCCCGGTCGGACCCGGAGGTGTGCTGGGGCATTCGTCGCCTTGTGCCGTTCTGCTGCGAAGTGGTGCTGCTGGGGTGGGCTGTCTGACTGATGTCGAGTTGCCTGTCCGTGTCGGGACCCTCGTGAGCGTAGCGTGACTGAGGTGTCGCGGTGGGCGAAGGGCAGCGGTCAAGGCGGGCACGGATACGTTCCGAATGATGTCCCACCGGGTCGGCGGACTCGCTCGGTGTGATCACCCGAGAACCCCAACTGGGGGAATTCCCAAGGGATGTCGGGGTTCCCCCGGACGGCCGAACACGCGCGGTCAGCATGGTCCGGGCCCGCTGCGGACCGACATCACCGCCTGGCGTGTCAACTTCCAGCCGTCGCCGTGTCGTTCGACGTAACCGAGTGCTCGGAGTTCGTACAGTCTCGCGATCGCGTCGTCCTGTGCGGTCTGTGCGCGTCGCGCGACCTCGTCCGGCCGGGCCGCCCGGCCACCCGGCAGCGCGGCGAGCACCTGCCGCGTGGCCGGTTCCAGCAGGTCCCGTGGCAGGACGGGGCCGCGCCGGTCGGGGGCCAGCTGTCCGATGTCGCCGACCAGTTCGACGACGTCCGCTGCGTCGGTGACCAGGGCCGCCTCCCCGCGCAGCAGCTCGTGCACCCCGGCGGACAGTCCGCTGGTGGCCGGGCCCGGTACGCCCATGGTGTGCCGACCGAGGCGCTGTGCCGCCCGAGCCGTGACCAGGGAGCCGCTGCGGTGGGCGGCCTCGACGACCACGGTGCCGCGGGTGAGTGCCGCGATCACGCGGTTCCGCAGGATGAACCGGCTCGGTGTCGGGTGATCACCGGGCGGCAACTCGCCGATGACCAGACCCTGCTCGGCGATTCTCCTGATCAGCTGGGTGTGTCCGCGCGGGTAGGGGCGGTCGACGCCGCAGGCGAGGACGGCGACGGTGGCGCCGCCCGCGCCGAGGGCGCCGCGGTGGGCGGCGCCGTCGACTCCGTAGGCGCCGCCGGAGACCACGACCCAGCCCTGCTCGGCGAGGCCGGCGGCGAGGCTCGCCGCCATGTGCGCCCCGTACTCGGTGCAGGCGCGGGCGCCGACGACAGCCACCGACCTCAGCGCCCACATCCGCAGACTGGCCCGCCCACGCACCCACAGTCCCAGCGGCCGGGCATCCCCGAGATCATCGAGCTGTCCCGGCCACTCCGCGTCCCCCGGCGCGACGAACCGCACCCCGGCCTCCCGGGCGACGGCGAGGTCCTCACGCGGCCGAGCCGCCTCGGCCCTGGCCAGCAGCCCCTTCCACCGCTTCCCGCTCACTCCGGCCAGGGGCCGCCCACCCTCCGCCAGCCGCCGGGCCAGCTCCCGCACCCCGAGCTCTCGCACCCACCGCCCACCGACCTCGTCACCGGGCTCGATGACACGGGCGAGAAAGACCCGGGTGAGCAGTTCCTCGTCCGGTTCGCCGGTGACGCTCACGTCAGCGCTCCCAGGGCCATGGGGACGCCCCTCGGGACGCCGGTGCGCAACTGGAGCGCGAGGGCGACGTCCGTCGCGTCGGGCCGGTCGTGGCCGACGAGATCGGCGACGGTCCAGGCCACGCGCAGGACACGGTCGAGGCCGCGGGCGGTCAGGACGCCGCGCTCCAGGCTCCGCTCGGCCTCGTCCATCGCCCCTGACACGGCGAACCAGCGGCTGCGCAGCTCGCGGCCCGGTACCTCGCTGTTCGTGCGCCACGGAGTGCCGGCGAGGCGCTCCGTGGCCCGCTCCCGGGCCGCCCGTACCCGGTCGGCGACCGCCGCGGTGGACTCGCCGCGCGCGCCGGAGGAGGTCAGCTCGGTGCGGGTGACGCGGTCCACCTCGACGCGCAGGTCGACCCGGTCGAGCAGCGGGCCGGAGAGCCTGGCCTGGTAGCGGCGGATCGCGGAGGGCGGGCACTCGCACAGGTCGTCCCGCTGCGAGAACCGGCCGCACGGGCAGGGGTTGGCCGCGAGCACCATCAGGAACTTCGCCGGGAAGCGCACCACTCCGGCACTGCGCGCGATGACGACATGCCCCGCCTCCAGCGGCTGGCGCAGGGCGTCCAGGGCGTGGCTGCTGAACTCGGGCGTCTCGTCCAGGAAGAGGACTCCCCGGTGGGACAGCGACACCGCGCCGGGCCGTGCGATGCCGGGGCCGCCGCCGACGAGTGCCTGCATGGTGGCCGAGTGGTGCGGGGCGCAGTAGGGGGCGACGTCGATCAGGGGCTTGCCCGGGGGCAGCAGGCCCGCCACCGAGTGGACCGCGGTGACCTCCAGCGACTCCTGCCGGCCGAGCCGGGGCAGGATGGCGGGCAGCCGCTCCGCGAGCATCGTCTTGCCGGCGCCGGGAGGCCCTTCCAGGAACAGGTGGTGCCCGCCCGCAGCGGCCACCTCCACCGCCGTGCGCGCCGAGATCTGCCCGACGACGTCCGCCAGGTCGTGGCCGGCCTCGTGCTGGGCCGCGCCGACGCCGTGCATGCCCGTGGCGGCGCCCGTGCCCGGCATCCGCAGGCCGGCGAGGAGCGGATCCGGGCGGCCCTGCTCGTCCGGATCCTCGTCGGGGACGGGTTCGTCGGCCAGGACGGCGATCAGTTGGCGCAGGCTCCGGACGCCCAGTACGGAGATGCCGGGCACGAGGGACGCTTCGGCGGCGGCGCAATCCGGCACCACCACCTGCTCGTACCCGGCATCCGCAGCCGCCAGGACCGCCGGCAACACCCCCCGCACCGGCCGCACCCGCCCGTCCAGTCCCAGCTCCCCGATCATCACGATGTCGGCGAGGACCCGGGGGTCGATGCGTTCCGCCGCGCCGAGGACCGCCGCGGCGACGGCCAGGTCGAAGCCGCTGCCGCTCTTGGGGACGGATGCCGGGCTCAGGCCGACCGTGAGTTTCTTCTGGGGCCAGGCCGCGCCCGAGTTGACGACCGCGGCACGCACCCGGTCCCGGCTCTCCGTCAGGCTCTTGTCGGGCAGTCCCACCAGCGTGAACGCCGCGACGCCCGGCTCCAGGTCGGCCTGGACCTCGACGACCACGCCCTCGACGCCCACCAGCGCCACCGAACACGTACGGGCGAATGCCATCAGGCCACCCCCCGCACGTGCTCGACCACGGCCGCGCCGCGGGACGGCAGCAGCACCCCGACCACGTCGATGCGGACCCCGCCGGGCGGTGCGCCCCCGTGCGTCTGGATCCACCGCTCGGCGAGGTCCCGCAGCCGCTCCGCCTTCTGTGGGGTCACGGCGGCCATCGGATGCTCGAAGGGACCCTCCCTGCGGGTCTTCACCTCGCAGACGACCAGGACGTCCCCGTCCCTGGCCACGATGTCGATCTCACCGGTCCGGCCGGAGCGCCAGTTGCGCTCCAGGACCGTCAGTCCGGTCTCCGCCAGCCGCCGGGCCGCCAGAGTCTCTCCATACCTGCCCATCGCACCGCGTGCGTTCATGTCGGCACCACCTCCGGCGCCAACGATCACGCACCCGTCCCCACGAAGTGGATCTTGGTGGACAGCTCAACGGCTGTGGAAAACCCCGCCACCCTCCTGGGTGAACGTCACCCGCTCGGCAGCTCGAGATCGCTCTTGTTCAGCTCCTCGATGTTCACGTCCTTGAACGTGAGAACCCGGACCTGCTTCACGAACCGCGCCGGCCGGTACATGTCCCACACCCAGGCATCCGCCATGGACACCTCGAAGAACACCTCACCCTGGACCGAGTGCACCTGCATCTCGTAGTCGTTGGTCAGGTAGAAGCGCCGCTCGGTCTCGATCACGTATTTGAACAGACCGACGACATCGCGGTACTCCCGGTAGAGCTTCAGCTCCATCTCGGTCTCGTACTTCTCGAGGTCCTCGGCGCTCATGGCATGTTCCCCTTCAGCCGTGCGATCCCACCATTGTGCGCCAGTCCCGTGCGCCCCTAGACGATTTCCGGGTCAAGGATCACGGGCCTGGCCGGGGGACCTTCGTCGAGCAGCGTGCGCAGCAGCCCGGCGAGTCTCGTCGGATACACCGTCTCATGTGCCCGGGAAAGTTCCGGGCACGTCCACCAGCGCGCTCCGGCGACACTGCGCCGCTCCAGCTCGGTCAGCCCCACGGCCTCGACCGCCGTGCGGTCCGTGCGAGCCAGGAAGTACCACTCGTCCTGGTCCCAGCGGCGGCCCGCGAACGGGAAGGAACATCTCCGCCGCCACAGCACCGGGCCCAGCTCGACCTCGGTGATGCCGGTCTCCTCGGCGAGTTCCCGCAGGGCGGCCTCCTCACGGCTCTCCTCGCCCTCCACACCGCCACCGGGAGTGAACCACCAGTCGTCGGCCAAATCGTCCGGCTCGTGCCCGTGCAGCAGCAGGATGCGGTCCTGCGGGTCGAGCAGCACGACCCGGGCCACCTTGCGCAGATCACCCTCGTAGGTGCCCTGGCCCTCTCCCACGGCCTCAGCGGACACCTGCGTGCTCCGCGCTCGCCCGCCGGGCCCGGGCCGCGTCCGTGCGCTTGGCGATGGGACCGTAGGCGCCCCCGCCCAGGACGAGCACGGCGCCGGCGATCACCAGCGCGGTGATCGTCCGCAGCGGTCCGGGTGAGGAGAGGGCGCCGAGGGCCTCGAAGCCGGTGGGGCGCGCCAGCATGCCGTTCATGGGCCACACGACGGCGTCCACGCGCGCGTCCACGGCGCCGCGTGACACCGTTCCGCCGACGGCGTCGGTCAGGTGGGCGGTGGAGTCCAGGGAACTGCCGCGCTCGTCGCCGAGCAGGAACAGGCGCCCCTTGGGGACGGTCACGGTCGGGAAGCCGGTGATCTCCGCCGGTGTGCCCTCGGGCAGGTACGGCTCGTCGATCTCCTTGCCGTTGACCGTCAGCTTGCCGTCCTGGCAGCAGGAGACCGTGTCGCCGCCGACGGCGACCACGCGCTTGACCATCGGCACATTGCCCCAAGTGGCGTCCTTGAAGACGACGACATCGCCGCGGCGCACGTCAGCACCGTCGACGCGCTGCGCCAGCATCCGGTCGCCCGCGTCGATCGTCGGTGTCATCGAGCTGGTGGGCACGGTGTACGGCCGGTAGACCACCGCTCCCCAGGCGAACCCCCCGAGGAACAGCACAAGGCCCAGTGCGACGGCCAGCCCGGACAACCGCTGTCCGGTCGGGCTGCCCACCGGGCCCGAGCCTGTGCCGCCGCTGCGCGGGGCCGTGTGCGTCATGCTCTCGCCACCCATGGGTCCGCACCCTACCCGGGGGTACCGACCGGGGTCAGCCCGCCGTCGGGATCACTGCTTCCTGCGGCGCCACAGCACCACCGGCACCACGCCCAGCAGCGCCAGCCCCTGCGGCGCCACCGCCAGACCGGCCGCGGCCGACCGGGCGTCCAGACCGGTCTGGTCGAAGGTGTCCGGCACGGGCAGGTTGTCCCAGCGGTTGATCGGCCAGGCGATGACGATGGCCCGGCCGACGACGTCCTTCACCGGGACCATGCCCTTGTGCTTGTCCGACTGGTTGTAGCGGGAGTCCCGGGAGTTCTGCCGGTGGTCGCCCATGACCCAGATGTAGCCCTTGGGAACCTTTACCTTGAATTGACCGCCCTGGTCGTCGACGCTGCACGGCGTGTTGCCGGGGTAGACGTACGACCGCTCGTCCAGCGCCTTGCCGTTGACCGTGAGCGGGCCAGTGCCGTTGCACTCGACCGTGTCGCCGCCGACGCCGACGACCCGCTTGATGAGGTCCTTCTCCTCGGCGGACGGCATGAGGCCGATCCAGCTGAGGAAGGTCTGCAAGGCGTTCGGATCCGCCGTCGGCTCGCCGGCGAGCCAGTTGTCGGGGTCGTGGAAGACGACGACCTCGCCACGCTCGGGCTCGGAGCCGAACCAGGGGGTCAGCTTGTCGACCAGGACGCGGTCGCCCTGCTGGAGGGTGTTCTGCATGGAGTCGGAGGGGATGGAGAACGCCTGCACCAGGAAGGTCTTGATCAGCAGCGCGAGCACCAGCGCGATGCCGATCAGGATGGGCAGCTCCTTCCAGAAGGAGCGTGGCTTCTTCGGTGTCCGGGCCGTGCCGCCCGGCCCCTGGCCCTCGGCTGTGCCGTACTCGCCTGTCACCCTGTCGTCCTCGGCTGCCCCGGAGTCACTCCCGGAGGTCACGGCGCTGTCCGCGGCCGGGACGGCGGATCCCGCGGGACGTCCGCGGTGCTCCTCGCCGTCGTGTCCGGACCGTGCGCCAACCGCCACATCCCCCACGCCAACTCCTCACTCTGTGCCGCCGCCTGCCCCATACACGACGCAGGCCTACCACTCCCATAACGAGCGGGAGTTCCGCAGGGGTCGGGAGCTGGATCGTTCCGTTCGAATCGTAGGAGGCAACCCTATGCGACAGGTCGGGAGCAGCGGTCGACCCGGTGGCCGAGTCGGACACGGAGGCGTAGGTGTTCGGTTCCTCCAGGGTGCTCCAGTGCCCGAAGGGCCAGGCGATGACCATGGCGCGGCCCACGACCTCCTCCTCGGAGACCGTGCCACCGTAGTCGGTGTCCTGGTGGGCGCGGGAGTCCGCGGAGTTGTTCCGGTGGTCGCCCATCACCCACAGCCGTCCCGGGGGACGGTGATGTCGAACGGCGTGTCGGACGGGGCGACGCCGGGGTACAGGTAGTCCTCGTTCAGCGGGATGCCGTTGACGGTCACGCGCCCTTGCGCGTCACAGCACTTGACGCGGTCTCCGCCGACGCCCACGACCCGCTTGATGAGGTCCTTCTCGTTGTCGGACGGCAGCAGGCCGATGAACGTGAGCCCTTCCTTGACCTGCTTGATGACGACGGGGTCGTCCTTCGGCGAGGTGGTCTGCTCATCCTGGAGCCAGCCGCCGGGATCCTTGAAGACGACGACGTCCCCGCGCTGCGGCCTGGAGCCGAACCACGGGGTGAGCTTGTCGACCAGGACGCGGTCGCCGATCTGGATCGTCTGCTCCATGGAGCCGGACGGGATGACGAAGGCCTGGACGAGGAACGTCTTCAGCACGAGCGCTATGAGGACGGCGACGCCGACGAGGAGAGGTACCTCCTTGACGGCACCGCGCCTGCGGCGCCGCTTGACCTTCTTCTGGAGCTTGCGCCGCTCGGCGCGCGTACGGCCGCCGGCCGGGCTGGCGGCGCGCCGGGCGCCGGTGGGCAGCAGGTTGTCCGCGGGGCTGGCGGGGGCGCCGCGCGGTTTGCCGCGGTTACCCATGGGCGCCCGCCCTTCCGGCGGCGGGGGCGGGCACGCGCGTGTAGGCGTCGGGGCGGTGCAGCCGGGTGGCGTGGCCGAAGGGCCAGACGATCCAGTCGGCGCGGCCGATCACCTCGTCGACCGGGACCATGCCGCCGCCCGGCGAGCCGAGGTGGTCGCGGGAGTCGCTGGAGTCGCCGCGGTGGTCGCCGAGGACGAACAGGGTGCCGGCGGGCACGACGACGTCGAAGGGCACCGCGGACGGGCTGTCGCCGGGGTACAGGAAGCCCGACTCGTCGACCGGCCGGCCGTTCACCTGGATCCTCCCCTCCTTGTCGCAGCAGACCACGTGGTCTCCCCCCACGCCTACAACGCGCTTGATGTAGTCCGCGTGCCCGAAGTACCCGGTCCCGTCGAACACGACGATGTCTCCCCGCTGCGGCTCGGCACCGAAACGGTACGCCAACTTGTTTACGAGAACCCGGTCCCCGATCCTCAATCCCTGTTCCATGGATCCGCTGGGGATCTGGAACGGCCGCAGCACGAACGTGCTGAGCAGCAGCAGGAAGAGCAGGCAGGCCAGCAGCGTCAGAGTGATCCGGCCGCCCGGGACCCACTCGGTGACACGCGACAACGCGAAACGCGACCGTTCCTCCGGCCCTCCGGGATCCGAGGTGTCCTCGGAGTCGGAAGGGCGGGAGGAGCGGTCGCGCTCCGTCGGCTGTGCTTCGGTGTCCATCGGAGCCAGATGCTATCCGGCCCCGATGTGAACCCCGGAGAGCGCTCAGCTCTCGCGCTTCTCCTTGATCTTCGCGGCCTTGCCGCGCAGCTCGCGCAGGTAGTACAGCTTGGCGCGACGGACGTCACCCTTGGTGACGAGCTCGATCTTCTCCACGATCGGGGTGTGCACCGGGAAGGTGCGCTCGACGCCGACGGAGAAGGAGACCTTGCGGACCGTGAAGGTCTCGCGCACGCCGGAACCCTGGCGGCGGATCACGACGCCCTTGAACTGCTGCACGCGGGAGCGGTTGCCCTCGATGACGCGGACGTGCACGTTGACCGTGTCGCCCGGGCGGAAGGCGGGGACGTCACTGCGCAGCGACGCGGAGTCGACGGTGTCGAGCAGGTGGGACATTTCGTCTGCTTTCTTCGCTAATGCCACAGGTCATCAACGGAAACTAGGTGTTTGGATCAGGGCTGTGCGGGTCGGAGCGGGCGTCGTCTCCCCCTGTGGCAGGGGCGCACGCCGGACGGACGCACAACAGCTGGCTATTCTTCCACGCCCTGGGTCCTGCGCCAAAATCGGCCGTACGACTCCCCCGCCGGGTCGGGTTCCCAGCCCAGGATGGACAGCATCTCGCGGTCCTTCTTGTCGAAGGCCTTGGGGTCGCACCGCTCGATGAGGTCGGGCCGGTGGGCCGTCGTGCGCTTCAGGGCCTCGTCCCGGCGCCAGCGGGCGATCTTCCCGTGGTGGCCGCTGAGCAGCACATCGGGGATGTCCCGGCCGCGCCACTGGGGCGGCTTGGTGTAGACGGGCCCCTCCAGCAGGCTCGCCATGGTGCCGGGCGCGAAGGAGTCGTCCCGGTGGGACTCGGCGTTGCCCAGGACGCCGGGCAGCAGCCGCGCCACGGCCTCCGTGACGACGAGGACGGCCGCCTCGCCGCCGGCCAGGACGTAGTCGCCGATGGACACCTCGTACACCGGCATGCGCGTCGCGTACTCGTCGACGACGCGCCGGTCGATGCCTTCATAACGGGCCGGCGTGAAGATCAGCCAGGGGCGCTCGGAGAGGTGGGCGGCGAGCTCCTGGGTGAAGGGGCGGCCGCTGGGCGTGGGAACGATGAGGGCGGGCTCGTGGGAGCCGGTCTCGTAGCCGTCGGCCAGGACGCAGTCCAGCGCCTCTCCCCAGGGCTCGGTTTTCATGACCATGCCGGGGCCGCCGCCGTAGGGCGTGTCGTCGACGGTGTTGTGGCGGTCGTAGGTCCACGAACGCAGGTCGTGGACGTGCACGTTCAGCTGGCCACGCGCGCGCGCCTTGCCGACGAGGGAGACGTTCAGAGGTTCCAGGTACTCGGGGAAGATCGTGACGACGTCGAGACGCATTACGACTCTTCCCGGCCGGAGGCGTCTTCCCGGCTGGAGGCGATCTCGGCGCGGTCGTCGATCAGGCCCGGCGGCGGGGTGATGACGGCCTTCTGCTCCTCGAGGTCGATCTCGGCGACGATCTCCTCGACGAAGGGGATCATCACCTCGCTGCCGTCCGGGCGCTCCACGATGAACAGGTCCTGGGTGGGCAGGTGCGAGATCTCCGTGATCCGGCCGACCTCCGTGCCGTCCGCGGTGACCACGTCGAGGTCGATGAGCTGGTGGTCGTAGTACTCGTCCTCGCCCTCGGGCAGTTCCTCCGGGTCGACCTCGGCGATCAGGAGGGTGTTGCGCAGGGCCTCGGCGCCGGTGCGGTCGCTGACGCCCTGGAAGCGCAACAGGAGACGGCCGCTGTGGACGCGGCCCGTCTCGATGGTGAGCGGTCCCGCGGAGGCGGGATCGGTGGCGAGCACGGCGCCGGGGGCGAGCCTCAGTTCGGGCTCGTCGGTCCGTACCTCGACGGTGACCTCGCCCTTGATGCCATGGGCACGGCCGATCCGTGCGACTACCAGCTGCACGTGTCCATTCTCCTGTCATACGACTGCGGGCCGGGGAGGCCCTAGGCCCTCCCCGGCCCGAGCCGGTTGCGATAAGCGTCAGCGGACGTGATCCACGTCGACGAGGTCGACGCGGACACCACGACCGCCGATGGCGCCCACGACGGTACGCAGAGCGCGTGCGGTGCGGCCGTTACGGCCGATCACCTTGCCGAGGTCGTCCGGGTGGACCCGGACCTCGAGCACCCGCCCGCGGCGCAGGTCGCGCGAGGCGACCTGCACATCGTCAGGGTTGTCGACGATGCCCTTCACGAGGTGCTCGAGAGCCTCCTCGAGCATGCTCAGGCCTCGGTCGAAGCGGACTCGGCGGAGGCCTCGTCCTTCTTCTCAGCCTTCTTCTTCTGGGTGATCGCCTCACCCTTGCCCTCGTCGTCACCGCCGAGAGCCTCGAACGACGGGCGCGCGGCCTTCTCGGGCTGCGTCAGCAGCGGAGCCGGGGCGGGCTCGCCCTTGAACTTCTGCCAGTCGCCGGTCTTCTTGAGGATGGCGAGCACGGGCTCGGTCGGCTGGGCGCCGACACCGAGCCAGTACGCCACACGCTCGGCGTCGACCTCGATCACCGACGGGTTGTACGTCGGGTGGTACTTGCCGATCTCCTCGATCGCACGACCGTCACGACGGGTACGGGAGTCGGCGACGACGATGCGGTAGTGAGGCGAACGGATCTTGCCCAGACGCTTCAGCTTGATCTTGACTGCCACGGGAGTGGGTTCTCCTGGATTTGACGTGGTTGGGCACGGCGAGATGGCCGCGTGGGGTTGCGGTACCCGAGTGCCCGATGGACGCGTCAGCCGGAGGAGAGAGGGGTCCTGTGCGGCTGTCGAGTACAGCTAGCCATTGTGCCACACCCTGAGGTCGCCTTTGGCCAGGGGGTGAGCCGCGCGCGGGCATGCCGGAGTGGCACCCGGCGTGGAGGTGAAGTACGTCGGGTGCCCTGCCCGGCAGCGGCGGTGCTGTCCCGACCGGCAGCCACGAGATGCCGGTTGCGGACGTCAGCCGACCACCGCTCCCGCTCCCACGACGTCCGGGATGCGGAACGGCTTGCCGCAGCCGCCGCAGACGATCGGTGCCTGGGCGAGGACCGACGGCACGACGCGTACGTTGCGGCCGCAGTCGCAGACCGCCTTGACGCGGACGCCGCCGCCGGAGGAGCCGTGGCGGGCGGCCGGGCCCCGGAAGGTGCGGGAGGTGTCGGAGGAGGTCGCGGCCGTGTGCGCCTTGAGGGCGCGCTGGAGGCGCTCCATCGTCGGGCGGTAGCGGCGCTTCGCCTCGGGGGTGAGCGTGACCAGGGAGAAGCCGCTGCTGGGATGCGGTTCCTCGGGGTGGTCCAGGCCCAGCTCCTCGGCGATAGCGAGGAATCTGCGGTTGTGGTAGCGGCCGGCACGGGAGGTGTCGCGGACGCCGCGGGCGGCGGCGATGCCATGGACTGCCTCATGGAGCAGTCGCTCGAAGGAGAGCTCGTGACCGCACGCGGACGACGACTCCCCGATCAGGGACTCTGGCGCGGCAAGGTCGGGCAGCTCGGGGTGGTACCGCTGAATGTCGGCCCACGCCTGTGCCAGCTCTGCGGCGAGAACAGGTGGTGTCTGTGTCGTGCTCACGTAATGACAACGAGCCGGGGTGCCCCAGTGTTCCGATTCCGGGGCATCCCAAATAATTTGCACGTACCCGTCAGTTGCCTCTGATGCGTCCCGACGAGGGCGGGTGCGCTGATCTGTGGAGAAGCCTCACAGCTCACCACAAGGTGGTGCGTAGCTCCGCGTACGCCCACCCGTCTCCCGCCACCACCCTCAACCGAGGCCCTTCGGGCCGCCCCTCTCGCTCGGCGCGTGGACCTTATCCGCGCGCCGGGGAAGCAGGGGTCCGCTGGTGTGCAAGAGGTGTTTCGGCCGCCTTGCGTCCCACTGGGTGAGCGCGCCGCGCCTCAGTAAGCGCGTGCGACGATCGCGACGTTACCGGGTGCGTCGTCGGCGTCCGGCACCGACCCGTCCTCGGCGACCAGACACCGCACGCTCACCGCGTGATCGGCCAGCTTGGCTTCGCCCTCCTCGCCGAGCACCGCCCACGGAATGCGGGCCCAGCCGCCGGCGCCCGTGGCCTCGACGGCCTCGTCGATCGTCGAGACCTCGGCGGTACGGGATTCGCGGCGCTCCCGGGACTGCCTCAGCAGCAGGGCATGGTCCTCTTCGAGGACCTTCGGCAGCTGCGACTCCAGGGCGTCCAGAGCGACCGGCTTCTTGCCGCCCGGAATGCGGCGGGCCAGCATCGCCGTGCCGTTCTCCAGGTCACGCGGGCCGATCTCGATCCGGACCGGCACGCCCTTGAGCTCCCAGTCGACGGCGCGGCGGCCGAAGGGGATGTCGGTGCGGTCGTCGACGTGGACACGGACTCCGGCCGCCTTCAGCCGGTCGCCGAGCTCGCGGACCTTGGCCAGAACCGCTTCGTCGCCCTTGATCGCGAGCACCACGGCCTGGATCTGCGCCAGCCGCGGCGGGACACGCAGGCCGTTGTCGTCGCCGTGCATCATCACCAGGGCGCCGATCATGCGGGTGGTGGAACCCCAGGAGGTCTGCCAGACCAGCTCCTGCCGGCCGTCCTTCGACAGGTACTGCGTGTTGAAGGCCTTGGCGAAGTTCTGGCCCAGTTCGTGGCTGGTGGCCATCTGGAGGGCCTTGCCGTCACCCATCATGCCTTCGAGCGTGAGGGTGTTGACGGCACCGGCGAACCGCTCCCTGACGGTCTTGCGGCCGGGGACGACGTCCATGGCGAGGACGTTCACCATGAAGTCCTCGTAGACCTGCCGGTGAATGTGCGCGGCGAAATCGCGCGCCTCCTCGTACGTGGCGTGCGCGGTGTGGCCCTCCTGCCAGAGGAACTCGGTGGTGCGCAGGAAGAGACGGGGCCGCAGCTCCCAGCGGACGACGTTCGCCCACTGGTTGATGAGCAGCGGCAGATCGCGGTAGCTCTGCACCCACTTCGAGAAGGAGGCGTTGATGATCATCTCGGAGGTGGGGCGGACGACCGCCGGCTCCTCCAGTTCCTTGCCGCCGCCGTGCGTGACGACCGCGAGTTCCGGCGCGAAGCCCTCGACGTGGTCCGCCTCGCGCGTGAGGTACGACTGCGGGATCAGCAGCGGGAAGTACGCGTTCTGGGTGCCCGTCTCCTTGATACGGGCGTCCATCTCCGCCTGCATCCGCTCCCACAGCCCGTATCCGTACGGTCGGATGACCATGGTGCCGCGCACCGGCCCGTTGTCGGCGAGCTCCGCCTTGGTGATCAAGTCCTGGTACCAGCGCGGGAAATCGTCCGCCTGGGGGGTGAGAACGGGTGCCTTGGCCATGGCGAGATGGTACGGGCCCACGTTGCCGGAATGTGAAATCTCGCCATAGGCACATGACAACTCATATGCCGTGCCGCATTCCACTGGACGACAGGTCGAGGGGGGAGTTTCCTGGCATACGGGGGTAGTGCGAGCGCACTGTCACGGGGGCCATGGAATCGGGCAAGAGGCAACTCTCGGCGGATTGGGGCGCTTACTTATGACACCTACGCTCGTGCGGCAGCACCTGCCTCACGCGGGGGCCGCACCCCGCGTGGACCTGTGTGCACGCGCGCGTGACTGGTCCGAGATCCAGGAGCGGATGCTCGTACCGCTCTACGAGGCCGTCTACGAGCGACTGGACGTGGGTCCCGCGACGCGGCTGCTCGGCCTCGGCTGCGGTTCCGGACTCGCCCTGCTGATGGCCACCGCCCGGGGAGCGACGGTCACCGGTGTCGACGCTTCCCCCGAAAGAATGGCCCTCGCACGGGAGCGGCTGCTGCCCGCGGCCTGGGCCACGCGCGCGCGTGCGGGCACCCGGCTGGTCGACGGCTCACCGCGGGACACGGTGGAGCCGGGCGCTCCCGCGTACACCCTGGTGACCGCCTTCGAGCCGATCGGGTGCCTCGCGGGCGACTCGGAGGGGCTGGGCGGGCTGCTCGCGGAAGCGACGCCGCTGGCGGGGCGCGGAGCGGCCGTGGTGCTGGCCGGCTGGGGTCCGCCGGAGCGGTGCGCCACGACGTCCGTGCTGCGGGTCGCCACCAAGCTGGCGGAGCCGCTGCGCAGCACGGGCAGCTGGCGTCCCGCCCTCCGCGACGACCTGGAGGAGGTCGCCCAGCGGGCGGGTCTCAAGCCGGACGGGTCCGGGCGGGTGGCGTGCCCCTTCGGGTACGCCGATGTGGACAGCGCGGTGCGTGGGCTCAAGTCGACGGGGCTGTTCGACGCGGCGATCACGGCGACGGACCAGGTGCAGGTGGACAAGGAGCTGACCGAGGCTCTGCATCCGCACCAGCGGCAGGACGGGACGGTGTGGATGCCGAACGTGTTCCGGTATCTGATCGCCCGCACTCCGTGACGGACAGGTCTTCAGTGCAGGTGTGAATGGTGTGAAGAAGGCACCATGGGGTGCTTTTGGTTTCACCAAGTGGATCATGAACGCTTAATGTGCTCCACCGCTCGGGGGACCTACACATCTGCACACCGAGAAGGCCAAGGTCTTCCCGTCGCCGGAGCCGACGTCCGGCGGCGAGCTGGGGACCGGCGAGAGCGCCACGGGCGAGGTCGCGGAGGACCCGGGAGCGGTCACCTACGACGTCGTGGCGCAGAAGGTCGACGTGGGCACCGAGGCGGAGGCGGCCAAGGCCGTGTCGCAGCCGGACAAGGTCAAGGGCATGGTGCTGGCCGTCGCCCACGTGAAGTACACGCACAAGAGCGGGCCCGCCCTCACCGACGGCTCCGACGTGCACGACGGCACCACGATCTTCGCCGACGGGCAGCGCGGCAGCGTCCTCATCGGCGCGTCCGACGACGCGGCGGGCTGCGAGGACCCGTACGACGTCGAGAGCTGGAAGCAGGGCGAGAGCCATGTCTTCTGCGAGACGTACGTGATCCCTGCGAACGCCAAGAGCGTCGAGGTCCACTGGTCCGAGGAGGACGGCGAGCCCTACATCTGGAAGTTCCCGAACACCTGACCGGAGAGTCGGCGAGGAACCACTGAGGGCGCCCCCCTTTGCGAAGGGGGGCGCCCTCAGTGCCGTTCAGAAACCCGTGTCGTGCGGGAGCGGGCGGGTCAGCCCATGAACTTCTTGAACTCGTCGGGGAGTTCGAAGTCCTTGGCGCCCTGCTGCGGCAGTCCGAAGGCGCCTCCGCCCTCGGCGGCGGCCGCACGGCGGGCGGCGGCCTCCTGCTCCTGCTGCTTGCGCTTCATCGGGTTGCCGGAGCGCTGCTTGCCCTTCGCCTGCTTCTGCTTCTTCTTCGCCCGGCCGGGACCGCCGCCCATGCCCGGCATGCCGGGCATCCCGGGCATGCCGCCGCCCTGGGCCATGCGGGACATCATCTTGCGGGCCTCGAAGAACCGCTCGACCAGGTTCTTCACCGCGCTGACCTCGACACCGGAACCCCGCGCGATACGGGCGCGGCGCGAGCCGTTGATGATCGTCGGGTCCTGGCGCTCCCCCGGGGTCATCGACTTGATGATCGCGGCCGTGCGGTCGACGTCCCGCTCGTCGAGGTTGTTGATCTGGTCCTTCATCTGGCCCATGCCCGGGAGCATGCCGAGCAGCTTGGAGATGGAGCCCATCTTCCTGACCTGCTCCATCTGGGCCAGGAAGTCGTCGAGGGTGAAGTCCTGGCCCTTCTTGGAGGCCAGCTTCTCGGCCATCTTCTGGGCTTCGGCCTGGTCGAAGGTCTTCTCCGCCTGCTCGATCAGGGTGAGCAGGTCACCCATGTCGAGGATGCGGGAGGCCATCCGGTCCGGGTGGAAGGCGTCGAAGTCGTCGAGCTTCTCGCCGTTCGACGCGAACATGATCGGCTTGCCGGTGATCTGCCGGATCGACAGGGCCGCACCACCACGGGCGTCACCGTCGAGCTTGGAGAGCACCACGCCGTCGAAGCCGACGCCGTCGCGGAAGGCCTCGGCGGTGTTGACGGCGTCCTGACCGATCATCGCGTCGACGACGAACAGGATCTCGTCGGGGCTGACCGCGTCCCTGATGTCCGCGGCCTGCCGCATCATCTCCTGGTCGATGCCCAGGCGGCCGGCGGTGTCCACGATCACGATGTCGTGGACCTTGGTCCTGGCGTGCTCGATGGAGTCCTTGGCGACCTTGACCGGGTCACCGACGCCGTTGCCCGGCTCGGGCGCGTAGACGGCGACACCGGCGCGCTCGGCGACGACGCTGAGCTGGTTCACGGCGTTCGGGCGCTGGAGGTCACAGGCGACCAGCAGCGGCGAGTGGCCCTGCTCCTTCAGCCACCGTCCGAGCTTGCCCGCGAGGGTGGTCTTACCGGCACCCTGGAGACCCGCCAGCATGATCACGGTGGGCGGCTGCTTGGCGAAGCGCAGACGCCGCGTCTCGCCGCCGAGGATGGTGACCAGTTCGTCGTTGACGATCTTGAGGACCTGCTGGGCCGGGTTCAGCGCCTTGGAGACCTCGGCTCCGAGCGCGCGCTCCTTGACGTTCTTGATGAACGTACGGACGACCGGCAGCGCCACGTCCGCCTCGAGGAGCGCGATCCGGATCTCGCGCGCCGTGGCGTCGATGTCCGCCTCGGAGAGCCGTCCCTTGCCGCGCAGGTTCTTGAAGGTCGCTGAGAGGCGATCGGAAAGAGTATCGAACACGGCGCTCGCGGTCCTCGGGGTCGGAGACAGACTGGGGAATCGCCCTCCAGGGTATCCCGGCGTGACAAGTCGCCGGGTCGCCCTCACCCACGCAGTGTCTCCTCCAGCTTCCGCGCCACCGACTCGGCCTCGTCGCCGGGCAGGGGCGCGCCCTCCGGGCCGGTCACGTAGAAGGCGTCCACGGCGTTGGCACCGAGCGTCGAAGCGTGCGCGCTGCGCACCAGTACGCTCGCGTCCTCCAGGGCGCGGCCGATGCGGAACAGCAGGCCCGGGGCGTCCTGGGAGCGCACCTCGATGACGGTGGCCAGCCGGGAGGCGGCCGGGTGGACCGACACCCGGGGCGGCGGGGCCACCACGCCCCGGCGGCGCGGATAGGCCGCGTCCCGTTCGGCGAGGCGGCCCGCGATGTCCAGGGAGCCGTCCAGCGCCCGCACGAGGTCGGCGCGGAGGCGGGCGGCCTGCGGCAGGGAGCCGTACTCGGCGGCGACCCGCCAGTCCAGCAGCAGGACGGAGCCGTCGACGCCGTCCGGGAGGTTCAGGGACCGCAGCTCCGCCGTGCGGACGGTCAGCCGGTGCATGGCGAGGACACCGGCCACCGCGGGCAGCACACCCGGCTGGTCGGGAACGGCGATGAGCAGCTCCACACCCAGCGGCTCCGGGTCGCCGGACGGCTCCTGCCCGGCGGGCGGCTCGGTCTGTGCCCGCAGGGAGAGGACCGGGCTGCCCGTCGCGACCGCCTCGATGGCGAGCCGCTCCTGCTCGGCGGTCGGCGCGGCCTCCTCGGGGTCGGCCGGGGCGTCCCCGGCGAGCACGGCCGCGACCCGCCTGACGAGGTCGGCGACGAGCGAGCCGCGCCAGGACGACCAGGCGGCCGGTCCGGTGGCCAGGGCGTCGGCCTCGGTGAGCGCGTGCAGCAGTTCCAGGGTGCCCTCGGAGCCGACGGCCTCGGCGACCGAGCGCACCGTGGCCGGGTCCTCCAGGTCACGCCGGGTGGCCGTCTCGACCAGCAGCAGGTGGTGCCGTACGAGAGTGGCGATGACCGTCACGTCGTGGCGGTCGAAGCCGATGCGGGCGGCCACGTCCTTGGCGATGATCTCGCCGGCCACCGAGTGGTCGCCGGGCCAGCCCTTGCCGATGTCGTGCAGCAGCGCGGCGACCAGCAGCAGGTCGGGGCGGCTGACCCGGCGGGTGAACTCGGAGGCTTGTACGGCGGTCTCGATGAGATGCCGGTCGACGGTCCAGATGTGCACGGCGTTGCGCTGCGGGCGGCAGCGCACCCGTTCCCAGTCGGGCAGCAGCCGGGTGATCAGGCCCTCGGCCTCCAGCGCCTCCCAGACCTCGATGGTCGGGCGGCCGGAGCCGAGCAGGGTGACGAGCTGTTCCCGTGCCTCGGCGGGCCAGGGCGTGGGCAGCAGGCGCACGGTGGCCGCCACGCGCCGTACGGCGTGCAGGGAGAGCGGGAGTCCGGCCTGCGCGGCGGCGGCCGCGGCGCGCAGCGGCAGCACGGGGTCGCGCTCGGGGCGTGCGGCACGGGCGAGCACCACCTCGCCGTCCTGCTCCACCACGCCTTCGGCCAGCGGAGAACGCTCGGCGGTCGGCTTCCCGCCGCCCAGCATGGCGCGCAGCCTGGGCCGCACGGCGCGCGACCGCAGCACGCGTCCCACCTCGCGCCAGGTGACGTCACTGGCGTACGAGACGAGCCGCGCCGCCTCGTACACCTGCCGCAGCAGCGTGTCCGCGTCGAGCAGGCCGAGCTCGGCGGCCACCTGGTCCTGCTCTTGAAGGGCGAGCCGGTCGGTCGCCCGCCCGGTGGTCAGGTGCAGTGCGTCCCGTACGTCGAGGAGCCGGCGCCGGGCGTCGGCGAGGCCCTCGCGCGGGGCGTCGGCGAGCCAGGAGGCGGCGACGGCGCGCAGGGCGGTGGCGTCGCGCAGTCCGCCCCGGGCCTCCTTCAGGTCGGGTTCCAGCAGGTACTGCAACTCGCCCTGCCGCTCGGCGCGTTCGGCGCACAGTTCCTGGAGTTCGGGGAGGCGCCTGGGCGCCTGGTTGCGCCAGTCGGCCAGCACGGCCGTACGCAGCCCGGCCGTGAGACCGAGGTCACCGGCGATGTGCCGGGCGTCCAGAAGGCCGAGCTGCACCTTGAGGTCCTCGCCGGCCGTCTTGCGGGCCTCGGCGGGAGTCCGGACGGAGTGGTCGAGGGCCAGGCCCAGGTCCCAGACGGGGTACCAGAGCCGGTCGGCGAGAGCGGCGACCGCCTTGGGGTCGCTGCCGTCGTGCAGCAGGAGCAGGTCGAGGTCGCTGCGCGGGGAGAGTTCGCCGCGTCCGTAGCCGCCGACGGCGACCAGGGAGGCCCCGCGCAGCCCTTCCGCGCCCGCGGTGAACAGGCCGGTGAGCCAGTCGTCCGTGAGTTCGGCCAGGGCCGCACGGCGCGGCGGCCCGGACCGCGCCTCCTCGGTGAGGAGGCGCAGCCGGGCCGCCGCGTAGCCGCTGGGTCCCGAGTCCTCTGCTTCCTTCTGCACGTCCGTACCCGTCACCCAGCGACTCCTGTTCCGTTTGCCTGCCTCAGAGCGCGTCGGGGCCGCGCTCGCCGGTCCGGACCCGTACGGCCGTGTCGACCGGGATGGACCAGACCTTGCCGTCGCCGATCTTGCCGGTGCGGGCCGCCTTGACCACGACATCGATCAGCTGCTCGGCGTCGTCGTCCTCGACCAGGACCTCGATGCGGATCTTGGGGACCAGGTCGACGGTGTACTCGGCACCGCGGTAGACCTCGGTGTGGCCCCGCTGACGACCGTAGCCGCTGGCCTCGGTGACCGTCAGGCCGTGTACGCCGAAGGCCTGGAGGGCCTCCTTGATCTCGTCGAGCCGGTGCGGCTTCACGACGGCGGTGATGAGCTTCATGCGTCCACCTTCTTGCTCTCGGCGCCGGCCACGCCGGCAGCGACGGCGGCGGTCTTGGCGGCACCGCCACCGGCGCCGCTGAAGTCGTATGCGGTCTCGGCGTGCTCGGCCTGGTCGATGCCGGCGACCTCATCGTCCTCGGGGACCCGCATACCCATGGTCTTGTCGAGGATGAAGGCGAGGAGCGCGGAGACGATCAGCGAGTAGGCGAGCACCGCGAAGACACCGGCGCACTGCTTCCAGAACTGGGTCAGGCCGCCACCATAGAAGAGGCCCTCGACCGTGGACTGGCCCTTGCCGCTGGCGAAGAGGCCGATCAGCAGGGAGCCGACGACACCGCCGACCAGGTGGACGCCGACGACGTCCAGGGAGTCGTCGTAGCCGAACTTGTACTTCAGGCCGACGGCCATGGCGCACAGCACACCGGCGATGACGCCGACGGCGATCGCTCCGAGCGGGCTGACCGCGCCACCGGCCGGGGTGATGGCGACCAGACCGGCGACCGCGCCGGAGGCGGCGCCCAGCGTGGTGAACGCGCCGTGGCGGATCTTCTCGTAGGCGAGCCAGGCCAGCATGGCGGCGGCGGTGGCGACCTGCGTGTTGACGAACATCAGCGCGCCGACGCCGTCGTCGTTGCCGAGCCAGGAGCCGGCGTTGAAGCCGAACCAGCCGAACCACAGCAGACCGGCGCCGAGCATGACCAGCGGCAGGCTGTGCGGACGCATCGGGTCCTTCTTGAAGCCGACGCGCTTGCCGATGACCAGGATCACGCCGAGCGCGGCGGCACCGGCGTTGATGTGGACCGCCGTACCACCGGCGAAGTCGATCACACCCAGCTCGAAGGCCCAGCCGCCGGCGCCCCAGACCCAGTGTGCGACCGGGAAGTAGACGACCGTTGCCCACAGGGCGATGAACAGCGCCCACGCGCTGAACTTGACGCGGTCGGCGAGGGCACCGCTGATCAGGGCGGGCGTGATGATCGCGAACATCAGCTGGAAGACCAGGAACACGAACACCGGGATGGTGTAGCCGTCCCACAGCTCGGTCAGGCCGATGTTGCTGAGGCCGACCCAGTCGGAGTTCCAGCCGATGAGGCTGCCGGAATCGGTGCCGAACGCCATGGAGAAGCCGTACAGCACCCACAGGATGGTGACGATCCCGAGGCTGATGAAACTCATCATCAGCATGTTCAGGGTGCTCTTGACACGGACCATGCCTCCGTAGAAGAAGGCCAGGCCCGGAGTCATGAGCATCACCAGGGCGGAACAGATGAGCATGAACCCTGTGTTGGCGGCAGACAGCTTGGGTGCTTCTGCGGCAAGGGTGATGGCTGGTGCCATCGGCGTCTCCTCGTCGTTGGTACGGCCCCGTGCGGGCGAAGCCTCGAGCGGAATGAGGGGTGGGCCGGTTATGCGCCACGAGATTGACGCAGCGCGGTTTCGGTGGAAGCCCCTCGTTGTTTCGCCGCCGTGACGAAGGCGCTCTGTGTGTTACGCCTCGATGAACTGCCGGATTGTGGGCGCGTCGATCGTTATCGTGACGCAATCTTCCGCGCGCAAGCGGGTCCGGCCGCGGGCGGCCTTCCGATGACCTGGCATGGGGGAGCCGAGTCGGGCAGTTCGGGAGGGCCGGCCACGGCCGGGGTTCAGGGGTGCGGGCAGGTGCTCGGAGGGCGGACTCAGACCGCCTCGGCCGCCTCGGGCAGCTCCGCGGCCAGCCGCTCGGTGAGGTCGACGACCTCGCCGAGGTCACCGAAGTCGCGTGCGGCCGTGTCGACCGTCTTTCGGATACGAGTGTTGACCCGCTCGGAGCGGACCTTCTTGGCGACCTGCATGGCCTGGGAGGCGAAGACCGTGCACTGCTCGGGCTCGCGCTGGAGGAGGTTCACCGTGGCCATGCCGATCAGGTTCAGCGCATACGACCGCTGGTGCTCGTCGTCCTCGGCGAACAGCTCCACGGCCCGCTTCATCAGGGGCGCGGCCAGCGAGGCGTACGTCGGGCTGCGGCCGGCGACGTAGGCCAGGTCGCGGTACGAGTGCGAGTTCTCGCCGTACAGCTCGGCCTCGGAGAAGAAGCGGATCCAGTCGGGGTCCGGCTCGTCCCACTCGTCGGCCTCGGCGAAGGTGTCCTCCGCCATCCGGACCGCCCGCTTGCACTTGCCGGGCTGGCCCATGTTGGCGTAGGCGCGGGCCTCCATCGCATACAGCATCGACTGGGTCCGCGGGCTCGCGCAGTCCCGGCTGCCGTACTGTGCGAGGTGGATCAGCTCCAGCGCGTCGTCGGGCCGGCCGAGGTGGATCATCTGCCGGCTCATGCTGGACAGCACGTACGAACCGAGGGGCCGGTCACCGGCCTCCTTCGCGGCGTGCAGCGCGAGGACGAAGTACTTCTGGGCGGTCGGCTGCAGCCCGATGTCGTACGACATCCAGCCGGCCAGCTCGGCGAGCTCGGCGGCGACCTTGAACAGGCGCCGGGTGGTGGTCTCGGGCTGAGGCTCCTGGAGGAGGTCCGTCACCTCGTGCAGCTGGCCGACGACCGCCTTGCGGCGCAGGCCGCCGCCGCACTGGGCGTCCCACCGCCGGAACATCACGGTTGTGGACTCCAGCAGGTCCAGCTCCGGCTTGGAGAGCCGGCCGCGGGCCCGCCCGGAGGGACCGGCAGCGGGCTCGGGCTCCGAGCACGGGACCGGCGGCGAGGGGACGAGCCAGCGCTGCATGGGCTCGATGAGGGCCGGGCCCGCAGACAGGGCCAGCGAGCTCCCGAGGAAGCCGCGCCGCGCCAGCATGAGGTCGCTGCGCGAGAACTCGCTGAGCAGGGCCACGGTCTGCGGGCCCGTCCAGGGCAGGTCGACGCCGGTCGCCGAGGGGGACTGGCGCGCGATGCGCAGCCCCAGGTCCTCGACGGAGACGACGACGCCGAAGCGCTCCGAGAACAGCTCGGACAGGATCCTGGGGATCGGCTCGCGGGGGTTCTCGCCGTCGAGCCAGCGGCGCACGCGTGAGGTGTCCGTGGAGATGTGGTTGGCGCCCAGCTGGCGTGCCCGGCGGTTGACCTGGCGGGCGAGCTCGCCCTTGGACCAGCCGCTGCGCACGAACCAGGAGGTGAGCAGCTCGTTCGGGCGCTTGTCAGTGTGCGTCGCGTGTGCAGCGTTCGTCCCGCTTCCGCCGTTGCCGCTCACTGGAACGCCCCCATCCCTGAAACCACTTGTCGCCGAGTGCCCCAAGCCCTATCAGCATGCCGGTTCGCAAGGCCCTCCGTCCGGCCCTTGTCACCCTTCGAACGGAATACCGACTTGCCTCCGGCATACTCACCGGTGCATGTGCCCCCAGGGCTCGTGCACGCAAAGTAATCCTACGATCACCCGTCCAGCCATGGCTCACACGAAAACGCCACTATTCGCCACCCCAACGAATGAACTCACGTACGGGTCACCGCGATTCACTTGACATAGAACAACCAGGGCGGGTGCGGCGATGCACTCAGGGGCGCGTGTCGCCAGGCACACCACCCTGGGCACTTCCGGGCGCCGAGTGAACCGATCGCCGCCGGGAAGGCGGGAAGGCGGGAACAGAGCGTCACATCTCGCGTCCGCTGCGTAACCGCAGGTGCGTCGGACCCGTTGGAGGGGGCATGGGCTTCACGATCGGCATCAGCCGGGGCATGCGCGACATCCGGTCCGGCTCACGCCGCCGCGGCCGCACGTCGGACGGCACCGCCGTGGCCGAGTACACCGGCCTGTGGGGCTGGGACGTGGTGCCGGGCGCCCGGACCGCGGCGGGCGCCTGCTCCTGCGGCCGCCGTGACTGCCCGGCGCCGGGCGCGCATCCGCTGGACTTCGCGCCGGTGATCCCCGCCGGGGCGACACTGGACGACGTGACCGAGACCTGGGGCGAGTTCCCCGGCGCTTCGGTGATGCTGCCGGTAGGCCGGGCGTTCGACGTCATCGACGTGGCCGAACCCGCAGGCTGCCGCGGGCTGGCCCGCCTGGAGCGCATGGGCCTGCCCGTCGGCCCGGTCGCGGCCACCCCGGACGGCCGCGCCCACTTCTTGGTCGCCCCCGGCGCCGCCGCCGACCTGCCCGGCCTGCTCTACCGCATGGGCTGGGACGACCCGGCCGCCCTCGACCTGCGCGGCCTCGGCCCCGGCACACACATCACGGCACCGCCCTCCGACCGCGGCGGTCTCGGCCCCGTGCGCTGGCTGCGCTCCCCCGCCCTGGACTCGGCGTCCAGGCCGCCGGAGGCCCGCCTGGTGCTGGGCACGCTGGCGTATGTGGCGCACCGGTCACGCGCCTAGCCACAGCACGGACGTACACAGCGAAGCGCCCGGCCCGACGGTGTGTCGGGGCGGGCGCTTCGCTTTCACATACGACTTTCCGGAGGTGCCTGCCGGGCAGTTGCCGCAGCTCACTCTCCGATAAGGGCGTCAACGAACGCCTCCGGCTCGAACGGCGCCAGGTCGTCCGCGCCCTCGCCGAGCCCGACCAGCTTGACCGGGACACCCAGTTCGCGCTGGACGGCGACCACGATGCCGCCCTTGGCCGTGCCGTCGAGCTTGGTGAGGACGATGCCGGTGATGTCGACGACCTCGGCGAAGACCCGGGCCTGCACCAGGCCGTTCTGGCCGGTGGTGGCGTCGAGCACGAGCAGCACCTCGTCCACCGGGGCGTGCTTCTCCACGACCCGCTTGACCTTGCCGAGCTCGTCCATGAGGCCGGTCTTGGTGTGCAGGCGGCCGGCCGTGTCGATGAGCACGACGTTGGCGCCCATCTCCTTGCCCTCCTTGACCGCGTCGAAGGCGACGGAGGCCGGGTCGCCGCCCTCCGGTCCGCGCACGGTGTGGGCGCCGACGCGCTCGCCCCAGGTCTGGAGCTGGTCGGCGGCGGCGGCCCGGAAGGTGTCGGCGGCGCCGAGCACCACGCTCTGGCCGTCGGCCACCAGGACACGGGCGAGCTTGCCGGTGGTGGTGGTCTTTCCGGTGCCGTTGACGCCGACGACCAGCACGATGCCCGGCTTGCGGTCCTCCGGCTCGGTCTTGACCGTGCGGTCCATGTCCCGGCCGACCAGCGTGACGAGCTCCTCGCGCAGCAGGGTGCGCAGCTCATCGGGAGTGCGGGTGCCGAGCACCTTCACCCGCTCGCGCAGGCGCTCGACCAGTTCCTGGGTGGGCTGCACGCCGACGTCGGCGGTGAGCAGCGTGTCCTCGATCTCCTCCCAGGTGTCCTCGTCGAGGTGCTCGCGCGACAGCAGGGTCAGCAAGCCCTGGCCGAGAGCGTTCTGCGAGCGGGAGAGCCGGGCCCGCAGCCGGACCAGGCGGCCCGCGGCGGGCTCCGGGATCTCGATGCCGGGAGCCTCGGTGGGCGGCTCCTCGACGACGACCGGAGCGGAGCCGTCCGGGAGATCCACCTCCTCTATCGTGCGCCGCGGTTCCTCCCGCGGCGTCTCGGCCTCGTCGCCGACATGCGGCTCGGCCGGTGGGGCGGTGATGTCGGGCGCTGCGGGCGGGGGCGGGGGCAGCTGCTTCTTGCGCCGGCTGCCGACGATGAGCCCGCCGAGCGCGCCGAGCACGACCACGGCGATGACTACAGCAAGGATGACGATGTCCATAACGCGTCCAGTATCGGCCATGGGCCCCCGGGGCACCCTGCTTGTGCCGCCCTCCCGGGACAAGGGCCGCCGGATCTCCACACCCCTGGATGTCTGACGCACCGTCAGCTAACGTCCTCCGGACACCCGCCCGGCGAAGGGAGACGTCCCATGCCCGTCTCGGTCGTACGCTTCAACCTCGTCGCTCCCGGGGCCACCCCGGCCGAGCTCGGCGCCCGTTACCGGGCCGCCCTGGAGATGGCTTCGTACGCCGACGACCGGGGCGTGACCACGGTGCAGACGGAGGAGCACCACGGGGCCGACAACAACTGGCTGCCGTCGCCGTTCGCCTTCGCGGGGGCCGTCTTCGGCGCGACCCGGCGTGTCGCGGTCACCGTCTCGGCGGTCATCGGCCCGCTGCACGACCCGCTGCGGCTCGCCGAGGAGATCGCCGTGCTGGACCTGCTGAGCGGCGGCCGGCTGGTGACGGTCGCCGGGATCGGGTACCGGCCCGAGGAGTACGACCTGTTCGGCGTGGACTTCACCCGGCGCGGGCGGCTCCAGGACGAGCTGCTGGAGACGCTGCTCGCGGCCTGGACGGGCGAGCCCTTCTCCTACCGGGGCCGCACGGTCCGCATCACCCCCCGCCCTTACACCGAACCGCATCCCCTGCTCCTGGTCGGCGGCTCCTCCCAGGCCGCCGCCCGCCGGGCCGCCCGGCTCGGCCTGCCCTTCTTCCCCAGCGCGCATCTGCCAGAGCTGGAGGCGTACTACAAGGAGCGGCTCATCGAGTACGGCACCGAGGGCTGGGTGATGATGCCCGCCGCCGAGACACCGCTGCTGCACGTGGCCGAGGATCCGGACCGGGCCTGGGCGGAGTACGGGGAGCACGTCCTGCACGAGGCACGGACGTACGCCTCCTGGCAGTCGGGCGGTGTGCGCTCGGCGGTGAAGTCGGCGGCGACGACGGTCGAGGACCTGCGCGCGGAGGGCGTGTACCGGATCCTCACGCCGGAGCAGTGTGCGGGGCTGGGGCTGGACTCCTACGTCCTGCATCCGCTGGCGGGCGGAATGCCGGTGGAGGAGGGGTGGCGGAGTCTGCACCTGTTCTGCGAGCGCGTGCTACCGGGCCTGGGGAGCTGACGCTCACGGATCTCCGTGGCCCACGGTTGCCCCTCGGAACCTGGGCCTGGCCGCCCTGCACGCCCGGGTGATCGGGGGCGGCGTCGCCGCCTGGTGACGCAAGGGACCGCCGCCCCGGCTCGGGCAGTGGCCGAACCGGGGCGGCGGCGGGTTACGGGGAGGGGGGCAGCGGGGACTTTGGCCCTCCTCCCCGAGTGTGCGGGAGGAGGCTCAGCCCATCTCCTCCAGGGCCTTGCCCTTCGTCTCCTTGACGAACTTCAGGACGAACGGGATGGAGAGCGCGGCGAACGCCGTGTAGATCACGTAGGTCACGGAGAGGTTCCAGTCGGCCAGCGACGGAAAGCTCGCGGTGATGGCCCAGTTGGCGATCCACTGCGCGGCGGCGGCCACACCCAGGGCGGCGGCGCGGATCCGGTTGGGGAACATCTCGCCGAGCATGACCCAGACGACCACGCCCCAGGACAGGGCGAAGAAGAGGACGAAGACGTGCGCGGCGACCAGGGCGATCCAGCCCTGCGTGGCGGGCAGCTTGCCGTCGACCAGGTGGTGCGAGAACGCCCAGGCCTCCAGCGCCAGGCCGACGACCATGCCGACCGAGCCGATGATCGCGAGCGGCCTGCGGCCGATGCGGTCGACGAAGATCATCGCGATGACGGTGCCGATGATGTTGATGATCGACGTGGTGAAGGAGTAGAAGAACGAGTCCGTCGGGTCGACGCCGACCGACTGCCACAGCGTCGAGGAGTAGTAGAACGCGACGTTGATGCCGACGAACTGCTGGAAGACCGACAGGCCGATACCGATCCAGACGATCGGCTTGAAGAAGAAGCTGCCACCGAGCAGGTCCTTGAAGCTGGACTTGTGCTCGCTCTTCATGGCGTGCTCGATCTCGGTGACACGGGCGTCCAGGTCGATGTCCTTGCCCTCGACCTCGGCGAGGATCTCCCGGGCGCGCTCGTGCTTGCCGACGGAGATGAGGAAGCGCGGGGACTCGGGGATGACGAAGGAGAGCAGCCCGTAGAGGACGGCCGGGATGACCATGACGCCGAGCATGACCTGCCAGGCCTCAAGGCCCATCAGCTTGCCGCGCTGGTCGCCGTCGGCGGCGTTCAGTACACCCCAGTTGACCAGCTGCGACACGGCGATGCCAATGACGATCGCGGCCTGCTGGAAGGAGCCGAGCCGGCCGCGGTAGGCGGGCGGGGCGACCTCGGCGATGTAGGCCGGGCCGATCACCGAGGCCATGCCGATGGCGAAGCCGCCGACGACGCGCCAGAAGGCGAGGTCGTACAGCGCGAAGGGCAGTGCCGAGCCGACGGCGCTGATCGTGAAGAGGATCGCGGCGATCTGCATGCAACGGATGCGGCCGATGCGGTCGGCTATGCGGCCGGCGGTCGCGGCGCCGATGGCGCAGCCGATGAGGGCGATGGCGATGACCTGGGCGAGGGCTGCGGAGCCGATCTCGTAGCGGCCCCGGATGGCCTCGACGGCGCCGTTGATCACGGAACTGTCGTAGCCGAAGAGGAAACCACCCATCGCGGCCGCCGCCGCGATGAAGATGACATGCCCGAGATGCTCGGGATGAGCCGCCCTGGCTCCTGACTTGGGTGCCTGCGCTGTGCTGGTCACGTGTACTCCTCGGGCCACCGGCAACGCTGCCGGAGCGAATCAGCCTTCGAGGTGCCACCTGAAGGTACCTGAAGGTAAAAGGAACGTTGCCGAGACTATGCCTTCAAGTTTCGAAGTCAATAGATCAGAGACTGTGAATGTGAGGCAGGAGTGTGCCCATGATGTGTTCAAGTGTTGTAGTCAGCGAGAGCCGCAGGTGAGACCGGTGTAGAGCACACTCATCTAGCGGAGGCGCTGGCTGATGACCTTCGACACACCGTCGCCCTGCATGGAGACGCCGTAGAGCGCGTCGGCGACCTCCATCGTGCGCTTCTGGTGGGTGATCACGATCAGCTGGGAGGCTTCCTGGAGCTCCTGCATGATCCGGATGAGCCGCTGGAGGTTGGTGTCGTCGAGGGCAGCCTCGACCTCGTCCATGACGTAGAACGGGCTCGGCCGCGCCTTGAAGATCGACACGAGCAGCGCCACGGCGGTCAGCGACCGCTCCCCGCCGGAGAGCAGCGACAGCCGCTTGACCTTCTTGCCCGGCGGCCGGGCCTCGACGTCCACGCCCGTGGTGAGCATGTTGTCGGGGTCGGTCAGGATCAGCCGCCCCTCACCACCCGGGAACAGCCGGCTGAAGACGCCCTCGAACTCCCGGGCCGTGTCCCGGTAGGCCTCGGTGAAGACCTGCTCGACGCGCTCGTCGACCTCCTTCACCACCTGGAGGAGATCCGCCCGCGTCTTCTTCAGGTCCTCCAGCTGCTCGCTGAGGAACTGGTGGCGTTCCTCCAGCGCCGCGAACTCCTCCAGGGCGAGCGGGTTCACCTTGCCGAGCTGCTGGTAGGCGCGCTCGGCCGACTTCAGGCGTTTCTCCTGCTCGGACCGGACGAACGGCCTGGGCCGGTTGCGTGGGTGCTCCGGATCCTCCGGCAGCTCCTCGCCCTCGGCGGGGGGCGAGGGCGGCACGAGCTGGTGCGGTCCGTACTCCGCCACCAGCCCCGCCGGTTCGACACCCAGCTCCTCCAGCGCCTTGGTCTCCAGCTGCTCGATCCGCAGCCGCTTCTCGGCGCCGAGTACCTCGCCGCGGTGGACCGAATCCGTCAACTTGTCGAGTTCGGCCTTGAGATCGCGTCCCTCGGTACGGGCACGGGCGAGTTCCTGTTCGCGGCGGGCCTTGGCGGCCTCGGCGGCGGTGCGCTCCGCGTCGGCTCGGGCCAGGGAGACCTCGACGTGCGCGAGCAGCTGCCGGGCACCCGAGCCGACGGCCTCGGCGACGGCCGCCTCGTGCCGCAGCCGGGCCCGCCGCTGCTCGGCACGCGCGCGTGCCTCGCGTTCCGCGCGGGCGGCCCGGTCCAGGGAGTCGGCCCGCCCGGCCAGGCCCTTGACCCGTTCCTCGTGCGTACGGACCTGGAGGCGGGCCTCCATCTCGGTCTGGCGCGCGTTGGCACCGTCGGCGGCGAGCCGGTCCCGTACGGAGGTGTCGGGCTCCTCCTCGATCGGCATCTCCTCGGCGACGGCGAGCCGCTCGACGAGTTCCTCGACCTCCGCGAGTGCCTTGTCGAGGGCCTCCTGGGCCCGGGCCGCGGCGGCGGTGGACCGCTCGGCCTCCCCCGCGGCGCCCCGTGCCTGCCCGGCGAGCCGGCCGAGCTGCTGGGCGACGGCCGACTTCTCCCGGTCGGCGGCCCGGCGCCGCTCCCCCAGCTCCTCGACCAGCGCGGCGCACTCCTTGCGCCGCTCCCCGGCCACGTGCTGCGCCTCGGTCAGTTCCCCGCAGCGGACGGCGAGCTCTTCGAGCTCTGCGGCGGCCTCATCGACGGAGGCCTGCACCTCCAGGAGGCTGGGCGCGCCCGCGGAGCCGCCGTGGGCGAAGTGTGCGCCGAGGAGGTCGCCTTCGGCCGTCACCGCCGTGAGGTCGGGGCGGGCGTAGACGAGATCCTCGGCGTCCTCCAAGGTGCTGACGACGACGATGCCTCGCAGGAGGCGGCGTACGGCCGGCATGAGTTCGCAGGGGCCGCGGACCAGATCGGCGGCGACGTTCCGTCCTGCGTCTGCGGCGGCGTCGTGGCAGGTCGCGCAGTTCTCCGCGCCCCTGGGGTCGGTAGCTCCTGCCAAGAGCAGAGTCGCCCTGCCTCCGTCCTGTTTGCGCAGGAGCCGGATCGCGTCGGCCGCCGAGGCCGGGGTCGTCACGGCGATCGCGTCCGCCGCCGCTCCGAAGGCCGCGGCGAGGGCGACTTCGTAGCCGGGGGTCACGGTCAGGAGTTCCGCCGCCGGGCCGAGGATGCCGGAGAGACGATCCTTCGCCGCGAGCAGTATCCCGGTGCCGTCCTTGCGGCGGAGGCCGAGTGCCAGGGCCTCGTGGCGGGCCTGGGTGGCGGCGCGCTTGCGTTCCGCCGCCGTGACCGCCTCGCGGGCTGCCGTGAGGGCGGCCTCGGCCTCGGTGAGCTGCTGCTTCGCCGCCTCGTGCTGCTCGGCGAGTTCCGCGTCGCCGGCGTCGAGGCCGTCGACCTCGGCCTTGAGCGCCTCGTACTCCTCCTGCGCGGCGACGGCACGTTCCTGCGCCTCGTCGCGGGCGGCGGCCAGGCGTTCGATCTCGGCCTGGGCGGAGGCCGCCCGGGATCGGGCCGCGTTGACCTGGCCGCTGAGCCGGGCCAGGCCCTCGCGCCGGTCGGCGATGGCCCGGGCGGCGTCCTTGAGGCGCCGTTCCTCCTGGGCCAGCGCGCGCTCAAGCTCGGCGCGGTGAGCGACGGTGTCCTCCAGGGCGCGTTCGGCGGCCTCCAGGGCCGCTTCCAGCTCGGCCTCCTGCTCGCGGATGCGGGCGGCCTCGCGCTCCATGTCCTCGGGGTCGCGGCCGCGCCGCTCCTCGGGGGGCGCGGAGGTGGCGCTCTTCACGCGGGCGTCGGCCAGCGAGATCGTGCCGCGCACCCGCTCGGCGAGCTGGGAGAGCTCGTACCAGGTCTGCTGGGTGCGCTGGAGGCGCGGCGTGAGCTGCCGTACCTCGTCCTCCAGGAGCGCCTCCCGCTGGAGCGCCTTACGCAGCTCCTGCTCGGCGGCCTCCTTGCGCTCCTTCAGCGCGGCCTCGTCGGCGACCTCGGCCTTGAGGGCTTCCCTGAGCCGCACGAGGTCGTCGGCCAGCAGGCGCAACCGGGCGTCGCGCAGGTCGGCCTGGATGACGGCGGCCCGGCGCGCGACGGCGGCCTGGCGGCCGAGGGGCTTGAGCTGGCGCCGCAGCTCGTCGGTGAGGTCCTGCACGCGCGCCAGGTTGGCCTGCATCGCGTCCAGCTTGCGCAGCGCCTTCTCCTTGCGCTTGCGGTGCTTGAGGACGCCGGCGGCTTCCTCGATGAAGGCGCGGCGGCCCATGGGGTCGGCGTGCAGCACGGAGTCGAGCTGGCCCTGCCCGACGATGACGTGCATCTCGCGGCCGATACCGGAGTCGGAGAGCAGTTCCTGGATGTCGAGGAGGCGGCAGGTGTCACCGTTGATCTGGTACTCGCTGCCGCCGTTGCGAAACATGATCCGGGTGATGGTGACCTCGGCGTACTCGATGGGCAGGGCCCCGTCGGAGTTGTCGATGGTCAGGGACACCTCGGCCCGGCCCAGTGGCGGGCGGCCGGTGGTGCCGGCGAAGATGACGTCCTCCATCTTGCCGCCGCGCAGCGACTTGGCGCCCTGCTCGCCCATGACCCAGCTGAGCGCGTCGACGACGTTGGACTTGCCCGAGCCGTTCGGTCCGACGACGCACGTGATCCCCGGCTCGAACCGGAGGGTGGTCGCCGAGGCGAACGACTTGAACCCGCGGAGGGTCAGGGCCTTGAGGTGCACGCCGCTGGACTCTACCGCCCGGGTTCGTCTCACTCCATGAACCCACGGTTTCGCCGCTGAACGCGCAGGGCACACCAGACGTTAAAGACGGTGAAAGGATGCGCGGGGGAAGAAGAAGGGACGCCAGCGGCGTCCCTTGTACTTCTGACAACTCAGCGGTTGTTACGGGCTTCCCAACCACTGCCGTGCCGATGTGGAGCGGTGCAGTGATCAGGTGAGCGCAGGCTCCGCCTGGTGTGCGTCAACGCTCTCCATGATCCTTTCGTGAGAAGCGGCAGCCGTCAGCGCTTCGTTCTCGGCCTGGATTCGTACGAGCTCGGATTCCAGGTCCTGGACGCGCTGCTGGAGCCGTCGCATCTCGGCGAGGAGTCGAGGGTCGGAGCCGCCGACGTAACCGAGAAGCGCCTTTGCCATGATGGATGGTCCTCCACAATGAGTGACCGACCGATGCGGTGTGGGTCGTGAGGGATTCCGCACCCGCAGTCTTGGCAGGGCCTGGAGTTGTGCTGCCGTTCAGCCATGCCAAACAGCTAGGTGCGCGGGGTGCTTTCAGCGTCTCACCAAAAAGTTTGACGGTCAACACGATCACGCCCCGTATTGGCGGGCAACCCGGGCGCGCACGGCCTGGAACGGCGATGCTGCGGCTTGCGCGGGGCCCTCGGGGCGTGGCGATCATCCTTGCGTGTGCGGCCTGCCAAGGCAAGTGATTCTCGGCAATCACCAGCAAGTTTCCGTCCGGGGCGGCCGTCGGTGACCGGCCCGCGGGCGGCCCGGGGGGCGCCCGGCGATGCGGGATCAGCGGATGGCGAAGCCCTCGTAGCCGCCGCGCGGTGTGTCCCAGATCTCGGTGACGCCGTCCACGCGGCCGGGCGTGTCGTCACTCCGCAGCCACTCCAGCAGGCCTTCACAGCCCTCTCGCGCGCCCTCCGCGACCACCTGGACGCGCCCGTCGCCCAAATTGAGAGCAAAACCACTCAGGCCGCCGATCTCCAGGGCCTTGGCCCGGGTGAACCAGCGGAAACCCACACCTTGGACGCGTCCACGCACCCAGGCGACCAGTCGCACATCCTCACTCATGACCGCAACCTAACCGCCCGATCTCTCTCCGGGCACGTCCTCCACTTGCGCCATGCGGTACCGTCCCCACCCAACGAATCTCATATGAAACTCACACGATCGAGTGAGTTTGGTGTTGATCTCGAGGACGAGTCGACCGCCAGGACGAGGAAGGCCAGGACATGGGACGCCACCGACGCTCCGCCGCCGGCCGCGCCGCCACGGGCCGCGCCACGGGGATCACGCAGGCCGACGGCTCCGTGACAGGCCAGGACCCGTCGCACTCCCCCACGGGAGACGGCGCGACGATGGGCATCGCGCCCTACCTGAACCCCGAGGCGTACGCCGACACCTACGCGAAGAGCGAGGCCTACCTGTTCGCCACGGCCGCCTCCGAGCCGGGTGACGGCCATGACGCCCGGATCGCCGAGACGGCCGCCTTCGCCGACCACGGCTTCACGCCCGACGGCGGCGCCCGGCGCCCGGGCTCGCACCGCCGCCGGAAGAAAACCGCGCGGCCGATGCGCACCGGGCTGCTCGGCGTGTCCGCGGCGGTCGCCCTCGGCACGGTCGCGGTCGCCACGGGCGCGGTGCCCGGCCTCGAGAACTACAAGCTCGGCGGTGGCAACGGCGGCGCCGACAAGGTGCAGGCCGGGGACACGCCGACGAACAGCCCGATCGAGCAGGGCGGCACCACCGGCAGCGCCGACGGCCGGGACGGTGCGCCCACGAGCCGGGACGCCGAGCGCTCCCTCTCGCCGTCGCCGTCCGCCTCGAAGTCGTCGGCCGCGCCGACGAAGACGCCGGAGAAGCCGGAGAAGACGCGGGAGAAGACTCCGGAGAAGAAGAAGCCGACGGCCACCCCCAGCGAGAGGCCGGACGACACGCCCTCCCGTACGGCCACGAAGGCGCCGCAGAAGCCCAGCGCGCCCGCCGCCCTCTCCGAGGAGTCCGCCGCCGCGGCCCAGGTGCTCAAGCTCGTGAACGAGGAGCGGGCCAAGGTGGGGTGCAGCGCGGTCGCCGCGAACAGCGCGCTGACCGAGCTGGCACAGAAGTACAGCGAGGACATGGCCGCGCGCGGCTTCTTCGACCACACCGACCCGGACGGCCGGACGCCGTGGGACCGGGCCGAGAAGGCCGGGATATCCAACCTCGGCGGGGAGAACATAGCGCGCGGCCAGGCCGACGCCGCAGCCGTGATGGATGCCTGGATGAACAGCCCGGGCCACCGCGCCAACATCCTGAACTGCGACTTCAAGACGCTGGGCGTCGGTGTCGAGTTCGGGTCGGGCGGCCCGTGGTGGACCCAGAACTTCGGCTACTAGACCCCTCCCAGGCGCTAACCAACAGTTAGCGCAACCTGTTGGCTAGCGCTGCGCTGGCGTAGGCTGGGCATATGACCACCACCCAGGAGCCCGCGGCGGGGCTGGACGACCTCCCGTACAACGTGTTCGCCAAGGCCTGCCCCTCGCGCGGCACGCTGGAGCACGTCACGGGGCGCTGGGGCGCACTGACGCTGGGAGCCCTGTACGAGGGCTCGCTCCGCTTCAACGAGCTGCGTCGCCGCGTCGACGGCGTCAGCGAGAAGATGCTGTCCCAGACGCTGCACGCGCTGGAGCGCGACGGCCTGGTGCACCGCGAGGCCCAGCCGACCAACCCGCCCCGGGTGGACTACGAACTGACACCGCTGGGACGCGGCGTGGCCGAGCGGCTGCTCGCCCTGATCCACTTCGTGGAGGGCAGCATGGACGACGTACTGGCCGCGCGCGAGCGGTACGACTCCGCTAGGGCGTGATCCGCGGCGGCCGCTGGCACTTGGGGCAGTAGTAGCTCGACCGGTTCATCCAGGGCCGTCGGCGTATCGGGGTGCCGCAGCGTCGGCAGGGCAGGCTCTCGCGGCCGTACGCGTCGAGGGACCGGTCGAAGTAGCCCGACTCGCCGTTGACGTTGACGTACAGGCTGTCGAAGCTGGTGCCGCCCACCGCGAGGGCCGCGTTCATGACGTCCCGGACATGGCCCAGGAGCAGCAGGCTGCGCGGGCGCGTGAAGGTCGCGGTCGGGCGCTCGTAGTGGATGCGGGCGCGCCACAGGGCCTCGTCCGCGTAGATGTTGCCGACGCCGCTGATCAGCGACTGGTCGAGCAGGGCCCGCTTGATCGTGGACCGCTTGCGGCGCAGCGCCCGGTGGAAGGCCTCCTCGTCGAAGAGCGGGTCGAGCGGGTCGCGGGCGATGTGCGCGATGACGTCGGGCAGGCCGTCGGGGGTGTTGTCGTGCAGCGACAGACCGCCGAAGGTGCGCTGGTCGACGAAGCGGAGTTCGGTGTCCAGGGCGTCGGTGAAGCGGACGCGGATGCGCAGGTGCTTCTCGTCCGGGGCCGTGTGCGGCTGGACCAGCAGCTGACCGCTCATGCCGAGGTGGGCCAGGATCGACTGGTCCGTGTCCTCCAGGGGCAGCCACAGGTACTTGCCGCGGCGGCTCGGTGTGCCGATGCGGTGGCCCTTCAGGCGGTGCGCGAAGTCGTCGGTGCCCGCGAGGTGACGGCGCACCGCACGCGGGTGCAGCACCTCGGCCTCGGCGACGGTCCGGTGGGCGACCCACCGCTGAAGTCCGCGCCGTACGACCTCGACCTCCGGCAACTCGGGCACGACTCTCCTTCTGCTCCGGTCCCTGGGCGCAGGGACATGCGTCCGCAGCGTAGCGCGGTCATCACGTCAGTCCGCCGGGCCGGTCTCCAGGACGCGGCCGTCGGCAGTGAGACCCCGGGTCAGCAGGGCTTCGGCCTCGGCCGCTCGGCCCTGGGCCCGGAGCACCTCGACGAGGCCCCACAGGGCGTTGTGATCACCCTGATCGATGAGCGCGCGCAGTTCCTCGGTCCGGCCGAGTTTCTTGAGCAGGTCTCGTCGCTGGCAGGACTTCCCGCCAGGGCCCGTGACGAGGGCGAAGGCCCCGGTCGGTCCCGCCCGCGCGCCACGAGGGCGTTCACGAGCTCCGCGTGGTGTGCAGCAGGCCGGCTGTGCGGCCTTTGAGGGCATGCAACCGGACGGCCTCGTCGAGATCGTCCTCCTCGATGGCCAGTCTGGTCAGCTCGACCACCGCGTAGGTGTCACCGGACGCCGCGCGCGCCCGCAGGTCCTCCACCCGCCCGGTGACGCGCAGCAGTTCGGCCAGGTCCTCGCCCAGATGAGAACCCGCGTCGGCGTGCGAGGTCAGAACCGCCACCGCTTGGTCGACGTCACCTCGGTCCCTCAGGATCCGAGCCGCCTCCTGCGCCGCATCGACGTGTCCTTCCGCCGCGCGCTCCGGCAACGTGTCGACGTCGCCGCTCTTCGCGAGCAAATGGGCCGGCATGAAGTCGACCTCACTGTTGCCCTGGTCCACGAAGTCCCAGAGCATCTCGGATGGCCTTGCGCAGCACGGCGGTGGTGTCCGGGTCGTCCGGTTCCTCGACCACGTCGGCGAAGGCTTCGGGCAGTTCCTCGCCGTCCGCGCGGCTGCGAAGATCCGTTGCGCCAGCAGTCGGCCCAGGGCGCGGTCGCGCTCGCGGTCGTCCTGCGTACGGGCCGGTACGGCGACGCCGTAGGCGCCCGCGGCCGCGGTGATGTAGGAGGTGATCTCCCCGACCACCTGTACGACGTCCCCCGACATCCTTCCCCCTCGGGCCGGGGGATGGGCCGAGCGCCCGCCCTGAAGGGGCGGGCGCTCGGGTGCGCTGTGCTGTGCTGTGCCGGCCGCCCGGCTGAGGCGCCGGGCGGTGGCTGTCAGCCGTCGACGCTGCCGTCGACGGCCGTGTGGGCGGCCTGAGCCGCCGCCGTCTGCGTCGCCTCGGCGGCCTTGGCCGCCTTGGCGCGCTCGTCCGCCGCGGCCCGGATGGACCGCCACGCGGACTCGGCGGCCTGCTGCTCCGCCTCCTTCTTGCTGCGGCCGGTGCCGGTGCCGTACGAGACGCCTCCGACGCGGGCGGCAGCAGTGAAGGTCTTCTCGTGGTCGGGGCCGGTCTCCGTGACCAGGTACTCGGGGACGCCGAGTCCCTCGGTCGCGGTGAGCTCCTGGAGGCTGGTCTTCCAGTCCAGCCCGGCTCCGAGGTTCGAGGACTTCTCGATCAGGGGGTCGAACAGGCGGTGCACCAGCTCCGCCGCCGAGTCCAGGCCCTGGTCGAGATAGACCGCACCGATCACCGCTTCGAGGGTGTCGGCGAGGATGGACGCCTTGTCCCGGCCGCCCGTGCCCTCTTCACCGCGGCCGAGCCGGATGAAGGAGCCCAGGTCGAGCCCGCGGCCCACCTCGGCGAGCGCACGCGAGTTCACCACCGCGGCCCGCAGCTTGGCCAGCTGGCCTTCGGGCAGGTCGGGGTGGGTGCGGTACAGCGTGTCCGTGACGACCAGGCCGAGCACGGAGTCCCCGAGGAACTCCAGGCGCTCGTTGGTCGGCAGACCGCCGTTCTCGTATGCGTACGACCGGTGGGTCAGTGCTCGCACCAGAAGGGCGGACTCGACCTTGTAGCCGAGCCGCCCTTCCAGAAGCGTGTGGGACGAGGCCTGGTTGTCCGCCGTTGCGCTCCCGCTCACGCGGGAGGACTTGTTCTTAGGCGTGGACACAGTGCCTCTCACCAGCCGCTCAGACCTCGAGGACCTGGCGCTTGTTGTAAGTGCCGCACGAGGGGCACGCGATGTGCTGCTGCTTGGGCTCGTGGCAGCGCTCGCACGCAACCAGGGTGGGGACCGCAGCCTTCCACTGCGACCGGCGGTGGCGCGTGTTGCTGCGCGACATCTTCCGCTTCGGAACAGCCACGGCTACTTCTCCTGCTTCTCGTCGACGCCCGGTTCGGCGCCGCTCATCTCGTCCTTCTCGCCGTCCGACATGGTGTCGGCGAGTCCCTGCAGTGCCGCCCAACGGATGTCGACGGCGTCATGGTGGTGGTCCGGGTCGTCCGCCAGCCGTGCGCCGCATTCGGCACACAGACCAGGGCAGTCTTCCTGGCACACCGGCTGCATCGGCAGTGCGAGCACCACCGCATCACGCAGCACGGGCTCGAGGTCGAACAGGCCGTCCTCGAGGAAGAGCCTGTCCTCGTCGTCCTCGGCGTCGTCGCCCGGTTCCGCGATCACGCGGCCCCGGTCGTCGGCGTCAGGGTACGAGAACATCTCCTGGAAATCCGCTTCGACGTCGAGCTGAAGCGGCTCCAGACACCTTACGCACTCCCCCTCGGCATCGGCACGGGCGGTGCCTGTGACGAGCACCCCTTCCATGACCGACTCCAGGCGGAGTTCGAGCTCCACCGGGGCGCCTTCCGGCACTCCGATGACTCCCTTGATACCGAAGTCCTTGGGAGCGTCGACCGTGCGGGTCAGGCGCTGTAGCGCACCGGGCCGCCGGCCCAGCTCGTGCGTGTCGAACACGAGGGGGTTGCGGTGGTCGAGGCGGGCGTTCAGGGCCATTCCTGCTTTCGATCTGCCGAGCTGAGGGAGACGCCGCCCTTCGGTGTTCCCGGGCAGCGTTGATCGCGGACGTACGCGCGACCGAAGAGCCAGGATACTGGACCTTTGCCTGTCGGCCCAATCCGGTGCTCAGCCGTTGCCGCGGCCCTGCTCGTAGGCCCGGAGCTGCTCGGCGCTGATCATGCTGGTGTCGAAGAGGCTGGTCTCGTCCAGGGCGTATCCCTGGTGGCTCTGCTGTGGCTGCTGGTCCTGCGGGGCCAGGTTCGGGTCGTACGCGGCCTGCTGCGGGGCGTAGCCCTGGTAGGCGTACGGATCGGCCTGATGGTAGCCGTACGGGTCCTGCTGGGCGTACGCCTGCTGCGGGTAGCCGCCGTAGGGGTCGGGCTGCTGCTGGATGGGGGCACCTCCCGCCGGAGCGTAGCCGGGGGTGGAGGAGTAGGCCGGCTGCGGCTGGCCGTAGTCCTGCTGCTGGGCGGGCTGCTCGGCTGGGGGCTTCTCCTCCGCGAGGGCGGCCAGGCCGGCGAGGTAGTCGGCGTCGCTGGAGTGCTGGACGGTGCTGGTGTCGTCGGCGAGGGCGCCGAGGTCGTCGGTGGCGATCCGGCCGTGCAGCTTCTGCCGGCCGCGGCCGACGGCCTCCAGGGTCTTGGCGAGGACCGCCTCGAAGGCGCCGAGCTTGATGTCGACGTACTCGTCGGCCGTACGGCGCTGGGTCTGCGGGTCGTGGCTGCGCTCGGGGGCGTCCTCGTCCTCGTAGCCCTGCTCGTCGGTGCCGGGGCCGGTGCCGAGGAGCTTCTCGCGGCCGCGGCCGACCGAGCCCAGGGTCTTGGTGAGGACGACCTCGAAGTTGGCGAGCTTGGAGTCGACGTAGTCGTCGGCCTCGGCGCGGATCTCCTCCGCCTCCCGGCGGGCCTCGGCGAGGATCCGGTCGGCCTCGGCCTGGGAGCGGCGGGCGACCTCGGTGTCGGAGATCAGGGAGCCGCGCTCGGCGTGCGCGCTCTGGATGATCCGCTCGGCCTCCTGGCGGGCCTGTTCGACCATCTGCTCGCGGTCGCCGATCAGCTCCTGGGCCTGGGCGAGGGAGCCGGGCAGCGCCGCGCGCACCTCTTCCAGCATGGACAGCAGTTCGGCGCGGTTGACCACGCACGAGGCCGACATGGGCATGGACCGGGCGCCGGAGACCGCGGCGACGATCTCGTCGAGCTTCTTCTGCACGTCCACCGTGTGCTCGCCACTCTCTACAGATGCGTTGGAGACGGACGGGACGACTGTACGGCCCTGGGGCACCGGGGGACACCGGGGTGACGGGGTGTCAGGTCCCGTGGGGCGCCCGGGGCGCGTTCAGTCCTTCCGCAGGCGCTCGGTGAGGGCCTGGAGGACCTCCGCGGGAACCAGGTGGGAGACGTCGCCGCCCCAGGTCGCGACCTCCTTGACCAGGGAGGACGACAGAAAACTGTAGGTGGGGTTGGTGGGGATGAAGAGGGTCTCCACGCCCGAGAGGCCGTTGTTCATCTGGGCCATCTGGAGCTCGTAGTCGAAGTCGCTGACCGCGCGCAGGCCCTTGACGATGGCGGGGATCTCGCGCTGCTTGCAGAAGTCGACGAGCAGGCCGTGGAAGGCCTCGACGCGGACGTTGCCGTACTCGGCGGTGACCCGGCGGATCAGGTCGATCCGCTCGTCGATCTCGAACAGGCCCTTCTTCGACTGGTTGATCATCACCGCGACGTAGACCTCGTCGTACAGCCTGGAGGCGCGGGAGATGATGTCGAGGTGTCCGTTGGTGATCGGGTCGAACGACCCGGGACATACGGCGCGGCGCACTTGTGATCCCTCGCTCTCCGGTCCGGTCATCGTGCGTCTTCGCACGTAGAGGCGGCGCGACCGTACCAAAACGTTCCCTCGCCGTAGCGACGGGCCCGGAGGGCTTCGAAGCCTTCGGGCCACCGGAATTCACCGCCTCTGGTGCTGCGCTCCACGGTGACGAGGGCTTCTTCGGCGAGCCAGCCTTCCGAGCGGAGTGTGAGCAGGATCTCGCGGAGATCGTCGTCCGTGACGGCGTACGGCGGGTCGAGGAAGACGAGGTCGTACGGCTCGCCGGGGGGTGTCGTGCGGATGATCTGTTCCGCTTTGCCTGATCTGACCTCGGCGCCCGGGAGTCCGAGGGACTTCACGTTCTCGCGGACCGTGCGGGTCGCTCGCGCGTCGGCCTCGACGAGGAGGGTGTGGCCGGCACCGCGGGAGAGGGCCTCCAGGCCGACGGCTCCTGATCCCGCGTAGAGGTCCAGGACGCGTTCGCCGTCCAGGGGGCCGCCGAGGAGGGACTGCCAGGTGGAGAAGAGGCCCTCTCGGGCGCGGTCCGATGTGGGGCGGGTTCCTGTTCCTGGCGGGACGGCCAGGCGGCGTCCGCCGGCGGTGCCGGCGATCACGCGGGTCATCTGTGGTCCTTGGTCGTGGGCGGCTTCAGGTATCAGTGTGGCTGGTCAAACGGAGTCGGTCACCCTCACCCCTTGTCCAGATACTGCTCCCTGTCCTCGTCCAAGAGGGCGTCCAGAGCCGTCCGCAGCGCCGGGAGGTGGGTCAGCTCCGGGTCGGCGGCCACCACCGCCACGGCCTCCTCTCGCGCCTCCGCGATGATCTCCTCGTCCTCGATGACCGCGAGCACCCGCAGGGAGGAGCGGGTGCCCGACTGGGCCTGGCCGAGGACGTCGCCCTCGCGGCGTTGTTCCAGGTCGATGCGGGAGAGTTCGAAGCCGTCGAGGGTGGCGGCGACGGCGCTCAGGCGCTGGCGGGCCGCGCTCGCCTCGGGCATCTCGCTGACCAGGAGGCACAGGCCGGGGGCCGAGCCGCGGCCGACGCGACCGCGCAGCTGGTGGAGCTGGGAGACGCCGAAGCGGTCGGCGTCCATGATCACCATCACCGTGGCGTTGGGGACGTTGACACCGACCTCGATGACCGTCGTGGCGACCAGGACGTCCGTCTCCCCGGCGGCGAAGCGGCGCATGACCGCGTCCTTGTCATCGGGCTGCATCCGGCCGTGCAGCACCTCGACCCGGAGGCCTTGGAGGGGGCCCTTGGAGAGCTGTTCGGCGACATCGAGGACGGCGAGCGGCGGGCGCTTCTCGGCGGCGTCCTCCGGGGACTCCGGGGACTCCGGGGACTCCGGGGACTCCGGAGACTTCTTCCTGGCGGACTTCTTGGAGTCGTCCTCCTCGTCGCCGATGCGGGGGCAGACGACGTACGCCTGATGGCCGTTGCCCACCTCCTCGCGGACCCGCTCCCACGCGCGGGCCAGGAAGTGGGGCTTGTCGGCGGCCGGCACGACATGGCTGGCGATCGGCGAGCGGCCGGCCGGGAGCTGGTCGAGGACCGAGGTCTCCAGGTCGCCGAAGACCGTCATGGCGACCGTGCGCGGGATGGGCGTGGCCGTCATGACCAGGAGGTGCGGGGGCTGTTTGCCCTTGCCGCGCAGGGCGTCGCGCTGCTCCACGCCGAAGCGGTGCTGTTCGTCGACCACGACCAGGCCCAGGTCGTGGAACTGCACCTTGTCCTCGATCAGCGCATGCGTGCCGATGACGATGCCGGCCTCGCCGGTGGTGAGGTCGAGCAGGGCCTGTCGGCGGGCTGCCGCGCCCATGGATCCGGTGAGCAGCACCACCTTCGTGGCCTGCTCGGCCCCGCCCAGCATGCCGCCCTCGGCCAGCTCGCCCATCATCTCGACGATCGACCTGTGGTGCTGCTGGGCGAGCACTTCCGTGGGCGCGAGCATGGCGGCCTGACCGCCGGCGTCGACCACGGCGAGCATGGCGCGCAGGGCGACCATGGTGTTGTGGGTGACGGTGAAGTTGTCGGTGACGTATGCATGGCTCGGGTGGGCGACGCTGATGCACTGGACGGGCTTGCGCCCCACGTACTCGACCGCCCGGATGCCGCGGCGGAACGTGTTGTACTTCGGCCTCGGACGCACGCGTTCTGCCTTGCGGGTGAGCCGGAACGGGGCGTAAGCGTCCGGCAGGGACAACTGCACGCTGTACGCCGCTTTCTTCGGCAGCACTCGCGCCCGGCCGCCCAGAGAACGTACGAGCCATGCGACGTCCTCCGCGAGCCGGCGCGAAGCCGAGCAGAGGGAGATATTCATGCCGTCGGCTTGGACAGTGCCGTCCGTGTCCAGAAGTCCCTGCAACACGGCGAGACGGTCCTTGACCGGAGCGTTCTTGAAATCCTGAGGGACGAACTTGTCGTGGGACGTCGTTCCCCAGAGGCCCAACTCGCGCAGGACCTGGATCACCGGGTTGCGCACTCCTCCGGCACGCTGCTTGAGCTGGATCGTGTAGTCACAGTGCGATCCCTTCACCGGTACCAGCCGGCATTCGGGCGCTACTGCCGCCGCTACCGCGTCACGGATCTCGCCGTCGATGGTGGAAAGACGGAGATCGTGCCGGAACGAACCGTCCCCCAGCAGCAGTCCGATCAGGTACGGGTCGAGGGGCAGCCCGGCGTCACCGCCGAGATCGACCGGCTTTGCCGACGGGATGTACCACTTCGACGACCCGTTGGCCTTGAACGTGTCGAGACGGATCTCCCGGGTCGTCATGACCTTGGGAGCCTGGCCACGGTGCCAACCACCCCTCGTGCCGACGATCCAGAGATGCTCGTCGTCGCACTCGACGGAACTCCCGTCGGACAGGACCAAGCGCCACACATCGCGCTCTCCCTGAGGAAAGACGCCATCGATCAGCGCGATGTCCCCGTCCGGCACCACCACCTCGTCGCCCACCCGCACATCCCCCATGGGGCGGAAGCCCGTGGGTGTGAGCACCAGCGAGTCGAGAGGCTGGGCCTTGCCCGATCCGACCTCCCCCTGCAACAGCCGGTGCATCGGATGCTCGGTCGCGAGGTCGTCGAAGATCTCCCTGGAGACCCGCTGCTGGCCCTCGGTGAGGGTGAACGGGAGGCGGGCGTCGAAGGCCGCGAGGAGGCCGTCGGTGCCGGGTTGGCGGGGGACCGCCGGGAGCTGGGCGTCCGCGTGCCGGCGGCGGGCCAGGGCGACCTGGAGGACGAAGGCCTCGTCCCACTTGAGGCGGGCGCGGGCGTCCTCGATGTCCGCTTTGGTGTGCGGGCGGTGGATCTTCAGGAGGGCCTCGGGGAGGGGGACCAGGCCGCGGCCCTCGCGCAGGGAGTCCGGCAGCGGGTCGACGGCCTCCTGGGCGGTGGGCAGGACCGTCTGGATCGCCTTGCCGATCTTCCAGGACTCCAGCTTGGCCGTGGCCGGGTAGATCGGAATCAGGGCGCCCGCCCACGTCTCGACGGACTCGACGGGGTCTTCGGAGTCGCCTCGCAGCAACTCGTAGGCGGGGTGGGCGAGTTGGAGGCGGCGGTTGAAGACGGAGACCTTGCCCGCGAACATCGCGCGCGTGCCCGGCAGGAGCTCCTTGTGGGGCTTGTGAACGCCGTTGCCGAAGAAGACCAGTTGGAGGCGGCCGCTGCCGTCCGTGATCGTGACCTCCAGGCGCTGGCCCTTGCCGCGCGGGGCCCGGGCGGAGGCGAAGGTGTGCAGGCGTGCGTCGGCGACCTGGGCGACCACCGTGACGTGCTCGTCCATGGGGAGGTCGGCGAGGTGCGTGAGCTGGCCGCGCTCCTCGTATCTGCGCGGGTAGTGGTGGAGGAGGTCGCCGACGGTGAGCAGGCCGAGGTGCTCGGCCATCACCTTCGCGGTGGCGGGGCCGAGCACCGACTTCAGTGGTTGTCGCAGCGGTTCGTGAAGTGCGGGCACGAGATCCATTGCACACCACACCACTGACAATGCCGTAGAGGCCGCGGCGAAGGTCGCCGTATACGTCCCGGAAACCCCTGGTCAGGTGGCTGGTCCGGGCCTTTAGGATGACGCGCTCCCGGCCTCCTTCGCGGTCACCTCCTCAGCGGGACCGCCCGACCCCGCGCCGTCGCGAGTCCCCCACCGGCGCCGTGAAGATGGACTCCCAGACCTCACAGGCATCCCAGGCACCCCATTCGCCCGGTCACCTCATACGTTCCAGGTCGACCTGCGCGGCCTGGTGGACTTGCTCTCCCACCACCTCTACTCCAGCCCCAAGGTGTATCTGCGGGAGCTGCTCCAGAACGCCGTGGACGCCATCACCGCCAGACGGGCGACGGAACCCGACGCTCCCACCCGGGTGCGGCTGTCCGCGGAGGGCGGCGCCCTGCGCGTCGAGGACACCGGTGTCGGGCTCACCGAGGCGGACGTGCACGATCTGCTCGCCACGATCGGGCGCAGTTCCAAGCGCGCCGAGGGCCTTCAGGAGGCCTAGGTCCGACTGCCTCGGGCAGTTCGGCATCGGCCTGCTGGCCTGTTTCGTCGTCGCCGAGCGGATCCGGGTGGTCAGCCGCAGCGCCCGTACGCCCGGGGCGCCGCCGGTGGAGTGGACGGCGTCCGACGACGGTTCGTACACCGTGCGGACGCTGCCGGACGCCGAGCGGCCCGAACCGGGGACCACCGTGCACCTGGTGGCCCGGGCGGGGGCCGCTGAGTGGCTCGCGCCCGAGCGGGTCGAGGCGCTGGCCCGTGACTTCGGGTCGCTGCTGCCGTACGACGTCCGGGTGGACGACGAGGCGGTCACCGACCTCCCGGCGCCCTGGGACCGGTCGTATCCGAGCCCGGCCGCCCGCCGCGTCGCCCGGCTGGCCTCCCTGGCCCACCACCTCGGCGACATGGCGGAAGCGGAACGGGCGCTGCGGGCGGCCCTGGAGCACGGCGGGGCCCGACTGGAGGCGACCGGACGGGCCCAGCTGCACCTCCAGCTCGCCGAGTTGGTCGGCGGCCGGGGCGACGCCGTGGAAGCCGCCCAGCACGCCTTGGAGGCCGCGCACTGGGCCGATGAGAGGGTCGAGGGCGCGACGCTGGGCGCCTGGGCCCGGCAGCAACTCGGCGGGTTCCTGCTGCGGCGGGGACGGTGGGCCGAGGCCGCGGAGGTTTCCTGGAGTCGGCGCTGCCCGACCTGACCGCCGAGACGCACGGCGACGGGGCGATCGTGCAGACGCAGTGGTGGCTCGGCGACTGCCTGAGCGGACTCGGCGAGCACCGCGCTGCCGCCGAACGGCGTCTCCAGGCCGCCGAGATAGCCCGGCACTGGCCCGAGCAGCACGACCACGCGACCCTCGCCCACCTGGCCGGGGAGTCTCTCGGCCAGGCCGGACTGGCCGACGAGGCGGACCGGGCCTACGCGCGCGCGGGCGACCTGTGGCGCGAACTCGGCAACGCCCACGGGCTGATCCGCTCCCTGCGCGCACGCGCCTGGCTGGCGTTGCGCGCGCAGGACGGAGTCGAGGAGGCACGCGTCCTGATGGCGGAGGCGGTCCGGGAGTGCGAGGCGGCGCTGGGCACGGCGCCCGACGCGGAGTCCCGGCAGCAGCTCGTCGCCGAACTCGGCCAGACCCACCGGCAGTTCGGCGACCTGCTGGCCAGGTCCGTCTCCGACGGCGGCGACGACGCCTCGGCGCGGGGCCGCGTTCGAGGAGGCCCTGTCCCGAGTACTGCGGTCGGCCGAGGTGTTCGCCTCCCTCGGGGAGGCCGCCCTGCACAGCCGTCTCGGCGCCGAGCTCGCCGCGGGATGGCTGGAGGCCGACCTGGGCCGCCCGGCCGACGCGGCGGCGCGCGCGTGCGGTGCTGGCGGCGTACGACGGACACGACGGGTCGGAGGCCGACGGCGAGGACGGCGACGGCGAGGCGGTGCGGGCCCGGCGGGCCGATGCGGAGCAGCTGCTCCGCCTCGTGGCCGAGCAGCCGGACTGAACGACTCGTCCTACTCCACGCCGATGAGCAGCACGGCCCCCTGCCGCCCGCCCCGGTACACGACCGTGTCGACGGCGAGGTACCCCTCGCGGACCCGGCCCTCCAGGTGCTCGGCGATGGTGTCGGGAGCCTCGTCGCCGAGCACCAGGGTGACCATCTCGCCCCCGGCCGCGAGCATGCGGTCCAGGACGGTCTCGGCGGTGGCCGTGACGTCCGAGCCGATCACGGCCACGTCGCCGTCGATCAGGCCGAGGACGTCGCCGGCCTGGCAGATGCCGGCCATCGTCCAGGCCTGGCGTTCGGCGATGGTGACCTCGGCGTAGCGGGTCGCGCCGGCCGCCGAGGTCATCGACACCACGTCCTCGTCGAAGCGGCGCTCCGGCTCGTGCACGGCCAGCGCCGCGATGCCCTGGACCGCCGAGCGGGTCGGGATGAGGGCCACGCGGATGCCCTCGGTACGAGCCTGCTCGGCCGCCGCGGCGGCGGTGTGGCGCAGCTCGGCGTCGTTGGGCAGCAGCACGACCTCGCGCGCGTGGGCCCGCCGTACGGCCTGCACGAGCTCACCGCTCGCGGGCGGCTCCCCGGGGCGTGCGAGCACGGTGGTCGCGCCGGCCTCGGTGTACAGACCGGCCAGGCCCTCGCCGGGCACCACGGCCACGACGGCACGCTGGGCGCGCTCGCGAGGCCGCTCGGCACCGGTGGTGTGCACGTCGCCGGCGCCGAAGTGCGTGATGCGGATCCGGTAGGGCCGCCCGGCCTCGATACCGGCCTCGACGGCGGCGCCCGCGTCGTCGACATGGACATGGACGTTCCACAGCCCGTCGCCGCCGACCACGACGAGCGAGTCCCCGAGTGCGTCGAGCCGCTCCCGCAACCGGGCCACGGCCGCGTCCTCGGCCTCCAGGAGGTAGATCACCTCGAAGGCGGGGCCGTCCTGGTCGGCCAGGGCGGCACCGTCGGCACGCTCCCCGCCCGGGGCGAGCCCTTCGGCGGCCTCCACGCGCGCGTGCGGGCCCCGCGGGTACGCGTACCAGTCCTGCGCGTCCTCGGCCGGCCCCGCGTCCCCGGGCCCCTCCCCCGCGCCCGCCCGCAGCGCACCCGCCGTCACCGCCGCATCCCGCGACCTCTCCCCCGTGAACGTCTCCACCAGCGCCCCGAGCACGGCCACCAGCCCCCGCCCGCCGGCGTCGACCACCCCGGCGCGGTCCAGGACGGGCAGCTGTCCCGGGGTCGCGGCCAGAGCCGCGCGCGCTCCCTCATAGGCCGACCGGGCCACCGCCCCGCAGTCGCCCTCGGCCCCGCAGGCGGCGTCGGCAGCGGCCGAGGCGACCGTGAGGACCGTGCCCTCGACGGGGTGGGCCACGGCCTGCCGGGCGGAGTCGGCCGCGTGCCGCAGGGCCAGCCGCAGGCCCTGGCCGTCGGCGTGCGGGGTCCCGGCGTCAGCCAGCACCTGGGACATGCCGCGCAGCAGCTGGGCGAGGATCGTCCCGGAGTTCCCACGGGCACCGATGAGCGCTCCGTGCGCCATCGCCCGGGCGGCGTCGGCCAGCGTCGGTCCCTCGGGGCCGGACCTCGCCGCATGCCCCGCGAACACGGCCTCGACCGCCGCGACGGCGGACTCCACGGTCAGATACAGATTCGTGCCGGTGTCCCCGTCCGCCACGGGGTAGACGTTGATCGCGTCGATCTCCTCACGCGACCGCCCCAGCGTCTCGAGTGCGAGACCGCACCAGGTGCGCACCGCGAGAGCATCGAAGAATGTCTGCGGCACCTGCGCCACCGCGCCTCCCTGAGCTGCTGGACGTGGCACGCAGCGTAGACCCCGGGGCGGTGTCCACCGGAAGTGGGCCGGGGACGGGCCCCTGAGCTGCCGTGCTAGTTTCGTTGTACGGGTGCAGCCGTTGTATGCTGCTCCGGTTGCCCGATCCTGATCGGGCTTTCCCCCTGGCAGCGCCACTCAGATCTCGCCGGCTCCTGGAGCCACAGGATCTCGATCCCGGCATGCCGGGATTAACCGTAAGTGCATCTGAAGTCTTTGGAGTGACCCGTGGCTGCCAACTGCGACGTCTGCGGCAAGGGGCCGGGCTTCGGCAACAACATCTCGCACTCGCACCGCCGTACGTCCCGCCGCTGGAACCCGAACATCCAGCGTGTGCGTACCGTGGTGGGCGGGACGCCGAAGCGCGTGAACGCTTGCACCTCGTGCATCAAGGCCGGCAAGGTCTCGCGCTGACGCTCAGCTAGCGCGCGGCCACTGCTGGTTCGCTTTACAGAGCCGGTCCACCTCAGGTGGACCGGCTCTTTGCCGTGTCCGGATGCCTCTGCCGTGACCGGATACCCGGGAACGGGCCCGAATGCTCAGGAACGAACGCGGACGCTCAGGAACCGGCCCGGAACCGCCAGCCATGATCCACCGGCCCGATCCCGCCGCCGAGCGCGAACCCGGCCGCGATCGCCCCGGTGACGTACTCCTTGGCCGCCGCCACCGCCTCCGGCACCGAGTGTCCCTTGGCCAGCTGTGACGCGATCGCGGAGGCGAGGGTGCAGCCCGTGCCGTGGGTGTGCCGGTTGTCGTGGCGCGGCGCCCGCAGCCAGTGCTCCTCGGAGCCGTCCGTGAGCAGGTCCACGGCGTCCCCGGACAGGTGGCCGCCCTTGATCAGCACCCACCGCGGCCCGTACCCGAGCACGGCCGCCGCGGCCCGTCGCAGCTGCTCCTCCGACTCGACGCGCACGCCCGTCAGCTGCGCCACCTCGTCGAGGTTCGGGGTGGCGACCGTGGCCACCGGCAGCAGCTTCGTACGGACGGAGTCCAGCGCCGAGGCGGCGAGCAGGGGGTCGCCGTGCTTGGAGACGCCCACCGGGTCGACCACCGCCGGGGCGTCCGTGCCCGCGACCAACTCGGCGACGGCCTCAACGAGTTCGGCGGAGGCCAGCATCCCGGTCTTGACCGCCTGGACGCCGATGTCGTCGACGACACTGCGGTACTGGGCCCGCACCGCCTCCACCGGCAGCTCCCAAGCCCCCTGCACGCCGAGGGAGTTCTGGGCGGTCACCGCCGTGAGGACGCTCATGCCGTGCACGCCGAGCGCGAGCATCGTCTTCAGGTCGGCCTGGATGCCGGCGCCGCCGCCCGAGTCGGAGCCCGCCACCGTGAGGACCTTGGGAATCATGACTCCATGTCCCCGAAGTGATCCCAGCCACCCTTGCTGGTCCACGGCGCCCCGTCGACCGTGACCTGGGGCAGCGCGGAGGGGTTGAGGACCTCGCCGATGACCTTCCAGCGGGCGGGCAGCTTCACGTCCGGCGGGAAGGTCGCCACGATCGCGTGGTCCTCTCCCCCGGTCAGCACCCACTGCATCGGGTCGACGCCGACGGCCTGCCCGATGTCGTTCATCTGAGAGGGGACGTCGATGGCCCCGGAGCGGATGTCGATCCGCACCTTGCTGGCCTCGGCGATGTGCCCCAGGTCGGCGATCAGCCCGTCGCTCACGTCGCACATCGCGGTCGCCCCGAGCCCGGCGGCGGCCGGACCCGCGTGGTACGGCGGCTCGGGCCGCCGGTGGGCCTCCACGAACGCGCGCGGCGAACGGAACCCGCGGGACAGCACCGCGTACCCGGCCGCCGACCAACCCAGCCAGCCCGTCACCGCGACGAGGTCGCCTGGCTGCGCGCCCGCCCGTGTCACCGGCTCCTGGTTGCGCAGGTCGCCGAGCGCGGTGATCGACACCACGATCGAATCGCCGCGTACGACGTCACCGCCGACCACGGCGGCGCCGGCCACCTGGCACTCGTCGCGCAGGCCGTCCATCAGCTCGCTCGGCCACGTCACCGGCAGCTCGGCAGGGACGACCAGCCCCAGCAGCAGCGCGGTGGGAACGGCGCCCATGGCGGCGATGTCGGCGAGGTTCTGCGCCGCCGCCTTGCGGCCCACGTCGTAGGCCGTCGACCAGTCCCTGCGGAAGTGCCGGCCCTCCACCAGGATGTCCGTACTGGCCACGACCCTCCGGTCGGGCGCGGCCACCACGGCGGCGTCGTCGCCGGGGCCGACCCGGACCGCCGGGGTGGTGGTCAGACGGGAGGTGAGCTCCCTGATGAGCCCGAACTCACCGAGCTCACCAACAGTGCCCTTCATTGCCCTTTCTCCCCTTCTGTCCCTGTCCGTGCCCGGTCGCGAGGCCTGTCGGTCCTCGCTACGGTCGAAGTGACCGTCAAGTTCTGCCGGACCTGCACCCCGGCGCGCAAGACCCGGTCCCCGCAGGTCTCCCCGCGGCGAGCGGCGACGCGATACCGTGGCGTTCCTTTTCCCCACATGATCCTCGTGGCCGCCCTGGAGGTTCCGTGGTACAGGCGTACATCCTGATCCAGACGGAGGTCGGCAAGGCGTCGACCGTCGCCGAGACGATCAGCAAGATCCCTGGGGTCATCCAGGCCGAGGACGTCACAGGACCGTACGACGTGATCGTGCGGGCCCAGGCCGACACCGTCGACGACCTCGGACGCATGGTGGTCGCCAAGGTCCAGCAAGTGGACGGCATCACCCGCACCCTGACCTGCCCGGTCGTGCATCTGTAGCCCCCGTCTACCCTGTGCCGGTGAACTCTTTCCGTCACCGGCACCCTTCTGTGTTCCGCGTTGTCCTCCGCCTGCCCGCTCTCGCGCTGTTGATCACTGCCGCGGGCTGCTCCTCAGCAGACGACAGCGCGTCGGCGGCGGTTCCCAGTCCGGGCGCGAAGGTCGCGGTGCTGTGCCGGAACCTGGACAAGGTACTGCCCGCGAAGGTGGACGGAGAGCGTCGCGAGGATCCCGAGCCCGCGTCGGCGCTGACGGCGGGCTGGGGCAGCCCGGCGATCATACTTCGCTGCGGAGTGCCGCAGCCGCCGAAGATGGTCGATCCGAAGGTGGCCGACGGGCATGATCCGGATGCGGTCGCCGGAGGTGTGAACGGGGTCGACTGGCTGATGGAGAAGCAGGACGACGGAGGGTACCGGTTCACCACCGCCAACCGGGAGGCGTATGTCGAGGTGGGGGTGCCGGAAGGGGTGGACAGCTCCGGTGTCCTGATCGATCTGGCCTCGGCCGTGAAGAAGGCGATCCCCGAGGGGATCGCCTCCTGAGCGCCGCGCTTTCCCCGCGCCCCTGGGGTCAGCGCAGTCCTGTCGGCCTGCGAAGCGCCGCCTGCACCAGACGGTCCACCAGCTCCGGGTAGCTCACCCCGCTCGCCTGCCACATCTGCGGGTACATCGAGATGGGCGTGAAGCCGGGCATCGTGTTGATCTCGTTGATCACGAACTCGCCGTCCTCGGTGAGGAAGAAGTCCGCACGGACCAGGCCCTCGCAGGACGCCGCCTCGAAGGCGTCGACCGCCAGGCCCTGGACTTCGGCCGTCTCCTCCGGGGTCAGCGGCGCCGGCACGATCCCCGGCGTCGAGTCGATGTACTTGGCCTCGAAGTCGTAGTACGCGTGCGCCTCAGGAGAGGGGATCTCGGCGGGGACGGAGGCCCGGGGGCCGTCCTCGAACTCCAGGACGCCGCACTCGATCTCACGGCCGCGCAGGGCGGCCTCCACGAGGATCTTCGGGTCGTGCCGCTGGGCCTCGGCGATCGCCTCGTCGAGGCCGGAGAGGTCGTCGACCTTGGTGATGCCGATCGACGAACCGGCACGCGAGGGCTTCACGAACAGCGGCCAGCCGTGCTCGCCGGCGAAGTCGATGATCCTCTTGCGGGCGGCGGCCTCGTCGCGCTCCCACTCCCGCGGGCGGACCACCACGTACGGGCCCACCTTCAGACCGAAGGAGGTGAACACCCGCTTCATGTACTCCTTGTCCTGGCCCACGGCCGAGGCGAGCACGCCCGAGCCCACGTACGGGACGCCGGACAGCTCCAGGAGGCCCTGGAGGGTGCCGTCCTCGCCGTAGGGGCCGTGCAGCACCGGGAAGACCACGTCGACCTCGCCGAGCGCCTTGGGGACCGATCCCGGCTCGCTGTAGACGACTTCGCGGTTGGCGGGGTCGACCGGGAGGATCACTCCGCCCTCGTCGGACTCGGCGAGCAGGTCGACGCTCGGCTGGCGCCGGTCGACGATCGCCATCCGCTCCGGTTCGTCCGCCGTGAGCGCCCAACGGCCGTCCTGGGTGATGCCGATCGGCAGGACGTCGTACTTCGTCCGGTCGATGGCCTTGAGGACGGCGCCGGCCGTGACCACGGAGATCCCGTGTTCGGAGCTGCGCCCGCCGAACACGACGGCCACACGCGGCTTACGAGACGGCTGCTCGGGGCTCTGGGGGAGGTTCTCGGTGCTCATATCGCGTTGAGAGTACCCGTTGGTAAAGCCCGGATACAGCGCCCGCGGACCCGCGTCGCTCAGCGTCGCTCCGGCTTCGCGCTGCGCGACATCAGCTCCTTGAGGGCCACCACCGGAGGCTTGCCCTCGTGCACGATGCCGACGACCGTCTCCGTGATGGGCATGTCGACGCCGTGCCGACGGGCCAGATCCAGCACCGACTCGCAGGACTTGACGCCCTCGGCGGTCTGCTTGGTGACCGCGATGGTCTCCTGGAGGGTCATGCCCTTGCCCAGGTTGGTGCCGAAGGTGTGGTTGCGGGACAGCGGCGAGGAGCAGGTGGCCACCAGATCGCCCAGGCCCGCGAGTCCGGAGAAGGTCAGCGGGTCGGCGCCGAGCGCGATGCCGAGCCGGGTGGTCTCGGCGAGACCGCGGGTGATGAGCGAGCCCTTGGCGTTGTCGCCGAGGCCCATGCCGTCCGCGATGCCGACGGCCAGGCCGATGACGTTCTTGACCGCGCCGCCGAGTTCACAGCCGACGACGTCGGTGTTGGTGTACGGGCGGAAGTACGGCGTATGACAGGCGGCCTGGAGCCGCTGGGCGACGGCCTCGTCCGTGCAGGCGACCACGGCGGCGGCCGGCATCCGCGCGGCGATCTCGCGGGCCAGGTTGGGCCCGGTGACCACGGCGATGCGGTCCGGGCCGACCTTGGCGACGTCGTCGATGACCTCGCTCATCCGCATCGCGGAGCCGAGTTCGACGCCCTTCATCAGCGACACGAGGACCGTGCCGGGGGCGAGCAGCGGCGCCCAGTCGGCGAGGTTGCCGCGCAGGGTCTGCGAGGGGACCGAGAGGACCGTGAAGTCGGCGTCCGCTGCGGCTTCCGCGGGATCCGTGGTGGCCCGCACGTTCTCCGGGAGTTCGACGCCCGGGAAGTAGTCGGGATTGGTACGGGTGGAGTTGATCGCCTCCACGACCTCCGGGCGGCGCCCCCACAGGGTGACCTCGCACCCGGCGTCGGCGAGCACCATGCCGAAGGCCGTACCCCACGAACCGGCGCTCAGGACCGCCGCCTTGACCGGCTTGCTCACTTGCCCAGCCCCTCTTCCTGTGCCGACGGTGCCGACTGCACCGGCGATGCCGTCTGCTGCCCGCCCCGCTGTGTCTGCGCCTGGGTGCGGCGCCGCTGTTCGATCCGCTCCCGGCGCGGGTCGTAGGGCGTCTCGGGCGCCTTCTCGCCGCGGATCTCCTCCAGCTGGCGGGTGATGGCGGCCATGATGACCTCGGTGGCCTCCTTCAGGAGCTCCGCGGTCATCTCCTTGTCGTAGAACCGCGTGAGGTCCACCGGCGGTCCGGCGAGCACGTGGTGCGTCTTGCGCGGCAGGAGGTGCGGCTTCTTCGCGTACGGCGGCAGCAGTTCGTTGCAGCCCCACTGGGCGACGGGGATCACCGGGCACTTGGTCTGAAGGGCGACGCGCGCGGCCCCGGTCTTGCCGGTCATGGGCCAGCCCGCCGGGTCGCGGGTGAGGGTGCCCTCGGGATAGAAGGCGACACATTCCCCGCGGTTCACGGCTTCGATCGCGGCCCGGAATGCGCTCAGCGCGTCCGTGCTCTCGCGGTAGACGGGGATCTGCCCGGTGCCGCGCATCGCGGCGCCGACGAATCCCTTCTTGAAAAGCCCGCTCTTCGCGAGGAATCGCGGGACGCGCCCGGTGTTGTACTGAAAGTGCGCGTAAGCGAAGGGGTCGATGTGCGAATTGTGGTTCACCACGGTGACAAATCCACCCTCGGCCGGAATTTGCTCCATTCCGCGCCAGTCCCGCCTGAGCAGAACCACCAGCGGCGGTTTGCAGATCACCGCGGCGAGGCGGTACCAGAAGCCGATTCTGCGGCGGGGCACGCGGACACCTTCCTCTAGGGCCTGAAGCGGGGGCCACGGGGGGCCGCACAAGTGTCGCCCCAGGCCGCCGGTCTGTCGAGAACACCGTACGCCCCGACACCCCGGGCACCGGCGGCCCCGGGTGACAATGACCGCGACAAGAGAGGGACGGAACATCAGTGCAGTGGACCTTGGTCGTACCCCTGAAGCCCCTGGCCCAGGCCAAGAGCAGGCTTGCGGACACCGCGGACGACGGGCTGCGGCCGGACCTGGCGCTCGCCTTCGCCCAGGACACGGTGGCGGCCGCGCTGGCCTGCCCGGCGGTACGGGATGTGGCAGTCGTCACGGACGACGCCCGGGCGGGCCGTGAGCTGGCCGCACTGGGCGCGGCGATCATCCCCGACGAGCCGGGAAGCGGCCTCAACGCCGCCCTCGCACACGCGGCGGGGGCCGTACGGTCCGCACGTCCCGAAAGTCCGGTGGCCGCGCTGAACGCCGACCTTCCGGCGCTGCGCCCGCCGGAATTGGCCCGGGTACTCGACGCCGCCGCTGAATTCCCGCGCGCTTTTCTCCCGGACGCGGCCGAAATCGGTACGACTCTGCTGGCTGCCGCCCCGGGCCGGCAATTGTTCCCGGCTTTCGGTATCGATTCCCGGGCCCGGCACCGCGCGTCCGGTGCCGTGGAACTGCCGCTCGCCGCCGTGGACTCCGTACGCCAGGACGTGGACACCGGCGACGACCTGCGCACCGCGCTGGCCCTGGGGGTCGGCCCCCATACGGCCGCGGCCGCCGCGCGGTTGTTGATACCCGGGCAGTAGGCTGCGGCCATGCAGGCGACCGCGTACACCTACGACCCCGAAAGCCGCAGCGGGCAGGTGCTCCTGGACGACGGCACCCCGGTGCCCTTCGACGCCGCGGCGTTCGACGCGGGGGGGCTGAGGCTGCTGCGCCCGGGGCAGCGGGTGCGGATCGAGATGGAGGGCGCGAAAGAGGACCTCCGGATCACTCTGGTGACCCTCCAGACCCTCTGACCACTCCTGAGACCCTCGGACCACTCCTGAACACACCGCGGGCCGGACTCCGTACGGAGTCCGGCCCGGCGCGTGAGTGCCCCAGCTCCCCTACTTCTTGCGGGCGGTGGTCTTCTTCGCGGTGGACTTGCGCGCCGTCGACTTCTTGGCGGGCGCCCTCTTGGCCGTCGCCTTCTTCGCCGGCGCCTTCTTGGCGGTGGTCTTCTTCGCGGCGGTGGTCTTGGCCGTCGTGGTCTTCTTGGCCGGGGCCTTCTTCGCCGTGGTCTTCTTCGCCGTGGTCTTCTTCGCGGCCGCCGTCTTGGTGGTGGCCTTCTTCGCCGTGGTCTTCTTCGCCGTGGTCTTCTTCGCGGCCGCCGTCTTGGTGGTGGCCTTCTTCGCGGCGGCCTTCTTGACCGTCGCGCCGGCGCCGCCGGTCAGGCTGCCCTTCGGGGCCTTCTTGACGGAGACCTCGCCGCCACGCGGCAGCTTCTTCGATCCGCTGACCAGGTCCTTGAAGCCCTGGCCCGCGCGGAAGCGCGGAACGGAGGTCTTCTTGACCCGAACCCGCTCGCCCGTCTGGGGGTTACGGGCGTAGCGGGCCGGACGGTCGACCTTCTCGAAGGAACCGAAGCCGGTGACGGAGACCCTCTCACCTGCGACGACCGCGCGGACGATGGCGTCCAGTACATGGTCGACAGCGTCGGCGGCCTGCTGTCGGCCGCCCATCTTGTCGGCAATCGCTTCTACGAGCTGCGCCTTGTTCACGTCTTCCCCTTCGGAGACATCGCCAGAACGAAAGTGTTCAAGCTTTTTCGCACGTTAGGCAGATATATACCGCAAATCAAACACGAAACGGGCTTATCACCCTTGTGCCGCAACGAACTCGACGGTGTCGTCCGGTTCAGCGTTCCTCGTCGGGGAGACGTCCCTCGTCGAGGTCCGCGGTGAACCGATCCAGCCGCCTTGCCGCGTCGGCGAGATCGTGCTTGGCCGCGGCCGTAATGACCAGCAGCTTCCGGGTCAGCGCCATCCGTACGCCCTCCGGGACTTGCAGTGCGCGCACCCTTGCGTGCGCTTCCTTGAGTTGGCCCGCGACTGCCGTATAGAGCTCGAGTTGGCCGTCGTGTTCCATGCACAGATTGTGCCATCTGGGGCGAGTTGTCGCCTGCGCAGGGGACAACTGCCGCCTCAAACGGTCTTCCGGGCGCACACGGAAGTCACGGCTGTACTTCTCGCGTACCCCAACAACCACCGGCATAACGTGGGAAGTTGAGTGCCCGGCTCAGGGCGGGCAGGGCCGTTCGGGTGCAGAAAAGGCTGTACCCCCGATCGGGCTGATCGGGGGTACAGAGGGGTGTTGCGGTGGCCGAAAGTCGCCTTGTTCAGGGGGGCGGATCGTGCTCCGGATCAGACCGGGAGCGTCCGCGGCTTGAACGACGGGCGCTTGGCCTCGTAGGCGGCGATGTCCTCCTCGTTCTGGAGGGTGATCGAGATGTCGTCGAGGCCGTTCAGCAGCCGCCAGCGGGCGTTCTCGTCCAGCTCGAAGGAGGCGGTGATTCCCTCGGCGCGGACCTCGCGGGCGACCAGGTCGACGGTGATCTCGGCCTGCGGGTCCTTCTCGGTGAGCTCCCACAGCGCGTCCACGATCTTCTGCTCCAGGACGACCGTGAGCAGGCCGTTCTTGAGCGAGTTGCCGCGGAAGATGTCGGCGAAGCGGGAGGAGATCACGGCCTTGAAGCCGTAGTTCTGAAGCGCCCAGACGGCATGCTCGCGGGAGGAGCCGGTGCCGAAGTCGGGGCCGGCGACCAGGACGGTCGCGCCCTGCCGCTCGGGCTGGTTGAGCACGAACGACTCGTCCTTGCGCCAGGCCTCGAACAGCCCGTCCTCGAACCCGTCCCGCGTGACCTTCTTGAGCCAGTGGGCGGGGATGATCTGGTCGGTGTCGACGTTGCTGCGGCGCAGCGGGACGGCCCGGCCTGTGTGGGTGGTGAAGGCTTCCATGGTTCTCAGACTCCAGCGGGCGTACGGGTGTCGGCGGACAGGTCGGCCGGGGAGGCCAGGTGGCCCAGGACGGCGGTAGCGGCCGCGACCTGCGGCGACACCAGGTGCGTACGACCGCCCTTGCCCTGCCGGCCCTCGAAGTTGCGGTTGGAGGTGGACGCGGAGCGCTCGCCCGGGGCCAGCTGGTCGGGGTTCATGCCCAGACACATCGAACAGCCCGCGTGCCGCCACTCGGCGCCGGCCTCCTTGAAGACGACGTCCAGCCCCTCGGAGACGGCCTGGAGACCCACCCGCGCGGAGCCCGGGACGACCAGCATCCGTACGCCGTCGGCGACTTTGCGGCCCTTGATCAGCTCGGCGGCGGCGCGCAGGTCCTCGATGCGGCCGTTGGTGCAGGAGCCTACGAAGACGGTGTCCACCTTGATGGAGCGCAGCGGCTGGCCGGCCTCCAACCCCATGTATTCCAGGGCCTTTTCGGCGGCGTAGCGCTCCGATGCGTCTTCGTACGAAGCAGGGTCGGGGACGGACGCAGAAAGCGGTGCGCCCTGGCCGGGGTTGGTGCCCCAGGTGACGAACGGCGACAGTTCGGCGGCGTCGATGACGACCTCGGCGTCGAACTCGGCGTCCTCGTCCGTCCTGAGCGTCTTCCAGTACTCGACGGCCGCGTCCCAGTCCGCGCCCTCGGGGGCGTGCGGGCGGCCCTTGAGGTACGCGAAGGTGGTCTCGTCCGGGGCGATCATGCCCGCGCGGGCGCCGGCCTCGATCGACATGTTGCAGATGGTCATGCGCGCTTCCATCGACAGCTTCTCGATGGCCTCGCCGCGGTACTCCAGGACGTAGCCCTGGCCGCCGCCGGTGCCGATCCTGGCGATGATCGCCAGGATCAGGTCCTTGGCGGTGACGCCGTCGGGCAGCTCGCCGTCGACCGTGATCGCCATGGTCTTCGGGCGGGACATCGGCAGCGTCTGGGTGGCCAGCACGTGCTCCACCTGGGAGGTGCCGATGCCGAACGCCAGCGCGCCGAAGGCGCCGTGCGTGGAAGTGTGGGAGTCGCCGCAGACGACGGTCATGCCCGGCTGGGTCAGTCCCAGCTGCGGGCCGACGACGTGCACGACGCCCTGCTCGACGTCGCCCAGCGGGTGCAGTCGCACGCCGAAGTCGGCGGCGTTCTTGCGCAGCGTCTCCAGCTGGATCCGGGAGACCGGGTCCGCGATCGGCTTGTCAATGTCGAGGGTGGGGGTGTTGTGGTCCTCGGTCGCGATGGTGAGGTCGAGGCGCCGTACCTTGCGGCCGCTCTTGCGGAGGCCGTCGAAGGCCTGCGGGCTGGTCACCTCGTGCAGCAGGTGCAGATCGATGAAGAGAAGGTCGGGCTCGCCCTCCGCGCGCCGGACGACATGGTCGTCCCAGACTTTCTCCGCGAGTGTCCTACCCATCGCTGTTCCCTCCGGCCGACGACGATCCGCCGACCCAACTAGAGATCCTGAAGAGGCGGGCCCGCGCCCCTGCGTTTCCGGGCAACCGCCGCCAGACCCGCACGTCACGGGCCGCTGTGACTTCGTGTCTTCCAGAGTGGCGGGTTCCACGAGAATTTGAACTTGCGTTTCACAGAGTGAGACGCAAGTATCGTCTCATGGACAACAGTAGCGGCGTCGGCGTTCTGGACAAGGCGGCCCTCGTCCTGAGCGCTCTGGAGTCCGGTCCGGCCACCCTCGCGGGCCTGGTCGGCGCCACCGGACTGGCACGACCCACGGCCCACCGCCTGGCCGTGGCGCTGGAACACCACCGCATGGTGGCGCGCGACATGCAGGGCCGTTTCATTCTCGGCCCTCGCCTGGCAGAACTGGCCGCGGCCGCGGGTGAGGACCGTCTCCTCGCTACCGCGGGCCCGGTGCTCACCCACCTCCGTGACGTCACGGGCGAGAGCGCGCAGCTCTATCGCCGCCAGGGCGACATGCGCATCTGCGTCGCCGCGGCGGAGCGTCTGTCCGGACTGCGGGACACCGTCCCGGTCGGCTCGACGCTCACGATGAAGGCCGGCTCCTCGGCGCAGATCCTGCTGGCCTGGGAGGAGCCGGAGCGCCTGCACCGCGGCCTCCAGGGCGCGCGCTTCACGGCGACGGCCCTGTCGGGCGTACGGCGCCGGGGCTGGGCCCAGTCGATCGGCGAGCGCGAGCCGGGGGTCGCGTCCGTCTCCGCGCCGGTGCGCGGCCCTTCCAACCGCGTGGTGGCCGCCGTGTCGGTGTCCGGGCCGATCGAGCGGTTGACGCGTCATCCTGGCCGTATGCATGCGCAGGCCGTGATCGATGCGGCGGGGCGCCTCTCCGAGGCGCTGCGGCGCACCGGCTGAACCGACGGAGCGTGTTCGGGGAGGGTCGGCCTCAACGCCGCGGCAGGCCTTTCCCCGAGTACGCGCCATGGGGGGGCCGTTCGCTGTCGCCTGCCGGCCGTACGTGGCTGATCGCGCAGTTCCCCGCGCCCCTGAGGTACGCACGAAAAAGGCCCCCCACCGAAGTGGAGGGCCTTCCCTTTACGTACCCCCGACCGGATTCGAACCGGCGCTACCGCCTTGAGAGGGCGGCGTGCTAGGCCGCTACACAACGGGGGCGTGGACTCTGCGTTTCCGCAGGTCCGAGCTGGTCTACCTGGACTCGAACCAAGACTAACTGAACCAGAATCAGTCGTGCTGCCAATTACACCATAGACCAATGTGGTTTAGACCAGTCAGTACCCCCGACCGGATTCGAACCGGCGCTACCGCCTTGAGAGGGCGGCGTGCTAGGCCGCTACACAACGGGGGCCCTAGCAGTCCCGAGATGATCGTCGATCTTTCGGAACCAGTACCCCCGACCGGATTCGAACCGGCGCTACTGCCTTGAGAGGGCAGCGTGCTAGGCCGCTACACAACGGGGGCTTGCGGATTCAAGATCCGCTGGTGCAGATAAGCTCTGCGAGCTGGCCTACCTGGACTCGAACCAAGACTAACTGAACCAGAATCAGTCGTGCTGCCAATTACACCATAGGCCACTGGAACGCAAGCCCCTGGGGGGATCTTGTTCTAGCAATGCGCCTGGGGTTCCTGCCTTCCGGCCCGCTCCCCGCGGCGCAGGAAGAACATTACCCGAAGGTGGACGGGGCTCCAAAACGAGTATCCGCGCCGAGCAGCGAGGGCAGTTCGGCCAGGGAGGCGATGCGATGCGGCCCGACGGGCGGCTCGATCGTGGCGTACGCACCCCCGCGGTCGATCCACACCGACAGCAGCCCGGCGTCGGCGGCGCCCCGACCGTCGATCTCCGGGTGGTCGCCGACGTAGGCGACCTGCTGCGGAGCGAGGGCGAGGGCCTCGCAGACTGCGTGGAAGGCGCCGGCCTCCGGTTTGGAGACGCCGAGCTCCGCCGCGCACAGGATGGTCTCGAAGCGGTCGTGGACGCCGAGGACGCGCAGCTTGCGGTCCTGGACATGGAGGCTGGAGTTGGACAGCACCGCGTGCCGGTGGCTCGCGGCGAGGGCGTCGAGGACGGGCAGGACGTCCGTGAACAGGGCCCAGACCGCCTCGTAGTGGGCGAGGTAGCGCTGGAACCACGCGTCGGCCTCGGCGTCGGTCAGCTCCTGCCCGACGAACGCCCGTACGCGGTCGCGCCGCTGGTCCTCGAAGGTGGCCTCTCCGGCGGCGAAGCGAGCCCACTGCAGGTCGGTGATCTCCCGCCAGCGGGCGAGGGCCTGCTCGACGGTGTCGTAGTCGTCGAGCAGGCCCTCGCCCGCCAGGTGGGCGCGCATGCCGAGGCGGTCGGCGGTGGTGTAGTCGAAGAGGGTGTCGTCGACGTCCCAGACCACGGCTTGGATGCTCATGGTCCGACCGTACCCACCGCGACCTGCTCTCAGCCCAGCGTCATGGTGCCGGAGAGCGTGAGGTCCGGGCCCTGGTCGTCACGGGGGTGGGCGGTGAGCTTCCAGGTGTAGGTGCCACCCGTGGCTCCGCCGCCGTTGTCGGTGATGCCGTCCCAGGCGGGGCGTACGGCGGCTCCGGTGGAGGCGCCGGTCAGGGTGCGCACGACCGTGCCGGAGGCGTTGGCGAGGGTGAGGGTCCAGGTGGACGGCTTGTTCAGCTGCCACACCGGCGACCAGGGGAAGGACTTGCCGAGCACTGAGGGCGAGTAGACCTGGGCCTCCATCTGCGCGAGGGGCGAGGTGGGGACGCCGCCGCGGACGATCGACACCTCGCCGTACGTGCCGTTGAGGTAGGCGATGTGACCGCCGAAGCGGTCGACGGACCAGCGGCCGTTGCTGCCGCCGGTGTTCTGGTCCGTGGCCGGCAGCTTGACCAGGGTGCGGGTGGTGGCCGTGCCGGTGTGGAAGTCGGTGAGCAGCAGTTCGTGGGTGGTGCGGTTCTCACGGAGCAGGAAGCCGTCGGCGAGGCGGGCCGGGCCGTTGTCGGCCGGGACCGTGATCTTGCGGTTCGTCGCCCGGTCGTAGACGCCCGCGGTGCTGCCGCAGGACCAGTACAGCCAGGCGTTGACGGCCTGGATGTCGGTGGGGGTGCAGGGGGCGCCGGTGGCGATGGTGGTGGTCGTGCCGGTCTTGAGGTTGCGGCCGGTGACCGAGCCCTGGGTGCCGCCCGGGGTCCACAGGGTCTGGCCCCAGACGGCGGCGGCGGTGCGGTCGCGGGTGAGGGTGGTCGCGCCGCTCGCCGCGGCGCGCGGGAGGTCCACGACCCGCTGGGTGCCGGAGCCGCCGTTGTAGAGCAGGTAGCGGCCGGTGCTGCCGGCTATGCGGCCGCCGGAGTCGCCATCCGTGGGGCCGCTGACGACGGTGGTGGTGTCGAGGCCGACGGCGAGGACGGATTCCCGGCCCGCGGCGTCGGTCCACAGGTGGGCGACCCGGCCGTCGCCGAGGGCCTCCAGCTGGGGGCAGGCGGCGTCGCCGGTGAGGCAGGTGGAGGCGGAGAGCGCCGGACTGCGGGGAGTCTGCGCACCGGTGGGCCGGCCGTCGGCGTCCAGCTGGAAGCCGCTGAAGCGGAGCGAGCCGCCCGGCGTCGCGCCGTAGAGGAACAACTCGCCGCCGGCGACGGCCAGTGCCTGCACCCCGGTCGCGGCGGCGGGGACCCGGGCCACCTTGGTGGTGGTGAGTCCGCCGCTGTCGGTGAGGGTGATCCGGTGGATGTTCCAGTCGAGGCTGGAGGGGCCCGCGGTGGCCAGCGCTCCGCCGTCCAGGGTCGGGTCGATGCCGCCGAAGGACGAGGTGAGCACGGTGCTCGTAGCGCCGGTGACCAGGGAGCGGGCGGTGAGCGCGGCCTCGGTGCCGCCCTGGACGAAGGTCGGGTTGCCGAGCAGGAGTTGGTCGCCCACGACGGCTTCGGGCTGGGCGACGGTCCTGGGGAGGGCGGTGGGCTCGGTGCCGGGTTCGGCGTCCACCCGGACCGCCTTCCAGTCGGCGACGAGCCAGCGGTCGTTGAAGGCGAGCTGCGGGGTCGCCTCGTCGCTGGTGACGTAGGTGCGGAAGGCACCGTCGGCGAGGTCGACCAGACCCACCGACGTCCTGCCGTCCAGCACGTAGACGATCGCGAGACGGCTCACCGAACCGCCGGTGCGGTACAGGACGGGCCGGGCGCCCGCGGGGAAGCCGGTGACCGGCGTGTCCGCGGTGAGGGTGCCCTCGACGGTGCGCAGCACGTGCAGGGCGCCGGTGCCGTCCATGGTCAGCACGCTCCAGCCGGCGGCGGCCCGGTAGGCCTGGCCGGAGGGGATCGTGACGGTGGCGGTGACGCCCGTGGAGCGGTGCCGCTGGGTGACGGTCTGGCCGTCGCGGGTGTTCAGGACGTCGGTGCCGCTGGCCAGGTCGTCCGGGCCGGCGTGGGCGGGCGGGACCGCGTCGGGGTAGTCCACCGTGGTGACCGAGGTGGTCCCGGGCCGGTACTGGAAGCCGGACGCGCCGGCCCACGGGTAGTCGACCGTCACGCGCTTCTCGGTGACGAGCCGTACCGTGCCGACCGGCTCGTCGGCCTCGGGTGCCGCCTGTGCGGGTGCGGTCAGTACGGTGCAGGACAGGGCCACCACTCCGCCGACGGCCGCGTGGACGAGTCTTCGTGAACGGCTCATGTATCCCCCGGTTCCAGGACGCACACGGACACCGTGTGCACAGGGGGCATCCAACGTCTCGCCCGGGGACAGGAACCGGCCGGAAGGATGAACTCCGGGTGACGGCTGGGCGGACGCGGCGAGGGCGGTGCCCGAAGCGGGCGCCGCCCTGCCGTGCCTGCGGTGTGCCGTGCGCGCGTTACGCGGCCAGCTTCGCCAGTGCCGCGTCGATGCGGGCCAGGGTCTTCTCCTTGCCCAGGACCTCCAGCGACTCGAACAGCGGCAGGCCGACCGTGCGGCCGGTGACGGCGACACGGACCGGGGCCTGGGCCTTGCCGAGCTTGAGGCCGTGGGCCTCGCCGGCGGACAGGACGGCCTCCTTCAGCGACTCGGCGGAGGTCCAGTCGGCCGCCTCCAGCTTCTCGCGGGCGGTGCGCAGCAGGGCGTCCGAGCCTTCCTTCATGGCCTTCGTCCAGCTGGCCTCGTCCTCCACCGGCTCCGGCATGAACAGGAAGTCGACGTTGTCGGTGATCTCGGAGAGCACCTTGAGGCGGGTCTGCGCGTGCGGGGCGATGGCCTGCCACTTGGCCTCGTCGAAGGCCTGCGGGGCCCAGGGGGCGAACGGCGCCTGGAGCCACGGACGGCAGCGCTCCGTGAAGTCCTTCACGTCCAGCAGGCGGATGTGGTCGCCGTTGATGGCCTCGCACTTCTTCAGGTCGAAGCGGGCCGGGTTGGGGTTCACGCCGGAGATGTCGAACGCCGCGATCATCTCGTCCATGGTGAACACGTCCTGGTCGGCCGAGAGGGACCAGCCGAGCAGCGAGAGGTAGTTGAGCAGGCCCTCGGGGAGGAAGCCGCGTTCGCGGTAGAGGTTGAGGGACGACTGCGGGTCGCGCTTGGAGAGCTTCTTGTTGCCCTCGCCCATGACGTATGGCAGGTGGCCGAAGGAGGGGATCTGCCGGGCGATGCCCAGCTCGATCAGCGCCTTGTACAGGGCGATCTGGCGCGGGGTGGAGGAGAGCAGGTCCTCGCCGCGCAGGACGTGGGTGATCTCCATCAGGGCGTCGTCGACCGGGTTGACCAGCGTGTAGAGCGGGGCGCCGTTGGCGCGGACGATGCCGTAGTCCGGGACGTTCTCCGGGGTGAAGGTCAGTTCACCGCGGACCAGGTCGGTGAAGGTGATCGTCTCGTCGGGCATGCGGAAGCGGACGATCGGCTCCCGGCCCTGGGCCTGGTACTCGGCGACCTGGGCGTCGGTCAGCTCGCGGCAGTGGCCGTCGTAGCCGGAGGGCTTGCCGGCGGCGCGGGCGGCCTCGCGGCGGGTGTCCAGCTCCTCCTGGGAGCAGTAGCAGCGGTAGGCGTGGCCGGCGTCGAGCAGCTTGGCCGCGACGTCCTTGTACAGGTCCATGCGCTGCGACTGGCGGTACGGCGCGTGCGGGCCGCCGACCTCGGGGCCCTCGTCCCAGTCGAAGCCCAGCCAGCGCATCGAGTCGAGCAGCTGGGTGTACGACTCCTCCGAGTCGCGGGCCGCGTCGGTGTCCTCGATGCGGAAGACCAGGGTGCCCTGGTGGTGCTTGGCGAACGCCCAGTTGAACAGGGCGGTGCGCACCAGGCCCACGTGGGGGTTACCGGTGGGCGACGGGCAGAAACGGACGCGTACGGGGGAGCCGGGTGCGCTAGCCACGCTTGACAACCTTGTTGGTGAGAGTGCCGATGCCTTCGATGGTGACGGCGACCTCGTCGCCGACGTTGAGGGGGCCGACCCCTGCCGGGGTGCCCGTGAGGATCACGTCGCCGGGGAGCAGCGTCATGGCCTCGGAGATGTTGACGATCAGATCCTCGATGGAGTGGATCATCTCGCTGGTGCGGCCCAGCTGGCGCTGCTGGCCGTTGACCGTGAGCTGGATGGTCAGGTCGCTCGGGTCCAGGTCCGTCTCCACCCAGGGGCCGAGCGGGCAGGCGGTGTCGAAGCCCTTGGCCCGGGCCCACTGCTTCTCGCGCTTCTGGACGTCGCGGGCGGTGATGTCGTTGGCGCAGGTGTAGCCGAAGATGACGTCCTTGACGCGCTCGCGCGGGACCTCGCGGCACATCCGGCCGATGACCACGGCCAGCTCGGCCTCGTGGTGCACCTCCTCGGAGAAGGAGGGGTACTGGATCTCGTCGCCGGGGCCGATCACCGAGGTGGACGGCTTGAAGAAGGCGAACGGGGCGTCGGGCACCTCGTTGCCCAGCTCGCGCGCGTGCTCGCTGTAGTTGCGGCCGAAGGCCACGACCTTGTTGGGCAGCACCGGCGGCAGCAGCCTGACCTTGCCGACCGGCACCTTCGTGCCGGAGAGCTCGAAGTCCGCGAACGGGATGCCCTTGATGATGTCCAGGACGAGCTCGTCCTGCTTGTCGCCCTCGATGGCGCCGAAGGCGACGTTCCCGTCGATGGAGAATCTGGCGATGCGCACGGGATGCTTGGCCCCTTGACTGAAGCGGCTGGAGTCTGACGCTCCAGGCTAACGCGGGGAAGGGCCCGCGCCGCGCCCATGACGAAGGGGCGCCCCCGTCGCCGGGGCGCCCCTTCGACGCCGGTGTCCCGTCGCCGTGAGCATCCGGCGGCCGGTACGCGTACTACCGGATGTCACTCCGCGGCAGCGGTGGCCGCGACGGGAACCTCGGTGAGGATGGTGCGCTTGGGGTTGGCAGTCTGAGCGGGGAGTTCGACGCGGTGCTCCGGCTGTTCCGGCGTCTGCAGTTCGTCGGCGTCGTCCAGGTGCGCCAGCGTCGTGCGTCGCGGGTTTGCGATCTTGTGGAACATCGTCGTCGTCTTCACTGTTTACTTGACCCTGTTCTGTGACGGGCGCCGGGAGGGCGCGCAGGACCCTCACACGGGCGCGGGTTGTCGGTTTTGCCATCTCTGTAAAGCGTCAGGCTAAACATGGGATTCCCGGCTCAATCGCGAGGAGCTCATGATTGGCATGTGAGTTTCCTCACGAATCAGGGGGCGAATCGGTCAATTCGGGCTTGCGTGCCACCCCAACGAAACGGACATTGACCCACTGAAGCCATCATTCCGCTGCTGATCATGGCGACTGGGACACCCGTCACCCCTCGGCGACTCGCGGGCATACGTCCGAAATGGACGAACTCGCTTTCTACGTCCGGTGATTCGGCACTCACGTGGTGTCACCTATGTCACGGCATGGCCTACGAGCCTTGTTGGAGATCCTGTGCTGTGCTGGAATGCCACGGACCGCCGCAGGATCGAGCCGGCGCACAGGGGGCGCACAGACGCGCCGAGTGGCGGTGAGAAGGGGGAGCCAGCGCCGGTCACTCACGACCACCACGGGGGCGTACTCAGGGCGTCCCCAGAACGCCGACACCGTGCCCCGCCGTTCACGCGATGGGGCGCCTGGTCCAGAGGTTGCGACGCTAGTGCAGGGACGTTTCAAGAGGGATGGCAGCGCTTCGGCGGAGCCGGAGCCGCACGGCGGGACCGACCGAGGTCCCTCGCCCCAGCACGCCCAGAACCAGGGCCCGGCCGGTGACGGCGGGGAGCGCCCCGGGCACCCCGGTGCGTCGGCCCCCACGGGGTCCGCGAGCCCGGCCCCGCCCCTGAAGCCGCCGGCCGGCCCGGCAGGCCCCGGCCCGCGAATAGCCCTGCGCAACTGGCGCATCTCCACCCGTCTGGTCTCGCTGCTCGCCCTCCCGGTGGTCGCGGCCACCTCGCTGGGCGCGCTGCGTATCAACCAGTCCATGGACGACATCCAGCAGCTCGACAACATGAAGCTGCTGACGGACATGACCAAGCAGGCCACCGAGCTGTCCGCCGCCCTCCAGGAGGAGCGCGACCAGTCGGCCGGCCCGCTCGCGCACGGCGGCAAGGCGACCGACTTCACGGTCAAGGGGCTGCGTGAGAAGACCGACCGGGCGAGGAAGAACTTCCTCGACGCGTCCGAGGAGATCGACGGCGCCAGCAAGGACGGCAACCTCAAGGGCGTCCGCGAGTACCTCGTCCAGCTCGCCGGCGAGCTGGGCGACCTGGAGCAGATCCGCAAGAGCGCCTACGCCTCCGAGGGCAACTCCACGCAGACGATCGAGGCGTACCACCGTCTGATCGAGAACCTGATCGACCTCTCGCAGGACATGGCCGAGGCGACCAGCAACCCGGACATGATCCAGCGCACGCGTGCTCTGGCGGCGTTCTCCTCCGCCAAGGAGTACTCCTCGATCCAGCGCGCGGCCCTCGCGGCGGCACTGCCCGCGAGCGACAACACGACCGGCAAGCTCTCGCCGAACGACCGGCTCTACGCCGAGTCGGCCCTGGAGAGCCAGAAGTCCGAGATCCGCAGCTTCAAGAGCATCTACGGCGAGGACTCCGCCGCCGAGCTGCTCAAGCCCATCGAGGACGGCGGCAACTCCACGATCAAGGCGACCGACACCTACGCGGGTCGTGCCCTGGTCTCCGCGAGCGGACTCGCGCAGCAGGACAAGCGGTCCTACCGCGACTGGCTGGACGACAGCTCCACCAAGATCCAGCAGATGAAGAACATCGAGCACACGCTGCTCGAGGAGATGGAACAGAAGGCCCGAGAGCTGCGCAGCGCCACCGAGCGCGACGCGATCATCTCCGGTGCGCTGATCCTCCTCGTGCTCGGTGTGTCGCTGGTCGGCGCCTTCGTCGTGGCCCGCTCCATGATCCGCTCGCTGCGCCGTCTGGAGGAGACCGCGACCAAGGTCGCCTCCGACCGTCTGCCCGAGCTGGTCAAGCAGCTCTCCGAGTCCGACCCGCAGGACGTCGACACGTCCGTGGAGTCGGTCGGTGTGCACTCCCGGGACGAGATCGGCCGGGTGGCCGCGGCCTTCGACGACGTGCACCGCGAGGCGGTCCGCCTCGCCGCCGAGCAGGCCCTGTTGCGGGGCAACGTCAACGCGATGTTCACCAACCTCTCGCGCCGCTCCCAGGGTCTGATCCAGCGCCAGCTGTCGCTGATCTCCGAACTGGAGTCCCGCGAGGCCGACCCGGACCAGCTGTCCTCGCTGTTCAAGCTCGACCACCTCGCCACGCGCATGCGCCGTAACGGTGAGAACCTGCTGGTTCTCGCGGGTGAGGAGCCCGGCCGCCGGTGGACCCGCCCGGTCCCGCTGGTCGACGTGCTCCGCGCCGCCGCGTCCGAGGTGGAGCAGTACGAGCGCATCGAGCTGGCCTCCGTACCGACCACCGAGGTGGCCGGCCGGGTCGTCAACGACCTCGTGCACCTGCTCGCCGAGCTGCTGGAGAACGCGACCTCGTTCTCCTCACCGCAGACCAAGGTCAAGGTCACCGGTCACGCCCTGCCCGACGGCCGGGTGCTGATCGAGATCCACGACACCGGTATCGGTCTGTCGCCGGAGGACCTCGCCGCGATCAACGAGCGGCTCGCCTCTCCCCCGACGGTGGACGTCTCCGTCTCCCGCCGCATGGGTCTGTTCGTGGTCGGCCGGCTGTCCCAGCGGCACGGCATCCGCATCCAGCTGCGCCCCTCCGACTCCGGTGGTACGACCGCGCTGGTCATGCTGCCCGTCGACGTCGCCCAGGGCGGCAAGAAGCCCCAGCCCAAGCAGCCCGGCCAGCCGCCCGTCGGCGGTGGCGGACCGGCCGCGGCGCAGGCCGCCGCCGGTGCGGCCGCGGCCCGTCGTGCCGCCGGTGCCGGCCAGGGCGGTGGCGCCCTCGGAGCCGGTGCGTCCGGTGGCGGTGCGCCGTCCGGCGGTGGCCGGCTCGGTGCCGGGCAGGGTCCGCGGGCCGAGCTGCCCGGGCGGGACGCGGACGGTGGCCGTCCGGGCGGAGGGCGCGGACCGCAGGGTTCCGACAGGTCCCCGTCGTTGTTCGAGCAGAGCGCTCCCCCCGCGCCGCCGCAGAGCCGTCCTGCTTCCGCCGGTGCCGGGTACGGTCAGGCGCCGGGTGCCCCGCAGGGCTTGCAGGCCGCGGGTACGAACGGGCCGCAGGGCCAGGGCCGGGGCCGGCAGCGCCCGGGCAACGCCGAGCAGGGCCAGGGCCGTCATCCGCAGCTGCCGCCGCGCGGCGGTCCGCGGGCCGAGCTGCCCGGCGGTGACCCGCAGCCCCGCGTGCCGAGCTGGAGCGATGAGAACGCCCAGCCGCCGATGCCGCGTGCCTCGCTGGACACCCCGCGCGGGCACGAGGAGCCGGACGTCTCCCGTACCTCTCCGATGCCGCGGATCGACGACCGCCAGGGCCCGGGTTCGACGGCGGAGCTCCCGGCCGTCCCGCGCGACATCGACCGGCAGGGCCCCGACTCTCCGGCGGACTTCGGCACGGGCGGCCCCCAGCACGCGGACCGGTTCGGCCTTCCCGGCACGGACGGCTCGCAGGGTTCGGGCCAGTTCGTCCGCCCGGACGTCTTCGGCGCCCCGGCCGGCCGCCGCGACCCGTCGCCCACCACGGGCCAGTACCCGGCTCCGCAGTCCTACGACAACGGCTCTACGGGCCAGTACCCGGCTCCGCAGTCCTACGACAACGGTTCCACGGGCCAGTACCACGCACCTCGCCAGGACAACGGCGCCACCGGCCAGTACCCCGCGCCGCGCCAGGACGACGGCTCCGGCCGGCCCACCCTCCCCGGTCCGGCCACCCCGGCCGACCCGGCGGGCACGGGCCAGTTCGAGCGGTCGCAGGCAGGCGGCGCCCGGGGCGGGGCCGACTTCGGCGCCCCGCGACCGCCCGCCCCCCAGGCACGGCCCGCCCGGCAGGAGCCCGAGGCCCTGCCGCCGGCGTCGGGTCCGGGCGACGGGCGTACGCCGCTGTACGACACGCTCGAAACCAACTGGTTCCACGGCCAGCAGGAGCAGCAGCAGAGCAACAGCTCGGCTCCGGCCCAGCAACAGCCGCAGGGATCCCGCGGTCCGCAGCGGTCCGCTCCGCCGGCTGGCGCAGCTCGCCGAACGACGACCTCGTCCGCCAGGCCGAGCGCGTCCGCCAGCCCGCCGCCGGCGGTGTCACCACCTCCGGCCTGCCGCGCCGGGTGCCCCGGGCGAACCTCGTTCCGGGCACGGCTCAGCAGCAGCCCCAGCAGAGCGGTCCGCAGATCTCGCGTGCCCCCGATGACGTACGCGGTCGGCTGACCAATCTCCGCCGCGGTATTGCACAGGGTCGTCAGGCCGGGTCCACCCAGACCGGCAGCTTCCCTCGGCCCTCTCACCAGCAGGAGCGTTAGTTGAGTCCGATGAGCCAGGCGGCACAGAATCTCAACTGGTTGATCACCAACTTCGTGGACAACACCCCCGGGGTGTCCCACACCGTCGTCGTGTCCGCCGACGGTCTCCTCCTGGCGCTGTCGGAGGGCTTTCCGCGCGACCGCGCGGACCAGCTCGCGGCTGTCGCCTCCGGTCTGACGTCCCTGACGGCAGGCGCCTCCCGGATCTTCGAGGGGGGCGACGTCGCGCAGACGGTCGTGGAGATGGAGCGGGGATTCATGTTCCTGATGTCCATCTCGGACGGCTCGTCGCTGGCGGTCCTCGCCCACCCCGACTGCGACATCGGCCTCGTCGGCTACGAGATGGCGCTCCTGGTCGACCGCGCGGGCGCGGTCCTCACCCCCGACCTGCGAGCTGAGCTCCAAGGCAGTCTGCTCCATTGATCGGCCCCGGCACCACCCGTCTCACCACTTCACCGTCCGGCCGCCACAGCCCCCACACAGGCCTCGTCAGACGGCTCGACTGACCGACTTGCTGTCCCGCCCGGAGGACCCATGACCCCGCCCCCCGCCTCTCATGATCCGTACGCGGAGCCGTACGAGGACGAGGGCGACCAGCCGCTGGTCCGGCCGTACGCCATGACCGGCGGCCGGACCCGGCCGCGTTACCAGCTGGCCATAGAGGCACTGATCAGCACGACCGCCGATCCCGCGACGCTCATGGGGCTGCTCCCGGAGCACCAGCGCATCTGCCACCTGTGCCGTGAGGTGAAGTCGGTCGCCGAGGTCTCGGCGCTGCTCAACATGCCGCTGGGTGTGGCCCGGATCCTGGTCGCGGACCTCGCGGAGGCCGGTCTCGTCGCGATCCACCAGCCGGGCGGCGACGAGGCCACCGGCGCGCCGGACGTGACACTGCTCGAAAGGGTGCTCAGTGGACTTCGCAAGCTCTGACGCGGGTCGTTCCACCACCTCCGCGAAGATCGTGGTGGCGGGCGGCTTCGGCGTGGGCAAGACCACGTTCGTCGGCGCCGTCTCGGAGATCAACCCGCTGCGCACGGAGGCCGTGATGACCTCCGCGAGTGCGGGCATCGACGACCTCACCCACACCGGGGACAAGACCACCACCACGGTGGCCATGGACTTCGGCCGTATCACCCTGGACCAGGACCTGATCCTGTACCTCTTCGGTACGCCGGGCCAGGACCGGTTCTGGTTCATGTGGGACGACCTGGTGCGCGGCGCGATCGGCGCGGTGGTGCTCGTGGACACCCGCCGTCTCGCCGACTGCTTCCCCGCGGTCGACTACTTCGAGAACAGCGGCCTGCCGTTCGTCATCGCCCTCAACGGCTTCGACGGCCAGCAGCCGTACACGCCGGACGAGGTCCGCGAAGCCCTCCAGATCGGCCCGGACACCCCCATCATCACGACGGACGCCCGGCACCGGGCCGACGCGAAGAGTGCCCTGATCACGCTGGTCGAGCACGCTCTGATGGCACGGTTGAGGTAGCACCCAATTCAGAAGCGCTGTACGGCAGTTGTCGTAGATGCACCGGAGCCGACTGTGTCCTTTGACACGGTCGGCCAAGGTGTTCATAACGTTTCGGCAGAGGAATCTGGTGGTACGGCCACGCGTCGCGCACATCCGGTCTCGCTGCGCGCACAATCGCCCCGCCTTTTGGCGGGGCTCGCTCTTTATGACCGTTTTACGCGGGGCTTACACCCCTCGGAATCCCCACCTCGGACTGTTTGGAAGAGCGCAGGTCGTCGTGCTGGAATGCCTGAACTGCCCAATAGTCAATGACGTACACATCAGTCGATGGCGTACCGGGCTCTGAGAAACCGCGGCACAACGTTGGTGCCGACCGCCGAGAGGTTGTTGGTCGAGTGAGGCGAAGCAAGAACAGTCCCGAGCCGTCGGCCCGGGGCAACTTCACCCCGCCGCCGCGCACAGCGGCGCCCGCTCCCGTGCCCGGTTCGGAGCCATCGGCCGCGCCCGCCCCGAGCGGCGGCCGTCTCTCCCCGCGCAACTGGCGTGTGGCGACCAGACTCAACGCGATCCTGCTCATACCCGTGCTGGTCGGCCTTGTCATGGGCGGCTTCCAGGTGAAGAGCTCGATCGACACCTGGCAGGAGGCCGAGGACGCGGAGAACACCGCGCGTCTGGTGCGGGCGTCCCTCCTGTACGCCAACGCCCTCTACAACGAGCGCGACACCTCCGCGGCCCCCCTGCTGAAGGGCAGCGCCCAGACCGCCCAGGACAAGGCGACCGTCGCCGAGGTCCGCAAGACCACCGACGAGGCGGCCGACGCCTTCGACACCGCGGCCCAGAGCATGCCGGCCAAGCCCGGCCTGGAGCGCCGCCTGAAGCTGTTCCGCGAGGTGGAGCCCAAGCTCCAGACGCTGCGTCAGGTCGCGTACACCTCCAAGCTCAAGGGCGTACAGACCGAGGAGGGCTACGTCGAGGTCGCCCACCCGCTGACGGAGTTCGCCAACGAGCTGGGCCTCGGCACCGGCAACATCACCAGCTACGGCCGGACCGTGTACGCCATCGAGCTGACGAAGGCGGCCCTGTCGCTCCAGCGCTCCATCGGCATGCACATCCTGACCAAGCCGGGCCCGGACGACGGCAACCTGGCCAGCCAGCGCATCGCCCTGTCCTCGTACGCCTACCTCGAGCGCATCGCCGTGCAGGAGTACATCGGCGGCGGCACCGAACAGGACGCGGCCAAGCTCGAGGCGGCCGAGGCCAAGCTCAGGGCAGACGGTGCCGCGATGGCCCGGGAGGCCAAGGCCAAGAACCCGGACTACGTCCCCCCGCCGTCCAAGCCGGAGACGATGGTCTCGGCCGTCGCGACGCTCCAGACCACGGACCCGAGCGCCCGCGCCGCCCTAGCCGAGAAGGGCATCACCGCCGAGAACTGGTGGGCGGTCAACACGCTCAAGTTCAACGCCTACGAGAAGATCGAGACGGACCTGGCCGACAAGGCCGTGAGCGAAGCCTCCGACATCGCCGACAGCGCCCAGCGCGACGCCTACATCACCGGTGCCGCCGTCGTCGTCGCGCTGCTCCTCGCCTTCATCCTGGCCGGCGCGGTGGCCCGCCAGATGAGCCGCTCGATGCGCCAGCTGCGCAACGCCGCCTTCGGCATCGCCGAGCAGCGCCTGCCGATGCTGGTCGACCAGCTCTCGCGCACCGACCCCGGCCGCGTCGACACCCGTGTCCAGGCCATCCCGATCACCACCACCGACGAGATCGGCGAGGTCGCCCGCGCCTTCGACCAGGTCCACCGCGAGGCCGTCCGGCTCGCCGCCGAGCAGGCCCTGCTGCGGGGCAACATCAACGCGATCTTCACCAACCTCTCGCGCCGCAACCAGTCGCTGATCGAGGGCCAGCTGACCCTGATCACCGACCTGGAGAACAACGAGGCCGACCCGGACCAGCTGGAGAACCTCTTCAGGCTGGACCACCTCGCGACCCGTATGCGCCGCAACGGCGAGAACCTCCTGGTCCTCGCCGGCGAGGAGCCGGGCCGCCGCTGGGACCAGCCGGTGCCGCTGGTCGACGTGCTGCGCGCCGCCTCCTCCGAGGTGGAACAGTACGAGCGCATCGAGCTGTCCGGCGTCCCGGAGGCCGAGATCCACGGCCGGGCCGTGACCGACCTCGTGCACCTGCTCGCCGAGCTGCTGGAGAACGCCACCACGTTCTCCTCCCCGCAGACCAAGGTCCGCGTCACCGCGACCCGTCTCCCCGACGGCCGCGTGATGATCGAGATCCACGACAAGGGCATCGGCCTGACCGCCGAGGACTTCGCGGACATCAACCACAAGCTGGCCAACCCGCCGACCGTGGACGCCGCGATCTCGCAGCGCATGGGCCTGTTCGTGGTCGGCCGGCTGTCCGACCGGCACGGCATCCGCGTCCAGCTGCGCCCCTCGGGCGAGCAGGCCGGCACGACCTCGCTCGTCATGCTGCCCGACGCGATCACCCACGGTGGTGGCGGTGAGCAGCACGTGGACCGCGACGAGTTCACCGTCTCGCAGATCATCCCGGAGCAGAACTTCGGCGGCGGCGAGAACTTCAACCAGCAGCCCATGCGCACGGCGGCGGAGCTCGGCTTCGACGACAGCCGCTACTCCGACGTCCCCGACGACATACGCGAGCTGGACCCCGTCGGCCGCTCCCTGATGCGCGAGGAGCGCAGGGCGGCCCTTGAGGCCCAGTCGCACCAGCAGCCCGCCCTGCCCGGCCAGAACGCCCAGGAGCAGGCCGAGACGCCCGGATACCGCGAGGAGTTCCACGGGCAGCAGGGCTACGACTCCGGCCAGGCCTACGACACCGGTCAGACCGGCTACCCGGAGCAGCCCGGCGCGTACGACCGTCAGTCGCCGTACGAGGAGCAGCAGGCGCCGTACGAGGAGCGGCAGCAGACGGCGTACGAGGAGCCGCAGCGGGCCGCGTACGACGAGCAGTACTACGCGCCGAACGGCGGTCTGCCGCAGAACGACACCTTCTCGCCGAACGGCGGCTACCCGGAGCCCTCCTCCTATGCGGAGCCGGCACAGGAGGGGCCCTCGGCGCCGGGTGCGGGTGCGCCCGGCAGCTTCCCCGCCTTCGAGCAGCGGCGCTACCAGGACGACTGGCCGCAGCAGGACGGTTACCAGAACGGCTACCCGAGCCAGTACTCTTCTCAGGCCCAGGAAACGGAATCTGCGCAGGCCGCTGACGCGAGTGAGCAGGACCGCGTAGGCTTCGACCGTCCGGGACCGGCCCACTCCGCCGCACCCTCGCTGACCGACGCCGGGCTTCCCCGCCGCGGGTCCGCCGCGAGCGGTGCGACGGGCGGCGCCCGGCACGCGAGCCAGGAGCCTCCGGCCTCCACCCCGGAGAGCAACGGCGACGGCGACTGGCGCTCGGCGAACGACGAGCGGTGGCAGCAGGCCTCGCAGCTCCGGAAGCCCAAGGCGGGCGGGGTCACCTCCTCCGGCCTGCCGAGGAGGGTGCCCAAGGCCAACCTGATCGAGGGTTCCGCCGAGAGCACTCACCAGGGAGGCCCACAGGTCTCCCGCGCCCCGGAGGACGTCCGGGGCAGGCTGAGCAACCTGCGTCGCGGCGTACAGCGCGGTCGCAACGCAGGCAGTGAAACGAACGGCCAGGGCTTCGGTCCTGACAGCACCTACAACCAGGAGCGTTAGTGTGAGCCCGATGAGCCAGGCGGCACAGAACCTGAACTGGTTGATCACCAACTTCGTGGACAACACCCCGGGGGTGTCCCACACGGTGGTGGTCTCCGCCGACGGACTCCTTCTGGCGATGTCCGAAGGCTTCCCCCGCGACCGCGCCGACCAGCTCGCGGCCGTCGCCTCCGGTTTGACGTCCTTGACCGCAGGCGCCTCCCGGATCTTCGAGGGCGGAAGCGTCAACCAGACGGTTGTGGAGATGGAGCGGGGATTCCTGTTCATCATGTCCATCTCCGACGGCTCGTCGCTCGCGGTTCTCGCACATCCGGAGGCTGACATCGGCCTCGTCGGATACGAGATGGCGCTGCTGGTTGACCGAGCCGGTACGGTCCTGACACCGGACCTTCGTGCGGAGCTCCAGGGGAGCCTGCTCAACTAACAGACGGACGGTGCGTTTTGGCCTCCCGTGGCCGTAAGGTTTCGGGACGCGGCTCCACAGCGATGGGTGCCAGGCACAGTCGGAGGAGGAGAAAGTGGCAACACCCCCAGGCGGTTCGTCTTCGGGCAACTGGTCGTACGGCCCTGCCCAGGGCCAGGGCGACGGTGGGCAGAACCCGAACCGTTACAACTTCCCCTCCGCACCGAGCCACCGGCAGCCGTACGCGCCGCAGGGCCCCGGCCCGTCGCCGTACGACCAGCCGTCGGCGCCGCGCATCCAGCCCGTGCAGCCGCAGCGCCGCACCTCGGAGCCGGCGCCCGGCGGGGCGTCGAACAACCACAACCCGTTGGTGCGTCCGTACGCCATGACCGGTGGCCGGACCCGCCCGCGTTACCAGCTCGCCATCGAGGCGCTGGTGCACACCACTGCGCAGCCGCACCAGATGCAGGGCCAGTTGCCCGAGCATCAGCGGATCTGCAACCTCTGCCGGGAAATCAAGTCGGTCGCCGAGATCTCGGCGCTCCTCACGATCCCTCTCGGCGTGGCCAGGATCCTCGTCGCCGATTTGGCGGAGGCGGGACTGGTCGCCATCCATCAGCCCGGCGGCGACGAGAACGCCGGCGGCCAGCCAGACGTGACACTGCTCGAAAGGGTGCTCAGTGGACTTCGCAAGCTCTAGCGGAGGGCCTTCCCGCTCCACCACGTCCGCGAAGATCGTGGTGGCTGGCGGCTTCGGCGTGGGCAAGACCACGTTCGTCGGCGCCGTCTCGGAGATCAATCCGCTGCGCACAGAGGCCGTCATGACGTCCGCTTCGGCCGGCATCGACGACCTCACCCACACCGGGGACAAGACGACCACGACGGTCGCCATGGACTTCGGCCGTATCACCCTGGACCAGGACCTGATCCTGTACCTCTTCGGTACGCCGGGCCAGGACCGGTTCTGGTTCATGTGGGACGACCTGGTGCGCGGCGCGATCGGCGCGGTGGTGCTCGTGGACACCCGGCGCCTCGCCGACTGCTTCCCGGCCGTCGACTACTTCGAGAACAGCGGCCTGCCGTTCGTGATCGCGCTGAACGGCTTCGACGGGCAGCAGCCGTACACGCCGGACGAGGTCCGCGAAGCCCTTCAGATCGGCCCGGATGCCCCGATCATCACGACGGACGCCCGCCACCGCGCGGACGCGAAGTCGACGCTGATCACGCTCGTCGAGCACGCGCTGATGGCACGCCTGCGGTAATCGGCACGTTCGCCCCGCGGCCCTCGTTCCTCCTGTGGGAGGAGTGGGGGCCGCAGGTGTTTTCGGGAGGGGGGCGCGATGAGCGCGGAGGCGGCGGCGTTACGGCTGGGGACGACCGTGGCGAAGACGGCGGCGACATCTGGCTGGGCGGCAGGCGGCGACAGCAGGAGCGGCACCTGTCGCTGGCGGAGCTGGTACGGGTTCGGGTGCCCGGACTTGCGGCTGCAACGGAGTGTGGAGCGGCAGTTCGGGCAGATCACCGACGCGGTGTTCGACTGGCTGGAGCCGTATCCGGAGCACGAGATCCGAGGGCTGGACTAGGCCGGGCGGCAGGCCGTGATCGACGCGGTGTGCGACACGCGCGCGGGCGGACCTCTCGGACGAGGCCGTGCTCGCGGCGGAGGCCAACGCGGCGGATCTGATCCGCCGTATCAGGTCGGTGCGCGCACCGGTGGGGATGAGCGAGGCGGAATCCCGCCTGTACGAGGTACTCTCCGCCGAGTGCTGCGCCGGCGCACTCCTGGCGCTGGAGGCCCTCTACATCAGTTGCCACGGCCTGACCGACCTCCGCGATGTGTGCCTGCCGACGGCCCTGGGCTACTTGGGCTTGCTGACTATCGACTCCTCGCTCGACCCAGCGAGCCTCAAGCATGACCGGATCATGTGGCTGGGACTGATGACGAAAGGCGTCCACCTGCCCCGAGGCGGCGAAACTCTGACTGGCCTGCCCCGGCTGGAGTATCTCTGCCTTTACCGCGTCGACGTGTCCGCCTGGCTGGAAACCGGGCCCTTCCCTCCTCCCACAGTGAGGTCATGGAACTGGCGAACTGCGCCCTGCCCGACGACCCGACCGCGTTCGACATCCCCGGCGTGCACGTCGTCATCGTGTGACCACAGCACCACGGCCCCGCCCTCCCGAAGGAGGACGAGGCCGTGAGCGCGTTGAAAAGCTCAGCGCCAGCTGTGCGGCGCCCTGAAGCCCGGCTCGCGCTCCAGGCGGCGCCAGCCTGCCTTCACGCGGCCGCGGTGGGTCGGGGTCGGGTCCGTGGGGCCGGCGGCGGCGCGGGCCAGGAGGATCGCCGTGATGGCGGCGACTTCCTCGGGCTCGGCGTGGCCCTTCTCGACGCGGATGTCAGGGGTGTCCATGGGTGTCAGTCTCCGTGAGAGAGAGGTCCGCGGGGTTGCCGCGATGGATCCGCCGGGTTACTGGGGCGGGTTGCCGTGCTTGCGGGAGGGCAGGTCGGCGTGCTTGGTCTGGAGCATCGCGAGGGACTTGATGAGGACCTCGCGGGTTTCCGCGGGGTCGATCACGTCGTCGACCAGGCCGCGCTCGGCAGCGTAGTAGGGGTGCATGAGCTCGGACTTGTACTCCTTGACCATGCGGGCCCGCATGGCCTCGGGGTCCTCGGCCTCGGCGATCTGGCGGCGGAAGATGACGTTGGCCGCACCCTCCGCGCCCATGACGGCGATCTCGTTGGTCGGCCAGGCGTAGGTGAGGTCGGCACCGATGGACTGGCTGTCCATGACGATGTACGCACCTCCGTAGGCCTTGCGCAGGATCAGCGAGATCCTCGGCACGGTCGCGTTGCAGTAGGCGTAGAGGAGCTTCGCGCCGTGGCGGATGATGCCACCGTGCTCCTGGTCGACGCCCGGGAGAAAGCCGGGGACGTCCAGAAAGGTGACGATCGGGATGTTGAAGGCGTCGCACATCTGGACGAAGCGGGCCGCCTTCTCGGAGGCCTCGATGTCCAGGACACCGGCGAGCACCTGCGGCTGGTTGGCGATGATGCCGACGACCTGGCCGTCCATCCGGCCCAGTGCGCAGATGATGTTGCGGGCCCAGCGCTCGTGGACCTCCAGGTAGTCGCCGTCGTCGACGATCTCCTCGATGACCTTGGCCATGTCATACGGCCGGTTGCCGTCCGCCGGGACCAGGTCCAGGAGGACGTCGCTGCGGCGGTCGGCGGGGTCCGACGACTCGGCGCGGGGCGGGTTCTCGCGGTTGTTCTGCGGGAGGAGGGACAGGAGGTAGCGGACCTCGGCGATGCAGGTCTCTTCGTCGTCGTAGGCGAAGTGGCAGACGCCGCTCGTCTCGGCGTGCACGTCCGCGCCGCCCAGGCCGTTCTGCGTGATCTCCTCGCCGGTGACCGCCTTGACGACGTCCGGGCCGGTGATGAACATCTGCGAGGTCTCGCGGACCATGAACACGAAGTCGGTGAGGGCCGGGCTGTAGGCGGCGCCGCCCGCGCACGGGCCCAGCATCACCGAGATCTGCGGGATGACCCCGCTCGCCTTGGTGTTGCGCTGGAAGATGCCGCCGTAGCCCGCGAGCGCCGAGACGCCCTCCTGGATGCGGGCGCCCGCGCCGTCGTTCAGCGACACCAGCGGGGCACCGGCTGCGATGGCCATGTCCATGATCTTGTGGATCTTCGTGGCGTGGGCCTCGCCCAGGGCGCCGCCGAAGATGCGGAAGTCATGGGCGTAGACGAAGACCGTCCGGCCCTCCACCGTGCCCCAGCCGGTGATCACACCGTCGGTGTACGGCTTCTTGGCCTCCAGACCGAAGCCCGTGGCCCGGTGCCGGCGCAGCTGCTCGACCTCGCGGAAGGAATCCGGGTCGAGGAGAAGTTCGATGCGCTCCCGCGCGGTCAGCTTGCCCTTGGCGTGCTGCGCCTTGGTCGCCTTCTCGCTCGGTCCGGCCACCGCCTGCGCACGGATCTCGTGCAGTTCGGCCACGCGTCCGTGCGCGTCGGTCGGCTCACCCGGCGCCTCATCCAAAACGGTCATGTAGCGACCTTACGAACACAACCAAGGAATGCGAGCCGTCGACTCCTCACAGTCTCCGGCGTGTTTTCCTGGTACCCCTGAACAGAACCATGGCGTGGTGCAGCCCTTCTGACTGCTCAGGGGGCGTGTGGCTTGTAGGGGTCGAACAAAGCTGTCAGCCGAGAGTCATCTCACAGACGTGGGTGGCGCATGCCTTCCCCGGGGTGACGCGCAGGCGCAGTCGGCGGCCTGTGGAGAGTACTTCGATCGTCTCGTCCGCGTGGGCGACCTGGCGCACCGGGCGGTTCCAGGTGATCTCCAGTGATTCACCCGTGCGGGGAGGTTCGCTCACGCAGAGGGTGGCGGTACGGCCCCGGCGGACGGTCAGCACGCTCGCGCCTGCGGAGGCGGTGAGCGGGCCCGCCGTGCCGGCCTGCCAGAAGTTCGCGGCCGTGAGGCCGAGGGAGGGCACGCTGACCGCCTGGCGGCCGGCGTCGTTGGCGAGGACCGACATCCAGTGCCGGTCGGCGGCCCGGCGCGCGACCGCGCGGCGGGACGCGCCGGGCATGAGGACGTAGGCGTAGCCGGCGTCCTGCGGGTCCGTGCCGTGGTCGAGCCAGAGGGTCTGCCAGCGGCGGGTGCGCCGCTCCGGTGTGCTGCCGGTGTTGATGTCGGACCAGGCGCCGGTGCGGTCCTCCCGCAGCGTCTTCGGCTCGCCGTCGAGCAGCACCCAGCCGCCGTGGTCCTCCAGGTGGGCCCAGCGCGGACGCCGTACGAAGGTCTGGGTGCCGGACTCGCCGAGGTTGCGGTTGTCGACGATCGTCTCCACCGGGACTCCGTCGGAGCAGCTGATGCCGGCGCCCAGGCAGATCACCGCGTCCGCGACGCAGAACCAGGACTTGCGGGCCTGGAGAGTGGAACCGAGGCCCTTGAGGTGCTGGCCGAGCGCGGCGTACTCGCCGTCGGTGGTGCCGCCGACCCAGCGGGCGTCCGGGCGGGCCGTGCCCCACTCGCCGCCTTCCCGGTCGGCGAGGCGCTTGGTGGAGACGGTGGTGCCGGGCAGGCGGTACCCGTCCACGGTCGGCCAGAACCAGTCCGTGTACTGGTCGCTCGCGCCGGCCCACCAGTAGACCATCCCGGCACCCGTGTGCCAGCCGCGTGGGTTCTCGCCGTTGCCGCACTCGTAGTGGGCGATGCGGTCGCTGGCCATGGCGATGTTCACGGTGAAGCCGGGGCGGCGGTGGACGGCGCGGTCCATGGCGGCGAAGAGGCGGTGGCCGCTGGCTCGGGTGCGGCCGGGAGGGGCGAGGCGGCGATCGTGTGCAGCCGGGCCAGGTCGGCGACGCCGAACTGGCGTGCCGTCAGGATCGGGGTGACCGTGTCCCGTTCGATCCAGCCCTTGATACGGGCGTGCCAGCGGTCGCGTTCCGCCGGGCTCGCGCCGGCCGCGAGGAGTGCGATGGCCGCGATGAGCTGCTGGCCGTGGAAGTGATCGCTGCGCATGACCTTGCGGTCGTCGGCGGTGCGGTTTCCGCGGCTGACCGCCCGGCCGTTGACGCTGTCCATGACCAGGCCGTCGTGGATGAGCGGTGCGAAGGCGTGCTCGACGCTGTCGAGGACGATCTGCCGGTTCGGGTCGGTGACCTCCCAGTCGGATCCCGCGAGCAGGGCGAGGAGCCGGCCGAGGCCGTCCAGCATGACCTGGCCGTATGTGCCGGAGTAGGCGACCCAGGTGTGCTGGAGGAAGGAGCCGTCGGCATAGAGGCCGTCGCCCCGGGTGACGTACGGGAAGACCGGGGAGAGCGCGTCGCGGGCGAGGGCGATCTTGTCCGGGGCGCGGCCGAGGATGCCGCGCAGGGCGACGGAGCGGCACAGGTCGACGCGGTTGGCGCCGGTGGACGTGCCCGAGTAGTCGCCGAGGGCCGAGTCGGGGACGAAGTGGTCGACGGCTGCGCAGGCCGCGGTGACGCGGGTGCCGCCCAGCTGGTCGTGCAGGGCGGCCGTGATGTCGATGAGCAGGCGCGGGCTGCCGATCTGCCATTCCCACCAGTTGCCGTAGCGGGTGGTGGAGGGGTTGTAGACGGTGGCGGAGAGGTGGTCGAGGCCGCGCAGGATGCCGGCGAGGAGGTCCGGGTCGGCGGTCGAGCCGGTGCCCTGCTGGACGTAGGCCTGGGTCATGGTCCACAGGCGGCTGTAGCTCATGGTGATGCCGGCCGGCGGGTCGAAGGGGTGGCCGGGCCAGAGGGAGTCCGCCGCCGGGGCCATGGTGGCGTGCAGGCCGCGGGCGAGTTCGCCGGTCTCCGCGAGTCGGGAGGCGTACGGCTGCGCGGCCGGGTCGTAGCCGGTGCCGAGGGCGATGCCGAGCCAGCGCCGGCGGAGGGTCTCGTACGGGTCGGCGGCGGGGCCCTGGGCGCCGTCCCGGGAGTGGGCGCCGCGGGGCGTGGGCGTCGCGCCGCCGGTCGCCGCCAGGGCCGCGGCGGCGAGCAGCAGGGCGCGGCGGCCGGGGCGGGGCAGGGCGGCGCCCTTGACCGTACGGCGGGAGAAGACGCGGCGCTGGGGAGTCATGCCCATGCCCTACCACCGGGAGGCGGTCACCTGAACGGAGGATCCGGCCGGAGTGACCGGAACGGCGGAACGCGCCCCGGGGACGAAGCCGGGTCAGCCGAAGCGGTACAGCAGCCGTCTGAACAGCCGCGGGGCCAGAGCGCGCAGGCGGAACGGGAGGGCCAGCCAGGCGGGGACGTAGACCTCGTCGCGGCCCTCGCGCACGGCGTCCCAGACGGCACCGGCGACACAGCCGGGCGAGACCTTCCGGGGGTGGGAGCGGTCGTAGGGCCTGCCGCGGCGGGCGAAGAAGGCCGTGTCGACGGGGCCGGCCACGACGAGGGTCACGCCCACTCCCGTGCCGCGCAGTTCCTGGCGCAGCGCCTCGGAGAAGGCGGCCAGGGCGGCCTGGGCGGCGGAGTACACCGCTTCCTCCCGTACGCCCACGCGGCCCGCGATCGAGCCGATCAGCACCACCCGGCCCCGCCCGGCCGCGATCATGGAGGGCAGCACCTCGCGCACGAGGTGGAGCGTGGCGTTGAGGTCCAGGGTCAGGACCCGGTCGATGTCGGTGTGCGGCATGGCGGCGAACGGGCCCGCCCAGCCGATGCCCGCCCCGGCGACCAGGACGTCGACCCGGCCGGTCGTGTACAGCGCGGACTGGGCCAGCAGGCGCGGACCGTCCGGGGCGGCGAGGTCGGCGGGCAGCACGACGGCCGAGGTGCCGGACGCCGTCTTCTCCAGGCGGTGCCGGTCGCGCCCGGTGAGGAGCAGCTGCCAGCCGTCCATGGCGAAGCGCCGTGCCGTGGCCGCCCCGATGCCCGAGGAGGCCCCGGCGACGAGGGCCACGCGCCGGTCCAGCCGCCGCGGCGGCCCGTGTTCGCGGACCGGAGAGGGGGCCGCGGGACGGCGTGGGGCGGCGCCCGCCGGTGGGTCGTAGGCCGAGCCGGAGCCGGTGAGTGTCATCGGTCGGTCTCCCTGCGCTGTGCGTCCGCCGTGGTCTCGGCTGTCTCAGTGCGGTTCCGGGGAATGGAACCCCGTCTGTTTCCATGCCGGTCCGTTGAAACGGAACCTCGTCTTCCAGGACACCGCCACCGCAGGGTCCCGCGCCAGTGGTGAGGCCGTTCCGGCGGGCCGGGCTCACCCGGTCCGGCGGGCGCCGTGCCGGGGCGGTCCGCGGGCCGGGCCGCCTCGCACGGGATGCGACAGGACCACCCCTGCGTGCCGCCCGGTGCCGCCAGGCGGCGGTATGGGCGGCACGCGGACCGGTCGCTCCGGGTTACGTAGGGGGCACCCGTGTCCGGTACGGCTGCCCGTGGCGAGGTGATCAGGCGTGTGCTGCTCGTCCATCCCAGCGCCCTGATGTACTCCGAGATCTTCCTGCGGCTCGAGCCCCTCGGCCTCGAAGGGGTGGCGGGCGCGGCCCGCGTGCCGGGCACGAGGTGCGGGTCGTAAACCTCCAGGTGCTGAGCCTCGGGACGCTGCGCGGCGAGGTGCGGTCCTTCCGGCCGGAGGCGCTCGGCATCTCGCTGAAATACCCGGCGAACATCCCGGAGGCCATCGACCTGGCCGCGGAGGTGAAGCGGGCGGTGCCGGGCTGCTTCGTGTTCCTGGGCGGGCACAGCGTCTCGTTCGTCGCCGAGGACGTGCTGGAGCAGGCCGAGGGGACGGTGGACGCGGTGGTGCGCGGCGAGGGCGAACCCGCGATCGGGCCGCTGCTGGAGGCGGTCCGCGACGGGGACGTGGCGGGCGTGCCCGGCATCGTCACGGCCGCCGGCCGGGTCCCGCGCCGCTGATGCTGCACGGCATCGACACGCCGCTGCCCGCGCGGGACCTGATGCGCGCCCGGCGCCGGTACTTCATCGGGGAACTGGACCCGTGCGCCTCCGTCGAGTTCACGCGCGGCTGTCCGTGGCACTGCTCGTTCTGCTCGGCGTGGACGTTCTACGGCCGCAGTTACCGCAAGGCGTCGCCCGAGGCGGCGGCCGAGGACCTGGCGAACATCCGGGAGCCGAACGTCTTCATCGTCGACGACGTGGCCTTCATCCGGCCCGAGCACGGGGACGCCATCGCCGCGGAGGTGGAACGGCGCGGCATCCGCAAGCGCTACTACCTGGAGACCCGCAGCGACGTCCTGCTGCGCCACCCCGAGGTCTTCGAAGCAGCGGGACGTCGGTGTGCACGGAGGCGAGCAGCCGGGGTGCCGGGGCGGATCTGCGGGCGAGGCGGACGGCGGTGGTGGCGTAGGCGAAGCAGTGGGTGAGGTGCCAGACGTCGTGGCGCGGCCGCAAGGCCGCGAGCCGGGGGTGGTACGGGGCGAGGTCGGTGACGTCCTCCGCGCCGTCGGCCGAGGTCAGGGCGGCCGTGCCGAGCACCGGGCGGAGCGTGACGAGGCGCACGCGCGGCGCGAGGACGTCGACCCGTTCGCGCTCGCCGAGGAAGTAGACGGTCAGGTCGAGGCCGGACCGGGTGCCGTCGGGCAGTGGTTCGGGGAGTCGGGCGGCGGCCTCCGCGAAACGCTCCCAGCACTTCACATGGCCGCCCGAGGTGGGGCTTCGCAGCAGCTCGGCCAGGACCGCGACCGAGGTCCTGATCACCGTGTACCACTCGCGCCGCCGACCCGATCGCGACACATCCGCCAAGAATGTTGAATGTTGAACCGGAATAGGTCTACGGTGGGTCGCGTTACATAGTTCAACGTTCAACATTCACTGCAGGAGGCGTACCCGCATGAGCATCTTCAGCCGCAAGGACACCGAGACCGCCACGATCGACGCCGCGCGCCCGGACCTGGCCGCCCTGACCGGCGACTACACGATCGACCCCGCGCACTCGACGCTCGGCTTCGTCGCCCGGCACGCCATGGTCACCAACGTCAAGGGCAGCTTCCAGGACTTCACCGGGACGCTCCACCTCGACGGCACCGACCCCTCGCGGTCCACGGCCTCCCTGGACGTCGTGATGGACAGCATCGAGACGGGCAACGCCGACCGCGACGGCCACCTCAAGAGCTCGGACTTCTTCAAGGCGGACGAGTTCCCGACCATGACGTTCCGCTCCACCGCGGCGGAGTCCCTCGGCGGCGACGAGTACCGCATCACCGGCGACCTGACGATCCTCGGCACGACCCGCCCCCTCACCATCGACCTCGAGTTCAACGGCGCCGCGAAGGACCCCTTCGGCAACGAGCGCGTCGGCTTCGAGGGCAAGGCGGAGATCCTGCGCTCCGAGTGGGGCCTGACCTGGAACGCCGCCCTCGAGACCGGCGGCGTCCTGGTCTCCGACAAGATCAAGCTCAACTTCGACGTCTCGGCGATCCGCAACGCGTGAACCGGCGGCACCGGCCCGGCGAGCCCCCGCCGGGCCGGCCTGGCCGGATCGCGCCCCTTGTGTGAGAACCGTCGGCATTCCCATAATCCAGCAGCAGAATTTTGACCAGTCCATGCCAGCACATGGACGTTCTTTTTCGCTGGTGCGCTGTCATGTACTCGTCAAATGATCCTTCGGTTGCACATCTCCCCGGTCAACCCCCCACGGAAGGCATCACGTTGAAGAGAATTCTCACGGCCCTCAAGAGATGCGCGGCCCTCGGGGCCGCCGCGCTCGCGATCGCCAGCCTTCAGCCCGTCTCCGCCGCGCAGGCCGCCCCGTCGCCCGTCGTCGGCGGGACGCGGGCCGCGCAGGGCGAGTTCCCGTTCATGGTCCGGCTCTCCATGGGCTGCGGCGGGGCGCTCTACACCCAGCAGATCGTGCTCACGGCCGCGCACTGCGTGGGCGGTTCCGGCAACAACACCAGCATCACGGCCACCGCGGGGGTCGTCGACCTCCAGTCCACCAGCGGCCGGGTCCAGGTCCGCTCCACCAAGGTGCTCCGCGCCCCCGGCTACAACGGCACCGGCAGGGACTGGGCGCTCATCAAGCTCGCCCAGCCCATCAACCTGCCGACCCTGAAGATCGCCACCACCGCGCAGTACAACACCGGTGACTTCACCGTCGCCGGCTGGGGCGCGAACCGTGAGGGCGGTTCCCAGCAGCGCTACCTGCTGAAGGCGACCGTGCCGTTCGTCAGCGACGCCGCCTGCAAGGCCTACGGCGGTTACTACAGCGGCCTCGTCGCGAACGAGGAGATCTGCGCCGGCTTCGACGCGGGCGGTGTCGACACCTGCCAGGGCGACTCCGGAGGCCCCATGTTCCGCAAGGACAACGCCGGCGCCTGGATCCAGGTCGGCATCGTCAGCTGGGGCGAGGGCTGCGCCCGGCCCGAGGCCCCCGGCGTCTACACGGAGGTCTCGACGTTCGCCTCCGCCATCGCCTCGGCGGCGTCGACACTCTGACCCCGCTCCCCAACGGCTTGTGGGCCCGGCGCCGTACGGTGCCGGGCCCTTCCCTCTCCCACGGGGCCCTATCGGGCCTTCCGGCCGGCCTCCAGCTTCGCGACCGCCGCCGCCGCCCGCGCCGCCCGGCTCCGCGGCGTCCGGGCGCGCAGCACGCCGAGCATCGCCAGGTACCGGTCGGTCCCCCCGAGCGTCTCGAAGGTCGCCGCGGCCCGCGGGCTCCGCTCCAGTGCCGCAGCGAGGTCCTCCGGGACCTCGGCCTCCTGCTGGGAGGCGTACGCCGCCTCCCAGCGGCCGTCCGCCCGCGCGGCCGCCACCTCCGCGAGCCCGCCCGGCCGCATCCGCCCGGCGGCGGTCAGCTCCTCGACCCGCCGGACGTTGACCATGGACCAGAGGCTGCCGTGGCGCCGCGGGGTGATCCTCTGGAGGTAGGACGACGCGTCGAGCCCCTTGCGCTGCCCGGTGATCCACCCGTGGCACAGCGCCACGTCGTTGACGTCGGCGGCGCTGACGGAGGGAATGCCCGAGCCCTTCTTGGCGACCTTGACCCAGATGCCGGGATGCGGCGCGGGGTGTGCGGCCAGCCGGGAGTCCAGGTCGGCGACGGTCGCGAAGGAGAGAGGGACTCCGGAGGCCATGACACCACCGTAGGGGCCGAGTAGGACAGGTCCAGTCCGCTATGCGAGCAGTGCGCGTGCCTGTTCGCGGGCGTGGGCGATGGGGTCCGGGAAGATGCCAAGGCCGTGCGCGACGAGCGCGCCCTCGTGCAGCAGCATCAGCGTCCGGGCCAGGGCGTCGGCCCCCTCCGGGGTGCTGTCCGAGGCGAGGCGGGTGAAGAGGGCGAGCATCCACTGCTTCTGCCCGGTGATGACCGGGTGGGCCGGGTGGGCGGGGTCGCTGATCTCCGCGTGGGCGTTGACCATGCTGCACCCCTTGGGACTCAGCTCCGCCGCCCACGCGCGCGAGGCGTCGAAGACCGCCAGGACCTGCTCGCCCGGCTCGGGCCCGGCCGCGTCGAGGCGTTCGGCGAGGAAGGCCCGCCAGCGCTCGTCGCGGTCCGCGAGGTACTCCACGACGATCTGCTCCTTGGAGCCGAACCGGTCGTAGAGGGTCTTCTTCGTCACCCCGGCCTCGGCGGCGATGAGGTCGACGCCGACGGCGTGGATGCCGCGCTCGTAGAAGAGCCGGGCGGCCGCTTCCAGGACGCGACGGGCGGCGGGCGTCATCGTGATCCGGCGCGGGGTGTCAGCGGTGGTACCCATGGCCCCCGAGTATACCGATCTGTATAGTGGGCCGGGAACAGGTATACCGATCTGTCTACTGGTTGTGATGTCCGTGAACATCCTGCTCTCCGTCGCCTTCGTCCTCTGCTGGAGCTCCGGGTTCATCGGGGCCAAGCTCGGTGCGGGCGACGCGTCCGCGATCACGGTCCTGATGTGGCGGTTCCTGCCGCTGGCCGTCGCCCTCGTCGCCGTCGCCGCCCTCACGCGCACGGCCTGGCGAGGTCTCACCGCCCAGGACGTGACCCGGCAGGCCGTCATCGGCGTGCTGTCGCAGAGCGGCTATCTGCTCAGCGTCTACTACGCCATCCAACTCGGCGTCTCCAGCGGCACCACGGCTCTGATCGACGGTGTCCAGCCCCTCGTCGCCGGGGCCCTCGCGGGACCGCTGCTGGGGCAGTACGTCTCGGGCCGGCAGTGGATCGGCCTGGGTCTGGGGCTGAGCGGCGTCGCCGTGGTCACCCTGGCCGACGCGGCGGCCGGGACCGGCGTGGCCTGGTGGGCGTACGCCGTCCCGCTGCTCGGGATGCTGTCCCTGGTCGCCGCCACGTTCCTGGAGAGCCGGTCCCGCTCGCGGGTCGCTCCGTCGGTGTCGCTGACCGTCCACTGCGCCACCAGCGCCGTCCTCTTCTCCGCGCTGGCCCTGAGCACCGGAGCCGCCGCGCCGCCCGCCGAGGGCGGGTTCTGGGTGGCCGTCGCCTGGCTCGTGGGTCTGTCCACGTTCGGCGGCTACGGGCTGTACTGGCTCATCCTGAAGCGCTCCGGGGTGACGAAGGTGAACACGCTGATGTTCCTCATGGCTCCGGTCACGGCCGTCTGGGGCGCGATCGCGTTCGGTGAGCCGTTCGGCGTGCAGACCGCTCTCGGCCTGGCCGTCTGCCTCGCGGCCGTGGTCGTCGTCCACCGCGGTGAGGGCCGGAAAGACCGGAAGGACACGGCTGTGACCGCCACGCGAGGCGAGCCGGAGGAAAACCGCTGGACCCGCGCCCCCGGGCCCGCCTAACGTCTCCCCCATGTCCAGCCCCGAGGCGTCCAGAGTGCGGCCACCGGCTCTCCGGTGGCCGCTCGTGATGCCGGGCCGCTGACGCCCGCTCGCTCCGCTGCCGGAAGCCGTCCGACCTGTCGTGTCCGACGTCGACTTCCGGGTGCGGAGTTTTTTCATGCCGTTCGCTCTTCTTCTGCTGGGCCTTGCCGTGTTCGCGCAGGGAACGTCCGAGTTCATGCTGTCCGGTCTCGTGCCGGACATCGCGCGGGATCTGGGGGTGTCCGTTCCCACGGCGGGGGCGCTGACCTCCGCCTTCGCGGTGGGGATGGTAGTGGGGGCGCCGCTGGTGGCGGGGCTCGCGCGGCGCTGGCCGCGGCGGGGTGCGCTGCTGGCGTTCCTCGTCGTGTTTCTCGCCGTCCATGTCGTCGGTGCGCTCACCGACAGTTTCGAGGTGCTGCTCGCCACGCGGGTCGTGGGGGCGCTCGCCAACGCCGGGTTCCTCGCCGTCGCCCTCGTGGCCGCCGTGAGCATGGTCCCGGCGGACGCGAAGGGCCGGGCCACGTCCATGCTGCTGGGCGGGGTGACGCTGGCGTGTGTGGCCGGGGTGCCCGCCGGGGCCGTGCTGGGCGGGCTGTGGGGCTGGCGTGCGGCGTTCTGGGCCGTGGCACTGGTGTCGCTGCCCGCGCTGGTGGCGGTGGCGAGGTCGGTGCCGGGCGGTGCGGCGGGGGGTGCGCCGCCCGCGCTGCGCGGTGAACTGCGGTCGCTGCGCAGCCCTCGGCTGGTCGTGACGCTGCTGCTGGGCGCCCTGGTGAACGGTGCGACGTTCTGCACCTTCACCTATCTCGCGCCGCTGGTCACCGAGGTGGCGGGGCTGGGCAGCGCCTGGGTGCCGGGGGTGCTCGCGCTGTTCGGGGCGGGGTCGTTCGCGGGGGTGACCGCCGCTGGGCGGATCGCCGACCGGCGCCCCGTGCCGGTCCTGGCCGGCGGAGGCGTCGCGGTGTGCCTGGGCTGGTGCCTCCTGGCACTCGGGGCCGGGCACCCGGTCCTGGCACTCGGGCTCGTCTTCGCCCAGGGGGCGCTGTGCTTCGGCGTCGGCTCCACACTGATCTCCCAGGTGCTGTACGCGGCCCCGGGCGCGCCCACGCTGGCAGGGGGTTTCGCCACGGCCGCGTTCAACGTCGGCGCCGCGCTGGGCCCTTGGCCGGCGGCATGGTGATCGGCGCGGGGTTCGGGTACCGGTCGCCGGTGTGGGTCAGCGCGGCGCTGGTCGCGCTGGCGGGCATGGTCGCCGGGGTCGTGTGGCGACAGCGGGAACGGGTCCCGGACCGGGACGTGGCCGGGCACTGACCCCCGGAACAGATGCCGGGGACCCAGGGCAGCAACCCGGGGCGACGCCTCCGCCACGGGCGCGCGTCCTGGACCGGGAAGCGGCCGGGCACTGACCCCCGGCACGGATGCAGGAGGGTAAGTGCCCGGCGCTGCTTCTCCGGCACCACGCCCTCGGTCTGTTCGCGGAGAGGGATGGGCTCGGACCCGTCGGTCGTGAGGCTCCGGGCGGGTCCGGGCGGCTCGGGTCAGAAGCCGCCTCCGAAGTCCCCTCCCCCACCGAAGTCGCCGCCGCCGAAGCCCCCATCGCCGAAGCCGCCTCCGAAGTCGCCGGTGTCGAAGTCCGCGCCGGAGACGTCGCCGCCCTCGTGGCCGCCGAAGTCGCCGTAGCCGGAGCCGTAGTCGGCCGCGTAGGCGGGGCCGGCCATCATGCTGCCGAGCATGGTCCCGATGAGGAGGCCGGGCAGGATGCCGCCGCCGAAGTAGCCGCCGGCCAGGGGCCGTACGCCGGGCCGGCCTCCCAGTACGGGCGGCGGCCGTACTCGGTGTCGACCTCGCGGATCACCGGGTCGCGGCCCTCGGCGAGCCGGTCCCGGTCGGCCGCGCAGACGGGGACGTCGCGCGTGGCGCCGCCCGGGGGCGTCCAGCTCGCGTCGGCGACCGAGGGGCCGTGGCGGGGGTCGAAGAAGCAGGGCGGGCGGCGCGCCGGCAGCGGGCGGCCCTCGCGGCGGGCATCGAGTCGCGCCATGGAGAACCGCCCGTCCTCCACGGCCTGGGTCACGGCCCGCACGTCTTCCGGTTTCGTCGCGGCCGCCATCAGGGACTTCGCCTGTTCGTAGGAGTCCAGGGCGTGCTCGTAGTCGGCACGCATCGCGTCGTCGGCGCCCGGTTCGCCGGGGTGGAAGTCGAGGCGGTCGAGTTCCTCGCCGAAGGCGGTGATGTCCTCGTCGACCACCACGCGCAGCTTCTCCAGCGCGGCCCACTGCTCCTCTTCGTGGCGGCGGCGGTTGCGGCGGGCCAGCGTGTAGGCGCCCACGCCTCCGGCCGCGATCAGTGCGCCGACCGTGACCAGGCCGCCGACCGGCACGTCGGTGCCCGAGCCGTCGCTCCAGCTGCTGGGCGCCGAGCCGCCCACGTTGCGCAGGGCGTCGTCGACGAAGTCGTTCAGCTGGGCCTTGGCGTCACCCGCGTCGCGCACGGCCGTGACCAGGTTGGACACCGCCTGGCCGCTCATCACCGAGCTGTCGGCACGGGCGTCGAACTCGTCGCCGAGGCGAATGCCGTACAGGCCGGTGACGCCGGTCTCGGTGCGGAGGTTCCGGAAGAGGTCCTGCGTGGGGAAGTCGGCCGGGAGGACCGCCACGAAGACGGGCTTGTCCGCGTCCTTGATCTTGTCGGCGAGCGCCTCGGCGTCCGACTCGGCCAGCTGGCCGGAGGCGGCCGGATCGACGTAGACCGGGTTCTCGCGCAGTTCCTCGGCGACCTTCGAGAGGTCCGTGGCCGCGTGCGCACCGGGCGCACCGACCATGAGCGCCGCCAGTACGGCGACGACCGGCACGATCAGCAGGCGTACGAGGGTACGCACCAGTGCGACCTTCATATGTTCGAAGCTACCCGAATCGGCAAAAAATCGACACAGAAAGGGATATCGGTCGAGGCACGGATTTCGGGGCGCTGCGCACGGACGACGCGGACCGGCGCGGACGGCACGGACCGAACGGTCGGCTGACGGCGACGGCGCGGAAGGCGCCGTCGCCGCCCGTCCTACTCGGCCGGGGTCACTCCCGCCCGCAGCAGCCCGTACGTGTACGCGTCCTCCAGGGCCTGCCAGCTCGCGGCGATGACGTTGTCGGCCACACCCACCGTCGACCACTCGCCCGCGCCGTCGGACGTGGAGATCAGCACGCGGGTCGTCGAGTTGGTGCCGTGCTTGCCCTCCAGGATGCGGACCTTGTAGTCCACCAGCTCCAGCTGGGCGAGCTGCGGGTAGATCTTCTCCAGGCCCACGCGCAGCGCCCGGTCCAGCGCGTTGACCGGGCCGTTGCCCTCGGCCGTGGCGACGATGCGCTCGCCCTTGGCCCAGAGCTTGACCGTGGCCTCGTTGGCGTGGGAGCCGTCGGGCCGGTCCTCGACGATGGCGCGCCAGGACTCGACCTCGAAGTAGCGCAGCGGCTTGCCCTGGACCTCGGTGCGCAGGAGGATCTCGAAGCTCGCGTCCGCCGCCTCGTACGTGTAGCCCCTGAGTTCGCGCTCCTTCACCCGCTCGACCACCCGGCCGACCAGTTCGCGGTCGCCGCCGAGGTCGATGCCGAGTTCCTTGCCCTTGAGCTCGATGGAGGCGCGGCCGGCCATGTCGGAGACCAGCATCCGCATGGTGTTGCCGACCTGCTCGGGGTCGATGTGCTGGTACAGGTCCGGGTCGACCTTGATGGCCGAGGCGTGCAGGCCGGCCTTGTGCGCGAAGGCCGAGAGGCCGACGTAGGGCTGGTGCGTGGACGGCGTGAGGTTGACGACCTCGGCGATCGCGTGCGAGATGCGGGTCATCTCGCGCAGGTGACCCTCGGGCAGGACCCGCTTGCCGTACTTGAGCTCCAGGGCCGCCACGACCGGGAACAGGTTGGCGTTGCCGACGCGTTCGCCGTAGCCGTTGGCCGTGCACTGGACGTGCGTCGCGCCCGCGTCGACGGCGGCCAGCGTGTTCGCCACCGCGCAGCCCGTGTCGTCCTGGGCGTGGATGCCGAGCCGGGCGCCGGTGTCGGCCAGGACCGTGGCGACGACCGCCTGGATCTGCGCCGGGAGCATGCCGCCGTTGGTGTCGCAGAGGACCACCACGTCCGCTCCGGCCGCCGAGGCCGTACGGACGACCGACTTCGCGTACTCGGGGTTCGCTCGGTAGCCGTCGAAGAAGTGCTCGCAGTCGACGAAGACCCGGCGGCCCTGTTCCTTCAGGAACGACACCGTGTCGCGGACCATCGCCAGGTTCTCGTCCAGGGTCGTGCGCAGGGCGAGCTCGACATGGCGGTCGTGCGACTTGGCGACCAGCGTGATCACCTGCGCGCCGGATTCCAGGAGCGCCCTGACCTGCGGGTCCTCCGCGGCGGTGGTGCCGGCCCGGCGGGTGGAGCCGAACGCGACCAGCTGGGCGTGCTGGAAGTCGATCTCCTTCTGGGCGCGGGCGAAGAACTCGGTGTCCCGGGGGTTCGCGCCCGGCCAGCCGCCCTCGATGAAGCCCACGCCGAAGTCGTCCAGGTGCCGCGCGATGGCCAGCTTGTCGGCGACGGTGAGGTTGATGCCCTCCCGCTGTGCTCCGTCGCGCAGGGTGGTGTCGAAGACGTGGAAGGAATCGTCGAGCTCGCTGGGTGCGGTCATGGTGTCAAGGCTCCTGAGGATGGGATCTCGGTCGTACCGGAATGACCGGCTCCACCGCCCTCACATACTCCCTCGCGCTCTCGCCTCCGGCTGTGGGTGGGCCAGAAATGCGAAAAACCTCTCGCGGGTGCGAGAGGTCTGCGCGCGGGTCGAGGACGACGGTGTCCGCCCGTACCTGGTCGTACGTGGCGGTCACTGCGGACCGGCGCGCCTGCTGCCAATAATCATGGCGAACGAGAGCACGGGGGCAGTCTGGCACAACCCCCGTGCCTGGCTCACGGTTGTCTCAGGATGCGGTCGGTCGCTTCATGTGACGGACGTAGACGTGCGAGGTGTCGTACGTGTCGCCGGGGACGAGGTCGGGTGAGGAGCTGCCGAAGGCGACCGTACGGCCGTGCCGGTCGATCACCGGGGCGGACACGCTCTGGTCGTTCGGGCCGCCCTCGGCGTCCGGGCTGGCCAGTACCGTCCGCCCGGTGCGCAGGTCGCGGACGTACGCGCGTGTCGTACGGTCCGTGTCGCCCGGGTCGGCCGAGACGAAGGCGAGGTACCGGCTGTCGGCGCTGAGTTGCGGGTGGGCGGTGAAGGCGGCCGGGTCGGCGGCGTCGATCCGGCGCAGCTCGCCCGTCTTGAGGTCGCGGACGAAGACGTTGTGCCCCTTGTTGGTGTCGCCGGGGGTGAGCTGCGAGTCGAGCGAGCCGAAGACGGCGTACCGCCCGTCGGCGCTGACCTGCGGGGACTCCGTCTGCCCGTCGGACTTCAGACGGTCCGGCGCGCGGTCGGCGTGGAACAGCTCGCCGCTCGGCACGTCACGGACGTAGGCGTCGCTCCAGTCGCCCGAGGCGGGGTGCGGGACGAAGAACCGGTAGCCGACGCGCTTGCCGTCGGCACTGATGGAGGGGTGGGCGGCGGCGGTCTTCCGGTCGCCGGCGGCGGGGATCTGGCTGATGCGGACGGCCTGGCCGCTGGTGCGGTCGACGCGGTAGACCCGGCCCCAGCGATCCTCGCCCTCCGCGAGCCCGGACTGCTGGGCGACGAAGGCGACGTAGCGGCCGTCGGCGCTGATGGCGGGCTGCCGGCCGGCGTCGTAGCCCGTGTCGACGGTGTCCTCGATGCGCTGGAGGGCGCCGGACTTCAGGTCCTTGACCCAGATGTGGCTGCGGCCGTCGCCGTCGGTGGCGCCGAAGGCCAGGTACCGGCCGTTGCCGCTGAGGGCGACGTCGTCGACCGAGCCGCCGTCCGCCGCGGTACTGGCCAGCCGGGTCGTGCCGGTCTTCAGGTCGCGCACGAAGGCGTCGGCGGCGCCGTCCGTGTCACCGGCGACGAGGTTGTCGGCGCTGGAGACGAAGGCCAGACGGCGGCCGTCGGCGCTCAGGCTCGGCCCTCCGGAGGCGGCGTTGCCGTCGGTGCCGTCCGGGGCGATGCTCGCCTTCTCGGTCCGCGGAACCGCCTCGGCGGCGGTCGCGGGCAGTGCGGCGACGCCGCCGAGCGTGACGGCCAGGGCCGCGCCGAGCGCGACGGACGTGGCCCTCCTGGTACTGGTCATGTGCTGTTCCCCCTGTGTTCCCCGTTGACGCTTCTCCCCCGGCCCCGCGCCGAGGGCTGCCCCAGAGCCAACAGCACCACGGACCACAGGGTCAATCCGTCGTTTTGAGTACAACCCGGGCGTGCGTTCAGGCGTCCGCGAGGAGGCTGTCGGAGATGAACTCGTGCACGTGCCGGAGGACTTGGGCCCGGCCGGTGCCGCGCAGGCCGATCGCCACATGGATGGCGAGACCAGCCCATGCCGATCGAACAGCGCGGAGTCGACACCATCCCCGAGGAGGAGCGCACCAGCGGGCGGCGGGACCTCGAGTCGATCCTGCTCGGCTCCAACCTCTGCCTGGGCGTGATCGCCTTCGGCCTGCTGCCGCCGTCCTTCGGCCTGGACTGGTGGTCGTCGGTCAGCGCGGTGCTCGCGGGCACGGTCGCGGGCGTGGCGCTCACGGCTCCCCTCGCCCTGGTCTCCTTGCGCACCGGCACCAACGTGTCGACCTCCTCCGGCGCCCAGTTCTGGGTCCGCAGGCGGCTGGTCGGCTCGGTGGTCGGACTGCTACGCGGACGCCCACCCAGGTCTTCAACCGCCGCGCCCGAGGCGGCGTCCACTGGTACCGCGCCGGCTGGAACATCCCGGCGACCCTCTCCTGGGCGGGGCACTCGTCGGCGTCCTCGCGGTGTCCCTGCCGTCGTACGAGGGCCCGCTGCCGGCGCTGACCGGCGGGCCGGATTGCAGCTTCCTGCTGTCGGGGCTGGTCGGCGGGGTGTATGCGCTGTCGGCCCCGGGCGCCGTGGCTACGGAGCCCGGTGGGCATAGGTCCGGGGGTCCGGGCGCGGAACCCCCGGGCCAGGGGCGGGGTCAGCCCAGCTGGTGCATCCAGCCGTGCTTGTCCTCCGCCGTACCACGCTGGATGTCGAGCAGGGCCTGACGGAGCCGGAGCGTGACCTCGCCCGGCTCACCCCCGCTCTGCTGCCACTCCGCCCCGGCCCGCTTCACCGTCCCGACCGGCGTGATCACCGCGGCCGTACCGCAGGCGAACACCTCCGTGAGCGACCCGTTCTCCGAGTCCCGCTGCCACTGGTCGACCGAGACCCGGCCCTCCTCGGCCTCGTAGCCGAGGTCACGGGCGACGGTGAGCAGCGAGTCGCGGGTGACGCCTTCCAGGATCGAGCCGGTGAGGGACGGCGTGACGATCTTGTTTCCGTACACGAAGTACAGGTTCATGCCGCCGAGCTCCTCGACCCACTCGTGCTCGACCGCGTCGAGGTAGCAGACCTGGTCACAGCCCTTGGTCGCGGCCTCCGCCTGCGCCAGCAGGGACGCCGCGTAGTTGCCGCCGGTCTTGGCGTCGCCCATGCCGCCTGGGACGGCGCGGACGCGGTCCTCGGAGACCCAGATGGAGACCGGCTTGACGCCGCCGGGGAAGTACGCGCCGGCCGGGGAGGCGATGACCAGGAACAGGTACTCGTTGGCCGGCTTCACACCCAGCCCGACCTCGGTCGCGATCATGAACGGGCGCAGGTAGAGGGACTCCTCCCCGCCGTGTGCCGGCACCCACGCCTTGTCCTGCCTCACCAGGGCGTCGCACGCCTCGATGAACGTCTCGACCGGCAGCTCGGGCATCGCCAGCCGGCGCGCGGAGCTCTGGAAACGCTCGGCATTCTTCTCCGGGCGGAACGTGGCGACCGAGCCGTCGGGGCGCCGGTAGGCCTTCAGCCCCTCGAAGATCTCCTGCGCGTAGTGCAGGACCGTGGTGGCCGGGTCGAGGGAGATCGGCGCGTACGGCACGAGCTGACCGTCGTGCCAGCCACGTCCCTCCGTCCACTTGATCGTCACCATGTGGTCGGTGAAGTGGCGGCCGAACCCGGGGTTGGCCAGGATCGCCTCCCGTTCTGCGGCGGAGAGCGGGTTGGCGGACGGCTTGAGCTCGATCGTGGGCGTCGTCATGGGTTGAAGTCCTTCACCGGTTGTAGTGACGGGCCGCGCTCGGTACTGCGCTGATGGTGACCAGTGCCAGGACGTCCGAGCATTCCCTCGTTCCGCGGCCTCGTTCGATTATCGCCCGGGGGCGACGGCGGAAGGAACGGCGTGGAATGCGGCCCGGTGGTCGATGGTGACACCCGGCGGGGACATGCGGAAGCCGCCGGGCGGATGCGACCCGGCGGCTTGGGATGAGCAGCGGCGGGTCAGCCGGCTACGCGTCCGGCGAGCGCGTCGCCGATCTCCGAGGTGGAGCGGGCGGGCTCGCCGGTGCGCTCCGACAGGTCGGCGGAGACCGCCTCGTCGATACGGGCGGCCTCGGCCTCGTAGCCGAGGTGACGCAGGAGCAGGGCGACGGACAGCACCGTGGCGGTCGGGTCGGCCTTGCCCTGGCCGGCGATGTCCGGGGCCGAGCCGTGCACGGGCTCGAACATCGAGGGGAACTCTCCGGACGGGTTGATGTTGCCGGAGGCCGCCACACCGATGCCGCCGGAGACGGCCGCGGCGAGGTCGGTGATGATGTCGCCGAAGAGGTTGTCGGTGACGATCACGTCGAAGCGCTCGGGCTGGGTGACCAGGTAGATCGTGGCCGCGTCGACGTGCATGTACTCGGTGGTGACCTCGGGGAACTCCTCGGCCACCTTGTTGAAGATGTTGGTCCACAGGTGACCCGCGAAGGTCAGCACGTTGTTCTTGTGGATCAGCGCCAGCTTCTTGCGCGGGCGGGCCTGGGCACGCGCGAAGGCGTCGCGGACCACGCGCTCGACACCGAAGGCCGTGTTCACGGAGACCTCGGTGGCGACCTCGTGCTCGGTGCCCTTGCGGATGGTGCCGCCGTTGCCGGTGTACGGGCCCTCGGTGCCCTCGCGGACCACGACGAAGTCGATCTGCGGCTCGCCGGCCAGCGGGGTGGCGACACCCGGCAGCAGCTTCGAGGGACGCAGGTTGACGTGGTGGTCGAAGGCGAAGCGGAGCTTGAGCAGGAAGCCGCGCTCCAGGACGCCGGACGGCACGCTCGGGTCGCCGATCGCGCCGAGCAGGATGGCGTCGTGCTTCTTCAGGGCGTCGAGGTCGGCGTCGGTGAGGGTCTCACCGGTGGCGTGGTAACGCTGGGCGCCGAAGTCGTACTCCTTGGTCTCCAGCTTCACATCCTGCGGAAGGACGGCGGAGAGGACCTTCAGGCCTTCGGCCACGACTTCCTGGCCGATGCCGTCACCGGGAATCACTGCGAGATTGATGCTGCGAGACATGCGGGCACCCTACTCCTCGTCCCATGGGATGACACAGGGTGTCCGTGATGCGGACAGTCATACGGCGCCCGCCCGGGGGACCGCACTCGGCCGACGGTCTCCGTTCACCCGTACGTGGGGCGGATGTTGGCGTTCGCTGGGAAGTTGACCCGACATGGAGATCCCCCACTTCGGCATCCCGCCCGAGCTCGCGCGCCGGATGAGCATGGCGGAACAGCACGAGTACCTGCGCACACGGCTGTCGCGGCGCCGCACGCTGGTGACGGCGGGCGCGGTGGCCGGCGGCCTGCTGACCGGTTGTTCCGGCTCAGGGCCGGGAAGCGGTACGGCGACCGGGAGCCCGTCGCCGAGCACGTCGAAGGCGCCGGGCTCCTTCATCACCCCCTTCGGCCGCCATCTCGCCTTCGGCGCCGATCCCAAGACACAGATGCGGATCTCCTGGCAGGTGCCGCTGGCGGTGAAGGAGCCGTACGTCCGGGTGGGCCTGCGCCCCGACGACCTCGGCCGCAAGGTCGAGGCGGAGCTGCGCGACCTGCACACCCCGGAGCTGAAGGGCGTACGGGCGGCGGTCGAGCAGTACTACCTGCACGCGGCGCTGGACGGCCTGCGCCCGGACACGACGTACTACTACGGCGTCGGTCACGAGGGCTTCGACCCGGCGTCCCCGCGGCACCGGCCGACCGTCACGTCCTTCCGCACGGCACCCGCGAGCCCCCCGAGCGGTTCGTGTTCACCGCGTTCGGCGACCAGGGCGTCGGCGAGGAGGCGGCCCTCAACGACCGTCTGCTGCTGCGCCGAAGCCCGGCCTTCCACCTCCACGCCGGCGACATCTGCTACGCCGACCCGACCGGCAAGGGCAAGGAGTCGGACGTCTTCGATGCCGGGCAGTGGGACCGGTTCCTGAAGCAGACCGAGCCGGTGGCCAGGTCGGTGCCGTGGATGGTGACGACCGGCAACCACGACATGGAGGCCTGGTACTCGCCGGACGGCTACGGCGGCCAACTCGCCCGTTTCTCCATGCCGGACAGCGGCTTCGACGCGCGCACGGCACCGGGGGCGTACGCCTTCACGTACGGCAACGTCGGGGTGGTCGCGCTGGATGCGAACGACGTGTCGTACGAAATCCCCGCCAACTTCGGCTACACGGAGGGGCGGCAGACGAAGTGGCTCGACGGGAAGCTCGGCGAACTGCGGGCCGACGCTTCCGTCGACTTCATCGTCGTCTTCTTCCACCACTGCGCGTACTCGACGTCCACGCACGCCTCCGACGGAGGGGTGCGCGCCGAGTGGCTGCCGCTGTTCGCCGAGCACCAGGTGGACCTGGTGATCAACGGGCACAACCACGTCTACGAGCGCACCGACGCCATCAGGAACGGCGAGGTGGGCAGGCCGGTGCCGGTCGGCGGGACGACGGATCCACGGCGGGACGGGATCGTGTACGTCACGGCGGGCGGCGGCGGCAAGGAGCTGTACGGCTTCCCCGACGGCGTGAAGGAGAGCTACGAGGGGAACACCGCCGACCACGAGCCGGTCGGCACGTTCCGGTGGACGAAGTCCCGGGACACCAAGGCGGAGTCGGTGCAGTGGTCGCGGGTGCGCTACCGGGGGTTCTCGTTCCTCTCGGTGGAGGCCGTGAGCGGCGCCGCGCCGAGGCTGAAGGTGTCGGCGCTGGCGTCGAGCGGTGAGCGGATCGACCATTTCGAGGTGCGGCGCGGGGCGTGAGCCCCGCACCGCGCCTCGTCGGGTGCGGCTCCCGGATCAGGGGTGTTACGGCTCAGTGACCGGTGGATCCGCCGTTGTCCCTGCGGTCGAGGGCGCGCTGGAGCGCTGCGGCGGCGTTCTTGCGGTCGGACTCGCTCGTACGGGAGACGTGACGGACTCGGCGGCGGACGGTCGTCTCGGCCATGGGAAATCGGCTCCTTCGACAGCACGGAGTGCAACAGGGAGGGTTACGAGACGCCGGAAGGGGCGGGGAGCGACGGCCGCAGGGGTTGCCTGCACGGGCCCGGCTCACGACCGCCATTCGCTTGGTCGAGCGAGACGTTCGGCTGCTACAAAACTAAGGGAGGCCGGAGCATCTGTCTCCACAATTACTCGGACTTCCTACTATCTGAGACGGTGGACTACGTCACACCACGCTGACCTGCGGTGATTCCTAGAGCACGTCTCCGTCGCGCCAGTCGAAGAGGAGTTCGCGCGCGGGGTCGAGCGGGTCGGCGGGGGCGGGCCGGACGTAGGTGCTGTCCTCTTCCTCGGGCAGGCGGACGACACCGTCCTGCGGGCTGAGGGCGTGCGCCTGGCCGCGCCACAGCCGCCGGCCGCGGGAGGTGTAGAACCGGGCGCCGTCGTCACCGGCGCAGAGGGTGCCGAAGTCGTAGGCATGGGTCGACGACGCGTTCCAGCTCCGCCATCGCCTGCCCGCCGAGGCCGGTGCGACGGGCGTCGGCGTGTAAGGCGACGTACCCGGCGGACAGCCACCGGCCGCGGTGCCGCGCCCGGCGCATCACGACAGCCCCGTGCGCGGCGAGCCCGGAGCCGTCGTGCACGAGGGCGCGCATGCCTCCGAGGCCGCGGTCCCAGTCCTCGTCACTGAAGTCGCCGTCGAAGGCGGCGTCCGGCAGGGCCCGTACGGCGACGAGTTCGGCGGGGGTGAGGTCGGCCGTGTGGGCGGTGCGCGCTCAGGTTGTCATCGGCCAGGTCTTCCCGGCGGACATGCCGACGGGCCAGGTCATTTCCTGACCCGGCCCGTCGGTGCCGCGGGGGCTCAGCCCATGTGCGGGTAGGTGTAGTCGGTCGGCGGGACCAGCGTCTCCTTGATGGCGCGGGTCAGGGTCCAGCGCATCAGGTTCTGCGGGGCACCGGCCTTGTCGTTGGTGCCGGAGGCACGGCCGCCGCCGAAGGGCTGCTGGCCGACGACGGCGCCGGTCGACTTGTCGTTGATGTAGAAGTTGCCGGCCGCGTAGCGGAGCTTGTCCGCCGTGTAGGCCGCCGCCGCGCGGTCGTTCGCGATGACCGAGCCGGTCAGGGCGTAGTCGGAGACGGACTCCATCTGCGTGAGCATCTCGTCGTAACGGTCGTCCTCGTAGACGTGCACGGCGATGATCGGGCCGAAGTACTCGGTGCGGAAGACCTCGTTCTCCGGGTCGGTGCACTCGATGACGGTCGGGCGGACGAACCAGCCCTCGGAGTCGTCGTAGGCGCCGCCCGCGACGATCGTGCAGGTGGGGTCCTCCTTGGCGCGGTCGATGGCGGCCTTGTTCTTGGCGAAGGCACGCTCGTCGATGACGGCGCCGATGAAGTTCGACAGGTCGGTGACGTCGCCCATCTTGATGCCGTCGACCTCGGCGGCCCACTCCTCCTTGAAGCCGGAGTTCCAGAGGGAGGCGGGGATGTACGCCCGGGACGTGGCGCTGCACTTCTGGCCCTGGTACTCGAAGGCACCCCGGGTCAAGGCCGTCTTCAGGATGGCCGGGTCCGCCGACGGGTGGGCGACGAGGAAGTCCTTGCCGCCGGTCTCGCCGACCAGACGCGGGTAGGTGCGGTACTTCTCGATGTTGTTGCCGACCGTCTTCCACAGGTACTGGAAGGTCTTGGTCGAGCCGGTGAAGTGGATGCCGGCCAGATCGCGGTGCTCCAGGGCGACCTTGGACACCTCGATGCCGTCACCGGTGAGGAGGTTGATGACGCCCTTGGGCAGGCCCGCCTCCTCCAGCAGCTGCATGAGCAGCACGGCGGCGTGGGTCTGCGTCGGGGACGGCTTCCAGACGACGACGTTGCCCATCAGGGCCGGGGCGGTCGGCAGGTTGCCCGCGATGGCGGTGAAGTTGAAGGGCGTGACCGCGTAGACGAAGCCCTCCAGCGGGCGGTGGTCCAGACGGTTCCACACCCCGGGGAGTTGGCCGGGGGCTGCTCGGCCAGGAGCTTGCGGGCGTAGGAGACGTTGAACCGCCAGAAGTCGATCAGCTCGCAGGGCGTGTCGATCTCGGCCTGCTGGGCGGTCTTGGACTGGCCGAGCATGGTGGAGGCGGCGAGCGTCTCGCGCCAGGGGCCGGACAGCAGCTCGGCGGCGCGCAGGATGATCGCCGCGCGGTCGTCGAAGGACATCGCACGCCAGGCGGGCGCGGCGGCCAGGGCCGCGTCGATGGCGTCCTGGGCGTCCGCTTGCGTGGCGTTGCGGTACGTGCCGAGCACGGCCTGGTGGTTGTGCGGCTGGACGACCTTGAAGGCCTCACCGCCGCCCATCCGCTTCTCGCCGCCGATGGTGCAGGGCAGGTCGACGGGGTTGTCGGCCAGCTCCTTCAGCCTGGCCTCCAGCCGGGCGCGCTCGGGCGAGCCGGGGGCGTAGCCGTGCACCGGCTCGTTGACGGGGGTGGGGACCTGGGTCACAGCGTCCATGTTTTCCGTAACTCCTTACTGAGCGGTGTTTCGGTCTCAGCCCTTGGTGATCATGCTGCGCACGAAGAAGCGCAGGTTGGCCGGCTTCTCCGCGAGTCGGCGCATGAAGTAGCCGTACCAGTCGGTGCCGTAGGCCGTGTACACGCGCATCCGGTGGCCTTCGGCGGCCAGTCGCAGGTGCTCCTCGGTGCGGATGCCGTAGAGCATCTGGAACTCGTACTCGTCGAGCTTTCGCCCGGCCTGGTGGGCGAGTTCCTGGCCGATGGCGATCAGGCGCGGGTCGTGGGACCCGATCATCGGGTACCCCTCCCCCTCCATCAACGCCCTAAGGATCCGAACGTATGCCCGATCGATCTCGTGTTTGTCCAGATACGCGACCGAGCCCGGCTCCTTGTACGCACCCTTGACCAGGCGCACCCGGCTGCCGTTCGCGGCGAGGCGGCGGGCGTCGGCCTCGGTGCGGAACAGGTACGCCTGGATGACGCAGCCGGTCTGCGGGAAGTCCTTCCGCAGCTCCTCGTGGATGGCGAACATCGAGTCGAGGGTGGTGTGGTCCTCGGCGTCCAGGGTGACCGTGGTGCCGATCTCGGCGGCGGCCTCGACGACCGGGCGGATGTTGGCGAGGGCCAGTTCGTGGCCGCCGTCCAGCGCCTGCCCGAACATCGACAGCTTCACCGACATCTCGGCGCGGGTGCCGAGCTCCAGCGGCTTCAGGCGGTCGATCAGCTCCAGGTAGGCGTCCCGCGCGGCGGCGGCCTGGGCGGGGTTGGTGATGTCCTCACCGACGACGTCCATCGTCAGCTCCAGGCCCCGCTCGGTGAGCTCCCGGATGACCGGAACGACGTCGTCGACGTCTTCGCCCGCGATGAACCGGTCGACGACCTGTTTGGTCACCGGGGCCGCCGAAACCAGGCGTCGCATCCGGTCGCTGCGCGACGCGGCGAGAATCACGGGACCCAGCACGGGGCACCTCCAGAGCACAACCAACGGATGGCCGGACCCCGGGCGGATGACGCTTCGGGTACGGCGCGGAGAACCACCGTGAAACCTAAGGATCCCTCCGATCGTCGGCCATCGACAGCTGTCACGCATCCGTGCCGCAGATCTCAGACAGATGTATGAAGGGACCCCTGGAGTGCGGGACAATGCCCGGATGACGTCGGAACACAGGGGTGACTACGAGGAGCTGGTCGACGAGATCTCGGAGCTGCTCGGGGCGCCCGCGACGCTGGAGAACCGGGACTTCGAGCTGATCGCCTTCGGCGCGTACGACAGTGAGGGCGACCTCGATCCGTCGGCCCTGGACCCGGTGCGCACCCGCTCGATCCTCACCCGCCGCTCGACGGCGGCCGTCCGGGCGTGGTTCGAGGGCTTCGGCATCACGCGGGCGACGGGCCCGGTCCGCATCCCGCCGACACCGGAGGCCGGCGTCTACCGGGGCCGGATCTGTCTCCCCGTCCGCCACCGCGGCGTGGTCCACGGCTACATCTGGCTGCTGGACGACGATCCCGGCCCGAGCGAACGCCAGCTGTCCGCCGCCATGCAGGTCACGGCCCGGATCGGCGCGCTGCTCGCGGACGAGGCCCAGCACGGCGCCGACCTCAGCCGCGAGCTGCGAGCCGTCCTCACCGCCGACCGCGACTGGCAGCGCGACATGGCCATCGCGGAACTCCGCACCGCCCTCGGCCCTCGCGCCGACGGCCTCCACACGGTGCTCTGCGTCGCCCCCTGGCCCACGGCCGATCCCGACGACGCCCCCTCGGTCCGCACGATGCCCGGCGCGACAGCCCTGTGCACCCTGCCATGGGGTGCCTCGTCCCAGTGCGTGGCCGTCCTGATCCGCCTGCGCTCGGCAGACGTCCTGACTCCGGCGACGACAGCGGCAGCCCGCCTGCTGGAACGGGCGGGCGGGGGAAGCGGGCCGGGCGGCAGCACCGTGCGGGCCGCGACCGGCACGACGCCGCGCGCAGCGACCGGCAGCGCCTCACGCGCAGCGGTTGCCGGTGCCTCGGGCGCAGCGACCGACACCACCTCACGCGGAGCGACCGGCAACGCCTCGGGCGGAACGACCAGTGGCGCCTCACGCGGAGCGACCGGCAACGCCTCGGGCAGAGCGACCGGCAACGTCTCGGGCGCAGCGACCGGCAGCACCTCGGGCGGAACGACCGGCAACGTCTCAGGCACAGCGACCGGCAGCACCTCGAGCGGAACGACCGGCAACGTCTCAGGCACAGCGACCGGCAGCACCTCGAGCGGAACGACCGGCAACGTCTCAGGCGCAGCGACCGGCAGCACCTCGGGCGGAGCGGCTGGCGGCGCCTCGGGCAGGGCAGTCACCGGCACTCCCTCGTCCGGAGCGGGCGGCTCTCCCGGTCCGGGACCGGCCGGCAGCACGCGCGGCGCCTCAGCCGGGGCCCGGAGCGGACAACCCGGAGGCCCTTCCCACGGACCGACCGGCACCCCACCGTCCGGCCCGGCCGGCAGCGCCCCACGCGGAGCGGGCGGTCCCGCCGCCGGCCTCGCGACGCCCCGTTCCGGCCTCGCCGAGCTGGGAACGGCCTGGTGGGAGGCCTCGGCGGCGGCGCGGGCCGCGCTGGCGGAGCCACGGCTGGGGCCCGTCGCCCTGTGGGCGTCGATCGGGCCGTTCCGGCTGCTCACCGCGCTGCCGCCGGAGGTGGCCCGCGACCCCGCGGTGCACCCCCTGCTCACCCCCGTCCACCAGGAGCTCGCCCGCACCGCCGAGGTCTATCTCGACTGCGCCGGCCAGGCCGCCCGGGCCGCCGCCGAGCTGGGCATCCACCGCCAGACCCTGTACTACCGCCTGTCCCGGATCGAGAAGCTCACCGGCCTGGACCTGGACGACGGCGAGGACCGCCTGCTCCTGCACATGGCGTTGAAGGGGGCCCGGCTCGCACAGGGTCAGGACATCGGGCCGTCCGGGTGACTCGCCGCCTGGGCACTGCGCAAGCACCTCCGCCCCGCCCCCTGACCTCCAGACCCACTTCTGAAAACGATTGTCATCATGCTACGGTCATGGCGCGTTCAACCATTTACCAGGCCTTGACCGAGGTGTCCCGTGCGCGTCCCCGCTCGACTCATCCCCCTTACCGCCGTCACCGCGGCCTCCGCCCTGCTCACCGGCTGCTTCTCCGGTGGGCAGTCGGCCACGGACGACTCCGGGGCAGGGGGCAAGCGCATACGCGTCGCGATGATGCAGCCACCGCGCTCGGGGCTGTCCCCGCTGTCGGACGACGCCTTCAAGCTGTCGCGCTGGTCGACGGCGGAGACCCTGGTGAAACTGGACGCGGACGGTGACGCCGAGCCGGCGCTGGCCACCGAGTGGACCCAGTCCGGCCGGAGTTGGACCTTCACCCTGCGCGACGGCGTCACCTTCCACGACGGGACGAAGCTCACCGCCGAAGCCGTCGTCAACTCCCTCACCAAGGCCGCCGCTGCCTCCCCCAAACCCCGCATCCTCGACGGCGTGGACCTGACCGCGAAGGCCGACGGCGACAAGGTCACCGTCACCACCGCCACCGAGGACCCCCTGGTCCCGCAGCGGCTCAGCTCCCCGCAGCTGTCGATCCTGGCCGCCAAGGCCTACAAGGGGAAGACCGTCAGCCCCGTCGGCGCGGGCACCGGCCCCTTCGAGCTGACGAAGGTCAACGGCACCTCCTCCGCCGTCCTCGACCGCTACGACGGCTACTGGGGGAAGAAGGCCGAGGCCCCTGGCATCGACGTGCGGTTCGTACCGGACGGCACCGCCCGCGCCGCCGCCCTGCGCAGCGGCGAGGCCGACATCGTCGAGGCGGTGCCCGTGTCGCAGGCGGCGGTGCTGGACCAGGACCTGATCACCGAGGTGCCCATGCCACGCACCAACACCCTGTACCTCAACACCGAGAAGGGCGCCTTCAAGGACGCCGCACTGCGGGCGGCGGCCCGTGAGGCGATCGACGCCGAATCGATCGTGAAGGGCGTGTACGAAGGGCGCGCCGACGTCGCCGAGGGGCTGCTCGGCCCTGCCCTTCCGTGGGCGGCCGAACTGCGGGAACCGGTGAAGCGGACCAAGGCCGGCGGCCCGGCCGGCAAGACGATCACCATCGGTACCTTCACCGACCGCGCCGAGCTGCCCGAGGTCGCCGCCGCGCTGCAACAGCAGCTCCAGAAGGCCGGCTTCAAGGTGAAGCTCGACATCCGCGAGTACGCCAACATCGAATCCGACGCGCTGGCGGGCGCGTTCGACGCGTTCATCCTCTCCCGCGCCACCGTCCTCGACTCCGGCGACCCGGCCGCCTACCTCTACAGCGACTTCGCCTCCGACGGCTCCTTCAACATCTCCCAGCTCGCGGACCCGGCCGTGGACAAGGCCCTGAAGAAGGCCGGCGACACCAGGGCGGGGGACGCGCGCCGCGCCGCGGTCATCGCCGCCGAGGCCGCCGTACTCGGCACCGACGCGGCCGTGCCCATGCTGCACGAACGCGTGATCCAGGGCGACGCCGCCCACGTGGTCGACGCCGCCCACGACCCGCGTGAGCGGGAGCTGGTCACGGCGGACACTCACGTCAAGTGAAGGGCCGTATACGGCGGTTGGCCGGTGCCGCAGCGCTGACCCGTCTGTTCTGCCTGATCGCCGTACTGGCCGCCGTCGGCCTGCTGCCCTGGCTCTCCGGCAGGGACCCGGCACTGGCCGTGCTGCGGGCCCGCTCCGCCGAGCAGAACCCGACCGAGGAAGCCCTGGACTCCGTACGACGGGACCTCGGTCTGGACGCCGGACCCCTGTCCCTGCTGGGCGGCTGGGCCTCGGACCTCCTGCGCGGCGACCTCGGCACGTCCTGGGTGTCGGGCACCGAGGTCCTGCCTTCCGTGGCCTCCGGGCTCCAGGTGTCGCTGGCGCTGATGGGCGCCTCGCTCGGCGTGGCGCTGCTGCTGGCGTGCACGCTGGTCGCGCCGGTGCTGGTGCGGGGCCGGGCCTCGGCCGGGGCGTGGGCCGCGATGCTGGCAGCCGTACCCGAGTTTCTGCTGGCCACGGTCGCGCTGCTGGTCTTCGGGGTGTGGCTGGGGTGGCTGCCGACGTCGGGCTGGGTGGGGCCGGAGAACATGGTCCTGCCCGCCGTGGCCCTCGGCGTCCCCGGCGGCGGTCTGCTCGGCCGTCTGGTCGCGGACGCGTTGCCCGCCGTGCTCGACGAGCGGTGGGTGGAGCTGTGGCGGGGCGCCGGGGTGAGCCGGGCGCGGATCGCCGGGGCGGCGCTGCGACGCGTCCTGCCGCCGCTGGTCCCGCAGTTCGGGATGGTCGCCGTGGGGCTCACCGGTGGCGCGGTCGCCGTGGAGACGGTCTTCGCCGTGCCGGGCATCGGCCGTACCGCGCTCGGCGCGGCCAAGTCACAGGACTTGGCGCTGCTCCAGGGCTCGGTGCTCGCGCTGCTCGCGCTCGGGCTGATCACGGGCGCGCTGGCGGCGCTCGCACGGCGGCGGCTGCTGGGCCCGGCCCTGCGTGACGCCTCGTTGGCGCTGCCCCCGGCACGGCCGGTGCGCGCACATCCCGCGATCCCGTTGACGCTGTTCACCGTCCTCGCCGTGACCATCGGCTGGGGCCTGTCGCGCGACCCGTACGCCGTGAACACCACGGCTCGGCTGGCCGCACCGTCCTGGGCGCACCCGCTCGGGACCGACGGCCTCGGCCGTGACGTGCTCGCCCGGCTCGGCCACGGCGCCGCCTCCACGGTCGGCACGGCGGCGGCGGTCTGCCTGCTGAGCCTGCTGGTCGCGCTCGCGCTGGGCTTCCTGCCCCGGATCGCGGAGGGTGCGGCGGACATCGCCAACGCCCTGCCCCCGGTGATCGTCGGCATCCTGGTCGCGGCGGCCGTCGGCCCCGGCACCGGCGGCGCGGCCCTCGCGGTCGCGCTGATCTCCTGGCCGGCCCTGTCCGCGCACGCGGCGGCACTGGTGCAGGAGGTGCGCGCGTCGGCCTTCCTGACCGCCCAACGGGCCATCGGGGCGAGCCCGTTCTGGATCCTCACCCGGCACGTCCTGCCGTCGGTGGCCGCCCCGGTCGCCCGCCACGCCCTGCTGCGCCTGCCGGGCATCGCCCTGGCCCTGGCCTCGCTGGGCTTCCTGGGCCTCGGCGCCCAGCCGCCCGCCCCCGAGTGGGGTCTGCTGCTCGACGAGTCCCGCGCCTATGTGGAACGCGCCCCGTGGGCGGCCCTGGCCCCGGCGGTGGCGCTGGCCCTGCTGGCGGGACTCGCGGTGTCGGGCGCGGCACTCACCCAGGGCCGGAGGGTGCGGCGCGCCACCCCGGCTCCGGTCCGGAAGGAGACCCCCGTTGGAGTCTGAGGCACTGCTGTCGGTACGCGAGTTGCGGATCGCCTTCGACGGGGTCGAGGCCGTGCGCGGCCTGTCCTTCGACGTCCGCCCGCGTGAAGTGCTGGCGATCGTCGGCGAGTCCGGAGCGGGCAAGTCCCTCACGGCCCGCGCGCTCCTCGGCATGCTGCCGCGCGGCGCGACGACGAGCGGGACGATCCTGCCGGACCTCTCGGCCCACCGGGGTCGCCGCATCGCCCTCGTCCCGCAGGACGCCCTGTCGGCCCTGTCACCCGTGCACCGGGTGGGTGACCAACTCGCCGCCGCCGTACGGTCGGTGGCCGGGGTCTCCCGCAAGGAGGCCCGGGCCCGAGCGGTCGCGGCCCTGGACCGCGTCGGCATCCCGGACGCGGCACGCAAGGCGCGGGCGTATCCGCACGAGTACTCCGGCGGGATGCGGCAGCGCGCGGTGATCGCCATGGCCACCATCAACGAACCGGACGTCGTGGTCGCCGACGAGCCCACCACCGCCCTCGACGAGGAGCGCCGCGACCAGGTGCTGCGGCTGCTCGCCGAGCAGCGGGAGGCGGTCGGCGCCGCGCTCGTCCTGGTCACGCACGACATGGACGCCGTACGCGGGCACGCCGACCGTGTGCTGGTCATGTACGCCGGGCGCCTCACCGAACTCGGCCCGGCGGACGAAGTGCTGGCCCGCCCCCGCGCCCCCTACACGGCCGGCCTTCTGGCGTCCCTCCCGCAGAACGCGACGGGTCGCCGTCTCCCCGCCCTGGGCGGCACCCCGCCTGCCCCGGGCACACTCCCGCCGGGCTGCGCCTTCGCCCCGCGCTGCCCGCTCGCCGCGGACGCCTGCCACAGCGCGGAGCCCGAGCCCCGGCAGGCCGCCGGACGCCTGGTCGCCTGCCACCGCTGGGAGCAACTTCCCCACCCGGCCACCGACTTGTTCCTCCAGGAGCTCCGACCCGTATGAGTGATGCCCTGCTCGACGTCCGCGACCTGGTCGTCCGCTACGGCCCGGTCACCGCCGTGGACGGCGTCTCCTTCACCCTGGCCGCCGGCGAGACGCTCGCCCTGAACGGCCCGTCCGGCTGCGGCAAGTCCTCCACGGCCCTGGCGGTGCTCCAGCTGCGCCGCCCGGCCGGCGGTGAAGTCCACTTCGAAGGCCGGGAGTTGACGTCCCTCACCGAACGCGAGCTGCGCCCGCTGCGCCCCCGTATGCAGCCCGTCTTCCAGGACCCCTACGGCTCGCTGAGCCCCCGCCACCGCATTCGCGACGCCGTCGCCGAACCGCTGAAGGTCCAGGGCCGCTGGCATCCCGCCGACGGCCCGGCCCGGGTCGCCGAACTCCTCGACCGGGTGGGCCTGGACCCCGCGTACGGCGAGCGGCACCCGCACGAGCTCTCCGGCGGCCAGTGCCAGCGCGCCGGCATCGCCCGCGCCCTGGCGTCCGACCCGCGGCTGCTCGTGCTCGACGAGCCGGTGTCCTCACTCGACCCGTCGGTACGCGCGGGCGTGCTGAACCTGCTCGCCGACCTCCAGGACGACCTGGGCCTGGGCTACCTGTTCATCTGCCACGACCGGGCGGTCGTACGGCACTTCGCGGACCGGGTCGTCGAGATGCGCGAGGGGCGCGTCGGCGCCACTTCGGGGTGGTGAGCTGTTACTGGGGAGTGCATCGGGCATCGGGCCGCCCAGGCCGGACCGGGCGCGCGGGGGCGTGAGGAAAACCAGCCCCCGCACTCCCGGACCACGGACACGATCCATGCGCGCCGGACGCGGAGCGAACCCGGGCGACGAGGGTGCCCAACACCGATCGGGGCATCCGGCTGCGCACGGGGCCTGGCATCAGGACTCACTACCGCTCAGCCTTTGGGAACGGTAGCGGCCTCGATCACCTGGCGGAGCCCCTCGGCGAGCTGCCCGGCCTCGGGCGCGCTCTTCGGGTCGAAGGTCCACTGCGCCATGAGCCCCATCATCAGGGTCAGATAGAAGTAGCCGAGGGTGTCCACCCGCTCCTCGGGGACGTCGTCCTCGCTGCCGCCGTGGAAGAGCGTGACGATGCCGCGCGCCCCTTCTCGCTGGGCCCGCGCGAGATGCTCCCGCACCTTCGGCAGCTGGTCGCCCATCGCCACGATCTCCATGCTGAGCCGCCACATCGACCCGGGGTCCCGCATGGTCCCGATGATGTTCGACCACACCTCGGCGAACCGCTCCAGCGACCCCGGCTCCCCGCCCAGCTCACCGCCGCCCTCGAAGGCGTCGGACATCCCCTCCACCATCTCGACGTACGCCCGCGCCAGCAGCGCGTCCTTCGAGCCGTAGTGGTAGCCGATCGACGCCAGGTTGGTCCCCGACTCCTTGACGATGTCGCGCGCGGTCGTGCGCACGAACCCCTTCGCCAGCAGGCAGCGCTTGGCGCCCTCGAGCAGATCCTCACGGTGTCCCATGGCATCCCAGTTTACCCCCGCATCCATACATCCGTCCCATACGAATGTCTTACACAGTCGTACTAGACAAGCGTATAAGACGCTCGTACAGTCCTGCCCATGACGACGAACCCCAACCCCCCGGTGCGCGCCGGCCGCCGCGAATGGACGGCACTCGGCGTGCTGATGCTGCCGCTGTTGCTGGTCTCGATGGACGTGTCCGTCCTCTACTTCGCGATCCCCGCGATCAGCGCCGACCTGGAGCCGAGCGCCGCCCAGCAGCTGTGGATCTTCGACATCTACGGCTTCGTACTGGCCGGCCTGCTGATGACGATGGGCTCGCTGGGCGACCGCATCGGCCGCCGCAGGCTGCTGCTGATCGGCGCCGCGGCCTTCGGTACGGCCTCCCTGGTCGCGGCCTACGCGACCAGCGCCGAGACCCTGATCGCCGCCCGCGCGGTCCTCGGCATCGGCGGCGCGACGCTGATGCCGTCGACGATGGCGCTGGTGCGCACGATGTTCACCGACCCCGCGCAGCGCACCAAGGCGATCGGTGTGTGGTCCGGTGTGATGACGGCCGGCATCGCGCTCGGCTCGGTGATGAGCGGAGTGCTCGTCGAGCACTTCTGGTGGGGCTCGGTCTTCCTGGTCAACCTGCCCGCGATGCTGCTGCTCCTGGTCCTGGGTCCCGTCCTGCTGCCCGAGTCACGCAACCCGCGCCCCGGCCGCTTCGACCGACTGAGCGTTCCCCTGTCGATGGCGGCGGTGCTCCCCGTGGTCTACGGCCTGAAGGAGCTCGCGTCGGAGGGCTGGAACGTGCGGTACGTGATGGCGGTGACGGTCGGCCTGCTCTTCGCCGCCCTGTTCGTCCACCGCCAGCGCACGGCGGTGTCCCCGCTGATCTCGCCGGAACTGTTCCGGCGCCGCGGCTTCACCCCGGCCGTCGTCCTCAACCTCGTCGCCGCCTTCGGCATGATGGGCTCGGCGTACTTCACGACCCAGTACATCCAGTCCGTCCTGGACAAGAGCCCCCTCGAGGCAGCGCTGTGGAGCCTGCTGCCGTCGGTGCCCATCGGACTCGCGGCCCCGGCCGGCGCACAGCTCGTGCAGCGGGGTGTTCCGCGCGCTTACGTCGTCGGCGCGGGCTTCGCCGTCACCGCGTGCGGCTACGTGATGCTGGCCCTGGCCGGCACGGACTCCCTCTGGCTGCTGCTGGCCGCGTGCGGCGTCCTGGCCTGCGGCATCGTCGCCGTCATGTCCCAGGTGGCCGACCTGGCCCTCAGCGCCGCTCCGGTGGAGAAGGCCGGCGCGGCCTCGTCGCTGCTGGAGACCGGCACGGAGTTCGGCGGCGCGCTGAGCATGGCGTTCCTCGGCTCCATCGGGACGGCCGTCTACCGCCACGAGATCCCGGCCTCGGCACCCGCTCCGGCCCGCGAGACCCTGGGCGGCGCCCTGGCCGTCGCCGACCAGATGCCGGGGCGCGCGGGGGACGCCCTGGCGACGGCGGCACGCGAGGCCTTCACCAGCGGCATGCACGCGGCGGCGATCACGGGTGCGGTGCTGCTGGCCGGAGCGGCGGCAGCCGCGGCGTTGACCCTGCGGCGGGTCCACGGACAGGAAAACGCCGGACGAGCTGAGCAACTCAGCCCGTCCGGCGTATGAGGACGAGCCCGTTCAGGGCGAACGGGAGGTCCGGGGGCGGCAGCCCCCGGGGAAGGTCAGACCAGGTTCACCGAGCGAGCCGACGTCGCGCCGATCTCCGCGGCCACTTCGGCCAGCACACCGGAGGTCACCGTGTCGTCCACGGTCAGCACCGCCAGCGCCTCGCCGCCGGCCACGGACCGCGACACCTGCATACCGGCGATGTTGATGCCCGCCTCGCCGAGGATGCGGCCCACCGTGCCGACGACACCCGGCCGGTCCTCGTACTTCAGGACCACCATGTGCTCGGCGAGCGCGAGATCGACGTCGTAGTCACCGACGGCGACGATCTTCTGGAGGTGCTTGGGGCCGGCCAGCGTGCCGGAGACCGACACCTCCTCGCCGTCGGCGAGGGTGCCGCGCACGGTGACGACGTTGCGGTGCTCGCTCGCCTCCGAGCTGGTGGTCAGCCGCACCTCGACGCCGCGCTCCTGGGCGAACAGCGGGGCGTTGACGTAGGACACCGTCTCGTCGACGACGTCCTCGAAGACACCCTTGAGGGCGGACAGTTCCAGCACCTTCACGTCGTGCTGGGTGATCTCGCCGTACACCTCGACGTCGAGGCGGACCGCGACCTCACCGGCGAGCGCGGTGAAGATCCGGCCCAGACGCTCGGCGAGCGGCAGGCCCGGCTTGACGTCCTCGGCGATGACACCGCCCTGGACGTTCACCGCGTCCGGCACGAGCTCACCGGCGAGCGCGAGGCGCACCGAGCGGGCGACGGCGATACCGGCCTTCTCCTGCGCCTCGTCGGTGGAGGCACCGAGGTGCGGGGTGGCGACGACCTGGTCGAACTCGAAGAGCGGCGAGTCGGTGCACGGCTCCTTGGCGTACACGTCGAGGCCGGCACCGGCGACCCGGCCCTCCTTGAGGGCGGAGTACAGCGCCTCCTCGTCGACGATCCCGCCACGCGCGGCGTTGACGATGCGCACGCTCGGCTTGACCTTGCGCAGCGCCTCGTCGCCGATCAGGCCGAGGGTCTCGGGGGTCTTGGGGAGGTGGACGGTGATGAAGTCGGAGACCTCGAGCAGCTCGTCCAGCGACAGGACCTTGACGCCCATCTGCGCGGCGCGGGCGGGCTGCACGTAGGGGTCGTAGGCGACGACCTTCATGCCGAAGGCGGACATGCGCTGCGCGACGAGCGCGCCGATGCGGCCGAGTCCGACGACACCGAGGGTCTTCTCGGCCAGCTCCACGCCCGTGTACTTGCTGCGCTTCCACTCGCCGTTCTTCAGCGCGGCGTTGGCCTGCGGGATGTTGCGGGCGGTGGCGAGGAGGAGACCGCAGGCGAGCTCGGCCGCGGTCACGATGTTCGAGGTGGGGGCGTTGACGACCATCACGCCGGCCTTGGTGGCGGCGGAGACGTCCACGTTGTCCAGGCCGACGCCGGCTCGCGCGACGACCTTGAGCTTGTTCGCGGCGGCGATCGCCTCGGCGTCGACCTTCGTGGCCGAACGGATCAGGATCGCGTCCACCTCGGCGATGGCCGGGAGCAGCTCGGCCCGGTCCGCGCCGTTGCACTGCCGGATCTCGAAGTCCGGGCCCAGCGCGTCGACGGTGGCGGGCGACAGCTCTTCAGCGATGAGTACGACTGGTTTCGAGCTCACGTGAGTCCTCACAAGTCCAATGCTGCGGACGGCCGTCCCGACGGCCGCAGGCGGTGGAGGGGCTAGTCGCGTGGAAGACGCACGACGCTGTGGGCCTGACGCGTATGTAGTGCAGCAGTCTAGTGGCGCCGAGGGCGTCGTCTTACGCCGCTGCGGAAGGATCACCCGTCCGTGGCCGGACAGGTTGGACAACGCCGTACCACCGACGTTACCCCGGGTCAGCCGAAGGGGCCGGAGCAGCTCGCTCCGGCCCCTCGGCCGTGAGGTTCTACGCCTCCTCGTTCACCCAGCTCATGAGCTTGCGCAGCTCCTTGCCGGTGGTCTCCAGCAGGTGCTCGGAGTCCTGCTTCTTGTACTCGTTGTACTTCTTCAGACCGCCGTGGTACTCGTCCATCCAGTTGCGGGCGAAGGAGCCGTCCTGGATCTCGGCGAGGACCTTCTTCATCTCGGCCTTGGTGGCGTCCGTGATGATGCGCGGGCCGGTGACGTAGTCGCCCCACTCGGCGGTCTCGGAGATCGACCAGCGCATCTTCTCCAGGCCGCCCTCGTACATGAGGTCCACGATCAGCTTCAGCTCGTGCAGGCACTCGAAGTACGCGATCTCCGGCTGGTAGCCGGCCTCGGTCAGGGTCTCGAAGCCCGCCTTGACCAGCGCGGCCGTACCACCGCAGAGGACGGCCTGCTCACCGAACAGGTCGGTCTCGGTCTCCTCGGTGAAGGTCGTCTTGATGACGCCGGCGCGGGTGCCGCCGATGCCCTTGGCGTACGACAGGGCCAGCGCGAAGGCGTTGCCGGTGGCGTCCTGCTCGACGGCGGCGATGCAGGGAACGCCGCGGCCCTCCTCGTACTGGCGGCGCACCAGGTGGCCCGGGCCCTTCGGGGCGACCATGCAGACGTCGACGCCGGCCGGGGGCTTGATGAAGCCGTAGCGGATGTTCAGGCCGTGGCCGAAGAACAGCGCGTCGCCGTCCTTCAGGTTGGGGGCGATGTGCTCCTCGTAGACCTGGGCCTGGATCGGGTCGGGGACCAGGATCATGATGACGTCGGCCTCGGCGGCGGCCTCGGACGGCGTCACCACGCGCAGGCCCTGCTCCTCGGCCTTGGCCTTGGACTTGGAGCCCTCGTGCAGACCGACGCGCACGTCGACACCCGAGTCACGGAGCGACAGCGCGTGGGCGTGGCCCTGGCTGCCGTAACCGATGACCGCGACCTTGCGGCCCTGGATGATGGACAGGTCGGCGTCGGCGTCGTAGAACAGCTCGGCCACTTTGGGTTCTCTCCTCGGGAGTGCAGGTGTTGCGTCCCACCGTATGACGGGGGGCGGAAGGGAAGTCTGAGGGTCTCGGAATACGGGCGGCCGACGGCGCGCCGACCGCCCGTTTCAGGTCTTACGCCGACCGGTCCAGGGCGCGCAGCGACCGGTCCGTGATGGATCGGGCACCGCGGCCGATCGCGATGGTGCCGGATTGGACGAGCTCCTTGATGCCGTACGGTTCCAGCATCTTGAGCATGGCGGACAGCTTCTCGCCGGATCCGGTGGCCTCGATGGTGACGGCCTCCGGGGAGACGTCGACGGTCTTGGCGCGGAACAGCTGGACGATCTCGACGATCTGGGAGCGCGTCTCGTTGTCGGCGCGCACCTTCACCAGGACGAGTTCGCGCTGCACCGCCTGCGACGGCTCCAGCTCGACGATCTTCAGCACGTTGACGAGCTTGTTGAGCTGCTTGGTCACCTGCTCCAGGGGCAGGTCCTCCACCCCCACGACGATGGTGATGCGGGAGATGTCGGGGTGCTCGGTGACACCGACGGCGAGCGAGTCGATGTTGAAGCCGCGGCGGGAGAACAGCGCGGCGATCCGGGCGAGGATGCCGGGGGTGTTCTCCACCAGGACGGAGAGCGTGTGCTTGGACATGATCTCTTCGGTCTCTCTCGCTCAGTCGTCTTCGTTGTCGCCGAAGTCGGGGCGGACGTCGCGGGCGGCCATGATCTCGTCGTTGGAGGTGCCGGCGGCGACCATCGGCCAGACCATCGCGTCCTCGTGGACGATGAAGTCGACGACGACCGGGCGGTCGTTGACGGAGTTCGCCTCTTCGATGACCTTGTCGAGGTCGTCCGGGGACTCGCAGCGGATGGCGTAGCAGCCCATGGCCTCCGACAGCTTCACGAAGTCGGGGACGCGGGTGCCGCGGGCCTCGGGGTTGACGTCGTCCGGGCCGGAGTGCAGCACGGTGTTGGAGTACCGCTGGTTGTAGAAAAGGGTCTGCCACTGGCGGACCATCCCGAGGGCGCCGTTGTTGATGACGGCGACCTTGATCGGGATGTTGTTCAGGGCGCAGGTGGTGAGCTCCTGGTTGGTCATCTGGAAGCAGCCGTCGCCGTCGATGGCCCAGACGGCCCGCTCGGGTGCGCCGGCCTTGGCGCCCATGGCGGCCGGGACGGCGTAGCCCATCGTTCCGGCGCCGCCGGAGTTCAGCCAGGTGCCCGGCTTGTCGTACTCGATGAAGTGGGCGGCCCACATCTGGTGCTGGCCGACGCCCGCCGCGAAGATCGTGCCCTCGGGGGCGAGCTGCCCGATGCGCTCGATGACCTGCTGCGGGGAGAGCGAGCCGTCGTCGGGCTGGTCGTAGCCGAGCGGGTAGGTCTCGCGCCAGCGGTTCAGGTCGTTCCACCACATGCTGTAGTCGCCCTGGTGGCCCTCGCTGTGTTCCTTCTGCACGGCCTGGATCAGGTCGGCGATGACCTCGCGGGCGTCACCGACGATCGGCACGTCGGCGGCCCGGTTCTTGCCGATCTCGGCCGGGTCGATGTCCGCGTGGACGATCTTGGCGAGCGGGGCGAAGCTGTCCAGCTTGCCGGTGACGCGGTCGTCGAAGCGGGCGCCGAGGGCGACGATCAGGTCGGCCTTCTGCAGGGCGGTGACGGCGGCCACCGAGCCGTGCATGCCGGGCATGCCCAGGTGCTGCGGGTGGTTGTCGGGGAACGCGCCGAGCGCCATCAGGGTGGTGGTGACGGGCGCGCCGGTCAGCTCGGCGAGGACCTTCAGTTCGGCGGTGGCCTTGGCCTTGAGCACGCCGCCGCCGACGTACAGCACGGGCCGGCGGGCCTGGGTGATGAGCTTGGCGGCCTCGCGGATCTGCTTGGCGTGCGGCTTGGTCACCGGGCGGTAGCCGGGCAGGTCCATGGTCGGCGGCCAGGAGAAGGTCGTCTTCGCCTGGAGCGCGTCCTTGGCGATGTCGACCAGGACCGGGCCGGGACGGCCGGTGGAGGCGATGTGGAACGCCTGGGCGATGACCCGCGGAATGTCCTCGGCCTTGGTGACGAGGAAGTTGTGCTTGGTGATCGGCATGGTGATGCCGACGATGTCCGCCTCCTGGAAGGCGTCCGTGCCGATCGCCTTGGACGCCACCTGCCCGGTGATCGCGACCAGCGGCACGGAGTCCATGTGCGCGTCGGCGATCGGGGTGACCAGGTTGGTCGCGCCGGGACCGGAAGTCGCCATGCAGACGCCGACCTTGCCGGTGGCCTGCGCGTAGCCGGTGGCGGCGTGACCGGCGCCCTGCTCGTGGCGGACCAGGACGTGGCGCACCCTGGTGGAGTCCATCAGCGGGTCGTAGGCCGGGAGGATCGCACCGCCGGGAATGCCGAATACCGTGTCGGCGCCGACCTCCTCGAGAGAGCGGATGAGGGACTGCGCGCCCGTCACCTGCTCGGGGGCGGAGTGCTGTCCTCCGGATCGGGGCCGGGGCTGCGGGTGATGGGCCCCGGTGGCCTGCTCGGTCATCGGCATTCTCTTCTCAGATGCTGAGGGTTTTTTGCGAGTTTTGTACAGTTTTCGATTGCTGCACGGACGGCGCCTGTGCAACAAAAAACCCCTCGTGCCATAAGGCAAGCGAGGGGAGCGCGCCGGGTGGGGTCGCTGAGCGGTCGAGGCTCAGCGTCAGCCGACGCGCTTTCCAAGTACGAGAATTCGGGTGCGCATGGCACAGACCCTCTCCCCGGCACGCACTCACTGTCAAGTGGGTGGGACGGGAGTCTCATTATGTGAGCGGAGGGCCGTACCGCCTCCGATGACGGCGGACACACCCGAGCTGTACACCCGCGAGGCACCGCCCGCGAACGCCGGTTCGGCCGGTCCGTGCGGCACCGGGTAATGGCCGGAGGCGAGCGCCCGGCGCAGCCGGTACTCGTCGAGCGGCCCGGAGAACGCCATGCCCTGCCCGTGCGTACAGCCCATCGCGCGCAGGGCGACGACCTGCTCGGGCAGATCCACCCCGTCGGCCACGGACTTCAGCCCGAGGTCGCCGGCGATGCGCAGCAGCCCACTGGTGATCTTGTGCAGGCGCGCGGACTCGACGACGCCGTCGACCAGGCTGCGGTCGAGCTTCAGCACGTCGACGGGCAGCCGCCTGAGGGCCGTGATCGCCCCGTAGCCGCCGCCGAAGCCGTCGAGCGCGATCCGGACACCTACCCGCCTGAGGGCACCCAGCCGCCGCTCCAGCTCGTCCAGGCCGGTCCTGGGGTCGGCGTCGGACAGCTCGATGATCAGCGACCCGGACGGCAGCCCGTGCCGCGTGAGCAGCGCCTCGATGGTGCCGAGCGGCATCGACTTGTCCAGCAGCCGGCGGGCGCTCATCCGCACCACGACCGGCGCGGCCAGCCCGGCCGCGTGCCGCTCGGCGGCCCGCTCGACGGCCTCCTCGATCATCCACCGGCCCAGCTCGGCGGTCTTGTCGTTGTCCTCGGCGACGCGCAGGAACTCCGCCGGGGTGAACAGCACCCCCTGGGAGGAGCGCCAGCGCGCCTGTGCGGACACCGATGAGATCCGGCCGTCCTCCAGGCACACCACCGGCTGGTGCAGCAGGGCGAACTCGCCGTCGTGCAGCGCGGCCCGCAGGCGCGTGGCCAGCTCCGCCTTCCGTACGACGTCCTGCTGCATCTGCGGCTTGTACAACTCGACGCGACCCTTGCCGCCGGCCTTGGCCCGGTACATCGCCAGGTCGGCGTTGCGCAGCAGCTCGCCCGCGCCGAGGCCGGCCTCTGCGAAGGCCACGCCGATGGAGGCGTTGACACGGACATCGTTGCCGTCGATGACGTACGGCTGGGAGAGCGTCGTCCTGAGGCGGTCGGCGAGCTCCAGGATGTGCCGCTGCCGGGCCTCCCGGTCGCGGGTGTTGTCCCCGACGATCAGGGCCGCGAACTCGTCTCCGCCCAGCCGGGACGCGGTGTCGCCCTGCCGGACGGACTCCTGGAGGCGACGGGCGGCCTGGACGAGCAGCTCGTCCCCGGCCTGGTGCCCGATCGTGTCGTTGACGGCCTTGAAGCCGTCGAGATCGATGAACAGCACGGCCGTGTTCCGCAGGGCCACACCCCGGTCGGAGGCGCGGCGGCCCGAGAGGGCGTGCTGGACGCGCTTGGTGAACAGGGCGCGGTTGGGCAGGTCCGTGAGCGGGTCGTGCTCGGCGTTGTGCTGCAACTGGGCCTGGAGCCGGACCCTTTCGGTCACGTCCCTGCTGTTGAAGATGAGGCCGCCCTGATGGCGGTTGACGGTCGACTCGACGTTCAGCCAGCCTCCGTCGCCCGAGCGGAAGCGGCACTCGATGCGCGTAGTGGGTTCCTCGATGGGGTCGGTGGCGAGGAAACGCCGCACCTCGTGCACGACGCAGCCCAGATCCTCCGGGTGGATGAGGCTGGCCAGTTCCGTCCCCACCAGGTCCTCCGCCGGGCGGCCGTACACACCGGCGGCGGCCGGGGAGACGTACCTCAGGACGCCGCTGGGTGCGGCGATCATGATGACGTCGCTGGAGCCCTGCACCAGGGAGCGGAAGTGGTTCTCCTTCTGCGCCAGTTCCTGGGTGAGGGTGATGTTGTCGAGCAGCATGATGCCCTGGCGCACCACGAGCGCGAGCACGACCGTGCCACCGGTGAGCAGGACCACACGGTCGACGCTGCGGCCGTTGAGGACGTTGTAGAGGATGCCCAGGGTGCACACGGCCGCCGCGAGATACGGAGTGAGGGCGGCGAGGGAGCCGGCGATGGGCCGGGCGGCCGGATACCGGCCGAGCTCGCCTCCGGGCAGGGTCGAATGGTGGTGCGGGCCGCTGCGCTGCCCGGGCATGTGCTCGTGCACCACGCGCGTGTGCCCCGCCGTGCTCTGCCGGTCCGGGCCGTGCCGGTCGGTGTCCGGCGTGCGGGGCCCGGCCCACGGGGCGTACGCCAGGAGCAGCGAGCCGGCGAACCAGCCCGCGTCGAGCAGCTGGCCGGAGCGGTAGTCGTGATGCATCAGCGGTGAGGTGAACAGGGCGTCGCACATCACGGTCAGCGCGAGCGCGCCGATCGCGGTGTTGACCGCGGAGCGGTTCACCGCGGACCGCCTGAAGTGCAGCGCGAGCACCATGCTGACCAGCGCGATGTCGAGCAGCGGGTACGCCAGCGACAGCGCGGTGTGCGCCACGCTCGGCCCTTCGGACTTCGCGGCCTGGGCGAGGGCGAGGCTCCAGGCCAGAGTGAGCAGCGAACCGCCGATCAGCCAGGCGTCAAGACCGAGGCAGACCCAGCCGGCCTTGGTCACCGGCCGCTTGGCGAGCACGAGCAGCCCGACGATCGCGGGCGGCGCGAAGCAGAGGAAGAACAGGTCGGCGTAGCTGGGACTGGGCACGGGCTGTCCGAGGACGACCTCGTACCACCCCCAGACCAGGTTGCCCAAGGACGCCATGGCCGAGGAGAGGCCGAACAGCAGCCAGGCGGGTCGGAAGCGGGTGTGGCGGCTGCGGGCGCAGAGGAAGCAGGACACGGCGGCGGTGGCCGCCGCGGCGCTCAGCCCGAAGTCACCCATGATCAGGGCCAGTTCGTTCGAACCCCAGCCGAACGCGGAACCGACGGCGTATCCCAAGCAGACCAGGGCGAGGACGAGTTGGAGGGCCGGGGTCGGCCGGGGGCCGGGGCCGGCGTGCGGGGCAGCAGCGCCCCGGAGGACGGAGGCTGTGCCCGCAGCGCTCCGTCGAGCGTGGGTGTGGGGGTCGGCGGCGCGCTCACCGGACCCTCCCGGTCCGTGCCGCTCCCGGCTCCCGCGGGCCCCGGTGCGCCGGCTGGGCATGCCTTCTGCGGCTGCCGGGCCTGCGGTGGTGATGGCTGTGGTCGCTGTGGTGGGTGTGCTGCCCGCCGTGATCGGCGTGGTGACCGCGTCTGCTCGCGGCCGTCCGCCAGGGTCGCCGCCGGCAGCCCCGCCCCGTCGGATTGCTCGCCCATAGGCCGTGCATCGCCTGTCGCCCCCCTCACAGTCCTGAATCGTCCGTCCCCGGCGCCGAACGGTCCCCGGCGCAGCCCCTGTCGGGACGATACACCAGTATCGTCACTCAGGGACATAGGTTCTCTACGCTCCGTAACGATCAACAGATATATGAGTACCCACCGCGCCCGAAGGATTGCGGACGGTACCCGAAGTTCGGATCAGCCGGTTGACGCACCCGTCGTAAGGATCACGTTGCGCAGCGGCTCCCGGTTCACATAACGGCTCAACTGGTCCACCAGGAGCCGCTTGGCGCGCGGCAGGAACGCGGAGGTGGGTCCGCCGACGTGCGGGCTGATGAGTACCCCCGGCGCACGCCACAGGGGATGTTCGCGCGGCAGGGGCTCGGGGTCGGTGACATCGAGGGCGGCGGTGATCCGGCCGGTCTCCAGTTCGGCGAGCAGCGCCTTGGTGTCGACGACGGGGCCGCGGGCGACGTTGACGAGGAGGGCGCCGTCCTTCATCCGGGACAGGAAGTCGGCCCCGGCCAGGCCGCGGGTGGTTTCGGTGAGCGGTGTGGACAGGATGACGACGTCCGCTTCCGGGAGCAGCGCGGGGAGTTCGGTGAGCGGATGCACCGGCCCGCGCGCCGTGGTGCGCTCGGAGCGCGCGACGCGCGCCACCCGCGCCACCTCGAACGGAACGAGCCGGTCCTCGATGGCGGCGCCGATCGATCCGTACCCGACGATGAGGACGTTCTTGTCGGCGAGCGCGGGCCGGAACCCGGCGAGCCACTCCCCCCGGTCCTGCGCGCGGACGAAGCCGGGGACACCGCGCAGCGAGGCCAGGATCAGCGCGAGGGTGAGCTCTCCGGTGCTGGCCTCGTGCACCCCGCGCGCGTTGCACAGCCGCACGCCCGGACGCAGCTGCCCCAGCCCCGGCTCCACGTGGTCGATGCCGGCGGAGAGGGTCTGCACGACCTGGAGGCGGCTCATCCCCGGCATGGGACGTACGCACAGCGGGCTGGGCTTCATGTACGGGACGACGTAGAAGGCGCAGTCCGCCGGGTCCGCGGGGAAGTCCTCCTCTCCGTTCCAGAAGCGGTAGGCGGGGCCCTCGGGGAGTCCCTCGATCTCGTCCGGCGGGATGGGCAGCCACACGTCTTCAGTCATGCTCTGGAGGCTATGTCAGGAGGGTGCGACGGCAGAGGTTAGGTTGGGGTGGCCGGAACAGGGAGGGTCACGACCAGGTGGAGCGCAGGACGATCGGCGCGGCGGCGCTCGCGGTGGGGGCCGTCGGACTCGGGTGCATGCCGATGAGCTGGGCGTACAGCGCGTCGCGGCAGCGGGGCGACGAATCGCTCAGGGCGGTGCACCGGGCGCTCGACCTGGGTTCGTCCCTGCTGGACACGGCCGACATGTACGGCCCGTTCACCAACGAACTGCTGGTGGGGCGGGCGTTGAAGGAGCGGCGGTCGGACGCGTTCGTGTCGACGAAGGTCGGTCTGCTCGTGGGCGACCAGCACATCGTCGCCAACGGCCGCCCGGGGTATGTGAGACGGGCCTGCGACGCGTCGCTGCGGCGCCTCCAGACGGACGTCATCGACCTCTACCAGCTGCACCGGGCCGACCCGGAAGTCCCCGTCGAGGAGACGTGGGGCGCGATGGCGGAGCTCGTCCAGGCCGGGAAGGTAAGGGCGTTGGGCCTGTGCGCGGTGGGCGCGCGGGCCGGCCGCTGCTCCGGGGCCCGGCTGCACGACGCGACGATCCGGCAGCTGGAACGGGTGCAGCAGGTGTTCCCCGTGAGCGCCGTGGAGGCGGAGCTGTCGGTGTGGTCGCCGGAGGCGCTGGAGACGCTTCTGCCGTGGTGCGAGACGCGGGGCGTCGGCTTCCTGGCGGCGATGCCGCTCGGCAACGGCTTCCTGACCGGCAGGCTGCGGCCCGGCGCGGGCTTCGAGGCGGACGACCTCCGGGCCCGGCACCCCCGCTTCACGGCCGAGATGATGGCCGCGAACCAGCCGATCGTCGCGGGCCTGCGCCGGGTGGCCCGCCGTCACGGTGAGCACGTCACCCCCGCCCAGGTCGCCCTCGCCTGGGTCCTCGCCCAGGGCCTGGCACGTGGTCCCGGTCCCCGGCACGAAGCGGGAGCGCTGGGTCACGGAGAACGCCGCCGCGGCGGCCCTGCGTCTGACGGCCGAGGATCTGCGAGAGGTGGCGGACCTGCCGCCCGCACAGGGGTCGTGGGACTGAGCCCCGATCCGCGCCGGGGCGTATCGGGCAAACCCCGTGTTCGCGGTTCGACGTTTCATGATCGGGAACTTCACGGGCCCGGGAGGTGTATGACAGGTAGAACCCGCCGCCGCTCGAAGGGACCATGATCGTGCATCGTCGAGCTGTGCCGGCCGTGTTGGCCGCCGCCGCGCTCCTGCTGACGGCCGGCTGCTCCTCCGACGGCGGAGGATCGTCCGGCACGGACGGGAGCGCCTCCCCGAGCCGTACGGCACCGGGATCGTCCGCACCGGCGGGGCAGGCCGCCGAGGAGACACCGCCCGCCAAGGGCTCGGTGAAGGTGGTGCGTACCGTCGCCGAGGGCCTGGACTCCCCCTGGGGCCTCGCCCCGCTGCCCGGCGGCGGCCTGCTCGTCTCCTCCCGGGACGACGGGACGATCGTCCGGGTCGACGAGAAGACCGGCAAGAAGACCGAGCTGGGCGAGGTGCCGGGCGTATCGGCCGCCGGCGAGGGCGGCCTGCTCGGCATCGCCCTGTCCCCCGACTACGCCTCGGACCACATGGTCTACGCGTACTTCACCTCGGCCTCCGACAACCGCATCGTCCGTATGCTGTACGACGAGAAGAAGCCCTCCGGCGAGCAGCTCGGCGCTCCCGACACGGTCTTCAGGGGCATCCCCAAGGGCTTCGTCCACAACGGCGGCCGGATCGAGTTCGGCCCGGACAAGATGCTGTACGTCGGCACGGGCGAGAGCGGTGACACGGGCCTGTCCCAGGACAGGGACTCCGTCGGCGGCAAGATCCTGCGACTGACCCCGGAGGGCGAGCCGGCGCCGGGCAACCCGTTCCGGAACTCGCCGGTGTACTCGTACGGCCACCGCAATGTGCAGGGCCTCGCCTGGGACGGCGAACAGCGCCTGTTCGCCTCGGAGTTCGGCCAGGACACCTGGGACGAGCTCAACGCGATCAAGCCGGGCGACAACTACGGCTGGCCGGAGGCCGAGGGCAGGTCCGACGACTCAGGGTTCCACAACCCGGTCGACCAGTGGACCACGGCCGAGGCCTCCCCCAGCGGCATCGCCTACGCAGAGGGGTCGATCTGGATGGCGGGCCTGCGCGGCAAGCGGCTGTGGCGCATCCCGCTGAACGGCACGGAGGCCTCGGCCGAACCGCAGGCGTTCCTGGAGGACGAGTACGGCCGGCTGCGCACGGTGGTCCCGGCGGGCGGCGACCGGCTGTGGCTGGTGACCAGCAACACGGACGGCCGGGGCGCTCCGAAGGACGGGGACGACCGGATCCTGGAACTGCGGGTGACGTAGCGCGGCTCAGGTCTCGAGGTCCTCGGGGTCCTCGGCCTCCGGCTCCCGCGGCGGGCGTACGACGACCATCCCGGACGACAGGTCTATCGGCCCGCGTCCGGGATCGCCGTCCCCGGCGTCCTCGCGGGTCAGTTCCAGGCGGTTCTGCTCGTCGCGGGTGTGCTTGCGGCCGGGTGAGAACAGTTCCTCGAACATGTTGAACACGAAGCCTCCCTGGGCCGCGACTCCCCCGACGTCCTTTACAGCGTATGCCTCAGCCCGGTGGCCGGGACGTGACGGATTCGGCTGAGAACAGCTCCAGCCGGTGCGCCACCGCCGCCGCCTCGCCGCGCCCGGAGACGCCGAGCTTCGCCAGGATGTTGGAGACGTGGACGCTCGCGGTCTTCGGGGAGATGAACAGTTCCTCGGCTATCCGGCGGTTGGTGTGGCCGGCGGCGACCAGGCGCAGCACGTCCCGCTCCCGGCTGGTGAGGCCGAGGGCTTCGGCGGGGTCCGCCGGGGCGAGGTCGGGTTCGGTGGCGGGCGTGAGCGGCAGGCGGGCGCGCTGGGCCAGCGCGGTGGCGGCGTCGGCGAGCGGCCGGGCCCCGAGGTGGCGGGCGACGGCATGGGCGAGGCGGAGCAGTTCCGTGGCGCGGTCGCGTTCGTCGGCCTCGCCGCCGCCCGTCAGCAGCGACTCGGCCAGGCGGTACCGGACGCGGGCGAGGTCGTAGGGCCGCTCCAGGGGTTCGAAGGCCGTGACCACCTCCGACCAGATGTCCGGGGTGCTCCGGCTCTCGGCGCGGTGGAGTTCGGCGCGGACCCACTTCTCGTGGGCGAGCCAGACGGGGGCGTTCGTGGTGAGGCGTTTGACGGCCCCGAAGATGCTCTCCAGGACCTCCGCGCGGCCGTCCCGCGCGGCCGGCAGCGCCCGGGCGTCGGCCTCGGCCGCGGCGGCTTCGAGCAGCAGCGGCCAGGCGTAGCGCTGGGTGCCGGGCGGGAAGCCGGACTCCAGGGTGCGGGCCAGTTCGGCGCGGGCGTCGGGGAGACGGCCCTCGGCGACGGCGACGGCGATGGTGAGGCAGGAGATCGGGAGGTCGTGCTGCGGCATGGGGTCGTGCGGGCCGTAGGAGGCGCGGCCCTCGGCGAGATGGCGAGCCGCCTCGGCCACCCGGCCGCGGGCGAGCGCGAGGAACGCCAGGCTGTTGGCACCGGATCCGTACGGCGCGGCCGTCTGCCCGCGCCGCTGGGCGTTGACGGCCGCCTCGGCCGCTTCGTCCCAGCGGCCCAGGGAGATGAGCGACTCGGCGAGGTTGCCCCAGACCCAGGCCTCGGCGTCCCGCAGCCCCATCCTGCCGGTGAGGCGCAGGCCCTCCTGGAGGACGCCCACGGCCTCCTCGGAGCGCCCGATGCCTTCCAGGGCCGAGGGCAGGTTCACATGGCTGCGGCCCACGACCGCCGCGGGCCCCCGGGCCACGACCTCGTCCCTGACCTCGTACATGTGGGCCAGCCCGGCCTCGATCTGCCCGGCGTCGATCATGAGTCCGCCGAGAATGAGCCGGGCGTTGGCCTCGATGTCGTCGGCGCCCACCATGCGCGCGTACTCCACCGCCCGCTCGGCGGCCGTCAGGGCCTCAGGGCCCGGCTGGTGCAGCATCGACCAGTGGGCGACCGTGTGGAGCACCTCGGCGTGCACGTCGGACGGTGGCAGACCCCGGACCAGCTCCTGCGCGGTGGCGATCTCCTGCCAGCCGTCGCCGCGGGCGAGCCGCTGCACCAGCCGGGAGCGCTGGATCCAGAACCAGGCGGCGCGCAGGGGGTCGTGCTCCTCCTCCAGGAGACGCAGCGCCCGCTTGGTGATCTTCAGGGCCCGCTCGCGCTCCCCGCAGTGCCGTCCGGCGACGGCCGCCTCGGCCAGCAGGTCGAGGTAGCGCAGCGCGCTGGTCTCCGGGTCGCCGCCGGGGGTCCCCCCACGCCGTTCAGACAGCGGGAGAGGGTAGACCTCGGTGTGGTGGACGGGTCGCAGCGTCCGGCGTACGGCTTCGGGTGCCGCGTCCCACAGTTCCATCGCCCGTTCCAGCAGCCGCAGTTGCTCCGCGTAGGCGTGGCGGTGGCGGGCCTCGACGGAGGCGTCGAGGACGGCGGGCAGGGCCTTGGCGGGGTCGTGGGCGTGGTACCAGTAGCTGGCCAGGCGGGTCGCGCGCTGGTCGGCCGGGACGAGGGTGGGGTCGGTCTCCAGGGCTTCGGCGTAGCGGCGGTTCAGGCGGGAGCGCTCGCCGGGGAGCAGGTCGTCGCTGACGGCCTCGCGGACCAGGGAGTGGCGGAAGCGGTAGCCGTCGCCGCCGGGCGCGGGGGTGAGGATGCTGGCGTTCACGGCGGCCCGCAGCGCCTCGATGAGGTCGTCCTCGGCGAGCCGGGCGACGGCGGACAGCAGCCGGTACTCGACGGTGGAGCCGCCCTCGGCGACGATCCGGGCGACCTGCTGGGCGGTCTCCGGCAGCCCTTCCACCCGGACGAGCAGCAGGTCGCGCAGGGAGTCCGTCAGCCCTGTGCGGCAGCCCTCGTGGGCGGCGACGGCCAGTTCCTCGACGAAGAAGGCGTTGCCGTCGGAGCGTTCGAAGATCGCGTCGACCTCGTCCGGGTCGGGTTCCTGGGCGAGGATGCCGGCGACCTGGCGGCACACCTCCTCGCGGTTGAATCGGGCGAGTTCGAGGCGGCGGACGGTGCGGAGCCGGTCGAGTTCGGCGAGCAGGGGCCTGAGCGGGTGGCGGCGGTGGATGTCGTCGGAACGGTAGGTGCCGAGGACGACGAGGCGGCCGGTGCGCAGAGTGCGTAGGAGGTAGGAGAGCAGGTGCCGGGTGGAGGCGTCGGCCCAGTGCAGGTCCTCCAGGGCGAGGACGACGCTGTGCTCGGCGGTGACGCGCTCCAGCAGGCGTGCGGTGAGTTCGAAGAGGCGGGCCATGCCGTCCTCGTCGTGCCGCCCGGTACCCGACTCGCCCAGCTCGGGCAGCAGCCGGGCCAGTTCCTCCTCCTGTCCGGCGGCCGCTGCGGCCAGCTCGCCGGGAAGTGCGGAGCGCAGGGCGCGCAGCGCGGTGGAGAAGGACGCGAAGGGCAGTCCGTCGGCGCCGATCTCCACGCAGCCGCCCAGGGCGACCACCGCCCCATGGCGGCGGGCTGCGGCGGCGAACTCCTCCACCAGACGGGTCTTGCCGACTCCGGCCTCCCCGCCGATGAGCAGCGCCTGCGGCTCTCCCCGGAAGGAGCGTGCGAGTGCGTCGAGAAGCGTGCCCAACTCCTCGGCACGGCCGACGAACACGGGGCTGACAGACCTGGTCTCCACGGAAGCGAGCATCGCACGCGCGTCCGGCAGCACGGCACCGGTTTCGCCACGGCCGGCCACGGGACCGGCGGCCGCCCCCGTACGGACGGCCACCGCGTCAGCAGCCGCTTCCCCACGGACGATCATGGCGTCGGCCGGTCCCGCCCCCGTGCTCACGCGGTCCGGGCGGACCCGGGCCTGCGCAAGCGGCGGCTATGGCTCTCGTGCTCGGCGGAGCCCTCGGCGGCCTCGCGACGGGCGGCGCGGCGGGCGGCGCGGCGGGCCAGGGCGGCCTCACGGACCTGGCGCTCGTGATCGGCGCGGCGCCTCAGGTCGGCGGCGCGCATCTGCTGGAACTCGTACTCGTACATGGCGTGTCCTTGGTGAGAGGTCGGGTGCTGGGGCTTCGCTTTCTGCGATGCCTCCACCTTCGTCTCCCAGGCGGGGCTGCCACATCGGGAGAGTTCCGCATCTTGGCAGGCGGCCGGGGCCTTAGACGCGGCTGAGGGGTCTCAGGGCCTCCGTAAGGTACTCACGGATGCCCTAAGACCCCTCAGGACCTGCGGTGACTCAGCCCGCGGACGGCAGTCCGAGCAGGATGCCGGTGTACTTGAGGACGGCCAGGAACAGGCCGAACACGCCGAGCGCGACACCCGCCCAGGCGACCGACTTGATCCAGGGGGCCTGGATCCTGCCGGGCGTGCCGAACGCCGGCCGCGCCAGCACGAAGACGCCGACGACCAGCGCCGTCAGCGCGAAGAAGCCGCCCCACAGGGCGGTGGTCTGCCAGGCGTCACCGTAGACCGCCTGGATCTGCTTGGCCACGCCCGCGTTCTGCGCGGTCTCCAGCTGACCGATGAGGTTCTGGCGTGCGGCAGCCACCGTGCCGAGCCAGCTGCCGGTGAGCGAGACGACGCCCAGCGCGGCGGAGACCACGGCGGCAGCGCCCTGCCCGACGCCGGAGGGTCCCTCCTCCTTGGCCTCGGCGGCCTCGGCCGGGACCTCGGTCTTGGTCACCTCGTCGGACTTGGTGGTGTCCACCGCCTTCTCGTCGGTCGTGGCCTCGATGGCCTCGGTCTCGTCCACTGCGTTCGTTGCCATGTCTCGCACCGTAGGGTCGCTGTCTGAGAAGTCTCTTAATGATCGTCGTGAGCGGCACGCGCGCGTGCGGCGCGCCACTCGGGCGCCAGCACCGACCAGACTTCGAGATCGTGCCGTACGCCACCATAGGGGTGCGCCTCGCGCCGCACACCGTCGCGGGTCATTCCGAGGCGCCGGGCCACGTTCAGGCTCGGCTGGTTGCCCGAGGCGGCGACCCACTCGATCCGGTGGATGCCGCGCTCCTCGACCGCCCAGTCGATGAGGACACGCATCGCCCGGGTGACCAGACCACGCCCGGTCCCGGCGGGCTCCAGCCAGCAGCCGACCTCGCAGTTGCCGCTCGCGGCGTCGAAGTTCAGAAACAGCACGCCGCCCACGAGCTTGCCGTTCAGCCACAGCCCGTGCAGCGAGCGGGAGTCGGCGGCGCGCAGGTCGGCGTACCGCTGGAGCAGGGCCCGCGCGGACTCCACGTCCGTCTCCTGTGACCCGAAGTTGACGAACCGCCCGATGAACTCCCTGCCCCGCTCCAGGTGCGCGAAGAACTCCTCCGCGTGCCAGGGCTCGAGGGGCCGCAGTTCCGCGCCGTCGTCACCCAGGGATATCGCGTACATCGCGCTGCCGCTCCTCCTGTGCCAGGACGTCCGCCACCTCGGCGTCCGTCGCGGCGGCCAGCCTCTCATGGGCGGCCCGGGCCTCGGGCGGTTCGATGCTGATCCGCGGCAGGCGCTTGTCGAGCCAGCGGGGCAGCCACCAGTTGGCGCCGCCGAGCATGTGCATGAGGGCGGGGACGAGGAGGGTGCGCAGCACGAAGGCGTCCAGGGCGACGGCGGCGGCCAGGGCGATGCCGAACATGGCGATCACGCGGTCGCCGCTGAGGACGAAGGCGAGGAAGACGGAGATCATGATGACCGCCGCCGAGTTGATCACCCGGCTGGTCTCGGCGAGGCCGATCCGGACGGCACGCCGGTTGTCGCCGGTCTCCAGCCACTCCTCGTACATCCGGCTCACCAGGAAGACCTGGTAGTCCATGGACAGACCGAAGAGCACCGACACCATGATCACGGGCAGGAAGGGCTCTATGGGCCCGGCGCTGCCGAGGCCGAGCAGTTCGCTGCCCCAGCCCCACTGGAACATCGCGACGACCACTCCGAAGGCGGAGGCCACGGCGGCGACGTTCATCGCGGCGGCCTTCAGGGGTATGCCGATCGACCGGAAGGCGAGCAGGAGCAGCAGACAGCCCAGGCCGATCACCACCCCGATGAAGACGGGCAGCTTGGAGACGATGACGTCGGCGAAGTCGTCGTAGCCGGCCGTCATGCCGCCGACCTGCGTGTCGAGCGAGGTGCCCGCTTCGGCGCGGGGCAGCACCTTCTCGCGCAGCCGGTCGACGAGGTCGCTGGTCTGCTTCGACTGCGGCGAGGACTCCGGTACGACGGTGAGGTACGCGGTGTGGCCGCCGGAGTCGAACGTCACGGGTGTCACCGCGGCGACGCCCTCGGTGGCCCGGAGCGTGCCGTCGAGGTTGTCCAGGGCGAGCATATCGTCGGCGCCCTCGACCTTCGTGACGAGGGTGAGCGGGCCGTTCACCCCGGGGCCGAAACCGTCGGCGAGGAGGTCGTAGGCCTGGCGGGTGGTGGACGTCTTCGGGTCGTTGCCCTGGTCGGAGGTGCCCAGGTGCAGGGAGAACGTGGGCAGCGCGAGGACGGCCATGACCACCAGCGCGACCGCCCCGAGCACCTTGGGGTGGCGCTCCACGAACGCCGACCAGCGGGCGGCGAAGCCTGTGGGCAGCTCGGGTTCGGGCCCGTGCTCGGCCAGACGGCGGCGCTCGCGGCGGCTGAGCGCCCGCATGCCGATGAGGGACAGCAGGGCGGGCAGCAGGGTCACGGAGGCCGCGACGGTGAGGATCACGGTCAGGCTGGCGGCGATGGCGACGCCGTTGAGGAAGCTCAGGCGCAGGATCAGCATGCCCAGCAGGGCGATGCAAACGGTGGCACCCGCGAAGACGACCGCCCGTCCCGTGGTCGCTACGGCGGTGGTGGCCGCCTCGGTGACGGACAGCCCGCGTTTCAGCCCGCGCCGGTGTCTCGTCACGATGAACAGCGCGTAGTCGATGCCGACGCCGAGCCCGATCAGCATGCCGAGCATGGGGGCGAAGTCGGCGACGGTCATGACATGCCCGAGCAGCACGATCCCGGCGTAGGCGGTGCCGACGCCGACCAGGGCGGTGGCGATGGGCAGCAGGGAAGCGGCGAGGGAGCCGAAGGCGAGGAACAGCACGACCGCGGCGACGACCACGCCGACGACCTCGGCGACGTGCCCGCCGGAGGACTCGGTGATCTCGACGGCGCGGCCGCCCAGCTCCACCTGGAGCCCGTCGGTCTCCACGCTCTTCGCGGTGTCGACGACGGCCTGCGCCTCGGAGCGGCTGATGTCCTGCGCCTGGTCGTCGAAGGTGACCGTGGCGTACGCCGTACGGCCGTTCGCGCTGACGCGTCCCGCGCCCGGCCCGTCGTAGGGGCTGGTCACCGAGGCCACGCCGGGCAAATTCTCGACCCGTTCCAGGGCGCGGGTCATCGTCTGCTCGACGTCGGCGGCGCGGACGCTGCCGGACGTGGTGTGCCAGACGACGGTGTCGCTGTCGCCGCCGAGCCGCGGGAAGCCCTCGTGCAGCAGTTGGGTGGCGCGGCCCGACTCGGTGCCGGAGACCTGGTAGTCGTTCGAGTACGCGGAGCCGGCGACCGCTGCGCCCGCGGCCACCCCAGCGAAGGCGAGGAGCCAGAGCAGGACGGTGACCAGACGGCGTCGGACACACCAGCGTGCGAGGGCTGCCACGAAACGTGCTCCCAGGGTGACTTTTTTGGATCTTTGGCCGGGAGCAGTCGTCCATGAACTGAACAGCCCGCAAAGAACGCATGAGCAATGCACGCCACTCTTACAGGCACACGAGATCATTTGTCGTATTCGTGGGCTTTTTCACAACCGTGGGAGACAGCTCACAGGACCAACACCGAACCCTGTGCCCTCAGTCGAACTGGTCTCCCAACGCCATCACCGTCACGCCCGCGATCAGCAGCCACAGCGCCCGCCGGGTGCGTCCCCGGGAGCCCAGCACGGCGGCGCCCGGGCAGACGGCCGCTCCGCAGGCGTACGCCGCCGGGACGAGTGGCGGTACGGAGCGGGTGAGGCGGAGCAGTGCGGCGGCCAGACCCGCGAGGGCCAGGACGGCGCCGGTGCCGGCCGCCGTCCAGCGGGCCCGCCGCGCGCCCTCTGCCGGCTCGTCGGCGTCGCCGGGCTCGTCGGCGTCATCCCACTCGTCGGCGTCGTCGGACTCGCCCGGCTCGTCGTCCGCCCCGTCCGGCCCGGCATCCGGCTCGATGTCCTGCGCGGCGGCTGCCTCCGGGACCGTTATCTCAGGATCGGTGTCGGAATCAGCGCGTCCACTCATGGCCGAGACGGTAGCGCGTCGGGTGGGAAAACCGGGTGCGGGGCCGATGGACCGGCTGTTAGCGTCCGCTGGTCCGAGGTACGCCCGCGGCGCCCGCCGCCCGGCCGAAGCAGGTGCATTGTTTGACGGTCCGACCGAGCTCCGACGCATCCCTCTTCTTCCTCAAGGACTCAAGGAGCCCGTTCACCGATGTCGGACATCACTTCCCGGACCTCGAACGACCCCCTCACTGACCGCGTCAGTCACCCCCGCTACCCGCGCAGCAACCGCTACGACGCCCGCTGGACCATCGAGAACCAGATGGGCCCGCACGCGCTGTGGCTGCTGGAGTGGCTGGCCCCGGCTCTGGGGCTCGACACCCTGAGCCCCGGCTCCCGCGTGCTCGACCTGGGCTGCGGACGCGCCATGACGTCGATCTTCCTGGCCAAGGAGTACGACGTCCAGGTCACCGCCGCCGACCTGTGGGTCGAGCCCGGCGAGAACGCGGCCCGTATCGCCGAGGCCGGCGTCGCGGACCGGGTCCTGCCCGTCTTCGCCGAGGCGCACGACCTGCCGTTCGGCGAGGGCGGCTTCGACGCGATCGTCTCCGTCGACGCGTACCACTACTTCGGCACCGACGACCTGTATCTGCCCACGCTGACCCGGCTGCTGAAGCCGGGCGGGCGGATCGGCGTCGTCGCACCGGCGCTGCGCGAGGAGATCGACGGCGCCGAGCCGCCGGAGCACCTCAAGCCGTACTGGGAGCCGGGATTCTGGTGCTTCCACACGGCCGCCTGGTGGCGTCGCCACTGGACCCGCAGCGGGGCCGTGGAGGTCGAGACGGCCGACTGGCTGGAGGACGGCTGGCGCGACTGGCTGCGGTGGTCCGAGGTCGTGGCCGAGGAGCACACGGACGAATTCCACATCCGGATGGCCGGCCGGTCCGCCGAGATGCTGCGCCTCGACCAGGGCGGCACGCTGGGCTTCGTGCGGGTCGTGGGACGCCGTAAGTAGCTGAGAGGGGGATGCACCGGTTTCGGTGCATCCCCCCTTTCGGGCCCGCGGGCGATCAGCCCTCGCTGACGCCCAGCTTCTGAAGGATCAGCTCCTTCACGCGGGCCGCGTCGGCCTGCCCCCGGGTCGCCTTCATGACCGCGCCGACCAGCGCGCCGGCCGCGGCCACCTTGCCGCCGCGGATCTTGTCCGCGACGGCCGGGTTGCCGGCGATGGCCTCGTCGACGGCGGCGGTGAGCGCGCCCTCGTCGGAGACGACCTTCAGCCCGCGCTTGTCGACGACCTCGTCCGGGGTGCCTTCGCCCGCGAGGACGCCTTCGATGACCTGACGGGCCAGCTTGTCGTTGAGATCACCCTTCGCGACCAACTCGGTGACCCGGGCGACCTGCTGCGGCGTGATCGCCAGCTCGTCGAGCGCCCTGCCCGACTCGTTGGCGCTGCGGGCCAGCTCGCCCATCCACCACTTCCGGGCGGAGGCGGCGTCGGCCCCGGCCTCGATGGTGGCGACGATGGGCTCCAGCGCACCGGCGTTGAGGATGGCCTGCATGTCGGTGGCCGAGACGCCCCACTCCTCGCGGAGCCGGTTGCGGCGGACCAGCGGCAGCTCGGGCAGCGCGGCCCGCAGCTCCTCGACCCACTCGCGGGACGGGGCCACCGGGACGAGGTCGGGCTCCGGGAAGTACCGGTAGTCCTCGGCCTCCTCCTTCACCCGGCCCGAGGTCGTCGACCCCGTGTCCTCGTGGAAGTGCCGGGTCTCCTGGACGATCGTCCCGCCGCTGCTCAGCACGGCCGCGTGCCGCTGGATCTCGAAGCGGGCCGCGCGCTCCACGGACCGCAGCGAGTTGACGTTCTTCGTCTCGGAACGCGTGCCGAACTTCTCGGTGCCGTTCGGGCGCAGCGACAGGTTCACGTCGCAGCGCATCTGGCCCATCTCCATACGGGCTTCGGAGACGCCGAGCGCCCTGATGACCTCGCGCAGCTCACGGACGTACGCCTTCGCCACCTCGGGGGCACGCTCGCCCGCGCCGACGATCGGCTTGGTGACGATCTCGATCAGCGGGATGCCGGCGCGGTTGTAGTCCAGGAGCGAGTGCGAGGCGCCGTGGATACGGCCCGTCGCACCGCCCACGTGCGTGGACTTGCCGGTGTCCTCCTCCATGTGGGCGCGCTCGATCTCCACGCGGAAGGTCTCGCCGTCCTCCAGCTGCACGTCGAGGTAGCCGTTGAAGGCGATCGGCTCGTCGTACTGGGAGGTCTGGAAGTTCTTCGGCATGTCCGGATAGAAGTAGTTCTTCCGGGCGAAGCGGCACCACTCGGCGATCTCGCAGTTCAGCGCGAGGCCGATCTTGATCGCGGACTCGACGCCGGTCGCGTTGACGACCGGGAGCGCGCCGGGCAGGCCGAGGCAGACGGGGCAGGTCTGCGTGTTGGCGCCCTGGCCGAGGGCGGTCGAACAGCCGCAGAACATCTTGGTCTTGGTGCCGAGTTCGACATGGACCTCGAGGCCCATGACGGGGTCGTACGACGCGAGTGCTTCCTCGTACGACACCAGGTCGGTCGTGGTGGTCACGGTGTAACTTCCCTCTCAGCCCAGCAGGACGTCGTCGTCGCCCAGCCGCTTCAGCTCGCGGTACAGGATCGCGAGGCCGGTGACGATGGCGACGGCGGACACGGTGGCGTCGATCAGGACCAGGGTGTCCTTCTCGGCGCGGGCCTTCTTCAGCCGCTTGGCGACGCCGATCGCGCCGAACGCGGTCCCGGCCATGGACAGATACGTACCGGACCTGGACTTCTTGAAGCCCTTGGCCTTGGTCAGTGCACTCACAGCGACGGAGCCTCCTCGATCAGCGGGTGGCCCCACTTTTCCACGAAGGCGGCCTCGACGGCGGCGCCGACCTTGTAGAGGCGGTCGTCCTTCATGACCGGGGCGATGATCTGCAGCCCGACCGGGAGGTTGTCCTCCGGGGCGAGGCCGCACGGCAGCGACATGGCCGCGTTGCCCGCCAGGTTGGTCGGGATGGTGCACAGGTCGGCGAGGTACATCGCCATCGGGTCGTCGGCGCGCTCGCCGATCGGGAAGGCGGTGGTCGGGGTCGTCGGGGAGACGATCACGTCGACCTTCTCGAAGGCCTTGTCGAAGTCCTGCTTGATGAGCGTGCGGACCTTCTGGGCGCTGCCGTAGTAGGCGTCGTAGTAGCCGGAGCTCAGCGCGTACGTGCCGAGCATGATGCGGCGCTTGACCTCGGGGCCGAAGCCGGCCTCGCGGGTCAGGGAGGTGACCTCCTCGGCGGAGTGCGTGCCGTCGTCGCCGGTCCGCAGGCCGTAGCGCAGGCCGTCGAAGCGGGCGAGGTTGGAGGAGCACTCGGACGGCGCGATCAGGTAGTACGCCGACAGGGCGAGGTCGAAGGACGGGCAGTCCAGCTCGACGATCTCGGCACCCAGCTCCTTGAGGAGGGTGACGGACTCGTCGAAGCGCTGGATGACGCCGGCCTGGTAGCCCTCGCCGCGGAACTGCTTGACGACGCCGACGCGCATGCCCTCCACGCTGCCGTTGCGTGCGGCCTCGACGACCGGCGGGACCGGGGCGTCGATGGAGGTGGAGTCGAGCGGGTCGTGGCCGGCGATCACCTCGTGCAGCAGGGCCGCGTCCAGGACCGTACGGGCGCAGGGCCCGCCCTGGTCGAGGGAGGAGGAGAAGGCGACCATGCCGTACCGCGACACCCCTCCGTACGTCGGCTTCACGCCGACCGTGCCGGTGACGGCGGCGGGCTGGCGGATGGAGCCGCCGGTGTCGGTGCCGATGGCGAGGGGCGCCTGGAAGGAGGCGAGCGCGGCGGAGGAACCGCCACCGGAGCCGCCGGGGATCTTGGTCAGGTCCCAGGGGTTGCCGGTCGGCCCGTAGGCGCTGTTCTCGGTGGAGGACCCCATGGCGAACTCGTCCATGTTGGTCTTGCCGAGGATGACCACGTCGGCGGCCTTGAGCCGCTTGGTGACGGTCGCGTCGTACGGCGGGACCCAGCCTTCGAGGATCTTGGAACCGACGGTGGTCGGGATCCCCTCGGTGGTGAAGATGTCCTTGAGCGCCAGGGGAACGCCGGCCAGCGGACCGAGTTTCTCCCCCTTGGCCCGCTTCTCGTCGACGGCACGGGCCTGGGCGAGCGCGCCCTCGCGGTCGACGTGCAGGAAGGCGTGCACCTTCTCGTCGACGGCCTCGATCCGGGCGAGGTGCGCCTCGGTGACCTCCACTGCCGTGAGCTCGCCGGAGGCGATCTTCGCGGCGGTCTCGGCCGCCGTGAGCTTGATGATGGGGCTGTCCGTCATGGCGGGTTACTCCTCCCCCAGGATCTGCGGCACCTTGAAACGCTGCTGCTCCTGGGCCGGGGCTCCGGAGAGCGCCTGCTCGGGGGTGAGCGAGGGACGGACCTCGTCCGGGCGCATGACGTTCGTCAGCGGGAGCGGGTGCGAGGTCGGCGGTACGTCTTGGTCGGCGACCTCGCTGACGCGGGCCACCGCGCCGATGATGTCGTCCAGCTGTCCCGCGAAGTGGTCGAGCTCTTCGGGCTTCAGCTCCAGACGCGCCAGCCGGGCGAGGTGGGCGACCTCCTCGCGCGTGATGCCAGGCATGCAGCGATCCTCTGGGGTGAGTGTGTGTGGTTTGGGCCTAGGACCTGGCGTCACATTCCCGTCGTCCGCCCGGAGGGCGGGCCGTGCGGCGTCCGGCGCGAGCGATCGCAAGGGGCCGGAGCGTCCTCGTGGCGGGACCACGTGGGCGATTCGGCAACGCGGCGAGCGTGCGTGCCAGGCGTCGCACGGCAGGCGGGAACGTGGGGCGCCAGGTCCTAATCCTATGGGGCGGGCAGGCGTGACCGTGAAACGGTTTCGCCGGCTCCGGCGGCCCGGCCCCGCCGGAGTGCTTCAGGAACGGAGACCGCAACCCTGCGGAGGCAGGTGACCGTGTGCCGCTCGCGGCCGACCAGCGCGCAGGCGGACAGGCCGGCGGTGCCGGGGCGAGGGGTTCCGTCCAGCCGGCGCCACGGGTCCGGCCGACGGCGCCGACTGGAAGGCACCGGGGTCAGGAACGGTCCGGTCCGGGACCTAGACGATGCGGCCCGAGTCGTCCGCCGTCGCCGCCGGGAGGGCGGCCCGGGGGCGTTGCCAGCCGCAGGAGCCCCGGGCGCGGAGCCAGGCCGTGGTCTCGTCGGGGGGCATCGCGGCGGCGACCAGCCAGCCCTGGACGGCGTCGCAGCCGAGGTCGCGCAGGCGCTCCCAGGTCTCGTCGTCCTCGACGCCCTCGGCGACGACGAGCAGGCCGAGGGAGTGCGCGAGGTCGACCGTGCAGCGCACGATCTCCGCGTCCTCGGTGTCGATGGCGAGCCGGGCGACGAACGAGCGGTCGATCTTCAGTTCGCTGACCGGGAGCTTGCGCAGGTGCACCAGCGACGAGTAGCCCGTGCCGAAGTCGTCCAGGGACATCTTCACGCCGTGCCCGGTCAGTGCGTTGAGGGTGTCGGCGGCGCGCTGCGGGTCCTCCAGGAGGACGTGTTCCGTTATCTCCAGTTGGAGTGCTCCGGCCGGGACGCCGTGCCGGGCCAGCCGCGCGGCGACCGAGCCCGCGAAGCCGGGGGTGTGGACGTCACGCGGGGAGACGTTGACCGCGACCGGGACGAACAGTCCCTGGGCCCGCCACCGCGCGACCTGGGCGAGCGCGGTCTCCAGGACGTACTCGGTGAGATGGGGCATCAGGCCCGAGGACTCGGCGATCGCTATGAACTCGTCCGGCGGCACCTTGCCCCGCTCGGGGTGCACCCAGCGGACCAGGGCCTCCAGACCCGCGACCTGTCCGTCGAAGCGGACCTTGGGCTGGTAGTGGAGTTCGACCTCGTGGGCGTCCAGCGCCCTGCGGAGGTCTCCCAGCAGACCGAGCCGGTCCGGGGTGTTCGAGTCGCGCTTGGACTCGTAGACCTCCACACCCGTACGGTCCCGCTTCGCCTGGTACATCGCCACGTCCGCCCGCCGCAGCAGCCCCTCGGCGTCCAGCGCGTGGTCGGGGAAGACGGCGACCCCGGCGCTGGCCTCCAGGACGAGGGTGAGGCCGTCGAGGTCGAGCGGGGAGCTGAGCGCGGAGACCAGGTTGCGGGCGACCCGGGTCGCGGACGTCGTGGAGTCGGCAACTGGCAGTAAGACGGCGAACTCGTCCCCGCCGAGCCGCGCGGCCTCCGCGCCCCGCGGCAGCGCCACCCGCAGCCGGTCGGCGATCTGGAGGAGCAGCCGGTCACCGGCCAGATGACCGAGCGTGTCGTTGACCGACCGGAAACGGTCGAGGTCGATCAGCATCAGGGCGGCGCGCGCGTCGATCCGCTCGGCGTCGTCCAGCGCGGTCCAGATGCGCTCCTGGAGCCACTGGCGGTTGGGCAGCCCGGTCAGCGGGTCGCGCAGCTGTTCCTCGGCCCGGGCCCGGGCTATCCAGAGCGTGGAGTCCAGGGCGATGAGCGGGATGGAGAACAGAGGCAGCAGGATCGGCTGGGCCACGGCCACCACGCAGACCAGCGGCGCGATCCCCAGCAGCGCGACCGCGACCAGGCCCTGTCTGACCAGGGCGGTGCGGGCGACGGTGGGCAGACCGGGGCGCGGGGCGTGCAGGTACCAGAGCAGGACGCGGGTGACCGCCAGGTAGGCGACGGCGACCATGACGACCTCGGGCGCGGTGTAGAGCGTCCAGCTGTCCGGATCCGAGGGGGACTCGACGGACGGTACGGACCCGAAGACGCCCAGTACCAGGGCGCCGGCGCCGATGCCGAGGAGGTCGACCGCCCCGTGCAGGACGCCCTGGCGCCAGCGGTTGCGGCGGGCTATGCCGACCAGCACGACGACCGTGAGGCTGACCATGCCGGCCGGTACCCAGCCGTACAGCAGCAGCACGGCGAGCGTGAGGGCGGCGCCCGAGCCGGTGCCGCCCCACCAGCGGGAGCGGCCGAGCATGACGAGGTGGCCCACGATGATGCCGGTCAGCACGGCCAGCGCCCAGCCGGCCGTGCCGGACGGGAAGAGCGCGTGGTCGCCGGTGAAGGCGCGGTAGAAGCCGGCGCCCAGGACGAACCCGGCCGCCGCGACGACCGCCGCGGGCAGCGCGGGCCAGGACAGGTGCCGTTCCGGGTCCGCGTCCGTGCCGGTCAGGCCGGACGGGTGCTCGGTGACCGGCTGCGCGGCGCCGCGGCCGTCCGCCGCGGCGCGCCCCCCGGAGGTACGCCCGTCCGCTGTGTACTGTCCGGCGGCGCGCCCTTCCGCGCCCGGACGCCCCGCCAGGCCCGTCCCACGGACTGCACGCCATACGACCGCCATGCGGCGCAGGCGCAGCCGTGAGCCCGGCACGGCGCTCTCGGTCGGTTCCATTCCCGTCCCTCTCACAGCCGGCGGTGCCCACGCCCCGCGGCCCGGTGCCCGACAACCTTGGGCGGCCCGCGTTGGAAAACCCTTCCCCGTGCTCCACGAGCACGAAGATGCCCCGACCGCAGCTGGGCACGGCAGGCGCACATCTCAACAGTAGGCCGCAGAAGGCTTCCACGGGCAGCGGTCGCCGACGGTTGCCCGAATGCGCCCCGGCCACCCGTATGCATCTGGTATGCGCCGATCGGGTGGCCTTCAACCGCTACTCCTCAGCCGAAAGGGCGACTTCGGCCGCCGCGTCCGGACCTTGTTCCAGCAGGACCCCGAAACCCTCCTCGTTCAGGACCGGGACCTTCAGCTGCATCGCCTTGTCGTACTTCGATCCGGGGTTGTCACCCACGACGACGAATGAGGTCTTCTTCGAAACCGAGCCGGTCACCTTCGCTCCGCGGCTCTGCAACGCCTCCTTGGCGCCGTCCCGCGTGAACTGTTCGAGGGTGCCCGTGACGACGACGGTGAGCCCTTCGAGCGGGCGCGGCCCCTCGTCCTCGCCGGTGCTCTCCTCCTCCATGCGGACGCCGGCGGCCTTCCACTTTCGGATGATCTCGCGGTGCCAGTCCTCGGCAAACCACTCCTTGACGGCGGCGGCGACGATCGCGCCGACCCCGTCGGTGTTCTTCAGCTCCTCCTGCGTGGCCTGGTCGATGCGCTCGATCGAGCGGAACTCGCGGGCCAGCGCCTCGGCCGCGACGGGTCCGACGTGACGGATCGACAGACCGGTGAGGATGCGGGCGAGCGGGCGCTGTTTGGCCGCCGCGATGTTCTCCAGCATGGCAAGCGCGTTCTTCTTGGGCTTGCCCTCCTGGTTCGCGAAGACGGTGACGACCTTCTCCTCGCCGGTCTTCGGGTCCCGCTTGGGCAGACCGCTGTCCTGGTCGAGGACGTACGCCTTGATGGGCAGCAGCTGTTCGACGGTGAGGTCGAACAGGTCACCCTCGTCCGCCAGGGGCGGGTTCTCGGGCTCCAGCGGCGCGGTGAGGGCGGCGGCGGCGACGTAGCCGAAGTGCTCGATGTCCAGCGCCTTGCGGCCCGCGAGGTAGAACAGGCGCTCGCGCAACTGGGCCCGGCAGGTACGGGCGTTCGGGCAGCGCAGGTCGACGTCGCCCTCCTTCATCGGCCTCAGCGGTGTGCCGCACTCGGGGCAATCGGCCGGCATCACGAACTCGCGCTCGCTGCCGTCGCGCAGGTCGGCGACGGGCCCGAGGATCTCCGGGATGACGTCACCGGCCTTGCGCAGCACCACCGTGTCACCGATGAGGACGCCCTTCGCCTTGACCACGTCCTGGTTGTGCAGCGTGGCGAACTCGACCTCGGAGCCCGCGACCGTGACCGGCTCGACCTGGGCGTACGGCGTGACCCGGCCCGTGCGGCCCACCCCCACACGGATGTTGATGAGCTTGGTGTTGACCTCCTCCGGCGCGTACTTGTACGCGATCGCCCAGCGCGGTGCGCGCGAGGTGGAGCCGAGGCGGCCCTGGAGGGGGATCTCGTCGAGCTTGACGACCACGCCGTCGATCTCGTGCTCCACGGAGTGGCGGTTCTCGCCGAAGTACGCGATGAACTCCCGTACCCCGTCGAGGCCGTCGACCACCTTGTTGTGCCGGGAGGTGGGCAGGCCCCAGGTCTTGAGCAGGTCGTAGGCCTGGGAGAGGCGGGTCAGGCCGGTGAAGCCCTCCAGGGCGCCGATGCCGTGGACCACCATGTGCAGCGGGCGGGTGGCCGTGACCCGCGGGTCCTTCTGGCGCAGGGAACCGGCCGCCGCGTTGCGCGGGTTGGCGAAGGGCTTGTCACCGGCCTCGACCAGACGGGCGTTGAGCTCCTGGAACTTCTCCATCGGGAAGTAGACCTCGCCTCGGATCTCCACGAGGTCGGGGACGGAGTCGCCCTTGAGGCGCTCCGGGATCTCCGCGATCGTCCGGACGTTCGGGGTGATGTCCTCGCCGGTACGGCCGTCGCCGCGGGTCGCCGCGCGGGTGAGCCGGCCGTGCTCGTAGGTGAGGTTCACGGCGAGGCCGTCGACCTTCAGCTCGCACAGGAAGTGGTAGTCCTGCTCGCCCAGTTCTCTGGCGATGCGCTCCGACCAGGCGGCGAGCTCCTCGTCGTTGAAGGTGTTGTCGAGGGAGAGCATGCGCTGGCGGTGCTCGACCGCCGTGAACTCCGTCTCGTACGACCCGGCGACCTTCTGGGTCGGCGAGTCCGGGGTGCGCAGCTCCGGGAACTCCTCCTCCAGTGCCTCCAGGGAACGCAGCAGCTCGTCGAACTCCGCGTCGCTGACGACGGGAGCGTCCTTCACGTAGTAGCGGAAGCGGTGCTCCTCGATCTGCTCCGCGAGGCGCGCGTGCTTCTCCCGTGCCTCGGCGGGCACCGTCGTCGTCTCCGCTTGCTTGTCGCCGGCCACCGTGTCGTCCTCCCGTTACTCTGGGTTGTCCGCGAGAGATCTCGCCGCCTGGACGCAGTGGGCGAGGGCCGCGCGCGCGTACCCCGGGGAGGCCCCCGCGAGTCCGCACGCCGGCGTGACCGTGACCGCCTCCGCGAGAAGCCCCGGTGACAGCCCCAGCCTGCGCCACAGCGTCCTGACACCCATGACGCTACCGGCAGGGTCTGACAATGGGCCCTGTGTGGTCGGGACGACACCGGTGAAGAGCCGGGTGCCGCCTTCCACCGCCTCCCCGATCACCTCGTCGTCACGCTCGGTGAGCAGGGAGAAGTCGAAGGAGACGGCCGCCGCGCCCGCCCTGCGCAGCAGGGCGAACGGGACGTCCGGTGCGCAGGAGTGGACGACGACCGGGCCGCCGGCGTGCACGGCGACGACATCGCGGAGGGTGGCCTCGATGATCTGCCGGTCGACGGCCCGGTGAGTGCGGTAACCGCTGGCGGTCTTCACCTGGCCGCGCAGCACGGCGGTGAGGGACGGCTCGTCGAGCTGGAGGACGAGCTGCGCGCCGGGGACCCGCCGCTGGACCTCGGCGAGGTGCAGGCGGAGCCCCTCGGCGAGGGAGGCGGCGAGGTCGCGGCAGGCTCCGGGGTCGGAGAGGGCGGCCTCGCCGCCTCGCAGCTCCAGGTTGGCGGCGAGGGTCCACGGTCCCACGACCTGGACCTTCAGCGGCCCCTGGTACCCCTGCGTGAATTCCTCCACCGCGTCGAGGTCCTCGCCGAGCCAGGCGCGGGCCCGTTTGGTGTCCCGCCCCGGGCGGTCGCCGAGCCGCCATCCGCTGGGCTCCACGCGCGCGTACAGCTCGACGAGCAGGCCGGCGGTCCGTCCGATCATGTCCGCGCCGGGTCCGCGGGCGGGCAGTTCGGGCAGGAAGGGGAAGTCCTCGAAGGTTCCGGTGACGGTTCGGGCGGCTTCCCGGGCGTCGCCCCCCGGCATGGAGCCGACACCCGTGGCGGCACCGAACCTGAACTGGCTGTTTTCGCTCACCGGAGCAGCCTACGCAGCGGCCCCGCCGGTCAGTTCCCCGGTCGTACCGTCAGGTCGTTGACCTCGGCGTCCCTCGGCAGGTCCAGGGCCATCAGGATCGTCGTGGCGACCGACTCGGGGTCGATCCACTTCGACGCGTCGTACTCCTTGCCCTCCTGCTGGTGGACCTTGGCCTGCATGGGGCTCGCCGTGCGGCCGGGGTAGACCGAGGTGACGCGGACGCCGCCCGCGTGCTCCTCGTGACGCAGGGAGTCGGCGAGGGCCTTCAGACCGTGCTTGGAGGCGGCGTACGCGGACCAGCCGGCGTGGGCGTTCAGGCCGGCTCCGGAGTTGACGAAGACCACGTGGCCCCGGGCCGCGCGCAGCTGGGGCAGGAAGTGGCGGGTCAGCTCGGCCGGGGCGACGAGGTTGACGTTGAGCTGGTGGCGCCAGGTCTTCGGGGTGAGCTCACCGACCGGGCCGAGGTCGACGACCCCGGCGATGTGCAGCAGCGACTCCACGCGGTCGGGCAGCGACTGGTGGGAGAAGGCCCAGGAGAGCTTGTCGGGGTCGGCCAGGTCGCCGACCAGGGTCTTCGCCCCGGGGAACTCGGCCGCCAGCTCCTTCGCGCGGCCCGCGTCGCGCGCGTGCAGCACGAGGTCGTCCCCGCGCGCGTGCAGGCGGCGGGCCACGGCGGCGCCGATGCCGGAACCGGCTCCGGTGATCACATGAGTAGCCATGCCCGCCATGCTCGCATCACGCGCGGGTCACTCAGGGCACCGGCCCGGGTTCACGCCACGCCCCGGCTCTCCTCCAGGTACGCCAGCGCCCCCACCGGCTCCTCCGCGAAGAACACCAGGTCGGTGAGCGGGCGGGGCAGGAAGCCCTCGTCCTCCATGCGGCGGAACTGCTCCTTCAGGCCGTCGTAGAAGCCCGCGGTGTTGAGCAGGACCACGGGCTTGTCCGTGTGGCCGTGCTTCTTCAGTTCCAGGATCTCGGTCGCCTCGTCGAGCGTGCCGGTGCCGCCCACCATGATCACCACGGCGTCGGCCTTCTCCAGGAGCAGCTTCTTGCGCTCGGCGAGGTCACGGGCGACGACCATCTCGTCGACGCCGGGGCGGGCCTTGGCCGAGAGGAACTGTACGGAGACGCCGACGAGCCGGCCGCCCGCCTCCTGCACCCCGTCGGCGACCACCTTCATGAGGCCGACGTCGGAGCCGCCCCACACGAGGGTGTGACCACCCTTGCCCAGCAGCTTGGCGAACTCCCGGGCGGGACGGGTGTAGCGCTCGTCGAGGTCGGCGGCGGAGAGGAAGACACAGATGTTCATGGCCCCACCGTACGGGCCGGGTCCGCCGTCGTGGTGACCCGCATTTCCGACTGCCGGTGCGGGAGTTGTTCCCAGTCGTCCATGAACCGGGCGTCCAGGCCGTACTCAGCGGCGAGTTCGGCCGGCGTCGCCGTCCGGTAGGAGAAGTCCTCGTGCAGCACCTGGTGCTCCTCGCCCTCGGTGCGGTCGAACGTGAAGTCGAAGAACCCGCCGGGCGCGAGGATCCGGCCGACGTGGGCGAAGCATTCCTCGATGACGTGCAGCGGCGAGTGCGAGAAGACGCTGTGCGCGTGGACGACATCGAAGTGCGCGTCGGGCGGGAAGGCGAAGGTGAGGTCGTCGGCGAGCGTCAGGTAGGGCAGCTTGGGCTGGAGCTTCTCGGTTACGAGGGTGTCCTGGGCGGCGAGCAGGATGTGCGGCGAGATGTCGGTGCCGTAGCAGTGCGCGGTGTCGAGGCAGTCGATGAAGAGCCGCCCGGCGCGCAGATTGCCGCAGCCGATCTCCAGCATGCGGTGGTGCGGCTGGAGTCCGTGCCCCACGAGGTAGTCCAACTGCATGCGCCCGATCCGCAGCCACGCCTCGCGAGGGGGTGTGCCCCACCGCCGCCTCCGCGCTGCGCGCCGCGTCGGAGGCCATCACGGCGCGGTAGTACGCGATGTGGTCGCGGTACCGCAGCCGCAGCCAGGCGTCTCGTACCGCGCGCCGGGCGGCACGCGCTCCGGGTGGCGCAGGGCGTACCGGATCTGGTGGGCCAGGGCGCTGCGGTTTCTGGCCGGTTTCGTGGCTGGCATGAGTGGCCTCTTACGGAGAGGGAAGAACTCCGCTTCAGCGTGCGCTGATCCCAGGAGGCGGCTACCCAAAGGAGGGCGATCGTGGCAACCGGGCATCGCATCACCATCAAGGAGAGTGACCGGCCCGTACGCGTGGTACACGCCGGGCAGGTCCTGGCGGAGAGCGACCGGCCGCTGGTCCTGCGCGAGACGGGCTGTCCCGAGCGCTACTACATCCCGGCCGAGGACGTACGCCTCGACCTGCTGACACCGTCCGGCACGCACACGTACTGCCCGTTCAAGGGCACCGCGTCCTACTGGTCGCTGCCGGACGCCGCGGACCTCGTCTGGGCGTATCCGGAGCCCGAGCCGGACGTCGCGGAGATCAAGGACCACCTGTGCTTCTACGAGGTGGAAGTGTTGTGATCGGCTGACGCACGGCCCGCCTCACCCATGAAGACCGCGCCGTGCGGCAGTCTGCACTGACATGGACAAGAGGATCCTTTCGCGTGACGGCACCCGCATCGCCTACGAGAGCACCGGCCGGGGCCCCGCGGTCGTCCTGGTGAGCGGCGCGATGTCGACGGGCGGCACGCTCGCGCCGTTGGCCGTGTCGCTGTCGGAGCGCTTTCAGGCCGTCGTGTACGACCGCCGGGGCCGCGGTGCCAGCGGGGACACTCCGCCGTACGCCGTGGAGCGTGAGGTCGAAGACCTGGCGGCGGTGATCGAGGCGGTGGGCGGCGAGGCGTTCCTGTACGGCATCTCGTCGGGCGGGGCACTGGCGCTGGAGGCGGCGGCGAGCGGCTTGCCGGTGCGGCGCGTGGCTGTCTACGAGACGCCGTTCGCGATGTCCGAGGAGGGTGCCATGGAGCGCGCGGAGTACACCGCGCGTCTGACGGAGGCGCTCGGTGAGGGGCGGCGCGGGGACGCGGTCGAGCTGTTCCTGCGGCTGACCGGCCTGGCCGAGGGGGTGATCCAGGGCGCCCGCCAGTCCCCCATGTGGGCCGGCATGGAGGCGATCGCCCCGAGCCTCGCCCACGACGACGCCGTCATGCGCGACGGCCGGGTCCCGCGCGCCCGGCTGGCCTCGATCGGCGTCCCCGTCCTGGCGGTCGCGGGCGACGCGAGCCCGGCCTGGCTCCGCGAGGCGGCCCGGGCGATCGCGGACTCCGTCCCCGGCGGGTCGTACCGCACGCTCCAGGGCCAGACGCACATGGTGGAGCCGAACGTGCTGGCGCCGGTGCTGGCGGAGTTCTTCACGCGGGGCTGAGCGGGCTGGGGGCTGGCCACGCGCGCGGGGAGGGCTGAGTGGGACGGGGGCACGCGCGCGTGGTGACGTGTCCCGGATGCCCGCAGCGTCAGGCCACGCCCGCCGTCGCTCGCCTGGTCGAGGCGATCGTCGCCGAGCCCACCACGCGTGTGCCGTCGTACAGGACGATCGCCTGGCCGGGGGCGACGCCGCGGACCGGCTCCGCGAACGTCACCTCCAGGTGGCCGTCGACGAGCTCGGCGGTGACCTCGGTCTCGCCGCCGTGGGCGCGGAGCTGGGCCGTGTACGTGCCCGGGCCGGTGGGGGCGACGCCGCACCAGCGCGGCTTGATCGCGGTCAGGGCGCTGACGTCGAGCGCGTCGGCCGGGCCGACCGTGACCGTGTTGGTGACCGGGGAGACGTCGAGGACGTAGCGCGGCTTGCCGTCGGGCGCCGGGGTGCCGATGCGCAGGCCCTTGCGCTGGCCGATGGTGAAGCCGTACGCGCCCTCGTGCGTGCCGAGCCGGTTGCCGGACTCGTCGACGATGTCGCCCTCGGACCTGCCGAGCCGGCTCGCCAGGAAGCCCTGGGTGTCGCCGTCGGCGATGAAGCAGATGTCGTGCGAGTCGGGCTTCTTGGCCACCGCCAGGCCCCTGCGCTCGGCCTCCGCGCGGATCTCGTCCTTGGTGGTGACGGTGTCGCCGAGCGGGAACATCGCGTGGGCGAGCTGCTTCTCGTCCAGGACGCCGAGGACGTAGGACTGGTCCTTGGCCATGTCGGAGGCACGGTGCAGCTCGCGGGTGCCGTCGGGAAGGGTCACGATCTGCGCGTAGTGGCCTGTGCAGACCGCGTCGAAGCCCAGCGCCAGCGCCTTGTCCAGCAGGGCCGCGAACTTGATCTTCTCGTTGCAGCGCAGGCAGGGGTTGGGGGTGCGGCCGGCCTCGTACTCGGCGACGAAGTCCTCGACGACGTCCTCACGGAAGCGGTCGGCGAGGTCCCACACGTAGAAGGGGATGCCGATGACGTCCGCGGCGCGGCGGGCGTCGCGCGAGTCCTCGATGGTGCAGCAGCCCCGCGCGCCCGTGCGGAAGGATTGAGGGTTGGCGGAGAGCGCGAGGTGGACGCCGGTCACGTCGTGGCCGGCCTCGGCCGCGCGGGCGGCGGCCACGGCGGAGTCGACTCCGCCGGACATGGCGGCCAGGACGCGGAGGGGGCGGGAGCGCTGCGGGGTGTGAGTCATAACCCTTCCAGGGTACGGGGGCGCGGGAACCAAGGCCGCCGGGTATCCGTTGGCGATCACATGGGGGCGAGACGAGCATCCAAGGACACGGACCGGCGCATCGGGCGGCGGGCCCTGATCGTGGGCGGGGCGGCGGCCGCCGCGGGTTCCGCGGTGCTGGCCCGTGACGAGCTGGGCCGGCTGTGGTGGCGCGTGCCCGGCGTGGAGAAGCCGCGCAAGGAGGGCGAGGTCGACTACGCGGGCGCGCGCTGGGTCGCGGCGTCGGACGCCAACTGGCGCCGCGCGGACCGGCCCGACGACTACGGCATAGACATGGTGGTCATCCATGTCACCCAGGGCGGCTTCGACAGCGCGGTGAGGGCCTTCCGGAACCCGTCGCACGGAGCGGCGTCGCACTACATCGTCCGCAAGGACGGGCACATCGCCCAGATGATCCGCGAGCTGGACGTGGCATACCACGCGGGCAACCGCGACTACAACGAGCGCAGTGTCGGCATCGAGCACGCGGGTTTCGTGGACCGCCCGCAGGACTTCACGGACGAGATGTACCAGGCCTCGGCCCGCCTCACGGCCCGGATCTGCGCGCGCTACGACATACCCGTCGACCGCGAGCACATCATCGGCCACGTGGAGGTCCCGGGCACGGACCACACGGACCCCGGGCCGCACTGGGACTGGGACACGTACATGCGTCTGGTGCGCGCGGCGCGTACGACGCCGGCCTGACCGGTCGAGCAGGGCCAAGACGGCGGGAACTACGTCAGCCCCGCCGCCCGCGCCCGCTCCACCGCCGGGCCGATGGCCTTCGCCAGGGCCTCGACGTCGGCCTCCGTGGAGGTGTGACCGAGGGAGAAGCGGAGGGTGCCGCGAGCCAGGTCCGGGTCGGTGCCGGTGGCGAGGAGGACGTGGCTGGGCTGGGCGACGCCGGCGGTGCAGGCGGAGCCGGTGGAGCACTCGATGCCCTGGGCGTCGAGCAGGAGCAGCAGGGAGTCGCCCTCGCAGCCGGGGAAGGTGAAGTGCGCGTTGGCCGGGAGGCGGCCCTCCGGGTCCGGGTCGCCGCCGAGGATCGCGTCCGGCACCGCCGTGCGGACGGCGGTGACGAGGGCGTCGCGCAGGGCGCCGATCTCGCGGGCGAACCATTCGCGCTGCTCAGCGGCCAGCCGCCCGGCGACCGCGAAGGAGGCGATGGCGGGCACGTCGAGGGTGCCGGAGCGGACGTGGCGTTCCTGGCCGCCGCCGTGCAGGACGGGTACGGGGGTGTGCTCACGGCCGAGGATCAGGGCGCCGATGCCGTACGGCCCGCCGATCTTGTGGCCCGACACCGTCATCGCCGCGAGGCCGGAGGCAGCGAAGTCGACGGGGATCTGGCCGAAGGCCTGGACGGCGTCCGAGTGCAGCGGGACACCGAACTCGGCGGCCACGTCGGCGAGTTCGCGGATCGGCAGAATCGTCCCGATCTCGTTGTTGGCCCACATGACGGTGGCGAGGGCCACGTCGTGGGGGTTGCGGGCGATCGCCTCGCGCAGGGCGTCCGGGTGGACGCGGCCATGGGCGTCGACCGGCAGGTACTCGATGGCGGCGCCCTCGTGTTCGCCGAGCCAGTGCACGGCGTCGAGGACCGCGTGGTGCTCGACGGGGCTGGCGAGGACGCGGGTGCGGGCCGGGTCGGCGTCACGGCGTGACCAGTAAAGGCCCTTGACGGCGAGGTTGTCGGCCTCCGTGCCGCCCGAGGTGATGACGACCTCGCTGGGGCGGGCGCCGAGGGCTTCGGCGAGGGTCTCGCGGGCCTCCTCGACGGTGCGGCGGGCCTGCCGGCCGGATGCGTGGAGGGAGGACGCGTTGCCGGTGGCACCCAGGTGGGCGGTGAGCGCCTCTGCCGCCTCCGGGAGCATCGGGGTGGTCGCGGCGTGGTCGAGGTAAGCCATGGTGAGCCCGATTCTACGGCTCCCCCTCGAGCGTCCTCAGATCAAGGTTGGCCGAACTTGGACCGCCCTGGCGCGAGGCGGTTCAGAAGTTCCACGAGATCGTGCTGTCCGCCTGCACGAACGCCGCCAGGACCAGCAGGTCGGCGACGCCGAGGCCCATCCCCAGGTACGCGCGCCCGCGCCGGGTGGTGCCCCGCCACAGGGCCACACCGGCCAGCACGATGGCGACCGGCCCGAGGAAGACGTTGAAGACGAGGAGGCCGACCAGGCCGAGGATGAAGGACGCGACGGCCATGCCGTCGGCGTCGCGGATACCGGTGCGGCGTGTTGCCGGTGCGGTGAGTTGCATGGTGTCAGCTCCGACTCTCGGATCGGGACGGGAAAGAAGGTCAGTGGGCCTGCGTGTGGCGCCGGCGGCCATGACGCTCGCGGATCGCGAAGATGCCGAGCCAGACGGCGATGACGACGCCGAGGGCGACGGAGAAGGTGACCGGCGCGTGGGCCACGGTGCCCAGCACGGCACCCAGCAGCAGGAGTGCGGCGACGATGAACAGCACGGGAAACAACCCCCAGGGTTTCGGTGAACGATTGTAGTTACACTTGTTCACTGACTTCCCAGTCTAGCGGGCCCCATGACTTCCCAATTACAGAGAACAGTTGTTAACTGCATGGTATGAGTCACACCCTCGGCATCCGGCAGGCCCAGAAGCAGAAGACCCGGCAGGCGCTCCTGGACGCTGCCCTCGGGCTGCTGGAGGAGCAGAGTCTGAGCAGCCTGGGGCTGCGCGAGGTCACCCGCGCCGTCGGTGTCGCCCCGACGGCCTTCTACCGCCACTTCCGCTCCACGGCGGATCTGGGCGTGGCCCTGGTCGAGGAGGCGCTGGGCAGCCTGCACCCGATGATCCGGACGACGGTGTCCACGACGGGCGACAGCGAAAAGCGCATCACGCGCACCATCGAGCTGATCGCCCGTCACGTCGACGGGTACCCCGCACATGTCCGGTTCATCGCCCGTGAGCGACATGGCGGAGTCCAGCCGGTACGGGAGGCCATACGGGAGCAACTGGCCCGGTTCGCCCAGGAGGTCAAGGACGAACTGGCCAAGGACCCGGTGTCCGCGGGCTGGACCGAGGACGACCTGCTGATGCTCGCGCACCTCTACGTCGACCAGATGCTGATCACCGCGTCGCTCTTCCTGGAGGCGCTGGAGGGGCCGGAACAGGAGCGCGAGGAGCGGACCCGGCACGTCGCGCAGGTGGCGACCCGCCAGATGCGGCTGATCGGCCTGGGCCGCCATCACTGGCTGGACTGACGGACCGCGCGGCGGGAACGACAGCGGGGGCGGCGCGCCCCTTCGCCGGGCGCGCCGCCCCTGATGTCGCGGACGGGCCCGGGCCCGTCCGCGTACGCCTACCGGGCCTGCTCCCCCTGCCCGCCCGCGGCCTGGCCCCCGCCGCCCGGAGCCCCACAGCCGCCGCCCTGGCCACCACCAGGACCGCCCTGGCCGCCACCCGGCGCCCCGCTGGGCATTCCCGAAGGCGCCCCGGACGGTGTCCCCGTCGGCTTGGCACCGCCGGAAGCAGCACCTGACGGAGCACCGGACGGAGCCCCTGAGGGCGTCCCCGATGGCGCCCCGCTCGGCGCCCCCGACGGCGCCTTGCAGGACTGCTGCTGCCCGGAACCGCCGCCGCTGCCCGAAGACGTCGAGGAGTCGCCGGAGCCGCAGGCCACCAGGGCCAGGGGCGAGAGCGCCAGCAGGGCCACGGCGGGGACGAGACGCACACGCATCATGAGAAACAACTCCAGGGAAGATGAGGGAGTCCTGAGGCGGGCACTCAACCAACGCCGCCTGGGGCTCCCTTGGGACCGCCCTGTGACCGCCCTGTCAGCAGGGCAAAGCGCGCCTCAAGACACCCCGCCGACCAGGCATTTCACGTTGGGTCCGCCCCGGAGCGCTGGTACAGCTCCGTGACGGAACCGGCCGCCCGGGCCAGTTCGTCGCGCACCTGAGGGGGCGAGAGGACCTCCACCTGGTCGGCGAACACGAGCAGTTGGCGGGTCTCGGGGAGGAGTCCGTACGTCAGTCGCACGGTCGCCCACTCGCTCTCGCCGTCGTCGTCGAGGAGTTCCGCCGGCAGGAAGGCCGTCAGCCGCAGGAACATGTCGAGCCGCTCGCGCCGCACCCGGACGGTGACGTCCAGCCCGCCGGACCGTTCCTCGACCTGGCGGCGCAGGGCCTCCCAGGCGTCGGCGAGTTCGACGCCCGGACGCCGCCGTACGGGATCGTCGAGGAGCCGGGCCGAGCGCACCCGGTCCGCCCGGAAGAGCCGGGGTTCGGCCCGCCGGTCGGCGACCAGGTACCAGACGCCCGCCTTGGCGACGAGGCCGTACGGGTCGACGGTGTACGTCCGCACCTGGCGTTCTCCGCTGTGCCGGTAGCGCAGCCGCAGCCTGCGGTCGGCGAAGACGGCGTCCCGCAGCACCTCCAGGTCGACGGCCGGCTGCGGCCCGCCGCGCCAGCGGCTGGCGTCGACGAGGATGCGGCGGGAGGTCGTCTCGGCGGCCGGGCGGTGCGGAGCCGGCAGCGCGGCCATCACCTTGCGCAGGGCCGAGCCGAACGCCGCGTCCAGTCCGAGCGCGGCGTGCGCGCCCTGCGCGGCCAGGACGAACAGCGCGCGGGACTCGTCGGCGGTCAGACCGGTGACGTCCGTGCGGAACCCGGCGAGCAGTTCGATGCCACCGTGCCGACCGCGTTCCGCGTAGACCGGGACGCCGGCGGCCGACAGGGCCTCGACATCGCGGTAGACGGTGCGGACCGACACCTCGAGCCGCTCGGCTAGTTCGCGCGCGGGGACCCGGCCGCGAGTCTGGAGGAGCAACAGGATCGACAGCAGGCGGTCGGACTTCACGGCATCAGCATCGGGGCGGGTGAGGGGTCCGGGCAAATGTTGACGGCGGCTGTCAGGTTTTCCGGCCATGCTCCCGCTGTCCACCCACTCAAGAGGAGTTTCATGACCGACGATCCCCGTCCGCTGTTCGGCCGCACCGCGAAGCAGGCCGCCGAACTCATCCGGTCCGTCCGCGCGGAGCAGCTCGACGGCCCCACGCCGTGTACCGAGTTCGACGTGCGCACGCTGCTGAGCCATCTCACCGGCGCGACCCACCGGCTGGCCGTCGTCGCCGAGGGCGGTGACGCGAGCGCCGTACGGCCGTTCGCCGAGGGTGTGCCGGACGACGGCTGGACGGCCGCGTACGACGAGGCCAGGACCCGGGCCGTCAAGGCCTGGGCGGGCGACGACCTGCTGGACGCGGTGGTGCGCCTGCCGTTCGGCGAGATGCCCGGCCGGGCCGCCCTGTCGGCCTACGTCCTGGAGACCGTGACCCACACCTGGGACCTGTCCGAGGCCCTGGGACACCCGCGCGAACTGGACCCGGAGCTCGCCGAGTTCGCGCTGACCGTCGCCCGGCGCATGCTGCCGGACGAACAGCGGGACGAGAACACGCCGTTCGCCACGGCCCGGCCGGCCCCGAGGGTGCCGACGTCTACGGCAGGCTGGCGGCCTGGCTGGGGCGCGAGCCGCTCAGCCGAGCCTGACCCGCGCGAGCTGACGGGACTGCGCCACCAGCCGGTCGGCGCTGTCCCACACCTCGGCGTCCTCCTCCAGGAAGCCACCGGCGAGGTTGCGCGTGCTGATCGCCACGCGCAGCGGACCGGGCGCCGGACGGCAGCGGACGTGCACGGTCAGCTCGACGGTGGGCACCCAGCCCTTCAGCCCGAGCTCGAAGGCGGTGGGCGGCAGGGCGTCCACCGCCAGCAGCAGGGAGAGCGGGTCGTGGTCACGGCCGTCCGCGAGCCCGAACCAGGCCCGCATCTCCCCCTTGCCGGACGGCTTGCCGAGGGCCCAGCCCAGGGTCGACGGGTCCAGCTTGAGCATCAGCCGGTCGGCTATGGCCGAGCTGCCGGGCACCGGGGCGGGGCCACCCGACGGTAGTCGGATATCAGATGCGGCCTCCGGGCCGAAACAGTGCTCCAGCGGCGGGATAGCGGGCGGCCTGGCCGTCGTGCGGACGTCGTCGGGCAGGGTGTCCAGGTCGCCGTAGGAGGCGAGGACGCGGATGCGTTCCACCTCGCGGCCCTCGTCGTCGTACTGGACGAGGGAGGCTTGGCCCGTCGACAGGGTCCGGCCGGTGCGGACGACGTCGGTGCGGACGACCGCCGGGCCGGGCCGCGAAGCGGTCAGGTAGTGCGCCGAGATGGTGAAGGGGTCGGCGTGCGGCAGGGTGTCCGCCAGCGCGCGGCCCAGGACGGCCAGCAGATAGCCGCCGTTGACGGCGCTGATGATCGTCCAGCCGGCGGAGAGGTCGATGTCGTAGACGCCGGGCGCGCGCCGGGTGAGCGCGGTGTCGCGGTCGAACTCGCTGTCGCCGATCGTGGCCCGGACGGCCGGTGCGGAGGCTGCTTCTGGCATGGCTGAACAGTACAAGAACCGACTACTAAGCGGTAGCTTTGGTAGGCACCGGCTTGAGTGAGGCCTCGGCAATTTCTCGGTAAGTGTCCTCACTCGTCCGTAAACCCGAAGGGCCGCCTGCCCCTCTGAAGAGACATGAGCCTCACCGGGACTCCGTTCCTCTACACGCTGATCGCGCTGTCGGTCGTCGCGCTCGCGCTGCCGCTCGCGCTGTGGTCGCGCGTCCGCGGCCCCCGCGCCGTGCGCACCGCGGCGCGCGCGCTGATGCTGCTGTTCGCCCAGGGGACCGCCGTGGCGCTGGTCTTCACGATGGTCAACAACGCCAACAACCTGTACGACAACTGGGCCGACCTGCTCGGCACCGGCGACCACGTGCAGCAGGCGGCCAACCTGGGCGCCGACGGCACCGGAGGCATCGCGCTGAAGCGGCTGCCCAAGGTGCGTCAGACCTTCCGGCCGGCCACCGGGCCCGGCATGCGCGCGGCCGGCGGCGTGCGGGTCACCCAGCTCAAGGGCCGGGTCTCGGGCGTGAACGCCGAGGTCTACGTCTGGCTCCCGCCGCAGTACGACGAACCGGCCTACCGGCACCACAAGTTCCCGGTCGTGGAGCTGCTGCCCGGCTACCCCGGCTCGGCGAAGGCCTGGTTCGGCTCGCTGCACGCGCACGAGCAGCTGGAGCCGCTGATGCGAGACGGGCAGATCGCCCCGTTCATCCTGGTCGCGCCGCGCACCAATCTGCTGGCGGGGGTGGACACCGGCTGCGCCAACATCCCGGGCACGGTCAACGCCGACACCTGGCTGAGCGTCGACGTGCCGATGATGGTCATGGACAACTTCCGCGCCGAGTCCGCCCCGCAGGGCTGGGCGGTGGCCGGTTACTCGGCCGGTGCGCACTGCGCGGCCAAGCTGGCCGTCGCCCACCCCGACCGCTACCGGGCCGCCGTCAGCCTGTCCGGCTACAACGACCCGATCGGCGAACGCGACTCGCTCGCCGCGCAGACCCCCGCCCTGCGGGCCGAGAACAACCCCTACCTGCTGCTGCGCAAGGCGCCCGTCCCGCCGCGCGTCTCGCTCTACCTCTCCGGCCAGCCGCACGACGGCTACGAGGCGGCCATCGCCCTGGAACAGACCGCCAAGGCGCCGACGACCGTGCACGTGGTGTACATCCCGAGGAGCGCGGGCGGTCACACCATGGCGCTGTGGCGGCCGCAGGTGGTTCCCGCGTTCCGCTGGCTGACGGAGGTGACGGGCCGCGGCCACGTCACGGCAGGACGGGCTGCTCCTCCTCGCTCACCGTCGACCGCCGGTGCCAGGCCCGCGGAGCTCGCCAGTGGAACCGCATCGCGAGCAGGCGCAGTACGAAGGCGGTGATCACCGCGAGAGCACTGGTGAGCGGGTTCAGGGCGTCGTAGCGGATGCACAGGGCGACCATGGTGGCGCCGACGATCGCCGGAACCGCGTACAGGTCGCGGTCCCAGCGCAGCAGCGAGGGCACCTCGTTGGCGAGGACGTCCCGCAGCACACCGCCGCCCACCGCGGTGGTCAGACCCAGGCCGGCGGAGGCGGTCAGTCCGAGCCCGTACTCGTACGCCTTGATCGTGCCGGCGACGCAGAACAGGCCGAGGCCGGCGGCGTCGAAGACGTTCACGGCGACCTGGATGCGCTCCACCTGCGGGTGCAGGAAGAAAACCAGGAGCGTGGCGAGCAGCGGGGTGAGGAAGTACCCCAGGTCCGTGAAGGCGGCGGGCGGTACGGCCCCGATGACCAGGTCACGGAAGAGCCCGCCGCCCAGCGCGGTGACCTCGGCGAGCACGGCGATGCCGAACACGTCGAAGTTCTTGCGCACGGCCAGCAGGGCGCCGGAGATCGCGAAGACGAAGATGCCGATCAGGTCGAGCGTGTGCTGGACGGACGGACTGAAGAGTTGCTGGAGCACCCGGACATTCTGGCGCGACGACGCAGCCATCACGGCGTCGAGCGGCCGGGCATACGGGGCACGTCCGCTGCCTCACCCGCGGGCGGATCGCCCGGCAGAACCGGCATAGCGCCACCCCGGAGCGCATCAGGGTACGCATCCAAGAGTTCCGCAGGATCGCGACTACTCGCTGTCCGAACTTGGCCGACGTGCGCACGTCTCGCCGCCTCCTGTCCCGCATCGAGAACGGCGAACTTCGGACTCGTGGCCGGCACCGCGATCATCACCGACACCGTGCCGCTGGCCACCCGCGGTAAGACCCAGGGTTTGGTCGACGTCTCCATCGCAGCGCACCAGAAGAAGACGGGGCACCGATGCCTTCATTGCCATGGAGAAGTACGGCACGCCGTACTACTGGAGGGGGAATCTCCAAGAGAAGGGCAGGGGCCGACGGGCATATTGCCGTCGGCCCCTGCCCTTCTCTTGGACGAGCTTCAATCCTGTGCTTCTCGCGGTTCTTCGGCGGCTTCGGTGGACTTGCCTTCGCCCACCACCTCCTTGGCCACCGCCGCGCTCGTTGCCGCCGACTCCGCGAGCACTTCGTCCGACACCAGTTCCGCCGCCTCCTTGGCCGCGGAGAGCAGGACGGTGTCCTGCGGGGCCTGGTCCTCGAAGTTCTCCGGATGGTGGCAGGCGACCTGCTGGCCGGGCTTCAGCTCGATCAGCGGCGGCTCGGTCGTCCTGCAGGTCTCCGTCGCCTTCCAGCACCGGGTGTGGAAGCGGCAGCCGCTCGGCGGGGAGATCGGCGAGGGCACGTCGCCCTTGAGCAGGATGCGCTCGCTCTTGGCCGACTTGCGGCGCGGGTCCGGGATCGGGACCGCCGACATCAGCGCCTTGGTGTACGGGTGCATCGGCGCCCGGTACAGCGACTCGCGGTCGGCCAGCTCGACGATCTTGCCGAGGTACATCACCGCGATCCGGTCCGAGACGTGCCGGACGACCGACAGGTCGTGCGCGATGATCACGTACGTCAGGCCGAGCTCCTGCTGGAGGTCGTCCAGCAGGTTCACCACCTGCGCCTGGATCGACACGTCGAGGGCGGAGACCGGCTCGTCGGCCACCACCAGCTTCGGGTTGAGCGCGAGCGCGCGGGCGATGCCGATGCGCTGGCGCTGGCCGCCGGAGAACTCGTGCGGATAGCGGTTGTAGTGCTCGGGGTTGAGGCCGACCACCGACAGCAGGCGCTGGACCTCCTTCTTGATGCCGCCCTCGGGCGAGACGCCCTGGAGCCGGAAGGGTGCGCCGACGATGGTGCCGATGGTGTGACGCGGGTTCAGCGACGAGTACGGGTCCTGGAAGATCATCTGCACATCGCGGCGCAGCGGACGCATGCCCGCCACCCCGAGGTGCGTGATGTCCCTGCCCTCGAACTCGATCTTGCCGCCGGTCGGTTCGAGCAGCCGGGTGATCAGCCGGCCCATCGTGGACTTGCCGCAGCCCGACTCGCCCACGACGCCGAGGGTCTCGCCGGACTTCACCTCGAAGTCGAGCCCGTCGACCGCGTGCACCGCGCCGACCTGCCGCTGGAGCAGGCCCTTCTTAATCGGGAAGTGTTTCTGGAGCCCGGTCACCTTCAGCAGAGTCTCGCCGGGGGCGACGTCCTTGGTGAGGGCGGCGCCGTCGCTCTTCGCGGGAGTGGTCACGACTGTGTCCTTGGAGTTCTCGCTCACAGCTTCGGCGCAATCTCTTCGGTCCAGATACGCTCCCGCTGCTCCTGGGTCATGTGGCAGGCGGCCCAGTGCTTGCTGCCGACCTCGGTCAGCTCGGGGCGAATCGTGCGGGTGACGTCGTCCTTCGGGATGTCGGCGTACGGGCAGCGCGGATTGAAGGCGCAGCCGGAAGGGATGTTGATCAGTGAGGGCGGGGAGCCCTTGACCGGGATCAGGCGCTCCTGCTGCTCACGGTCCAGCCGCGGCATCGAGCCGAGCAGGCCCCAGGTGTAGGGGTGGCGGGGCTCGTAGAACACCTCCTCTGCCGGGCCGCGCTCCACGCAGCGGCCGCCGTACATCACCAGGATGTCGTCGGCGAGCTCGGCGACGACGCCCAGGTCGTGCGTGATGACGATGACCGCCGAGCCGAACTCCTTCTGCAGGTCCCGGATCAGGTCGAGGATCTGCGCCTGGACGGTCACGTCGAGGGCGGTCGTCGGCTCGTCCGCGATAAGCAGTTCGGGGTTGTTGACCAGCGACATCGCGATCATGGCGCGCTGGCGCATGCCGCCGGAGAACTCGTGCGGATAGTTGTCGACGCGCTTGTCCGGCTGCGGGATGCCGACGCGGTCGAGCATCTCCACGGCACGGCGCTTGGCGGTCTTCTTGTCCACGTTGTGGTGGATGCGGTACGCCTCCACGATCTGCTGGCCGATCGTGTAGTACGGGTGCAGCGCCGACAGCGGGTCCTGGAAGATCATCGACATCTCGCGGCCGCGCAGCTTGCGCACGTAGTCCGGGTCGGCGGTCAACAACTCGGTGCCGTCCAGCCAGATCTCGCCGGAGATCTGCGCCTTGCGCTTGCCGTACTGGCCGGCGGTGTGCAGGCCCATGATGCCGAGCGAGGTCACCGACTTGCCGGAGCCCGACTCGCCCACGATGCCGAGGGTCTTGCCCTTCTCCAGCTGGAAGCTGAGCCCGTCGACGGACTTGACCAGGCCGTCGTCGGTCGGGAAGTGCACCTTCAGGTCGCGTACTTCGAGGAAGGCGGTCGGAGCGGGCGAGGTGCCGGTGGGCTCCCCCACGGCCGCTCCGCTCTTGCTGAGTTCGGTCATGCGAGCCTCACTCGGGGGTCGATCACGGCGTACAGGACGTCCACCACGAGGTTGGCGATCAGCACCGCGAGAGAAGTGATCAGGGTGACGCCGAGGATGATGGGCAGGTCCTGGTTCCGGATGGCGTTCAGCACGGCCTGGCCGAGGCCGGGCAGGTTGAACGTCGTCTCGGTCAGGATCGCACCGCCGATGAGGGCGCCGAGGTCCATGCCGAGCATGGTCAGGATGGGCGTCATCGTCGAGCGCATGGCGTGCTTGCCGATGACCGTCTGCTCCTTGAGGCCCTTGGCGCGGGCGGTGCGGATGTAGTCCTCGCCGAGTATCTCCAGCATGGTGGCGCGGGTGATACGCGCGTACATCGCCGCGTAGAGGAACGCCAGCGTGATCCAGGGCAGGATCATGCCGCTGAACCAGCCGGTGAAGCTCTCCTCCAGGGGCGTGTACTGACCGTCGAACCAGCCCAGTCCGAAGACGAAGATCGACAGGGAGAGCAGACCGGTGAAGTAGATGGGCAGGGAGACACCGGACAGCGCCACGACCATCGCGCCGCGGTCCCAGACGCTGCCCCGCTTGAGCGCGGAGAGCACACCCGCCGCGATGCCGAAGATCAGCCACAGCACGGCGGCGCCGAGCGCGAGACCCAGGGTCACCGGGAAGCGGTCGGTCAGCACCGGCCAGATGGCCTGCTCGCTGCGGAACGAGTAGCCGAAGCACGGCGCGGAGCACTGGGTGACGTCACCGCCGGCCGCGTAGGTACGCCCCGCGAAGATGCCCTTGAAGAACTCCCAGACCTGGGTGTAGATCGGGTCGCCGAGACCCAGCTTCTGCCGCACCGCCTCGACAGCGGCGGGGTCTGCCTGCTTGCCCACGAAGCTCGAGGCGATGTCGACGCCCGCCCACTTGGGGACGAGGAAGAAGATGCCGAAGACCACCAGGATGATGACCACGAGCATCACTGCGGCGGCGAACAACCGCCTGATGAGGTAAGCGAGCACAGCTCTCGGCCCGCTGCGGACCGCGGGCCACCGGAGGTCTTCCGGTGGCCCGCGATCACGCTGCGCCGGCCTTCACCTGCCTTTCGTGCCGTACGGCGGGTGTGCCGGTTATCAGGTCGTGGACTTCAGGCCGAGGTTGACGAAGTCGTACACACCGCTGTAGCCGTCGGTCGTGTACACGTTCGCCAGTCGGTCGGAGCGCCAGTTGATGAACTTCTCGAAGACGAAGGGCAGGTAGTACGCGCCCTCCATCACCTTGTGGTTGATCTCCGTGGCGATCTTGGTCTTGCCGGCGTCGTCCAGCGTGGTGATGTACTGGTCGAACAGGCCGTCGATCGTCTTGTCGTTGATCAGGGCGAAGTTGTTGTTACCGCTCTCCAGGATGTATTTGCTGTCCCACAGCGGCATACCGAAGCCCTGGACGGTCGGGAAGTCCGGGCCCCAGCCCATGATGATGATGCCGTAGCCCTTCTTCTTCACGTTCTCGGGGCTGCCGATGATGCCGGTGGTCTGCGACCCGTCGAACTGGTCGATCTGGGCGTTGATGCCGACCTTCTTCAGCGACGCCTGCAGGGACTGGGCGGTGGCCACCTCGACCGGCTTGTTGTTGCGGACGGCGATGGTGGTGGAGAAGCCGTTCGGCTTGCCGCAGGCCTTCAGCGCTTCCTTGGCCTTGGCGACGTTGCCCTTCTTGTTGGCTCCGGCGATCTCGTACGGGTCGTACTTCTGGCCCTCGGCACCCGCCACGGACGGCGGCAGCATGTTGGTGCCGATGTCACCACCGGCGATGGGGCCACCGCGCGCGGTCTGCAGCGACACGTGGTCGGCTCCGTAGATCACGGCCTTGCGGCACTCGGCGTTGTTGAACGGCGCCACGCTCTGCGGGAAGGTCGCGTAGCGGATGTAACCGGAGACCGGGTTGTCCAGGTTGCCCTTGTGCTGCTTCAGGGCGGTGGTACGGCCCTGCGGCGACATGCCGGTCTGGTTGATGTCCAGGTCCAGGTCACCGTTGATCAGGCGCTGGTCGAGCTGGTTGGCGTCCGAGAAGAACTGGACGGTGATCTTGTCCGGGTAGGCCTTGCGGATCGGGTCCGAGGCCTGCTTCCACTCGGTGTTGCGGACCAGGGTCAGGTCCTTGCCCGGGCTGTACGACTGGAACTTGTACGGGCCGGAGGAGAACGGCTTAAGGCCGTACTTGGACTTGGTGTCCTTGTCCTGGCGAACAGGGGACGCGGAGGTCAGGCCCAGCATGTCCTCGAAGTCCGAGTTGGCCGCCGGCAGCTTGAAGACGATGGTCTTGTCGTCCGGCGTCTCGATCGCCTTCAGACCCAGCTTGTCCGGGGAGGAGTCCTTGTACGGGCCCTTGTACTCGCCCTTCGGGTCCAGCACGTCCTTGAGGTAGACCGGGCCGCCGGACAGCACGTCCTGCGCCCAGACGCGCTCGATGCCGTACTTGACGTCCTTGGACGTGATCGGCTTGCCGTCCTCCCACGTGACGCCGTCACGCAGGGTGTACGTGTAGGTCTTGCCGTCGTCCGTGACCTTGGCGAGACCGGTGGCGAGGTCCGGGGTCAGCTCGGCGCCGGCCTTTCCGGGCTCCGTCTTGTTCGTGACGAGCTGGCGGCTGTAGTAGCGCGAAAAGTTCCACATGAAGCCGTAGTAGCCGCGCGTGGTGTCCCACGAGTCGGCGTCCTGGGCACCACCGAACTTCAGCGTGCCGCCCTTCTTGGCCAGGGAAGCCTGCGCGACCTTGTTGTTCGCGGCGTCGAAACCGGCCGCGCCCGACTTAGAGCCGCCGTCGCTGTCACCGCCGCCGCACGCCGCCGTGGTCAGCAGCGCGGCGACCGCGGCGACAGCGGCCCATGCCTGCTTTCGCCGCCCTGAGGTGCGTTGGGTAGTCACGATCTCGGATCCTCCGGATTGATGAGAGACCCCGTGTGTGGATGCCACGGGACACTTTTGGTACGGCAGTTCAGCGGGAGGCCTTCGGGTCCAGCGCATCCCGCACGCCGTCGCCGAAAAGGTTGAAGGCAAGAACGGTGATGAAGATCGCCACGCCTGGGACCACCATGTACATGGGGTCCGAGTCGTAGTAGTCGATCGCGCTCGAAAGCATCTGCCCCCAGGAGGACGTGGGCGGCTTGACGCCCACGCCCAGGAAGCTGAGTGCCGCCTCGGTGAGGATGTTGGTGGGGATCATCATCGTCGTGTACACGATGATCGGCGCGACCAGGTTGGGCAGCAGTTCCTTGAACAGGATGTACAGCCGCCCGGCGCCCAGCGAGCGGGCCGCCTCGACGTATTCCCGCTCACGCAGGGAGAGCGTCTGGCCGCGCACCACGCGTCCGATGTAGGGCCAGCCGAAGAAGCCGATGACCAGGATCATCACGAACACGCGCACACCCGTGCCGGTCAGTCCCAGCATCTCGTTCGGCATGACGGAGACCAGCGCGATGATGAACAGCAGCTGCGGGAAGGCCAGCAGACCGTCCATCACACGGCTGATGACGGAGTCGACCCAGCCGCCGAAGAAGCCGGCGAGCACGCCCAGGATCGTGCCGAGGATGACGGCGACGATCGCGGACAGGAAGCCGACCAGCAGGGAGATCCGGGCGCCGTAGAGGATGCGGGCGAAGATGTCGCGGCCGTTGACCGGCTCGACACCCAGCCAGTGGTCGCCGCTGACCCCGCCCAAGGACCCCGTGGGCGTGCCGAACAGAGGGTCGATCAGTTCCTCGTGATAGGCGTCCGGGTCCTGCCCGTACAGGTTGGTGATCACGGGCGCGAGCAGTGCGACAACGACGAGGAACAGCACCACGGCGCCGCCCGCGAGGGCGAGTTTGTCCCGCTTCAGGCGCTCCCAGGCGATCCGGCCCAGGGAGCGACCCTGTACGGCCTTCTCGCCGGCGGTGGCAACCGCCGCTTCCTCGGCGGCACTCGGGGCCGCTTCCGCGGTCGGCTCGTGCAATGGTGCCGTCATCTGGCAGGGACCCCTCTTCTCAACCGGCGGTGGCCGGCCCGCACTTGCCGCTGTGGCGGCTTGATCAGTCCGTCGTACACAAGGGCGAACACCCCTGGTGCGGGAGTCTTCAACGCTTCGGCGTTTTGTTGCCAGACTTGGCAAAGAAAGGATGCGTAAACGTGATGCTGCACGCGGGGTTCCGTTATCCGGACAGTTGGTGGCGGCCGTCGGACGCGGGGAAATGGGGACATCTAGCGCAGGCTAGAACATTTCAGGCGGATCTACGCGCGAAGACGCGCTTCTGTTTTCACCTCGGAGGGCGGCGGGGCAGCGTCAGTAGCGACCCTGAGCGGGCGGGAAGCCGTAACCGGTCGCCGGCGCCTGGACAGGGGCGGTGGCGTGGGCCTCGCGGTCGTAGAAGGGGCGGGCGTTCGCGCGCAGCCACATGGCGACCGGGTCGTGTTCGTCGGACATGGCGACGGTCGAGACGGGCAGCCCGTCCGGTACCGCACCGAGGGACTGCTGCATCATCGCGCGCACGGAGTCCACGGCCGGGGGCGAAGTGTCGTACACGTCCAGTCCGATGGCGAGATACGGCGCCCCCAGCGCGGGCTGTACCCAGGCCCGGCGCAGCGAGCGGACGGCCGGGGTGCGGTGGGCGTTCTGCGCGAGCAGGGCGTAGAACTGCGGGATCTCGATGGCCGGTTCGGACAGCCGCAGCGGGCCTGCGGGCTGGCGGTCCAGGCCCGTGGCGATCCGGCGCAGGTCGAGCCAGGGGATGCCGACGCCGCCGCCGGGGGCGTGCGGGTTGAGCCAGAGGCCGTAGTGGTCGGGGTAGAGGGCGCGGGCGACGTCGATTCCGTCGACCACCTCGTAACTGCGGTTCCAGCCGCTGGCCGAGAGCTCCTGGGCGGAGGTCACGCAGGGGGCGTAGCCGTAGCCGTCGACCTCCATGTTCCCGTACTGGGCGTCGGGGGAGCCCGCCTGGCCGTGCCAGAGGAGCATCCAGATCTGGCCGGTGTGCGGGGTCGCGAGCGCGCGCAGGAGTGCCTCGTAGGCGTCGTAACGCCCGGGCGTGACCTGGCGCAGCATGTGCTCGACCTGTCCGGCCGCGGCCGTGCCGCTCGCGCTCACCTTTACCGCCCCTTCGTACAACGCCTCGACCGTGACCTAGCTTAAGCCCGCCAGGAGCTCGGGGCCTGGTACCGGTTTGCGGGCGCGGGTCGTATGTGGCTTGTCGCGCCCACGCGGCGGGCCCGCATGTTGATACGGTCCCGCGCCCCTGGGTTCGCTGATCTACCGCTGGTAGAAGGGCCGGACCCGGTCCTTCATCCAGGTGCCCACCGGGTCCTCCGCCACGTCCAGGAGGACCAGGTTGACCGGCCACGGGGCCGGGGACCTGGTCACGGCCCGGGAAAGGGCCTCCAGGGGGAGGGCCCGCAGATCGCCTTCCCACTGGGAGAGCTCGACGCCCACGAACATCACCGGGTCGGCGGTCTCGATCGCGGCGAGGCAGCGGCGGGCGGTGACGACGACGCCGATCGCCTCGAACTCGGCGGAGGCGGCGGAGAGGAAGTCCACCGGGTCGTCCTGCCAGTCGGGCTCGAAGAGGCGGACCCGGCCGCCGCTCGCGGGGCCGTCCAAGGGGGTCCGGCCGGCCCGGCAGAGCTCGGCCACGGCGGGCGGCGGGAGCGGTATGCCGACCACACCGCCCGGGTTGACGGCTATCCCGGCGTGCGGGGGCAGGCCGCGGGCGAACTCCACGGCGGGCGCGATGGTGTACGACATGTGGGAGCCGACGACCTGGCGGAACTGCTCCTCGGAGCTGAACACCGGAACGTACGCCTGGCCCTCGATCTCGATGCCCGGCAGGTCGAGGGGGCCGCTCTGCGGGCCGCCGCCGTTCGGCAGGGGGACCCAGACGAAACTGCGGCCGAGCACCTCGACGATCCGCCCGCCGGCCGACGGCCCGGCGCCGAGGGAGGCCGAGAGCACCTCCTCCAGTTCGTTGCCGGGCCATCCGCCGTGCGGGTGGGTCTGCGTGTGCGCCGGGAAGTCCGCGGAGAAGTCCGCCGGGAAGTCCATCTGCCTACCGCCTGCCTGGAACCACTGCTGTGGCTCAAAGGCTAGCGGCTCGCCGGCCGCCAACGGTCAGCCCGTGAACCCGATCCGGCGCAGGGTGTCCG